>NZ_JBVFUC010000001.1:1512500-3679391 GCF_055693545.1 Yoonia sp. JB2-21
GGCTCTCCGTTCGTTTCGATTCTTCAGATCATATAGGTGAGAACGCCTGAAAGATGTCTCACGTTGCCGCCAGAACATTGAAATGTTCTCAAATTAGGGCGTTTCAATCACAAAAACTCACGCATCTGTGACTGGAAGACCGAAAAGGCCGGGGCTTAGGCGGACTTTCAAAAGGGTCAAGTCACATAGGCGGATTTACCCGATGATCTAAACCCAACCACCTCCGTAAAAGTTTCATTGCCAACAAGATGGCACAAACAAAATCTGGGAGATTACAAATGCTACGCAGAACTTTTATCGCACTGACAACAACCGCCGCTCTGACAACACCCGCTTTCGCGATGGACAAGAAAGACATCGTGGACACAGCTGTTGAAGCAGGCAGCTTTACGACGCTCGTTGCAGCCGTCGAAGCCGCTGGTCTGGTCGAAACATTGAAAGGTGAAGGTCCATTCACAGTGTTCGCGCCAACCGACGAAGCTTTCGCAGCCCTGCCAGAAGGCACAGTTGAGGGTCTGCTTGCTGATCCAGACGCACTGGCAGCGATCCTGACATACCATGTCGTCCCTGGCAAAGTGATGTCCACTGACCTGTCAAACGAAATGATGGCGACAACGGTCAACGGTGCCGACGTGACAATCATGACCGAGGGTGGCGTCATGGTTGACGGTGCAAACGTCGTGACGGCCGACATCGAAACATCAAACGGCGTGATCCACGTGATTGATGCGGTGATCCTGCCAGCAAGCTAATCGGCAGTATATAAGAGGCGGCCAGTGTGGCCGCCTCTTTTTTATTAATTTTCAAACACGGGTAGGGGCACCATGAAAACCTTTGTAGGCTTAGCCATATCTAATCCAGAATTCAGCATTCTGGTCCAAACTCTTCAATTCATCGACGCCAATTTACCGGAGTCCAACCTTGTTGGAACGTTGGACGATCCAGCACAATCCTTGACGGTTTTTGCACCAACAAACGCGGCGTTTGGCCAGTTGGCCGTTGATCTGGGCTTTGTTGGTGATGCATCAGACGCTGCCGCAGTTACGACATTTTTGACAGAAAACGTACCTGCTACGACATTGAATTCGGTTGTGACATATCACGTCGCGGGCGGTGCCCTGAAAGATACGGACATTGCAAACGCAGGCAGTGTGCAAACCATCCAAGGCAGTGCCATCGGTGCAGGTGCATTGCCCAGCCTGATGGATTTGGACCCTGATTTGGCCGACCCAACATTGATCGACACAAACATTAAGGCCGCCAACGGCATTCTGCACGTGATTGACCGTGTTTTATTGCCCATCGACCTGCCACCCGTCGCGCCACCGGCCGAGCCAGCAGCACCGACAATCGTTGATATCGCAGCGGGTAACCCCGATTTCAGCATTCTGGTTGACACACTCACATTCATTGACGCCAACCTCGAGGGGTCTGATCTGTTGGGCGCATTGTCCAACCCCGATGCAGGCCTGACCGTATTTGCGCCAACAAACGCGGCCTTTGGTCAATTGGCGGCTGATTTGGGCTTTGACGGCGATCCGGCTGACACTGGTGCGGTGACAACGTTCCTTGTCGAAAACGTCGATGTGGGGACTTTAAATGCCGTGGTCACGTACCATGTGTCACCGGGCGTACAGACAGCGGCGGACATCACGACCGCGGGGTCTGTAGAAACGTTGCAAGGGGCAAGCATTGGTACCGGCGAATTGCCAACACTGACCGACCAAGAACCCGATCTGATTGATCCATCCTTGATTGCCACAGACATCGAAGCCAGCAACGGCATCGTACATGTCATTGACCGTGTCCTGCTGCCCGTCGATCTGGAAGGCAATGACGCGCCCAGCATCACCGAAATCGTAGCCGCATCTGGCGAAGGGTTTGACGCTAATGCGGCGGACTTTGACATCCTGCTCGAAGCTGTGAAGACCGCAGGTCTTGCTGATACACTGGCAGACGCTAATGTTGATCTGACAGTTTTTGCTCCGACGGATGAGGCGTTCGTCAACCTTGCCCGTGACCTTGGGTTCCACGGCACAGACGAAGGTGACGCATGGGGTTTCCTTGTGGATGCGCTGACCGTCATTGGCAAAGGCGATCCAATCCCGTTACTGACCGAAGTGTTGACGTACCATGTGGCAGGCCAATCGCTGCAGGCCAGCCAAGTCTTGGGTGCAGACGCGATTGAAACCTTACAAGGCGGCACGTTGGGTGTCGAAGGCACCAGCATCATCGACAACGATCCCGACTCGTTTGACGCTGAACTGATTGCGACAGACATTCAGGCCAACAACGGTGTTGTGCATGTCATCAACGAAGTGTTGATCCCAACGGATCTGCTAGCTGGCAAGAAAACTGACTTGAAAATCGGTGATGATGGGCGGGACTTCTTCTCAACCGGACGCGGCGATGATTTCGTTTCGTCAAAGGGCGGTAATGACTTTGTCTTCCTTGGGTCTGGCGATGATGTGGCGCTGGCTGGCGACGGCAATGACTTTGTGTTTGGGGGTCGCGGCGCTGATCATATTGATGGCGGCGCGGGTCGCGATAAGATCTATGGCGGTTCCGGTAATGACACGATTACTGGTGGCACCGGCAATGACACCATGTTCGGCGGGCGCGGCGCAGACACATTCGTCTTTAACGAAGGCGATGGCCGCGACAAGATCTGGGACTTTAACAGCAAAGGTGACCAGATTGACCTCAGCGGAACTGACATCGAAAGCTTTGGTCAGCTCAACATCAGTGGTGGCTTCTTTGGCGCCCATATCGACCTTGGCAATGGCGACAGCATTGACCTTGCCGGGGTGCGATCATCCACCCTGAGCGAAGAAGACTTTATCTTCTGAAGCCAGAAAAAGGGCGCCTCGTGGCGCCCCTTCATCGTTTAATGAACCACTGCGTCTTCGGGTGGTTGTCTATTGCTCGATGACACCCGGTCACCCACCAACAGCCCATCAACACCGGCACTCACCGTGATTGCGTCGCCGTCCATAACATCACCGGCAAGGATCATTTCCGCCAGTTGGTCTTGTAACGCGCGCTGAATAACCCGCTTGAGCGGACGCGCACCGAACACCGGATCATAGCCTTCTTCTGCCAGCCACTTTAGCGCGGCCTCGTCCAGATCAAGCGTAATGTTCCGCCCAGCCAGGCGCTTTTCAAGCCGCTTAAGCTGGATCGTGACAATCCCGGCCATGTCTTCGCGGGCCAAACGATCAAAGATGATCGTCTCGTCCAGTCTGTTCAGGAACTCGGGCCGGAAGTGCGCGCGCACGGCATCCATCACATCGCGTTTCGCTTGTGTGGCATCCGCACCGTCAGGCAATTGGCTCAGCGCCTGCGCCCCAAGGTTTGACGTGAGGATGATCAGCGTTTGCTTGAAATCGACCGTGCGGCCCTGACCGTCGGTCAGCACACCGTCATCGAGCACCTGCAACAGTACGTTGAACACATCCGGGTGGGCCTTTTCGACCTCATCAAACAGGACAACCTGATAGGGCCTGCGACGGACCGCTTCGGTCAGCACACCGCCTTCGTCATAGCCGACATAGCCCGGAGGCGCGCCAATCAAACGGGCGACCGCGTGTTTCTCCATGAACTCTGACATGTCGATGCGAACCATCGCTGAGTCGTCGTCGAACAGGTAGTCGGCGACGGCCTTGGTCAACTCGGTCTTACCCACACCAGTTGGTCCAAGGAACAGGAAGGACCCCAAGGGCCGGTTCTCATCATTCAGCCCAGCGCGGGCACGCCGCACGGCGTTGGCCACAGAACGCACGGCCGGTTTTTGACCGATCACGCGCTTGCCAAGCTCTTCTTCCATGCGCAGCAGCTTGTCGCGTTCACCTTCCAGCATTTTCGAGGTCGGGATACCGGTCCAACGCTCAACCACCTCGGCGATCTGCTCGGGGCGCACGGCTTCTTCGACCATCAGATCGTCGTCGCCTTCTTCAACCTTGGCGACCAGACGTTCCAGTTCCGGGATCACGCCGTAAGATAGCTCACCCGCTTTCGCGAGGTTGCCTTCACGCTTTGCGATATCCAACTCAGCCCGCGCACGATCCAGCTTTTCCTTTGCGTCGCGCGTGCTTTCCAGCTTGTCCCGCTCGGCCTGCCATTTCGCGGTCATCTCGGACGCGCGATCCTGCAGGTCGGCCAGTTCCTTCTCCAGCTTCTCCAGACGATCTTTGGAGGCTTTGTCGTCCTCTTTCTTCAACGCTTCGGATTCGATCTGAAGCTGCAGGATCTGACGATCCAGCGCGTCCAGCTCTTCGGGCTTGCTGTCCACTTCCATGCGCAAACGGCTTGCGGCCTCGTCCATCAGGTCGATGGCTTTGTCGGGCAAGAAGCGGTCAGTGATATAGCGGTGCGACAGCGTCGCTGCCGCAACCAAGGCGCTGTCGGAAATGCGGACACCGTGGTGGAGTTCATACTTCTCTTTGATACCACGCAGGATGCTGACGGTATCCGTCACAGTCGGCTCCTCAACCATCAGCGGCTGGAACCGGCGGGCAAGGGCCGCGTCTTTCTCAACATATTTCCGGTATTCATCCAATGTCGTGGCACCCACGCAATGTAGCTCACCCCGCGCAAGCGCTGGTTTGATCAGATTGGCGGCATCCATCGCGCCATCGGCCTTACCTGCCCCAACAAGGGTGTGCATTTCGTCGATGAACAGGATGATTTCGCCCGCTGCGGCCTCGATCTCTTTAAGGACCGCTTTTAAGCGTTCCTCAAACTCACCGCGATATTTTGCACCGGCGATCAAGGCACCCATATCCAGCGCCATCAGTTTCTTGTTGCGCAGGCTCTCAGGTACATCACCGTCAATGATGCGCAGGGCCAGACCTTCGGCAATCGCCGTCTTACCAACGCCCGGTTCACCGATCAGCACTGGGTTGTTCTTGGTGCGGCGCGACAAAACCTGCATCGCGCGGCGGATTTCTTCGTCGCGACCAATGATCGGGTCAATCTTGCCCTGCTCTGCCGCTTCGGTCAGGTCGCGGGCATATTTCGCCAGTGCCTCAAAGCTATCCTCGGCCGTGGCACTGTCAGCTGTGCGGCCTTTGCGGATGTCGTTGATGGCTGCATTCAGGCTCTGCGCCGTGACATCGCCCGCATCCAAAGCATCCTTCGCTTTGGACTTCACCAAAGCAAGTGCTGTCAGCAGACGCTCAACTGGTACAAAGCTGTCACCGGCTTTCTTGGCGACCTTTTCCGCCTCAGCCAGAACCTTGGCCGTGATGTTATCAAGATAAACCTGCGCGCCCTCGCCCGTAACCTGGGGCAGCTTCGCAAGGCTTGCGTCGACAGCAGACAACACCGCCTGCGGGTTACCGCCCGCGCGTGTGATCAGGTTGGAGGCCAACCCTTCTTCGTCATCCATCAATGCCTTGAGCAGATGTTCAGGCGCGAATCGCTGGTGGTTTTCGCGCATTGCGATCGTCTGGGCGGCCTGTACGAAGCCGCGCGACCGCTCGGTGAACTTGTCTAAGTTCATGGGTCTCTCCTTTATTAAGCGCCCGGATTATGCGGTGCCCGCTATGCAGCACACCGTTGTTGGGCCTCATCAAAGAAAATGGGGGCTGGTTGCCCCACCTGCAAGACGTGACCATTGAATTTTCGACAACGGGGGGAGACCGGACGGATTATTCCCCGCGCAATTTTGACACGGATAGGGCAAAACGGCCTTGTTGAGACTGACCTTAAGTCTCTGGCCTAAATGCCACTCATACGACCCCCCTTCTTGGTCGTCTTTGGTGATGACGATCAAGACGCAATGGCGCAGCCCCGGGAGAGGCGGCGCCATTGCAATTTGCACCTTCCCACAGCAATCGCTAGACCCCTTGGAAATCAGCCAAGGAGCCCAGCAAATGTCCGATGACCGTTTGATCGTAGCGATGGATGTGCCGCATGTCCTTGACGGGCTAGAACTGGCGAAAACGCTAGGCGACAGCGTGAGCTTTTATAAAATCGGTCTGGGGATGCTGACAGGCGGCGGTCTGGCTTTGGCCAATGAACTCAAGCAAGAGCATGGCAAACGCATCTTTTTGGATATGAAATTCTTTGACATCGGGGCCACGGTCGAGGCCGCGGTGCGCGGTGTCGCACAATTTGATCTGGATTTCCTGACGGTACATGGCGATCCGCATGTGGTGCGGGCCGCGCGCGAAGGGGCTGGCGGGTCAGACATGAAGATCCTTGCCGTGACAATTCTCACCTCACTAGACCGCGACGATCTTGATGCCTCCTGTATCAAGGCAGGCAACATCGCGGATCTGGTGCAAGAGCGCGCAGGCCTTGCCCTCTCCAACGGGGCTGACGGCGTCATCGCCTCACCTCAAGAGGCCGCATTGATCCGCGCCCTGCCGGAAGCAGAAGGCAAGCTTATCGTGACCCCCGGCGTCCGCCCAGCCGGCGCCGCCTTGGGCGACCAAAAGCGGGTCATGACACCTGCCCGGGCGATCGCAAATGGTGCTGATCACGTCGTTGTCGGGCGCCCGATCTGGCAAGCCGAAGACCCCAAATCCGCAGCGCAAAGCATCTTGGCCGAACTGGCCTCCCCCCAAGCAAAAACCCCCAACCACTAGGGCCGGGGGCTTTTCATGTTGTGTCGTTTGATGAGGGTCAGTCGTTGACGTCAGTATCCCAGATTTTGACCTGACCGGTTTTCAGACCGAAATACTTGCGCATCGCCAAGTATGATATCAGCGACAGCACCGCAAAAATCACAAGCGTCAGTGCCAGACCTGATGCAGAAATTCCAAACAGGATCAGCAAGCCCATCATCGCCGCACCAATTGCAAACCCCAGAAAGATATAGCCGGGGACCAACACTTCAAGCGTTGCGAGGACAAGCGCCCCTGACATCCAAACCCACCATTCCGTCCAAAGTGGCATTATCCACGTCCTTTCAACATTGCGAAAGCATTTGAGAAAGCATCGACCGCATTGGCAGGCAAGACGACTGTCTGGCTACCCGCACCATCGCCCAGCTTCTGCAAAGCTTCGACCTGCTTGAGCGCGACCTGATATTGCGCCGCCTCCAAGCCATTTTCAGCAATCGCCACCGCAACAACCTGCGTTGCATAGGCTTCCGCGTCCGCCAGAATGCGACGCGCCTTCGCGTCCTGTTCAGCGGCATAGAGTTCCGCGTCCGATTGCAGCTCGACCGCGCGCTTTTGGCCTTCAGCCTCTGTCACCTGTGCACGGCGCGCACGTTCGGCGTTCAGCTGTTGCAGCATCGCTTCACGCGTTGCTTGGTCAAGGTTCACGTCCAGAATTTCGGCGCGCGTCACTTCGATGCCCCAATCATCAACCTGTTCGGCCACTTGTGACCGCACAGCATCAATCAGGTTCGAACGGTTCGCCTGCACCTGATCCAGCTCCATCCGGCCAATCTCGGAACGGACAATACCGGCAACAGTGGTCGAAATCGCACCATCAACGTCGCGGATACGGTAAACCGTCTTCTCCGGCTCAATGATCCGGTAGAACACCGACGTTTCAACCTGCACCAGCACGTTGTCCGATGTAATCGCATCTTGGTTCATGGACGGCAACTGACGCTCAAGGATCGACACCTTATGCCGAACCCGGTCCAAAAACGGCACGATAAAGTTGATACCTGGCCCAAGAACCGAACGAAGCCGCCCAAGCCGTTCCACCACGTATTTCTCTGACTGCGGCACAATGCGAACACCGGCCATAATGCAGACGATAATGAACACCGCCAGCATGAGCCAAAGAATGTTTTGGCCAAAGAATTCAGCAAATAAATCTTCAATCGGCATATATCTGTCCCTCTGTTGTTATGAAGGACAGATAGGTACGATTTAGGCCGATTTCAATGTATGCTGTTGTATACCGTGCGAATTTGCCTTGGAAATACGTGACTGTACCGCACTTGCAACGAGATCAGCGGTCGCCGCCGACAAGGTCCAGCCAAGATGTCCGTGACCGGTGTTGTAGAACACGCGTTCATGCGCGCCGCCGCCCACTCGAGGCATCATATTTGGCATCATCGGACGCAAACCGGCCCAAGGCACGACATTCTCGGTGCAGACGTCGGGAAAGTGCGTTTCACACCAGTCGACCAGAGGTTTTACCCGGTCAGCACGAATATCGCGGTTCTCTCCGTTGAACTCTGCCGTTCCGGCAATGCGAAAACGGTCGCGCCCCAAGCGGGACGTCACAATCTTGGCCTTGTCATCCAGCAGCGAAACGGTTGGAGCTGCGGCCTGTGATACAGCGTCGGGCAGGTTCACGGTAATGGAATACCCTTTCACCGGATAAACATTCACCCGGTCGCCCAGCTTTTTGGCAAATCCACGCGATGCCACACCGGCAGAAACAACAACCGCATCAAACCGGTGCTCATCCCGTGCACGCACCGTCACTCCACTGGTGTCAACCGATACATCCTCAACCGCACGCCCCATTTCAAACTGCACACCCTGCTTGCGCAGCCATCCGGCCAGCCCGACAGTGAATTTGTGGATGTCACCAGTGCTATCACTCTTGGTCCAGAACCCGCCCAGGATATCGCCGCGCAAAGTCGGCTCTTTGGCTAAGGTCTCCTCAGCGGTCAGCTCGCGGCGTTCCAGTCCACCTTGGGCCAGCAATTCAGTCACCTTACGGGCATGGGCAAAGTCTTTCTCGGTTTTGTAGAAATGCAGGATACCTGCAGGCGTGAAATCAAAATCAATTCCCGCATGATCAGCCATTTCAGACAAACCCGCACGCGCTGTAACGGCCAACCGGGCCGTTTCAATCGTATTATTCTTGTATCTGGGAATGTTCGCCAGAAACTCTGCCATCCAACTGATCTTGTGCCAGCTGGGGCGCGGGTTCACCGATAAGGGTGCGTCCTGCTGCAGCATCCATTTGATGCCCTTCAAGACGGTCGACCACTGGTTCCAAACCTCGGCATTCGACGCGCTCAACTGGCCGCCATTGGCAAAACTGGTTTCCATCGCCGCATACCGCTGACGGTCAAAAACGGTCACGTCATAACCGCGTTTATGGAGTGAATAAGCAGTGGTGACCCCGGTGATCCCGGCACCCAAAACAGCAACAGAAGGCATGGCAAATCTCCTTACCATATGCCCCCACCGTCTGCTGTACCTGAGAGATTCACCCTGTTCAGGGCTTGCTCCTTCGGCGGACCATCTAAGGTCTCTCTTCGGCGTATTGCACCCCAACCGGTCCTTTTGCCTGAGAGTGACCGGGGCGGTTGCTCCTTCGGCGCCAGACTGAACCGGTCTCTCCCGGTCAGCGTGTTTCCTATAAGAAACTCATAGACAGATTGTCGCACAAAGCAACAGAAATCTGCGGTGTATTTCAGCGGCTCACCAAACAGTTGCACGGTTGTGACCTAACCCGCCAACCCACCTGTTTCTGCCTGCCATTTCCGTAGCCTTGCGCCATAGGATGGCACACGGTCAGGCAGTGCCAGAAAGCTCTCCATATCATAGAGTGCCCAGCGCTGGCCTTCATCGCCAAAGACCACATCCTCCACTGCTGCGGCAGGTAGCTGCGCCACGAAAAACGCCACCCATTTGTCGGGGGCAAAGTTCGCCCGAAACGCGCTTTGCCAAAGTACCGTAGAGAGTGGCAAGATCAGCCCCAATTCTTCATGCACCTCGCGTGCGACGGTTTCAAAAGGGGTTTCGCCCGGATCACGCCCGCCACCGGGCAAATCCCACAGGTTCGGGTAGGAAATATGATCAAAATCATCGCGCAGGATGCTGATGATCTGATCACCCAAAAACAGGGCGACCTTGGCCCCATCATGCGGCCCGTGTTGCTGTAAATCCTGCACATGCTTTATCATCTTGCCCAAAAACTCCCGCCGGAGGCACCTGACTGCGCAACAGGCAAACTCATGGCCCGTTGTGTCCGCCATCGGCCCACCATATCCTGCCGCCATGCCCGCCCTTTGCCGCGATTGCCTGACGACCTTTGATAGCGAAACCCGCTGTCCCAACTGTCGCAGCCCGCGTGTGACGCGGCACCCGGAATTATTCAACCTTACCATCGCACACATGGATTGCGATGCCTTCTATGCGTCGGTTGAAAAGCGGGACAATCCCGCACTGGCCGACAAACCCGTGATCATTGGCGGGGGGCGGCGCGGTGTCGTCTCGACGGCCTGTTATGTCGCGCGGATCAAGGGCGTGAAATCGGCCATGCCGATGTTCAAGGCGCTGAAACTCTGCCCCGAGGCGATCGTCGTGCGCCCCAACTTTGAGGCTTACGTCGAGGCCTCAAAAGCGATCCGCGCCATGATGGATGAGCTTACGCCTGTGGTGGAACCACTGTCACTGGATGAGGCGTTCATGGATCTGACAGGCACCGAACGGCTGCATCACGCACCACCTGCGGTGATGCTGGCACGGTTGATCAAACGAATGAAAGATGAGCTGGGGCTGACGGGATCAATCGGACTGAGCCACAACAAGTTTCTGGCCAAGGTGGCCTCTGACCTCGACAAGCCGCGTGGCTTTTCGATCATCGGCAAAGAGGAAACAACCGGCTTCCTGCGCCCCAAATCCGTGCGCCTGATCTGGGGGATCGGCCCTGCTGCGCAATCGAGCCTGAACAATGCCGGCATTCGGACATTTGATGATCTGCTGCGCTGGGATCGGCGTGATTTGCACGAGCGGTTTGGTGGGATGGGCGAGCGACTTTACAGCCTTGCGCGCGGCGAAGACGGGCGGCGGATATCACCGCATACTCCGGTCAAGACACTGTCCAACGAAACCACCTTCAACGAAGACACCGGCGACGTCGATATTCTTGACGGGCATCTGTGGCGGATGGCCGAAAAGGTCAGCGCGCGGGCCAAGGCCAAAGATAAGGCCGGGCGGGTCGTCACCCTCAAACTCAAGACATCTGACTTCAAGCTGATCTCAAAACGCCAGAGCCTGCATCACCCCACACAGATTGCAGACACCGTGTACCGCACCGCGCGTGGTCTGTTTGATCAGGTAAGTAATCGTGGGCCATTCCGGTTGTTGGGGGTCGGTCTGTCAGACATCACGTCAGATGCCGATGCAGACCGCGAAGGCGACCTGCTGGACCCCGGCGCGCAAAAACGGGCAGCGGCCGAAAAGGCTGCAGATAAGATTCGTGAGAAGTTTGGGAAGGATGCGATCATCAAAGGGCGCGCGCTGCGATGAAAGTAAGGTGGGTCTTGACCCACCTTACTTGCCGGACATACGGTGATCTAAAGTCACACAAACCAAAAGGAGGACAGCGCTGAACATGACATTCACCCGTCGCCTTCAGCATGGTCCCCGTTCCGCCCTGTAAATCCGTTTGCAGGGCTGATCAGTCCACGATCTGCCCAGACGCCGCCTTTGCGGCATCCAATTTTTTGTGACTGAGACTTCAAATGACAATCATCAATATCAATGCCCTTGGCGTCACGCTGGGCGATCCGCTATTTACCGACCTGAACCTCACTATCTCAAAGGGCGATCGTATTGGCCTCGTTGCCGCCAACGGCAGGGGCAAATCCACGCTGATGGGCTGCATCGCCGGCAGCTTTGAGCCCACCACCGGTGACGTGACCCGCGCGCGTGGCTTGCGAATAGGCTATGTAGAGCAATATGTCCCCATCGGTGCGCAGGACCAAACCTTCTACAACATGGTTCTCGCCGCGCTCCCGCAAGAGCAGGCCGACTACGAAAACTGGCGCGTTGATGTGGTTTTGGACGACCTCAAAGTCCCCTACAACTTACAGCAAAAACCACTAAAGGAACTCAGCGGGGGCTGGCAACGGACCGCATTGCTAGCTGCTGCGTGGATCACAGAGCCGGATATGTTGCTCTTGGATGAGCCGACAAACCACCTTGACCTTAATAGGATCGGTCTGCTGCAGGACTGGCTTGGCGCCCTACCGCGGGACACGCCCGTGATGATTACCAGCCACGACCGCGCCTTTCTGGACACCGTCACGAACCGCACATTGTTCTTGCGGGAAGACCGGTCGCGCGTGTTTCAACTGCCCTTTACCCAAGCGCGAGCGGCGCTGGCAGAGGCAGACGCCGCAGATGAACGCCGCTTTGCCAATGATCTGAACAAAGCGCAGCAGCTGCGTAAACAGGCGGCAAAGCTGAAAAATATTGGTATCAATTCGGGCTCTGACCTGCTGATCAACAAAACCAAACAGCTTAGCGAACGCGCAGCCAAAATAGAGGCCGCCGCGAAACCTGCGCACAGTGAGCGTGGCGCTGGCGACATAAAGCTGACCAATAGCGGGACGCACGCCAAAGCACTTGTCGGGCTGGACGATGTGGAGGTCAAAACACCGGATGGCCAGCTGCTCTATCGGACGGGCAAGAAATGGATTGGTCAGGGCGACCGCGTTGTTCTGCTTGGCACGAACGGAACGGGAAAGACGCAGCTGATCAAACGGGTTCATCGCGCAATCACTAATCAGGCCGATGGCATCAAAATCGCACCAACACTTGCGATGGGCTATTCGGATCAGCATCTGGGGCAACTGGATGACAAAGATACGCCAATGACGGCCGTGGCCGGCCAGTTTGACGTCGGCGACCAGCGCGCACGCGGATTATTGGCCGGCGCTGGCGTCAACATCAGACTGCAAGACACCCCTATTGGGGCGCTCTCAGGTGGTCAAAAGGCACGGCTTGCGATGCTGGTGTTACGCCTGCGGCAGCCTAATTTCTATTTGTTGGACGAACCAACCAACCATCTTGATATCGAAGGCCAAGAAGCGCTGGAGGACGAGTTGAAAACCCACGTTGCGACCTGCCTATTGGTCAGCCATGACCGTCGTTTTCTACGAAACGTCGGGAACCGGTTCTGGCAAATCGAACGTAAGCGACTGGTTGAGGTCGATGATCCAGAAGGGTTTTTGGTTGGTGAAATGGAGTCGTAAACTGGTGTTGTTGCGTGATCTTCGTTGAAGCGGCACGCCGCGATCAATCGCCAAGGAACTGATCGATCACCTGCTGTTGCAGTTTCTTGCCATCAGGGTCGAGGCCGGTCTTAAGCGAACAGAATTCTTCACCCCACTTTGATGTGCGCACACGGATCGGCGGCGCATCGGCCGCAATACATGCCATCACAACAGTAGCGACTTCATTGGGCGTTTGATAAATGTCACCGCCGGTCTGGCGGTGCTGGGCTCCGCCCACGTACTTTTGCAGGATCGGCAAATACTCATCATCAAGCATGCCACCCGTCTCTTCGACTTGCTTGAGCACGCTTGCCGCAAACTCTGACTGGATACCTCCAGGCTCAACAACGGTGAAGTTGATTCCAAAGTTGGGCGTGATGTAGGATGCCATCGCCTCCATATAGCCCTCGACAGCAAATTTTGCCCCGCAATAAATCTCATTAAACGGTTGACCGACAAGCCCGCCAACTGACGAAATGCTAATCACATGCCCGCTGCGTTGCTGGCGGAAATGCGGGATCACCGCCTTTACACAGCGCATGACACCCATAAAGTTGACGTCCATAACCCATTGCACATCTTCTTCGCTCGCCTGCTCTGTGGACCGCACGTATCCGGCGCCGGCATTGTTGATCAGAACATCGATGTGCCCGGCATCTGCAAGGACCTGATCAATACAGGCAGACACAGACGTTGTGTCCTGCACATCAAGGGGTAGCGTCTTGATCGTGACATTCGCCGCAGCAGCCGCCGCATCGAGCGCATCACGCTTGGCAAGATTGCGCATTGTGGCATAAACAGAATGCCCAGCCTCAGCCGCCAGAATTGCAAGACTGATCCCAAGGCCCGATGAGCAGCCCGTGATGAGAATGACTTTCGACATATGGATCGCCTTTTCGTTGAAAGAGAAAAACCGATAACAGCGTACTCAATACGCTGAAAACCTCAAACGGTACTTGCGCTATTCGGCAGCGACCTTCTGCGCATCATGTCGCCCGATATCCGCAACTTCAGCAATGACGCCACCCAATATCGTCTTGAAAGCATCGAAGTCATCATTGGGTTCCAATGTCCGCTCATTCATATAGAGCGCGCGGTCAATCTCGACTTGGATCGCATGTTGCTGCCGTGACGGGCGACCATAGTGTTGCGTGATGAAGGCACCGGCGAACGGCATATTGCGTGCGACCCGCAAACCCGCGCTGGCAAAAGCCGCCTCAACCCGCTCCACGATAGATCCCGCTGCTGTCGCGCCAAAACGATCGCCAATTACAACATCCGGTCGCGCCGCACCGGGTGGGCCGACATTTTCAAGCGCCTCATGCGGCATGGAGTGACAGTCGATCAGGATCGCCTCACCAAAGCTGTTGTTGCTTTCATCCAATAGGGTTTGCAATTGATCATGATAGGGCCGCCAATAGTGCGCGATGCGCTGGTGGGCTTCCACCAGCGTCAGTTTGCCCCGGTAAATCTGCCGACCATTCGCGACGACGCGGGGGATGACACCAAGCCCGCTGGCAATGCGTGGATTGTGTGCGCTGCGACGCACCCCTTCAATCAGGGCAGAATCCAGTTCATCAGCACCACGGTTCAAATCAAGGTAGGCCCGGGGCGCGGTTGCCGTCAGCAGGGGCGCGCCATGGGTCGGCACCTCTGCAAAAAGCTGGTCAACGAAGGCATCCTCTGACGAGCGTATCTCGCTTGCATCCAGAACGGCGCGACGCAAAAAGGACGCAGGGTAGTCGCGCCCGCTGTGTGGCGACGCAAAGACAACGCTTGTCGTGCGGGTCTGTGGTCGGGTCAGATTGTAGGCTGATTCAAGCAATAAAGTCGTCCCTTCCCGACTAGAGATAGCCCATTTTGGGAAAATACCAAAAGCCCTTGATCCCTTCATCGACTCCTTTTATAGACCGCACGACTGACGCGGTTCGCCCCGCGTCCTATTTCGTTATGGGATGTTGGCGACACGCAGACGACATGGATGATTAGCTCAGCGGTAGAGCACTTCGTTGACATCGAAGGGGTCACTGGTTCGATCCCAGTATCGTCCACCACGAATTCAACGTCCCGGACCTGATCCGGGATGAAACGCAACCCAAGGCGCAATGCGCGCCGTGACATGAAGGAACACGACCATGAAGGTACGTAACTCCCTCCGCTCGCTTAAGCAGCGTCATCGCGATTGCCGCATCGTCCGCCGTAAGGGCCGCGTCTATGTGATCAACAAGACGCAACGCCGGTTCAAGGCCCGTCAGGGCTAAGCTAGCGACAAGTGATTTGACAAGGGTCGTGCCGATGGCGCGGCCCTTTTTCGTTCACAGCAGTTCAAGAAAATTCATCGGTTATCGGCGGATTTACAAGCGGCACAGAGACAGAGTTATTGTCGGTGGCTTTATCGCCAGCGACACCGTCAACGATCCATCAACAGATGTGATTGACACTGCGGCCCTAAGCGCCAACCGTCGGGTTATGCTGTCGAACACGCAACTGTTTTCCCCTTTGACCCTGCCCTGCGGTGTCACTCTCAAGAACCGGCTTGCAAAATCTGCGATGTCGGACTCGTTGGGCGATGGGCGGGGCAATCCAACGCCCGACCAGATCAGGCTTTATGAACGCTGGGCAGAAGGCGGTTTGGCGCTGTCCATCATTGGCGAGGTGCAGGGTGATCCGCATGCGGCCGAAAAACCCGGCAACCTCGTGCTGGGGCCACAGTCTGATGATACCCTGCTGCGAGAATTGACACGACGCGCAACTGTCGGTGGATCACTTCTGTTCGCACAACTTGGTCACGCTGGTGCGATGACGCATCCTCCCATTGGCAGGCCGAGAGGGCCCAGCGCGCTGGACCTGCCGGGACTGACATGTGCAGCACTGACTTTGAATGAGATCGCAAAGCTTCCGGCGCAGTTTGCACACACCGCGCAGCGGGCCAAAGCCGTTGGATTTAGCGGTGTGCAGATCCATGCCGCTCACGGCTTTTTGCTAAGCCAATTCCTGTCACCGCTGTTCAACAAGCGCGATGATAACTATGGCGGCACCCTATCCAATCGGACCCGTCTTTTGCGCGCTACCATCACAGCAATGCGCGATGCGGTTGGCCCCGACTACCCTGTCGCAATTAAGCTGAACGCAACGGATCAACTTGAGGGCGGTTTTGGCGAAACCGAAGCCCTACAAGTCATCGCAATGCTCGATCAGACATCGGTTGATCTGATTGATATCAGCGGCGGCACCTATTTTCCGGGGGCAAAGTCAGCATCTGATAGCGCCGGTGGGGGACCGTATTTTGCACAGTTCGCCAAAGCGGCCCGGACCAAGACAACAAAGCCGATCATGATCACGGGCGGTGTGAAGGCCGCACAACAAGCCGTCAGTCTCATTCAGGATGGGTGCGCCGATGTCATTGGTGTCGCGTGCGGCTTCATTATTGATCCAGACCTGCCCAACAGGTGGCGACAAACCACAGAGGACATAAAATTCCCGCGTTTTTCTGACCCGCCAGAGGGCGGGATTACCGCATGGTACACGCAGCAGCTTGCGCGGATTGGGCAGAACATGGCAATTGACCCCAAAGCTGATCTGGAGCAGGCGGTTGCGGCCTACAACGACCGTGACGCACAGCGCATTCCAGTGTGGCATACACAGTTTGGCAAGCCCTGAAACATTTCACGCCGCGACCGCAGGCATTCGGATTGGTGATCTGTGCACAGCGTCAGCCGCAAATGGTCAGGTTTTCAGCACTTTTGAGGATCGACCCTAGCCATCACGTTCGTACTCACGTTAGGTTGCCCGCGATATTCATGCGCAAAGACAAAGGAAAGTCTCTCATGCCCCCCTGAAATTAAGAACGACAGCTTTCGCCGCATTGATGCTTGGCGTTGCAACGCCCGCACTCGCGCAGGATATCTGCGGCGGCTTTGGCAACAACGGTATTTGGATTGGCGGCGATGAAGCCACCTCTGACATCTCAACAACCGAGACCTATCAGGAACAGATGGCGCTTGTTTTGGGCGGTAATGAATATGTCTCATTGTTCACTTTGTCAGAACCGACCGACGTCAGAGTAGAGGCTGCCGGACGCGGTTCGGGCGATCCCGTCATTGACCTGATCGACAGCACGGGCGGCATCATCCTGTCGGATGACGACTCCGGTGGGAACGCGGCGTCACGCGCCGAGACGTCCCTTGACGCCGGAACATACTGCATGTCGATGCGCAGCTACGATGGCGGCCCAATGACAGCTTTCGTGCGGATCGCGCGGCAAGAGCAAGAGCCATTGACAGAAGGCGTCAGCACAGGCGGCGGCGCGCCAGACGGCAGCTGCGACGAAGCCGTACCTTTTGGTGCACTTGGCACTAGTGCTTCGGCGTCTGTCAACGACACACCGTTTTGGAGCTTTGCGCTGGAAACGGCGACACCGATTACGATCACAGCAGAAAATGAAACCGCGGATCCCGTCATCACGCTTTACGGCCCCGGCGAAGTCTATATCGACGAGAATGACGACTATGACGGGCTTAACTCGCGCCTTGATATGACAGACCCACTGGCCCCGGGCACATACTGTCTTGCTGTAACATCGCTCAGCGATGACAGCGCACCCATCAACATCAGCATCAGTGAATATGACGCCGCAGAAGCACTTCAAACGCTCTATGATCGCGGTGAAGCCGCGCCGCCACTTGATGGCAGCGTCGACGTCACCGATCTGGGCATTCTGACATCGCGTATTCGCCAAGACGTACAAGCAACCGAAGATGTCACATGGTTCAGCATCGAATTTGATGACGCGGGCCTACTTGTGGTCGAGGCCATCGCCAACGGCAACAGCGATCCGTGGTTGGTCGTCTATGACGATCTTGGCCGCGAAGTTGGACTAAGCGACGACTATGGCGACAGCCTTGATAGTTTGGTCGCCGCCCGTCTACAGGCCGGAACCTATATCATTGGCGTGCGTCAGTACGACGGCGGCCAAGGGTTCATCCGGCTGTTGGCAGAACGGTATGTTCGGGCGCAGTAAGGCGCGACTGAATTGATTGCTAGGGGCGCGCCACAAAAGGCGCGCCCTTTTTACTATGTTGGTGCGTTGTCACCGCCGCAATTGTCGCGGTCCAAACGTCGTCAGTTCAGCCGGTCCGGTAAAGCGGACAGCAATGGTTTCTTGTTTTTGCGATGACGTGCGACCAGATGTTTGATATCCGCACCCTTCCCCGGAACAAAACATGCGGGCATCGGGGTAAAGCCCGGCGCAAGGACCTCTGGGAATAGTGCTTCTATCTCTGCGCGCGCCTCCTCAGAGACCGCCTTCAGTGCCTCGGGACCTGTCAACAAACTCTCTGTTGGCGCACCATTGGAAAAGATGACTTGGTGCTGGTCAAACAAGATATGGAAATACGCGATTTCCTCGATGTCCGTTGCCACCTCAATGCCGTCCAGTTCAACCAGTTTAATGGCCGGGACCAGCACCTCATCTGTAGCAAATATGCGCGATGCGATCAACGACTTCACCAAAATACGATGCTGCGGCGACACAATGAGATCTTCAGTTGGAAGGTCACAACCAAGTGCGCCTGCTTTGATGCGTATCGGCCTCAATTTCGGATTGGCCATAAGGCCAAATGCAGTCACTTTTCGGGATCCAATCCAGCGAATGCTGTGGGCGACGCCGCCTTGCGTGAGTACCTGATCCCCAACTTCCAGACATTCGATTAGCGTTTCGGTGCCGTCATGCAGTCTGATCCGCGTCCCCGCACCAAAACAAACGATCGATGAATAGGGCAACGTGCCGTCTGAATTGAGCAACGCAAACGACCGACTGGTGCTATCGAATATCCAATCCGGCGGCGGCGACGTAAAAATGAATAGTTGTTCAACGGGGTTACCAGCAGTTTGAGAGAATACCTCTGTGACGTCGTAAATCTCTCCTGTGACATTGTTGGTAAACCGGAATATGCCCCGCGCCCTGATGGTATCCCCGACATCCAGTTCCGCCACCGCCGAAGCTATGATTTCTTGATCCCCGTTTGTCTCGCTCGAGCCGGCCTGCTCAATATCATCCAAAATATCGTCACGAAAGCCGTCATCGTCCCGTACCGTAATCGACCCGGCGGACTGCAATCCGTCGGTTCCGCCGATATCTGCGATCCGGTATACTTGAAAGGTATAGTCAGGCATCTGTCTTGCTCTCTTCTCGGGTCGGTCGAATTAGACCCGAGAATCGGTCACTTTGCCAGCGCTCTGTTATTCGTCCCCCGCAAACCGCCGCATTATCGCCCAAAGGTATCCGCAAGAAGCCGTGCCAAGGTTGGCTGGTCCAGGAACCCTGTCGCGGTCAGGCCACCCTGCGCCTGATACCTGCTGATGGCACGGCGCGTGTTGCGATCAAAACGTCCATCAACATTTCCCGGGTTAAACCCCAGTTGGGACAGCCTGTTTTCAATCAAACGCCGCAGGACCGGGTTGATGTTCAGCGCGTCTTCTCTCGCGCGCGCTGCATCATTGTTGTTTGTCTGCTCAGCGGCTTGCAACTTGCTGCGCGCCTCACCAGCAAAGATACCGTCCGGGTAGCGGTCCAGATACGCGCGGTAACCTGCTTGCGTGCCACGGGCCCCGGTTTCTTCCCAATAGTCGCGATCAAGGGCGATCGCCTGCTCGCGCGCACGTTCTTCCTCTGCCGCGATTTCGGCGGCGAGACGGCTGGCCTGTGCGTCAATCCGGTTGATCTGTTCTGTGGTTAGATAAGAAGTCTGGGCAAACCCGTTGTTCTGCTGCCAATTGCGGATGGCCCCGCGCGACCCCGGGCCAAAGATACCGTCAACGCCGCGAGTGCTAAATTCCAAGAGTGTCAGATTACGCTGAATAGCCCGGCGTTCGTTGCGGGTCAGGTTCAGTCTGTCTTCCTCGATCTCAGCCAGCCGGATCGGATCACTTTCGATCTGATCGAGCCTGCGGCGCGCTTCTTGCGCATAGGGACTGCGGGGGTTTTCAAAAATAAAGGTGCGATACCCGTCTGCGGTATTGGCCTCTTGTGCATCGTTCCATGCGCGCAAGCTTGGCTCAACTGTCGGCCTTGGTGCCGCAGACGTACGTTCTGATGTCTGCATGACCAGGCTTTGCGGCGTAAACCCGGTCGCACTCAACCGGCGAGTCTCGCGGACAAACTGCATCACATTGCCATCGGGCACGGTCAGCGCGTCGATGACCACGCCATCTGTCATGTCTGGTTCACCATAAAGAACGGTCACACCCTGTGGCACATCAAGCTGACCAACGCCCTGACGCAGATAGGCACCAATGCTATCGTCGGCATCCTGATCATAGCCAAGGATCAGAACTGCCTGTCCGGGTGTCTGCGCCAAAACATGCATGACTGTGTCGACCGATATCGCGTCATCCAGCCCAAAAGGCGACGGGCGGTTTGCGTCTTCGGCCAGAAACCAGCTGCGTGTGCCATCCGTCACAAACCGCCCCGCCAATCCGACAACCAATCGCTCAGCCGAAGTTGCATCCACAGCAAAGCGTTCAAGCAGACGCTCCATGTCGTTGGCAGATCCATTTGCCAGCGTGCTGACCGTGTATCCCGCCTCACGCAAACTATCGGCAGAGTTCAGGACATCCTGCCCATTGCTCACCCGCCGAAAGTCATCATAGCGCGACACGCCCATCAAAAGGGCGGCGTCGTCAGCCAAAGCAGGCAGGGCAATGCTGGACAAAGCAGCGATCAGGGTCAATTTACGCACGGCGCGTCTCCTTGGTTATTCACGGCAAAGGAGCAGCCGCTATGACGCCCCCAGCATCATGAATGCTAGGCCGCAGGACCGCTGCTATTCAATAGCGTGGGATAAACCAAAGGCGGATAAGCCGATTGTTACTCCGCGGCGACCTGCGCATCGGCCTTTTCGACCCGGACCGCCGCGAACTTGAACTCGGGGATCTTGCCGTAGGGATCAACGGCCGGGTTGGTCAGGATATTTGCCGCAGCCTCAACGTAGGCAAAGGGCACAAAGACCATATCAGGCGCAACCGCCCTGTCTTCGCGCGCCATGATCGTGATGCTGCCCCGCCGGGTCGACAGTTTGACCAAACCACCCGGTTCAACCCCGAGCTTTCGCAAAGTCGATGGATGTAACGAACAGTTCGCCTCTGGCTCTACCGCATCGAGCACCTTTGATCGCCGTGTCATCGACCCGGTGTGCCAATGTTCAAGTTGCCGCCCGGTCGTCATGATCATCGGATAGTCGGCGTCGGGCGCTTCATCAGGCGCGATAACACTGGCGGGTGTAAATTTGGCCCGCCCGTTTTCACGCGGGAAGCCATCACCAAACACAATCGGTTGGCCCGGATCGTCGGGTGACAGTGATGGATATGTGACCGCGTTTTGCGCCTCAAGCCGGTCCCAAGTGATGTTGCTCAGCGATTTCATGGACAGCGCCATCTCTGCAAAAACTTCGCGTGGATGTGCGTAAGTCCAGTTCAGACCCAACCGCTGGGCAAGCGCGGTTGTGATCCACCAGTCTTCTTTTGCCTCACCCGGCGGCGGCACAGCAGGGCGGCCCATCTGCACCTGACGGTTCGTGTTGGTCACCGTGCCAGACTTTTCGGCAAAGGCAGAGGCGGGCAGGATCACATCGGCAAAATTTGCCGTCTCAGTAATGAAGATATCCTGTACCACCAGATGCTTCAGCTTTGCCAAAGCATCGCGGGCATGTTCCACATCGGGGTCGGACATCGCCGGGTTTTCCCCCAGAATATACATGCCATGAATGTCACCCGCATGCACCGCGTCCAGAATTTCAGTGACCGTCAGGCCCTTGTTGGGATCAATAGACCCTTCTTGCCAAATCTCTTGAAAGGCCGACCGCACGCCATCATCACCGACCGGCTGATAATCGGGCAGGAACATCGGGATCAGGCCCGCGTCAGAGGCCCCCTGCACGTTGTTCTGCCCCCGCAACGGGTGCAAGCCTGCACCGGGGCGCCCTACTTGGCCGGTCATCAGCGCAAGGCTGATCAGGCAACGCGAATTATCGGTGCCGTGGATGTGCTGGCTGACACCCATGCCCCAGAAAATCATCGCAGCCTTGGCCCCGGCAAAAGTGCGGGCGACGTCGCGCAATGTCTCGGCGGGGATGCCGCAAATGTCTTGCATTTTCTCTGGGGTGAAATCAGCCAGATGCGCTTTCTCGGCTTCCCAGTTTTCGGTGTAGGCCTCGATATATTGGCGATCGTAAAGCTCTTCTTCCACAATCGTGTGCATAATCGCATTCAGCATCGACACATCCGCGCCGGGGCGGAATTGCAGCATGTGGGACGAGAACCGCTTGAGCGCCTGACCGCGCGGGTCCATCACGATCAGTTTGCCACCGCGTTTGGTGAATTGCTTGAAATAGGTCGCAGCCACGGGGTGGTTCTCAATCGGGTTGGCCCCAATGACGATGGCGACGTCGGCGTTTTCAATCTCGTTGAATGTCGCAGTCACAGCGCCAGAGCCGACGTTTTCCATCAGTGCTGCAACGGATGACGCATGGCACAGCCGCGTGCAGTGATCGACGTTGTTGTGACCAAATCCCTGGCGGATCAGCTTTTGGAACAAGTACGCCTCTTCATTGGTGCATTTGGCAGAACCGAAACCGGCAACACCCGTGCCGCCAATATCCTTCATGCCGCCAGCGGCGACATCCAACGCCTCTTCCCACGTGGCTTCGCGGAAATGGGTTTGCCAGTTGGCAGGGTCGACGTTCAGCCCCTTGGCCGGTGCATCCTCGCGACGGATCAGCGGCTTCGTCAGACGGTGATCGTGGTGGATGTAGTCGAACC
This sequence comes from Yoonia sp. JB2-21, assembly GCF_055693545.1. Lineage (NCBI taxonomy): Bacteria > Pseudomonadati > Pseudomonadota > Alphaproteobacteria > Rhodobacterales > Paracoccaceae > Yoonia > Yoonia sp. JB2-21. Next base: position 1,535,254 of record NZ_JBVFUC010000001.1, read on the forward strand.
CAAAGCGCCCTTTAACGCAAAGGCGGCCTTCGTTCGCGGGACCATTGATGCCTTCGACGAATTTGACCTTGTTGTCTTTGATCTTCAGCGACACCTGACAGCCGACGCCACAGAAAGGGCAGACGCTTTCCACCTCTTTGTCATAGTCCTTGGTGTCACCCATCTGGTTTTCGTCCGTCACCGTGGCAGGCAACAGCGCACCTGTTGGACAGGCCTGCACACATTCGCCGCAAGCCACACAGGACGAGGCACCCATCGGGTCGTCCATATCGAACACGGGGTAGGCATTGCCACCACGCTCGGCCATGCCGATGACGTCATTGACCTGCACTTCGCGGCAAGCGCGCACGCAAAGCCCGCATTGGATGCAGGCGTCAAGGTTCACCGACATCGCCACATGGCTATCATCTAGCAGTGGAATGTGATCGGGGTCTTTCTGCGGAAAACGGCTTTCGCTGACGTCTTGCGTTGCGGCCATATCCCAAAGATGTGCCGATTTATCGTGGGCGACTTCTTGGGCAGGCTGATCAGCGACTAGCAACTCCATCACCATACGGCGCGCTTGTTTCTCGCGCGGCTGATCGGTGGTCACAACCATGCCTTCGACAGGTTCCCGGATACAGCTGGCAGCCAAGGTACGCTCCCCGTCGATCGCAACCATACATGCCCGGCAATTCCCGTCCGACCGGTAGCCGGGGGCGGGTTTATGGCACAGATGTGGGATCACCAGACCGCGACCATTGGCGACCTCCCATATGGTTTCGCCGGGTGCAGCGGTGACGGTTTCACCGTTCAGCGTAAAGGTAATTTGGTCAGACATGTCTGCGACTCCGGCATTTGCTGAGGCAAACTACACCATTTGCGCGGATTTCCCGAAAGGTCATGCGCGACCGCAAGTAGCGTTTTTGCGCCATAGGGAATTTCCGATGGGTGGCAGGCGTTTCTGTTGCGGCCCATTCAGCCCGAGAGTGCGGCCTCGACAAATGCCAAGTTCGCGCGCACTTCGGGGATGTCCGGTCCCAGTTTGCGCGCCTCTCTGAGCGCGCGACGTGCACCGCGCAGATCGCCCTGAGCGTAGCGCGCATTACCAAGGCCAAATTGCCAAAGCCAGCTTTCCGGCCATTGCGCAGCACCCGTTTCATAAAGCGTTTCAGCAGCTGCAAACTGCTCCACCCGTTCCAAGGCAGCGGCGGCGGAAAGGACATCCGTTTCGGCGACGCTGACGGGCAGATCGTCGGGGGGCAGAACCACCAGTCCCCAATAATCACCGCGCGCCCATGTGCGTTCAAACACGGCGAAGGGCATCACCATTTGGTCCAATTGGCCCGAGTTGAGATAGACCTCGTCCTTGTCCAAATCGTATCCGGTGACGACGCCGTAGTGCCAGACGGGCAAGACCGCGACGCCAAGGTTTTGAAACACGATCACGGGGTGTCCGGCGGTGACCTCGGCCAACAACTGATCAAAGTCCGTGATTTCGACGGCAAGCTGGCCCAATCTACGGCTGCTACCAATCATATCGGCCAGATACGTCCCCTCAGCACCCGGGCTGAAGGCGAGTGCCGCCACGTCCTGTTGTGTGACATCCGCGCCGGCCCACTGCATGACCATTGCGATGGATGCCGGGCCGCAAAAGAAATCTTCTTGCCGGATCAACGGCACACCGACGACTTGCACGCGGGTCGGCGCGTCAAATGTCAGCTGTTCATCGGGATCAAAAGGTGCCGCACATGCCGCCAGCCAGCCAAAAGCCAGCAGGCAGCAAAAGCGCTTTAGCGCACGCAACGTGTGAAGTTGAAGACGCGGGTAAAGCACAACAGATCAGTGACCAGCAAGATGATGAAAACCGTGAACAACGTGCCCACGATATCCGCACCTGCGTTGTCGCGTTCCATCTGTGTCAGCATTGCTGCAACTTCGGCGTCGGACAGTGCGGCCAACCGTGCCTCTGCCTCAACCGGGTCAATCCCAAGTTGAACAATGCCAGCCTGCACGTCGGCGCGCTGCATTTCGTTCATCAGCGCATCGCGATTGGACAATGCCGCATACTTTGTGATCGCGGCATCGGTACCAAGCATCTCTGCCTGGGCCATCGTAACGGCCTGTGTTGCCAGAACTAGTTGTGCCGACAGCATCACCGCGACGCCTTTTTTGCTGATATTCAAGAAACCCATGTCGCTATTCCCGTCTTGGCGGCATTGTCTGCAATGCCGCGTTGCCCCAATTGGCATAGTTTTCAGGAATTTCGGTCATGACGCAACCGTTTGGCGCATCACAATCCGACAATTGGCGAAAATCGGACTATGCGAAAGCCATCATATTGTTGGTCAGGAAGATACGCAGAATTTCGATACCAACCAGAACAACAATAGGTGAAAGATCGATCCCACCAAGGTCAGGCATGAAACGACGCACACGACCATAGATCGGTTCAAGGATACGTTCCAAGCCGTACCAAACCTGGCCCACAAACTCTTGACGAATATTAAGCACTTCGAACCTGATCAACCAGCTCATGATGAAGTGGGCGATCACGAAGAACCGAATGACGCCCAGAATGAGCAGGATAGCTTGGAAAATCGTCAACATAGTCAGTAAGCCCTTCGTTTTGTCAGCTCTGACCTAAGCATTTGCGCACCTACCCACAAGCCCAAGGTTGCCGCGAGGTCAAAGTTGACGTTTACGTCAAGTAGAGCCATCTCATGACGCAAAGGAAGGCTCTGATCATGTATCCGATGGTTCGCTTAATAAAAGATTTTGTTCTGGCAAGCCGGATGCCGGCACTCGACCCGCTGGGCACGCATGTGTCGCATCATCGGTGCTGGCCCCAGGACCTCGATTACTTCATGGAAATGAACAATGGGCGTATCCTGACGATATTGGACCTTGGCCGCACGGGCCTTGCCCAACGTGTGGGGTTGCTGGGGGCTTTGCGCAAGAATCGTTGGGCGTTGACCGTCGCTGGATCGTCAGTGCGGTATCGCAAACGTATCAGACCGTTCGTCAAATTCCGCATCGTCAGCAAGGCCGTCGGCTGGAGTGAGCGTTTCTTTTATCTCGAACAAACCATCTGGATTGGCAAGGACTGCGCAGTGCAGGCGCTCTATCGCACGGCTGTGACTGACAAAAACGGGATCGTAAACCCGGCCCTTGTCTTTGCCGCCGTTGGGATGGATCAGCCATCGCCAGAAAAACCAGCGTGGGTGCAAGCATGGATTGACGCCGACAATACCCGCCCCTGGCCGCCCGAAGACGACGGGACGTCGCGATAAAGATTTCTTGCCAGCCAAGTCCTTATCTGTGTCTTATCCCGTCTAGGGATGAGCAGGAATAAGAATATGGCAGTCGCAAAGAAACGCATCTGGGGATGGATGGCCTTTGATTGGGCCTCACAGCCGTTTTACACGCTTGGCCTGACCTTCATTTTTGGCCCCTATTTTGCGGTCGTTGCGACCGAATACTTTCTCGGCACCGGCCTTGATCGCGACGCAGCTAATGCGCAATCACAGGCAGTTTGGTCCGCAGGTCAAACCATTGCAGGCATCTTAATTGCAATCACTGCGCCGTTTCTTGGCGCCTTCGCCGATAACTCTGGCCGGAAGATGCCGTGGATTGCCTTTTTCTCGGTCGTGTATGTGGTGATGTCATTTATGCTTTGGGGGCTAACGCCGGATGGATCAGCGCTGATCCTGATGCTGGTCTTTTTCTATGTTGGCTTTTTTGCCGCTGAGAGCGCGTTGAACTTTGTGAACGCGATCCTGCCGTCCCTCGGCAACGATGAGGAGGTGGGACGCATCTCTGGCTCTGGCGCTGCTTTTGGCTATTGGGGCGGTGTAACGTCGCTTTTCATCATGCTGCTGCTTTTGGCCGAAAATGATCAAGGTGTGACGCTTTTGGGAAACCCGCCCCTTTTTGGGTTGGACCCCGACATGCGCGAAGGCACCCGGTCGGTCGGTCCATTTATCGCCATTTGGTATGCAATCTTTATCATCCCGTTTTTCATGTTCGTGCGTGATGACCCAAAGGCGGAAAAGAAACCGACAAACCTTGGTGCCGTGGCGGGTGAGTTGTGGGAAACACTCCGCTCGGTGTTCCACCGCAAAAGCCTGCTAAATTTTCTTGTGGGGTCCATGTTCTACCGTGACGCACTGAACGCGCTTTATGCTTTTGGCGGTGTCTATGCGGCTTTGGTGCTGGATTGGCAGACGATCCAAATTGGCGTGTTTGGCATTATTGCGGCGATTGCCGCTGCCATCACGACATGGCTGTCAGGTCTGGCGGATTCGCGATTTGGGCCGAAGCCGGTCATCCGCATCGCTGTTTGGGTGCTCATTGGCGTGTCAGTGATCATCGTGGGCATGTCGCGCGAGGCGCTCTTTGGCGTACCGCTCGCCGAAGGGTCCAGCCTGCCGGACATCATCTTCTACATCTGTGGTGTGTGCATTGGTGGGGCCGGTGGTGCGGTTTATGCATCGTCACGCTCAATGATGGTGCGGCACACCCATCCTGACCGCCCCGCCGAAGCTTTCGGCCTTTTTGCGCTGACGGGCAAAGCGACAGCATTTCTTGCCCCAGCCTTGATTACGCTGTTCACGTTGATGACCGGTAACAATCAATTAGGGTTCCTGCCTGTAATCTTCCTTTTCCTGATTGGTCTTTTGTTGCTACGATGGGTCAATAAAGACGGAGATCGCGCAGAATGGTCCGCTTCATAATCGCAGCAGTATTTTTGGCCGGATTGGCCGCTTGTCAGACGGACGAGCCGCCGACGGCTGAAATTGTATCGCAGAATGCGGGTGACAACCGTGTCGCAAAGACGCTGTTCGGGGCGGAACCCGTCAGTTCGCCGCAACCGCCCCAACCTTTTGGTGGCTATGCCCGTGGCTGCCAGGCTGGTGCGCAGCAGCTTCCTGAAACTGGACCCACATGGCAAGCGATGCGCCTTTCGCGCAATCGCAATTGGGCACAGCCCGCCACGATCAACTATGTACGTGACCTCAGCGAATTTGCGGCAACGCAACCCGGTTGGAACGGGCTTTACATCGGTGACATGAGCCAGCCGCGCGGTGGCCCCATGCTGACCGGGCACCGCAGCCACCAGACCGGCCTTGATATTGATATCTGGATGCTACCGGCTGACAGGCTTGATCTGACGGTTGCAGAACGCGAAAGCATTTCGTCCATCTCTATGCGTCGCAACGCAGGCGCCTTTACCAACGACCGCTGGACAGCGCAGCATGAGGCCATTTTGCGCGCTGCCGCATCTGACCCGCGCACGGCCCGCATTTTTGTGTTTCCGGGTGCCAAGGTGGCCATGTGTAACTCCGCAACCGGTGATCGCAGCTGGCTGAACAAGATACGCCCGTGGTGGGGCCATCACTATCATTTTCATGTCCGGTTGAACTGCCCCGCTGGTGCGACGGGCTGCACGAACCAAGCGCCACCGCCACCTGGTGACGGCTGTGCTGACGCCCAAGGATGGGTCGATCGCATCCTGAACCCGCCACCGCCTGACCCCAATGCACCAGCGCCCGCACCGCGCGCAGAACTGACGATGGCGAACCTTCCGGGCCAATGCCTGAATGTGCTGAACGCCGAATAAGTGCTGCGATTTCTTTGTCTGATTGCCTTTTTCAGGGCCCTGCCCGTCTACGCGGAGGCCACCTTCGTTGGCAGCTACACATGGTCGGCCAACGACGAAAGGTTTGGTGGTTTTTCGGCTATTGAAGTCACGCCGGACGGCACGGGTTTCATTGCTGTGAGTGACCGCGGCCACTTTGCCCAAGGTTCGTTTGAACGGGATCAGGGCGTCATCGTTGATGCCCAACTGGTCGGGCTTCATCGCCTTTATCGCGGAAACCGCGCGCCCCTGCCCCGTGGCGAAAACGACAGCGAAGGTCTGGCGGTCGCGCCGGACGGGACGCTTTGGGTATCGTTCGAGGGGGTCCACGGCATTCGCCGGTTTGACGGCGTCAACGAGCCCGCATCGCCGCTGATGGCATCGCCGATATTCGAAGACCTGCAAGCCAACTCATCTCTCGAAGCACTTGCTGTGGGACCGGACGGGGCGCTTTACACGATGCCAGAACGGTCAGGACGCGCGACCCGGCCGTTTCCGGTCTACCGGTTGAAAGATGGCGTATGGGATCAACCCTTTGCGATCCCCCGGAGCGGACCCTACCTGATCGCAGGCGCCGATGTCGGCCCTGACGGCATGCTGTATGTTCTGGAGCGCGACTTCGCAGGGATCGGTTTTCGCAATCGGATCAGGCGCTTTGCCTTGGACGGAAGCGGCGAAGAACTAATACTGGAAACAGGCTTGCGCACGCATGATAACCTTGAAGGTATCAGTGTTTGGCAGGACGAGGACGGTCTGCGCATGACCCTGATATCAGACGACAACTTTCGCAGTTTTCAAAGCACTCAGATCGTTGAATACCGATTGACGGACTAGACCGACGGCGTTAGATCGCCCTGTCCCCGATGATCGGGGGCCAAGTGCCGCACCCTTGTCAAAACGGAAATTAACAAATGTCACGTATCCTTCCCGGCGTTCTCGCCATGGCCGCAATTGTTGTGGCGTCCAATATCCTTGTGCAATTCCTCATTCTTGATGGGCTGCTGACCTGGGGGGCGTTTACCTATCCGCTCGCGTTTCTTGTCACCGATGTGATGAACCGGGTCTATGGGCCAGGCGCGGCACGCAAGGTCGTATTCTGTGGTCTGGTCGTTGGGATCATCTGTTCGTTGATCGGCAGCCAGATCATGTTGCAGGGCGATGGGTTCGCATATCCAGCCGTTGCATTGCGCATCGCAATCGGGTCGGCGACGGCATTTTTGGTCGCGCAACTCCTAGATATCGCTGTGTTTCATCGCTTACGCGACGGATCATGGTGGAAGGCACCGTTGGGCAGCACCCTTGTCGGTTCAACCGTCGATACAGCGATCTTTTTCTCGATCGCTTTTGCCGCTGTCTTTAACGGGTTCAACCCAGCCGCCGCAGAGGAAGTCATGTGGGCGCAAGATGCAGTGCCATTCCTCAACAGCGGTCCGATGGTGCCATTGTGGGTTTCGTTGGCCGTGGCAGACTGGGGCGTCAAGCTGTCGGTTGCGCTGCTCGCGCTTGTGCCGTTCCGCTTCATTGTGACACGCTTGTTGCTGCGCGGCGCCTAAACGCCACATCAAGTATCTTTTTACTTGAAATATACCAAATCTGTGCGAACCTTCCTTCAGGCGAAACATTTGAAAGGAGGTGATCCAGTGCATCATGAGGTATTGGAGAAGTGTGTCGGGACAACTTGGGAGGATCGCAGCTAGGGCAGCCCTTGGCTGACGAATACCCAAGGTGGAGATCCTAACCGACCCACCTCCGTAATTCAGGAAAGGGCCACCCCATCGCCGGGGTGGCCCTTTTTCTTTGGCGAAATCAGCGTATGTATCGGGTACATACAGCGTACAGAATCTGTACATACACGTGGACCTACCATGCGGATCAACGATCAGATTGAACTAGCCGATTGGGAGCTGACAGAAAGCTTTGCCCGATCCTCTGGTCCGGGTGGGCAGAACGTCAACAAGGTGTCCACCGCGGTAGAATTGCGTTTTGAGGCCGCCCGATCACCAAACCTGCCTGACCATGTCAAATCCCGCCTGAAACGGTTGGCCGGGCGACGGTGGACGCAAGAAGGCGCCATTGTCTTGTTTGTTCAGGAAACGCGGAGTCAGGCCCGCAACCGTGAAATCGCCAGAAAACGTCTGGCTGAATTGATCAAACGCGCTTGCGAAAAACCCAAGCGCCGCATTCCAACCAAGCCCACCTATGGCTCTGTAAAACGGCGGTTGGCCGGGAAAAGGCGCGCAGCGAAGTGAAAGCACTCCGGGGCAAAGTAACGGACTAGAGCGAAAAAAATAAGTCGCAGAGCCCGTGGATGACTCATCGGTTGTTAAGAAATTTGGTTAATAGCTAGGGGCATTCGATCTGTGGATGCTTCGCTATGTTACAATTTCAAGTTCTACTAACCCCTGTTGTGGCCCTTTTGGGGTTAGCATTCTTGTTTAACGCAGTGCTGCGCAAATTTCATGAAACGAATAATGAACAACTTGCATTCGGGGTTTTGTTTGGCCTGGCCATCACACTTGGCATGACCAATCCTTTGACCATTGGCGAAGGTTTGATTTTTGATACACGGACTCTGTTGTTGGGGAGCGCAGTTGCGTTTGTTGGACCTGTGGCTGGTTCAATAGCCTTGGGTTTTGGCCTTGTTTGCAGATTGGTGATCGGTGGCGCAGGTACTGCTGCGGGCATCGTCGGGCTTGTCATGGCGTTTGGCCTTGCTTTGATGTGGGCCCGGTTTTTTCAACGCCGGATCAAGAACATGTTCCTCAGTGACGCGCTTTTGGGCCTTTTTATAACCCTGTCGATTTTCGGCCTGTTTGTGTTGCCGTTCGAGTTGGCACGCTCGCTTCTATTCTCCATCGCGCCCACGCTCGTGGTTTGCAATGTCCTTGGTACGGTCGCTATTGGCTGGGTGTTCCGGCGAGAAGTGAAGCACTTCGAAGCGACCAAGAAAATGCAGACCTATGCACAAACCGATGCCCTGACAAATCTGTTCAATCGGCGCGGGATGGATAGCGAAGTGGATGCTGCAAAGTTTGATCCTGAGCGTGGACATGCCCTATTTTACTTCGATATTGATAACTTCAAGTACATCAACGACACGTTCGGACATCTTGCCGGTGACGCCGCGCTTGCGATTGTGGCAGCGCGCATCGGCGAGACCATCCGTGGCGAGGCAATTTTTGCACGTCATGGTGGGGATGAATTCTCGATCTATATGCCGGGCTTGGATGCAGATGACGTGCAGTGCGTCGGTAACAGACTTTGTGCCGTCATATCAGCGCAGAAGTTCGTCCATGACAAAGACATTTTTCCGGTATCAATCAGCGTTGGTGCGTACTGGACCAAGCAGGACATGTCGTTGCAAGACATGATTGATCGCGCGGACGCGCAGCTGCTCTTGGCAAAAAGTGCTGGAAAGAACCGGGCTCAGGTTGCCTATGGAAATGATACGAACGCATCCGCCGTTGCCTGATCTAGACCGGAACACGTGTCCGCAGGGCCGCATCCGCACAACCTGATCACGCAGCGATGTTAAGGATGACGCGAATAATGACGATCTAGAATAGCGGTCGGCTGAACGGCAAGATCCGGCTAGACAACAACGTCGAGCGCATCCTGCTCTCCGACATCGAAGACCCGCTTGTAGCGCGCGATCTCATCCTTCGGACCCATTGCTTTTTTAGGGTTATCACTGAGCTTTACGGTCGGTTTGTCATTGGCGCGTACCGCTTTGCAAACCAATGAGAAAGGGGCCAGTGCGTCATCTGCAACCAACCCTTTGAAGTCATTTGTCAGCATCGTACCCCAGCCAAAGCTGACCCGGCACCGACCTTCGAATTGCCGGTGCAATTCTGAAATCTTTTCAACATCGAGCCCATCCGAAAAGATAATAAGCTTTTTGCGTGGATCCTCGCCGCGGGAGGTCCACCAGTCGATGGCGGTCTCGGCTCCGGTTGCCGGATCACCGCTATCCACGCGAATGCCCGTCCATCCAGCGAGCCAATCAGGCGCGCCTTCAAGAAAGCCCTTCGTGCCGTAGGTATCAGGCAAAATGATGCGCAAATTGCCATCATGCTCTTCCTGCCAGTCGGCCAAAACATCGTAGGGAGACTGGCGTAATTCCGCATCCGTCTGCGCCAATGCAGCGTAAACCATGGGCAATTCGTGCGCATTGGTCCCGATTGCCTCGATTTCGCGCATCATCGCAATCCGGCAATTCGACGTCCCGGTGAAATTCCTGCCCAAACCTTCCATCATCGCCTGCACACACCAGTCCTGCCAAAGATAGGAATGACGGCGCCGGGTTCCGAAATCCGCAACGCGCAGATCTGCAATAGGTTTCAGATGATCGACCTTTTCCCATAACTTGGTCATCGCGCGCGCATAGAGCACCTGAAGCTCGAATTTGCCCATATCCTTGAGAACGGCACGGCTGCGCAACTCCATGATCACGGCAAGCGCTGGAATTTCCCATAACATGACTTCCGGCCATGACCCCTCGAATGTCAGTTCATATTGCCCATCTTTCTTTTCAAGGTGGTATGGTGGCAACTGCAGGTTCTCGAACCATTCCATAAAGGCCGGCGTGAACATCTGCCTCTTGCCATAAAACGTATTGCCGCGCAGCCACGTGCTTTCGCCACGCGTCAGCCTGAGCGACCGAATATGATCAAGCTGTTCGCGCAACTCGCCTTCGTCAACCAGCTCTGCCAACCGAATGGTTTTGGTCCGATTGATCAGCGAAAACGTCACCTGTGTATCGGGATGATTGCGAAACACGGACTGGCACATTAACAGTTTATAAAAGTCTGTATCAATCAACGACCGCACGATTGGGTCGATCTTCCATTTGTGGTTCCAGACCCGCGTGGCGATGTCGACCATATTCAGTTCCCCCTCTTGGCGCTTACGTGTTAGATCAAGTGGGCGCAGGGGTGGCAAGGGGGCCTTTACGATGGCATTGCGTTACGATTTTGACATGGTTTCAGTAACACCGACGGGCTTGCCAGACACATTTGATGATCTGGCAATCACAGGCCTCGACGCCGAGAAAGTCGCGATGTTTCGTGATCCGAAAACCGTTGCAGCACTTCAGCAAGCGGATGAGGCGGTTCGGGCTTTCCTCACCGATAGCGGTTTTGCATTGCAACATTTTGACAGCGGTGCGCCGCCGGGTCGTTTCGTCATAGGTGACGAGGGCGCCCGGGCCACCGTGATTGAAAGGTTGTCAGCAAACTTGGGGAGCTACAATCTTAGTGGCGCCAGTTGGGGCGGCTTTGAGTTCGAGGCCTTTATGGATGCACTATCCTCGGCTGAGCCTATTGAGGAAGAGTTGCTGGCCCCCACTGCCCAATCCCCGGGGTTTGATCGTGAGTTGATGATCGCGCGCATCGCCGCCCGAAAAAAGAAGGGCCGCAGAATGATGGCTCTGGGTGGTCTTATGCTGGGTCTGGTCCTGCTGTTCTATGTCGCCACACAAACGCTGGCATGATCTAACTGACGCAGATTTTCGGACAAGGCACCGCACAGCATGACGGCATCACCTTACTCTGCCCGTTTGGTTGGTGCCGTCTTGTTGGCGATGACACTCATTGTCGGAGGTGATGCAGCAGCAACGGTGCTGACCGGCGCCGGGTTTCCACAAACCTTTGTTGCATGGACGCGATTTGCGCTGGCGGCCGCTTTGCTTGCCCCGTTTTGTGGACTGATGCGCGCGGATCTTTCGTCATTTCGCGACTGGCGCCTCTACCTTCGGACCGGCCTGATCGTCGCGGGGATCGTCAGCATCCTGACTGCACTAAAAACCGAGCCGATGGCCAATGTCTTTGCCGGCTTTTTTGTCGGTCCGGTCGTTTCTTATTTCCTATCGGCCCTGCTATTGGGCGAGCGGATTACACCCGTCCGCACATTCCTCTTGCTGATCAGCTTTGCGGGGGTTCTGCTCGTGGTCCGCCCCGGATTTGGTATGACACCCGGCATGGGCTTTGCCATTTTGGCGGGTTGTTTTCATGGCGCATATCTTGTCGCGACACGCTGGCTCGCCAGTGGCTTCCGTCCCCGCTTTTTGCTGTTTTCGCAGCTGATCATCGGGGCCATCTTGCTGTTCCCTTTTGCCTTCGCGCCGGTTCCTGAAATGTCACTGCCTATTGTGGGGCTGATCACGATCTCGGCTTTGGGCTCGGCGGGGGGCAACCTGTTACTGGTGCTGGTGAACAGGACGACCCCGGCAGGCGTTATCGCGCCTCTTATTTACAGCCAGCTTCTTGCCGCGATGCTGATTGGGTGGGCCGTCTTTGGACAGTGGCCCGATGGGACGAGCCTTTTGGGTCTGGCCATCATTATGATCGCTGGCGTGTCATCGGTCTGGTTCGCAGGCAAAGGCCGTTAGATCAGCGTCACCCCCGCCGCCGCCATACCTGTCTTGGCCGCGTCGAGCGATCCATCAAAGTCAATCGCCCGGCACAGTGCCAGATCAACAATCACAGAAAACCCCAGCTTTGCGGCGTCAACGGCCGAGTAGTTGACACAAAAATCGGTCGCCAAACCAACCAGCGTCAGCTGATTGATCCCGCGTGTCCGCAGATACCCTTCCAGCCCGGTGGGCGTCGTTTTATCATTTTCAAAGAACGCTGAATAACTATCAATCGCCGGATTGTAGCCTTTGCGGATCATCATGTCGGCACGATCAACATTCAGGTCAGCATGGAACGCGGCGCCGTTGGTGCCCTGAATACAGTGATCCGGCCAGAGCACTTGCGGACCATAGGGCATCTCTATCATGCTCATCGGTTCTGCATCATGGCTGGTGGCGAAAGATGAATGTCCTGCGGGGTGCCAATCCTGCGTCAGAATAACGGCATCAAAGTCAGCCATTGCCGCATTGATCCCCGGCACAATGTCCGCGCCCTCTGCCACAGCCAAGGCACCGTCTGGGCAAAAATCATTCTGCACATCGATTACAAGCAAAGCACGGGTCATGGCGTTTTCCTTCGTGGGTGGTTTCACTCAGTTTGCAGGGACCGACTGGGGGTTGCAAGCCGCGGTTGGATTTCATATCAGCCGCGTCTTTGGTTCAGGATAGGCAGGCTGACATGGCGATATTGGGGATCGACTTTGGCACCTCAAACACGGCGGCGGGGGTCATGAAAAACGGTGAACCGCATTTGATTTCGGTTGAACCGGGGCAGACGACACTGCCAACATCGGTATTCTTTGACTATGATCGCAAGGAAACCACCTATGGTTCGGTTGCGAATGCGGCCCTGATTGATGGTCGCGAAGGGCGATTCATGCGGGCGCTGAAATCAGTGTTGGGCACACCGCTGATGCGTGAAAAACGCCAGATCGCATACGAACGTCTGACCTTGATCGAAGTTGTCGCAAGGTTCCTAGAGATGCTACGCGAACGGTCCGAAGCCGAAACAGGCATATCGTTTGATGTTGCTTTGTCCGGGCGTCCGGTCCGGTTCCATTCGACCGACGAAAACCGCAACGCCCAAGCCGAAATTGATCTGCGCGAGGCCTATATGGTGGCTGGCTATCGCGATGTCGCATTCATGTACGAACCCGAAGCCGCCGCATTGGCCAGTGGTCCCTTGGCCAAGGGTGATCTGGGTCTTGTCGTTGATATCGGGGGTGGAACGTCCGATTTTTCTGTCTTTGGCCGTGATAGAGCCACCACACAGATCATCGCCAGTCACGGTGTCCGCGTGGGCGGTACGGACTTTGATCGCGCGATCAGCATTGCGAATATCATGCCACTTCTTGGACGCGGCGCTGAAGTGCGCAATGCGCTCGGACCGGGACGGCATGTTGCGCCCAACGCGATTTTCAACGACCTGGCCACATGGCAGAAGATTCCATTTGTCTATACGCAGCAAAACCGACTGATGGCCGCAGACTTTGTGAAATTGGGCCTGAACCCGGCATTGTTTAACCGGTTGAAAACAGTGCTTGAGATGGAACTTGGCCACGATATCGCCTTTGCCGTTGAGGGCGGCAAGATCGAGATCAACCAGCCACATGCCACAACAGCCGCCATCGACTTGAGCGTCATCGAACCCCGATTGGCGGCAGATATCACGAAGGCCGCAATGAACGCTGTCTTGGCCGACTATGCAGCACAAGTCGCTACCTGCGCGAATGAAACCCTTGAAATGGCGCAAGTGAACCCTGACCGCATTGCTAAAATCGTCTTTGTCGGAGGGTCCAGTCTTTTGCATATCGTCGAGGACGTCATGGTCCGGACTTTCCCCAATGCGCGCCTCGAACGTGCGGAAGCCTTTACCGCCGTGGCCGACGGTTTGGCGATTGCGGCCAACCGCGACTTGCCCCGCTGAAATTTGCGGCGTATTTGACGCTTATGTTTACCGTCGCTGCCCTCTATCACTTTACCCGATTTGATGATCCATCACGCCTGCAAGTACCACTTCAGGACCTATGCAAAGCGCAGGGGATCACGGGTACACTTTTGCTGGCCGGCGAAGGTATCAATGGAACAATCGCCGGTCGTCGCCCCGGTATTGATGCAGTGATCCAACATATTCGTACGCTCCCCGGCTGTGCCGATTTGGAGTGGAAGGAAAGCACGGCAACGACCCCCCGTTTCACCGCATGAAAGTGCGGCTGAAAAAGGAAATCGTGACGATGGGCCAACCGGATGTTGACCCGGTTGCGCGCGTGGGCAACTACGTTGACCCCGCCGAATGGAACGACCTGATCAGCGCACCGGATGTGGCCGTGATCGACACGCGCAATGACTACGAGGTCGCTATTGGCACCTTCGACGGTGCAATCGACCCATCCACGAAAAGCTTTGGTGAGTTTCCCGCTTGGTGGGCCGAGAACAAGCACCGGTTCCACAACAAAAAGATTGCGATGTTCTGCACTGGTGGCATTCGTTGCGAAAAATCCACGAACTACCTAATGGGCCAAGGGGTCGAGGATGTGTATCACCTCAGGGGCGGTATTCTGAAATATCTCGAAGAGGTGCCACAAGAAGACAGCAAATGGGATGGAGAGTGCTTTGTCTTTGATGCCCGCGTCAGTGTCGGGCACGGTTTAAAGGAAGGGCCGCATATCCTGTGCCATGCTTGCCGTCGCCCCCTTCTTCCTGAAGATCGCGACAATCCTGCGTTTGAACAAGGCGTATCCTGTCACCAATGCATTGATGAGACGACCGAGGATGATAAAAGTCGTTTTCGTGAACGGCAAAAGCAAATGGTTCTGGCCAAGGAACGCGGCACACATCACATCGGTGGTGCATAGGCTGTTGCATTGAACCGGCATAGGTCCCTGCCGCCACAACTGGTCGCATTGGCGATTGGTGCGCTTGGCGGGCTGGCCGCATATTTTGCTGGTATGCCGCTGCCTTGGATGCTTGGCCCGATGATCGCAAATACAGTTGCTGCGATGCTACGCGCACCGGTTGCGGGCCCGGACCAAATGCGGATGTATGTGGTCCCGGTTATCGGGGTGATGTTGGGGTCAGGTGTCACAGCCGAGATATTCGAGTTGATTGGGACATGGGCGCTGACGCTGATGGTCTTGCCCATCTTTCTGGTATGTGCTGCGGGCATCTCTTACGCCGTCTATCGACGAATTGGCGGTTATGATCGGACAACAGCATTCTATTCCGCCATGCCAGGCGGTCTGAATGAGATGCTGATCCTGGGTGCCGAGGCGGGCGGGGATGAGCGCCGGATCGCATTGGCCCATGCGGCGCGCGTCCTGATTATCATTGTCTTTGTCGCGATTTTCTTTGGTCTGTTTGTCGGGGTGACAAGCGGAGGAGGTGGAGGCGCCACCGCTTGGATTGGACTGACCGATATCACCTTGACCGACTATGGCATTCTGGGATTCTGCGCGGTGGTTGGGGCGATGATTGGGCAGCGGTTGGGGCTGCCAGCGGCACCGGTTTTTGGTCCCATGATCCTGAGCGGGATTGCGCATATCGCGGGCTGGGTGACTGTGGCCCCACCAACCCTGTTTGTCATTGCCGCACAAGTTACTATTGGCACTGTCATTGGTACGCGGTTCGTTGGCGCGACTGTGGCCGAAGTCAAGCGGGATATTGGCCTGTCGACTATCGCTTCGCTCTTGATGCTGGTCGCTGCTGTCGGGTTCGCCGAAGCGATCGCATTCATCAGTGGCATACCTCTGGCGCAAGCGTTCCTTGCCTTTTCACCCGGCGGGTTGACCGAAATGTCATTGCTGACTTTGGCAATGAATCAAGACGTCACTTACGTGTCTTTGATGCACATCATCCGCATCACGTTGGTGATTGCAGTCGCACCCTTCATCTTTCGGATGACCCGCCTTTAGAAATCCAGGTTCTCTACGTTTAACGCGTTGGTTTGGATGAACTCGCGACGTGGCTCGACAACGTCACCCATCAGCTTGGTGAAAAGATCGTCCGCTTCAGCGACATCTTCAACCTTGACCTGCAACAGCGTGCGCGCATCCGGGTCCAGCGTCGTTTCCCACAACTGATCGGGGTTCATTTCGCCCAGACCCTTGTAGCGTTGCAATGACAGGCCCTTTTCGCCTTCTTCCAGGATCGCTTTCAGCAGGTCCAACGGCCCGTGGATCACCTGACTACGGTCCTTACGCACCAAAGTAGCGGGCAGGTTATAGACGTCCTGTAGGCTTTGCGTGAATGTCCCCGTCCGCCGCGCTTCGCCACCGCGCAGCATGGTACCGTCCAGCGTGCGTACTTCTTCGACGCCGCGCAGGATACGCGCCAGACGCATGCCTTTGTCTTGCGTGATCCGGCCTTGCCAGCCGCGCTCCCACTCCAGCGCGATCAGCTCAAGCCGCTGGGCCACGCGATCCGCCGTGCCTTGCAGGTCACTATCCACAACACCGGGCACAAAGGCCCCTGCGATGGCGGCCTGTTCCAGAATGTGGCGCGGGTAATGCGTTGGGAATGCTTCCAACACACGTTTCAATTGACGCGCCTCATCGACCACACGGCGCAGATCGTTGCCCGAAATTTCTTCGCCATTGCCTTGGCGCAGCATCGCACCATCAATGCCCTGCTCGATCAGATATTCATCCATCGCCGCCTGATCCTTGAGGTAAACCTCGGATTTGCCGCGCGCGACTTTGTAAAGCGGCGGTTGCGCGATGTAGAGGTAGCCACCCTCGATCAATTCCGGCATCTGGCGGAAGAAGAAGGTCAGCAGCAGCGTACGGATGTGCGCGCCGTCGACATCGGCGTCGGTCATAATGATGACCTTGTGATACCGCAGCTTGTCGATATTGAACTCATCACGTCCAATGCCGGTGCCCAGCGCCATAACAAGGTTGCCGATTTCCTGACTGGACAGCATCCGGTCAAACCGCGCGCGTTCGACGTTCAGGATTTTACCTTTCAACGGCAGAATGGCCTGCGTGCCCCGGTCACGGCCCGTTTGGGCCGAGCCGCCAGCGCTGTCACCCTCGACCAAGAAAACTTCGGTCTTTGACGGATCTTTTTCAGAGCAGTCCTTCAACTTGGACGCGTTAAAGTTCACATCCATTGCAGATTTGCGGCGAATTTCGCGGGCTTTGCGCGCCGCCTCGCGCGCGGCGGCGGCTTCGACGATCTTTGAGATGATCATCTTGGCCTCATTCGGGTTTTCCTCGAACCATTCGGTCAGTTTTTCACCCATCAGGTTTTCGACCGCTGGGCGCACTTCGGAGCTGACAAGCTTGTCTTTCGTCTGGCTAGAGAATTTCGGATCAGGCACTTTGACAGACAGCACGCAAGTCAGCCCCTCGCGGGCGTCATCGCCGGTAAGCGAGACTTTTTCTTTCTTCGAAATCCCCGTTTCCGTCGCGTATTTCGCGATTGCGCGGGTCAGCGCGCCACGGAACCCGGCAAGGTGCGTGCCACCATCGCGCTGCGGGATATTGTTGGTGAAGGGTAGCACCATTTCGTTGTAGCTATCGTTCCACCACATCGCGACCTCGACCCCGATGTCGTCGCGTTCGCCCGCGACATAGATTGGGGCGTCCATCAGCGCGGTCTTGGACCGGTCAAGGTATTTGACGAATTCCTTCACGCCGCCTTCGTAGAACAGATCTGCCTTCAGCGGTTCCGCCGGACGCAGGTCTTCCAGAATGATGCGCACGCCAGAGTTCAGGAACGCCAGTTCGCGCAGACGCTTTTCCAGCGTGCTGAATTCAAAGTCGCGGTTGCTGAACGTATCGGTTGAGGCAAGGAACGTCACCTCAGTCCCCTTGCGACCATTGGCATCGCCTTCAACGCGCAGATGTTCTGTCGTAAAACCACCCTCGAACCGGGCGTAGTGTTCTTTCCCGTCACGCCAGATGCGCAGTTCCAGAAAATCTGACAGGGCGTTGACAACAGACACGCCCACGCCGTGCAGACCCCCAGAGACCTTGTAGGAGTTGCTATCAAACTTACCACCAGCGTGCAGTTGGGTCATGATGACCTCTGCCGCCGATACACCCTCTTCCTCGTGGATACCCACCGGTATGCCACGCCCGTTGTCGCCCACTGTGACCGACCCATCGCCGTTGATTTTCACATAAACATGGTCCGCGTGACCGGCCAAAGCCTCATCAATGCCGTTGTCCACGACCTCATAGACCATGTGGTGCAGACCGGACCCGTCATCGGTGTCGCCGATATACATGCCGGGACGCTTGCGGACCGCCTCTAAGCCCTTGAGAACTTTGATAGAATCGGCGCCGTAGTCTTCTTGGTTTTGGTTGTCGTCGGCCATGGGGGTAATCCTGTATTCTTATCCCCAAAATATATGCGTTTTAGGGTCCTTTGTCACGCAAATGACACAAGATTTTGTGGTTTTTAGTCGGCTTACGATGCGTCCAACTAGGCCGCCTTCTGGCCAAGTTCCGACACGGCGTTCGTCCACTTGCGGATTGTCGGTTCTTTCGCATCGGACGCACCCGCAAAATAGGTGTAGCGGACAGGTTTGATGCCGACGAAACCAAGTATCTGTTTGTCCAACTGTCGCATGATCGCATTGCGGTAGATCAGGCGTTCGAACCAGCGTGGCGTATCAGATGTCATGATGACACGGGCGGTCTTGCCTGTCAGCATCGGGGTTGGCATGCCAATCTTTTTCACCTTGGTGTTAAAGGTGCGGTTGGGCAGGAACGCGCGATCAAACAATCCCTTTAGCTTAGCGGGAAGACCACCCCACCACATTGGTGTCATGATCACAAAATGTTCGGCCCATTCAAGATCAGACAAGAAGGTTTCAAGCGGGGGTTCAAGGGGTTTGAACTGCGCATAAGAGCCTTGGCCAAAATCCATGTCGAAAGACATCTCGGGCAGATGGTGAACACGGATTTCAGCACCTGACTGCGCGGCGGCTTGCGAGTATCGGTCAGCAAATAGGCGCGATAATGAGGTTTCGCCTGGATGGCCATTGAGGATGAGGATGCGTTTTTGTGACATTTCGATTCCTTTAAATTGACTATGGTCATTTTCTTAATCTATAAAAGTGACCGTGGTCAATTAATAAATTTGACCGTGGTCAGAAATGTGCATATTTATATGTCATGGAAACACGCGCGCCACAAAAACGCCGGCTGGAAACACGGCAAAAGCTGATCGAAGCCGCACGACAAATCGTCGACGAAAAAGGTTTTGTTGGCCTGCGCGTTGAGGACGTCGTTTCCTTTGCCGGTGTGGCAAAGGGGACCTTCTTTTCGCATTTTGATGACAAAGACCGCCTGATGGCCTTGCTGATCGGACAAGAGCTTGAACGGATCCTCGGGCATATCGCAGATGGGCCTTCACCCATATCTATTGCTGATTTTGCGGATCGATTGCAGCCACTCATGGACTATATGGCGCAGGACCGTATCGTGTTTGACGTCATCTTGCGGTTTTCAGGTGCCGCTGCGATCGAGACGACAGAACTGATATCATTGAACTTCCTGCATCAGATCGAGCTGCTCACGACATGGATCAGCGCCCTGCAAGGTACGGTCATTCGGACAGATGTTGATGCGGTGCTTTTGGCCGAAGGTGTTCAGGCATTTGTCATTCAGGCAATGGCGCTCAAGTTCTGTGCATTGCACAACACCAACCTGACACATGAACGCCTTGCCCCCTATCTTGAACCTTGGCTTGCCCCGGTCATGTCAGCCCGATAACAACACCAACGCCAATCAAAAGAACGCCCGCAATGATGTTCATCCGGCGCACTGCGGATGGTGATTTCAACAGCCCCCGCACCCGGTCCACAGAGGCCGCGAGGATCAGGTTTCCGACCAGTGGCACCACGAAACTGAGCGTGCAAATCGCGACCATATCAAGCGCCGTCACAGCGCTGAGGTCAAAGAAACCGGGCAGGATACCCATGTAGAAAAGTGCAGCCTTCGGATTGCCTACGATCACCGCAACACCGGCGACAAAGCCCGCCCACATGCCGGGCCGTGTCAGCCTGTTGCTGGCGTCGAGCGCATGGTCTGCATTGCGGATCAGTGCCCCGCCCATCAGCATGAAGACCAGAACCGCGACGTATTTGAGGATGATCATGAACCCTTCAACCTCGGACACCAGCCAGGCCACGCCAAGAACCGCCACCAAGGGCCACAGGATATCGCCAATCGCCACACCAATGGCCAAAGGCCACGCGGCCTGAAATCCGCCAGACAGAGAACGCGCAAGCAAAGCGACCCAGACCGGACCCGGCGTCATGAACAGGATGACCAGCGCGCCTGCGTAAAGCAGCATGTCGTAGACGGTGATGGTCATGACGCGGGCAATGTCAAACTGCCGTCAGGGTTCAGTTCCCAAAACGGATTTTGCGCAATTTCCCAGACGTGCCCGTCGGGGTCAGCATAGTAGCCAGAGTACCCACCCCAAAAGACCTTTTCCGGGACCTTCAGTGGGGTTGCGCCCGCATCAAGAGCCAGCGCATAGGCCGCATCGACCTCAGCGTCAGTTGTGAAATTCTGCGCAAGTGTCATCGCCCCTGTCCCAAGTGTGGCGTCGGGTCGTCCCTGATCCTGTGCCAAAGGCCCGAGCCCAAAAAAACCCAGCACCATGCCGTTGATTTGATAAAAGACCACTTCATCCGGCATCTCTCGTGTCGGCACCCAGCCCAACGCCCCATAGAACGCCTTGGATCGGTTCAAGTCAGCTACGCCAAGGGTAATTAATGTCACGCGTTGCGGTGTCATGGCTTGTCCCTCTGGGTGACCACGGATTGTCCATCACTCTCTGTCACTTCGGCAAATTGGGCGCGGCCGCCAAGTTCCGCAAACAATTCGGGCCCTGTACCTGTCATGAAGGCTTGGGCGCCCAGTGCGCAGATTTCGTCATAGAGCGCGGCACGGCGGGTCGCGTCAAGGTGGGCCGCAACCTCATCCAGCAGCAGAATAGGCGGCGCACCAAAATCGCGGGCCAGCGCCCGGCCATTCGCAAGGATCAAACTGATCAAAAGTGCCTTCTGCTCTCCGGTGGAACAATCCTTGGCCGGCACGCCCTTGTCCGCGAATACTGCATCCAGGTCCGCACGATGCGGGCCAATCAATGTACGCCCCGCCGCCATGTCACGGGGCCGGTTATCGGCAAGGGCTGTCTGCAAATCGTCAGGGATAGGATCGGCTGAGGTCAGAGCCAGATTTGCTGTCGGAAACATAGTTTGTGTCGCCGCTTGCGCCGTGGTCAGCTCTTCTATCGCACGCAACCTGTTGCGTTGAATTGCCGTTGCAGCCTCTGCCATCTGCGCCTCTATCGCAGTGTACCAATGCGCGTCGCGCACCATATCCTTAAGCAAACGGTTGCGTTCGCGCATCGCCTTTTCGTAGGTCAGCACGGCCTCTGCATGGGTCGGTTCAAAGCTGAGCGTCGCGCGGTCAAGAAACCGCCTGCGTCCCTCTGCACCTTCGATCCACAGCCTATCCATCGACGGCACCAGCCAGAGGATGCGCGCGATACGCCCCAAGGCAACCTGGGGCGCGGTCTTGCTATCAATGCGCAACTGGCGCGGGCTGCCAGCCTCGGCCCATGTTTCGATTTCATGCGTTTGATGCAGCGATTGCAGGACGCCGGTGATTTTCCAGCCCAGCGCCTCTGGCCTGCGGGTCAGATCGTCTGCGCCTGCCCTGCGCAAACCGCGGCCGGGCGAAAGAAGCGAAATCGCTTCGATAATGTTGGTCTTGCCAGCCCCATTGGGCCCAAACAGGGCCAAAGGCCGCGCATCAAGCGTCATCGCTACGCGTTTGTGCGAGCGGAAATGCGAAAGGTTGAGACTGTTAAGCGCGAGCCGCGTCAAACGCGCATCGGCATAACGACATAGACGGCAGAGGTGTCATTGCCTTCGCGCATCAGTGTCGGGTCGCCGGAAGAGTTGAACATAAACACCGCATTTTCGCGATCGACCTGACTTGCGATTTCCAGCAGGTATTTGGCGTTAAAGCCAATTTCAAGCCGCTCATCGCCATAGGCAACCGCCAGCTCTTCTTCGGCGGCACCGCTGTCAGGGGCGTTGACGGAGAGAACCAACTTGTCTTCGTCCAGTGCCAATTTCACAGCACGGGACCGTTCAGAAGAAACGGTCGCCACGCGGTCCACCGCCTTGGCGAATTCGCTGGCGTCTACTTCCAATTTGCGTGTGTTGCCCTGCGGGATGACCCGCGTGTAGTCCGGGAACGTCCCGTCGATCACCTTGGAGGTGAGAGTGATGTCAGGTGTCGCAAAGCGGATTTTGGTTTCCGAGACCGAGACAGCGATCTGCATGTCATCGTCATCCAACAGCTTGCGCAATTCTCCCACGGTTTTGCGTGGTACGATCACGCCAGCCATGTCAGCCGCGCCATCGGGCAAATCCGCATCAATCCGCGCCAGACGGTGGCCATCGGTGGCGACGCAACGCAGCACTTTGCCGCCTTCGCTGTCTGATACATGCATGTAGACGCCGTTGAGGTAGTACCGTGTTTCTTCGGTCGAGATCGCAAATTTGGATTTGTCAAAGAGGCGGCGCAGTACAGGCGCCGGTGCCGAAAAGTTGGCTGCATATTCCGACGATGCCATCACCGGGAAATCTTCTTTTGGCAGGGTCGCCAGTGAAAAGTTAGAGCGCCCCGCTTCAATCGACAGACGGCCCGATGCCCCATCTTCGGCGAGCGTGACAAGCGCGCCATCAGGCAGTTTGCGGACAATTTCATTCAGCGTGACAGCCGAGACCGTCGTGGCACCCGCGCGTTCAACCTTGGCCGGGGCTTTATCGACAACTTCGATGTCCAGATCAGTGGCACGGAAGTGAACCTCGTCCCCTTCGGCTTCGATCAGAACATTCGCCAGGATTGGGATGGTATTGCGCCGTTCGACCACAGATTGGGCCTGTGCGACCGCCTTCAAAAGCACCGCGCGTTCAATGCTGAATTTCATGTCCCAATCTCCGCATATCTTATTGCCGGGCGTGGCCGGGATGCGGAATGTACCCTATCCTGCGCCACTCTCAAGCGTTTTGTTGGACTGTTGACGATGGGTTTGGCCGCGTCAAGCGCCGGGACTGCTTATTCCTGCAAAGCGCGGCGCAAGAGTTCCAGATCATCGGCGATCTGGCTATCCAGCGCTTTGAGTTCTTCAATGCGTTTCACACCATGCATGACCGTTGTGTGGTCACGACCACCGAACCGGCGTCCGATCTCGGGCAGCGACCGGCTGGTCATTTGTTTCGCCAGATACATCGCAATCTGACGTGGCCGGGCATAGTTACGCACCCGCTTTGGTCCAATCATGTCAGACAAGCGAATGTTGTAATGCTCAGACACTTTGCGCTGGATTTCTTCAACCGTGACCTTGCGATCAGAGGCTTTCAGCACATCAGACAGACAATCTTGCGTCAGTTCCAGAGTGATCTCGCGCCCAACAAGCGACGCAAAGGCAAAAAGACGGGTCAGCGCCCCTTCCAAAACCCGCACGTTGGTCGAAATCCGATGCGCGAGGAATTCCAACACCCCGTCCGCGATCACCAATTCGGGATATTGCGCGGCATAGACGTCAACCTTGGACTGCAAAATACCAAGACGCAGTTCGTAGTCGGTCGGGTGCAGATCCACGACCAAACCACATTGCAGGCGGGACTTAATCCGCTCTTCCAAATCCTTGATCTCGCCCGGGGCCCGATCGGCGGAAATGATAATCTGTTTCTGGCCGTCAACGAGAGCATTGAAGGTGTGAAAGAATTCTTCCTGCGTGCTGTCCTTGCCGCCGATGAATTGCACATCATCGACCATCAGCACGTCAACGGAACGGAACAGCTGTTTGAAATCCATCATCTTACGTTCACGCAACGCCGTAATGAAGCGGTACATGAATTGCTCGGCAGAGAGATACAGAACGTTCAACTCGGGCGAACGTTCTTTCAGCTCTGCCGCGATGGCATGCATGAGGTGGGTCTTGCCCAGACCAACGCCGCCATAAAGAAAGAGTGGGTTAAATGTAACCGGCCCACCTTCGGCGACGCGGCGCGCGGCGGCATGCGCAAGTTCATTCGGCTTACCGACGACAAAAGTGTCAAACGTAAACCGCGCATCCAGCGGGGCACCTGAAGCGGCATCGTTGCCGGCTTGTTTGGGCGTGGCTTTTGGCTTCGTTGCTGGGCGTGCTTGGCTCGGGACACGAAATTGCAGACGCTGGACGTCTTCGCCCGCCTTGTTCATGTGGTAGATGATCTGATCACCAAAGTTCTGGGAAACATAGTTGCCGATGAAATTTGTCGGAACATCAAAGATCGCGACACCGCCGGACAATTGGGAAAATTCGAGAGGTTCAATCCAGCTGGAATAGCTATTTGCACCCAATGCACCCTTGAGCGCGCTCAACACCTTTGCCCAGATATCGTTAGTCATTTTGTCCCTTTGTCCCAAACATTTGCCATCACCACACAAGAGCACGCAATGCACGCCCACGACACAAAGCCGGGATCAAAAGAAGACCGCCGCTCAGGTGCCCTACCCGAACGAATTGCCTTCCACCCAAAACCATAGACCGTAGCGCGTGAACGGCATCC
Organism: Yoonia sp. JB2-21; assembly: GCF_055693545.1. Lineage (NCBI taxonomy): Bacteria > Pseudomonadati > Pseudomonadota > Alphaproteobacteria > Rhodobacterales > Paracoccaceae > Yoonia > Yoonia sp. JB2-21. Next base: position 1,559,881 of record NZ_JBVFUC010000001.1, read on the forward strand.
GCAGGATACCTATCAGCGCCAATCGGCAGCAAAAGGGCCACAAGCAGCGACCAATACCAAAGAGCAGCCTCTGGTTTTGGCGCAGACACAATCAGGATGGTAAGCGCGACCAATGCCGCATTTCCCACCCCGAATTCGCATGAAGTTCAGACACAAAACCGATCACCGCGTCCCGCGCCAAACAGGGACGGTCCCGACCAATTTCTATGCAAACCCCCTCATGTCCCCCCGGAACGATGTGAATCGCATGGTCAACGTAGCAAGGGCTTTGGGCGCGCTTCAATACAACATCGCGCTTGACTCGGAGTTTGTCGAAAAAGAATCTGTCGGCCCTTTGAAATGTCTCGATTTCTGCGCGGACCGATCACACCACAACAAAAAAAGCGCGCCCTGTCTGGACGCGCTTGAATTTTCATTTTTCCGCCGATTGGGGAAGAATCAGCCGATCGCTTTGACGCGTGAAGCGAGACGCGACATTTTGCGCGACGCTGTGTTCTTGTGCATCACACCTTTGGTCACGCCGCGCATCAGTTCTGGCTGTGCAGCCTTGAGAGCCTCTGCCGCGGCCTTCTGATCGCCGGATGCAATTGCTTCTTCGACAGCGCGCAGGTGGGTACGGATACGCGAGCGACGCATCTTGTTGACTGCAAAGCGCGCTACGTTTTGACGGGCGCGTTTTTTCGCCTGAGGTGAATTTGCCATGTGGTCGTTTCCTAAGCTGGGCCTGTGATTGGGCCAAATTAAAATTCAATAGCGCAGCAAGCCCAAGCCCCGGGTTTACGAACCGGTGATTCTGGCCAAAGCGGGCCTCACGCGCATGTCTGACGCGGCTGATAGGATAGATTGCGATGAAAGGGAAGCCCTAACGATCCCGAAACTGCGCCTCGCGCTTTTCAGTAAAGGCGGCCATGCCTTCGCCCTGGTCCTCGGTCGCAAAAAGAGAGTGGAACAAACGGCGCTCGTAGTTCAGCCCTTCGGCCAGCGTTGTTTCATATGCGCGGTTCACTGCATCTTTGGCGGCCATGGCCGCGATCTGTGATTTCTCGCTGATCTTTTCGGCGGCTGCTTTCGCTTCGCTCAGCAATTTCTTGGCGGGGACAACCCTGCTGACCAGTCCGCAACTCTCGGCCTCGACCGCATCCATAAAGCGCCCAGTCAGATGCATATCCATCGACTTCGATTTTCCGACAAACCGTGTCAGGCGTTGCGTACCACCCAAGCCGGCAATCACACCTAGGTTGATCTCTGGCTGGCCGAATTTGGCACTATCTGCTGCAATGATGAAGTCACACATCATCGCCAGTTCACAACCGCCGCCCAGCGCATAACCGGCGACCGCTGCAATGATCGGCTTGCGGGTACGATTGAAGCGGTCGGTTTCATTTTCGAAGAAGCGCTGCGTGTACATTTCAACAAAGCTTTTGTCCGCCATCTCGCTGACGTCAGCGCCCGCCGCAAAGGCTTTCTCGGATCCGGTGATGATGATGCAGCGCACCTTGTCGCTGGCGTCTGCATCTTCCAACGCTGTGCAAAGCTCGCCCAGCAACTCACTGTTGAGCGCGTTCATCGCGTCCGGTCGGTTGAGCGTAATGGTCGCGACATAGTCGCTGATGTCCACGATGATCTTATCAAAGGCCATGCTGCTGTCCCTATTGCCGCTGGTCAGGCCCTAAGGCTTAGCAAAGCGTCGCTAGGGATCAAGTTATCTTTGGCATTGCGGACAAAAGAAAGATGAGCGTCCAGATTGAACGATTCGGTTGATTGTTCTGTCACATCGGGGGGTTACGCAGGGTTCGTCTTCGCGGTCATACACCTGAAAAACATGTTGGAAATAACCCAGTTCGCCATCGGATTGCCGATAATCCCGCAGTGATGACCCACCGGCGGCGATGGCTTCGGACAAAACATCACGGATCAGCGGAACCAGCGTCGCGACCCGAGCAGCGCTGATCCGCCCAGCCTTGCGCGCAGGATGGATACCGGCACGGAAGAGGACCTCGCACACATATATATTGCCAAGGCCGGATACGATGCGCTGATCCAAAAGTGCCGATTTGATCGGTGTGTTCCGCCCTTTTAGCCGGTCAATTAGATAGCTTTCGTTGAAGGCATTGCCCAAGGGTTCAGGCCCCAGATCGCGGATCAGCCAGTGATCATCCTGTGATGCGGTGTCCATCAGGTCCATCGCACCAAACCGCCGGGCATCATTGAAAGTAATGCGTGCGCCGTTGTCGATGTGAAAGACAACATGGTCGTGTTTGGCGGGGACAGGATGCGGGTGATGGAATTCACCCACCGTGTGGCCAGACACCAACATGCGGCCCGACATGCCCAAGTGAATAAGCAATGTCTCTGTGCTATCGAGATCGACGAGGATATATTTCGACCGGCGGCGCAGACCCAAGACGCGCTTACCCGTCAGCCGCGCGGCCATCCGTTCTGGAAACGGCCAGCGCAGATCAGGGCGGTTCACGTCAGCTTGCGCAATAACGTGGCCTTCCATCACCGGGGCAATACCCGCTTTGACCGTTTCAACTTCTGGTAGCTCGGGCATTAATACGCTTCATTGTTCGAGATCGACGTTCTGACAGTTCGCACGAAATCGTCGATGCCAATCAAGTGCTTTGGCACATAGGCCTTTTTGCCGTTATCGCTATGCAGGATATAAAAGTACATCCCGTCATCGCGAATGCTCAGTAACCGCGACAAAGGGAGTTCCAGCCGCTGATAAAACCACGTCCGGTGAATGATGCGCGTGCCGTCGTAGCGCAGTTCGTAGACGTTAAAGTAAATGATGTTATGCACCATCACCAACAGCAGACCAATTGCAAAAATCTGCGTCAGTTGGTCATTCTCTAGATCGAAGCCATGGGTCGCCTGCATCGACTGGACGATCAGAAAAAGAACCACCGGAAACCCAAACATCATAAAGCGTAGCCCAATTGTGGGCCGCAGATACCTGTCGCCAAATGTTTGCGCCACCGCGGCGTTGCGGCCTGCATTGGCGATCAGGCTGAGGTCGGGTGGTAGCCCACCATCGAGCGACCCAATCATCGTCTTTTGTATACCTTCGGTGGGATCGGATGGGCGACCTGACAGCCGCCGCCGCAAACGCGCGACAAAAATGATAACAAGAGCAAGGACCGTCGGGCCCAATGCCCAGGCAATCTTGCTATAGACGTCCATGATGCTGTGGACGTCAAAGGCGTTGGCGTTCATTTCGCCCTCCGTGGCACATTGACAGTTTGTCTCTCCCCGCACTTGGGTATAACCCCTTTTGGGACAGTATTCAGGCGAAAGCATGACATGACCGACAAGCCAGAGAACACCACCCACTTCGGGTTTGAAACCGTTCGCGAAGATGAAAAGGCGGGGCGCGTGCAAGGTGTGTTTTCATCTGTCGCCAGCAAATACGACATTATGAATGACGTCATGTCCGGTGGTGTGCACCGTATCTGGAAAGATGCGATGATGGACTGGCTGGCCCCGCGTCCCGGGCAACGGCTGCTGGATGTAGCAGGCGGGACCGGCGACATTTCGTTCCGATTTCTAAAGCGGGCAGGTCATGGTCAGGCCACGGTTCTGGATCTCACAGAATCGATGTTGGTCGAGGGCCGCAAGCGGGCCGAGGCCGAACGTATGTCAGATAGCCTTGAATGGGTTGTGGGCGATGCGATGGCTTTGCCGTTTGAAGCAAATACATTCGATGTCTACACAATCAGTTTTGGCATCAGGAATGTGACCCGTCCACAAGATGCATTGGCCGAGGCTTACCGCGTCCTCAAACCCGGTGGCCGTTTGATGGTGCTGGAGTTTAGCCAGCTTCCCAATCCGATGATGCAGGCCGCTTATGACGCTTACTCTTTCAATGTAATCCCCCGGATGGGTCAGATGATCGCGGGGGACCGCGACAGCTATCAGTATCTGGTGGAATCGATCCGCAAGTTTCCCGACCAGGACACATTTCTAAGCATGGTTCGGGACGCTGGTTTCGGTAATGCGAAATATCGCAACCTCACGATGGGCGTGGCTGCATTGCATTCGGGCTGGAAGCTCTAGCATGCGTGGGCCTCACAATATTATTCGCCTGATCCGCACGGGCGCGACACTCGAACGCACGGGGGCGATGAAAGTCGTGCTCGATGCGTTTGATACGGGCCCTGTGCTGCGTATCATATTTCGTGCGCTGGTGTGGCCGTTCCAATGGCTGGGCTACAAAGGCGACGTCACGATGCCGCCGGCGGTTCGGGCACTTACGGCACTTGGCCCGGCATACATCAAATTTGGTCAGGTTTTATCAACGCGCCCTGATGTCGTAGGCGATGAACTGGCTGTGCAACTGCGCGTTTTGCAGGACAAGTTACCGCCGTTTTCGATGACTGAGGCCAAGAAAGCGATCCAATCCGAACTCGGCAACTCTTTTGATCAGCTTTTTTCATCCTTTTCAGAACCCGTCGCCGCCGCTTCATTGGCGCAGGTTCACAAGGCCCACTTGGCCGACACCGGTCAAGCGGTTGCGGTCAAGATATTGCGCCCCGGTATTGAACGCGCCTTTCGCACCGACATAGACGCCTTTTATTTTGCCGCCCGCACGATCGAATTCCTGTCGCCTGCATCGCGGCGTTTGCGCCCGATGGATGTGATTACCCATTTTGAAGGCGTCGTCATGGGTGAATTGGATCTGCGGCTTGAAAGCTCTGCTGCGGCAGAGTTTGCCGCCAATACCGACGGCGATGCGGGGTTTCAGGTGCCGCGCGTGCTTTGGCATTTGTCAGGCCGTCGCGTGATGACAATGGATTGGGCGGAAGGCACGAATATTGGCGTCAACGACGCCTTGGATGCCGCGGGCCATGACCGGGTCGAACTTGCCACACGCGTACTCCAACTCTTCCTGAACCACGCTTTGCGTGACGGCTACTTTCACGGTGACATGCATCAGGGCAATCTGAAGGTCGCTGCGAACGGCGACATCATCGCCTATGATTTTGGGATCATGGGGCGGATCGACGAATACACTCGCCGGGTTTACGCGGAGATCCTGTTTGGATTTATCCGCAAAGACTATCAGCGCGTCGCTGAGGTGCATTTTGAGGCGGGCTATGTGCCGGCGGGGCAGGATGTTGATGAATTTGCCCGCGCGCTGCGCGCCGTCGGAGAGCCGATTTTCGGGATGGACGCGAGTCGGATTTCGATGGCCCGGTTGCTCAGCTATCTGTTCGAGGTGACCGAACGCTTCGGCATGGAAACCCGGACTGAATTGATCTTGCTTCAGCGCACCATGGTTGTGGTTGAAGGTGTGGCCCGATCGCTTGATCCGCATATGAACATCTGGCAGGTCGCAAAACCTGTTGTCGAAGACTACATCAAGCAAAGTATTGGCCCAAAGGCGTTGCTCCGCGACCTGGCAAAAACTGCCAGCATTTTGGCGCGTTTTGGCCCGCAACTGCCCAGGTTGGCCGAAGATGCGCTCATCCGGTTGAACAACCCGCCACCGCCACCAAAACCGCAACGCCGCATCGCGCGTTTGTCGTGGATGGCGTTGGGCGGGGTTCTGGTGGGCGGCGCCGTCTGGATCAGCAGCCTGTTCTAGAGGGCTGACCCTAGCTGTCGCGCAGCGCCGTCACTTCGCCACTGGCGATAGAAGCCCCACCCGACAGGATCAAGGTTGTCTGCCCGCCATCCAGACGAACCTCTGTAACGGTACTATAGGTACTCACCGCGTCTTGGGCGACGATTTCGTTGTTGATCTTGCCGATGATTTCAAACTGATAAAGACCCGCAGGCATCGGTGCACCACCGGGGCCAACGCCCGCCCATTCCAACGTTTCGGCACCCGGCTGAACTGGTAGGCGCTGCACCTCTTCACCGGCTTCAGTGCGCACCACCAGTTCGGCCGTATCAGCGGCGGCTGACCGTTGCGGGATCAATGTGATCGGCTGCCCATCAAAGAACGCAGGTGCAGCTGACCGGACCTCTTTTCCGACCAACGCCGCCATATCAACCAGACCACCTGAATTCATCTGGGCCGTCAGGGACTTGAGCAGGTCATTGGTGAGGACCGCCTGCTCAACCCCAGAAAAGGTTGCCAGTTGCGTTGCATAATCTGTCGAGATCCACCGGGTTCAACGGGTCCTGATTTTGCATTTGGACCGTCAGCATCCTTAGAAACATCTCGAAATCCGAGTTGACTTCAGCGGTCGCATTTCCTGCGGCATCTAGCACCGCCTGCGCGTTGTTTGCTGTGGGGGCGAGTTGTGAAATATCCATTTTGTGTCCTTATATTCTGAGGTCAAGACCGGACGACTGCACCTGTGCAGCAGCCACGACAGGGTCCTGACTATCGGTTGTTTCCGCATTGGATGGGCTATCCATATGGGTCGGATCGGCATTCTCTTTGGCACCATTATCCTGTCCGAAGGAAAAGGAAATCGTGTCATAGCCAAGCTCACGAAACTCCTGCGCAAGCACATCCAGATGCCGCCGTAACAGATCCTGCGTCTCTGGCCGTTCCGTTGACATATGCAGCGTGATGGCCCCGTCTACGGCGGTCATAGTCAACCGAACACGGCCTAATTCTTCGGGGTTCAGCGCAATTTCGGTGGCCTTACCGGGGTTGTGGGTCACAGCCACAGCGATCTGTGTCGCCGCATGCCGCGCCACCTCGCCGCCCGCGGCGGCTGCGCCATAGGCTGGTGCGGCAACGGTACTGGCCGACGTATTGCGTTCGCTACCTGCTGCAACCACTGATACCTCAGCCTCAGCTACGCTTGCCTGCGGTTCATTGGCGGGCAGCGTTGGTTTGGCAAGAGATTGCGCAATCGCCACAGCCGGCGGGGGACCCACCAAAACCGACGCGGGCCTTATATCTGCAGGCACGTTCGGCTTTGCATCAACAGTTTTGTCTGCCTGCCGCCGCTCACTCTTTTCGATTTCAGCTTTGACAAGCGCATCCTGCGGCAAGGTTTTCCCAACCGTTTCCAATGCGATTGACGATGATGCGGTGGCCTGCGTCGGTTTGAGCGTAGGAGGGATTGGCGTGTGTGCGGTCTTTGGTGCCGGGCCGTCTGCCACACGGACACCCTTTTCCCGATCAACACGAGAAGCCATGTCCGCTTCGGGCAATGGCGCGTCAGGTTTCGGCATTTTGCTCTCGATCGCAGATTGGGCAACGGATGGGCGGGCCACGGGTGGTGCCACATCTTTGATCTTTTCGGGTTGCGCCAAAGACTTTGTCTCAACCGGCGTGCCCGAAGCGCCTTTGCTAATTCGAGGGTCTGAAACAGTCACTTTCTCTTCCACGCCCGTAGGCTTTGCCACTTCATCCAGATTTTGACGCGGCGCAGCGGCCAACTGCGCGGGTTCAACCGCTTTGGTGAGTTTCGCCGCAACCTCAGAATCGCTAACGACAACAAGTGACGGGTCTTCTGCGCTATCTTCAGCGGTGCCGATCACCGGCAGCGGCAAGTCAACGTCGTCATCAGGCACGATCTGCGCATCAACCTGGGATGCCAGGACATCAGCAAACATCGCGTTGCTGTCAGAGGGCGTGTCAGACGCCACCGGAACATCAGCAGACGCCCCCGTCGCGGCAGTTTCAGGCATAAGTAAAGGTATCATCGGTTCTCCGATAGATTCGGTGTTGAAGTCCTTCTTCGCCGAAAAAAATTACTGAATGTTTAGGACTGTCCATCAAGCTGTCGAAATCAACGACGGAGAATCCGATGGAAACGATCCCAGTATTGCCGCCCCCACGGCCGGCCACCGCACTGCCCGCGTATGCACAATCTGACGCAGCTTTGCTTGGTGCTGCACAAAAGCTAGAGGCCACATTCCTTGCGGAAATGTTGAAATCCGCCGGTTTGGGGGCGCCGCGCGATGAATTTGGCGGTGGGGTTGGAGAAGAACAATTCTCGTCCTTCCTCAGAGAAGCGCAGGCCAAAGAAATGGTCACCGCCGGTGGCATCGGTCTAGCAGAAGCACTTTTTGAGGCGATGAAGGTGCGTATGGATGCAGCATAACGCAATGCAGAGAATAGACGAAATTCTGTCACAAGAGAAAATCGCACTGCTCGCCGGTCAATATGACGCGCTGGCATCGCTGGCTGACCAAAAGGGGCGGGCGTTGATCGCGCTGGGAAACAGCAATCCATCGAAAAAGATCGTTACAGATGTCCAATCCCGTATCCAGGAAAATCAGGCGCTGTTGGCTGCTGCCATTCGTGGCATACGCGCAGCACAGGGGCGCATCGAGGACCTCAAGAAAGTCCAAAACAGCCTGACCGTTTATGACCATTCCGGCAACATGGAAGTCGTCACAACCCGCACCGGCGCCATTGAGAAGAAAGCCTAATTTGGTTCAAATTTGCCGTATTCTGTGCGCGCGAATTAAGAAGTTGTTTAGTCCGAATTGGTTTGAGTACGACATCGCCATAAAGGCTGACTGCGCGAGATTTGCGCCAGTGACATCCGTCAGAATGACGTTTCAAACCACAGAAAATCTGTGGATTCCCAAACCAACCCGGCGCAAAGCGCCAAATATAAAGGGCCATGAAATATGTCCAGTATTCTGACGAACAACAGCGCGATGGTCGCGCTTCAAACGCTGAAATCCATCAACATGGATCTCAACAAAACCCAAGCCATGATCTCTACCGGTAAGGAAGTTGGCTCCGCAAAAGACAATTCTGCCGTCTGGGCGATTTCCAAAGTCATGGAATCGGACGTGAAGGGCTTCAAAGCGATTTCTGAAAGCTTGTCTTTGGGCGGTTCATCCGTGGCCGTGGCACGCAACGGCGCTGAAACGGTGACCGATCTTCTCAATGACATGAAAGAAAAGATCGTGGCCGCTCAGGGCGAGAATGTTGACCGCACAAAGCTGCAATCAGACGTTGACGCCCTCTCTGACCAGATCGCATCGGTTGTTGGTGCTGCTCAATTCAACGGGCTAAACATGTTGGCAGGCACCGACAGCGTGAACATTCTGTCGTCACTTGACCGTGCCAGTGATGGGACTGTGACCTCCTCTAATATCACTGTGTCCCGTCAGGACCTTAGCTTTGACAACGGTGTGTTTGGTCCGGGTGCAGACCTTAGCGCGAACGTCACAACAACACTTGGTGGCAACCTGGCCGCTGATGGGACTGGTGACGCCTTCTCAAACGGTGCGAACGTCTTGGATGCTGTTGTATCCGGCACAATTGTCGCCGGAGAAACGTACAACTTCCAGGTTTCAGGTGAAACTGTCAGCTTCACCACGACGACGACAGCGGTGAACGATCTGGCTGCTGGTCTGACTGCAGCAATCAACGCCGCCGGCATCGAAGATATCACGGCAACGGTCAACACCGCGACAATCAGCATTGCGTCCACATCGAAATTCGATGCGGTCGAAGTGAACACAAGTGGTACCGGTGCAGCAGAATTTGCGCTGACAGCCAACGGCGCGACCTCAGCAGCCGCAACCGACAACTCTCAGACGATTACGGCTCGCGCGTCAGAGCTTGAATTCTCGACCACCGCCGGTGTGTCCGAAGGTGACGGTTATCGGGCTACCGTTGGCGGCGTTAGCTATGACTATGTCGCAGGCCCTGACGAAACTTTCGAAGATGTCGCGCGCGGTCTGAAGACAGTCATTGATGGTGCAGGTATCGAAAACATCGAAACGCGTGTTCGCCAGGATGAGACAACTGGCGCCTGGGTCCTGCAGATTGACAATGACGGGGCTGCCCAGACATTGACAGATGCAGGTGCCGCAGACGGTACAGCCACTGGCGGTCTGGTTGGTCTGGATCGGCTTGATGTATCAACTGATGAAGGTGTCGCCGCCGCGCTTGCGAATATTGAGACATATATCAATACGACAATCGATGCTGCCGCTGATTTCGGTTCTAGCCAGGGACGTATCGAGACGCAGTCTGATTTCATCTCGAATCTGACGGACTCACTGAAATCTGGCATCGGTGCATTGGTTGATGCGGACATGGAAGAGACCTCGGCACGTCTGCAGGCCCTTCAGGTGCAGCAGCAGCTTGGTGTTCAGTCATTGTCCATCGCCAACCAGGCGCCACAGACAATTCTGTCGCTGTTCCGGTAACGACATGAGTGACGCCACTTCGGTGGCGTCACCCCTTTTTGCGGCGCGGTAAAACCGCGTCTCGTTCGACCTTGTCCCCGAAAGGACCACTCGTGAACGTTATTGAACAAGCCAAACAAGCCTATGCACCCACGCAGATGATCGCCCGCGATGAGCGATCCGTTGAGGCGCAGTTAATTAGCCAAATCACGGCACGCCTTCGCAAAGCAGACACCGGTGATCGCAAAGACTTCCCTGCTTTGGTCCGTGCCCTTCACGAGAACCGGCGCATGTGGACAACCATGGCTGCTGATGTGGCTGATGCCGACAATGCGCTGCCAAAACAGTTGCGCGCACAGATTTTTTATCTGGCCGAATTCACCGAGAAACATACGCAATTGGTCATCCGCCGCGAAGCTGAACTGACACCACTGATTGACATCAATACAGCCATCTTGCGTGGTTTGACCGGCCAGGGGGCGACATAATGTCAGGCCTTGTGCTTAAGCTTAACCCGAAAGAACGCGTCCTCGTTAACGGTGCCGTGATTGAAAACGGCGACCGTCGCAGCCGCCTGTCGATCCTCACACCAAACGCCAATATTCTGCGTTTGCGGGATGCTATTCGTCCGGACGAAGTGAATACGCCAGTCAGACGGGTTTGCTATATCGCGCAACTGGTGTTGTCCGGCGACGTCACCGAAGAGGATGCTAAACTGCAAATTCTGCGTGGTATCGAACAGCTGAGCCAAGCATTGATGGATGCCGATAGCCGCATTCATCTGGATGCCGCGACCAATGCCGTCGGACGCATGGATTTTTATCGCACACTCAAGTCGTTGCGCAACTTGCTTCCACGCGAAGCCCGGTTGCTGGCGACCCACACGTCATGAGCTTTCAACCAGTCGTCCCCTTGACCGGCTATGTCGGCTGGCGTTTTCTGGAGCGTACAATGGAGGCGCAGCAAACCACGTTTGCCCAAAGCCAACCCATTGCACGCGCAACTGACTATTTCCGAGAGAATATTGGCAACATCACCAGCGCCGCCGACCTCGTCAACGACCGCCAGCTTTTGTCGGTCGCGCTTGGTGCCTTTGGTCTTGATGATGATATCAACAACACCTTCTTTATTCGTAAGATTTTGGAGGACGGTACGACCGCCGACGATGCGCTTGCCAATCGATTGGCCGACAGTCGTTATGAAGAGTTTAGCGCCGCATTTGGCTTTGGTGATTTGCCCGTTGGTCGTACGATCCTCAGCAGCTTTCCAGATGAAATCATCGACCGCTTCGAAACGCAGCAATTTGCGCGCGCCGTTGGCGATCAAAACAATGACTTGCGGCTGGCGCTTAACGTCAGTGACGGAATTGGCGACATTTTGGAGCGAAACAGCACAAATGTCGGCCAGTGGTTTTCAATCATGGGCAACGCACCATTACGATCAGTTTTTCAAACCGCGCTGGGCTTGCCAACGAGCATTGCAAGCATCGATCTCGATCAGCAGCGCGAAATTTTCCAGGAACGTGCACAGGCCGTACTCGGTACTGATCAGGTTGCCGACTTTTCCGATCCCGACCAACAAGAGAAACTTATCCGCCTCTTTCTGATCCGCGCTGAAGCCGCCGAAATTTCTGCGGCAACAGGCAGTTCAACCGCACTGACACTTTTGCAGAACGCACCGCGCTTCGGCAGGGTTGGCTGACGGACCTTGGACTGCCTACAGTGTCGAAAAGGCCAGCAGCGGCAGTCTGTGAGTTTCTGACTTTTGACGGTTTCTATTCCTTCAGAACTGTGCGCGAAAACTCTGATAGTCGACCGATACGCAGCCTTGCCATATCCGATCTAGGCGGCGGTTTCGGTATGTTCACTCTGCTGCATTGGCCCACTTGAAAGTGCCTGACGTAGTTTTGCAAAATGCGCCAATGTTCCACGCTGGTCCTTGGTTGTCAGAAACGCTTCGAGTGCTGGCGCGCATCGGATCGCGGAGTCGATTTTTGGATCTGACCCAGCAGCATACAAACCGGACTGGATCATCAGCTCAGCCTCTGCATAGGTGCTGAGCGACTGCCTTGCGTTGGAAATAATCGCGTTCTCTTGCGCAGTTGCCGCATCGGGCAGTGATCTGGACACCGATTGCATCACATCAATGGCTGGGAAATGGCCCTTTTCGGACAATGCCCGGGTCAAAACGACATGCCCGTCCAGCATACCGCGCAGCATGTCAGCGATCGGTTCTTCCATGTCTGATCCGGCCACAAGAACAGAGAACACCGCCGTAATATCCCCAGAGGACCCCGCACCAGGGCCCGCCCTTTCGCAAAGTTGCGCGACTGCTGGGCCAGTGGACGCAGGGAAGCCTCGCAAATTCGCACTTTCGCCGTTTGCGACCGCAACCTCGCGATGCGCCTCGCAGAAACGCGTCACTGAATCGATCAGCAGCAAGACCTGTTTGCCTTGGTCGCGAAAAAATTCAGCCACGGCCATCGCAGCGGGTGCACAGCGCCTGCGAATTTGCGGGGCCCGATCAGACGTTGCCGCGACCACAACAGCGCGGCGCATGCCATCGGCGCCAAGAACCGCCTCTACAAAGTGCCGCACCTCGCGCCCGCGTTCGCCAACCAGGGCGATCACAATGACATCGGCCTCTACCCCTTGCGCAAGGTCAGCCAGCAAAGTGGATTTCCCCACACCGGAACCGGCAAACAGACCAACCCGCTGGCCCCGGACAATTGGCAAAAGCGTGTTCAGAACGGCAAGCCCGGTTTCTAGCCGTTGTCCCATGGCACGACGCGCATGTGATGCGGGCGCTGGCCCATACAACTGTCCTACGTCTGTGCCAGCCAGTACCGGTGCGCCATCAAGCGCCATTCCATCCGGATCTATGATGCGGCCAATCCAACTGTGATCAGGCGCAAACCTGGGTGCGGCGTCCAGAACAACCCGGTCGTCAATGGAAATACCGTCGGTTTCACCGTCGACCAGGACATGCACGCTGGCCTGACCAAGCCGCACCACTTCACCACTGAGCACAGCATGTCGGCTATGAATGCGTGCACGATCCCCCAGACAAATCGCCTGATGCGCCGATGTCACCTGAAGCGTGCCGCCCGACACCCCGACAACGCGCCCAACGGCATGCATCCCATCAAGAGAACCCACCGCAAATCGCATCAAATCCAGTGTGTTTTTCTGCATATTCTATCCTTGTTGGTTAACCGCACACCTCTTCTTAAGGAATCACCCTTAATCCTTCGTTGAAACCAAACGAGGGAGAATCCCCGATGCATAATTCCTTGGATTTATTCCAAACAGCCAGCGCGATGGCCCGTCATGCCGGCGCACGGCAGGCGGTTGTCGCACGCAATATTGCCAACGCTGACACCCCAGGTTTTCAGGCCCAAACCATCGCGCCTTTCCGCGATGTCTATCGCAGCAATGGACGTATCAGCATGCAGGTGACCCGCCCCGGGCACCTGCAAACAGAGGCGGGCAAAACAACGGCACCCCGCGACCCTGTCGATACAGGCACGCCATCGCCGAACGGCAACACCGTTTCCATTGAAGATGAAATGATGCAGTCGGTCGCCGTCAGCCGCGAGCATAACCGCGCGCTGGCCATTTACCGGCACACGATGACAGTCATCCGCACCAGCCTTGGGCGCAATTAAGGGATTGCCATGACAGATTTCAGTGACGCGATGTCGGTCGCGACCAGTGGTATGAAGGCGCAGGCCAACAGGCTGCGTCACGTATCCGAAAATATCGCAAACACGGACACACCGGGCTATCAGCGCAAGATCATTTCCTTTCAGGAAATGGTGGATCTTGGTCAACGCACCGGTGCGGTCGAAACCGGGCCGCTCAGGCTTGATCAAAGTGAGCTGACGCGCATTTACGATCCATCCAGCCCATTGGCGGATCCCACAGGTCACTATGACGGCTCAAACGTGAACCTCTTGATCGAAATTGCTGACGCGCGTGAGGCGCAGCGCAGCTACGAAGCCAACCTCAAAATGTTTGATCAGGTCCGGCAAATGTCTTCGGCCTTGATGGATCTACTTCGCAGATAAGGAAAACGCATATGGATATCAGCTCACTCGTCGCCCAGAATTATGCTGCGGGAAAATCCGCAATCGCGCCACAGCAAACAACCGGCACAGGGATGTTTGCAAACGCCGCGAAAGACTTTGCCGCGACCTTGCAAACCAGCGAGGCGACCGCCCTGCAAGCCATGACAAGCGGCGCAGATCCGCATGCATTGGTCGCCGCTTTGGCGCAGACAGAACTAGCGGTCCAAACCGCCGTGACAGTTCGTGACCGTGTCGTCGAAGCCTATCAAGAAATCCTGCGAATGCCGGTATGATGAGTGAGGCTGTATTCTACGATACATTGCGGCAAAGCCTTTGGGTTGCTTTTATGATCTCGATCCCAATCCTGACGGTCGCGTTGGCGTCCGGTCTGGTTGTTGGTCTGTTTCAGGCGCTGACATCAATTCAGGAAATGACGCTGACATTTGTGCCCAAACTGGCGGCAATCGTGGGCGTTTTCTGGATCACGATGGCATTCATGTCCGAAACCCTTGTGGCGCTGTTTCAAAAGACGCTCATTCCTATCATCGCGGGTGGATAGATCATGGATAATGCCTCTTACACCGCACTGACGCGCCAATCGGGCCTGATGAACGAGATGCAAGTTCTGGCGAACAATATCGCCAATGCATCTACGGCAGGATTTCGGGCCGAAAAAGTCATGTTTGCTGAACATGTAAAGGCCCTTGGCCCTGACGCGAAATCCCTCTCGATGGCGACTGCTACGGTACGAGATACGGTAATGCGCCAAGGCACCTTGTCGCAAACCGGCGGTACATTTGATTTGGCGATCGAGGGTGACGGGTTTTTCCTGATTGAAACCCCCGGCGGCCAACGTCTGACGCGCGCGGGCGCTTTCAGGCCAAATGAAAACGGTGATCTTGTCACGGCAGATGGCAACCGCGTTCTTGATGCTGGCGGCGCGCCGGTGTTTGTGCCGCAGGGCGTCGGACGTATTGGCATTTCGCCCGACGGCACGGTCAGCGCGGCGGGACAACCGATTGGGCAAATTGGCCTTGTTCAACCGAACGACCCCAATCAGATGCTGCGCGAAAGTGGCGTCTTGTTCGAAGCGCGTGGTGGGTTTGCGCCCGCCCCCGATGGGCGGATGTTGCAGGGGTTTCTTGAGGATTCGAACGTCGATCCGATCCTCCAAATCAGCCGCATGATCGAAGTGCAACGCGCCTATGAACTGGGCCAAAGCTTTGTCGACAAAGAAGATGAACGCATCCGCAGTGTCATTGAATCAATCCGTAGCAGTTAAGGGAGACGACGCATGCGCGCACTGAAAATCGCGGCCGCCGGCATGACCGCGCAACAAATGCGAGTGGAGGTCATCTCCAATAACCTCGCGAATATGAACACCACGGGCTACAATGCCCGGCGGGCCGAATTTGCCGACCTTCATTACCAACAGGTGGCAAGACCCGGCACGATCAATGCGTCCGATGGCACCGTTTTGCCCACCGGCATTCAACTGGGCCTTGGCGTCCGTGCAACCGCGGTATCAGTGATGTTAAGTCAGGGATCCCTTGGCGCAACCGGCGGCGATCTGGATCTTGCGATCGAAGGTGATGGATACCTCGAAGTGACCCTGCCATCGGGGGTGTCGGCCTATACCCGCGACGGCGCGCTGAAGCTGACGGGTGATGGCCTGATTGTGACGTCGGACGGCTATCCCGTGGTGCCGGACATCACCGTGCCCCGCGACACGCGATCCCTGTCGATCAATGCCGAAGGCGAGGTTTTTGGCTATTTCATTGATGAGGTCCAACCGCAGCTGCTGGGGCAGTTTTCACTTGCCGGTTTCACCAACCCCAAAGGGCTGGAAGCGATCGGATCAAACCTGTTTCTCGAAACCGGCGCCTCTGGCCCGTCTGCTGTTGGCACCCCGGGACAAGATGGTCTGGGGGTATTGCGACAAGGTTATCTTGAGGACAGCTCGGTTGATCCCGTTCGCGAAGTCACGGATTTGATCGAAGCGCAGCGCGGCTATGAACTGAATTCCAAGGTCATCACAGCCGCCGACCAAATGCTGAGCGCGATGGTGCAGCTGCGATGATCCGTCACGTTCCGTTGCTGCTTTTGTTTTGCGGCGCTGCTGCTGCTGACACGGTTGTCGCTGTGCGTACCATACCGGCACTTTCGGTGATTGCTGCCGATGACCTGATCGTCACCGGCCAAACGGTACCCGGTGCATTCAGCGATCCGACCCAAATCATCGGCATGGAAGCCCGCGTCGCGCTTTTTGCGGGACGACCGATACAGGTTGGAAATGTTGGTGCACCAGCCGTTGTCGAACGCAATCAGCTGATCCCACTGCACTATCAAAGCAATGGTTTGGTCATTTCAACGGAAGGTCGCGCGCTAGGCCGGGCCGGGCCCGGCGATATGATCCGCGTGATGAACACCGCATCGCGGACCACAGTATCCGCCACAATAGGTAACAATGGGGCCGCGTATGTTTCACAATAACCCAATCCCCAAACTGGCGGTTGTCGGCCTGATGATCCTGACAGGATGCACGAACCCCGTGGGCGTTCCACCAGCATTTACCCCGGCCGTGCAAAGTAGTGAGCGCGCCGCGATGCAAAACCCTAGCTTCCCGGCACCCATCGCAACAACAGCACTGGGGCCATCATCGCGCGCGTCACTTTGGACCGGCGAACGCGGGTCCTTGCTGGGCGATCGCCGCGCAATGCAGCGCGGAGATATCATGACCGTTGTGATCGAAATTGATGACAGGGCAGAGATTTCCAATTCATCCGACCGGTCGCGGTCCGGGTCACAGCAGGCTGGGCTCTCACAACTCTTTGGTATACCGCAGCGTTTGGATGGGCTGCTGCCCGACGGGGCATCGAGTGCGTCTGTCGTCGACTTGAACTCGCAAAGTAACAGCTCAGGCGATGGCAGTGTGCGGCGAAATGAACGGCTGACGCTACGGGTCGCTGTCACGATCACCGAAGTTCTGCCAAACGGGGTGCTGGCGATCATCGGACGTCAAGAGGTCCGCGTAAACTTTGAACTGCGCGAGTTGATCGTCACTGGATACGTCCGGCCCCAGGATATCACCCGCCAGAATGAAATCACCTACGACAAAATCGCGTCTGCGCACATTTCATATGGTGGCCGCGGTCAGATCACCGAGATGCAGCAACCCCGCGGCGGTCAACAGGTCCTCGAACGGTTGATGCCCTTCTAGGTCCGAAAAGGAGAGCGTGCGATGAAAGCCTTGTTGCTGCCAGTAATTATGTTGCTTGTCGGGGTCGGATCTGGCGTGGGGGCCGGGTTGATGTTGAAGCCTGAACCGGAACCGGTGGAACCCACCGAAATCACGGACGAGGGCGATGGCAGTGAGCCTGCACCGGCCCCCGTCATCGAACAAAGCGAAGAACGGGAATATGCCAAGCTGAACAATCAATTCATCATCCCTGTTCTGGAGGATGGGCTTGTTGCAGCACTCGTGGTTATGTCGCTCAATCTCGAGGTCACGGTTGGAAGCAGGGCCGCTGTTTTTGCGGCTGAACCAAAGCTGCGTGACCGGTTTTTGCAGGTGATGTTCGACCACGCCAATTCGGGTGGTTTTTCCGGTAACTTTACACGCGGCACG
Organism: Yoonia sp. JB2-21; assembly: GCF_055693545.1. Lineage (NCBI taxonomy): Bacteria > Pseudomonadati > Pseudomonadota > Alphaproteobacteria > Rhodobacterales > Paracoccaceae > Yoonia > Yoonia sp. JB2-21. The sequence continues at coordinate 1,577,649 of NZ_JBVFUC010000001.1, forward strand.
CAGATGCGTGCGCTGCGCAACGAACTCTTGCGCGCAGCTCAAGATGTGAGTGGTGATCGCATCACAGATGTTCTGGTGATTGATATCGTCCGTCAGGATTCGTAGGCCGCGCGGCGCAGTGTGCTTTGTCTGTCCCGCTGCATCGCTTGTGATGCAAGCGCCATTGCCACTTCGCTTTTGCCAAACGCGCGCCGCAATTTAACGCGTAATTCTTCCTGCTGGGCCATCACTTGAGCAAGTTCCATGTTGATGGTTGTCCGCCGTTGATCGACCCACTGATGCCAGCGCAGATCGACGCCCACCGCCGCCACAAATCCGCCGCCACTTTGCGACGGTGTCGGCATCGCGCGTTTCGTTTCTGCCAGATCGCGCAGGTTCTGCCGCAAGCCACGCTCTTGTTCGCGCAGTTTTGCCATATCCAGTTTTAGGGTCTGATATTTGAGGTCCGCTATCTTGCAAAGCGCCCCATAGCGATCTTTCTGCCCTACCATTTGCGTGCCTTCCCGCGCATGTCTTCGGCAAAACGGATCGCTGCGGCTACGGCGCGATAATGCTCTTTCGCAATTTGCTGACCCAATGCAACCTCGGCATGAAGCGCCCGCGCCGTTGGCGGATCAGAATGCACCGGCACAGCATGTTCATGCGCCAATTCACGAATTCGGGCTGCGGTTTCATCCACGCCTTTGGCGACACAGATCGGGGCCTGCGCAGCAGATTGATCCCACTTGAGTGCAACCGCAAAATGCGTCGGGTTCACGATGACAACGTCAGCCGTCGGCACATCAAGCAGCATCTTGTTGGTTGCAATTTCCTGACCGCGCTGTCGGCGTTGTTGCTTGATAAATGGATCACCTTCGGATTGCTTAAGCTCATCCATCATTTCTTTACGGCTCATTCGGTTTTTGCGCGTGTGCTCGGCCCGTTGCCAAAGGAAATCAACACTCCCAAGGGCCACAGCCACCAGAAATACGATCCCCATCAGCGCAATCATCATCTGACCCAGTTCAACGACAATCAGACGCGGTGTCAGATGCATGCTTCCAATGATCCGTTCGATTTCTCCGACCAGAAAGAATCCCATGATCACGCAATAAATGATCAGCTTTGTGCTGCTTTTGGCGAATTCAAACAGCCCCTGACGCCCGAATTTATTCTTGACCCCGGAAATGGGTGAAATCCGGTTGAGTTTGGGTACGACTTTGCTGCCGGTGAATAAGAACGCCCGCTGCGCCGCAACCGATACAATTGCAAAGACAGCAGGAATCGCAAACCACGGTGCCGTACCCCATCCGACCTGCTGCAAGATTCCGCCGTGGATGGGCGTGCCCGCCCCCGCAAAGACAAGCTGCGATAGCTGGGCGCATTTCTCCAGCAAGATGGACAGCGTTGTTCCAAGACCCTGCAGCGCCGTGGGGCCAATCGTGAGCATGACCAGCAGCATCCCAGCATAGGATGCCGCGGTCGTCAGATCGGTTGAGCGTGCGATTTCGCCTTTCTTGCGGGCGTCATCAAGCTTCTTTTGGCTTGGCTCATATTGCTTATCCTGATCCTGCTCCTGATCGCTCATGGCCAGCTGCCAAAAGGGGCTTCCATGAATGCGGAAAAAGACGCAAACCAAAGCACCAGCATCAATGGTGCGGTCAGGAAAAACAGCAAAAGTCCACCGGCTGTCAGGGCCGGCGCGCCCACAAAGGACACCATCAATTGGGGCATCGCGCGGTTAATCACACCCAGAACGACGTTATACACCAGCGATGCGATCAAAAACGGTGCCGCAAGTGTAAACCCCAGCCCAAAGGCGCGCGTTATTTCCTGGATGCCAACTTCGGCGACAAAAGCAGGTGCCAGTCCGACGCCGAAAGGCACGATCGCGTAGGTTTGAATCATGTAACTGGCCGCATAAACATGAAGCCCCATCAGTGCCGCCAGCGCCGTTCCGGCCACGACCAGGACGTGCCCAATCGCAGGCTGCGGATCCACCGCCGCTGTGCCGCCGAAAATCTGCGAAAGTGACGTCGATTGCGCAGCAATTGATCCCGCGATTTGCAATGCCAAGACGAAAAGTCTCAGGAATATACCGAAGAACAGCCCGGCGAGGACTTCTGGCCCCAGAAATACCGCTGACTGTCGTACGGTGTCCGGGACCGTCGTGGTCGGCAGCGTGACCGCAGGTGCAACAATCATTGTGAACATGATCGCCAATGCCAACCGCACCCGCGTCGGCACTGGCTGGTCCCCGAACACAGGCAAAACCGCCATCATTGCGCCGATCCGCACGAAAACGGCAAATCCTGACCACAAAACAGATTGCGAATAGGGAAATATGCCTAGAAGCGTGTCCATCATGTCGGGACGAGCCCCACCAGCGCGGGCCGCGCATCAATACCAATCTCTTCAAATGACAGAACCGGGTTCATAATGCCTTTGGCAGCCATGACCGTGCGTAAAAAACGCCGTCGCCGCGTTGACGTCACAACAGCGGCATAAGTTCCCGCATCCGCCGCCTGCCCAAGCTTTTCCGCGATATTGTCAGCCAATTGATTAAAATTGTCCGGTGGCAGTGCGACATCGCCTGTCCCGCGATCAGATCGGATTTCGTAGGTCGCAAACGTATCTTCCCATTCCGGGGCCAGCTGCACCAACGGAATGGTTCCATCCGGCCGCCGCATATTCGCGACCAGCTGAAACCCCAGTCTCTGGCGCACATGTTCTGTAATGCCGTCAGCGGTCTGGAAAAGTTGTCGCCCCTCAGCGGTCGCTTCAATGATCAATGGCAGGTTGCGGATAGACACACGTTCTTCCAATAGCAGGCGCAACACCGACAACAGCACATCAATCGGCACTTTGTCCGGTATCAGTTCGTCCAGCATGCGGCGGTTTGCCTCTGCCCGGTCAGGATCGCTTAGGTTCGACATCTCATCCAGCCGCCGACGCAATGCCTTGAACGTCAAGAGGCGCGGAAAGTTGCGTTTGACAATTTCAAGCAAATGGGTCGCCAGAACCTCGGTCGGTTGGACCGTTGTCAGCCCCGCCAGCGCAGCAGTTTCCTGTTGGGATGGATCAATCCAACGGGCCGGCGCGCCAAAGACCGGTTCCTTGACCAACTCGCCAATCAAATCGGCGTCCCCCGTATCAGACATGAGTGCAAGCACCTGATCAGCGATCAATGTATCACGGACCTGTTCGACACCCTGCACGTTCACCACATAACATCCCGGCGGCAGTGCGGCATTGTCAGTCAACCGGATTTCCGGCAGCAACACACCAAAGTCGGTTGCAACGTGACTGCGCATATTCGCAATACGCGCATCCAATCCAGTGCCGGGATCAAGCACCATATCGACAAGATCAGGGGCGAATTCTACGTGAATATCATCAAGATCAAGCACATCGCCCATAGAGCTTTTGGTAGACGTCTCCTCTTCAGCAGGCGCGACAATCGTCTGCGCCATTTGTGCCTTCTTGGCCGCTGACGACATCAAAACTGCGCAACCGCCCAAGGTGAACGCACCCACAACAAAGGGAATGAACGGCAGGCCCGGGACCAAGGCAAGCAGGCCCATCAAGATCGCGACAGTCGCCAGTGCGGCGGGGTGACGCCCAAGCTGCGCCACCAATGCAAGATCGGTAGACCCGGTTGAACCGCCCCTTGCCAGCAAAAGCGCGGATGCCACTGATATCACAACAGCAGGTATTTGCGTCACAAGACCATCACCAACCGTTAAAATAGCATATGTTTCGAACGCAGCACCGATTGGCATATCATGAATGGTGACGCCGATAATCAATCCCATAATCAGATTAAGAGCCGTGATCAACAGACCCGCAATGGCATCCCCCTTCACGAATTTTGAGGCACCGTCCAGTGAACCAAAGAACGTCGTTTCAGCCTGCTCGCGCTCGCGCCGTGCTTTTGCTTCGTGATGGTCGATGGCGCCCGCGGCAACATCGCTGTCGATCGCCAGCTGTTTGCCCGGCATCGCATCCAATGCAAAACGCGCACCGACCTCTGCCATACGCGTGGCACCTTTGTTGATCACCACAAAATTTACGATCAGCAATACTGCAAAGATGACAAGACCCAACAGGACGCTGCCCCCCATGACAAACATCGCAAAACCCTCAATGACATCACCAGCCGCATTTGTTCCTGTGTGGCCTTCCCCAATAATCAGCTTGGTCGAAGACACATTCAACGAGAGCCGCAAAACCAGCGATGCCAAAAGAACGGTCGGAAATGCGGAAAAATCCAGTGGGCGATCAATGAAAAGCGTGACCGTAAACATCAAAATCGCCAGTGCAAACGACGCGGCGAGCCCGATATCCAGGACCCAAGCAGGCATTGGCAGGATCATCATCACAATGACCGCCATCAGCCCCATCGCCAACAGGATCGTCGGTTGAAAAATATCGCGAAACGACAAACCCGTCATCGGCGCGATCCCAGGATCCAAAAGCGCGACACAGCGCTCCAAATGGGTGGCCTAACCTTCGCCCGTACGCCGCTAGCGCAAGCGTGATTGGCAATGATAATCTGCCGCCGCTTCGACACGAAAGGCCAAGTGCGCAGACCTACAGTTATTGGCATTCTGCCATCCCTTCAACGCTTGGGTCTATGCGCCTTAGGGTAGACAAACGCGATTAACATTTTGCTAAACCGCAATCATGATCACGCCGAGTCAGAACGCGTCTGGGGCCTCAAAACTCTGTAACAAATCCTCCAAAAGCGCACGCGACTGCGCCGAGCTTTCGAGCAGTGCGCGGCTACGCGTCAAGGGCATATCAGCATTCACAGTTTCCGTTTCACCTTGCCCCAATAGTGCCCCGAACTGATCGTCATCCAAGTTTTTAAGCAGCCCGGTGGCAAGCTCTGGACTGTCTTGCACCAACGCCATTCTTGTGCGGTTGGCAACCTCGGCCCTTGCGGATATGTCCTGCGCTCTCTGCGAATTGCGCCCGGCAAGCGTTTGAACAGCGACATCTGGCTGGCCCAGCGCGAGTGCCGCAAGCGCTTGAAGATAGCGTTGCTCTTGCGCTGTTTCTGTATCTGCTGGCTGGCTCAGCATGCGGCGCGCGCGTTCTGGAAACCCCAGATTGATAAGCCTTTCCGCGACGGCGAGGCGGACCGCTGGCGCCAAACCCTGATCTTCGTTGGTCACGGCAAGGCGAAGGAAAGTAGCGTCATCGGCCTCCTCGGCGACGGCCGTATATATACCGTTTCGCTTGTCGGTGATCACGGCGTCATCCACATGCGATGACATTGTGTCAAGCGCCGCGAGGGCATCCACAAAGCGGCCGGTCGCAACATATGCGTCCACTTGCACCGCTGCCAATTTGTGCGCCTGCGGCGTCCCCGCATGTTCGAACAAAAGCGCATCCGCCAAAAGGAAATCTGCCTCGGAGAATGGCAAATTTGCCTCTATTCCATCCTCCAAGAACCGGGTCATCAACTCTGGTGTTGTGCGCGGATTGCTCCGCGCTGCGGCTGAAATGACGTCCGCCGCTTCCGCGTCCTCTCCCAAAGCATTCAACAAGGCAGCATCGGCAAGGACGCGACCGGCGTCTGCTGCGTCATCTGTCGCGGTCTTACCAAGAACTTGGAACGCGGCGTCAGTATCGCCAATCCCAAGTAACTTTTCGGATAGATTTGTGCTCAGGATATCTTGCAACTGCTTCGGCAAGGAGCGAAAATTCGTGAGCACCGCCATGCGGTCGACTTTGGCATCAAACGGCAACGCCGGTGCCGCGAGAACGGCCCACAGCGCGGCAAGTGAGGGACAGCTGACCTGACCTTCAAAAAGCCCCGCTTCGGGTGCAGCGCCATCAACCAGTCGTGCCATTGCCGTCAGGTACCGCCGTTCTTGCGATTGGACTTGATCAATACTCAGCGTTTGTATTGCCTCTCGTCCAAATCCGAACCTGACATAAAGACGGGCAAGGCGGACAACAGCCTCTTCATCAACGTGGTCAAATTCCGGCACAAGTGCACGACGCGCCGGATTGAGTTGATCAAAAAATGGCTGCTCATCTCCCCATGATACCACGTCGAAATAGGCGTCTGGAAGACAGGTTTGACCGGTTTGGGTCTCCGCAGCGGGGTCTGTTGCCGGAACGGCGGCGGGATCAATGCTCGTATTCGCGGTGACACCTGGAAACCCCTCGGTAGATCCTGCTATTGTCTCTAGTCGTTGGCCCAGGCCCGACGGCGTAGACGTCGCAACATTCAGGTCACCCTCAAGCAAGCCCCCAGTCAACGCATTGCCCAACCCCGCCGCAATTGCATTTTCAAGCGAGGAAACTGCGTCCCGGATATCTTGGGTCGACTGTGCCGCGACCGCTGGAGCGTCCAAAAGAACAAGGTCTGGCGCCTGTGTTGCCAGTGAAAGTACAGGGGCGTCCGCCGATGGCGCGCTTGATGGAAACAACGGGATCAACCGCCGCTGGGGGATTTGGTAAGCTGCGCCATTTGTGATCGGCAATATATCGGCCTGCCGATCCGCGGGGATCGGGCGGAGTGGGCGTTCAAACAGTGACCTGTCTGACGGTGGTCCATCGCGCACATCGACAACCACCGTATCTGGCCGAAAAAGAAAGGCGTCCACATTGCAAAGGCATGTCACGTCGATGAGCAGTTCGCCACGATCTGCGTTTTGGAAAACATCAAGAATGCGCAGTCGGGGAATAATATCGAAGAACCCCGACAGATCGAAATCTTCGGCCTCTGGTATCTGAAGTACGTAACCACCTGGGCGTCGTCCTAAACGCCATTCGGCACCGGCGGGGATCGTCAAAACAATCCGCGTGAAATCAGCATGTTCACCGGTCTGCACATCAATTTGTGCCGCATTTGACATGACGGGCCAAAATAGCAGAGCCACTCCTATAACAAATGCCTTCATGCAGCGTCCTGCTTTGTGGCCTTAAGTGCATCCTCCATATCGGCAAAACTCGGGCGATAGCGGCTGGGCATGTTCTGTCGACCGACCTCGACACAAATGTTGGGCGCATGGGCATAAAGATTTGCAACCAGAACTTCCCGGATCAACTGGTGAAAATGCGCGTCTTCTTCGACAACGGCCTTCACCTTGTTTGAAAATGGTCCGACAAACCCGTAAGCCAAAAACACACCAAGGAAAGTCCCGACCAGCGCACCGCCGATCAGCTTGCCAAGCACTTCGGGCGGTTGATCGATGGATGCCATCGTTTTGATGACCCCCAAAACCGCCGCAACGATCCCCAAGGCGGGCAGGCCATCCGCAACGGTTTGCAAGGCATGGGTCGAATGCATCTTGTGATGAAGGGTCGCTTCAATGCGCTTCTCAAGAATTTCTTCGACCTGATGCGGGTCATCATAGTTCATCGACGCCGAGCGCAATGTATCGCTAATCAATGCAATCGCTTCGCCATCCCCCAGTATTTTGGGATATTTGCTAAAGATTGCTGAGGTATCAGGCGCTTCAATATGACCTTCGAGCGCAACAGGATTTGTGCGCGCCACCCGGATCAATTCAAACAACATACATAGCAGATCGCGATAATCCTCTGCTTTCCACTTGGGGCCCTTGAACACCTTGCCCAGATCTTTGAGCGTGTGTTTGATGCTGGATCCGTCGTTGCTGATCGCGAAAGCACCGATGGCCGCACCGCAGATCATGATCATTTCAAAAGGCAATGCCTTAAGAATGATACCCATCTTGCCACCCGCCAGCAGGTAGCCACCAAACACCGTAGCAAAAACGGTAACAATGCCGATCAAACCGACCATGCAGATGCATTCCTTATAGGATGGTTTCTTTTGACGTTTCAGAATCCCCTTTTAGCGCGTAGGGATTAACGTTTCCTCAGCAGCTACTGTGTGGGGACATTCGCATGACGCCCTGCCAGCACAACGCTGAATGAATAGGCTGTCTCCGGCTCGAGCTCTGTCATAATCAATGCTGCCGCATCCGGGCGCATCATCCCAAGAAACCCTGCGGCAAACTGCGGTGACATCTCGGCAAAAAGTGCCGCGGCCTCTTTGGGTTTCATATTTTCGTAGACATTGGTCAAACGCGCCAGGTCTGTTTCCGCCGCACCATCTGCAAGCGTAATCATTTCGCTCAATGCAATTTCCGCACTGACTAGTGCTTCTAACTTTTCATCGATTTCCATTTCTGCGATGCGCAATGCCTGCATTCTGTCACGCAACATTGCCTCCCTTGCAGCGAGACGTTCCTCGCGCTCTTGGAAGGCCATCAACAGGGCGCTCGTTTCGTCATCGTCCTCTGGCAGCGGCATAGATTCTTCGCCCAAATCAGCGACTTCTTGCGCCATGGCGGGGCCAGATACCACGCCCAGCCGCAGCATCGCAGAGGCCACCAAGAAGCCTGCGACAATATACAGCGCACTTGGCCCGCGACGTCGTGGCGTACGCCGGGTCATGGATGCGCACTTTCAGGGGTAGCACGGCGCACGAAAAAGGACTCTCTGCCTGTTTCGTAGCCGTGGGCTCGGGCAAATTGTGAAGTGACGCAACCAGCAGTTCCAACCGCTGCTGCGCGGTTTCGGCGCGCGTACTTACGTCATCCAGCTGCGCGACCGACGATGTGGCCGTGTTCTGCGCACGATTCAAGGTCTTTGTCAGGTCATCAACCTGAACAGCCAAAACTGCGACAGCGCCGCCAACCCCCTTTTCCAGATCCGTGAAGCGGCGCAACCGCCGCGACAGCACAAGACAATAAAGCGCAGCCCCAAAAGCACCTGCCACCAAAAGCACATCAGCAATCATATTCATGTGGTTGGCCCTTCTAGCTCAATACAAATTCCATGATAAGCAGGTCTTTCACCCGCCCCTCTCCTGTCACAACCTGGACACGGCGCAACATCTGCGCGCGCAGCCGCATCAGCGCGGTTGGGTCTTCGAGTTCTGCCAATTCAACGGCACGCAGATACCCATTCAGAACATCGACAATCCGGGGTTTTACGGCTTCGACGTCCTCTGCAAAGTTTGGCGCAACCTCTAGCTGGGCCGAAAACCGCAGGTGATCCCGGCCGCCAGACCGCGGAAGGGATATAATCAGCGGATCAAGCGCAACAAACGAAACGGCAACATCATCCCCGGCCTCAGCGGTTGTAGGTTCAGATACCTCCGCCGATTCGGACCCACCAATCAGCCCCAGCTGCACCGCAAAATACCCGCCACCACCCCCGACCAAAGCAAGGACTAAGCCCAACAAAAGCGGGAGTTTGGAGCCTTTTTTGGGTCTATCGTCAGAGATGTCAGCATCTGCAGTCATTGGTGCGCCCTTAGCGAATTCAACTCAATACAGATAAACGCAGAAGCCCTAACTCATTATTAAGGCTCATGGTCCAAACAAAGAACATTCGGCAGAACGCCAATGTGATGGAGTACAAGTTTGGAGAGCATCGGAAACGTATGGTCAACGCTCAGCGGGCCACGCCGGGTGTTGGTCGTTTTGGCGACGGCGGCTGTCTTTGCGTCGACCCTATTCCTTGCACGCGGCGCCGGCACACCGGACATGTCGCTGCTGTTTGGCGGCCTTGAAGCCCAAGCCGCAGGCGACGTTGTTGCCGCGCTGGATCAGCAGGGCGTCATTTACGAGGTGCGCGGGAATGCAATCTTTGTACCAACCAGACAGCGGGACAGCTTGCGCATGGGGCTTGCCGGGCAAGGGTTGCCAACAAATGGCAGCCAAGGCTACGAAATCTTGGACTCTTTGTCAGGGTTCAGCACGACGGCGCAGATGTTCGACGCCGCATACTGGCGAGCCAAAGAAGGTGAACTTGCACGCACAATCCTTGCCAGCCCGCATATTCGGGCCGCACGCGTACATATTTCCACGCCATCGACACGGTCGTTCCAGCGCGATCAGACGCAGACCGCGGCGGTCACTGTAACAACGGCGGGCGGTGCCTTGTCCGCGCCGCATGTGAAGGCGCTCCAGTTTCTCATCGCTGCTGCGGTGCCAGGCCTTGACCCCACATCTGTCGCTGTGATCGACGACAGCGGTGGCCTGCTGTCTGACGGCGAAAACGGGGCCATTCCTGTGCAGGGCGATGACCGGGCAGACGCGCTGCGACGGCAGGCAGAACGGCTGCTTGCCGCACGCGTAGGTACCGGCAACGCAGTTGTTGAAGTCACCGTCGAAACGATCATGGAAACGGAACAAATCACCGAACGAAGGGTCGATCCGGACAGCCGCATTGCCATCAGCACGGATGTCACCGAAAGCGCTGGAACGTCCAGCGATAGTCGCGGCGGCGACGTCACCGTTGCGTCGAACCTGCCAGATGGGGATGCCGCCGGCGGCGGCGGCGCAGCCAGCAACGAAAACAGCGAGAGCCGCACGCTGACAAACTACGAAATGTCGGAAACCCAACGTGAATTGGTTCGGGCTCCTGGCGCGGTCAAGCGGCTGACCGTCGCGGTTCTGGTCAATGACGTCACGGTTGTTGGCGCTGACGGGACAACAACAACGACCCCCCGCTCGGATGAGGAACTTGCCGCGTTGCAAGAACTTGTCGCGTCCGCTGTCGGTTTGGACAGTGCACGGGGCGATGTCCTGACCGTCAAATCCATGTCCTTTGAACCGATTGTGCCGTTGGGAACCGAGGCGCTGCCGCCGGCAGCGGGCCTTCCGTTGGATATGATGCGCCTGATCCAGATCGGTGTTCTGGCCGCCGTCGCATTGATCCTCGGGTTATTTGTTGTCCGGCCGATTCTGACGTCGAAACCAAACGCTGTGGCGGCGCTTACCCTCGATGACAGTGGTCCCGGGGACAGCAGTGACCCACCGATGGCAATGGCCATGGGCAATGACATGATGGGTGACTTCATGGGTGATGGGCCCGACCTTCTGAGTACGTCTGGCGACGATCCTGTCGGCCGGCTTCGCCAGATGATTGCCGATCGTGAACCTGAAACCATACAGGTTCTTCAAGACTGGATCGAAGATCCGTCACCAAAGGCAAGCGCGTAGATGGCAAGCACCCTTCCACTCGAAGCCTTTGACGAGGATCAGGTTGCGCCCGTTCCGAACGCAGACGTGCAGCAGTCCTTTGAGGACGGCTATGCCGCTGGCGTTGCCGCAACACAAGAAAGCCAAGCCGCGCTGTCTGCAGAGTTAGTACAATGTATCGCCGATCTGGAGTTTTCGTACAACGAGGCGCGCGCTGACATATTGGGCGCACTGTCACCGCTACTGACCGATATTGCTGAGACATTGCTGCCGCACTGCATTTCTTTGGGTTTTCCGCGCGAAATTGGCTTGATCATACACGAAGCCGTCGCCGCCGGTATGCCCGAGGCGTTTTCGATCACGGTGCATCCCAGCCAGCGGACGAGCGTCCAAGCAGCACTGGCGGAACACGGGTCTTCCGTCGACGTCCACGCGGATGATGGGCTGTCGTTGCATGCCGCTTGGATCCGCTGCGGCGTCCAGGAAAGCTATCTTGATCTGGACCGGCTGGTGTCGCGGGTCACCGAAATACTGATGGCAACCGACCTTTCACAACCAAGGACAAAAACCCATGGATGATGCGAACAAGCAGCTCAATGAACCTGAAAACGGACACCCTTTGCGCAGTGTTCCGATTGAAATATCCGTATCCGTCGGCAGGGCACGGCCGCTGGTGCGGGACCTGCTCAGCCTTGCGGAAAACACTGTGCTACCGCTTGATAAGCGCATTGAAGACCCCGTCGAACTCTACATTGGCGATCGTTTGATCGCACGGGGTGAGTTGCAAGAGATGGAGGGCGGCGAACCGGGCCAGTTGGCGGTGCGCCTTACCGAAGTCGCGCAGGACGAAGGTCCGCTTAACTAGCATGCGGTGTTTGGCATGGATCGTCATACTGTTCTGCATGGCGCTTGCCAGTCCGGCGCTCGCGCAGGACGTGTCGATCACGCTGGGTGACGACGGTTCGCTTGCCACACGGTCAATCCAGCTTCTGGTCCTGATCACGGTCCTTAGCTTGGTTCCTGGTATCGCGATCATGGTCACATGCTTTCCATTCATTGTGACGGTGTTTGCCATATTGCGTCAGGCGATCGGACTACAACAATCGCCACCAAATATGCTCATCGTCAGTTTGGCGCTGTTCCTCACATATTTTGTCATGGAACCGGTCTTGGTCGCAGCCTGGACAAGCGGCGTCAATCCACTGCTGGCCGGCGATATATCTGTAGAGGAAGGTTTTTTGAGAACGATGGCACCTCTGCGCGGCTTCATGTTGTCGCGCATCGACCCCGATACGTTCGCAGCCCTTGCTGACCTAAGGCCGGACCTCGCAACAAATGTGGCAACAGTGGATGCACCATTGTCGGTGATCATCCCGTCGTTTCTGCTCAGCGAAATGGCGCGGGCTTTTCAGGTCGGTTTCCTGATCTTCATGCCTTTCCTCATCATTGATCTGGTTGTAGCGGCAGTCCTCATGTCGATGGGCATGATGATGGTGCCCCCAGCCATCGTTTCGCTGCCGTTCAAGCTTGCGTTCTTTGTTGTCGCTGACGGTTGGGCGCTCATCGCCCATAGTTTGGTAATGAGTTACACGGTTTGATGCAGGTTGCGAAAACTTGAAATTGCGTAGCACTGCCTGTTATCCAATATTTTGCGCCGCAGGATACGCGATTTCCGAGGTGTTTGTTCAAGGGCAACCGTGACAAGGTTGGGCTTTCAGCGCCCAGGCAGCCAACCTCCGGCAGCCAGCGAAGGCAACAGGGGCCGGGATCACTGAGACGGGCGTGCGCCAAGGTAAACACCGGCTCCATGTCCCTCGTTATCCTGACTTCAAATCACGGAAAGGCACTGCTTCTGCCAAAGCATGACACGTCTTCATTTTTTCCTCTCGGGGCAGGCGATCCAGCGAATTCACTTGCCGTGTTTCGATGACCACCACCTGACAAGGGCGCCTACGAATGCTCTTCGACCGGAACCAAAAAACTTGCGCACCGCGCCGAGGTGCCGGGTCACTGCCACGCGTTGGTCATACCGATCCAAAGTAGGCGGTCCCGTCTTGGGCACCGGCAACCGAAAATTGGCAACCAACAACCAGCGCTCAACGCACAATGAATTCTGCATGCAAAGCACCGCTCGCCTTTATGCTTTTCAAGATGTCGATCATATCGCGCGGCGCGACGCCAAGCGCGTTCAAACCCGCGACAACTTCACTCAACGACGTGCCGCCTCTGATCTCCGCAAGACCAATGCCCGGTTCATCAATGATTTCTGTTTCCGTTCTTGGGACCACAACCGTTTCACCCGGCGCAAATGGGTTTGGTTGCGAGACCAGCGGCGCCTCCTGGATGCGTAAGGTCAGGTTTCCCTGGCTCACCGCGACGCGGCTAATCCTGACGTCTTCGCCCATAACAATGGTCCCTGACCGCTGATCCACAACAACGCGCGCGCGACGCTCGGGTTCGACCAGTATATTCTCAACCCGGCCCAAAGCATGCGCAGGTGACGGCATGCGGGTCGCAGCAATATTCAGCTCAACCGTGCCAGCATCCAACATGACGGCGACCGGCCTTTCAAAGTCTTGGTTGATCGCCTGTTCAATCCGACCGGCCGTCGTAAAGTCAGGTGTGCGCAAAGCGAGTCGAACTGACGACAAAGCAGTGAAGTCAAAGTTCACCTCTCGTTCGATCGTGGCCCCCGATGGGACAACGCCAGACGTGGGGACACCTTGGATAACGGCGGCACCGTCACCGGTAGCTGACGCACCGCCAGCAATGATCGTCCCTTGTGCTACAGCGTAGATATCACCGTCGGCAGCATTCAGCGGGGTCATGACCAATGTACCCCCAAGCAAGCTGCTTGAATCGCCAATTGCAGACACCGTGACATCCAGAGTGCTGCCGGCACGTGCAAACGGCGGCAAAGACGCGGTGACGAGAACGGCTGCGACATTCTTTGGTCGAAACTGTTCACCAGTGACGTTGACGCCCAACCGTTCAAGGACATTGCCAAGAATATCTTCGGTAAATGGAGAGTTGCGCAAGCCATCCCCGGTCCCATTCAGACCAACGACCAAACCGTACCCAACCAGATCGTTCGACCGGACCCCATCAAATTCAACCAGATCTTTGATCCTTATAGGGTTGGCCTGCGCCACCAGCGGCACGAGCAACAGAACTGCAGCGATCAAGACCTTTGAGAACCACATCAAATAAACCTCAAAAGGCTAAGCTGTGACATGCGCGCAGTAACGCTGAAATGTGTTTCCAATTGCAGTTGCACCGCCTGCAATCGCGTCGCTGTCTCAAAAGGATCCGCAAGAACAAGATCATTCTGTGCCATGCCGAGCGCGGTCATCTGCGCCTGCGACTCTGATAGAATCTGTTCAACGCGCGCTTCTGCAAATCCGGTCCGCGCTTGCACCGCGACCAAATCGCTTGATGCTACAAAAAGCCGCTGCCCCGCCGTCTCAAGCAACGTAACTTTCGTCTCGCGATCAATTGCGGGGAGATCGTTTGCAACCGCTGAGATAGCCGTCGCCTTTAGAATTTCTACAATCGCCGGATCATCGGCGCGTGCATCGATTGCGACGCTCTGATTTTCAGAGATACGCCGCTCAAGCGGCGCACCAGTATCGCCAAGGTACCCAAGGGTCGCAAATCCACCCACCGGATCGTCGAACCATGCATCAATTACTGCAACGATAGCGGTTGCATCCGTCGCGGCACCAATTTGTGTCACAATATCCCCAAGCATAAGGTCACCGGCGGCAAGCGGCGGTCCCACCACATCAGTTCCACCCAACAGGGCACGGTCCGCCAATTGCGTATTCAGTGCAGACACAACAGTGTCAAAGGCGCTTCGCGCAGACGATGCCGCTTCATCAACCTGTGCGATCGTACTGCTTGCGTTAACGCGTAGCAGACGATCCGCCGTCATACTGCGCGTCCCTTCCACCTGCGCCAGAATTGACTGAATACCCGACAGTGTTTGTTGCGTTCCGATGGCGACGCCGCTGTACGCATCCAATTGTTCAAGACTGTAACGCAATGCTGAAAACTGGGCGGTCTGCCCGTTCAGCGTGCGCGTCAAATCCGTTACTTTCCCGGAAGAAAGGCTCTCTCCCAGTTGTGCCAAATCTGTCTTGATCGCCGCTGTATTTCGCAGCGATCTGAATTGCTGGGCCATATCGCCAACTGAAATTGCTGACATTTAGATCTCCATCAATCTTTGCATCATGAAGTCAACGGTTTGGATAACCTTGGCATTTGCGGCGTAGGCCTGTTCGATCCGAAGCAGGGACTGCAGTTCGACATCGGTATCGACCCCGTCGGCAAGTTCTGCCTCGCGGAGCGTGTCCCATCTTGCCGTGGTAAAGCTAAGCCTGTCCTCTGCATTGATCCGTGTCGATCCGATGTCCGAGGCGAAAACACCAATGCGTCCCGAAGCAGAGCGCAGTTCGGCACCTGGCGCGTCCGCTCTTGCCGTGTCGAGTGCCGCAATCCAGCTGTTGATTTGGACAGTGGCCCCCGCCGGACCCGGAGCTGCGGCATTCAACCCATCACGCAGGCGTGCAGGGTCGCCCCGTTTTGCGACACGACAGCTGGATTGACCACGACCCGCCCTGCCAGCCCCGGCAAATCGGCCAGATCAAGCGTACCGCCCTGATCTGTGAGGATACCAAGGTCCCCGGGGGCAAGGGTTGTATCATTGGCCGGGTCCTGAAAGCGGGCAATCAAATCCGCCGCAATTTCATCCAACCCGCCCTGCGCTTCGACCAAGGTCTGATCGCGCAATGCAAAGGCAGCGCCGAGTGATCCCCCGTCCAACCGGCCAATTCCGGTGGCTGGATCGAGCGGCACGCCATCAAGGGTGATGGCCTGCAATGCACCAGACGCCAGCGTCATATCTGCTGTGATCGTTGGGGTGCGGACGAACCCGAATTGGGCTGGTTGAGTCCCCAAAAGGGTCGTCCCGGTCTGCGAGATCAATCCGATAACACCATTTTCGTTCATGACTTCGCGCAACGGGATAATCCCGGCGATTTGGTCGACGGCACGCTGACGCGCATCCAACAGCGCCGAGGGATCATCGCCAGAGCCATTGATCCGCAGGATGTCCTTGTTCAGTAAATCGACTTGCTGCAAAGCCGCGTTGAGTACATCGACATCATTTGCAATCGCGGCGTCCGCTTCTTGCCGCAAGGATTGTATGCTGCGCGTATTTGACTGCAGCGTATTGGCGAGGTCCCGAAACCGACTAACAACAAGCTCCAGCCGGGTTTCTGACGCGGGATCGCCACTTGCACTGATCAACGCACTTTCCACGGCCGCCAGTCGCGCACCCAGCCCCGCTGCATCCTCTGGCCCACCCAAGGCCTGTTCGAGCCGCAGAACCATATCAGCACTTCTTTCTTGGCCGCTCAAGGCCGCATCCGCCAGACGCCGATCAGCCAATAGCCCGGCATCAACAAAGCGATTTATCGCGTCGATACGCACGCCACCACCACGATCGCCCACCTGCACCGAAGACAGTTCAACCGACCGCCGCCCGTACCCTTCGGTCAAGGCGTTTGATAGGTTTGATGATACAACCTCTGCCATGCGGGCGTTTGCGGTCAGTCCGGAAACGGCGTTATTGAGGGCGCTTGAGATGCTCATTGTGGTCTAGTCCAATCGTCTTAGCGTTTGATGTTCGTTGTTTCCTGAAGCATTTCATCAACCGTTTGAATGACCTTCGCATTTGATGAATAAGCGCGCTGCGTCTGGATCAGTTCGGTCAACTCACCGGCGACATCGGTGGCAGATTCTTCACGGGCAAAGCCAACGATGTCACCCGTCGGACCATCACCTGCGTCCCAAAGAAAAAACGATCCGCTGTCCGGCGTGACCCGATAGCTTTGTTGGTCGAGCGTTTCCAAGCCATTTACGTTTGGCACGTCAACCAAGGGGATCTGATAGAGAACCCGGTTAATCCCGATGTCAAAAGATGCACGTACAAATCCGTTCTGATCAACTTCGATAGAGGTCAGGCTGCCCACCGGCGTGCCGTTCTTTGAAATCGAAACAGGTGCGAACGCATCAGACAACTGAGTGAGCCCAATTGAACTGCCCAGCTCGCCGATATTAATCTCCATCGGGCCGCCGTCCACGGCGATGGTCAGCGCGCCGGTCGCGGGATCATATGGCCCACCAATCGGCGCGACTGGATCCGCAAATCCAACACCGGCCAGGGTACCACCGCCACCGCGTGTGGCGTCAAACGTCAAGGTATATTCACCAACAACATCCGGGATTCCGTTTGCGTCGACATCAGATTCACTATCCCTGATTTCCATTGTCCATTCGTTCGACGCCCCGTTCGCAGGAACTGTTGGCGTAAATGTAAAGCTCAGGTTTGAGGAGGCACCAAGGTTGTCGAAATACTCAACAGAGAGTGATTCCGTATCCCCCGGTGATCCTTCCCGCGTTGATGTGGCGGGTAAGTTGACCGACAAATCAACACGTGTTGTCGCCTCACCTGCAAATTGGTTGGCATTGATCTGAACCGGCACCAGCCCATCAATGGAGTCCCTTGGATAGTTGGGGATCGTCCCATCAGCGGCCGCCGGAACACCAAGCAGCACCAGCCCCCCGGCGATCGCAAATAACCCTGCGCATCTGGCCGAAATGACCCTGTTGTCGTCAGAAATAGCGGATTGTCACCGTTGTCCACGGCAACTGACGTTTCTGAGGTGACAGGCAACATCCCCCGCCCACGCACAGCTAGGTCTGTGGGGTTGGACGTCGATACCAAAGCGCCGCGTTCATCTATCAAACGCGCCGTTGTGGTACGCACGCCACCCGCAGAATAGGTGCCTTGCCCGCTTTCAATCACCATCGACTGAAAATCGGTGATGGCCCGCTTGTAGCCGTAGGTCGAGGAATTCGAAATATTATCAGATATCGTCGCCAGGCGGGATGCATTCGCCGCAAGGCCAGCCACACTCGCATTCAGGGAAGAGGAAATCGTCATATAATTGAGCCTTTCTGCATCAAGGAGACACCGTGTCGCCCTCTTGCCTAAGGCTTCGTTCTTAACGCCCTCCTAATCCCTAAAATTCGACCGATTAAACGTCAGATGTCTGAACGCAGCAAAATCACCTCAATCCGGTTATTGCGCGGTGCCGTGGCATCGCGCACGGCGGGTTCACGATCGCCGGCGCCGGTTTGGCGCACAACGCGCCGTGGATCGAGGCCACCACTTTGCAGCATCAAACGCATCTGGGCTGCCCGATCCGTTGAGAGCTCCCAAATCGGATAATCGACGCGGATCAGGGACTTTGCACTTAAATGCCCTTCGATGGCGACGTCGTTGCTGACTGCATCAAACAGACGCGCCATGATCGCGGCGATTTCAGCTGTGACGGGGTTTGGCACCGCCGTCTCTTCGACAAAAAGGGTCACTTGCGGCAAATCGTATATTTCGATCACCAGCCCTTCGTCGGTCAGGCGTGTGATGATGTGGCGCAGGGCCTGATCGGACAGCATGCTTTCACCGCCCTGCCCCATCAAGATCGCCTCAATATCGCGCAATGCAGCGACCTGGGCCGCAACGGCAGCATCACCGGCCGCGTCACTTTCACTGCTGACTGGGTTCATGCCAACCGTGGGTTGACTGATGCCCGTACCGCTTTGGGCGAGTGTTTGTTGGGTAAAGATATTGTCGCCACCAAACGCGCCAGCACCACCACCCGACATCCGGTTGATCGGAATGGTTGGCGAAAAATAGTCCGCAAGACCTTTGCGCTGCTGCTCTGTCGTTGCATTCAACAACCACATGAGCATGAAGAAAGCCATCATCGCCGTGACAAAATCGGCATAGGCCACTTTCCATGCACCGCCATGATGGCCACCGCCTGCAATAACCTTTTTGCGCTTAATGATTGTTGGCGCGTTTGATCCTGCACTCATCCCGAAACCTCATTTCTTCACCCAAAACGAGGCATAAGGGACCGGAAGTGAAAGCGAACTTAATGGAACAATTCTATGAAAATAAGCGGTTAGATCGTCAGGTCTTTGGCGCGATCAGCATCCGACGCAACAGCAAGATCCAGCACCTTTTGCAGCATCGCACCACGTGCAAAACTAGGGGTCGCGGGCGTGTCTGCTTTGATGGCCTCGATAAAACGTCGAAAATTAGGAACGACCGGCATTGGCGGCACCTCGACCCAGTTGGCTTTGCCCAAGTCATCGCCTTTGCAGATCAATAAGCGGCTTTTCCAGTTCTCAAACCGGACATCCAGCCCACCCGTCGTTCCGTAAAGGCGCAAACGCAGGTCATTGATGTGACCGCTGGCAAAACGGCTGGCGTGGATGACACCAATCGCCCCGTTCTGAAGCGACAGATGCATCGCCATGCTATCGTTGGCATCCAAGACATACCCGCCAATACGGCCACCATCGGCCTTGTCAAATGTCTTCAGTCGGCAGGAAACAGCCGCGGGTTCCGACCCGGCCACAAAGCTTGCGAAATCCAGAATATGAACACCCACATCGCCCAGCACCCCCATCGAACCGTGCTCGGTTGATAGACGCCACAACCAAGTATCGTCGGTCTTCCAATCACCCCATTGGTCTTGGGTCAGCCAGCTTTGAAGATAAGATGCCTCAAAGTGACGGACCGCCCCGATCTGGCCCTCCTGCACAATCGCGGCGGCCTGCATCAAGGCTGGCACATTGCGGTATGTCAGGTTGACCATGTTAATGACACCGGCCGTCCGGGCTGCTGCGGCCATCTCTGCGGCGTCGGCATGATTGGCGGCCAAAGGTTTTTCGCAAAGAACATGCTTTTGGGCCGCGATCAAAGGCATTGTTGTGCGGTGATGAATACCATCAGGCGTAACATTAGACACCGCATCAAACTGATCCCAGCCAATTGCGTCCTCGACAGTTTGAAAGCTGTTCGCAATGGCATACGCCGCGCAAAATTTCTGCAGGCTTTCTGCATTCGGATCAACGGCGCCAACAATCTTGACGTCATCCATTGCAGCGTAGGCTTTGGCATGGTCATGCGCCATCGCACCCGTGCCAACAATCAGGACCCCGATCATCTGTAGCCCTCTTCACCATCTTGATGCAGACGCGGTCCGCGTTCCTTTATCGGCTCCAGCGCCTGATCGGCCGGGACATTTGGCGCATCATTGACGTCAGCAACGCGCGGGGCGGGGTTGTAGGCCCAGCGCACGGCGTTGCGCAGCACAGTCTGCACGTTGGCATCATGGTATGTTGGATAGGTCTCATGACCGGGGCGGAAGTAAAAGACGTTCCCCGCCCCCCGCTTGTAGGTCAGACCCGAGCGGAACACCTCGCCCCCCTGAAACCAGCTGACAAAGACTGTTTCCAACGGCTCGGGCACGCCAAAGGGTTCGCCATACATCTCTTCGTTTTCGAGCTCAAAATGGTCAGGAAGCCCCGCGGCGATGGGGTGATTGCGAGACGTGACCCACAGGCGCTCGCGCTCACCTGCTTCGCGCCATGTCAGATTGCAGGGCGTTCCCATCAATCGTTTGAAGATTTTCGCAAAATGGGCGGAATGCAGCAGGATCAGACCCATGCCTGCATTCACATGATCCGCGACGCGTTCGACAATCGCGTCCGACACGTCGCCATGCGCGGCATGCCCCCACCACAACAGCACGTCAGTGTCCGTAAGACGCGCGTTGGTCAGTCCGTGCTCAGGGTCTTGCAGGGTCGCCGTCGTGGCCGCGATATTGCTATCAATGCGCAAGGCGGCGGCGATGGCTTCATGCATGCCGTCTGGATAAAGATCAGAGACGATCTCGTTAGTTTTCTCATGGACGTTTTCGCCCCAGACGACAACTTTAATGGTCATGCGACTCATCCTTCCAAAGCGCTTTGGAAGGACGTTGCGGCAGCTTACAAAGAAACGCAAGCACTGTTGAAAGCGCGCCTGAATTGGGCAGCGATGTACAGCGACGCTATGGCGCAGTGTCAACGCACCTTTACACTTGCCCTCAGCGTAGGTGTCATTTTAAACTTACACAATGAGTGTCACTTCAGATTTACAGATCGGCAATACGACGCGACGTTGGCCTGAGCCACGGGCGATGCTGCGTCTGATAAAACCGGTGACATGGTTCCCGCCAATGTGGGCCTATCTTTGTGGCGTGGTATCATCAGGCATAAGCCCCTCTGGCCATTGGTTTTTTGTGATCCTGGGCGTTGTACTTGCCGGACCCATTGTTTGCGGGATGAGCCAGGCAGCGAACGACTGGTGCGACCGCCATGTCGACGCCATCAACGAACCTGACCGCCCGATTCCTTCGGGACGGATTCCGGGGCGTTGGGGGCTCTACATCGCCCTCGCAATGACAGTGCTTGGGCTGATCGTGGGCTATCAACTGGGTCCTTGGGGCTTTGGCGCGACCATTTTGGCGGTGCTTGCTGCATGGGCCTATTCCGCCGAACCGGTCCGTGCCAAGAAATCTGGCTGGTGGGGGCCGGGGCTCTGCGGTCTTGCCTATGAAACCCTGCCTTGGGTGACCGGTGCCGCCGTTTTGGCGGCTGGCGCACCCGGCCCGCAGGTCATCCTGATCGCCGTTCTTTATGGCATTGGCGCACATGGGATCATGACGCTGAATGACTTCAAGGCTATCGAAGGGGATCGGGCCACTGGTCTGCGATCCTTGCCTGTCACGCTTGGGCCTGATCGGGCGGCGCGCGTGGCGTGCTGGATCATGGCAGTGCCGCAGGCCATCGTGATTGGTCTGCTGACCTATTGGGAAAAGCCGGGTTTTGCGCTGGGCGTTATGGCGATGCTGGCGGTGCAACTGGGTGCCATGCGCGTCTTGCTGCGCGACCCCGAAGGCAGAACGCCTTGGTATCAGGGCATGGGCATTCTTTTCTACATCAGCGGCATGATGATTGCCGCAGTCGCATTGCGCGGGATCGGAGGCTGAGATGACACTTTCATGGTTCCAGATTTTCCGGCTTGGGTTTGTGCAAATGGCATTGGGCGCGATTGTGGTGCTGACGACATCCACCCTGAACCGTTTGATGGTGGTCGAACTATCATTGCCCGCGATCCTGCCCGGATTGTTGGTCGGCCTGCACTACGGCATCCAACTGACACGGCCGCATTGGGGGTTCTATTCGGACACCGGAGGACATCGGACAAAGTGGATTATTGGCGGCATGGTCGCCTTGGCTTTAGGCGCATTCATCGCGGCCTGCGGCGTGCTGGCGTTCGAGACATCCTTCGCGCTGGGTCTGACCATTTCGATCATCGCCTATACGCTGATCGGGTTGGGCGTGGGGGCCTCTGGTACTTCGCTGCTTGCCTTGCTGGCGACAACAACTGCCCCCCATCGCCGCGCAGCAGCGGCAACGATCACATGGCTGATGATGATTTTCGGCATTGCGATGACGGCCGGTATCGTCGGGCAATTCATTGATCCCTACACACCCGCACTTTTGCTCAAAATCGTCGGCATCGTGGTATCCATCGCAACACTGATTACCTGCCTCGCCGTTTGGCGAATCGAGCGCAACCTGATCGCCGTGCGCGAACCAGACCCAACGCCCTTCATGGATGGGCTGCGCGAGGTCTGGGGAGAGCGTAAAGCGCGCAACTTCACCATCTTTGTCTTTCTGTCGATGACGGCCTATTTCATGCAGGAACTGATCTTAGAGCCCTACGCCGGCCTCGTCTTTGCATTCACGCCGGGGCAATCAACCTCGCTTTCTGGCGCGCAGAACGGCGGTGTCTTCATCGGCATGCTCACCGTCGGGATCGTCGCCACCGGGTTCAAAATCGGCCTCTTGCGTAACTGGGTGATGGCAGGCTGCATCGGTTCCGCCGGTGCATTGGTGCTGATCGCTTTCCTTGGCCCCATCGGCCCAAGCGCACCTTTGGTGCCTGCCGTTGTTCTGCTGGGTTTCTTTAACGGCATGTTCGCTGTCGCCGCCATCGGTTCCATGATGGCGCTGGCCGCCGAAGGGGCTGAGCGTCGCGAAGGCACCCGCATGGGTCTTTGGGGCGCAGCACAAGCCATCGCCGCAGGGTTCGGCGGACTGGTGGGTGCAGGCATGGTTGATCTGCTGCGGGTCAGCATGACCGACACGCAAGCCTTCGGGTCTGTCTTCATCGCCGAAGCCGCCCTCTTTATCGCTGCCACTGCTATGGCTGCCAAAATCATGGACGGCAAAATGCCGTCCGCCACACTCGTTCCGGGAGAATGATCAATGCAATATGATGTTGTTGTCGTGGGCGCAGGCCCATCCGGGGCCACCGCTGCAGAGGACCTTGCGCGCTCTGGTCACAAGGTAGCCTTCATCGACCGCGACGGGCGGATCAAGCCATGCGGCGGCGCCGTGCCCCCACGCCTGATCGAAGATTTCTTTATCCCCGACGAACAGATCGTGGCCAAGGTAAATACGGCGCGCATGATCTCTCCCACCGGACGGCAAGTCGATATCCCGATTGAGAACGGCTTTGTCGGCATGGTCGACCGCGAACATTTCGACGAATTCCTGCGTAAGCGGGCGAAAGACGCAGGCGCGCATCGCTATACCGGTACATTTACTAAAATCGAACGCGATGCAGACGGCACCCATGTCATCTACCGCGATAAGATCAGCGGCAATGAGATGAAACTGACCACCAAACTGGTGATCGGCGCAGATGGCGCAAGATCCAACGTGGCGCGGGCCGAGGTCAAGGACGGGGATAAGATCCCCTACGTCATCGCCTATCACGAGATTATTGAGGCGCCAGAACCTACGGCCACCTATGATCCGGCGCGCTGCGATGTCGTCTATGACGGCAAGATTTCCCCCGATTTCTACGGATGGGTCTTTCCGCATGGCGGACAGGCGAGCGTTGGGATGGGGTCGATGATCAAATCGGTTGATGTGAAACAAGCCACCGCTGATCTGCGCGCTGCATCCGGGCTGACCGATTGCAAAACGATCCGGAAGGAAGGCGCGCCCATTCCGCTGAAACCGCTGGACCGTTGGGACAATGGCTCGGACGTTGTCCTTGCCGGTGATGCTGCAGGCGTTGTCGCCCCGTCATCTGGCGAAGGGATCTACTATGCCATGGTCGGCGGGCGCGTGGCGGCCACCGCCGCAGCGGCCACTTTGGCATCAGGGCGCGTAAAAGACTTGCAGCTGGCGCGCAAACTTTTCATGCGCGAACACAAACAGGTGTTTCGGGTTTTGGGTGCGATGCAAAACGCCTACTACCGCAGCGACGAACGGCGTGAGCGGTTTGTCTCCCTGTGTCATGATGTCGACGTGCAAAAGCTGACGTTTGAGGCGTATATGAACAAGAAACTGGTAAAGGCACGGCCCATGGCTCACCTCAAGATCGGCATAAAGAACCTTGCACATCTCACGCGCCTTGTTTCGCCGTTGCGCACATGACGATTATGATCCCGGCCTGGGAAAACGGCATGTTGAAACCGGTTGAGAAGTTGGATGCGCACCTGCGTGGGCTGAAGCACAAGGCGGTCAGCGTCTTTGTGATGAACCGCGGGCGTGTTCTGATCCAACAGCGCGCAATGGGGAAATACCATACACCGGGGCTTTGGGCGAACACATGTTGCACCCACCCCGAATGGGACGAGGACCCCGCTGACTGTGCCGTGCGCCGTTTGGACGAAGAGCTGGGGATCACCGGCCTCTACCCATCGCACCGGGACGAGATCGAATATCGTGCCGATGTCGGCGGTGGGCTGATCGAACATGAGGTCGTGCAGGTCTATGTGGCCGACGCGCCCAATGACCTGAAGGTCGTGCCAAACCCCGATGAGGTGATGGCTACCCGCTGGGTTGATTTCTACGATCTGTCTGCTGATGTGGCCCGTCATCCGGGCGAATATACCCCGTGGCTACAGATTTACCTGCAAGACCACACCACCGCGATCTTTGGCGATCTGCTGCGGGTGGGCTAAGCCCCTTTTCGTTTGATGGAATTCAGTGTTTATGGACGTCTGTAAAGCAGGGGTTCTGACATGGCACTTTGGGTATTCGGATATGGGTCACTTTTGTGGAACCCCGGTTTCACACCCGTGCGCCAGGTCAAAGCACGCTTGCACGACTATCATCGCAGCTTTTGCATGTTATCGATCCATCACCGCGGATCAGAGGAAGACCCCGGATTGGTCCTCGCGCTGGATGCGCAGGCAGGTGGACAATGCACCGGTGTCGCCTTTCAAATCGCCGATGATGAGGAAGATACCGTGCTGGCAAGCCTGCGTGAACGCGAATTGATATCTTCCGCCTACTACGAAGCCACGGTCGATCTGGTCAGTGACGACGGCGGAACGATCCCGGCGCTTGCCTACATCATCAACCGCGATCACGTGCAGTACTGCCAATTCGACCTTGAAAAACAGGCGCAGATTATCGCGCACGCGACGGGGGGACGGGGGCCAAATACGGAATATCTGTTCAACACAGCCGCCCATCTGACAGAACTTGGGATCAAGGACCCCGACATGGCGTGGCTGGTCGAACGCGTGCGTGCCCTGACAGCAACATAACCTGCCCCTGATTTTGTTTGGGTTTGCGGCAAAGCGGCCATATGGTGTTATGCGAGCACAGTAACAACACAATATGAGGACTCCCATCCGTGGCGGACAAAAGGGAACCCAAAGCACCACCGCAGTTTTCACAGCCGATCCGGCAACTCCTGTTCATGTTGATCGTGATCGGGTTGGTCGGCGCTGGCTTCTACCTCGGGCTCGAAGAGATCACCGCGATCTTCATGTCGAACCCCTATTTGAACGGCGTCATCCTTGGGGTGTTCGTTCTCGGCGTGCTCTCTTGCTTTAACCAAGTCTTCTTGCTGATGAATTCGGTCCGCTGGATTGAACGGTTCGCAAAGGAACAGGGCGGGCATTCCTACAGCGCGGCGCCCTCACTGCTTGCACCGCTTGCGACACTGCTGCGATCACGTGGGGCACGCACGCAAGTCTCGTCATCCTCTGGGCGCTCCATCCTCGATTCCGTCGCACAACGGATCGACGAAGACCGCGAAATCACGCGATACATCGGCAATGTCCTTATTTTCCTGGGTCTTTTAGGCACCTTCTACGGGCTTGCGACAACAGTGCCTGCCCTTGTTGAAACGATCCGCTCGCTCAACCCCGGCGAAGGGGAAAGCGGCGCGGACATCTTTGCACGCCTCCAATCCGGGCTCGAGGCACAGCTTGGCGGCATGGGTACAGCATTCTCAAGCTCATTGCTTGGTCTTGCCGGGTCGCTGATCGTCGGCCTGTTGGAACTTTTCGCTGGGCATGGGCAGAACCGGTTCTACCGCGAACTCGAAGAATGGCTGTCGACCATCACGCGCGTCGGCATCGACGGCGAAGAAGGGGGCGGCGCCGACTTCAGCGCAATGGGCCCCTTCGTCGATCAGCTGGGCGAGCTGATGGACACGATCCAAATGATGATGGGACAGACAGACGCCGACCGCGAAGAAAACGACCGGCGCTTTGCCACTCTTGCAACATCGTTGGACAAGATGGCGCAGGCGAACACAACCAACTCTCACAATGACATGCTCGAACGTGTTGCACTGGGGCAGGAAGCGCTGATCCAAAAACTGGATGACAGCGGCATGGACGGCATAGATGCGGAAAGCCGGATGCGCCTACGGTCCATCGACGTGCAACTGCTACGTATCTTGGAAGAAATGTCAGCGGGACGGCAGGAAAGCGTCGGCGACCTGCGCGTCGAAATCGCCAATCTGGCCAATGCGATCAAAGATAGAGGCTGATCAATGGCGCTGAGCCGCAGATCATCAAACCGCTTTCAAAACGCGATCTGGCCGGGTTTCGTCGATGCGATGACCGGGCTGTTGCTGGTGCTGATGTTCGTGCTGACGATCTTTATGGTCATTCAGTTCGTACTGCGCCAACAGATCACCGGACAAGAATCCGAATTGAACGCACTCAGCAATGAAGTCGCAGCGCTGACCCAGACCCTTGGTCTGGAACGCGACAGGACAACTGAACTGTCCGCAAACCTTGACGACGCCAACGCAGAGGCCGCACGTCAGGCAAGCCGTATTGCGTCACTGATCGCCGAGCGCGAAGCCCAGAACCAGGCTCTGGCACGGGCACAAGGTGAGATTACCCAATTCGAGGCGCAGGTTGCCGGGCTTTTGGCCGAACGGAGCGAGGCCTTGGCCGACATCGCTGATCTGGAAGACGCACAAGCCCGTCTCTTGACCGAACAAGAGGCGCTCAACCTTGCGCTTGCGCAGGCCCGAACCGAGATCGATGAAGGCGCAGAGGCCGCAAGGCTCGCCGCTGCCCGACGCGAGGCGTTGGAGGCTTTGGTCGCTGATCTTGAGGCCGAGAATGATGCAAACACGACGCGCATCACTGCATTGGAAGCCGAACAGTTGACCAACGCGGCGGCTGCAGAAGCATTGCGCGAAAGGCTTGCAAACGCAGACACTGAACTGACGGCAATGACGCTGAACCTTGAACAGCAACGACAAGAAGCCGAAGAAACACTGACCCTGCTGGCCGCAGCACGCGCCGCACAGGCCGAATTGGACGCCCTGCGCGGATCGTTGGAAGATGAAAACGAAACGATGGCAGGGCAACTTGCCCAGCTTCAAGGCAACCTGGGCAATCAATCAAGCGAAGCAGAGCGGCAAGCGGCGTTGCTGGCGATTGCCAACGAAGAACTCGCCGCAAAAGAAGCCTTGTCTGCCGAAAGCCAGCGTCAGGTTGCCCTGCTGAATGAACAGATCACCGAATTGCGGACCCAAGTCGGCAACTTGCAATCCTTGCTGAACCTTGCCGAAGATGCCGACCGCGAAGCACAAGTCCAAATCGAAACCTTGGGCGCGCAGCTTAACACCGCCCTCGCCCGTGTGGTGTCAGAAGAACGCCAACGCCGCGCATTGGAAGAAGCAGAGCGCATCCGGCTTGAAGCCGAAGCCGCACGACTGGAAGAAGAAGCGACGCGTTTGGCAGCCGAAGCCGAAGATCTTGCGCGGTTCAAGTCTAACTTCTTTGGGGAGTTGCGCCAGATCCTTGAAGGACAAGACCGCATTCGCATCGAAGGTGACCGCTTTATCTTCAACTCAGAGGTGCTTTTTGAACCCGGCAGCGCGACACTATCCGGAGCAGGCGAAGACGAGATCGCCAATATCGCGGGCATCCTGCGCAGCATCGCAGACGACATCCCGGCCGGTATTGACTGGGTGATCCGCGTGGATGGGCACACCGACAATATCCCGGTGAACCGCAATGGACGGTTCGCAGATAACTGGGAACTCAGCCAGGCCCGCGCGCTGTCGGTGGTGCGGTTCATGTCAGAGGATCTTGGGATCGATCCACGCAGACTGGCTGCTAACGGATTTGGTGAATTCCAACCGATTAACCCGCTGGACACACCCGAAGCGCGCGCCCAAAATCGGCGAATTGAGTTAAAATTGACAGAGCGGTGAGGGGGCCCGGCAGACGAAGCACCATTTCGCTGCAATTGCGCCAAGGTCTGCTTTGGCGATGCCGATATCAAATATCTTTTTCAACCAAATCTATAAGTTGCGTGATCAGATCAGCAGATTTCACTGGAGAGCCATGGCACGGCAACAAGATCGACGGTGCTGTCGCAGTCAGAAACTCAGTTGCCCAGGCTTTGTAAGAACCAGTGTCTTTCACACCGTAACGCGGAAAAGTTCCCAACAAGCTTGCGCGATCAGTATACGTTCCCGAAGGGTGGAGAACCGAGTTGAACGCATCGGTCACAGCCAGGGCGCAACCCGCATGTGATTTCACCTTCAACCAGATTTCCCCCGTTTTAAGGCCGTCAGGTTCATGCAAATCTGAGCCTTCAGGAAGTCTTTCTTGCAATCTATCAAGCGCTTCGAACGTCAGCCCCGTAATTTTCTTCAAGCGTGGCTGAGCGGTAGCGGAACAATACAATGAAGCATGTGGGAAGGCGTCACGATAGGCTAACAACCCTTTGTTGTGATAGTGATTGGGGGCCAATAGTGCGGTTACTTTCCCCATTTCCTCTTGACGCTGCGCAAGCGCCGTCTCCAGCCCGTTTACCGGGCTATACAGGCAAAGGCTCTTATCGCGCAGGCGGAAGACTGTGCAGCTCAGTTTCTTCGACCGAGCCACATACACACCGTCGAAGCCCTCAATCAATTGGACGTCAGCTTTCATTTGGATGCTTCCAAATCTGCAAGCATCACGCACATGAGATCAACCAGCGCCTGCCCGGCCGTTTGGTCCTGCTGCATGCGGTTCTCTGCGTGGATACCCATCACCGCAGACACCAGCGCGGTCGCCAATTGATCAGATGGAAAGGACCTCCGATCTTCTCGGGTCCTTTGCTCATTTTCAAGAGCATACAAGAAGTGATCTTTCAATTCTGACCAGTAAGTCGCCGTTGTCTTCGCTAATGCTGGGCTCTGGATCCTTGCGTTCTCGACGCCGGTGTTCACCATAAGACATCCGAACTGGCTAGACGTCATCGATCCGGGCGTCACAAGGCCACGCAAGAACAAGATGATCTCGGGAATGCCACCTTTCTTCATCGGTGCCATTTCATTCGTGATCGCAGCGTCGCCATAGTAGTGCAGCGCTTCCAAAAAAAGGCCCTCTTTACCTCCAAACTCCGACCGAATGGCGAATTGGTTGATCCCGGTAAGCTGTTCAAGTTCCCGAACGCCCAGGGCTTGGAACCCATGTTGCCAGAAGGCGGCACAGGCTTTCTCAACGGCTTCCTGTCGATCATAGGATTTGGGGCGCGGCATTCTTCAATCCATTTGACTATATCTATACATTCGCATAGTTATTATTTCAATGCAACTGTATAGGAATAAAATTGCGATGAGAGATGTAATTTTCCCAAAGGACAAGCAAGCGAACTACGACGCATATGGTTACGCAGCGGCTATCAGAAGCGGTGGTTTCCTTTTTGTGTCCGGACAAGTTGGTGTCGACGCAACAGGCGCTGCAATCATTGATCCAGGCGCTCAGTTCAGCCAGGCGTTTATGAATTTGGATGACGTCCTAAGCGCGGCAGGATGTAGTTTTGATGACGTTGTGGATGTCACCAGCTTTCACGTAAGCATGTATGACCATTTCGACGCTTTTGCCGCCGCGAAACAGTCCGCCTTTCCGAAGCCTCCGTTCCCGAATTGGACCGCCCTAGGGGTGGTCAATCTCGCGGACCCTAATCTGCTTCTCGAGATCAAAGTCGTCGCCAAGCTGCGATAAGCGAGTGAGCAAAGCAGCCACTGGTAGGCAGTGCGGCATTGGCCAAGCGGGCTCTTTCCAGACATTCAGCCAAGACCAAAAAAGGCCCGCCAAACTAATCACAGCGAGCCTTTGGATAGTTCGAACCGACTTAGTCAGCCGTCAACAACGGCGGTTTATCCCCACCACCGGCAATCCGGCCTTGCGCTGGTGCCTCGTACTTCAGGTCTAGCGCGCCCTTCTTGACGCCGACCTTTACGATCCCGCCTTTGACCAGCTTGCCGAACAACAACTCCTCGGCCAGCGGCTTTTTGATGTGTTCCTGAATGACGCGGCCCAAGGGGCGCGCACCCATTTTCTCATCATAGCCTTTATCGGCCAGCCATTCTGCCGCGGCGGGTGTCAGTTCAATATGTACATTGCGGTCAATCAGTTGTGCCTCAAGTTGCAGGACGAATTTCTCAACCACTTGCATGATCACAGGTTTCGGCAACGCGCCAAAGCTGATGATCGCATCCAGACGGTTGCGGAATTCCGGCGTGAACGTCCGCTCAATCGCGGCGGTATCTTCGCCGGTCCGCGCTTCACGGCCAAAGCCCAGCGCGTTTTTCGACATTTCAGCCGCACCTGCGTTTGACGTCATGATGATAATCACATTGCGGAAATCGGTGGTCCGTCCGTTGTGATCGGTCAACTTGCCGTGGTCCATGACCTGCAACAGAATGTTGTAGACGTCAGGGTGCGCTTTCTCCATCTCGTCCAGCAGCAGCACACAATGCGGGTTCTGATCGACGCCGTCGGTCAGCATACCGCCCTGATCAAACCCGACATAACCGGGAGGCGCACCAATCAAGCGGCTGACCGCGTGCTTTTCCATATACTCGGACATATCAAAGCGCATCAGTTCCACACCCAGCGTGTCCGCCAGTTGCTTGGCCACTTCAGTTTTACCAACACCGGTTGGACCCGCGAACAGGTAGTTCCCAATAGGCTTTTCAGGCTCACGCAGACCGGCACGCGCCAGTTTGATCGCCGATGACAGCGCTTCGATCGCTTGATCCTGCCCGAAGACCACGCGCTTCAGTGACTTCTCAAGGTCTTTCAGAACCTCCGCATCGTCCTTTGACACATTCTTGGGCGGAATGCGGGCGATCTTGGCCACGACATTCTCGATCTCTTTGGCGCCAATTGTCTTGCGGCGCTTGCTTTCAGCGACCAGATGCTGGGCGGCCCCAGCCTCATCAATCACGTCAATCGCCTTGTCGGGCAATTTGCGGTCGTTGATATAACGTGCCGACAGTTCAACAGCGGTCTTGATCGCGTCAGCGGTATATTTGATGCTGTGATGCTCTTCGAAATAGGGCTTCAGGCCCTGCAAAATCTTGATTGCATCAGGGACCGAAGGCTCTGTCACGTCAATCTTCTGGAACCGCCGCGACAAGGCGCGGTCCTTTTCAAAGTGCTGGCGGAACTCTTTGTAGGTGGTCGAGCCCATGCAGCGCAGCTTGCCACCCTGCAACGCAGGTTTCAGCAGGTTTGACGCATCCATCGCGCCACCAGAGGTCGCACCTGCACCGATCACCGTATGAATTTCATCAATGAACAGCACCGCATCGGGATGATCTTCCATTTCGGTCATCACGGCCTTCAACCGTTCTTCAAAATCACCGCGGTAACGGGTCCCAGCAAGCAGCGCGCCCATATCCAGCGAATAGATCGTCGCTTTCGATAGCACCTCTGGCGTTTCACCGTTCACGATCTTGAAGGCCAAGCCTTCGGCAATTGCGGTTTTACCCACGCCCGGATCACCCACCAACAGCGGGTTATTCTTGCGGCGGCGGCACAGCACCTGAATACAGCGTTCGACCTCATGCGCGCGGCCAATCAGGGGATCAACATCGCCCTTGGTGGCCTTGGCGTTCAGATCAACGCAGTATTTTGCCAATGCGCTTTCTTTTTCGTCACCTTCACCGGGGGCGATTGTCTCACCCTCTTCGGTTGATCCGGTCACTGGGCGCGATTCCCCAAATGCAGGGTCTTTCGCCACACCGTGCGCAATGAAGTTTACCGCGTCATAGCGGGTCATATCTTGTTCTTGTAAAAAGTAGGCGGCGTTGCTTTCGCGCTCTGCAAAGATCGCGACCAGCACATTGGCACCTGTTACTTCGCTGCGGCCGGACGATTGCACATGGATCGCGGCACGTTGAATGACACGTTGGAACGCAGCCGTTGGCACAGCCTCTGACCCTTCGACATCGGTGATCAAGGATGAAAGGTCATCCTCAATGAAACCTTCCAGATCCTTGCGCAGATCGTCCAGATTGACCGAACAGGCGCGCATTACGCGGGCGGCATCAGGTTCATCAATCAGCGCCAGCAGCAGATGTTCCAGTGTCGCAAGTTCATGTTTACGTTCATTGGCCAGCGCGAGTGCGCCATGAATGGACTGCTCTAGTGTTGTCGAAAATGATGGCACGTCTTGTGCTCCTTCACATCGGGGGCTGGCGTGACCCAACCGTGGCCTCTTACCCTTAAGGTTTGGTTTTATTCCCCAACCTTCAAGGACTTTTTCTATTTGCGCATCACAAAACACGTGATGCCCGAGATTTGACCTGCTTTTCACCACGCTTTCACAGCTTCGTGGTCAAAATTTGTCCTTCTGCGCCCGAATATAGGTAAACACGTCAACCGCAGACGCGTCCGCCATACCAATGGCAGCCTTAAATTCCGGGATATCAGCGCGCAAAAACGGATTTGTGCGCTTCTCTTCGGTCAACGTGGAAGGGACCGTTGGTGTGTCCGCAGCACGCGCTGCCTCAATCCCCTTGATACGAGAGATAAGGTCAGGATTATCTGGGTCAAGGGATGATGCGAAACGCGCATTTGCCATTGTGTATTCATGGCCTGAACAAACAACCGTATCATCCGGCAAGGCGCGCAGTTTTTGCATACTGTCCCACATCTGTGCGGGGGTCCCTTCAAACAGGCGACCACAGCCCAGTGCCATCAAGCTGTCAGCGGTGAAAACCAAGGCTGCATCGGGCATATGAA
This sequence comes from Yoonia sp. JB2-21, assembly GCF_055693545.1. Classification (NCBI taxonomy): domain Bacteria; kingdom Pseudomonadati; phylum Pseudomonadota; class Alphaproteobacteria; order Rhodobacterales; family Paracoccaceae; genus Yoonia; species Yoonia sp. JB2-21. Next base: position 1,610,890 of record NZ_JBVFUC010000001.1, read on the forward strand.
AAGCCACATGGCCAACGGTATGACCCGAGACATCAAAAATATGTGTCGGTTGATGACAAACGGTCATCACGTCGCCGTCTTCAACCTGCAAATCCAGATCGGGCAAGCGGTGTGCATCCGCCTTCGCGCCAATGACTCTGGCACCGGCGCGGAGGGCAGCAACACCGTCAATGTGATCATAGTGATGATGCGTGATCAGAATATCGGTCAGTGTCCAAGCGCGGGCATCAAGTGCTGCTTGGATTGGGGCGGCCTCGGGGGCGTCAACCAATGCGGTCTCGCCCGTCGCGCTATTGTGCACCAAGAAAGCGTAGTTATCGCTCAGACACGGCACCACGACCATTTCAACCGCTGCTGTCTTTGTCATGGCAAAGCCGCCTTCTCTTGATATGTTGCGCTCATAGCTTTGCCCAAGGAGCCGCAAACCGCAATGCATCTCGACGTTTTGGACTTGCGAAATTTCTATTATCGCAGTGCGCTGGGGCGTGCGGCGCAAAAGGTGATCCGGGATGAGCTGTGCACCATGTGGCCAGAGGCCAAGGGACAGATGGTGGTGGGGTTTGGGTTCGCGTTACCGCTGCTGCGGCCATTCCTGAAAGACGCGCGCCGGGTCATCGGGCTGATGCCAGGGCCGCAAGGGGTGATGCCCTGGCCTGCAGATGGCAAAAACGTCAGCGTGCTGTGCGAAGATACACTCTGGCCGATTGAAACGGGGCATGTGGACAAGCTGGTCATGCTGCATGGGCTAGAGACCACCGAGCAGCCTTCGCTTTTGCTGGATGAAGCTTGGCGCGTGCTTGGCCCCGGTGGACGAGCCGTCTTCATTGTACCAAACCGCGCAGGGCTGTGGTCGCGCTCGGATGCGACACCATTTGGCTATGGCAGACCCTACTCTCTTAGTCAGTTAGATGCGCAACTCAGGCGGCACCAGTTCGTGACAGAACGGACAATGTCGGCGCTGTATCAACCACCATCGGCGCGAAAGATATGGCGCAAATCGGCAGGTTTCTTAGAAAAAGCAGGACACAACATGCCCTTCGTCGCGGCAGGTGGTGTCTTGATCGTTGAAGTGAGCAAGCAAATGGCGGCACCCACGCGACCGGGGCTGACAGAAGCGGTGCGCAAACCGCTCAAGGCGCTGGAAGGTATCGCAAAACCCAAACCAAAGCCCGAAACAGCGCGCGTTCCAGAACCTTTGAGCGAAAGCTAACTACCGTTCCGTCGCAAAGACCAAGACCCAATATTGGCTGGATCCGGCCCCGGCTTTCGCCAACGCGAAGTCTTCGAAATTCGGGTTCACATTGTTACGCTGGTGGCCGGGTGAATTGACCCACGCTTGCAAAACCGCCTCTTCGTCGCGCTGTCCACGGGCAATATTTTCCGCGACCGTGCGCCATTGATAACCCGCAGCCGTCACGCGATCACCCACAGACGATCCATTGCTGCCGGTATGAGAGAAAAAGTTGTTGCGCAGCATATCGTTGGCATGGCCCTGCGCGGCACGACCCAATCGGGCGTCATAGGACACCGGGGCAGAACCGGCATTCGACCGCACGTTATTGAGCATGCTGGCAAAATCACCTGCGGGCGCTGAAACAACGACGTCCTGAACGGGCGGCGGCGTAGGGGATGGTGACGCGCTGGCAGAGGTAACAGCGGGTTCGTTAGACATACTCCCACCCGATCCACCGCATGCGGCGGTAAGAAAGATGGCAAAGATCGCTAGTGTATTTTTCATTTGGTCGCTCTTGTCAGTGGCTGATAGGGCTTAACGCAAGCCGATCTCGTCTGACAATTCACCGCATCAGAATGATCGAATATGGGCGGGACTACGCTGCATCCTTACGCAGCCCCGCCAGAATTCCGCCGAGGTTTGTAACAAAAAGACCGTGAAAAACCTCAGTGCTTCACGGTCTTAATTCTCATGCTGCCGTCAAACGAAACGGCGCGACAAGTGCTAGCTTGGGTCGACCACAATGAGCGCCCATCTTTGGTTGGATCCTGACCCAGCTTTACCAAGGCCAAATGTATTGTAGCCCGGCTCGAACTCCAGCTCGTCTTCCAGTGTCAGACCGGTATCACCTTCGACGCCATCACTTGTCCGAAGCGCGAGCAATTCGTCAAACAATGCCTGACCATTCGCCTTCTCGCCCTGCGCCACCATTTGAACAATGTTTTCCCAGGTGAAACCGGCATCGTTCAGGTCATCACCCAAATCGCGACGTCCGTCGCTTGCCGTGCCGTCAGTGCTGCCAAGCTCAAAGATGCTCAGATAGTTGCGATCAACCATATCTTGCGCGTGATCTTGAGCAACTTCACCAACAGTTTGGTTGTAGGCCAATCCCGGCAAACCGACGCCGCGTGCACCATTGAGGGCGGTAGCCATCTCAGCGTTTGCAACGGTATCAATCCCCGCCCGGGTGACATCAGCACCGCCACCGCCGCCTCCCATACATGCAGGAAGTGCCAATAGTGCCAAGAAACCAACTGTCTTTTTCATCAAAATCTCTCCAATACGCCCCAAACGATTGCTAACTGCAAGAGCTTACATGTAAACCCAAAATCGCAGTTGTCCTGATCAAAAGCAACTATCCGCCCACATCAATACAAAACTTGCTGGACAAATCTCCTTCAAAATCACCGCAACTTGCCTAAAATGCATATCTTTGTATTGCTGCCGCGGACATGATTATAAAGCCAACAAAATGAACTCTTGCTTAAAAATTTGCGCGATCATGCTGTGCCTAAGCGTGAATGCAACACAGGTATCAAGCCAGACAGCAACATCACCCTTGCAAACGCAGGCCGAGGCCGCTTTGGTCGGAGAGAACCCTGCGCAAGCCGCCGCACTCGCACAACAAATCCTGTCGCAAGACCCCGACAACTATCCCGCGCTCTTCGTGCTTGCATTGGCGCAATCGGACCTTGGCGATCATGCGCAAGCTGCAAGGACGGGCGCACAAGCCTATGATGTCGCGGCCGACGACAGCACAAAGTTGCAGGCGGCGCGACTGGTCGCCAGCGCGCGGTTCCGTCTGCGCCAATATGTCCGGGCCGAATTTTGGCTGCGCCGCGCCATCAACCATGCTTCAACCGAAGAAGAACAGCTTGGCGTCGCCCGCGAATACGTCAGAACGGTTCAGGCCAACCCGCTGTCATTCCAGTTCACGGCATCGGTCGCACCATCCGACAACATCAACAACGGGTCAGAGGACGGTATCCTCAGCTTTGAAACAATCGGCCTGTCTTTTGAACTTCCTGAAAACAGGCGCGCGCTGTCCGGGGTCGCCTTTTCGGGCAGTGCCCGCGCTGAATATCGCCTTGAGCAAACCAGCAACCACCGCTCTACCCTCACAGCATTCGCATCAGGCGAGACCTTTACGCTCTCATCCGAAGCAAGAGACCTTCTTGATTCCTCTCCCAATCCAAACGTCCGCGATGTTGAAGGAAGTGACTTTTCGACACTTGTTGCAGAGCTTGGGTTCACGCACCAACAAAACAACCTCAGTCCTTTGGGCCCGCTCATCGGAAGCGTGAACTTTGGAACCTATTGGGAAGGCGGCGAACGTCTGATCAACTACCAAGACCTGATCTTGCAGCAATTCATCCCGATTGACAACAGAAATGCAGTGAACCTGCGAGCATCGAAGCGGGACCAGCAGGCGCTGATATCGCAGTTGGTCGACTCTGAAGCCTACGATCTACTGGGCTCCTATACACGCCTGCTTAGCAACAATGACCAACTGCGCCTAAGCCTCGCTTGGCGCAAAAACGATGCGGGTTTCGAAAATCTCTACTATGAATACCGCGCAAGCCTTGGATACTCGCCAGCGGAACCGCTTCTTAATACACGCTGGTCGACATCCTTCGAAGTGGGCTACCGCACATATGACGAGTTCACGACAACCCTCGACGGGCGACGCGACAGGTTTGTGTCAGCCGAAATCAGCGCGATCTTTGAAGAGATCAGCTATTTCGGTTTTTCACCCAGCATGTCTGTATCGGCCAGCCGCACAGACTCCAGCGCCGAAGAAATCACCTCTTCAACCTTTCAGGTTCTGTTGGGCATTGAATCGAACTTCTAGCGCCTTGTCGTTTGCATCTTGTCGGCAAAGGCCCTTATGCACGGTGAATGAACGACAGTTTCGAAATCTTCATGGTCGCCACACCGGGACTTGAACAAGCATTGCTTGCAGAGGCGTTGGACAACGGCTTTGCCGACGCCAAAGCCACGTCCGGCGGGGTCGCGATCCTTGGCACCTGGCACGACGTCTGGCGTGCCAATCTGGTGATGCGCGGGGCCACGCGGGTGCTGGCGCGGGTCGGCAGTTTCATGGCGTTTCACCTCGCGCAACTGGATAAACGAGCGCGCAAGTTTCCATGGGGTGATATCCTGCGAACGGACGTACCTGTCAGGGTCGAGGTCAGCACTTCGAAGAAGTCCAAGATCTACCATGCCGGTGCCGCGACCCAACGGATCGAAACCGCGTTGAAAGACAGCCACGGCATGACCATCAGCGCGGATGCGCCGGTCGCCATCAAAGTGCGTATCGACGACAACCGGGTAACGATCAGTGTTGATACATCCGGGGAAAGCCTGCACAAGCGCGGGCACAAAGAAGCCGTGGGCAAAGCACCCATGCGCGAAACGCTGGCCGCCCTGATGCTGCGGGAATGTGGGTACAACGGGACAGAGCCAGTGTTGGACCCGATGTGTGGGTCTGGCACCTTCGTGATCGAAGCGGCTGAGATCGCGATGGGGCTACGCCCCGGCCGCAGCCGTGACTTTGCGTTCCAACAGCTTGCAACCTTTGATGAGGGCGCTTGGGAGGCGATGTGTAAGGTGGATCACATCCACCGCCCCATGCAACATTTCTGCGGCAGCGACCGCGACGCCGGTGCCATCCGCATGGCCACTGCCAACGCCGAACGGGCGGGCGTCGCGGCTCACATCACTTTCCAAAACCTCTCTGCCGCTGACATCACACGGCCCGCAGGCCCACCCGGCCTGATCATCTGCAATCCGCCCTACGGCGGGCGGATCGGCAACCAGAAAATGCTCTATGGCGTCTATGCCGGGCTGGGCGAGGCGATTAGACGAGAGTTCTCGGGTTGGCGGGTCGGGATTGTGACCAGCGAGGCGGGACTGGCGAAGGCAACGGGGCTGCCGTTCAAACCCAAAGGTGCCCCCATCCCGCATGGTGGGCTGAAAGTGTGGCTGTTTCAGGCAGGAACGCTCGGCTAAACCCCAACCTCGACCCGCTTCACTTCAATCCCCGCCGCCTGCATCGCTGTCGCGGCAATATCCACCGCTGTCAGCCCTGCGTCCGCGTACATCGCATCTGGCGACGCATGATCAATATAGCGGTCCGGCAGCGTCATCGTCCGCACTTGGCAGCGCCCGCCCAGCAGCCCATCGTTGGCCAGATCATGCAGCACCATCGCGCCGAAACCGCCGCGCGATCCTTGCTCTACCGTGATCAGCGCCTTGTGGTTGCGCAGCAACTGCCGGATCAGTGCGTGGTCTAGTGGTTTGGCAAAGCGTGCATCTGCAATTGTCGTGCTCACACCTTGGGCAGCTAGCTTTTCGGCAGCCTTGTGACATTCGCCCAGATGCGCCCCGAACGACAGGATGGCCACGTCAGACCCTTCCTGCACGATCCGGCCTTTGCCGATCTCGATCAGGTTACCCCGTTCGGGCAGCTCAATCCCCACGCCTTCGCCCCGCGGATAGCGGAATGCAATCGGCCCGTCGTCATAGGCCGCAGCGGTGCGCACCATATGCATCAGTTCCAGCTCATCCCCCGCCGCCATCATCACCATATTCGGCAAGGCAGAGAGGTAGCCGATATCAAAGGCACCCGCATGGGTCGGCCCATCGGCCCCCACCAGCCCGGCACGGTCTATCGCAAAGCGCACGGGCAGGTTTTGCAAGGCCACATCGTGGACCACCTGATCGTAGCCGCGTTGCAGGAAGGTCGAATAGATCGCACAAAACGGTTTCAGTCCGCTCGCCGCCATCCCGGCGGCGAAGGTCACACCGTGCTGCTCTGCGATGCCAACATCATACACGCGGTCCTTGAACCGCGCGCCCATGATATCGACGCCAGTGCCAGAGGGCATCGCGGCGGTCACTGCCACGATACTGGGGTCCATCTGCGCCTCGGTCGTCAGCGCAGACCCGAATACCTTGGTATAGCTGGGCGCGTTGGGTTTGGATTTCGCCTGTGCGCCAGTCGCGACATCGAATTTGGACACACCATGCCCGCAATCGGCACTATCTTCTGCAGGGGCGTATCCTTTGCCCTTGGTCGTGCAGACATGGATCAAGACAGGGCCCGTCGCGCGGGTCCGCGCTGCGCGCAAGACTGGCAAAAGCTGGCTTATGTCATGGCCGTCAATCGGACCGATGTAGGAAAAGCCCAGCTCTTCGAACAGCGTCCCTGACCCACCCGTTTGCATGCCAGTGACCAGATTGCGCGCACGGCGTGCATGGTCCCTCAGGGGGCCGGGCAAAGCGGCCTCAAACCCTTCGGCCATCTTGTGCAGCTCGCCCATGGGCGACGCATAGAGGCCCGACAGATATTTCGACATCGCACCTACAGGCGGGGCAATCGACATTTCATTGTCGTTCAAAATCACAAACAAGCGGCGGCCCTCGGCGCCGGCGTTGTTTAGCGCCTCATAGGCCATGCCCGCACTGATCGAACCGTCACCGATCACGGCAATCGCGTCACCTGTCGGCATGCCCATATCGCGGCCCACGGTGAAACCCAGTGCCGCAGAAATCGACGTGCTGGAATGGGCCGCACCAAAGGGATCGTAGTCACTCTCTGCGCGTTTAGTGAAACCGGACAGGCCGCCCTCTTGGCGCAACGTCCGGATCCGGTCGCGCCGACCCGTCAAAACCTTATGCGGATAGCACTGGTGGCCCACATCAAAGATCAGCTTGTCGCGTGGTGTGTCAAACACCGCATGGATCGCTGTCGTCAGCTCAACCACCCCCAGCGAAGACCCCAGATGCCCGCCCGTTTCGGACACGGCAGAAATCACCTCAGCGCGTACATCGTCAGCCAGATTGGCGATGGCGGTATCATTCATGCGGCGAATGTCGGCGGGGCCTGTGACGCTATCGAGGAACGGCGTGTGGGGGCGATTGGTCATAACGGCACCTTTGTGATAACAAAAAAGCGTCGCAAAAGGGTGGAGCCCTATTGCGACGCTAGTTCTCCTGTAGCCAACAGGAAGGGAACTGGGGCATTCACCCCAATATCGGGCCAGCCAGGGAGGGTAGCCCGATGGCGAAGAAACAGGCGGGGCGTCGCGCGCCGCCTGTTTCTGTCTCACTCAGACCTGTACGGTCTCTTCGATCTCGATCACCAGCGATGACCGGTTGATCGGATCAGGCGTGTCACGGCTTTCTTCCGGCAGGATGCGCCCGATAAAGGCCATCGCTGCAATCACGAACCAGACGGCAAGCACGAACACAGCGGCATAGCCCGCCCCTTTGAGCATCAAGAGCGTGATATCGGCTGTCAGCCTGCTCTTTTCGCTCATGTCGAGGATGTTGTCGTTTTTCATCATCTCTCTCCTTAGTTCAGCGGCGCGTAGCCGTGCTGCTGCGCCCAAACAAACCAGTTATCAACAACCGTACCGGTCAACAGAATTCCGATACCGCCAGTCAGCGTTGTCAGAACTGCGAACCACCACGCCCAGCGGTGGATACCTTCCATGGTGGCGTTAAAGCCCATGGTCCAGCGCCAGAAAAGGGCGGCACGCTCGGTCGCGGTACCGCGGTCCACGATCTGTTCGATCTCGCGCTCACCGCCGAAGCGGCTGACCGCAAGGATCGTCGCACCGTGCATCGCAAACAGCAGGGCAGACCCATAAAGGAACGCAATGCTCAAAGCGTGGAACGGATTGTAGAACAGGTTGCCATATGTGATCGAAAACAGGTTCGTCCAGTCAAGGTGTGAGAAGACGCCATAAGGCACCATTTCAGACCAGTCGCCCATCAGGATCGGACGGAACAGACCCAAGACAAGGAACAACCAGATCGCAGAGGCGAAGGCCCATGCCACGTGTTTGCCCATGCCCAGCGCTTCTGCGCGCAGGTATGTCCGCACCCACCATGTGATCACAGAGATCAGCAAGAAGAACGACGCGATCATGAAGTACCCGCCGTCATTCATGGGTGGCATGCCCAAACCGTAACCGGGTGAAGGCGGATCAAGCGACAACCAGAACAGATCGCGCAGGAAAATCGCCGGGTTGTAATCGGCCTGCGCCCAGAAGGACAAACCAACCATGACAAACCAGATCAGACCGGTCGCCAGTGAGATCACCCCGAAGGAGCCCAGATAGATCGGGCCTAACTGTGCGTTGCCGAACAAGCCCGCAAGTTTCGAGAAACCCGCCCCTTTGCCGCGGTCGATTGCAGCGCCGTCGAAGCCTTCGACGCCCATTTCAGGCGGTCCTTGGACCTGAACCTGGGTGAAAATGTTTTGATATTCAGCCATTGTTCATATCCTCCTTACAGTTCCACCCACCAGGGCAGCTCATAATACCAATCCCACCAGACGATCCATTCTTCGAACCAGACGGTGCCTGAGATGACGATGCAAATCGCAGACCAGAAACCCGCGTTCAGCGCCAAGAACAGGCCAAGGCGGTGAATCCCCAACGGCCCGATCGAATAGCCGATCAGATCGCGGAAATAGGTGTCTTCATGATCAGGTGACTTGATCTCTTGGCCCTTGGGCGGGTTCACGGCCGACAGTACCAGCGAGCCGTGCAGCGCAAGCGCCAGACAGGTGGTAAAGAAGAACGTGATCGCGATCATATGGACCGGATTGTAGTGAAAGTTGCCGTAGGTGTAGCCCACGTTATTGACCCAATCGAGGTGGCTGAAGATGCCATAAGGGAAACCATGCCCCCAAGCACCCAGCAGCACCGGGCGGATCACAACCAGCGTGACATAGGCAAAGATGGCAACGCCAAAGGCAAACGGCACGTGATAGCCGATGCCCAGTTTGCGGCAAATCTCGACCTCGCGCAGCATCCAGCTGACGAATGCGCCAATCGCGCACATCGTGATGATCTGCCACAAACCGCCATCCAAAAGCGGGGCAAGGCCAAGACCATACTCCAACGGTGGTGGGTTGATAGATATCAGCCACGGGTTCCATGTCGGGCCTTGGCTGGCCCCGTAAAAAATCAAAATCGTCCCTAGGACGGCGAAAAAGAACGTCGTAACCCCGAAGAAGCCCACATAAAATGGCCCCACCCAAAAGTCGAACAGATCACCGCCTACCAATGTCCCGCCACGGACCCGGTATTTTCTCTCGAAGCTGAGCTGTGCCATCTTCCAATCTCCATTCATCGACAGGCCCTGCGTCCCCGTTCGGGCGCGCCCTGTCATCGTCAATGTCGGTGTTTGCTACGGGCGGACGGATGCCCGCCCGCAGCTTAGTCTTGCGGCAAAAGCCGGTTACATTCCGCCACCGAAGGCGAGTTGGAACCAGTTTGTGCTTTCATTGCTCAGCAGGACGAGGTGAATCATCGCTGCGAGAAGAAACAGGAATACGCCCTGAGCCACGAAAACGCGGCGTGGGTCGAATACCAGCCAGATCTTGTAGAACTGTGCCATGTGCTATTCCTCTCCTACCAGCTAAACCAAGGAAGCTTGATGTACGTCAGAATATGAGCAACGATTGCCACGGCTGCGAACAGCGTGAACCCACTCAAATAAACTGCGTGCAGCTCCTGGGCCTGCTCGTCAGTGAGACCTGTGAAAGATAGGTCAGATTTGTCAGCCATGTTTTGTCTCCAAAATAAAGTACTGACGCCGCGCACCCCCCGCGGCCGGGTTACGACAGAAGCTCTTCCTCTGCCCTAATCCATCATCCCGGGGGGAATGATGAACATCGGATGCCCTTTCGGGCAAATGTCGTGGCCACTGCTCGTGCGGGCCCATATGTCGTCGCTGTAGATCAAGCGCTGAAGATCTGCGGCGTAATGATGCGGGCCTGCGTCCAAGCCTTGGCGAACGGGCCCTTGGCTGGCATTTCCATCTGGCGTGCTGCTGACAACACCCAAGTCAGGATGCAAAGCGGCAGCGTGGCCAGAAAGATCAGCCCGAAATAGGCGTAGTATTCGCGTTTTGGCGGTGCTGTCCGTGAGCGTAGCCCCGTAACGTTTGTTGGGGCGTCTGTTGTAAAGTCTGTCATGTCCGTCCTCCCGAGGATGGTTGCAGTGTCTCGACGGTCTCAAGAACAACCCGGTCGTTGCCGGCGTCGAGGGCTGCGCGCTCGGCTGCATCACGCAGCGTTTTGGCGGCAGAAATTCGTGTCAGGATCGGGTGCGTTGCCACGATCTCATCCAGTTTGGCTTGCGCATCAGGATCCCAAGGGAAATCACGGCGCAGCGGTGTCAGGGTTGCGTCGGTTTCATCCATCTCACTGCCCAAGGGCAGGATATGGAACAGCGCGTCAAACAGACCATTGCAGACCTCTTGCAACAGATAAGTCGCACCGGCGTAGCCCATAAAGGGCGTGCCCGTGGCACGGCGGATCGCGGCACCCGGGAAGCTGGCGGGAATGAATACTGGCGACGGGCCATGCCCCGCCTTCATCTCAGCCATATACATTTTCTCGTTGATCGAACCCAAAACAATCAAAGGGCGCTTGGTGTGCATCAAGCTGCGCACTTCATCATTGTTGGTTTTCTTGCCACGGCACCGGGCGACAGCGAAGGCACAAGGGAAACCCAGATCACCCTCAAGATAGTGGCGCACTCCGCGGGCATAGGTCTCATTGGCGACAATTGCGAATTCAGCCGTGGCAAAGAAATCCTGCGTCACCGACCGCCACAAATCCCAGACGGGCTTGATGGTCGAATGCTTCTCGCGCTCAATAAACGGCTCCGGGTCGAGACCCGTCAATTCACCCAGCTTGCGCAAGAACTTCGTTGTGGAATCAATGCCAAAGGGTGCTTGCAGATAGGGCTTGCCCAGCACCTCACACAGACCGCGCCCAAACTCGCGATACATTGTGACGTTCACATCGGCATTCACCAGATTGCGCATCTCGGCAACATGGGCACCCAAAGGCATAACCATGTTGATCTCAGCTCCGATGCCTTCAACCAAGCGGCGGATCTCAGCCAGATCGGACGGCATGTTGAACGCCCCGTACATCGGCCCAAGGATATTCACGCGAGGCTTGGCATCTTCTTCGCGCTTTTTCTCGGGCGGCATCCGGCCTTTGGTCATGCCAAATTCCGTAAAGATCCAAGTCATCGCGCGGTCTGCGCATTCCCACTGATCCTCATCAATGGTCCGTGGCAAAAAACGCTGAATATTGGTGCCCTGCGGGGTGACGCCACCGCCAATCATCTCGGCAATGGAACCCGTCACAACAACGGCAGGCAAAGCAGGATCAAGCGTTTCCCACGCCCGCTTCATCGCCTCTTCAGTACCTTCACCCATCTCGGTTTCGGCAAGGCCAGTCACCACAATCGGCAACTCATGCGGCGGCAATCCGTCGGTGTAGTGCAAAACGGACGTCACAGGCAGGTTTTCACAACCCACCGGGCCATCAATAACAACTTGCAAGCCTTTAACGGCACAGAAGGCATAGACTGCACCCCAATATCCGCCCGCGCGATCATGATCGGTAATCAGCATGCGCCAAATCCCTTCTCATGTTCGAAAATACCTCGGGGTCCGGGGCAGCGCCCCGAAGAGGTGGGCGGGCGGGCCCGCCCGGCAGAATTGCAACAAAGCACAGCATCATATCATCTGCTCCGCCTTGGCAGCGCGTGCCATCTTGTCCAGTTTCTTTTGATGCTGAGCCCGGAAATCCGGGCGCAAGTTCGGCGCGCCTTCCCAGACACCGGCAGTATCTTCGCGGCCGACGCCCTCAAAGAACGCGCGCATCGTGTCCATCTTTTCCTTGCCCGCAATCGCCGCATTCACGACCTGGGCCAGCGAGCCAGCACCCGCCGGGCCCATGAGTGGCCGCGCAGAAATCAAATTGGTAAAGTAAAGCGACGGAATGCCGTGCTCTTTTGCGTGTTGCACAACCGGAGTGGTACCAATTGCCAAATCAGGCTTGATCGCGTCCACAGCGGCCAAATCATCTTCCAGCGAGGCGCGATAGACGACCTTTACACCGCGCGCGGCCAGCCATTCAGCGTCAGGGTGCGACCATTCGGTCTTGGGGCAAGCCGTTCCAACGTAAGGGACGTCAGCACCACTTTCGATCAGCAACCGGGCCACCAAAAGCTCAGACCCTTCATAACCGGACAGAGTGATCGTGCCGTCAATCTTTGATCCGGCCAACGCACCCTTAATCGCGGGAAGGAAGCGGTTTTGCGCTTCTGCAATCTGGTCAGGTTTTACATTGTAAGCATCACCAATGGCGGCCAGCCAATCGGCGGTCCCATCATGGCCAACAGGGGCAGAGCCCACAATCTTGCGACCAGCACCCTGGAATTCACGGATGGCAGAGGTGTAGAACGGGTGGATCGCCGCAGCGACACCGCAATCCAATGCCGCGTATAGTTCGCGCCACTCACGTGTCGGCACAACCGGACCAGCGGCGAGGCCCATCGGGGCCAGCATCGCGCCAATCATCATTGGATCAGCCGGGAACATCTCACCCAATAGCGCAACGGTCGGACGATCAGACTTGCCACCAACGGGACGGGAAACAGGACCAGCCTTAATCTCTTCACGGGCATAGGCCAGCATCGCACCGGCCAAGACGTCCTTGGCCTCGGCATGGGTCGGAATACCAAATCCGGGCACATCAATGCCCACGATCCGCACGCCGTTGATCTCTTTGGGCAGTAACCGCAGCGGCACACCGGATGCTGTGGGCACGCAAAGGTTGGTCACGACAATCGCGTCATAGCGGTCAGGATCCGCCATATCATGCACACTCTCGCGAATGTCCTCGAACAGTTTACCTGTCACCAATGTCTCAGAATTGAACGGCACATAGCCAACCGACCGGCGCGCGCCATAGAAATGTGACACGAACGTGAGGCCGTAGACGCAACAGGCAGAGCCGGACAGCACCGTGGCCACACGTTTCATCCGAAGGCCTACACGCAAAGACCCGAAGGCAGGGCACATGCTCTGCGGTTGATCATGGGGGCCTTGCGGATAGTCCTTCGCATATTGATCCAAAATTTCAGATTTGCCAGCCGCACGGGCCGCTGCTTCCATTGAACCGGCACTGGCCGTGCAACCGCCCTCTAGGGCAGTCGCCTGCGTGCCAGCGTCCAGCGTTTCAGAGGTTTCTTCACGCGCAACACCCTCGATGATCTGGACTTGTCCAGCATCATCATAGCCAACTTCATAGCCTTGGGTATCAGCCTCATGCGTCATCGTAGATGACCTCCAGGCTTTCTTTCGGCTTGGCATTCTTGCCGCGCATATCGACATCCGTGGCGGGGACCAGTTGATAGTCGCCGCCGGTATCTTTGGCATCGAACAGACCCAGCAGACCATCTTGATCCAACGGCACCGGGCGCACAGGCGGGGCCACGCCCACAGCCTCGGCCAGACCTTCAAACATCGGGCCCCACTGGCTCTCGTTTGTGCCAACGATCTGATAGTTTGCGGATTTCTTTCTCAGGTCGTCGTCTTGTGGAATCGCAGCAAGGACTGGAATGTTAACTGCCTCGGCGAAAGCTTGGGCTTCTCCGGTCCCGTCGTCCTTGTTGATAACAAGCCCGGCCACCCCAACATTACCTCCAAGCTTGCGGAAGTATTCGACTGCTGAACAGACATTGTTAGCAACATATAAGGACTGCAGGTCATTCGATCCCACCAAAATCACTTTCTGCGCCATATCGCGCGCGATCGGCAGGCCGAAGCCGCCGCAAACCACGTCGCCCAAAAAGTCGAGCAACACATAGTCAAAGTCCCAATCGTGGAACCCCAGTTTTTCAAGCAATTCAAACCCGTGAATGATCCCACGACCACCACAGCCACGGCCCACTTCTGGGCCACCAAGCTCCATTGCAAAGACACCGCCGCGCTTGAAGCAGACATCGCCGATAGCAACTTCTTCACCCGACAGCTTTTTCTTTGCTGATGTCTCAATAATCGTCGGGCAGGCCTTGCCGCCAAACAGCAGGCTTGTGGTGTCAGACTTGGGATCACAGCCAATCAACAGCACGCGCTTGCCCATCTCGGCCATCATATGGCTGAGGTTGGCGAGCGTGAATGATTTACCAATGCCGCCCTTGCCATAGATCGCAATGATCTGGGTTTTGAGGTCGGCTCACCCTGCGGCACTTCCAGATTAGGCTCTTCGTTCGCCTCATCGCGCAGGCGCTGGTCGAAATCCTTCAGGTTTGGAATTTCATCTTTCATGCAGTTCCCCAATTCAAGATCATTTTCAGACACGCGGGATCGGTGAACGCGGTCTGGTATGCGCCGCTGGCGAGTGCGGCGGGTTGTTGGTGTGTGATCAGATCGGCCAATTCCAGAACGCCAGCTTCAACCAGCGCTTTGGTGGCCACCATGTCGTCGGGCGCCCATTCCGCGCTGATGCGGAACCGGGCCTCTTTCATGAAAGCGGGCGGAAAGGCGAATTGCAGCGGTGCGGTGTAGAAACCGGCAAGGACAATTTCGCCTCCTTTGGCGATGCGACCGATCATGTCATTCAACAGATCACCACGGCCAGATGCGTCGTAGACTGATTTATAGTCGCGACGTTCGTCCAATTCTGGCGTTGTGACTTCATAGCCGACAGCGCCATCCATGCGGACTGGGTCAACTTCCCAAACAGTCGGTGCAGGTGCGCCAGACGCGATAGTCAGGCGGGCCAGCAAGCGGCCCAGAACACCGTGACCAATGATCAAATCAGGAACGGCCTTGTTCGGACCCGCCATCGCGTGACGCGCAGTAGCGGCCAACGCAAGCAAAGCGCCGGCGGCACCCAAGCCACGATCAACACGGGTCACCCGTGCGGCCTTGGTCACAATCGTTTCGGCGGCAGCACCAAACAAACCGTGCGCGCCTTCATAGCAACTGGCACCGGGCACAAACACATGTTCGCCGACGCGATAGCCGCTGTCAGCACCCGCTTCGACGACTTCGCCAGCGGCTTCATATCCGGGGATCAGGGGATAGCCCATTCCGGGGAATGGCGGCATCTCACCCGTCCAGAACAGCTTTTCAGTTCCGGTGGAAATGCCCGAATGCTTGATCGCAACGACGATATCATCCGACGCAGGTGGAACGATTCCCACCTGATCAAGCGCCAGTTTACCAGGCGCCGATAGGATAACTGCCTTTGTTTCCAACGTTTTCTCCCTCATGTCGCGATTTTTGCTAAATACAAACTGCGACACTCTGTCCTGCCTTAGTTTAGCCTTACATGCAGTACTGTCAATTAATTTAGACACCTAAAGTGTCAACTTTCCCTTACACCCGTCACAACCGATGTAATAAAGGGACGCAGGGCTTTAGGCGTCAGGATTTGCGCAAAGCCAGCTTGCGCCAAGAGGGCAGCGATCTGCGCCTGCGATCGGGCCGTCCCTGTGCGCATCGCCATACAGTAAAGCGCGAAATAGGCGTCACCTGCCCGTTGCGGTTTGTCCCCGCCTGTCATCGGCTCTGATATCACGACGCGGCCGCCTGCGGGCAAAGCCTCGAACGCCGCTTTCAGCAGGGCGATGACAGTTTCATCGGCATGATCATAGAGCACGCGCACCAGACTGATGGCATCAGCGCCACGCGGCAATGGATCATCGCGAAAAGAGCCGGGAACAATTTCTGCCCGCCCAGACAATCCGGCATCCTCAAAGCGCTGCATCGCGCCCGGGGCAACGGTAGGCAAATCAAACAGAGTCATATCCAGATCAGGGTAAGCCGTGCCAACGGCGGTCAAAAACGCGCCCGTTCCACCGCCCACATCCAAAATCTTTTTGCAGCCAGACAGCGACACGGTGGCCAGCGTATCCTCGGCCACCAGCACCTGACTATCCGCCATCAACTGGGAATAGGTTGCTGTGGTACGCGGATCAGTCGCGCCACTTGCGCCAAAGACATAGGGCCAAAATTCGGCCAACTCAGTCTCAACCTCACCTTTGAAAAAGGCGACAGGATCGGCCAGATCAAGATACAGCACATCATGGTGGTCAATCATCCCCGCCAGACCCGGCACACCGGCTAGCGCTGCACCACGTGTGGTCAGCGCATAGCGCCCGGACTTGCGACGTTTGACCAACCCAATTGACGCAGCCCCCGCCATAAGAACCGGCATCCGATCCTTCGGAATATCAACCTCGTTGGCCAAGGCGTGACTGGTCATTTCCTGATCCAGCAGAATTTGCGGCAGTTTCAGCCGCACGAAGGCCTGCAAGATTTGACTGTGGCAGAACCCCGCGACCAGATCGAACATTGCCTCACCTTCGGACCGGACAATGCGGCGGGTCAGCGGAAAGCGCGCAGCCCATTTCTGAAAACCACGCGATGCCACAAGGCGCGTCAAACGACCAGACCGCTTTGCCGCCCCACGCGGCAGCGCAGGCTGACGAAGGGACAGGTCGACATCCGTCATTTATTCGCCAGGAACGGTCGGCCTGCCGCGCGCGCCAGCAGGCACCAACTTATCCGCGTAGGCGCGGACCATCTGCGCCAAAGCAGCCTCACCGGGGCAAGCCGGAATGGATGAAATCGCGCCGCCCAGGATGTCATCAAAGCGCTGGATCGCCCCCTGCACACCGTAGGCCGCAACGGCATTGGGCCGCCCGTGCAGATCATCCTGACCCGCAGGTTTACCCAATGTCGCCTCGTCACACAGCGCATCGCGCAGATCGTCGGCAACCTGAAACGCCTCACCAATGCGCGCGCCTAGTTCTTCCCAAGGCTCCGCCTCTTGGCCCGCCGCGACGGCACCCATTTGGGTGGCGGCGATGAACAAAGCACCCGTCTTGGCCTGATGATAGGCGGACAGATCAATCTGATCCTCGCTTTCCCAGCCCTGTCCGGCACAAATGCCAAAAGGCATGCCCGTTCGGGTGCCCAGAATATCAATCAACTTCAAAGCACGGTCCGGCGCATCGCCCGCTGCACGGGCCAAAATCTGGAAGCCCATGATGATCAGGCTATCACCCGTCAGCACCGCCAAAGGCTCTGAATAGGCACGATGCAAGGCAGGCTTGCCGCGCCGCATATCTGCGTCATCAAAGCAAGGCAGGTCATCATGCACGAGGCTCGCGCAGTGGATCACCTCAAGGGCGACACCAGCCGCATCCGTCAGCTCTGGCCGGTCATCGCCGCAGGCCATCGCCACAGACGTCAGGATCGTCGGACGGATACGCGCGCCACCGGGGGTCACGGCATATTCCAACGCCGCCGCCAGCTTGGCCGGGGCCACGCCACCCTGACCCGCCGTGATCGCTTGGGCCATGGTCGCATCAATACGCTGCGAGATTCTCATGCGCGTCTCCTTTGCAATCTATAGTGTCTATTTTAGTTTACATATGTCAATGTAAATCAAACGTAACAAATGACTCGGAATTGGATGACGGTTGTTTCACCCAAAATCGTGGTGGTTGGTGCCGGGATCGGTGGCCTGTCAGCAGCGCTGCGGCTGAGCCACCAAGGCTGCGATGTCACCGTGCTGGACATGCACGCCGCACCGGGCGGCAAAATGCGCACGATGCCATCTGATGCGGGGCCCGTGGACGCAGGGCCGACCGTACTAACGATGCGACCTGTCTTTGACGATCTGTTCAACGATGTGGGTGAAACCCTTGGCGATCACCTGACCCTTTTGCCGCTGAAAACACTCGCCCGGCACTACTGGGACGATGGGGCGAAACTGGATCTGGATGCGGATCCAGCACAAAGCCTCGCCAATGTTAAGGCGACCTTCGGGACCAAAGCAGGACGCGAATTCGCGGCATTCTCGGCCCGCGCCAAACGCCTGTTCAACGCCTTTGACGGCCCAATGATGCGCACGCCCGAGCCAAGCCAAATGGCAGTCACGAAAACCGTTCTGCGGCAACCCGGCCTCATTCCCGCAATGGCACCCCACCTGACGCTGGCGGGCCTGTTGCGGCGATCTTTCAGCGATCCAAGGCTCGCGCAATTGTTCGGGCGCTACGCAACATATGTCGGCGGCTCGCCCTATGCGTCACCAGCCATTCTGTCGCTGATCTGGCAGGCCGAGGCGCAAGGCGTCTGGTCTGTCAAAGGCGGCATGCATCAGGTCGCACAGACAATCGCAGGGCTTGCGACAGCACGCGGTGCAAGCTTTCGCGACAACACCACAGCCACGCGGATCACCCAACAAAACGGGCGGATCAGCGGGGTCCAAACCGACGACGGGCATTTTCCCGCCGATATGGTGCTTTTCAACGGTGACCCACGGGCCATCGCCACCGGCAATCTGGGGCAAAGCGTGCAACCGGCGGTCAGTGCCAAGGACACCGCAACGCGCAGCCTGTCCGCCTATGTCCACGCCTTCGCAGCAAAGCCCGATGGCGTGGACCTTGCCCACCACACCGTCTTTTTCGGGCATGACCCCAAGGCGGAGTTCGCAGCGCTGGCCAAAGGCGAGATGCCGACGGACGCAACACTCTACCTGTGCGCCCAAGATCACGGGCAGGTGGCGCCCGATGCACTGCAACGGTTCGAGATCATCATGAACGGCCCGCCTATTCCGCGCGACCAGACCAAGGAAAAACCGCTATGTCAGACACAAGTATTCAACCGGTTTCGGGACTTCGGCCTACAGTTCAGCCCCACACCGGGACCGGACACACTGACGACACCGCAGGGGTTCAACCAGCTGTTTCCCGCCAGCCACGGTTCCCTTTACGGGCAGAGCCCGCACGGCCTGATGGCGGCCTTCAAACGCCCAACGGCGCGGACGAAGGTGCCGGGGCTCTACCTGTGCGGGGGCGGGGCACATCCGGGGGCGGGGGTGCCGATGGCGACGCTCTCCGCAGCGCACGCGGCCGCGGCGATCATGACGGACCATGCTTCCACCTTGACGTCCCGCCCAATGGCTACGCCTGGTGGTACATTGACGGGATCAGCGACTGCGGGACGAAAGCGGTCTCTGTCATAGGGTTTATCGGATCGGTGTTTTCACCGTGGTACGCATGGTCAGGGCGCAAGGACCCGGCCAATCACTGCTGCATCAATGTGGCGACCTACGGACCCGGCGGACGTTTTACGATGACGGACCGGGGTCGCGCGGCATTGCAAACAACGCCTGACACCTTTCAGGTCGGCCCGTCATCCATGCATTGGAATGGCAACGAGTTGGTGATCGACATCAACGAGATCAGCAGCCCACCGCTGATCAGCCGGGTGCGCGGGCAGATCACGATCACACCCCACGCGATGACAAACGTCGAACTCCCCCTCACACCAGACGGCGCACATATCTGGCGGCCCTTCGCGCCCTCATCCGACATTAAGGTCGACTTGGAGGCCAAGGGCTGGCAATGGTCCGGCCACGGCTATTTCGACAGCAACTTTGGAACCCGGTCGCTGGAAGAAGACTTCAGGTTCTGGACATGGGGGCGCTATCCTACGAAAGCGGGGGCCACCTGCATCTACGATGCGGTACGGCGGGATGGCACAACGCTGGACACCGCGATTGCCTTCGACGGGGCGGGCAATGCGCAGGCCGTTGACGCCCCTCCGCGCACCCGTTTCAAACGATCCCTCTGGCAAGTCATGCGCGAAACCCGCGCCGATCCCGGCGTGATGCCCAAGCAAGTGCTGAACATGCTGGACGCGCCGTTTTATTCACGCTCTGCCGTGCAGACGCAGATCGATGGGGAAGTGGTGACAGGGGTGCATGAGGCGCTTGATCTCGACAGGTTTCGGTCACCTCTGATCAAGCCGATGCTGGCTATGCGGGTGCCGAGGAGAAAGGATTGGCAGGGGTAGTATTCGCTTCGGCACCGATGCTTCGAAAGCAGCACCGCAAAGGACTTTCGGCTTCATAATGACGCACAGCACTTTGATGAATAGTCTCTCTGGCAGAGCGGCGATCTAGTTGCGTTTTCCTTTGGTACGAAAGCGGGTAACATCGTCGCCATGTAGATATTTTCACGCCGTCACTTTCCCAGAATGAGGTTGCCATGCGAACGCTAATAACAGGCCTTTCTTTGGCCATTGCGGCCCCTGCGATAGCCGATCAGTTCTCTTTTCAGTCACCATCCGGCAATATCCAATGTGCCTTATCCGAGATCGCTGGTGAAGCCTCTGCCGAATGCCATATCAACGAGGCAGAACCGAGTTTCTCCGAACCACCCTCAGGTTGTGATGCAGATTGGGGCAACCGCTTCTATGTGCTTGGTACAGGAGAGGGTCAGCGTAGTTGTTGAAGTGATGCGTATTTCCAACCCGATGGTCCAGTGTTGCCATACGGTGCTTCTGTGTCTTTGGGAAATGTTGAATGCAAATCGGCGCGGGCCGGTATCACTTGTTTCAATCAAGACGGCGGTGGTTTCTCGGTACGCCGCGCCAAGCAAGTTCTGTTCTGACAACTGCGAAATTGTTGTCGCGCCCAATGTATTGACCGTGAAGGAGGGGAGGCTGAACTGATACGCCTAACCACCCTTCATTCACCCACCCAACGTCACAATCACCCCACCGGCCGCCTGCGCGTCTTCCGCATCATGCGTCACCATCAAGACCGGCAACGCCCGCGCCCGCGCGCGATCGAACACCATCTCCCGCACTTGTGCCCGCAGCGCTGCATCCAGTCGCGAAAAAGGTTCGTCCAGCAACAACCCACATGGTTCTGACAGCAACATCCGCATCAGGGCCACCCGCGCCTTTTGCCCCCTGACAGGGTCGCCGGATCACGGTCTGCAAAACCGCCCAGACCAACCTCTTCCAGCGCTTCGGCAATCTTGTCTTGCCGTTCCGCAGACGATCCCCCCGGCTGCAATCCGAACGCGAGATTGGCGCCGACCGACAGGTGCGGAAACAACAGGTCGTCCTGAAACAGAATACCAACGCGCCGCTGATGCGGGGCCGCATGGGTGATCTCATGCCCATCCAGCCAAACCTCGCCTGTCGCGCGAAAATCAGGGGCGAGCGTGCCGGTGATAAAGGCAAGCAAAGTTGATTTACCCACGCCGGATGGTCCCATGACGGTCAAAACCTCGCCCGGGCCAATATCATGCGTGACCGACAAGAGCGGTGCGCCACCCTTCGTGATTGCCACATCCCGCAGAGATAGACCCTCATGCATACCGTAGTCCCCTTCTGTTGCGCCAGACCAAGGCAGGCAGCAGCAGCGCCAGCGCAAAGGGCACCAGTGCCGCCCCTGTTTGCATTAATCCATAGACTGCGATCGCCCGCCGATCCCCGCCAGAGGCCAACGCCACCGCCTCGGTTGTCAGGGTCGCGACCCGGCCACCACCAATCAACAACGTCGCAAGATACTGCCCGACCGACACCGCAAGGCCAACCGCCAATGCCGTCAGAATGGGCCGCAGCAACATTGGCAGGCGTACCCGCCACAGCACACCATTGGGGCTTGCACGTAGGGCCGTGGCAATTGTGCCCATACGTGCGTCCCATGCCCGAAACGGGTCTGCGAGCGACAAGAATACATAGGGCAGCACAAACACCAGATGCGCCAACATCACAGGCAAACGCCCAACGTCCGCACCAAGGTTCAACATCAGTGTCTGTAAACCCGGCAGGAATGCCGTTTGCGGGATCAGCAACGGCAGATAAAGCAACCAGACCGCGCGTTGGCTGAACGACAGGCCAAAGCGGTATTCTGCCTCCAGACAGCCAATGGTCAGGATCAAGGCCACCATCGCAACCGTAATCGCAATCAGGGCCGTTTCGCCCAACGCCTCCAGCGTGCCGGGGCCAAAGCGCATCCAGTTGCGGAACGTGAATTGATCTGGGAAAGCATCGGGAAACCCCCAAAAACCGGCAAAGGACCAGATCACCAGAACAACCAGCCCCAGCAACACGGCCAAGGCCGACGCAGCCCCTGCAAACAAGGCAAGTTGCGCTACAACAGGGTCCAAGCTGCCCCGTGCGCCCGACGCGATCCATCTCCGGCCCAGCCATCCGATCACCGTCTCGCCGATCCGCCAAAAGACCAATGCACCAATGACCAAAGCCAACTGCACCAAAGCGCCCGCTGCCCCCTCAAGTCGCATGGCAAGGTCCGGATCAGACATCCATTTGACGATCTGCACCGATAGCGAAGGTGGCGTGTTTGGTCCCAAAATAACGGCCACATCAACGACTGACATAGAGTAAGCCAAGACCACATAAATCGGTGGTCTGATCTGGGCATAGACCCGCGGGAAAACGGTCTTGAGCCAGCCGGTCACCCGCCCATAGCCCAACGCTTGCGAAATGGTCACGCTGCGCTGCGCATCCGCTTGCCCCAGTGCCGCAAGCGTGATCAGCAACAGGAACGGCACTTCCTTCACAATCAGCCCGGCGGTCATCGTCAGACCCCATGTGTCTTGGACGATCAGCAGATCAGGGGGCGGTCCCACCCCGTCACACCCGGCGACATCAACCGCGACAACCAACCGGACGGCGCGATTAAAAACGCAAGGCCAAAGGCGGCGGCGGCATGCGGGACCGACAAGAGCGGGGACAGCAAGCGCTCTAACGCACGAAAGGGCCGGGTGCCGGACCAACCCGCCGTGACCAGCATGACGATGGCCAGCGAAATGGTGGTGGCAAGCAAACCAGTCGAGACCGACAAAAACATCGCGCGCGGCAGGCCAGCCCACTCAAACAGATCGCGAAAGGGGTCCAGCGACGGGCCCGTTAGTCCGGCGGCTGGCAGATGACCAAAGGCGGGCATGATCGTGCCCCACAGACCGGCGATGACCGGGCCTAGCATCGCGAGCAAAGTCAGAATTGGCAAAAGTGGGGGAAAACGGCGGGTCATGTGGTGCCCCGTCCCGGCACGCGTCCGGGACGGGCATTGCCGTTACTGCGATACACCGTAGCGGGTCATCCAGTCGTCAGCGATGCGGACCATCCAGCTTGGGTGTGGCTCTGCCTGAACAGTGCCCAGTTCCGCTGGTGTCAACGTCGCCACGCCAAGGTCCAGCGCATCAAACAAGGCACGATCTTCGGCGGGAAGCGCATCCATATTCAATACCGTGCCATAGCCCAAAATCGCTGGGTCCTGCGCGCGGGCTTGTGCCTCGGCGGACATCAGGAAGTTGGCAACAACCATCGCACCGGCCTTTGAACCAGAATTGTAAGGGACGGCCACAAAAGATGCGTTCCCGATTGTGCCTTTGTCCAACACGAATGTGCGCACGGACGGTGGCAATTCACTGTTGGCAATCGCTGTTGAGGCGGCACCGGGGCTAAATGAAATCGACAGATCAAGTTCACCATCCGCGATCAGCGGGAACATGGCCGTACCGGTCGCAGGATAGGCCTTGCCCTCGCGCCAGAGGTTCGGGGTCAGCTCATCAAGATAGGCCCACAAGGGCGCCGTCACCGCATCATAGTTTTCGTCGGTCGCGGGCGCGGCCAGAACAGCGGTGTCAGGCAGGATATCAACCAACACCTGCTTCAAGAACGTGGTACCCAAGAAATCGGGCGGCTGAGGATAGCTGAAACGACCGGGGTTCGCGGCGGTCCATTCCAACAGGGCCTGCATGGACCCAAGGCGGTCTGGCATATCTTCGGTGTCATGGACAAAGACGACCTGCGCCATCGCCCAAGGGCTCTCATACCCTTCGGTCGGCACGGTGAAATCTGTCTGAACCGACTTACCTTCGCTATCGACAATCGCCCAGTTCGGCAGTTGTTCGGCATAAGGACCAAACAGCAGATCAGCCTCTTTCATCGCGGCAAAGTTCGCGCCGTTAATCCAGATCATGTCGATGGCACCGTCATCGTCTTCACCCGCCTGCTTTTCAGACAGAACACGGGTCACAGCATCCGCGGTATCGGTCAGCTTCACATGCTCTAACGTCACGCCGTAGTCTTCCATCACACGATCACCAACCCATGCGATAAAGTCATTGGTTGTCGTGGATCCTCCCCAGGCATTCCAAAACACGGTCTGGCCTTCGGCCTCGGCTTTCACGGCCTCCCAGTTTGCGGGGTCAATGTCGGCCAATGCTGGCACCGGGGCCAAAAGTGCAGCCAATACGGCAAGATGTTTCATAGATCGTGTCCTTTAGTGCGTGTAGATTTGTTTGGCGGCATAAATCCGCAGCGTGGCAGTTGCAAAGCAAAGGGTACCAAACACCCAAGCCAGCGGAGAGAAATAGGCAGGCAACAGGCAAAGCACCACAAAGAACACGATGGTCTCGGTCCCTTCCAGTATGCCGTTGGAGTAATAGAGCGACTTTTGGCCCTGGGCGTAGGTCTTATGTCCGTGCTTCTCGGCAAGGATGGCATAACCCAAAAAGCTGGTGCCATTGAAATAGAACGAGGCCAGCAAAAACGCTCCCGCCGCCCCATTGGTCGCAGGATCATAGATCACAAACGCCATTGGGATTGCGCCGTAGAACAGAAAATCGACGGCGATATCCAGATAGCCGCCAAAATCCGTTTTCTGCGTGGCGCGGGCCACCGCGCCGTCCAGACCATCCGCCAAACGACTGGCCAAAAGCGGGACGAGCGCCCATCCGGGCGCACCGATTGCGATCAACAGGGCAGCAAACAGACCCAAGCCCAGACCAATGAGCGTAACGCCATCGGCCGTAAACCCACGCGCAGCCAGACCGGCACCAATTTGGTTCAATGGCGGGTCAATCAGTTGGCGGGCGTGACGGTCGAGCATTCAAGTCTTTCCAAAGCTGCGGCCCTTTTGGACGATGCGACCGGGTGACGCAATCAACCTGACAAGAATGTGAGAGCGACAGCACTCTTTGACACAATCACCGGAACGCAAAGAAACGGGCACCCAGAAAATTCAGACATGAGCCCGCAAATGACCCTATGGCAAAGGCAGCAAAGACGGTCACGCTCGCAATCCCGAACACCAAAACGATAGCGGAATAAACGGCATAATTGGTCAGATTTCCGGCGATCTGCACGCCAAAGTACCGGCGGAACTGGCCTTGGTTGCGCTGCCTTGCGGTGCGGAACGTCCAGTTCCGGTTCAGCGCCCATGTCACGATGACAGCACAGGGGAACGAAAAAGCGCGGGCCACAAATGGCGACATGTCAAATGACAAAAACAGCCACAGCAGTCCGCCATCGACAACAAAGCCAACAGCCCCTACCGCGCCGAAGCGCATGATTTGAGTGACGAGGTCAGACCGCAATGCGGGGCCTGCCACTGGCTTCGACGCGAATGGTCGCTTCAACGAACATAGCGCGGTTTTCGACGTCGATTTCGGCAATATCGCGCGATACAGCAAACCGAATATCCTCAACGCCAGAGGCCCGCACCAATCCTTCGGCCTCGCGCCGCAGAGCGGCTTCCAACGTCCCAAGCGCCTGTTCTTGATCAGCAAAAGTCTTAGGACCATCAGGCAAATGCACAGCAAACACTCCTTCGCCGGCACTTGTCACAGTCCCGGTCGCCTGCATCCGAACCTGCCCCACAACTGCGCCAATCGCATTTGCCACGCCACCATGCTCGGGCAGGATCATTCGCGTGCCAAGCCGATCCCCAACGGCACCATAGTACGTCGCAGCAGACGCACCCAACCCAATGACCGGAACGCCAAGCCCCATCTGCATGCGCACAACACCACTGTGCCGATCCAACCCGGCAAGGCTCAACGGATGCTGCGCCAATGCGGCGAGGTCCACCCAATCCAGATCATCCTCGGCAAATCCGGCTTGTAAGAGGCAATCCACCGTTTGCGCTGTCAGTTGCCGGATAATCTGCTGGGCCAATGCCGGTCCGTTTTCGGCAAGGCGGCTTCCTGCGCCAGTGCGACGACGGGCAAACAACGTCAGTGCCTTCTCAGCGGCCTGAGCATCCCAAGCACCCACAAGCCCCAAGACATGCGACGCGTCAGAGGGGGTTACGCCCGCCAGCATGACAAGACCCCGGGCCACCAACCGGCCCAGTGCCGGGTTTTCCATGCGGGTCTGTACCGCATGCCCCAGACGCGTGGGACCGTTAGCCAGGCGATCAACAATGGTCCGTTCGCGGGCATCCAACCCCTGCGGGATAAGGTCCCAAAGCGGGATCACAAACTGCCCGCCATCTGCTGCCGGGATATCCTGCGCCAATGCGCGGTCCAACGTGGCATGGATCAATTCGGGATGATGATGTGCGACAAGCGAGATCGGCATCAGTCGGCGGGGTCCCAGCCGAATGCCGCCATCCAAACCATCGACAACATGCACCTCACTGTCGCCGCCAAGACCCGTTGTGCGCATCGCAACAGCCTCAACCATTGTCCGAAACGGACCGACACGCGCACCTTGCGGGTCAATCTTGGGGCGCCCATCGCGCAACAGGCAGACATCGGTCGTTGTCCCGCCGATATCGCTAACCAGAGCATCGGTCTCGCCGGTCAACCAGCTTGCACCGGCAATCGAGGCCGCTGGCCCGCTCAGGATAGTCTCGATGGGTTTGTCACGTGCGATGTCAGCCGAAACCAAAGCCCCGTCACCGCGCACAACCATCAGCCGGGCCGCAATACCGACATGAACGAGGTGATCCTCGCAAGCGCTGATCAAGCGATCCAACATCCCAATCAGGCGGGCGTTCAAGACCGCTGTCAAAGCGCGCTTTGGCCCGCCCAGCGCTTGGCTCAACTGATGCGAGCAGCTGACAGGTTTGTCGGTTACGCGACGGATCAGATCGCGAACCGCAACTTCATGGACAGGGTTTCGCGTCGCAAAGCTGGCCGCGACGGCAAAGCCTGTCACACCTGCATCCATCTGTTTCAGCGCCACCCGCAGCGCGTCCAGATCAAGCGGGTGCACCTCTCCTCCGGCATGATTGTGGCCACCAGAGAGCCGGATCACCGGATCACCGCGCAGGGCATCGGTGAGCCCGGCGCGACCCATGTCGGCGTCATCAAAGCCAATCGCGACCAATGCGATGCGGCCGCCCTGATCCTCAACAAGTGCATTCGTCGCCAATGTGGTCGACAGCGACACCATCGCAATATCGGTCACATCAACGGCTGCCTGGGCAATCGCGGCATCAATGGCTTCACCCACGCCCATGGCCAGATCAGGCCGGGACGTCAGCGCTTTGGCAGAGGCCACAACTTTATCTGCGGCTTCGTCCAATATGACGGCATCGGTATAGGTTCCGCCGGTATCGACACCCAAAAGGTAGGCCATCGTTTTGATCCACTTTGTAAACGCCTGCCAGATAAGTGGTAGCACCGTCTAAAATGCAACGCCAATTCACCATAGTTCTGCCAAAACCGCCGCATATTGCGGCATCAACCTTTACGTTAATCCAAAGTTGACCCACCTTACGCTTGGCAAGCAGTACGAAAGACCCAAAGATGTTTACGAAATCCGTCGGCCAAGTGCATGAGAAACTGGTGTTCAACCGCCGCGTCCGCGTTCTGGTGGAAGAGATCGGCGCGCTGCTGCCTGCTGGGTCTGAAATGCTGGACGTCGGCACAGGTGACGGACAAATCGCCAAGATGATTGGTGAGCAGCAAAGCGGCACGACCGTCCAAGGCATCGACATCATGGAACGCGAAAAGATCCATATTCCCGTTACGCTTTTCGATGGCACAACGATCCCGATGGACGACAACAGTGTGGATGTCGTGACATTCGTCGACGTACTGCACCACACCGATGATCCACAGATCCTGATCAGCGAAGCATCGCGCGTCGCGCGCAAAGCGGTCATCATCAAGGATCACCTGAGCGAAAACAAACTCGACCATCTGACATTGCGGGCGATGGACTGGGTCGGCAACGCACCACATGGTGTTGTATTGCCCTACAACTATGCCCCACGTCGCGACTGGGATGGTTGGTTTGCAAAAGCCGGGCTAGACACAGATGAATTTGTGCCCGCGATCCCGCTTTATCCCGCACCGCTGAGCTGGGTGTTCGGGCGTAAGTTGCACTTTATCGCGCGTCTGACCCCGACGGCGGCCTAAAGATCACATAGCGACAAATCAGATAGCTGACGACAGCAGCCGCACCCGCTGTCACGAGGAAAAGGCCTGTATCAAATACAAAATTCTTAGTCACAAACCGGCTTGTGATCGTGGACACCACTGCCAGACTTGCCAGCTGCGTCGCACCATAGATCAACATGGCCGACGGTCCGGCCTGATCGGCCCGAAAAGCAATTCTTTTTGCGCCCAGAATGCGGCAGGAATGCAAAGCAGATACACGATCACGCTTGTCAGAAATGGCGGAGCACCTGCAAACCGGATCAATCCAGCCGTGATGATCGCATAGCCTAAACTAAAGCTGCCACCCACCAACAAAAATCGCAGGAACGGCAAAACCTGTTGGCTCATACTCATTCCGGCAAGACCTCAAACAACATCTGTGCATCGTCGCTCAGCGCAACTTGGCGCAGCCAGTCGGCAGACCCGCCGTTGGCAAGATCGTCAACAAAGTCGCTGTCATAGTTAAAACCACGGCAAAGCAGTAGATGGGTCGCACCAGAATTCCGAACATAATCGGCCATCTCAGCACTCTCCATCATGAAGGGCAGCACACCATTGCCGAGTGAGGCTGCACTGCGATGATACGGTGCGGCGACCCCCTGATGATGGGTTGCCCAAATCATCCCGGGGCCAAATTTGCTCTGGGTCAGTACAACAGCCGGTGGGATCTCATTCAGTGACGTCAAGGATGCGTAGCTCCGGCAATCCGCAGCAAAGGATGAGGTTAGAACCTCGCTTCTGTCCTTCATAATCAAGGGCGCAATAGGGCTCAGTATAAGCACGGGCGACGTGATAATGGTCGCAACTGCGATAGCCATCAGCCCCTGACCCAGGTCGCGGTTCTGCAGATAACCGGTCAAGAAATGTGCAACAACAATGCCGCCAATTACTGGCACAGTCGCGGCAACCATAATGACGGTGCGCACCTGAAGGAACATCATCGCAAAGCCAAACATGCACAGGATCAGCAAAAGTCCTAGCGCCTGATTTCGCCCTTCCAGCTCAGACTTTGTCCGTAGAGATGACACCCAGATTAACAAACCGAAAAACAAAGATACAACGATGGGCAAGCTGTAGATAAGACCCGTTACCAACTCGGTCCGCATATAAAGCGGCAAGGTTTTTGCCTCAGGGATACGTTCTCTGATGATGTCCTGCAGCACCATCGGAAGATCACCGTAAGGTCCATCCAGACATACCGACAACAGCGGCCATGCCAGAACAATACCTACAGTTGTCATGACCACCGTTGCACCCACCTGCATGACGGTCGCAGGAAGCCAACGCTGCAATACGATAGGAACAACGCTGGCCACAGCAGCAGTCGCGACCAACGACAGCGCCGGTGCGCCAAGCTGATCACAGACCGGCAAGGCCCATCGACTTGGCACCGTCTGGCCCATCATCAACAGCACCGATGCAATGCCAAGCGAGACGCTAAACACGACCAAAAGCTTGCGCGACATCGGCGTCGCAACAAAATGTGCACGGACAAAAAAGGCGACACCGGCACCCACAATGAAAGGCAAGCTCTCAAGCCCAATCGCGAGTGAAAAAGCAGCGGCAATGCCGCCAATAACGCCAGCGGCAACGGGGCGGGTGGGCCATATCACAGCAAAGGCCAGAATGGCCATCATCAAGAGTTGGACATTGTGGTGATCAAGATTGCCCGGTGCCGCATGCAAATCCGCCGTCACTGGCCACAGCGTGACACAGAGCACCGCGAAACACGCCGGAAGCTTACCAAAGATGCGCTGAGTGCCAAAGCCAATCAAAAAAATCGTCAGCAAAAGGATGACAGTTGGCCAGATCGCGGCACCGATCAGCTCGGCTGTTTCCATTGGCATGAACCACGAAAGCGGTACGATGAATGCCGCGATGCCCAGATCAATATAACGGGACCAATGCAGCGGCACCCCCTCGGGCGGCAACAGACGATACTGCGTTACATCGTACCAGCCCTGTCCCCCGATCCAATCACGCACCGACAACAGGCGCATTATGTCGTCATTACCTCTCTTGGCAAAATTCTCATGCATCATTATGCCATCAGCCAAGGCTTTCCCAAGGACGAGCAGCAAGGAAAACCCCAGTGCGGCACGGAACGGGTGCGCAAGTAACAAACGTAAAACTGCTTGGCTTTGCATAAGGATGAAGAACCTCGATCAATCTGGCCGTGACTTAGCATCGGCGCATAAAGGGCAACATTGTTTGAAATAGGGCGACAAATGCCCACAAAAAGCTGTTGCACAAAGGTCGCGACATGCCAAAGGGAGGGCTCACCACGGCCTGAATTGCGCCCCATTTGCCCGCTACCAGCGTTTCTGAAACGTGTCTAATCCAAGCGAAATGCAATGACTGAACTCACTATCCTGATGCCCTGTCTAAACGAGGCCGAGACGCTAGAGACCTGTATTATAAAGGCTTTCGACTATCTTGAGCGCTCTGGTGTGGATGGCGAAGTTCTGATCGCGGACAATGGGTCTACGGACGGCAGTCAAGACATTGCAAAGGGCTTGGGCGCGCAGGTCGTCGATGTGCCGATCAAAGGCTATGGTGCCGCTCTGGGTGCCGGGATCGACGCCGCTAAGGGGCGGTTCGTGATCATGGGCGACAGCGACGACTCTTATGATTTCTCGAACCTTGACCCCTTTGTTGAACAGCTGCGCGACGGGGCTGATCTGGTTATGGGCAACCGCTTCAAGGGTGGGATTGCGAAAAACGCGATGCCGCCGCTGCACCGCTATTTGGGCAACCCGGTTCTTTCGACTGTGGGTCAGGTCTTTTACCGCACCCCTATCGGCGATTTCCACTGCGGCCTGCGTGGTTTTAACCGCGAAGCCATTCTTGGTTTGCATCTCAATACACCAGGCATGGAGTTTGCGTCCGAAATGGTGATCCGCTCCACGCTCTTTGGCCTCGACATCCGCGAGGTGCCAACAACGCTGAAACCTGACGGACGATCACGGCCCCCGCATCTGCGGAGCTGGCGGGATGGCTGGCTGCACCTCAAACTACTTTTGACCTTCGCGCCCTATTGGTTGTTCTACTATCCCGGCCTTGCGCTTTTCGGGATCGGACTGGTCAGCTTTGGCGCGCTCATGTTCGGACCTGTCACCATTGGCGGTGTAAGCTTCGATGTGGCCACAATGATCCTGGCAAGTGCGCTGATCCTCACCGGATTTCAGATGGTCTGTTTCCACGTACTCACGCGCATCTTCGCGGTCCGCTTCAATTTGCTGCCGTCATCAGCCAGATACGAACGGTTCCGCAGCAAAATCTCGGTCGACAACGCCTGTGTTGTGGGCGCGATCCTGCTGCTGGTCGCACTCATCGCGGTTTTAGCAGGCGTCTTCAGCTGGGGTGCCACCGGCTTTGGCGATATGGTTGCCAGCGATATTGTGCGCCCGGCGGCACTATCCGTTGTTTGCGCCTCACTGGGCGTGCAGGTAATTACAACCGGCTTCCTGTCCTCGATGCTGCAACAACCGATCCGGCCTGACCCCGAGCCTATTGCGGGCGCCTGATCCTTGGCCGATAGTTGGGGAATGGATGCACCAAACCCACTGGCAAAGGCGGTCGCTGACCGGCGCGACGATCTGATCGCGCTGACACAGGACCTGATCCGCATACCCACGCTGAACCCACCGGGCGACTGTTACCGCGAGGTCTGCGAATATCTTGACCGGCGCCTGCGTCAATCGGGGTTTCAGACCGAACTGATACGCGCGCGCGGCGCGCCTGGCGACAGCGACAAATATCCGCGTTGGAACATCGTGGCGCGGCGTTCGGGTACGCGGCCCGGCGATTGCGTCCACTTCAACAGCCATACCGACGTGGTCGAGGTTGGCCACGGCTGGACCAAAGACCCCTTTGGCGGCGAGCTCAGCGACGGCAAAATCTTCGGACGTGGGGCCTGCGACATGAAGGGCGGGCTGGCCGCATCCATCATCGCGGCAGAGGCATTTGTCGCCACCCATCCAGACTTCGGCGGAGCGATTGAAATCTCGGGCACAGCGGACGAGGAATCCGGTGGCTATGGCGGCGTCGCCTACCTTGCAGAAAAGGGGTATTTCGATCCTGCCCGTGTGCAACACGTCATCATCCCCGAACCGCTGAACAAAGACCGCGTGTGCCTCGGGCATCGGGGCGGCTGGTGGGCGGAAATCGAAACCTTTGGCGAAATCGCACATGGCTCCATGCCGTTCCTTGGCGACTGCGCCGTCCGGCATATGGGGGCCGTGCTGACCGAATTCGAAGACAAGCTCTACCCCGCAATGGCCGCCCGGACAACCGATATGCCCGTGGTGCCCGAAGGCGCGCGATCTTCAACAATGAACATCAACTCGATCCACGGCGGGCAAGCCGAACAGGCTGATGATTACACCGGCCTGCCCGCGCATTGCGTGCCGGATAGCTGCCGGATCGTGATCGACAGACGTTTTCTGGCAGAGGAAAACGTGGACGATGTGCGCGGCGAAGTGCGCGCACTCCTCGAAGGGCTCAAAGCAAACCGCGACCGGTTCGATTATGAGATGCGCGAAATCAACGTGGTGCTACCCAGCATGACCGACCGCGCAGCGCCCGTCGTGCAAACCGTTGCAGCTGAAATCGAAAAGGTGCTCGGCAAACCCGCCGAATTCGTGGCCTCCCCCGGCACCTACGACCAAAAACACATCGACCGGATCGGGAAGCTGAAGAACTGCATCGCCTACGGGCCGGGGATATTGGAACTGGCGCACAAGCCGGACGAATACGTTGGCGTCGACGACATGATCGACAGCGCGCAGATCATGGCAGGGGCGTTGAAGAGGATTTTGCTGCCAGCGTTGTAACGGTCCGGGTTGCCCCTATCCGTCGCGTCCGGGTTCATCGGGGTTACTGGAAAACAGCGCAATCTTGTTGCCTTGCGGGTCGCGCAGATATCCCACATAAAATCGCGGGCCATAACTTGCCCGAAACCCCGGCTGCCCCTCGTCGGAACCGCCAGCGGCAATTGCGGCAGCATGCAAATCGCGCACCTGTCTCTGATTGCGCGCCTCGAACGCAACCATAGCGCCGTTCCCAGCCGACGCAGGACGGCCATCAAAGGTCGGCTTCACGTAGAAATCGGGCAAGACCGGCAACTGCCCCGGCGCAACCGGTAACACATAACTTAGACCCTCGGGACCCTCTGATAACTCATAGCCGAGCGCGGACAAAAACGCCCCATAAAACCGCTTGGCCCGCGCGATGTCGTCAGTGCCAACTGTGACGTAAGCGATCATTCCATATGTCCTTCTTCGCAAGCGATACTATGCAGCAAAGCCTAACACGTTATGGACAGCCAACCCAGCCACTTCAGATATTTGCGCTGATCGGTGGCCGCCGGTAAATCTATCACCTCGGGGTAAACCCGCCCTACACCGCGATATTATCAATCAGCCGCACACCCGCGAGCCAAGCGGCCGCGAACAAACGCGCGTCTGGCTTTGCCTGATCCAAAAGCGATAAGTCCCCACCATCACGCAATTCCAGATAGTCGATGTCGTTGAACCCAGCCGCCATGATCCGCGCGGTGGCATCTGGCAACACGTCAGTCATCGTTGCTCCAGCACGCAGTTTGCCCAGCATGTCTTCCATCACTTCGGCCAAGATCGGCGCATAGACCCGCGACCTGTCTGACAAGAGCAAGTTGCGCGATGACATCGCCAACCCGTCCTCTTCGCGGATTGTCGGGCACCCAACAACTTCGACGGCCAAGTCTAGATCGCGGGCCATCCGCCGCACGATCTGCAATTGCTGATAGTCCTTCTCACCAAAGAAGGCATAATCAGCAGATGTCTGGATGAACAGCTTCGAGACCACTGTCGCCACCCCGTCAAAATGCCCCGGGCGGCTTTCGCCGCACAGCATATCGGTCAGACCGGACACCGAAACAGTGGTGGCAAAACCGTCAGGATAAATCTGATCCGGCTCGGGCACATAGATCAGGTCCACACCAATCGACTCAAGCTTGCGCGCATCCTCTTCTTCGGTCCGCGGATAGTTCTTAAGGTCATCAGGATCGTTAAACTGCTTGGGGTTCACAAAGATCGTCACGATGACCCGGTCGCATTTTTCACGCGCCGCGCGCGCCAAGGACAAATGGCCCTGATGCAAAGCGCCCATGGTAGGGACAACGCCGATGGTCTCATCCGCTTTGCGCCAAAGTGCTGTCTGCTGGCGCAGCCCCGCCAAGCTTCGTTCAATGGGTGCGATCATTTTGATGGAGCCTCATCCGCAAAGACATGCTCTTCCGCCGGAAACACACGCGCGCGGACGTCAGCGGCATAGGCTGCAATAGCCGCCGCACCATCGTCGCCCAGATGGGCGTAGCGTTTCACGAACTTCGCTTTGAACGCGGTGAACAGGCCCAGCATGTCGTCCACGACCAATATTTGCCCGTCACACCCCGCACTGGCCCCAATCCCAATCGTCGGAATCGGAACGCGTGCGGTGATCTCATCAGCCAGCGTTTGCGGCACCTTCTCCAACACCACAGCAAAGGCCCCCGCCCGCGCCACAGCATCCGCATCGGCCAAAGCCGCATCGCGCGCCGCACCACGGCCCTGCACCTTATAGCCGCCAAGCGTATTAATTGACTGCGGCGTCAGCCCGATATGGGCCATCACCGGAATGCCGCGGGCGACCAAAAACGCAATCGTATCGGCCATCGCGACACCGCCTTCCAGCTTCACTGCACCCGCCCCGGTCTCAGACATCAGCCGGGCAGCATTGCGAAACGCCTGTTCGCGACTTTCCTCATACGACCCAAAGGGCATATCAATCACCATCATTGCAGAGGTCAGTCCCCGTGCGACCGCCTGCCCATGCAAGATCATCATCTCCATCGTCACCCCAAGGGTCGATGGCAAGCCATGCAGCACCATCCCCACGCTGTCACCGACAAGCACAAAGTCGCAGTGTTCATCCATCATCTGCGCCATCGGCGTGGTGTATGCGGTCAGGCTGACCAGCGGTGTGCCACCCTTGGCTGCACGGATATCATCGGGCATTGGGGCACGTTTCTTGGCGGTGGCACTCATGTTTGGCTCCATCTTTGATGGCAGCGGGATAGCAGCCGAAACCGACCCTTTCCAGCGCGAAGCACTTGATTTGACGATACGTTGCGACAAGAGTGCTATCAGTCAAAGGGGGAAGACTATGCTTGATATCAAGAAAATCGCCGCATCCACCGCCGTCATTCTTTGCGCATCCGGCGCGCTGGCCCAAGACAGCATCACCGTCGCGATCCAGTTGGAACCCCCGAACCTTGACCCCACAGGCGGGGCCGCGCAGGCGATTGACAGCGTGCTTTACGCCAATGTGTTCGAGGGGCTGACCCGGTTTGACGCCGATGGCGCAATCATTCGGGGGCTGGCGCAAAGCTGGGATATCTCGGACGACGGGTTGGTATATACCTTCAACCTCGCCGCTGGTGTCACCTTCCATGATGGCACCACGATGGACGCCGAGGATGTGAAATTCAGCCTTGATCGCGCACGGGCCGAGGATAGCACCAATGCCCAAAAGGGGCTCTTTGCCGGGATCACTGATGTCACCGTCATCGACCCGCTGACCGTGCAGGTCACACTGGACCAGCCCAACGGCAACTTCCTGTTCAACATGGCGTGGGGGGATGCGGTCATCGTGGCCCCTGAAAGCATCGACACCATCGCCTCTAACCCTATCGGCACCGGCCCGTTCACTTTCACAGATTGGGTGCAGGGCGACCGGTTGGAGCTGACGCGCAATCCTGATTACTGGGGGCCAGCGCCCGCACTGGACAGTGCCACGTTCCGCTTCATCGCTGACCCGACAGCCGCCTTCGCCGCTGTGATGGCCGAGGATGTGGATGCTTTCATCGGCTTCCCCGCCCCCGAAAACCTGCCACAGTTCGAGGCTGATCCGCGTTTCCAAGTCCTTGTCGGCAATACCGAAGGCGAAACGATCCTGTCCACCAACAACATGATGCCGCCTTTCAATGACGTGCGCGTACGCAAGGCCGTGGCCCATGCGATTGACCGCCAAGCGATCATCGACGGTGCCATGTTCGGGCTGGGCACGCCCATCGGCACGCATTTCGCACCACATAACCCCGATTACGTCGATCTGCTGGGGAATTCGCCGCATGACCCAGACCTCGCCCGCGCATTGCTGGCCGAGGCAGGCTTTGCCGATGGCTTTACCACCACGCTCAAACTGCCACCCCCTCCTACGCACGGCGCGGTGGCGAAATTATCGCATCGCAACTGCGCGCCGTCGGGATTGAGACCGAAATCACGAACCTCGAATGGGCGCAGTGGATCGAAGAGGTGTTCACAAACAAGGACTTTGGCCTGTCCATCGTCAGCCATACCGAGCCGATGGATATCGGGATCTACGCCAACCCCGACTATTACTTTCAATACGACAACCCAGACTTCCAAGCGCTGATGGAAACGCTCAACGCAACAACAGACCCTGCTGCACGCAGCAACCTGTTGGCACAAGCGCAAACGATCATCTCACAGGATTACGTGAACGGATACCTCTTTGAACTGGCCGTCGCCACCGTGGCCAAAGCCGACATCAACGGGCTCTGGGTCAACCAACCCACCGCCGCCGTTGACCTGACCGGCGTGTCGTGGGGCAACTGATTGGCCAACGCAAACACCCCCAAACGCGCATTGATCGAAGGTAAGCCGGCCCTGATTGTCATCGACATTCAGGCCAGCACCTTCATTGATGACAGCGTCGTGCGCTCCATCGACAATATGCCGGGCTACAAAGACCGCATGCTGGCCGCGCGCGCAGTCATCGACAAAGCGCATGACACCGGCATCCCGGTGATTTTCATCCAAGAGGTGCACCGCCCCGATCTGATTGATTTCGGACGCGAGTTGGACGGGGATGAGGATATCCATTGTCTCGAAGACAACCCCAAGACCGCAATCGCCAAGGCAGAAATGGGCTATCGGCCCACCGACTATATCGTCCCGAAACGGCGCTATTCCGCGTTCTTCGGCACTGATTTTGAGATCCTTCTGCGTGGCCTCAACGTAGACACCCTGCTGATGTGCGGCGGGCTGACAGATGTCTGCGTCCACTACACTTTCGTGGACGGACACCAGTCTGACTACTTCTGCCGCGTCATCGAAGACTGCGTTGGCGGTTCCAGCATAGAGGCGCATGAGGCATCGCTGCGCGCGATGGAATACCTGCAAACCGGCGCGCGGCGGTCACGCGCCGCAGTTTTGTCGGCAATGGATGATTATGCCGCCACAAAACTGACGGCATGACCAGATCAGGCGGCACGCTCTGCACTTGGCTGCAAATCGGCCAATGCCTTGGCCGCCAGTGCGGCCTCTTTCCCCTTCTGCACAAAATGGTCGCGGAAAATCGCGATATGATGATCGGTTTCCTGAAATTGGTGTGGTGTCAGGCTGACCGACAGCACAGGCACCTGGGTATCAAGGCCCACGCGCATCAGACCATCAACAACAGCGCTTGCCACGAAATCATGCCGATAAATCCCGCCATCAACCACCAGCGCAGCGCAAGCAATCGCATCATATCTGCCGGTCAAAGCCAGCTTTTGCGCCAGCATCGGCATCTCAAACGCGCCGGGGACGTCGTAGACGGTCACCTGCTGGCTGGGAATTTCACTCAAAAATCCATCAAGCGCACGATCCACGATATCGGCATGCCAATTGGCTTTGATGAATGCAAACTGGGGAAGTGTCATACTGTGATCTCCTTTTGGCTTCGACACGTCACCCAAGGCATCACACGTCACGCAGCGCGCCTGACAGGCACACAACGCTCCGCATTCTCTTTCATCCGGACTATGACCGTCGGCTCAGGCGTCTCACCTGATCTGCTGACCCTTTCGTGTGAAAGGCGCTCGCGGGCTGGTGGGGTTGCCACATACCGCCGGTGGGGAATTTCACCCCGCCCTGAGAATACACCACTTCTGACATGGGGCACCGGCCACGGCAAGAGTGTGTTGGCATGATAATCCGCCCGGAAACCGATGCTGATCAGCAGGCAATCTATGATCTGACGCGCGACGCCTTTGCGCCCATGTCCTTCAGCGACGGCAGCGAACCCGGTATCATCAATGACCTGCGTGCGTCCGGTGATTTAACCCTGTCCTTGGTGGCAGAGCTTGACGGGATCATCGGGCATGTCGCCTTCTCCCCCGCCAAAATAGGCGATGCGGAAGGCGCGTGGTATGGGCTTGGCCCCATTTCGGTGCGTGCCGACAGGCAAAAGCAAGGGATCGGTACAAAACTGGCGCATACGGGTTTGGACATGTTGCGCGATATGGGCGCGGCAGGATGTGTGCTGACGGGGAACCCGGCTGTTTACGAACCCATGGGCTTCACGAACGATCACGCGCTGACCTACGGGGGCCTGAACCCCAAATATATCCTCTACATGAGCTTCAACAGCATCGTACCCAAAGGCGAGATCAACTTCGCCGAAGCGCTGGAAGAGGAACACCCATGATCCGTTATGCGCTGGGCCGTCTTGCATCGTTAATCATCAGCCTGATCGTCGCGTCCATCGTGATCTTCGCGGTGATCGAGGTGATCCCCGGCGATCCCGCAGCCTTTATGCTGGGCGTCAATGCACGGCCCGATACGATTGCCGCATTGCGGGCCGAAATGGGCCTCGATCAGCCGCTGATCACACGCTACCTCGACTGGATCACAGGGCTGCTGCGCGGCGATTTTGGCCAGTCGTGGACCTATAAAACACCAGTGTCAGAGCTGATAAATGACCGCATCTGGGTCTCCCTCCCCCTCGCCATCTATGCGCTGATCCTCTCAACACTCATCGCCTTTCCCGCAGGCATTTATGCGGCCAGCAGACGGGACGGCGCGGGAGATGTGACCATCATGGGGGCCACGCAACTCGGCGTCGCGATCCCGAATTTCTGGTTTGCGATGATCCTTGTGCTGATCTTCGCGATCAATCTGCGTTGGTTTTCGGCAGGGGGCTTTCCGGGCTGGTCCGACCCATTCCAAGCCCTCAAATCACTGACCCTCCCCGCCATCGCATTGGCCCTGCCACAAGCGGCGATCCTCGCCCGCGTCATGCGCTCCTCCCTGCTCGATATGCTGGGCGAAGATTTCATCCGCACCGCCCGCGCAAAAGGCCTCTCGGCCCGCCAAGCGCTTTGGAAACACGCCGTCCGCAATGCGCTGATCCCGGTGCTGACCATTATCGGGCTGCAATTTTCCTTCCTGCTGGCAGGCGGCATCATCATCGAACAGGTCTTCTTCCTCCCCGGCCTTGGCCGCCTCATCTTCCAATCCATCAGCGCGCGCGACCTGATCGTCGTGGAAAGCGTGGTCATGCTGCTGGTCTTCACCGTGATCATGGTGAACTTTCTCGTCGATCTGGCCTATGCCGCCGTCGATCCCCGGCTGAGGACCAAAGCATGAGCCGAAATCTGATCATCGGTACAGCGCTAACGCTGGTGTTTATCGCGCTTGCAGCGGTATCTTTCATCTGGACGCCCGCAGATATCGAAACGCTGGATATTCCCAACAAGCTGCAAGGACCAAACGCCACAAACCTGCTCGGCACCGATCATTTCGGGCGCGATATCCTGTCGATGATCATGATGGGCGCGCGCACCTCCATCGCCGTAGCGCTGGTCGCGGTCGGCATCGGCATGGCACTCGGCATCCCGTTGGGATTACTCGCAGCGGCACGCCACGGGTCACTACTGGATGAGCTGATTATGCGCGGCAATGACCTTGTCTTCGCCTTCCCCTCGCTTGTCATCGCCATCCTGATCACCGCCGTTTTCGGGGCATCCGCCGTCAACGCGATCATCGCCATCGGTATCTTCAACATCCCCGTCTTCGCCCGCCTGACACGCGGTGCGGCGCTGCCACTATGGGAACGCGACTTCATCCTCGCCGCCCGTGTCTGCGGGAAATCTGCAACGCGCATTTCCATCGAACACATCCTGCCCAACATCACCAACCTGATGATCGTACAGGGCACCATCCAATTCAGCCTCGGCATCCTAGCCGAAGCCGCCCTGTCCTACATCGGCCTCGGCGCACAGCCGCCCACGGCCAGTTGGGGGCGCATGCTGGCCGACGCGCAAACGTTGGTCAGCATCGCACCGCACACGGCGCTGGTGCCCGGTTTCGCGATCCTGCTGATGGTGCTGGGTCTCAACCTGATGGGTGACGGCCTGCGCGACTGGCTCGACCCTCGCATCCGGGTGGCGCGGACATGACACTGCTTGCGATCAAAGACCTGTCCTTAGCGATCAATGACACGCAGATCCTGCATGATATCGACCTGAACATGCAGGCGGGTGAGATCGTGGCGATTACCGGCGAAAGCGGGTCAGGCAAATCCATGACAGCCCTCGCGGTAATGGG
The DNA here is from genome assembly GCF_055693545.1 of Yoonia sp. JB2-21. Taxonomy (NCBI): domain Bacteria; kingdom Pseudomonadati; phylum Pseudomonadota; class Alphaproteobacteria; order Rhodobacterales; family Paracoccaceae; genus Yoonia; species Yoonia sp. JB2-21. Next base: position 1,651,386 of record NZ_JBVFUC010000001.1, read on the forward strand.
GTTGCTGCCGCAAGGATCAGCCCCAAAGGGTGCGGTACTGCTGGACGGCACTGATATTTTGCAAACCTCAGAACCCGATCTTTGCCAGATGCGCGGCAACGCAATGGGCATGGTGTTTCAAGAACCGATGACGGCCCTGAACCCCGTGCAAACCATTGGCGCTCAGGTCGCCGAAACAATTCTGATCCATGAGAAAACCACCAAAGCGCAGGCCCACAAACGCGCCGCCGCAATGTTGGACCGTGTCGGCCTCAGGGTTGCGCCGACACGCTACCCCCATGAACTTTCAGGCGGACAACGCCAACGGGTCGTGATCGCGATGGCCATCGCCTTGCGCCCCAAACTGCTGATCGCGGATGAACCGACAACCGCGCTCGACGTCACGACCCAAGCCCGCATTCTTGATCTGCTGCGCGACCTTGTGCGTGAATTCGATATGGGGCTTCTGCTGATCACGCACGACCTTGCCGTCGTTGCCGATGTCGCTGACCAAATCGTCGTGATGCAAAAAGGGCGGGTTGTTGAGGCTGGTGCAACCCAAGCCCTTCTTGCCAGCATGCAGCACCCGTACACAAAAGCATTGTTCGCGGCCTCTACCCATGCTGTTTCCTTGCCCGACGCGGTAACATCTGCGCCAATGCTAAATGTCCAAAACGTCATCCGTGACTATCCTGCCGCCCGTCAAACGCTTCTTGGACCAAGGCCAAAGTTCCGCGCGCTGTATGATATCAGCTTTCAAATCAACCAAGGCGAACGCGTTGGGCTAGTGGGCGAGAGCGGATGTGGGAAATCGACACTAACACGGGCTATTCTGGGATTGGAGGACGTCCAAGGGGGCGAAATCCGCCTCGATGATGAGCCCGTTTTCACCGGCAAACACCCCAATCTTGCCGTCCGGCGCAAGATGCAGGTCGTGTTCCAAGACCCCTACAGCAGCTTCAACCCCCGTCACCGCGTAGACCGGCTGATTACCGAGCCTTTTCATCTCCTCACCGATCCACCCAAAGGGGTCGACCGTGACGCCGCCATCGCCAAAGCCCTAACCGATGTGGGCCTGTCGCCAACTGATGCAGACAAATACATCCACGAATTCTCGGGCGGCCAACGCCAGCGCATTGCCATCGCGCGCGCCCTGATCATCGAACCTGAACTGATTATCTTCGACGAAGCCGTCTCAGCGCTTGATGTCTCGGTCCGCGCCCAGGTGCTTGATCTGATCGCCGATCTTTGCCGCAAACGCCCCTTGGCATATCTTTTCATCAGTCACGATCTGTCTGTCGTGCGCACGGTCACCGACCGCGTGATGGTCATGCAGGCCGGCAAAATCGTCGAACAGGGTGAAACAGAGACTGTTTTCACCTCGCCGCAACACCCGTACACCCAAACACTGATTGCCGCAGCGCCAAAGCTGCCTGACTTGCGCATGGCGATCTAATGCAAGGGTTGCTACGGTTCCAAAAAGGGGGAGGCATCATGCGACTGACCGGCAAAACAGCGATCGTGACAGGGGGCGGCTCTGGTTTTGGCGCAGGCATTGCGCGCAAGTTTGCGGCCGAGGGCGCGCATGTCTTTGTCGTCGATGTCAATCTGGACGGGGCAGAGACAATCGCGGCCGAGGTTGGCGGCACGGCCGTAGCCTGTGATGTCTCAAGCGGAAAGTCAGTGTCTAACCTTGCCGAAATAGTGCTTTCCAAAGGTTCTCTCGACATTCTGGTGAACAATGCGGGCATCACCCATTTGCCCAATCAACTTGAAGACGTCACCGAACGAGACTTTGACCGCGTCTATAACGTGAACATGAAATCGGTGTTCCTGACGGCACAGGCATTTGTCCCGCATTTCAAATCGCGCCAAGGCGGCGTGATTCTGAACGTCGCCTCAACAGCGGGTGTTTCTCCACGACCGCGGCTAAATTGGTACAATGCGTCAAAGGGTTGGATGATCACGGCGACCAAAACGATGGCGGTCGAACTCGCGCCGGAAGGCATCCGCGTGAACGCGATCAATCCGGTGGCAGGTGACACGCCGTTACTCAAATCCTTCATGGGTGAAGACACGCCAGAAATGCGGGCAAAGTTCCTGTCAACCATCCCGATGGACCGCTTTTCCACACCAGAGGATATGGGCAACGCCGCCTGTTTCCTGTGTTCAGACGAAGCCAGCATGGTGACAGGCATAGCGATGGAGGTGGACGGTGGCCGCTGCATATAAGACGGGCAAGCGCAATTTGATCACCGATATTGCGGGGCTACGGGTGGGCAACGCACAGGATGGTCACATCAAAACAGGGACAACAGTTTTGGTGGGCGACCATCCTTTCACGGCCAGTGTGCATGTGATGGGCGGCGCGCCCGGCACCAAAGAAACCGACCTGCTGGCACCTGACAAGACGGTGCAAGAGGTTGACGCATTGGTGCTCTCGGGTGGGTCCGCCTTTGGGTTGGACGCTTGTTCAGGGGTCATGAACGGGCTACGTGCAAAGGGGCGCGGGTTTCCACTTGGCGCAATACGTATCCCCGTCGTGCCCGGCGCAATCGTCTTTGATCTGATCAATGGCGGGAATAAGGATTGGGGCGAAAACCCTTATCGTGACCTTGGGCGGCGCGCACTGGACAACGCCAAACAGCATTTTGATCTTGGCACCGCTGGGGCGGGCACCGGGGCAATGGCGGCCATGCAAAAGGGGGGTCTGGGTTCTGCCTCGATGATCTTGTCAGATGGCACGACGGTCGGTGCTTTGGTTGTTGTCAACGCATTGGGCAGTGTCACAACACCCGGTGACAGGCATTTCTGGGCCGCCCCGTTTGAGATGAATGGCGAATTCGGCGGGCTTGGGCCTGACCCTCGTGGTGGGATCGTCACACCAGAACCCAGTCGCAAAGAAGAGGCGATGATGCTGCAATCCACGGCGGGCGCAAACACCACAATCGCGATTGTCGCAACGGATGCGCCCCTGACAAAAACCGAATGTCACAGACTCGCGGTCACAGCACATGATGGGATGGCGCGGGCGATCGTACCGGCGCATACGCCCCTCGACGGCGATTTGGTTTTCGGCGTTGCGACCGGACCCGCCACCGGGGTCGAGATAGATAGGTTCGGACAGATCGCAGCAGCAGGTGCGGTGTGTCTCAGCCGGGCAATTGCGCGCGGCGTCTACGAAGCGACACCGGCGGACAGTGATACAATACCCACATATCAAGCCATGAACTAGGCAGTTCGCTTCGGACCAATGATCTTTAGCGAAAAGATATCTGGTCAGCCTGTCGCCCCATGTCTGAATACATCCGGTAACAGTTTCGCCCGGCAGACTTTGCCGCGTAAAGCGCCGTATCTGCTTTGACAAAGATGTCGGTGGTATCGTCAATCTTACCTTTGCCAAGCGCGCAGCCGATGCTCACGCCAATTTTGCACAGCTGGTTCTCATGATAGATCGGTTCGCTCACTACTTTGATGATCTTGGCGCAAAGAGAGCTCAACTGATCAACGTGCGATAGATCCTCAAACAAGATCGTAAACTCATCGCCCCCGGTCCGACAGACCAGACCTGTCCGCCCGATGACATCGCGCAGGCGCTGTGCGACAGTTTTCAGGACAAAGTCACCGGCGGCATGACCGAGTGTGTCATTCACCTCTTTGAAGAAATCCAGGTCCAGATGAATCACGGCGTAGGTTTGCGTCGGACCAACGTCATCGAACAGAGCGGCGGTTGTTTCGTCTAACAACCGGCGGTTCGCTAGCCCGGTCAACGCATCATGTCGGGAATCATACAAAAGTTGCGCCCTGGCCTGCTCAAGCTCCTGCGCCCGTTGATAGTCTTCGGTAACATCAATGTTCACGCCAAATAGCTTCGGCAAATGTCCCGGTACGGCGACCTGACTGGCGCGACTGCGCATATGACGCACCTCGCCGTTGGACAGAAGAATGCGATAGTCGCGGCTAAAGTCTAACCCGTGTTTTTGGCAATGATCCGAATAGGCCAGTGTATCTGCGGCGTCGTCAGGATGCAGATAGGTTTCCCAAAGCCCGGCGCAGCGATCGTTTTGGCCATCTGTCACACCATACATCTCAAGCATGGTGTCGTCCCAATGGACCGTTCCGGTGTTGGGATCAAATTCCCAAACCCCAATCCCCGACGCATCAATGGCCAAACGCAGTTTTTCGGCAAGCTGTGCCATACTTTGTTTGTCTTCGCGCAGTTGGGTAATGTCAGTATCAGTTCCCACAATCCGGGTCGGTAAGCCGTCTTCGTCGGACGCCATGACCCTTGCATTGCACATGATCCAGAACCAATGGCCGTCACGATGTCGGTGACGGTATTGCATATTGATATTCGTCGTCTCACCACGTGTTTGCCCGTAAAATACCTGCTGCAAGGCCGCGCGATCTTCGGGGTGTATATTGTCCAGCCACCCCTCTCCAGCGTCGTTGATGTCTTCATCGGCCGGCACGCCCCGCATGCGCCGCCATGCGTCAGAGACAGCAAATCGTCCTGTCTTGATATCGTAGTCCCAGACACCTTGTTGCAGGTGTTCCATCAAATATCTCAGACGCAGGTCGTCCATCTTGGAAATGGAATCCGCCTGACCCAGATAGCCAACGATCTGATCCTCAACCCAAACCGGTGAAATCGCCAGTTCGATTTCGACAGTGTCTTGCAACCACGTACCGTTGAATACCTCTGCGCTGCCCGGCGCACTGGATTGGCACGTTTGAAGAAACGCATTGAAGCGGCTTTGGTCATCGCCAAAGGAAAAGCTTGCCTGAAGGTGCCCTACCGTGGCGTCAGCCATTTCCGAAAACAACGCATTCGCTTGCAGAAATATACCTTGTGCGTCCAGCAGGATCGCTGGTTGGCCAATCAGCCCCACCACAGCCTTTAGGTGCTGATACCCTGGGTGGTCCTCAACCCGCACGCCGCCTCACATAGTCAGTTCAACAACCGGACCAACGAATCCGGCTCCAAGACAGCGTGGTCTGAAATCCCTAACAAAGAGTTAATAGACGCGTTTTGATCATATAAAATTGGCTGTTCTGAAGGGTTTCTTGCGACGTTGGCGCAACGTCATCCAAAGAAAAGCGGGCGCTGACAAAGCCGGCGCCCGCATGTCTCTGCTTTACGAAAAAGGGTTAGTTCAATGCCTGATCTGTGATCATGCTTGTCCATGCCCCTTCGGGCTGCGCCGTGATCACCGGATCAGAGCCACCAGCCAGCAACGTATCAACGGTCCGCTGGAAATCCGCAGGATCAAGTGACCCGTCAGAGCCAGCCGTCAGCTTGGCAATCTCGCCCATCATGCGGATCTGCGCGGCCTCCGACTGTGCGCCTGTTTCATCATTGTCCAAGACGATGCCAGCCGCATCTTCAGGGTTCTCCTCCGCCCACTTCCAGCCTTTCATCGACGCCCGGACAAAACGCACCATCTTGTCGACAAAGACCGGGTCTTCAAGGTTCTCTTCCAGCGCATAGATACCATCCTCAAGCGTTGCCACGCCCTGATCTTCATATTTGAAGGTCACCAGTTCGTCCTCGGACACGCCAGCATCCAGCACCTGACCATATTCATTGTAGGTCATCGTCGAAATACAATCCGCTTCGCGGTTCAACAGCGGATCGACGTTGAAACCTTGCTTCAGCACGGTCACGCCGTCATCGCTACCATCGGTCGGGATACCGACCTGGCTCATCCAGCTGAGGAACGGGTATTCGTTGCCAAAGAACCAGACGCCAATGGTCTTGCCGCGGAAATCCTCGACGCTTTCGATCCCGGTATCTTTCCAGCAGGTCAGCATCAGACCGGAGGTTTTGAAAGGCTGGGCAATGTTCACAACCGGCAGGCCCTTTTCGCGGGCGGCCAGCGCCGAAGGCATCCAGTTCAGCATCACATCAGCACCACCACCGGCCAGCACCTGTGGGGGTGCGATATCAGGGCCACCGGGCAGGATCGTGACGTTCAGTCCTTCCTCTTCATAAAACCCCTGATCCAAGGCGACATAGTACCCTGCGAACTGGGATTGCGTGACCCACTGCAACTGCAGCGTCACATCATTGGCATGGCCATCAGCATGCGCTGCACCACCCAGTCCTGCGGACAGTGCCGCCGCCATCATTAACTTTTTCATTGTCTTCTCTCCTAGTCAGGTGTTGCGCCCTCTTGCCGGGGCTCATTTGTTATTTGCGTTGCGATGGGTGCCAAAAGGTCACCCGCCCCTCAATCCATGCCATCAGTCCATAAAACGCGCTGCCCGCCAAGGCCGCGACAACAATCTCGGCCCAGACCATATCGAGCGCAAGCTGGCCGACAGATGTCGATATCCGAAAGCCCATGCCCACAGTGGGAGAGCCGAAAAATTCAGCAACAATCGCCCCGATCAACGCCAAAGTGGTCGCAATCTTAAGACCATTAAAAACAAAGGGCATCGCCGCAGGCAGGCGCAGTTTGAACAGGGTCGGCCAATATCCCGCGCCATAGGTGCGCATCAGGTCGCGTTGCATCACCGTGGTGTCGCGCAAACCGGCAACCGTGTTCACAAGGATTGGAAAAAAGACCATCACAGCAACCACGGCAGCCTTCGATTCCCAATCACTGCCAAGCCAACGGACAAAAATCGGGGCCGTGCCAACAATCGGCAAGGCGGCCATAAAGCTGCCCACAGGCAAGATACCCCGCGTCAGAAACTCTGACCGATCCGCCAGAATGGCGACTGCGAAGGCCGCAATCATTCCAACGATGTAACCGGTCATCGCCCCCTTGATAATCGTTTGCTCGAAATCCGCCCAAAGCGTCGGCAATTCGTTCGCAAACCGTTCGGCAATCATGGTGGGTGGTGGCAGAATGATTGGGCTGACCTCTAACATCCGCACCAGCAGCTCCCACATCATCAGCAGGGTCACGCCAAAGATTGCAGGCACCAGCAGCTTAACCAAACGGCTTTGCGCCACGGCGCTATTGGCCAGCCTTGCGTTCACAAACCACCCGGCACCCCAAACGGCCAAAGCACTGATGATCGCCGTTCCCGTCATGCCGCCTGCATCCCCATGCGGCGCAGGGTCCAGCGCTCGATCAAGCTAAACAGACCCACCAAAGCCGCCGCCGTAATCGCCGCTGCAAACAGGGCAGCCCATGTGACCATCGGTTGGCCGTACTGATCACCCACCAGCATGCGCGCACCAAATCCGGCACGCGCGCCCGTGGGCAGTTCCGCCACAATCGCACCCACCAGTGAAGCAGAAATTCCGATCTTCAACGATGCAAAAAGATAGGGCACAGAGGCAGGCAACCGCAGTTTCCAAAACCCCTGCGCAGCGCTGGCATGGTAGGTGCGCAATAGATCAAGCTGCATCGCATCAGGACTGCGCAGCCCTTTGACCATGCCAACAACAACAGGAAAGAAACTCAGATAGGCGCTGATCACCGCTTTCGGAAACAGCCCTTGTATCCCAATCGATCCCAGCATCACGATGATCATCGGCGCCAGCGCCAAAATCGGGATCGTCTGGCTGGCAATGGCCCAAGGCATCACGCTCATATCCATCGCGCGGTTGTAGACGATACCCACGGCCAACAAGATGCCAAGCCCCGTACCAATCGCAAAACCCAACAACGTGGCCGACAAAGTCACCCAGCCATGATAAACCAGAGACCGCCGCGAGGTGACTTTCTTCAGCGCAATCGTATCCCACATCTCGACCGCAACCTGATGCGGTGACGGCAAACGCGGGCGTTCCAGCGTATAGGTCATGCCAAACAAATGCGGGTTACGCAGGGCCAGCCCGATGCCAGAATACTCTTGCCGCGCCACAGGCGTATCCGGCGTGACCGCCACATTCTGCCGCTGCGCCAAATCAGCCGTCAGATGCATATTCATCGGCACAACAGAGACGACCCAAAACAAAAGGATCGCCCCCACAACGCTCAGCACTGGCAGCACTGATTTCACGCCAGCCCCCCTGACTTTCCATGTCCAATCAAACTTCCGGTCGTCATTTCTGCGCCATTGGTCCGAGCGGAAATGGCGACGGCACCCCTAGTCATCCACATGCCCCGCCCGCAGGCCATCACGCACCCGGTGCGCCACAGCAATAAACTCCGCACTATCGCGAATATCCAAAGGCCGCTCTTTGGGAAGTGGGCTGTCAATCACATCCGTAATCCGACCCGGACGCGGGGACATGACAACAATCTTGGTCGACAGATAGACCGCCTCCGGGATCGAGTGCGTCACAAACCCAATCGTCTTTTCCGTCCGCGCCCACAGCTGCAACAACTGCTCATTGAGGTGATCGCGCACAATCTCATCCAGCGCGCCAAAGGGTTCGTCCATCAACAAAATATCCGCATCAAACGCCAAGGCGCGGGCAATCGAGGCGCGCTGCTGCATCCCGCCAGACAATTGCCAAGGAAATTTTTTCTCGAACCCGGCCAGATCAACCAGCTCCAAGACACGGCCCACCCGCTCATTCTGTTCGGCGTTAGAGAACCCCATGATCTCCAGTGGCAGCTTGATATTGCCGCCAATCGTGCGCCACGGATAAAGGCCAGCCGCCTGAAACACATACCCATAAGCGCGCGCCATGCGCGCCTCTTCGGGTGTCATGCCGTTGACGGTGATGTCACCGCCCGTCGGTGCCTCTAGCCCCGCGATACAACGCAAGAACGTGGTTTTGCCACAGCCAGACGGGCCGATGAAAGAGACGAAGTCCCCTTTGTTGATCTCAAGGTTCACGTCCTTAAGGGCGTGCACAGGTCCATCGTTTGTTTGGAAGGTGAGGTTGAGGTCGGTGGCGGAAATCACAGTCAATCTTCTGATTTCCCCATTTCCACTTCCAGATTGTTGAGCCACTCCTCACGCGCAAGCACATCGTTGGGATTCAGCTCCCAATTCACGCGCTCCGCCATTTCTTTGGAGGCCCTTGAGTTCTACGCCCTGCTCTCGAAGATGCTTTATCGCATCGATCATACGTCGATCACCGACGAGACGATAAAGTTTTATCTTTGCTTCCGCATCTAGAGTCTGCAAACTCAAACCCCCGTCGCCGGAATACCCGTCCGCTTCACAGGCTGCGGCGCGGTCAGTTCTTTCCAAGACGACAGCGCCTTGTTCACCGGCGTATTCGCCTCGCGTTTCACGAACTTACCGTGGCCTTCCTGCGTGCGCACTTCGCCGTCATGGATCGCCACATGGCCGCGCGTCAGGGTAAAGCGCGGCAGGCCCTTCACTTCTTTGCCTTCGAACACGTTGTAGTCGATGGCCGATTGCTGCGTACTGGCGGTGATCGTCTTGGTCTTCGCAGGATCCCACACCACCAGATCAGCATCGGCACCAACCATCACGGCCCCCTTCTTGGGATAGCAATTCAGGATCTTCGCGATATTGGTCGAGGTCACCGCCACAAATTCATTCGGCGTCAGACGCCCCGTTTCAACCCCATGGGTCCAAAGCATCGGCATCCGGTCCTCAAGACCGCCAGTGCCATTCGGAATCTTCGAGAAATCACCCACGCCGCTGCGCTTTTGCTCCGTCGTAAAGGCGCAATGGTCCGTGGCCACCACGCTAAGCGACCCCGACTGCAACCCAGCCCAGAGACTATCCTGATGCTGCTTGTTGCGGAACGGCGGCGACATCACACGGCGCGCGGCGTGGTCCCAATCTTTGTTGAAATACTCGCTTTCATCCAGCGTCAGATGCTGGATCAGCGGCTCGCCCCAGACGCGCTTACCCTGCTGGCGGGCACGGCGGATCGCCTCATGCGCCTCTTCGCAGGATGTATGCACGACATAAAGCGGCACACCCGCCATATCGGCAATCATAATGGCGCGGTTCGTCGCCTCGCCCTCAACTTGGCTAGGGCGGGAATAGGCATGCGCCTCCGGCCCGGTATTGCCCTCGGCCAGCAGTTTCGCCGTCATCTCGGCCACGACATCGCCGTTCTCGGCGTGGACCATCGCGACGGCGCCCAGTTCTGAAAGGCGGTTGAAGGATGAGAACAGCTCATCATCATTCACCATAAGCGCGCCTTTATAGGCGAGGAAGTGCTTGAACGTGTTGATCCCGCGATCCTTGACCACGGTTTCCATGTCGTTGAACACCTGCTCGCCCCACCATGTCACGGCCATGTGGAAGGAATAATCGCAATTGGCGCGGGTCGATTTATTGTCCCAGCGCTTGATCGCATCGAGCAGGCTCTCGCCCTGATTGGGCAGGCAAAAATCCACGACCATCGTGGTACCACCGGCAAGACCCGCGCGCGTACCACTTTCAAAATCATCGCTGGAATATGTGCCCATGAAGGGCATCTCAAGATGCACATGCGGGTCAATGCCACCCGGCATGACATAGCAACCAGTCGCATCCAGTTCTTCGTCGCCCTTCAGGTTCGGACCGATTTCCACAATAGTGCCGCCGTCGATCAGGACATCGGCCTGATAGGTCAGGTCATGCGTAACGATGGTGCCGTTCTTGATGACTTTGGTCATAAGCTTCTCCCTGTCGGCCTGTACGCAGGCCTTCATCTTCTCATGTTCTCAAATACCTCGGGGAGGCCGGAGGCCGGGGGCAGCGCCCCCTTACCCCACAATCTCCGCCGTCTCGACCACCGCATGAAACAGCACATCCGTCCCCGCCGCTGCCCATTCCGGCGAAATCTCTTCCGCCTCATTATGGCTTAGCCCGTCTACGCAAGGGCACATCACCATCGCCGTCGGATAGAGGTCGTTGATCCAGCAGGCATCGTGCCCCGCGCCAGACACGATATCCATGTGACTATAACCCAAGCGTCCCGCCGCATCGCGCACAGCCTTCACGCAGCCTTCATCGAAGGCGGGCGGGTCAAACTGGCCCACGATCTCGCAGGAAAACTCCACGCCGATCTCTTCACAAAGCTTCGGCGCACGTTCGTTGAGCTTCGCAACCATCGCGTTCAGCTTATCCAGCAGATGTGTGCGCATATCGACGGTAAAGACGACCTTGCCGGGGATGATGTTGCGTGAATTCGGATAGACGTCGATATGCCCGATGGCCCCCACCGCATTCGGTTGGTTCTTCATCGCGATCTCATGCACCAGTTCCGTGACCAGCGCCAAACCACGGCCTGCGTTCTTGCGCATATGCATGGGCGTCGATCCGGTGTGGCTTTCCTTGCCCGTCACCGTGCATTCGATCCAACGCAGGCCTTGGCCATGGGTGACGACGCCGATGTCTTTGCCCTCAGCTTCCAAAATCGGGCCTTGCTCGATGTGCAGCTCAAAGAACGCATGCATCTTACGATCGCCGACTTTTTCTTCGCCCTTCCAGCCGATCCGCTCCAGCTCATCCCCGAAACGTTTACCATCCGCATCAACACGGTCATTGGCCCATTCCAGCGTATGTTTGCCAGCAAACACACCAGAGGCAAGCATGGCGGGCGCGTAACGCGTGCCTTCCTCGTTGGTCCAGTTTGTGACCACGATTGGGTGTTTTGTCTTGATATCTAAATCATTCAGCGTGCGCAGGATTTCGAGGCCGCCCAGCACGCCCAACACACCGTCGTATTTGCCGCCCGTCGGCTGCGTATCTAAGTGAGAGCCGACATAAACGGGCAATGCATCAGGGTCCGTGCCTTCGCGTCGGGCAAACATATTGCCGATCTCGTCAACGCCCATCGTACAGCCCGCAGCCTCGCACCATTTTTGGAACAGATGGCGGCCTTCGCTGTCTTCATCGGTCAAGGTCTGGCGGTTGTTGCCACCTGCCACACCGGGGCCGATCTTTGCCATTTCCATCAGGCTGTCCCATAGCCGCTCACCATTGATCCTCAGGTTTTCGCCGGGTGCTGCCATTTTGGGAACTCCTTCATCTTGGTTTGACCAACTGGTCAAAACAACGCTAACAGAGGGAAGGTATCAGTCAAGTTTTCCGCTCGGATCGCAGGCAGATGCGGACAAAGCTGGCAAAAGAGAGCAATATCGCCCCCTGCCGCCTGTAAATTGAGCAAAGGATTGGCATGACCAAACCGCCGACCCGCATTCAGCAACGCAATCGCGCAGCGATCCTGTCGGCGGGACTTGATATATTTTCAAAGTATGGGTTTCGCGGATCAACGCTGGATCAGATCGCAGAGGCGGCAGGGTTGTCAAAACCCAACCTGCTTTACTACTTTCCATCGAAAGAATCGATCCACGCGGCCCTGCTGGAACGTCTGCTGGAAACATGGCTTGATCCGCTCAAGGCGCTTGATGGCGCCGGCGACCCGATTACCGAAATTATGGGTTATGCCCAGCGCAAACTGGCGCTCAGCCGCGACTATCCGCGCGAAAGCCGTCTTTTCGCCAATGAGATTTTGCAAGGCGCGCCACGGATTGGAGGGCTACTAGAGAATGATCTCCGGGCTCTTGTCGATGGGAAAGCGGATATAATCAGAGGTTGGGTAGATGATGGCAAGATAGCGGAGGTGGACCCCTATCATCTTATCTTTTCAATCTGGGCCCTCACGCAACACTACGCAGATTTTGATGTGCAGGTTCGTGCCGTACTAGGTACGGATGACCCATTTGACGGTGCTGAAGACTACATCACGATGTTCGTCAAGCGTATCCTTCAACTGTGATCACAAACCGGCTACGTGGTTGTATGAGCTCAGACAAACCGCCATATTAAGCGAATGATGCTGAAAAGAGCAGTAAATGCACCGTTTTTTAGGATCGTCGGCGGAAAATATGGATAGCCGCCGCAATTTTGGCCAAAATTCGTCGAACAATGATTGGCACTTGACCTGCGACTATAACCTCGATTCACTGCTGCTAGGCGAAAGGGATTTCTGATATGGACGAAAAAATCGTACATTCACCTGCATCCAAAATGGGATCGCAACCCGAAACGCGCGATGGCGACACACCGGGGACTTTCACGATTTTGCAAGTGCTTGAGGCCGCTATCGCGGCTGGAACAGTGCAGATTGCGGGCGGGCGTGACAAAAGCGCCATTCGTAGAGATGCCGCAAAGATCATGGATCGGCTGCGACCGCAGCTCACCCCCGAAGAACTGTTTAATATTCAGTTCCCTAAAGAAAGAAATGTGACCGAGATGGGCGCGGACGCTTGGAACAGCGCATTTGAAGCCGCAGGAACACAGGCTATTGCGGCGGCAACGGCGCTTGGCCTGACGCCAGCAAACCGCAGATAGCGGCAAGAGCCGTCCAAGTAGATGGCGGTCCGCCCAACATTGCTTGTCATCGGGGGCCCGAACGGGTCCGGCAAAACAACAGTGCTTTCGTTTCTGCAACGTGCCGGGCGTGAAATACCAGACTATGCGAACGCGGACGAGATTGCCCAAACGCTTACCGGCAATCTGCATGAACGCAATGTCCAGTCCCAACTGATTGTAAGAAATAGGCGCGACGCGGCGATTAAGGCACGGGCATCATTCTCTTACGAAACGGTGATGTCACATCACAGCCATGTGGACGCAATGGTTCAGGCAAGACAGCTAGGTTTCTTTGTGCAATTGGTTTTCGTCACAACCGACGACCCGCAGATAAACGTACGACGCGTCGCAAATCGCGTCATTGAAGGCGGGCATGACGTGCCCACGGGTAGGATCATAAATCGCTACCACCGCATTTTTAACGAAACACTGTTTGACGCTATCGCGGCCGCAGATGAAGCAATGTTGTTTGACACGACACGCGGGGATACAGAGGCCAAGCCACAATGCGTAGCACATATCCGTGGCTGGCACGTCACTGTCAAAGAACCAGAAGGACTGTCGTGGCCCGTCATCCTGCTTGGCCGCATGCGGGCAGACCCTCGGTTCATTTTTGGAAGTTGACTACTCCGCGGCAACCGCACCAGGATTGTTCGGGTGCGTCGTCCAGTTGGCGTATTCCTTTTCAACAACCTTGCCAGTGCGCGGATCCACCTGTCCCGGTTGCATCGCCTCCATCGTGATGCAGTTTTCAACCGGGCAAACGTCAACACACAGGTTGCAAGCCACACATTCCGCATCAATCACGGAGAAAGTCCGGTCCTCTGACATGGCAATCGCCTGGTGGCTGGTATCTTCACAGGCGGCATAGCAGCGTCCGCATTTAATACAGTCATCCTGATTGATCTTGGCTTTCGCGACATAGTTGAGGTTGAGGTACTGCCAGTCGGTCACATTGGGCACAGCACGGCCAACAACCTCTTCAACACAGGTATAACCCTTTTCATCCATCCATTGTGACAAACCGCTGATCATCTCTTGCACAACCTTGAAACCATAGGTCATGGCGGCGGTGCAGACCTGCACGTTACCGCAGCCAAGGCTGATAAACTCTGCCGCGTCACGCCATGTTGTGATCCCGCCGATGCCGCTGATGGGTAAACCATGTGTATCAGGGTTGCGCGCGATCTCGGACACCATCGACATGGCGATGGGTTTGACCGCAGGGCCGCAATAGCCGCCGTGCGACCCTTTGCCATCAATGGATGGCTCGGGCGACATGGTGTCGAGGTTCACCGAAGTAATGGAGTTGATCGTGTTGATCAGGCTGACCGCATCGGCCCCACCGCGCATCGCCGCTGCTGCCGGTTTGCGCACGTCAGTGATGTTCGGCGTCAGTTTCACGATCACCGGCTTGTCGTAGTACTGCTTGCACCACCGCGTGACCATTTCGATATATTCAGGCACCTGACCCACAGCGGCACCCATACCCCGTTCGGACATACCATGCGGGCAGCCAAAGTTCAGCTCGATCCCGTCCGCCCCTGTCGCCGCGACGCGGGGCAGAATGTCTTTCCATGCCTGTTCTTCGCACGGCACCATGATCGAGACAATCATCGCGCGATCCGGATAATCCGCTTTCACGCGGGTAATCTCTTCAAGGTTCACTTCCAACGGGCGGTCTGTAATCAGCTCAATGTTGTTGAGCCCCAACAACCGCCGATCTGCGCCATAGATCGCGCCATAGCGTGGGCCGTTGACGTTCACCACAGGTGGCCCTTCGGACCCCAATGTCTTCCAAACGACCCCTCCCCAGCCTGCTTCGAAAGCACGGCGGACGTTGTATTCCTTGTCCGTTGGCGGGGCCGAGGCCAGCCAAAACGGGTTCGGGGATTTGATCCCAAGAAAGTCAGTTGTTAGATCAGCCATGATTGGTTTCTCCTGTCTAAATCAGCCGCATGCACCAAAGCGCCCAGCGGGAACGCGATCAAGATACACGTCCATATCAATGTCATTCACCAGCACCATCCGCAGATGACGGCTGCCAAGTTCTAAGGTTTCGGTCGTGACTGGATCGGTTGACATATCCAAAACATAGATGTTCCGGCAGTCAATGAACCCATGCACAGATGAGGCCTTGATCGTGGGCGCATCTATCCAGTCGCAGATAGTATGTTCGTTAAAGCCGATGGCACCAGGTTCCACATGGATCACTTCATCGCGCGAACACCGGGACCCCAGGAAAGGGTCCGGCTGCGCTATGACAGGTGCCGCGACAATCACAGTCAATATGACGGTCGCAGCTTTCACCCCGCTGCCATCAGCGTTGCGTGAATATCCATTGCAGCATCCCGTCCCTCGGCCACCGCTGTCACGGTCAGGTCATCACCGCCGCTGGCGCAATCACCGCCAGCCCAAACACTGGCGCGGCTGGTGCGTCCGGCCCCTGTGACCGCGATTTTGCGACCCTCAAGCGTGAGACCCCCATCAGTGGTCAGCGTTTGACCAATCGCCTTGAAAACCTGATCGGCGGCCAGACGCACGGTTTCGCCCGTACCTTTCAGGCCCGTGCCATCGTCTGAGGTGTATTCCAGCTCAATCTCGCGTACAGCCCCATTGCCGTGGATGGCAACCGGCTGTGCATTGAACATTAACCGCACACCTTTGGAAGCGGCCAGATCTTGTTCGTATTTGCTGGCACTCATGGCGTCGCGTCCACGCCGGTAGGCGATTGTCACGTTCTGCGCGCCCAGCAGTTTCGACTGCACCGCTGCATCAACCGCTGTCATACCGCCGCCAATCACCACAACATCACGCCCAACAGGAAGGGACGCAAGATCATCGACCTGACGCAGTTCGCGGATAAAGTCCACGGCGTCACGCACCCCGTTCTTGTCTTCACCGTCGCTGCGCAGCGCGTTTACACCGCCAAGACCGACGCTAAGGAAAACAGCCGGGAAACACCCCACCAGATCGTCCAGTTTCAGGTCGTCCCCCAACCGCATGCCATGCTTGATGGTGATGCCACCGATGCCCAGCAGCCAATCAACCTCGCGCGCGGCAAAATCATCAGTGGATTTATAGGCCGCGATCCCGAATTCGTTCAGACCGCCCGGCTTTGCCGCGGCGTCATAGAGTGTCACATCGTGGCCATACATCGCCAACCGATGCGCACATGCCAGACCGGCCGGACCCGCGCCCACCACGGCAACCTTCTTGCCGGTCTCAGGCGCGCGATCATAAGGATGGCGCTGCTTGGCCATCAACGCATCTGTGGCATGCCGCTGCAAACGTCCGATCTCAACCGGTTTGCCCTCGGCCAACTCGCGCACGCAGGCCTGTTCGCACAAATCTTCGGTCGGACAAACGCGGGCACACATGCCGCCAAGAATATTCTGGTCAAAGATGGTTTTGGCCGCTGCCTCGGGCGTGCCTGTGCTGATTTGCCGAATAAACAACGGAATGTCGATGTCTGTCGGGCAAGCGGTCACACAAGGCGCATCATGGCAAAAGTAACAGCGATCCGCAGCAACCGCCGCCTCATGCGGGGCAAATGGCGCATGCAGGTCGTCGAAGTTTTCTGCAAGCGTCTCGGCGGGCAAGCGGCCTGCCGTTATTCCGGGTGTCATTGGCGTGGACATTGGGCTTTCCTGTCGTAGCTATTCGACGACAGCGTGCCACAAGTTTATTTTTTATCAAATGGTAAATTTTTGGCAGTTTGCGAAGCCGACCCACCCCACTCGCATGGAACCGATAAACACCTTCGTACCCAAGCCAGATTAGTAATATAAAATCAGATGTTTAGATCAAAAGTGAAACGGCTCGACGGTGACCCGTTTGCCCAAGGTCAGTGCATCCGCAACATGGATCATCGGCGCCAGGTCGATTTCTGATGCACCTGTTTTGACCAATTCGGCCATCCGATCATAGAGCGCGGGGTATTCGCGATCCGCGCCCGCTTCGATCTCTGCCCCGTCGATGACCAACCGCGCACCACCGTCATGCAACTGCAAAGTGCCGTCCGGCGTGTCAACGGTCACGTCCCAACTTTGCGGGCCCTCTTGGCGCCAGTCAAAGTCGCCACTGACATTCTGCGTCCATTGCATCTGCGCCGCAATCGGCGTGTCGCAATTTGATGGAAAGAACAGCTCAGCACCGCGCAAATGGATCGGCATTGGCAGAATTTCTGTAATGATCGAGAGCGCATTGCTGCCCGGATCAAAGACCCCCATACCACCGGGCGCAAAAACCCATTCCTGCCCCGGATGCCAGCGCCGCACGTCTTCCTTCCAGCTGATATGCGCGCCCGTGATGTCTTTGTCGGCAAGCCATGCTTTGGCCGGGGAAACCCCTTTGGCCATCCGGCTGTGCCACGTTGTATAAAGCGTAACACCCGCCGCCCGGGCCATATCGGCCAGTGCATGCACCTCTGCGAGCGTGGCACCAGGGGGTTTTTCCAGCATCACATGACGCCCGGCCGCAATGGCCTTGGCTGCATAGTCATATCGCGGCACCGGCGGCAGGCAGAGCGATATGACAGGGATATCCATCCGCTCTGCCAGCATCTGATCGAAATCAGTATAGGCTGGAACGCCGTCCACTGTGCCTGCACGGCTGACGGTCGCGACCAGTTCCCAATCATTGCTGCCGTTGATGGACGGCACATGCTGATCGACAGCAATCTTGCCGATCCCTACCAGACAAATCGGTGTCATCAGTGGGCTTCCTTTGAAGGGGTGTTTGGGCCATCAATACCCTGCGTCACATCCAATTCCAAGGAGCCGCCATGAATACGCATCCACAAAATATGACACATTGGGCAGAGCGCGTCGATTTGGCCGCGGCCTTTCGTTGGACGGCACGTTTGAACATGCATGAAGGGGTCGCCAACCATATCAGTCTGGCAATCAATGATGATGGGACGAAGTTCCTGATGAACCCCAATCAGATGCACTTTAGCCGGATCAGGGCAAGCGACCTGATCACGGTTGATGCCAACGATCCTGCCACACTTGACGGGCCCAATGCGCCTGATCCAACAGCATGGGGGCTGCATGGCGGTATTCACCGTCTAGTGCCACACGCACGCTGCGCGATGCATGTGCATTCGATTTTCGCAACGGTACTCGCATCCCTCAAGGACAGTCGCCTACCGCCCATCGACCAGAATTGCTGCACCTTCTTTAACCGCTATGTCATCGACGACGGATACGAGGGCCTCGCGTTTGAAGACGAAGGCGCGCGCTGCGCTGCACAGTTCACCGACCCCAAAAAGAAGGTCATGATCATGGGCAACCACGGGGTGCTGGTCATCGGCGATAACGTGGCCGAAACATTCAACCGGATGTATTATTTTGAGCGGGCCTGCGAAACATACATCCGCGCGCTGCAAACGGGCATGGAACTGCGCGTTCTGTCCGATGACATTGCCGAGAAAACCGCGCAAGAGCTTGAGGAATATCCAGAGCAGGACATCCGCCATCTGGCCGAACTGAAAGCGATTTTGGACGAAGAAGGATCAACCTACGCCACCTGACCAAACCGGTTTCTGACACCGAAGTGGTTGTTTTAAGACAAAGAATACCCATATCTTGACCGGGGCAGGAGGGACGACATGTCGACAACAGCAGGTGACTTACGAAACCACAAGTGGGGCCTTGCCTCGATTGTCCTTGGCGGCTTGGCACTTGCCGTGACCTGTATTGTGATGTTTGCGGGACCATTTGGACCGCAACAAAGTGTGGGTAACACGATTGGCCAGATCATCGGCGAAATCAGCCTTTCCGCAATCAATACCGTCAGAGGCGAGGGGCTACCCCCACCCGAAACGGCACCTTGGGACATTGACCGGGTCTTGATGATCACCGGTCCGATCCTGGCGATCTTTGCGTGCCTTGCGGCCATCATCTCGGGCTTTAAGCATGATCCTTGGCGGCTACCGACCTATGGTGCCACGCTTGGGGTTTCTGCGATCGTTGTGCAATTTATATGGTGGGTCGTGTTGATTTTCGCGGCCGTCGCACTGCTTGTATCAATCATTGAAAACGGGCCGAGCTTCCTCGAATTCTAGGCCGCGTGGATCGTATCCACAAAATCGCGCATGGGCTGATAGCGGGTAAGAATGATCTCGCCCAA
The DNA here is from genome assembly GCF_055693545.1 of Yoonia sp. JB2-21. Lineage (NCBI taxonomy): Bacteria > Pseudomonadati > Pseudomonadota > Alphaproteobacteria > Rhodobacterales > Paracoccaceae > Yoonia > Yoonia sp. JB2-21. The sequence goes on from NZ_JBVFUC010000001.1 coordinate 1,670,703, forward strand.
AACCTCTTTGCCAAGCCGCGTGATTTGCACCTGTCGCGTGGTCGTATGCGCCTCGACCAGACGCAACCGGATCAGGCAATCAGCAGATGGGCAATCCACCTCGCCACGCCCAAGGCCATGACAGCGCAACGCGTCTTGTTCATCATCAGATAGCTGGGCGGCAAGTAGTTTTGCGATGCGTGACATAAAAAGGCTCCTCGTTACTGATACAGACTTAGGTATCGCCGCGGGCCAGAATTAGGGGGAAAACAGCGCAATGCTTCCCGCTAACGCTTTCGAAAGATCGCCAATCGCGCCATATCGCGACGATGGTGGTCGTCAGCGCGGTCGTCATAAATGCGAACATCGCGTGTCGTGAGGTCCACAATCTGACCATCCAAACCCGCGAACACAGCCTCAAACCCAGCTGACACATAGTGGGCCGCATTCACGGACAGAACAAACAGCGCACCGGGCGCGGCAATATTCAGAAGATTGTGCAAAGCATCAGGCCCCACATGGCCCAACGTAAAGGTCCCCGCACTCACCACGCCAGCATAAGACGCATCCAACATCTCCAACGGCTTTGTCACATCGCAGGCAACCAGCTCTCGATACTCACCCTTAAGCCGCGCAACGTCCAGCATCTCATTTGACAGATCAATCCCGTCAACAGGGCGGGTATTCATCCGGCGCAAATGTGTACAGACAAGCCCGGTACCGGCACCCACATCCAAAACCGGGCCCACACCACCCGCACCCACAAAAGCCGCCGCAACTTCACGGGCAAGCTGATAACCCTGCCCCTCGCTGAACACGGCATCATAGCTATGCGACCATGACCGGTAGAGCGCCTTCACCTCTTCGGGTGACGACATCGCATAAGCGTCATCAACATTTGGATTCTTCCCCATCGCAAAACGCTACCACAGGCTTGCGCATTCTCAAGCACTCAGGCACGAAAAGCACATGACAAAGACGCTCCTTTCCTTTGGCCACGGCTATAGCGCCCGCGCCCTGTCCCGCCTGCTTTTGCCCCAAGACTGGCGGATCATCGGCACCACCCGGTCCGAAGATAAGGCGCCGCGGCTGATGAACGAAGGGATAGAACCGCGCATCTGGCCCGGCGCCGATATGATCCCTGCATTGAACGCGGCAACGCATGTTTTGATCTCGGCCGCCCCCGATGATGCAGGCGACCCTGTCTTGGCAGAATTGCGCAATGAAATAAAGACGCGCGCCAACCAGTTTGAATGGGTCGGCTACCTTTCAACAACCGGCGTTTACGGCGACCACCAAGGCGGTTGGGTCGATGAAAACACCGCCCTGACACCCGCCACGAAACGGGGCATCGCACGGGTCAAAGCCGAAGCAGAATGGGCCGCCATTCCCGATCTGCCCCTGCATATCTTCCGTCTTGCGGGCATATATGGTCCCGGACGCGGGCCATTTTCCAAGGTCCGCAATGGCACCGCGCGACGGATCATCAAAAAGGGCCAAGTATTCAGCCGTACCCATGTTGCCGACATCGCGCGCATCCTTGCGGCCTCTATCGCAAAGCCCAATCCGGGTGCGGCCTATAACGTCTGCGACGATGACCCGGCCCCACCCGAAGACGTCATCGCCTATGCCGCTGAATTGCTTGGGCTGCCAATCCCCGAAGCGGTGGATTTTGAAACCGCCGATATGACCCCGATGGCGCGCAGCTTTTATGCGGAAAGCAAGAAAGTACGGAACAATCGAATCAAGGAAGAATTGGGTGTAGAACTGCTCTACCCCGACTATCGGGCCGGGCTTAAGGCGTTGTTGGCACAGGAAATTGGCGCCTGACGACCCAGGCGATGCCCGCAAAGATCACCAAAAGCACAACGGCCGTACCAAGATTGATGCCGTAGAACACAGCACGATCAGCAAACTCCAGATCGTTCAGAAAGCCATAAGGGAACCCGCTTGTGACCGTACCGGCGGGGTTGCTGTTCAGCGACTGCCAGACCAATTCGGCCAAGGCGATATAGGCCCCGATCACGCCAAACAACCATGCGGCCGCGGCACCGATCCTGGTAAAGCTGCGATGAATGAACAGCGCATCAATGATGATCAGCAACGGGCCCAGCCCATGCCGATAGATTTCCTGATGATAGTCGCTGAAATTGCCATCACCTGTCACCAGAACCGAGTCTGCGTAAAAGATCCGCCAATAGAGGATCAACACCATCGTATTCAGCACAGCCGCCATGCTGATAAAGCCATCCCAACGGCGCTCCGAACGCCCTTCCTCCAGCGCCATCAGGCGGCTGAACGCAAAGAACGCGCAAAACAATCCCCAAATGGTCAGAAAGCGGAACGGACCACCAAATTCATCCCAATCGCTTAATATCAGCGTGTGGATGCAATAACCGCCTGCCAAAAGAAACGCGGCCCAGCGGAAAATCAAACGAGGGGTCATCGACATAGAAAGCTCACCTTTCAGGCGAATAATGCGCAGGCCTGCGGATATCCGTCCAGCATAACCCAACGTCTCGGGCAACCCTTGCTGTTGTGTTGCAAACAACCCATATCTGAAACGCTCCTGACCTAAGGCAACGTGATGACTCTTCGACAAAAAACCACTGCACTGCTCGCGACCTCATGGTTCCGCAACTTCATTGTCGGCGTCATCATCTTCAACGCCATCATTTTGGGGATGGAGACATCAAAAACGATCATGGCCGCCGCCGGACCGCTGATCGAGATGCTGGATCAAATCTGTCTGGCGATCTTTGTTGTCGAACTCGCGCTCAAGTTCCTTGCCCAACGCTTGCAGTTCTTCCGCAGCGGCTGGAACATCTTTGATTTCATTATCGTTGGCGTCTCGCTGGTCCCCGGCAACGGCGGGCTGTCGGTTCTGCGCGCGCTGCGCATTCTGCGGGTGCTGCGCGTCATTTCGGTGGTGCCATCACTGCGCCGGGTAGTCGAAGGGTTCGTCACCGCCCTGCCGGGCATGGGGTCGGTCTTTCTTCTGATGGGGATCGTGTTCTATATCGCTGCCGTCATGGCGACAAAGCTCTTTGGCGACGCATTTCCGGAATGGTTCGGCACGCTGGGCAAATCGGGCTACTCGCTGTTTCAGATCATGACGCTAGAAAGCTGGTCGATGGGCATCGTGCGCCCGGTGATGGAGGTCTACCCCTACGCGTGGGCCTTCTTTGTACCCTTTATCATGGTGACGACATTTGCGGTGGTAAACCTGCTGGTCGGTCTGATCGTGAACTCGATGCAAGACGCGCATGCGGAAGAAGGGAACGCCGCAACAGATGCCTACCGGGACGAAGTGCTGACGAAGCTAGAGGCGATTGAAAAGCGGTTGGATCAGCGCCAAAAGTAAGAGACGGACATCTTGCGAAAGCAATTTCAGCAAAAGGCAGACTTGGCGCTAGTCAAACGATAGGATGCCCCACTTCAAAGGGCCGCGTGTCGACACCATGTCGTCGGTTTCGCATTCTTCTGCTTTCACAACCAACCGATCAACCAGCGCGACATCGATAGGCGAGAGCGCCTCGGACTTTGGTTGTTCCTGACGTGCCTTCGTGGCTTTCTTCTCGGTCATACCCGGCACTCCACGCGGCGTGCTGCAAAAACGGCAGAAGTGACCAATACCGCCGATCCGCCAAAACTATATGCAGTTGCCACGATCCATGGCTCTAAGCCAAGAATAAAGGCCAACAGCGCAAGGGTTGCTCCGCCAAAAACTGAATTGGCAAGGTGTGCGACGAGAGAGACATCATTCTTCATAGCGGTGATCCTAGTTGGTGAGACTATGTCACCTGCCTAGCGTCGGATCACCATGCCCGCCTATGGGAATAAAATTCGGTTGTTCCCCGGACGTAACGTCACTTTTGGACGGCAGGAGCCTAGGATTCTATGTCGCGTCCAATGCGGCAAACAAGTCGGTCACCAAAACACCGTTGATTGTCATTCCCGTTAGATCAGCGTTCTGAATGCTGGCGTTGGATAGATTTGCGCCGCTGATTTTCACATCGGACAGGTTTGCATTGGTGATCGTGACGTTCGACATATTCACATTGTTGAAACGGGCGTTGCCCAAATTCACATCGTCAAATGCAGCAGCCCCCAGATTTGTGTCACCAAACGATGTATTTGTCATCACAGCAAAAAATCTGGCACCGGCCAAGTTCACGCCATCGAATTGACTACGTGACATGTCCGCCCGCGTGTAGGTTTCGTCCTGCAACTGCGGTCCATGAAACGGATTTTGATCATCAGTCTCTGCCATTGTGGCCCCCTTTGAGCCAAAGGATTACACAGACAAAACAAGACGACCAGTCACCAGATGCTAAGCCCGCTTTTCCAGCGTAGCCACGCCCATCACCTCAAGTACCTTCGCCTCGATATGTTCAGCATTCATACCGGCGACGTCATACATCGCTTTGGGGCTGGCTTGGTCAATGAATACGTCCGGCAGTACCATCGACCGGAACTTCAGCCCGTGATCGAACACGCCCTCGTCCGCCAAAAGTTGCGCAACATGTGACCCAAAACCACCCACTGCACCTTCTTCGACGGTAATCAGCGCGTCATGCTCTGCCGCCAATTTCAGGATCAAATCGCGATCCAGCGGTTTGGCAAAACGCGCATCGGCGACTGTTGGCTTGATGCCCTTCGCCTCCAATGCCTCGCAGGCTTTGGTCACCTCCTGCAGACGGGTGCCGAAAGACAGGATCGCCACTTGGCTCCCTTCGCGGATCATGCGGCCCTTGCCGATGTCCAGCACTTCCGGGTTCTCGGGCATCTCAACGCCCACCCCTTCACCACGCGGGAAACGGAATGCAATGGGTCCGTCATCATGGGCGGCGGCGGTTGCCACCATACGCACCAGTTCCGCCTCATCAGCAGCGGCCATGACAACAAAGCCGGGCAGGTTCGACAGGTAGCCCACGTCAAAAGACCCCGCATGCGTGGCCCCATCGGCCCCCACAAGCCCCGCGCGGTCAATCGCAAAGCGCACGGGCAACCGCTGGATTGCAACATCATGCACAACCTGGTCGTAGCCACGCTGCAGGAAGGTCGAATATAGCGCGCAGAACGGGCGCATCCCGCCGGCAGCAAGCCCCGCGCTGAAGGTCACCGCATGCTGTTCGGCGATGCCCACATCAAAGCAGCGGCTGGTATAGCGTTCCATGAATTTAGTCAGGCCGGTCCCGTCGGGCATTGCTGCCGTCACCGCACAAATCTTGGGATCATCCGCGGCCATATTCACCAAGGTTTCAGCAAAAACAGAGGTATAAGACGGCGCGTTGCTGGGTGACTTCTTTTGCTTTCCGGTGATCACATCAAACTTGGCCGTGGCATGGCCCTTGTCGCTCGCAGTCTCAGCCGGAGCATAGCCCTTGCCCTTTTTCGTGATCGCATGGATCAGGATCGGCCCATCGGCGCGCAGTTTCACCGTGCGCAACACGGACAATAGCTGTTCCATGTCGTGCCCATCAATCGGACCAAGGTAGGAAAACCCAAGCTCTTCAAACAGCGTCCCGCCGACAGTCATATGCTTGAGCATATCCTTGGCGCGCTTGGCCCCTTCGCGGAACGGCTCTGGCAAAAGCGACACCGCGCCCTTTGCCGCTGCCTTGAATTCCTGAAACGGCTCGCCCGCGTAAAGGCGCGACAGATAGGACGACATCGCGCCCGTTGGCGGCGCAATCGACATTTCATTGTCATTCAGGATCACAATCAATCGCTTGCCCAGATGGCCTGCGTTATTCATCGCCTCATAGGCCATGCCTGCGGACATCGCACCATCACCGATGATCGCAATGGCGTCGCCACCTTCACCACCCAGATCACGGGCCACAGCAAAACCAAGGGCCGCTGAAATCGACGTGCTGGAATGGGCGGCGCCGAAAGGATCATAGGGGCTCTCGGATCGTTTGGTAAATCCACTCAGGCCGCCTTCGGTCCGCAAGGTCCGGATGCGGTCGCGGCGGCCGGTCAGGATCTTATGCGGATAGCATTGGTGGGACACGTCCCAGATGATCTTGTCCTTGGGCGCATCAAAAACAGCATGCAGGGCCACCGTCATCTCAACCACACCCAGCCCGGCACCCAGATGGCCACCGGTTTCCGATACTGCGGAAATCGTCTCGGCCCGCAGTTCACTGGCCAGCTGTCGCAGCTCGGCATCTGACATGCCCTTCATATCGTCAGGCGTGTTGACGCGGTCCAAGACGGGGGTGTGGGGCTGGTCTGACATGGCGGCCTTTCTAGGCGGTATTTCTCAGTGCGTGCGCGCAATCACAAACTGTGCGGCCTCTTTCAAGGTCTCGGCATCCTCGCCATAAGGTGATAGCGCATCGCAGGCCTCTTCCACCAGTTCAGAAGCGCGGCTTTTCGCCCCATCCAAACCCAGCAATGATACGAAAGTGGCCTTACCGGCGGCGGCATCTTTGCCCACGGCCTTACCAACAGTGGCGGCATCGCCCGTGGCATCCAGCACGTCGTCAGCGATTTGAAACGCCAACCCCAGGCTGTTCCCATAGATGGACAGGGGTTCACGCTCTGCCTCGGCCATGCGCGGCCCGACAAGGGCAGACCATGAAATCAACGCACCTGTCTTGGCAGCTTGAAGTTCCATAATCTGATCAAGGTCCAGCGGCACTGCGGCACTTTCGGCCGCAATATCCATTGCCTGCCCGCCAACCATGCCGCGGACACCTGCGGCGTTGGACAATGACATCAGCAGGTTCAACTTGGCACGCGGCGCACATTCGGCCTGCACCAGCAATTCAAAGGCCAGCGCCTGCAAGCCATCACCGGCCAACACGGCGGTCGCCTCGTTCCATTTCTTATGCACGGTCGGCTGACCACGGCGCAGCGCATCATCATCCATGCAAGGCAGATCATCATGAGCCAGCGAATAGGCGTGAATACATTCAATCGCCGCCGCCGCACCAGCGGCAGCAACGGGATTGATCCCGTGCAAGCGGGCGGTTTCCAACGCAAGAAACGCGCGTAGGGCCTTTCCGCCAGTTACGGCATACAGCATCGCTTCGGACACATCGCTGTCCAAGCCGCTGAGGGCAAAACCAATCCGGGCCTCTGCGATCGTTGCGGCTTGTGCGAGCGCCTCCTGCAAAGGACGCGGGGCAAGGGCGGCAATCTGATATGTCTGCGCGTCAGCCATCAAGCGGCTCCGTGCCAGCGGCCTGACCACCTTCGCCCAGCGTAATCTTGGCGACCTTCTCTTCGGCCTCCTTCAGCTTGGCCTCGCACCGGGCCTTGAGCGCCGCGCCACGTTCATAAAGGGCAATGCTGTCATCTAATGCGACATCGCCGCGCTCTAGCTGACCAACGACTGTTTCCAGCTCCTTGATCGCATCTTCAAAGCTCATCTTGTCGACGTCACTCATCGGCCTCTTTCCTCCAAAACCTTTACATGGGCGGCAGCAGATGCGCCCAATGCAGCCAGGTCATATCCGCCTTCCAGACTTGATACTACCCGACCCTGACAATGCGTGTCGGCTACATCGCAAATACGCTGCGTGACCCAACCAAAATCTTCTGTACTTAAATTCATACCAGCTAATGGATCATCCTTATGTGCATCAAATCCAGCCGAAATTATGACAAGTTGAGGGGAAAATGCGTCAACTCTGGGTAGAACAAGACGCTCCATCACATCCCGAAAGACGACCGACCCCGTGCCTTCAGGCAAAGGCACGTTCAGGACATTGTCCACACCAACCTCATGCGCCGCACCAGTGCCGGGATACAAAGGTGACTGGTGGGTCGAACAAAACAGAATACGCGGATCATCCTCGACCAGATCCTGCGTGCCATTCCCATGGTGGACGTCAAAATCAATAATCGCCACACGGTCCAGCCCGTGATGGTCCAACGCATGCTTGGCCCCGATCACGACATTGCCGAAAAAGCAAAAGCCCATCGCGGTCTGGCGTTCCGCATGGTGACCGGGCGGGCGCACAGCGGCAAAAGCATTCGCAACCTCGCCACCCAGCACCATATCAACGGCACGCACAACCCCGCCCGCCGCGCGGTAAGCGGCGGTCAACGTACCGGGAGACATATGGGTATCTGCATCCAAAGACCGCCACCCCTCGGTTGGGGCGGCCGCACGGATTGCATCAACATGGGCCTGTGGATGAGCGCGCAACAGATCATCTTCGGCAGCCAAAGGGGCCTTGATGCGTTCTAACTGTATCTCTTCAAGCGCGCCCAAAACCGCATCCAAACGGGCCACCTGTTCAGGATGGCCGGGAGGCGTGACATGGTCCGCGCAATCGTCGTGGGAAATCAGTGCAGTTGTCATGTGGGTAAAAGACGGGATTCTGAGGTGGAGGGCAACCGTGTTTCGATTGTCAGATGCCTGCGTTATGAGAACAGCCGTTCAAGGGTAGACGGCGAAGGGCCGGTTAGAGCCCACTTTACCCGATGCTGCGCTCTGCACGAATGACTGCTATCATGAGAGCGAGCAAAAACCTTCAACAACCACTTAGGTTTTGAACGGGGTTTTTGGCAGCGTCAATCGAGGTGTTTTGGCCCTGTGCCAAAAAGGAGGGGTTTTGGAAGGGTGTGAAGTAATGCCCATATCTAAGCGCCCTGGACCCAAGTAAGCCGGACTTCCAGAAACTCGCGCAATGTTGGATTATGGGCGGGATAGCCTTCTATATTTGTGTCCCACGGTGACAACACTATCGGTTCTGATCCGTTCGCATCAGGAAACAAAAGGCAGATCCGGTGATGTCCACATTCCAGCATCTCATAGCCAAAGACAGTAAGTGCGGCTCCATCTGGAAAACCCTCTTTCAGCAGGATGCCATGTTCCTCAAGCAATGGCTCCAAATCCACCATGTTCATGGGCGTGGTGCCAGTCACTCTTTCGGTGGCATGATCAAGAAATGCTGGTTTGTTTTCGCCAACCGATCCGGGCTCTGTAAGAGGGTCAAAGCGTTTGATGTCAGGCCATACCGAACTCACTGGGTTTAAGAGTTCGGTCACGCCGCACCAGCGCTCACCTGGGTAAAGGTTTGTGGCCCCGTCGAGGAACGAGTAAAATTCAAGCGCATCGCCGACTAAAGTCACCCTTCTAGGCCCTAAAATTGTGGCCAACTCGGTAACTGGTTCATCGCGATATACAATGTTTGAATGTGGACGAGGTAGGTCTGCATACATCTCGCTGACTTCGGATTCTGCAGCTTGCCGAATGGCTTCAATCAAATTGCGCACTTTAGTATCTCATAAATGCTGATTGCATATTGGTATCATCAGGAATTGTCGTCGCATACTCAAAAAGAGGGCTCGGAGTAGCCATCTAGGCATCCTCCCAAAAACCACCGTTTTTGGAAGTGGTCACCAAAGCGGCCATTGGGGCACTTGCGGCAAAGGTCTGGAAGATCCGCTTCTTCACCGTTAGAACGCTCACCCTTGATGTCTGCTTCTCAACGTAAGCAACCAGCCCCTACTCCGGCGCCAACATATACCCAGCCCCACGTACAGTCTGCAAATACCTTGGCTGTTTGGGATCAACCTCGATCTTGCGCCGTAACCGCGTGATCTGCACGTCGACCGCGCGTTCCTGCGTTTGCCCACCTGACCGGCTGAGTTCCTCAACCAGCCGCGTCCGCGTCACCGCTTCTCCGGGGCTGCCTGAGAATATGCGCATCAGCTGGCTTTCAGTCGCGGTCAGCCGCACCAGCTTTTCGCCATGCCACATCTCGCCGCGTTCAATATCATAGCGGACCGGACCCATGTTCAGGACTTTTGGCAGAACGACAGCAGGTTCCGCCGCGGGGACGCGGCGCAAAATCGCATTGATGCGCAGCAACAGTTCTTTGGGTTCAAACGGCTTGGCCAGATAGTCATCGGCCCCTGCCTCAAGCCCAGTAATCCGATCATCCGTGCCGCCCTTGGCGGTCAGCAACAGGATCGGCGTCGTGATGGTCTTGCGCAAATCGCAGCACAGCGCCATGCCGTCTTCGCCCGGCATCATCACATCCAACACGATCAGATCAAATTCAAGACCCGACAGAATGCGCCGCGCATGGGCGGCATCGCGGGCCGTGCTGACCAGAAAACCTGACCGCATCAAGAACTTCTGCAACAGACCGCGAATACGTTCGTCGTCATCAACAATCAGCAGGTGGGCGTCGTCGTTAGTCATTCCGGTCTATCCTTCATCGCCTCGTAATGGTGGCGGGTCTCTTCATCCATCATGGCCTCCAGCACCTGCCGAAATCCGGCAACCGCCGCCGGACCAGCCGCACGGTATGCGGCGCGCATCCGGTCACGCTGGGCATCCGACAAGGCGCGTTCTAACTCAGCACCTGCGGGCGTTAAATGCAAATGGCGTTCGCGTTTGTCCCTTTGGCCTACGGTGCTAGCCACCAAACCGTCTTCGATCAAAGTACGCAACACACGATTAAGCGATTGTTTTGTAACGCCAAGAATGGACAACAGATTGTTGACGGTTGTGCCGGGACTGCGGTGAATAAAATGAATAGCGCGGTGATGCGCGCGTCCATAGGACTTCATGGCCAGAATGCGATCAGGGTCTGCCGTAAATCCGCGATAGGCAAAAAACATCGCCTCGATCCCTTTGCGCAATTGTTCATCCGTCAAGAACAGAAGGCTTTGCCCCGTTTGTGGCTGCAACCCGTCACCCATGCGCGTCCTCCCCTATGTCTCACCATCACAATACGTCAGCTTTGTTGACATTCCAAGAATCAACTCTTAGGAAAATGTAGAAACTACGCAATATTATGTCCGAAACGGACCTATCAGCGTAACAAATGCAAAATGGCGGAGGGTATGATGGCCGGTGCATATGACGACAGAGACGGAAAAATCTGGATGGACGGCCAGCTGGTCGACTGGCGCGATGCAAATGTCCACATCCTGACCCATGCAATGCACTATGCATCATCCGTGTTCGAAGGCGAACGCTGCTATTCCGGCAAGATCTTCAAGTCGCGCGAACACTCTGAGCGTCTGATCAAATCAGGCCAGCTGATCGACTTTGAAATCCCCTACACCGTGGATGAAATCGAAGCAGCCAAACAAGCAGCCCTTGACGCGAACGGCCTGACCGACGCCTATGTGCGCCCCGTCGCATGGCGCGGATCCGGCGAAGACATGGGTGTCGCTGCGGCAAAGAACCCGGTCCATCTGGCCGTCGCTGTGTGGGAATGGGGAAACTACTACGGCGACGCCAAGATGAAGGGTGCCAAGCTCGACATCGCCAAATGGAAACGGCCCAGCCCGGAAACTGCACCCTCGCAGGCGAAAGCCGCTGGCCTCTACATGATCGCGACAATGTCCAAGCACGCGGCCGAGGCCAAAGGCTGTTCGGACGCCATGATGTTCGACTATCGCGGCTATGTGGCCGAGGCGACAGGCGCGAATATCTTCTTTGTCAAAGATGGTGAAATCCACACGCCGAACGCCGACGCCTTCCTCAACGGGATCACCCGCCAGACGGTGATCGGGATGCTGAAAGACAAAGGCCTGACGGTGAACGAACGGGTCATCATGCCCGAAGAACTGGAAGGGTTTGAGCAATGCTGGCTCACCGGTACTGCGGCAGAAGTCACACCTGTCGGTCAAATCGGCGACTACAACTTTGAGGTTGGCGCGATCACACGCGAGATTGCCGAAGACTACGAGAAGTTGGTTCGGGCCTGATACTGCACTAACAATTTGCAAGCTGGCGGAATCTGTACTCGAAACCGCCCCATCGTAGGCGCTAACTCCGACCATGGGGCGGTACTCTATTTTATTGCCGATACCGGCGCGTTGTTCCTACCACAACCAAAAGATACAAGGATCTTCGAAAACCAAGACGCAAAGATGATCTTCGTATGGGCCGCAAACGCCGCCGCAATCGTCAGCGTGTGCTGCAGGTGCGATCCCCATTGGGACAACAAAAGTAAGTGCGAAAACAAAATTCTTCATCCGTCATTCCTTTTCAAATATAGACCGAAAACAACACAATTGCGCCATTCAGGCGCGCCGGTGTCAAGCACAACCAAAACGTGCAGGCGCAATTTCGCCGCCTGGCCAGAAATACGACGCGAACGAGAAGTTATCGGCCCGGTCTCCATGCCCCACATTTTCGCGCTATTCATGTTGAATTGGAACACTGGATCATACCGCGTCCATAAACCCAGCATGGAAAACCAAGACGCTATTCAACACACAATTCCGCGGATTAGCCGAAAACTGGTGCGCGGGTGACACGCACTGGCGGGGGTAACAGTTGCGCTCTGACGCCCCTTTTCTTGACTAAACCCGCTCACCTCGCGCTAGTCGTGCATAGAACTTCGCGCGCAATTGCCAGGCACGCTTGCGACTGCGCCTTTGCAGCGCCACGGTCGCTGGATTGGGGCGCTTGCCATGCTCTATCGCGACTGCGCGTGCTGTCATCGCAGTTGTCACAGTCTTTGGTCGGTCTAACGTATGTTTCGTCATGTCATCCTCCGATCTGGAACACCATCATAGCACATATTTGAAAGATTCGCGCGGGCTGAACGCATCGCAATACCCTCGGATGGTTAGACCCCATTCATGTTCAAATCAGATTGTTGAGTAGAATTGTCGCGAAACTGGCAACACTGCCCGCATCATGTTTTTTGTGACTGTCAAAGTTAAGCCGGGTTCTTATGTCAGGTTGCAGCCTGTAATTGATAAGAAGTTTCATGGTATCTTTTGACAATATCAACGCGGCGCCACGGCCAGACAAACCTGCCACATCGGATCACGAGGTCAGCTTGCGCCGCATCCTCAAGTCCGCGTCACAGGACCTGTGGTTGGACACGATCCGGCGCACGCAATGGCCGTTGCACAACAAGCTCGTGCACTGGATGCTGAACCAGACAGAATGCGACTTTGCCGTTGCCTGCCACGCGCTTTATCGCAGCAATCCGGCACATCACCTTGATCAGCCACACCCCCTGCCATTGCGGCCCGACCAATCGGATATCTTTGCGTTGGTTTTGCTGAATTGGGACACCGGGTTTTACCGATCGCACAACCTGATGGTTGAAAGCATCGATGCCAATCCGCGCGTTATCGCGCGGATCAATCAAAAAGTCATGGCACGCCCTGCAGGATCTTTGCCCTTCAAAATACCAGAGGCCTTTCTGTGCCCCGTGGGTGGTATCCCGCTTTCAGTGCCCGACCATCTGTCGCCCGACAACGCCCGTCACCTTTGGCCGATTTACGCAAAACTTGGCCTCAGGGTCGATCCTGCAGCGCCGGGTGTACCGCGACAGGTTGCGCGCGCTAAATCGCTCTTGGTCAAGGTCAAGCAACGCAGCGGCATACCCTAGGTGCCGACATTGCCGGTTGCTTTACGCTGCTGCGCACGTTGCAGCCCCAGCATGCGTTCCCGCCAGATGATCAGAACACCAGCCGCGATGACAATGCCCGCACCCAACAGCATTGTGCCGGTCGGCACCTCATCAAAGATGAAATAACCAATCACCAGCGCAAGGATCATCGACGTATAATCAAAGGGTGCCACCAGCGACGCCTCTGCATAGCGATAGCTGGACGTCAGCAAAATCTGCCCAATCCCTCCCAGTAGTCCGGCCATGATCAACATCAGGGTCACTTGCCAGGGTGGCATGACCCATCCCCACGGGATCGTAAACAGCGACAATCCGGCGGACGTGATCGTGAACCAGAACACAATCGCCGCTGTCGTTTCGGTAGCGACCAGCTTGCGCACAAAGACCTGCGCAAGCGCGGCTAATACGGCCCCCATCAAGACGACAACTGCGCCCAAGGTCTCGGACACATTCAACGACGCACCCACAGACAGGCGCGGCGACAGAACGATCAGCACACCGACCATCCCCAAAGCCACCGCAGACAAGCGAAAGGCCCGTACATTTTCGTTCAGAAACATGGCGGCAAAAACCACAACCAATAGGGGTGCAGCATATCCAATCGCGGTCACCTCTGGCAGTGGCAGCAAACCCAGGCCTGTAAAGCCCAGCCCCATCGCAGAGGTCCCGACCAAGCCACGCCAGAAATGCCCCATCGGGTTTTTTGTCTTCCAGCCGTCGCGCAGCTCGTGACGGATCGCAAGCCAGCCCAGAATAATCGGCAGGGCAAAGAACGACCGAAAGAAAACTGCCTGCCCCGGCGGCACATCTGCGGACGCCGCTTTGACCAGACTGGCCATGCCCATGAACATGCAGACCGACAGTATCTTGAAAATAATGCCTCGAAGCGGCTGCATAACGGTCCCTCTCAAAGGCACACTATGCCGCGAGTTAACCACAATGAAGCCTTTTTCACTTGCTAATGACTGACGTTAGGTTATCCGAAATCAAAGCGATATAAGAAGCGGTATATGCAAGACAAAAATCAGACCCCCGCCAATATGACCCCCCGCGATTGGGTTCAGATTTTAGCAAAGTACCGTGAGCCAAGCAGCATGCGCAGCAGCTTTGAACTCGCGATCAGTTTGATCCCCTTTGTGGTGCTATGGGTGCTGGCCTGTTGGGTGGCACAATACAGCTATCTGGCGGCGTTTTTGATTTCTGCGGCGAACGGTCTGTTCCTGCTGCGGCTCTTTTGTATTCAGCACGATTGCGGCCACGGGTCATTCTATAACAACCGCAACATCAGCGATTGGGTTGGGCGCGCTTTGGGCGTCGTGACCCTCACACCTTATGATGTTTGGCGGCGCACCCATTCGATCCATCACAGTCACGCGGGTGATCTTGATCAGCGCGGCATCGGCGATGTCATGACACTTACGGTTGAGGAATATCATCAACGCACTGCATTCGGACGCTTCCTTTATCGCGCATACCGGCATCCGCTGGTCATGTTTGGCCTTGGGCCGACCTATCTGTTCTTCCTGCAAAACCGTCTGCCGCTTGGGCTAATGGATCAAGGGCGCAAATATTGGATCAGCGCGATGGGCACCAATGCCGCTATCGTCACGATCCTCTGCACCATCGTCTATTTCGGTGGCTTTCAGGCGCTTTTCCTCGTGTTTTTGCCCACAACGCTGATTGCGGCCTCTATTGGCGTCTGGCTATTCTACGTCCAGCACCAGTTTGAGACGACCCATTGGGAACAATCCGAAGACTGGCAATTACACGAGGCAGCGCTGCACGGCAGCTCACACTATGATCTGCCACCGATCCTGCGCTGGTTCACCGCCAATATCGGCATCCATCATGTGCATCACCTCTACAGCCGTATCCCGTTTTATCGCCTGACCGAAGTACTGCGCGACCACAACGAACTGGTCGAGGTCAGCCGCATGAACATCGCCCAAAGCATCAAATGCGCGAGCCTTGATCTATGGGACGAAAAGTCCAAGCGTTTAGTATCCTTCGCCACGGCACGGAAACTGGCAGCCTAACCGCAAAAATGTGGCACGTTCCGGACATGAACCGGAACTTTAACGTCAACCTAGCGGGGGGTCACCCGCAGGACTTCACCGGCGTCCAGCAGCACCAGAACCGCGCCGTCATCCAGAACCTCAACGTCGCGGATGCGGCCCACATCCGTCAGCAGGCGTTCTTCGCCGACCACGCGACCACCGTCCATTTTCAATCGGACCAGACCGCCGGGGTTCAGTGACGCAATCAGCAAATCGCCCCGCCAGTCGGCATATGGCCCGTCATAAAACATCATCCCGCCGGGGGCGATCACAGGATCCCAGTAATAGACCGGCTCCTCATAACCCTGCGCACGTGACAACCCACGCCCCACGTCCGATCCGCGATAATTGACCCCATAGCTGACAACAGGCCAGCCATAGTTCAAACCCGCCTGCGGTTGGTTCAGCTCATCACCACCACGCGGCCCATGCTCAATCGTCCAAAGGTTGCCATCTGTATCAATGGCCGCGCCCTGCATATTGCGATGACCCAGCGACCAGACCTGATTGCTCCCGCTACTGCCGACGAAGGGGTTGTCGCGGGGCTCGGTACCATCAGCGTTCAAGCGGATCACCTTGCCATGGGCCGTTGTGATATCCTGTACCAACTTCCCACTGTCACCCGCACCGCGGTCACCGGTCGTGATCCACACCGTGCCATCCGCCATCGGGATAATCCGGCTGCCAAAGTGACGACCATTGCGGGCAGGCCAATCCTGCACAAAAATATCCGTCGGACGCTGAAGCTCACCATCGCGTCCCAAAGTCGCGCGGGCCGCCGCGGTCACTAGACCACCGCGCACAGGTTTCGCATAAGTCCAGAACACCGTGCGATCACGTGCAAAATCAGGCGAGATCGCAACATCCAACAGCCCACCCTGACCGTCAGCCGCAACCTCTGGCAAACCGGGCAATGGCGCGCTGACTGTCCCATCTTCATTGATGATGCGCATCGCACCGGGGCGTTCAGTGACCAAAAACTGACCGTTGCCCAGGGGTGCGATCCCCCAGAGTCCATCCAACCCTTCGGCAAAAACCTCGACATCGACACGCGTCGTGCGCAATGCTGGCGCGCGGGTCTGGTTCTCAAACGCCGGCCGAAAATCAGCATTGGGGCGCCCTTGGTCCACTTGGGCAACAGCGGCCACAGGTAACATCATCAAAGCAAGAATACGGATCATGGTCAGTCCTCCTTTAATGCCAAGATAGCCCAGCGCGCCGCATCGGCCACCGCCGGATCAGGGTCATCAACCAAAGGTGAGACCGCCGCGACCAGTGCAGGATCACCGGAGTTGCCAATGGCATAAGCCACATTGCGCACAAACCGATCCCGGCCGATGCGTTTGACCGGAGAGCCCGAAAACAGCGTCCGAAACGCGGCATCATCCAACGCGGCCAAATCCGCCAATGGCGGTGCAATTAGATCATCCCGCGCCGCCAGTTTCGCATCACGGCCTTCAACCGCAAATTTATTCCACGGACAAATCGCCAGACAGTCATCACAACCATAAATCCGGTTTCCCATCAAGGGGCGTAACTCTTCCTCAACCGAGCCCTTATGCTCAATCGTCAAATAGGAAATGCAGCGCCGCGCATCCAACTGATAGGGGGCTGGAAAGGCCGCCGTCGGACAAATATCCAGACAGGCGGTACAGGACCCGCAGTGACTTTCCTCTGCCGCATCAGGCGCCAAATCGACCGTGGTAAAGATCGCGCCCAGAAAGAACCAATTCCCCAAATCACGGCTCAGCAAATTGGTATGCTTCCCCTGCCAGCCCAAACCAGCCGCCTGCGCCAACGGTTTTTCCATAACCGGGGCGGTATCGACAAACACTTTAATCTCGGCGTCCGGCACCTGTGCGATCAACCATCGGCCCACCCGTTTCAGGCGTTTTTTTACAACATCATGGTAATCGCGGTTCTGGGCATAAACACTGATCGCCGCACGATCAGGCTCTTCCAACACGGCCATCGGATCATGCGCGGGCGTATAAGGCTCCGCCAACATGATCACAGACCGCGCCGCGGGCCAAAGCGCTGCCGGATCACTGCGCCACGTCATCCGCTCTGCCATCCACGCCATCTGACCGTGCATCCCCGCATCAACAAACGCCTGCAACCGCTCTGGCAACTCCGGCACCGCATCAGGGCGGCACACCCCGACAGAGGCAAATCCCGCCGCGCGCGCATACCCAAAAAGCTCTTCTTTCAAGCTTCTCATGTTCGAAAATACCTCGGGGGGAGGACCGAAGGGACGGGGGCTGGCCCCCTTTAAAAATCCAGATCAGCATAATGCGCGGCGGGCTGAAATCCGGGAACCTCATCCGCCAGAATAGATCGGAATGCAGGCCGCGATTTGATCTTGGCGTACCAGTCTTTCAACACCTCATGGCGGTTCCAATCAACATCGCTGGTATAGTCGAGGCAGGACAATTGGGCGGCGGCAGCAAAATCCGCCATCGTCATATCATTGCCCGCCAGCCACCGGCGTTCATCCAGCAAACGCGCCATATAATCGAGGTGGTATTTCACCGCTTTCGCACCCGCCTTGACGTTCGTGCTGTCAGGATAGCCGGTGCCCATCACCTTGCGATACACCCGCTCACCGATCAGTTTTGCGGTGACCTCGTGATAGAACTTGTCGTCAAACCAGCCGACCAAGCGGCGAACTTCACACCGGGCCTCAGCAGTCTTGGGGAACAATGGCGGGGTCGGATGGGTCTCATCAATATATTCACAGATCGCCACACTGTCCGACATCGTGTGCCCACCCATCTTGAGCACAGGCACTTTCCCTGCCGGGTTGCGACGTAAGAAATCCGCGTCCTGCTCCCAGTACCGTTCCTCGACCAAACCGACTTCGATCTTCTTTTCCGCCAGACACAAGCGCACTTTTCGCGAAAACGGGGACAACGGGTAATGATACAAGGTATTCATGGGACACTCGCGGGATAGACTAGCCCATCAATGCCGCAAGCAGGCGTTCTGATCAATGGGGCGGTCAGTTTTCAAAGCAATCCGCGCGCCCGTCCGCCGCAATCGTCGCCGCACCACTCATGATGGATGCCGCCCGATTGCGGGTAAAACTGCTGGGGTTTGACGCCGATCTGTTCTTGGGTGACGGCAGGATCGCAGCCAGTCGCGCGGCTTGCCGTCCCGATAGTTCTGATGCATCCACGCCAAAGTAGTGGCGCGCTGCCGCCTGCACCCCAAACACGCCCTCATCAAATTCAGCGACGTTCAAGTAAATCTCGACGATCCGGCGCTTGGACCAAACCGCTTCGGTCAACGGCGTCCAAACCGCCTCAATCGCTTTGCGCGCCCAACTACGACCATGCCACAGGAACACGTTCTTGACGACCTGCTGCGATATGGTCGAGGCACCGCCCCGCCCCCGTTCCACCGCCGCCTGGATCGCATTCACATCCAACCCCCAGTGCAGGCAGAAATTCGCATCCTCAGCCGCCACAACCGAGCGCGCCATGACAGGTGCAATATCCTCAATCGCGACCCACTCTTGTTTCACAGTCACAAGGCGATGCGCCTCAGCGCGCATATAAGGTGTCGTTGGCGGATTGATGAACGCGTAAAGCAGCGTCCAAAGCAAGGCAAAGGCAAACACAGCCAAAGCACCCCAAAGAACAACCCTGCGCACAAACCGCCGTGCCCGTTGAATTGGGCCCAGCTTTTTGGTTTTCTTCGCAGGCTTCTTCTTGGGTGCCGGCTTTTTCGCCGGTTTCTTCTTCGCTGTGCTCGTTTCTGCCATCGCCCCCATAAGCCACGGCAGTCGTTAACAGGTCAAGAAGATGGACCGCCCCCGCGCGCATTTTGGCGCAGGGGCGTGTCTTTTACTCCGCAGGGATCGCCGCATCCTCAATGCTCAGCGGTGCCGGCAGATGCACCAGCATCTCTTTCGGGCAGATCTGCACAAAGTTCCCTTTCTCGAGGTCCCAATGCTGCAGCAGATCAGCGGCCTTGCGACTGCCAGTCTCTTCTGCGTGACGCTCAATCAGGCCTTTCAACTGGTCATGCCAGTGGTCCACAGTCACCGGATTTGTCACCAGCGTTTCCATGTTGATCAGATCAGCCGCTTGCCCCTTCGGGTCATACAGATAGGCCATGCCACCGGTCATCCCGGCCCCAAAGTTCGCGCCAATCGTCCCAAGGATCACAGCCACACCACCGGTCATATATTCACACCCGTTGGTCCCGCAGCCCTCGATCACGACATGCGCGCCAGAGTTCCGCACCGCGAAACGCTCGCCCGCGCGACCGGCGGCGAACAGATACCCAGCGGTCGCACCATAAAGCACGGTGTTCCCGATAATCGTGTTCTCGGACGCCACCAGCGGGCTGACCATCGGCGGACGCACGACAATCGTACCACCCGACAGGCCCTTGCCGACATAGTCGTTGGCATCGCCGGACACTTCCAGCTTCAGCCCCGGTGCGGCAAAGGCCCCCAGCGACTGGCCCGCAGACCCGCGCAGTTTCACCGTCAGGTGGTCTGGCTGCAACGCGTTGCGCATCCCGAACTGCTGCACAATATGGCTCGACGTGCGTGTGCCGATGGTCCGCAGCGTGTTCTGCACCGCATAGTCCAGCTGCATCTTTTCGCCGTCTTGCAGGAAGCGTTCCGCGTCCTTCACGATCTGCGCATCCAGCGTGTCATCAACCGGATTGCGCGGCTTGTTGCGATCATAGGTGATCTTGTTGGCCCCATCGACCGTGATCAGCAGCGGGTTCAGGTCCAGATCATCCAGATGCGCCGACCCGCGCGACACCTGCGTCAGCAGGTCAGCACGACCAATCACATCATCCAAAGACCGCGCGCCAATCGACGCGAGGATTTCACGCACCTCGGTCGCATAGAAGGTGATCAGGTTCACAACCTTATCCGCGTTGCCTGTAAACTTATCGCGCAGCGCCTCGTCCTGCGTACACACGCCCACAGGGCAGGTGTTCGACTGGCATTGACGGACCATGATACAGCCCATTGCGATCAGGGCGGCGGTGCCGATACCGTATTCCTCGGCCCCCATCATCGCGGCCATGACAATGTCACGACCCGTGCGCAGGCCACCATCGGTCCGCAGCGTGATCCGCTCACGCAGGTTGTTCATGGCCAGCACTTGATGCGCTTCGGTCAGGCCCATTTCCCATGGCAGCCCGGCGTATTTGATCGACGTACCGGGGGATGCGCCTGTGCCACCATTGTGTCCTGAAATCAGGATCACATCGGCCTTGGCCTTGGCCACACCTGCGGCAATCGTGCCGACGCCTGAAGATGACACCAGCTTGACCGTCACCTTACAACGCGGATTGATCTGCTTGAGGTCATAGATCAGCTGCGCCAGGTCCTCGATCGAATAGATATCGTGGTGCGGCGGCGGCGAAATCAGGGTCACGCCTTTGGTCGAATGACGCAGACGGGCAATCAGGTCGGTGACTTTCATTCCCGGTAACTGACCGCCCTCACCGGGCTTGGCACCTTGGGCGACCTTGATCTCCAGCTCTTCGCAAGCGTTCAGATATTCCGCCGTCACACCAAAACGACCCGACGCCACCTGCTTGATCTTCGCTGATGGATTGTCGCCATTCGGCTCCGGGTTGAAGTGCGCGGGATCTTCGCCGCCCTCACCACTGTCAGACTTCGCACCAATGCGGTTCATGGCCACGTTCAGTGTCTTATGCGCCTCAGGGCTCAGCGCACCTAAAGACATGCCGGGCGTCACAAACCGCTTGCGGATCGCAGTAATGCTTTCGACCTCTTCAATCGGGATTTCCTTGCCCAATGGCTTGATCGCCAGCAGATCACGCAGGTGGATCGGGGGGTTCGACTGCATCGACTTGGAATACTGCTGCCACAGGGCATAGGACGCGTTGTTACACGCAGCCTGCAGCATATGCATGGTCTGCGCTTCCCACGCGTGCTTTTCACCGGACCGGCGGGATTTGTAGAAACCGCCAATGGGCAGCACGTCAGAGCCACCTTTCCAGCCCTTCGCATGCACCTCTTCTACCTTGGTTTGAATGCCTGATGTGCCGATGCCGGAAATACGGCTATGCATACCGGGGAAATATTCAGCCACCATCGCACGGCTTAGGCCAACCGCTTCAAAATTCAGACCACCACGATAGGATGATAGAACAGAAATTCCCATCTTCGACATGATTTTCAGCAGACCGGCATCAACGGCGGCGCGATAGCGGTTCATCGCTTCGGTCAAGGTGCCATCAATCAAGCCACGACGCACGCGGTCCGCAATGCTGTCCTGCGCCAAATAGGCGTTCACAGTGGTCGCACCACAGCCGATCAGCACGGCAAAGTAATGCGGGTCAATGCACTCGGCGGAACGGACATTGATCGAACAGAAGGTCCGCAAACCCTTCGCCGTCAGACCAGAGTGCACCGCAGAAGTGGCAAGGATCATCGGCATCGGCACTTGATAAGGCGATTGGTTCTGATCCGTCAGCACGATGTGACCCGCACCCGAACGGACGGCATCCTCTGCCTCGGCACGAATGCGTTGCAGACCTTTGTTCAGCGCACCGGGACCGGGCTCGAAAATGCAGTCGATCACAGCGACATTGTCACCAAAGTGGCGGACCATTTCGTCAAATTCTGCATTCCCCACAAATGGGCTTTCCAGTTGCAAAATCTCGGTCTGCGAACTGTCCTCATCCAGCACGTTCTTGAGGTTCCCAAAGCGGGTTTTCAACGACATCACCCGGCTTTCGCGCAAGCTGTCAATCGGTGGGTTCGTGACCTGAGAAAAGTTCTGGCGGAAGAAATGCGACAGCGGGCGGTAGGTTTTCGATAGCACGGCCGAGGGCGTATCATCGCCCATCGACGCGATCATTTCCTTGCCGTCCTCGGCCATCGGCGCCAGCACCTGCTCCAACTCTTCGATGCTGTAGCCAGCGGCCACCTGACGCTTGCGCAGTTCTTCGCCCTCAAACAGTGCCTTTTCGGGCACGTCACGCATGATGTCATTCAGGTCGACAACCTTTTCGACCCATGCACCAAAGGGCTGTGCGGCGGCCAGTTTGTCTTTCAATTCCTCATCATGGAACAGGCGGCCCTCTTGCATGTCCACCGCAATCATCTGCCCCGGACCAAGTGCGCCTTTTTCCACAACCGTGGCTTCATCAACCGGCACCATCCCCACTTCGGACCCGGCAACCAGTAGACCATCACCGGTCACAACATAACGCAGCGGGCGCAAACCGTTGCGATCCAGACCACCACAAACCCAACGGCCATCGGTCATCGCCAATGCAGCCGGACCATCCCAAGGTTCCATCACAGCGTTGCAGTATCCGTACATATCCTGCCACGCCTGCGGCATCTCAACCGCCTGCTGGGACCATGCCTCTGGCACCATCATCGTCTTGGCCATTGGGGCATTACGCCCTGCACGGACCAAAACCTCAAACACAGAATCCAAAGCAGACGAATCCGACGCGCCCGACGGGATGATCGGCTTGATATCTTCGGCCTTGTCGCCAAACGCATTCGACGCCATGCGAATTTCATGGGACCGCATCCAGTTGACGTTACCCTTCAGCGTGTTGATCTCACCGTTATGGGCCAACATGCGGAACGGCTGGGCCAAGGACCACTGCGGGAATGTGTTGGTCGAGTAACGCTGGTGATAAATCGCAAAGGCGCTTTCAAAGCGAGCATCCATCAGGTCAGGATAAAACTCGGCCACCTGCTCGGCCAGCATCATGCCTTTGTAGATCAGCGAACGACAGGACAGGGAACAGACATAAACGCCACCAATGCCAGCAGCGGTCGCGGCTTTCTCAATCCGGCGACGGATGATATAAAGCTCACGCTCGAACTGTTCTTCGTCCATATCCTTTTCGCAACGGATCAGGATTTGCTCAATCTCGGGGCGGGTCGCATTGGCCTTTTCGCCCAGCACTTCGGTATTTACCGGCACATGACGCCAGCCATAGATATAGTGGCCCATCCGCAGCACTTCGGATTCCACAATCGTCCGGCAGCGTTCCTGCGCACCAAAATCGGTGCGGGGCAGGAACACCTGACCCACGGCAATCAGCTCACCTTCGCTGGGCTCGTGACCGGTGCGGCGGATCTGATCCTCAAAGAAGGGGACAGGAATTTGCACATGAATACCTGCGCCATCACCTGTCTTGCCATCCGCATCAACAGCGCCACGGTGCCAAACGGCCTTGAGGGCATTAATGCCCTTTTCCACCACGTCACGGGATGGCGTGCCATCAATCGACACCACAAGACCCACACCACAAGAGGCATGTTCGTCATCGTCCTTGTAAAGGCCGTTTTCAGCCATCCACTGACGCTTGGCTTCTTCGGCGGCGACCCAGGATTGATCATAGGTTGTCATTTGTATTTCCTTTCAGAGGAGCCACCGAAAAAGGTGGGCTTGATGTTCAATTCTTAAGAGATCGCGACGCCACACCCATGCTTGGGGCTGCTGCTCAGAAATCCCGGTTCACCGGGAAAGATGAATTCGACAGGTCGACTACTGCGTTCAAACGCACCGTCTGGGGTTGTCACGGTGCTGGTGCCAGACATAAAAATGCGCCAGTCGCGATTGATGAACTCGCGCCCATTGGCCGACCAGACTTCGTTACCTGACGCGTCATATGCGGTGATGTCGAATGTGGTTTCGTCCAGTGTGACGCCATCAATTGTCACCTGACGGCCAGTCAACGTATCCTGGCCGACATAGCGCGTCGTGCCGATCTCATCGGAAAGCGTCCGGAAATCATAGTCGTCAACGCCCTTGTCAAGCAGGTCGGAAAACGAAGCAGGTTCCGCAGGGCTGCTTTCCAAACGCTCCTGATGATCGCTCAATACATGAAAGCTGCTGATCCACTGCGTTTCGCTGTCAATTTCGCCCACATAGGTCATGCCCTGCTCATCAAGGCTGACCCGCCGCTGATGACCGGCTGTATCACCCTGACAGGTAAAGTGGTGATCAACCTGACAGCTTTCGCTTTGCACAGTCAGATAGGCATCACATCCAGCGGGCAAGCTAAAGGTGTGCGGTCCGTCCTGTGCCGCCGCAGGGGCCGCCAGCATGATAAGTGCAAGAACATATCTCATGGCTGAAAACGTGCATCAGTCTGGTTGCATTCATAGATCGGTTGCGCGGCAAAAAAGCCGGGCTCGCCGGGATAGATGAATTCGACCGGCGACATATCCGTGATTTGGTCAGGATCTTCCGCGGTCCACGCCTCACCAAACAGGAAAATCCGGTGCTCTTCGCTCACGTACTGGCGGCCGTTGCTTGCATCAATTTCATTGCCGTCACCATCAAGGGTCCGACCCTGAAATTCGGTATTCAACAAGGTTTCTCCGTCAATGACGGTGGTTTCGCCGGTCAGCATGTCAAAACCGACATTACGTTCGGTACCATCCTCGGTTTCAAGGGTGAAGTCCCACGTATCGACCTGATTGGCAAAAAGCTCGGTCAGTGATGCCGGATCCTCTGACGGGGTAATCAGCCGCTCGGTGCCGGTCATTTTGTAGGACTCAATCCACTGAAATTCAGCGTCGACCTTCTGCACACTGAACAGGCCAACCTGACCAAACAGCGCGATCCACTGATCACCGGGATTGTCAGCCTCGCAGGTCCAGACATTGACCATCACACATCCTTTTTGCTGGACCGTCAGCTTGGCTTCGCAGCCCTCAGGCGCGGAAAAACTTTGCTGGGCGACCACCGGGGTAGCCAAAGTCAGGGCAGTCAGGATCGAGAGCGATTTCATCATTTCTTTACCTTCCAGGTCAGTGAGTGTGACCTATTCGAAAATTCTGTATGTGCTGGTGTATGTACACCGTATGTACAGCATCTGTACGGGATACATATCACTCCGCAGCGACGTTTGCCGCCTGACCCAGATATTCAAGCATTGCGGTCGCCGCGTCACGCCCATCACGAATGGCCCAAACAACAAGCGACGCACCGCGCACGATATCGCCGGCGGCATAAACACCCTCAAGGCTCGTCGCCCCGGTGTTGAAATCCGCCTTCACCGTGCCCCAACGTGTCACTTCAAGGCCATCAACACCCCACAACTTCGGCAGGTCTTCGGGTTCAAAGCCCAGCGCCTTGATCACGATATCCGCGCCTTCAACATAGTCGGACCCTTCAATCAGTTCAGGCGCCTGACGGCCTGTTGCATCTGGCGCACCAAGACGCATCTTTTGCACCTTCACGCCAGTGCAGGGATCACCTTCAAAACCGTTAGGTGCAGAAAGCCAGACGAATTCAACGCCCTCCTCCTCGGCATTCTGCACCTCGCGCTGCGATCCGGGCATGTTGGCGCGGTCGCGGCGGTATAAACATTTCACACTTTCAGCGCCTTGGCGCACGGCAGTACGAACGCAGTCCATCGCTGTATCACCACCACCAATGACGACGATACGCTTGCCTTCGGCATTCAGCTCACCGCTGTCAAATTCCGGCACATCATCGCCAAAGCTTTTGCGGTTGCTGGCGGTCAGATAGTCGATGGCGTCCACAATGCCATCCGCACCCGCATCTGGCAGATCACGTGTTTTATAGACGCCGGTGGCGATCAAAACCGCATCATGCTTACCGCGAATGGCGTCAAACGACAGGTCTTCGCCCACATTGCAATTCAACACAAACTGCACGCCGCCCTCTTCCAGCTGCGCCATGCGCTGCATGACGATATCTTTCTCCAGCTTGAAACCGGGGATGCCATAGGTCAGCAAACCGCCGCCACGATCATAGCGATCATAAACCGTGACCTGCACGCCCTGACGGCGCAGCATGTCAGCAGCAGCCAAACCACCGGGACCAGCACCAATGATGCCAACGCTTTCACTACGTTCTGCATGGGGGCGGATGGGCTTGACCCAGCCTTCCTCAAACGCGGTGTCGGTGATGTATTTTTCGACCGACCCGATGGTCACAGTGCCGTGGCCTGATTGTTCGATCACGCAATTGCCTTCGCACAGACGGTCCTGCGGGCAGATGCGACCACATATCTCTGGGAAGGTGTTGGTTGCCTGACTAATCTCATACGCCTCTTGCAAACGACCTTCGGCGGTCAGGCGCAGCCAATCGGGGATATTGTTGTGCAAGGGGCAATGGGTTTGGCAATAGGGCACGCCACATTGGCTGCACCGGCTGGCTTGCTCGGCGGCCTTTTCGCGGGCGTACTCTGCGTAAATCTCGCCGAAGTCTTCTTTGCGTAAGTTGGGTGGACGCTTCTCGGGCATTTCCCGATCCACATTCGTAAACTTCAACATCTTCTGGCCAGCCATAGCGGAGCCCTCCCATATTCCAGAGCGAGATGCCTTTTAAGATGGTCCAAACGGAATGAAAAGGCAGTTATGCTGACCTATATAAAAGAAATTGATGCGCGT
This sequence comes from Yoonia sp. JB2-21, assembly GCF_055693545.1. Classification (NCBI taxonomy): domain Bacteria; kingdom Pseudomonadati; phylum Pseudomonadota; class Alphaproteobacteria; order Rhodobacterales; family Paracoccaceae; genus Yoonia; species Yoonia sp. JB2-21. The sequence continues at coordinate 1,697,501 of NZ_JBVFUC010000001.1, forward strand.
TGGGGTAGTTTGGCACGAAAATTCTTCAAATTTAGGTCCGAAATGTTACCTATATCCCCTCTTCCCCCTAAATTCAGGCAGGTTAGGTTGAACGCGGGCGAGATCAAAGACCGGATCAATGACGACATTTCACCTACTACTTATCGCCTTGATCCAAGGGATCACCGAGTTTTTGCCGGTGTCGTCCTCTGGTCATTTGATCCTTTTGCCGTCCCTGTCAGGGATGGAAGACCAAGGTCAGGTCATCGACGTCGCTGCCCATGTTGGTACGCTAGCCGCGGTCATCCTTTACTTCTGGTCTGACGTCAAACTGGCCCTTGGTGGATTACTCCGCCTGATCCGTGGCAAGATCGACACGCGGGGCGCGTTCCTCGCACTTTGCCTGATTATTGCAACCGTGCCGGTTATCATCATCGGCCTGATCCTGAAAGTCACGGGACTGTCCGATGCGATGCGCGGGATCGCCGTGATCGGGTGGGCGATGATCATCTTTGGGGTCGTGCTATATTGGGCAGATCAGAAGGGGCCAACAGAAAAAACCGCGCCCCAATGGTCACTGAAAGACGCTTTCCAAATGGGGCTGTGGCAGGCATTGGCGTTGATCCCCGGCACATCACGGTCAGGCATCACAATCACCGCCGGGCGGATGCTGGGCTATACGCGTACAGACGCTGCTACACTGGCGATGCTGATGTCGATACCAACAATCATCGCGTCTGCCGCTTTGCTGGGGCTGGATGTGATCAGCACCGGCGATACAGGCGAAATGCGCGATATTGGCATCGTGATGGGCATGTCATTTGCAGCAGCGCTTTTGGCGCTGGCACTCATGATGCGCTTGCTGAAATCGATCAGTTTCACACCTTACGTGATCTACCGGATCGGATTGGGCGTGGTGCTTTTGTGGATCGCTTATACCTAAGCCTTGAGGTTCTTGGCAGACTCTTTGATCGCGTCATATTGCCCGGAAGGACGGAAACGCCACAGGTAGTCAGGCAGCACAGCTTCCATCGCCGTAGGCCGGATGCCCAGCGCGTCAAAACCACGCGCATCGTCAGAAACTACATTATCAACGGCCAGATTGATCACCTGATCTTTGGTCACAGGCCCCTTGACTAACCCAAGCGTCAGCGCACGGCCGATCCCGAACATTGTCGCCATGATCCGCGCCATCCAGAACGGCGTATTCACGATCAAACGACGGCGGCGGATTACACCCAGCATCAGCTGCATCAACGCGCGGAAACTATGCACATCAGGCCCGCCAAGCTCATATACGCCGCCATCGGCCTGCCCCAACACACCTTTAACAGCGGCGGCGGCCACATCATCAACATAGACCGGCTGAAAACGCGTATCGGCACCGATGACAGGCAGCACAGGACCCAGACGGGACATGCCCGCAAAGCGATTAAAGAACTGATCCTCTGGACCAAAGATAATGGAAGGACGCAGGATCATCGCGGCTGGCATATGCTCCAGCACACCTGCCTCACCCGCGGCTTTTGTCTTGGAATACTGGCTGGCGGCCGCAGCATCCGCACCAATGGCAGATATATGCACCATCCGCGCCACACCGTGGGCGGCAGCGACGCGGGCAATCCGTTCGGCACCTTCGGCCTGAACAGCAGAAAACGTATTTTTGCCAACCTCATCCAAAACACCAACACAGTTTACAACCGCATCGGCACCATCGGTCACGGCAGCAACGCTGGCGTCATCGCGAATGTTGCAGAACACAGGCTCGACTTGCCCCACAACACCATATGGACGCACGAACATCGCTTCGTTTGTGTTGCGCACGGCGACACGTACGCGCCAACCCTCTTTGGCCATGCGGCGGGCAATGTAGCGTCCGACAAAACCGGAACCGCCGAAGATGGTGACTAGCTGAGACATCGCTGAACCTTCAGATAACGCGTTGACTTGGTTTACCCCCGGCCCTCAGGCCAGACAAGGCGCAATCCCGGCGATTCAAACACTGTCATGCTCTTTTGTCTTCGAATCGCGTTGACAGCAGGTGGAACCGCGCGTAGATCGCCCGAACGTGACCTGCCCAGGTGGCGGAATTGGTAGACGCGCCAGCTTCAGGTGCTGGTGTCTGTATGGACGTGGAGGTTCGAGTCCTCTCCTGGGCACCATTTCCTTTATTCTTTCGAGACGACGCCCGAAAAGGGGCAGGCCCAGGCCTACCCCTATTTTGTTGCACCCAATTCTAAGCTTAATCAATCAGCGCGTTTAAAGTCTGCGACGGCCGCATCGCAGCTGCAGCAGCATCGGCTGACGTGTTATAGTACCCACCCAAGTCGACTGGCGTGCCGCTGCCCTGTGACAACTCTGCAAGAATTGCAGCCTCTTGCGTTGCCAAACCTTTTGCCAGGGGCGCGAATTTCGCCGCAAGTGCTGCATCAGCCGATTGGGCCAATGCCTCGGCCCAGAAGCGTGCAAACCAATAGTGGCTGTGGCGATTGTCTGGCTGTCCCACCTTGCGTTGCGGGGAATGCCCTTCTGCAAGAAGTTTTTCGGTTGCCGCATCAACAGCGTCTCCCATGACGTTGGCCGCCGCGTTGCCTTTGGACGCCCCAAGGAACCGCAGGCTTTCGCCCAAGGCACAGAACTCACCCAACGAGTCCCAGCGCAGATGGTTTTCTTCGACCAATTGTTCAACGTGTTTTGGCGCAGAACCGCCAGCACCCGTTTCAAACAGACCGCCGCCATTCATCAGCCCCACGACAGACAACATCTTGGCAGACGTCCCAACTTCGAGAATGGGGAACAGGTCGGTCAGGTAATCACGCAGGACGTTTCCTGTCACGGCGATGGTATTTTCACCTTTGTAAATTACTTCAAACGACCGCGTTGTCGCGTCACGCGGTGCCATGATTTTTACCTTGTCCGCGACGCCCGCCTTGTCCAGCGCAGGCTCCACATACTTGAGGAGCTCTGCGTCATGCGCGCGGTTCCGGTCGAGCCAGAAGATCGTCTCAAACTCTGTTGTGGCCATCCGATCCAAAGCCAATTGAATCCAGTTTTCAATCGGTGCGCGACGGGCAGAGGCCATGCGCCATATGTCGCCCGCCTCAACCTTATGGCTATGCAGCACATCACCATTCCCCGCGATCATACGCACGGTGCCGCTTTGCGCAATCTCAAATGTGGTCGGGTGTGATCCATACTCTTCGGCCTTTTGGGCCATCAAACCAACGTTTTGCACAGTCCCAGCAGTTACTGGATCAAGCGCGCCGTTGGCTTTGCAATATGCAACTGCCGCATCATAGACCGGCGCATAAGAACTGTCGGGGATGACGCAATTGGTGTCATCTTCGTTGCCATCTGGCCCCCACCCTTTACCACCTGCGCGGATGACTGCGGGCATGGAGGCATCAATGATTACGTCAGATGGGACATGCAGATTGGTGATACCACGATCAGAGTTCACCATGTAAAGCGGTGGACGCTCGCCCAATAGCGCATCAATTTCGGCTTGAATTGCAGTGCCGTTCGGCATGTCCGCAATCGCATCGAACAATGTTCCAAAGCCCGCATTTGGACTAATGCCAGCGGCAGCAAAATCAGCCGCATATTTGTCAAAGATCGGCTGCAAATAAGCGACAACGGCGTGGCCAAAGATGATCGGGTCAGAGACTTTCATCATCGTGGCTTTCATGTGCAATGAAAACAATGTGCCATCCTCAAGCGTGCGCGCGATCTGCTCGTGGAAGAACGCTTTCAGCGCCGCGGCCGACATGAATGTCGCATCAACAATGGTGCCCGCTGGCATCGCGATTCCGTCTTTCAGCTTCGTAACTGTTCCATCGTTAGCGGTCAGTTCGATCCGCAATGCGCCCTCTGCCTGCGCGTCTGACAACGTCACCGAGGTTTCGTTTGAGAAAAAGTCATTGCCACTCATCATGGATACGCGGGTTTTGCTGTCAGGTGACCATGTTCCCATGCGGTGCGGATTTGCCTTTGCATAAGCCTTAACCGAAGACGGCGCGCGTCGGTCCGAATTCCCTTCGCGCAGCACCGGGTTCACGGCGGACCCTTTGATCGCGTCATAGCGTTTGCGCGCCTCGACCTCATCTGCGGTTTCGGGGGCGTCTGGATAGTCGGGGATGTCATACCCTTGGCTTTGCAATTCTTTCACGGCCTCAACCAGTTGCGGCACGGATGCAGAGACGTTCGGCAGCTTGATGACATTGGCGCTCGCCTCTTTGACGACATGGCCCAAAAGCCCGAGGTCATCAGACACCTTTTGCGCCTCGGTCAACTTCTCAGGAAACGCGGCCAGAATACGCCCCGCCAGCGAGATATCTTTGGTGCCAATGGAAATATCCGCCTGAGACAAGAACTTGCGGAGGATGGGCAACAAAGACGCTGACGCCAATTGGGGTGCTTCATCGGTCTTTGTGTAGATGATATCGGGGAGGGTCTGATCTGACATGCGCGTGTCCTCGTGCTTGTATCGTATTGCGTCGCTAGGGACGCCCAGAAACTTAGCATAAATCGCCGGGGTCCGTTTGATTCACATCACTAGTAGAACAGTCTAAGAAAGTGAATGCGTCATGGTGTACAATTGTACACAAAGTTGATCAGACACCGACAAATAAGGGAAAGCTGACGCCCAACGCCCACGCCAGTACGAGGCCTAGCGCTATTCCGGGGGCCACAGGACCAACGCCGACCGCCACCGCACGGCCCATTGTGCCGAACACCAGATAGAACAAAACCAACACTGGTGCGATCATGATCAAGAAGAATAGTCCGCCAAAGTCGAGCGCCACAGCAATGCCCAGCGACACCAAAAAGGCCGCACGTACCACAACACGCTTCAGCACACCGCCCTGTGTCGTCAGCATCGTATCGGCGAGCATGTAAGGCACGCAACCCAATGCCAATGCGGCAACGATCCAGACACGGTCTTTGATCGGCCAAAAGTTGGCGGCATATCTGTCGAGCAGAAACCCAAACAGCGCGCACCAGACAAGAAGCAATGCCACCGCCGCCCATGCGACTGTTCCGCCCCGCGCACCCCACCACCACAACAGCCCCAGCTGCATCATGCCAAAGATGAACATGTGCAGACCAAGGTAGTCGGCCACAAGAACCGGCAGAAATTCGGGCGCCAGAGGGATCGCGACAAGCGGTGTGATAAGCGCGGGCAGCAACAACACAAAAGCCAGTTTCCCATGCGCCAGACTGAAAAGGGCGACCGGCCGGCGTGGTAACCGTGCGGCTATCGGGCGGAACAACAGAACAATTCCTGCCAGCACCCCAAGAATTGCAATCCCGGTTGGTAGGATTTTCTGGTCAGACCGGCGATCATAATATTGATCAAGCCACCTCAACGCTTCGGCCCGTCCGGCACGGCTATGCAAGATGGAAACATGCTCGGTCAGGGGCCCAACGACGGCGCGACGACGGACGCCATCAGCCACGACGGTCTGGCCTTCTGTCGCATCCATGTCGACCATTTGCACCGCCTTTTTCGCGAAGCCACGCAACCCCGGCTCCCAACTGCCCGTCACGAGCAAGAGGTCGGGTGGAACATCCGCATCGATGACCAAAGAGAATGCCGAAATCAGGACGAGCGGTCCGACATCAGATCGTTCTGCCGCGACGCGCACCAAAATATCCGTAGCCATCGAGTGCCCCAAGAGCGCGACAGGTTGGTCCGCTTGCCCCAATACGTTCAGGACAGCATGCGTTTGATCCATCAGCAATCGCGTCGTGCCATCCAGTGCGTTCACGTCGCCCGACATCGGGTCAGAGTGTCGACCATGGCCAAGGAAATCAAACGCAAAGACCTGATACCCCGCGCGGGCCAAGGGCAGGGCATAGCCCTGCATCATTTGCCGGGAACCAGCAAAGCCATGCGCGACAAAAACACGCGGGCCAGTGGCATCCGGCATCGCGTATTTGGTGATAGGCGTTGGGCCAATGTCAGCGCGCGTGATCTCGACGCCGTGCCGCGCGGTTTCCAACACCATGACCGACGCGAGGCTGATCAGAATCGCAAAGATCGTCCTCATGCCACGCAACAACTATTGATCAATGATCGCAATCAGCGTGTGATCTCGCGCGAGTTCAAGCGCTCGAGGTTCACGATCGTCGAGAGCATCAGCCGATCGTGGCTCCAGTCATTTACCGGCCTTAGTGCGATGGTGGTGCAGATGACCGATGCAAAGAGCATCAGCATCATCGCAGCCCCCCAATTGCGGCTGAACGCGGTCGGGCCGCCATCAAGGACCGATACAATTCGTTGCCTGAGAAACCCTTCGGAATGACTGGCATTCGGCCGCCGGTCGATTTGAACGAATGGCACACTGGGCGTGATGATTTGATTGCGACTGTCCCCAATAAGACTTGTCTGGCACACGCGCAAAAGACACTCGCAGTAGGCACGGATGGGGTGCGTCTTGCGGCTCAGGACCTGTTGATCACAGGCAAGTTCGCGGATGCGTTCGACGTCCCGTTTGCAATAGGCGAATGCGGGGTTCCAAAAGAAGAATGGGCGTATCAGCTCTAGCACGATTTCCCACGTCAGATCACGTTGCCGCACATGTTGGATCTCGTGGCTAACCGCAATACGCACATCATTGTTCTGCGCCAAAAGCGCAGTTGGAAGCACAATGTAGTGGCGGAACAACCCACGCGTGGAAAATGGCACGCGTGTTTCATGGGTAAACCGAATCTGGATCCTACCGATACTCCGCAAGACATAGCTGCGGTGGATCATGCCCATCAACGTCAACGTATCGCGGGCATTGCGAATTACCATCGCCACAAACCCCAAGGCCAAGCCACCCAGCACGACGTAGCCAAGCCAGCCTTTGAGCATCACGATATCATGGGTGATTTCACTGCGCATGCTGAGCAGATGCTCAAACGTTGTTGGCGCCATCGCGATGTTGCCATTCAGATATTGCGCAACGAGGAAGTCTGAAAAGCTTAGCCCGTTCGACTGGGTCGTCAGGTAGCCAGATTTCTGAATGGCATCAGTCAAGTAAATGATCACGGGCGACAGGACGACCATTGCAATCAATCCGTATAACAGATGAAGTTGGGTTAAATATGCCGTCTTCAGCGGGGACCGGGCGATAAAGCGCTTTGCCCCAAACCAGACAACCGCAGCAACGAGAAGTAAGATGTTTGCATCGATGTAGGCGCTCAACAGATGTTCAGCTGTCATTGTCAGATAACCTCCTGTCCAGTAACGCCCGTATTTCTTCTAACGCTTGTTCAGACATGCCTTGGTCACTGACAAGACGCGCAACCATCGATGCAGGTGTGCCATCAAACAGCTTGTTTGACAGGTCTTGCAAAGTCTTTGATTGGTAGGTGTCTTTGGCCAAGGTCGGCCTATAGAGGAAGGTTTTGCCCTGCTTTTCGCTGGTGACAAATTCCTTTTGCTCCATAATCCGCAGGATCGTCGCAGCAGAAGTGTACGCAAGGTTCCGGTCCGGGGCCAATCTGTCCAGCACATCGCGCACAGTGCCTTCGCCCATTGCCCAAAGCTGGGTCATGAACTCCAGTTCGACCTCGGTTAGAAACTCGCTTTTCTTTTTCTGCCGCATGTTTGCGTCCCGTCACGTTTGAAGTGCTCGCCCCAAAGCACAGTAGATACTAAGGTTTTCGTAACACCAAGCCTTTTGTCGTTACACCTTCCAAAAACAGAACACACCCCATGCGATGCTGATCCCCAGTGGCGCCCAAAGCGGCATCCCAAAAAAGAACAACCAAGCCAGAAAGATATAGGCAGTCCCCAAAAGTGATAGGAACAGTCGGTCACCACGCGTTGTGGTCAGGCCGAGCGCGCCCTTGCGCTCTGACGTGCCAGGGTTTTTGATTTCAATAATGGTAATGAGGCCCATCGTTGCGAACAGGCCGACAAAGAACAGCGCCGTCGGCCATGTCCATGCCATCCAACTTAGCATATTAAACCCTTCCCAGGGCAAAGCCCTTTGCAATGTAGTTGCGGACAAAATAGATGACGATGGCACCGGGAATGATGGTCAGCGTGCCAGCGGCAGCCAACAAGCCAAGTTCGTATCCGGCAGAGGACGCCGTTTTCGTCATGGTCGCGGCAATCGGTTTTGCCTCAACCGCGGTCAGTGTCTTTGCCAGCAGCAGCTCCACCCATGAGAACATGAAACAGAAGAATGCTGCGACGCCGACCCCTGCCTTGATTGCAGGCAGGAAGATCGTCACGAAAAACCGGGGGAACGAATAGCCGTCAACATAAGCTGTCTCGTCCAACTCCTTTGGCACGCCACTCATGAACCCTTCAAGGATCCAGACCGCCAGCGGAATATTGAATAGGCAATGCGCCAGTGCCACTGCTAGATGTGTGTCAAACAGGCCAACTGCCGAATAAAGCTGAAAGAATGGCAGTGCAAAAACGGCAGCGGGGGCCATCCTATTGGTCAGCAGCCAAAAGAACAGTGTCTTATCGCCCAAAAACCGATACCGGCTGAAGGCATAGGCCGCTGGCAACGCCACCGCCAAAGAGATCACGGTGTTCAGCGACACATAGATAATCGAGTTGATATAACCCCAATACCACGTCGGATCGGTGAAGATCGTGGCGTAGTTGTCGAGCGTGAACGTCTGCGGAAACAGGCTGAACCCGGCGAGGATTTCGTTCGTGGTCTTAAAGCTCATCGCAACAAGCCAATAGATCGGCAACATCAGAAACAAGATGTAGGTGATCGGGATCAGGCTACGCTTTTTCATTGCGCATCATCCTTCGTCATAAGTGTGTAGAACAGCCAGCTCACCAGCAGTGTGATGGCAAAATAGATCAGTGACATTGCCGCCGCTGGGCCAAGATCAAATTGTCCAAGGGCGATCTTGACCAGGTCGATGGATAGCAACGTGGTAGAGTTGCCGGGGCCACCGCCGGTAAGAACGAACGGCTCAGTGTAGATGTTGAAACTGTCCATGAACCGCAGCAGGATCGCGATCGTCAGCACCTGCTTCATCTTGGGCAATTGGATGTAACGGAACACTTTGAAAGGCGATGCCCCGTCAATCTTGGCCGCCTGATAATAGGCATCCGGGATCGACACGAGCCCTGCATAGGACAGAAGCACGACAAGCGACGTCCAGTGCCAAACATCCATCGTGATAATGGTGGCCCATGCCGCAAAGGGGCTTTGCGTCATGTCATAATCAATGCCCAATGTCGTGTTCATCAGATAGCCAAGCAAACCAATGTCAGGCAGTGCAAAGATGTTCCACATCGCGCCAACCACGTTCCACGGAATCAACATGGGCAGAGCCATCAGAACAAGGCAAACCGGTACCCACGGCCCCTTGCGCGGCATCGATAGGGCAATGATGATGCCCAACGGCACCTCAATCGCGAGAATGATGCCCGTGAACAGGAATTGTCTGCCAAGTGCGGCGTGAAAACGCTCTGACGCCAGCAGTTCTTCGAACCAGCGCAATCCTTCCCAGAAGAAGACGTTGTTCCCAAAGGTTTCCTGAACCGAATAGTTCACGACGGTCATCATGGGGATCAGCGCGTTGAATGCGACCAGGACGAGGACCGGGGCCACAAAGAACCATGCTTTTTGGTTTTCGGTTTTCATGTGCTTGCTCCTGTCGTAGCGAGCCAACCATCACGGTAGAGACGCGTCTGATCTTGTTTGAAATTCAGGTGAACAGCCGCACCCTGTGCGGGTGCTTCGCCTTCTGTCACGGCCTTTATGCTGACGTCCCCGATCATGGCCTCGACAACATTGTGGCGCCCAATATCTGAGACCTTGCGCACCGTTGCGGGCAGGCCAGTATCACCCAGCGATACAAACTCTGGCCTGATGCCAATTTGTGGCGTGCCGTCTTGGGCGCTGATAACACCCTCAAGCGCGATGTTGTGGCCATGTAGAAACGCACCGCCATCACGGACTTCGGCAGGAAGCACATTCATCCCCGGAGACCCAATAAAGTGACCAACAAACGTATGCGCGGGCCGCTCGAAAAGTTCGACGGGTGTGCCAATTTGCACGACTTCACCGTCCTGCATCACAACCACTTGGTCCGCGAAAGTCAGCGCCTCGGTTTGGTCATGCGTCACATAGATCATCGTCGCTTTGACCTTCTGATGCAGTTCTTTCAGCTTGGACCGCAGCTTCCATTTCAGATGTGGGTCGATCACTGTCAGTGGTTCGTCAAACATCACGGCATTCACGTCCTCACGCACAAGGCCGCGACCCATCGAGATTTTTTGCTTGTTGTCCGGTGACAATCCCGCCGCCTTTGTCGACAGCATCTCGGTGACTTCCAGCATCTGGGCAATTTCGTTGACTCGGTTGGCCACAATATCCTCGGCCACGCCGCGATTGCGCAGGGGAAAGGCAAGGTTATCAAACACCGTCATCGTGTCGTAGATGACCGGGAACTGAAACACCTGTGCGATATTGCGTTGGTCCGGTGGCAGTGCGGTGACGTCCTTGCCGTCAAACAGGATCTGTCCTTGAGATGGAACCAGCAGGCCTGAGATGATGTTCAGCAATGTAGATTTGCCACAACCAGACGGCCCCAAGAGCGCGTATGCGCCGCCATCAGACCAATCCAGATCAATTTCCTTGAGCGCATAGTCGTCGGGTGACATTGGCTTTGGCATATAGCTGTGCCGCAGCTTTGAAAGCGTAATTTTGGCCATCAGGCAGCTTCCCCCATCACAAGCGACCCGTCGGGTGCGAAGTAAAAACATGCAGATGGATCAAGGTAGAACGCATGATCTTCCCCAATCTCGTACGGGTGAACGCCGTGAGCCAGTGACACCCAGTCCGCACCCGGCATCTGGAAGTGCGCAGAGCTTTCAGAGCCAGAAAGTTCGGTCACCAAAACGGTACCCGTGAGGGGGACAGAATGGCGCGGACTGGCCACGGGCGTTACATGATGCGGGCGGACGGCAAGAGTGTAGCTTCCATCTTGCAGCCCAATCGCTGCACCGGTGGCGGGCCAGGTGGCATCACCCATCTGGATGGTATCGCCAGTCTTGGTCACGTCGGCGGTGTTAATCGGTGGGTCAGAGAAAACAGCCGCAGCCATCAGCGACCCCGGTGTTCGGTAAATGTGGGAGGTCGTGCCAAATTGAACAACATTGCCGTCATCCATCAGGCCAGTCACACCACCCAACAGCAACGCCTCTTCTGGTTCTGACGTGGCATAGACCACGACCGCACCGCGCCCGGCAAAAAGCTCTGGCAGCTGTTCGCGCAACTCCTCACGCAATTTGTAGTCGAGGTTGGCAAGCGGTTCGTCCAAAAACACCGCCCGGCTTTCTTTTGCAATCGCACGGGCGAGTGCTGTCCGTTGCTGCTGACCACCCGACAATTCATGCGGGCGACGGTGCAACATGGGGCGAAGCTGCAGAATGTCCGCGGCCTCCTCCACCCGACCCTGAATTTCCGACTTCGCCATCCCAGCCACTTTCAGCGGCGAGGCGATGTTGTCGTAGACGGTCATGTGCGGATAATTGACAAAGAACTGATGCACGAGGCTGATATTACGCTTTTGCGTCGTCAGCTTGGTCACGTCCTGACCATCCATCGTGATCTGCCCAGCGGCAACCGGATCAAGGCCCGCCATCAATTTGATCAGGCTGGTTTTCCCCGACCCCGTTTTACCAAGCAGGACATTGAAATGTCCGGTCTCTAACGTCAAAGTGGTGGGCTTGATGTGGGTCTGGCCCTTCACCACTTTGGTAATATTCTGAACTTGAAGTGTCATTGCGGCCCTTGCCGATAAGATGTGTCGCGAGTGGCTGAAGCCCATCATGAAAGGCTTCAGCCGAAGTCGGGCAAGCGCCCAACAGGGAGGTTACTCAGACGCCCAGCGGGCAACGAGCTCGTCATAGTTGACGGTCTGACCTTGCGGTTTTTCGTTCTCAAGCGGCGGCTTTGCACCACCATTTGCGAACCAATACTCCGCTGTCTGTTCTTCATTCAGACGTGGACCACACCCGCCATAGACATTGGCGGCTTCATCAGCGGCCTGCATCCGGGACATCGTGATATCCATTTCCTCAGCAAGACGATCCATCGCTTCTTGTGGGGTGAAGGCACCCGAGTTCACGTCACCGATTTGCTGCCACCAGATCTGGGCCAGCTTTGGATAATCAGGCACGTTCACACCAGTTGGTGACCAAGCGACCCGATCAGGTGAGCGGTAAAACTCGACCAAACCACCCAACTGTGGGGCACGCTCAGAGAAGCTTTCGTGGTTCACCGTGCTGTCACGAATGAACGTCAGGCCCACATGAGACTTTTTGACGTCCACAGTCTTGGACGTGACGAACTGTGCATAAAGCCATGCAGCCTGCGCCCGATCAGACGGCGTAGAGTTCAGGAACGTCCAGCTGCCCACATCCTGATAGCCGACCTTTTGGCCTTCTTCCCAGTATGGACCATGCGGGGATGGTGCCATCCGCCACAATGGCGTGCCTTCTTCATCAACCGTGTTGTTGCCTGCGGATCGCGGGGCAACCATGTCGGCTGTGAACGCGGTGTACCAGAAAATCTGCTGGGCCACGTTGCCCTGCGCCAATGCTGGCAATGACTGATAGAAGTCATAACTGGCCGCACCCGGAGGCGCATAGGCCCGCAACCATTCGTCCCATTTGCGGATCGCATAGACCGCGGCTGGACCGTTAGCCGCACCACCACGTGTGACAGACGCACCGACAGGGTTACAAGTCCCGGCCTCCATACGGATGCCCCATTCGTCGATTGGAACGCCGTTCGGCTCGCCCACCGAACCGGCACCAGCCATCGACAACCAAGCATCGGTCATCCGCCAGCCCAGATCAGGCGCACGTTTGCCGTAATCCATGTGACCGTAGATGCGGACACCGTCGATTTCCTGGACGTCCTCGCTGAAGAATTCTGCGATGTCCTCATAGGCCGACCAGTTGACCGGCACACCGAGGGGGTAGCCGTATTTGGCCTCAAATGCAGCTTTGTGCTCTTCATCATCAAACCAGTCCTTGCGGAACCAATAGAGGTTCGCAAACTGCTGATCTGGCAATTGATAAAGGTTGCCATCCGGGCCCGTCGTAAACTGGATACCCATAAAGTCTTCCAGATCCAGCGTCGGCGATGTTGTCGCCGCCCAATCGCCCGCCATCTGTTCGGTCAGGTTGTAGGCCTGTTGCAAGCGCGAGTGTGTGCCGATCAAATCTGAATCGTTGACGTATCCGTCATACAGGTTCCGGTTTGTCTGCATCTGGGTTTGTACGGCCTGTACAACTTCGCCTTCACCAAGGATCTGATGGTTGACCTTGATGCCCGTGATCTCTTCAAAGGCGCGAGTAAGAACTTCGCTTTCGTAAGAGTGTGTCGGAATGCCTTCTGACAGGACATTGATCTCCATGCCCGCATAAGGTTGCGCGGCTTCGATGAACCACTGCATTTCAGACATTTGTTCGTCTTTGGACAATGACGATGGCTGGAATTCTTGTTCAATCCAACGCTGTGCTGCGGCTTCATCAGCCAAAGCGCTATTGGACCCCGCAATCACGGCTGAAACCGCAACTGCGGAGAGCAGATACTTACGCATCTTTTCTCCTCCCTTGAGATGTTATGAGCCGGTTTTCGCCGACGTCCTACTGTCGTCGGGTAAGGTGTGATTTGTCAAACTAAATTTTTAGTAGTTGAGTATATTTCTATCAAGCCACTGATTTTGCTAAAAATATTTTGGGGATTTATGTGAAGATCTATACAAGAATAGGTCTGGTATTCTTTGGATATGGTGCCGCTGATAGGACTTGAACCTACGACCCCATCATTACGAATGACGTGCTCTACCATCTGAGCTACAGCGGCCAACCGGGCGTTTTACTAGCATCATGCCTGATCGTCGAAAAGTCCTATTTCACCTCTTCGCCTTCGACGACTTCGGCCTCTTCAACCACCTCTGTCAACGGCAAGGCGGGTTCAGCTGTCTGCCCAACAATCAATGGCAGCATTTCTGTTCCGGCCGGCATCGCGACCTCGCTTGCTGGTGGTGTTTTCCATGTCAACGTGTCGAAGGATCCGCAGTTCGTGCATGTCGCACCCCACGTCGCGTGGATATGCTGGCAGTTGCCACAGATCCACTGCGGGCCGCGTGGCGCCGTCAGTGCTTTGGTCAACCACCCGCGCACAACGGAATCGTCCGCGCCCTCGCCCCGCTCAATTGCTGCCATCAAGGTCAGATTCCGCGCTGTTGGATCTTGTTCCACCAGATCACCCAGCGCGCGCTTTGCTGCAGGAAAATCCTCGGCGCTGATATGCAATTCCGCCATCAGCATTTTGGTCTCTGGATGACCGGCGGTTGCTTTGGTCAGCGCCTTGAAGCGTTTGAGCCGCGCGTCCGATGTCTCATCCGGTGCGATCTCTGCAAAGGCGGCGGCAATGTCTGGGTGCGGCTGCGCATTCCATGCTTTGGTCAAAACACGTGTGGCATAGCGCGCATTGCCTTCACCAATATAACCACGGGCTGCCATAATCGCGGCCGGGATCAAGTCGGGTGACAAACGGTTCGCTTCAATCGCTGCTTCGCGGGCTTCGATTGTTTTGCCATCGCTGAGGATATCGCGTGCTTCTGACAACGCCAGCACCGCATCGCGGCGCGTATGCACATCCCGTGGCAAGCTGCCATATTTCAGCTTGGCACCCAGTGTTTTGCGTGCGCCTGACCAGTCAGATTTTTCTGCCTGCAAGCGCAACAAGACATCCTGCGTCTCTTCGTGTTTCGGCTTTATCGCAAACGCTTTTTGCGCCAATGCAAATGCCGTCTCGGTATCCCCATCCGACAGCTTTTGCTTCATAATCCCACGCACACCAACAAAGCGGGTTTTGTCGTCGGCCAGCAATTTTTTGTAGGTTTCTTCGGCCTTCTGACGGTCGCCGGTCATCTCTGCGGCCTGCGCCGTCAGAAGATTAGTCAGCTGCGGTTGTTGCAGGTACTTGTCCGCCCGCGCAGCCTTCGTCAGCGCCAAATGACCCTCGCCAGACGCCAGCGCCATCATTCCCTCGCTCAAGGCTTCGTAACCTTTGCGTTCGCGGTTCCGATCAAAATAGCGCGAAATCGCAGTTTCGTCACCATTGAGAAATTTGAAAGTGGCCACACAAAACGTCAACAGCTTGAGCCCTAGCCAAACCGCAACCACTAACGCAACAAAACCAAAGACCATCTGCAACGGGCTGAGGGAAAATTCCTGACCTGCGACATCAACTGTCGCGCCGCCATCCACCTCCATCAGCTGGGTGCCACCATAGGTCAGTGCGGTGACTGCGAGGACGAACGCCATAATTTTAATGAGGGACCAAAGCATAAGGTTCGCCTTTAATTATCGGAAAGGGATGTAGACAGAATATCAACAGCGGCAATTGCGTCAGCGCGCGTTTCGGCCAGACCAAGCCATTCGGACATCTCTGCACGGGACACTTCGGGCAGTGCGCTGATCTCTGCCAAAGCATCGGACAGTCGCCCCGTACGCACGGCCGCTTCGGCGCGCGACAGCACTGCATCCGCGCTATCGCCTTCTTGTGGCGTGGTTGAACGCACATCGAATTGGCTGCGCATGAAAGCACCAAGGCCTGTGGTCTCTTCGCCGGATACACCTTCGGTACGGGCCGTTGCCAAAGCCACACGCGCAACATCGGGGAACGTATCCTGCAGACTGGCCAGCGTGGGAACGCCATCTTGGACTGCAATCAATGCATCTGGTGCGCTTTCGCCTAAAGCGTCTTCCAGATCGCCAAGTGCTGCGCCGATGGGTGCCCCGCTTTCAAGCGCCGTTTGTATCCGTGCCAAGGCTGCACGCGCCGCAGCATTGCGCGCTGCCGCTGCAGCGTTTTCCTCGATCGACGCAGCTTGCGCGCGCGCTTCGGCCAATTCGGTCTGTGCCGCACCGGCCATTTCAGCAATTTGCGCGCGCAGCACATCCAATTCGTCAGAGACGCCTTCGCCCGCTTCTGACGAAACGACAGAGGTGGCCGGGCGCTCTTCCAAGGCAGCGACTCTTGCCGAAACGTCCGACATCTGCCCCGTCAGAGACGCCAAGGTCGCTTCAACCCCGCTCAAATCCACCGTAGGTAAATCAGTCAATTGTTGTTCAAGCGCTGAAATCTGCGTCGATTGCGCAGCCAATTGGTCAGACAGGGCCGTATCAGCCGGTGGGGTGGTGAAGGTTGCCACAGCAAAACCGATCACGCCGGCAACCAGTCCACCCAATATCAGCGGAAACAAACCGCCGTTTTGCGTGGGCGCAGGTATAGGGGCAGGCTTCGGCGCATCAGGTGTCTTGGGTGTGTCTGACACCGGGACAGGTTCAGGTTTTTCCGCTGGAGACGGTGCCTCGGGTTTCGTCGGTTTTGGTTCTTTGAGGTCTGCTTTCGCGTGCACTTCCGCTGGAATTGCGTCAATCACCGGTTCCTTCGGCATGACCGATTCGGGCTGAGCGACCTCTTTTTTTGTCGTATTTTTTGGTTTTGCTGGTGTCTTGCGACCCTTGGCAGGCTGTTTCGCCACGTTTTTTACCCTTTCAGCACCCGCACCCGCCAATCTGGCAGGTGATAGCATAGACTATCGCGCATCTGCCTGACCCTCAAGCAATGCGCCGACACTTAACTGCGACCAATTTGCGCGCGCATCACACTCAAAGTTGCGTCGCGCATTGCGTCACCGTCAGGTCGCTCTGTACGTCGGATCGTACCGACCAACCCAACCGCCAGCGCATCTTGAACCGCCTCGCTCAGCACAATGGCGTGTACAGGTGCCACAAACGGTCCTTGTTTGCTGAGTATCGCCGCTGTTCGTGGCGAAAACAGGGGGAAAATGAGCGGTTCAGACGCAGAAAGGGCCGTGGTTGCCGCAGCCGAAAGTGGTTGTTCCCGCTGGTCATAGGCAATGACGTCCCGACATTGCACACCGGCCTGACCCAATCGGGCGCACACATCCCCACGCGCATGTGTGCCACGAATATGCGCAATCATCCCGCGGGGTTTGGCGGCAATGATATCGGCAACCAAACCATTTGCATCGCCCGGACCAGTGACCGAGGCAAAGCCAGCAGCACGGGCTTTCACTGCCGTCTTTTCCCCAACGCACCATGCGGTCAGCCCCTTCGGCATACCCAATGCGGCGGCAGCAGCGACACCGTTTGCGGACGTGAAGATGACAGCGTCAGGACTGGTCCATTCTGCATCGACAGGAACAATCTTTATCAGTGGCGAATGAATGATCCTTATCGGCCTGTCCCAAACCGCCGCGATGTCAGCGGCAAAGCGTTCGCTTTGTGCGGCAGGACGGGTCAGGATCAGTGTGGGCGTCATCGGGGGCACCATTGTTTGCGCGCAAATGCAATGTTACCTGCCAAAGACCAACACGCAACCGGAAGCGCCAATGACGTCCTCTTTGACCATTCTTGGGATCGAAAGCAGCTGTGACGACACAGCCGCCGCTGTCGTGCGCGGCACCGATGTGCTGGCATCTGTCGTTTATGGACAGACGTCCTTGCATGCAGACTTTGGCGGTGTCGTTCCCGAAATCGCAGCGCGGGCGCATGCAGAAAAGCTGGATCATTGCGTGGAAGAGGCGCTGGGAAAAGCGGGTCTAACACTGCGCGATATGGATGGTATTGCTGTTACGGCGGGGCCCGGCCTGATCGGTGGTGTGCTGTCCGGCGTGATGTGCGCCAAGGGTCTGTCTGCGGCAACCGGTCTGCCACTGATTGGTGTGAACCACTTGGCCGGTCACGCGCTGACGCCGCGGCTGACCGATCAGGTGGCATATCCCTATCTGATGCTACTGGTGTCTGGCGGGCATTGTCAGTTCTTGATTGTCCAAGGGCACGACCAATTCAAACGCATTGGCGGTACGATTGACGACGCGCCGGGCGAAGCGTTCGACAAAACAGCGCGTTTGCTTGGCCTGCCGCAACCGGGTGGACCCTCCGTCGAAGAATCCGCCAAATCGGGCGATCCCAAACGCTTTGCCCTGCCGCGTCCGCTGCTGAGCCAGCCGGGGTGCGATATGTCGTTCTCGGGTCTCAAAACCGCGATCCTGCGGGCACGTGACGCTGTGGTCGTAGAGGCCGGTGGGTTGACGGTGCAGGACCAAGCGGATTTGAGCGCAAGCTTTCAGGCGGCCATCTCTGATGTCCTGGTCGAAAAAACGCGACGCGCGCTGGATGAATACCTTGGCTTTAGCCCCGCAAAACCCACCTTTGCGATCGCGGGCGGGGTTGCTGCGAATGGGACGATCCGATCTGGATTGATGCAGATTTGCGCTAAATTGGACACTGATTTTGTAGCTCCTCCTTTACACCTTTGCACCGACAATGCCGCAATGATTGCTTATGCAGGTCTCGAACGCATGGCAGCCGGTGAACGTGATGATCTGACGCTTTCTGCCCGTCCGCGTTGGCCTTTGGACCAGCGGGCCGCGCCCATGCTAGGGTCAGGCAAAAAAGGAGCAAAAGCATGAAGATCGGTATTGCAGGAGGCGGGGCGTTTGGCACGGCGCTGGGCGTCGCACTGGCGCTGGATGGCAACCAAGTACAGCTTTGGGCGCGCAATCCTGATGCGATTGCGCAGATGCAAGATCGGCGTAGCAATCCAAAGTTGCCGGGAGTGGAATTGCCCGAAAACATATCGTTTTCTGCTGTGTTAGAGCCGCTTTTTGCTTGCGATACGATCCTGCTCGCCATTCCTGCGCAGACCCTACCCGCCTTCCTGACAGAACACGCGGATAAACTGGATGGCAAGTATCTGGTCGCCTGCTGCAAAGGCATTGACTTAAAGCGGATGACCGGCCCAGCCAGCACGCTCCGCGATTTGGTGCCGGATGCAGTGGCCGCGATGCTGACAGGGCCGAGCTTTGCCGCTGATATTGCAAGGGGGCTGCCCACTGCCCTAACGCTGGCCTGCGCTGATGATGAACTGGGCGCGATCCTGCAAACAGCCCTTTCAACGACCAGCCTGCGTATTTACCGCACAACAGACACTGTTGGGGCGGAATTGGGTGGCGCGCTCAAGAACGTCATGGCCATCGCATCGGGTATCGCGATCGGGGCCAAGCTGGGCGAAAGCGCGCGTGCCGCCCTGATCACGCGCGGCTTTCCCGAAATGCAGCGATTGGCGCTGGCCGTGGGCGCACAGCCCGACACGCTTGCGGGGTTGTCGGGGTTCGGTGATCTGGTGTTGACCTGCACCTCTGATCAATCGCGGAACTACCGCTATGGACTGGCGCTTGGAACGGGCGCGGATTTTGATCAGAACACCACTGTCGAAGGGGCAGCCACAGCGCGCGCCGTGCGTCAGTTGGCGCAAGAACTGGACATTGATATGCCGATTTGTAGGGTTGTTGCAGATCTGACAGAAAGCAAAACCGATGTCGCGACCGCGTTGAACACATTGCTGTCGCGCCCACTCAAGGAAGAATAAATGCGCTTTGCCCTGATGACAAAAGACAAACCCGGCGCGCTGCAAACACGCATGGACAATCGCGAGGCGCATTTGGCCTATATCGCGGAAACCGGCGTGGTCGAAATGGCGGGCCCGGTTCTGGACGATGACGATCAGATGTGCGGATCGCTGATTGTGCTGGAGGTTGCGGATCTGGCTGCGGCACAGGCCTGGGCCGACAATGACCCCTACGCCAAGGCGGGGTTGTTCAGCGATGTCACACTGCGGGCATGGAAAAAGGTGATCGGCTGATGGCCTACTGGCTGTTCAAATCAGAACCGGATGTCTGGGGCTGGGACGCGCAGGTCGCCAAGGGTGACGCGGGCGAAGAGTGGGACGGCGTGCGGAACTATCAGGCGCGCAACAACATGCGGGCAATGAAGTTGGGCGAAAAGGGGTTCTTCTATCATTCACGCACCGGGTTAGAGATTGTGGGCATTGTTGAGGTTTGCGCCGAGGCGCATCCTGACAGCACGACAGATGACGCCCGTTGGGAATGTGTGGATATCAAGGCGGTTCGACCTTTCAAGGCGCCTGTAACACTCGAAGCAATCAAAGCGGAGCCGCGACTTGCCGACATGGTGCTGGTCAATAACTCGCGGTTGTCTGTCCAGCCGGTAAGTGATCAGGAATGGCAGATCATCTGTGAGATGGGCGAAACAAACCCCTAGCCTGCGACAATCTGTCAGGCGATACTGATCCCGCAAACCAATGACTTTGGGAGGGTTCAATGGGTCTTGTTTCAGTAATCGTCGCGGCCATTGCCGCATTCGCCTTTGGCGCAGCCTACTACATGGCGCTCGCCAAACCTTGGATGGCAGCGGCGGATATCGCAGTTGGGGAAGATGGCAAACCGGTTGATGCCGAAAGTCCGGTCCCTTACGTCATCTCGTTCATCTGCATTCTTCTGGTTGCCGGCATGATGCGGCACACCTTTGCCTTGTCAGGAATTGAGACCGTCGGGAAAGGCTTTCAGTCGGGTCTTGGCATCGGACTATTCTTCATCACGCCTTGGATCTTTATCAATACCGGATATTCCAACCGGCCGTGGAAGCTCGCCATCATTGACGGTGGCTACGCAACCGCGGCTGCAACCATCATGGGTATTGTCCTGACCGTGCTGTGAACAAAAAAGGGGCTCGGACGATGTCCGAACCCCTTTTCACCCCGCGTGCTCCTTTACCACCGCACGCAACTGAATTCTGGTTCGAACCATTCTGGCCCGCATCTTTGCTTAACGGATTATGGCACGCTCAGGCAATCATTAAGCGCTTCGAAAGCAATTCAAATTAACCCTAACTGCGGCAATAGAACGCAAAACGCCCGCCAAATGGCGGGCGCTTCGAAAGCTGTCTGAGCAACTTAGCCGTAGACGGATTCTTTGCTAAAGTGCTTTGTCAGCATGTAGTACACCACAGCGCGGAATTTATTGCGCTCTGACTGGCCGTAGGTGTCAAGAACGGACGCGATAGCGGAATCAAGTTCCGGGCCATCTTTCAAGCCAAGCTTCTTCATGAGGAAATTATTCTTCACGGTTTCCAGTTCGGCAGGTTGGCTGCCGGCCACGGTCGAGGCGTCTGCGTTGTAGATTGCGGGACCGCACCCGATGGTTACCTTTGTCAAAAGGTCCATATCTGGCGTCATACCACATTTATTTTTGAGGTCGTCCGCGTACTTTGCAATCAAATCGTCTCTTTTACCCATGAGAATGTCCCCGATGTTCCAGTTTTTGTTTCACGCGCGGCGCGATTGGCCGCGGTAGCAGCACGTTAATGTGACTGGCTACGGCAGGTAAAGAAAAAACCCTAAAGACGGCAATCTTTCGCTATCCGCAGTCGGCGGATCACCACGAAATCGCAAGCAACGACCACGCTATGCACGCCGTGGTCACGCAATCGTTCACGACCTCGCCGATCTGTTTGAAAGACGCTCCCGCAATCACTTGTATCGTAACAAAAACAGGCCAACGGGAATGCAACTGAACTCTTTGATCATCGCAGCACTGGTTGGAACAGCGCCTGCCGCGACTGTCGCCCAAGACTGGTCTGACCCCTACGCCGGATTTCAGGTTGGTGGCTCCGATATCGACGTTGATGGCCCGTCCTTTGGCATCTTTGCCGGAGCTTGGCGATGACGATGGCTACCTCTATGGGATCGGGTACGATGTCCCGGTCATAACAAACATGCGTTTTGGCGCCGAAGTTCTACAGCATAAATTTGAGGATTATGTAGGCAGTGGCCGCGATGTGAATGTGACGATCTTCAAAGCACGGGTCGCGTTCAGCTTTTGATCACAGGGGGCTAGCGCCACCGCTATCGACATAGCCCCCAACCACGCGATTGCAGATGAAAGTGATCAGCGTGCAGGCGGTTATAATCAGGCGACAAAGTCAGACTGAACCACTTGCAGGCGCCATCACGCACAGCCCGCAAAAAATCGGCCTTAGGACCCACCGGCTCCCAGTCTGACAACAGCCGGATCCGCGTACCATCCGCCAAACCAAAGCCGGAAATATCGACCGCATCGGCCGTGGCATGTGTGCTCATCCGTGTTGAAAGGCCGGAAGTGGTTCGCATTGCCCGACAGCTGTAACTGCCAAAATGCGAAATGCTACTGACCGAAGTGCCCAGAAATTCCTGCGCCGCCGGTTGCAGACTATGGCGTTCCCACATCGCCATACGCAACGCGATTGCACAGCGCGTCTCAATAGGTGCCAAACGGGCATCGCCTACCGCACGCAGATCGACCCGATCGCGGATAAAGCACTGTTCGCTCTCTTCCAGCGGCGTCAGCGGCTGCAAAGCGGCTGAACCTTGCAAAGCAGCCAGACATTGGTTGGCGGATGCCACGGCCCTATTCAATTTCCAGCCCGTCAACGGCGTCACCGGGTCGCTGATCAGCAGCGGCTGTATTGGGTTCCATTCACGCGGCAACGGTGTGTCGGGGTGCACAACGGCCTGATACCCGCCAAAGGCCAGCATGCTGGCAAATAGAAACGCAGCCAGACCGCTGATCAGGGCCCAACTGCGTGTTTTCTGCTTGGTCTGCGTCTTTGCGGCCTGCTGCGCCATTTGTTGTCGCTTGGCATGCCGCATTGGCGTTTAGTACCGGTAGTGCTCTGGCTTGAACGGGCCTTCGACGGTGACGCCGATATAGTCCGCCTGCTCTTTCTTCAGTTCGGTCAGTTTCACACCGATCCGTGCAAGATGCAGACGCGCAACTTTTTCGTCCAGATGCTTTGGCAGGATGTGAACACCAATGTCATAGGCGTCGCCATTGTTCCACAATTCCATCTGCGCCAGCACTTGGTTGGTAAAGGACGCTGACATCACAAATGACGGGTGCCCGGTGGCATTGCCAAGGTTCAGCAAGCGCCCTTCGGACAGCAGGATCAAGCGGTTGCCAGACGGCATTTCGATCATGTCGACCTGTTCTTTGATATTGGTCCACTTGTGGTTCTTGAGCGCTGCAACCTGAATTTCGTTGTCGAAGTGGCCAATGTTGCCCACGATCGCCATATCCTTCATCTCGCGCATATGCTCGATGCGGATAACGTCCTTGTTGCCTGTTGTGGTGATAAACACATCTGCGCTGTCCAGCACATCCTCAAGCACGACAACTTCGAAACCATCCATGGCGGCCTGCAAGGCGCAGATCGGGTCAACTTCGGTGACTTTCACACGTGCGCCGGCACCAGCCAAGGACGCGGCAGAGCCTTTGCCCACATCGCCATACCCACAAACAACAGCAACTTTACCAGCCATCATCGTATCTGTCGCTCGGCGGATACCGTCGACCAGCGATTCCTTACAGCCGTATTTGTTGTCGAACTTCGATTTGGTCACACTATCGTTCACGTTGATCGCGGGGAACGGCAATTGGCCGTTCTTGTGCAGATCATAAAGGCGGTGCACGCCGGTTGTCGTTTCCTCGGATACACCTTTGATCGCATCGCGTGTCTTGGTAAACCAACCGGGGCTGGCGGCCATACGCTTGGCGATTTGCTTTTTGATGACTTCTTCTTCCTCGGACTGCGGGACGGGGATGATATCTTCGCCTGCCTCGGCACGGGCACCCAATAGAACGTAGAGGGTCGCATCGCCACCGTCATCGAGGATCATGTTGGGGCCTTCGGGGAACATGAAGGATTTATCCAAGTAGTCCCAATGTTCTTCCAATGATTGACCCTTAATTGCGAATACAGGCGTACCGCCTTCGGCAATTGCCGCAGCCGCATGATCTTGGGTCGAAAAGATGTTGCATGATGCCCAGCGCACATCGGCACCAAGGGCCGTCAGTGTTTCGATCAGAACAGCGGTTTGAATCGTCATGTGCAATGAGCCGACAATCCGCGCACCCTTCAACGGCTTGGCTTCGCCATACTCTTCACGCAGGGACATCAGGCCCGGCATCTCTGTTTCGGCGATGTCCAGTTCTTTGCGGCCGAACTGGGCAAGGGCGATGTCCTTGACGATGTAATCTTTCATTGCTGCCTCCTGGCGCGCTATTGATCCGTTTGCGTGGCTGATAGCAGGGCTTTCCCCCTGCGACAATGGCAGCAATGTCGCGTCTGCCATGCCGAATATTCACTTCCTGATAGGACCGATACAACCGAACACTTAATCATCGGTGCATGATTTTGAACGCAACCACAGCTCGTGTTGGTTTACGACTTAGCCGCGGCAATCTATGTCACGAACAACGGTTTTTCTTGGAGAGCGCATGGCCAAAGCACAACCCAGAGCCTGGCAACGGATGCTATCGGGACGCAGGCTCGATCTGCTGGATCCCACACCGGTCGATATTGAGATCAAGGACATTGCGCATGGCCTTGCGTTTGTCGCGCGCTGGAACGGGCAAACCAAAGGCGACTTTGCATATTCTGTTGCCGAACACTCGTTGCTTGTGGCAGAAATTTTCATGCTTCAGAACCCCAAAGCGCCTGTGAAATGGCAACTCGCAGCACTTTTGCATGATGCACCAGAGTACGTGATCGGCGACATGATCAGCCCCGTCAAAGCGGCGGTTGGTCCGGGCTATGGTGCGCTCGACGATCGGCTGACGGCGGCGATCCATCTGCGTTTTGGTTTACCAGCGCAGGTTCCCGCAACCGTCAAACGTCAAATCAAAAAGGCCGATAAACTTTCTGCATGGTTAGAGGCGACCCAGATCGCCGGGTTCACCAAAGACGAAGCCGACAAGTATTTTGGCAAGCAAGATCCGAACCTGACAGATAGCTTGCAAATCAAACTACGGCCGCCGGTCGTTGTGCGGGACGGTTTTATGGCACTCTATCACGATCTCGCAGCGGGACTCTGACAAGGTCCGTCCAGTTTTAATCGACTTTTCGCAACGCTCCCTTAATCAATCGATGGAAATAATCCCGCAATACTCTTGCAGGATTCGCAAATGTCCACGCTCAGAAGACTGGCCGAAAACGCTTTAGAACGCATGTCATCGCGCAAACCTGAACGTTTGTGGACTCACTATTGTTTTGCTCTGGTCGTGGTTCTTGGGTTGATTATCACAACTCATATTCTGAACCGCACCGTCATCGACCGCGGCTTGGTGGCCGCAGAGAGCATCAGACAAAGCAATACTCAACTTCAGATTGCCCAGGAAATCGTCCGTAAAACGGAACATTTGGCCGATGAAACGCTCCCCGACTTCACATCGTTCAACAAAGCGATCCTACAGTTCGAGGCTGTGCATGAAACCTTGCTCACGTCTCAGGTGCAGTCTGACGACCTTAGCAAACATCTTTTGGGCGGAGACCGGCCAGTGGTACAGGGTGTGCGAGAATTCGTCACTTTGGCAAAACAGTTTGCTACCGGTCCGCCGGAGCTGAGACACGCGTTAAGCACCAGGATCAATACATTTTTTGATGCGGGCGGCCTGCGTGATGATTTGTTGAGAACCGCAGAGCTGTTTGCCGAGCAAGTTGAAGCGGAGGCGGGGTATTTCACGCGGCTTCAGCATGCAATGTTGGTCGCTTCGGCGCTTGTACTTGTTGCAGAAGCCGTGTTCATTTTCTTACCGGCGCAAAGTTCGGTCTATTTCACCATGCGCGAAATGCGGCGCAAAGCTAGCGAGCTTCGAGCCTCGCAAACCAAGCTGACCCATCTCAACAACCGGCTCGAGCATATGGTCAGGCATGATCAGCTGACCGGCCTTCCGAACCGCGCCTTTCTTACGGAATACCTTGCCGATAGTGCCATTGATGGCCTTACAAATGACTGGAGCCTATTTCTTATTGGTCTCGATGATTTTAAGTCGGTGAACGATCATATGGGCCATGAAACCGGCGATGACCTTTTGATCGAAGTTAGCCGGTCTTTGCTAAACTGTGTCGATCACGACAATGTCGTAGCGCGTGTGGGCGGTGATGAATTTGTGCTCATCTCTGGCGAACCATCAAAGCAGTTACTTCAGCGCATCAAGGCATCCTTCGAAGATCCTTTTGAGATTCACGGGCGTCGCGTTGGTATCAACATCAGCATTGGCCACCTGCTTGTTGGTGACGGTAGCAGGCAGCCTATGGATATTCTTGCTGATGCCGAAATCGCTTTGCAGTTTGCCAAAAACGCTGGGGGCAATAAGGTGCAAGCTTTCACTCAGGATCTGCGTGACGATTTGAGCTTAATGCAAAAGCTGCAACTTGATCTGCGCGACGCCATTGACAATGGCGAAATCGAACCTTGGTTTCAGCCCCAGGTTCGGCTTGCAGACGGTAGCCTGCATGGCGCAGAGGTATTGGCACGTTGGCGGCATCCGACACGCGGTTTGCTAACCCCAGATGTCTTTCTGCCTGCCGCCGAAAGAGCGGGGCTTATGGTGGATCTGGACCATGCCATTTGGCAATCCGCGATGGAACAGGCATCACAATGGCAACTGTTGGATCTGTGGCGGCCGTCGATTTCTTTGAACGCCGCCCCTGATACGATCGCCGATCCGCATTTGGTCGAACGTTTCTTGCTGGCTCTTCAGCGGTCGGGTCTGACACCTGACCAAGTCGTTGTTGAAGTGCTGGAAACCACTTTGATCAATGGCAAAGACGACATCGCGGCCATCAACATAGATAGCCTCGCGGATTGCGGTATCGCGCTTGAGCTGGACGATTTCGGAACCGGTTACGCGTCACTGTCGAAGCTGACCCAACTGCCGCTTGCTGGCATAAAACTTGATCGATCCCTGATCTCGCCGCTTCCTGATCAGGCCGCTGACAGCGTCGTGCGGGCTATTCTGGCGCTTGCAACAGAGCTGGGCCTGCATGTTGTCGCAGAGGGTGTCGAAGAAAGCGCGCAAGCCATGCACCTGAGCGATCGGGGCTGCGGCGTCGGACAAGGCTATGGTTTTGGAAAACCAATGCCTGCAAAAGACTTTACATCATGGCTGGCCATCCATGGCAAAACAAGTTTGCAAGCCGGACCAGATATGGCTCGTTTCGCCTGAGCCACTTGAGGATCGCCGTGACAAACCGTATCTGCTGTGGGACAACGGCACAGCAAAAGGGCGTCCTATGGCCAATCACCTCTACCAGAATGATCTGCCGGATGAGCTTGATCTAGGCCCGATTGTTGCGATCGACTGTGAAACCATGGGCTTGAACCCACACCGGGATCGTCTTTGTCTGATCCAAATGTCCGGCGGCGACGGGGACTGTCATCTGGTTCAGGTGGCCCCCGGCCAAACCGCTGCGCCAAACCTTTGCGCCATGCTGGAAAATCCCGACGTCCTGAAACTGTTTCACTTTGGACGTTTTGATATCGCGGCCCTGCTTAACGCATTCGGAGCGCTGACGGCACCGGTCTATTGCACCAAGATCGCCTCAAAGCTGGTGCGAACCTATACCGACCGACATGGGCTGAAAACCTTGCTGCAGGATATGGTGGGCATCGATATCTCGAAGCACCAGCAACAAAGCGACTGGGGTGCCACCGACCTGACAGACGCACAGTTGGACTATGCGGCGTCCGATGTCTTGTATCTGCATCAGCTCAAGGACAAGTTCGACACGCTTCTGGCACGCGAGGATCGCGCCCAAATCGCACAATCCTGTTTCGCCTTTCTGCCAACCCGGGCCAAGCTTGACTTGGCAGGTTGGCCTGACATTGACATTTTTTCACACTGATGGCTGATCACGCAAAATTCCTGTCGGCCGCCCAACGGGTCATCACTCAGGAAGCCGAAGCCCTCAACGTACTCTCGGCCGAACTGGGTGACAGCTTTGCAGAAGCAGTCGAACTCCTTTTGAATGCAAGCGGGCGTGTTATCGTGTCCGGTATGGGAAAATCCGGCCATATCGCCCGCAAAATTGCGGCCACTTTTGCCAGCACAGGGACCCCGGCCCATTTTGTGCACCCTGCCGAAGCAAGCCACGGCGATCTGGGCATGATGACGCGCGGCGATGTTGTGTTGGTTCTGTCAAATTCCGGCGAAACACCTGAATTGGCCGATCTGGTCGCTTATACCCGCCGCTTTGGCATTCCTATGATCGGCGTGGCCAGCAAACCACAAAGCACGCTTTTGCAGCGTGCCGATGTGGCCATCGTATTGCCCAATCTTGGCGAAGCCTGCGGCACCGGTGTCGTCCCCACAACATCCACAACGATGACCTTGGCGTTAGGCGATGCGCTGGCCGTAGCGCTGATGGAACATCGCGATTTCACGCCAGAAAATTTTCGCGAATTTCACCCCGGTGGTCAGCTGGGCGCACAACTGTCCAAGGTGTCGGATCTGATGCATGTCGCAGATGCAGTGCCCCTGGTGCCCGCCCATACACCGATGGGCGACACGCTTTTGGCAATCAGTCAAAAGGGCTTTGGCGTTGTCGGAGTTATCGACGATGGCGGTCGGCTGATTGGTATTGTCACGGACGGTGACTTGCGGCGGCATATGACCGGTTTGCTTGACCGGATCGCAAGCGAAGTCATGACAGCCCAACCGACCACCGTCGCGCCGGATGCTTTGGCCGAAGAAGCCGTCGCCCTGATGAACGACAAGAAGATTACCTGCCTTTTTGCGGTGGATCCTATGGGGCAGGGACAAGTCGCGGGTATACTGCATATCCATGATTGCCTGCGCGCAGGGATTGTCTAGGCGTGGCTATCGCGGGCAATCTTCATTCCCAAATCGTAGGGTGGGCCAAGATCATTCTGCCGCTCTGCGCATTAGCGCTTTTGTCGACGCTTTTCCTTTTTGCGCGCACGACGACCGAACCCTCTGACATCGCGCTGGCAGAGGTTGAGGCCATTGCGCGCGAACAAAGGGTCTCTGCCCCCGAATTTTCAGGCGTCACCGATGACGGTGCGATCATCGTCATCTCGGCCAACGCTGCGCGGCCCGATGTTGAACGGCCGGACACGGTGACTATCGATGACATACAGATGCGCATGGATAGCCCTAATGGTAACACCGTGGAAGTTGCGGCAACCCTTGGGGAATTGGATGGCCGCGCCCGTTTGGCGCGCTTTTTGGGGCTGGCCAGATTGCAAACATCTGACGGATACCAGATGGAAACCAACGGTCTGATTGCAGAGTTGGATACCGGGCTTGTCACGTCGGACGGGTTGCTGGAAATCCGGGCGCCGTTTGGTCAACTCACCGCAGGTAAGGTTGAATTTCAAGTTGCGTCAGAAGGCCGCCCGCAGGAGATGCTGTTCACCAATGGGGTTCGCCTGCTATACACCCCGCAAACCCCGTGACGAAGGATTTCACGCCGATGCTAAGACAGATCGCGATTTGCGCATCTCTGATGATAACCTCTGCGGGGATCGCATTGGCACAAACGAACGTCGATCTGGGCGGCATCGCGGTCGACACATCAGCCGCCGTTGAAGTGACAGCAGACAGCCTGTCGATTGATCAGGATACGGGAACCGCTATTTTCGATGGCAATGTCATCGTTGGGCAGGGCGATCTGCGCCTGACCGCTGGTCGCGTCGAAGTTGTCTACGGCACAGATACATCAGAAATCGCGCGCCTTGTCGCATCAGGTGGTGTCACCTTTGTAACAGCCGATGAAGCCGCCGAGGCTGAGCAAGCTGACTATGATATCACAACCGGTCTGTTGGTTTTAGCCGGTGATGTCTTGTTGACTCAGGGCCCCAGTGCGATCTCGGCGGGACAGATGACAATCAACGTGACCGACGGCACCGCCACGATGGACGGCCGGGTGCGTACCGTGCTGCAACAAGGTGACAACTGATGCAGGACAGCCCGCAACTTTCTGTTCAAGATGGCGATGTCGGCCTGCAGATTGTCAATTTGCGCAAAAGCTATCGCAAACGCCCTGTCATTCGCGACGTCAGCATTGACCTTGGCCGTGGTGAAGTTGTTGCTTTGCTTGGGCCGAACGGGTCGGGCAAAACCACCTGCTTTTATTCCATTGCTGGCCTTGTGACACCCGAAGGCGGACGCGTGGTCATTGATGGGCGCGAAGTAACGACGTTGCCCATGTATCGCCGTGCGCAAATGGGCATCGGTTATCTGCCGCAGGAAATGTCGATTTTTCGCGGCATGTCGGTCGAAGACAACATCATGTCGATCCTCGAAATCAGGGTGCCAAACCGGCATCGCCGCCGCGAGCGCCTTGAAGAGCTGCTGTCGGAGTTCTCGATCGAGCATTTGCGGCGCGCATCGGCCATGGCACTGTCGGGGGGCGAACGGCGCCGGGTTGAAATTGCGCGCTGTCTTGCCGCTGGACCAAAATATGTGCTGCTTGACGAACCGTTTGCGGGTGTTGACCCGATCGCTGTTGGCGAAATCAGACATCTGGTCGCTGACCTCAAGAACCGCGGTATTGGCGTCTTGATCACCGATCATAACGTGCAGGAAACGCTCCAGATTGTGGATCGCGCATATATTCTGCATGACGGAAAAGTACTGATGAGCGGGACAACCGAAGAGGTCATCCAAGACGAGAATGTGCGCCGCGTTTACCTCGGTAACAATTTCCGTGTGAACTGATTCTTTTTGGCACAATGGCCATGCGTCATTGACAACACACCGGGTTTTATCGCCAAATGTTGGGGATGATAGTCCCGATTTCTTTCCCCGCATCGTCGCTGGCACACTGCCGGACAATGTGGATAAGCTTAATAAAATCGGGATGTTATCGTGATCCACTCATATGACATTGCCCAATTTGTTCCATTTTTTGGGCTAGTTTTGTTGGCAATATCATTACCACTTAAGGAGAAACGATGCGTTACCAGATCAGCGGAAAGCAAATCGACAT
Source organism: Yoonia sp. JB2-21 (assembly GCF_055693545.1). NCBI lineage: Bacteria > Pseudomonadati > Pseudomonadota > Alphaproteobacteria > Rhodobacterales > Paracoccaceae > Yoonia > Yoonia sp. JB2-21. The sequence goes on from NZ_JBVFUC010000001.1 coordinate 1,728,204, forward strand.
TGGTGCAGCCCTGCAAACCCACGTGAAGACCGAGTTGGACGATATCCTGAGCAAATATGCCGGACGACCGACCGAAGCTTACGTCGTGTTTTCAAAGTCTGGCCATGAATATGTCTGCGAATCTGTTGTGCATCTATCCACCGGTTTGAACGCGCAGGCGACGGGCAAAGCGACTGAAATTTATGCAGCTTTCGATGCCAGTTCCGAAAAAATGGACAAGCAGTTGCGCCGTTACAAGCGCCGCCTCAAAGACCACCACAAAGAGCGTTCACAGCCAGTTGAACTTTCAGACGCGGGGTCATATATCCTCGAATCAAGGGAAGAGTCGGACGAAGCTGAACACGACTCGGTCAGTGGAATGATCGTCGCTGAGATGGAGACGAAAATCCCGTCGTTGTCTGTTGGCGAAGCGGTCATGCAGATGGAAATTGCGAGTGCTCCGGTTTTGGTTTTCCGGAACGAAAAACATAGCGGAGTAAACGTCGTGTATCGGCGTGACGACGGAAACATCGGCTGGATCGACCCACGTACGTCGGGCTAACCAGACTATCAATTGAAAGACACGATCAATGCAACTTGGCACCATTCTGAAAACGAATGCCGTGAAGACGATTTCTTCTTGCACAAGCAAGAAGCGTCTTTTCCATGATCTGGGTGAATTGGCCAACACAAGCTATGGGTTGGATCCGACGACAGTCATCGAAGCATTGATCGAACGCGAAGGCCTTGGACCGACGGGTGTTGGACAAGGCATCGCCCTTCCACATGCGCGACTGGAAGAAGCCAAAGAAGTGTTTGGCCTCTTCCTGCGTCTTGAAAAGCCATTGAACTTTGATGCCGTTGATCGTCAGCCTGTTGATCTGGTTTTTGCATTGATCGCGCCAGAAAACGCCGGCGTGGACCATCTGAAAGCGCTGGCATTGGTGTCGCGGACGCTGCGTGACCAATCTATTTGCGCGAAACTGCGTGCCAACAGCGACGCAAGCACCCTGCATACAATTTTGACAGAGGTTGAAGCGTCGCAAGCCGCCTAAGCCCAATTCGCAAAACCAAATGCCGCATAGTCACGCGCGTAAGCGTCGCGCGCGGCCTCTTCGACATCTGCATCATAGATCGACATCAAACGCGCCTGCCAACGGTGCGACGGATCTTGCAGCGCGGGTGACTTTTCTATGTCCAAAGTCTTGGCAAGATGCCGAAGCTCAGCGGCCAGGCTGTCCTCACGCATCACAATATCCGGCACAGCAAACTGCGCCATGCCTTGCAAAAGTGTCAGCTGGCTGGCCCATGATGGATCAACCCGAATGCTGGTTTGACCTGCAAGATTGGTTTTCAGAAACTTCAAAAACCCCACAAAGGCCCGTTTGTGCGCCTTGTCCGAATATGTGCTCTGATCGCTGAGGTCGGGGGCCGTTTCCGGGATTTTCAGCTTATGCACTCTGATCAGGTTGGCGCGAATTTCCGGCAGGCTACGCGGACCATCCAGCAGAATGCGGTCGCAAAAGGCGGCATGAGCGCGCGCCATCGGATGCCGCAAAACTGCAAAGCTGCGATGCATACCTTTTGTCTCTTGCCACTGACGCAGTGACTTCTGAGAAAATTTTTCAATCAAAGCATCAACTGCGACGCCGTCCAAATCAGCCAACCACTTTTTGACCGCTTTGTCCGGGCCAGACCGCAACGGCATATACAACACACCGGACCGCGCGGCAGCCACGTAGGTTGGAATGGCCGGACCGCGATTTGGTTCAAAGTTGGGGGTGCGTCCCAGATCGAACCGATCCAGACGAGACAGCGCCGTTTTCATGTCGTCAAAGTTGCTGACCTTCTGGTCCAACGGCTCCGGGTTTTGTTTCTTCAGCTTCTTGTTCACATTCGACAGGCGCGCATCGGTGCCCAGAAACCGTGCCAACCCGTTCAAAACATCAACATCACGCAAGTCATCATAGTTGATGTGAAACGCGGTTTGCCCGCTGATCTGTAAAGCATGCTGAATACGGACCTGAAAGGCTTGGATGGCCTCCAGATGAGCCTCAAAATCCGCTGGATGAAACTCCACCGACATTGATTTGGAATGGGTTGCGTTTGTCAGTTTCCATTGGCCCGTCGCCTGCGCGATTTTCCAACTGACAAAGCTGTCCAAAGGGTTGCGTGTCAGGATGATCTTGGCACAGCGCGGATCATCAATGCAGACGTGCAGCACGCGCGGATCATGGTCATGAAAGAACCGAAAACCGGCAATACTATCGCTTAACTTGATTTTCTCGAGTAACGCGATTGGGTCCTTCTCGCGTGCATCGCGATCCACACCCAGCAAGGCATCAATCTTGGGGTAGGCCACGAAAGATGGATTGAAGGCCTCGCCGTGGCAGCTGACGCCGTCCAGCATGTTGATGTTTGCCTCAAGCAGGTTGGACCCGGTCCGCATCTCTGCCAGCAAAACAAAGTAGTCAAATCTGCTCATTCGCCACTGATCACATAAGGTTTGCGACGCGGTTCCGCCGTCGACTGCCGCGTATTCGAGGCAGTGATATCCCCGGTCAGAAACGGATGCATCCCTTGGTTTTTAAGATCCTGCAAAAAGTCAGGCAAACCGGTCAAATCCGGCATCTTGGGTACCTCTTTCAGTGCATTGCCCCGGTGCCCGGCAATATCGTCAATGATAGTTTGCAGCACTTCCATCGGTGCCTCGATAAAATCCGCCAGCGTCATAATCTTGATCCGCGCATGTGCGTCGGGCGAGCGCAGTACTTTCAGGAATTTATCCTCGATCCTCTGCAAACGCGCGGCTTCGGCCCGAACCTCACTTGCGGACCGCCCCGATGCAAACAGCGGAATGGACCATGCGCCAGAAACAACCCAGATGCTGGCGTTGGTATCCTTGGCAAGTGTCCATCGAATCTTTTGCGTGTCGGCTGGCCCGAACTGAAAACAGTGATGTTCATCGCGGGCATTCCAGATCAGGTTTGTGAGGAACATCTTGCCGTTATAGTCGCGCAGGCGCGCACTATCGGACAATCCACCGCGATATACTTCGCTTTCGTCAGCGAAATGCGCACGATCTTTTGCAAACAGATGCCCGTGGACCTGCGCGCCCGTCTGTTTGGTTAGCCAACTTTGGAAATCTGGAAACACATCACTCAGGCCCTGCAAAACCGCATAGGGTGCCGCAGCGATAGCATTTTGCCGATCCACACTCGGGAAACGGCTTTGCATAAAGAGCCCTTGCCGCCCGCGCGTTCGCCTATCAACGGCTTGGGAAAACACCCGATCGACAGCGCCGGAATTAGGTTCTGCTGCCGCACGCATGGTGTTCGGCGGCAAAGGAAAGGTTTGATAAAGCAGCTCTGCGTCATGCCAGATCTTTCGCGCGACAAAGCTGTTTGAGCGTTGCAAAAGCTCCAGATGATCATCAAAAAAGATATGCGGCTTACCTTGGAAGTCGAACTTTGCCAGTGTCAGCGACCGGCTTTCAACTTTGCGGGCATGCAAGCGCGTTAAGGTCTGGTAATAGCTTTCGTCAGGGATCCAGACTTGCCGGAAATAGGCATCATAGACCTCGCGCTTTGGGTCTTGCAGGATCGCGTCGAGTGTTTGCCGGGTAAGGCACCACCATTGCGACCCCATGTGCGGGGTTATCTCGTCCGGGATTGCGCGCCGATAGCCGACAAGTTGCTGTAGGCTGACAAAGGTATCGAAAAGGCGGCGATGCTTCTTCCAAGCAAAGGGAAACCGCAATGTAAAACGCTCGCGATCCAAGCCGCCAACTGTCCAGGGCACGTCCGCTGTCGTCGCGCTCTCGATAAAATCTGTGTCTGGATGGTCATCCAGATAGCTGCGAAGTTCTGCGATAGGTCGTAGGGGCAGACAAGAACCCGAGGCCAGATACGCATGCTGCACATCCGGAAAATCTTCGAGCAAAAGCGTCGCCGCTTCTTGCGATGCAGCCACCATGCCCCATGTGCCCCACTCACACCGATGCCGGGCGCAGAACCGCACATCGGCAAGGTCAGAAAGCGCGTTCACAAAACCATCATACTCGCCCGCCGGCACGTTGCTATCGACATGCACCACAACAGGGCATCCAGCGTCGGCCCAATGGCGCACCATCTGTTCCGCCCGGTCGAAACCAGTGTGCACCAGCATGATGACTCCCAAGCTCATGCCCAGTTTCCTTTGGACATCAGGCCCAAAATTTCAAGCTGTCGCCAGTTGATGTATTGCTCGCTCCATTGGCACCACAAGTCGGGGTCGGTGCCATGGCGTTCTGCATAGGTCTTATACTCGCGCCCTGCCTGATAATGCTCGCCGCGCCTTGCTTCTTCGGTGGCGCGGTCGTTGAAGGTGTTCAGAAACTTGGCATGCAGCAAGATGCCAGAGGTCTTTTCGCCACCTTGCTGATCATAAACAAGGTTCAACCCGCGCGGCAGCATCATATGGGTGGAACTGACATAGGCGTAGGGTTTGCGCCATTTCACGAACGGGATTTTGTTCAGCGCCGGCGCTTGTTTGGGCTTGCTGGCAAAGAAGTTGCGGGCGCGGGGTCCGCCTTGAATCCAGAGGTTCTTGAGCAACTTATTCTTGGTCATAATATAGTTGCCGGGGTCAAACCAATTCGCTGTCTCAAACGGATCATCACCGCGGGCGTACTGGGTTTGGCCAACGGGTCCCTTGGGATACATATCCAGCAGCATCGCCCCGAAGGACCGCGCGCCGGACGCATCCAGCCAATCGGCCAAGGCCCGAATGGGCCGAGTGTCGCAGAACGGGTAAACAAAGAACTCGTCCACATCGACGGTCAGGGCCCAATGCCCATCTGCATATTTGCCCTGTAGATATGTCAGCCAATCGACACCATAGCGCGCCTCGCCATAAGGCGCATCCGTTTTCCAGAGAGAGACATCGGGCTGTTCCAGCGCGTAAGCATGACCCGCATCTTCGCTGCCATTATCAATCATCAGGAAGTGGTTGATGCCCAATTTACGATAGTAGTCGAGAAAGAACGGCAACCGCACGTCTTCGTTGCGAAACGTGCAAAAAAGCAGGATGTCATCAGGCGCGATGCGGTCGGTCCGGTCAGCGGCAGAAGTCAGCTCGCGGCCCTTGCGCAAGGCACGCATCCGCCACCTCTTGCGCTGCCACCGCAGCCGATATGATGTCCAAATGCCCAAGCCGATCTTTACCTATGCCTACCGTTGCAGCACTGCATATCAGACCCAACGCCCTTTTGACATCAGCCCAATGTCGACAAGTTGGTCTGCACCTTCGTATTTGGTCGCCCCTTCATACCAAAGATCTGCGTTTTTGGTTAACCGTTCATGATAGTCGGCGTAGAGTGCGGTATTCTGAAAGTGCTGCCCGCGTTGCAGTTCTTCCTTTGATTTGGCGGCGATGATTGGCAGAAATTTGGTATGTAACAACACACCACTTGTTTTGCTTCCGCTCTCGAAGTCAAAAACGTCATGCAATCGCGTCGGTAATATCTGATGGGTTGAAGTGACATAAGTATAGCGGCGCGACCAACGCACCAAGGGCGTCTTGTTCAATGTTGGCGCGCGCGCGGGTTCATCGGCGAAGAATACACGTTCACGCACGCCGCCCTGTATCCATAGATTTCCATAGTAGCGATGCACTTGATGACGGTAATTGCCAGCATCAAGCCAGTTCAAGGTCTGCGTCGGATCATCGCCCGGTTCATAGGTAACATCGGCCAGCGGCCCTTTGGGATAAAGGTCCAGCATCATGGCGCCGAATGACGCGCACTCTTGATCATCCAGCCAGCGGGTAAGTGCCTTAAGATCGCGGGTGTCATGTGACGGGTAGATCAGCAACTCATCCGCATCGACGGTCAAACACCAACGCCCGTGCCCATGCTGCCATTGCAGCCAACCCACCCAATCCATGCCAAAGCGGGCCAGGCGATAGCTGTCCGCCGTGTGCCAAACTGAAACGTCGGGCTGTGCGGCAAGGTATTCGGCGGTGCCATCATCACTGTCGTTGTCGACAAAAAGGAAGTGGTCAACACCCAGCCTGCGATAATGTTCCAGAAAGTAGGGCAGCCGTACCATTTCATTGCGGACCGTTGCAAAGGCAAGGATCGCATCGGGCGCTATCAGGTTCGTACGATCAACGGCTGCGGTGATCTGCCGACGCTTGCGCCATATCCGAAATAGAAACCGCCTGCGTTTCCAACGCAGACGGTATGCATGCCAAAGGCTTTTGGGCCCCACGGGCATGTGTCTTCACCTTACTGTGCGGCCTTGTTGACCGTATGCATCTGGGCCAGAAAATCCGCAAACTCATCGCGCAATTCATCGCGGGCAAGGGCAAAAGCAACCGTCGCCTGCAAGAACCCTGCTTTGGAACCGCAGTCATAACGCTGCCCGTCAAAGCGATAACCAAAAACATCGCGACCCGAGTTGATCTCTGCCGCAATGGCGTCGGTCAACTGAATTTCGCCGCCAGCCCCGCGCCCAACAGTTTCCAGATTAGCAAGAACCTGTGGTGTCAGAATATACCGGCCAATAACAGCCAGATTTGATGGCGCCGTGCCAGCAGCCGGTTTTTCAACCATGCCCTTCGCTTTGACGATAGGACCGTTTTGTTCCGCCACATCCAAAACACCATAAGACGAGGTCTGCGCGGGCGACACTTCCATCGTCGCAACCATCGCACCGCCGGTGTCCTGATAGGCCTCGATCATTTGCTGCAAGCACGGCTTTTCCGCTGCAATGACGTCATCCGTCAGGATAACCGCAAAAGCTTCATCACCGATCAATTTGCTGGCGCAAGATACGGCATGACCAAGGCCCAGCGCCTTATGCTGACGCAGGTAGGCGATCGTGCCGCTGTCCATATTCGTGTTACGCAGAATTTCTAGCAATTCTGTCTTGCCGGCCTGTTCCAGAGACGCTTCAAGATCAGGAGCAAGATCAAAATAATCTTCGAGCGCAGATTTGCCGCGCGACGTGACAAAAATAAAATCTTCAATACCGGCTGCGCGTGCCTCGTCGATCGCATATTGGATCAATGGACGGTCAACCAATGTCATAATCTCTTTAGGGACAGACTTTGTCGCGGGAAGGAATCGCGTTCCCAAACCTGCCACTGGAAAAATCGCCTTTGAGACTTTTCTATTCATAACAACACCTTTGTTCTAACTACTAGCACAAGCTAGACCGCTAAGAAGTCCACAATAAGACAAAACAACTACAATTGCTGATGGTGGTATACCTTACCTGCCTCAATTGCGTCTATTTTTGCCCCATTTCCAGCAACATCGCCTCGATCCGAGGCACGTCTTCCGGATTGTTCAACTCCCAGAACTGACGGCCCTTGGCGGCAACCTCTACACACAGCATCGGCACACCCCGTTCCAAGAATCGTAACTGTTCCAGCCCTTCAAGTAGTTCCAACGGGCCTGCTGGCCAATTTGTATAGGCGGCAAGCGCCTTTGGTCTGTATGCGTAGACACCGACATGATGGAAAACCGGTGTTTCATCGTCGTCGCCAAAAGATTGCCCCGTGAAGGGAATCACCTCTTTTGAGAAATATAGCGCATTATTGTCAGCTCCAAAAACGGCGGTTGTTCCACCGACGCGACCTTCCCGACGATCCTGCAACAATCCATTCAGGGCGCGCCCCTCGGTACGCAACACCGGCGTTGCGACATCTGCGCCCGGATTGTCACGCAACCCTTGCACCAAATCCTCGATAAACCACGCAGGCGTCAGTGGCGCATCGCCCTGCAAGTTCACAACAATATCATACGCTTCGCCAAGATTGGCGAGCGTTTCAGCGCAGCGTTCCGTTCCGTTTTGGCAGGTGGTCGCCGTCATCACAACCTCTGCACCAAACGCCTTGGAAGCTTCTGCGATGCGGTCATCATCTGTCGCCACGACGACTTTATCGATACCCGCCACCTCGCTGGCCGCATCCCAGGAACGGCGGATCAGGCTTTTGGCTTCACCGCTTGCGCCACGCAATTCGACCAATGGTTTTCCGGGGTAACGGGACGACGCGTAACGCGCCGGTATCACGATGAGAACTGACATCAGGGTTTCTCCAACGCAACACCGGGTGCGTAAGCGATGAAAAACGGGTTTTCAAATTCCGGTTTGCCGTACCCAAGCGGTGTATGATCGTCAAAGCGTACGACGTCACCGCCCGCGCCCTTCAAAACGGCGTGCCCTGCAGCGGTATCCCATTCCATCGTGCGCCCCAAGCGTGGATAAAAATCAGCCTCACCCGTCGCGACAAGGCAGAACTTTAATGAGGATCCCGCGCTTTTCATGTCTGCCGTTTTGTATTTCGCAATGTAGTCATCTGTCGCCTGATCATGATGCGACTTGGAGGCAACCACCAACAAGGCCGCGTTGTCGGGCGAAGAGACCGCTATGGGTGCTGTCTGCCCGACCTGCTCTTTGGCGAATGGCCCGCTTTCTTCAACCGCCTGTCCTTCGGCATCTGTATAGAAAAGGCGGTCTTTTGCAGGGGCATAGACAACACCGCGCACCGGTATGCCGTCCTCGACATAGGCAATGTTCACGGTAAAATCGCCGCGCCTTTTGATGAATTCCTTCGTGCCATCCAATGGGTCGACGATCAAAAAGGTACTCACAGATTGTCCGTGCGAGGCGGCTTGTTCTTCCGTCACCAACGCCACATCAGGAAAGGCCGCGCGCAGGCCGGCGCTGATGATCGCGTCAGCGGCTTCGTCCGCGATCGTCACGGGGCTTTCATCGCTTTTGGAGCGCACTTCGAAATCGTCCGCTGCATAGATTTCCATGATCTTGTCACCGGCCTGCAAAGCTAGTTCGCGCATCACTTGGGTCAGCTTGTCGAAGTTCATATTACACCACCAATTATCAAAATCCCCTGATCGGGCCGTTATGGTGTTTCGTCAAGCGATCAGCAAGGTTATCGTGCGAAACAAGACACTGACCCTTACACGGACCAGCAATGTTCGAATCGCCCATCCACAAGTCATCGGCCCGCGGCATGATCGGCATGGCCGAGGTGATTTATCACACCATCGTGCGACGTGCCCGCAGCGGGCATCGCAGCGCGGTGATCGCGGTCGCACTGAATATTGTGCAAGGCGCGGTAATGATTGTGGCCTTCGTGATTTTCTATCAAATTCTGGGCCTGCGCAGCTCGCCAATACGTGGCGATATGATGCTGTTCATCACGACAGGTATCTTTGTTTATCTGACGCATATTAAGACCGTGAACGCAGTCATGGGCGCCGCCGGGCCCACCTCGCCCATGATGTTGCATCGCCCGATGAACACAATCGTCGCTATCGTCGGGGCCGCGCTCTCTGCGCTTTATCTTCAAATCATTGCGCTGATCATAATCCTGTCGCTTTACCATCTGCTACTGAACCCGATCACGATCCACGATCCGATACCGGCGATGGGCATATTCTTGCTGTCGTGGCTGTCCGGGGTTGGTGTCGGGATGGTTTTCCTCGCGGTCAAACACTGGTTTCCACGCTTCGTAAACATTTCTAAGACAATCTATATCCGCATCAACATGATCGCATCGGGCAAGTTGTTTGTTGTAAACACACTGCCCGCCACGATGATTGCGATGTTTGATTGGAACCCAATGTTCCACACAATTGACCAGCTACGCGGCGCTGTTTTTCTGCACTACAACCCGCAATTCACGAATGTTGAGTATCCTTTGTACCTGTCACTTGTCCTGATCATGATCGGTCTGATGGGCGAGTTTTTTGCGCGCGAACATGTTTCTCTGAGCTGGTTTGCGGGCCGGTAGCGCACGCAGCGTCACCAGACAAAAGAAATTCCGTTATTTTACACGGTTTACAGGTGTTCTGACGCTTGCAGCCCGAATAACGCGTCCCTATATACGCCAAGATCGCAATTCAGGGCCAAGCGCTGAACTGCAAGTTGTAACTGGCACGAGTGCCGAAAATGGGCTCGCGCTGCTCAAACCGCCTAACGTAGAGGGATTTGAAAAATGGCCAAAGTTATTGGTATCGACCTGGGAACCACGAACTCCTGTATCGCCATCATGGATGGCGCAAAGCCACGTGTTGTCGAAAACTCTGAAGGTGCGCGCACAACGCCATCTATTGTTGCGTTCACAGATGATGAACGCCTTGTTGGTCAGCCGGCAAAACGCCAAGCTGTTACCAACCCTGAAAACACAATCTTTGCGGTCAAGCGTCTGATCGGTCGTCGGTTCGACGACAAGGACCTGGCCAAAGAGAAAAAGAACATGCCGTTCGAAATCGTCAATGGCGGCAACGGCGACGCATGGGTCGAAGCCAAGGGTGAGAAATATTCTCCCAGCCAGATCTCTGCTTTCATCCTTGGTAAGATGAAAGAAACCGCCGAAAGCTATCTTGGCGAAGACGTGACACAAGCGGTCATTACCGTGCCTGCGTATTTCAACGACGCCCAGCGTCAGGCCACAAAAGACGCCGGTAAGATTGCGGGCCTCGAAGTGCTGCGGATCATTAACGAGCCGACAGCGGCTGCCCTAGCCTATGGTCTAGATAAGAAAGACAGCAAGACCATCGCAGTCTATGACCTTGGCGGCGGTACATTCGACGTCACGATCCTTGAGATCGACGATGGCCTGTTCGAAGTGAAATCCACCAACGGGGATACATTCCTTGGTGGTGAAGATTTTGACATGCGCATCGTCAACTATCTGGCCGACGAGTTCAAAAAAGAGAACTCGGTCGATCTGACCAAAGATAAGATGGCGTTGCAGCGTCTGAAAGAAGCCGCCGAAAAAGCGAAGATCGAATTGTCTTCGTCTTCCAGCACTGAAATCAACCAGCCGTTTATTTCGATGGGGGCCGACGGTCAGCCATTGCACATGGTTATGAAGTTGACCCGCGCCAAGCTGGAAAGTCTGGTTAGCGATCTGATCAAGTCTTCCATGAAGCCTTGCAAAGAGGCGATCAAGGATGCTGGTCTGTCCACATCCGATATCGACGAGGTTGTCCTAGTCGGCGGCATGACCCGCATGCCAAAGGTGAAGGAAGAAGTTGCCAAGTTCTTTGGCAAGGAAGCCCACCAAGGTGTGAACCCGGACGAAGTGGTTGCGATGGGTGCCGCCATTCAGGCCGGTGTTCTGCAAGGCGACGTCAAAGACGTGGTTCTGCTCGACGTGACACCATTGTCCTTGGGTATCGAAACCCTTGGCGGTGTGTTCACACGCCTGATCGACCGCAATACAACGATCCCAACAAAGAAATCTCAGGTCTTTTCGACCGCTGAAGACAACCAGAACGCCGTGACGCTGCGCGTCTTCCAAGGTGAGCGTGAGATGGCCGCTGACAACAAGATGTTGGGCCAGTTCAACCTTGAAGACATCCCGCCAGCACCGCGCGGTATGCCGCAGATCGAGGTGACCTTCGACATCGATGCCAATGGTATCGTGGAAGTAGGGGCCAAGGACAAAGGCACCAACAAAGAGCAGAAGATCACGATCCAAGCCTCTGGTGGTCTGTCGGATGATGACATCGAAGCAATGGTCAAAGACGCCGAAGCCAACGCCGAGGCCGATAAGGAACGCCGTGAGCTGGTGGATGCTAAAAACCAGGCAGAGAGCCTGATCCACTCGACTGAAAAGTCGATGGAAGAGCATGCCGACAAGGTAGACCCAACTACGATCGAAGCGATCGAGTTGGCGATTGCCGCGCTCAAGGACGATCTGGAAACTGAAAACGCAGATAAGATCAAATCTGGTGTCCAGAACGTAACGGAAGCCGCCATGAAGCTGGGCGAGGCGATCTACAAGTCGCAGCAAGAGGCCGAAGGCGAAGCAGAGCCTGATGCGCCGGGCGCAGATGAAGAGATCCTTGATGCGGATTTCGAAGATCTGGATGACGACAAGCGTGACAACTAAGGCCGCGTGCCTTTGAGAATTGACCGGCCCGCGTCAAGGGCCGGTCTTTTCCATTCCCGAGGGGAAAACCAATCATGGCAAAACGCGATTATTACGATGTTCTTGGTGTCGCCAAAGGGGCTGATGCAGCCGCCATCAAAAAGGCCTATCGCCAAAAGGCAAAAGAACTGCACCCAGACCGCAACTCTGACAATCCAAATGCAGAAGCCCAATTCAAAGAGGCGAATGAGGCTTACGAAGTCCTGAAGGACGAGAACAAGAAAGCCGCCTATGACCGCTATGGTCATGCCGCTTTTGAAAACGGTATGGGCGGCGGCGGTGGGCCACGCGGCGGTCAGGGTGATTTCGGCAGCGCGTTCTCTGATGTGTTCGACGATCTGTTCGGCGACTTCATGGGCGGTCGTGGCGGCGGTGGTCGTCGCAGTGCCGCGCAGCGCGGCAATGACCTGCGCTATAACCTGCGCATCAACCTCGAAGATGCCTTTGCCGGCATGCAAAAGACCATCACCGTGCCAACGGCCGTTGGTTGTGGGTCTTGCAATGGTACCGGTGCCGAAGGCGGATCAGAACCGCAAACCTGCCCCACCTGTTCAGGCATGGGTAAGGTGCGTGCGCAGCAGGGTTTCTTTACCGTTGAACGCACTTGCCCGACATGTTCCGGCATGGGCCAGACGATCAAGGACCCTTGCACGACCTGTCATGGTCAGGGACGCGTTGAGAAAGAAAAGTCCCTTTCGGTGAACATCCCCGCTGGCGTTGAAACCGGCACGCGCATTCGTCTTGCTGGCGAAGGTGAGGCCGGGATGCGTAGCGGACCCACCGGTGACCTTTATATCTTTATCGAAGTGCAGGATCATGCGTTGTTTGAACGCGAGAGCACCAACCTATACTGCCGCGTGCCCGTGTCCATCGCGACCGCCGCGCTGGGTGGTGAGATTGAAGTGCCGACAATTGACGGTGGCCGCAGCCGGGTCAAGGTACCCGAAGGGTCGCAATCAGGCCGCCAGATGCGTCTGCGTGGCAAGGGGATGCCCGCCCTGCGGGGTGGTGGCATAGGCGATATGTTTATTGAACTGGCCGTCGAAACACCCGTCAAACTGACATCGCGCCAGCGCGAGATCCTCAAGGAATTTGACAAGCTCAGTGAAGAGAACAACCCACAGGGGTCGAGTTTCTTTGACTCCGTCAAAAGCTTCTGGGACTCGATGAAGAGCTAAAGCGTTAACCGCGCAGTAACCATCTCTTTGGCAAGGTGCAGCAATGACCCACTTTGCCGAAGCACCCTCTCTCTTTTCAGACCATGACGATGTGACCGAGGTTTTGCCTTTGGCCAAAGGCAAGGTCCCGTCTTACATGCGCGACCACCGCAAGCGCCTGCGCGAACGGTTCTTGTCTGGTGGTGCGGCAGCGATGCCGGACTATGAAATGCTGGAACTGGTCCTGTTCCGTGCGATCCCACGTCAGGATGTGAAACCTTTGGCACGCCGACTGATCGACACTTTCGGCGACTTTAACCGCGTCCTGTCAGCGCCCGCCGCGCAACTGTCGCATGTCGATGGTGTTGGCAGTGCTGTCGTAACCGAACTTAAGATTATCGAAGCCGCTGCGCATCGATTGTCCCGTTCAAAAGTCATGCAGCGACATGTCTTGTCTGGTTGGGACGCGCTGCTTGATTACTGTCACACCACAATGGCGCATCGCGAAACGGAACAGTTTCGCATCTTGTTTCTAGACACCAAAAACGCCGTGATTGCGGACGAGGAGCAGGCAAAGGGTACCGTGGATCACGTTCCGGTCTACCCGCGCGAGGTTGTTAAACGTGCGCTCGAACTCAATGCCAGCGCGCTAATCCTTGTGCACAACCATCCGTCAGGTGATCCGACACCGTCTGATGCCGACATTCACATGACACGACAGATCGACACAGCCGCGCAGGCCCTGAACATATCAGTGCATGATCATTTAATCATCGGAAAGGCGAACGAAACCAGTTTTCGTGCGCTTGGTCTCTTTGACGATCAGGCTTAGCGCGACGCCAACGTCAGGTCAGAAAACATATCGCTGAAGAAGACGACTTCTCCTGCCTTATCGCAACCAGGCATAAGCGCGGTAATCTCAGACTTTACCAATGTTTGACCAGCGTTCGTTTGAATCGTTGTCGCGTCAACTTCGCGATCACAGTTGTTCTCACTCACGCTGACACCAACACGCAAGTCAACAACAGCGTCGCGGTTCATTTGACCAGCGGGAAATGTGTAAACCTCAGCCTGATAAGGGATCTCGACATCTGTTTCGCCAAGATAGGCGACAAACCCATGCCGCCCCTCACGCGTGTCCTGCGCAGTGTGGACAGACGCCGACCACACATGGCCGGGATCACCAATCTGTGCACCATTTTCAAGAGCATGCAAACGCATATTGTTTGCACTGGCCCACTGCAAAACCGCACGATCATATTGACGCAGTTCTGGAACAAAGATGCTGGTACTGGCTTGCATCACGTTATCAATTGAGATGGTGAATTCCGCATCGGTGACCAAGGCTGGCACTGAAACGACGGCCTCACCACTACTGTCTGTTGTCGCTGAGAAGGCCAAACCTTCGTGATGAACAACAAAATCTGCGCCCGGCGAACAGGGGCTGACGATATTCAATTCAACAAATGCAGCCGGTTGACGGTTTGCCGTAAGGGCAGTGTCGCAACCAATGACAGGCGTCGCCAGAATCACACCTATTTCGGGCACGTCCAGTTCTGTATAGACCACGTCAACCGCAACAACAGATTGCACGTTCGCTGCATGGTTCAGGGGTGTCGTCACCACGTCAGGGACACCAAACACAGCCTCACCTTGAGTATTTGTCGACATCATCAAAGTGCGTGGCGCCTTGTTATAGCCGGGTCCTACCTCGGTTGCGCCGATCACTGGTGAGGTTTCATCGTATTGCACGACAAACCCAACCGCGACGGCGATCGTCAAAGTTGATGCAACAGATTTTATTGTCGTTAAGCGAGACATCCCCATCCCTCACGGCAGCGTGCTACTGTACGGGATGCAAGTTGAGCATGACATGAGCGGGACCGGCCAAAGGCCTTAGCGTGTCCCAATTATGTCAAAAACTAGGCCAGACGCCCATGACAATGCTTAAACTTTTTACCAGATCCGCAAGGACAGCTATCGTTGCGCCCTGGATTGCCCCAGGCTGCTGGATCGTTTTCGTCAAACCCTTCGCGGGCCTCTCCAGTTTCGGATGCCGCTGACATCGCTGGTGCCGCAGCCGCTGCAGCCGCTTGCGCCGCTGCTTGTTGTTGCTGACGGATCTGGGCAACCATCTGCTCTTGTTCTTCCTTCGACATCGGCCGGATCTGTGCCAGCTTTTTCGTCACATCCGTCCGTAAACCGTCGAGCATGCTTTCAAACAATTGAAAACCTTCGGTCTTATATTCATTCAAAGGATCACGCTGTGCATAGCCACGGAACCCAACAACACTACGCAGATGCTCCAACGTCAAAAGATGTTCGCGCCATTTTGCATCAATGGTTTGCAGCAACAGCTGCTTTTCGACATTGCGCATCGTATCGTCGCCAAAGGCTTCTGCCTTTTCGGCCATGTACTTGTCGGCCGCGTCCTCTAGACGTTCGCGTATGTCGTCGTCGTCGACACCTTCTTCTGCGGCCCATTCAACAACTTGGGCATCCATGCCAAGATGTTCGATCACGCTGGCGTACAGGCCTTCTGTATCCCATTGATCTGCGTAGGTTTTAGGAGGCATAAAGTCATGAACCAAATCATCAATGACTTGGTCACGCATGTCTTTCGTGACCTCGGACAGATCTTTGGCTTCCATGATTTCGCGGCGTTGTGAGAAGATCACTTTCCGCTGTTCGTTCATGACATCATCGAATTTCAAAAGCTGCTTGCGGATGTCAAAGTTGCGACCTTCGACCTTGGCCTGCGCACGTTCCAGTGATTTGTTCACCCAAGGGTGCACAATCGCTTCGCCTTCTTTCATGCCAAGACCGGACAACACTTTGTCCAAGCGGTCAGAACCAAAGATCCGCATCAAGTCATCTTCCAGCGACAGGAAGAACGCGGAACGACCGGGGTCACCCTGACGGCCAGAACGGCCACGCAACTGGTTGTCGATGCGGCGGCTTTCGTGGCGCTCTGTCGCAAGCACAAACAGGCCGCCAGCTGCCTTCACCTTTTCTTTTTCGTCAGCAACTTCTGCCTCGATCCGGGCGCGGAGCGCTTCGATGTCGGCATCGGGATCTTCTGCGACCGCCTGCAAGACGCGCATTTCCACGTTACCACCCAGCTGAATATCGGTACCACGACCAGCCATGTTGGTCGCGATTGTCACCGCGTTCAATTTGCCCGCATCAGCCACGATCTGTGCTTCCTGCTCGTGCTGGCGGGCGTTCAGAACGTTAAAGGTGATTCCCTCGGCCTGCAGCATCTCTGCCAAAGCCTCGGATTTCTCGATCGAGGTTGTCCCAACCAAAATGGGTTGCCCTTTTGCATGAGCGTCTTTGATTTCGCCCACGACGCCCTCAAACTTTTCGCGGGCGGTCCGGTAAACCTGATCATCCTCATCAATACGCGCAATTGGCCGGTTAGTCGGAACTTCGACCACGCCAAGATTATAGATTTCCTGAAATTCCTCGGCTTCAGTCGCAGCTGTACCCGTCATGCCGCCCAATTTGTCGTAAAGGCGGAAATAGTTTTGGAAGGTCACAGAGGCCAGCGTCACGTTCTCAGGCTTGATAGAACAGCGCTCCTTGGCTTCGATCGCTTGGTGCAAACCATCCGACAGACGGCGTCCTGCCATCATGCGACCAGTGAATTCATCGATCAGCACAACCTCATCGTCACGCACGATATAGTCTTTGTCCTTGGTAAAAAGCTTGTGCGCCCGCAGTGCCTGATTGATATGATGCACCAGCGTGGCACTTTCCGGATCATAAAGCGTCTGACCTTCGGGCAGCAAACCAGTCGTGCTCAGCTTCTGTTCGAGAAAGTCATTGCCCTCGTCGTTAAACGTCACCTGCCGGGTCTTTTCGTCCAAAGTGAAATGCTCGTCCAGTACATCTGGGATCACCTTGTCGATGGTCTCGTACATCTCAGAGCGGTCTTGGGCAGGGCCAGAAATGATCAGTGGCGTCCGCGCCTCGTCGATCAGGATACTGTCGACCTCATCCACAATCGCAAAGTTGTGATAGCGCTGATAGATCTGGTCCAGATCTGATTTCATGTTGTCGCGCAGATAGTCGAAACCCAATTCGTTGTTGGTCGCATAGGTGACATCGCAGGCATATGCCGCCTTTTTCTCATCATCGGGTTGCTGGGGCACGACAACACCGGTTGTCAGGCCAAGCGCGCCGTAAACCTTGCTCATCCACTCTGCGTCACGACGGGCCAGATAGTCGTTGACGGTGACGATATGCACCCCCTTGCCGGTCAGGGCATTCAGGTAGGCGGGGAAGGTCGCAACAAGCGTTTTACCTTCACCAGTCTTCATCTCGGCGATATTACCGTGGTGCAGAAAGATGCCGCCCTTGAGCTGCGTATCAAACGCACGCAGGCCCAAGGCACGTTTCGCCGCTTCCCGGCAGTTCGCGAACGCTTCCGGCAAGAGATCATCAAGACTTTCGCCACCCATTGCGCGTTTGGCAAGTTCTTCTGTTTTCTCTTTGATGCCTTCGTCAGACAACGCCTCGAACTCAGGCTCCAGCGCATTGATCTGATCAACCAAGGGGCGCACGGCTTTGACTTTGCGGTCGTTTGCGGTGCCAAACACCTTTTTGGCAATCGTTCCGAAACCCAGCATATTCTCTCCGGCGGCGCAGGGGCGCCTGTCTGACATCTATTTGAGAGGAGGTCGCTTGTAGGCCCGGTGCAGGCCACATAGAAAGGGCCAAAGAATACGGAACTACGGGGGCCTCCTCAGGGCATCTTTGGGATGTAAGGGGCCACTACTACAGTGTCAACGCTGCGAACTGGCGCGGCCTATCAAGGGATCGTTTAATGCTGAAACATGTTACATTTTTGGGTGCTACGGCTGTGGCTACTGTGCTGTCGACCGGGGTTGTTGCCCAGGACGTGACTGCAGATACCGTTGTTGCCTCTGTGGGCGACACGAACATCACTTTGGGCGAGGTGATCATCGCGCGCACGCAATTACCGCAGCAATACGAGCAGTTCCCACCAGAGGTCCTGTTTGACGGGCTTGTTGATCAATTGATCCAACAGCAGCTTTTGGCCGATGAGCTGGAAGAGACGCCTTCCAGAATCGACTATATGATGAACAACGAGCGTCGCGCTTTGGAAGCAGGCGAGGTGATTACAAAAATCGCCGAAAGCTCTATCACAGAAGAGGATATCCAAACGGCCTATGATGCCCGCTTTGAAGATGCCGTCGATATTCCTGAATTCAACGCCGCACACCTGTTGGTCGAAACCGAGGAAGAGGCGATTGCCGCCAAGGTGCGTATTGACGAAGGTGCCGAATTTGCAGAGGTCGCGCGCGATGTGTCAACCGGGCCAACCGGACCGAATGGCGGTAATCTTGGCTGGTTTGGCGCCGGTGCGATGGTCCCAACATTCGAAGAGGCCGTGACAGCGCTCGAAGTTGGCGGCGTCACTGACCCGTTTGAGACGCAGTTTGGATGGCATGTTGCGACACTGCTGGATACCCGCGTCCAACCGCGCCCGACACTTGATGACCTACGCCGCGAGATCACCGCCGAATTGCAAGAAACAGCCGTGACAGCCAAACTTGAAGAGCTGGCCGCAGCGCAAACAATCGTTGAGCCAGAAGAAGGCCAGTTCGATCCGACTTTGATCAACGCGATTGATCTGCTGGACTAGGGTCGCATGACAGTCTCACCACTGGCACCGGCGCGATTTCCGGAACTTCCGGAAATCGCGGGTGTAACTTTTGCGACCGCAGCGGCTGGCGTGAAGTACCAAGGCCGTGACGACGTGATGTTGGCAATGCTAATCGCCGGAACGTCGGTGGCAGGTGTCTTTACACGTTCAGCGACGCGATCAGCGCCCGTGCTGGACTGTCAGGAAAAGCTGGGCAGCGACCCAACTCGGTCTGCTGCGATTTTGGTGAACTCTGGCAACTCCAACGCCTTTACCGGTGCGCGCGGCACAGGGTCGGTTCAGGCCGTTACGCAAGCCGTGACGGCCGCAACAGGCGTTGCTGGCGATCGTGTGTTCACCGCTTCAACCGGTGTTATCGGCGAACCGCTGCCGCATGATCGGATCGTTGCGAAAATTGCCACACTCAGCGAAACGCAATCACCCAGTGCCATCGGGGACGCCGCCAAGGCGATCATGACGACAGATACGTTTGCAAAGGGGGCCTCCGCGACGATCACGGTGGGCGGCAAACCTGTGAAAATCGCGGGCATCGCCAAAGGCTCTGGCATGATCGCGCCCGATATGGCGACGATGTTGGTCTACATCTTCACGGATGCGAAAATTGGCCAAGGCGATCTGCAAGCCCTTGTCGCTGGCCTGAACGCCAAGACATTCAACTGCATCACGGTGGATAGCGATACCTCGACCTCTGATACGTTGATGATCGGGGCAACTGGCGCATCCGGCGTAGATGTCACGGGCAACCCAGATTTTGCCGACGCGTTGCATGATGTTATGCTGGATCTTGCGCATCAGGTCGTGCGGGACGGCGAAGGCGCGACCAAATTTGTCACGGTTCAGGTGACCGGCGCGGCAGATGATACTGACGCGCACAAGGTGGCGCTGTCGATTGCGAATTCACCGTTGGTCAAAACGGCCATCGCCGGTGAAGACGCAAACTGGGGTCGTGTGGTTATGGCCGTCGGTAAATCCGGCGCTGCGGCAGACCGCGATCGGCTCAGCATTCGGTTTGGCGACATCACCGTGGCCGAAAACGGATGGCGCGCACCTGATTATTCGGAAGACGCGGCCAGCGCCTACATGAAAAACCCAGAGCTTAAGATTGGCGTTGATCTGGGGATCGGGGCAGGGGCCAGCACGGTCTGGACCTGCGACCTGACCCACGGCTACATCAGTATCAACGCTGACTATAGATCATGAAGGTTGTTCTGGTTTCAGCAGTCGCACTCATTGATCCTGACGGGCGGATCCTTTTGGCACAGCGGCCGGAAGGCAAATCAATGGCCGGGCTATGGGAATTCCCCGGTGGCAAAGTCGAGACAGGCGAAACGCCAGAGACCGCCCTGATCCGCGAATTACAGGAAGAGTTGGGCATCGACACATGGGCGTCATGCCTTGCGCCACTGACCTTCGCGAGCCATAGTTACGATGATTTTCATCTGCTGATGCCGCTGTTCGCATGCCGCAAATGGGAAGGCACGCCGCAATCACGCGAGGGGCAAGCGCTCAAATGGGTGCGAGCGAATGCGTTGCGGGACTATCCGATGCCCGCGGCAGATGTGCCATTGATCCCGATACTGAGGGATTGGTTGTGAGTTAAAATCTGAGGAGAAGAAGAGATGCGAAACCATGTTCTTTCAGCCGCCATGCTGGCGTTCGTCGCAGCCGGATGTACCGCCTATTCTCCGCCAGAGGAGTCTGGACTTATCGGCGTAAGACCGTACCCAACTCAGAGCGATGTCTGCCAAGTGATTGGCGAAAACGACATTACGCAAGAGTATTTGGGCGACAGCTCAATACTTGTCGGTTGCCCAGCAAACGAACGCGGGGCGATCCAGGATCGCATGGCCGAGGGCGGTGTCGTTGTAGAGAATGTTGGCAGCTGGGTGCTGCTTTCAATTCCGACAGGGTAATCCCCACATCATCAATTGCACGAAAAAGGCGGCCCAATCGGACCGCCTTTTTCAATTCCGCAAAGTGGGTAAAACCCACGTGCTTTACAGATTCCGTTCGATCTCTTCGCGTTCGAAAATCTCGATCACGTCTTCGGGACGGATGTCTTCGTAGTTCTCAAATGCCATCCCGCATTCCTGACCGGATTGTACCTCTGGCACCTCGTCCTTGAAGCGTTTCAGCGTTTTCAGCGTGCCTTCGTGGATCACCACGTTGTCGCGCAGCAGGCGCACACCGGCGGAACGCCGCGCCACACCTTCGGTGACAAGACACCCGGCAACCTTACCCACGTTCGAGACCTTAAAGACCTCTTGGATTTTGGCGTAGCCGATGAACTTTTCACGAATTTCGGCAGAGAGCAGACCAGAGGCCGCCGCTTTCACATCATCCACAAGATCATAGATGACCGAGTAATAACGGATCTCGACACCCTTTTGGTTGGCGGTGTTCCGTGCGGACGTATTCGCACGCACGTTAAAGCCAAAGACTGGGGCACCAGATGCTTCGGCAAGACCGATATCGGTTTCTGTGATGGCACCCACACCAGAGTGCAGGACACGCACGCGCACCTCATCGTTTCCGATTTTCTCCATCGCCTGAACGATGGCTTCCGCAGAACCCTGCACATCGGCCTTCACCAGAATTGGCAATTCACTGACGTTTTCATCGGCTTTGGCGTTTGCCATCAGCTGTTCGAGGGTCGTGGCCGCACCAGCAGCCGCGCGTTTCTCTTTCGCGGCCTTCTCACGGTATTCCGCAATCTCACGCGCCTGCGCATCGGTTTCCACGACGTTCAGAACATCGCCAGCTTCGGGTGTGCCGTTCAGACCTAACACCTCAACAGGCACCGCAGGACCAGCTTCTTCGACGCGTTCGCCCTTGTCGTTGATCAGCGCACGGACCTTACCGTACTGCTCACCCACAACGAAGATATCACCTTGGCGCAGCGTCCCATTCTGCACCAAAACGGTCGCAACAGGGCCGCGGCCCACGTCAAGCTGTGCTTCGATCACGGCACCTTCGGCGGCGCGATCAGGGTTGGCTTTGAGTTCCAGAATTTCGGCCTGTAGGGCAATCGCCTCAAGCAGTTCATCCAGACCCTGACCAGAAATGGCCGAAACTTCCACGTCCTGCACATCACCGGACATCTTTTCGACGATGACCTCGTGCTGCAACAGATCGGTGCGGACCTTATCTGGGTTCGCCTCTGGTTTATCAATCTTGTTGATCGCCACGATCATCGGCACTTCGGCGGCCTTGGCGTGGTTAATCGCCTCGATCGTTTGCGGCATGACTGCGTCATCAGCAGCAACGACCAGTACAACAATATCGGTCACTTGCGCACCGCGCGAACGCATCGACGTAAACGCCGCGTGGCCCGGTGTATCAAGGAATGACAGAACTGCGCCACTATCGGTTTTCACCTGATAGGCACCGATGTGCTGTGTGATACCGCCAGCTTCGCCAGCCACAACTTTCGCGTTGCGGATCGCGTCCAGCAGCGACGTCTTGCCGTGGTCAACGTGGCCCATGATCGTGATAATTGGTGGGCGACCTTGCAGGTCTTCTGGCTTGTCTTCAATCGCTGTCAGCACGTCTTCAACATCGGCATCAGACACACGCACAACGGTGTGGCCGAACTCTTCGATGATCAATTCCGCTGTATCTGCATCAATTGTCTGGTTCTGTGTCGCCATGATGCCGTTGGTCATCAACGCTTTCACAACGTCGGCCACACGTTCCGTCATCCGGTTGGCGAGTTCAGAAACTGTAATTGCCTCTGGCAATGCGACTTCGCGGAATACCTTTTCACGCTCGGCCGATACACCCATCGCTTTCGCACGGGCGCGGTCTTGCTTACGCTTCATCGCAGCCATAGATCGCTGGCGGCCACCATCACGGCCCGCCATCGCATCATTGACTGTCAGTTTGCCTGAGCGGCGACCATCGCCACCACGGCCAGGTTTCGCCTTGCTCTTGTTGTCACGGTTTTCCTGCGGGCGGTCCGTTTTGCGCGGCGCAGCTGTTGGGCGGGAAATCTCGGTTTCGCCGGGAACGGCAGCAGCAGCCGGTGGTGCCGCTGCGACAGCTGCGGCTTTGGCTGCCTCAGCTTTCTTGCGCTCTTCTTCCTCGGCCTTTGCCTTCGCACGTTCTTCGCGGGCCTTGTCTTCGGCTTCTTTCGCCTCGATCTCGGCGCGGCGCGCATCGCGTTCAGCGGCGCGTTCTTTTTCTTCGGCGGCGCGTTTTTCGGCTTCTTCCGCTTCGCGCGCTTTCGCCATCTTCAGCGCCTTCATCCGGCGCTCTAGCTCCACATCGGAAATACCGGCGGGACGCTTGGAAGGATCACCACCGACCGGGCCACTGCCCCCGCCAGCAGGTTTCGCCGCACCGGGCTTGGGCACCACAACGCGTTTGCGTTTGGTTTCCACCACGACGTTCTTGGTCCGCCCGTGGCTAAAGCTTTGCTTCACGTTGCTGGGACGTGAACCACCAAGGCCGAGTGTCTTTTTACCGTCGTTATCGCTCATTTAGCTTCTTTATCCTTCCCGATAGCCGTATCGCTATCGTTCCCTTCGCGTAGCCCGCGTAGCTTTGTGGCTTCCTCTACAACACGATCGCTGAGTCTGCCAGTGGCTAGCGCGCCATGTATCACAGTTTGCCGCCCAAATGCCAAACCCAATTCCTGCGCCGTCAAACAGCCGAAATATCGGGCACCTTCGGGTGTCCATAGTTTTGTTTTGCCCCGTTCGGACCCGTCAGAGGCCTGAACCAGCACACGGACCCGCTCACCACCGGCAAGCCAGCCCTTTACCTTTTCAAATCCGCAAACCGCGCGACCCGATTTCCGGGTTAGCGCGATCAGGTCGACAGTACGGCGGGCAAGCTGGCGTTCAACTTCGGCCATCAGTCCATCCGGCACAGTCACCGCTTGCTTGGCAGAACGTGAAAACTGACCCTTCTTGGCTTCTTCCAGCGCTTTGCGGTCAGCCGTCACATACATGCCCCGGCCCGGCAGTTTACCCAGAATATCAGGCACAACCTGATTATCCGGCCCCACAACAAAGCGTATCAGCCCAGCCTTTGGCTGCACCTTGCCGGTGACGATGCACTTACGTTCGGCATCGTCCCGGTCTTTGTTATGGCCACCACGCGCCATCTGCGATCCCATCAGAGGCCTGAAATCAGGCCTCCTCCTCCGCGGCTTCTGCTTCTTCTTCTGCAGCAGCGGCTTCGGCGGCAAGCTCATCCGGGTCAACCCAGCCCAGCATCACGCGGGCCGTCATCACCATGTCTTGCGCTTCTTCCAGCGACACCTCGAAGGGTTCTAGCACGCCGTCATCCTTCACACGCTCGCCATCAACCGTGGTCCAGCCACCGGCCAGTTCCCAGTCAGCGCAGGTTGCAAAGTCTTCCAGCGTTTTCACGCCATCTTTGCCCAGCGCCTCTAGCATGGCAGGTGTCAGACCCTCGAAATTCGCAAGGCTGTCTTCGACACCCAACGCGCGGGCCGCTTCCATGGCTTTCTTGGCTTCGGCTTCCAGATAGTCACGCGCACGGGCCTGCAATTCGCCAGCCGTATCTTCGTCGACGCCTTCGATGACCAAGAGTTCATCAATTTCGACGTAAGCGACTTCTTCCAGGTTCGTAAACCCTTCTGATACCAGTAGTTGGGCAAAGAACTCATCCAGATCAAGGGTATCCATGAACAATTTGGTGCGCAGTTCAAACTCTGCCTGACGGCGCTTGCTCTCTTCCTCCTCGGTCATGATGTCGATATCCAGACCGGTCAGTTGCGACGCGAGACGCACGTTTTGGCCACGACGACCAATTGCCAGTGACAGTTGCTCTTCAGGGACAACAACCTCGATCTTGCCCGCTTCTTCGTCCAGAACAACTTTGGACACTTCAGCAGGTTGCAACGCGTTTACAAGGAACGTGGGCATATCTTCATTCCAAGGAATGATGTCGATCTTTTCGCCCTGCAATTCGTTCACAACGGCCTGCACACGCGATCCACGCATACCAACACAAGCACCGACAGGGTCGATGGAACCATCGTAAGAGATCACAGCGATTTTGGCGCGGCTGCCGGGATCACGGGCCACTGCCTTGATCTCGATGATGCCTTCGTAAATCTCAGGCACTTCCATCTTGAACAGCTCTGCCATGAACTCGGGCGCTGTGCGGCTCAGGAAAATCTGCGGGCCACGCTGTTCGCGGCGCACTTCTTTGATAAAGCAACGGATACGATCATTCGGGCGATACGCCTCGCGACCGATCTTTTCGTTGCGACGCAGGACAGCCTCGCCAGCGCCTACGTCGACGATGACATTGCCATATTCTTCACGCTTGACCAGCGCGTTGATGATCGTACCTGCGCGATCCTTGAATTCTTCGTATTGCTTGTCACGCTCGGCTTCGCGGACCTTCTGCAAGATCACCTGCTTGGCGGACTGTGCGGCGATGCGGCCCAGTTCCACGGGCGGCACTTCTTCGATGAACTGCTGACCCACTTCTGGGTTTTCCATATACTCTTTGGCTTGCTCAACGGTGAACTCAGCCTGATAATTCTCAAGCTCTTCTTCCTCGACCACAGTGCGGACACGCGTAAACGTCGCTTTACCGGTCTTGCGGTCGATGGACACGCGAATGTCCATTTCCGCGCCGTAGCGGGATTTGGCTGCACGGGCGAGCGATTCTTCCATCGCTTCCACAACAAGCCCCGGCTCGATGTTCTTTTCGCGGGCCACGGCCTCGGCTGTTTGCAGCAATTCCAGCTGGTTCGCGGAAGTATATGCCATCAGGTGTTCTCCTCACCGTCTATAATCGTTTCGATTTCATCAAACTGGGTCTCGTCGATCTGACCCGCATCTTTGCGTCCACGCAGCACGTCGCGGATCAACTCATCTGTCAGAACCAATTTGGCGTCTGACAGCCATTCGAATTTCAGACCAATGGTGCCTTCGGTGATCGTGATCAACACTTCATCACCTTCGGTTCCAGCCAATGGTCCTTTAAAGCGACGACGGCCATCAATCAGCTCGTCCGTCTCGATCTTGGCCTCAAAACCTTCCCATTGGACAAAGTCCTTCATCCTGGTCAGAGGGCGGTCAATGCCGGGGCTGGACACCTCAAGGTTATAGACATCCAGAATCGGGTCTTCGACATCCAGCACAGCACTCAGCGCGGTGGAAATCTGGCCGCATTCATCAACTTCAATCTGGCCATCGGGACGCTGGACCATGATCTGCAAGATGCTTTCCTTGCCTGACATCAGACGGACGCGCACAACTTCAAATCCCATGTCTTCGACAACAGGGGTGATGATTTCAGCGATACGGCGGTCAATGGCCGCTTTGGCGATCAGATCGTTCATCATATTTTCCGACTTATCATTCGGATAGCTATTGGGCACAAAAAAACGGGCGCGCGGCCCGTTACGAATTTCGGTGGTGTCCGGGGGTGGAAGCCAGACGCCGCTGTTAGAAGTCATATACGGAAGGTTTGCCACAACTGCAAGGGGCACCGTCAACTTCGTGGATCAATGACCACATAGGGGTCGTCAAAACGGCTGATGTAGCGGGCCAGTCCGTTGAAATCCCACCACTGCTTAAGCAGCGATTTCTTATGGAACTTCTGCGCGGCAAAGATCGACGCGGCAGGGGGCATCTTTTCCGCCTCCTGCGGGTAATGTTTGGCGAAAAACGCGCGATAGACCTCTGGATATTTGGGTGGGAATTCTCCGTTCAGACGATTCCACGGTTTGATCCGCCCGGCAAAATGCAGAATGAACGGGTCGCACGATTCCAACAGATAGCTAAAGCGCCCTGAATACATCCAGTTCCACGCGACCGACAGTTCGGACCAGTTGTCGCGCAGCACAATATTAAGCACGGACTGGTCATGCATATTCAGCACTTCAGGCTGGTTCTTCATCAACGCCAACGACTGCGGCAAAATTTCTGCGGCGTCCCAGCGGGATACGTCGATCAGCAGAATGCCCGCATTGAAATAGGGCGCGGGCGGCTGACCCAGCGCTTTGAATTCCGGCATGTGCTTAAGCTGATTGTCACGCTGGTGACTTGTGCGAACGGCAGCCACCGGATGGCCCTCAAGCAAGGGTATGTCGAGCAGCTTGGAAAAATCACCGCCCCGCAAAAAGATATCGCTATCGAGATAAAGGATGCGGTCATAGTCGGCAGCAAAGGCCTGCGGCACGAAAAGGCGCAGATAGCTCGATAGGTTGATACGGTAACTCTGCGGCGCGTCTTCCAGAACGGCAGGCAATGGAAAATGGCACAGGCGGACCGGCAGAGATTGCAGCGTATCGGGCAAAGCCAGCGTTTCATGGCTACAAATGCAGACGTCAAAGTCGGGTTCAGGATGCTGGTCGAAGATTTGCGTCGCAACGAAAGCTGCGAACTTTAAAAACCCCTGATCGCAGCACAACACGATCGCTTTGCGATGCTGTGCGGGCGTTTCTGCCTGATACTGGGTCATACATTGAATTCCTTCGGCCGGGTTTGGCAAAGGCAGTATATCGGCGTCTGTCCGGTGCCAAACAAAAAACGCCCCGCCTTGTGGCAGGGCGTTTCGATCGTAATCAGGTTCGGCTTACGCCACAGACCAACGCTCGGCCATCCGGGCGTTATCCATCTGCCAGAGGTTACCCACTGTGTCAGGTGACACGATGCGGTTGTTCACGGCCTGCACGTAGTTGGCAAACATTGGCACCAGAACACCGCCATCGTCGCGCAGGATTTGCTGCATTTCGAAGTATTGTTCGCGGCGCTTGTCGGTATCCAACTCAGCACGTGCAGTCATCAGCAACTCTTGGAAACGGGCGCTGTCGTTGCTGTCCCACTGGCTGTCGTTCCATGGCACACCAGCCTCATACGCGGTTGAGAACATCCAGTCCTCTGTCGCGCGGCCAGACCAGTACACAGCTGTGAACGGCTTTTTCAGCCAGACGTTGGACCAATACCCATCAGAAGGTTCCTGGATCACGTTGAGGTTGATACCGCCAGCAGCAGCGGATGACTGGAACAGTTGGGCCGCATCAACGGCACCTTCAAAGGCAGCGTTTGCCGCACTGATATCCACGCTCAAGCTATCAAGGCCAGCTTGCTGCAAATAGAACTTGGACTTGTCTGGATCGTATTCCAGCTGCTCCATTTCAGCATGATAGAACTGGTTTGCAGGGCCGATTGGCGTGTCGTTACCGACCTTACCGTGACCCAGCAGGATCTTGTCGACCATTTCCTGACGGTTGATACCATACTTCAGCGCGCGACGGACGTTCGCATCACCAAATGGATCCGTGTCTGTCAGCATCGCAAATGTATAGTGCTGGTTACCCGTCACCTCCTGAATGCGCAGCGCAGGGTTGGCCTTCAACAGTGCTTCGGTCTTAAAGTCGATCCGGTTGATCGTATCAACCTGACCGGTCATCAGCGCGTTCATACGTGCTGTGTTGTCGTTGATCGCGATATATTCGACCTCATCAAAGAAGCCGGCGCTGTCACCTTTGTAGTGATCTGCGTAACGCGTTGCGACCATGCGCACGCCAGGGTCGAATGACTGTACTTGGTACAGACCCGTACCGATACCGTTTGCAATCGCCTCTTCGATCTGACCCGCAGGGAAGATCAACAGGTGATAGTCCGACATCAGATAAGGGAAATCCGCGTTGCCAGAGGCAAGCGTGAATTCGATCTGGAAATCAGATGTCTTTTTCATCTCAGAGATAGAAGCAACGATCGGCTGTGCCGCAGATTTCGCGCCTTCCGCCACGTGCATTTGCAAAGACTCAATCACGTCGTCGGCACCAAATGGTTTGCCGTTGTGGAAGGTCACACCCTGACGCAGGTTGAACGTCCAGGTTTTCGCATCAGCTGAGGCTTCCCAGCTTTCCGCCAATTCACCGACAAGCGAGCCGTCAGCCGCAACCTCGGTCAAACAGTCAAAGACTGTGCCGTGCGCCGAAGCAATCATGAAGATGTCAGAGTGCGTCCGGCCATCCCAGCTATCAGATGTGTTTGCCCCACCCAGACCAGCAGTCAGCTTGCCGCCGCGTGTCTGCGCGCGCAGTGGCATACCTGTCAGACCCAGTACACCTGCGGCAGCACCTGTTTTCAATAGACCGCGTCTACTAATTCCGTGCATATTTTCGTTCTCCCTAGTTGTTGGTTCAGGCGCGAACCGCCCGATTTTGTCACCACTTTCGTGGATGATTCTGAGTTACATCTTATCAACAGCTGCGTCGCCGATGTTATCAACTCCGCGTTCCGTCAGCAGATTAGTGAGCCAGTCCGGGTCCATTTCCGGTACCGAAGACAGCAAAAGATCGGTGTAGGCATGGTGCGGCGGCTTAAACATGTCGTTCTTTGGCCCTTGCTCCACGACGCGTCCGTCCTTCATGACAACGACCTCATCTGCAATGGCTTTCACCGTCGCAAGATCGTGTGTGATGAACATATAGGTGAGCGACAATTCATCCTGCAAGCGCGCCAAAAGTCGCAGAATCCCTTCCGCGACCAATTGGTCCAACGCCGAGGTGACCTCATCACAAATAATAAACTTTGGTTCGGCTGCCAAAGCACGTGCGATACCAATACGTTGCTTTTGGCCACCGGACAATTCCGAGGGCAGGCGATGATAATACTGTGAAGGCTCAAGCTCGATCTGTTCAAGCAGGGCATCGACCCTCTTGCGTTTCTCCGCACCTTTTAAGCCCAAATAAAACTCGACAGGGCGCGCAATGATCTGCCCGATCGACATGCGCGGATTCAGCGCCGTATCGGCCATCTGATAGATCATCTGCACTTGGCGCAGCTGATCCTTGTTGCGCTTACGATAGTCCGCCGGCAGCTCTTGGCCATCCAGCATGATTTTACCCGCCTTTGGTGGCAACAGACCCGTGATGCAGCGGGCCGTTGTCGATTTTCCCGATCCACTTTCGCCAACAACAGCGACCGTGCGGCCTTCGTGCAAATCAAAGCTGACATCATGCAGAACAGGGACGGTCCCATAAGAAGCATCGACATTTTGCACGCTGACAACGGGTACCGAGCCAGTCTGCACAGCAGGCTTCAATGGTCGCTCAAAACTACGCACAGCCCAAAGCGATTTTGTATATTCCTGCGTCGGCGCTGCAAGCATGGTGCGGGTGTCGGCAGTCTCGACTTCGTCGCCCTTCAACAGCACCTTGATGGTGTCAGCCATCTGGGCCACGACCGCCAGGTCATGGGTGATGTAGATCGCAGCGGTATCAAACTGTTCGACGATGTCGCGGATTGATGCGAGCACTTCGATCTGGGTTGTCACATCCAGCGCGGTGGTCGGTTCATCAAAGATAATCAGATCAGGACGACAAGACATTGCCATCGCGGTCATGCAGCGTTGTAACTGGCCGCCGGAGACTTGGTGCGGATACCGAAACCCGATTTGATCGGGGTTCGGCAGACGCAGCTTGCGATAAAGCTCCATCCCGTCTTCTTCGCTTTCGCCGCGCCCCATGACATTGTGCTGCACTGGCCCTTCGACATGTTGATCCATCAACTTGTGGGCCGGGTTAAAGCTCGCCGCTGCGGATTGCGCCACATAGGCGATGCGCTTGCCCAGCAGATCCCGCTTTACAGCGGCGGATGCGGTCAGCAGATCAATCCCATCGAATTCAATCGACCCCTTGCTGATACGAACACCGTCGCGGGTATAGCCCATTGCCGCTAACCCAAGAGTGGATTTGCCAGCGCCAGATTCACCAATGAGCCCAAGCACCTCACCTTTTTGCAGGGTCAGGTCGACACCATTGATAATGGGGTTCCACTTTTCGTCGCTGCGGCCCTCAAGCCAAACGTCACGCATTTTGACAAGCGGTTGATCGGTCATTCTTTGAGCCCCGACGATTTCTGCAGCATCCAGTCGACCACAAAGTTCACAGCGATGGTGAGCAAGGCGATTGCGCCTGCCGCCAACAACGGTGCACTTGCCGCCATCGGCGCGAACTGTGCAAAGTTCACAAAGCCGCCGAGGTCACGCACCATCGTACCCCAGTCAGCCAGCGGTGGCTGGATACCGACGCCAAGGAATGAAAGCGCCGCAATCGTCAGGAAAACAAAACAAAAGCGCAGCCCGAATTCCGCAAGAAGCGGTGCCGTCGCATTCGGCAGGATTTCTTTAAAGACAAGATAGCCAAGGCCTTCACCGCGCAGCTTGGCTGCTTCAATATAGTCCATAACTACGATGTTCTGCCCCACAGCGCGGGCCAGACGATAAACGCGCGTGCTGTCGATCACGGCAATAATAATGACCATGAAGACGGTCAAAGGTATGCCCAACTCAGGCGCCCAAACGCTGGCGATGGTCATCAAAAGTAGCGCAAAGATCAGTGACGGGATCGCCATCAAAACGTCAACCATGCGCGAAAGAAGCTGGTCCAGCCAACCACCCAGCGTCGCGGCCAAGAACCCGAAAGTACCTCCCAGCAAGAATGCCAAGACAGTCGTTGCAAAGGCGATGCCAACTGTATTTTGCGCGCCATAGATCAAACGACTAAGGATATCGCGGCCGATCTGGTCAGTACCCAACGGAAAGTCGGGGTTGCCGCCCAGCGCCGGGTCACCACCGGGGATGACGTTTGCGGCAACACCGGGAAGGATCTGTTCTTGTCCGTAAGGCGCAATAGCACCCGCAAAGATCGCAAAAATCGCATAGATCAGAATGGTCAGGATGCCAAAAGACGCAGTGAGCGGCATTGAGCGGAACATCTTTTTGCTCCATTTCGTGCCGATGGTTTTGCCAAACAGGCGGAACAGCCAAGCAGCCGCTGAGAAGATGATAAACCCTTCAATCGCGACGCGCAGGAAGAAGAACTTATTCGCAATCACCGTGTCTTCACTGCGCCCCTGCATATAGGCCCACACCAACCATGCCAAAACCACGACGCCCAAGACATACCCATAGGCCACGCCGTAGGGCATATCGCGGAACTTCGGTGCATTGCCGGTCGCGGCTTGCCCCGCAAAGCGAAACCCCCATGCAACAATACCCATGCCAATCAGAGTAGCGACAAGCCAGATCATTTCGGATGCCTCAGACGCGGGTTGGACAGGATCGACATAATGTCAGCTGTCAGATTCAGAAGGATAAACGCAGTTGCAAAGATCAGGCAGCACGCCTGCACAACGGGAATGTCACGAATTTTCACACTGTCTACGAACAGCTGGCCGATACCCGGATAAACAAAGACCACCTCGACCACCACAACGCCAGTGATCAGATACGCAAGATTCAAGGCAATCACGTTGATGATCGGCGCCAAAGCATTGGGTAGCGCGTGCTTGACGATCACCCGCATCGGCGACAGGCCCTTCAGCCGCGCCATTTCGATGTAAGGTGAAGCCAGCAAGTTGATAATCGCGGCTCGCGTCATCCGCATCATATGCGCGGTGACCACCAAGGTCAGCGTCAAGGCAGGCAACATCGACTTTTCAAGGCGTTCACTGAACGGCATCCCTTCAAAGATGTTCGACAGCGACGGGAAGATCGGGTTCAGCACCGCGAGGAACAGGATCAGGATGTAGGCCAAAAAGAACTCAGGGCTGGAAATCGACGACAAGGTGAAGATGTTCGTCGCCCGGTCAAAAACTGTGTTGCGGTACAGGGCGGCCAGAATGCCAAGGATGATCGAAAAAGGAACAGCGATTGCCGCAGTGATCATGGCCAGGAACATCGTGTTACCAAACCGCGGCGCGATCTGTTCGGCGATTGTTGTCGCACCCGACGTTGTCCCGCTAAAGCTGGCAAAGTTGGCCTGGGCAAAGCTGGTACCCAAGTCGCCGCGCAGCACGCCACCCAACCATTGGAAGTATCGGGTCACCATCGGTTGGTCGAGACCAAGATCCTCGCGAATCGAAGCTACTGCCTCTGGTGTGGCACCTTGTCCCAAAATGGATTGTGCAAAGTCACCCGGCAGAAGGTTGACTGCGATAAAGATCACAATCGACACAATCAGCAATGTCAGTAGGCCAAGCGCGAGCCGTTGTAGAATAATCGTCAGGACGTTGCCCAAAACTTAGCTTTCCCCGATAGCTATTGCGTGAAGCTTAGCGGCATATTTTCAGTAGTAAACCCTAAAGCCCCAGTGAATGACGCTGGGCACCCATCATATCCATGGTGCGGACAAGCTCGGCGCTGATACCAGGTTCAGACAGCGCATGACCGGCACGACCGATGAAGGTTAGCCTAGATTTTGGCCAGTTTTGTGAAAGCGTGTGCGCTGACACAGGCGGACAAATCATATCATAACGCCCCTGCACGATGACACCCGGCACATCAGCGATCTTCGCCATTTGGTCAGGGTGCAAAATTTGCTGATCCGCGCTCAAAAAACCGGCATTGTAGAAATAATGATTTTCAAGCCGGGCAAAGGCGCGGGCATAGTCGGCGGGGCTGTCGCCGGTGACACCGTCACTATCAATCGAGGCCAGCGCATTTTCCCAGGACGCCCAGGCGCGGGCGAAACGCACCTCGAGTGTCCGGTCATCAGAAAATAGGCGGCGGTGATAAGCGGCAATAAAGTCGTCCTGTTCATCTTCGGGGATCATATCCGCAAATCGTGCCCAGAGATCAGGCCAGAACTTGCCCGCTCCGCCACCATAGAACCAATCCAGCTCTGGCTGGGTCATCAGGAAGACGCCGCGCAAGGTCAAAGCGGCGGCACGATCAGGATGCGCCTGCGCGTAGATCAGTGCGAGTGTTGCCCCCCAAGATCCGCCAAAGACGATCCAGCGGTCAATGCCAAGCATTTCGCGGATCAATTCAATGTCGGCGACCAAATGCCATGTCGTATTGGCCTCAACACTGGCATGGGGCCGTGACCGCCCACAGCCGCGCTGATCAAACAGGATGATGCGGTACAGGTTGGGATCAAAGTAGCGCCGCATCGCAGGACTGCATCCACCACCGGGACCGCCGTGCAGGACGACAACGGGAATACCATCGGGATTACCACATTGTTCCATATAGATGCGGTGACCATCGCCGACATCCAGCATCCGTTGATCGAAGGGATCAATTGGCTGGTAAAGATGCGCACCTGGGCGCTTTTGTCCTACGACTTTGTCCATAACCATCCTATATCGCGAGATGAACCTAGTGACCATGACGCGGAGTGATGAAAATGTCGGCAACGAACACAGTAGACCCCGGCGAGATTGCCAAGTTCGAGGCGATGGCGGCGGAATGGTGGGACCTGAAGGGCAAATTCAAACCATTGCACATGATGAACCCCGTTCGATTGGACTACATCACCAGCCAGATCGCCGCTGAGTTCGGGCGCGACCTTAGTCAGCCAGAACCGTTCAAGGGTTTACGCATCCTTGATATCGGATGCGGTGGCGGGCTGCTGTGCGAACCGATGGCGCGTCTGGGCGCGACCGTCGTGGGTGCTGATGCAGCAGAACGCAACATCCCGGTGGCTAAAATCCACGCCGAACAATCCGGGTTGCAGATCGACTATCGTCACACAACGGCAGAAGCGATGGCCGAAGCCGGCGAACAGTTTGACGCTGTACTGAACATGGAAGTGGTCGAACATGTGGCCGACCCCCAAGGATATCTGACCGCGTGCCAGCAATTGCTGAAACCGGGCGGCATTCACATATGTTCAACAATCAACCGCAATCCCAAAAGCTTTGCGATGGCGATTGTCGGTGCGGAATACGTCATGCGTTGGCTGCCCAAAGGTACGCATGAATGGAATAAGTTTATTACACCTGATGAACTATTTGCTTTGATCGAAAAGGCAGGGATGACACCGGTGGACCGCAAGGGTTTCGTTTTCAACTTTGCCAAATTCACGTGGTCAATCTCGGACCGGGACCTATCCGTGAACTATGTGACGGCAGCAACAAAGCCGATTGAATAGAGGATGCCTTTGCGCCACAACACCATGCGAGGAACGCGCTTCTTTTTGGTGAGTTGATTGGCAAATCCACTATCAAGGCTCAGACGGTCGATGCGCAAATCGCGCAACCAATATGAACGAAATCAGTCGTTTATGACGTCGTACCACGAGCAGTGTGAGCGCGCGGGCGTGCAACCGGTGACGCTGCACGTGCGGCATTCTCAAGAACCAATCGCGCCAACCGATGTCATCCTGCGTAAAGAAAGCGGTAGCATCGTTGCACTGGTCAACTATCTTCTTCGTCCTGCGGAGCTACTGCGCAATCGCGCAAAGTTGGCGGCGCATGTCTGCTGGTTCAGCGGCACCGATGACAACGTCAGACAAATCACCGTTAACATCTCGGACGGTAATTTTCCCAGTGTAGCCCGATACAAATTTTCTGTGACCTCAAGCCTGCAAACACCGGTGCCCGACGCACATTTTTTTCGCGATCATGGGTATGCTGAAACGGACAAATTTGCCGTAGATCAGGCGCTCGCTTGGGATGACAGGCGCGATGACATCATTTGGCGGGGTGGGCTAAACGGCGACGGGCTGTTCTCACTTGACCCAGCAACCATCGACACGCCAGGCGTAAAGCAACGGCTACGCATGGCGTTAAAGTGCAAAACCCTCGACGTGGATTTCAAATTTATTTTTTACAAGTATCAAGGCTTTGGCGATGTTCTCCGATCAGAGGGGCTAATCGGTGAATATGTACCGACACACGACTGGGGCGGCATGAAGTATGCCATCGACATCGACGGCTTTACCAACGCGTGGTGCAACTTGATGCAGCGGCTGAAGCTGGGTTGTTGCGTTTTGAAGGTCGATAGCCCCTTTGGCTATTATCAATGGTACTATCATAAGCTGGTACCTTGGGAACATTTCGTTCCAATTCGCGCGGATCTGTCAGACCTGCAAGAAAAGATCGATTGGGTCAGAACACATCAGGCCAAGGCACGCGAAATCGCGTCACAGGGTCAGGCCCTTGGCAAAAGCCTCACCTTTGAAAGCGAACGCCAATTTGCGATCAGCACAATTGAAGAAAGAGAACAAAACACATGACGTTCTGGAAAGGCAAAGCCGTGCTTGTTCCGGGAGGTTGCGGGTTCATTGGGCACCATCTCGTGCAAAGATTGTTGGATGCGGATGCCAAAGTGCACGTCGTCGATAACTTCTCAACCGGGACGGAAGCGCGGCTTGCCAAACACAAGAATAGAAATCTGACCTTACTCCCGCTGGATATTTCGATAACGGCAAAGCTGCCGCGAACCGACGTCATCTTTAACCTCGCAAGCCCAGCATCACCTGTTCAATATCAAAGCCACCCCATTCAGACGTGGAAAACCAACGTCCTTGGAACGCTGCAATTGCTTGAACATGCGCAAGCTTGCAACGCCACACTGATCCAAGCATCAACCAGCGAGGTTTACGGCGATCCGCTGTCCCATCCGCAAAAGGAAACCGACTGGGGTCACGTTAATCCGGTGGGGCCACGCGCATGTTATGATGAAAGCAAACGCGCCGCTGAGGCGCTGTTGATGGATGCCGTCAGAACGTCGGATGCCAATATCCGCATTGCACGTATTTTCAATACCTACGGGCCGGGAATGAGCGCCTCAGACGGGCGGGCCATTCCGAATTTCATTGCACAAGCGAAAGCAGGGCAATCTTTGACAGTCTATGGTGATGGGACGCAAACACGTAGCTTTTGCCATGTGAGTGATACGGTAGAAGGGTTACTGCTACTTGGATCCGTTGGTGCGGCACGGGGTGAGGTTGTCAACATTGGGAACCCCGCTGAACTGACGATCCTGGAGATCGCACAACACATCAACGCCATCTTTGGCACAAAAAGCGAGATTGAGTTCAAGCCACTCCCCGTTGATGACCCGCAACGCAGATGTCCCGATATCAACAAGGCAAAACGCGTGCTCGGTTGGTCACCATGTGTGCCATTCAAAGATGGTCTGATGACAATCTACGATTGCGAAACGCCTGTACATTCGTGCGTCTAAACTGCGTTGTCAGTCGATATTGCTAAGTTTCAGGCGCATTTCGCGCAGAACGGGCAGTACGGCGCGCGCTCTGTCTTGGCCAACCTTGGCAACGACATCCGCGATGACCGGTGCAATTGCTGCCAAGGCGGCATCGCGGGCCGATTGCCCGGAGGGACTTATCGCGACCATCTTGCGCCGCGCGTCATCCCAGTCGGGGCGCACATGAACCCAACCAGCCCATTCCAATTTGTGCAAGGTATTGGTCATCGCACCGCGCGTCAGGTGAAAGGTCTTGGCCAATTGCGCCGGTGATCGCTCGACCCCGGAATTCGCCAAATGGTTCAAAACAGAAAAATGCGACAGCTCCATTCCCTTGGGTAAGACGCGCGCCACACTTGCCCGTGCCAGTTGGTCTACGGCAAGGATTTCGCTGAAAAGCGAAACGGCTAGGTTTTTTTCGGCGTCGGACATCAGGGGCCTTCGAAGGGACGGTCATGGCCAAGAGCGGCAATACGTTGTCGGCTTTGTGCCACTTCCCTTAGGTCAAGATCAACCAACGCAATGCCGGGATCGGTTCCTAAATCCGTCAAAACCTCGCCCCAAGGCGAAATCGCTATGCTATGCCCGTATGTTGTGCGTGGTTTCCCCGACTGCGCGGCATGCGTCCCGGTTTGGGCCGCGGCCAGCACATAAGACCCTGTTTCAATGGCGCGTGCGCGCAGCAACGGTTCCCAGTGTGCGGCACCGGTCACGGGCGAAAATGCAGATGGAACCAGCAAAACCTGCGCCCCGGCCTGCGCCAATGCCCGGTAGAGATAAGCAAAGCGCACATCATAGCAGATGCTCAGCCCGATCTTGGCAAAGGGCGTATCAGCGACGACGGCGGTCTCTCCCGGTCGATACCCAGCAGATTCGCGGTATGTTTCAGTCTCCGACACTGCCACATCAAACATATGGATTTTGTCGTAACGCGCGACGATCTGCCCGGCAGGGTCAATTAGAAAGGACCGGTTTGCAAAACGGCCGTCTGGATCACCTGACCTGAGCGCGAGCGATCCAATCGACACCCAAATGCCATGCCGGATGGCAGCCTCTCGCATCCCGCGCAGGGTCACATCATCCGCCTCAAGCTGCAAAACGCGCGCCTGATGGCGGCGGTCCTGCGAGACACAGTTTGTGACCTCGGGCGTCAGAACAAACCCGGCCCCCTTCGCGGCTGCCTCAGCGATCAAGGCGGTGGTCCGGGGTAGGTTTACCGCCGGGTCATCGCTGGCGTTCAGCTGAAGCAGTGCGGCCTTCATGCCGCCAGCAGCGCATCCAATTTACCGCTGCGTTCCAGGCCCATCAGGTCGTCACAGCCACCTACGTGGGTGCCATCAACGAAAATCTGCGGGACGGTGCTGCCGCCATTGGCGCGCTGGATCATCTCGGCCCGCCGTTCCGGTTGGGCAGTGATATTCACTTCGGAAAAGCTGATCCCCTTGGAGTTCAGCAAACGTTTTGCCATGTGACAAAAGCCACAAGTGGGCTTGGTGTAAATCTCGACATTCGCCATTTTCGTAGTCCTTAGGTCAGTCTCGTCTGTGATCTAGGCATCTTTGACCACTCTTGCCAGTGTAACAATCGACACGTTTGCGGCACCGGCATCTTTCAACGCCTCTGTGCTTGCGGCAAGGGTCGCGCCGGACGTCATCACATCGTCAACCAAAATTACCGACTTTCCTGTCATCCGTCCAATGCGCTTGGGGTTAGGAACAATCGCACCGGAGAGTTCCGCAAATCGCGCGTCGCGGCTGTGCCCCTCAAGGGGGTTGGTCTTTTTGGGACGCAGCAATGCATCGACGCAAACAGGCAAATCCATCACTTTTGCAATATCCTGCGCAAGAACCGCCGATTGGTTGTAGCGCCGCTTGACCAACCGGACCCAATGCAAAGGAACTGGCACCAAAACAGTGTCTGTTAGGTCCCAACTCGCTAGTTTTTGTGCCATCCAGCGTGCGGCTGGCGGGGCCAAATCGGTGCGGTCACCGTGCTTGAGACCAAGCACCAACCGTCGTCCTACACCGGCATAGGCCAGAACGCTGCGGCCTTTGTTCCACGGACGCGCGATTGTCATGCAGTCATCGCATTGCACGATCTCGCCGTGGTCCTCACCCGGCAAAGGGGTACCGCAGGTGTCGCAGATCAGGCCGCCGATAAACTGCGTTTCGCGCCAGCAATCGGCGCATAAACCATGGTCATCGTCGGTCTGCGCGTCACAGGCCACACATTGCGGCGGATAAATAGCTCGAATGACGCTTTGCAACCGCATGAATGCACCCTAAATGACCCAGCATGGATATGCCCCAACTGACAGACCGCACCGCCTTGACGCGCAATCGTGCCCGCGCGCAGCCTGATGCCCTGTTTTTACAAGAACACGCGGCCGATGAACTGCAAGAAAGACTGATCGAGGTTAACAGAACCTTTACGTCCATCGCGATTGTGACGGGGTTTCCTGAATTCTGGCGTGCGCACTATCCCGATGCCACGATTGTGGCTGACGATGACACGCTTGATCTTGCGCCCTGCACATATGATTTGATCCTGCACACGATGTGCCTGCACTGGGCCAATGACCCGGTTGGTCAGCTTGTGCAAACGCGCCATGCGCTCAAACCCGATGGCTTGCTATTGTGCACCTTTCTGGGTGGGCAAACATTGCATGAATTGCGGGCCTCCTTAGCCGAGGCAGAGGCGGTTGTTGCTGGCGGCCTGTCACCCCGCATCGCGCCAATGGGTGAAATCCGCGATCTTGGCGGGCTACTGCAGCGCGCAGGCTTTGCGTTACCTGTCGCTGACAGCACGCCACTGACCGCAAGCTACGTGAACGCGTTCCACCTGATGCATGACTTGCGCAAGATGGGTGAAAACAATGCTTTGGCCCAGCGCATCAAGCACGCCACCCGACGCAATGTCTTGACCGAAGCGGCGTGCATCTACGCAGACAACTTCCGCAACGCAGACAATCGCGTTGATGCCACTTTTGAGGTCATCACGCTGACCGGATGGGCACCTGCGGACAATCAACTGCAACCATTGCGCCCCGGCAGCGCAAAAACCAGGCTTGCTGACGCTTTGGGCACTGCTGAGACACCTTTAATTAGGTCCAATGATTGACGCCACGCGTATCCCATTTAACTACAATCCAAATCGCGCTACCTAAGGGACAATGAAAATGTTCGATGCACAAAGCCAAGCCGAAGAGCGCCCAGCAACATGTCCCGTGCATGCGCATCCCGATCACCCGGCAGTCAAGCCAGCGCGTGTCGGTATTTTGGTCGCCAATTTGGGCACGCCTGACGCCACCGATTACTGGTCGATGCGGCGTTATCTGAACGAATTTTTGTCGGACAAGCGCGTTGTCGATTATTCCGCATGGATTTGGCAGCCACTGCTGCAATTGATTATCCTGACAAAGCGGCCGTTTTCGTCGGGTGCGGCCTACAAATCGATCTGGAACGAAGAGGATAACGAAAGTCCACTTCTGACGATCACCAAAAAGCAAACCGCTGCGATCAAAGCGCAAATGGTCGAGCGGTATGGTGACGATGTGCGCGTCGACTTTTGCATGCGCTATGGAAACCCATCGACCAAATCCAAAGTGCGGGAAATGGTTGAAGATGGATGCACGAAGATCCTGTTTTTCCCGCTTTATCCGCACTACGCAGGGGCCACATCCGCAACTGCAAATGACCAGTTCTTTCGCGCGCTAATGGAAGAAAAGCGGCAACCCATCGCGCGTATTGTCGAACCCTACTTCGAAGAAACCGCCTATATCGACGCCTTGGCGCAATCGATCGAAAAAGCCTATGCAGAGGCAGAAACCAAGCCTCAAAAGCTGGTCTGTAGCTATCATGGCGTGCCGGAACGCTATTTGCGCGAGGGCGATCCCTATCACTGTCAGTGTCAGAAAACGACACGACTACTCAAAGAGCGTCTGGGCTGGGACGAAACAGAGATCGTGACGACCTTCCAATCCCGCTTTGGCCCCGAAGAGTGGTTGAAACCCTACACTGTCGAGGAAGTGGCGCGTCTGGCCGAGGAAGACGGCATCAAGAATATCGCAGTCTGTGCGCCTGCCTTCTCTGCTGATTGCATCGAAACGCTGGAAGAGATCAACGAAGAGATCAAAGAAAGCTTCGAGGAAGCCGGTGGCGAACAGTTCACCTACATCCCGTGCCTGAATGATGATCCGGCACATATCGATGCGCTGTCCGGCGTGATCGAAAAAAACCTGAAGGGTTGGTTGGGCTAAAACCGTCTAGATGCAGAACCTGAATGCTGCCGACAGCATATCGCGGTCAGCATCGCTGAGCTCGCGATAAAAATAGTGGCTGCCACCGTACACGCGACCGGGTGAAAATCGCAACGCAAGCGCCGTGATGTCATCCATCGCAGGTAGCGCGGCAGGGTCAAAGCTGAACTGAACAAATCCCGATGTTTCGGTTTCCCACGTCGTGTAGTTGTCGACTTCAAGCACGTTGTTGCCAATCTCCTGCACCGGACCGGTCGCGTATTGCAAATTGGCATCGCCATTCTCAGCCATGAAACCACCAGCGGCCGTCATCATGAAATGAATGGCACCACCTCGGCAGAACGCCGTGACCTGCACGACCCGGTCATAAGGCGTGGCTTGATCCAGTCTCTTCGAGGCTGCAACGATACCATCCTTGTAGGGTTCAATCACGAAATTGCCGAACCCCGTTGGCGGCGCGTATGAAATGCCGGTGGCCGCAATCTCGTCTACGGTCAAAAAACCGGAGTCACGGGTACGCAACAACAACTCTGGCGCAGCGCCCATATCAATCAGGTATTGCGTGGCCAGAACAATCCCCTGATCCTTGGCGGTCCCTTGTCCAAAGCCAGCGTCGATCCCGTCAAAGCCTATCTTGCTATCCAATGCGATGGACCGCACGTCACCACCCAAAAACGCGTAGATACAAGCATTGGTACAGGTTCCATCCGTGGGTCCATTCACGTTCCACTGACCAACCGACGTTTCAAAACCGCCTGCTCGGATCAATCGCCCCAATTCAATGGCGGCCCGTGGATCACCCCCGCTGCTATGAAAAAGAACCTTGTTGCCATCCATCTGTGCGGAACTGGCTGTGAACCGGTCCGGGGCATCTGGCCCGATTTGACCCACCACCACCAAATAGCAGCTTTCCCAAGCGTTCGCGAAGCATCGGTTAGAGATTTCAATGGCTGACGCAGCCGTGCCAAACAGGATGAAAAAGGCGGCAAACAAACTTTTCAATATCATCGGGTCTTTACCTTTATGCGTCGCCAGCCGGCGACCACTCAGCACCGAATTGCCTCGTGACTTCTGTCCGATGTTCGGCTTAAACCTTGCGGTAAGCAAGAGCATGCACATGCACGGTAAGGGAAACTATATGAAAATTCTGGACCGTCTGATCGGCAAAACAGAGCGACCCTATGTCATCGCCGAGATGTTGATCACCGTCGTTTTCAATCCACTGCCTCAATTAATCTGTCTGACCGATCTTCCAAAGCGGGAATGTGCGGCTCCCGCTGACCCTAAACGCCTGTGCGTCACCTGAGAAGACCCTGTTCTGCAAGTCGGGGAAGTGACGCAACGCCCCGTGAAACCTTCGGGTAAACCGATCCGATTTTGGCGCAGCGTGGTTTGTGCCAGAGTGTCAAAATCGGGTCTTGCCATGTTGCCCTCGCAAACCGATTCTTTGGCAATGTCTTGATTATGAACGCAAAATGAATATCCCGTGCAAAGT
The DNA here is from genome assembly GCF_055693545.1 of Yoonia sp. JB2-21. Lineage (NCBI taxonomy): Bacteria > Pseudomonadati > Pseudomonadota > Alphaproteobacteria > Rhodobacterales > Paracoccaceae > Yoonia > Yoonia sp. JB2-21. Next base: position 1,770,683 of record NZ_JBVFUC010000001.1, read on the forward strand.
TGTACAAAATTATGGCGAAAGCGGCGGCAGCGTTAGTGAAATCGCAAGATTCGGCAGAACTTTCCCTTGCGACGCCTCAAAGCAACCATATTTCTACTGCAGGAAATAGGTGTTTGTTACACGTATGGAGCGCATCCCATGATGATGCGACGATGGTGAACCATGACTGCGGCCATGAGTGCTGAGACTGAACAGAGCCCCAAGGAGGGCAGTGAGGCGTTGCCAAATGGTACGCCTTTGCTCGGCGATCAGTTCACGATCGACCGGCCGCTGGGCAATGGCGGCTTCGGCATTACGTACCTTGCAAGAGACAATTATCTCGACCGGAACGTCGTGATCAAGGAATGCTATCCGGAAATCTTTTGTTTGCGTGACGGAAAGAGGGTTTTAGTTCGCTCTGCGCAGCATCAGGAAAAGTACCGCACGATTGTCGATATGTTCATGCGCGAGGCGCGCAGCATCGCCAAGATGCGCCACCCAAACATCGTTGGCGTTCACCGTATCTTTGAGGACAACGAAACCGCGTACATGGTGCTGGACCTTATCCAAGGTCGCGACCTGCTTGGTATTATCAACGACAAGCGCGAAGAAATGGCGCCTCACCAAGTGAAAGAAATCCTGATCAAGCTGCTTGATGCAGTTGATCTGGTTCACAAGCGCGACCTTCTCCACCGTGATATTTCGCCCGACAACATCCTGCTGGACAAATGGGGCAGCCCAGTCCTGATCGACTTTGGTGCGGCGCGCGAAGAAGCGAGCCGCGAAACACGTGCGATTTCTTCGGTTTTGGTTGTGAAGGACGGATATTCACCTCAGGAATTTTATTTTGCCGGTGGCAAGCAAAGCCCAAGCAGCGATCTCTATGCGCTGGGTGCCACGTTTTATCACATGATCAGCGGCGTGGCCCCACCCAACAGCCAAACCCGTATGGCTGAGTTCGCTGCAAATAATCCTGATCCGTGCGAGCCGCTGGCTGGTCGTTTTCCTGAATATGACAACGACATCCTGGAATCGATCGACAAGGCCATGCAAGTTCTGCCAAAGGCCCGTATCCAGTCAGCCCGCGAGTGGCTGAACCTGATCAATGAAGAGGGGCGGCGTATCCAACCGCTGCGCCGGATCAGAACGGATGATCTTGGCAAGAAACTGACTCGCTTGGTGTCTGAGACCAACGAATATGTCATGAATTCTGAGCCCCGCGATCCTGTTCGGAAGCCCGGAAACGAAGTGCAGACAGCTCATCTTGGGCAAAAGTCAGCGCCTTCTTGGGTTGAGGAATTCAATCGCGAAACCAAAGAGACGTCGAAAGAGCCCAAGACCTTCTACAGCCCCAGTGAACCTGAAGAAGTGAAAGTCACCACCCGGCCCGGTTTGCTGGCGGAACCAGCCAAGAAGCCAAAGCGACGCCTCTTTAAGTTTTTCAGCCGCCGCTAAGACCCCTCTAAACCACTCTAAATACAAAAAGGGGCGCATCGAACTGATGCGCCCTTTTTGTATTTCCTGCACTTGGGCAAACTCAGATCAAAAGTACCTGTGTGCCAACTTTCGTCAGGTTGTATAGCTCTGCTATTTGCTCGTTATAAAGACCGATACAGCCATTCGATGACCGACGCCCGATCTTGCGTGTGTCATGGGTGCCGTGAATTCGGTAATACGTCCAGCTCAGGTGCAGTGCATGCGTACCAAGCGGGTTGTCGGGGCCGGGGCCGATAAAATCTGGCCACTCCGGATTGCGGATCTTCATTGACGGTGTCGGCGCCCAGCTTGGCCCTTCAACCTTGCGCGTGATCGATGTGCGGCCCGTGCGCGTTAGATCCTCGGTCAAAGGAACACTTGTCGGGAACAGCTTATAGATCGACTGATCTTCGGACCAGAAATGCAATGCGCGCGACTGAATATCGACTAGAACTGCACCATTGTTAAGGTTGTTGAAGTACGGCTGCCAATCCAGCGAGCGAAAACTAGCGACATTGCGCTGTACACCACTCGAAATATCACCTTCGATTTCCGTGCTATTTGCAGTTTGAGCAGCAACACCTGTGCCAACCATAGCGGCAGATGCAGCCAGAAAGCTACGGCGTGATAGATTGCTTGTCATAACAGTTTCCCTCAGAGAATCCGGTAAATTGAACTGCTGTTTAATATGGGGCGTTATGTGACGCAATTCAAACATATGTCATCTGTAACAGTTCTCCGCGCATGTGGGTTTGAAGTGTGATCGCAATCCCGATAAAGAGTGGAGACTGACAAGAAGGCGAATATAACGATGCTGCGACGTGAATTGATCTTGGGCTTGGCTGCTTTCGGCCTCACTGCGTGCGGTGGTGGCATCGACCGACCTCTTGGGCCGGACGGCCTGCCTTTGCCAACAGCCTACATCATACGCCCCGGTGAGGAAGCCGCCGTGCAGTTCCGTATGCTGGATAGTGTGAATGCCTTGCGTCAAACCGCCGGCGCTCCGCCGGTCGCTCTTGACCCTCAGCTGAATGCGGCTGCGGCGACCCATTCGCGTGATATGGCGGTGCAAAATCGTCCGTGGTTATTTGGATCAGACGGATCAAGCCCGGTTGACCGCGCCCGCCGTGTCGGTTTCCGCGGCAGATTGTTGGGGGAAAACATCTCAGAGTCGTTTGAATCAGAGTTGCAGACCCTGAACGCATGGATGGCGCAGCCGGACACGCGGGCCGTCATCCTTGATCCCAATGCGCGCTTTATGGGTTTTGCCTGGTATCAGGAAGAGTCAGCAAAACTTTGGTGGACATTGAACATGGGAAGCGACCCGTCGACCAGCCAACCGATCGCGAGCGCTGCGTTCTAGGCGTAGATGTAGATCAGCGTTCCGGTGTTCACCATCGCGTAAATCTCATCCATCTCATGGTTCTGGACTGCGATGCAGCCCCATGTCCAGTCCGGCACACCAAGCCATTTGGTTGGTGTTCCATGAATAAAAATATCACCACCCGGATCAATGCCATTTGCCTTTGCATAGGCAAGGTCATTGGCATCAGGATAGGAAATGCCTAGCGAAAGGTGAAACCGGCTGTTCGGATTGCGGCGATCAATGCGATACCCACCCTCCGGCGTACGCCCGTCACCTTCTTGGGTTTTGTGACCAACCGGTGCAAATCCCAAATCAAAACCGTATGACTTCAAAAGAGACGTATGATGCAGTAGCTGCATTTCGCGACGCTCTTTAAAGACCTGAATACGCGTGACCTCTGGCCCACGGTACTGCGGCGGCCCTGAACTGCACCCCGTCACACCTATCGCGGCCGCGCCCGCCATCATCGTTCGTCTTGAAATCATGTCTCTGCCCATCGTTACGGTCTTTGCCGTTTTGATCTGATTATACTAAACAATGTGTTCACAAAAGGGAGCCGGGGGCGTTTGCATTCATTTCCGCGTGAATGGTGCAACAACCTCTACATGCGGTGACCAACGGAACTGATCCACGACTTGAACCCACGGCATGGCAAAGCCCGCATCGACCAAGGTTTTGGCATCGCGTGCGAACGTGACCGGGTTGCACGACACCATTGCAATCACGTTGATATCCGATGCAGCGAGTGTGGCGATCTGCGCTTCGGCACCGGCACGTGGCGGATCGATAACCGCGGCATCGAAGTGTCGCAGCTCATCAACCTCAAGCGGTCGACGGAAAAGATCGCGGGTCTCCACCGTGACGCGCCGCAACTCGTGGCCGTCACGCCAACCGCGGTCCAAAGCATCCAACATCGCGGCATCGCCTTCAACGGCAAGGACCTCAGTCCGCTTTGCCAAAGGCAGCGTGAAGGTCCCGCACCCGGCAAACAGGTCGATGATGCGCCCGGCGTCTGCTGTAATCTGCTCTACGGCCGCCAAAAGCGATATTTCTCCATGTTGTGTGGCCTGTAGGAACGCGCCCGGTGGCGGTACCACTGCTGTACCACCAAAAACCTGAACAGGCGGATTGATCGTCACGACAGGTTCATCATTCCAAGCCAGTCGCGAAAGCCCGAACTGATTGGCAAGTGCTGCCAGATCTACCCGCAGCTGTGGCGTCAACTCTTTGTCGGTATCAACGCGCACATCAGCGCCAAGTTCTGCGTCTGTGACGGTCAAACCAATCTCGCCTTTGCGGGAACAGGCAACGACTGTCAGCGCTTCCAAAGCCGGAAAGCTGCTGACCAGAGCAGGCGTCAGCAATTGGCAAGCAGGAACCTGCACCAAAGTATCGGACGCGCGGGTGTGAAAACCTACCATCGCCCCCTTTTTGGTGCGCCGCCCCGACAGCTTTGCCCGTCTGCGCGACTGCGCCGGCGATACGACAATTTCGCGAAAATCAGTCTCTAAACCGCGCGACTGGACAGCTTTGACGACAATATCTTGCTTCCACTGCGCGACAAACGCATCTGTGGCATGCTGCATCGCGCAACCGCCGCAGGATTTGAAATGGCGACAAGGTGCCGCGACCCGGTCCACCGATGGGGTGACGATACGCACCGTTCCATCCTGTGCGACATCCACCTCTTCACCGGGCAGTACACGCGGCAAGAGCGATTGCCCGTCAGAGGCACGTCCCATCCCCAGATGGGTCAAACTTTCGATTGTCAGCATTTATTCCGCCGCATCTTTCACGTTGATAAAGCCACCAGACTGGCGGTTCCAATAGCGCGCATAAAGGCCACCTTGGGCCAAAAGCGCGTCATGGGTTCCTTCCTCGACAACGCGGCCAGCGTCAAGCACGACAATGCGGTCCATGCGGGCAAGAGTGGACAGGCGGTGGGCAATGGCGATCACTGTCTTGCCATCCATAATAGACTCTAACGCACCTTGAATTGAGGCTTCGACCTCAGAGATCCAGCGCGCTCGTCGCCTCGTCCAGCACCAAAATCGGGGCGTCTTTCAGTATAGCTCGCGCGATGGCAATCCGCTGACGCTGGCCACCGGACAATTTAACGCCGCGCTCACCCAGATGCGCGTCATATCCTGCGCGACCTTTGTGGTCCTTGAGCGTTTGAATAAATTCATGGGCCTCGGCCTGACTGGCAGCAGCTTCAATCTCTTGCTGCGTCGCGTCCGGTTTGCCGTATTTGATGTTATCGCGGGCCGAACGATTGAACATCGCCGTTTCCTGGGTGACCATCGCGATCTGCCGGCGCAGACTTTCCTGGGTTACATCGCGGACATCGACCCCATCAATCGAGACCGCGCCCGCCTCCGCGTCATACAACCGCAATAGCAGTGCCACCAAGGTCGACTTCCCGGCACCGGATGCGCCAACAAGTCCCAGTTTTTCACCCGGTCGCACGTTCAGCGTGACGCCATCCAAGCCTCCCGGGCCGCCGCCATAGCTGAAAGATACATTTTGCAATGAAATGCCGCCCTGATCTGCAACCAAATCACTCGCATCAGCTGCATCTGTCAGGGTATGAGCCGGGCTGAGTGTATGCATCGCATCCTCAAGCTCGCCCACATTGGCGTACATGCCCATCAGCGTAAAACTGACCCAACCAGTCATTTGGGACAGGCGCAAAGAGATGGCGCCGGCCGCGGCGATGTCACCCGCCGTTGCAGAACCTGTCGTCCAGAAATAGAGCGTCACGCCAACCAGAATGATCGGCAGCATGCCACCCAATGTCATCAACCAGAACCGGAACGATGCCGATAACCAGCCGAAACTGACCGCTGTACCCCAATAGGTCGCCATTGCGTCTGTCGCAGCACAATCTTCGTGCGCATCATGCGCAAACAGCTTCACTGTCTTGATATTCGTGATCGTGTCGACAACCTGCCCCGTCACCATCGCGCGGCTGGCCGCCCGTTTTTGGAGCGCGCCCGAATACGGGGCATAAAGAACCGGATAAGTACGATATAGGCCGCAGCCCAAACCGCCAGCAACAGGGCCGAGCGTGCATCGATCGTGAAAAGCAGAATCACCGATCCCACCAGTGACGCCAACGCAAAGGCCACCGTGTGAATCATATCCACAACAAGGTCGGCCGCTGCCCGCGCCGCCTGCATCTGCTTTTGCGCAATGCGCCCTGCAAAATCATCGTCAAAAAACGTGACCGATTGACCAAGTGAATGCCGGTGCAGTCGCGACAAGATCAAGTTGCCCAGCGCAGGGCCAACGACCACCGATTGCATCACACCGGACACACCCAAGACGATCGGACGCAACACAATGAAGAACGCGGTCACACCCAACAACAACAACATATTCTCTGAAAAATAAGTTGCGCCGGATGAATTGAGTGTTGCGTCAATCACCCACCCCAACATCAGGGCGGTCGCGACCTCTAGAGTGCCGGCCAAAGCAGACACTAATCCGGCCAAAAGCGTCACTTTTGTGCTGCCTTTCAGACACCAACCCATAAACGCCATCAGCGTCCGTGGTGGTGCGCCATCAGCGGGCTCAAATGGGTCGATCCAACGTTCTGGAGTCATTCAGCTACCTGTCCGCTTTGGCCCAGAAAGCCCCCTGATTGGCGCGCCCAGAACCGTGCGTATTGTCCATTTTGGGCCAGCAAAGCATCATGCGTGCCGTCTTCGATGATACGCCCTTGATCCATCACAATGATGCGGTCCATCCGGGCAATCGTCGACAGGCGGTGCGCAATGGCAATAACAGTTTTGCCTTCCATCATGCCATATAGGGTCTGCTGAATTACGGCCTCGACCTCACTATCTAGGGCGCTGGTGGCTTCGTCCAAGAGAAGGATGGGCGCGTTCTTCAAAATGACCCGGGCAAGGCTGATCCGCTGGCGTTGTCCGCCAGACAATTTGACCCCGCGTTCACCCACACGCGCGTCATAGCCAGAACGACCCTCATTGTCCTCCAGGCCCTGAATGAATTCATGCGCCTCGGCTTTGCGGGCCGCCGCAATCATCTCTTCCTCGCTGGCGTTTGGGTTACCATACAGGATGTTTTCGCGGACCGAGCGATGCAAGAGCGAACTGTCTTGCTGAACCATGCCGATCGCACTGCGCAGGCTATCCTGTGTCGCGTGCCTGATGTCTTGCCCATCAATGAGGATCTGGCCCTGCTCAACATCATAAAACCGCAAAATCAGCTTCACCAATGTCGATTTACCGGCGCCCGATTGACCAACAAGGCCGACCTTCTCGCCCGGCTTGATCGCCAGTTTGACGTGGTCTAACCCACCGGTCTGCTTGCCATAATGATGCGACAGGTCCCGCACCTCGACCGCGCCGGCAACAAGCTCAAGCGGCTTAGCATCCTTTTGATCCAAAAGCGTCACCGGCTGTGCGATCGTTTGCATGCCTTCCGACACCACACCCAGTTCGCGGAAGAAATTTGTCACGGCCCACATGATCCAGCCGGACATCGCGTTCAGGCGCAGCGCCAATGATGTTGCAACAGCAACCAGCCCAACCGACGCAGCACCCTGCATCCAGAGCCAGATGGACCAACCAACCACACCAACCACCAGCAGGCCATTCAACATCATCAGACCTGCATCCATAATCGTATAGAGGCGCATTTCGATCTGGAACGTGCGGCGTGCTTCCTCGATGGCTTCCTTGGCATATGCAATTTCGCTGTCATGGTGCGCAAACATCTTGACCGAATGGATGTTGGTATAGCTATCAACCACACGCCCGGTGACAGCGCTGCGCGCGTTTGAGGCGGCCTCGGAGGCTGGTCCGATCCGACGCACAACCCAGCGCAACAAAAACACATAAGGCACGATCCACATCAGAAGCGGTATCAAAAGACGCGCATCCGCCTGCCCCATAAGAACGGCGGCAGCGACAACATAGGCCAGCGCAAAAGTGATCGCATCGAATAGCTGAAACACGACCTCACCTGCGGCGGGCGGTGTCTGCATGATGCGATTGGCGATACGCCCTGCAAAATCATCCTCAAACCAGCCAACAGACTGGCGCAAGACGTGACGATGCGCCCGCCAACGCACCAAAGTGCCAAAGTTCGGCAGGATCGTATTATTCAGCAGCATGATTTGCGCCATATGAATGCCCGGCCGCATGGTTAGGATCAGGATCGCAACGATGATGAACTCTGTTCCGCTTTGAGCCCAGACTTCTGCTGGCGTGCCGTCAGTCAGAATATCAATCAGCCTGCCCAGATACCCCAAAAGCCAGATTTCGACGATGGCGATGATGATCGACAAAATTCCTGTGACCCAGAACACGCGTATGAACGGCTCTGCGTATTCACGCAGAAACGGGTAGAGCCGCTTGGGCGGCGTGTCGCTCTCCTTGTATGTCACATAGGGATCGACAAGACCTTCGAACCAACGAAACATCGGCTTGCCTTTCGGGGTAATGGGCAAGCTATAGCAAAGGTTCGGTCAGAGAAAAAGCAGGACAGAGAAGCCGACCAAAGCCAGCGCCATGATGCGCATGAAGATGCGCCAAGCGGTCGCGTTCGTCAGAAGGTAGGACAACAAGCTGCCAGCAACCGCCCAAAATGTGCAAACACCAAGGTTGATGGTCGAAAATGTCACCGCAAGTGACATGGCTTGCTGAACTGGCGCAAGCATGGCGACATAGGCGGTAGCGCTAAGCGCGACGGCCCAAACCTTGGGGTTCACCCACTGAAACAACACCGCTTCAACAAAGGTAAAGGGCTTGTCCGTTTCGCTTTGCTTGGCAAGGTCCGCACGCCAAAGGTTGAAAGCCATCCAAAGGATCCAAAGGCTCGCCACGATCTTGAGCACAAGGCTCAGCGCTGGCTGCGCTGTAATCAACGTACCAATCCCGATCCCTGTCACCGCCGCAATCACGCCAACACCAAGGGCAACCCCGAAAATATGCGGGATCGTGCGTTGGAACCCAAAACGCGCGCCCGATGCGGTAATCAGGATCACGTTCGGACCCGGTGAGAATAGTCCAAAGAACACAAAGCCAATGAGGGGAAGGAATTCAGCCAAGCAATTCGGCTTTCGTCAATGTGAAGCCAGAGCTGATCCACCGTGCCTCAGCGGTTTTCAAGGCCTTGCCAAGCGCTGGACCGGAAAGGTTAGGCATTAGATCAGCCGCCTTGAGTGGGAATACCTGCTGCGCTGCATTTCGCACCAATTGGGCAGTGTTAGGATCGATTTCTTGGCCAATAGACGCTGCTTCGACCGCCAATCGATCCATCGTTGGTTTTGTGCCAAAACGATAGGCTGCTTCTGCATGAGGCAACTCTGATCCTATCTGCAAAAGCTGCTTTTGCTGATCATTGGATAGACGCAACGCGCCTGCCGGATCTCCACCAAGAACGGCCAACCGTCGGATCGGATCTGGCGTTAGCTTGGCCATTTCTTCCACGTGAACCAACACCGCCAGCACGGAATGGATGGCACCCGGCAAGACTTGCGCCAAAGCGCCAGTTGACGCCATCGCCGCAACTGCCGGGGCGGGGTCTGATGCGGCCAGCAATTTCAGCATCTCGGACGTGACCCGTTCGACGGAAAGTGCTTGGAGTCCCTCGATGTTGGCGGCACATGCAGCCAAACCATCCGCATCTGGGCCGGCATCAACATCTCCGTACCAGGCATAGAACCGGAAAAATCGCAGAATGCGCAAATAATCCTCTTTGATGCGCTGTTCAGCGTCTTCAATAAAGCGGATGCGGCGCGCATGCAGGTCTGGCAGGCCACCCAAAGGGTCTGCAATCTCGCCATCCGCATCCGCGTAAAGCGCATTCATCGTAAAATCGCGACGGCGCGCATCGTCTTCAATGCTATTCGAAAAGGCAACGGTCGCGCGACGGCCGTCGGTGGCTACATCACGACGGAATGTTGTGATTTCAAAGGGGGTGTCATCCACGACCAGCGTGACAGTGCCATGATCAATACCTGTTGGAATCGCCTTGATGTCGGCCACCGTTGCCAATTGCATCACGGCATCGGGCAAAGCATCTGTCGACAGATCAAGATCGGCCACTGGTACACCCAGCAGCTCATTGCGGACGCATCCGCCAACAAACCAAGCCTGATGGCCGGCCTCATTCAGCAGTTTGCACACCTTCTGCGCGGCTGCACTTTGCAACCAGGGGGCAGCAATCCGGGTCATGCCATCCGCTCGGCGAATGCGCGCAGAATGCGGGCGGTGGCGCCCCAGATGTAATATGGACCGAAAGGAACGGTGTAATACAGGCGACGACGGCCCTGCCAGCGGCGTCCTTCAATCAGGTAATGCGCGGGCTGAAGCAAATGCCCCAAAGGCACTTCGAAAACCTCGCTGACCTCACCTGCCTCTGGCACCGGATCATAGTGACCGTCGATCAGGGCCAGGACCGGCGTGACTTGATACGCTGTTACGGTCTGGTGCGGAGGCAGCGTTCCGAGAACATCGACGATGGCCGAAGGCAAGCCAATTTCTTCGCGGGCTTCGCGCAACGCTGCATCGACAAGCGTGGGATCGGTGGGGTCCTGTTTGCCACCGGGAAACGCGATCTGGCCGGGGTGATGCTTGAGCCGGGCAGAGCGTTTTGTGAGAATAACAGTCTCTGTTTCAGCCCGAATGCCAACAAGCACCGCAGCGGGTGTCAGATCGCAATCAGGAGCTTTGACATCCATATTCAGATCAAAATCAGAAGACGCGCCACCTGTCCGGGCCAGCGCGTCCTCCAGTTTTTGGCGTAAGTCAGGCACTTGCATCCTTGGCTTCGAACCCAAGTGTTTCGGGGGCGAAAGTGTAGTGTGAGCCGCAAAACTGACAATCTGCAGTCACCGTGCCGTCATCCGTGATCATCGTGCCGATTTCCTTAGCGGAATAGATCGACAGGCTCTGACGCACTTTATCTTCCGAACAGCTACACCCAAATTTCACGGGCTGGGCATCATAGACCCTTGGCTGTTCTTCATGGAACAAGCGCACCAAAAGATCCGTCGGTGCAACAGTTGGACCGATCAGCTCAATTTCGTCCACGGTATCCAAAAGCACGTTCGCGCGCGTCCAGTTTTCACCCTCATCCGCATCAAGAATATCGGTTGCATCAAGCAAGCCTTCTTCACCAGAACCGCCTTCGCCCGTGACATGTGGCGAAGCCTTGGGCATATGCTGCAGCATCACACCGCCCGCGCGCCAATGGGTGTCTTCGCCGGGCATTTGCGATTGACCATAGGTCAGTTGAAACCGGGTCGGCAGCTGCTCTGACTGCGCAAAATAAGTCTCTGCACAGGCGGAAAGCGAACCGCCGGCGATCGGTGTGATCCCCTGATAAGGTGCCATATCCTTGCCCTGATCAATCAGGATGGCAAAGTACCCATTGCCCAACTGGCTGAACGGATCAGCGGCCTGATCAAGCGTTTCAGCATCATAAGATGCATAGGCGCGAATACGGGCCGGCTGCCCATCATCGGTGGGGCCATAGTAATCTGTGGCGATCAATCGCGCCGGGCCAGAGCCACGCACCTGCAAAGACAGCTTCCAACGCAATTTGACGGTTTGCCCGATCAAAGCCGTCAGCAATGCCATCTCGGCCACCAGCCCTTCGATCATGGGCGGATAGTTATGCTGCTTGAGCACCTGTTCCAACACGCCATCTAAACGCGCCACCCGGCCACGAATGTCGGATGCGTCAAGTTGAAATGGCAGGACGGTATCGTCCCAGGCGATTTGGGTGCCCGTGGTCATGGTCTTTCCTAACACGTTTTGGGGTGGCATACCGCGCCTATATAGGTGGAGCAAGGCGGCGTCCAAGGGGGCAAGCTATGATCAGACGGTATGGCGACACGCCAGTACCCGGACAACGGTACAAAATGCGCCCCGGCGTTTATGCTATTTTGCCACGCGACGGCATGCTGCTTTTGACCTATCAGGCCGCGCCCCATGATGAAATTCAACTGCCCGGTGGTGGTATCGACCCCGGCGAAAGCCCCCTGACAGCACTGCACCGCGAGGTTTTCGAAGAAACCGGCTGGCGGATCGGCGCACCACGCAAGCTTGGCGCGTTCCGACGGTTCGTGTTCATGCCCGAATATGACATGTGGGCGGAAAAGCTGTGCCATATCTATCTGGCGCGACCCGTACGCGCACACGGCCCAGCGCGCGAAAAAGGTCATAGCCCGCTGTGGATGGCACCATCTGACGCAGTTTCCGTGCTTTATAACGAAGGCGACGCAGCCTTCGTTTCAGCCCTAGTCGATTAAGGGCCGCTTTTCGATTAAATGGCCATAGAGGGTGGTCAAGATGCTGACACCCAGCATCAGCGTCAGCCATTGGACACAAATCTCGAACACAAATCCAATGATAGGCAACACGTTTGAAATCATGCTTGTCGCGAATGACGCCAAACCGTTGATCAGCATCAAGAGGAACGCGACACCAAGGATCGTGCCCGCCATGCCTTTTGTCGCCTCCCACGCCTGTCCCATCGAGATGGGTTCGCCGACTGCAACCGAAGGCAGCGCGATGCCGATCCGAAACCACACAAATGCCAAAACCCCAGCCACTGCGACAAAGACCAACATCGCAGGCAGCAACGATCCCGCGCCCGCGCCGCCAGAGACAAACGGTGATGCGACAAGGCCCACAACAAAGAATAACGGAATAGCGATCAGGAAAATCAGTAAGCCATAAAGGACAGAGCGACCAACATAGGGCCAAATCGGACGATCTGAGACGGCAGGCAATACCCCTGCGTAGTCCTCAAGCAAAATGAACCGGTGCCAGGAAACTGCGACCCACGCGACAATGAATAACGTAAAGGGAATAAGCGCCAACAACACCAAAAAGATCACCGGGCTCATCTCCTGTACGGCCAAGTCGAGGTTGGGGCCCGCATTGACCTGCGACACGGCGTTGCCGCCGATTGCGAAAGCAATGAGATAGCCAACAATCATTATGGCATACGGCCCGACCGACACCCGCAGCGCCTGCCCCAGATTGCCAAAAATCATGCTGAACGCGTGTCGAATAATCTGAAATGCCATTGTGCGCCTCACCTGTCTTTGCAGAAACTGAGGTCGCACGGTCAATCACCTGCGTCAACAGTGTGATCCTTGCCCCCCCGATGAAAAACGCTATCGCGCCATTCAAGAAACACTGACGCAAAGGCGCATACGCATGACCGCTCCGAAGAAAGTTGTTCTGGCCTATTCCGGTGGCCTTGATACCTCGATCATCCTGAAATGGTTGCAGACCGAGTATAACTGTGAGGTCGTGACCTTCACCGCCGATCTGGGTCAGGGCGAGGAACTGGAACCTGCGCGCAAAAAGGCCGAGATGATGGGTGCCACATCCATCTATATCGAAGACCTGCGTGAAGAGTTTGTCCGCGACTTTGTTTTCCCGATGTTCCGGGCCAATGCGCTTTATGAAGGGCTTTATCTGCTGGGCACCTCCATTGCGCGCCCTCTGATTTCCAAGCGTCTTGTTGAAATTGCCGCCGCTGAAGGTGCCGATGCGGTATCCCACGGCGCAACCGGAAAGGGCAACGACCAAATCCGGTTCGAACTGGCCGCTTATGCGCTGAACCCCGAAATTAAGGTCGTCGCCCCGTGGCGCGAATGGGATCTGGGCAGCCGGACCAAGCTGATTGAGTTCGCCGAAAAGCACCAAATTCCGATTGCCAAGGATAAACGCGGCGAAGCACCCTTTAGTGTGGATGCCAACCTGCTGCACACATCATCCGAAGGTAAGGTTCTGGAAGATCCAGCCGAAGAAGCGCCAGAATACGTGTATCAGCGCACCGTTTCGCCCGAAGAGGCGCCTGATACTCCAGAAATGGTGGAAATCACATTTGAACGCGGCGATGCGGTTGCCATCAATGGTGAAATGATGTCGCCTGCAACCATCCTGACCAAGCTGAACGAGCTTGGTGGTAAACACGGCGTGGGCCGTCTTGATCTGGTGGAAAACCGGTTCATCGGCATGAAATCACGCGGCGTCTATGAAACGCCCGGCGGCACCGTGTTGCTTGAGGCGCACCGCGGGATTGAGCAGATCACCCTGGATGCCGGCGCCGGGCATCTAAAAGACAGCATCATGCCGCGCTATGCTGAACTGATCTACAACGGTTTCTGGTTCTCGCCTGAGCGCGAGATGCTGCAAGCGCTGATCGACAAAAGCCAAGAACACGTGTCGGGAACAGTCCGCGTCAAACTTTACAAAGGGTCAGCCACGACCGTGGCCCGTTGGTCCGATCAGACGCTTTATTCGGAAGAACACGTGACGTTCGAGGATGACATGGGTGCCTACGACCAGACAGACGCGCAGGGGTTCATTCAACTGAACGCACTGCGGTTGAAGCTTTTGGCGGCGCGTAACCGTAAGGGCTAAAGCTTTATCTGAGCGAGCTTTTCATAGTGCGGCATCGCAAGGTGCCGCATTTTTTCTTGAGTTTCGTCCAATGCAGGCACCGGCCCCTCTGCTCCGGCGAACCCTGTGCTTTGATGGACAGCGTTGTACCAGTGTTTCGCCCAAACCCCATCTTCTTTGCGCGGGCCCGGCGGCCAGTTCAGCATCGCGGGATCAAAGGCGAGGTTGATCGCTTCGCACAGCTTGCGCAGCATGCCTTCGGGGTCTGCACGGATATCTGAACTGTCGATGACAAAGCCGCCGAGTTTTTCATAGATCGCTGCCTGTTGCATGTAACCGATGTCTTCCAGCGTCATCTCATCGCGTTTCGCCCCATAGCTGGCAATTACGCGGGCTGGATGGCGGATCAGGTGGATATTCACGCACTCTTTTGCCCAGTCGAGTGGGAAGCCGTTCATCATATGATGCGGCATGTGTTTCATATAGAAATGTGCTTTTTGGGCTGGAATAGTGTCTAAACAACGCTTTGCAACGACCGCTGGATCGGTCTCGTGCGTGGCCATGATTTCAGCCTTCATTGGGTGATCTGCGCCGGTTGCCTTGAGGTAGGGCGCATAGAACGGTTCGTCCCAAATGGCGAAATCTGCGCGGTTTCCGAAAGCGTACATCATGGCTGTCGACAGATTTCGGGGGCCCGACCACATGGCAATTCTCATGAGCAATACCCTGTACAGATGCTGTACAGAACCTGTATGTACACTCCGTATTTCACGCGCGATCCACGAGGTCTTTATAGAGGCCGCGCAAGCGTTCGGTCATCGGACCCAATTCGCCCGAACCAATGAGCCGGCCATCAATTGTGCTGACAGGCGTTTGGGCACCGAAGGTCCCGGTCAAGAATGCCTCGTCCGCTGAATAGGTATCGACAAGGCTGAAGTTGCGTTCATAAACCGGAATGTCATTGGCGCGGCAAAGGTCGATGACCTTTTGGCGGGTGATCCCATTCATACAATAATCACCAGTACTGGTCCAAACCGCGCCATTTTTGACGATAAAGAAGTTGCAGGCATTGGTCGTGTTCACAAAACCATGCACATCCAGCATCAGCGCCTCATCCGCCCCCGCCTTCTGCGCGGCGATACAGGCCAAGATGCAATTCAGTTTAGAGTGACTGTTCAGTTTCGGGTCCTGCGTCATCGGCAGCCCGCGCTGATGCGGCACGGTGGCAAGCGTGATGGGGCGCGGGATCTTGGGTTGCGAATGCTCCATGATGATCACGAAAGTCGGACCCGATTGCGACAGACTGGGGTGTTGGAACGGGCGCACCTTCACACCCCGCGTCACCATCAGCCGCGCATGGACGTTATTGGTCATCTGATTTGCAGATTGTGTGTCTAACAAAGCAGAAATCACGCTTTTTCGATCCATCACAATATCTAGATCAATAGCCTTGGCAGCCTCAAACAGACGGTCAATGTGTTCATTCAGAAAGGCCCATTTGCCATCATAAAGGCGCAGCCCTTCCCACACGCCATCGCCAAGCAAAAAGCCGCTATCATAGACGCTGACCATTGCCTGCGCCTTTGGCACGATCCTGCCGTCCACGTAGATCTGGATGTTCGCATTGCGGGCATCATCTTGGGCTTGATGGGTGGTGACTTTTGACATGGCGCTCTCCGATTTCGACAAACGCTAGGACAGCGACCCAAATGTTCCAAGCAGTAAAGAGGCCGTGATACCAGCGCGAGGTCGTTGCGTGCCGGATGATTTGGTTGAAAAGGTGTGCACAAAGGAGACTTCTTATGTTCAGATCGATTGCCTTGGCGTTTGCCTTGTTGCCCGTGGCCCAAACTGCCGTTGCCGAAGACATTCAAACCGCCATTGTTGCTGGTGGCTGTTTTTGGTGTGTCGAAAGTGACTTTGAAAAGGTGCAGGGCGTGCAAGAGGTCGTCTCTGGCTATACTGGCGGCACGACAGCGGACCCAACCTACAGTGCGATCAAGGGATCAGGACACTATGAGGCGGTTGAGATTACATATGACGCAGATGTCGTCACCTACAGTCAGCTGTTGCATGCTTTCTTTCGGTCGATTGATCCCACCGATGATGGTGGGCAGTTTTGTGACCGCGGCGCGAGCTACCGAACAGCAGTTTTCGTCTCTAACCCAGGGGAACGCGCAGCAGCAGAGGCTGCTAAGGCATCAGCGCAAAACGCACTTGGCCAGCGTATTGTGACGCCGATTCTTGAGGCGGCGACCTTTTACGAAGCCGAGGAAATCCACCAAAACTACTATCGCGGTGATCGTCGGATCATCACGCGACGTGGTGTCAAAACACAGGCCGAGGCCTACAAGTTCTACCGCAATGCTTGCGGACGTGATCAGCGTGTTTCAGAACTTTGGGGTGATGCGGCCCCGTTTGTAGATCAAAACTGAAACGCCTGAACCTCTGACAGATCGGGGATAACATCGGCGGTACCGTGGCGCATGACCATCAAGGCACCGGCTTTCGTGGCCTGCCGGATTGCTTGGGCCATCGGGATATCACGGTCCAGACCGGCCAGCACATAGCCGGTGAACGTATCGCCTGCGCCAGTGGTATCGACTGGATCGACCTTGATGGCCGGAAAGTGTTCTTTGCCGCTGGTTCCATACCAGTCTGCTCCATCGGCACCACGGGTCACGATGACATCTCGCACAGGCAATTCGCTTGGCGTTTGGCCCGTCGCAACATGTAGCTGATCGGCCTCAACCGCGTTTAAGATGAGAAAATCAAGGTAAGGCAGCACTGCTTGCACCCGGTCCGCATCAAAAGGTGCAGCGGCATAAGCCACTTGTAAGCCGAGCTTTTTGCCCATTTCCGCAGCGGTCCGTTGCAGGTTCGTTTCGTTCTGAATGACCAGCCAATCGCCTGTCTCTGCCTCGGCCATTGCTGCCTGCAATGTGACTTGCGGGATTTCTGTATTTGCACCCGGATGCAGGACGATCGCGTTTTCGCCAGCCGGGTCGACCATGATGATCGCCTGGGCTGTTTCAGTCTCTAACACAGCGATATTGCGGGTATCGACGCCATATTCCAGCAAACGCTGAACAGCCCAGCGCCCATCTTCGCCAACTGCGCCGATATGATGAACACGGGCGGCGGCGCGAGCGGCGGCGACCGACATATTGGTACCCTTGCCGCCCAAAAACACCTCGCGCTTGGTTGATGACAGCGTTTCACCCGGTGCCGGGATGTGAGGAACGCTATAAACGAAATCAGCGTTAATTGACCCGAGGTTCCAGATCGCCATCAGTCAACCTTGCATGCGGCGATCACCGCCATGTTGAGGATATCATTGACGGTCGACACTGTAGAGCAGATTTGGATCGGCTTGCCGATACCGGACAGAATTGGGCCGATCACGGTTGCCCCCGCCATTTCCTGCATCAGTTTGACCGAGATTGATGCGGAATGGCGCGCCGGCACGACCAAGACGTTGGCTGGGCCTGTCAGACGTTGGAACGGATAGTTTTCCTGTGCTTGCGGATTGAGTGCCACATCGACGGTCATTTCGCCTTCATACTCAAAATCCGCTTTACGGGCGTCGAGGACTTTGGGCGCCTGGTGCATCTTTTCAGCCCGTTCTGACACAGGATACCCGAAGGTTGAGAACGACAGGAACGCAACGCGCGGGTCCAGCCCCAGTTCGCGCGCGACGGCAGCCCCCCGTTCCGCGATATCAGCAAGGTCGTTTTCATCCGGCCATTCGTGAACCAGCGTATCTGAGATCAGCACGATCCGCCCGTTGTTCAAAACCGCAGTAACACCAACCGCACCATGATGCGGTTCAGCGTCAAAGACATGGTTGATCAGTTCCAGGATATGCGCGGATTTCCGGGTGGCGCCCGTCACCATGCCATCTGCATGCCCATGTGCAAGGATGAGTGCCGCAAACACATGGCGGTCACGCGCGGCAAGGCGGTGCACATCTTGTGCGTCAAACCCTTTGCGTTGCAGGCGTTTGTAAAGAAAGTCTTTGTAGGTTTCGAGGTGGGGGGTGGTCGCCGCATTCACGATCTCAAGCTCTTCTACGGCTTCGGGCAGACCTTCTGCGGTCAGCTTTTCCTTCACATCATCGGCGCGCCCAACAATCAGCGCTTTGCCCATGCCAGAGCGTTGATACATGACTGCTGCACGTAGAACGCGTGGATCGTCCCCTTCGGCAAACACCACAGTGGATTGGTTGGCGCGCGCACGCGCGTTCAGGCTACGCAGGATTGACTGGGTTGGGTCCATCCGGGATTTGAGCGACAGTTCATAGGCGTCCATATCGACGATGGGCCGTCGCGCGACGCCGGTTTTCATGCCCGCTTGGGCCACCGCCGTGGGAATGCGGTGGATCAGGCGGGGATCGAATGGCGTAGGGATGATGTAATCGCGCCCGAACGTCAGTTTCTTACCGTAAGCCATCGCGACTTCGTCGGGAACGTCTTCGCGGGCTAGGGCGGCCAATGCTTCGGCGCAGGCGATTTTCATTTCGTCGTTAATCGCGCGGGCATGAATGTCGAGCGCGCCGCGGAACAGGTACGGGAACCCCAGCACATTGTTGACTTGGTTCGGGTAGTCGCTGCGCCCCGTAGCAACAATCGCGTCCTCGCGAACAGCGTGCGCGTCCTCTGGTGTAATCTCGGGATCAGGGTTCGCCATGGCGAAGATAACAGGGTTTTCCGCCATGTTAGACACCATTTCTTGGGTGACGGCCCCTTTTGCGCTGACCCCTAGAAACACATCACAGCCCTTCATCGCGTCATCCAGCGTGCGTGCCTTTGTGTTGGCGGCATGGGCCGATTTCCATTGGTTCATCCCTTCGGTCCGACCTTGGTAGATGACCCCCTTGGTGTCAGCCATGATGCAATTGTCATGCTTGGCCCCCATCGCCTTGAGCAATTCAAGGCAGGCGATGCCCGCAGCACCAGCACCGTTCAGCACGATCTTGACGTCTTCGATTCTCTTGCCGGACAGATGCAACGCATTCAGCAGACCGGCGGCGCAAATAACAGCTGTCCCATGCTGATCGTCGTGAAAGACAGGGATATCCATCTGCTCTTTCAGCGTTTGTTCGATAATGAAGCATTCAGGCGCTTTGATATCTTCGAGGTTGATGCCGCCAAAGGTGGGGCCCATCAGCTTGACCGCTTTGATGAATTCTTCGGGGTCTTCGGTGTCCAGTTCCAAGTCGATAGAGTTCACATCGGCAAAGCGTTTGAACAGAACCGACTTGCCCTCCATCACTGGCTTACTGCCCAGCGCGCCAAGGTTACCGAGGCCAAGAACAGCAGTCCCGTTCGAGATGACAGCAACAAGATTGCCTTTGTTTGTATAGTCGTAAGCCGTTGCCGGATCGGCCGCTATTTCTTCACAGGGAATCGCAACGCCGGGGGAGTAAGCCAACGACAAATCCCGCTGTGTTGTCATCGGGACAGTCGCCTGAATCTCCCATTTGCCCGGGCTGGGCTGCATGTGGAATTGCAGCGCATCTTCGCGGGTCAGTTTATTCTTTGACATGTTGTCCCCCCAGTTAGAGCACAAGACATAGCGGGTTCTCACACAAGGCCGCAACGGGTTCATTTCGGGGTTTCGTCGCTAACATGGACTGTTAATGTGCGCAGGATGATCCGGGGGGATGTATGAGCAGCACCAAAAGCACCACAACGCCGATGATGGCGCAATATCTGGAGATTAAGGCCGATCATCCCGATGCCCTGCTCTTTTATCGGATGGGTGATTTCTACGAAATGTTCTTTGATGATGCTGTTGCTGCGGCAGAGGCGCTGGATATTGCGCTAACCAAACGTGGCAAACATGACGATCAGGATATTCCGATGTGCGGCGTGCCACATCATGCCGCCGAAGGGTATTTCCTGACCCTGATCCGTAAAGGATTTCGTGTTGCAGTCTGCGAACAAATGGAAAGCCCAGCTGAGGCTAAGAAACGCGGCTATAAGGCAGTTGTGAAACGCGAGGTTGTGCGACTTGTCACGCCCGGCACGCTGACCGAGGATTCATTGCTTGATGCCCGGCGACATAACTTTCTGGCCGCATTTCATATGGTGCGGGATGAGGGCGCGCTGGCGTGGGTCGATATCTCGACCGGCGCTTTTCATGTCATGCCATGTCCGGGGTCCGCGTTGGGGCCGGAACTGGCACGTTTGACGCCACGCGAAGTGATTGTCGTGGATGGATCAGAGGCCGATTGGGCGGGAATAGTGTCTGATTCCGGTGCAACGCTCACAACTTTAGGCGCCGCCGCGTTCGACAGTACCGCAGGTGCCAAACGACTTTGTGCGCTTTACAAAGTCGGCTCTTTGGATGCCTTTGGTGGTTTTGAGCGCGCCGAAATCGCAGCAATGTCTGCCGTGGCCGAATATCTTGATATCACCCAAAAAGGTAACTTGCCCCTGTTGCGCCCGCCCGTGTTAGAAGGCCAATCCGCCGCGATGCAGATTGACGCCGCAACGCGCCGATCTTTGGAAATGACACATGCCATGACCGGCGGACGTCAGGGCTCGCTTTTGCATTGCATTGATCGTACTGCGACCGCAGGCGGTGCGCGATTGCTCGAACGGCGTCTTTCTTCGCCATCATGCAATGCTGATGTGATCCATGCGCGGCATGATGCGGTTGCGTTTCTGGCTGAGCATACGCGTTTGGCTGAAGACATACGCGATGCTTTGCGTGGTGCGCATGATTTGGATCGCGCCTTATCGCGGCTGGCGCTGGATCGCGGCGGTCCGCGCGATATGGCAGCCATTCGAAACACAATTGGGCAAGCTAATGCCTTGGCTGGGTATTTGCCTGCTGAATTGCCGGATGTCTTGGGCACAGCGGCACAGGATTTGACGGGTCACGATGCCTTACTGGCGCTTCTCGATGATGCTTTGATCGCTGAACCGCCACTTTTGTCGCGTGACGGAGGGTTCATCGCGCCGGGGTATGATGCCGATCTTGATGAGGCGCGCACTTTGCGTGATGAGGGCCGGTCCGTGATTGCCAGCATGCAGGCCGACTACATCGCGACGTCTGGTGTGTCTTCTCTCAAGATCAAACATAACAACGTGCTTGGCTATTTTATCGAAACGACGGCGACCCACGCTGACAAGATGATGGCCGCACCGCTGAACGAAACCTTCATCCATAGGCAAACCACGGCCAATCAGGTGCGATTTACGACTGTTGAGCTGTCAGAGATCGAGACGCGGATTCTGAACGCGGGCGGGCGGGCGCTTGAGATTGAAGAGCGGCTCTATTCCAGCCTAAGTCAGTCAATTATCGCAGAGGCGGGACCACTTGGCGCGCTTGCCCGTGCACTGTCTGAGTTTGATCTGACGGCGAGCCTTGCCCATCTGGCTGTTGCTGAAAACTGGGTGCGTCCCAAGATTGATGACAGCCGCGCATTTGAGATCACCGGTGGGCGGCATCCGGTGGTAGAGGCCGCACTTCAGAAAGACGGTGCGCCCTTTGTTGCAAATGATTGTGGACTGACCGAAGCACCAATCTGGCTGCTGACCGGTCCGAACATGGCCGGTAAGTCGACCTTTTTACGCCAAAACGCGTTGCTGACAATCTTGGCCCAAATGGGGAGCTTTGTGCCTGCCACTGCTGCCCATATTGGGATTGTGAGCCAAATCTTTAGCCGGGTCGGTGCATCTGATGATCTGGCGCGTGGGCGATCGACGTTTATGGTCGAAATGGTCGAGACGGCAGCGATTTTGAACCAGGCCGATGATCGTGCGTTGGTGATTTTGGATGAAATCGGGCGCGGTACCGCGACTTATGATGGTTTGTCGATTGCCTGGGCCACGTTAGAGCATTTGCATGACGTGAACCGTTGTCGCGCACTGTTTGCTACGCATTACCATGAGATGTCCGCGCTTTCGGCCAAGTTGGATGGCGTGGATAATGCCACCGTCGCGGTGAAAGAGTGGGAAGGTGATGTGATCTTCCTGCATGAAGTGAAGCGCGGGACCGCGGATCGCAGTTATGGGGTGCAAGTTGCGCGATTGGCCGGGTTACCGGCGGCCGTTGTGGAACGTGCGAAGGTCGTTCTGGAGGCATTGGAGAAGGGCGAACGCGAAGGGGGAGCACCCAAAAGGCGATTATCGACGATTTGCCTCTGTTCTCGGCCACGCCTGCCCCGGCACCTGCCAAGGCCACGGTTTCTGAGGTGGAAGAACAGCTTAAGACTGTGCTGCCAGATGATCTGACACCCAAGGAAGCTTTGGCGCTGATTTATGAACTCAAAGCGAAGCTTTAAATCACCAGCGCCCGCTTGCGCCGCCGCCGCTGGAACGTCCGCCACCGCGCGAGCGCGAGCGTGACGATGAACGGCTGGATGAGCTGGATGATCGTGAAGATCGGTCGCGCGGTGTGGTGACTGGGATGACCCGATGTTCAATGGATTCGTGGTTACAGTTGTGACAAGACCAGGTGATTTCGCGCTGGCCGGGGGCCGTGGTTGACGGCATGGACGTGACAAGGCTGCGCCCTTCCAGCGTGCGGTGGTTGCAATTGCTGCAAGCGCCGTAGGTTTTCTGCTTGGTTGGATAGGACTCAATCGTGATGTGATCGCATTTATCGCAGTACCAGACATCGTGATCGATTGATTTCAGGCGTTCCTCCAATTGCTGGCCGGGGGTCAGCACTTCGTCTTCTGTTTCTTCCAGATAGCGCCGCATACGGCTGCCATCATTTGGGCATTTGCGCGCATGGTCGCGCTGCCAACGGCGGTACAGCCTGCGCGCAATGGGGACCGCCGGAACAAGCAGCAACCAAAGCCATGCCCCCAAAAACGTGACAATACCAACAAGAAAACGTTTCGTCTGATTGATGGCGTGTTGAAAGCCCGAAATGTCATATTCGCCGGGATAACGATCCGTGACCTGATAGATGATTTCATCAACGCCAGCAGCGATCCCTTTGGGATAATCGTCCAGTCGGAGATAGGGGACGATTTGTTTGTTGATGATCCGTTGCATAGGACCATCGAGGCTTGATCCATAACCTGCGCCAACCTCGATCCGCAGCTCGCGATCATTGTGAGACACCAGCAACAGCAGACCATCGTTGCGCGTCGCATCGCCAATGCCCCAATCGTTGAAAAGACCTGTGGCGAAACTTTCGATGGATCCGGTGTGACCGTAGTCTGACATCCGTGGGATCGTCAGGACGGTAAACTCAATTTCGCGCGCCTCGTAGAGTTCTTCGAGGGTATTGCGCAGTTTGTCTTCCTGCGTGTCTGTCAGCAGGTTGGCATAGTCATTGACGAAAAAATCGTTGTCGTCAGGAAATGTTTGCGCAGCAGCCGGGGACGCGCAGAGCAGAAGAAGAACCAGCCCAGCGCGCCATATCTGCATCATGATGCTGGCGTGGACGAGACCCCAACCTGTGCGGGACGCAACAGGCGGTCGTGCAGCATGAACCCTTCGGCGGCCACCTGGATGATTTCACCCGCTTTGGTGCCGGGAACCGGTGCTTCGAACATCGCCTGATGCATCTGCGGATCGAATTCTATCGCCGACTTCAGGTGTAATAGGGTCAATGCCGTGTTTCTTGAACACGCTGATCAGCTCGCGCATTGTGAGCTCAACGCCTTCCAACAAGGCTTTGTTCACTTCCTGCTCGGCCTCATCCGATGCCTGCAAGGCGCGGCGCATGTTGTCGTAGACAGGCAGCATATCGCGGGCAAGTTTGGAACCGCCGTAGTTTTCGGCCTCGCGCCGGTCGCGGTCCGCACGTTTTCGGACGTTTTCGGAATCAGCAAGGGCGCGCATGAACTTGTCGCGGAAATCATCCCGTTCGGCACGCAATGCCTCGATCTCATCAAAGCTGGCTTCGGCGGCATCAAAATCAACGTCATCACCTTCGGCGGCGAGTTCATCAAGGCTTTGCAATTCTTCGTCTTTTTCAGACATTTCTTTTCCCTTTAAGAGCGGTCAGCAATCATTTTTCCAACCAGCTTGGCAGTGTAATTCACAATCGGCACGATGCGCCCGTAATTGAGCCGTGTTGGCCCGATCACACCGACCGCGCCAATAATCTTTCGGTCGGCGTTCATATAAGGGGAAACGACCAGAGATGAACCCGATAAAGAGAACAATTTGTTCTCTGAGCCGATAAAAATGCGCACGCCTTCGCCTTCTTCGGCCAGATCAAGGAATTGGGCGATGTCGCGCTTGCGCTCGAGATCGTCAAAAAGGGTACGGATTCGTTCCAGATCCGCCTCGTTCTCGCCCTCACCCAGCAGGTTGCCGCGGCCACGCACGATCAAACGCTCGGTCGCTTCGCCCTCGTTTTCCCACAAAGCGATCCCATCTTGGACAAGCGCGGCGGCAAGCGTGTCGATTTCCTGACGACGTGCTACGATTTCTCGGGCGATGACGGCACCCAGTTCTGACAGCGTATGACCTTCGGCGATAGCATTAAGAAAGTTTGCGGCTTCACGCATGGACGATGGCGTTTGTCCCGGTGGCGGCGTAAAGACGCGGTTTTCAACATGACCATCTGCAAAGACCAATACGACAAGCGCGCGATCTTGCGACAGGGAAACGAATTCGATGTGCTTGATGGGTGCTTCATGCTTGGGGGTCAGCACGAGGCTAGCGCCGCGGGTTACGCCGGACAGGGCAGTGCCCACCTGATCCAGAACGGACGTGACGTCCCGATTATTTGTTGTCAGTGTTTTGTCGATTGTTTCGCGGTCCTTGCCATCAAGATCACCTACCTCTAGCAGACCATCCACAAACATCCGCAATCCAAGCTGTGTCGGGATGCGCCCTGCACTGACATGTGGACTTCCCACCAAGCCTAGAAATTCAAGGTCTTGCATGACGTTGCGAATAGTCGCCGCACTGATCTTTTCAGAAAAGTCGCGCGTCAGCGTCCGCGATCCAACAGGTGCACCGCTTTCGAGGTATCCTTCCACCACGCGCTGAAACACCTCACGCGACCGGGCGTTCATTTCGTCGATATTTGGCGGTTGTTCGGTCATCGCGTCCTCTGTTGAAGGCTGGGCAATTAAAACGAAACCTGCGGGGGCGTCAATCGGGGTTGGATTTCATATGTGGGCAGCGTATCCCCGCAGTGCAACCGATAGGAGAGACCCCATGCGTCCATCAGGCCGTCAGACGAACGAAATGCGCGAAGTTTCCATTGAAACAGGCGTGACGATGCATGCCGAGGGCTCTTGCCTGATTAAATGCGGGAATACGCATGTTTTATGCACCGCGACGATTGATGAACGGGTACCGCCGTTTTTGAAAAACTCGGGTCTTGGCTGGGTGACGGCGGAATACGGCATGCTGCCACGTGCGACGAACACGCGCATGCGCCGTGAGGCAAAGAATGGGCAATCGGGGCGGACGCAGGAAATTCAACGCTTGATCGGGCGGTCTTTGCGGGCTGGCGTCGATCGTGTGGCATTAGGCGAGCGTCAAATCGTTGTTGATTGCGATGTGATACAGGCCGATGGCGGCACCCGTTGTGCGTCGATCACAGGTGGTTGGGTTGCTTTGAAGCTGGCTGTGCAGAAATTGATGAAAGCCGGTGATGTGATCAGCGATCCGTTGATTGATCCGGTGGCGGCGATTTCTTGTGGGATTTATGCAGGGCAAGAGGTGCTTGATCTGGATTATCCAGAAGATAGCGAGGCGGGCGTTGACGGGAACTTTGTCATGACCGGTGGTAAGCTGATCGAGATTCAGATGTCTGCGGAAGGGTCCACGTTTACACGGGCGCAGATGGATGGGCTGGTTGATCTGGCTGAAAAGGGGGTTGGTGAGTTGACTGCGATCCAACTGGCGGCCGTCAGCTGATGCGGCGCTTTGACGGCAAAGAACTGGTCATCGCGACCCATAACCAGGGGAAGCTGGAAGAGATCGCTGATCTTTTGCGGCCTTACGGTGTGTCTTTGACGTCAAACGCGGATCATGGGTTGCCAGAGCCGGAAGAGACCGAAACCACCTTTGTCGGGAATGCGCGGATCAAGGCGCATGCTGCGGCTAAGGTGACAGGTTTGCCAGCATTGTCAGATGACAGTGGGATCGAGATTGACGGGTTGGGTGGCGCACCGGGCGTCTATACTGCGGATTGGGCAGAAACACCCAATGGTCGCGATTTCAAAATGGCGATGGAGCGGAGTTGGGCGGAGTTAGAGACTGTTTCTGCCCCTTTTCCCCGGACGGCGCGGTTTTGCTGCACATTGGTTCTCGCCTGGCCTGATGGTCATGATGAAGTGTTTCCCGGTGTGATGCCTGGCCAGATCGTCTGGCCGATGCGGGGTGATCAGGGGCATGGATATGATCCGATTTTCCAGCCCGATGGCTATGACATCACCTTTGGTGAAATGGACCGTTGGGAAAAGAACAAGATCAGCCATCGGGCGGATGCGTTTACCAAACTGATCGAAGGTTGCTTTGCCTGAAGATTGGGAACACGGGGGCTTTGGCCTTTATATCCACTGGCCGTTTTGTCAGGCGAAATGTCCCTATTGCGATTTCAACAGTCATGTTGTGGCCCATATTGATCAACGCGCGTGGGCTGCGGCCTATCTGAGTGAGATTGATCGTATCGGTGCCGAAACGCAGGGGCGCGTGCTGCGATCTGTGTTTTTCGGTGGTGGCACGCCCAGCTTGATGGATCCGGATGTTGTTGACGCGATCTTAACGAAAGTGCGCGCAACGTGGACTATCGCAAACGATATTGAGGTGACGTTGGAAGCGAATCCAACATCAGTTGAGGCCGGTCGTTTTGCCGGTTACCGCGATGCCGGGGTAAATCGGGTGTCGATGGGGGTTCAGGCGCTGAACGATCCGGACTTGAAGGCTTTGGGTCGGTTGCATACAGCGTCAGAGGCAATGCAAGCCTTTGATATTGCCCGTGATGTCTTTGATCGGGTCAGCTTCGATCTGATTTATGCGCGGCAGAACCAAAGTCTGGCTGCATGGGGGGCGGAACTGCAGCAAGCGCTTGATTTGGCTGTGGATCACCTGTCGCTTTATCAATTGACCATTGAAGATGGCACAGCTTTTGGAGATCGGTATGCCGCCGGCAAACTGCGTGGTCTGCCGGATGAAGATATATCTGCGGATATGTATGCGTTGACGCAGGACGTCTGTGGAAAAGCAGGTTTTGCGGGATACGAGGTTTCTAACCATGCCCGCCCCGGAAGTGAGAGCACACACAACAAGGTCTATTGGCAGTACGGCGATTATGCTGGGATTGGGCCCGGTGCGCATGGTCGATTGACACTGGGATCTGTGCGATACGCCACTGAGGCGCCGCGCGCACCGGCACGTTGGCTTTCGCAGGTAAGACAGACGGGCAATGGTGACTTGTGCCGGGAACGCTTGTCGTCGGATGATCAGTTTTCAGAGTTTTTATTGATGGGACTGCGGTTGTGCGAAGGTGTATCGCGATCACGGTTTCCACAACTCTCAAGTGAAAATTATCTTAATAAAATCAATGGCTTGAAAGATATTGGAATGGTGGAGACTGACGCTGACACGCTGCGGTTGACGCCGAAAGGATACCCTGTCTTGAATGCGGTTTTGCGGACGTTGCTCGAAGACTAACCGCCCGATAGCGCCCGCAAAAGATCATCAAGCTGATCAAGTGATTTATAACCAATCACCATCTTGCCACCATCTGCGCCCGCCGGATGATCAATCGTGACCTTCATCCCAAGCGTTGCAGAGAGTTCATTTTCAATCTGTACCGTGTCTGCATCTTTGGGAACTGGCGCACCGGGCAGAGATCGCCTTTTGATTGCCGGGCCCTTCTTGGCCAATTGTTCGGTTTCACGCACAGAGAGTTTTCTTTGGATCACCTCGCGCGCAAGCTCTACAGCGTTATCATGGCCGACCAGTGCACGCGCATGGCCCGCAGATAATTGACCCGAGATCAGATAGCGTTGAACCTCTTCTGGAAGGTTCAACAGGCGAAGCAGGTTTGCGATGTGGCTACGGCTTTTGCCCAACGCGGATGCAAGCTTATCTTGTGTATGACCAAATCGATCCATCAACTGCTTGTATCCAGCGGCTTCGTCGACGGGGTTTAGATCCGCCCGTTGGATGTTTTCAATGATCGCAATTTCAAGAACCTCGGTGTCATTGTAATCACGCACCAAGACGGGGATTTCATGAAGCTTTGCCTTTTGGGCGGCCCGCCAGCGACGTTCACCGGCAACAATTTCGAATGTCTCGGAATCAGCCGGCGATCGACGCACGATCAGAGGCTGAATGATGCCCTTTTCTGCGATCGAAGCGGAGAGGTCGTTTAACGCATCTTCGTCAAAGGTACGGCGCGGTTGATCAGGATTAGGCTGCACCTGCTCAATGGGCACAACGAGATCCGGACGCTGCGGTTGCGTTTTTGGGGCTTCATCTGCAGCCACATCCGACATCAAAGCGGAAAGGCCACGACCGAGGCCGCGTGCTTTCTTTGTGTTGCGCGCCATTATGCGGCCCTCTTTTTCTTTGTTCTTTCGGTAAGCTCAGCAGCGAGAGCCCGGTACGCCAGGCTACCTTTGGACCCGCTGTCATAGTTCAAGACTGGAACAGCGAATGATGGTGCTTCGCTCAGACGTACATTGCGTGGAATGACTGTCTGGAAAACCATATCGCCCATATTTTCGCGTGCATCGTCTTCGACCTGCAAAGACAGATTGTTTCGGCCATCATACATGGTCAGAACAATACCTTCGATCCGCAAGTCGGGGTTTGCTGTTTGGCGTACGTCCCGGACCGTTAATATCAGTTGCGATAGGCCTTCGAGCGCGAAGAATTCGCTTTGCAAAGGAACGATAAGGGAATGCGCGGCAACCATCGCATTTACTGTCAATATGTTGAGAGATGGCGGGCAATCAATCAATATATAGTCGAACCCCATCAGCATCGCATCATCATTCCGCAAAACATCACGCAAAAGGAAACTGCGTTTTGCATTGTCGATAAGTTCCAGATCAGCAGAGCTTAGGTCAGTTGTTGCAGGAACGATGCTGAGGCGATCAACAGCGGTCTTTTTAATCGCATCCTTAAGACTAACGTCGCCTGCGATAAGGTCATATGTCGTAGCCTCGCGCTGATCGTGATCAATACCCAGACCGGTCGATGCATTTCCCTGCGGATCAAGATCGAATAAAAGAACACGCTTGCCTTGTTCAGCCAAAGCTGCGCCAAGGTTGATCGTGGTTGTTGTCTTGCCAACGCCACCCTTTTGGTTCGCGATGGCGATAATGGCAGGACCCGTTTTTGCGTTATCAGCCAATGCGATTGATCCTTTGAATGGCAAGTATCCGGGCCTCAGGATCAGTGAAACTGGGATAATCTTCAAGGTCAAACGACCAGTTCTTTTGCGCTTCGGCAACTTCTTGTTTGACCTGCCGCCCCTTATGCAAAAGTGCGACCCCTTTTGGATCCAAATGCCTATGCGTCAGGCCAAGAAGTCCAGATAATGCGGTAAGAGCTCGTGCTGACACAATATCTGCGCCCTGTGGTGGCGATGCCTCGATCCGTTCTGCTATAACCTCAACTGGCAAGATCAGTTCACGGGCGGCGGTTCGCAAGAAAGTCGCCTTGCGTTGATCGCTTTCAATCAAAACGAATCTTGCATTTGGTCTGTCGCTCTTTCCAAGAATCGCCATAACAATGCCGGGAAACCCGCCACCACTCCCGATATCGACCCATTTTTCATAGTGTTGCGGTGCATATCGGTACAATTGGGCGGAATCAACGATGTGCCGGTGCCAGATTTGGTCAGTGCTTCCCCGCGCGATAAGGTTAATCTTTGGAGTCCATTTTGCCACGAGGGCTTCAAAAGCCTCCAATTCTGACATTGTTTCACGTGAAACATCAATGCCAGCAATCTCTAACGTCATCGACTACGTTCCTGTGGCTTGTTGATGGCGCTTCAAAGCACTTATAATCAACATAAGCGCGGCCGGTGTCATGCCTTCGATGCGGCTCGCATGCGCGATCGTTGCCGGTCTTGTGGTGTTTAGTTTCAGGACAATCTCATTTGAGAGCCCAGCAACAGCCTCATACACCATGTCGTCAGGGATAATCTGCTTCTCATCACGTTCCATCGCGGCGATGTCCCGCTCCTGCCTTGCGATATAGTGCGCATAAAGAGCATCACGTTTCACCTGATGTTGTACTTCGACTGTGATGCCATCAACATCTTGATCAAGCAGGTAGAGGTGTTCGAAATCAAAATCACTTAACTCCAAAGCCTGCAGGGCAGTGCGTCGTGGTCCATCTGCATTCAGCTTTATGCCAAGACCTGAGATATCTCGCGCCGAAAGGCTTATTGACGATAACTGGTTCCTTGCCTGATCAATCTGATCCATCTTGGCGTTGTGATGTTCCCAACGGTCATCGCCCACACATCCAATGTATCGGCCGCGTTCCGTCAGGCGTTGGTCGGCGTTATCGGCGCGGAGAGACAACCGAAACTCTGCGCGCGATGTAAACATCCGGTATGGCTCCGACACACCTCGGGTGATCAAATCATCAATCATAACGCCGATGTAGGATTCGCGGCGACTAAAGATAATGTCATCCTTGCCCTTTGCCCGCGCCGCGGCATTCAATCCAGCCACCAAACCCTGCGCCGCGGCCTCTTCGTACCCCGTCGTGCCGTTGATTTGCCCGGCGAGATACAACCCATCCACGTTCCGCAACTCTAGCGTCGCACGCAAGGCCCGCGGGTCGACGTAATCGTATTCAATTGCATAGCCTGGCTGAATTATCTGTGCATTTTCAAGACCATAGATCGATTGCACATAGTCAATCTGGACATCTTCCGGCAAGGATGTCGATATCCCGTTAGGATAGACGGTGTGATCATTCACCCCTTCTGGTTCCAAGAATATCTGATGAGATGTTTTGTCCGCGAACCGTACAACCTTGTCCTCGATTGACGGACAGTACCGGGGACCGACGCCATCGATATGCCCACCATACATCGCGGACCGATCCAAATTTGCCCGAATGATATCATGCGTCTTTTCATTGGTGTGCGTGATGCCGCAGTCAATTTGCGGCGCGAAAACACCTTTGGACAAGAAGGAAAATAGTACAGGATCGTCGTCACTCAGCTGAACCTCCAACCGATCCCAAGCGATTGTGCGACCGTCCAAGCGCGGTGGTGTTCCCGTCTTTAGCCGACCAAGAGGCAGTGCAAAGCTATCCAGCCGTTCTGCCATCTTAATTGATGGATCCTCGCCCATGCGCCCACCTGGTCGGGAAACATCACCTATGTGGATGACACCACGCAGGAATGTACCCGTTGTCAGAATGACGCTGCCAGCGGTGATTTGGCCGCCATCACGCGTTATAACGCCGCTGACATGCTGACCATCCATCAACAAATCAACCGCTTCGCCTTCAACAATGCTCAAGTTTTTCAACGCTGATAGTTCGGCTTGCATCTCTGTTCGATAAATCTGCCGATCAGATTGAGCACGCGGCCCCTGCACTGCTGGACCCTTTTTGCGGTTCAGCAAGCGAAACTGGATACCAGCCTTGTCAGCAACTCGGCCCATCACACCGTCTAGCGCGTCAATCTCGCGGACAAGGTGCCCTTTACCCAATCCCCCAATGGCCGGATTGCATGACATAACACCAATAGATCTCGCGTGTGAGTGTTAATAGAGCAGTCCGCACACCCATACGCGCGGCAGCATGGGCAGCCTCTGCGCCGGCATGGCCGCCCCCAATTACTATCACGTCATAGTCCTGATGTTTCACGTGAAACACTCCTACTTGCCGATACAGAAGCTGCTAAAAATCTCGTCGAGAACATGTTCTACATCAACACGCCCAACGATGCTATCTACAGCCCGGATCGCAGTCCGCAAGTCTTCTGCAATCAAATCCGCCATGCCAATATCCGACGTCAAGCCATCGTTGGCTGCTTTCAGGTGTTCAATCGCAATGATCATTGCAGTCCTGTGCCGTTCTCGCATCGCTACACCAACGCGCGCCACCTTCGCACTCAGACGATTTGAAATTTCGGCGATAAGCGCATCAATACCCGCACCTGTAACCCCAGACACAGCCAGCTCATCTGTATCGACAAGATCGGCCTTCGCCCTGACAAGAATGTCATCTTCATCAATATCATGTGGCCATTCATCAGTTTCTAACAACATAAGGTGCACCCGTAGGTCGGCCTGCGATGCTCGTTCCTTTGCCTTCGCGACACCCATCCCTTCAATCACATCGTCAGTCTCGCGTAATCCCGCAGTGTCCAGCATCGTCACCGGCAGGCCATCCAGATCCATTTGCACCTCGATTACATCACGTGTCGTACCCGCTATCTCTGATGTAATCGCCACGTCCCGGCCAGCAAGCCGATTCAAAAGCGTCGACTTCCCCACGTTCGGCGCACCTATGATCGCCACCTCGAACCCGTCTCGCACACGCTCAGCAATACGCACACCGTCCGCCTCCCGATGCATCTCTGTGCTCACGACATCTATCAAATCCATGACCTCGGGGCTCACATCGACGGGGACATCCTCATCAGCAAAATCAATGGTCGCCTCTATCAATGCCGCCGCACGGATCAGCTTTTCTCGCCAGCTATTCGCCAAATCCCCCAACGCGCCAGAGAATACACGTACGGCCTGCCTACGTTGGCTCTCGGTCTCTGCGTCAATCAGATCAGCAAGGCCTTCCACCTCCGCCAAATCCAGCTTGCCGTTCTCCAGTGCACGGCGCGTGAATTCTCCCGCTTCTGCATGCCGCAATCCCGGAGTATCGGACAGCACCTGTAGAACAGCTTTCACAATTGCCGGGCTCCCATGAAGTTGAAGCTCTACAACCTCTTCCCCGGTAAAACTTTTTCCATCTGGAAAGCGCAAGATCAGCGCTTCATCCAAAAGCATACCGCATCCATCACGCAGCGTACGAAGCCCACGATTGACTGGGACATCACCACACAGTCGCTTTACGGCTGAAACGGCAGCAGGTCCCGACAACCGAACAACAGCAACGCCAGCGCGCCCCTGAGCAGTCGCGAGTGCAAAGACTGTATCCATATCTTAACCCATTGTTTTATAACAATAAGTTACGTGTTCATTGAGTCGAAGAAATCAGAGTTTGTCTTGGTCTGCTTCAGCTTCCCAATCAGGAATTCAATCGCATCCGTTGTCCCCATTGGATTCAGAATCCGACGCAACACGTAAGTTTTCGCCAAATCGCCTTTATCCACCAACAACTCTTCTTTCCGGGTGCCGGACTTAAGAATGTCCATTGCCGGGAACACTCGTTTGTCAGCCACCTTGCGATCCAACACGATTTCGCTGTTACCCGTCCCTTTGAATTCTTCAAAGATCACTTCATCCATACGGCTACCAGTATCAATCAGGGCAGTCGCGATAATGGTCAGTGATCCACCTTCTTCAATGTTTCGTGCCGCACCAAAGAACCGCTTTGGCCGTTGCAGCGCGTTGGCATCCACACCACCGGTCAAGACCTTACCAGATGACGGAACAGTCGTGTTAAATGCCCGACCCAATCGCGTGATCGAATCCAGCAAGATCACAACATCCCGCTTATGCTCGACCAGGCGCTTGGCCTTCTCAATCACCATCTCGGAAACAGCTACGTGCCGTGTCGCCGGTTCGTCAAAAGTCGACGACACAACCTCACCCTTCACAGACCGCTGCATGTCCGTAACTTCTTCGGGTCGTTCATCAATCAGCAGAACGATCAAATAACATTCCGGGTGGTTCTGCTCGATAGAGTTGGCGATGTTTTGCAACAGAACCGTCTTACCCGTCCGCGGCGGTGCCACGATCAAAGATCGCTGACCTTTCCCAATCGGCGATACAAGATCAATGATCCGCGCAGACCGGTCCTTCACCGTTGGATCAGCCACTTCCATATTCAACCGCTCATCTGGATAGAGCGGCGTCAGGTTGTCAAAGGCCACCTTGTGCTTGGCCTTCTCTGGTTCCTCAAAGTTGATCGTTTCAACCGAGGTCAAAGCAAAATACCGTTCGCTGTCGTTTGGCTCCTTCATGACACCTTCCACCGTGTCACCCGTCCGCAAAGAATGCTGACGGATCATGTCAGGCGATACATAAATGTCGTCTGGGCCAGGCAGATAGTTCGCCTCAGGTGATCGCAGGAAACCAAACCCATCCTGCAGGACTTCCAAAACACCGTCACCGCCGATGATCCACTCTTCATCCGCCCGCTCTTTCAGGATGGCGAACATCATGTCGCCCTTCCGCATGGTAGAGGCGTTCTCGATCTCTAGCTCTTCAGCCAGAGACAAAAGATCCTTCGGGCTTTGCGCCTTCAGATCAGCAAGGTTCAGACGGTGCTGTGTCATCAATAAATCCGCTGCCAGCATCACTACTGGCATCTTTTCGACTAGGAATGGAAAATCGCTTTCCCGGCCGGGAAGCGACGTCACAAATAGGTAAGCTAGTGCCCAGAGTCAATTGCTACTCAAAATGGCCGCACAACCACCGCCACAACGATCAGCAACATCAGCACAGTCGGCACCTCATTGAACAACCGATACGTTCGCCCCGTCCGCGTATTTGTTCCCGCCGCAAACTCTTTGCGCCGGGCGCTCATCCACCCGTGTGCCCCGGTCATCAGAAGAACGGATCCAAGCTTGACCCACGACCAGACAGCACCCCAATCAAAGGCACCCAAACCGATCATAATCAACCCAGCGATCCAGGCCACAATCATTGCCGGGTTCATAATGACCCGTAACAGCTTTTCTTCCATCACCTGAAACGTGTGATCCAGCTCCGATCCCGTCGTCGCACGTTCGGCGTGATAGACGAACAATCTTGGCAGATAGAACAAACCGGCCATCCACGCGATCACTGCCATGATATGCAGCGCTTTGATCCAGGGATAAATGCTGTTCAAAAATTCTACCATGTGCCCTCACTCTCATCGCTCTTCTCTTCCTTAATAAATATAGAAAGAAAGAAAAGATGATGTTGTTGTTTGTCAGTCGATTTTCTGTGGGTTGTTTATTGATCCTCAGACTTATCCCAAGGGTCAATGAACCAATCAATATTGTTCAATCCCTGCAGAAGTACTATTAGTATAATGAAATCAATAATTTATATGAAGAATGCAAAAACTAAAAGTCGCTAGATGTCATATTGACTCGTCAAACACCCCGATTCTTCCACAAAGCAAAGTTATGCATACCCACCGTGGAAAATGATACATGACACCGCCTGGAATATCGATCTTCTACCCTGTTCGCTCCAACGTGCTAGATATGCCCAAAATCACCCGCCACGCGACACATAGTTTGTCCCAAAGGTTATCCACATGACAGAACAGATCATCCTCGCCTCTGGCTCAGAAATACGTGCACAACTACTCCGAAATGCTGGCGTCAAATTTGATGTTTCCGCGGCTCGCATCGACGAAGAGGCCATTCGTGCCTCGCTTCAGGCTGAACACGCGTCTCCCCGTGATATTGCTGACACTTTGGCAGAAATGAAAGCCCAACGCACGGCGTCGCGCCACCCTCTGGCACTTGTTATCGGTTGCGACCAAATTCTCGCACTTGGGCAGGACATCTTCAACAAACCAAAAACACCTGATGATGCTCTGGCACAACTCAAGGTATTGCGCAGCCAAAAACACCACCTTTTATCAGCTGCCGTCATCTACGGTGATGGCAAACCGCTTTGGCGTCATGTTGGGATTGTTCGCCTGCACATGCGCGCCGCGTCTGACGATTATCTAGCCGACTATGTCGCCCGAAACTGGGACAGCATCCGTCATTCCGTTGGGGCCTATAAGCTTGAGGAAGAAGGAGTGCGACTTTTTACACGCATTGAAGGAGATTATTTTAATGTTCTTGGTCTCCCACTCTTGGAACTCTTGTCATACCTCACACTTCGCGGAACATTGCGCGCATGAACAGTCTGCTCCGCGCCGGTGTGATCGGTAATCCGATCAGCCATTCCCTTTCTCCCAAACTTCACAGCTATTGGCTGAACCGTTACGGTATCCAAGGCGAGTATACCGCGCTCAAGGTAACCGAAGATACTTTGGAAAGAACGCTGCGTGAACTCCCCAAGAAGGGTTTTATCGGAGCAAATGTAACATTGCCGCATAAGGTCAGTGTTATGCAATTT
Organism: Yoonia sp. JB2-21; assembly: GCF_055693545.1. Taxonomy (NCBI): domain Bacteria; kingdom Pseudomonadati; phylum Pseudomonadota; class Alphaproteobacteria; order Rhodobacterales; family Paracoccaceae; genus Yoonia; species Yoonia sp. JB2-21. The sequence goes on from NZ_JBVFUC010000001.1 coordinate 1,807,077, forward strand.
GCTGATCATATCACGGATCGCGCGACGCTCATCGGTGCAGCGAATACGCTAATCTTTAAAGAAGACGGTCGTATTTTTGCAGATAACACAGATGGTTACGGGTTCATGGCCAATCTGCGACAAGGTGCGCCGGACTGGGAACCAAAAGCAGGTCCGGCCGCGATTTTCGGGGCGGGCGGTGCTGCCCGCGCCGTGATTGTCGCCCTTGCTGATGCTGGTGTACCGGAAATCATCCTGTCGAACCGCACCCGCCCCAAGGCCGAAGCTTTGCGCGCCGATTTCGGTGCCCGCGTCAGTGTTGTTGACTGGGTGCAAGCCGACCAAATGCTTGAAGATGCAAATACGGTCATCAACACAACATCCCTTGGCATGACTGGCGCGCAAGAATTCAAGGTATCGCTGGATGCATTGCAGCCGTCCGCTGTTGTGACCGACATCGTCTATAATCCACTTCGCACAGCGTTCCTGAACGCAGCCCAGGACAAAGGATGTACGACTGTCGACGGGCTAGGGATGTTGTTGCATCAAGGCGTCCCAGGCTTTGAGCGCTGGTTTGGACAACGCCCAGATGTTGACGATGCGACCAGACAGGCCGTTCTGTCATGACACATCTGTTAGGATTAACCGGTTCCATTGGGATGGGAAAATCCACGACAGCGAACATGTTTCGTGATGAAGGTGTTCCGGTTTGGGATGCTGATGCGACGGTTCACGACCTTTATGCGAAAGGTGGCGACGCTGTTCCTGCAATTCAGGCAGCTTTACCAGAAGCCATTGTAGACGGTGCCGTCAGCCGTAGCCTTCTGAAGCAAATGATAGCGGATGACCTCAGCGTTATGGGCAAATTGGAGGCTATCGTGCATCCGCTGGTAGCAAAAAGTCGTGCGGCCTTTATTGCGCGGTACGATGATCCACTCATCCTGTTCGATATCCCGCTGCTTTTCGAAACAAATGCCCAACAGTGGCTATCATCGATTCTTGTGGTCAGCGTTCCGCCAGATATTCAAAAGGCTCGTGTTTTAGCCCGACCGGATATGACCGAAGCGCAGTTTGACCTTATTCTTGATCGCCAAATGCCAAATCAGGAAAAATGCGATCGTGCAGATCATATCATTGAAACCCTGACACTGGACGCCACCCGAAAAGCCGTGCGAGAACTGATCGCAGAACTCAAAAGGTAGCCAAATGCGTGAAATTGTTCTTGATACGGAAACCACCGGATTTGAACCGCATGAAGGCGACCGCATCGTTGAAATTGGTGCGGTTGAGCTGATGGGCCATGTTCCAACTGGTCGGACCTATCATCAATATATCAACCCTCAAAGATCCATGCCTGCCGAGGCCTTTGGCGTCCACGGGATTGGGCCAGACTTGTTAGAGCCGCCGCAAGACCCCAAACCCGGGCAGGAAACTTTGCGTGACAAGCCACTGTTCAAGGATATCGCGCAGGATTTTGTTGATTTCATCGGTGACGCGAAACTGGTGATCCACAACGCCGCCTTTGACATGAAGTTTCTCAATGCAGAACTTGGCTGGCTTAACCGGCCACTTCTACCGATGGATCAGGCGGTTGATACGCTTGCGATTGCACGGCGAAAGTTCCCGGGTTCGCCGGCGTCACTCGACGCGCTTTGTCGTAGATTTGGGATTGATAACAGCTCGCGCACCTTGCACGGCGCCTTACTTGATAGTGAAATTCTGGCCGAAGTGTACTTGGAACTGATTGGTGGTCGCCAGCCAGATTTTGCACTGGCCGCTGACAGTCAAAGCCGATCTGCTGATGGTCAACCAGATGCCTGGCGCCCGACAGCGCGCCCACAACCCCTGCCATCGAAGCTGACAAAGAAGAAGCCGCCGCCCATGCCGCTTTTCTTGAGCAGTTGGGCGACGGCGTTCTTTGGAAAAACTGATCTTGGTTTAGTTTACTTGGTCTTTTGCCTTCTCGGCCTCGGCACGACGCGCGAGTTCTGAACGGTAAAGTGCAAGAAAATCAATCGTTTCAAGGTTCAGTGGCGGAAAGCCACCGTCCCGTGTCACGTCACTGACGATGCGGCGCACAAATGGGAATGTGATACGCGGGCATTCGATCAGCAGGTAGGGGTGCATCTGATCTTCTGGCACACCTTCGACGTGGAAAACGCCCGCATATTCAAGCTCGAGCACAAAAAGTGGATCGCCTTTTTCCTTCGTCTTGCTGGTGATGTTCAGTTTCGTGATCACCTCGTACTGGTTGTCCGTCTTGCGCTTACGCGCATCCAAATTCACCTGCACCTGAATTTCGGGTTGCGCATCACCTGATACGCCCTTCTGCGCGAGGATGTTTTCGAAAGACATATCGCGGATATATTGGGCCAGAACGCGGCTGGTAATTTGGGGGGCTGCCGCGGGGGCTGCTGCACCGTTTTCAGGGGTGTCGGTCATTGGAAACTGCTCCAGTTAAATAAGGTTCTCGCGTTCCTAGCAGCCTAGATGCGCAGGCTCAATCCCGGGTCCACTCTGATGGGCCCTGAGTACCGTTTTTCCGCGGCGTGACATCTTCGAAATCGCCATCAATGACCCGGTCACCCGTTTGCTGAGGACGTTCAGTTGGCCCCGCACCCATTTCAAAATGTTTTACCTTCACCTTTGATTTTGCCCAGACAAATGCTGCGCGTCTGATGCCCGGAACCAAAAGGGACAAGCCAACAACATCTGTGAAGAAACCCGGAGTAAGTAGAAGCGCACCGGCGAACAGGATCATTGCGCCATGCGCCAAAGGCTCTGTCGGGTCCTGCAACTCGGAAAACGATCTTTGTAGATTGCCAAGTTCGCGCAGGCCTTGGTTACGTACCAGATAAGACCCGGCAACTGCTGTCAGAAGAACGATGAGCAATGTCCACCAGATGCCGATGAAGCCGCCAACCCGGATGAACAGTGCGATTTCGATCATCGGAACCGCGATAAACGCAAGAAGCAGCCACATGTTGCAGGCCTTTCATAACAGTTTCGGGGGTAAGGTGGACTTGGCCCTACCCCTGACCTACATAAGAGGCGAAGGGGCATGTTTCCATGCCTTCCCCGATAAGAGGTCACAATGAATTCTTCGCTCATCCAGCTTTTGGTGCTTGCTGGCATCGCTGTGTTCCTGATTTTGCGCCTGCGCGGTGTGCTTGGCACGCGCGAAGGTTTTGAAAAGCCAAATGTGGCGCGCCCGGAACCTGCCAGCCGTATTGGCAAGCCCGATTTTGATGTGATCGAAGGTGGGCCTGATCTGGATATCACAGATCATGTTGATGAAGATTCTGATTCAGCAAAAGCGCTGGGCGCGATGAAGCGGACCGATCCTTCGTTTAATGTCAGCGAATTTCTTGGTGGGGCCCGTGGCGCATATGAAATGATCCTGATGGCGTTTGAAAACGGTGATCTGGACAGCATCGTTCCCTTCATATCAGAAGATGTATATGAAGCGTTTGCCTCTGTTGTTGATGAACGGCAGCGTCAGGGCCTGACGATTGAAGCGAAGTTCATCGGGATCAGTGACATGACACTGACAGAAGCTGTGTTTGATGAAGTCTCGAAAGAGGGCGAGATTTCGGTCCGCTTCAAGAGCGAGATGACATCAGTGGTACGTGACAAGGCCGGCGATATCATCGAAGGCAGCGAGACCGAGATCAAGCGCCAGAAAGACACATGGACTTTCGCACGCAAGATGGATGCAGGCGATCCAAACTGGCGGCTTGTTGCCACAGGCGAATGATCCGGAATTGGGTTTGGCGTCTTGCCATTTCATTGACACTTGCAGGCGCTGCTGTGGCTGAACCAACCTATACCCAGCTGTCTTTTGACGACTTACGGGGGTGGCAGGATGATGATCATCAGGCCGCTTTTGATGTTTTCACAAGTACCTGCCGCGATATGGATGACAGGCAATGGGGGATTTTGTGTGAGTATGCGAAAACAAACCCTGAACCGCGTGGCTTTTTTGAAAAGTTCTTTCGCCCTGTACTGATAGAAGATGGCGAGCCGATGCTATTCACCGGCTACTTTGAACCGGAGCTGCCCGGTTCGCGCGAGCGTGGTGATGCCTACCGTTATCCAATCTACAGTGTCCCGGACGATTTGGTCCGCGGAGAGCCATACTTTACCCGTCGCGAAATCGATGAAGACCAGCCATTGGCGGGGCGTGGTCTTGAACTTGCTTGGCTCACGGATCCGGTCGACTTGTTCTTTTTGCAGGTGCAAGGGTCCGGCCGGATCAGCCTACCTGACGGCAGTATGATGCGCGTCGGTTATGGCGGAAAGAATGGTCGCAATTATTCGTCGGTTGGTATGGCGCTGGTTAATCGGGGAATCTTTGAACGACATCAGGTATCCGCCGCCGTAATCCGCAACTGGGTCCGCGAGAACCGCAAAGAAGGTCGGGCGTTGTTGTGGGAAAATGAAAGCTACGTGTTCTTTCGCGAAGTCAGCGAAGTGCCAGCAGAGCTTGGTCCGCTTGGCGCGATGAACCGATCAATCACCCAAGGTCGAACCATCGCGGTTGATCCTGCATATGTCGCATTAGGCGCCCCTGTCTGGATAGAAAAAGAAGGTGCTGAACCGATGAACCGGCTGATGATCGCGCAGGATACCGGATCAGCCATCAAAGGCGCACAACGCGCTGACATTTTCTTTGGCACCGGGGCGGACGCGGGATTGGAAGCAGGCAAGATCAAGGATGGCGGTCGTATGGTTGTATTGATGCCTGCGACAATGGCCCACCGACATGTGGTTTCAGCGGACTGATGCGCAAGCCACGTCACCTGTCGGCCGATGAACGAGCGCTATGGGACCGGGTTGCCGAACGAGCAACCCCATTGCACCCCAGAAAAGAGACAGTTGCACCGGATGTGGTCTCTGCACCCAAAAAACCGGTTGTTGCGCGCACCCCGATGCCCGATTTCCGTGTTGGCGAAAAGACAAATGCCGGTCGACCGCATGATGTCATGCGTCCCCTTGTTGACAGGTTGGCCGCGGCACCCGTGAATATGGACAGTAAATCATTTGGTAAGATGAAACGCGGCAAGTTAAAGCCCGAGGCCCGGATCGACCTGCACGGCATGACGATGGCCGAGGCGCATCCTGCGCTGGTTTCATTCATCCTTGCGTCGCAGTCGCTGGGCCGCCGTCTTGTTCTGGTTATTACCGGCAAAGGCAAAGATCGCGACAATGGTGGTCCGATCCCAACACGGCACGGTGTTTTACGGCACCAAGTGCCGCAATGGTTGGCTTTGCCCCCATTGTCGCAGGCCATATTGCAGGTCACGCCAGCGCATCTCAAACATGGTGGACATGGTGCGTACTATGTCTATTTACGCCGACGCCGCTAGGACTGCGCGCGCTTTTCTTGTTGGGATGATGAGGATCAGCGCTGCAAAAGCAAAAACAGCGGCATAGCCCAATTGCTGCACCTCGAACCCCACACCCCTGTCAATCAACCAACCGCTGAGGCCCGGTCCGATTGCAGAGCCAAGCACCATCAGCGCGGCCGCCGCTGATTTGATAGCACCGATATGTTTAGTGCCGTAAAATTCGGCCCAGCAAGCGTTGAGCAAGGTTGCTTGTCCGCCGCCCGCCGTTCCCATCAGGACAACCGCCAATGCGGTCCACCCCAGTGATGGGGCGTACCAATGCAGGATGAATGCGATGACTAAGGGGATAAGGTAGATGGGCAAAAGCCGGGCTGCGCCAAAGCGGTCAATCGCCCAGCCATACCCGATGGTCGAGAGCGCAAGCATGCATGTTCCAAGTGGGAAAACGGATACCAGTGCCAGATGTGACCAGCCTTTGATTTCGGCAAAGTGGACCTGGTGGAACCAAAAGGCAGTTCCAAAGCCGGAAAAGGACATCACCGCTGGGATCATCGCCCAAAACAGCGGATGCCGCAGAGCATCCCTGCGCGTCCAATGCTTGCCACCCATGCCGGTCGATTGTGTTGTGTCCGCCATTGACTGCGGTGTGCGTTCCAACCGCAACAGACGATAAAGGACAAAGCAAGCCACGACACAAAAGCCCGCAAAGCAAATCCAGAGTGTCCGCCAATCAATCATGGATTTCAGCCATACCATTGTCAGCGGTAGCGTTGCTTCACCCAGCATGAAGCCAAAGGATGCCACCGCCAGCGCGCGCCCCCGTGTCGCAATGAACCACCGCGCCATCGCGACAGTCGCCACATGGGTCGTCATGCCTTGCCCGGTGAAACGCAGCGCAAAGATGACCAAAGGCAGCAATGCTGCTACGGCATTGAAGGCCATAAACAGGCAGGCTGATGCCAGCATCAGGATCACGACAATTCCCAGTGTGCGGACCCGGAACCTGTCTGCGAGCCCGCCAGCAAAAACCATTAATGCAGCCGAGGCGCCGGTCCCGATCATATAGATCAACCCCCAGTCGCCATTCGACAGCCCATAAGCTTCGCGGATTTCTCCACCAAAGATAGATATGAAAAAGGTTTGCCCAAAGCTCGACAGGAACGACAGCAAAGCGCCTGTCGCGAGAAAGGGCATGTTTTCGCGGATGAAGCGGAGGTATCCGGGCGGTTGGGTCATCCGGCTTTGATGATCCGGGACCGTCGTGGTTGGAACCCCTAAATCACTTGTTTTGCCAAGTGTGATATCGGTGAACGAGTTCGCTCTCGCAGATTTTGAAACCGATGTAGCTCACTAAAGCAACGAAGGCGCTGGCGATGATCTGAAGAAACTGAACCAAGCCGCCTTCCATTACAGCGGTCCACCCAAATTCCCTTAAGAAACGGATATTGGCCATCGACATCTGGAACAGATTTAGCGTCGCGTAGGCAAAGATAACAGTGAGCATCCCAGCAAAGAAAAGCACGATCACCGCAGGATATCGTCTAAGCCTAAGCACCCGTTACAACACGTAGCGGCTGACATCCGTTGACCGTGACAACTCGCCCAGATGTTCTTCGACGAATGCCGCATCAATCGCGATCTCGTCGCCGGCCCGGTCGGGTGCGTTGAAAGATAAATCTTCGAACACTCGCTCGATTACGGTGTAAAGGCGGCGCGCACCGATGTTTTCCACGGATTCGTTTACTTCTGCCGCGATCTTGGCCAGTGCCTTGATGCCATCGTTGGTGAAGGTCACGGTCACCTCTTCGGTTTTCATCAGGGCCGAGTATTGCAGGGTCAGCGCATTGTCCGTTTCGGTTAGGATGCGCACAAAGTCATCTTCGGTCAGGGCGCGCAGTTCAACCCGGATGGGCAAGCGGCCTTGTAGTTCTGGCAACAGGTCCGAGGGTTTCGCCACGTGGAACGCGCCGGACGCGATGAACAGGATATGGTCCGTTTTGATCGGCCCATGTTTGGTGGACACGGTGGTTCCTTCGATCAATGGCAGAAGATCACGCTGCACGCCTTCGCGCGACACATCGGCACCACGGGCATCGGCACGGGCGCAGACTTTGTCGATTTCATCCAGGAAAACGATGCCGTTCTGTTCAACCGCTTCAAGAGCTGCTTTGGTGACGGTTTCATCATCGAGCAGCTTATCAGCTTCATCGGCAATCAGCGCTTCATAGCTGTCCGCGACGGTCATTTGTTTTTTGACAGTGCGCCCCCCATCGCCTTACCGAACAGATCGCCAAGGTTCATCATGCCGCCCATACCTGCGCCGGGCTGACCGGGGATTTCGAAACCGCCCATAGGGTTCGAATTGTCAGTTAGTTCAAGTTCGATGATCGTGTCGTCCAACTCGCCGGACTTGAGTTTCTTGCGAAACATGTCGCGCGTGGCGTCGCGGGCATCAGTGCCTGCAACAGCGGTGATGACACGATCCTCTGCTGCGGCGCGTGCTTTGGCCTTTACATCTTCGCGCATATGTTCGCGGGTGTCGATGATCGCTGTATCTACCAGATCGCGGATGATCTGTTCGACGTCACGGCCGACGTAACCCACCTCGGTAAATTTCGTGGCTTCAACCTTCAGAAACGGCGCGCGCGCCAGCTTTGCCAGACGGCGCGAGATTTCAGTTTTACCGACGCCTGTGGGCCCGATCATCAGAATGTTCTTTGGATAAACCTCATCCCGCAGATCATCGCCCAATTGTTTGCGCCGCCAGCGGTTGCGTAGCGCCACGGCGACGGCGCGCTTGGCGTCCTTTTGGCCGATAATGAACCGGTCGAGTTCCGAGACGATTTCGCGGGGGGTGAGATCAGTCATACTAACTTTCAAACTTGGGAAGGTGGAAGGCGGTGTAGCGGGATAAAGCCGGGCATCAGGCGCAGAACGCGCGCCCGAATACGTTCCCAAAACGCGCCAAGAAGAAGAAGAACGACGCCAAGGACCAACACGGTCAGCGCGGCCCCGTCACCATCAAAAACAGTTGCAGCCAGGACCACGATGTAACCAATCGCCGCGATCAGGAACGACCGGCGGTCGATGACAATTGCAACAACCGCAAAGAGAAGCAGGACCCCAAGAAGGATCGCGTTGCTGTTCTGATCCAAAAGCGACAGCGCCATCGTGTTCACCAACGCAGGGGCGGCAATCACATTAAGCCAAAAACCGTTGGCCGATCTGCGGGTCACGCGGTGCGGGTCGCTCATGTCGAACATCATCGCGACGGCAAAAACAAGAAGACCCAGAACAAGCGTGATCCATGCGAATGGTCCGCCCGCAGAAAGGAGGAACAATTCGCTGAAATCTTCGATACGTCCGCTGCGACTGCCAGTGTAGACAATTGCAACAATGAAAAGCCCCACGGCGATCATTGCCATCGCAAACGGCACGCGGAAACGCCACCAATAAACGAAAATCGCGAGCGTCGCCAAAAGCAGCGGCAATGGAATGCTGGTATAGTCGTTCTGCGCGATCATAAATGGTTCTGACATCACGGCGGTAAAGCCAAAGGCCGCGTTTGCCGCGAACATGATCGATAGCGCAATGGCTGGGGCGACCATCCTGCGTTTGTGGACAAAATATTCGGATAAAAGCCACAGGATACCTGCGCCAATCAAAGTGACCCACATTGCATAGTCTTGCAGATTTACGATTTCGTCACCAAGCGCGAGCGCGACAACACCCCACCATCCCATCGAGAGGATCAGCAACCCAATCACGATGAAAATTTCGTTGAACCCTTTGAACAGCTCAAAAGGTTCATCGCCGGGGTTCAGGTTTTCCCGCGCGCCGCGGCGGCTGTCGGACAGGCTGATCAGCCCCGCGGCCTGCTTTTCATTGATCAAGCCACTGCCAACGGCAGCTTTGAGATCATCGCGTTCGATCATGCTTTGATCGCCTCAACTGTCAGGTTGCCGTTGGTGTAAACACAGATGTCCGCCGCAATCGCCATTGCTTCGCGCGCAATGGTTTCAGCGTTTTTCTTGGTATCCATGAGCGCGCGGCCAGCGGCCAAGGCGTAGTTTCCGCCTGATCCGATGGCCGCGATATCATGCTCGGGTTCCAGCACATCACCTGCGCCGGTAATGACAAACAACTCAGACCCATCACTGACGATCAACATCGCTTCGAGCTTTTGAAGGTATTTGTCGGTGCGCCAGTCCTTGGCCAATTCAACAGATGCGCGGGCCAACTGTCCCGGTGTCGCCTCAAGTTTCTTTTCAAGACGCTCAAGCAAGGTAAAGGCATCTGCGGTTGATCCGGCAAAGCCACAGATCACATCCTGCCCGCCCGGGGACAAGCGGCGCACTTTGCGGGCGGTGCCTTTGATAACAGTTTGACCAAGGCTAACCTGCCCGTCACCTGCGATGACCACCTGCCCACCTTTGCGGACGCCAATGATTGTGGTGCCATGCCAGCCGGGGAATTCTTCACTTGCCATCAGTCGCTCCTTGTCGCTGATGCATATATGGCGGGGCGATGCTGGGCAAACAACCCCGCACGGGTTGTTCACGGCACTTGGCAAGGCTAGCGTCCAACATATGAGCACGCGCGATACTGTCACTTTCTACCTGCCGCCCCATCTGCGCAAACAGGCGGAGCGTGGGAAGCACAACTTCATCAAGAAGGTGGGTGACGTTCTGATGGCCGCCGGGCTAGAGGTTGCGTTTGATGGTGATGATGATCTGGCGCGGCTGCGGGCGATGACGCGTCCGGGGCGCGGCCTTTACCTGATGGACCCGCCTGCCAATGCGCGCGGTCTGACCTTTCGCAAAACATATATCTACCCGTTCTGGCATATCGAAAAAGAAGCTGAACGCTGGGACTGGCCGGTTGCGCAGGATGCATTCGACCTGCGAACGGTCGATACACGCAAGGCGGTGAACTTCTATCGCTTCTGGCGGCAGCGCCTGTTTGAAGATGCACCGAAGAACGCCCGCGCTGACGGCTTTGTCTATGTTCCCTTGCAAGGTCAGATCTTGCGGCAACGATCATTTCAGACCTGTAGCCCTATTGAAATGGTCAGAACCGTTCTTGACCAAGACACAACCCGACAAGTTGTCGTCACGCTTCATCCAAACGAAAGCTACAGCGCCGAAGAACGGCGCGCGCTGGAGGATTTGCTGACCGAAGAAGATCGGTTGATGATCAAAGCGGAAAGCTCACCCCGCTATCTGCAAAACTGCGATTACATCGTGACCCAAAATTCCGCCGTGGGGCTAGAAGGCTATTTTTTTGGCAAGCCGCTGATCTTGTTCGGCAAGTCCGACTTTCATCATATCGCGCTGAATGTAGCAGATATTGGCGTTGAAACGGCCTTTCGCCGGGTTAAGAACCATTCGCCTGATTATGCAGCCTATTTGTATTGGTTCTTGCAGGTGCGGTCGATCAATGCAGGCCGCCCCGAGGCGAAGAAAAGAATTACGACGGTTTTGCGCAATCATGGCTGGCCGGTGTGAACGAAAAAGGGCGCCCGAAAAGACGCCCTATGTCATACAAATTTCGGAAGCTTAGATCGACTCTTCGATCCAGCCTTGAATGGCCGCTTTCGGTGCTGCACCCGCCTTGTTTGAGACGACTTCGCCGTCCTTGAAGACAAACAATGCAGGAATACCACGTACGCCCATTTGTGCCGGTGAGTTGGGGTTCTCGTCCACGTTCACTTTGACGATTTTAACCTTGCCTTCCATCTCGGCTGACAGCTCTTCCAGAGCGGGGCCGATCTGTTTGCATGGGCCGCACCATTCCGCCCAAAAATCCACGACGACGGGGATGTCGGAATTGCGGACTTCGGCGTCAAAAGTTGCGTCTGTGACTGCTACGGTTGCCATTGGGTTACTCCTTGGCGAAAATTCATTGGAGACCGAAACTAGGAACCCCTGCGCCGATGGTCAAGATGTTGCGAGCGTGTTCAGCGCTTCGTGAAGATGTTGTTGTGACAAAACTGTCAGGCTGCCGGTATGTGTCCATAAAATAGCCGTTGTGATGCTGTGATCTGGATAGATCTGACGCAAGGCAATGTCGTAGGCAGCCAGTTGGCGTTGTAGACCGATTGGCGTCTGTTCGGGTGTGTCAGGAACAAGACGGTTGGATTTATAGTCAATTGCGGTGATCTTATCAGAACCAACAATCAACCGGTCGATTGCACCGTGAATGCGACCAAGGTTGGGGACGTCAGCGGTGACAACAACCTCTGTCAAAGCATCCGTGTCCCAAAGCCACGAAAGCGCGGGCTTTTCAATCAATGCAATTGCATCGTCGATCAGCGCAGTATCCTGCGTTTGCAACAATTGCATGCCCAAGATACGCCGATCTTCGGGTGCAGCCATTGGCAGATGCTCTAGTAGCAGATGGATTTTAGTTCCGCGCGCCAACGCGTCTTTGACGTCATGATCAGCCGGGTCACCGGGCAGGATTTTTGCACCGCGCAGCTCTGATGGTGCAATCGTTGTGGAGCGCAGTGTTTGCGGCATTGGACCAAAAACCGGTGTTGAAACGACTGCCGTTGGGACCGTTTCTTGGGTCATGAAGTCGGACGCATTCCAATCCAGTTCTGATACACGCCGCAACGGCATGTCCCCCAAATTGGCATCATAGTCACCGCGCCGGGCCATCCCGTCAGCAACGATATTGTACCAACTTGCGTCCCCCTCGCCCACGTCGCCGGCAGCCCCGACAATCAACCACTTTTCGGCACGCGTCATGGCAACGTAAAGCAGACGCATCCGTTCGCGGGCCTGTTTCGCGATCACCGCATCCCGTAAGGCGACGACCGAAGGTGCGGATGTTTTTGCTGGGGTCTTCCAGATCAGATGGTTGTTGGCCGGTAACAGTTCCTGCTTCACCTGAATATCGCGCTTGGCGGTATCAGGCAGAATGACGATGGGTGCTTCCAGCCCTTTCGCACCATGTACCGTCATCACGCGAATGCGGTCACCTTGGCTTTCCATCTGGCGTTTGACCTCCAGATCGTCTGTTTCCATCCACGTAAGGAAACCGGTCAAGCTGGGCACCCCAGTGCTTTCATAAGCGAGTGCTTGTGACAGCAGCGCGTCAATCCCATCCTCGGCTTCTGGCCCAAGCCGTGCCAGCAATCTGCGGCGACCATCATGACGCGTCAGAATACGCTCGATCAAATCATATGGCCGCAGGAAGTCAGATTTACTGCGCAGATCGTTCAGGACTGCAAGCGTTTTCACATGGTCAGAGTTTCGGAGCGCTTCCCACAGGAACGACTTTTCGGGGCGATGATGTGCGACCGTAAACAGGTCTTGCTCCGACCACCCAAAAAGCGGTGATCGCAATGCCGAGGCAAGCGACAGGTCATCTTCTGGTAAAGCAAGAAAACTCAGCACAGCGGCCAGGTCCTTGACCGCAAGCTCAGCACCAACGCGCAACCGGTCAGCTCCGGCGATTTTGAGGTCAGCGGCCTTACAGGCGCGGATAATCTCGGCGAAAAGCTCTGATCGGCGCTGAACAAGGATCAGAAAGTCGCCTTCGGTAATGGGGCGGCGGACATAATCGCCAGAGTTCCCGATCTCTTCCGGTAGCGTTTCATTGGCAATCATGTATCTGATCTGTTCGGCAACGCGTTGTGCCATCAGCACCGTGTGATCGGTCGCACTGGGTTCGTCGACAGGTTTGAACCATTCGCGCTTGTCTTCAACCTTGGATTTCTCGATGACGGGCCAAAGGTCGACGCGGCCGGGCATATTTTCCTTGAACGCTATGTGGCTGAGGCTGTCGTCCATTCCGGCGGCGCGATCGCCGACAAATGTTTGATCCACAACAGACAGGATTGCCTGAGACGACCGGAACGAATGATCCAGCGACGTTACCTCAAACGGTTTGTTGATCGCTTGATGTGCATCTTTGAAATGCGCCTGCATTTGGTCAAAGGCGGCTGGGTCTGCGCCCTGAAATGAGTAGATTGACTGTTTCTTGTCCCCAACGACAAAGACGGTGCGTTCCCGATCCATTCGCGCGCCTTCGCCGGTCGCGAATTCCTGCGTCAGCCGTTCGATAACGGCCCATTGCGTCGGGCTGGTGTCTTGGGCTTCATCCACCAGGATATGATCGATCCCGCCATCCAGGCGGAACAGGACCCATTGCGCCACATCCCGGTCCGTCAGCAACGCTTTGGCCTTGCGGATCAGGTCATCAAAATCAAGCGCACCCATCGCAAGTTTGCGATCTTCGTAGGCAGGGACAAAGACCTGCGCAAAGTCATAGAGTGCGACGGTCCGTTCAACGGCGTCCATTGCCCAAAGATGCGCTCTTGCTGCAGCGACACGGTCCATCCATTCGTGAACATCTTCTGCGATGGGTGCCATCGCCTCGACCGCTTTGGTGTGATTGCTTTGGGGAAGTTGACAGATTTGGAGTTACAGGTGCCAGCATAGAGAAAAAGCTGGAAAACAGTGTCTAATCCAGCCCAATCTGGGTTCTTGAGGTTAAGTTCAGACAGCGCTGCCGCAAATTTTTTGTAGGTTGCAGACTGATCCTGAAAAGCTGTTGTCAGGCTTTCAACGATATCTGCCTCGTGCCCGTGAAAGGCGATATTCAGCGCATCATCGCGCTGGGCATTTGGGGGCAATTGGAGTTCTGTCTTGATTTGTGCGGCATCAGCGGGCGACGCAAAGGCATCACGTTTGCTTGCAATCTCTGCCGTGAACTTTGCCAGATTATCGCCGGTGAAATGCGCGAGTAGTTTGTGAACGACAGCAGATTGCGGCCCCATCACCATGTCATCGACGACCTCTGCCCGCAGAATTTCTGCGGCGCGGTCTTCCATCTCGCGAAACTGTGGGCTGACCCGTGCTTCGAGCGGAAACCGCCGCAGGACACCCGCACAAAACGAGTGGATCGTCTGGATTTTCAGCCCGCCAGGCGTTTCAATGGCGCGGGCGAAGAGCGTGCGCGCCTGACCCAATTGGCGGGCGTCAATGTTCCGGTCGACGCCAAGCGCCTGAAGTTCCGCAAACAAGTCGTCGTCCGACATCATTGCCCACGCACCAAGGCGCTGAAACAGACGGTTCTGCATCTCGGCGGCGGCGGCTTTGGTATAGGTCAGACAAAGGATGTTTTGCGGCGAGACGTCTTCGAGAAGCAATCGGGCGACGCGATCTGTCAAAACACGGGTTTTGCCGGATCCTGCATTGGCCGACAGCCATGTCGATGTGCGCGGATCGGCGGCATCAACCTGCCTTTGGGAAGCGGCGTCGCGGATCATGTCAGAACCTGCGGGTGTGGGTTGTCGCTGGTGTCCCATTCGCCATAGCGCGACAAGTGATCAAAGGGGCTGTGATCTGACTTCAGGAATAGCGCGAGGCGCGCGGTATAGCCGCGGTGAACATCGCTCCAATTGGCAAAAAGCGTCTCTAACTCTGCCCAAACCTGATCTGGCGGTTGCTTGTCCAACGGCGCAGGCACGGTCTTCATGGCGGCGTTCACGCCGATGAAAGCTGCGTGGGCAACGGGTTTCTGGCCCAGTTTTTCGAAAGCGCCACGTTCCACCATCGCCGCTTCCAGCAGCAGTTGTTTGTCGAAGGTCAATTGCTGGTTGGTGGTTGGAACCTGACCTGTCTTGTAGTCATAGATCAGTGCGTCGCCCAGATCAGTGACATCAATACGGTCAGCTTTGCACGTCAGCACGATGCCTGTTGGTGCGACGACAATTTCGCCAAAGGCTTCGATTTCGTGCTCGGCTGCAAGAGCTTGCCGGTGGCCCTCGTCCGCAAGGAACTGATCGGCTGACCGTTCCATCCTTGCTAGCCACTGCGCCCGAATAGTGGGCCATGGGCAGTGCTGTTCAAGCCGAGCGCGCGTGATTTGCATCAATGCATTGCGGTCTGTTGGTCCGTATCCATCGCGGATAAATTGTTCCAAAATTCCATGCACAATGATCCCGCGCAGTGGGGCATCGGCCGTCGGCAAAAGCGGGTCTAGCGGATTGAGTTGCAGCGTTTTGCGCGCATAGATGGCAAATGGATCACGTATCAGTGTTTTGATCTGGGTGACGGAAAGCTGTTTAGGACGCGCAGCAACCGGCGGGCAGGGCGCGGGGCGTGGCTCAGGTGGCACGCGTGTTTCGGGCGATGACAACTGGTTGGCCATCGCAGACCATTCGTCGCCGGCAGTCCTCATGCCGTCCAAGGCCTCTGGGCCATGTTGTTCTGGCAGCCCTTTGAGTAGGTTTGTCAGGCGGTTCACCCAACGAGATGGCACAGTTTCGGCGTCAGCGGACCGTTTGGCGCGTGTAATCCAGACTTCGCGCCCAGCAATGGCTTGCTGATAATCATGCGCTGAAAGGCCGATGCGCCGCTCTGGCAGCAATAGACCTGCCTTGGCGCGCATCATTCTGTTCAGCCACGGGTCAGGTGGGGGTGCTTCGGGCCAAACACCATCGTTCATCCCGCCAAGAATTATCAGATCGACGCCCTGCACGCGCGCCTCCAAGGTGCCCCAGATCAGAATGCCAGGGTGACCCGCGTCGCGGTCGCGCACGACGCCATCAGCGCAAACCGCACCAAAGAATGCTGCATAGTCGCGCGCGTTCATCGGGCCACCCGCGTCGGCCACTTGGGTCATGTCATCGCAGATTTGACGCGCGGCACGCCCGGCGGCGGTATCCCATAACCCACCTGCACCCGGATCATCCGGGCCGGCGCACAGCTTTTCTGCCAATCCGATGTGTTGGACAAGATGCTGATCCAGCGGAAGCGTTCCCACATCTGCCAAGCCATCAATCAGATTTGATAGCCACGCACACCAACCATCGCGATTGGCGCCTTTCTTTGCCCAAGAGTGCAGATCGTCACCCGTCGGGAATGGTGGCCCATATCGCCGCAAATGGAGTTCCAGATCGCGGGTGTGGCGCAAATGATCGCCCCTGTCGTCACGTTCGGAATGGCACAATGGATGCTTCAGCAGTGTGAGCAGCGCCTCGCCGGTCAGGGGTTTACCAAACAAATCGGCCACATGGCGCAAGAACCGTCCCGGCGGTGAAAGCGCCAAAGGCGTGCCGGCGCTGTCATCGGGCGTGATGTCCCACCGATCCAAAGCAGCGGTTACCTGCCGGGTAAGCATTCTGTCAGGCGAAATCAGGGCCGCGGTGATCCCGTCTTCGGCAGCTTGGCGCAGCCGAAGCGCGATGGTTTCCGCTTCGGCGCGGGGTGATGCAGCCTCGACGAGTGTCAGACCTTTGGTGGCGACGCGCAAATCACCCAGCTTGGGTCCATCGGTCAGCCATTGATTGGTGACCGGCGCGGGCCGCAGCGACAAAGACACTAGCGCGTTGCGTTGCGGTTGCACCGGTGCTGTCCCGCTCCAATCCTGTACGTCATCATGCGAGAACCCAATCAAATCCATCAGGTGGCGAAATCTGTATTGCGGATGATCCTCTGCGGTCATGTCATCATCCATCGCATCCCAGACATGCGGCGGCAGATCGAGATCAAATCCCGGCAGGATAATCGCCCCTTGCGGAAGCTTTGCAACGGCTTGCATGAACAGCGCCGTGGCACCGCGTGATCCGGTAGAGCCAGCCACGATAATCGGATGCTGTGGCGGCGTGGTGTCCCAGCGCTGCGCGAGTGTTTTAGTCACCATGCGCTGCCGTGCTTCGGTGTCGGGGGGTTCGTCCCGGGCATCAAAGAAGGGTGTTATGATCTTGAGGAACTCGAGCGCGCGTTCCCAATGGCCTGACTGATCCGTGATATCGAGGTTGGCGATCGCTTCCGGAGGGACGCCTTCGCCCTGCATTTCATCCATCAGCTTTGCAAGACTATCGGACAGATCATAGAGAGCTGCACGGGGCGCAAGATCAGGCTCTTTCTCCAGCAGTTTGGCCACGAATTGCGATAGCTCCAGCCGACGTCTTAGGGGGAAACCGCGGGTGGCAGTGCAATCGAGACGGGATCATTTGCCAGATCAGTAATCAAACGGATGCGCGGCAAGAGACGTGCCGGACCATCATCAAAAACCGCCCTGATCCGTCGCTGCATGCGCATGGTGTTCACGTAGATTTCGACGCGGGCCAAATCAGTGGGGGATAGATCGGCGCACCGGTTCATCAGTCCCGTAACCAAACCCTGAGCGAAATCAACGCCGGGTGGGCTGGCAAAAATGTTCGGGGTTTTGCCGACCTCAAACATCCAACATCGCCTCTGCCAACGGGATGCTGGATGGCTGGCCGACGTCGCACCATTGCCCGGCATAGGTTGTTCCGAAAAGGCCGCCACGGTCCGCAATAATGTTCCATGCGACATTCATTGAAAACGCGACCTCGTCAATTTCTGCCAGAACATCAGTGCGGATGATTTGTAGGCCGGTGTAAATTGTTTCTGTACCGCGGTGCAAACGCCCGTCCGCGCCAACACGAAAGTCGCCTTTTCCAAGGTGACCATGAACGTTGTGTTTTTCGACGACCAACAGCAAGGCTTCCATCTCTGGCTGCCACGCATCAATGATATGTTGGACGGGATTAGGCCCATTCCAAACCGCATCCGTATTCATCGTCATGACGGGGTTGCCATCAAGCAAGGGCAAGGCCTGTCGCAGACCGCCACCCGTTTCCAGCAACGCGTCGCTTTCGTCCGAAAACAAGACATCATCATCTGCCAAATGCCGTCTGATCATATCGGCGCGGTAATGCAGGTTCACAACGGTGGGCTTTGTTCGTGCTGCTTGCGCCAGATCAAGCGCATGGTTGATCAACGGCTTTCCGGCAACTGTGATCAGTGGCTTCGGCATATCACGTGTCAGCGTCCCCATTCGCGTGCCAAGGCCAGCTGCAAAAAGCATGATGGGCAGCGTCATTGCTGCATCCCCCGCACGTGACCGTGGGTTGGGGCGGGAACGGTATCAAGAACGGCCTGTTTCAGATCCGACAGTGCAGGGTCGCTGATGTCTTGCATAATATGACCCCAAACGCGCGGCATGAAATTGAGATAACGTCGTTTGCCCATGACTGTCACAAGTCGGGCGAAAACACCAAGGATACGCAGGTTTCGCTGCACGCTCAGGCAGGCAAGCCTTGTGCGAAACGGACCATCAAATGCGGTCCGGCTTTCGACATAGGCAATGGTCTGTTCCGTGATTGTCGCGCTGACGTCCCGCCTTGCGTCCCGCAGGAGTGAGGCAAGATCGTATCCGGCGGGTGCAACAAATGCATCCTGGAAATCCAGCAAACCGACCCGTTCCAACCCACGGTGATCAGGCCGCCATATAAGGTTCTCTGCATGGAAGTCCCGCAGAGCCAGCGTCGATGGGTTGGGCGCAAATGCCGCCAGCGCCCGTTTCAATTCCAGCTGCATGTCATCGGTGGTGTGGGTCGTGTAGTGGTGCCCCACAATGCCGATCATCCCGGCACCGACCTCTGGAGTCATATGAATGAGTTGGTCCGGCGGCGGGACTTTTTCGAGCCTGAGCAGGATATCAGCTGCGGCCTGATAAAGCGCGCTCTCGTCATTTGGTGATTTTGCCAGCCATTGCACATAGTCCGTAGGCCCAAGGTCACTGAGTAACAAGAGGCCGTTTTCCGGATCATGGGCAAGGATCTTTGGCGCGGTGAGGCCATAGGCGTTGAGGTGCTGCGCGATTTTCACGAAGGGCTTGGTATCTTCATCATTTTCCGGTGGCGCATCCATCAGGATCGCGGTTTCGGTGTCGTTGGATAGCCGCCGGTAACTTCGCGCCGAGGCGTCGCCAGCAAGTTGTGTGCGGGTCCAGTCCTCCCATCGTGTTCCCTGTAGAAAGCGATCAATGGCGTGTTCCCGATCAGTCATGCAATCCCCCCCAGACGGTCCCGCCATGCGTCCGGTCCGGATATTGTGACGTGATGTGTCGCTTGCAGCGCCTCAAACGACAGCGTCAGCGCATCATTTGGCGCGGCATCGCCCAGCCGGTCCGGCCACTCGATCAGACAAATGGCCTCTTCAAAGGCCTCGTTCAGTCCTAGCTCTAGCGCCTCTTCGGGATGGGTCAGTCGGTAGAGGTCGCAGTGCCAAATGTCGCCGGCGTCGTCTTCGTAGGTTTGCACAAGGGTGAATGTTGGTGAAGGCACGTCTTCCATGTGGCCAAGGCGGGCCCGTATTAGTGCCCGGGCGAACGCAGATTTTCCTGCGCCGATCTCACCCTCCAGCAAAAGTGTATCGCCAGTCCTGAGCATCCCTGCCATCTGATTGGCCAGTGCTGCGGTCGCATCTTCATCTGCAAGCGATAACTCGTAAAGGGTGTGGTGCATGTGCCGACATTATGAGGTTGCGGCGTTGCTGCAAGTACAAATCAGCGTTTTGCGGCTTGGATTGCCGGATCCGGCATCGTGATCTTATGGAACTCCGGGCGCTTTGGTTGCGCGATGACAAACCGAACCATCGTCATTCCGCCAGCGATTGGATTGGCCTCGCATTGCAGATGACGCCCGTCATCAAGATGTGCGATATCGGACCAAGGTTTTCTTGCGCCAAGCTGCAGGATGAAGGACCGCAAGTCGCCCCACATTGGTGAAGGAATACAGTTGTCCTGCCAGATCTTCATCTCGGACTGCAGGATTCGGTGTTCCAGCATGAACTTGCAGCTTCCGGTCCACAGATTTGCATAGGCGCTGTTGGACATCACCAGCGTGCCAGTGGAAGAGAAAACCGCAATCGCATCGGTCAATGTGTCCAGCACCGCCTGCCCGGTTTCGATGTCCAGTCGGAACCGCCGGGTCAGTGATACCTCTGCGCTGATATCCTCAAACATGAGCGCAAATGCACCATCGGGATGTGGTCTGCCAGTAACGCGGTAGGTTTGCCCGTCGGGCAAGGCCCAATTTTCGCTATATGTCCCGTCTTTTGCAGCGGTTTCAACTGCTGTGAATTGTTCACGCCATGTTGTGTAGTTCTTGGGTTCCGGCATCATCCGCAATTCGCGTAGACGGTCCAGCACCGTGTCGATTGTCGGATACCCACTGAGAAAGTCAAAGGGCAGGTTGGTCATGTCAACAAGGGCAGGGTTAAAGACCGCAAGCCGCCTGTCGTTGTCAAAGATGGCTAAACCGATGGAAAGTTCCCCGAAGGTTTTGCCAAGTGTTCGAATGAACTCTTGCTTTGCGGTGTCGGCGCGAACGAGGGCAGTCGTGTCATTTGCAAAGTACAAAATTCCGTCATGTCGTGCGACGCGCGTGACATCAAACCAGACATCGTCTTGGTCGGTCACGGAAATGCAGACGCGTTTCCGTTCGGGGTTTTCAGGATCTATAGCGGCATCACCAGCGTCATAGATTGACGCAATACCATAGTCCTTCTGGGCCCGTGCATATGCATCATTGGCCCACAGCAAGTTACCGGAGCTATCTTCGTGCCAAATAAGTTGTGGAGAATTCGCTGATATGTCGCGCATCAGCGACGCCTGCGCGTCATGCGATGCCTGCGACAATCGCTTTGCGGCGCTTTCATAGGCGTGATCCTCGTCCCCGCTGAGTGCAATCCGAAGCAGATCCCCGTTGCGGGCGACGTCAACAAAGACAGACGGGTCGCTTTCGCTGCGAATACGAATTTCTGATAGCGTTGGATCCTCTAGAGTAGATTTCAGGCTTGGAAACTCTGCTTTGACGGCCGCAAGAACAGCGTCGTAGTCAGTAAGGCCTTTGGCACCCTGATTGATCAGTGCCCAGGCCTGCCTTGTTGCGTCAACAAGAAGATCGCCCTGAAACAGAAACACTGTGCTGTTGTCTTTGGGCAGTGTCGTCGCAGCAGTGGTTGGACCCTGCCTCGCTTGGCGTGGTGAGAGGAGCGATAAAATCATGAACGCGCCCAAAACGGCACCGACTAAGACGGCAACAAGCTCCGCCAAAAAAATCCACATGATTTGTCCATTCCTGCCAACGCCCGGTTAAAGCATCGGTCAGGAAGGTTAATGCGGTGTTAATTGACGCACCGAAGTTATGGCCACACTGGGATGGGTTGGTTCTGACCGAGTGGCGCATTGATCGTATGCGCTTCGTCTTGCAGGGCCTCACGTGTCCATGTCGCCTCGATAACGGCGCCGCCTGTTGGATGCCCTGTCCAACTCGCGTGCCCATGTCTGCGACTATTGGAAAAAGTCAGCTTTGCGCCGGATCTCTCTAGCAGTGTTTTTGCGATAAACAGACCAAGACCCATACCTTCATAGCCGGGGCGCCGCGCGCCATCTTCCAAAAGCCTGCGCCGCCGCACATAGGGGTCACCGATACGGCCAATAACCGATTGTGGGAAACCGCGCCCGTCGTCAGAGATACGCACATCAACAGTATCGTTTGACCAGTTCACATTCACGGTAACAGTGGAATGGGAAAAGTCGACGGCGTTTTGTATCAGGTTACGAAGCCCATGAATGATTTCCGGACGCCGTTGGACGATTGGCTGAGTTTGATCTGCGCCATCAAGTGGTCCGATCTTGAATTCAACAATCTTGCCACGGTCTAAATGTGGTTCTGCGGCTTCTTTCACGATTGTTTCTATGGGTGCTTGGCGGAAGTGCAGGTCATCTTTGCCGGCGCGCCCCATTGATTGCAGAATATCACGGCACCGGTCTGCCTGATCGCGGATCAGCTCTGCGTCTTCGCGAAGCTCGGGGTGGTTCTCTAACTCTTCTTTCAGTTCACTGCTGACCAGTTTTATGGTCGCAAGGGGCGTCCCGAGTTCATGGGCGGCAGCCGCAACGACACCACCCAGATCAGTCAGTTTTTGTTCGCGAGACAGTGCCAACTGCGTTGCAACAAGTGCTTCGCCCATTGCATGCATCTCTGTTGTGACCTGACGGGCATAGAGTGCCAAAAAGACGAGACTGATCAGTAGTGCGACCCAAAAACCAAATTGGAACAACAGCGGCAAAGTCAAAACGATGCCTTCTGCGCTGATCAGGGGCAGGTTGTACTTGCTGATGATCGTGACCAGCGTCATGGCCGTCAGACCAAGAAAGATGGTATTTCTCAGGTGCAACACGGTCGCCGCAATCGTCACCGGCGCCAGTACCAGCATCGCAAACGGATTGTTCAATCCACCGGTCAAATACAACAGCATGCTGAGCTGGATGATATCAAAGACAAGCCAAAGCGTTGCTTGGCTTTCTGACAGCCGCTTGTTTTCCGGATAGGCATAGTAGGAAAACAGATTGGCAACGACAGCCGCGGTAATGGCCAATGTGGCCAGCCCGACTTCGATTTCGATACCATAGAAGCGGACGGCCACAAAAATAGCTGCGGCCTGCCCGCAAATGGCGCACCATCGCAGGACCATCAGAGTACGCAGTCGCACCCAGTTGCTGCGCTCTTGCTCTTGAAAGAGCTGGAAATCGGTAGGCGGCATGATCTGTAATCCGATCCATTTGTAGAGGTGAAGGATAAACCGAAACGGCAAAGGATCAATGCGACTTGATTGCAGAGGGGTGTCCGGTGATCGGCGATGCTTTCAACCGGGACCCGGCCGAGTTGACGAAGGCTGTGCGAAAGCTACCTCCATGATTGAATTAGTGATGGGACAGCACATGAATATCGAGGCGTTGAACCTAGGCGACGACAAGAGCTTGCTTTTGGTGGACGATGATGAGGCGTTTCTGCGCAGGCTTGCAAAAGCGATGGAAAAGCGCGGCTTCGAGGTTGAGATGGCAGGCTCTGTTGCTGCTGGCAAAGCGATTTCGACCGCCCGCCCACCCGCCTATGCAGTGGTGGATTTGCGGCTGGAAGACGGCAATGGTCTGGATGTCGTCGAAGTCCTGCGTGCCCGCCGCCCTGAAGCGCGGATTGTCGTCCTGACCGGCTATGGTGCGATCGCGACCGCTGTTGCCGCCGTCAAGATTGGGGCGACTGACTATCTGGCAAAACCGGCCGATGCCAAGGACGTGACGAATGCGCTGTTGGCACGCACTGATGAATTGCCGCCACCACCAGAAAACCCGATGAGCGCTGACCGCGTCCGTTGGGAACATATCCAGCGGGTCTATGAGTTGTGTGATCGCAATGTGTCAGAAACAGCGCGGCGACTATCGATGCATCGCCGGACTTTGCAGCGTATCCTGGCCAAGCGTAGCCCGCGCTAGATTGGGCGGTATGGCATCGCGGTCTGCGAAGTGGTGCCAACATCAAAAGACGGGCCGCATAACGCCGCATGGTCGTTATACGATATTACTCTGTCTGCGCGAGAGAGATTGTTTCGCGCGCACCGTCGGGGGTGATGACGGTCACGGACGTCTTGGTGATGTCTTCAATTTCCCAGTTGCCGACCTTTTCACCGATCTGGGCGCGGAATAGCTCGGGCCGGTTCGACAGGCGCATCAAGGCGACCTGCACATTGTCGCTTTCAACAATGCCAGTCAGGCTTAGCGTCACTACAACAGGAACCGGAACCGGCGCAACTTCGACAACCGGGGGCCGTCGCGTCATGTGGAACAATGGCCGGGCCACCAGTATTTCAGCGCCGTCTGCGATCACTGTTTGCGGATCGGGTCCTGTCGATGTTTGTGCCTGTTCCGGTGGAAGGTCGGATGCTTGGGGGCTTTGGCCCAACGGCATCCACATAATACCAGCCAGGACGACACAAAGTAGTCCGGCTGCAAGTGGCACAGTTTTTTGCAGGTGCGGCGAAAACAACATAACTACCTCGTGAACCCGCTTAGTTTGAGTTGGATGGCAAGCGGGCGATCGTCCGAGCCGCGCACAGTACTGCGGGCGCGACGCAGCGAGATGCTGTCCACCACGATACGGGGTTCATGATCGGCGAGGCTTTCCAAAAACCCACCAAGCTGATCTTCGGGAAGTGCTCCGTTCAATGTGAGCGCCATGCGAAGTGCGCCATTAAGCTGTTCAATCTGGTCGGCGCGAATGACTTCGAGCCGAACCTGGCTTTGATCAGCGAGGGTCTGCATATCGGTTTGCATTTGCGCCTGTGCCAGTTGCGGCGTGTCACTATCGTAAAACTTTGACAGAACCTGTGGTGCGACTTGCTGCGTCGCAGCCCGCTCTGCCCGCAAGATCATCTCTTGCTGGTCAGTGATATCGTTGTAGTTGCCGCGCACAATATTCGCCAACAGGACCGTCAGCAACACCATCGCAATCGACGTACCAACAACGAGCAAAGTACCAACACGACGCACCAAAGTAGGATTGTAGAATGTAAAGCTATTCATCCTAGATCACCCGTCAGTTTTGCATTGATGCGGAACCGTTCGAGGTTTTGCGAGTTGTCGCGCGTCACTGGTGATCCAAACTCGATATCCGTAACCGATGGCAACGTCGCCAGCAGACGGGTCACTTCTGCGGCTGACGGGGCGAAACCAATCAGGGTGACGTTGTCATCGTCGACAATCATTTGTTCCAGCCAGATACCATCAGGAAGCGCCGCAGCGACTTGCCCAATAATCGCAATGCGCGCCTCGCCCATTGCGCGCCGGTCGCCCAAGCTTTGTGTAATGGCCTGCGCCGACGCGAGTTGCCGTAACTCTGTGCTGGCGCGCTCTGCTTCGGCGGCAACGGCGTTGTAGCGCATGGATTGAACAGCGTAGAGCGCCAGGACAGAGATCACGAACAGCCCAAAGGCGACCAAAGGAAATCGCAACGCGGGCGGAATCTTTGCCAAGCCGGACAAAGGACCAGTGGCTTTGGACAAAAGCGTGGTTTTCTTCAGCCAGTTCGGCTCAACCCCGACACGAAGCGTTCCGTCAGTATTGTGTCGCCTCGCAAGATTTATTGACTTGCCGGTTGCCTTGATCGCTTCCAGTACCCAATCAATATTACTTTTCAGAACGATAGCGCCTTCAACCAGCCAATCACCATTCTTGGTTTCTTGGGCGGACCAGAACCAAATGCACTGATCCCTCTGGATCGGAGAGCGGAATTCAAGCTCTGTTTCGATCATCGCTTCGAGGTCATTAAAGGGACCGTTTGGGATTTGAAAACTCAGATCCAGTGCCGTACGGCCGGCGAAGACCAAATCGATTTCACGCTCAGGCAGTTCCTGCAAACGTTGGGTCAATTCAACATGATCCGAGAAAGCGGTGACGTCTTCATCAAGGCGCAGGCTGTAGGACTTGTCACCAAGATAGAGTTCGGGCGGTGGTGCTTTTCTTGGGATGCGCAAAGGTTCGTTCATCATCGCCACGCTTGCCGAAGCCAAATTCTTGAACTTCGTCAATGTGTTGACAGACTTTTGGGCCGTCGAAGCAGTTGATGACTGGTCGGGAGAGGACGTCATTCAGAAAATGGGCCTTTAAACGAATTGCGCTGAAGGGCAGTTTGCCCTTCAGCGCGTAAAGATTCAACTGACAGATTTTTTAAGCGACGCTGCGCGTAAACAATCCGTGGTTGGTAAAGTTGTGGTTTGGTAGCACCGTGGACACCAGATTCTCTGGCATGCTCATATGGCGTACCATAATTTCGGCAACCAGATCGCGATATTCCGTCCGTGTCGGAACAAAGCGATTCTGGAACAGTTGATCGCGGGCCAGCGAGGTGATGTCAGGTGCGATACCGCCCGATGTTGGACCACCAAATGCGAACCAGCTGCTTCCTTTACCGTGGTCTGTACCGCGAGTACCGTTTTCGATGACGGTCCGGCCAAACTCTGTACCCACTAGAACAACAACGTTGTCAATGCTGGCAGAGATATCGCGATAGAACGTCAGGAAGTCGGTTGCACCTTCACGCATGCGGCGGTGATATCTGTGATCCTGGTTTGCGAACTGGCCATTAAGACCACCTGGCAATTGGTTAGAGTGGGTATCCCAACCGATGTTCCAGTCGAGTGCAGCAACCTCAAGCGGTACACCCGCTTTCAGCAGTTGCGCGCAAAGACGCAGACCACGACCAAGATCGGTGTTTGAATAGTCCAGACCATTTGCCTCGACACTGTAGTTTACACCAGCTGCCTGAACTTCCGCGATCGATTCAACCATGATCAGCTGGTTGTCTCGTACTTCGGCCTCAAGTCCTGGCTGATCAATTTCATGCGACCCGATTTCGCGCATAATGTCGGTAAGCTGGTTGTCTGCACAGCCATTGCCTGAACACAGGTTGCCGTTCCGAAGGTCAAAGTTGTTCCGGTTGCTGACTGCAGGTACTGGAAGCGCGCCTTTGATATCGGTGCTAACGGACGTCTTGCCCAAAACCGCGCCGCGCAACGGGTGATTTACACCATCGATTTCCTGCATGTAACGGTTCAAGTATCCGTCGATGGTATTGTTGCGGGCACCTTTGCCGATCCAGCGTTGGTTTTCGAAGTGTGACCGGCCACCATCATCCATTGCCGTTGAAGGCGCAATCATGAGACGACCAGCGTCGAAGATTTCCATCAATGGCTCGAGGTTCGGGTTCATGCCACGATAGTTGTCGTTCAGACTGATCGCTGTGTTGGCGTCGGTATCGCTCGGCGTGCCGATCGCCAGGTTTGGACGGTGATTGTAGTACTCAATGTCACCAATCGCCGGGAAAAGGTGAAGGCCATCTGCGCCGCCGCGCATAAACACCTTGATGAATGTCTTCCCTCCAGCTGACTGACCAAAGGAAAACTGTGGTGCGCCTGCGACACCCGCCATACTTGCAGCGGCTACCATTGCTGAGGACTTTAGAAATTCTCTACGGTTTTTCAATTTAGAAACCTTTCTTAATCGGAGTGGAGCCGATGATTATTGCAGGAGGAAGCTAGGAAGGACGACCAGAACACCAGCGGCACGTCTGAACGCAGCCTCTTCGTTCTGTGTCAAAGGCTCAAAGATGCCATCTGTGCCCTTCAAAACGCTCACCAGGTTTTCGTATTCATCGCGTGCATAGCGGTCTGCCGTTGCGATTGCTAACAAATATGCAGCAACCTCTTCTGCTGTTTCCAGACCGGCACCCGAGATCTGAGTGGCCAAATCGAGATTGTACGTATCTGGGCGCACAACAACTTCTGTGATGCCTCTATATTGCCCGATCATCGAAGCAGAACTTGTCCAGGCTGTACCCACTTCGTCCATACCGGTTGGTACGAGGAACTCAAGTGGATCGTAACCAGCCGAGCGTACAGCATTGCGGAACCGGTCAAAGAAGTTGCCTTCGTTGTCGTTCGCATTGGGGCGCATGCCCAGCGCACGGATAACAGAGACAGCATATTCATACGGTGTTTTGCTTTTCGTGCGCTGTAGTTCAACGGTCGAGATGAACTCTGGTGCAGTCAGAATGGCGCGAACAACTTCACCCATGTCGCCATCTGTAGCCACCCAAGCGGCAGTGCAGAGGTCGACAAAGTTCGTTGGCGGTGTGTCAGCAACCAAACGCTGGACGATCTTGCCACAAACATAAGAGTGTGTGCGCGGATCATCCGCCAGGATTGCAATCAGCTCTTCGCCTTCTTGCACCCCTGCGGCACCGCCACGACCCGGAATGGTTACGTCAAGGAACGGGATGAACTTATCAGACCGATCGTGATCATTCTCACGGAACTCGAATTCGTAGGTCCGCGACTGGTTGTTTGCGTTTTCATTGGTCTGGGTAAAGTTCCAGCCAGTGAAGACCAAGGATACCTCGATGACGTCCTGAGCAGAGTAACCACCCTCGGCGCCGACAGTATGAAGTTCCAAGATTTCACGGCCATAGTTTTCGTTAAGACGTCCTGTCCGATCGTTTGGATTGTTGGTGCCCCGGCTTTGATCGTTGTCGAGGAACTGTGACATCAAAGGGCTGCGTGCAGAATACAGTAGCAAATCTTCGAAGTCGGCAAAGGCGTTTTCACGGTAGAACTGACGGTCATCAATGTTTTGTACAATGACGTTGCTGTCCTTCGTTGCCGCATGGAAGTGGTTGCTCCAGAAATCGCCCATCACTTCTTGCAGCTGCTTTTCCGTGAAAGCAGCAGTCGCGATGTTATGACGGAACAGACGGTTGGTGATGTTGCCAAAACCAGCGTCATCGCGGCGTAGCATGCGATTGAAGTTCATCGCTTCGAATGCAGAGTCGTTGATCGAGTCTGGGTCAAGTTGCTCATTCACATAAGCATCAAAGCCGATCGCGCGGACGCGCGCATAAAGGTCTTCGGTCGCACCATAGGTGATGCGCGACAGTGCTTGTGTCACACCGTCACCAACAGTACCGGCCTGATACTCATACTCAACTGGTACAGAGGTCACTTCCGAATTGGCACTTGACCCACCAGTGACTGTAACAGTCGCGGTTCCAGTTGTCAGATCCTCGGGGAAAAGACGAACAGCGAACTGTCCAGTTGTCGGGCCCACGTCAACGACCGCTTCACGGCCAGAAGGTGCGATGACCGCTGTCACCATGTCAAACGTGGCAGGATCCATAACCTGACCAAACAAAGTCTGACCCGTGTTCGCAACCACGCCCTCACCGGATGCGCCACCAATGATTTCAACCGCTTGCGTCAGAGCAACGTTTGCAGGTGGGGTCAGTGGGCTAGTGACTGCTGAATTAACTGCGGGTGGCGTTGGCGCTGGAGCAGGCGCAGGTGCTGGAGCGGGTGCTGGCGCAGGCGCTGGAGCAGGTGCTGGCGCTGGAGCAGGTGCTGGCGCTGGAGCAGGTGCTGGCGCTGGAGCAGGTGCTGGCGCTGGCGCAGGTGCTGGAGCAGGTGCTGGCGCTGGAGCAGGTGCTGGCGCTGGCGCAGGTGCTGGCGCTGGAGCAGGTGCTGGCGCTGGCGCAGGTGCTGGCGCTGGAGCAGGTGCTGGAGCTGGCGCAGGTGCTGGAGCAGGTGCTGGAGCAGGTGCTGGCGCTGGAGCAGGTGCTGGCGCTGGAGCAGGTGCTGGCGCTGGAGCAGGTGCTGGCGCTGGAGCAGGTGCTGGCGCTGGCGCAGGTGCTGGAGCAGGTGCTGGAGCAGGTGCTGGCGCTGGAGCAGGTGCTGGCGCTGGAGCAGGTGCTGGCGCTGGCGCAGGTGCTGGTGCTGGCGCTGGCGCAGGTGCTGGCGCTGGGGCAGGTGCTGGAGCAGGTGCAGGTGCTGGCGCAGGTGCTGGCGTACCGCCAGATGCTGGAGCGGGTGCTGGCGTACCGCCAGATACAGGCGTCTCAGCAGTGGCCGGATCAGGAGCCGGGGCTCCACGACTGAATACACCACCGGTTGCTACTGGTGTGACGGTCGTCGAACTACCTGACGCGGCGGCACCCGGCATTGTCGGGCGTGGCGCGACAGACGCCATTTGCATTCCGCCGGCTGTATTTACGTTAGAATTCATTGGAACGCTGCTCGCAGCGCCGGTCGGTGCGACAGGTGATGCACCACCGTCTGATGAGCGGCCACCAATCACGAAAGGCTGCGCGGCTGGCGCCAAAGCTGCCATTTGAGTGCCCGCCGCAATAGCAGGAGCGGTGCCGCCGTTAACTGTAGCTGCCAAAACTTCGGCTTCTTGAGCGTTGATAGATACAGCAGTGTTTGCAAGGCTCACGGGCTGGCTGCCGAGTTCGTACATCGAAATCAAAGCGATCTGTTCGACGGTCAGGTTTGCACCTTCCAGTTCGATCAGGTGATCGCCTGCGGTCAAAGTCGTAATAATACGGAAAGGTTCAGCGTCCTGAGAAGCCAGCTCTGGCACCGTCAGGATTGGCTGGCCGTTCAAAGAGAGGTTCAGCGGGTTGTCTGCGGGCGATGTAAAGACATACGTACCGTCTGCAGGAACAGTGACTTTCAGTGGGAAAAGAACAGTGTCTGTCTGAACAGACGCAACAGTTGTCGCAGCGTTCTGCATAGCGGTGTTTGCTGTGGCAGCTTCCTGCGCGATCGCGCTGGTGGCCATGGCAGTAACAAAGAGGGGAGTGACTGCGAGCAATCGAATTTGGTCAGATTTCATTTGGACGCTCTCTGATTGGGAGTGTTTCAATAAGAACAAGTTGTTACACGAGTGTGAACTTAGGATGAACGCTATTGAGCCAGAAACGCATGTCAAATCAACCGTCCCAGTCACAAAGGGGTTAATAGGCGTGAAAACGCTTACAATCGTTGCCAAAATGAGAACACTCATGCGAATCTAGACGTTATAGACACCCAACCGTGCCAAATGCCGCAAAGTTGCCATAGTGTTGAACCTCCATTTACCGGTATGTGGAAAATAGTGTTGATATTTGAAGGCAGTAGAATCACCAAGAGATGTTGGTGGGCAAAGAATCAGAGGCTGTAACTGGTGTTAGTAGATGTAGAAATGCGCGGCAGACTGCCGGCGATCTTTCTTGAGAACGGGACGCTGACTGATGCCGATTTGGCAAAAGTGAACGACGCCGCTGCTGCGACCGGACAGCCGGTGCGCGCGGTTCTGGATCGTCTTGGCCTTATATCCCAGAAAGAGTGGGCGCGTGCCAGCGCGCAGCACTTAAATTATCCATTGTTGACAATTGATGATCTGCCCGAGCGGCTCCCGCAGGATCCCCGGCTTTCGGCGGATTATCTAAGACGCTCTGTCATCGCACCTATCGAAATCACCGATGATCGCGCGTATTTTGCGGTGGCTGATCCGTTTGACGATCAGGCGCTTGCAGCCCTGGACATGATTTTCGGTGTGACATTAGAACTGTGTGTCGCAACCGATCGTGACATTGAAACTGCGATGGCGCGCAGTATTGCCGCGATAGAGGCCGATGCACCAAGCAGCAGCGCCGTGGTTTCGACGACGGATGGGTTGTCACTTGATACTGACAAGCTCACGGAACTTGCCAATAACGCACCGACCGTTCGTTATCTGGAAACACTCTTTGATGCTGCGCTCGAAATGCGCGCGACAGACATTCATTTGGAACCCAATCAAAAGTCGGCGCGTGTGCGTCTGCGTGTTGATGGTGAACTGATCGAAGTCCAAAGCCCGGACACCGGTATATATGAAGGTGTAGTCTCACGTCTGAAAATCCTCGCCGGTATGGATATTAGTGAACGACGCCTGCCCCAAGATGGCCGCATTCGCCAGCGCCTTGCGGGGCGCGAGATTGATATGCGTGTCGCGAGTGCGCCAATGATCCATGGTGAGACAATTGTTCTACGCTTGTTGGACAACCTTGAAGGGCTATCGCAGCTTTCCGATCTCAAGCTGCCTGCGCATGTTCAAAAGCGCCTTGGTACGGCGATCAAGCAACCAAATGGACTGATCCTTGTTACGGGGCCAACCGGTAGCGGGAAAACGACCACCTTGCATGCCGCAATGAACGAGTTGAACGACACAAGGCGCAAGATCGTCACAATCGAAAACCCTGTTGAAATTCAAACGCCTGGATTGCAGCAGATCGAAGTGAACCCTGAATTGGGTTGGACCTTTGCTGCTGCCTTGCGTACTGTTCTGCGGCATGACCCTGACGTTATTATGGTCGGCGAAATTCGCGATAGTGAGACCGCTGAACTTGCCGTACGCGCGGCGATGACGGGTCACTTGGTCTTCTCGACCCTACACACGAATACAGCGCAGGATGCGGCGACCCGGTTGATCGACTTAGGCGTGCCAGAGTATTTGATGAAGTCTGTCGTCCGCTTGGTCGCGGCGCAACGTCTTGTGCGCCGGGTTTGCGCCTCTTGCGCCGCCCCGATTGATTTAAATGAAAAGCCAAAGACCCGCGATTTGTTTGCAAAGATTGATCAACGCACGGGCAGCTTGACGGATCCTGAGCAATGGCACCTTATGCGCTCTGTTGGCTGCGATGCCTGCAATCAGACCGGTTTTCGCGGGCGCTTGGCCTTGTTTGAGGCGATGGAACCCGAAGAACTGGCTGCAAAAGACAAGCGTGGTCAGCGTACGATGGGATCTGAGGGCGTGCGTATGATCGCGGAAGGGCATACAACGCTCGAAGAAGTTATGCGCGTTCTTGGCGTCAAATCCTTTTAAGGGCTGTTCTAGTTGGACGAAGCACAAAAGACATTTGTTTATGTTGCCCGTGATGCGACGGGTGCCAAGCAGTCGGGCGAGGTTTTGGGGATCAACCAGACCGAAGCGACGCGCGCGTTGCGTGACCAAGGGCTATTTCCGATCAGTTTGGAACAGGACGATGGGACTGTTGCGATCACACCGACGCAACGCGTCAGACGTAGCAAAAACGCACTGACGCCGCGACAAACTGCTGATTTCCTTGTGCGATTGGCAAAACTGTCTGGTCGCCAAATTCAGTCTGAACGCGCACTCGCCATCATCGGGGATGGTGGTGCTGATCCGATTTCAAAGGCTGCGCTGCGTGTGCGGGACAGTTTGCGGGAAGGTGACGCGCTTTCGCGGGCGTTGCAGGAAAAGGCGGGGATCAACGACCCTGTCACCCTTTCGCTGGTCGGTGGTGCAGAGGTGTCAGGCGATATGGCCAGCGCACTGTCGACCGCCGCCGATATCATGCAAAACCGGCTCGACACACGCCGCCGTATCATCACTGGTCTGACATACCCCGGCATCTTGCTGTTTGTGGCAACTTTGTCGGTGGGGCTGATTATGATTGCGATCATACCGCAGTTCCGACCGCTGGTCGAAGATCGGATTGACTTGGTCCCGACGATGGGGCGCGTTGTTTTCGGGGTTTCTGGCTTTCTTGCCGCACTTTGGCCGCTGATTGTTTTGGGCATCATTGTGCTGGGTGTTGCAATGTTCTTTGCGGCACGACGCGGTCTTTTGACTGGCACGCTGACACGCATTGGCAATCGGTTTCCGCCGATCCGCAAACTTTTGCTGCGCAATCAAATGATGCTGCTTTTGCATGTCCTTGGCGCGCTGCTCAGCCGCGAAATCACGCTCAGCGGTGCCTTGCGGGTTGTTACCAAATCCGCGCCGGACGGTTTGGTGCGCAAAGGCATGGCCGATGTCACCAAAGAGGTCGAAAGTGGCGCGCCCTTGTCGACCGCTCTGGGCACATCCCAGCTTTTGCCACGCGAAGCGATCGAGATGATCCGCATCGGCGAAGAAGCTGGGGATCTTGGTGGTATGATCAGCCGCACCTCTGGCGACATGCGCGATGCCGCTGATCGTGACCTTGAACGTTTTCTGCTATTATTCCAGCCCGCACTGATTGTGGCTGTCGGCCTGATGATCGGAGTAAGTCTTTATGCCCTGTTTTCCGCGATTGTATCCGTTAATGCCATTTCGTTTTAGAACCCGCCGCCCGCGTCGCCGCCCGGGTACGGCCGGTTTCTCGCTGGTGGAAATGTTGGTGGTTGTTGCCATTGTTGGCCTGTTGATCGGATTGGTCGGCACTGGCGCGATCCGTCAATTGCAGAATTCGCGTGTCGCGGCCGCAGAGGCGCAGATCGCGCAATTGCGCAGCGCGTTGGATATTTTCCTCATCGAAACCGGCCGTTACCCGACCGAGCAAGAAGGGTTGAATGCCTTAGTTCAAAACAATGGTCAAATCCCCGGTTGGGCTGGTCCTTATCTGCGTGATGGCAATTTACCGGTGGATCCGTGGGGTGGGCCGTATAGCTACTCTCTCAACCAGGGACAGGTCCGCGTTGGCTCACTTGGTGCAGATGGGCAGGCCGGTGGAACCGGCGTGGACGCCGATGTGGAGGGCTAGGCCGCGCCGCCAAGAACACGGTTTTGCTGCGGTTGAAATGCTTGTGACCGTGGCCATCGTCATCTTGATCGGCACCATCTCAATCTTTGCGCTGGGCCGGTCGGACCGGGCACAGTTGGACAGCGATGCGGCAGAAATTGCTTTGATACTACAGCAGGCAAGGCTTCAGGCTGCGGAAACGGGCCGTCCGGTTGAGGTGCAATATTCCCAAGATGATCGCAGCATCGCAACGCCGACCACCACACTTGAATTTGGGCGCGGCGTGACCAGTGACACGGATTCCGCGCGCATTCTGATACGGCCTTCTGGCGAAAACGAAGGTTTGGATCTGGTTCTTGCCGCAGGAGACAGTAGGCGGTCGATCGAGCTTGACTGGCTGACTGGTCAAGTGAGGGTTTCACAATGAGTCGCCGCCGGTCCCAGCGTGGATTTACCTTGGTCGAAACGCTGGTGTCCTTGGCCATTGCCACCCTTGCCGTCAGCGGGTTCTATCAGGCGCTGTCGCAGGGGTTGTTCATGGAACAACGTGCCAACCAGCAAGCGGAACAGATGTTGGTGGCCACCCAAGTTCTAGATCGTATCGGTGTGGATATCCCCGTGCGTGAGGGTCAACAGAATAATGGTACGACGCAGGGTTTGGAATGGACTTATGCGGTGACCAGCACTGGAACCGATGACATGAACCTGGGTCGGATCCGGACGAATGAACTGCTGTACATCTATGTGACGGTCAATCCGGCCCGTCCTGATGGCAATCCCTTGGTCTTGCGCGCCATTCGCTATGTTGAGACACCACTATGATGCGTTGGTCCGGTCGCCGCCGCCGCGCTGGTCGCGGGTTTGTGCTGGCCGAGGCGTTGGTTGCGCTCACGGTTGCTGCGTTGACCCTCGCGCTTTTGACCAGTGCGACATTTGGTTTGCGGCAGACAGCAATGCAGCCTTCGGAATTGCGCCAAGAGGCAACGGACTGGTTGACCGCGCGCCGTGTGTTGCAGGCATGGGCCGCATCGGCGACAACAGATGGTGTTGGTCGCGAGCTGAACCGCTTTTTGGGTACGCCGACGCAGATGCGTTTGGTCATCGACGATAGTACAACCCGCAGCAATCGCCCGGTGATGATTGGCCTCGACATCACACAAAGGGATGGTTTGTTTGAACTGACTGCTGCACGGTTTTTTGACGTTCGTGATGTGCGGTTGGGCGACGAACAGGCACGCCCAAGCACCGTGCTTGTGACCGATCAACCTTTGCGACTGGTTTACTATGTCAGCGAAAACGTGAGCTCGAACCAAAAGGTTTGGACCTATGAGCCGCAGCCTAATCAGGGGCTTCCGGCGGCAATCGCGGTTGAGCAAGGGTCCGAGCGGATGATCGTCGCCCAAATGCCCGCAACACGCAGCGGGTCTTGCATGTCACGGCTGGGCATTCTGGGATTGGAGGAACAGGATTGCGAGTTGCGCTGATCATGTCCCGCCGGCGCCGGTTTCGGGGATTTATCCTGCTGACGGTCTTGTGGATGTCATTGGGCCTGCTACTGGCTGCGGCCGGATACCTTGCCACCCAGCGCCAGACGGCCCTTTCGACCCGCGCGGAAGTCGAGACCAGCCGCGCTGTTGAGTTGGCGCGCAGTGCACTGAATGTCGCGCTTGCTGATCTGGGACGTGTTGGCGACGACGTTGAAACATCGCCCCGCGATGGGACGCCGATAACATTCACAATGGCCGAGGGGCAGGCAATTTACCGGATCTGGGATGAAGGTGGAAAGCTGGACATCAACCATGCGCCTGTTGAACTATTGGGTCCGACACTCCAGCGTTTGGGTGACGGGCAAGGCATTGATGCCTTTGATGCCGTCACCATTGCACAAGTCATTGTCGGACAACGCGGCGAGGCCGGGGCCGTCGGTGAATTTCGATCAATCGCAATCCTGCTATCCGAACTGGGGTTTCCGCAGGACGCAAGCTTGGAGGCGCGCCGTGTTCTGACGACATTTAATGGCAACGCGCAGATCAATCCTCGAACAGCACCAGAAGAGCTTTTGGCGGCGGTGCCCGGCATGGGACCCAGCGACGTTACAAGCGTCATTGCGCGTCGGAGTTTGGGGCAAGCGATGCCGCGACTTGGCACTGCATCACTTTGGCTCAGCGGGACAGAGGGGCCGGTGTATACAGTCGAAGCCGAAGGCATTTTAACAGGCGGTGTACGCGTTCAGATCATCGCAACGGTTGCAGCACAAGGCCTGAGCTTTCGACGCGGGCGCACCCAATTTGAAGTATTGGGCATGGAAATCCTGCGGTGACCGCTTTGTCGATGGCGTCACTCAATTGGATCTTGCCTATCGCAGTTCTACTGGGCGCACTGGTTTTGGGACCGCTGCCGATATTTGTCCGAGGGGTCTTGCGGCGCGTCGTCAGCCCGCAATCCGTGCGGAAATTTTATCGTCCTGTGACGCTCGGATTGGGTCTGGGCATGTTGGGTGCGGCCCTGATCGCCACCAGTTTTGACAGTAATCTGACCGCAACTGCCGTACTTCTGTGCCTTCTTTTCATTCTGGCAGGCATTGATTGGCAATGGCGGTGGCTACCGATTGAATGGACGATTGCAGTGATCATCTTGGGGGCAATCCATGCATTGCAATCGTCTGATCCGCTACGTGTTTTTGTCCAGATGGCAGTGCCAGCCGGGGCGTTGCTATTGACGCGCCAAACCGTGCTATGGGTCATAAAAAAAGAGGCTTTGGGTCTTGGTGACATCTGGCTTGTTGCAGGGTTGGGGGCCTATCTTGCACCGTTCAATAGCTTCTTACTCATTGGATTCGCCGCATTTTCTGGGCTGGTCGAAATTGGGATCAGAAGGTTGCTTGGGCAGCATGACGCGCTGAAACACGCCGTGTCATACGGGACACACTTATGTATCATTTTCGTCGTACTTCGTAATTTCGCATCACTTGGCTGAAACGCTGTTGTTAATGTAGCAGCAATATTAATGCGTACTTGGGCAATAGATCTGGGACGCGGCTGATTGAGGCAGAGCATGAAAAAAATTATGGTACTCGCGGCTGTTGCCGCGTTCCTGGGTGCGTGTGAGGAACTTCCACAGGCAGAACGGGCAGGGAATGCGAACGATCTTCCCGGTTGGCAGCTTGCCAACATCTTTGGCACAAACTCTGACACAGCGTCGTTGAACCGACAGCAGGGTCGCGTGACCGGTGGTCAACGCGTTGCAGCGGGCGAGGGAACAATCTTCCCGGGCCGCCAGCCACTGCTGATCGACAGCGACTTTGTGAATGAGAGCGGCGAACGCACAGTTTCGCTGAACCTCGTGAATGTTGATATTGAATCAGCCGCCGCTGCGATCTTGGGCGAGCTTTTGCAGGTCAACTACATCATTGATCCCGGCGTGACGGGCACCGTGAATATCCGGTCCTCGCAGCCAGTGACCCGGACAACCGCCATCGAAGTGTTCGAGCTTGCGCTTGAGCAGAACAATGCTGTTCTGGTTCGTCGCGGCGACATCTTCGCGATTGCACCTTTGTCTGCCGAACTTTCGATTGCACCGTCTACGGCACGTGACGTCCTGCCGGGCTATACCCTGCGGGTTGTTCCTTTGCGCAACATCGGCGCACAGGAAATGGCAGCGATCCTGCAACCGTTCGCCGGTTCTGGCATTGTGGGCATCGACGCCCAGCGCAACATTCTGGTTCTGGCCGGTACGTCCGTCGACCAACAATCATGGCAGGACACCATCAACAGCTTTGACGTTGATTGGTTGGCCAACCGCTCTGTCGGTATCTTCCCGGTCAATGGTCGGTCTGCACAGTCTATCGTGAATGGTCTTGAGCGTGTCGTCGAAACAGATGAAAGCTTTGAGCCGCTTGTCGTGTTTGAAGTGATCCCAGAAAACAACTCCATCCTCGCCGTCGCAAAGACACCGCGCGCTTTGGAGAATGTGTCTGTCTGGATTAACCGCCTGACACGTGATGGCTCGAACGACGCGCAGGTTTACTCCTACGATATGAAGTATGCCCGCGCCGCTGATATCGCGCCAACCATGTCGCAGATCCTTGGGATTTCGGTTGAAACGACGTCTGAGGATGCCGAAGTAATTCAGGCAAGCTCTGATTTCTTCAACCCACAGGGGACATTGAACGCGACACGTGTTGTTGCGAGCGAAGCCACAAACACGCTGCTGATCCACTCTACACCGGAAGAGTATCAGCGTATCCTGGGCATCCTGCACCGTCTCGACGTTCCACAGCGTCAGGTTCTGGTCGAAGCGACGATCGTCGAAGTTTCACTGAACAATGATCTAAAGTACGGCGTGCAATATTTCCTTGAAGCAGACGGAGACAGCGTTGGTCTGTCATCTGGAGACAGCACCTTTAGAAATATCGTACCTGACTTGCCAGGCTATGGTCTGTCACTTGGCGGGACACCTGCTAATGTAGTGGTCGACGCGCTGGATACGGTTACGTCAATCAATGTGATTTCTTCACCCAATCTGATGATCCTGAACAATGAATCGGCACGATTGGTTGTTGGTGATCAGGTACCGACATCTGTCCGTACCGCCCAGGATGGTTCAACCGCTGACGATGTGTTCGTCTCGACGGTTGAGTATCGTGACACGGGTGTGATCTTTGAAGTGACACCGCGCATCAACTCTTCAGGTTCTGTGATCCTGAACATTGGACAAGAAGTCAGCAACGTTGGTGAAAACGATCCCGCAACAGGTAACCCGATCATTTCGCAGCGTGTGATCAACAGCTCTGTATCTGTCGATAGCGGCGAAACGATTGTTCTGGGCGGCTTGTTCTCTGATCGTTCCAGCAGAAGCAATGGTGGTATCCCGGGTCTAAAAGATCTGCCAATCGCCGGTTCGCTCTTCGGGAACACGAACAATAGCAGTGCGCAGACCGAACTTCTGGTTCTGATCACACCACGTATCGTGAACAACCGCATGGATGCGCGTCGTGTCACACAGCAGCTGCGGTCTCGTGTCGACTCGCTGCAGATGAGTGGCCCATCGCTGAGCACGAATGTAAACGTACCGGCAATGCGCACGCAGAACTCTGCACTGATTGAGGATGCGAACTTTGTGAACCGCGCTGCACCAGCGGCTGTCGCAACGCCAGCGGTCTCAGCACCAGCAGTTGTTGCAGCGACACCAGCGGTCGCAACAGCGCCTGCTCCGGTGGCAGTGCCGGCGCCAGTCGCAGTCGCAGCGCCAACCGGTCGTCACATCGCGGTGCTTGGCTCGTTCAGCTCTGCCGACAATGCGCAGGATCACTGGAACAATCTGGTAAGCCAAAACGGCGCGTCGCTCGGTCAGATGACACCAAGCTTCCGTCAGGCAGGTGGTTTGACAATGGTCACTGTTGGGCCGATGTCCCGCAGCGAAGCAAGCCAAGTCTGTATTGATGTCAAAACGGATTGCTTTACAGCGACCCAGTAAGGCACAAACAATCAAAGCAAAGGCCCGTTCCGAGATATCGGAACGGGCCTTTTTCATTTCTGAACGGTTTGCTTGGAGCTAGGTATCGTTCGTGCCTTCGCGGGTCAGCAAATCAAACTTACGCAGCTTGACGTAAAGCGATTGGCGCGACAGCCCCAACATTTCTGCCGCAGCGACGCGGTTATTCATCGTCAATTCGACAGCTGTTTCGATGCACATCTTCTCGACCACGTTAGTGGTTTCAGCGACGATATCTTTCAATGTGGCACTACCCACAAGTTCTGCAACGGAGCGCATGCTTTCATCGCTGCTTGGATGAGCGCGCGTTTGCGTTGCCTCAGCCCGGTTTGCGTCGCGCAGCACAAAGGCAAAGACGACCTGTGTTCCCGCCATCAGCTTTGTCACAGACATATCAACAGCGCGGGGGCTGCCGTATTCGCCCGCAAGTTTTGTTGCATAGTTCCGCATCCGACCCGCGCGTGCGGCGTTCTCGGCCATCACTTTGAAGTCGACACTGCCGCGCTGAAGATAGTCGGCAAAGCCGCGTCCGCGCACATTGATGTCATGGGCCACATCAATCAGATCCAGAAACGCATCATTCGCCGAGAGCACGTCACCCGTTTCTGAGGTAAAGACAATGGCTTCGGGCCCGGCGGTGTACAGAGATTGCAGATTTTGATTAAGGTCATCCGTCCGTGCGGCACCATCGTCTGTCGGGATCAGTCGGCACATCAGGATGCGTTCGCCGGCTGCCCGAAACAACGTAGGGACAATCGTCACCGACTGCCCATTTCCACGTAAGTCCACGGTCATCTTTTTGTTCAGGTCTGAGATGGCTTGTGATGCAAGACTTTCCAGCATGTCGCCGCGTTTGCGGCCTTCGAAACAGCCCGACAACTGATTTCCGATCAGGCTCTCGATGGGTCGGTCGACAAGTGCGACGGCCGCAGAGTTTGCTTCGGTGATTTCACCGGTGCCCACAGAAACGAACAGCACCGCTTCGGATGTGTTTTCCATCAAGACGCGAAAGCGCGTGTCATATTCACGTTGGGTTTCATAGTCCCGCTCCAGCGAAAGCTGTGCTTCGACCAGTTGTTGCTGCATTTCGGCAATGGGCTGCAAGTCGCGACCCAAGAGAAGAATTGCCCCGTCAGGCCCAATACGATGAAAGCTGTACCGCACCGGGGATTCTGCGCGGCTGGTACCATCGGTGTGGTTCAACTCAACCGGGCGAACTTGCGGCTTGTCGCTCAGGAACTCTGCAAGACGGCTCTCGAATTTTGAAACGCTTTCAATGGTCAGCGTCGTGCGGATGTCTTTCTTTTCCCACCGCTCTAGTTGGCGAAACGCCTCGTTGGATGGATTGACAAGGACAGAAAGTATCGAACCCGTCTCAGAGATGACGACACCAACGTCGGCGACTTCTGCAATGATATCACCAAGAATTTCAGGCGCGATCAGCGGAATGGCCCCGCTGTTCCAATATTGCGTACCACGAGACGTCATAGATCGCGCCTGTGATTGGGAACCTTGATCATCGTCTAGGTCCCGTCGCTGCTTGTTTTTGTGTTGTGCAGAGTTTCCGAAAGGCCGCAAAGTCTTAGCGCCTCTTCTGGTATTCTTGTGGCATAGTTCGCCCCTGTAAGCGCCGTAACATCATTCGCGGTTTCGACCTCCAGAATGGTTCCGCCAACCACAACAGGTGGCGGCGTTTTGGTCGAAGTCTTTACAACATCAACGATGCGGCGCAACGATTCAAGCGTCTCACCCCGCGATGATGAAACAAAGACAGCGTGATACTTAGTTCGTGTCAGCTGATGGGCAATATCTTCCCGCTTTCCACCCAAATGAAGTTTCACAGAGTAACCTTTGCGACGCAGTTGCCCGCTCAAAACAATCGCGCCAAGCGTAT
This sequence comes from Yoonia sp. JB2-21, assembly GCF_055693545.1. Taxonomy (NCBI): domain Bacteria; kingdom Pseudomonadati; phylum Pseudomonadota; class Alphaproteobacteria; order Rhodobacterales; family Paracoccaceae; genus Yoonia; species Yoonia sp. JB2-21. The sequence goes on from NZ_JBVFUC010000001.1 coordinate 1,848,280, forward strand.
GATAGACGTCTTCGCCAATGATCAGCAAAATAGACGGTGCGGCAGGGTCAGATGCGTTGTCGCTCGACCAGTTTGGCCCCATCTCTCTTAGCATTGCCTGAAGTCGCGAAACGCCAATTGTGACACCTGCAAAGCTAAGCTGATCCACGCACCATAGATCACCCATATCGCGGGCAAGGGCCGGAATGTAATAGTCAGCAAGATCCTCGGGACGGGTGCCGCCTGCGATGGCTGCATGCACTGCAGATCTGCATGCGTTTGGATCGGTGCTTAGCGCGGCTGTCTTCAGCTTTTGAAAAAGATCTTTGTCCAGATTGCGCGCAATATCTTGCACAACAGCCGCAGCAACGATGCGCCTTGTTGAGCTTGGCTGCGCGCGCGACACAGCAATCCCCTTCTTTGCGTCAAACTGGTGACGGTCGGCCATCTGCGTGTCCTCTAGCTGAATCAATGCGCGAAGGCGTCTTTTACAGCAGTTATCGCATTGTCGGGTGTGGGCTGGTGAATGTCAAAGCAAATTGACAACATTCAAATCCCTCATTCGGCAATATCAGAAAAAGTGTATAAAAAATATGATGTTAGTGAAAATTATGTCTGTGTGAGGCTGTCATTCTTTCTGTGTAGATCAAGTGTAACTTAAAGTTGACACATGCCATGTTTGGCACATATTCTTGACACAAGTAGCTGTCAGGGAACCCTTACATGACCATCGCCGGTGCTAACACTACAGGTGTGAGAACGCTTGGCTCGCGTTTGTATTCTGATGCGGAAAGAGCGCGCCGTGATGGGACGAAATGGACTGTTGTTCAGGGTATTTTGGCCCCCTTTCAGTTTCTTGTTTTCCTGATCTCATTGGCACTTGTGATCCGCTATCTTTTGACGGGCGCGGGCTATGAGGCCGCGACCATTTCCATCGTGATCAAAACAGGTGTTTTGCTGCTCATCATGGTGACCGGCGCGATCTGGGAAAAGGTCGTCTTTGGACAGTACCTTTTTGCCCCGGCCTTCTTTTGGGAAGATGTGTTCAGCTTTGCGGTTATCGCATTGCATTTGTTATATGTTTTCGCCCTTCTGACCGATGCGATGTCGCCAGTTGGCCTGATGTATCTGGCCCTTGCCGCCTATGCCGCCTACGTCATTAACGCCGCCCAATTTGTCTGGAAACTACGCCTTGCCAGACTGGATGCGGAGACGCGCGCATGAACGTCCCATTGCCCCCCACGAACGGTGGTTGCCGCACGGCTCCTGTCCTCAAAGAACGCGGCCAGCGCGAGGTCTTTTGCGGGCTGACTGGGATCATCTGGTTACACCGCAAAATGCAGGACGCGTTCTTCCTTGTTGTCGGGTCCCGGACCTGCGCCCATCTGCTGCAATCTGCGGCAGGCGTGATGATCTTTGCAGAGCCACGATTCGGTACGGCGATTCTTGAAGAACAGGATTTGGCCGGGATGGCGGATGCCCATGTCGAACTGGATCGTGAAGTTGAAAAGCTTTTGGCGCGTCGCCCTGACATCAGGCAGCTGTTTCTGGTGGGTTCTTGCCCGTCCGAGGTGATCAAGATTGATCTGGCCCGCGCGGCCGAGCGGTTGAGTCAGGTCCATGCACCCCATGTCCGCGTGCTGAACTACTCTGGCTCCGGGATCGAGACGACCTTTACCGAAGGCGAGGATGCCTGCCTTGCGTCAATGGTGCCCGTGCTGAAAGACACCAAAGAGCGTGAGCTTTTGGTTGTTGGTGCATTGCCAGATGTTGTCGAAGACCAGATGGTTTCGCTCCTGACCGATATGGGTGTCGGTCCGATCCGCTTGCTTCCGGCGCGCCGTATTGATGACACGACCGCCGTTGGTGAAAACACAGTCTTTGCACTGACGCAGCCTTTCTTGGGTGATACACACGCAGAGCTTGAACGTCGCGGTGCCCGCCACCTGGCCGCCCCGTTCCCGTTTGGTGACGAAGGTACCACCGCTTGGTTACGGGCGATTGCAGTGGAATTCGGTGTCAGCGAAGAAACGTTCGAGGCGGTGACCGCAGCCCCCGTGCCCGTGCCCGCAAAGCGATTGCGCAAGCGGCAGAGGCATTACGCGGCAAGTCGGTATTCTTCTTCCCAGACAGCCAGCTTGAAATCCCACTTGCGCGTTTCCTGACCCGTGAATGTGGGATGACAGCGGTGGAGGTGGGTAGCCCCTACATCCATGATGCCTTGCACGGTCCTGATCTGGACCTGTTGCCTGCAGGTCCGCAAATATCCGAAGGGCAGGATGTGGACAAGCAGTTAGAACGGGCCCGCGCCGCGCGCCCTGATCTGACGGTCTGTGGCCTTGGGCTGGCGAACCCGCTTGAGGCGGAAGGGCTATCCACCAAATGGGCCATCGAATTGGTCTTCACGCCTGTGCATTTCTACGAACAGGCGGGTGATCTTGCTGGTCTGTTCTCACGTCCGCTGCGCCGGAAATCAGTCCTCCAGATGGAGGCCGCAAGCCATTCTATTGAAACGCGCGAGGTCGCGCGATGAAGCTGACCGTCTGGACATATGAAGGTCCGCCGCACGTTGGCGCGATGCGTGTCGCCACGGCGATGAAGGGTTTGCACTATGTGCTGCACGCCCCGCAGGGTGATACCTATGCGGACTTGCTGTTCACGATGATCGAGCGGCGTAACCACCGTCCGCCGGTCAGCTATACAACCTTTCAAGCGCGTGATCTGGGTGCGGACACAGCGACGCTGTTCAAGTCATCTTGCCAAGATGCCGTTGACCGCTTCGATCCTGAGGCGATCATCGTTGGCGCGTCTTGTACGGCTGAACTGATCCAAGATGATCCCGCAGGTCTGGCTGAAACCATGGGGCTTTCGATCCCCGTCATTCCGTTGGAACTGCCCAGCTATAGCCGGAAGGAAAATTTTGGCGCGGATGAAACATTCTATCAGATCGTCCGAAGCCTTGCCCAGCCGCAAGACCGCACAGCCCGTGTGACTTGCAATATCCTCGGCCCAACCGCGCTGGGCTTTCGCGCCCGCGACGACGTGGAAGAACTGACAGGGCTACTTTCCGAAATGGGCATCGACGTGAATGTCGTGGCGCCACTGAACGCAACACCGTCAGACATTGCACGCCTTCCAGCGGCGCATTTTAACGTGTTGTTATCGCCTGAGACGGGTGAAGCTGCGGCGCGGTTTCTTGAGAAGACCTATGATCAGCCGTTCACGAAGGTCGTGCCAATTGGCGTGGGTGCGACACGCGATTTCATCAATGAAGTTGCCGAAATCACGGGTGTCACGGGTCGCCCTGATGAGGCCCGCCTGCGGATGCCTTGGTGGTCGCGGTCCGTGGACAGCACTTACCTGACCGGTAAGCGCGTGTTCATCTTTGGCGACGGCACCCATGTTGCGGCCCATGCGCGGATTGCGCGCGATGAGATGGGTTTCGAGGTTGTGGGCATCGGCTGTTACAACCGCGAAATGGCGCGGCCTATTCGTACGCTCGCCAAGGAATACGGCGTCGAAGCATTCATCACTGATGACTATCTGGAGGTCGAAGCAGCGATTGAAAAGCTGTCGCCCGAGATGATCCTTGGCACCCAGATGGAGCGGCATATTGGCAAGCGTCTGGGCATTCCATGTGCTGTTATCTCCGCTCCCGTTCATGTGCAGGACTTTCCCGCCCGCTATTCGCCCCAAGTAGGGTTTGAAGGCGCAAACGTCATCTTTGATACGCTGATCCATCCGCTTGTGATGGGTCTTGAAGAGCATTTGCTAACGATGTTCCGCGATGATTTTGAATTCCATGACGATGCAGGGCCAAGCCATCATGGCGGCAAGGCCAAAGCCAAAACAGAAGATGCCGCCGTTGAGCAGACGCAGCCTCAGAATGACAATGTCATCTGGCTGTCTGACGCGGAAAAAGAACTGAAGAAAATCCCGTTCTTTGTGCGTGGCAAGGCCCGCCGCAACACCGAAACATTCGCGTTGGAAAAAGGGCTGCATGAAATCAGCCTTGATACGCTTTATGAAGCAAAGGCCCATTATGCGCGATGAGGTGATGCATAAACCTTACCGCGTGGTGATTGTCACGCTGGATGCCCACGCCGCAGGTCCTGCCGCGCGGGTTTCGGCGCGTCTGGCCCCTGACTTTCCGGGGCTGGAGGTGCAGGTTCTTGCCGCTGCCGAATGGGGCGAATGCCCCAAGGCGCTGGAGGAGGCAAAGGGCGCGATTGCCACGGCCAATATCGTGATTGCCAACCTGTTGTTCCTTGAAGAACATATCAACGCAATCCTGCCGGCAATGCAGGCGCGGCGTGATGCTTGTGACGCGATGGTGGGCATGATCGCCGATGCGCAGGTCGTTAAACTGACCCGTATGGGTGATCTGGACATGGCCAAGCCCGCCAGTGGGGCGATGGCACTGCTAAAAAAGCTGCGCGGCTCGGGCAAGCCATCAACCGAGTCCGGGGCCAAGAAAATGCGCATGCTGCGCCGCTTGCCCAAGATCCTGAAGCTGATCCCCGGCAAGGCGCAGGATCTCCGCGCCTGGTTCTTGTCGATGCAGTACTGGCTTGGCGGGTCGGACGACAATGTTGAACATTTGATCCGCTTCCTGATTGGTCGTTACGCCACCCGTCCAGATTGGCAGGGTGCGGCGGCAAATGCGCCGATCGAATATCCTGATGTCGGTCTTTATCATCCAGACCTGCCTGACCACCACATCACGACAGATATTGATGATCTGCCAGGGCCAGACAACCCGATTGCAACCGTTGGTATTCTGATGTTGCGGTCATATGTGCTTGCCTCGGATTGTGCGCACTATGACGCGGTGATCCGGTCATTTGAGGCGCAAGGCATGCGTGTTATCCCTGCTTTCGCTGGCGGGTTGGACGGCAAACCAGCGGTCGATGCCTACTTCATGGGTCGGGTAGATGCGCTTGTATCGCTTACTGGATTTTCGCTGATTGGCGGACCGGCCTACAATGACAGTGACAAGGCAATTGCGCTGCTCAGTGATTTGGATGTGCCTTATGTCGCGGCGCAACCGCTCGAATTCCAAACGATCGAACAATGGGAAGACAGTGCCCAGGGTCTTGGTCCGATTGAAACCACGATGCTGATTGCCCTGCCAGAACTGGACGGGGCGACAAACCCGACAGTGTTTGCCGGCCGGCACGGGTTGGACAGCCCTGACGCCTCTGACTGCAAAGCAATGGCCCCATGTGCTGAGCGTATCGTCGTTCTGACAGAAAAGACAAAGCGTCTTGCCACACTGCGCCGCAAACAGAACGCCGACAAAAAGGTTGGCGTTGTCCTGTTTGGGTTCCCGCCGAATGCAGGTGCCGTGGGTACCGCTGCCTACCTGAGCGTCTTTGAAAGTCTGTTCAACACGCTGACACGCATGAAATCCGAGGGCTACACGCTTGATGTGCCCGAAACCGTCGATGACTTGCGCGCGATGATCCTGCAAGGCAATGCCGCGCAATATGGCCAACAGGCCAATGTTGCCGCCCATGTCGATGCTGACACGATTGTGCGCAACTCCCCGCATCTGGCCGAGGTTGAGGCCGTTTGGGGCCCGGCCCCGGGTAAGGTCCAGTCGGATGGGCGCGGCGTGTTTGTTCTGGGCCACCACTTTGGTAATGTCTTCGTTGGTGTCCAGCCCGCCTTTGGCTACGAAGGCGATCCGATGCGCCTGTTGTTTGAACGCGGTTTCGCCCCGACGCATGCCTTTGTGACGTTCTATCAATGGCTGCGCGATACCTATGCCGCTGACGTTGTCCTGCATTTCGGTATGCATGGTGCGTTGGAATTCATGCCCGGCAAGCAGGCCGGTTTGGGTGCACAGGATTGGCCGGACCGTTTGATCGGTGAGATGCCGAATGTGTATCTTTATGCAGCCAACAACCCGTCAGAAGCAACGCTGGCCAAGCGCCGCTCAAACGCTGTGACCATCACGCATTTGACGCCGCCCCTGACGACTGCTGGTTTGTACAAGGGCCTTGCTGAACTGAAAGACAGCCTGACACGCTGGCGCGAGATGCCCCGCGATGATGACCAGCGCGCTGATCTGGAACAGTTGATCCGTGATCAGGCGAATGCGGTTGATATGAACGCCCGCGATATCGACAAGCTCTGGCTCAAGCTGTTGGAAACCGAAGGATCATTGATCACCGAAGGGTTGCACATTGTGGGCAAGCCGCTGTCCGATGCCGCCCGTGCCGATATGATCCGACTGATGCCCGAGGGTGAAGCGGCGACTGCGGCAGCTGAACTGCTCAAAGAAGATCACGAACTGCCGGCGCTAATGCGGGCATTGTCGGGTCACTATATTGCGCCTGTCCCCGGCGGTGATCTGATCCGTGCGCCACAGATTGTGCCGACCGGTCGCAATATCCACGCGTTTGATCCGTTCCGTATGCCCACCACATTTGCCATGTCGGAAGGTAAAAAGCAGGCTGATCTTTTGTTGGAAACCCATGCAAGCCTGCCGCGCACCGTGGCGTTGGTGCTGTGGGGATCGGACAATATCAAATCTGACGGTGGACCAATTGGCCAGGCGATGGCTTTGATGGGCACGACACCACGTTTTGACGCCTTTGGTCGTTTGTCGGGTGCTGACCTGATCCCGCTGGAAACGCTTGGGCGACCACGGATCGATGTTGTGATGACATTGTCGGGTATCTTCCGCGATCTTTTGCCCTTGCAGACGCGTATGCTTGCCGAGGCGGCGCTGAAGTGTGCGCAGGCTGACGAACCAGTGGAACAGAACTTTATTCGTGCCCATGCGCTGGCTTATGCCGAAGAGATGGGCTGCGATATTGAAACGGCTGCTTTGCGTGTCTTCTCAAACGCCGAAGGGGCCTATGGGTCCAATGTGAACCAGTTGGTCGACAGTTCTGCATTCGGTGATGAGGATGAATTGGCGGACGCCTATGAGGCGCGCAAGTCGTTTGCTTACGGTGTGAATGGCAAGGCTGCGCAGAACCCCGCCCTGCTGCAGAAAGCGTTGAAAGACGTCGATCTGGCATATCAGAATCTAGAATCTGTTGAGTTGGGTGTGACGACGGTTGACCACTACTTTGATACGCTTGGTGGGATTTCGCGTGCCGTGAAACGCGCCAAGGGTGGACAGAGTGCGCCTGTCTATATCGGCGATCAGACACGCGGGGCCGCAAAAGTGCGGACTTTGCAGGATCAGGTCGCGCTGGAAACACGCAGCCGCAGCCTGAACCCGAAGTTCTACGAGGCCCTGTTGAACCACGGCCATGAAGGTGTGCGCCAGATTGAGGCGCATGTGACAAATACGCTGGGCTGGTCTGCGACCACCGGCGAAGTGGAACCTTGGGTCTATCAGCGGCTGTCTGAGACATTCGTTTTGGACGAAGAGATGCGCAACCGTTTGGCCGCGTTGAACCCGCAGGCGTCGATGCGGATGGCGAACCGTCTGCTTGAGGCATCCGACCGAGAGTATTGGACACCGGATGAAGATACGTTGGCGGCCCTGCAGGATGCAGCGGATGCGTTGGAAGACAGAATGGAAGGGGTGGCAGCGGAATGACTGTGATGATGAGGTTTTGCGCTTCTTCGAAGCGCCAGAGTGGGGGCGCTGCCCCCGTCGCTGCGCGCCTCCCCCGAGGTATTTTTGAACATGAGAAGATGGGGACTGTCCCCAATAATGAAAGGAGGCTCGCATGAGCCCCAGAGATGACGTTCCAAACCTCAAAGGTCTGGATGGCGAAGGGTCCGTTCAGGTCCATCAGCCCGACGATGCAAAGATTGAAGGCGCCAAGGTGTTTTCCGTCTATGGCAAGGGTGGGATTGGTAAATCGACCACCTCTTCCAACCTGTCTGCTGCCTTTTCGATGTTGGGCAAGCGGGTTTTGCAGATTGGCTGTGACCCAAAGCATGACAGCACCTTTACCCTGACCGGGTCATTGGTGCCCACCGTGATCGATATTCTCAAGGAGGTGGATTTCCACTCTGAGGAGCTGCGCCCTGAGGATTTCATTTTTGATGGGTTCAACGGTGTGAAATGCGTCGAAGCAGGCGGTCCACCAGCGGGGACAGGTTGTGGTGGTTATGTTGTTGGTCAGACGGTGAAACTGCTCAAGCAGCACCACCTGCTGGAAGACACAGATGTTGTGATCTTTGATGTGTTGGGGGATGTTGTCTGCGGTGGCTTTGCAGCACCCTTGCAGCATGCCGATCGCGCGTTGATCGTTACAGCGAACGATTTTGACAGCATCTATGCGATGAACCGGATTATTGCCGCGGTTCAGGCGAAATCAGCCAACTATAAGGTCCGTCTTGCGGGCTGTGTTGCGAACCGGAGCCGTGAAACCGACGAGGTCGATCGCTATTGCAGCACTGTCGGTTTCAACCGCATTGCCCATATGCCTGATCTGGATGCCATCCGCCGCAGCCGTCTGAAGAAGAAGACGTTGTTCGAGATGGATGACGAGGAAGACATCGTTCAGGTCCGTAAGGAATACATTCGCCTTGCTGAAACCTTGTGGAACGGGACCGAACCTTTGGCCCCGGCCCCCCTGCCGGATCGTGAAATCTTTGAACTGCTTGGGTTTGACTAATGGCTGAATACGCCGCCACACGTGACCGGGTCGAACATTATTTCGACCGCACTGCGACCAAGGTATGGGAGCGTTTGACATCGGATGCCCCCGTTTCTGGTGTGCGGGCGACGGTACGTGCGGGGCGTGACAGGATGCGTGCGCTGATGCTGGCGCAACTGCCCGACGATCTGCGCGGTGCCCGGATCCTTGATGCCGGCTGCGGGACGGGTGCGATGGCGATTGAGTTGGCCCAGCGCGGCGCTGATGTTGTTGCGGTTGATATCTCGCCTGCTTTGGTCGGGATTGCAGAGCAGCGGATGCCAGCGGATTTAGCGGGTCATATCACGTGGATTGCGGGCGATATGCTGGACGCCACTGATGGCGTTTTTGATCATGCCGTCGCGATGGATTCGATGATCTACTACAGCGCCCCTGATATTGCGGCGCTGCTTGGTAAAGCCAGTGCGCGGATTGGTGGCAAGTTTGTCTTTACGCTGCCGCCGCGGACGCCCGCTTTGATGGCGATGTGGCGCGTCGGCAAATTGTTTCCGCGTGCCGACCGTAGCCCGACGATGATCCCACAAACGACAGCGGGTGTCGCAGATGCGCTGCGCCAGGCTGGCGTCAGGGGTCGTCTGATCGAAATTGACCGGATCAAGTCTGGTTTCTACATCTCAAATGCGCTGGTCTTTGAGGGAAAGAAGACGTGATCTTCAAAGCTTCCTCTCTCAAGCGTGTTTCGCTCAACCTCCTGCCATTCAGTGATGCCGTCAGTGATGACCTGCCACTGAGCCAGCTTTTGCGCCTGTCACTGTTCCAGGTCTCTGTCGGCATGGCCGCCGTGATGCTGTTGGGCACATTGAACCGCGTGATGATCGTTGAACTGAATATTGGCGCGATGCTGGTTGCCGCAATGATTGCCTTGCCGGTGCTTGTCGCCCCGCTTCGGGCGCTCGTTGGTTATAAGTCCGACAACTACAAGTCCGCGATCGGCTGGAAACGTATTCCGTACCTTTGGCTGGGTACGATGTGGCAGTTTGGTGGTTTGGCGATCATGCCGATGGCGCTTTTGGTGCTGTCAGGTGATCGCACGCTGGATTGGCCCATTGCAGGCTATGTCGGTGCGGCATTGGCTTTTTTGATGACCGGCTTTGGTATGCATATGACGCAAACGGCGGGCCTCGCCCTCGCCGCCGACCGGGCCACCGAAGAGACGCGACCCAAGGTCGTGGCCCTGCTCTATGTGATGAACCTGATCGGGATGGCCGTTGCTGCAATCCTGATTGGTGCGCTGTTGCGCGACTACTCTGCCTTGCGTCTGGTACAGGTCGTGCAGGGAACTGCCGTGGTCACGCTGTTGCTGAACCTGATAGCGCTCTGGCGGCAAGAGAAGGTCAAACCGATGACCAAGGCCGAACGCGCCGAAGCCTCGCCTACGTTCCGTGACGCATGGAACGATCTGGCAGTAGGCGGCGATGCGGGGCGTTTGCTGGCCGTTGTCTTTCTGGGAACGATGGCCTTCAACATGCAAGACGTGTTGCTGGAGCCCTATGGCGGTGAAATCCTTGGGCTGTCGGTTTCCGCGACGACGCTGCTGACGGCGATGTGGGCGGCCGGTGCGTTGATCGCGTTTGCCTTTGCCGCGCGCTGGCTGGCGCAGGGAATGAACCCCTACCGGATGTGCGCCCGCGGTATCCTTGCGGGCATCCTCGCCTTTTGTGCGGTGATCTTTTCTGCCCCTGTCGGATCGCCCGCCTTGTTCTATCTTGGTGCCGCTTTGATCGGTTTTGGCGGCGGCCTTTTTGGCGTCGCAACGCTGACCGCTGCCATGACAATGCCCACCACTGGCAATGCCGGTCGTGGTTTGGCCCTTGGTGCCTGGGGGGCTGCGCAAGCCACCGGTGCCGGGCTGTCCATCTTTATCGGGGGCACCATGCGTGACCTTGTGAACCATGCCGCTGGGAACGGCACTTTGGGAGAGGCGCTCGCCACGCCTGCCACGGGCTATTCGGTCGTTTATCACACCGAAATTGGCCTCTTATTCCTAACCCTCATTGTGCTGGGGCCGCTTGTGCGGTTGCGGCCAATCAATACCGGGGGTCTGCCAAGCTGGGATTGGCAGACTTCCCGACCTAACCGCCGAAAGGATACCTAAAATGGTTGGTGTAGAATTTTTTGGAGACTTCGATCTGGCGAGCGCAGCAATTTGGCTCTTCTGGATTTTCTTTGCGGGGCTTGTGTACTACCTGCAAACCGAAAACATGCGCGAAGGATACCCTTTGCGCGATGACAGCGATGGCGTGCCTGCCAACGAGAGCCTGTTCCCTATTCCTAAGGAAAAGACGTTCAAACTGCGCGATGGGCGTGGTGAGCTGACGGTGCCGTCACGCGAATACGAAGACAGCAAGATGCGCACTGATTTGGCGCTGGCGCAGTCATCCGCATCAACAGGGTCGCCCTGGATCCCAACGGGTGATCCGATGGTTGATGGTGTTGGTCCTGCCGCTTGGGCCCCGCGCCGGGACGCGCCGGAACTGGATGCGCATGGCCACGTGAAAATTCGTCCCATGTCCCTGCTGGAAGATTTCAAAATCTCTGCTGGCCGTGATCCGCGCGGGCTGGCCGTGGTTGGCCGTGACGGCGAAGTCGTTGGCCGTGTTATTGATATGTGGGTTGATGTGCCAGAGCAGATGGTTCGTTTTCTCACGGTTGACCTCAACCCAGAGGGCACAGGAAAGACACGTCTGATCCCCATGAATATGGCCAAGATCGGCACCGACCGCGTTGTTGTGCGTTCGCTGATGGCCGGCAATTGGGATGATGTGCCCGCAACGAAAAGCATGGAGCAGGTTACACTGCTCGAAGAAGACAAGATCATGGCCTACTACGCGGGCGGTACGATGTACGCCTCTTGAGGTCTGACGAAACAAGACAGTGATCCCGGTTAGCCATCGGGGACACTTTGGCACCAGAGGGAGCATGCCATGAGCCACGACGACTTTAACTTTGAACCGATCCGAGGACTGCCAGAGCAGTTGCCGGAAGGGGAACATATCTTGTGGCAGGGTGCCCCTGATCCGCGCCGTCTGGCGCGCGAGGCGCTGGGCGTCCGTTGGGTATTCGCATATTTTGCGCTGCTCGCCTTTTGGCGGGTGGGCGTCTCGTCCGCGGATTTCTCATTTGGCGTGGCGCTGATGCATGGTGTGCCGTTCATCATCTCTGGCATCGTGGCATGCGGCATCCTGTATGGTATCGCCTATGTACAGGCCCGTTCGACAGTCTACACCCTGACGAACAAGCGCGTTGCCATGCGCATTGGTGCGGCGCTGACAATGACGCTGAACCTGCCTTACACGTGGATCGGGACCGCGAAACTGGATCTCAAATCATCCGGTCACGGGACTTTGGCGTTTGAACTGATCGGCGAAACCCGCATTTCCTATCTGATGTCCTGGCCCCACGTGCGGCCGTGGCGCATCGCGCGGACCCAGCCCGCGCTGCGCTGCATCCCGGATGCTGAAAACGTGGCTCGCATTTTTGCGGATGCTGCTGAAACACGCATTGCACAGCCGCGTGTCGAACGCATTGAAACCCAAGACGGCAACGCCGTTGCAGCGGAGTAATTGATCATGTCTCAACTTGAACAACAAATGCGCCACCGCGACCGTGAAATGGTGCCACGTATCTTGGTGCAAGCCATGTTTGGCCTGATGGCCGCAACGCTTGCAATCGTCGCCTATGCGCAGTGGTTCGATGTGCCGAACCGGGGCGTTTTGGTCGAAGCGCCGATCGTGCAGTCGCTTGATATCGTGATGGAGGGGAACCGTAGCGGCATCTACGAGGTTCGTTCGACAGACGGGACTATGATTGCATCATCCTCTGATGAAAAAGCCGGATTTCTGGGCGTCATTGGTCGCGTCATCGACCGCGAGCGTTTCAAGAACAACGTGGTCGGCAATGCGCCGTTCCAAGTTGTACGCCGCGAGAACGGCAATATCGCAATCCTAGATGACACCACCGATTTGCGGGTCGAGTTGATCGGGTACGGCAAAGATAACGTGGCAGCTTTTGCCAAGCTGCTAGACTGAAACTGTGCGCGGGTTAGCCCCCCGGCACCTTTTGTGAAAGGGAACTCACATGGGACTATTTTTAGAGAGAAAGAAACCGCGCCTTGCACGGTCACGATCTCGCACCGGTTTGAAGAACTGTCGGCGCATGTGCGTCTGGACAATGGTGCTGTGATCCATCCGGGTGATACAGTGCAGGTGCAGGGTCCCGAAATCATGGCCGCCTTTGGCGAGATGATTGAGGAAAAGCGCACTGCCGTGATCACCCGTGCCAGCAAGATCGAACAGCTATGGACCCGCGCCACCGGCGATTTGGAGTTCATGGAGCTTTGCGAATTCTCATTCAGCGAAGAGGTGATGTCATGAACATACACTCATCCAACGCCGCGACCGCAGAAGAGGCCATTGCCGCGCAAGAGGCCCTGCCACCGCTGACCAATGAAGAAGCCACGCAAGTCGCGATGTCGAACACGCTGCTGACGCCGCGTTTCTATACCACCGATTTTGATGAAATGGACGCGATTGATGTCTCCTCTGTCCGCGATGAGTGGGACGTGTTGATTGGCCAGATGAAGGCAGACCCGAACAAGGGCCACTTCAAGAAGAACGAAGATTGGGACACCGTTGATTGGGACGGGATGGAACCTGCGCTGAAAGCAGAATTCATCGACTTTCTGATTTCTAGCTGCACTGCCGAATTTTCGGGTTGTGTCCTTTACAAGGAAATGAAGCGCCGTGGGTCTAACAAAGACATCACCGAGCTATTCCAATTGATGGCCCGTGATGAGGCCCGCCATGCCGGTTTCATCAATGATGCCCTGCGTGAGGCTGGTATCGCGGTGAACCTTGGCTTTCTGACGCAGGCGAAGAAATACACCTACTTCCGGCCCAAGTTCATCTACTACGCGACATACCTGTCCGAAAAGATCGGCTATGCCCGCTATATCACGATTTTCCGCCATCTTGAGGCGCATCCAGAGCATCGCTTCCACCCGATCTTTAAGTGGTTCCGTGAATGGTGCAACGATGAGTTTTCCCATGGTGAGGCGTTTGCCTTGCTGCTGAAAACTGACCCGCAGTTGACCGAAAGCCGCGTCAACAAGATGTGGATCAAGTTCTTCCTCACAGCCGTTTACTCAACCATGTGGGTCCGCGATCACCAGCGCCCTGAATTCCACAAAGCGCTGGGCGTTGATCCGAAATGGTATGGGCAAGAGGTGTTCCGCAAGACATCCGAGATTTCCAAGCAGGTGTTCCCGATGACTTTGGATATCGACCACCCTCGGTGGGAACCCACGCTGAACCGGATGCAGGCCGCCAATGTGCAAATCGCTGATGGGCGCAAGCAAGGCGGCGTCGGTGGTTGGGTCAAGCGGATGGCGGGATCGGCTAAGGCCGGTTTTGCCTTTGTCTCGCTATTGACCATCCCGGTCGAAAAGAACGCGGTGCCTGACAGCCCACGGTTGGAGCCTGCTTACTGATGACCTCGCCCTGGATCGCATCGCTGATTGCTATTTTCGTCTGGTGGTTCGCCACCGGGGCGATTTTGGTGGCGGTGCGGCGGGCGGATCGTCTGGGCACCCATGGCATGACGACGTTCATGGGTCTGCCCTTGCTGGCGCTGGGCGTTTGGGCCGTGGCCGTTTCGCTGGCTGATGCCAGTGTGACGGGGGCCTATATCGGCTTTGCGGGGGCCTTGGCTATCTGGGGCTGGATCGAACTGGCGTTTTTGGCTGGTGTTATCACTGGCCCGGTACGTGATGTCTGCCCGCCCGGCCTGTCCGGGCGCGACCGGTTTTTCCGGGCGTTTCAGACGGTAGCCTATCACGAATTGGCGCTGGTCATGGGCCTTTGGGGTTTGGTGATCGCATCGGAAGGTGCGGCCAACCGCATCGCGCTTGCCACTTATCTGGTGCTGTTCTTGGCGCGCATTCTGGCCAAACTGAACCTTTATTTCGGGGTGCCCCGGATCAACACGGAATTCGTGCCTGATCGGTTGGATCACCTGAAATCATATTTCCGGCGCGGTCCGGTGACACTCGCCTTTCCAGCGGCGATCACCCTATTGACCGCGCTTTTGGCCGTCTGTGCCGAACGGTTGTGGACTGCCGGATCAGACGTGACCGTTGTGGGCTTTGCCCTGCTGACGGCAATGGCAGGGCTGGCCCTGCTCGAACACTGGCTGATGGTGGTGCCGCTGCCAGATGCAAAACTTTGGCGTTGGATGCTTCCGGCGCAAAAAACGATGACTGAAGAAGAAAGATGAGTGCGATGGATTTTGACGCCCTATTCAATGCCCAGCTGACCCAGCTGAAAGACGACGGAAACTATCGCTACTTCGCTGAGTTAGAGCGCAAATGCGGCAAATTCCCTCGTGCGGCCAACCATGCCGAAGAAGGCGTGCGCGATGTGACTGTCTGGTGTTCCAACGATTATCTGGGCATGGGCCAGCACCCCAAGGTGATTGAAGCAATGTGCGAAGCGGTGGAACGCACCGGCACTGGCGCGGGCGGCACGCGCAATATCTCGGGCACGAACCACGACCACCTTTTGCTGGAACGCGAATTGGCTGATCTGCACGGGAAAGAGGCGGCGTTGCTGTTTACCTCTGGCTATGTGTCGAACTGGGCGGCTTTGTCGACCCTGGGCAGCCGGTTGGAAAACTGCGTGATCTTGTCTGATGCGGGCAACCACGCGTCCATGATCGAAGGCATCCGCCACAGCCGGGCGACCAAGGTGATCTGGAAGCACAACGATGTGCATGATCTGGAAATGAAGCTGCGCACACTGCCCGCTGATGTGCCCAAGATCGTAGCCTTTGAAAGCGTCTATTCGATGGATGGTGATATCGCACCGATCAAGGAAATCGTCGAAGTGGCTGAAAAATACGGCGCTATGACCTATTTGGATGAGGTGCACGCCGTGGGCATGTACGGTCCACGCGGCGGCGGGGTGAGCGAACGTGAAGGGCTGGCAGACCGGATTACGTTGATCGAGGGCACTTTGGGCAAGGCCTATGGTGTTGTTGGCGGCTATATCACCGGCTCTGCTGCATTGTGCGACTTTATCCGCAGCTTTGCATCCGGCTTTATCTTTACCACTGCACTGCCGCCTGCGGTTGCGGCTGCGGCACGGACATCCATCGCGTACCTCAAAAATTCCGAGTTTGAGCGCGCGCAGCAACGCCGCCAAGTTGCGCGTATGCGTGCCGCACTTGATCGTGAGGGCATTCCGCACATGGAGAATGAAAGCCACATCATTCCCGTGATGATTGGCGACCCTGTCAAGACGCGAATGTTGGCCGATTATTTGATGCGCGAATGGGACATTTATGTGCAACCGATCAATTATCCGACCGTTCCGAAGGGAACGGAACGGCTAAGGTTCACCCCTTCGCCACTGCACACGGATGCGGATATTGATCATCTTATCAATGCGTTGCGGGTTCTGTGGAAGCAATGTGCGCTCGCGCATGCGGTGGCCTAACGCCTATCACGCAATCTTTTGCATACAGGGGTGGACCGGCCCGTTTGTTGCATTACATTGCGTGTCGACTGGGGCAAACGGTCACAGAACTAGATCGAAGAGGAATACGATCATGAAAAAGTTTACAATCGCAGCTGCTTTTGCAGTTTTCTCTGCTCCTGCATTCGCAGACGGCCACGCAGCCACCGTTGGTGACGCCGCCGCTGGTGAAGAGCAATTTAACCGCCAGTGTGTGGCGTGCCACGTTGTTGCTGATGCGTCCGGTGAAGTCCTTGCTGGCCGCAACGCGCGCACGGGTCCTAACCTTTACGGTATTGCCGGTCGCGTCATGGGGTCGGTTGAAGACTTCCGTTACAGCGACGCATTGACTGAGCTGGGTGAGGCGGAAACGCCTTGGACTGAAGAAGCTTTCGTCGGCTATGTGCAGGATCCGACAGGTTGGTTGCGTGAAACACTCGACAACCGTCGCGCACGCGGCAAGATGGCTTACCAGGTCCGCCAGGAAGATCAGGCGTATGACCTTTATGCATATCTTGCGACGTTTGAGGCAGCAGCCGAGTAAGCGCCGCCTCTAGCAAAGTTTTGGGCCGTCATGGGAAGCCGTGGCGGCCTATTGCGTTTTAAGGATGATATCTGCAATCGTTTGCGGATCTTCCTCATGCGCCAAATGGCCCAGATCCGGCAGTTCCGTTAGTGAAGCTTTGGGTATCTGCGCCGTAGCATCTTTGCTGACCTGTGGCGGGACCGCCTTGTCATTCAGGCCAGTGATCAAATGCACCGGGCAATCAATCCTATTCAAACGTGCCAGCAAACCGTCCAGCGTCCACTGCGCCATCATCGACAGCGTTGCATCGACATGACCCTTGTCAGTCGCAAGGCGATAATAAAGCTCTAACCCATCTTGATCGAGGATCGAGCCCGTCCCTTGTACAAGGTTACGAACGCCGCTGCGCGTTGTGGTGCTCGCAAAAAGACTTGCACTGAACGGTGTGACGGCCAGCGCTTTTGCCATCATCGGAAACAGCCAACCGGCCACCCCTTTGAAGTTGCCCAAAGCGGCATTGATTCCGATGATGCCACTGCATGGCCGTAAACCCAATTCCCACATCCGCAAAGCGAGTGCCGCACCTGCAGAGTGACCCACGACAATGTCGGGTGACCATTCCTGATTGCGGCACAAGGAGATCAGATCCTCGGCCATATGATCTAGTCCGCACCGCTGTTGCGCGCCAATTTGGGTAAAGCCTTGCCCTGGGAGATCGACGGCAACCACCCGATGTGTTTTTGCAAGTAACGGAAACAACCCACGAAAACTTTGGGTCCCGCCGCCGGCGCCATGGATCAGCAAAATAAGGGGACCCTCACCATGTTCCTGCACATGCCAACGATGCGGGCGGTGCAGGATTTGGCGTGAGTATGCCGTCAGTGGCCAGTCTTTGGCGTCATCTGGCCAACGCATTAATCGCCCAACGCTGTCGAGACAGACTTTGAAAGCCGTTCGGCATTAGCGCGTGGAAGCGGCAAATATGCGGCATCCAACGTCTGAGCAAGGTTGCGCAGGGCCGGTTCTGGTCGGTTGCCGGTATCAATGACAATGGCGTCGGCCCCCTGTGCCCGCAAAACACGTGCGATGTGCTGGGCGTCCTTTGCGGCCTGCTTGCGATCTGCGCTTCCGTCGAGGGCGATGTTGGCACGACCGTCTGTCAGGATGGCAATGGTCGGCGTCAGACCTCTTCTTGTGGCCTGAGTGGCTTGATCAAGCGCTGTTACCATCCCGGCCGCCAAGGGGGTGCCACCTCCGCCGGGCAGTGCTGCAAGGCGGCGTTTGGTTTGCACCAGGGACCGTGTTGGTGGCAGCAAAAGCTCTGCCTCGGTTCCACGAAATGACACCAAGGCCACGTGATCGCGCCGTGCGTATGCTTGCGCCAAAAGCAATTCAACGGCACCCTTGGCCTCGGCCAAACGCGACAGCGCCGCTGACCCTGAGGCATCTACCGTGAAGATCAAGAGCCGGTCTGACTTTTCCTCGAACCGCTTGATACGGATGTCACTTGGTCTGATTTGCAAACCATCGCGCCCGGATGCATTGCGCCGGATCGTTTGCCAAGGCGCAGCTGCGCGCAGGGTGCCGATGATATCAATACGTGCACCATCACTGATCCGGCCCGCCCGTGATGGCAGTGGTCTGCCGCGTCTGTTGCCCTTACGTGCTGCGCCCGTGCCATTGCCGCGCCCAGCCCGGGCCTTTTGCGCCGCGATTTGATCCAAAAGGTTGTCTGGAAGCAATGCACGCACCGCATCCAACAGCAACTCGTCCGGCAGATCGAGAGATTCCTCGGTATTTGTGCTATCATTCGTTTCCGGCGGCGGTGCTGGCGGGTCTTCCTGCGTTTCAGGTTCGGGAATACGCGTTGCGCGGTGTGCGAGCGTCAGGGCGCAAGCAATTTCCACGTCCTCGACCGCGACACGGTCCTTGCCATGTAGCGCCGCGTGCGCCCGCGCTGTACGCAAGGCGAAAAGCGGGGCCCGCATGGTGTTGATCCCAAGCTCCTCTGCGATGCGGGTGGTTTGGGCCACGATGTCGACTGGCATTTTGACCTGTTTCAAAGCAGTGACGTCGTCATATTTCGCAGGTGTTTCTGTGGTGTCCGCCAATTGGCAATCGGACAAATCGACATGGAAGGCCAAACGCTCTGCGAGCTTTGGGTTCAAGACCTCGTCTGGTTCCGCGCCTTCATCAAGGGCAATCAAACTATGGTTGCTTCCCTTATCCAGCGCAACGGCGAGCCTGGCGGCGAGCGCAGTTGTCGCCCGTTCGGCCATCGCCAAAACAAGTGTGCCGGGCCGGGCGAGCAAACCTTGTTCTTGCACCAGATGTCCAGTGGCGAGGGTCGCAGAAAGGTCCAGACCACCAAAAAGCGCTTCGTCCGAAATCGCCGGGTGCAGTCGTCGTGCGCCATCGTCAATCAGCGTTGTCAGCCGGTCACGCACCGGACCGGCGCGCGCACGAATGCACATCCCACCCAGCCCCGGATCAATCCGCAGCAGTTGCAACGCAAGCGTTGCATGGGTCCAGCTTTCGTTAGCCAAGGACTTCTTCCACGGTGCGTGCGACCCGTGTGCCGCTGCCAGCTTCGTCCAAGGGATCGCGCCGCAGGCGGTGACGCAGGGCCATTGGCGCCACGGCACGGACGTGCGCGCGCGTGAGCGCCGTATCATTGCGCCAGGCGGCGTAGGCACGCGCAGACTTCAACAGGGTCAATTCACCACGCAGCCCGTCAGAACCAAGCGCAAGACAAAGTTCGGCGACGTCTGTCAGGGTCTTTTCGGGGGTTTTCAGCTTTGTGAGTGTCTTGCGCGCCTTCAAAATCTTCTGGCGAATTGTCGCATCTTCGGCCTGCCAGCGCAGCATGAAAGCGGCATTGTCATTTTCAAACGCATCCCGGCGTTTGATCACCTCGACACGGGTTTCGACGTCTTTGGGCGATGCTACCTCGACCGACAGGCCAAAACGATCCAGCAACTGCGGACGGAGTTCACCCTCTTCGGGGTTGCCTGAACCGACCAGCACAAAACGGGCGGGATGGCGAATGGAGAGCCCTTCGCGTTCGACAACGTTTTCGCCGGATTGTGCCACATCCAGAAGCAGATCGACGATGTGGTCCTCAAGCAAATTCACTTCATCAATGTACAGATAACCCCGGTTCGCGCGGGCCAGCAGGCCCGGCTGAAACGCCTTTTCGCCCTTGGTCAGCGCCTTTTCAATGTCGAGCGCACCGGTCACCCGATCCTCGGTCGCGCCGAGGGGTAAATCAACGACAGGCGTCGGCACCTCTTGCGCGCGTTTCGACACTGTTCCAGCCCAATCGGGCACATCTTTTGCTTTTTCGCTATTGATCGGGCAGCCTTTGATCGCCCTGATCGGAGGCAGCAAAGCAGCCAACGCACGTACCGCCGTTGATTTACCGGTGCCACGATCGCCAAAAACCAACACGCCGCCGATGCTGCCATCGATCGCAGTCAGGATCATGGCTTGTTTCATCTCGTCTTGGCCAACGATGGCGGAGAATGGGAAAGGTTGCATTATGCGGCCTCAAGTTTGGCTAGGGGTGAGATGCCGTTCCAAGTACCCCGGTCGGAGTGCACGGCAAAACGGGCATAGAGTTCTTCGCGAAACCAGCCTTCATCACGGACGGCACGGATCGCTTCGGCATGGGGCCCGGTGCGGGCAAAGCCGGCCATCGCCTTTTCTGATGGCCAGATTGAGAAGGTCACCTGATGCAGCATGGGTACCTCGCCAATGCCGATCTTGAAAGCGACGTTGGGATCCTTGCCGATCATTTCGGAAATGTTGGGCACGCGGCCCCAGAACCGGGTCAGAATGCTGGGCTTGATCGTCGCACGGGTCAGCGCGGCCAAGGGGCCGGTTGTTTCGGCGGTCGACGGCTGGAACGGGGTTTGGCCGGACCATGCGCCGCGTGCGGTTTGGGTTTGCAGGAACACGGTCCAGTTTTCGGCTGCACGCTTTTGATAGGTGGCAAAGATGCCTGCCTTGGTGCGTTTTCGCGCCGTGTCCGCATCTGGCCATGTTGCCAGAATTGCATAGACGGCCGTGTTGGGGACGGGTGTGAAACCCTCGCCAGTGCCAGAGCCGCACAGCTTCCAAAAACCGATGTCTTGTGTGCGTGCCAATGGCAACCGCGCCCCGCCCATCATCGTCAACGCCCACGCGCGGGCAAACGGCCCGGCGAAGCGGAAGAAAGATAGGCTGACGGTTTGGGTCACGCGTGAGACCTCGCGGCTAGTGTCAATTTATCCTGACATATCAGGCTACAGTTTGGAAGATCATCACGATAAGAATTGTCAACTTGTGTTTACACTACTACTGTTAGGCTATGATTACAGATGCCTTGAGTGATTCAAATCGCGCAATTGTCATTGGCGCGGGGCTTGGCGGCCTTGCAGCGGCCATGCGTCTTGGCGCGAAAGGCTATGCTGTGACCGTGTTGGACCGGTTGGATAAGCCGGGTGGTCGCGGGTCTTCTGTCACGCAAGATGGACACCGATTCGATCTGGGGCCGACAATTATCACCGTTCCACAGGTGTACGAGGATCTATGGGCCGCTTGCGGTCGTGACTTTCACAAGGACATTGACCTGCGCCCGATGGACCCGTTTTACGAGGTGCGTTGGCAGGACGGTTCGACGTTTACCGCCCGCCAAGACACGGATGCGATGTTGGCGGAGGTGGCACGCCTTAGCCCACGCGACGTGAAGGGATACAAACGGTTCCTCAAAGACAGCGAGCGCCGTTATGTGGTTGGTTTTGAAGGTATGGTCGCCAAGCCGATGCACCAGCTATGGGAAACCATCAAGGTGCTACCCTTGTTTGCCTTGTTGCGTGCGGATCGCTCAATCCTTGGACTTGCTAAGGCGCGGGTCAAAGACCCACGTCTACAGATGGCTTTGTCGTTTCATCCACTCTTTATCGGTGGTGACCCGCGTCATGTGACCTCGATGTATGCGCTCGTGGCCTATCTCGAAAAGGAATTCGGCGTGCACTACGCGATGGGAGGCGTGCAGGCCATTGCGCAGGCCATGACAAACGTGATCCGGTCGCAGGGTGGGCAGGTGCGTCAGAGTGTTGAAGTAGATGAAATTCTGCTTGAGGACGGCGCTGCAAAAGGCGTCAAACTGACAAATTCAGACACTATTGCGGCGGAACTCGTCGTCAGCAACGCCGATGCAGGCCACACCTATCAGCGTCTGTTACGCAAACAGCCCCGCAAACGCTGGACCGACAAGAAGCTGAAATCGCGTCGTTGGTCGATGGGCCTGTTTGTTTGGTATTTCGGCACGAAAGGTACCGCCAAGATGTGGCCGAACGTGGGTCACCACACAATCACGAACGCACCCAGATATGAGGGGCTGCTGAAGGATATCTTTATCAGGGGCAAGCTGGCTGACGATATGAGCCTCTATATTCATCGCCCTTCAATAACCGATCCAAGTGTTGCCCCGGCGGGGGATGATACCTTTTATGCCCTGTCACCGGTGCCGCATTTGGGCTTTGACGACCCTGTGGATTGGGAACAGGAAACGGCGGCTTATAAGGCCAAGGTGCAGGCTGAGGTCGAAAAGACGCTGCCGGGCTTTGCTGAATATATCAGCACCGAAATGGTGCTGACGCCCGAAGACTTCCGCGATCGCTATTTGTCGCCAAACGGATCGGGTTTCTCAATCGAACCACGCATCCTGCAATCTGCATGGTTCCGTCCGCACAACGTCAGTGAGGAAGCCAAAGGCCTTTATCTGGTCGGCGCAGGAACCCATCCCGGCGCAGGTGTACCCGGTGTGATTTCAAGCGCTGAGGTGCTGGCAAAGATGGTTCCAGATGCCCCTGTGATGCCAGAAATGAAAGTTGCCGCCGAATGATCCGCCCCGACGACCTTGAGCATTGCCGCGAAGCGATCCGTCACGGATCACTGTCGTTTCACGCAGCGTCCAAGCTGTTGCCAGCCAAGGTACGTGACCCTGCATTAGCGCTTTATGCCTTTTGCCGCTTGGCCGACGATGAAGTCGACGAAGGTGACTATCAGGCAGGCGCTGTTTTCCGACTGCAAGAGCGCCTGGATGCGGCCTATGCCGGCACGCCAAAGAATGCGCCGGAGGATCGCGCATTCGCCGCGATAGTCGAAGATTTCGAGATGCCGCGCGCGTTGCCAGAAGCCTTGTTAGAGGGTTTGGCATGGGACGCAGCAGAGCATCGCTATGATACTTTGAGCGGGGTTAGAGACTATTCTGCCCGTGTCGCCAGCGCCGTGGGTGCGATGATGTGCGTGCTGATGCGGGTCCGTGACCCTGATGCGCTGGCCCGTGCCTGTGATCTTGGTGTCGCGATGCAGCTGACAAATATCGCCCGCGATGTGGGCGAAGATGCGCGCATGGGCCGGATTTATTTGCCGTTGGATTGGTTGGCCGAGGCGGGCATTGATCCGTTGAATTTCGTGCATGAAACGCTGCCCACCGAAGATGTTCGCGGTATGGTCAAACGTTTGTTGGCTGAGGCCGACAGGCTGTACCGCCGGTCTGAGGCGGGGATCAACGTCCTGCCGCTACAAGCACGCACCGGAATTTGGGCGGCGCGTTTGATTTATGCGGGCATCGGTATGCAGCTTAAGCGACAGGCCTATGACAGTATCTCGATGCGCGCGCGCACGTCGTCGCGGCAAAAGCTGGCGTGGCTGGCGCAGGCGGGTGGATACACGTTGGCGTCAATCGTCATGCCAAAGTCGCCGGTCGTTTATGCCAAACCACTGTCCGAAGTCGCGTTTCTTGTCGATGCTGCCAGTCAGGCACGGCCTGAACAAAGCCGGTCAAGTTCTGTCATTGATATTCTGGCTGAACTCAAAGCGCGCGAAGCAGAGATTGGAACTGACCGTCCGATGGCTTAGATGTGAAGGGAACCGTGAAAGGGTCCCTTGAATGGATATCTGGCTTTTCTTCATTTTCCTTGCTGCAACCTTTGCTGCTGCTGCGACTGGTGCCCTGTTCCCGACGGGCCAGTGGTACAAGAGCCTCAACAAGCCGTCATGGACGCCCCCTGATTGGGTTTTCCCGGTGGCTTGGACCTCGATTTACCTGTTGATTTCCTTCGCCGGTGCGCGTGTCGCTGGTCTTGAGGGTAGTGGCTATGCCATGGCTTTCTGGGCGATGCAGATTGCGTTCAACGCACTCTGGACGCCTGTGTTCTTTGGCTTGCGCAACATCAGGGCTTCGATTCCGATCATGGCCTGCCTTTGGATCGCAGTTTTTGGTGCTACGATAGCCCATTGGCAGCTTGATATATGGGCTGGGCTTGCCTTTGCACCCTATCTGCTTTGGGTCACTGTTGCAGCCGCTTTGAACATTGCAATGGTCCGATTGAACCCGGATCAGAAGGCCTTGCAACTCCAAGACCTCTGATCCCCCTTGAACGTCCCCCAAAACGGTGAAACCATTGGGGATGGAAACGCATTTCAAATCATGGGCCGTCGTTGCCCCCCGATTGGTTGCTGTGGCTGCCGGGCGTGAAAAGGCCGATCTGGTCATTCGCGGTGGCAAACTGGTCAATGTCCAAACCCGCGAAATTCTGGATGGTTGGCAGGTGGCGGTCGCCGAGGGGCGCTTTGCCTATATCGGCCCCGATGCATCGCATTGCATCGGCGACGACACACGGGTGATAGAGGCCGAGGGCCGTTATCTGATCCCTGGCCTGTGCGACGGCCACATGCATATCGAAAGCGGGATGCTGACCCCGGCTGAATTTGCTGCTGCTGTGATCCCCCATGGCACCACAACCATGTTCACCGACCCGCACGAGATCGCCAATGTGCTGGGTCTGCGCGGGGTGCGCATGATGCATGACGAGGCGCTGATGCAGCCCGTCAATATATACACCCAGATGCCCTCCTGTGCGCCCTCTGCACCGGGGTTGGAGACGACAGGTTTTGAGATTTCAGCCGAGGATGTGGCCGAGGCGATGGCTTGGCCGGGTATTGTCGGACTTGGCGAGATGATGAATTTCCCCGGCGTGATCAACGGTGACCCCCAGATGCTGGCTGAAATGGCCGCGACCATGAACGCAGGTAAAACCGTCGGTGGTCACTATGCATCGCCCGACAAAGGCATCGCCTTCTCGGCTTATGTGGCTGGTGGAGCGGCTGATGATCACGAAGGCACGGCAGAGGCCGACGCGATTGCACGTGTACGTAATGGTATGCGGTCGATGATGCGGCTTGGATCCGCGTGGTATGATGTGGAAAGCCAGATCACGGCCGTCACGGAAAAGGGGCTAGACCCGCGAAACTTTATCCTGTGCACCGATGATTGTATGGCGGGAACGCTGGTTAACGACGGGCATATGAACCGCGTGGTCCGCCATGCGATTGCTTGTGGGTGTGACCCGTTGATTGCCTTGCAAATGGCGACGATCAACACCGCGACGCACTTTGGGTTGGAACGCGAGATTGGGTCGATTGCGCCCGGACGCCGCGCCGATATGATCCTGACCTCTGATCTGACTCAATTGCCGATTGAGGAAGTCATCGCGCGCGGTCAAACCGTGGCCCGCGATGGCAAGATCACTGTGGATTGCCCGCACTACGACTGGCCTGCTGATGCCCGCAAGACAGTGCATATGGGCAAGCCTTTGGATGATACCGACTTTGCGATCCATGCGCCAGAAGGCAAGAACAAGATCAAAGCCAAGGTGATTGGTGTGGTTGAAAATCAGGCGCCGACCGAGGCGTTGACCGCAGAGCTGCCGGTCGTGGACGGATTGGTCGAGGGCGAAGGCGACACCTATCAGATTGCACTTGTCGAACGGCATCAGGGCACCGGCAAGGTGGTGAATGGCTTTGTGTCCGGCTTTGGCTACACCGGCAAAATGGCCATGGGGTCGACCGTGGCGCATGACAGTCACCATATGATCGTGGTGGGTACGGACCGCGCAATGATGGCCGCCGCTGCAAACCGGCTGGGCGAGGTTGGCGGTGGTGTGACCGTTTGGAAAGACGGCGCAGAGCTGTCGCTGGTGGAATTGCCGATCGCGGGCTTGATGTCGGACAGCCCCGCCGCCGAGGTGGCAGCCAAGGCCGACCAAATGGTCGCGGCGATGGCCGCCTGCGGTTGCACGTTGAATAACGCCTATATGCAGCATTCGTTGCTGGCGCTTGTTGTCATCCCATCTTTACGGATCTCTGATCTGGGTTTGGTTGATGTGGACAAGTTTGAAATCACAGAAGTATTTGAGGAAAACGCATGAACGTTGCGCAAAAGGTGACAATCCGGACACCAGATATACCAAAGCCCGAAGCCTTTACTGATGCCAAAAAGGCGGTTGAGCGGTTGCAGGAACTCTACAATGCGGCAGTGTCTTTCCTGTCCGAGAATTTCGCCGCGGCATTGTCGAATGGTCAGCCAGAGACGCGAGTGCGGGCTTTTTACCCTGAGATCAGGTTAACCACGACAACCTATGCCAAAACGGATACGCGCCTGTCATTCGGTCATGTGGCCGAACCGGGCGTCTACGCCACAACGATCACCCGCCCGGATCTGTTTGCCTCTTATCTGGAGCAGCAGATTGGTTTGCTGATCAAAAGTCATGGTGTGCCCGTGGTGATTGGCGCGTCCAGCACTGAAATGCCTGTCCATTTCGCGGCCGCCAATAACCCCGGTCTAACCGTCCCGCAGGATGGCTCGATGGAGTTTAATCTGCGCGATAACTTCGATGTGCCGGACCTGAGCACAACGCACGACAATATTGTTAATGGCGAGGCTTTTACCTATCCAGACGGCGCGCGCCCCTTGGCGCCCTTTACCGCACAACGTGTAGACTATTCACTCGCGCGTTTGGCTCATTATACTGCCACGGCAGCTGAGCATTTCCAGAACCATGTGTTGTTCACCAACTACCAATTCTATGTCGAAGAGTTCGAAGCCTACGCCCGGCATATGCTGGCAGATCCGACAAGCGGCTATACGAGTTTTGTGAGTACCGGGAACGTGGAAATCACCGATGCCGATGCGCCGATCCCTGTGCCCGGTAAACTGCCACAGATGCCGACCTATCATCTGAAACGCGCCAATGGCGGCGGGATTACTTTGGTGAATATCGGAGTTGGACCGTCTAACGCCAAAACCGCAACGGATCATATCGCTGTTTTGCGTCCGCATGCGTGGTTGATGGTGGGGCACTGCGCCGGGCTGCGGAATTCGCAGCGCTTGGGTGACTTTGTGCTGGCGCACGCCTACTTGCGCGAAGATCACGTGCTGGACGACGATCTACCTGTCTGGGTGCCGATCCCGGCATTGGCAGAGATTCAGATCGCTTTGGAAACGGCCGTCGCTGACGTGACAGAACTGGAAGGTTACGAACTGAAGCGGATCATGCGGACCGGTACGGTTGCTACCATCGACAACCGCAATTGGGAATTGCGCGAACAGGCGGGACCTGTGCAGCGCCTATCGCAATCCCGTGCCATTGCACTGGACATGGAAAGTGCAACAATTGCTGCCAACGGGTTCCGCTTTCGCGTGCCCTATGGCACGCTTTTGTGTGTAAGTGACAAGCCGCTGCATGGTGAACTGAAACTGCCGGGCATGGCGTCTGAGTTCTATAAAACCCAAGTTGCAGCGCACCTGATGATCGGAATTCGTGCGATGGAACGCTTGCGTGAAATGCCGCTTGAGCGCATCCACAGCCGGAAATTGCGCAGTTTTGAGGAGACAGCCTTCCTCTGATCGGCCAAAAAACGCAAAAAATGGCGCTTTTTCCCTTATAAATCTACACTAATCGTTGTGGTCTCACACAAGATGCCGTTATATGTGCGGGTAACAGGCCCAACTGATAGGGCAAATGAGGGAGACCAGTAAAATGGCGACAAAACCACTTACAAAGGCGCAGCTTGTGACTGCATTGGCCGATGAAACAGGCATGGATAAGAAAGCAGCGGGCGCTGCACTCGACGCCGTTACTGGCATCATCACCAAAGAAGTATCCGGCGGCGGCGCTGTGACACTTCCCGGCGTTGGCAAAATCTACTGCCGCGAACGCCCAGAGCGTATGGTTCGCAACCCAGCCACGGGTGAGCAGATCAAGAAAGACGCTGACAAGGTTGTCAAAATGACAATCGCCAAAGCGCTGAAAGACAGCGTGAACGGCTAAGCCATTCCGGCCCCTGAGCCAGACACAAACATTAGAAAGGGTCGCCTTGAGGGGCGGCCCTTTTTCGTTGCCGATGCTGGACGACGCGTGCATTCGACGTAAATGGTCAGTAACCGGCCGCAGGCTTGGCTGTCGTGAGAATTCAACTATGGACGCTTCTACACATTGAAGGAGTAAGACCCGTTGCAAGATAACTCTCGTTCTTCGCCGACACTTATCATAGCAGCATTGGTTGCGCTCTTGGCGGTCTTTGCTGTCGCATTTTTTGCATGGCAAGCACGTGCCAAGGCCGCCAGCGGCGTGATTTTCATGCGCACCGATGCCCCCTTTGTGACGGCCTATCTGATCTGGCCCAATCCTGATGCGCCCCCCGGACTTGCGCATTACGTAGAGCATTTGGCCTGGCTGAACGCTGTTGCTGCGCAAGAGCGTGACATTGATCGCCATTCCAATGCATGGACCAGCGACGACGCGATTGGCTATTGGCTGTCTGGTGCGCCAGATGACTTGCAAGATGTGCTGGAAACGCTGTTGCAAACGGCTTTGCCACTCACGCTTGATCCAGAATTCGCCGCTGAAGAGCGGGACGTTGTGATGCGAGAATATGATCTTAGTTTTGCCGGGAATATAGATGAACAGGTGAATGAACGCGCGGATCAGTTTCTTTATTCCGGGAACCAGAAAGCGAAATCAATCATTGGCAGCCGGTCGGATATTGAGGCGCTGACCTACGACGCCGCGCGCGCCTTTCACCAAGAGACCCACAAGCTTGACGCTGCAACGCTGGTTGTGCTTGGAAATGTGTCGCGTCGGGACGTTGGCCGCGCTCTGCGCAACCTTGGACATGATGAAAGCAGCTTTGGCGCAGCCCAGGTCGCAGCAAAGCCTTTCGTTCTTGGCGAACCAACCACACGACAGTTTCGCTTTCCGGGTGAATCGCTGGTGCCCCGAATGCAGTTGCGCAAAGTCGTGCGGCTTGATGAACCGATCGCCTACGACGTGCTCGAAGCGAACGCTTTTCTTCTCCAAGACATTTTGGAATCAAACGTGCCGGGCGGGCTTGCGGGGCCGTTGCGCTTTGATGCGTCCTTCGCGCGAAGCTTTCAGATTGGTCTGTGGCCAATTGATGAGCAGCACGTCGAATTCTATATCTCAGCGCCGCCTGATCGCGGCGTCACACTTGCGACGCTGACAGCACGGATTGAAGAGGTTCTGCAAACAACGGCCGCGGATGGTATTCCAATTGGTACATACCGACGTATCAAAGATCGGTTTGGCGGTTTTTGGCCGGATTGGTCAGATACCGAACAAACTCAAGACTGGATGGCTGAATACATCGTAGACCGGTCAGCAATTCTACGGCGCCCTTTGAACAAGACCTCTGTGCAAAATCTTCAAACCGAAATCTCGCACACCACAGTGAACACGCTTTTGCGCGCGATCGCCGGTGAAGGGCGAACAGCCGTTACATTTGTTGGACCAGAAGGGACATTTGAATGATCCGATTGATTGTAACTCTCTCGTTTGGACTGTTGCTTGCCGCATGCCAAGAAGACGAGCCATCGTTCAGCAGCGAAACATCCGCAGGAGGTATGGATTATACGCTGATTCAGTCACCTGGTAGTGACTTTGTGTCTATCCAAGTCGCATGGCCGACGGACTGGGCGCAACGCGTTGATGTGAATCAGGCGACCCCCGGCACTGCGGTTGATCTTATGCTCGCGGGCGGCGCTGAGGGCTATACCCCCGGTGAAGTCGTTGAATTGTTCGCCGACCTTGATGCGGAGGCGACGCTGGACGTTACCGTGGACCATGTTCTGGGCCAGATGACGTTTCCGAAGCAGCATCTTACCGAAGTCATCGAAGTTGGAAATGCACATCTGGCGCGTCCAACTTTTGATGAAACGTGGTTCAATCGTGTGCGCGATGGATTTCAGCAAACAACACAAGAAATCCGCACACAGGAGCAATATCTAGCCTTTGAGGCGGCACGCTGGGCCGTCTTTGGCGACCAGCCTATTCGAACGGCGTTGTCTGTCACCGAATCCGGTATGTTTGAGGCGCTGACCATTGAAGAGGTGCGTGCATGGCATGCAGAGTTCATTACGAATGCCCCAGACATCCTTGTTGTTGCTGGTGACATAGATGCGCGGGATGCCGGTGCCGCCATTGATACTCTCTTCGCATCACTCCCAGCCGGAAAAGCAGTGTCCCGAACAGGTGTGCAGGCCGACTTTACGCCGCGCCGCATTCTTCTGCACAAACCTGACGCGCAGGTGACATCCCTTAACTTTGTCGGACAAGTTCCACCGACGCGGTTGGGTCTCGAATTCGAAGATCTGATCTTGGCAGATGCATTGGGGCAGGGCGATCAAAGTGTATTGTTTGACGCGGTGCGGACCGAATTGCGGGCCAGCTATGGGTTCACGGTTGGCTTTGCAAACTATTCCCGTGAAGAGCGGGTGTTGTTTATGACGGGCGAAGTGGAAGCCAGTAAACTGGAAGATGCAGAACGCGTGATCCGAGAGGCCTATGAGACATTTCGCGAAGCTGGCCCAGACGGTGATGTCGAAGACCGCAAAGCGCCCTATACGGAGTATTTTACTGACATCTGGCAATACGTGACTGACCAAGCGCGCATGGAAGTAGAAAGCACGCTGGATGGGTATCCTCCGGGCCGGACGCTGGACATTGTGGCAGAGATTGAAAGTGTCTCGTCTGATACGCTACGCCAGCGGCTGACAGCCGACTTTCCAGCGGCCTCTGACTTTATCATGGTTGCCGTGTCGCCGGATGTCGGTGCGTTGCCCGGCGCCTGTGTAATCTCGAAACCGGAAGACGCGGCAAACTGCTGATGCAGTGTTAGTTGCTCGCGATCGCTGCGCCCGATGTGATCAGCGATGGCACCAATTGTTGCACGACCCTATTCCATCGGGTGACCGGCTGCTCTGCGATAAAGACGATATCGTTTGGCAGCAGGTTCATGCGTGTCGCCAACACCAGATTGGTCACGTTGCGGGCATCAAGGTGCCATGCGGTTACAGCACCGAAATCACTCGCTGCGCTGCGCAACACATAGATTTGGGCGGGGTTGCCGGTTTCTGACGAAAACCCACCCTCGGAATATAGCGCATCTGCCAAGGTTGTCTGTTGCCCAAACGGCATCGCAAAACGCCCCGGTTGGGTCACTTCGCCTGTGAGATAGACAAAATCGCGATCAACTGCGTCTAGGCTGATGCGGTCCTGGAAGTTGCTTCTGCTCTCGGCAAGCGCGGCGCGGCGCAATTCGACTTCGGTGTTTAGTTGCGCAAGAGCCTGCGTCCGGCCCTGCTGGCGAAATTGGGCAAGTGTGATTTGCTCTTCAAAGTATGCTTGTGCTTTTTCCAATTCAAACGCCGTATCGACAAAAACACTGTCACCAGCAGCGAGCCGGGTTTTCTGTAAGTCTGGTTTGCTTAGATATTCGGTCAACGGAATTTGATAGAGCGTTCCGTCCCGGTAGATCCGGATTGAAGCAAAATCTACATCTGCGGTTGAGATCCCCCCAGCGCGAATTAGCGCTTCATCAAGGCGGAGCGGGGTCAAAGTGATCGGAATGATCATGGGTGCCGACACGGCGCCACCCAAGGAAATCCGCTGCGAGTTAAATTCCGCGATCTCGAGGCTAAAGCTGGGATCAATTCGATTTTCGACAAGGCTCTGGAAAAGTTGTGCTTCAGCCTCTTCCAACGTCAGTCCCGCAAGGGCGATACGCCCAACATCTGGCACGGCAATAGCACCGTCATCTTGGACGGTATATCCCTGACGGCTGTTTTGGGCGGCAAGCAGGCCGCTCAATTCTTCAACTGTGTTGCCTGCTGACTTGGTAGCCAGCAGAACGACATCACCAATGCCGATGCGGTAAGGGCCGGGATCAACCGCCGGCGGCACGCGGGTGGTTAGAGCCCCGGGGCGCCGTTGTTCTGACAGGCTTGGCGGAGGCGTCGTGCCAGCCCCACGCAAGGACGAGCCGGTGCCTGCGTTTTGAAAAAAGGCATTGGGTATTTGTTGCGGCGCATAGGTGTTGCGGTTCGCAACCAGGACGCTGTCGATGGTCAATGGAATGACGCGGACTTTTCCGTTAGCAGCACTGACTTGGGGCGAGATATAAGCCACGCCGCACGCGCTGAGCGATATGGCAGCTAGGAACCCGAAAAACCACTTTACCATATGTTCTTTCAAAAGCGCTGTGCGAAGCTGATTTACCTTGAACAGCAAACTTGTCTCGGCCTTGTTTGAATTGAAAAAGGCAGGCGCATACCGCCTGCCTTCTGATAGATCGTCAGCTCAGATACCGGCTTAGTTGGTGCCTGAGGAAGAATCATCATCGTCATCGTTGCTTGCAATGATGATGCCGATTGTTGCGACACCAGCAAGAATCGACAGCGCAGCTGTTGAGTCGAGCGTTCCTGCACCAGAGCTCGTAGCAGGTGCTACTGTAGACACTTCTTGTGCTGCAACAGGTGCGGATAAGAATGCAGCGGATACTGCGAGAGGCATGATAAACTTCATCAGGAAGCCCTTTTTCTGATTGGGTAGGTTGGTAATACCGTACCGAAATAGCCCCTAGTTGTAAACAGTGCCTTAGCGCGTGCTTTATGCGTTGTGTCGGGTCGCGCTATTTCAGGTTCTCAATCAGCAAGTACCCGATTTGCGGCGACGCCCACTGCTTTGATCGGACGATAAATCCTTTTGAATCAATAGAATAGTAATTCTCGAAAGATGTAGATGATGACTGGCAACTTTCCGCTATTTCACCAGACCGGGTGCGACCATAGCGACAAACGAAGCTTTGTGCGACAAGCTGATTTTCGCCGTTCAGGTAGCGATGGATTCTGTACCGCTCTTGTTTGCGATCCTCTCAGGGCCGCCAGTGGCTCCTCTGCATCTGCTGTCATCAGGTCAAATCCCAACCCGCGTGTCGCAACCAGCATGCCGTCCTTCACGCTGATACCGACACCATCCGGCGTGAGATAGGTTTCAACACCAGTGTTTGTCCCACTTCGCGTCAAAGCAGCGGCGCTTTCTAACTCCGGCACTTGAACAAGCAAAACCGGGCCGTCGATTTGCGACAGTGCTTCGGGGGTCAGAGCAGCGCGCAGTGCATCAGCGTCGGGTGCTGCGGTCGTTTCTCCGGCAGGTCCGAACCGATCCCAAAGACTGTTGAGCGCGCCATCGTTTGCAGCATTCCCGCACGCGGACAGCGCGAACAGGCAACACAGGATCAGATATAGTCTGCGGAAGGTCATCGCCAGAACCTCCCCCAACTTCCTGACAGCGCGTCATCATGATAGCTTCGCACGGTCTCATACAGGCGCCCGTTCACACTTAGCCGCGCGCCGCCGTCGCGGGTCAGGGGGCGGAGTGTTGTGCGCTCAACCCGACGTGTCGCTGTGCCAAGAAAATGCTCCAACGGCACAGAAAACCGCAACCCTTTGTCAAAAGACCCTTCGCCAAAATCCTCGGCAGAGACATCGGTGAATGTTGCAAAGGCGCCAATCCGCCATCCGTTGTCGAATTCACGATCCAGCGAGATTGTCGCCCCATAGTCACCCGCCAGATAGCGGCCCACATCAAGCTGACCATGCAGGTTGTTTTCAAAAGCGTAGTAGGCCGACACATGGCCGGTCACGACATCATAGTCCTGAAACCCAAACAGCTGATCAAAGTCGCGTTGTTTTGCATAGTTCAGTTCTGCACCCAAACCCAATCGGCTTTCGACCGGTTTCCAAAGAACCTCGGTTGAAAGACCCCCAAACATGGACTCAAGATAGCCGCCGGTGACGCGACCATAGTAATCCGGCCCGAGGTTGAACTGGTAGTTGGCCGTCAGGCGATTGATTGAAGGATCCCCCTCAGCGGCATAAATCGGGCCATTGGTACGGACCCGTTCCAGAACCGAGTCAGATTCGCGCCCCTCACTTCGGTTGCCGCCGATGCGTTTGCGTATTGATCCTTCAAACGAAAGGCCGGGGGCAACATCATAGCTTGCCAACAGTTCCAGTCCGACATCGGCGCGGATGGGACTATCTGGGTCAAAAAATGACGTGCTGAGGTATGGCCCCAAACCCCATTGGAAACTTGGATAGAGACCTTCGATGTATACCGCGCCATCGTCTGCATCGTTTGCATCAGAAATCGTCGCGCGCGCATAGGATTGCCAAGCATTGTCCGGTGCAAACTCAAGTGCTTCGATATCACTGCGCCGCAGCGTGACCGACGCTGCATTGATGCCGTCAACAACAGGTACGATCACAAATGTCTCGACAGACGCTGGCATCACACGCGTCAGGACACGGGCGATGCGACCGACAGCTTCGGATCCAGCGATATATGTGGTGTTGCGAAACAGAACTGTCGTGCGGGTTGGCGCGATTTTCAGTGCTTCTAGCGTCAGGCCTTCAAAGGCCATCAACCGATCCACGTTGTCGCGAAGAATTGCGGGTGCATCGGGTTGTTGGGTCCAATCCAAGTTCTGCACCGCACCCGATGCCCGGGGTACGACAGGTGTTGGTCGCAGGTTTGTCGTCCCGTTCACAGCGGGTGTCTTTGGGTTCAGGGAAAACGATACCGCTGCACCCAATTCACTGCCGTAAAGGTAATATGCGTTAAGTGATGCACTGTCGTTGAAAGCGTAAGACAGGCCAAAGTTAAGCGGTGACGCTCTTTCGAATAGCTCGCGCCCTGCGACGGTTTCGGCAACATATGCGTCCGACGAATATTCGGCCAGCAGCGTCAGATTGTCAGTCGTTTGCCATGAGACCCCGCCAAATAGCGCTGCATCGCCGCGAAACCATTCGCCACTTTCCAGCTGTCCACCAGTACCCGACAATTCTACAGGCCGAATCTCAAACCGGTCATCAAGCGCGCCCAACGGATTGTCAAAACCCTCATACGACCCAAGTCGCCCCCAACCGATACCTCCGGTGACAGCGATGGCCGGTGAGAGGTTTTTGGTCGCGACGATATATTCGCCTGAATAGATCCCCGTTCCGATCATATCTTGCAGACCGATGGCGATTGCTGGACGCAAGGGACCCTCATCAATCAACCGATAGCGCAGGTCAAATGACCGATCAAAAGTTTCTTCGCCGGTTGCGACAACCCAATCTTCAATACGTGCGTAGCGGAAACTGCCGGACAAACGCGGACTGATCTGAAAGCTGAGCGTAGTGCGTGTTGTCCCAGCGAAATAGCTGAGGGTCGCGGCCAATTCTGCGTCATCTGCACTTTGTGCGGTGGGCATATCAATCAGGCCGGGGGTGCCATAGAGGTTATAAGTGTAAGCGGGCGCTTCGCCATCTTGCTGTGCCAAAGCGTAGCATGGAAACAGCACGAAGCAAGCCAACATGACAAGTTTGTCGCGCTTATATCTTTCGCCTGACGACATCTTTCCTCCTGCTGGAACACAGTAGCTGGGTACACTTGGGCGTGCGCAATTACAATCAGTCGGTGCAATGCAAAAACATGTGGTGGAACGTTGCCGAGCAAGGCAGTAATACACGCTGCATGTCTGTTATGATTTGCTGATTGGGTATCGAGGGAGAGAACCTTTTGCGAAAATTCCTTGGTATGTTTGGTGGCAAGCGCTCTGCCCAGCCAAATCAAGACCCGATGCGCGAAGAGAGTATTCAGCCTGATGCGCCATTTTTTGCAGTTGGCGATATTCATGGCCGCGCTGACCTGCTGCATTCATTGCTGGAAAAGATCGGTACGGCGGGTGATGAGCAGATCATCTTTGTCGGCGATTACGTTGATCGCGGGCCGGATGCGGCGGCTGTATTGAAAAAGCTCTATGATCTGTCTCATGACCAACCGGGCAAGATCGTGTGCCTGAAGGGTAACCACGAAAAGATGATGTGCGATTTTATTGACGATCCGCTGGATCGCGGCGCGCTGTGGCTACGCAATGGTGGGCGACAGACCCTTTCCAGTTTTGGTATCGATATTCCAAAGGCGCCGGAACCTGACGAAATTCTTGGCGCCTGTGACGCGTTTGAAGAGGTCTTGCCGATGTCTCTTTTGGCATGGATCCGTGACCTACCCCTGACGTGGCACAGCGGGAACATGTGGTGTGTCCACGCCGCGATGCACCCCGAGCGCGCGCCGGATATGCAGCGCACCGACGCTTTGTTGTGGGGGCATCGGTTATTTCTAGATCATGCGCGCGAGGATGGAAATTTCGTCATTCATGGCCATACGATCGTGCCGCAGCCGATTGTACTAAGCAGTCGGATCGCGATTGATACCGGCGCTTACAAGACAGGTCGCCTGACGGCGGTGCATGTATCGGTTGGTGCATGCAGGTTTGTCAGCACTTAGGTTATGCCGAGACACTGGTATGGGTTGGCAGGTGATAGCCCTCAACTCTGTGTTCGACAATGCGGCGCAATGCGGAGGCGTCACCGGCGGCGATTGCCGCTTCCGTGCTGCGAAGCATGGATGCCACCTCAATTTCGCTTAGTGGTTCTTCCTCGGCGCGCATGATTTTGACGTGCGGCGTTGTGGAAAGGTCGTCGGTTATCAAAAGCTCTTCATAGAGTTTTTCACCTGGACGCAGCCCTGTGATCTCAATCTCGATGTCGCCTTCGCCGGTCTCCGGGTCTTTGAAGTCACGCCCCGATAGGGCGATCATCCGCTTTGCAATATCGAGGATTTTTTGTGGCTTGCCCATATCAAGGACAAAGACGTCACCGCCCTTTGCATAAGCACCGGCAAGAAGGACAAGCCTTGCCGCTTCGGGGATTGTCATGAAAAACCGCGTCACTTCCGGGTGCGTCACCGTGACGGGTCCGCCTGACGCGATTTGCTTCTGAAAGAGCGGTAATACCGATCCCGATGAACCCAGCACGTTACCAAAACGCACCATAGCGTATCGTGTTTGCGGCGCGCGGGTCTGGATGTCTTGGACAACCAGTTCGGCCATCCGCTTGGTAGCGCCCATAATGTTGGTTGGCCGTACGGCCTTGTCCGTTGAAACAAGTATGAAGCGTTCGATCCCAGCCTGATCAGCGACGTCAGCAACAATTTTGGTGCCGATGACATTGTTTTCTGCACCCTCGATTTCATTCTGCTCGACGAGGGGGACGTGCTTGTAGGCCGCAGCATGAAGGATAATTTCGACGTTGTCTTCTGCGACGATCCCGGCAACGCGGGCCCGATTGGTAACAGACCCTAGTCTGGGAATGATTGATACGCCGGTCTGCGCTGTAATCGCGGACAACTCGCGGTCAATGGCATAGAGGGCGTATTCTGATCGCTCGAACAGGACGATTGCCGCAGGATTGCAGTTCATCAACTGTCGGCACAGTTCTGATCCGATAGATCCGCCCGCACCGGTGACCATGACAACCCGGCCCGCATAAGCTTTGGCGATTTCGGGTGTATCCAGCTCGACCATATCCCGGCCGAGGAGTTCGTCCGGTGAGACGGTGCGCAAAGACGACTCTAGGCTGCGTCCTGACATCAGGTCGATAAAGGAAGGTAGGACCTGCACTTCGACGGGCAGCTTTGTCAAACGTGAGAACAGGTCATTGCGGTTCTTGTCTGACAACGACGGAATAGCCAGCAAAACACGTGCCACCCCATATTTCTGGATCAGATATCGCAATTCGCCGGGTGATCGTACTTCGAGCCCGGCAACGACGACTTTGTGCAAATTGGGATTGTCATCAACAAAGAGAACCGGCCGTGCCTCGACCGATTGGCGTAAAGCCGCCGCAAGTTGAATACCTGCGGCACCCGCGCCATAGATGATGACCGGCAGGCAGGTGCTTTCCCGGTCGCTGAGGTACCGTAATGTGTACAGTCCGAAGACGCGCACCGACATCGCCAGCAGGAAGAAGACGGCGCCTAGAATCAGCGGAACAGAACGCGGACCAGAGAGGTTCAGAAGGAAACTTGCCGCGATTGCCGTGAGCGACAGCATCGCCGCTGCCATTGCGATGCGGACAGTGGCATCACTTTCGATTGCGTGCAGTTTGATGCGATACAGGCCAAACAATACAATGATTGCAGGGCTCACCACAACCAGAACTGGCAAAAGAGACAATGACACATTGGGAAGGTCAAATGGCCAAATGCTGCCATAACGCAGGGCCACAGCCGCATAGAAGCTGATCAAGACAATCAGCCAGTCGGACACCAAGAAGACAAACTTCTTCTTGTTCCGCGACATCGTGAGAAGACGCGTGATCAAAGGCCAGACTCCTCCCACGGATTAACCAAGATTCTTCCCATGCTTAACAACTGGAGATGATGGTGAACAGACCCCTAACTTGGGGGGACTGCGATTGAGAAAGCGTTAACGGCGTCACAAAGCCGTGCAGATTGCGTTCTCCGGCTGCATATGGGAAGGAAGAAGAGGTCGATCTACGGGATACATGAATGACGCGCGCTTCTCTAATTTCGCAAGGCACTCTTTCTGCCGATGCCACCGCGACGAACGACGAAATCGACCTCGGCAAACTATTTAGTGTTTTGTGGCGCGGTAAACTCTGGATTGCGCTGTGTGGGTTTCTGGCACTCTGTGTCGGCACGTACTATGCGTTCGTTGTTGCAACACCTATCTACACCACCGGTACGACTGTCGCCTTGGAAAGCCGGCAAGAACAAGTTGTTGATATCGAGAGCGTTGTCTCGGGCTTGTCGGGTGATCAGGTTGCGATCAACACAGAAGTCGAGGTACTGCGGTCACGACGGCTGATTGGCAAGGTCGTGGATGACCTCGATCTCATTCAGGATCCAGAATTTAATCATACACTCAGAGAGGCGTCACCATTCTCTTTGGATGGGATCGTTCAGGTCTTCAAGGAACGCGTCCTTGGGCAGACCGCCCAGTCGGAAGAATATTCAGACCAAGCCATTCGCGATGCAGTTATAAACGAGTTACTTGGCCAGGTCGGGGTTTCAAACATTCGCCAAAGCTATGTCTTCAACATATCTGTCTTCAGTGAAGATGCTGAAAAATCAGCAAAAATTGCCAATCGTCTGGCGGAACTCTATGTCGAAGATCAGATCTCGCTAAAGTTTGAAAAGACAGCGGAAGCAACAGAATGGTTGACTGAACGCGTCGTCGAACTTCAGATTGAACTTGAGAATAGTGAAAACGCACTGAAGGACTTTAGCAGTAACACTGACCTGATTAGCCCCGAAGGTCTTATCGCGCTGAACCGCCAGTTAAAGGAACTCCGCGAGCGTGAAACCGACCTAGCAAGCGCGTCCGCTGGTTTGGCGGCACGCGTCGATGCGTTGCGTGTCGCCAAGGAAACGGACGACATCGCAATGATGGCAGAGGCAGCCGGCACGCCGGAATTCGTTCGTTTGCAGGCAAACGCCACGACTGCGATCGCTCAAGAAACTTTCCGCAATCAATTTGACACCTTCATGTCCCGCACGCAGCTTGAGCAATCGCGTGCTGATACGCAGCTGGCGGCGGTCCAATTGTCGATCACTGAATTGACAGCCAGCATTGAGACACAGTCAGATGAACTGGTTGCATTGCAGCAATTCCAGCGCGAAGCAGAAGCAAGCCGTTTAATCTACGAATTTTTTCTGAACCGGCTAAAGGAAACGTCGGTCCAACAGGGTCTTCAGCAAGCGGAAAGTCGCATATTGTCGTCGGCAGTTGTGCCCAATGCGCCGTCTGCGCCGAGAGTACCGGTCATTCTGGTGGTCTCTGCGCTACTTGGCCTGTTTGGTGGTTCGATCCTCGTGATGTTGCGGGAATTCTCGCAAAATACTTTTCGTGTGGCCGAAGATTTGGAACGAAAGACCGGCTATGCCGTGATCGGACAAGTGCCGCTCATTGCGGCACGGCACCGCAAAAAGGTACTGCAGTATCTACAGGACAAGCCCAACTCTGCCGCAGCAGAGGCGATCCGCAGCCTGCGAACGTCGCTGCTCTTGGCGAATTTGGATAAGCCGCCCAAGGTGATCATGTCGACGTCATCGGTGCCGGGTGAGGGTAAGACGACGCAGTCGATTGCCCTTGCGTTGAACCTGGCTGGGCTTGGCAAGAAGGTCTTGCTCGTCGAGGGCGACATTCGACGACGGGTCATGGGTGAATACTTTGAAATCCCCAAAACGCGCGGTTTTCTTAGTGTTATTTTGGGAGAAGTGTCACTGGCGGATGCGATAACACCGCTGCCTGATATGAAGTTCGATGTGTTGCTGGGCGAAAAATCCCAAACAAATGCTGCAGATATTTTTTCCTCAGAGAAGTTTGGGGCGTTTATCGACATGCTGCGGGCGCAGTATGATTTTGTAATCATTGATACGCCACCCGTCCTTGCGGTGACTGATGCCCGCATCATCGCGCGGTGGGTGGATACCACGATCTATACCGTCCATTGGGATAAGACCTCGCACCGCCAGGTCCTTGATGGCTTGAAGGCGTTCGAGCAAGTGAACGTCAAAGTCGCTGGTCTGGTGCTTGGGCAAATCTCGTCGCGCGGAATGAAACGATATGGGTATGGTGAAAGCTACGGTGCTTACCAATCCTATTATAGCGAGTAGATCTGTGATGCCGTGGATCTGCTGAAAATAGTGAAACCCACCAAAATCAATCTGGAGAGTAAGTGAAACGCGTACTGATTACAGGGACAGCGGGTTTTATCGGCTACCATTTGGCCAAACTCTTGCTGGATGAAGGGTGTGTCGTGCATGGCGTCGATGCGATCACCGACTACTATGATGTGGCGCTCAAGCGCCGGCGGCATCAGATGCTGCTGCAGTCCCCCGGCTTTTCTGCGACTGAATGCTGGCTTGAGGATGCTGATCGCATTCTTCAGGTCGCGCGGGACTTTTCGCCTGATGTGATCGTGCATTTGGCTGGACAAGCAGGTGTGCGCTATTCGCTGGAAAACCCGCGTGCCTATCTTGAAAGCAATATCGTCGGCACGTTCAACATACTAGAGGCCGCCCGGGAATTGCACGTGGACCACCTTCTGATGGCGTCGACGTCGTCGGTCTATGGGGCGAACGAAAGTATGCCATTCCGTGAAGTTGATAAAACTGAAACGCCGCTGACTTTCTATGCTGCCACCAAGAAGGCCAATGAAGCGATGGCGCATTCCTATGCCCATATCAACGACATACCGATCACAATGTTCCGGTTCTTTACGGTCTATGGCCCCTGGGGCCGGCCGGATTTGGCGCTGTATAAATTTGTGGATGCTATGCTCGATGATCGGCCGATCGATATCTACAATCACGGTGAGATGTATCGGGATTTCACCTATGTCGATGATCTGGTGAAAGGCATTCGCCTGCTACTTGACGTGGTCCCACGGCGGCCCGAGAGCCCTGATGACATCATGGACGGCGACAGTCTCTCGCCTGTGGCACCCTACCGTGTTGTGAATATCGGTAACTCTGAAAAGGTACGATTATTGGACTTTGTTGACGCTATCGAAGCGGAATTGGGCGTCACGGCAAAGCGCAACTACATGGACATGCAAACAGGCGATGTGCCAGCAACCTGGGCAGACGGCAGCCTGTTGAAGTCGTTGACAGGGTATCAACCGCAGACATCTGTACAGGACGGCATCAGACAGTTTGTGCGCTGGTATCGTGACTATCACAACAAATAGACGGCACCATTGCTTGATGCCTGCCAAAAAGCGCATCAGTCCTGACGGCTGTCTGCAAAAGCGGCCTCTAGGACAGATACAAAGTCTTGGCCCAGTTTGTCGCGACTGAAATGGGTCTGCGCCAGTTGATGCGCCTGTTCGCCTGCGATCGCCAATTCGCTGTCGTCACTCAGGAATGGGATCAGGGCTTCAGCTGCTTTGCGAGGGTCAGGATCCAACACCACACCGCACGCATGTTCCTTGATTAATTCCGCCTGCCAGCCTTGATAGTTGATTGCTACAGGCGTTGCCGATGCAAGCGTATCAAAGAATTTGTTAGCGGAGTTTGCCCACATTTCAGGCAAGTTAATGAACAATGAGCAAGAGACGGTTGCCGCAGAAAAGGCGCCGATCAGTTCTTGTTTGGACATTGCCGGATACTGAAAAAAATTCTGATCCAAAACACCAAGCTCTGCCGCTAGTTGACGCGTTTTTTCCACCTCAGCACCGTTTCCGATCGCAACAAACCGGGCATCTGGAACCCGGTCCTTCATCTGGTTTGCGAGCTGAGCAAGATATCCAACACCATTGATATGCCCGAAAGTACCCGCGTAGAGAATGATCGGATCAGTGCCTAATTCCGGATGCTTTTCGCGGAACAAAGTTGCGGCGTCGTCGGACGGTGCAAATAATTCGAGGTCACAGGCGTTCGGGATGATCGTCAACTTGTCTTTGGGATAACCGAGTTTTGCGACGCCGTCGGCCATTCCCGGCGACAATGCGATAATTCGTTCGGATCGGGCATAGGCAAATCTCTCAAGCCGGTGAGCAATCCAACGCAGCACAGGGTTTTTCAAAGCACCCATCGCGATCGGCAATTCTGGCCAAAGGTCGCGGACCTCAAACACCAAAGGGGTCCGTAAGGCGCGGGCGGCCAGAAATCCGGGAATGATGATGGTAAGCGGCGTGCTGGTCGCAAACACCAGATCACCGCCGATTTGCCGCCCCCGCCGGCCGGCCTTGAGGGCAAACCGGACAAATGCAGCGATGCGCGCGCGAAAACTCATTGTGTTGTCGTATCGGACTGGCAGCCAGTGCACTTCGATGCCATCGACGCTCTCTCGCCACCAATCTGACCTTTCGGTCGCTTCACGCCATGTCGTTATGATGTGGACCTCATGGCCCGCAGCGACCAGACGTTTTGCCATTTCGTACGACCGGGTGCCACCCGCCATCTTGGTCGTGTTAAAATACTGGTGGAAATACAGAATCTTCATTGTGCGGCTTTTACCGGATAACCAAAACGACCTTGGGCGGCGTCTGATGGCATGGCTAGACCGTCATGCCGAAAAAAACGTACAGCAACAATCAAGGCAATGATCTGCAGGAATACGCCCTGCGAAAAGAACGTGCCGTAGTAGAAGTAGAACACCAGCGAAATAACCGTAAATGTCGTCGCTGCGCGCGCTGCGGGATCAAGTGTCTGTGTTGTCCGGTCCAGATGCGCAAAGTACAGGCCAAGTAAAAAGCCTATGACGATCACGCCAAATATCCCGAGGTTTCGCCAGATATCGCCAATGGCCCCAACCGGACCGACGTAGATAGAGTTGTCTTGCAGGGTCCCTACATAGTTTCCTGTGACCAAGGCCGTCAGACGCGAAAACCGCAGGAAAAGCTTTTCTGATGAAAAATCGAAGATCCCGTAGGACAACTCTATCGGGACGAAATTGGGCGCCATGACGGCCCGGTTTGAGATGAAGTCCAATCCGGTGACAACAATGTCGGTCAGATCGAAGTCCTGAATGTTGTATTGAATAAAGGTCATCGTGCCGCCCAGCAGAATGATCGCTCCACAAAGTGAGACAGTGATTGAGAACAGCTTGGTCAAAGACCGAGAGCGCATGAATTCGACGTAGAACAGCATCACAATGATCAGCATGAGCGGTCCGCGTTCCAACGTCATTATCACGCTAACAACCAGCGTGAGTATGAGAAAAAGCACGAACGAAAGGCTGTATCTGTTCGTGTACCACCGGAGCACAATGAAGTAGACAATCGTGAAAGGCAGCACCAATCGACGTGCAATTTGGGTCAGTGCGGTGACCGCGCGGTTGCTGTCGTTCGCGCCAATCAGGCGGTAGTCCAAACGATCGATGTTCTGACCGTATTGGGCGACTTTCTCATACCCACCTGACAGGAAGATCAACCAGATCAGGAGTGCTGATACAATTGCTGCCCAGTAGACAATGCGATCTTGCGCCAGCATATAGAAGCTTTGGCCATGCTTGACATGTATCTTTCCGCCGTGCGGACGCAATTTGGCCGTAAGCATATTTCGGTGCTGAGGTGCGACCCGCTGGGCGATTTTATGAAAGAATAAACCGCCAAGATAACAAGCCGAGAAAACAGATCCGACCGCAAGGGCCCGGCGTGCAGCCGCACGATATTGATCTACCGACAAATAGTTCCACAACGCCGTGTAATAGTCAGTGCTCGCCATAAAAGCTGTTGGGGCAAGAATAAGCACAAGCAGAACGAACGTCATGACCGACGAAGGCTTCGCAAATCTGCGCGCGTATGCTGTGCCGCTGGCCATCAGGTTTTCAGTGCCCGCTCCAGCGCCTCAAGTCTTTGGGTTGGCCAGACTGTGTCGCCTTGCAGATGCATTCCTTCGCCCCACTCATTCCAAGCGTTTATGAACAAAAGCTGGTGGTCTGTTTGTCGGGCCAGCTGGCTCAGCTTTGCAATGTACGTCTCAAACTTGTCGGGCAAGAAACCGTCCATTACCCGGGCCGCCTTTTTGTAGCGAGGTGAATTGTCGAAATCCACAAAACCCGTCAAGTTCACTGGTTTTGGAGCGGTCTCAATGGCGTGTTTCGACTGTTCCAGAATATGCTGCCAGACTTCATCATAGTCATGCCAGGTTGGCGTTTTGGGAAGAAGATCCTGAACGGAATAAAGGATTTTTCGCAATGGCAAAGGCATATCCAAAAGACGGCTACGTAGTTGGAGCCATAGCGTCGGTTCGATTGATCTGGCAGCAAATACGTCACTTGGTCCAAACAATCCGAGGGTGGGTTGTGCTAGTGAAACCGAGTCGAAACCATCCAAAAAGTCAAATTGCGCCGCGCTTTTGCGCACCGTTCCAGAAATATGCGGTGCACACCCGATTGCATTCATGCTGAAGGACCGCAGTTCGTCGCAATACCTGCGGATGTTATCAACCTCT
Source organism: Yoonia sp. JB2-21 (assembly GCF_055693545.1). Taxonomy (NCBI): domain Bacteria; kingdom Pseudomonadati; phylum Pseudomonadota; class Alphaproteobacteria; order Rhodobacterales; family Paracoccaceae; genus Yoonia; species Yoonia sp. JB2-21. Next base: position 1,892,933 of record NZ_JBVFUC010000001.1, read on the forward strand.
TCAGGTATGTAGATTTGAAATAGTGGCTGCCCGTCGACTTTAGTATAGCGTTCATCTGCGAACGCACGGGCCAGATAGGCGTAGTGGTTTTCGCGTTCCGCTTTTGTCGCGCCGTAGGTTTGTTCAATAAGGACATCCAAGGCGCCACGTCGGTTGCGCCAGGTGCGCGTCCAAGAATGGTTTGCCCAACACAACGAAAACTGAATGTTCGCGTCTGGGTTCTCGAGCAACAGGTCAAACGGGCGGCCGAGTGGCCGATCTCCGTTGTACCAGTAGTGATAAAAGACGAAGGCCTCGATGCCGGCGCTTCGTGCTTGTGCGAACTGGCGTTCGATTTCGGAGACTGAATTTAGATCAAACTCTCCATCGGCTGGAATGCGTGGCTGATGATGGTCTGCGTGTAGCGGCTGCGCTGCGCGCACATTGGTCCACTCTGTGAAACCCTCACCCCACCACTTGGAATTGTACGGGCACGCGTGAAACTGGGGCAAAAAATAAGCTAAGGCACGCAGGCTCATGTTGCGGGTCCGCCAACTGCATGTCTGAGGTGAATTGTATGCGCCGCGACATTGCGATCAACGACAGCGCCTGCCGCAATGATTGCGCCCGGACCAATGGTGACGCCCCCAAGGATCACGGCCTGATCCCCGATCCAGACACCATCGCCAATTCTGATGGGTCCCTTGGAGCTGAGCGGACGCTCCCTTGGAATGACATCTGTCTTCGAGGCCATATCTGCCTTTGGTGTGCCGTGACTGTGATCGACAATCAAAATGCCACTTCCGCCAAGGACACCCGACCCGATGGTGATGCCCTGCGTTGCACCTATGTGCGTATAGTCGCCAAAACTGGTGCGGTCCCCAATTGTGATCAAAGGTTCCGTGTGGCCGCGACCATGACATTCCAAACGGGCCAAAACACCAAATGAAACATTGCGGCCCAGCAATATGCCCCGTGCATTGATCAGACGTGGACTAAACCCAAAATAAAGACTTTTTGCAGTCCCAGAGGCAAAAAAACGGCAATAGACAAAAAAGCGCCCGCGTAGCCGTCCCATTGCGGCACGCACCGCACGTAGGCAAAGGTTGATGGGGGCTTCATTTTCGAAATTGCGCGCCATCGTCAGACCGCGTTGTTGAAGTCAGGAACTGGCGTCGCGGCAAAGCGCTGGCCGCACACCTGCGACGTACAGCTGTAATGGTCATTTTGATGCACAAGGTCTGAATGGCAGGTTGGGCAAGCCAATAATTCATCCAAGTCAAAGGTCCGCCGTCGCATGGACCTTATCGTGCCGATCAGCCTTTCGCGCAGGCTCTTTTCGGTGACCTTTGCCAATTCTGATGTTTCTACTTGATGGAACGTTTCAGGGTCCTGGAACCAGTCGGTGCTATCTTCGGGATTAAGCAATTTGTAGTGAATCTTGCCCCGCCATTTATAGCAAACATGAAAAAACCGAGGGTGGCTACCAAAGAAGCGACGCCAGCTTTGATCACGATCCAACAGATCCAGCGTGCCTATGAAGTCATCCCCGATGGGACCACTTTTCTTGCGGATGTGCAGCGTGTCGTCGATGAGCATCAGTTCCAGCAGGTGAACGTCAAACGGATGGATGCGCTCGTAGAGTGCATTGGGTGTTTCGATATAGCCTGCATCCGACACGCGCTCCAACTCGGCAAGAAATGCCTCAGGTTCATGCAGGTGTTCCAGAACATGGAACGCAAAGGAATACGAAAACGCATTTGCTTTGAACGGCATCGCTGTGCCATCGGCCAACACTGTCGGCCGGTCAATAGTGATCTGTTTATACCGATGCGTGGTGTCGATGTATTTTTCCAGCAGCACATCGGCAAATGGGTGAGGGTTACCACCGGACCCGACGTCCAGAATAAGCCCACCCCCATAGATCGGTTGGCGCAGTTTGCGCATTGACCAGCCGAGAATTCGAAGCTTCTTGAGCACTGCGTTTACACCACTTCTTTTGCTTTCAGAGCTTTGACTTGTGGCGTTACCACTGCGGGGCCGACCAGTACCCAAAAGACAAGCGAGTTAAAAGTGAAAATTGCAACAGCCGCTGTTACTCCGCCGTCCGAAACGAACAGCCAGCTGGCCAGCAAGGTTGCTGCAGCGTTGGCCGCAGATACCCACCAAAGCGCTTCGTTCTTAAAGGCGCGCAGGTAGTAATTCATAAGGAAAAAGAAATGCGTACCCAGAGCTGCTAAAGTCAGAAGGCCCATTAAAGAAGCGGGAACGAGCCTGTCTTGAAGGTACCCCAGAGCAATGGTCGGCAACACCCAATAAACGCCCCAAAACACAGCAATTAGCAACCCTAGAAACACGAACGACAAAAACGTGCTTTGGGAAAACCTGCGATCAAGTTCAACATACTTGCCTTGCGCCACAAGCTGACCAAAAACAGAGGACAGCGTTGATACTGCCAAGATGGCGACGCCATTGACAATTTGAATGATTTGTAAACTCAGACCCAGTCGGCCGGCAGCCTCGGGGCCATGGCTATACATGACAATTGGGGTCAGAAAGTAAAAGATGAAAAAACCGCTGAACCATGACACTGCCAGACGCCATTGGAAGGGCCAGATTTCTTTTCGCCATGCGACACGCGGCAAGGGTTCTTGAACCCCTCGCCAAGACAGGATGTCAATGTGTCGCGCGACCAAACGCAGTCCAATCATGGCACTGGTGCCCGCGGCGATGGGGAGTGCCCAAAGTTGCATGCCAAGCAGAATGAGGATCGCTGCAAGCCCAAAGTTGCTCAGCGAAACCCACAACCGCAACCGGCTGACGGCCAGAATACGCCGATGGCCTTCGATAATAGACGTCAGGCCAACGACGAAAACGCTCAGGCCGGTCGCGATGCAGAAGAACATCCATGGCAGGATGACGTCGACAAAGCCGTTCTGCAGCGCGTCAATCCGGGTCTGATAAAGGAAAATCGCGGGAATGAGCGCGAGTGATAGTAAAGCGCCTGCGACGCCAAACCAGATGACAAAGAGACGCCGATACGCCGCCAGTTTCGCGGAGGTATCGTCGTCTGCTGACAAATGGCTGATAAATTGGACAACTGCCGTGGTTAAACCGAGTTCGGCAAAAAAGCGCAGAAATGCCAGACTGTAGAACGTGTAGTAAAAGCCCTGCATCTCTAGCGACAGCGTGAAAACGACCGTAAGCAGCAGCCCGGCTCCGCCAACAAGCGAGATCAGTCGGTTTAGGACGTTGATTGCAACTGCTGACGACCCGAGCGCCTTCATACAAAGCGACCGACTATTTGGCGAATAGTGTCGGATCTACTGCCAAACATGTTTCTTGACCCTTTCGCCATTTGCATCAATGGCTTTTTGGGCGATGCTGCGACCGCCGTCCATTGATATTATGCTGTGCAATGTCCCGAAGTGACCAACGCTGAACATATGATTTTCACGGTCAATTTTCTGTTAGATCATGCAAGACTACAATGGCTTAGTTTGGCTGACCTTGACCCGGTGCCTATTGCGTACGAAGACATTCTAAGCAAGACCTGTAGCAGACGGCTGATGTGCAAGGAATTTGAGATGGGCAACGATCAAGCATGGAGCTGAAGAGAGGTCTTGATTTCATTGGCGCGGCGACCGGCCTTTTGTTGCTGTCGCCAGTACTGCTCTTGTTGTCTGCGTTGATCCGCCGTCATATGGGCGCGCCGGTTATTTTTCGACAAATCCGACCGGGCAAGAACGGCGTCCCGTTCCAGATGATGAAATTCCGCACGATGCTGGATGCGACGGGTCCGGACGGTGTTTTTCTGCCCGACGCTGACAGGCTGACGCGTTTTGGCGAAAAGCTTCGCGCAAGTTCGCTGGATGAGTTGCCAGAGCTTTGGAACGTGTTGAAGGGCGACATGAGCCTTGTTGGCCCGCGCCCATTGCTGATGGAATATCTGCCACTCTACAGTCCCGAACAGGCGCGGCGTCACGAGGTCCGTCCCGGGGTGACCGGCTGGGCACAGATCAATGGGCGCAATGCGATTTCATGGGAAGAGAAGTTCGCGCTTGATGTTTGGTATGTCGAGAACCGAACACTCTGGCTTGACCTCAAGATTATCGGATTGACGTTGAAGCAGGTTCTGGCGAGGGATGGGATTAGCGCGCAAGGGGAAGCGACGATGCCGAAATTCACGGGTTCAGAATGAATGATCTGATCATTGTTGGCGCAAGCGGTCACGGCAAAGTCGCCGCGGACACGGCCGAGGCGTGTGGTTACGCCAAGATTGCTTTTCACGACCGTAATTGGCCGACCCAGACGGCCAACGCCCATTGGCCGGTGATAGGTTTTCCTGCAAAGTGCGATACGCCAATGTTCTGCGCCGTTGGCAAAAATGCCGCGCGCGCGCATTTGTTTGATGAACTTGCGTTGGACGACAGTCCGATTTTGATCCACCCAAGCGCCGTTGTCTCCGGTTACGCTAGTCTTGGCGCGGGTACACTTGTGGTGGCTGGCTCTATTGTGCATGCAGATGCTCAGGTCGGGAAGGGCGCGATCTTGAACACAGGTTGCAGTGTCGACCATGACTGTAGATTGGGCGACTTCGTGCATATCTCGCCAGGAGTCCGCCTTGCAGGGAATGTGTCTGTTGGCCGATGCAGTTGGATTGGTATTGGTGCGGTTGTTCGAGAAGGCGTTCATATCGGTTCCGATGTTGTCGTTGGCGCAGGCGCAGTTGTTTTGAACGATGTCGAAAACGGTACCCGCGTGGGCGGTGTTCCAGCGCGAAGGATTTGATGACGTGCTAAACGGTCCCTTTTCCCCCTGGCCTTCCTTTACGGCAGAGGAAAGCGATGCGGTGTCTCGTGTCTTGCTGTCGAACCGGGTCAATTATTGGACGGGGCAGGAAGGCCGGGCCTTTGAAGCTGCGTTCGCCGAATGGTGCGGCGTGGATCACGCGATTGCCTTGGCCAACGGAACTGTCGCTATCGATTTGGCACTGGCGGGCTTGGGTGTTGGTCAGGTTAACGGTGGCTCTGCAAAGGATGAGGTTATCGTGACGCCGCGCACCTTCCTTGCCTCCGTATCTGCCGTTACCAATGCAGGCGCGATCCCAGTCTTTGCTGAGGTTGATCGCGACAGTGGCAACATCAACGCTGGCACGATTGCTGCGGTTGTCAGCACGAACACAAAGGCGATTATCGCAGTGCATCTTGGCGGTTGGCCGTGTGACATGGACCCGATCATGGCGCTGGCCAACAAACACAATATCAAGGTCATCGAGGATTGCGCGCAGGCGCACGGAGCCCGTTACAAAGGGCGTGCTGCCGGGTCGATCGGCCATGTCGGTGCATGGTCATTCTGCCAAGACAAGATCATGACAACCGGTGGCGAGGGCGGCATGGTCACAACCAATGACCGTGCGTTGTGGTCGCGCATGTGGTCCTTCAAGGATCATGGCAAAAGCTGGGATGCAGTATACGAGCGCGACCATCCGCCGGGTTTTCGCTGGTTGCATGAGAGCTTTGGCACCAACTGGCGGATGACCGAGATGCAGTCTGCGATCGGACGTATCCAACTGTCGCGTATGCGCCAATGGCATGCGGCACGTTCGGCGAACGCAAGTATCGTTTCCCAAGCGCTCGCCCCCTTTGCCCATACGGATGGTCCAATTCGTCTGCCGGACATGGGGTGTGCCGGGTGTACTGGCTGTGATGCCAGTAGTGGCTGCGTGCATGCGTACTACAAGTATTACGCATATGTCAGACCCGAGAACCTGCCCGCAGGTTGGGACCGTGATCGGATTGTCGCGGAAATCAATATGCTGGATGTGCCCTGCTTTCAGGGCAGTTGTTCCGAAGTCTATTTGGAGAAGGCATTTGACGGCACCGGGTGGCGACCCGAACCTGGATTGCCCGTGGCAAAAGAGTTGGGAGAGACAAGTTTGATGTTCCTTGTCCATCCGACGTTGACGGTTGAAGAAATGTCAAAAGCCGTCTCGGCGATCCAGACTGTCATCGGGCAGATCTAGCCATGAAGGATGCGAAACCTGTTCTTGATCGCTTTGTCTTGAGCAGTGGTCAGGTAGGTCGGGCGATGGGTCTGTAAAATTTGACGCGCACGGTCATGTGCCACCTGCCACGCATCTTTGCGACCGTTGGCGGCCCATGTGCGCGGTTCTTCACGATCGGCCAATGATGGATAAAAGTAGTCCCGTTCCATAGCGGCAAATGTATGTTGCCCGCCTAGGAAGTGCCCGTCGCCCGTGACAGCCTCGACGATGGCATCGTAACCAAGGTTTTCGTTACTTACTTCGATCCCGCGCAATGCCCGATAGGTGTGCGAGTGCATTTCGTCATCCAATACGAAAGCCTCAAAGCTGGCGCCCAGCAGCGATGCCGTCATGCCAGAGCTTTCGTAGATCAGATTGCCACCGGCAAGGGCCGCCGCGAGCGATGTCAGCCCCTTTTCCATGCCATATTGCGCATCGATGGCTTTGGCATCGGTCATTGAACATGCCACGCCAGATGGCAGACCCAGCCAGTTCGACAATTGTGCCGAGGCGGCATTCAACACAGCCGTTTCGCCGCTTCCTCCGGAAAACGCACCCGTGCGCAGATCAATCACCAGTGGCCAATTCGAAAATACCATCGGAAAGCCCGGTCTGATCGCATGGATCATGACAAGGCTGGCCAAGGTCTCAGCCAATGATTGTGCCAGAAAGCCCGCCAAGGTGGCCGGTGCCGTTGCCCCTGCCTGTGCGGCGGTGATGCAGGACATTGGGATATTATGCCGAATGCACTCATATACCACATCGACAGCGTCCTCGCCAAAGCGCATCGGTGAAATCACGGGGCTGATGTGGGCCTTCATGAAAGGCCTTGCAGCAAATGCGCCGGGGCCCCCTGCCGCGATATCGAGCATCTCAACAATCGGTGGGATGTGTTCAGCGAGCGTAAATGACGTGGCCGTCGGTTTTGTCGTGTTCTTCAGTAAGGCGTAGACTGTATTGACGTCCAGATCATAGTTGTCCGGCACATCAGTGGCGACGCAGCAACGTGTGTACCAACTCACATTCGGTAATGTGTCTTGCAGGCGCGTAAAGTTATGCAGATCCGCAAGCGTCGACGGTCGATATGTCCTATCGTCCAGATCCAACGTCTGAACAGCAGCACCGCCGGTTCCAAAGTGAACGGCATCGCCCCCGACTGTGATAGAACGTGACGCATCCCGCCCATGCAGCATAAATGTCTTGGCCGCCGCCTTGATAGCCGCTTTGACCAGATCAGGCGGAAAGAGCACGCGCCCGTTGCCGTTATCAACTGCGCCCGCAGTCAGCAGATCGTCCATGAGCCTGTTTGGTACTTCGCCCATGCCCAGCTCTGCCAAAAGCTTCAACGCTGTGTCATAGATACTTTGTAGCTCAGCATTGTTGAGCGGCTTGTAGTGCCCGCCAGTCTGGCCGGGCGGACAGGGATCGAAGACTGGTTTAGCCGCGCGTTTTGCCAGACGCTCCTTGCGCCCGCTGCGTTTTGGTTTTTCGGCCACAAAATTGTCCTTCACATTGGTCTTCATCTGATCTTTTTGGGTTTTTCTTTCGAAGTCCCGTCAAATTCCGAAAAAAACGTTGTCGCGCGTAAACTTTGCCGCAATGATCGGCTCAATGCAAACAGGAGCCACGCCATGAAGTCGCGCACAAAAGTAGTTGTCATCGGCGGTGGCATCGCTGGCTGTTCAACGCTCTATCATCTGACGCAAGAGGGCTGGAGCGACGTCGTTCTGATCGAGCGCGATGAACTTACGTCAGGCACCACATGGCATTCCGCCGCGCAGGTGACGAACTTTGGCATGAATCAAACGATGGTGGGTCTCAAGACGCACTCAATCAACCTCTACAAAAAGCTGCGCGACGACCCTGACTACCCGGTTGGGTATCATCATGGTGACGGCGGGATCAGGCTGGCAAACACCGAAGCGCAGATGCAGGGCTACCGCCATTTTGCGTCGATGGCGCGCGGGATGGGCGTCACGTTTGAGGTGATCGATGCAGAAGAATGTGCGCGCCGGCATCCGTTGATATCCACGGACAACCTTGTCGGGGGGCTTTGGGATGGTGAGGACGGCGATATCGATCCGGCGCAACTTTGTCAGGCGTTGGCGTTCCATGCCCGCAAGGCAGGGGCCGAGGTTTACCGACATACGAATGTGACCGCCCTGACGCAGCAGAGCGATGATACGTGGACGGTAGAAACCGACAAAGGGACGATTGACGCGGATATTGTGGTTAATGCCTGCGGATACAGGGTAAATGAAGTGGGTGCGATGATGGGGGTGCATCATCCGGTGGCGTCGATGGAACACCAGTACTTTGTCACCGAAGACATTCCCGCGATTGTCGAAGCGGGGCACCGCATGCCGCTGCTGCGTTGTCCGATATCTGACTACTATTCGCGTCAGGAAAAGAACGGGCTTTTGGTCGGCTTTTATGAACAGGACTGCAAAACATGGGGCATGGATGGGATCAGCCCCAGCTTTGCCAATGACCTCTGCCCTGATGACCTGGACCGCGTTATGGATGTGCTCGAAGGCGCGTTCGCGCGGATGCCGGCGTTAACAGAGGTCGGTATCAAACGGGTGGTCAATGGTCCGATCACCTATACGATCGATGGTGCCCCACTCGTCGGGCCGATCCCGGGCAAGCGGAATGCGTTTTGTATCATTGGCCTGCGCGCCGGTGTCGGTGAGGGCGGCGGCCATGGTTGGCTTTTGGCACAGCAGATCGTGCATGGTGAGGCATGCTATGACACATGGTGCGTCGATCCCCGCCGTTTCACGGGGCACACGAACGTCGAGTTGACCGCGCTTAAGGCGATTGAAGACTACCAGAACGAATTTCGGTTTCATTTTCCGCATGAACATCGTCCGGCTGGACGGCCTGCCAAGACAACACCGCTGACCCCGATCATGGCTGCGGAGGGTGCGGAATTTACTGTGGTGAATGGCTGGGAGCGGGTTGAGTACATCAAACCGTCGCCGGATTTTCACCCAACGCCCAGCTTTCATTTCGATGAAGCGTTCGATGTGGTCGCCGCAGAAGTGAAACTTGTGCGCGACGCAGTCGGCTTGTGTGAAGTCAATGGCTTCAACCGATTTGAGATCACAGGATCGGATCGACACAGCTTTTTGGATCGCATGTTCTGCGGCCATGTCACCAAGCGCGAAGGTCGCGTTGGCCTGGGGTATCTGCTGAACAACCACGGCATGGTCAAAGGCGAGGCGACAGTTGCAAACTTACCTGCAAGTGATCGGGGGCCTGCGCGCGTTTGGTATGGGTCTGCTGCGGCTTCAGAGTTTCATGATATGGACTGGCTCAGGGCGCAGTTGCGCGCCGATGAGGACGTGCAAATACAAAGCCTGACTAATGATCAGACCATTCTGGTTCTGGCGGGTCCGAAGTCGCGTGATGTTTTGTCGGCCTGCGCGCGCGGCGACTGGTCGAAAGAGGGGTTTCCTTGGCTGTCCGTGCGCGAGTGCTTTGTTGGCTTTGTCCCCGCAACCGTGATGGGGGTCAGCTTTTCAGGTGAGCTGGCCTATGAAATCCACGTTCCCAACGCATCGCTCTATGCCGCGTACCTTGCTTTGCGCGAGGCCGGCAAGGAGCATGGCCTGCGCATTTTCGGGGCCCGTGCGGTGGAATCCATGCGGATGGAAAAAGGGTTTATGCACTGGAAAGCTGATCTTATCACCGAGTTCGATCCATTCGAAACCGGTTTGGATCGTTTCGTGAAGATGGAAAAGGGTGATTTTGTCGGCTACGCCGCGTTGCAGCAGCGGATCAAAGACGGGGCGCGAAAAAAGCTTGTCACGCTCAGGATTGATGCAACACATGCCCCCGCCCATCCGGGCGCGTCATTAATGCTTTCAGATCAGATCGTAGGGACCATTACATCGGGTGACTGGGGTCACCGCGTTGGCATGAACCTGGCCTATGCGTATATTGAACCGGGGTTGAGCGTCGCAGGTACAAAGCTACAGTTGGACCTGTTGGGCGACTTGGTGGGGGCCGAGGTCATCGCGCCGTCGCCCTATGATCCAGACTACTCTCGCATGCGCATGTGACACCTCAGGCCAAGCTGGAACAGCGCGCGGTTTTGCTGAACTTTGCACCATTCTGTCCGCTCAGGGCCGCAGTTGATGGGTTTGGTGTGCATCAGGCAATCCGCAATGCCATTCTCAACATGGGATTTGTCGGCGTGAAAATTTATCCGCCGATGGGTTTCAGACCCATTGCAAACCCCGCCGATCAGATCTTGGGTCACCGGTTCCAGGCGACGGGTGCTGCCGTTGATGCCGAACTGAGGCGGATGTATCGCTGGTGCGAACAAAATGGTGTACCGATCAAGTCGCATGGGAATAACTCACTGGCTGCCAACATCTGTTCGGGTCAGAACGCGGCGCCCGATCTTTGGGATCAGGTCCTGACAGAATTCCCGGAACTGCGCGTCAATATCGCCCATTTTGGCGGGTTTGAGGAACATCATTCGCCCGCGCAACAAAGAGACGAGGACGAATGCGCAGATGACCCGCCATCTTACGAACAAAGAGCGTCCGATCTGATTGCGGCCCATGACCATGCCTATGTTGATCTGGGCTATTGGACAGAGGTTGTAGGTCGCAATGCGCCCGGCCAGGACGTACTCGACAAGATCAACGCGCTATTGGCAGAGAATGACCGTCTGGGGCGGCGGATCATGTACGGGTCGGACTATACGATGATCGGTCGGGAACGGCAGCACGGCGCATATCTGAACGACGTTAAGACAGCGATCGAGAAGTTGGATGGCGCTGTGGAGACCGAGATATTTTCGACAAACGCGCAGACTTATCTGCAGTTGGACGATCCAGATAGCGGCATGCGCCAGCGCTTGCGTCGCTTTTTCCCGGCAGGTCATAGCTATTTTACGCTTGTCGGTGAGATCTGATGCCAGATTTGAAATGCGGGGCCATCAATGTAACGATGGCCCCGCTACCTTTGTCGTTAGCAGTCGTCCCAGCAACAAGGGTCAAGGCTTTGAACGCTGCAGCAGGCGTCATGACACCCCTTCCCATCTGCACAACCGCAGCTACTTTTGGATGGTGTCGCACTGGTGTAGGCGCTCAGACGCAGCTTTTTGGTGCGCATCTTCGGATCATCGCTCTTGATTATCAGTTTGTTTGGCGTTGGGCATTTCTGCCCACCTTTGTAGCGAATGAGAACGTTCAGGCATGAGCCCGGTTGAAGCGTTGCTGGGAAGGGGTTGTTCACCAACTTCCAGTACTTGCTATTCTTCTTCAGCGCGACGCGGGAGACACGCAATTTGCAATCGCCCGTGTTGCAAATGGCGATCATGCGTTCGCCAAGACAGCCGGCCTGAACGCCGCCGATACAGGTCGAACCTGTCACGGCAAGTGTACCCGACCCTACATTGCCAGATAGGTTCACCGTTTTCGGTCCAGTCGGATCGTCACTGAATACCGTAATGATACCAGTTTTTGGGCCGATACTGTTTGGCGCAAACCGAATGGGCAGGCTTACGGCCGTACCCGGTGCAATCACAATCGGAAGATTCTGAATGCTTGCGACGACGAAGTCACCTGAAGACGAGGTCACATTCGCAATCGTCAACGGACAGTGCCCGCTATTCATAAGGGTCAGCGGCTGGTCGATATGATCACCAATGCAGGTGTGACCGAAATGACCGTCGGCCGCAAAGATCAGGTCCAACTTTGGCGGATTTGCTTTCCCCGACACCCTGATTGACCGGGACTGGAAGGGCCCGCTTTCGACCGTCAGTGTCGCTACTTTGCTGCCAAAGGATGTTGGCGCAAATCGGATCGGGACCTGCATTGCGGTGCCGGGCGAGATGAACAGGGGATAATCCAGCACCTCTGGCACGACAAACTGTCCAGAGTTTGAGGTCACATCGGTGACCGGGACAGTGTTGGCACCGCTATTGCTGAGCGTGAGCATCATGTCTTTGAATTGACCGACACAGGTATCAGCAAATTCTCCACTGTCTGGCAGAAACAGCGACAAGCGCCAGCCAGCTTCTTCTACGGCTGCGGCCACGTTCAATCTGCCAAAGCCATAGAACTGAGAAAAGTTCGGACCAACATATGCAGGGTTTGATGAAATGAGGTTGTTCACATCTCGCCACCGGCCAACAGCATTTGCATTGTCTGGATCGATCTTGACTGCGGTGTCTTGCAGGATGGTACGAACATCGTCCAGACGGACACCGGGGTTAGACGACAGGATCAGTGCGCAAGCCGCTGCCACTGTTGGTGCCGCGGCAGACGTACCGCCAAAACTTTGTTCACCGCCAGATGCATTCAATGATGGCGCACCGGCGCCTTGCGCGCAAAGATTGATCTCTGGTCCAAAGTTGGACGTGCCAACTTTGCGTTCCACCCCGCCTCCATCGGGCAGGTTTGAGTTCGCGATGGCCAGCGTATCGGGATGTGCCGCCCATGTTCGAAATCCGGTGATCAAGGTGTTTGCGTTGCCGGCGGAATAGACGACGATTGTCCCCAGCCCGCCGCGTCCGCTGCTGGCCAGCAGCTTGAGCGTATCATCCATGATGCCGGACAAGGCCACGCCACTGGCGCCATGTGAACAACTAATGATGTCCGCGCCTTCGGGAAGCGGTTCTGCGGGCCAGCCGGCACTCGGATTGCCGGTCGTGAAACCAGCCGCCCAAAGCAGGACATCAGGATAGTTTGCACTCGTCAGGCTTGGCCGCTCCATCACGATCTGACGCGTGTTGGGTGCGATGCCCGCCATGTCATCACCATTGTTGGTGAGGCCGGCAATGATGCCGTAAACCCCCATCCCATGGCTTGTGTCGGGCTGATATCCCGGCACTGTACATTCGCGCAGGTCCGAAAAGTCATAGCACCGCAGCACCTGTGGTGATCCATCAGACAGATTGCCGCCGATATCGGGATGATCAACGTCCAACCCACGATCCAGCGATGCCACGACGACATCCGGGGCACCCAGTGTCTTTTCGGAAGCGGCAATGTCGAGCATCCGCCACGCCGTATCAACATTCTGCAGCGTCAGATTGGCCTGAGATGCAAATGTGGGATCATTTGGCGGATCCTCAGGGAATGCATCATCGGTCAGTTCGGCCATGATGTCAGGTTCGCCGTAAACCAGCAGCCCTGCTTTATGCATGTCCTCAATCGTTTTGAGGTGGTCCAGAACCCCACCCGCAGGCAACGCGACAAGTCGCGCGGTGCGTGCCTGTCGGAAGTTGCGCAATGACGTGCCTTTGATGCGTGCGATATGTTTATCGATTTGCGCGTCCGTGGTGCCGTCGACAAAACGCAGGATGAATTGGTTGTCGATCACCTTGATCTGGCCGGATGTCATGTCGACGGGCACCCCAACGCGTGCCCGGTCACCAATGATGCCAACGATTTTTTTGTGCAACTCGGCCCGCAGTTTTGGCGTGTCCTTTTGCGTCATCCGAAAGAACCAGATGGCCCCGTCCGCTTGGATGAATGTCCCGTCCTTTTTGTCATAATCGGGCGCTTCCGGCGTCAGAGGCAGTTCTTTGATCAACTGATCAGATAGCTTTTTTGCTTCGCGGGGGTCCGGCGCTTTCTGCGGAAATGCGACCGCCAGAACAGGGCCCGGCGGCGGGAACGGCACAGCACTTTGTCCAAGGCGATAGAAAGACCAACCCGGCGCTCCAACATAGAGTGTTGCTTGGGTCGGACTAGTTCGCACAGCCAGCGTTTGCGGCGGTGCTACGCCAGCGTCGCCATCTGCGATTACACTGTAGTCTCCGACCGGGACAGTTCCGACATAGATCGCTGATGTCCCTTGGCGCGTGAGTTTGTGGGTCTTTGTCTCACCGACCAGTGTAACGGTCACAGGTTTATCGACCGGGCGTCCACGCCAATCGCAAACTGTGATTGTGACAGAAGCAATATCGCGGCTTGGTTTTTGAGGTACTTTTTTCTGAGACGTCGCCATTTGAAAACTCCTTTGATGTAATGGTGAAATTCGGCCCCTCAGGCAAAGTCGGGCCGGTAGCTTTTTGTGCGCCTTGGACGTCGTTGTTTCTGTTTGGCAAGAAGACCTGCCCTGACAATTGGCAGTGCGCCAGCATGTGTCGGTTGTGTCGTCACAGCTTTGGGTTTGACCGCGATCGGCTTGGCGCGTCGGATCGTGTCGATGGCAGTCGAGATAACGGTGTCGTTGTTGCAAAGCTGGGCATGAGAGCTGCGAACGTAGTGCGGTGTGACATCACCCATCTCAGCAGAGGCGCAGGCGACAACACCGTCACCATCGTCGGTCATGTCATAGTGAAAGCCATGCTGTCCGGCGCGTGCTGCAACAGTTGTGCTATGTCCGGTGCCGATAATCTGATGAAAGCGTTCATCAGGTGATGGGAGCGCGATCATCGCCTTGTTGGCCTGCGCAAGCTTTGCCGCGCAGGGCTGGATAACCCCAGCGGGCCACGATGCGGTGTCCATGACCAAAGCTGGAAGCATCGCCAGCAGCCCGGGGAAATCGCGCAGATAGTCTTGAACCAATGCGCGCGCATCATGCACCTTGTCAATCCGCGCCAGGGTGGCCAGCGTCGGATGGCTCAGGTCGAACATCCGAAGCGGTGCGTATGACCCATGATTTGGCGTGCCAATGGTGATGACTTTGGCGATGACGCTGCCGTCGGGATCGGCCGCCGCCATTTGCCGCGCAACCAATCCACCCATTGAATGACAAACCAGTGTGACGTTGCGCTGTCCCTGCTCTCGCAGTTGGGCGATCAACGCAGTGCCAGTCAGATCCGGTGACTGCCGCCAATCATACGGCAGAAAGTCAGCGTCCAAGTCTGCAAGGCGAAGCCGCATCAGGAGCTGCGCATAAGATACAGACAGCGCACCTGTCGCTTTAACGGGTGCGGGCCATTTCAGGTCGGCAATGCCACCTGCCGCAATATGTGCGGGATGCAACCAAGCTGACTTAAGCGCACTGTCCGACCCTACGCTAAGCCGCGACCCCATCATGCCGGGTAAGACCAGTACTTTGCCGCTGCACATGTTGTTCTTCAGTATTGCCGGGCTGCATAGTGCGGCATTGGTGCGGCAGTCGCCCGCCATACGCGACAGCAGGTCCGTCGCCCAGTGAATTGCATTTCGGGCCAGCGGCGGTTGCGCTGCCCATGTGATTGATGCTGTGGTCATCGTCCTATCCCCCGATTACTAGACGCAATCAAAGGGATAGGATTTCGGGTTAGTGCAGTGTGAGTGAGATCAGTGTGAAGGTTTCATTCACGTTTTTTCACGCATTGGGTTCGCCGCCCATTGCCCCAGTGCGCGGAGGCTTGGTGTTGCAGACCGGCGGTGCACGGTAAGCACCTGACCGTGCTGTATTTTTTGCCGCTTTGAACGGATCTTCCGGGTCTGTTTCTGGCAGAATTTCAAACCCGTGCATCTGGTCGTGACCAGATGCGATATTGCCGACCATCAAACGGCTTGCCGCCGCTGCCGCAGCACTCGTTCCCACGATCCGCGCGCCAGAACCTGACAGAACCCCAATTGATGGCAACCCTGCGCGGAACGCGCCCTGATCGGACACCGCCGAAATGATTGGGACTTCGGGACCCATCAGAACCTCGCCGTTTGGCATGGTTGCCAGTGCACTGCTGCCGCTATAGCTGGATGGGGCATTGGTTGTTTGCACGTATCCAGCAACGCGCACAGTTGATGCTGATGTGCCGATCCCGTTGATACACCCATATCCGCGAATGGGCGGAAGCGGGGCGTCCATATCCGCAAATGGCCGTTGGGGTGTGGGCATGCGATTATGCATCGTCAAACGGCTTTGCTGACCACCCGTCCCCAGTTGGGTTGGATCATCGTCACGCTGGACCCAGATATCCAACGCCTGCGAACCACTCAGCGGCGTATCGGCGGTGTCGATCGCGATGGTCCATGTGCCGACAGGCGTTCGCCTGCGCTGCGCTGGGCTCGGTACCGTCGGAACAAGGGCGATCATAACGCGCCACCGGTTGTTTTGATGTTTGTCCGCAGACAACTGACCGATGTTTTCACCGCCAAGTTCCAGTTCGATAAAGCGGCGCGGATCGCCGCCAGAAAGGGCGGGATCAGCGGCCACCTCAATTGTTCCGGGTTGATCTAGGGTGACGCCTGGTGGGGGCGTCACTGTCACAATCCAATTTTCAGGATCAACCCCAAAAGGCAGCCACATTTCAAGATAGCTGGACGTGCGGTCATCAGGTTTGACCTTCCAGCCAAAGTTGATTTTCCCGGCATCGGTGTCGGTTTCCATGAATCTTGCATGCATATCGTTGGCAAAGTTATTGCCCGTCGGCATCACCAGCTCTGTGATCGCGGGGATGGCTTTCCGCGCGGCAAGCAGGTCCTCAACCGCGATTTCAAAGCTTGATCCGCCGTCATGTCGGTTCGCGCTCCAGCCATAGCTAAAGTTTAGGATCAGTGGGATTTCCGGAACATCGTAATGGGCCGCGATAGCGCGCGCGCGATGAAAGATGTATTCAATCGCGCTCAGCATCATCATCTCTTTGCCGATGCCAGAGGTATCCCAAGCAATCGTATTGGGCAGTTGTACCGCCAAGATCTGGACGTCATCCGGCAAGGCGTCAGCCCCAACATAGCAATCATTGCCCGCTGCGATGCCGGCGATATGACCACCGTGGGTCGCATGGTGGTTCAGGACAGTGCCAAGCTCGGGCAACTTGCGATCAATGGCCCCGCTAGCACGGTACATGGCCATTTCATCTTTGCCATATGTGGCGCGCAGCCCGTTGATTTCGGTGTTGGTGACCTCGCGCCCGAATGGAACAGCGGCCCTTTCTTCGGCGCGCGCGGCTTGCAGCCAGCAGAGGTTAATCCTGCTTTCGCCCGCACTATCCAGAAAGGCCCGATGCACAAAAGGAATGCCGTCATCAATAACGCCGATGATTGCCTGTGGTGGCTGGGCTGGTGGGGTCCATCCTTCCAGCACGTCTTCGGGGTCATAGCGGTCAGGCCATGTCTTGGGATTGATTGGCATGTTCACACGAAACCGAGGGCCATCCAATTCGCGTAGCACTTTGGATATCTTGGTATCCTGCGTATCCTGATTGGCGATGTCAGCGGCGCCACTCTCATCAAAGAATGCGAAAGGGGTCACCCGCGGGTTGTTTGACCACAAAGGCGGTACACGAATATCGATGCCCGGTTTTGTCTCGAGCATCCCGGGGCCTTCCATCAACGCAGAGAAGTGGAAAGACTCGGTCGCATCCCTGATGGCCGGAAATGCAAACGGCAAACCCAACTCTGGCGCATAGATCCACCGTTCATAGGGTCCGGCGTAGCGGTCAATTCTCTCGGTCGGAGCACGGGGTTGAAACATGGCTCAAACCCCCTGCGCTTCGGCAAGTGCCTGGGCGTAGAGCCATGTGAATGAGGGCTTTTGACCAAGATTATGCGTTTCGTCGTCGGACGTCAGGCCCGCTTGTGTTGCGATCGCGGCGTCACGGAAATCGACGTCAAAGAAATCAACATCATTTGCCGCAAGGCGCATGTTTTGCATAGGCGCAGCTACGCCAGAAAGATTGAGCACGGTCTGCCCAACCACCCGGCCAAGCGCAGCGCCCGCCCAACTGTCTATAGGATAGTGCACACCGGCCACGGTCCTGTTCACTGCAATGCGTTCTGCCAATCCACGCAGGGCCGCGATCCGTTCCGCGCCGTCTGCCAAAGTGCCCCAATCCGTGATCAATTTCTCAAGAACGGTCAGCACAGCGTAGGCTTCCGTGGCATGGGCCGACGGAAAGCTGCCATGCCCTGGCGTCGGGATCATCGGCATCACCCGCGCATCAAGCTGATCGGGGCGCCGGATTGCCAAATGTTGTTTCATGATCATGGCGGTGTGGGCCGCGGCCACTTGCGTGGCGGTGATGAGTTCAAAGGTCTTACTGTGGTGGGCGTCATGCAGGCCAAGGATCATCGCAAAATATGGCGTTGGAAAGCCTAACTGAGATGTAATCTCGGCGCTGCGTTCGGCGCGCAAGCTGGCGTATTCTGCCACCAGATCGCATTGCGATCGCAAAAGCGGGTTGTCAGGCCGTTCAATTGTCAAGTTTGGCTTGTCGTCAAACGCCAAAGTGACTTGCGCAGGCGTATCCTCGTCTTCGTTCTTGTCCACGGGCTGCGCTGAAATGCGCGACAAAAACTCACTGACATAGAGCGATCCGCGTACCCAGGTTGCAAGACCATTCAGGTTCTCAGCGCTTGAGAATGGTAATTCCTTGCCTGTTGGCATGGCACCACCTTCGGTGAGGTGTCGTAGTCCTTCTGCCGTCGTTTGTAAGCCATGCGTCGTGGTCGGGTCGTGCCCACCGGGGTCTTGGGCACCCAAGAAACCGCCTAATCCGGTAAAGTTTGTGCCGCCTCCGAAACCGCCAAACCCGCCAAATCCTCCGAAACCACCGAAGCCGCCGAAGCCGCCAAATCCGCCATATTGTGCCATTCCAAATTTCCCTTATCGTTAAATGCTATGTGATGCCTGCTTCTGAAAGTGCCTCAATGACCAACAATCCGGTTTTGTTCTCGGACGATGGATGTGTGTTGCGATACTCGGACAGGCGAAACTCTGGGAACCTGCGCTGCAGATCCTGTGCCGTTGCGCGTGCTTCGGTTCCGCGATCAAGTGCGTGCAGCGCCGCTATTCTGGCGCGCAAGGTTGAAATGTGCCGGTCATTCGCCGCAATTGACTTATCGGCGAGTTGCAGTGCCCTTTCAAAGTCCCCGGCGGCCAGATGGGCCGAGGCCGCAAGACTATCGAAATAGTACCCGAACGGATCGATCGGCGACAGCCGCCGTGCTGTCTGGGTCGCGCGGATTGCGGATTGCCCTTCGTCACGAAATGCCATCAACGATCCCCGCAACAGCCAAGACATGCTTTCATTCGGATTGATATCTTGGGCGGCGGTATAGCGCGCCTCGGCAATATCAAAGTTCTTCAGGATGTTGCCGTGCACGAACCCATCAATAGTCAGGCCAAAGCTATATTGCGGGTCCAAATCAAGCGCGCGTGCCGTACAATCCAGGGCCTTTTGCGAGTCGCCGACCCTATCAGTTGAATAGTTTTTGATGATGCTCAGAACATACCACTTGCCCAACCACGCATGCACCTGCGCGCTATAGGGCGCCCGGGCCGCCGCCTCGTCAAGAAACTGCCGCGCACGCAAAAAATCCCGCAGCGTTGGATGATGCATTGCCGTGGCACCGGCAATCAGCAGCTTGTGATCAGGTAATTGAGGCAGGGGGGTTTGACGCCCCATTTGCAATGCGCTTTCTGCGATTGACCGCCCGGCCGTCTGGACGATGTTTACCAGCCAATCCATGACCTGATCGGCAAACTGACTTTCAGGACAGCAAAGGTTGCGGTTCCACAAAAGTGTGCCGGTCTTGGTGTCGATAAAATCGACATCGGCAATCCACTCATTCCCATGACGGCGCATTGATCCCGTGATCAGATAATCAATGCCAAGCGTATCGCGCACGCCCTTTACGTCCACGAATTTTTGCGACATCTCGCGGCCGGACAGATGCGAGATGACAGAAATGAGTGAGGAGCGCGACATCATGCGGCACGCTTCTTCGGCAACCCAATCGGCCGCAATGGCGAGTTCTGGCGCACTGCCCGGTGGGACAGTAAGTGGTAACGCACAGACCCGCGGCTGCACACGTTTTGGACCACGCGACTGGGACAGATGGCATAGTGCTGCAACGGTCGATGGATCAGCCCGGATTGTGTCGCGCCAGGCCACAAAGGCAGCTTCATGCACGTTCAGATCGGCCAAAAACGGACCGTCCGATGGATGACCGAGGACACGGATGCGCGTCAGGTCGACCTCAATCTCGGTTGTTGTGACGTTTAAGACATCATCAAAGTTTGGGCCGATGCGCTTACGCAAATCTGACAGCGCGCGGCGCAGGTTTTGGTGACCGCTTTCATAATCGGCCAAACCCCAAAGTGTTTCCTGCAGATAGGCGCGGGTGCGCCGGCCCAGCGGCGCGGTGACCAGCAACGCAAACAGGGCGCGATGCTTCGCGCCCGTTACCTCGGTGCGAGGTGTCTGCGTAGTGCGCAGAACGCACGTACCAAACAATGCGATTTCGAAGTCGACGGGCACCCCCACCCTCCTGTTGTCCCAGGGTCAGCTTACGCGCGGTCACTTCTTTAAAACAACTGTTTCACACTGAATTCACGCTCTGCATATCGGTGGACAAGCTAGGGTCGGAGCATAACGCCGACAAAACGGACCTGCTATGAACGACACGACACCTCCGCTCCTTATCAAAGATGTCATGGATTTTTATGCCAGATGGCCAGAGATTCGACCGCGGATTCTTGCTATTGAAGAGAACTCAATCATGACAGAAAGTGATGTCGATATTCTAAATTGGTTGGTGACAGTGGTTGACATGGTCGGGCCAGCGGACATCGACGGTTCGACGCAAAACTAAAGACCGCCCGCGTTGCATTGGCTGGTTATGGATGCACCCAAGAACAACCTGCCACGACATTCGCATTTGTTGCCTGTCGCAAATACCTGCCTGGACTGGCTTCTATGACGAGTCACGAATTGGCGGCACATCATATATCTTAAGCTATTGATAAATATAGACTTGCTTCACATCCGAGTCAGTCTAGGTTCCACTATGGCCATAAAGATTTGCCACTCAATTATCGCTCATCTGTTCAGAGGACAAAAAAAGGACCGGCTTCCGCCGGTCCATTTATCACCAATGAATCCTAACTCATCGATATTCTGACGGAAGGTAGCGTCTTTCATAAATTCGACTAAGGTTTTCCGGCAACGGCATGGGGAACACACCAAGCCGTTCCAAGCGCTTTGCAACGTGGTTTGCCTGAATTCCCTCGTCATGCGCCAATCTTCCTAAGGTTTCATAACGCCTCAGAAAACGATTTAGTTCGTGCCGATGGAACAGGCGCATTTGTCTCCGATTCCAGTGGTGGCGATCATTCTGGTACTTGAGTATTCCTTCTTTCGTCAACCATGCCATTGTGCTGGTATTCACGCGAAGAACACGGCGCGCCTTATCGCTGGTCAGATCGCTTGGAGGTTCGGCTGAAAGGGCGTTCAAGACGTCTGCGCGGCGCACAACAAGACTACGCAAACCGTTGACACCTTCAAGTCGTCCAACCCACGGCAACTTTCTGTCGCGGACCAGTTTGAAGACGGTCAGGGCATCACATTGGCACTTTGACTGAATTCGGTAAACTTCACCCATGCTCCCATCTGTTGAGTCGATCTCTTCAGTACCCTCCAAAAAGGACTCACGGAGGCGATCGATGTCGTCTGGATCAAATCGATCAACGTGACCGGGAAGAGAAATAAAGGGAACGATCCAGCCTTCGCTCTCAATTTTTTGGAACATTGGGAAGCTCACGCCAAGTCGACTTGCGGCGCGCTTAACATTTAGGCTGGCTCCGTACCGCTCCAACCAGGGATCCCAGTCTTCACTAGAAACCCAAAGGTTCCGATCCGGCGGCGGAAGATGCTCGACCGCGCCCGTATCGCGAATGGCTTGCAGTACACCACGCATCCGCACCCATGATGTGTTAGTTTTTTCAGCTGCCGTCACCAGCGAATGAAGTCTCCGTTTCTTAACAACCCGACCAACGACCTCGTCACCAGCAGCAAGGGGGTAGTGGTGTTCGACATACTCCTGGACTTGATCCTTCAACTCCAGGGTGTTCGGCAAATCATCAAGTCGTTCCACAAACCGGGCAAACGGCCTAAAATCCGTATAAAAGCCTGATCCACGGAAGCTACTACGATCCTGCACCTTTTGCATTGCAGGCCACATCGATTTTGGTCCTTGAGATAGCGCTTTGAAGCCAAGTTCTGCCGCCGATGCAAGGAATTCAGGAGAATTTTGGTCTGACCTCCGCTCGGCTCTATTCTTCAGCACTATTCCCAATGTCTGACAAGCTTGGGCGGCGACACGTAACTCTAGTCCAGCGAGCCAGCGGTTCCGTCTGCGTTTCTCCTTGCAAACGCGGCTAATCATATAGAGTTCAAAATTCCTGGTTGAAGCCAATCTAGGGTTTTTGGCGGCCTGCTCCACCAGATCGGCATTGTCGCGAACTCTACCTACAAAATCGTATTTGCAACGTCCTCGTTTGACTGGTGGGAGTTGTGTGAGCATCACCTTGTGATGGTGGCAGCTTCGCACATGTCGAAGCTGCCACCACACGCGCGCACCGGACAGCAACCTACCGGTTGTACCGCATCGTGCTTCCTCAATGCAGCGAGTGCAGATACTCATCTCATGATTATTGATGACTTTTGATCCGAGAATTTCGCGATTAAGGCACTTGTTTCCGTCGTCGTCTAACCTGACTGCATGGCGGAGTAGCAAGTCTGGGTCGACGTTCGATATTTTGCCAAGTTGTCGGATCGTTTCTGTATCACCGGTAAAAAAGCGGCTCCAATCTAGTCCCATATCGTGGACCAAATCTTGGACGCGACTGATACCATTACGCTCTGCCAATCTAGATGCCCATGATGTCGCCGATTCAAATGGCGACGGTTGAACTGTCAGTGAAAGCCGCATTATCGCAACCTCCCAATAGTAGAGGCCAGGTTCAGGATATCAGCATCTGATTGTTCAAGCAGTTTTCGAGCATCTATTGATCGCCAGTCAGGCACAACAAACGGATTGTAGTGATCCCGGCATCCCGCCCGTCGCTCAAATGCTCGTCGAAAGGACTCAAGATTGAGTTTCTGCTGCCCAGCCAGCAGGGTCTCCTCAAGTGCCATGATAGTAATTTCAATGCTCAGGCCTAACTCATCTGCAGCTGCGTGGATTAAGCGAGCAACGAACTCATTCTCAGCTATTGATGAACAGGTCGCAACACCGGCAGCATCAGCATACTGATGAATGATACTTCGAACGCCACCCGTGTGCGTCGCGGCCGAAATTGGAGCAAATTCAATCGGTAGCAAACGTCGGCTGAGCTGCGGATCGAGATTGACAAGTGTTCGCAGGTCACTGGTACCAGATAGCACAAGACCTACAGGCCAATCCGGCTGTTGGAGAAGAGATTTTAGCGTATTGATTACCGCCCGAGCCTCTGACGTTGAACGGGTAACGTACAAGTGCTGTACCTCGTCGAGGTGCAAAAACAGAACCTGGCGTTCGCGGAGGTGGTGTTGAACGAGTCCCCAAATTATCGTGCCCGGCTTGTCCCGGTCCAATGGATAGCCCAAGGCATGCAGACAACCGTGACCCACAGATTTTAACGTGGCCGGTGATGGCACCGTGAAACTTATCACGTCAGCTCTGGTCTTGCCCGGACATGACAATTGAAGGTCCGCGTGTTTGGCAAATAATCTCTCAATGGCAGTGCTTTTGCCGGAACCAGTGTTGCCAACCACCAAAATACCGCGCGACTCAGAGACTCGACCGGCGTCCATGTCGGCTCGCCGCCGATATAACAACAAGTCGAATTGCTGCGACAAATGTTGGTAGCGGTCATGTGCAACGAAACGTGCGGAAAGTTCCGAGATGACGCGCCCTACAGATCGGGCGCGCTCGGCGAAATGTATCACTTCAGTCATTTTCTAATCTCCAGTCATCGCTAGGCTGATCTGGATCGCTTGGGCCGTCAGAGGCGGGGTCTCCTGAATGTTCACTGTCCGACGCAATTTCGCCCGCTGGGCGGATGACCGTTCCTAATCCATCATGTGTGATCTCAGGACGTTCTGGGTCGCGATCAGATTGCCATGACTTACCCCGGAAAGTGGTTTCCTCAAGCGTTTTGATTAACTCAGGCGTGACCGCCAATGAGTCCGGAAGCAACTGATCAATACGTTTTGAAACCCTAGCTTGGATTGCTGAAATTGCCTGCGCGCGAACCTCGCGGGACAGCTCAGATCGCGCCCGATTGTGTTTGCTGATCTCACTGACAGCATCCCGCCAACTCTGAATGGTTACGCCGTCCAAATCGCCAGAAACGGCTGGAGCATCATGCCACTTCCCATCGATAAGAACGGCGATCCCGCCAATGTCATCTGGATCGATCCGGACTCTGAACTTCCTTTGGGTCGTGTGCAGGAGACAGTTTTGCAACTCAGGGCTGGAGTAGTGATTGCTGAAGAGCTTAAGCCCGCGACCGCTCAACGTGCTTTCCGTCTCAACACCAAGTGCAGCCCGCCTGGTAAGCTTATCAGGTGGTTCTGGGACAAATCTTTCATTGGCGAGCTGTTTCCAGCGCTCAGCGGGTGTTTGGCCACCTAACCCAGCGTGCGGCGCGTTATGATACACATCTACAATCCAAGTTATGACAATCCTTAACAGATCTTCATCGTCGAGGACTGTACGCGCTTTGCTATCATAGTTGCCGCATGCGTCGACGCTGCTGAATGTTTGGCCGGTCAAAAGTGGCATGAGCTGGGTAGACATGGTGCCAAAAAACCGCTCAATCGTTGCGCGCAACTCAGGGATACCTACCGGCGGAAATTGCAAATTTCCGT
Source organism: Yoonia sp. JB2-21 (assembly GCF_055693545.1). Lineage (NCBI taxonomy): Bacteria > Pseudomonadati > Pseudomonadota > Alphaproteobacteria > Rhodobacterales > Paracoccaceae > Yoonia > Yoonia sp. JB2-21. Next base: position 1,917,502 of record NZ_JBVFUC010000001.1, read on the forward strand.
TGAGATCAGTTACCGCTGAGTGAAAGTCTGTTGACTGGAATGATGAGCCACTATCGGCCGCAATGGTTCCCAGACCCCCAAAGAATGGCCATAGCGAATGTGCCCCAACATCTTTCGCTAGTTCGGATTTATCCTGAACGACCATGCTAAGGAGCCTGACCGCTTCACGTGATGACGGATTTGATGCAATTCGGATGCCGACAATACAGCGTGTCGAAACATCTATTGCCGCACAGATCCATCGACGTCCCGAAGGCAATTTCTCGCGGATTTCTGGCGGTAGATGATCAAATATACCAAGTTTCATAAACCAGGTGCGGACGTCTGCCTTCCAGTCGTCGAATTCCACGCGTTGCATGGGATATAGTTTTTGTAGACCTCCACCAGAAATCGCAAACAGTGCCCGTGCTTTGTCAGGAGTTAGGCGGTGGCAGGCAACAAAGAACGGATCTAATCGGCCAATCCGCCGAAAGACTGTACGCTTGCTGAAACTGCGCAAGGGACGCAATCCCTCAGATTTTCGACGCGCGTTTTCCTTGTTAAAACGGTCTTCTGTATGACGGAAAATGAGCGTCTTGCTGGGTTTTTCTGGTGAAGCATAACCTAGTACGCACTCACGTAGCAGAAGTTCTGCTTCATAGTCGACTTGCGTTGGGGTGCGCGGCGACCTTCCCCGCGGTACCAACGGATCTATGCGGAACCCGGCATCGCGATAACGCCGATAGTGTTTCAGCAGCGTCCGCGTTGATGGCAGGCAGCGGATTGCGACCTGCGTTCCACCTCTAGGCTTGGATACTAGGTTTTGGCGCGAGATATCGCGTGCGTTCACCTCTCGCTCAATGGCATCGCGGCTGTCGTCAACACTTTGGTTTGTGAGCGTTATTCTACCGGATTCCTTGAATTCCTTTAAAACCGTGCAAATGATATGCAACCAAGAGACATATTCCTGTCGTTCTGTTGGAAGAGCAGTCAAACAAACTGGCGATTGTTCGGTGGCTTCGATTGGTGCGTCAGCGGTCTGAAACCAGTCACGGTCATACTGCCAGTTTGAAGCATTTCGAAGCTGATCCAAGGACTCATGAGTGAAGACCTCAATTACGCCAGATCCATCTAGACGACGCAACTTAACGATATGTGCGTTGTCGCCTTCGGGCTGGTAGTGAGTCCCGTCGATTGTGACGCGATCAAAACGAGATAAGCTGAAACGAGGCGCGTTCATTTTGCTACTCCCTTTTCAACGGTTGTTTTCGCACCAATCAAGCCTAATGAAACCTTACGGAGGCTCCCAGAGTAAATGGCGCGAACGATTGCGGGATAGGATCGACTTTTCAGGTCTGACAATCGACAAAGTTGCGAGATTGTCGTTCGACCATGCAATTTGGTGCTCGCAGCAACAATTGCGTCGTCTGCGTCTTGATCTATATGTTTCATGCAGTCCACCAACTGGCTTGCATTCTCTACGTCGACCCAATCGAAGTGTCGTTCAGTAAAGAGGCGTACTTCATCGGCCAGGTGAGAAGGTGTTGATTTCGCGACCAGAGACAGCTCCTTCGCCGTCCCTTTACGTTTGGCGCGGTCCCATCTTTTGACTTGCACTGCGATACGTCTACCTGACTGAAGCGTTGTAAGGTAATCCGGCGTATGTCTGCGTTCCAGACCGTCCCCGTCCACATATGTTACCGTAAACGGCTGCTCAACGACGTCGACAACGTCAAACCTTGCTAAGGAAAGCAGCAAGAACGCCTGCTCCAAGCGGCTCTCATAACCGATTTTGGCCAAACCCCGCCGCCCAGGTAGTCTGCCGACTACGTAGCCACGAGCACTGTATCGAGATTTCGTTGAGATTTTGCGCGCCCCACGCAGTGGCGTGGGGAGCTCGATAGAGGGTAACTGGATAGAAACGTCGTCCAATTTGGCGATTTCGTTAGAGTTGGTCATATTGCGAGTCCTTTGATTTACGTTGGACGCACTTCACCGGCAGCCAAAACCGGTGAAGTGCTTGACTTTTACAGCCGGAACAAAGATCAATGGACTTGATAAGAGGGGTCCTTGATCCTTCCGGAGGGCTCAGCGTTGACGCGCTGAGCTTTCCCATTTTTGGGAAAGACTTTGGATGGGTTCGATCAACTCATGTGTTGTCCTCCGTCCGTTCATACCTTTCAGGGAACAGCTCCTCCGGCTGTAGCCCCAGTTTATTCGCGATAGCTTCCTGAACGCTGTGAGATTTTCTGTAGCCTTGGCTGACGATTGTGACCGTCGCGCTACTGCAACCGAGTTCCGCTGAAACGGCACTCAAAGAGCTGTGAACATCACGAAGGCGCTTCTTAATTTCGCTATGACGAACAAGATCAGGCAACACCACCGGCATCTAGACAGGGCCCCAGTTAGACTAAGTATGATACAGCGGGCAGTGCGCCGCGTTCCTATGCCATCAACGAATCACGGAAGCCTTACCGATGCAAGCACTGATTTCTCATATACCATTGAAATTGATGGTAAAATCTTGAAGCTAGATTAGACAGGCGCTTTCAAAATCGCTTACCATTGCCAATGGAATTTCATCGCGACGCTAGAGATTTAAGTCGAATAGACTTTCGGGTAACCTCGCTTCGGGCTCCGTCAAAGTGGATTGAGACTATCAATTACCAAACCACCGCGGGTATGTCTGGGCGAGGTTCGCACTGATGATTGGATAAGCCCAACAGGATTTGGGGCTCCTGGCGTTCAATGTGCGGGAAAACAGGTTTTGTAGGGATGAACCGCAATGAAATGCTCTGCCTTCTTCATCGCGTTTTTCGCGCTAGGCTTGCCAAGTGTAGCGCAAGCCCAAGATCGCGCGTCAATCGAAGCCAATTTCCAAGCATGGTTAGAAGATAACGTCTGGCCAAGAGCCAATTCTGCTGGTGTGAAAAGATCAACTTTTGATGCAGCTTTATCCAATGTGGATCTGAACTGGGATCTTCCCGACTTGGTAATACCCGGACAGCCTGACGAACGCCTTCAAGCCCAAGCAGAGTTTCGTGCGCCCGCGAGCTACTTTGCGCCGGGCGGCGTGACAGGTACTGCAAGTATTGGACGTCAGATGGCGTCACGTCATGCAGTAACGCTTGCTCAGATCGAGCAACAAACAGGTGTGCCGGGGCAGATAATTCTATCAATCTGGGGACGTGAAAGCAGCTTCGGCCGCGCGGCAATCCCGCATGATGCGTTTGAAATTCTCAGTACCAAAGGGTTTATGGGCAACCGCGCCGCATATTTTACGGATGAACTTATCGCTGCTCTTAGGATCTTCGATGAGGGCTTTGCCACACGTGATCAGATGAGAAGCAGTTGGGCGGGAGCGCTTGGCCAACCGCAATTTATGCCAAGCAGCTACCTTGCTTACGCAACTGATGGGGATGGCGATGGGCGCGCAGACATTTGGCAGTCCGAACGCGACACGCTGGCATCTATCGCATCCTATCTACGGCAATATGGCTGGAACGCGGGCCGGGATTGGGGTTTTGAGGTTGCCGTACCGGCCACCGTATCGTGTTCGTTGGAAGGTTTAGACAACGGTAGGCCCATTCAGCAGTGGCTTTCTATGGGTGTCACCCGCGTGTCAGGTCGCCCGTTCCCAAGTCCGGAAATTGACGAGGTTGGCTATTTGTTAATGCCTGCTGGTCGGTACGGACCTGCTTTTATAGTGACGTCGAATTTCTATGTCCTGAAGGAATATAACGAAAGCGATGTCTATGCACTCTTTGTGGGGCATGTGGGTGATCGCATCAAATTCGGCGTAGGTGGTTTCGCTGGCGGGTGGGACAGGCTGAGTGATCTGTCGCGGGTCCGCATTACTGATATGCAACGTAGGCTGGAAGAACGCGGATTTGATGTCGGCGGTGCCGACGGTCTGATAGGCAATAAAACGCGGCGATCAATAGGCCAATGGCAAGAACAGAACGGCGAACGAGCGACATGTTATCCCAGTCAGGAACTAATATCAGAGATCAGTCGTTGAAGTGCGATTACTATGGTGGTGATGTAGTTAGGACCGCGACCGACAGCGTGGTAGCTGTCGTTCGCCGCGCCCAGCACGAACGGGTAACAGGCGGGACTTTTCGGCCGTTCGTTTTTCTCACTGCGCTGATGCAGCATTTGCTCGCGCGTGCGGCATCCTTGTCGCCCCCATGCAGCACGTGTCACCAAAGCTGCCGTTCAATCGAGATATTATGGGCCAACGCCACACAATTTCAGGCGAGGACCATTAGATCTGATCTTCGATCATAATTTTGAGCCGCGCTGCATGTGCTGATCGGATGTGACGTTTTGCGGCTTCCTCGGCATCCGCATGGTTTTGGGCCGATATCGCATCCAGAATCTCGCGATGTTCTGCGATGGCTTCTGCTTTGCGTGCCTCCAGACCCAGGGTGGATCGCCCGAGCAAGGCCATCGACAGATCAAGCCCGTCAATCATTTCGACCAAATATCGGTTGCGCGCACTTTGGCACAACGTGCGGTGAAAGACTTTGTTCAGCCGCGACGCTTCTGCGGCATCGTCTTTGGCGGTGTCTTGTAGGTCCAGCAGGTCATACAAAGCGGTCAGTTCGACCTGCGACATTTGCCGCGCCGCAAGGGCGGCAGCCGTGCCCTCAAGCACCTCGCGGATTTTGTAGAGCTCTGAAATCGATTGATAATCGAGATGACGCACCACTGCGCCCTTGTTTGGCTCATGCGTCAACAAACCGTCGCTTTTCAACCTTTGGAACGCCTCGCGGACGGGCGTGCGTGACACACCAAGGCTTTCGGCGATCTCGACCTCGCGCAGCTTCTGACCCGGTTGCAGGTCTCCGCTGACAATCCGGTTGTGCAAAATCTGGTAAGCATCATCCGCTGAAATCTTCGATTTGGTCATAGGATCCACGTGATTTTCTGTTGGCCGACTGTGACACAGCTGCCGGAGTGAGAACACAAAAAAGGAATTGTATTATATTGTATACAATGTAATACAATGCGCCAAGCCAAACGTTTTCGTCCAACAGACCCGAGGAGACCCCAATGAACGTGTCAGAAGTGATGGTGCAGGCGCTGAAGGCCGCCGAAACCGGACCTGTTTTCGGCTACCCCGGTGATCCGTCCGTCGAATTCCTTGAGGCCTGTCGCAAGGGCGGTATTGATTTCGTTTTGGCACGGCGCGAAGGCACGGGCGGGTTGATGGCCGAGGCGTGGGGCATGTTGTCAGGCAAACCCGGTGTCGCGCTTTCGACCCTTGGGCCGGGATCAACCAATCTGGTCAATGCGGTCGCCAACGCCTCCCTCGACCGCACCCCGATGATTGCGATCTCGGGGCAGATTGATACCAAACGCGCCCCGACGTTTACCCATCAGGTTGTCGATCAGCACGCGATCTTTGCGCCTGTTTCGAAATACGTCGCAGACGTCGCACCGCACACGGTGGGCCATGTGATGCGCAAGGCGCTGCGCGTTGCGGCGGCCCCCCGCCCCGGTCCGGTGCATTTGTCCACACCCGCAGACCATATCGGTGCTCAGGCCAGTGATGATGCGTTTCACCTGCCACCGACAGACGTCACGCATATTGGGCTGGGTGTTGTCGGGGACCAAAACCTGAAGGCCACGGTGCAAAAGGCGCGGCGACCTCTGATCCTGTTTGGCATTTCTGCCATGCAAAGCGGCGTTGGCCCGCAGATCCTCGCGTTGGCCGAACGGATTGGGGCGGCTATTGTTGCCTCGCCCATGGCGAAAGGGACCGTCCCCGAAGATCATCCTCTCTTTGCGGGCACGCTTGATATGGCGTGCAGCGATTTGATGTGGAATTTCGTGAACGGTGCTGATCTGGTCCTTAATGTCGGCTTTGACGCGGTTGAACTGATCAAGCCTTGGACGGTGACCGCGCCGACCATCCATATCGACACGGTGCACAACACCGATCAAATCTATGCCGCGCAGACAGAGGTCATCGGCCCGCTTGCCCCTGCGCTGGACTGTCTGGCCGATATGTTGCCCCAGCAAGCCGGGTATGAAATCTCGGAGATTGCCGCCCACCGCGACGTTCTTCAGACGGCATTCGATGCCGGGCGCGTGCAGGGCATTATGAACCCATCCGATGTGATCCGCGTGGCCGCAGGCGTGGTGCAAAAGGATGCGATCGTCACCACAGATGTGGGCAGTCACAAACTGCTTGTCGGTCAAGGCTGGCATCCATCGACCCCTCGTAAGCTATTGATGACAAACGGGTTGTCGTCGATGGGGTTCTCTCTTCCCGCGGCGATTGCCGCCAAGATATATGCGCCTGATACCGAGGTTGTGTGTTTCACGGGCGATGGCGGTTTGGCGATGGTGCAATCGGAATTGCGGCTGGCGGCGTCCATGGGCTTGGGGATCAAGGTTGTGGTGTTCCTTGACCAATCCTTGAACCGGATTGAGCTGAAGCAAATGGCTCGCCAGTATGCGTCCACCGGCACCGTGATCGAAGAGACGGACACCATCAAAATGGCAGAGTCCATGGCGTGCAACGGGGTGGTTGTTGAAACGGAAACCGCCGTGTCGGACGCGCTAGCAAGTGATGCGGGCAATGTGCCTTTGGTCATCGGGGCGCGTATCAGCCCCGCACAATATGAGGCGCAATTCTGATGAGTGATTTAAGCCACATGCCAACCGGATTGTTCATCGCCAATAAAATCGTGGAAACGCAAGACCGGTTTTCTGTGGTCGACAAATTCCACCTAGGTGAAATCGCGCAGGTGAGCGCCGCGACGCCCCATGATATCGACGCCGCACTTGGTCTGGCGCAGGCCTATAGCAGCGCGGTCCCGCAGGCCTATGAGCGCGCCCAAATCCTGTTGCGCGTCCGCGATTTTGTCGCACAGCGACGCGACCAATTTCAGGCGGTGATGACAGCCGAGGCGGGCTTTCCTGTCAAAGACGCGAACGGTGAAGTCGACCGCGCCCTGCAAACACTGGCGTTGTCAGCGGAAGAAGCCAAAAGGCTGTCCGGCGAAGTGGTACCCTTTGGCGGCGCACCCACAGGAACAGAGCGGCTTGGGTTTACCGTGCCCGTTCCGTTGGGGACCGTCGTGGCGATCACCCCGTTCAATGCGCCGCTGAACACGGTGTGCCACAAAGTTGGTCCTGCCTTTGCTGCGGGAAATGCTGTTGTATTGAAACCGTCCGACAAGACACCACTGACGGCGAACCTTTTGGCGCATTGTTTTGCCGATGCGGGGGCACCTGACGGGGCGTTGGCGGTGCTGCATGGTGGCGTACCCGTCGCTCAGGCGCTTTTGCAGGACACGCGGCCGAATTTCTTTGCGTTTACCGGATCAACGGCGGCGGGTCGCTCGATTCAGGCTGCGGCCGGACTGCGCCGCACGCAGATGGAACTGGGCTCCATCGCGGCCACCATCGTGCTGGAAGATGCAGACATTCAGACGGCAGCCAAAAAATGCGCCGGATCATCGTTTCGCAAAGCGGGCCAAGTCTGCACATCCATCCAGATGCTGATGGTCGCAGAAAACGCGATGCCCGCGTTCAAGGAGGCCTATCTGGCCGAAGTGAAATCTTTGACCGTTGGCGACCCGAGCGACCCTGCGACAGATGTCGGCCCGATGATCTCGCCCGAGGCAGCGCAAACGGTTACTGCGATGATAGAAGGCCAACCCGTCCTGCATGGCGGCACCCGCGACGGCGCGGTCGTCCACCCCACGATCATTGACGCCCCCACACCAAACGCCCAAGTCCTGCGCAAGGAGATTTTCGGCCCCGTCACATGCCTAATCCCGATCACCGATCTGGACGACGCGATAACCCGTGTAAACGCCACCCCCTATGGCCTTGCGACAGGTCTGTTTACGAACGATCTGCAACGCGCAATGACCGCCGCCCTTCGGCTTGACGTCGGCGGGGTGCATATCAACGAAACCTGTTCATCGCGCGTTGATCTGATGCCTTACGGCGGCACCAAAGACAGCGGGTTTGGGCATGAAGGGCCGAAATACGCGGTGCGCGAAATGATGGAACATAAGCTGGTAACGATCTCGGGTCTGCCCCTATGAGCTTTGATGTGTTGATCGCCGGTGGCGGAAACGCGGCCCTCTGCGCGGCGATTTCAGCCGCGAAAGGCGGGGCTACTGTGTGCATCGTTGAGGCTGCCCCCAAAACGTGGCGCGGGGGAAACACGCGCCACACCCGCAACTGCCGCCTTGCCCATGATGCGGGCAACGGCATCCTCACCGGTCCGTACCCCGTTGACGAATACATGGAAGACCTGATGCGCGTGACCAAAGGCGTCACCGACGAAGAACTGGCCGCATTGACGTTAGAGCGGTCCAAGGAGGTGTGGGATTTTCTGGCCGAGAACGGCGTGCATTTTCAGCCGTCCCTAGGCGGCACCCTATCACTGGGCCGCACCAATGCGTTCTTTATGGGTGGTGGGCGGTCAATGTTGAATGCGCTTTACCGCACCGCAGAGGACTTAGGCGTCGTCGTGCACTACGACACAGCCGTGAGTGCGATCACCATCGAAGACGGGTTCTTTTTGTCCGCTGACGTGACCCATGGCTGGGACACCGACACACCTGAAACATCCACCATCGAGGCGCGATCCTTCGTGGCCGCAGCAGGCGGGTTTGAGGCCAACATCGAATGGCTGACCGAGGCCTGGGGGCCACCTGCGCAGAATTTCCTGATCCGCGGCACGCCCTACAACACAGGCGGCGTTTTGCGGCTGTTGATGGACCAAGGTGTGCAGACGACAGGTGAGCCCGATCAATGCCATGCCGTCGCCGTGGACGGACGTGCGCCCAAGTTTGACGGCGGCATCGTGACCCGTCTGGACTGTGTGCCCTTTGGTGTTGTTCTGAACGCCGATGCGCAACGATTTTATGATGAGGGTGAGGATTTCTGGCCAAAACGCTATGCGATCTGGGGCCGTCTGGTGGCCGCGCAACCCGATCAAATCGGGCATGTCATCATTGACGCCAATTCGTTCGATCTGTTCATGCCATCGGTGTTTCCGCCCGAGAAGGCCGACACCTTGGAAGAACTTGCCCAAAAAATCGGCCTTGATCCAGATGCCATGCGCGACACCATCGACACCTACAACGCCGCCTGCGTTCCGGGCGACTTTGATCACACCATTCATGATGATTGCCGCACCGAAGGGCTAGAGCCGCCAAAATCCCATTGGGCACGTCCAATCACGCAAGCCCCGTTCTACGCCTATTCCCTACGGCCCGGCATCACGTTCACCTACATGGGCGTCAAAGTGAACCGCGACGCCCGCATGGTGATGGAAGACGGCAACGTCAGCGCCAACATGTTTGCCGCAGGTGAGATCATGGCGGGCAACGTGCTGGGCCAAGGGTATTTGGCCGGAATCGGGATGACCATCGGCAGCGTGTTCGGACGCATCGCAGGCACGGAGGCCGCAAAGCATGTCAGAAATTAATCTCGCTCACCTGACCCAGATGAACCGCGATGAAGTCGCACGCCAGATGTCAGTCTGCAATGCCTGCCGCTATTGCGAAGGGCTCTGCGCGGTCTTTCCCGCGATGGAATTGCGCCGAACGTTTGAAGACGGGGACGTCGATTTCCTCTCGAACCTCTGCCACAATTGCGGGGCGTGTTATTACGATTGCCAGTACACGCCGCCCCATGAGTTCGCGATCAACGTGCCCGTGGCGATGGCGAACCTGCGCGAAGACACCTATGCAAACTACGCGTGGCCGTCCGCGGCCAAGCCTCTGTTTCACCGCAACGGTCTGGTGATTGCATTGGCCCTGATCCTCGCAATCGCGGTGTTCATCGGTGGGTTCGTCGTGGCGGCAGATCTCGCCGCGTTGTTCGCCAGCGGCACAGAGGCGGGCGCGTTCTACCGCGTGATGCCGCACAACGCGATGGTGTTGGTGTTTGGGGCTGCGTTCCTGTTCGCGATCCTGTCGATCTCTATCAGCGTGCGGCGGTTCTGGCGCGCGCCCGGACCTGTGCCTGTGACATTACGATCCCTTTGGCGGGCCATGCAGGACGCGGGCAAATTGCGCTATCTGGACGGGGGCGGCATGAGCTGCGTCAACGAAGACGAGCGCCCCGATGACAAACGCCGTTTCTATCATCACCTGACGTTCTACGGGTTTTTGCTGTGCCTTGCGTCGACCACCACGGGCACTTTGTTACACTATCTGCTCGATTGGCACGCCCCCTATCCATGGTGGACGCCTGTCAAGATTTTTGGCGTTCTGGGCGGGATTGGTCTGGTCTGGGGACCGACCGGGCTGGCACGCGAAAAACGCAACCGCGCCAAAGTGATCGCGAGCGAAGACAAGGGATTGGGCGCTGCCTTTATCTGGATCCTGTTTGCACTTGGCGCGACGGGGCTGATATTGACTGCTCTTCGATCCACTCCGGCGATGGGGATGCTGCTGGCGGTGCATTTGGGCGTGGTGTTTGCGTTCTTTGTGACCATGCCTTACGGCAAATTTGTGCACGGCCTTTACCGCTTTACTGCCCTTGTGCGCCACGCCCATGAGCAGTTTGCCGAACACGGCGACCAACCGGACCCGCCGCGCCAACCGCTGCCAAAGACGCCCGCAGAATGAATATCGGCATCCTCGGGTTTGGCGAGGCTGGCCCGCATTTCGCCTGCCACCTTGCCCAGAACGGCGCAACGGTGCGTGCGTTTGATGTGCTGTTGGACGACGACGCGACAGCACCGGACTGCCGCGCTCGCATGGCCGAGGCGGGGGTGGAATGCGCACCGTCTGCGGCGTCTTTAGCGAAGAACAGTGACCTCATCATATCCACAGTCACGGCCCAAAACGCGGTTGAGGCATGTGACAGTTTGGGGGAACTGGCCGGACAGGACGTGCTTGACCTGAACTCGGTCGGCCCTGCGACCAAGCTGCGGATCGCCGATCTGGTCGCCAGCCGTGGGGCAACCTGCACCACGGGCGTCGCGATGGACACGGTTCCCCAAAAGGGTGCGCAGGTTCCGCTGCTGCTGTCAGGCCCCGATGCGGCCCGTCTGGCGGGTGTTCTGAACGGGTTCGGTCTGAACGCCCGCTGCGTCGGGGCGGAATATGGTCTGGCGGCGCAGATCAAACTTGTCCGGTCCGTCTTTATCAAAGGGTTCGAGGCGGTCTTTACAGAGGCCAGTGCCGTGGCGCAGCCCCTTGGCGTCTGGGACGAGGTTTGCGCGTCGTTAAACGCCACCTTTCCGGGCATGGATTGGGCGCAGGTGGTGCCCTATCACGTCTCGCGCGTTCAGGCGCACGGGCGACGGCGTGAGGCAGAAATGGAAGAATGTGCTGACATGATGGATACGATGGGGTTGGACAGTGCCCTGACACGCGCCATTGCCCGCAAACACGCGTCTGTCGCGGATCAGTATGACCAAACAGAGCGCGGGACAAAAACTTGACCTTGTGCCAGCTTGCGGCAGGTGCGTGTCAGTCCGGCGGAGTTAAGGGTTAGGCTATGCTCCGTCCGCTCATAATCCACGATGACCTCCATCGTGCCACTTGGATGAGCGAGCGTGATGGGCGTAGGGCCTTTCGCAGGCAAATCTGCCAAACCGTAAGCCACAGAGCCGGGCGTCAGCACACAAGCGGCAAGACACTGCCCCCCTGTGACGGCCATGCTCGGGTGGGCATTCTGGGGCACAAAATACCGCGCCGCGATGGTTTCGCCCGCTTGCGGCGGGGCCACCAACCCAAATTTCGGTGTGACGCGCCCCATGGCATCCCCCAGCGACATCCTGACAGACGCCTTGCGCCGCACGTTTTCCATGCGGGTCATGAAGGCGGTATTCTCATCCAGCTCTTGCGCGGTTTCATAGCCTGTCAGTCCGAAACTTTGGGCCTGCGCGATCACCATCGGGACGGCCACATCAAGACAGGTGACCTTGATCCCGTCGATGACATCCATCGGCTGACCCGTTGGCAGTAGTGCACCCGTCAGGCTACCAACGGTGCCCCTGAACTGAACCAGAACGCCAGCGCTTGTGCCCGACACACCATCAATCGCGACGTCCCCGTCATAGCTGGGTGCACCGTTCGGGGTCATCACGGTTGTCGTGACCTCAGCGCCTGTGTTCGTGGCCTTGATTGTCAGCTGCGTTGTCGGCCCTGTGACCTTTGCCAGCCCCATATCCAACGCCGCCGCACCCACGCCGCAAAGGATATTGCCACAGGTCGGGGCGTAGTCGACCGTGCGGTCCATAACGTTCACTTGCGCAAAGAAGTAGTCAATGTCGATGCCCGCCGTGTCAGAGGGCGACAGGATCGCGACCTTCGTGGTCACCGAATTGCCCCCGCCGATCCCGTCAATGTTAAGCGCATTGCCCGACCCCATCAACGCCACAAGAACCGCGCTGAGCGTGTCGCGGTCTTGTGGCAAATCACGGCGACTAAAATACGCGCCTCGTGACGTCCCGCCCCGCATCATGACATATGGAATGCCCGTCTGTGTCATCGCAACGGCCACGGAAGATCAACGTAGTCCTGCAACAGCCCCGGCGGGAAATCGCGGTTCAACGATCCCGCTAGGAAGCACAGGAACGCCACGCCAGCCGCCGCCAACACTAGGGCGGCACCCCAAGACAACCCCGCCCGCACGCGCAGGAAGCTGATGGTGAAAACAACCGCCGCGATGATGAATCCGGTCAGCGCGGACAAGCCCAGCAGAAACGCCAGCCACGCAAGCGTCGGCCAAAGCGTATAGGGTGCCGTTGCATCATCGCCAAAGGCTTCGCGGTCCGCGAACACGGCGTGGGTTTCCGGTGCGCGGATCATCTGGATCACGAGCAGCAGGGTCGCGGTGACACCCACCGTGCCAATGGTCAGCGGGAATATCTTGTCGCTCAAAAGCGAGATCGTAGAGGCGTTCCAGACGGCGATGACAAGATAGCCCAGAATACAACCCGCAAAGATCAAGGGCGCACGTTTGGACCCTGATGCGACGTCGCCTTCGGGCAGGATTTGTTTGGACTGGCGGATGCCGATGACCACCGACAGGACGATCATGACGAACAGGACAATGACGATGGGCGAAAATATGTATTCGATCCCCGCCTCGAATTCACGGCGGAACTTGGACCGTGCGATCTGGTTTGCCATGTTGGTGAAATTCTCGGCCTGATAGGACAGCACAAACCCGATCAGGAACGCAGGTCGCGACCAGTCAAACCGGCGCATCATGATCCCCAGCAACCCAACCGCGAACAGCGCGACCAAATCGCCTAGGGATTGGCGCGACTGGAACGCGGCAAAGGCGATCATGATGAACAGGAAGGGGGCCAGCAGGGTAAAGCGGATCGTCGTCAGCTTGGCGATTTGACCCGAGAGCAAAATACAAAGCCCTGCGCCGAACACATTGGCCAAGGCCAAGGACCACACGATTGTATAGGTGATATCGAGATTGTTGTTGATCAGCTGAGGACCAGCGTCATAGCCCAGCAACCCCAAGCCGCCGATAAAAATCGCCATGGACCCAGATCCCGGAATCCCGAAAATCAGGGTCGGCACCAGCCCGCCTCCTTCTTTGGCGTTGTTGGAACTTTCCGGCCCGACGACTCCGCGAATGTCGCCTTTGCCAAAATTCTTGCGGTCCTTGCTGCTTTGGACCGTGTGCCCGTAGGCGATCCAATCCACGACAGACCCGCCAAGGCCGGGGATGACGCCAACGATCACACCGATCACGGAACAGCGGATCGACAGCCAGATATTGGCCCACCAGTCGCGAATACCGTCCAACCAGCCCGCCCCAAGGCGCGCGTCTTTTGCGATGGCACGATCCTGACGCAGCAACGCGATGATTTCGGGAATAGCAAAAATGCCAAGGCCAACGATCACGATCTTCAGCCCGTCTGTCAGATAGGGAATGTCATAGGTCGACATCCGCAGACTGCCGCCCGCGCCCGCCTCTCCGATGGTGCCAACCATCAGGCCCAGACAGGCCGCAGCGACGCCTTTGAGCACGACACGGCCCGCCAGAATGGCGACCATCGACAGGCCCAGAATGGTGATCATCAACATCTCAGGCAGCCCAAACGCCAGCACCAACGGACGGGCGATGAGGATGAAAAAGGTCAGTACAGCCGCGCCGAGCAACCCGCCAAACAAGGATGAAACAAAGGCCGCAGATAGCGCGCGCGCCGCGTGGCCCTTTTTGGCCAGTGGAAACCCGTCAAGCACGGTTGCCTGACTGGCGGATGATCCGGGGATGCCCATCAGCACGCTGGCAAAGGTGTCCGATGTGGGGATCACCGCGATCAGGCCCACCATCAGGGCCAAGCCGGACACAGGTTCCATCCCGTACATAAAGGGCAGCACCAGCGACAATCCGGCGATGCCCCCAAGACCGGGGAACACCCCGACCGATAGTCCCAGCATGACGCCGAGCATCAAAAACATGATTTGGTTCGGCTGTAAAATCAGCGCAAATGCCTCGGCCAAGGCCGGAAGCGCCGTTGCCAGAATATCCATTGGACGGGTCTTTCGAAAAATTTTTGGCCCCGCCCCTCGTAATAAGGGGCAGGACCGGGAGAACTTAGTTCAGCGTTACACCGTAGCGCTCGTCCAACCAGTTGATGACAAAGGCTTTGGCTTCATCGGGAACGTTTGTACCCTGTTCTAACGTCGCGCTTGCGGCGTCGCCTGTCATTTGCGGATAAACGCCCAAGCGGTCCGCAGAAATCTCTGCGAAATCGTCACGCGCCAATACGGCGTTGAACGCCTCTGTGTAGGTGCCGATTGCTGCATCTGTCGCACCTGCGGGCAGGAACACCATCTTTTGCGCTGGGAAACCTGCGATAAAGAACGCTTTCCATGCATCCCACTGATCGCCTGACGTTTCACAAGCCGGCGTTGCTTCGCAGACTTCCTTAAACGTTGGCATGTCAGGGAATGTCGGGTCGCGTACGATGTTGCCTTCGCCATCAAGCGCGCCCCAGCTCATCATCGGAACGGCTGTTCCCCCTTCAACCAACGGCGTCACACCGCTGAGGTAGGAGGACGATGTTTGATAGTCGATATTCGCTTCTCCACGCTCAAACATCAGGCGGCCATCGCCGCGACCTTTGATGCCGAAAACAGGTTCGACGCTTAACCCAAGCATTTCCCAAGCGAGCAATGGAACAAGATCCAGACGGGTCGCGCCCTGACTGCCGTAGATGAAATCTACGCCCTGCAAACCGCTGGCATCAAGACCATCCATTTGTTCGGCCAACTCTGGCGGCAGGTAGGCAACGCCGCCCGTGCCGGACGCCAGAACGACATTCCAGTCGCCGTATTCATAGCGCACACGTGGATCGCCTAGCAGATAGGGAAACTGCGTCGAACCGGATGTGCCAAAAATGACTGTACCGTCGTCAAACTGCTGTTCCTGGAACCAGTTTGCGCCCGTCGTGGACCCGGCACCTGGCATGAATTTCACAACGACTGTCGGATTGCCAGGCAGAGCCTCGGACAACAAAGGCGCATAGAAATTCGCCCATTTCGCAGAGCCGCCGGATTCCGAGAACGGAATAACGAAGTCAATCGTTTTTCCTTCAAGATCAAGGGCGTGACCATCTGCGACACCTTGCGTTGCAAAGCTGGCAACAACAGCGGTAAGTGCGCTGCACGCGACGCCGCGCGCGATTCCATTAATTTTCATGTCTTCCTCCCAGAAGTGTGGACATCTTTAGCGAAGTCCTGTTCTTTTGTGATAGCGAGGCTCCTCCCACGCTACAGCCCGGTTGTTTTACAGGAGCAACCTTTCAGAAAGCTATCGTGGAGCACATCACATGCGAATTGCGGTTGTCGAAGATAACGTGGCGGTCGCCAAAGGCATCGCATTTCACCTCAACGACGAAGGACATGCGGTAGACCTTTACTTTGACGGCGAAGACGCGCTTGGTCCATTGAGGGCGGCTTCGGCAGATCTTCTTATCCTTGATATAAACCTGCCAAGCATGAATGGACTGGACCTGCTGCGCCAATTGCGCGGTGCCGCCTGTACCTTTCCTGTTTTGCTTTTGACAGCGCGTGGCGACACTCAAGATCGGGTGGCCGGACTGGATGCAGGGGCCGACGACTATCTTGTCAAACCCTTTGAATTGCCAGAACTATCCGCGCGCGTGCGGGCGTTGCTGCGTCGCAGGCATGCGCTCTTGTCAGAACGCATCGGTGTTGGTCCGCTGTCCTTTGATCTGACGTCGCGCGAAGTTTTATCGCAAGGTGTGCGTCTTGAAATCCCACGCCGTGAGGTTGCTTTGTTTGAAGCCCTCGCTATCGCGCAAGGTCGCCTTGTGTCTAAGGAACGTCTGATCGAGCACTTGTACGGTACCGGTGCAGATGTTGACCATAGCGCGATCGAGGTCAGCGTTTCACGCTTGCGTAAGCGATTGGAAACTTACGCAATTTCCATCAGGACAGTACGCGGATTTGGATACCTGATGGAACCCGACTCATGAGCCGCTCGGCGCTGTCGCTGCGGACAAGGTTATTGCTTGTCATGCTTGTGCCGTTGTTTGGTATCTCAGTCGCGTTGGGCACGTGGCGTGTTCTTGAAACAAACCGATTGGCCGAAAACCTATTTGACCGAACACTGCTCTCCATAGGGTTGTCGATCGCAAATGACGTGGGCATCCGAGAGGGCGAAGCCTTGTCAACTGACACGCTACGGCTGTTGAACGAAACATCCGGCGGGCGCATCTTTTATCACGTCAAAGGACCGGATGGGTCCTTTGTGACAGGCTACGCAACCCCGCCCCTAGATCCGGCAACAAGCCAGCCAGAGTTCAAGGCCTATTTGCCAGAGACTGCAAAGATCTATTCCGGTATCTATCGCGATAGCCCTGTCCGGGTTGTGCAACTGAACGAACCCGTTGATCTTGGCTGGATTCAAGGGGATTTTGTGATTTCCGTCTGGCAGAATTTAAGCGCCCGTGAAAGTTTCGCCTGGGATATTGTCAAGCAAACCATCATCGTTCTTGCACTGCTCTTGACCACAGTTCTTGTGGTAACATGGTTTGGCCTGCGCATTGCGCTGCGGCCTGTCACTGACCTTGAGGCCGCTATTGCAAAGCGTGGCGCGGATGAACTCACACCCATTACGCGCAGCGTTCCACAGGAAATTCAGGGCATTGTCTCCACACTCAACCATCTTCTTGACCGGATATCGCGGCGGATCAGCTCTAAGGATCATTTTCTATCCAACGCGGCCCATCAGCTGCGCACCCCCATTGCCGGAGTACTATCCCTCGCACAATCTTTAAAGGTCGAAACAGGCCCCGAACCAAAAGAAGAACGTGTCACGGCGCTTATTACGGCGTCAAAGCATCTGAGCAGGCTATCAAACCAACTTTTGTCTTTTGAGCGCAATCGCGAACTCGGAAAGCTGCTGGCTAATGCAGAAACGCACGATCTAAACGCACTGGCCGTTGAAGTCATCGAACGCAGCGCACCCCCATTATTGAGGCAAGGCTTTGATGTAAGCTTTGAACGCGGACCACATGCCCCAATCCAATGTGAGCCGATTTTGGTGCAAGAAGTCCTACAGAACTTACTCGATAATGCAGCCAAACATGGCGGCCGCACCGATCTTGTCATCACCGTGCAAGTTTCCGTCGAGACTACCAATTGTGTGCTGCGTGTGATCGACACGGGCGTCGGCCTGATGCCGTCAGAAAGTATTCATGCGTTCTCCCGGTTTTCGCAAGTGCGACCCGGAGTTGGCAGTGGCCTTGGTCTTTCGATTGCGCAGATTATTTGCAGAAATCACGGAGGCACGCTCAAAATCGAAGACTGTGCAGCCGGAACCTCTATCGCCGCGATTTTTCCGACGGTTCCAATTGATGTGTGATCTGTCCAAAACCTAACTGTGCTGGCGCGCACGCGTGCTAAACGACCGTTCTCACCATTATCATGCTCCCCTTAGGACGAACATCGGACTGCATCCGGCTAGCTGTTTAAGGTCAAACTTCGCTAACGCAGAAACGACTTCAGAATGGTTCGTATAGCAGCTCAACGGCAAATTTATGCAGCTATTCACGCGATCTATGTGGATGGCAGCAAAGTCCCACAATCTGTGAATCCGATCTCTGATCTTTGCTGCACTCTGCGTGAATGGCAGGTTTCCCTGTTGCGCGGCAACACCGAATTTTACGCCGATGCAGCATTTTCCACGCTGCGAGCGCACGCAGCAGGAAAGTCGAATTCACACAAAGGGCTCGTTGCGGACCATCGCCGTAACTGGCATCAAGGTCCGCTTGTTGCTGCGGGTCGCTGGCATCACGAGTTGCAAATCTGGTGATCAAGGTGCGCAATTTCGTGGCTATTGCCACCCATGTTCCTGCCAGTACAATTGTTGGTTTCATCCAGGGTTGATCCATCGCTACTCTTCATATCGAATTGTAGCAAGCCAATCCTCGTAGATTGCGAGTTCGGATCCATCTAGTTGCTTGGGGAGATGGCGCAGATATTGATCGATTAACGTGCCTATCTGTTCGGGCGTATCGAGCCATTGATTCACGCAACGCACTGTAACAGATCGCGGAAATTGCTTTGCCTGAACCTCTGCGATGGCGATGTCAGCGATTGCGCGACAATGGTTGGCGACAAAGACCGGACCAGTGTTCGGTCGAACCTTTTTACGTGCCAGTTCGTCCGCCATGTCGCGAATTCCATGACTGCCCAGGGTCCGCGACGTATCAACACCTGTGCCGCGCCCTGCGACAGTGGCGGATTTTTGAGGTTCATTTTTTGCGCAGAAAAACATCACCTTGAAGTGCCAGTCACCGGTGACTTCGCCAGGAGCCCTGAGGTTTAGTGCATGATTGAACGAGATATAGCGACAGGGTGTTGTGTCTGGTATCGCTATTGGCTGTAGCTGACCTGTGTTCACGATTTACCCACCTATGAGCGCCGATTGCAGTTTAGGTTTTGAATCATTCGGCAGGCTCATGCCACATCCAAAACATCAGTTCACATTCTCGAGGCCGTATCCGCGACCCAGCCACTCGATTTCCCAAGCTGGAGATCGCGCAGTCGCCCTTACCTCCTGAGCAGTTCTTCGTCTCACCAATAGTAGTGATGCGGCTTACGGCTGGTTGGCCACACAAGATTATCGGGGTCGTTGCCTTTCAGCAGTGCCCGCTCACGCTTCCGCTCTTCGCGCCGCGAAGGGCGCGTATGAAAGAGTTTGTCGTGCCAACGTGGCCAGTTTTGGAGCCAGCGTACATCTTCAGCAGCAAGTTCGAGACGGCGCTCAAGTCCTTTGGCGGAATAGCCTTTCCGGCGGCCCGCAATGCGCGGCCGTTTTCGTTTGTAATGGGCCATGACGAGGCCTTTCATGCAGTTGCGTTACTACATGGCGTTCTCCAATTCTGTGGTTTCCGGACGCACCGCTGGCCGTGCATCGGTCAGCCGCACTGATTATGGCTTCGGACAAGTTCGCGCAAGAAAAATCTCACGACTGCAGAACTCTTCGGTTGTTCTTTGCACGTTGCTCTGACGGATTCGCAGTGCTCCATAGCGTAAGATGAAAGGAAACATGTTGCACAGAAAGGGCAACATGTTTCCGTTTCGGCGTAATTCATGAATTTCGTACAAGTCTTTCTGGCTGCCTGGCGGGTTGGCAGTTTCAATCTTTCCAGTCATGTTTCAAGTCATGGCGTTTGGCGTATTCATCCACCGAACTGACTCAATCTACGACGACGTGCCGTCGGAGCGATATCAGTTTCCAGCGCAGTACCTGACACGCGTTCAACAGTGTGAGGGTGACTGGGTCGTCTATCTCGAGCCCAGTAAGGTTAGAAACACCAAGGGCTATTTCGCCGTCGCCAAAGTGCGGGAGGTCATTCCTGATCCCAGCGAAGCAGACATGCACTTGGCGGTGATTGAACCGGGCACATATCTCGACTTTGGCGATGCAGTGCCGTTTCGCTATGAGCACCAGATTGTCGAACAAGGTCTGCTCAATGATTTGGGCAGAATATCTGGAAGAGCTCAGGCAGCTGTCCGGCCGCTATCGCCAACTGATTTCGCCCGGATCTTGGAGCTAGGCCTCGGAAAAGATCACGACATCCTTCCTCGGGTGGGTCAGCTTAGTAAAACTGGCGGGTTCAAAGAAGATCAATTGCCCTTCGAGTTCCCGACCGCGAGAGAACGCATCAATCAGTTGACCAACAGGGCTGTGCGCGACCGCAACTTTCGCAAAACCGTTCTCCGCGCTTACGGCGAGCGCTGCGCGATCACCGGTCTGCGTCTGATCAACGGTGGCGGACGTGCAGAAGTAGAAGCTGCCCATATCAGGCCGGTTGAACACGATGGTCCCGACATCATCAGCAATGGTATCGCATTGTCTGGCACGGCGCATTGGATGTTCGACAGGGGACTTGTTGGCCTTTCAGATGATTTGTCGGTTTTGGTGTCGAGGCAAGCCAACGACCCGGATGCTGCGACGTCAATGATCAATGCATCGGGCAAGCTTTTGGTGCCTGAACGGGCGGCGGAACAACCGCGAGCAGAGTTTGTGTCGTGGCATCGTGAGAATTGCTTTAAGCACTAAGAAGAGGAAATGTCGGCATATGCCGTTCTCCCGAGAAAAAACCGATCTGATCAAAGCCCAGCTCCGTGATCGCCTCGAGAACGGCAACACAAACGAATGGGAACGCTCATTCTTCACGGATCTGCTGGCACGGTTCGACAGCTATGGCACCAAGACGCGCCTGACGTCTGCGCAATTTCGGAAGTTGCATCAGCTTTTGGATCTTCCGCGTGAAGCAAAGCCGGAAAGAACCTCAGAACGAAAAGCACCGCGGACCAGCGCGCCTGCTCGTCCGAAGAGCCCACGCAGGAGACCTACGTCTCCTTTACGCGCCATCCGCGCCCCACAACGAGCGATGCGTCGCGCCACGCGGCAGGTGATGTGGCCCGTAGTGCTGGTTCTCGGTTTTCTTGGATTGATTGGCTCAGCTTTTGACACATCATCTTCTGGAGCAGTCGATGTCCGGCAAACAGAACGGAACAACGCGGCTGTCTACCTGATCGTCACTGGCAGCAGCGTCAATCAGCGTGCCGGTCCCAGCACTAGCAACGCTGTCATGGGCCAGCTGAGCGAAGGCACACTTGTCCGCAGGTTAAACGAGCGTAACGGGTGGACCCAGATTTCGTCGGTGTTGGGAACAGGATGGATGTCTTCCCGATATCTGCAACCGCAGCGCAGCAGGAGCGCTAACGCAGAAAGCGTAAGGACAAATCGATATTCACTGAGCGCTTCCGCCATCCGCGTCATTGATGGCGACACCATTGGCGTCGAGGGACAGTCTGCAAACGTGCGATTGGTAGGCTTTAACACACCCGAAACAAGTTCGCCTCAGTGCCAGGCCGAGCTCAATGTTGGCCGCCGCGCAACCGCGCGTTTGAATGCTCTCGTCAGCAATGCCCAAAGTATCGAGTTGGAACGTGTTCGTTGTGCATGTCAGCCAGGCACGGAAGGCACAAGCCGCTGCAACTTCGGGCGACAGTGCGGAGTGCTGAGAGTAAATGGAACTGATGTTGGGCGCATCCTCATCTCAGAGAGCCTTGCCGTCCCCTACATATGTGGAAGAACAAGCTGCCCACCGCGACCAGGTAATTGGTGCCGATAGCCGGTCATTCGATTTGTCCTGCTGGGACCTTCCTTCAAAGACACGGCTGAAGATGGTGATTTCTGACATGTCAAAGCGAGTCACTGCTTGACTTAGGTGTTCACCTAATGTTCTTTTTGCGGCTTGAAGTAGTGAGTATGCCATAGTTCGACGCTCAACCCCGCAAAAGAAGATTGATGAGTTGGCCTTCCCGGTCCGGGTCAGGTTTGCCGTGCCCGATCGTGGCTTTGGGATGCGCCTCGACGCGATCCACGCCTGGCTCAGAACCAAAGTTGGTACGGGCTTCTACGCCGTATATTCATCGAGAGGCCTCGCAACAGATGCATTGGGGATCTATCTGCGCGATATAGAGAGTGCTCGGGCGCTCATCACGGCCTTTCCAGACCTGATACTTGCTGACGGGACCGAGTGCCGTGGCTATACTTCCCCCGTCCACGACGGTGCGTGGCGCAGTGATGAGTTGTTTGGTGTGTGCAATCTTTATTCGATGACGAAAGGCCAAGACGCGATACGCGCGCTGTTTGATGGCCTTGAAGATCAAACGGGCAACCTGCCGCCGCTGACAGACATATATCCGGATTATCAGGCACCAGTCATCAGCAACGGAGAGTCAGGACCAATGTTGTCGATGATGCGTTGGGGGATGCCATCGCCCGCCTTCGCGTTGAAAGGCAAGAAGACTGACCGAGGCGTGACGAACATTCGCAACACGAAATCTCCGCATTGGCGCAGGTGGTTTGGTGTGAAGCACCGCTGCGTTGTCCCGTTCACATCGTTTTCAGAGCCACACAATCAGGTCGGTAAACCCTCGGAACCAGTTTGGTTTGCCCTCGCTGAAGATCGACCAATCGCGTTCTTTGCCGGCATCTGGACGGAGTGGACGTCTGTTCGAAAGCTGAAAGACGGTGAAACCACTGACAACCTGTTTGGATTTCTGACAACCGAGGCAAATGCGGAAGTTGGCACGATCCATCCGAAAGCGATGCCAGTTGTTCTGACTTCAATGGGCGAGGTGAACACGTGGCTGCGCGCCGATGCGGATGAGGCGCTGTCGTTACAGAAGCCGCTCGCAGATGGGCTGTTGCAGATTGTGGCACGCGGCACGCCGCAAGACGGTTCTGGGACCTCAAAATAGTGTCTGCTGGTTCGGTTGCTTGCCACTGGCTGGCAGGTGGCGATTCCGGACTTTCGTCTTCGTCATCGTGATCGTTGCCGCACCGCAACTTTTCAAAAGCAGGCGGTTGCAGCCTATTTAAATCAGATGGGTTGGCCCGTTTGGAAACTTGACATCGCTTAGCCAAAGCCAAAAGTTGTCCGCATTGGACTTTATAGGAATTTATTCATGAATTTTTTTCAGGAAAATGGGCACGCGATCGCCACCATTCTGTTGGCTAGCGCCATTCCCATTGTTCTTTGGCTAGGATTGAGAAACCGAAATATGGGTGACGGGAAGGGCATTGGTTGGAGCTTTATCCGTTTTGTGGTCATAGCCCTCGGATTGCCGATTGTCGCACTCTTGGGAATCAATGACCAGCTTACCGGTGAAGCGGCAACGCTTATCAGCGGAGCAATGGGCTTTGCATTTGGAAAGGCGGAGTCAGGCTAGCGGCTCTTTGCGAACATTGGGCATGACCCGTCGGAATGCTGCGTCCGCAGCCCGATTTGCGGTCACTCTCTGCAAGTGCAAAATCTGGCGTCGCTTAAACTCACACATCGCGGCACGGAACTGAGCTACTCCCCATTTGTTGGACAGGATCTGGCGTAAATTAAGCTACTTTTTGGGCCTGCTGATCGGGGTTAGTTGTTTCAATTCGCTGCCAGTAGATCACGGCAGGTGGTTTGCCGCCAAGGGCGGAATGTGGGCGCTTGTCATTGTAGAAGTCGATCCACTTCCTGACGCCTGCCTTCGCCTCTGATCCGGTTTCCCAGGCATGCAGGTACACGCATTCATATTTCAAAGACCGCCAGAGCCGTTCGACGAAGATGTTGTCGAGGAAACGGCCTTTGCCATCCATCGAGATGCGCACGTTTGATCGTCGCAGCCGGTCTGTCCAAGCAAACGACGTAAACTGGCTGCCCTGATCTGTGTTCATAATGTCCGGCGGGCCGAACTTGTGAATGGCCTCATTCAAGGCATCAACGCAAAACTCGGCCTCCAATGTGTTAGAGATACGCCAAGCCAGCACCTTGCGCGTGTGCCAGTCCATGATCGCGACCAGATATAGAAAGCCGCGTCGCATTGGCAGATAGGTGATGTCAGCGCACCAGACCTGATTAGGCCGTTCCACACGCAGCCCACGCAGCAGGTAAGGGTAAATCTTGTGACCCTTCGCGGCTTTGCTGGTGTTGGGCTTTTGATAGATCGGCATCAAACCCATGAGCCGCATGAGACGACGGATGCGCTTCTCGTTCACGAGATGATCCTCATTGCGCAGGTGCCACGTCATTTGACGCACACCATAAAAAGGCGTTTCCAAGAACTGCTTGTCGATCACGCGCATCAGATCGAGGTTCATCTCACTTTCGCCCTTGGGCTCGTAGTAAAATGACGACCGCGAGATCGACAGCAGCTTGCATTGTTTGCCGATAGACAAGTCGGCATTGGCGGTCTCGATCATCTTACGCCTCACTTGCCGGTCCAGGGTTTGAGCTTTCTGGCCAAAAAATCATTGGCGACGGCCAACTCCCCAATCTTGGCGTGCAGGTCTTTGACCTGCTCTTCATCGACTTCCGGTGCCTTCCGGCCACCACGCTCAAATACACCAGACGCGCCTTCAAGCAGAGCCCGCTTCCATTGATGGATCATCGTGGGGTGCACGCCAAACCGGCTCGCCAACTCGCTGACCGTCTCCTCCCCCTTCAGCGCTTCCAACGCCACCTTGGCCTTAAACTCTGGGTGATGTTGCTTCCGTTTCGACATCGTCAATCTCCTTCATGTTGAAGATCAACAGACAACAAATTGCAGCTTACGTCAGTGTCCGAATTTCGGGGGTAGCTCAAACCGCGGCGGTTTTCATGCTGCGAGCGCGCGCAGCGAAAAAACTGAATTCACAAGTTGGGCTTTCTGCCGCCATCTGAGCAATCGCAGCATCTGCTCGGCAAGGAAAGTTCGTTCCGATACATCCCCGATCAGCCGCGCTGACAGCCGACAAGCGCAAACCCAGCAGGTTCACCGGTCGCGTCAATCATAACTGGCGGCAAGCGATATGATGTGCTGTGTAAGTCATGGGATGAGATTTGGAGGAACGATCGCTGATGAACAATAAGATCCGCGCAATTGTTTGGCCGATCGCGTCTCAACCGTGACGTGTTCGACACAGATTGGCACAACTCTTCGATTGGGAATTGCGGACTATTGATCAGCTGAGTAAAGGTCTACCTACTTGGGTTGGGGAGCCTGCTCGACAAAAGGTTATACCAATACGGAGAACTTATCCGATCAGGCCAGACCGTGATTTCTCAGAAAAATTATTTCCGAGAAGATCTTAAAAATTATCTCAGCAAGTTTCAATGGGGTACGCCTTTCTGCTCTCTGGGGCTCGGCCGACGGCGGAAGCCCCCTCCTACACAAACAACCAAGGGAAGTGCGCCACTTCTTTTTTTATGGAAAGACGAAGATGTCCGACTACAAAGATATCAACCTCGCGCGCGAGACTCTGGACAAGAACATTCAGAGCTTCGCGGAGGCGAAAGGCTACTCGATTGACGGTGGTGTTCAAGCGTTCGCGAATCGTAAAAGGGTAGTCTTTGGTCCATCGGGCGCAGAGTTTGCGACCGTTGATTTGCTCCTAAACAAGACTGGCACTACCACGATCCTATGGAAGATGGGAAAGAACCAGCCACTAGGTGAACAACTTGCGGTTCACTTGAAAGCCACAATCAATCCTGCCGAATTTGAGACTGTAAATTTTGGCCTTAGCGGAATAACGGTTGAGACCTTCGATATGATCTTGGAGCTTGTGAATGAAGCTGTCGATATTGAGATCACAACCGATCGCGATGAACAAACGCAGAAGCAGGTAACGCTTGAGAGCTCTGAACACCAAGACTCACTCAAGCTTACTCTCCATCTTACAACAAGGAAATTGCAAATTCAGGGCAAGCCTCTTTCTTGCTATCGACGCATCATATTTCTACTCACCGACTTTCTTGATCTACAGGGACTTGAGCAAGTATTGTACCGCAAAGATGACAGCAGCGCCTCTATAGTTCGTAAAGAGATGGCGGAAGACTATCTCAAGCGTTTTTTTCCAGATAGCTACGATCAGCTACCCAAAGATATCGAGAAGCTCCTAATTTCTAGCTGCTGCGTTAAACTTGCAGCGCCTCAGTTGCCTGACTATTGTCTCCTACTTTACCCAGACTTAAGATCTCTGGAAGGTATCCTTAAGTTGAAGATGGCTGACTGGGGTATGTCAGTTCAGGATGCAGAACATGGTTTTGGTGACTTTTTCGATGTGGATAAACCCGGCATATTTAAGCTTAAACCCGAGTATGAGGGGGGCGTTCCTAACAAAAAATTGGTAAATGCGGTCAATAATGGCTATGTGTTTTATAGAAAGCACCGCCATACAATTTTTCACATGGAAGAATTTGCCAATGGTAGTAGAATGATAGCTACTTTGGATTCAGCCATTGAGTTGTCGAAAGACGCATATGCGGCGATTGATGCACTCATACAGTAACAACGGAACCATGACTGATACGGTACGCATAGTCGGAGGAATTGCTGTGGTTACGGCCACGGCAGATTTCCATCCCTTGCGTGAGATAAAGCGTCTCACCGCGCAACTCGCTAGCTTGAGCTTCGAGGGCGTGGTGCTTTTCGACTTGCTTTCAGTCAACGGTTTAGCTCCAAATCGGTTTGCGTCCATGAAGTTCAGTAAAAACCGGTTTGATCGTAGTTCATTTGCAGTAGAGGAACGCGTCAATCCAACCGTCCGAAGAGAGCAAGATCTAATGGCAAGAAGCGATCAAATATTTCTTCATGGCAGTGTACTCTCGACTGATGAACTGAAGCGTTTCATGCAGTAGCTCTAAATCTGCTTTTGATCTCTATAGTTTGTTGCCTTCATAGTTTTGAATGAGCACCTGTTCGACAACCTGCGCCATGCACGCAATCTGATCGCGACGTGGCGCATCGACTTCAACCACCACCGCCCGCACACAAGCCTTGGACCTGTCACGCTTTCGTGCCGCCTCAAGTGCTCGTTTAGCTGCTGTTGTTGCAAGGCACAGCGTTTGTTACACCACGGCCCAGTCAAACTAGTTGTTCGATTAATAAGCATGGAACTTTATTCATTCTCGCATAGGATCATATCAATTGGGAGCTCGACATAGTTGAGCACTTGCTACTGAGGTTCACCCCCTGATAGCAAAGCACTGAGCAAGGATTAGTCGTGTATCTGAATGAGTATTGAACCACTGCGGAAACGCAAAACAAGCGGCGAACTCTATACGCGACGATCGCCGACAAAGCAGTTCATCGAGAAGAGCCTTGATTGGTCCTTCATGGATTTACTTGACCGCGCGTCCATTCGGGATCGGCGACATAGCGACTATGTCCCGTCGGAAATACTGGTCTACTTTCTGCGGCAGACAAAGTCTGACAATTCAGACGGTCGGTTCATTCAACTCTACGACATGCTGCGTGATCGGGTTGAAGCCGCGTGTCCGCGGGCAAACCGCCAGGTTGGCAAAGAAATCCACGAAGATGCGCGTCTTTCTGAAATTCGTCACGCAACCGTCGATCATGTCACGGGGCTGATGTTCACCGACCGGCAGGACTATGACGAACAACTGGATATCTACGAAGTCGTCTTCGACAAGGCTGTTCGCGCGGCGCACATCACGAAGCTCCGCAAAGTAAGCCGTCGGGAAAACGCTAACGAGGACATGGAGGACGAAGTCACTGGCGAGGTGCGCGCTGTCGTCGAAGCAGCTCTGGAGCGATACAAGAAAGTCGGCCTCACGGCTGAAGAGGATCTCGATTACCGGATTCATCTGCGTGACGCGATTAACACTCTACCGACAGACGAACGAGAGGTAATTGATTTGATGCTCACAGACATTCCTATTGAGACGAACAAAGATGGCGAACCCTCGATGACGGAGCTTTTGGGCTGCGTTGAAAAGACTGTGCGCAACCGACGAGATCGTGCTTTTACAAAAATCCGGCAAGCGCTGGAACTGGAGGTTGGTGATGGCCAATAGAGAAGACGTCCTCAACGACTTCACCGTGGAAGAGGAGATGTCGCCTGCAATTCTCAAGGCATACCTCCAGCGCTTCCCGGAATTCACCCACGACCTCCTTGCGCTCTTCAACGAACTGTCGATGAGCGATTTGGCGTTGGCTGAGGCAAGTCTTCCACTTGAAACCAAGGCCATAAGCGCGGAAGCGCTGCGCGTTCAACACGTCCGACAATCCCTTTTTGGAACAGGTGTAAGGGAATTTGCCCGTAACCTCGGTCTTCCTCGAGCCTTCTTCACCGGCTTGACCGCCGAAGTTGTCCATATCGCCTCGATGCCAACGAGCCTGTTGAAAACTCTGGCAAATAAGCTCGGCGTACATATGCAGGATGTCATCAGCGGCCTCCAACAAGGGGATGGGCACGCCGTTGCGATGAAATCAGAAGTAAAGCCAGGTGCCGTGCCACCGATCGACTTCCAAGATTACGTTGATCGTGCCGGTCTTACCGAGGAGGAGCAGCGCGTGTTGCAGTCGCTGCTAGCTGACGATGGATCGGATTGAAGCGATACGCGCACGCGCGACCGATCTTCATAGTCACCGTGTGAACAAGGGCGGCGATCCTACACAGCCTTATGACTTCGTTTTGGCTGAAGCCGGAGCTCGCGATCTCGAGGTGAGGAGGCTTCCAGCGGGTCATCCGCAGCTCAAAGGGGGCAAAGCTCTTCTGCAACGGGCATCTGCCACCGTCCTCCATGAAGACACGGGTAATAAGTTTCTCGACGCATTCCTGGTCGCGCACGAAATCGGGCACCACGAATTTGGTGGTGAAGTAGACATACCGCCAACCATGGAAGTCGATCCGACGCGGTCTGCAGACCCGTCATCCATCGGCGCTGATCGAGTAGTCGACTACAGCAATCGCGCACGCGAGGAGGTCCAAATGGACCTCTTTGCACGCGAGTTCCTGTTTCCTTGCGCCGTGGCCTGGTCGTGGCATATCGACGAAGGTTTGAGCGCAAGTGACATCACTAAGAAGCTGGGTGCGCCCTACTCGATGGTGGCGGTTCAGCTTTTTGATGCGCTTTTACTTCCGCAGAGTGAACCGGATGAGGATGCGGTGTCGCCGCCCAAACCCTTGAACGAAGAACAGAGACATGCGGCTGAACATGAAGGCAAGGCCTTGCTCCTGAAAGCTGGGCCTGGCACCGGAAAAACTCAGACGCTCGTCGGCCGGCTGTCGGTATTGAAGGACCGCAGCGTCGATCCGGAGAGCATCTTGCTGCTCACCTTCTCCAACAAGGCTGCCGGTGAAATGACGGATCGTGCCATGCTGGCCTGGCCGGAAGCAGCCGGGTCTGCGTGGATTGGAACATTTCACTCTTTTGGGCTCGACCTTCTGCGCCGGTTCCATGATCGGGCAGGACTGCCTCCAGACCCGCGCTTGATCGATGCCACGGAGGCCATAGCGCTTCTTGAGGACGAATTCCCGCGCCTGAGGCTAAAGCATTTCAACGATCATTGGGACCCAACCGACAATTTGCGGTCCATCCTTTCGGCAATCTCGCGGGCGAAAGACGAAGTTGTCGATCAACATCGCTACCGCGAGCTGGCGCAGCAGATGGCTGATTCGGCGGAGACGGAAGAAGACAAGATAGCTGCGGAGAAGTGCCTAGAGATCACCTCCGTTTACGACCTTTATGAACAATTGAAAGCCGAGCGAGGTGCGGTCGATTTCGGCGATCTTGTCGCCCGCCCAACGGCCTTGATCGAATCCGACGAGGCCGTGCGAACGGAGTTGCAAGGGCGATATGAACACGTCCTTGTGGACGAGTATCAGGACGTAAACCGCGCAAGCGTTCGGCTTCTGCGCGCTCTCAAATCGGACGGCAAGAACCTCTGGGTCGTGGGAGATGCCAAGCAGTCGATCTACCGTTTTCGGGGAGCGTCCTCCTACAATATCGACCGGTTCGAGACCGAAGACTTCCCGGGTGGGACGTCGATGCAACTCAGTATGAACTACCGATCGTCTCAGGAAAACTGCGATACGTTCAGCGCTTTCGCGGCGACGCGCATGGCGGCTACGGGTTTTCAGGCAAATGCCTTCAAGGGCAAAAGCGGTGTATCGCCCTCTTTCGTTTCTGTTGACTCCAAAGATCACGAGATTGACGAAATCGCAGCACGCATAATGGATGCCTGCGATGATACGACTGCGTTTCGCGACCAGGCCGTGATCTGCAAGGGAAATGCGCGTTTGGCAGAAATAGCCGCAGGCCTCGAGGCGCGTGGGATTCCGGTGCTGTTCCTCGGTCCTTTGTTCGACCGGCCGGAGATCAAGGAAGCATTGTCCCTCCTATCGCTCGTGACCGATCCAAGGGCTATGGGGCTGACGTGCATTGCTTCGATGTCGCCATTTCAGATGTCCATCGAAGACGTGGCCGTCGCCATCGAAACAGTTCGGGCTGCTAAGAAGCCTCTGCCGCTCGACTGGCGCACTTTACTAGCAATGGCACCAGGGATGAGCGAGCGCGGTCGGGCCTCAGCGAAAGCACTTACCGATGCGTTTGAGGGAATCGAGCCTACGGCAACTGCGTGGCAGGTGATCACGAATATCTATCTGGAGCGTACCCGCCTTGCGGCCGACATCGCAACGCAGGCCCGCGAGGGCAACGCCAATCCTGCGCTCGCACTATGGCAATTTCAGAACTTCCTGCGCTCAGCCCTTCCCAAGAAATCAGGTTACCCTATCCGCGATCTCTTAGAGCACATTCGACGGCTGGTGATCCTGTCGGACGAACGGGATCTGCGCGATCTGCCTGCCGCCGCCCAGAACATAGATGCTGTTCGTCTGATGACGATCCACGGAAGCAAGGGGCTTGAGTTCAAGGTGCTTCATCTCCCGTCTTTGACAAGCGGCTCGATCCCACGCTCAGCCAAACAGAGCCGTGGTCTTCCTCCACCCGACGGCATGATCGAGGGCCCGGTGTTTCGGGGATGCGACGCGATAGATGCTGGCCATGATGAGGAACAGCGTTGTTTGTTCTTCGTAGCGTTATCCCGGGCGGAAGACGGTTTGTTCCTCTACGCGCCCAACAAAAAGTCCAATGGTCATCGGCAGAGCCGGTCCAGCTTTGTCGACGACATTTCGGGCCAACTGTCCAATCCGGACCCGATTTCCGCGTTGAGAGATGTCGGCGGCGAGGCAGAGCGCTTCACATTGGAGGTAGATGGCATTGCCCGTATGTCGCCGTCTCAACTCGCGACGTTCGACAAATGTCCACGACGATTTTTCTTCGCCCACGTGCTGCAGGTTGGCGGGCGGCGCATGGAGTCCGCGCCCATGCGCATGCACAATGCCGTACAGGCTGTTGTCGATGAGTTGACAGCTCGCCCAGACCACGCGCCCGATGAAACCGAGATGCGGACGATTATAGATGTGGCCTGGGCCGCGCACGGACCCACTGAACACGGCTATGCCACCGAGTATCGCCAGATTTCCGACGAACTGCTGCAGTTCTTTATTCAACTCCGTCAGGGCGAGCGCCGACGGATACCACAATCTCTCTCGCTTCGCTTCGAGGGCGCCGAAGTTGTGTTGACTGCGCATGAACAAATCGAGACCGGTCACTCTACGGTGTTCCGGCGTATCCGCACAGGTCGCAAGACAAGCACGGCGCTAGACGCTCTCGATGCTGCGGCGTTTCAGATTGCAGCCGACGGACGCGGGGAAGCGGAATTCGTGTACCTGACAGGCGGCGATCGGGATCGTCTGAGCATGTCCGAGGGTAAAATAAAAACCCGAAAAAAGAAGATCGCGGACGCCGCAATCTCGATCATAGAGGGACAGTTTCCACCTAACCGCAGCGACCGATGTGCGCGTTGTCCCTACTTTTTCATCTGCAATCCGCCACCATCGGGCACGCTCAGAAAAAAATTGGTTCGGGCTTACCGGATTCTTCCTGACGCCGCGATTGTCCTTGTGAAGGCGCAGACATGGTGTCTGTGACCTCTAACTGCATAAGGACTAACAATATGAAACCGCAAGGAAATGATCCTCGCTTCCCAGTTCTCATCGCCGATGAGGACCTAAACTTCAAAAAACATGTCTTCGACGATCCCAAGGTGCTGGGACGTCAGTTGATCGAAGCGGCTGGTGGTCGCCCGGTCGATGAGCATGTAGCCATTGCGATCCTGCCCAATGGCGATTTTGAAGACATCCGGCTCGACGAAAGTTACGACCTGCGCGGTCGTGGCGTCGAGAAGGTGCTTGTCGCCCGTTCGGATCGCAGCTTCAAGTTCAAGATCGATGACGCCGATCTCGAATGGCCGCGTGCCTGCATCAGCGGTTTCGTGCTGCGCAAGCTCGCGAAATTGCCGCCCAACTACAACCTTTGGCAGGAAATCCCGGGTCAGCATGACAAGAAGATCGCTGATACGGATGTGATCAACCTTGCCGATGCCGGTGTTGAGCGGTTCGTGTCGCTGATCGATCAAACGACGGAAGGGGATGCCCTTCCGGCAAAAGATCAGACCTATCTTTCGGGTCACGGCTACGCGTTCGAAGTGGTGACGGAGGGTGCCAACACGGGGATTATCCTGAAGAACCTGCCGCTGACGGACGGCAAGTTCAATCACGGGGCTGCAGACGTTCTGATCCTGCTCCCGAAGGGGTATCCCGACTGCCCGCCGGACATGTTCTATGTCTCTCCGAAGCTGACTTTGGCAGGCACCGGTCAAGTGCCAAAAGCCTGTACCGTTGAGCATCGCTTCGGTGGTCGCGTGTGGCAGCGGTGGTCCCGCCATAACAATGCGTGGCGACCGGGGGTCGATGGACTTCAAACCATGGTTGCCCGCGTGCAGACGGCCTTGGCGGGGGCCCGGGTTTGATGCGTGATTTGGACATGATCCTTTTGGACCCGCACGAGGCACAAATTCGGTCCCTGCTGGCGGCAGGGGCCGGGTCGGAGCGCTCTGCCTATATGCTCTTTGGCATCGGCGATATTAAAGTCGATCCATGGACAACCGAACCGCGGCGGCGTCTGGTCTCACATCGTTTCGATGCGATCGGCGATGACGATCTCGTATCAGCATCGGCGCGGCATGTGACTTGGCAGACCGATGGCTTCATGCGGCTCTTGAGCGAGGCCAAGGCGACCGGCCTCGTCCCGGCCCTCGTTCATACCCATCCGAGGGGTAAGGCCAAGTTCTCCGGGCAGGACGACCGCAACGAAGCAGAACTTGCCCGCACTGCCCTCCTGAAAGGCATGCCAGGGTTGATTAGTGTAGTCATCGCCGGGAATGGCGATATCGCTGCACGCCTTTGGACACAGAAAGGCAAAGCCGAAGATATCAGTCGGATCGTGCATTCTGGACCGCGCTTGCGTATCTCGGGGCTGAAGGGAACGCCGGCGGAGTTTCTGGATCGCCAGGTCCGGCTCTTCGGGGAGGAAGCCTCACGTCAGGTGGCTGGCTTTCGTTGTGGGATTGCAGGTGGAGGCGCGACGGGCAGTGCGACCTTGCCGCTGCTTTTGCGGCTGGGAATTCAGGAGGCTGTCCAATTCGACAAAGACATTGTGGACGGGACAAATCTCAACCGCCTTCATGGTGCGCGACGCTCGGATGTCGATGCGAAAATGCCCAAAACCGCCATCCATAAGCGAACGGTCGAGGAATCCGGCCTCGACATGACGTTGGTGAGCATGGATGCTTGGGCTGGACATCCGGCAACGTGGGATGCGCTGAAATCCTGCGACGTGATCTTTTGCTGTACAGACGATCATGCCGGGCGGCTGTTTCTCAATCGGTTTGCCCGGTTCTACGGCATCCCGGTTATCGATGTGGGGTTGGCGATGCAGCGACGGACGGACAAAGCGTACGATCTCTTCGCCCGCGTTTCGACGCTTGTGCCAGGACATGCCTGCTTGCTCTGCGGCGGCTACGTAGATCCGCGCCGGGCGCGCGAGGAAGCCATGAAACGCGACGATCCTGACGCTTATGAAAGACTGAAAGAAGAAGCCTACGTTTTGGGTGAAGGCGATCCATCACCGGCAGTGGTCACGTTCACGACCGAAGCGGCGACAATGGCGGTCAATGAGTGGCTGGCGGGCGTAACTGGTCTTGCCGGTGAAGCCGGTATGGTACCCACGCGGATGCGGCGCTTTCACGCAAGAGATGAGCGCAGGCCGTTGGTCGAACCGCAACCCTACTGCCCCTGTTGCAACCAGGCAAAAACGCTCGGTCGGGGAGATATGCAACCGTTTCTGGACATGGTGAACTGATATGAATCACACCGTTTCAAAGCTCTTGCGATGGCTGCACCTTCTGCGTTTCGACTTTCTTACGGACCGCGCCTCAAAACTGCCGGACCACTCACTAATGGCACCTGACGAGCTCACGCTTGTGGAAAATGGTGCCATCAAGAAGTGGGCATGCCTGAGGTGCCCCGGCGGCTGTGGGGAAGTCATCAGTCTGTCGCTTAATCCCAATCAGCGGCCGCGCTGGCGGGTTTCAGAAGACTTCTGGTTGCGACCAACGGTACACCCGTCGGTCCATCAGAAGAACGAGTGCGGATGCCATTTCTGGATCAAGAATGGGCAGATCACTTGGTGTCGAAGGGGCCGACCATCCAAGCAAGCCATCGTAGAAAGGAGATAGATGGTTTTTTGACAGTGGGGTCCAGTCGAAGGCCCGCTTTGGAAGTCGTTCGAAAATTGCCTATACTACGCAGCTGACGTCCGGAATCCGCCCGTGGGTGCCGAATCCATATCCAGCGGGTCCTGTCTATCGGGGGCAGTTCTTGGAAATGTGAAAACATGCCACCTTAATGAACAAGCACCCCTTAAAGGGCTCAAAGTTAGTGGAAGTTGCGTTTCTACCCGACAAAAGTTGCAACTCTCGCCGGACAAGTTGCGGTTCATGCCGGACGACACAAAAGGACGGCTCAATTGTATATATGACAATGGCAAGCTTGGCAAAATCTAGCATCTAGGTTGGACGGCATCTCATTGGCGATTGCTCACCGCTCTTCACATTTGTCCATCAAGGCCTCCTCGACTTGATCTCGCAATCTGCGCGCCTTGGCGCTGCTACTAGCCATCCAGATCCCAGCTAACCAATAGCTAGTGACAGTCAGAATTGATCCAAATGCCGCAATGTGCCAAGACGTCAATCCAACTGATCCACCCGTGCGCGAACTACCAGCTATGGTTAGGAAAACGAATAGACCAATTATTGCGCCGATAACCATAATCTGAAGCGTATTCGTGATCCTCGATCCAGGGTTCTCGTCGATTGGAACAATGATCCAGCTATCAATGCTTTGTTGTGTTGAAGCATTCGCGACGCGTAGCAAGTCATTTTTGCCGGATCGAAAGACCAAGGCCACTTCATGTCCAACGGCAACCTCGCCGAGGAGCTTATGACTGAAACGATGCTCGCGACCATCAAGTAGGCAAAGCCAAATGTCAGGAACGCTGTTGAGCGATACATGACCTGTTTTCTGATCGACGCGCCCGCTATATACTTGGGTGTTTACTGACTTCACGACACCACGGTAGACAGCTAACCTGGCAGGCATCTGGTTGCCCTTTCATCCATGGGTGAATGAAGAGACACTCCGGTTAGAGCCCAGCTAACTTCCCATGTCAGCGCCTGCACCGCCCTCCATGCGTCTGTTGCTGAAGCCCTGTTATTGTACGACGACTTATAGCGAGCCGGTGATCTTACCGTTTGGCGAGTTTGTGCCCCTAACTTTGCAAGAATTGCAGGTAGATGACCGCCATCGCGCTGTATCTCGAACAGACGGGCGTTCGGAAGCTGACTTTTCAGCACGGGGGCTGCAAAGAAGCAGTCCCGGCCCGCCTTGCGTTCGTCAAGTTGGTCATCGAAACCGGTCACGAGACCCAGTGTCGGGACACTTCTGCTAAGGCGAAGCTCCTTAAGGGCGCACGAGCTTTGCGCCGCTCCCTTTTTGTCTGTGAATGGTGCAATCAATAAGTCACTTTGCTCAATAGCAACCGATTGAATGTCACCCAATTCCCCACCGACATCGATCAGCGCAATGTCGAAGATATCCATTCTTTTTTGCCGTGAAAGTTCGTCGGTAAGAGCGGTTGAAGACGACGGTGCACGAAAGCCAACGTCGGGCAACTCTTGGTCATCAATTTCCAGACTGTAGATCAAGTCTGCAAGCGAACTGCTAGCGCAGCTGAGCGTTGAAGCGTCGATGACAAGTATGGACTTGCCTTGGTCCAGAAAGCCTGAAGCCAACGCCAACAACGCAGTCGTGCGGTTAGCTTCGGCAATTGGCGAAAAGAACGTGATGGTTCGCATGGTTAGTTCACCCCCGTTTTGGGGTTAAACCTATATTGGGAGTAGCTGAATCTGTCGAGTAAAAAAGGCACGCAGATTTGGCGGGAACGGTCCATTCAAAGGCTTATCAGGATGTTTTGCGTTCTCTGGTTGCTCTGCGTGCGGAGGCAGGGCTCTCTCAAGCTGACCTCGCTAAGAAACTGAGAAAGCCTCCCTCCTTCGTTGGCAAGTACGAGCTCGGCGAGAGGCGATTGGATATTATTGAGCTTCTCGTAATACTGAATGAACTGGAAACCGACTTCATCACGTTCTGGACTGCCTCAGGTGCTGAGCTGCCTAGATCTTTATAGTTGCTAACCAGACAACATAAAACGCGTGGCAACAGATCTATCGTTAAGAATGCAGCAAATCTTGATTATGGAAGTTCCTTATGACCAAAGAGCTCACGATAGCGGCAATAGTGCCTAACTATCGTGACCCGTCATAGCTTCAAATAAAATGGTGAGCCGTGATGGGTTCGAACCATCGACCTACTGATTAAAAGTCAGTTGCTCTACCAACTGAGCTAACGGCCCACTAGACGCGCTACTTAGAAAGGCGGGCGGGTGCGGTCAAGCCCCAAATGCTGCCCGGTGCTGGATAACTTGTCTGCCTTGGCCTATATCGCCGCCATGACCACCAACGACTCATCATATTTGCCCTTTATGAAGATGCATGGGCTGGGCAACGACTTTGTTGTCGTGGACGAACGGGGAATCAGCCCGCGCGTCGATGAGGCTGTGGCGATTGCCATCGCCGATCGGCATCGGGGGGTTGGTTTTGATCAGCTCGCTGTGCTGTCTGAGACACCTGATGCAGATGTGCGACTGGTATTTTGGAATAGTGATGGATCACAGGCAGGGGCCTGCGGCAACGCGACCCGCTGCATCGCGCGTCATATCATGGACCAGACTGGCGCTAGCGCGCTGACCCTGCAAACCGAGCGCGGTATCTTGCAAGCGGTGGATGCTGGCAACGGCCTCATGTCGGTCAATATGGGCCAGCCGCAACTGGATTGGCAGGATGTGCCTTTGGCAAGCGAGATGGACACACTTGAACTACCCATAGACGGGGCGCCAACGGCAACCGGCATGGGCAACCCGCATTGCACCTTCTTTGTTGATAATGCCGAGGCGGTTGATCTGGCCGCCAAAGGTGCGGAGCTGGAGCATCACCCACTTTATCCCGAACGCACCAATGTGCAGTTTGCCAGCCTCATTGCCACTGATCACCTGCGCATGCGCGTATGGGAGCGGGGCGTCGGGATCACGTTGGCCTCTGGCTCTTCTTCCTGCGCCACCGCCGTGGCCGCTGTCCGTCGTGGTTTGACGGGCCGTGATGTGACGATTGATCTTGATGGTGGCACCTTGCAGGTCAGCTGGCGCGATGATGGGGTCTGGATGACCGGCCCGACCGCCCATGTTTTTGACGGGCAATGGCGTTTGTCATGACGCAAGCCCCGCTCTTTTCCAACCACGGCTGCCGTCTGAACGCCTATGAGACCGAGGCGATGAAAGAGCTTGCCACTGCCGCGGGCGTCGACAATGCGATTGTTGTGAACACCTGTGCGGTCACCTCCGAGGCTGTGCGCAAGGCCCGTCAGGATATCCGTAAGCTGCGCCGCGATAACCCGGATGCAAAGCTGATCGTCACAGGATGTGCAGCGCAAACCGAACCCGACACTTTCGCCAGGATGGATGAGGTTGATGTCGTTCTTGGCAATACTGAGAAGATGAACCCTGCGACTTGGGCGCAGATGGCCCCTGATCTGATTGGCCAGACCGAGCCCGTGCAGGTCGATGACATCATGTCGGTTACCGAAACCGCCGGGCACCTGATTGATGGGTTTGGCACCCGGAGCCGTGCCTATGTGCAGGTCCAGAACGGCTGCGACCACCGCTGCACCTTTTGCATTATCCCCTATGGTCGCGGCAATTCACGCTCTGTCCCGGCGGGTGTTGTTGTCGACCAGATCAAGCGGCTGGTGGATAAAGGATATAACGAGGTCGTCCTGACCGGTGTTGACTTGACCAGTTGGGGTGCCGATCTTCCGTCAGAACCGAAACTCGGCGATCTGGTCATGCGCATCCTGAAACTGGTGCCGGACCTGCCGCGTTTGCGTATCAGTTCGATTGACAGCATCGAGGTGGATGAAAACCTGCTCTGCGCTATTGCGACCGAGCCGCGTTTGATGCCGCATCTGCATCTGTCATTACAGCATGGCGACGACATGATCCTGAAACGGATGAAACGCCGCCACCTACGCGATGAAGCCATCGCCTTTTGCCAAGAGGCGCGCAAGCTGCGCCCTGAAATGACCTATGGCGCAGATATCATCGCAGGTTTCCCCACCGAAACGGATGAGATGTTCGCCAATTCCCTTGCGCTAGTAAAGGAATGCGATCTGACCTGGCTGCATGTCTTCCCTTATTCGCCGCGCCCCGGCACACCCGCTGCCCGGATGCCGCAGGTCAATGGCAAGTTGATCAAGGAACGCGCGGCTGCTTTGCGCGCCGCTGGCACCGCGCAGGTGGATCAGCATCTCAAGGCGCAGGCGGGCAAGACCCATCACATCCTGATGGAAAACGCCCGTATGGGCCGGACTGAACAATTTACCGAAGTGCTGTTTTCCACCGACCAACCCGAAAGCCAGATCGTGCAGGCCCGGATCACCGGGGTGGCTGGCCAGCAACTGACAGCATGAGCAGGCTGCCGATCCTTTGGAGTTTTCGCCGCTGCCCTTATGCCATGCGCGCGCGGCTTGCGATCCAATCAAGCGGGCAACAGGTTCAGCTTCAGGAAATCCTGCTGAAAGACAAACCCGCACCCTTTCTTGCGGCTTCGCCCAAGGGCACCGTGCCAGTCGTGCAAGACGGTGACAAAGTGATCGAGGAAAGCCGCGACGTGATGCTTTGGGCATTAGGCCGTAACGACCCCGAAGGCTGGCTGGACATGCCAGCCGGCGGCTACGCCTTGATCGACGAAAACGACGGCCCTTTCAAAAGCGCGCTGGACCACACCAAATACGCTGTCCGCTTTCCTGATCGCGATGAAGTGGCCGAACGGGCAGAGGCGTTGGTGTTTCTGACCAAGCTGAACGCACTTCTGTCGGACGCGCCCTTTCTATTGGGGCAACAGCGCACCTTGGCCGATATGGCGATCCTGCCGTTTGTGCGTCAATTCGCCAACACGGATCGCGCTTGGTTTGATGCGCAGGGGTTGGGTCCGCTGACGCAATGGCTCGATGATTTCCTTACTTCTGACCGCTTTCGCGCGATCATGACAAAATATCCGCCTTGGCAAGCGGGGCAGGATCAGGTCTTGTTTCCTTAACACCAGACAAGGACCCAGACCCATGCAACTCCTCATCTCCCCTGCCTCGCCATTCGTCCGAAAAGTGCGCGTCTTGATCCGCGAGGCGGACCTTATGGATACGGTCGAAGAGGTGACTGTGACCACAACACCCATGGCATCGGCACCCGAGGTCGTGGCTGCCAATCCCATGGGCAAAATTCCCGCTCTGATACGCGCAGATGGCCCCGGCATTTATGATAGCCGGGTGATCACACGTTTTCTGGACGATCTGGCCGGCGCGAACCTCTATCCTCAAAGCCGCATCTGGGAAATTCTGACGCTAGAGGCGACGGCGGATGCGATCATGGATGCGGCGGTTGCCATGTCTTATGAGGCGCGCCTGCGGCCAGAAGAACAACAATCCGCAGACTGGGTCGAAGCGCAATGGGCCAAGGCTGCACGCGGTATTGCGGCCATCAACAGCCGATGGATGAGTCACCTGTCGGGTCCGTTGAACATAGGGCAAATTGGTATGGCTTGCGCGCTCTCCTATATCGACCTGCGGCACGACACCCGTGGATGGCGTAATGGCAATGAGGCTTTGGCGAACTGGCATGTCGGCTTTGCCGCGCGGGACAGCATGGTCGCGACAAATCCAGAGTGATTGGGCCTAGAAGTTAAAGCTTACGCCAAAGTTGACCGCATTGGTCACGACATCAGCGTCCAAGGTGCCACCGCTATCCAGATCGGCGGTGTTGGCGGAAAACGTGCCTTTATATTCACCAAAGACCGACCATTGGCCGTTAATTGGCATGGACGCACCCGCAATCCAAGTCGCCGCAGGACCGGTCAATTGATACCCAGACGTGTCAGAGCCGCCATTCGCAACTGCGACCTGAGGGACAGCGACACCGATGCCGCCACCAACATAGGGCGATACATCCCCAACCACATCATTCCACCGGCGATAAGCATTCACGGTCAATGTGTTGAGCTCGTCAGTGACTTCCAACGCATCATAGCCGTCGGGCAGTGACCCTTTGGTTGGGGGGACACGATTATGTGCAAAGTCCAGGCCATAGCCAAAGGTCGGCGACTGCCAGCGCGTTGCCCTAATTCCATAGTATGGCGGGTTGCCAAAGGACTGTGCGTTCCAATCCTGCGAAAAATCACCTTCGCCGATTTCGGTATCACGAATCGAAACGTCAGAAGAGGGCGCTGACTGCACACCACCATAAAAGCTCAACTGCACATCCGCAGATGCCGGAGCAGCCCAAAGGCCGATGCACAAAGTGATTGTGCGTATCATCTAAAAAGTCCCGAAGCGAGTAGCAACGTCTGGGGTAAACGCGCCACTGCACCCTGACAACAAAACATTAACCGTGGTTTAAGGGAGGATGCGCCATTGTGGCCGGGCTGTCACAAACTCTTGCCAATATGGGTTTTTTCCGCCGATCTCTTACGAATTTCGATGGTTTGCTGTGCATTTTAGCTGTCGTAAAACGGACCATGCCGGTGCGGAGGTTTGTTCGCAAGAAACTGATTCTCGGCATGAGATTAACGATCTGTTTTGTGTTAGCGCATAACATACAAGACATGTCGGCCTGCGCCCGATTGTCCGCTGGACCTCGATAGGTTTGATAGTTAAACAGCGCTGAAATTGACCGATGTAGGCATCGGGCTATTTTTTGGTGCGGGCAGACAAGCCCATCATAAGAATCGGAGATGCATCCCGTGTCACATGCAGATGATCATCAGGGCACACGCCGCGACTTTCTTTATTATGCAACCGCTGGTGCGGGTGTTGTAATGACGGGTGCCGCTGTGTGGCCGCTGGTAAACCAGATGAACCCTTCCGCCGATGTATTGGCGCTCGCTTCGATCCGCGTTGATGTCAGCGCGATTGAGCCCGGAACACAGATTACTGTTCTCTGGCAGGGCAAACCCGTCTTTATCCGGTCCCGGACCGAAGAAGAGATCGCCGAAGCGCGTGCCGTTGATGTGAGTGATCTGCCTGATGCCGACGCCAACAATGATAACCTTGGCGCTGTCCCTGCAACCGACGAAAACCGCGCCCTGACCGAAGATGGTCAGTGGCTGGTTCAGATGGGTGTATGTACCCACCTTGGGTGTGTGCCGCTGGGCGATGCTGGCGATTTTCACGGCTGGTTCTGCCCGTGCCACGGGTCGCACTACGACACATCCGGCCGGATCCGCAAAGGGCCCGCGCCGCGCAACCTGCCTATTCCTGTCGCGTCCTTTGTGGACGAAACAACCATTCAACTCGGTTAAGGAGAGAACCCCATGTCCGGTATCCCCCACGACCATTACGAGCCGAATTCAAACGGCGAAAAGTGGCTGCACAAGCGTCTGCCTATCGTCGGTCTGATCTATGACACCCTGATGTTACCCACACCCAAGAACCTGAACTGGATGTGGATCTGGGGTATCGTTCTTGTTTTCACACTGGTGCTGCAGATCGTCACCGGTATCGTGCTGGTGATGCACTATGTGCCGCACGTTGATATGGCGTTCCAATCGGTTGAGCATATCATGCGCAACGTGAATGGCGGCCATATGATCCGCTACTTCCATATGAATGGCGCGTCGCTTTTCTTTGTGGCTGTCTATGCGCACATCTTCCGGTCGCTTTACTATGGGTCATACAAATCACCGCGCGAGGTGACATGGATCATCGGTATGTTGATGTATGTGCTGATGATGGGCACCGCGTTCATGGGCTACGTTTTGCCGTGGGGTCAAATGTCGTTCCACGGTACGGCTGTTATCACAGGCCTGTTCGGTGCGATCCCGTTCATTGGTGAATCGGTCCAAATCTGGCTGTTGGGTACGCCAAACGGTTCGATCTCGCAGCCTGCGCTGAACCGCTTCTTCTCGTTGCACTATCTGCTGCCTTTCATCCTGCTGGGTCTGACCATCGTGCACGTCTGGGCGTTCCACACCACAGGCAACAACAACCCAACGGGTGTTGAGGTGCGTCGCACATCGAAAGAAGACGCAGCCAAAGACACGCTGCCGTTCTGGCCGTACTTTGTGATAAAGGATCTGTTTGCATTGGCTATCATCCTTGCGGTGTTCGTTGCAGTCGTCGGCTTTATGCCAAACTATCTGGGTCACCCCGACAACTACATCCCGGCGAACCCGCTGGTGACACCGTCGCATATTGTGCCGGAATGGTACTTCTTGCCATTCTACGCGATCCTGCGTGCCTTTGATCAAGAGGTCTGGTTGGTGATCGCGGTGAACTGGCTGACCTTCGGCATTATCGACGCCAAGTTCTTTGGTGTTGTCGCGATGTTTGGTGCGATCGTCGTGATGGCGCTGGCACCGTGGTTGGATACATCCACTGTCAGGTCCGGTCGCTATCGCCCGATGTTTAAGTGGTGGTTCTGGCTGTTTGCGGTAAACTTCATGCTGCTGATGTGGGTTGGTGCCCGCCCAGCCGAAGGTATCTATCCCTACATTGCTTTGATTGGTTCGACCTACTGGTTTGCGTACTTCCTTGTGATCCTGCCGTTGCTTGGTGTGATCGAGAAGCCAAATACACCACCTGCAACCATCGAAGACGACTTCAACGCGCACTATGCGCCGAAAGGTGACGGCGCCAAGCCTGTTGCCAGCCCGGCCGAGTGAGAGAGGACCAAGACTGATGTTCCGTAAATTCACACTCACCGCTGCTGCAGCGCTTGCCCTCACCGCGGGGCAGGCGATGGCTGCCGAGATCGAGACAGAGATCACAGACTATGCCTTCCCGTTTGAGGGGCCATTTGGCAGCTATGACCAGATGCAGCTGCAGCGCGGCTTGCAGGTTTACACCGAAATCTGTGCGTCCTGCCACGGTTTGGAAATCGTCGCATTCCGCAACCTGTCTGATGAAGGTGGCCCCGGCCTTCCCGAAGATCAGATGCGTGCCTATGCGGAATTCTACGAAGTGTTTGACCAAGCCTTGTTTGATGGCGAAGGTGATTTCCGTCCGGCAACGCCTGCGGATTTCTTCCCAAGTTCAAACGTATCCAACGCACCGGACCTAAGCCTGATGGCCAAAGCCCGCGCAGGCTTCCACGGGCCTTATGGCACCGGTATCAGCCAGTTCGTCAACGGTATGGGCGGTGCTGAGTACATTGCGTCGCTGATGACCGGCTATCATGAAGAGCCTGAGTGCGCGCTGGAAGGCGAGCCGATGGACGGTTTCTATAATGTTGCCTTTGCGGCGGGTGGCTTCCCTGAAAGCTGCATCGACGAAAAGGGCAAGCACATGGTGCCGGGCAGCTGGATTGCTATGTCACAGCCGCTTTGGGGCGATGATGTTGAGTTCGCTGATGGCCATTCCACTGAGCTGGAAGATGTCGCACAGGATGTTGCAGCGTTCCTGATGTGGACAGCTGAACCCAAACTGGTGGCACGCAAGCAAGCGGGCCTGACTGGTGTGCTGTTCCTGACCGTTCTGTCTGTGTTGCTGTACCTGACAAACAAGCGTCTTTGGGCACCGCATAAGCACAAAGACTGAGTCAGCGCGAAATATTTTACGAAGAGGCCCGCCAATATGGCGGGCCTCTTTCGTTCATAGATAGCCAGCTTAGCCCAGATATGCCTGAAGTGCGGGGGGCGGATTATCAAGGAGATCTTGGGTCGCTATGGGCGCTGCAACTTGCCCATCCGTAACCAGTGCCACCATATCTGCAATGCGCCGGGCATCCGCTGGATCATGTGTGACCATGATGATCGTTTTGCCGTTGGCGACCAGCTTTGAACGCACAAGATCTAACATTTCATCCTTGAGTGCGGGTCCCAATGCCGCAAACGGTTCATCCAAAAGCACGATTGCCC
This sequence comes from Yoonia sp. JB2-21, assembly GCF_055693545.1. Classification (NCBI taxonomy): domain Bacteria; kingdom Pseudomonadati; phylum Pseudomonadota; class Alphaproteobacteria; order Rhodobacterales; family Paracoccaceae; genus Yoonia; species Yoonia sp. JB2-21. The sequence continues at coordinate 1,961,805 of NZ_JBVFUC010000001.1, forward strand.
GATCGGCAACAAGAACCCGCGCAAGCGCGACGCGGCTTTGTTGTCCGCCAGATAAGGCGCTTGGCTTGCGGTCTTCGAACCCTTGCAGCCCGACATCATTTAGCGCTGCCATCACAGCTGCTTGGTCCTGGGAGGTCAGCCGTAAGTCCGGCCGCAAACCAAGTCCGACGTTTTGTGCCGCAGAGAGATGTGGAAAGAGGTTGTTGTCCTGGAACAGCATACTGACCGGGCGTTCACCGGGGGCCGTCGCGGTCAACTCCGTATCACCCCAAATCACCGCGCCAGATGTCGGCGACAAAAAACCGGCAATCGCTGCTAGCAACGTTGATTTTCCAGCACCCGATGGTCCAATCAGCGCAACAGCTTTGCCCGCTGCAAAGGCCACATCCGCGCTGAGTGTAAATGCCCCTTGCTGCAGGCGCAGGTCGCTACATTTCAGCATTGGTACGTCCCCATCGATCACATAGCCAAAACATGGCAAAGCTGAGCGCAACAAGTAAAAGCGCCGCACTTGCTGCCGTGTCCATCCGGTAAGCCCCCATCAAACGGTACATTGCCAAAGGCAGCGTTTCTTCGGATTGTCCGGCAAACAGGGCAATGACACCTAGGTCACCCATAGACAGCGCAGCCCCCAGGCCCGCTGCAAATCCCAACGGTCGTCTGACCCGCGGGAGCACCACCAGCCGTATCCACGACCATCCTGTCATGTCTAAAGAGAGGGCCAAGCGGCCGAAGTCATCCTTGATTTGCGCGACCGCCGGCGACAGTGATCTGAACGCAAAGGGCAAAGCCAACGTCGCATTTACCAGTATCGTCACGGGCAGCGCGACGTCTGCTGGACGAACAAATGGAAAGACCAACAAGAACATGCCGGTGCCGACAACCAATCCGGAGGCAGCAAGCGGCATGACCCCAACGACAGAGACCATGACACCGCCACGCAGCGCCAATGCAAGCGCCATGAGGACGCAAAGCACGGACGATCCGATTGCCACGCCGATTGACCGCAACGCAGCCGTCCAAATGGTGCTGGGCATATCAAGAAAGTTCGGCAAACCGCGCAGAATGATCATCGCCAAAGGAAGCAACAAGAACACTGCAGCCATCGCGATAACTGCATAGTCAACGGCGGGGCGTGAAACGTCCCACCGCTGCACCACACGGTCTAAACCTGCACCAACAGGGTCATTCCCGGTCACGCGCCATGCCAAGGCCGCCGCCAGCACGCAAAGCGCGAATTGAATACAGGCCAGTAGTGCGGCGCGCCCCAGATCGAAATCAAAACGCACGGCTTGATAGATCGCCAGTTCGACCGTTGTCGCGCGGGGACCGCCGCCCATCGTCAGGGCAACCGCGAAACTCGTCAGACAAATAAGAAAGATTACAAGGAAAGTACTCGGCACAACGGCCCGTAGCATCGGCCATTCCAATAGGCGCCCCACTGGTGCATTCAGCGATGCCGCCAGTCGAAAGCGCTCTGCTGGAATTGACAGCCAGCCTTGAAGAATGAACCGCACAGCGAGCGGCATGTTAAAGAAAACATGCGCCAAGACGACACCGTGCAGACCAAAGATGGAGATTGGCTCAAACCCAAGCCAAACCAATCCGTCATTTAATATCCCGCCACGTCCAAAAATCGCCAGAAGCCCAAGAACCGCAACGATAACCGGCAAAAGGAAAGGGGCGCCCAAAAGTGTGATAAGCAATTGCCGCCCGTTGAACCGGCGCCTTGCAAGCGCGCGTGCAACGGGGATGGCGAACAGAACACTCAGCAGTGCGGATAGCAGAGATTGGACGACGGTAAACCTGATTGCAGCCCAATCAGCAGCAGCCAGGCCGCCGTCCCATTCAGCACGCCAGGCCACAGCGCCCAGCGTGCCAAAGGTCAACACAAGCACCAGCGCCGCTGCGACGACGCTGGGCCAGCGCGCTGTTACTGGGACAGCGCTGTGCGCCATTCGTCTAACGCGGCATCACGCTCTGCGGCTGCATCTTCTGGTGATAGCAACAGTGACGTTGCCGGTGTCAGCAAGGTTTCAAACCCTTCTGGCAAGCCGCCCTCGGGTGTGACAGCTGGATACATCCAGTTGGTTGTCGGGATCACGCTTTGGAAGTCATCAGAAACCATGAAGGCCATGAACTGATCGGCAAGCTCGGGCTGGTCGGTACCTGCCAGTTTGCCAGCGACCTCGACCTGCATGTAGTGGCCCTCGTCAAAACCCCAAGCCACCTTGCTGTCGTCATCTTCAGCGATCAGATGATAAGCGGGGGAGGTTGTGTAGGACAGCACCGCGTCCGCCTCGCCTTCGAGGAACATGCCATATGCCTCGGACCAGCCGGAGGTAACCGTCACGATATTGTCTGACAGGTCCGTCCAAAGCGCTGGAGCTTCATCACCATATGCAGTTTTGACCCACATCAGCAGACCCAATCCGGGCGTGGACGAACGGGGGTCTTGGATCACGATTTTCGTGTCGCTATCGGCCAATGCGCGCAATGATGCGGGCGCGTCAGCCCCGGCATTGCCGACAAAGGCAAAGTAGCCCCAGTCGAAAGGCAGAAATTCCGTATCTGTCCATTCAACAGGCAGATCCAGATCAGCCTCAACACCATGTGGCGCAAAGAGTCCGGTCTCGCGGGCTGCTGCGGTTAGATTGGTGTCCAGACCCAGCACAACATCTGCTTCGGTACGTGGTCCTTCCAATTGCAGACGCGCCAACAAAGCCGCACCGTCGCCCGCACCCACAAATTGCAAATCGCAGGCGCACTCGGCTTCAAACGCGGCTTCGACAGCGGGACCCGGGCCCCATTCGGTGACAAAACTGTCGTAGGTCATAACTTGCAGCACTGGGGTCTCGGCCAATGCGCCTGAGGCACAAAGAGCAAGTCCCGCGACAGCTGGCAGATAGGTGGTGTTTCGCATCGTATCCTCCAAATGCGACGGGCGGATGTGGGGGATAGCGGGATTGCTAAACCTTCCCTCCGCCGGTCTTAACCGGTTCAGGTTCTACGGGTCCGCGCTGCGCGCATCTCAGCCAATGAATGGCCCCCCGAGGTATGTCCTAGCTAGGATGGATCAGGGTCAGACGCAAGGGAAAGCACTTGAGCCTGATTGCGGGCACCGCTAGACCCGTCTGGCAAAGGATAGAGGTCCCATGTCACTCAATAGTTTTGGTCATTTGTTCCGCTTCACCACCTGGGGTGAAAGCCACGGACCCGCGCTCGGTGCGACAGTTGACGGCTGCCCGCCGGGTGTGCCGCTTGAGGCACCAATGATCCAGCAGTGGATGGATAAACGCCGTCCCGGTCTGAACAAGAATACCACGCAGCGCAACGAACCGGACGCTGTGAAAATTCTGTCAGGTGTGTACGAAGGCAAAACGACCGGCACCCCGATCCAACTGATGATCGAAAATACCGACCAGCGGTCCAAGGACTATGGCGATATCATCAACACCTTTCGCCCCGGCCATGCCGACATCACCTATCACCAGAAATATGGCCTGCGTGATCCGCGTGGTGGCGGGCGGTCGTCTGCGCGCGAAACGGCATCACGTGTCGCCGCCGGTGGCGTCGCACGCGAGGCGATCAAGGCGATTGCGCCAGATGTGCAGATCAAAGGTTACATGACCCAGATGGGCACCAAACAGATCGACCGGTCAAAGGTTGATTGGGACCAGATCGACCAAAACGATTTCTTCTGCCCTGATGCAGAGGCAGCAGCCGAGTGGAACGATTACCTCGCATGGCTGCGCAAAGACGATCACAATTCGGTTGGGGCGATTATTGAGGTTGTCGCGCGCGGCGTCCCCACAGGGATTGGCGCACCCGTATACGCCAAGTTGGATACTGATCTGGCCGCTGCGATGATGTCGATCAACGCTGTGAAGGGTGTGGAGATCGGCGAGGGCATGGCTGCGGCAGCACTGACCGGACGTGACAACGCGGATGAGATTTTCATGGGGCCAAACGGGCCTGAATATTCCTCAAACCATGCTGGTGGCATTCTTGGCGGGATTAGCACTGGGCAGGATGTTGTTGTGCGGTTTGCGGTCAAGCCAACGTCGTCGATCCTGAGCCCACGCAAATCGATCCGTATGGATGGCTCGGCCACCGAAGTGGTGACCAAAGGCCGCCATGACCCCTGCGTTGGGATCCGCGCCGTGCCCGTTGGTGAGGCGATGATGGCTTGCGTCATCCTTGATCACCTGTTGCTGGACCGCGGGCAAACAGGCGGGGTACGTGGGCAGATCGGATGAGTGATTTGCGCGATGCCTTGCGCGTATATCTGCGCGACAGCGGCACCGCCGACAGCGCCCATGATCTTGGGCATGCAGACCGGGTGTGGCGCAATGCCCAACTGATCGCCGCTGAAGAACAGCCCAGCGACCACCGCGTTTTGACAGCGGCCTGCTACCTGCACGATTTTGTTACGCTGCCAAAGGATCATCCCGCACGCAACCAAGCTTCGCAAAGATCGGCGGAAAGGGCCGCGCCGATCCTGAAAACGCTGGGATTTTCGCCTGAAGAAATCGCCGCCTCAAAGCATGCGATTGTTGCGCATAGCTTTTCTGCCAAAACCCCACCACGCACATTGGAAGCGCGGATTGTGCAGGACGCGGACCGGATCGAGGCCCTCGGCGCGATTGGTATTGCCCGCTGCTTTGCTGTCTCGGGTGCCCTCAACCGACCGCTTTTTGATGACGAAGACCCCTTTGCAAGCAGCAGGTCGCTGGATGATGCGCAATACGCGCTTGATCATTTTGCCTGCAAATTGCTGCGCCTGCCTGACACCATGCAAACACAAGGCGGGAAAAGACTTGCACGCGAACGCGCAGAGGTGATGCGCGGGTTTCTGGATCAGCTTGCCCAAGAACTGGATGCTGCGCCAAGCGGATGGTAGGACGCATCACGCCGCACCCTATTGCTTGGACAGCTGCACCGCGAGGATCCCGCCCGCGATAATCGCAACGCCGATGATGTCGAGCATGCCGATTGTCTCGCCCAGCAAGGCAGCGGCAATGGCGACCCCCAGAAACGGATTGAGAAAGTGAAAGGTCGAGGCTTTTACCGCGCCGATCCGTCCCACCAGCAAGAACCACACCAATGTCGCGGCCAGACCGGGCACCAATGTTGTATAAACGAACGCAGCAACCAGTTGCCAGTTCCATGTAAAGTCCCAAACTTCGATGGTTAGCGCAGGCACCCAAAGCAGAGCGCTGCCTACCAGCATTTGTAGCCCGACAATCATCAGCACATTGCCGCCTGATGACGCGCCGAGTACCGCCAAGGTGGCAATGGTCAGGGAAACGACACCGATGATGCAGAGTAAGAGCCCGAAAACATCAGCACCGCCTTGCAACCGCGCGCCCATGATCAACACAACGCCGATCACACCCGCCACAAGGCCTGCAATGCCCAAAGGGCGAACCTTTGTGCCAAAGACAAGCCAGCCCGCGAGTGCCACCAACAAGGGCATGGTGGATGCGATGATTGCTGCCAGAGACGCCGGGATCGTTTGCATGGCAACAAAGTTGAGACCCAGATAGAGCGCGTTTTGACAGACGCCAAAGATCACCACGCCAAGCCATTGCTTACGGCTTAGTCGCGCTGACTGACCCAACGCCCAAGCGATCACGACGCCGATCAGGCCTGAAATCAGGAACCGGAGCGCCAATGCGCTGAGTGGTGGGGCGTATTCGACAATCACGCGTGCCGACGTAAAGGCCGACGACCACATCAATGCGAAGGCAAGCCCCATCGCTACTGCTTTGATATCCATGCCGCTTCCCTTCACACCAGCGACTACTCAATTGAGGTGGGTAAGTGCAACCGGTGGATTGAACCACAGAATTCAGTAGGCGAATGGGGAGTTCAACTTTAAGGTGCGCGCAACATAAGGGCATACCCAATGCGACCAAAATTTGGAACGAGTGGACTGCGTGGTTTGGTATCCGCCCTGACGCCTGCGTTGGTGGAAGATTATGTTGCTGCGTTTCTGGCGGCCTGTCCCGTGGGGCAAGGCGTTTTGATCGGCCATGATCTGCGCAGCTCGTCCGCGCCTATTGCCAGAATTGTGCAAGATGCCGTCGTTGGATGTGGGGTCGAGGCCGTTTGGTGTGGGGCTGTTCCGGTCCCAGCCTTGGCACTTGCTGCATCAGAGGGTGGATCAGGCGCTATCATGATCACGGGCAGTCATATTCCCGCAGATCGTAACGGTTTGAAATTCTATTCAATAGATGGCGAAATCACCAAGGCGGATGAGGTCAATATCAACGCTTCACTGGGGCTTGCGGCACCAGTAACCCAGCAGGGCCGTATGTTTGAGCGCCATGATGTTGGCGAAAACTATGCTAACCGTATGCAGCGCGCATTTGCGGATACGCTACAAGGCCAAAGGATTGGCCTTTATCAGCATAGTGCAGTGGGGCGTGATTTGATGGTGTCGCTTCTGTCGGATTTGGGCGCCGATGTTGTTCGTCTTGGGCGGTCCGATGTGTTCATTCCGATTGATACCGAAGCCTTGTCGCCCACTTTGCGCCAACAACTGGCTGATTGGGCAGTGACCCACCGTTGTGATGCGATCGTATCGACTGACGCTGATGGTGATCGCCCCCTTCTGACGGATGAAAACGGTGCGGTTGTTCCGGGTGATATTCTTGGGCAAATCACTGCGACCTATTTGGCGGCTGAAACTGTCGTCACGCCAGTTTCATCCAATACAGGGGTCGAAGCGTCCGGGAGCTTTGCCCATGTGATACGCACCAAGATCGGATCACCGTTCGTTATCGCAGCGATGGCACAAAACAACGCCGCCGGATACGAAGCCAATGGCGGGTTTCTTTTGGGCTACACGGCAACAGGACCATCGGCCAACATCAGTCCTTTGATGACACGCGACGCATTGCTGCCGATCCTGACCGTCCTGCATGTTGCACGCAGCACTGGTGTTGCGCGCTGCGTCGCGGAACAGCCGGCCCGTTTCACGGCAACGGATCGGTTGGAAGGTGTGGACCCTGATGAGGCAAAGGACTTTGTACATCAGATCACAACGGACGTTGAGGCGCGGCTGTCATTCTTCATGGGTTTTTCTGACGTTCCCATCTCGATGGATAGGACAGATGGCGTCCGGCTGACCATGCAGTCGGGTCGCATTTTGCATCTGCGCCCATCCGGTAATGCACCAGAGTTTCGGCTTTACGTAGAAGCAGAAAGCCATGCTCTTGCGCAGGATATGCTTGCCAATGGGTTGAACGCATTGCGCACGGTATTCAACAGCGCGCATTGATAGACACGTAAGAATGAGCCACCACAAGGGTGGTGCGACCAACGGGCCGGACGAAACGTTGGGTCATTGACATCTGGAATGGAACGCAAGCCCTTCACAAAGTGCTCAGACCAGCTAAGCTTCTCCAAACGCTTTTGGGAGGAAGTCAGTGCAAGATCAGACACGTCCGTGGACGGCCTTTTATGGCCCGTCGGTCCGCAAGACCATTGATGCGTCTCAGTATCGTACAATAGGTGATTTCATTAGCGCGACTGCGGATACTTTTGGCGCGCTGCCCGCATTTACGACCTGCTTGCCCAACGGGATGAATGGCACGCTGACCTACGCGCAGGCCGATGAGATGTCGAATGCGCTGGCGGTTTATCTGCGGGAAACTGCAGGCCTGAACACTGGTGATCGCGTTGCCATTCAGGTGCCAAATTGCCTGGCTTACCCCATCGCAGCAATGGCGATTTTCAAAGCTGGCTGTGTGTTGGTCAACGTCAATCCGCTTTATACGCCCGAAGAAATGGCAAAGCAGTTTGCTGATGCAGAGCCCGCAGCCATCGTCGTGGTCGACATGTTTGCCGACAAGCTGGTCGAAGCGATGCAGGGGCACCCGATCCCCAATGTGATTGTGACCCGCGTGGCCGAATATCTGCCCGCGATGCCACGGGGTATTGTTGGTCTGGTTCAGAAATACTGGGACAAGACAATTCAGCCGATCACGATCCCGCATATTCGTCTGCCTGACGCCGTCAAAGCAGGTCGCGCCAAACAGGCCGAAATGCACAACGCCCTTGAAGAGTACCGCAGCACAATTGAGCCGGATGACGTTGCTTGCCTGCAGTATACAGGCGGGACGACGGGTGTGTCGAAGGGTGCGATGCTGACCCACACGAATATTCTGATGAATATGGAACAAACAATGGAGCTGATCGAGCAGTTCGAGAAGGGTAAGGAAGTCGCCCTGACGGCTCTGCCGCTCTATCATGTGTTTGCGTTCACTGTGAATTTCCTTGGCCTGTATTCGCAAGGAGCCCACAATATTCTGATTCCCAACCCGCGCCCGTTGAGTAACCTCAAGCGCGCATTCGAGAACTACAAGATCACTTGGCTGAGCGGCGTGAATACGCTTTTCAATGGGTTGAACGGCGAAATCTGGTTTCAGGACACACCGCCCAAGCACCTTAAATTCGCATCCTCGGGTGGGATGGCAACGCAAGGTGTTGTTGCTGAACGCTGGGAAGAGTTGACCGGAAAACCGTTGCTTGAAGGGTATGGACTGACCGAGTCGTCACCTATTCTGACCTTCAACCCCTATGGTAAAAGCCGTTTAAATTCGATTGGGGTGCCACTGCCCTCGACGGATCTGAAATGTGTCGATGAAGATGGCGTGGACGTGCCACAGGGCGAGCCGGGTGAACTGATCGCTAAGGGTCCGCAGGTCATGAAGGGTTATTGGAACAAGCCCGAGGAAACCGCAAAGACCTTGCAAAACGGTTGGCTGCTGACGGGTGATATTGGTGTTATGGAGGCCGATGGGTATTTTCGGATCGTTGACCGGAAAAAGGATATGATCCTTGTCTCTGGTTTCAACGTCTACCCAAATGAGATCGAAGACACGATCGCGGCCCACCCGGGCGTTGAAGAGGTTGCTGTTATCGGTGTGCCAGATGGCGCATCCGGTGAGGCAGTGAAAGCATTTATCGTCAAGCGCGATGAAACGCTCGATAAGGACGCTGTGCGCGCCTACTGCAAGGAACATCTGACGGCCTATAAGGTACCCAAAGCGGTTGAATTCCGCGACGAGTTGCCAAAATCGAACGTCGGGAAAATCCTGCGCAAAGACCTGCGCGCCGAAGAACAAGCCAAAGTGGAGAACGCATAATGGTTGGACCACTTGAACAGGCCATTCTGGCGCTGATGATTTTCGTGATTATGCTGGGCATGGGCGCGTCCCTGACCCCGCGTGATTTCACACTTGCCCTGAAACGGCCGTATGGCTTGATGATCGGGGTTGTTTCGCAATATGGGTTTATGCCGCTGATCGGCTTTCTCTTGGCCACGACCTTGCCGGTTTCGGATACCATCAAGATCGGTATTCTGATCATGGCCTGTATGCCGGGGGGTACGACGTCCAACATCTTTACCTATTTCTCCAAGGGGAATTTGGCGCTCTCTGTGCTGATGACAGTGACCTCTACGGTGTTTGGCGTGATCCTGATCCCGCTTGTGCTGGTGCTTTATGCCGGTGCGCTTGATCTGGATATCCCGCGCGAAAACATCATTGCGACCCTTGTTTTGCTGCTTGTTCCCGTCGCTATCGGCATGGTCTTGCGCAAGCTGAATGCCAATGTGGGGGCGGTGACCGAATTCATGGGGTCGATGCTGGCGATTTTCTTTATCCTGTTCCTGATCGTGTCCTGGATCCCCCGGAACTGGGAATTTTTGCTGACGACGACTTGGGCGACCTACGTGGGCTCTATTGTGTTGGGGCTTTTTGGCTTTGCGCTGGGCTACGGATTTTCGATCCTGCTGCGCTTGCATCCGCGGAATGCAAGAACCGTAGCGCTTGAAACAGGTATCCAGAACGGCCCGCTGGCCATTGCCATTATCGCATTTACTTTCGCGGGGACGGAGGCGCAGGCGGTCATGGCCGTACCGGTCCTCTATTCCCTGTTCATTGTCATTACCTCAACCATGCTGACGCTCTGGTTTCGCAGGGTGAATACGGCAAACGAACAACCGCTGCCCAATGGTCTGCTCTAGCGACAGTTTCTTGCAAGCCTCTGCAACTCCGACGATAAGGAGGCGATACGCAGGCGGTGCAAGAAAGTGAGACGCAAATGAAAATTGCAATGATTGGGACCGGATACGTCGGTCTTGTATCGGGGGTGTGTTTTTCTGACTTCGGGCACGAGGTCATCTGCGTTGACAAAAATCAGGACAAGCTTGCGACACTGCGCGCCGGCGAAACTCCGATATTTGAACCGGGGCTGGACACGTTGATGGCGCGTAACATTGCGGCCAACCGTCTGTCCTTTACCGATGACCTTCAGGCCGCCACCCGAGATGCTGAAGCGGTGTTTATTGCTGTAGGCACACCCAGCCGTCGGGGCGACGGCCACGCAGACCTTAGCTTTGTTTTTGGTGCGGTCAAAGAAGTGGCAGAGGTGCTGACCCGCCCGACTGTGATTGTGATCAAATCGACCGTTCCGGTTGGCACGAACCAGAAGGTTGCGGACCTACTGAAAGAAACGCGGCCTGATTTGGCGTGTGACGTTGTTTCGAACCCTGAATTCCTGCGTGAAGGGGCGGCGATTGATGACTTTATGCATCCCGACCGTGTGGTCGTCGGCGTCCAATCAGAGCGGGGTGATGAGGTGATGCAGGAGGTCTATCGCCCGCTGTCCTTGCGCGATTACCCGGTGCTGACGACCGATCTTGAGACCGCCGAAATGATCAAATATGCGGCGAACGCCTTTCTGGCGACCAAGGTGACGTTTATCAATGAAATCGCGATGTTGTGCGAACGGACCGGCGCTGACGTGAAAGACGTAGCCAATGGTATGGGCTTCGACAGCAGGATTGGCCCCAAATTCTTACAAGCGGGTCCGGGATACGGCGGCTCATGCTTTCCAAAAGACACCAAGGCACTGGCACGCATCGGGCAGGACCATGCCGTTCCTTTGCAGATCGTCGAAACGGTCATCAAGGTAAATGAAGAAGTCAAACGTCTGATGATCGACAAGATTGTCGATCTCTGTGATGAAAAATTGAGAGACAAGACAATTGTGGTGCTGGGGCTGACCTTCAAACCTGACACGGACGACATGCGTGATGCGCCCGCGCTCACGGTTGTGCCTGCGCTTGTTGGCATGGGCGCCAATGTTCGTGTCGTCGACCCTCAAGCATTCCGCGAGGCTGATGCTTTGTTGCCAAACGTCACGTGGTTTGATGATGCCTATGAGGCAGTGGCAGGTGCAGACGCTGTCGTTTTGCTTACAGAGTGGAACGAATTCCGCGCATTGGATCTACGCGATATGGCAGGCCGCATGGCATCGCCACGCATGGCAGATTTGCGCAACATGTACTCGTGCGATTATGCATTGGACGCGGGTTTTGAAGCCTATACCGGCATGGGCCGCAAATCGTCTGTGCCATACGAAAACGCGCGCTGAAAAAGTGCTGGCGACCCCGGCAGGATTCGAACCTGCAACCTGCCCCTTAGGAGGGGGCTGCTCTATCCAGTTGAGCCACGGGGCCATTTCGCGCAATGGAATGCCTGCGTTTGTGTGTGTGGTCAACGGCCAAGCTGATCTGGCTTTTGTGACCAACCCTCGTTAACAATGAGGAAACGACTGACAGGACTGCTCTTTTGACAAATCAAACCAAGCGCCCTTTGACCCTGCGCGATGTTTCAGAGGCATCCGGTGTCAGCGAAATGACCGTGAGCCGGGTCTTGCGCAATAAGGGTGACGTCAGCGCGGCGACCCGGACAAAGGTACAGGATGCGGCCAAACGCCTGGGTTACGTCCCGAACAAGATTGCTGGTGCGCTTGCCTCTCAACGGGTCAATCTTGTGGCCGTTATCATTCCTTCGTTGGGCAATATGGTCTTTCCAGAGGTGCTCTCGGGTATTTCAGAGGTTTTAGAGGATACAGATCTTCAGCCTGTTGTTGGCGTGACCGATTATTTGCCCGAAAAGGAAGAAAAGGTACTGTTTGAAATGCTCTCGTGGCGGCCTTCCGGCGTTATCATCGCCGGGTTGGAGCATTCGGAAGCGTCGCAAGCAATGCTACAGCAGGCTGGCATCCCCGTGGTAGAGATCATGGATACAGATGGCGAGCCTATCGACTATTGCGTGGGCATCTCGCATAGGCGTGCCGGGCGTAAGATGGCAGAGGAAATCATCGCGGCTGGCTATAAGCGGATCGGCTTTATGGGCACGAAGATGCCGTTGGATCACCGCGCCCGTAAGCGGTTCGAGGGCTTTACTCGAACGCTGGCCAAGGCTGGCATAGAGATTGCCGATCAGGAATTCTATTCAGGCGGCTCTGCGCTTGCCAAGGGCCGTGAGATGACGGCAAAGATGATAGAGCGGACGCCTGATTTGGACTTTCTCTATTACTCCAATGACATGATTGGTGCCGGCGGATTGCTCTATCTGCTTGAAACTGGAATCGATGTGCCCGGCAAAATAGGGTTGGCAGCGTTCAACGGCGTAGAGTTGCTGGATGGGTTGCCACGGCAACTTGCCACCATGGATGCGCGTCGACGGGACATTGGCGTGCGGGCCGCGCAGATCGTTGCGGCTTTGAATAGTGGCGGCACGGCGGTAGATGGCCCTGTCGTCACGTTGGATCCCACGCTGTCTGCCGGTGATACGCTGCGCCGTTAAGTGGATGCCTCAAAAGAAAAGAGGTGGCGGATTTGATCCCGCCACCTCTTTTTCACTCGAATCCTGTTGATCAGAGACCCAGCTTCGAGTTCCTATCGTAAGAAACAACTACATTGTTCATTCTTGACTCGATGCCTAAAAAGGCAAAGTAGACCCGCTGGCGCGCAGCCGTGTCCAATGTGTCCCCAGCCAGTGCGTTGTCAATCAGGGGTTGCATTGCGTCCCATTCTTCTTGAACAAAAGCAAGGCCATCGGCGATTTTGTCGGTCGGTGGTGGGCGCACGCCGACACTGGGCAGACCGTTGCGCAAAGCAGCCAGCGTGTCACTGAACAGCGCACGAGTTTGTGCTAAATCGACCTTGGCTTCTTCGGCACCAACACCTGATGCAATCAAGCAGATGTCTTTTGACATGCGTGCCGCAAGCATGCGTTGACGTCCGGCAAAGTCGATCAACAGAGCGTCCGCATGCAGCAGCGCAACGGGGTCGGCATATTGGCCGGTGATTTCGGAGACCAGAATATTGGCCGTATCAAGCAACGGATCGCTTTGCGCAGCCAGATCACCGATAGTGGTTGTGTCGTTCGAACCAACTTCTGTCGCAACTGCCTGATCCAGCAACGGGCCCCAGGCTTCGTTTAAGCGGTTGATGACGAACAATGTGCGCGGGCGTGTTTCCTCGCCCAAGATACCAAAGCTGCGATTTCCCATCAGCAATGCGTCGCTGATCCGCGAGAACTGATCAGATGAGATCTGCAGAACGGCTTGGCTTTCACGGACAGAGATACCGGAGCTTACGTTGCATGCAGATGCGATGATGCGTTGGCTGAGTGTACCAAGCTGACCGGCGACGTTGATGCGTTCGCTGGCTCCGACGTCCGATGCGATGCTTTGGGCATGCGCGCCAGTTGTCATCGCCAGTGAGAGTGCAGTGAGTGAGGCAATTCTGCGAAGTGTCTTTGCTGCGGTTTGCCGCGAGCCAGACATCTTCTGAAAGAGTGTGGGCATATATGTCATAGTATTCCTCTGTCATGCTTGTCATCGCGTTGTCCGGCAAAACTTTTCAAACTTCGCAAATTGCGTACTTGAAAAGGTTTCGCCGGACGTCGCTTTGGCAAACATCAATGAATCGAGTAAGGTTCAGGTCAGGAGGGTGACTTGATCCAAACCTCGACACGACGGTTGATCCGGCGGCCTTCATCGCTGGTGTTGCAGCCTGACGGTGCAATTTCACCAAAACCGACGGATGAAATCGTAATATCGTCGAGACGGCCAGCTGCTGTTGTGCGCAGTTCTTCGGCAACTTGCGCTGCACGTTGCTGTGACAAACCAAGGTTGCCGTCGAACTGTCCTACGTCATCAGTAAAGCCAACCATCAGTACTTCGGTGCCAGCCGGCTGTGTCGCCAGGTAGGTGATCAAACGATCTTTGTCGATCCGACCACGCTCATCCAGCTGCGCCGAACCGGTGCGGAAACGGAAGGTTGTTGACAGACGATCAAAGTCAACCATCTGGCCAAGCATTTCGCGCATGAAGCCGGCCTCGTAGGCGTCAACATTTGGATCCAAGAGAGAAAGTGCGCGACCGCTTTCCAGCGATTGTTCACGACGATCAACAGCAAAGCCAATAAAGCCTGCTTTGCCGATCAGGCTATCCGCTTGGTCAGATGTTGCATACTCAAGAAACTGTCGGGACTTGTCGCTGGTCGTGTCTTCACGTGTGTAAAGATACAGACGGCGTTGAAGTGCATACTCTTCCGTGCGTGCTGAGAACGCATCCGGGGCCATTGCGATCCCGCATTCGTTGATCAGGCTTAGTGCGTTCGCACCACGTTGGAAGGCATAACCTACATACGCAACCGCACCTTCCTCAGCATTAACGATCTGGGATGCTTCACTGTTTGTTGCGGCAATCACTTTTCCAGGTGCGTCCAAGGCTTCGATATCACCAAAGATGCGATCTTCAAAAACACCTCGTGTACCAGAGTCTGGCTGGCGACCAACCACCGTAATCGCAAGGTCCGGACCACCAACTGCTGACCAGTTTGTGATCTCACCAGTATAGATCTGGCGAACCTGTTCTGTTGTTAGCGTTTCAATTGGATTTGCTGGGTTAGTCACCAACACAAGGCTATCGACCGCAATAATATGTTCTTGCGTCGGGCTAACCATGTTGCCGGCCCCATCGCCGCGCAAGGCGCGTGCTTCATCTGGGCGAATGCGGCGCGATGACATGCTGATTTCAGTTGCGCGATTAAGTAGCTGCGAGAAACCGTCACCGGACGTTGTAGAGTTAACAAGGATGCTTGCCAATTCGTCGCCAAAGCCCTGATCACCGATCAAATCCGCGACAATGTCTTCGTCGTTACCGGTGTTAACCAATTCGGCTGCCGCATCAATCGAGCCAGCGTAGCCTTCCAGCAGCAGTGGCATAAGACCGAGACCAACAGTGTCGGACCCCGCAATTTTGATGTCGACTTCGCCACCACCAAGATCAGGACATGCAGCACCTTCGCAGTTCACACGGCTTGCAGAAACCCGCAATTCGCCCAACGCAGTGCTGATGATGTACGCGTTGTCGCGAAAATCAACAAAGTCACCAGTCATATTCACCGTGCCATCGCTTGAGGTCAGAGTAACCTCTTGCGCGAATGCAGTGCTGGCGAGCGATAAGCTCCCAACCAACGTAAGCATGCCCAATGCAGTGCTATTCCACTTCTTCATCATCTATTTACTCCTGCAAGGTCGGTGCGCGCATTACTTACAATTGCGTCTACAGGGACCCATTTAACTATTACCGTACGATGCATATGGTTATGGAAATGTGCGCAAAGTTAGGCAAATTTTTTCCAAACTAAGGGCAAACGTACAAAACCTTAGCAGATAGTTAACAAAAGATGCGGATATCAACTTAAGGTAGAATCTTTTTTCTGCAAATGAGACTGATCGGTGAAATTTTAAAGCGATATCAGCTAGATCATGCGGATAACGTCTTTGTCGATCGCCAAGACATAGCCTTTTCGAGCGATATTCTTAACCAAAAGTTCACTCATCATCTGATTCCCAAGCGTGTCGCGTAACCTCTTGATTCGAGTGGCACCCGCTGCTTCGTCGCAGTCCGCTGCGTTTCGGCCTGAAATCACGCCTTCGATCTCGGCACCGGTCATGACCTCATCATCCATCCGGGCCTCGGCAAGAACAGACAGTGTTTCAATCGCGGCATCGGTCAACTTGAATTCAAAATCATTGAGGTAAACGGCCTTTTGGTCACGGCTGATCGTCAGTGAATTTACTTCGATGCCCTGCCGTTCAATCCGACCCATCCGGCGGTTCAGGGCGATCAGCATGACAAGGAAAGCCACCGCTGCAACCAACAGTGCGGTCGCAAAAATCAGCAAAACGAAGATAACGAACCGATAAGATGCCAGCGTGTCCGAGAATGCTGTGCCAGACCCGGCAAGGATCTCAAGCAATTTGATTTCGGCATTGCCGGTCAGATTGTCGTTCTCAACAAAAAGCCTTTCAACCCGCATGTTGAATGCGTTGGCGTCGGGCAGGTTGATAAACAGCAGCACAGCCGCAATCGCCAAGATCAAGACTATCGCTGCAATCCCTGCGACGACGATCTTGTTACCGATTTCGCGTGCTTCAGTAGCGGAGGAAGAACTCACCTGCGCTGTCCTTTCTTTCATCAAGGCCTGCGTCATCAAAGACGCCCAGCACATTCAATAGCTGCCACCCGTCACTTGCCAAGCGGTCACGCAATTGCCCTTCTGCTGATCCGACCGAGCAATCGCCCCGCACCTCTACAACCCCGTAATGGAGCCGCAAAGGGTTGTCTTGCTTAGCCTTATAGTCAGCATAACAAGCCGCTTGGGCGACGGTTGCACTCAACATCAGAGCCATGAATGAGAAAGAAAGCTGTTTCATGTCGCCAACCTGATCCAAAGCTGCCCTGATATTCAATAACGTCTCATGTTATCGCGATGGCAATCGCATAACCATCCCCCGTTATTGTTTGGCAAGCTAGGTTCGCCCCAATTTCGGTTCATCGCCACCGCAACGGCATACGAACCGAAAGGACGACCAAATGTTTAGACGATTGATCGCAGGGGTTACTGCTTTGTCATTCACCTTGGCCACCACAGCACCCTTGCAGGCGCAGGGAGTGAACCGCGAAGATATGAGCAAGTTGCTCATCGGACTGGCCGCCATTGCCGTGATTGGTGCGGCAATTGACGAAAACCGGGATCGTGACCGCAGCACGCCAGCACATGACCGGCATGACAGAACTTGGACCAACCGCACCAATAATTGGTCCACGCTTAATCGCCAACACCAAAGCAATCAGGACCGACGTCGTGCGCTGCCGCATACGTGTTTGCGCACAGTTGAAACCCGCTTTGGTCACCAGCGTCTGTTTGGCCAGCGTTGCCTTGAACGCAACTACCGTCATCTGCGCCGCTTACCTGCGCGTTGTGCCGTTCGCGTCTACACCAACGACGGCCCGCGTCGAGGCTTTGACCCGCATTGCCTGCACGAACAAGGTTTCCGTTCAGATCGGCGTCACTAAGACGCTGTACCAAAGCGCGGTTCCATGCCCCGGTTACCGCGCCACCTTGGGTGTCTGGTCTGTCAATGAGCGCGCAGAGTAGTGCGTAAAGGACCAGGCACCCGTCATGGGGC
This sequence comes from Yoonia sp. JB2-21, assembly GCF_055693545.1. Classification (NCBI taxonomy): domain Bacteria; kingdom Pseudomonadati; phylum Pseudomonadota; class Alphaproteobacteria; order Rhodobacterales; family Paracoccaceae; genus Yoonia; species Yoonia sp. JB2-21. The sequence goes on from NZ_JBVFUC010000001.1 coordinate 1,979,159, forward strand.
AGAGAGGTTGGACATGGCTCTCTGCCCCTTTTTCCTTGAAGTCATCGTTGGCATCTGGTGACTACCCACATGACCAAACCTGATTTCAGTTTTGAGAAAACCGCACAGGACCGTGGTTTGATGTGCGTTGCAGGCGTTGATGAGGTTGGGCGCGGGCCTTTGGCGGGCCCTGTTGTCGCGGCCGCTGTGATCCTTGATCCAAAAAACATCCCCGACGGTTTGAACGACAGCAAGAAACTGACCGCCAGGCGGCGTGATGCGCTTTATGATGAGTTGCGCATTGCGGCAGATGTATCCATCGCAGAGGCGACTGTCGCAGAAATCGACGAATACAACATTTTACGCGCGTCCCATATCGCGATGGTGCGTGCGGTCGCTGGTTTGCAGCAAACCCCAGATCACGCCTTGATTGATGGCAACGTGATCCCTCGTGATTTGGTCGTTTCGTCAGAGGCAATCATCAAAGGTGACGCGCGCAGTTTGAGCATCGCGGCGGCCTCCATCATGGCCAAGGTGTGGCGTGATCGCCACATGGTGACATTGGCGCAACAGCACCCCCACTACGGCTGGGAAAAGAACGCAGGATACCCGACAGCCCAACATAAATTGGGGTTAGAGCAACATGGGGTTACCGAACACCATAGGCGTTCGTTCAAACCGATACACAACATCTTGTATCAAGACGAAAACCTAACCCACTGAATCAATAATGCTTTTGACTTGGAATCACCTCTGACTCACATTGGGCTCAACCAAAGAGCGGGACACCCGCCGGGGCTTAGAGGCAAGTTATGAAGACCAAGACGAAAGCACAGGAGGCGCAAGCGCTTCCCCTGAACACGATTGTTGACGGCGACTGCATCGAAGTGATGAACAGTCTGCCTGCGGGTTCTGTCGACCTGATCTTTGCTGATCCCCCCTATAACCTGCAATTGAAGGGTGATCTGCATCGCCCCGACAATTCCAAGGTTGATGCCGTTGATGATGCTTGGGACCAATTCGATAGCTTTAAAGTCTATGACAAGTTCACCAAAGAATGGCTGGCCGCGGCCCGCCGCCTGCTGAAACCCAATGGCGCGATCTGGGTTATTGGCAGCTATCACAACGTATTCCGCATGGGTGCTGAGCTGCAGAACCAAGGGTTCTGGATCCTCAATGATGTGGTCTGGCGCAAATCGAACCCGATGCCGAATTTCCGGGGCAAGCGCCTGACCAACGCCCATGAAACACTGATCTGGGCCTCGAAAGAAGAGGCCAGCAAATACACCTTCAATTACGAAGCGCTGAAAGCCCTCAACGAGGGCGTGCAAATGCGGTCGGACTGGGTTCTGCCCATCTGCACCGGTCACGAGCGGCTGAAGAATGAAGCCGGAGACAAAGCCCACCCCACTCAAAAACCGCAGTCCCTGTTGCACCGCGTTCTGGTTGCCACCACGAACCCCGGCGATGTGGTCCTTGATCCCTTCTTCGGGACTGGCACGACGGGTGCTGTCGCCAAGATGCTGGGTCGCGATTTCATCGGAATTGAACGTGAAGAAGCTTACCGCAAGGTGGCCGAGAAACGCATCAGGAACACCCGCAAATTCGACAATGAGGCCTTGCAGGTCTCGACCTCCAAACGCGCAGAACCACGCGTCGCTTTTGGTGTACTGGTTGAACGCGGCATGCTGCGCCCCGGCGAAGAATTGTGGAGCATGAACGGACGTCACAAAGCAAAGGTCCGTGCCGATGGCACGTTGATCGGTGACGATATCAAAGGATCAATCCATCAGGTCGGGGCCCACCTTGAAGGTGCGCCAAGCTGTAACGGCTGGACCTATTGGCAGTTTAAACGCGACGGGCAAAAGGTGCCCATTGATCTGCTGCGTCAGCAGATCCGCTCAGAGATGGCGAAGCATTAAGTTTCACCAAAGTTGATACCGCCGGTGCCTGCGGCAAGCCTTTCCATGGTGGAGAGGTCCGTATGCACTAACTTTCCCCCGCCATCCCAAGTGATGGCGGGGTTTTTTCAGCTTTTAACGGCAGAGGCGATCATAGTTCTCTTGTATACGATCCATAAACTGGGCACCGCGATGAAGAAGCTGATCCAAAAGACTGCAAAGCTGATCTTGATAGTTTGCGAGACCTCTTGGAAGCCGATCTTGTAGAGTGCCATGATGTAGACATGCAGAACGAACATTTGGATCGAGTATTTGCCAACGTTCCGGATGATCGACAGGCTAAAATACCAATGGATCAGTCGGTGTAGAGGACGTAACCATCCATCTTCTCTGATCAGGATGATTGCGACACCTAATGCAACGAGAGTGATGTGGAAAAGGAACAGAGGATGCAGCCCCATGCGAGACGCGTTGCGTGTCAATGAGACAGAAAATTGCAGTGGATCAGGGTAGAAATCATTCTGTCGCAGCACCACTGATACAGCAATCAGACATAGTAGAACGGCTGCGGTCAAACGTGCATCTGAGTGGCGAATGGCTTGTTGTACTGCGAGAAGACGCTGCCCAACCAGAATTGAACATACAAACAGAAATTGCCATGCTGCGATGTCAAACGCCACAAACGCGCCGGAACTTCCCAAAAAGCCGTTGAGGTTTGTGACCTGCGATACGGTGTAGATGACCAGCGACGTTACAAACATCAACGCAGGCCTATTTAGTGCCTGAATGGCAGCGAAAGGCAGCAGGAGAATAAAGCAAGTGAAATAGATCGGCAGAATGTCCGAGAACCAGCCGCCAAGCTGCATGAATGTGACCCCAAGCAAGCTTTCGATGAGTGAGGCCCCGGATGCCAGTGAGAAAGCCAGAAACGGCAGAGCTGACAGGACATAGTAGCGGTATATCGTAGCAAGCCGATTAACCACGAATTTGCGGCGTGCAGCAGCGTCCTTATACACGTTTGACCACAAATACCCAACGAGGAGCCCTGCAATCAGGACAAAGAATTCCGCGTCATAGAGGCGAATAACCTTGTAGTGATGCACATGTCCTAACCAACCCAAACCCTGTTGAAAACTCAGATGTGCGACAAGCATACCGATGAGCAGATGCCCACGTAGCCCATCAAAAATATCAAGCCTCTGGCGCACCGGAGCATGAGTCGGCTGGGTCATTCTTAAACTCTTTCATCAATAAAACTATGGCCGCACAAATGCGGAAACGATACCAGTCTGTTAGAGGATAGTTGCCATCGGGCGCAACAAAATTGACCTATTGATGAAGATGATCCGCCTACGAATGCTACCGCGGCATCGGGTTAGTCGCCGACCTATATGGTCCCCAATCCTCGATCTCAGGATAGTACCGTGCCCGCCAGTCCTTCACCCGAGGATCCATCATCTTGCGCCACACCGTCGGGATCAGGGCCATCATTGTCATCAGCGGATAGCCATATGGCAGCTGCGGTGCCTCATCGTCCCCATAGGTCTGCAACAGTGGGAACCGGCGATTGGGTTTATAATGGTGGTCAGAGTGCCGCTGTAGATTGATCAGTAACCAGTTGGAGGCCTGTTGTGATGCGTTCCATGAATGGCGCGGCAGCACATGTTCATATTTGCCATCACCAAGATGTTTGCGGGTCAGCCCGTAGTGTTCGACATAGTCAACCAACTCGAGCTGGAAGATCGCCCAGAAAGCTTGGACGGTAAACAGGAATACGCCCCAGCCGCCACCAATCAGCCATGCCAGAAGAACGAACCCTGCTTGTAGCCCAAGATAAAGCCAGAATGGATTGGACTGATGAAACCAGGGCAGGCTCTTGCGCGCCAACATTCCTTTTTCGGCCTTAAAGGATGACACAAGCGACTGATATAAGACGCGTGGAAAGAACCGGTAAAAGCTTTCGCCATAGCGTGCGGTCACCGGGTCACGTGGGGTGCCGATGTAGCGATGATGGACCAGCAGATGCTCTGAGCGGAAATGCGAATAAAGCACCGAAGCGAGCAAGATGTCAGCAATCCAGCGTTCCAGCTTCGGCTTTTGATGCATAAGTTCATGGCTATAGGTGATCCCGATTGTCCCAGACAAAATGCCGAGGGCGGCAAACAAGGCCCATTCCTCCACCCAATGCAGGTGACCGCTTTGCAAGACGTAGGCCATGATGCCAAAAATTGTGATGATCTGTATCGGGGCCCAAAGCAGGGTGATCAGACGATACCAGATCAATTGGTCATCCGGTGTATCGAGATCAGGATTTTCGGTGTTTTTGCCGACGACATAGTCGAGACCCGTAAAGAGATACCATGTCGAGAGAGGCAGGAGCGCAATGGCCCAGCCGCCTTGAACCGCTGCGAAAATGGCCAGCGGAACCAAGACCAAGGACAGCCAGAAAGGGAGTGCCGTCGTCAAACGGGCGATCTTGGGCGTTCCGGGAATAGCTGTCATAACAGGCCTCGCGCTGACTTTTCGGTAGTCTAGGCGTCTGAACTCAAATTCTCAAATATCGCGTAACGTCACATGCGCGAGATCGAACGCCTTTCGCATCGCCGTCGGCAGCGCTGAAGGGCTGAAGTCGGCCGGTGTCAGGAACCGTCCCCGCTTTGGCGCGACGTCCAAGCCGGCACGCACTGTCATAATCTGCAGCCGCAGATGAAAATGCGTGAACGTATGACGCGCCTCTTCCTTCAGCGGGATCCAAGCGGCGTCAAAGGGCGGGGACGGGACCGGATCATCGCTCCAATCAGACCCCGGCCAACCTAACATCCCCCCAAGCAGGCCGTTTTCAGGGCGGGTTTCCAGCAGCCAGGCGCCATCAAGGCGGCGCGCAACGTAGACAATGCCCAGACGCGTTGGCGTCTTTTTCTTGGGCGTCTTTTTGGGCAGTTCGGCAGCAGTGCCCGCCACCCGTGCCGCACACGGGTCGCGCCACGGGCAAATTCCGCAGGCGGGGCTGCGCGGTGTGCAGATCGTGGCGCCAAGATCCATGACGGCTTGGGCGTAGTCACCCGGCCTTTCTTGTGGGGTGAGCGCTTGGGCTTTCTTGGTTAGTGCACCCTTTGATCCGGGCAGTGGTGCGTGGATATCGTAAAGCCGGGCCATGACCCGCTCAACATTGCCATCGACGACGGTTTCGGGGCGATCAAACGCTATGGCTGCGACGGCCGCAGCGGTGTAGGGTCCAATACCCGGTAGTTTAAGCAATGCGTCGTATGTGTTTGGAAAAACCCCATGATGCTCTGCCACAACGGCTCGTGCACATTTAAGAAGATTGCGGGCGCGGGCATAGTATCCAAGGCCTGCCCACGCCGCCATCACATCGGCATCAGCTGCTGCCGCAAGATCGTGGACGGTGGGCCAAATTTCTAGAAATTTAGTGTGATAGTCGCGCACCGCAGCGACTGTTGTTTGCTGTAGCATGACCTCTGACATCCAGACGGCGTAGGGATCGGGCAATACGCCTGCTGCCCGATCTGCAGGGGAAACCCGCCAAGGCATTTCGCGCGCATGCATGTCATACCATGCTAAAAGCTCTGAACTGAGGTCACGCAATGTTTATTACCCGTACCGATCTGTCGCGCAGACTTGGCGCGCCTTTCATCATAGAGTAGGGCTTAGATATGAAAGAGCCACGCCACACCAGCACAACACGCGGATTTTCCCGTGCCGCGACATTGATGCAGACCCGCATCCGCAAGGCCAGCGAAGATCGCGGTTTTGCCGTGACGCGGTTGCTGACGCATTGGTCCGAGGTTGTGGGCGAAGCGACGGCAAAGACCGCAACGCCGGTGAATGTCAGCTACGGTAAGGGTGGCATGGGCGCGACTTTGACGCTGTTGACAACGGGCCCGCACGCCCCGATGCTGGAAATGCAAAAAGAGCAAATACGCGAGAAGGTGAATGCCTGTTATGGGTATCGCGCGATTTCGCGCGTACGCATCACTCAGACCGCCCCGGTAGGCTTTGCAGAAGGACGCGTGGCTTTTGCACCTGCGCCAAAAGTCAAGAAATCCCCCGATGCAGCAGTGCAATCCGCGGCAAAAGACTTATCTAGTGAAATAGAAAACGAAAAATTGCGTGCAGCGCTGACTGCGCTGGGCGCAAATGTATTAACAAAACAAAACTCTGATCAGAGGTAGATATGAAACGCAGAACTCTCTTGACCGCTGGCGGCGGCGCTTTGGTGGCTTTGGGTGCCGGTTGGACACTCACACGGCCTGATCCGCAAACGGGGCTTCTGCCCGGCGCCGCAATGGCGCAAAGCACAGACGGCGCACTGCCGGAAGTGATGGAGATGGTACAGGGCGATCCTGAGGCCCCCATCGAACTGATCGAATATGCGTCATTTACCTGTCCGCATTGTGCGTCTTTTCACGCCAACCAGTTCAAGGCGCTCAAGGAAAACTACATCGACACCGGTAAGGTCAAATTTGTCTATCGCGAGGTCTACTTTGACCGTCCGGGCTTGTGGGCATCCATGATCGCGCGATGCAGCAACGATTCTGATTTCTTCTTTGCGTTCTCGGATCTGCTTTATGCAGAGCAGCGCGCATGGCTGGCATCTGGTGAACCTACCGACATCATCGAAGACCTGCGCAAATTGGCCAAAACGGCCGGACTTGACGATGAGACACTCGACGCTTGCTTAAGTGATGCGCCGAAAGCAGAGGCTTTGTTCACTTGGTATCAGGAAAATGCCCAGCGTGACGCGATCAATTCGACCCCGACGTTCATGATTGACGGGCGTCAGTATTCAAACATGGTTTATGACGAATTCGCTGATATTCTGGATGGGAAGCTGGGCTAATCAGCCTTTCGCATGATCTGAAAGATACTGAATGCAGCCGCTTGCGGGTTTGAAAGTTGTGGAATTGGCGCGGGTCCTAGCGGGCCCGCTGGCCGGGCAAACGCTTGCCGATCTTGGTGCTGAGGTTATCAAGATCGAAAGCCCGCAAGGGGATGATACGCGTCAGTGGGGCCCGCCTTTCGTCGATCATGATGGTGAAGAAAGTGCGGCCTATTTTCACTGCTGTAACCGGGGCAAGAAATCCGTCGTGATTGATTTCCATACACCCGAGGGTCAGGCGCAGGTAAAACATCTGGTCGCGGATGCGGACATTCTGATTGAAAACTTCAAGGTGGGTGGGCTTGCAAAATATGGCCTGGACTACGCGAGCCTGTCAGCTTCTAACCCACGCCTGATCTATTGTTCGATTACGGGCTTTGGCCAGGATGGCCCTTACGCCAAGCGCGCTGGCTATGACTACATTATTCAGGGGATGTCGGGGCTTATGTCGGTCACCGGCGAACCGGACGGGCAACCACAAAAAGTGGGTGTTGCTGTGACGGACATCTTTACCGGTATTTATGCCTGTACTGGTATCCTTGCCGCCGTCAATCAACGCCATACGACTGGTAAGGGCCAGCATATCGATATGGCTCTGCTGGATGTCGCAACCGCGGTCATGACCAATCAGGGCATGAACTATCTTGCAACCGGCACGGCACCAAAACGGATGGGCAATGCGCATCCAAATATCGTCCCTTACCAGGTCTTTGATTGTGCCGACGGCCATATTATTGTGGCAAGCGGGAATGACGGACAGTATCAGCATTTCTGCCGACTACTCGGCGTTGCTGAGTTGGCGGATGATCCGGAATTTGCCACCAACGCCGCGCGCCTCACCAATCGCGCCAAGCTGTCGGCGCTGCTGACCGCCAAGACCGCGCAATGGTCAAAGGCTGATTTGCTTGACGCCTGCGAAGCGCACGGGGTCCCGGCCGGACCTATCAACGACATGAAAGATGCATGCGCTGATCCGCAGGTCATCCATCGCGGGATGCGTGTTGATCTTGATGGCATACCCTCTGTCCGTTTGCCCATTACGTTTTCTGACGCTGATGTTGAACCCAAGACCGCCTCACCCAAATTAGGTGCGGATCAAGACCTGTTGGACTAAAGCCCCAGTCTATCAAAGGCCGCATCAATTGGCCCCCAATCCACAAGTTGCAGACGCACAGGCAGGGTTAGCACCTTGGAGCGGAAGCTATCAGGTAGGCGCACCGCGTCCTTTTCTGTTGTGACAAGCTGGGCCTTACGCGCTTCGGCTTCGATTTCCAGCCGTTTCATCAGAGCGTCGGTCAATGGTTGATGGTCGCCAAGTGCCTCGGCGCGCACGAGCGTTGCACCCATGTCCCGCAGGGTAACAAAAAACTTCTCCGGATGTCCGATGCCCGCAAATGCCAGCAACTTGAGGTCTCGCCACGGCATGCCTGTTGGTAGGGGTGCAAGATGCCCAACCAGATGCGGCTTGTCACTTGTCCATGCCGCGCTGAACCGGTCCTGATCAGCGGGCGGTCCGATAGAAAGTACAAAATCGGCGCGTTTCAGACCCGTCGTGACAGGTTCGCGCAACGGCCCAGCTGGTACGACCCGGCCGTTGCCGAAACCACGCAGGGCGTCCACAACAACAATTGACAAGTCTTTGGCCACATCAGGGTTTTGAAACCCGTCATCCAAAAGGATGACATCCGCACCGGCCTCTTGTGCGGCGCCGACGCCAGCCGCCCGATCCTTGGCGACCCATGTGGGTGCGAACGCTGCCAGCAAAAGCGGTTCATCACCCGTCTCGCTTGCTTTGTGAGTGCGTTCATTGACGCGAAGCGGTCCTGATAGACTGCCGCCATATCCGCGCGATACAACATGAGGGCTGCGCCCGCGCGCCGTCAGGCGTTCAATCAATGCTATGGTCGTGGGTGTCTTGCCGGTGCCCCCTGCGTTGATATTGCCAATGCAGATCACCGGAATGTCGGCCTTTATTTTGGCGCTCTTGCGCAGGCGATGGGCGGTTGCAGCGGCATAAACTGCGGCCAATGGCGTCAGAAGTCGGGCAGACCATGCAGGCCGATCAGGCGGCGTAAACCAGAACGGCGGCGCGCGCATCTATTGCTCCTGTTCCAGCTCTTCCAGGCGCATTTGGATAAATGCAGCAATGCGGTTCGTCACCATCGCGCCGCGCGACGTCACATCCCACGCCGCATGGGCGATCTGGGCGGTTTTGTCAGGGGACAGAAGCGTTTCGATCGTCGGACCCAGGTCGGCCGCCGATCGGATTAGACGCGATGCATCCGCTGCATTTAGTTTTGCGGCATGTCGCTGAAACGGCGATACTTGCGGCCCGTAAAGGACTGCAGACCCAAGGGCGGCTGCTTCGAACGGATCACGGCAACCCCCACCGTCCAGGGTGCCGCCCAGATATGTGATTGGTGCGAGGCGATACCAAAGACCAAGATCAGAATCGGTATCAATGACATAAACCTGCGTGACATCTGACGGCTGCTGCTTTTTGATTGCAGCGCCACGTTAAACCCGAGTTTACGCATTTTTTCGGCGATTGGATGGGCCATGACGTGATGCCGCGGCACAATGATCAAAAGCAGCCGATGGGCGCGTCTGCTGGCAAATTGATGCGCCTGGGCAAGTTGTTCGCATTCGTCCAATTGTGCACCGGCCGCGAGCCAAACCGGTCGCGCGCCAATAGCAGTGGCCATTTCCTGTCGCTCGGTTTCATCACATGGCAGGGTTGGGGCGGCGTCGCCCATTGGGCCGGTGACAAGAACTTTGTCCTCGGGTGCGCCAGCCCGGATCAACCGTTCAGCGGCACTATGATCAAGCATCAAAAGCGCTTCGAACTCTGATAACAAGGACCGCATGGCCCCGGGTACCCAGGTCCCCGCAACATGGTCGAGCCCTTCAGCATTGGCATCCACAAGCATGGCAACAATTTTGGCCTTGCGTATTTCGGTAAGCAAAATGGGGTCAAGGTCGCCCTTCACCCAAACACACATCGTCGGTTGCCAGTGCGCAATGAAACTTCGAATATTTTCGCGACCAATGGGTTCAGGCAAGGCACGTTTGACATAAACCGGATTCCAGTCGAGCAATGTCACGATGATATGCAGCGGGTCGCCATCTTCGGCCAGCTTACGGGCCAAGGTTTCAATCGCCGTCAGCTGATCTGGATCGCTGCAACGTGCCCAAATAATCGTGCCTTCCGGGCGCGGTGGCTGCTCGGTTGAATGCTGCGGGCTATCTGGAGATCCCAACCCGGCCAAATAGGCGGCAATTGCGAGGGATCTTGCCATATCTTACTGTCCCAAAACCTTGCTTTAGTTGTCGAGTTCTTCGGTAGGCGATGCTTCTGTTTCTTCATCCCGCAACCGGTGGATATGCGCAATAAAGTAACGCATATGCGCATTGTCGACGGTGCGCTGGGCAGCACCTTTCCACGCGTTGTAAGCCGCTTCGTAGTTAGGGAACATGCCCACAATGTCGATATTGTCGACATCTTTGAATGCGTTCTTGCTTGGATCAACAAGCTCTCCGCCAAAGACGAGATGTAGGCGCTGGGTCATGGGAAAACCTTTGTGAATTTCTGTGTTGAATACAGTCTAGGGCTTTGGTGACGGCGGCTCAAGTCGGGCAAGAAGATCGGCATGCAATTGTGGACCAGCAGCCAGAACGCCCGGCACCTGTGGATGGGTATTGTTGAACCGCAGGGCTTGGCCATATTGGTCAGTGATACGCCCGCCCGCCTCTGTGACGATCAGCGCGCCTGCGGCGATGTCCCATTCCCAACTGGGGCGCAGCGTTATCATGCTGTCGTACGCACCCTGCGCCACAAGGCAGAGCCGATAAGCAAGGGACGACCGGAACTTGCGTTTGACTGGCGGCAGCGCGCCGTTTTTCCAGAACCGGCCATCAAAGTTCGGTTTTGCGCCGAGCACAGTTGCGCCGTCCAGCGCGGACTGCGTGGTGTGGATCGGTTCTCCGTTCAGGCTGGCTCCAGCATCCTTGCGTGCAGCAAACATCATATCGCGCATCGGCAGGTAAACGGCGGCTGCCACCGGGGTCCCGTCTTTGACGATGGCGAGAGAATGTGCCCAATCGTTGCTGCCATCAATAAAGGCGCGTGTGCCGTCGATAGGGTCAATGATGAACTGGTGTTCGGTTTTCAGACGCGCGGTGTTGTCTTCTGTTTCTTCTGAAAGCCACCCGTAGTCGGGTCGTTCAAGCCGCAAGGATGTTTCCAACATCGCATTGACAGCAAGGTCAGCGTCGGTGACAGGACCCGCACCATCGGGCTTGTCGGTCACGTCAGGATTTTGCTGAAAGTACTGTTTGGCGATGTCGCCTGCGTGTCGTGCTGCATCAACTAGCAGCGCAAGATCAGTCTCCGGCAAGGGTCAGTCCTTCGACCAGCAACGACGGAACAACGCGCGACAGATGGGTCCGTCCATCGTTGGCAGGGATGATCGTCATCAACATATCCCGCAAGTTGCCTGCGACAGTGCATTCATTGACCGGATAGGTGATTTCGCCATTCTCGACCCAGAAACCAGCCGCGCCGCGCGAATAGTCACCTGTGTTGGAATTGATGGTTGAACCGATCATGGATGTGACCAGCAGCCCCGTACCCATGTCCCTGATCAGATCGGCTCGGGATTTGTCACCTTGGGTCAATGCAACATTTGTCAGTTGCGGCGAAGGCGGCGCCCCGGTACCGCGCGCTGCATTTGCGGTGCTGTCCATGCCAAGTTTTCGTCCGGTCGCAAGGTCCAACGTCCAGCCTGTCAGAATTCCGTTCTCGACGATTGCCCGCTTTGAAGTTGCCAGCCCTTCGGCATCAAACAGACGCGATCCCGTGACACGCGCACGATGCGGATCTTCGATGATGGATAATTCCGTGGGCAGAACCTGCTGGCCCATAGCATCGCGCAGCCAACTGGATCCCCGTGCAATCATCATGCCGTTGGCGGCTTGCAGAAGGCTACCAATCAAGGAACTCGCGATCCGTTCATCAAAAAGTACCGGAAAGGCACCTGTTTTGGGTTTTTTGGCACCGATCCGTTCTACAGCGCGCTCTGCTGCAGTGCGCCCGATCTCTTCGGCATCGCGCAGGTCGGCTTGAAAGACGCGGCTGTCATAGTCGTAGTCGCGTTCCATGTCTGTACCGGTGCCGCTGATTGCAACGCAGGACAAACCACGATCAGTGCGGGTATATCCGGCGGAAAAACCGTTCGTCGCGGCCAAGTGGATTTGGCGGCGACCATATCCGGCAGAGGCGGACTGTACCTGACTGACGCCAGCATTGCGCAAGGCGGCGGCTTCGGCGCGTATCGCATCATCCTGCAATTCAGCCGGGTTGGGTTCGTCGCTGGGGTCAAAAAGCTCCAGCGCTTCAGTTGCTGTATTTGTAGTAATCTGGGCGGCATCAGCGAGGCCCGTATGCGGATCTTCCGGCGCTTCCTTGGCCATTGCAACGGCACGCTCTGCCATCTGTGTCAGCGTGTCTGGTTTGGCATCCGAGGACGATACGCAAGCCTGCCGCTGACCAACAAAGACACGCAGACCGATATCGATCCCTTCAGATCGCTCCGCTTGCTCCAACGCACCTTCGCGCACGGTAATTGACAGCGACGTGCCATCAACCGCCATCGCGTCGGCTGCGTCTGCACCAGCGCGCTTGGCTGCTTGCAAGATCTGGTCAGATAGATCGGAAAGAGATTGGGTCATCATTTATCCTTTGCTGGCCAAAGACCTAGTGCGCGCCGCAGTGACCCGCAAGACCGGGTGCACCAAATGAAAAGGGCGCAGATGTTGCCACCTGCGCCCGATCCGGATTTGAAGTGTTTAGCGAACGCGGTTGCCGTTCACATTCACCTGTCCGTTTTCAAGAATTTCCACCGAGGTTTCCATCGCGTCATCACCGACAGATTTGGCAAACATCCCCACCATCATACGGGCACCCATCACGTCTTGCTCTGGAACCAGACCCATTGCGACAAGGTTATCAAGCAACCCGTTGAAACCTGTAATCTGGACTGTTGCGGCACCTTCTGGGCGCGGCAAGGGTGCAAAGGTCTGCATATCGGTGTTGTCAAAAGTGAACGCGCCATCGCCTGTCATTTTCGCTCCAGCGGCATCAATGTTGAGCGTTTCAAGCACCAGTGTCTCGGGTTCAAACGGTGCGCCGCCGTCCATAGCCATAGCCATCTGATCTTCGGGATCCATCACATTCATCAGGGCCTTCGCCGTGCCTTGCAACGACAGTTGAATGGTTGCCGGATCGCGGGGCAAAACACTGCCCGGATCAAAGAGATCCCACAAACCATCGCTGATCGCCAGATCAATTATGTCAAAGCTGATCCCCATGGGGGCCGCTTCTTCAGTTTCGGCGGTCGGCATTTCGAAGCCAAGACCGTATGTTGCCATGCTGATATCAATGGGAAGCGGAAACTCTGAGGTCTGCATAGCAAGCTCCAGATCATCAACGGCTGTGTCATAGGCCAGCGCTGTCTCGCTTAGGCCGAACGTGAATGTTGCCTGCCCGGTGCTGCCAGACGCCGAGAATTGATCGCCCTCGGCATTGATATCCATGACGAAGTCAGAACTTTCGACAACATAGCCACCGGCAGTTGTCATGCCCGCCGCAACCAACTGTCCCGGCTCGATCTGTTCGACGTCGACAGGCATGGACACGTCACCCTGGACCGACATGTCGTTATATTTGGCCGCTGCGGTGATGTACTCGCCATCAGAACCGGGAATCTTGAAATCAACCAGTAGATCAAGCAGACCAACAGTCGCATTGTAAGAGGTTTCACGCGTGTCGCCGATCACACTCGAAGAGCTTGCAACAACATTGTTTGCTGTCAATTTAGCATCGCCGCCAAAGGTGACATCGCCGTTTGTAGCGTTCACGAAAGCGATCTCGTATTGATCTGCGGTGATGTCATAGTTCATTGCGTCAGGGTCACCGCTAACAATCATTTCAGCATTTGTCTGGCTGACTTCGACATTGATCACGGTGCCATCTTCAACCGTCATCACCATCGGATAACTATCTGCGATCGTCACGCGCACGGTGCCATCGGACTGTTCATTGAACACGATGTCACCGATGTTCATCGCCAAAGAGACGTCGTCGTCAGCATAATTCATTGCCAAATCGCGCACCGTCAGCGTACCGCTGGATGTTTCCTCTGCGCCGATCGTGATGTTGTCTTCGCCGTAAAGGGCCAGTTGTGACTTCCAGTCTTCCCAGACCTGCGCTGCGGTGACGTCCGCTTGCGCCGCAGTGCCAGCAATCAACGCGGCGAGGCAAACAGCGCTGCGCATTCCAGTAGAGTAAGTCATTCAAAATCCCTTTCTTTATGTCTCTTTCAGAACGGTCCATGGCTTCTTACTATGGTGCCAACGGACGTTACTATCGATTCACTAAGTAGCTATCCCAAACTTGGTCTGAAAGGGAGAAGGCGTGAAAAACATCAATTTAGTCGGGAAAACCGTACTTATCACCGGTGCAAGCCGTGGAATCGGCGCCGCCGCCGCGCATGCTTTCGCCGCCGCTGGTGCAAATGTGGGGCTCGTTGCGCGGAGTACGGATGACATCGCTGAAATCGCAGGGAATATTGGCGAAAAGGCGCTGGCAATCCCATGTGATGTGTCGCGTTACTCTGATGTGGCATCTGCTGTGTCAGCCACTGCGCAGACCTTTGGAGGTCTGGATATATTGATCAACAACGCGGGTATCATTGATCCTATCGGTCATCTGCAAGATACGGATCCAGAGGCCTGGTCCCGTACTATTGATATCAATGTGAAGGGTGTCATGCATGGGCTGCACGCAACGATGCCGGGTATGATCGCGCAGGGGCATGGAACAATCATCAACATTTCATCCGGCGCGGCACATGGGCCGGTTGAAGGGTGGACGGCCTACTGCAGCTCCAAGGCCGCAGTCTATATGCTGACGCGTGCAGCCGACAAGGAAGCGCGCGACAAAGGATTGCGCATCATGGGTCTTTCGCCGGGTACTGTCGCGACCCAGATGCAGCGTGAAATCAAAGCATCAGGGATCAATCCCGTCAGCCAATTGGACTGGTCGGACCATATTCCACCTGAATGGCCCGCGCGGGCCCTCTTGTGGATGTGTACATCGGAGGCGGATGGTTTCCTTGGCGATGACATCAGTCTGCGCGATGATGATATCCGCAAAAAGGTTGGTCTTACATGATCCGTTGTGACCGGGCCGGCGACGTCTGGACTGTCACAATCGACCGGCCGGAAAAGGCCGGTGCGCTGACCCCGGAAATGCTGCGTGAACTGGTACAGATTGCAGAGGACGCCCAAGCCGCCAAGCAGTTGATCCTGACCGGAACCGGCAAAGTGTTTAGCGCGGGTGCCGATCTGGAAGCCGCACGCGCCGGGCTGGCGACAGATCCGGTTTGGGAACGGCTGTCAGCGGCGATTGCGGCCTTACCGGGTATGACCATCGCTGCGTTGAACGGCACCGTCGCCGGTGGCGCATTTGGCATGGTGTTGGCGTGTGATCTGCGGGTCGCTGTGCCAGCGGCGAAATTCTTTTACCCGGTGATGAAATTGGGCTTTCTGCCCCAGCCGTCTGACCCTTCGCGACTGGCCGCGCTTGTCGGGCCGTCGCGGGCGAAACTGATCCTGATGGCGGGGCAGAAGATCAGCGCAGAGGATGCGTTGGGCTGGGGGCTTGTTGACTGCATCGTGCCGTCTGAGAGCTTGCTTGAAAGTGCATCTGCGTTGGGCAGAGATGTGCTTTCGGCAGATCTCGCGCATATTGCAGGCATCAAAGCACTCATTTGACAGGCTTGCGCCCGAGGTCGCGGCACTGCAGAAGAGCCAAGAGAGAGAATTAGAGGATGGCATGGAACCGCAAACATTGATGGATCAGGCGCGTGCGGCTTTTGATCAGGCACTGGTGATCGCGCAGGACTGGCTGTTGTCGCCAGCGGCATGGTCTCAGTTTGGGTTGCTGATTGGCGCGTACCTGCTTGCGCGCGTGGTCAATCGCATTGCGGCACCACGGATCACGTCGCTCTTAACACCTGCTGCCGATAGCATGACCATTCTATCAAAGGCACGCCGGTTTATTTTGATCTTCCTGCCGCTGCTGCTGCCGTTGTTGGCCTATGGCTTTACTGCGATAGGCGAAGCGGTCACGCGGTCGCTCTTTGGATCAGGTGCGGTCATTGCCTTTGGCAAACGGGTCTTCTTGTTCCTGGCAGCACGGGCCTTGGCCAAACACATCATCACCGATGCCTTCCTCAAGATGCTGGCCAAATATGTCCTGGTACCGGTCGCTGCACTTTACGCAGTTGGCTTTCTTGATCAGGTTGTCGCTGCTCTTGATGCCGCAGTCGTCAATCTTGGCAACATCAGCTTTTCAGCATTGGCAATTGTGCGTGGCGCGATCGCTGGTAGCATCCTGTTCTGGCTGGGGCAGTGGTCGAACTCCCAGTCCTCCGCCTACATTGAACAACAGCCCATGCGGCCAGCGATCCGGCAACTTGCGATCAAGTCGTCAGAGTTTGCGATCTTCGCCATCGCCTTCCTTGTTTTGATGAACATCATGGGCATCAGCCTCAGCTCACTGGCTATTATCGGTGGTGCTGTTGGTGTCGGCCTCGGTTTTGGTCTGCAAAAGATTGCGTCAAACTTTATCTCGGGCGTGATCCTGATGGTGGAAGGACAGGCGACCGTTGGTGACTATGTCGAATTGGATGGCGGTGAGGCCGGTACGATTATCAAGATGACGGCACGCGCGACGATTCTTGAGACCTATGACGGCAAATGGATCGTTGTACCAAACGAAGATTTCATCACGACGCGTGTGGTTAACTATTCGGACTCTGGTTCAGCGAACCGGCTCGAAGTGGCGTTTTCTGTCAGTTACGATACAGATATCAACACAATCCCCGCCATCATCGAAGCCGCAGTGTCCAAGCACCCCGGGGTGCTGCAAGAACCCGAAGGTCCCGATTGCGAACTGCGTGGGTTCGGCGATAGCGGAATAGATTTTGGCGTCGAGTTTTGGGTCGAAGGCATTGATGACGGCAAGAATAAATATTCGTCTGACGTGCTGTTTCTGATCTGGAATGCATTGAAAGACAACGACATCGAAATCCCCTATCCGCATCGCGTGATCGAGATGAAGGGGCCAATGCCAACGTGACCGATGCGGTTGTCATTGGGGCTGGCCCCGCCGGATTGATGGCAGCAGAGGAACTGGGAAAAGCGGGGCTTTCGGTCCTTGTGGCTGATGCAATGCCGTCTGTCGGGCGCAAATTCCTGATGGCTGGCAAATCCGGGCTGAACCTGACGAAAGCAGAGCCGCAGGCGCGGTTTCTTGCAGCGTTTGGGCATCCACAGCCAGCGGTGATGACAGATGCACTGCGCGCATTTGGCCCCGACCAGATCATGGCGTGGGTCGAGGGTCTGGGTCAGCCGATTTTCACTGGCTCCACCGGGCGCGTCTTTCCCAAGGCAATGAAAGCATCGCCATTGTTGCGGGCTTGGTTGGCGCGTCTTGAGGGCCTGGGTGTCCGTCTGCAAACGCGGTCCTATTGGAAGGGCTGGGATGACAGATCGCTGGTTTTTGACACACCAACAGGGGCAAGCGTGATTGCACCCAAGGTGACCGTTCTTGCGACGGGTGGCGCAAGTTGGACGCGGCTGGGCGCGACCGGGACATGGGCGCACTACTTGGCCGAAGATGTGGCTCCTTTTGTTCCGGCAAACATGGGGTTTGTTGTAAAGTGGTCCGATCATATGGCCCCGCATCTGGGGGCGCCGGTCAAATCCATTGCACTCACTGCGGGTGACACAACAACACGGGGTGAGTTTATCGTTTCGCGGCACGGGATCGAAGGAGGCGGTATCTATATGGTCTCGCGCGTCATGCGAGAGGGCGCTGCGCTCTACGCCGATCTGCTGCCGGACTGGTCATCGAATAGGTTGCGCGCGGCACTGGCCAAACCGCGTGGCAAGGCCAGCCTGACAAATCACTTGCGTAAGGTATTGCGGTTTGGCCCGCTTCAAATGGCACTATTGTCTGAATTTGGACGTCCTTTCCCCGACGATCTGGCGCCACTGATCAAGGCATTGCCTATCCGGCATGACGGCCCGCGACCTATGGACGAGGCGATCTCAACAGGAGGTGGGGTTCGCTTTGACGCAATGACTGATGATTTGATGCTGAAGCGAAAGCCCGGCGTCTTTTGTGCCGGAGAGATGCTGGACTGGGAAGCACCGACCGGTGGCTACCTGATTTCCGGTTGTCTTGCGACAGGCCGACTTGCTGGTCGTGCTGCTGCGACATTCGCTGGTGTCACCCTTTAGCGTATTTGAAAGGATCACATTGATTCGATTGGTCCGCGGTGCGACGAGGCCAATCAATCAGCCAACATTGTTGCGGCTCATCCCAAAAGCCGGCGATGCAATAGTACCGTGAAATCAATAAAGTGCGGTATCTTGAACGTTGATTCCGCTACTCCCAATTGCTGACGAATCCATACCGTTGCTTATTTTTTGGATGTTAATACATCAGCATTTGGTGAAAAGTGTTGCACCTTGGCATCGCTTTTGTGTCAATTGGCGTGCTGGTCATAGCCGCAAATTACCTCAAACCGCCCAGTTTGTTGCAAAAGTTTACTGGTCTATCGCCTCAAATCGCCAATATTTGTTGGATGTACTGAAGATGGGTGAAACAAATTTCGCTCTGTTTTGTGCCGAATACCCGGTCTAGGCGAAGAATCGCCCTTAAAATTATGCCTAGAATTCACCGCCAATGCCTGATTCAATAGAAAAATGTGGAACGGTCACGCTTTGACCTGTCCACCTCGTGCATGAATGGAGTACTCAAATGCGCTTTACAACAACACTTGCTGCCGCTGCTGCCCTCGCAGTTTCCGGCGTTGCCGCTACAGCTGGCGGTATGAGCGAAGAAGTCATGGAAGCCCCTGTTGTGATGGTCGAACCAGCACCAGCACCAGCAGCGTCTTCTATCAGCCCAACATACATCGTTCTCGGTGTGCTTGCTGCACTGCTGATCGCTGCTGCGGCTGCTGAAGCTGACTAAGTTTAAGATCTCAGATCTTAGAAAGGCAGGCCTTGGCCTGCCTTTTTTCGTTTCAGCGCCGCGCCATCATTGCCAGCCGGATCAACGTCCGCTCCATCAGGGCGTTTTGCGGGGCAGTATTCGCAGAGCGCAATTGCAAGTCGACATCCGTTAGCGCAGTTAGCGCGCGTTCCAGCCGATCGCGCCCCCAGTGGCTTGCTTGACGTACCATTTTGTCACGACGCGGTCCAAAGACAGGCGGTCGGAGCCGGCCTGCACCCGCAGCGGCACCGCCGGGATCGGACGCCACAACATGCAGACGACGAAAATGACGCATCGCGCCAATACACAGCGTCACCGGGGCCACCCCTTGAGCATATAGATTGCGCAATAGCGGGCCTAACCGGTCTGCCTGACCGGTCGTTACAATGTCTAGAATATCGTCGACATCCACTTCTGCGGACTGCGGCGCATTCGCAGTGATATCTTCAATGCTAAGAGGGCTGTCATCACTGCGCTTGTAAAGGCTGACTTTTTCGATGGTCTGCCTGAAATCTCCGGGCTCGAGCGAATTCGCCAGTGACACGAGCGTTTCCATCACATCCCGGCCCGGTTGCGGTATGCCCGCGTCTTGGAGCGATTGTTCGATGTCACCAATGGTCGGCGGATCATCATAAAGGCCGATGGCAACTGCATTGCCATGCCCTTCGACGACCTTGCGCAGCGCGGATTTGGCGGTGAGCTGTCCGGCGGTGATGACAATTTGGGCATCACCGGATTGCCAGTCTGTCAACACTGCCGCAATTACTTTTGAAAGCCCGTCGGTCGCGTCCTCAACAAATGCAACGCGGTGACCGGGGAAGAACCCTTGCGCCTTTATGGCGTCATCCAGCAAAGCGGGATCTTTGCGCAGGTCCGCCCCG
Source organism: Yoonia sp. JB2-21 (assembly GCF_055693545.1). Lineage (NCBI taxonomy): Bacteria > Pseudomonadati > Pseudomonadota > Alphaproteobacteria > Rhodobacterales > Paracoccaceae > Yoonia > Yoonia sp. JB2-21. The sequence goes on from NZ_JBVFUC010000001.1 coordinate 1,998,950, forward strand.
CTGATACGTGTCAGCCGCATTTCTTCCTCGCCCTGAGGTCCAACAAGTGCTGTGATGACCTGTTGACGTTTGTCAGCAACGCGCATGGGATCGGCGCCAAAAATCAACAATGCTGCATGGCCAGGATCCGGCTTGCGGAAGTAGTTTTGTGCAGCGCTGCCGGTCAGCTTCATTTTGGCAGCTCTGGCGCAAGAAGCAGCAAGCGACTGATGATCAGATCCGCGAGAATGACGGACAACCGCGCTTGCGCATCGTCGCGGGTGGCTTGTGTTGCGATGGTCGATCCAGTGGCAGAATAACTGGTAAAGGCTTCGACCTCTCCGCTTTCCAAGGTGGCACCAGTGGCATTATCCACCAGCGACCATGTCGCCGTACCAATGATGTTCAGCCGGGAGGTATCACCATCAGCCGAGATCGCGGCAGCCCGTTGGCTGTAACGCTCTGTCGTCTTGAGCACGTATCGTGGGTTGCTGCCGCGGCCAAGCCGCTCTTTCAGGCGTTGCTGCAATACAAAACCAGAGACAGTTTCATTGGACTCAACGGCGACAAGACCTCGCAAACCGCTATCACTACTGTAGATCGGTGCGAAACCACAGGCAGAAAGGGCCAAGAAACCCAAGACAACGATCCAGCGGTGTGTGCGGCTAGATGACAATGTTCACAATCCTGCCCGGTACCACGATCAGCTTTTTGGGGGATCCCCCATCCAGCGCAGTCTGAACTACCTCTAATGCCATTGCCATCTCTTCCACGGCCTCTTTGGATGCATCCGCTGCCACGTTAATTTCGGCGCGCCGTTTGCCGTTGATCTGGATTGGCATGGTGACGGTGTCTTCGACCAACATCGCCTCATCCGCCATGGGCCAGGGGGCATTTGCAATCAGGCCTTCGCCACCGAGCATCGTCCAGATTTCCTCGGATAGATGAGGGGTCATGGGTGACATCAGTTGGGCCAGTACCTTGGTCGCCTGACGCTTTGCGGTTCCGCCTGCCTTTGATTTCGCCAACACGTTGGTAAATGCATAAAGTTTTGCAATAGCTGCATTAAAGCCGAATGTTTCGACCCCCATTGTCACATCATGGATGGCCTTATGCATCGCGCGCAGCAGGTCGTCGTCCCCATTGTTTGTGCCCTCATCCATTGTCGCGATATCTGTCGCGACACGGTGCACACGGTTCAGGTGTTTGTACGTTGCCTCGGCGCCGGATGCGGTCCACTCTACATCCCGTTCTGGCGGGCTGTCGGACAGGACGAACCAGCGGGCAGTATCAGCGCCGTACTTTTCCAAGATATCATCTGGGTCGACGACGTTCTTTTTGGATTTCGACATTTTGGCCGATGGGATGATTTCAACCGCCGTGCCATCGGCCAGTTTACCGTCCATCACATCTTCGGGCAGGTGATAAACAGGGCGGCCATTGGCGTCATTGGTTTGGTAGATCTCATGCGTCACCATCCCTTGCGTAAACAACGCATTAAACGGCTCTGCCGTGCCTTCGGGCAGGTGGCCGGTCATGTTCATCGCGCGGGCAAAAAAGCGGCTATACAGCAGGTGCAGGATCGCATGCTCAATCCCGCCGATATACTGATCGACATTCATCCAATAGGCGGCATCGTCCAGATTGGTCGGTGTGGGGGCATCAGGGGCGGTGAAGCGGGCGAAATACCACGAGCTATCCACGAAGGTATCCATCGTGTCCGTCTCGCGCTGGGCAGGCTTGCCGCAGGACGGGCAAGCACAGTCGCGCCATGTCGGATGACGGTCCAGCGGGTTGCCGGGAATGTCAAAGTTGACGTCATAGGGCAGCTCAATCGGCAGGTTTTCCTTGGCTTCGGGCACAACACCGCAGTCATCACAATGAACAACAGGGATCGGGCAACCCCAATAGCGTTGGCGGGACAAGCCCCAATCGCGCAGGCGGAATTTGGTTTGACCGGTACCAAGGTTATGCGCTTCGAAGTAATCGATGGTTGCGTCAATGCCGCTCTGACTGGTTGTCTCGGCCAGTCCGGCAAAATGGTCGATATAGACCACGGTCTCGGCCTTGTCGGGAACCAGTGCAGTGTTGCCAACCGGGGTATCATCGCCGGGCATGTGGAATGCACTTTGAACCGGCAGATCGTACTTGCGGGCAAAATCCAGATCGCGCTGATCATGGGCAGGGCAGCCAAAGACTGCGCCTGTGCCATAGTCCATCAAGACGAAGTTCCCGATCCAGACAGGTAAGTCTTGATCAGGGTAGACAGGGTGTTTGACGCGCAATCCCGTATCGACACCCTTCTTCTCGGCCTTTTCCATCGCGGCTTCTGTCGTGTCCATTTTACGGCATTCATCAATGAAGTCAGCCAAGTCAGGGCGGGATGCTTCCAGTGTTTTGGCAACCGGGTGGTCTGGCGCAATCGCAAGGAAGGATGCGCCGCGCATGGTGTCTGGACGGGTTGAGTAGCACAGGATCGGCTCACCATCGTCGCGCCGTTCAAAAGGGATTTCGATGCCGCGTGACTTGCCGATCCAGTTCGCCTGCATCAGTTTCACCTTGGCGGGCCAATTGTCCAAACCGTCCAGCGCAGCCAGCAAATCCTCGGAATAGTCACTGATCTTAAAGAACCATTGCACCAATTCGCGGCGCTCCACCTCGGCGCCGGAACGCCAGCCTTTGCCATCAATGACTTGCTCATTCGCCAGCACGGTCATGTCGACCGGGTCCCAGTTCACCACAGCTTTCTTGCGGTAAATCAGGCCCTTGGACAGAAAATCAATGAACAGGGCCTGCTGTTGGCCATAGTATTCCGGATCACAGGTCGCAAATTCGCGGGACCAGTCGATCGACAGGCCCAGCGGTTTCATCTGCGCCTTCATGTCGGCGATATTGCTGTAGGTCCAATCCTTTGGGTGACCACCTGATGCCATCGCCGCATTCTCCGCCGGCATCCCGAAAGCGTCCCATCCCATCGGGTGCAGCACGTTATGTCCTGTCGCCAGCTTATAGCGCGCGATCACGTCACCCATGGTGTAGTTGCGCACATGGCCCATATGGATGCGGCCTGATGGGTAGGGGAACATCTCAAGCACGTAGTACTTTGGCTTGTCCTCGCTCCGCACAGCCTTGAAGGTCTGCGCCGTATTCCAGGCGTCCTGCCATTTCGCCTCGATCGTGGCGGGGGTGTAAGTGGTCATCTGATGGTCTTTCCAAAAAGCAAAACGCCAAAAAGCAAAACGCCGGACGCTGGGGCCCGGCGGTAGTCATAATCGGGCTTGAGGCCGATGGCTATAGCGCTGCGTCAGCAATCCGCAGTTGGCGGGCACGTGCAAGGATTGCGTCCTCGACCGCGCGCTGGGTTTCAAGCGCAACAGGGCCATTGCGGGTGAGTAGGCTGAGGTTCAGCGAACGTGCATCCATAGCTGGGTCACTGACCTGCACAGTTGCGCGATACGCGCGGCCACTGCCGGGTGGGGTGCCAAAGCCAGTTGTGATCACGCCCGTGAACGGATCCGCAGACTGAACCGGCAGAAAGCTGAGCACATCAAGCGATGCGGCCCAAAGATAGCGGTTTACTGCAACATTTTCCGCGCCGCGGGGCGTTGGGGCCGGACCGCTGCCGCATGCGACCAGCGCGCCAAGTGTGATGATCAACAGCGCTTTGCGCCAAATGCTCAAAATCAAAGTCAAACCACTTCCCCTTTGGTCGGGTCAATCACGCCTGCAAAATATGTAGCGAAGGGGGGCAGGGCCACAAGCGTTTAAGCGTTTGAAGGATATTCCACAAAAAGAAAGAGCGACCCCAAGGGGCCGCTCTCGCTATTTTAGGTCGTTCTGCTTCGATTAGAAGGAGAAGGAAACCTCAACCGTTGTACCTGGCAGGTACTCAGGTGCGCCGATTTCGTCTTCTTGGTCTTCGTCTTCGTCGATTGCGTAGGATACGAGGAACTCTGCGCCACCGCCGAGATCATACTCACCAGCAACGTAGAAGTCTGTGTCGTCGCCTTCGTTCTCGTTCTGTGCACCAGCAAGAATTGTCAGGCCGTTACCCAGGTCGTAAGAACCGTCCAGGTTGAACTTGTCTGTACCCTGGTCGAAGTCGTAGTCAGCTGTGACAGAGATTGGGCCGTCTGCGTAAGCAATTTGCAGACCCATGTTGTCTTCGTCGCTGTCGTTGTCGTCTTCAGCAACGTAGTAAGCTGTCGCTGTGACTGGACCGAAAGGATATGCAACCTGGATACCAACAGAAGACTGGTCGCCTTCGTCGTCGATTTCGGAAAGCTGAGCATACGCCAGTGTGATGTCTGCACCACCGAAGTTTACGCTACCGGAGATACCGAAGACTTCGTTTTCTGTGAAGTCACCATTTGCAACGGCAGGAGCATACAGACCAGCTGCAACCAGCTCGTTTGTCGCTGTTGTGCGCTCGTCGTCGTCAGCCAGACCTTCCAGAAGTGTACCAGCTGCTGCGCCGAGACCAGCAGATACTGACTCTTCCTGGTAAGCAACAGACATGGAGAACATGCCGAAATCACCAGCAACACCGATCGACAGTTGGTCAACAACTTCGTCGTTGTTAGCAAAAGGCTCAACGTCTGCAAGGGCAACAAGACCACTTTCAAGTGCATCTTCGTCGAAGTTTGCGTTTACAGCGCCGCCGTCGTTGGCGTCGGTGCCAAGAGCGTGTGTCACGTTGTAAGATACAGAAGCGTCAAAACCACCTACGGAGAAATCACCGCGGATGACGTTTTCGCCGTCAGCTTCGGAGAAGCCGTCGAATTCCATATCGCCAGCGCCGACCCAGCGTGTTTCAGCAGCGAACTCTGTGTCGCCGAAGTTCAAGCTTGCGCTTTCTGTTGCCAGTGTCAGAACAAATTCGTCGCTTGAAATTGTTTCGGAGTTCTCATCATCAACGATGTCGAGTTCGAAAGCAGCAGTCGCTGTTACGCCGTTGTCCAGGCCAGCTGTCATTGTCACGTCAATGTCAGCGTCCCAGAAGAAACCGTCTTCACCGTTGACGTCGTCATCGTTGAAGCCAAGGTTTGCGTTACCAGCAAAGCTGATACCTGAGTGTCCGTCAGCAACAGCGGCGCCAGCAAAAGCGACGATAGCTGTTGTTGTAAGAAGGATGCTTTTCATGGATATTTTCCCTCGTGTTATGCATTCCCAAGAATGCCAGTTGTCCTAGCATTGGCGTTTACCTGCTCCCTTCCATGCGAACACTCAAGTGAAATAGGGGTTTGAAACTTGTCTTTGGTTAAAATGATGCATCAATGACACACAAATTTTTCGACAATGACACCGGTTGAAATTCGCACTATTTCAGGCCGAAACGTCCCGTGATCCTTATTTATCGGAGCCTCCTATGCCTCTTGCCGAAATTCAGGCCCGCGTTGCGAGCGCATGCGACGCCGCAGGCCGAAATCCCGATGATGTCAAACTGATTGCGGTTTCCAAAGTGCAGCCGAACGCACGCGTTGATGCGGTGCTGGAAGAGGGCCATCGCATCTTTGGCGAAAACAAGGTGCAAGAGGCTGTAGGCAAATGGCCTGATTTTCGCAAACGCTATGATGGGGTTGAGCTGCACCTGATCGGACCTTTGCAGTCCAATAAGGTCAAGCAGGCGATGCAGCTTGCGCAGGCGATCCACACACTCGACCGATCTAAACTTGCCAATACAATCGCACGCCATGCACAAGATTTAGGGATATGTCCTGATCTCTATATACAGGTGAATACCGGTGAAGAGGCGCAGAAGTCGGGCATCTTGCCTGCGGAAGCTGATGCTTTCGTGGCTGAAGTCCGCGCCCTTGATCTACCTCTCAAGGGTTTGATGTGCATCCCGCCTGTCGACGAAGAACCATCACTACACTTTGCATTGCTCGGCAAAATCGCGGCCCGCAACGGGCTGTCTGGTCTGTCGATGGGGATGAGCAGCGACTTTGAAAGTGCGATTGCATTGGGGGCCACACATGTTCGTGTTGGTTCCGCGATATTTGGTGAGCGCGTTTACGGGTGACTGACACCTACGATCCGCCCAAGGCCCCATTGAAGATCCTCCATGATGATCATCAGGTTTTGCTTGTCGACAAGCCGTCCGGTCTGTTGTCGGTCCCCGGCAAAGGCCCGCATTTGGCTGACTGCTTGATGGCGCGCGTGCAGGCTGCCTTTCCGATGGCGTTGCTTGTACACAGGTTGGACCGGGACACATCGGGCGTGATGATCTTTGCGCTCACGCCGCATGCCCAGCGCCACCTCGGTTTGCAGTTCGAGAAGCGCCAGACCAAGAAAACCTACGTCGCCCGTGTCTGGGGCAAGATGGCCGAGAAGACAGGGACCGTCGATCTGCCCCTGATCGTCGATTGGCCCAATCGTCCGCTTCAGATGGTGGATCATGAAAACGGCAAGCAGGCTGTGACTGACTGGCGCGTCATCCGGGCCAAGGATGGCGAAAGCCGGGTACGCCTGATGCCGCGCACGGGACGGTCGCATCAGTTGCGGGTGCATATGCTGGCATTGGGTCACCCGATCCTTGGTGACCCGTTTTACGCAAAGGGGCCGGCACGGGATCACCCGCGCCTGATGCTGCACTCCGAAACCTTACAGTTCCGCCATCCTGATGGTGGGCAGGGCATGCGGATCACCGCAAAGTGCCCTTTTTAGTCGGACCTATTCGGCGGCCCAGCCAGAGATGGCTTTGACTTCCAGAAATTCTTCAATGCCCCAAACACCACCTTCGCGGGCGCGTCCTGACATTTTGACACCACCAAAGGGTGACCCCGCACCGCGTCCTTGGCCGTTCATTTCCACCATGCCAGAGCGCAGGGCGCGGGCCATGCGGTTACGCTTGGCACCGTCTTGGGTCTGGACATAGTTGGTCAAACCGTAGGGCGTGTCATTCGCAATGGTGACAGCGTCCGCTTCATCCTCAAACGGAATGATCGACAGGACCGGGCCAAAGATCTCTTCTTGGGCGATCCGCATGTCGTTGGACACATCGGCGAAAACAGTCGGGCGGACATAGTAGCCCTTGTTCACCCCTTCCGGCAGGCCGGGACCACCGGCAATAAGACGGGCACCTTCATTCATGCCAACTTCAATCATGTCCTGAATTTTGGTCCATTGGGTTTTGTTTACAACCGGGCCTATATGGCGACCGGGTTCAGATGCGGGGCCAACGGCAATGCTGCCGGCAATCTCGGCCGCAGCTTCGACTGTTTGGTCATAGATGGACCGTTCCACCAGCATACGGGTCGGCGCGTTGCAGGACTGGCCAGAGTTGTTCATGCAATGGATTACACCGCGCTTAACCGCCTTTTCATCAGCATCGGCAAAGATGACATTGGCGCCTTTGCCGCCCAGTTCCAGTGTGACCCGTTTCAGCGTTTCTGCCGCAGCGGCAGAGATCGCTTTGCCGGCGCGGGTGGACCCCGTAAAGCTGATCATGGCCACATCTTCATGGCGCGACAGCTGGCTGCCGACGCCGGCACCATCACCGTTCACTAGGTTGAAGACACCGGCGGGAACACCAGCGTCATGGACAAACTCAGCAAAGAGTAGCGAAGAAAGCGGGGCCTCCTCAGAGGGTTTCAAGACCATTGTGCATCCTGCCAACAGCGCGGGGATCACCTTCAGCGTGACCTGGTTCATTGGCCAGTTCCACGGTGTGATCAGCCCAACCACACCAATCGGTTCCATCGCGATACGGTCGTTGGGGGCATGTGGGCCAAGGGGGCGGATCCACTCTACTTCCTCGAATGCTTTCAACGCACTTTTCAGATGCCGGGGCAGACAGGGGGCTTGGCTACTGCGCGCCATATCGATGGGCGCACCCATTTCAAGGCTGATCGCTTCGGCCATCTCTTCAACACGCGCTTCATATTGGGCAAGGATCCCTTTGACATAACCGGCCCTTACCTCTGGGTCAGTTGTGGCCCACGCCGGAAAGGCAACCTTCGCGGCAGCAACGGCGGCGTCAGTATCCGCCTGATCACCCAGCGAGATAACCGCGCCAACATCTTCGGTTGAGGGGTCAATGACGTTGCAATCACGCGCCATGACAGGCGGCACCCACGCACCATTGATATAGAAATTGCGCTTTTCGATCATGGCGTATCTCCTTTGCGTTCGCAGTTTTGTGGCATCGCAATTGATCTTCCGCAAGCGCATGTGGCGTTACGTTGTCATGATCTCTATATTGACGGACGAGTACGCAAGTTAAGGAGCACCAAAATGAGCCTGCGCATCAACGATACGATCCCTGATTTGACGGTTGAAACCGATCAGGGCAGTTTTTCGCTACATGACTGGATCGGCGACAGCTGGGCGATCCTGTTTTCGCATCCAAAGGACTTCACGCCGGTTTGTACGACCGAATTCGGGGCCGTCGCGCAGCTTGCCGATGAATGGGCCAAGCGCGGTACAAAGGTGATTGGCGTCAGTGTTGACGGTGTAGAGGACCACAAAAAGTGGAAGGGCGATATTGAGACAGTGGGCGGTGCGCCTGCCGGGTTCCCGATTATCGCTGACACCGGGTTGGAGGTTTCGAAAGCGTTCGACATGCTGCCAGCCGAGGCATATTTGCCCGACGGCCGTACACCAGCCGACAGCGCGACCGTCCGGTCCGTGTTCATCATCGGACCAGACAAGCAGCTTAAGCTGTCGATGACATATCCGATGACCGTGGGTCGCAACTTTGCAGAAGTGCTGCGCGCGTTGGACGGCTTACAGACATCAATGGGTCGTGGTGTTGCGACACCTGCGAACTGGAACGTGGGGGATGATGTGATCATTCCTGCGACGGTGAGTGATGAAGATGCAAAGGCCAAATTTGGTGATTTCACCAAGGTGCTGCCGTATCTGCGGACGACTAAGTTGAAAGATTAAAAACAAAAGGCCGCCTGTGATTGCAGGCGGCCGTCTGATTTCTGTCTCCTGCTGCCTTAGAATGTGTAAGAGACACCAAGTGCCAGATATGGCAGTGCGTTCACATCTTCTGCATCGCTGATGGCATCCTGAACATCTGGGTCAGCATCGATGCTGGCCTGATCCGCCGGGTTTTCGGCTGTGTATTCAACATCGATACCGCCGGTGAAGATCACTCCGACCTCAGAGGTGAAGGCCCAACCATTGCCAAGACCCAAGTCGTAGCCCGTGGTGATCATTGGTGCCACCGTGTTTGAGAATTCTGCAGTGACGTCCGCGTTGTCACCGTCAACCTGACCGGATGCATCAAGCTTGGTGTTCGACAGGAATAACCCACCAGAAATGCGCCAGCCGTTTTGCATAGGGTAGTAGTCCGCCAAAGCAGCCAACCCACCCAAGCTAAAGTCACCCTCAACAGTATCGCCATCGTCGGTGTCTTCAAAGTCCAGGCCAAGACCACCCATCAAGACGCCACGTGCACGCCACTGCGGATCAATTTGGTAAGCGCCTTCCAGGTTGAGGCCAAAGTTTGACAGTCCACCACCGACGGTCACGTCGCCAGCTTCTTGTGCATTTGCCAGTGCGCCGATTGTTGTCAAAGCGGTGGCTGCCAAAAGTCTTTTAGGGATCATGTTTCTTCTCTCATAAAATTATCGTGGTTTTGGCAATGTGATTGTTCGAAAAAACGGATTGCCAATTCGTGGGAAATTGCCTGATGCAACTGCACCAGAGTAAGGCAAGCTTGTAGCAATTTCAGGTTGTTAAACAATAACACCCGGTCGGTTGACCGGGTGTTATCAGATAGCAGTTCAAATATTGGGCATATGCCGGCAGATTATTCTGCCGCTTCTTCTTTTGTGATCTCTTCGCCAGTTGCCTGATCAACCATTTTCATGGCCAAACGGACCTTACCGCGATCATCAAAGCCAAGCAGCTTGACCCAAACTTCCTGACCTTCTTTCAGAACATCGGAAGGGTGGTTCAGGCGTTTGTTTTCGATCTGGGATACGTGCACCAGACCATCGCGCTTGCCAAAGAAATTCACGAAGGCGCCGAAATCGACAAGCTTCACAACTTTGCCTTTGTAGATCACACCCTCTTCAGGCTCGGCCACGATAGAGTGGATCATGTCGTAGGCCTTTTTGATGGCCTCGGCATCGTTGGACGCCAGCTTGATGATACCTTCGTCGTTGATATCAACCTTGGCACCAGACGTTTCCACGATCTCACGGATAACCTTACCGCCGGATCCGATGACTTCACGGATCTTGTCGGTTGGGATCTGCATCGTTTCGATCTTTGGTGCGTGAACGCTGAATTCATTGGCACCTGTCAGGGCTTTGCCCATCTCGCCAAGAATGTGCAGACGGCCTGCTTTGGCCTGTTCCAGCGCTTTCTTCATGATCTCAGGCGTGATGCCTGCGATCTTGATGTCCATCTGCAAGGATGTGATGCCGTTTTCGGTACCCGCAACCTTAAAGTCCATGTCGCCAAGGTGGTCTTCGTCACCAAGGATGTCAGACAGAATGGCGTATTCGCCGTCATCTTCCATGACCAGGCCCATGGCCACACCGGCAACCGGTGCTTTCAATGGCACACCAGCATCCATCATGGACAAGGACCCACCGCAAACAGACGCCATCGAAGACGAACCGTTTGATTCAGTGATCTCTGACACCAGACGGATGGTGTATGGGAAATCGGTTGCTGCAGGCAGAACCGCCTGCAACGCACGCCATGCCAGCTTACCGTGACCAATCTCACGACGGCCCGGGCCACCCACACGACCAACTTCACCAACCGAATAGGGTGGGAAGTTATAGTGCAGCATGAAGTTGGATTTATACATGCCGGTCAGCGCGTCGATCATCTGCTCGTCGTCGCCAGTACCCAATGTGGTCACAACCAGACCTTGCGTTTCACCACGTGTGAACAGGGCAGACCCGTGTGTACGTGGCAGGATACCAGTCTCGGACACAATCGGACGGATCGTATCAAGCGCACGGCCATCGATACGCTTGCCGTTCTTGACGACATCACCGCGCAGAACCTGGCTTTCCAGCTTCTTGAGGGCGGCACCAAGGTTGCCGTCTTCCTGCTGCTCTTCGGTCAGAGCCTCAACAATCTCGGCTTTGGCGGCGGTCACGGCAGCAGTGCGTTCCTGCTTATCAGTGATCGCGTAGGCGGCACGCATTTTGTCTTCACCGGCGGCTTTCACAGCGGCTGACAGGTCAGAGTAATCCTCTGGCTGGAAGTCAAATGGCTCTTTCGCAGTGTCTTCGGCCAGATCAATGATCAGGTCGATGACCGGCTGGATGCTCTCGTGTGCAAATGTCACCGCACCCAACATCTCATCTTCGGTCAACTCATACGCTTCTGACTCAACCATCATCACGGCGTCTTTGGTGCCGGCAACAACAAGGTCCAGACGCTGCTCTGGGTTCATGCGCAGGTTGTGCATGTCGTCGATTTCAGGGTTCAGGATATATTCGCCATCTTCAAAACCAACACGGCATGCAGCGATTGGGCCACGGAACGGCGCGCCAGAAATAGTCAGCGCGGCAGAGGCTGCGATCATCGCAACCATGTCTGGGTCGTTGACCATGTCATGCGACAGCACAGTACACATCACCAGAACTTCGTTCTTGAAGCCGGGGACGAACAATGGGCGGATGGGACGGTCGATCAGGCGGGATGTCAGCGTCTCTTTTTCAGTAGGACGCGCTTCGCGCTTAAAGAAGCCACCCGGTACTTTACCGGCGGCATAGTATTTTTCTTGGTAGTGGACGGTCAGCGGGAAAAAGTCCTGACCGGGCTTTTGCTTGCGTGCAAAAGTGACGTTGGCCATGACGCTGGTTTCACCCAGAGTTGCAATGACAGAACCGTCTGCTTGGCGGGCAACCTTGCCCGTTTCCAGTGTCAGCGTTTCTTCGCCCCACTGAATTGATTTCTTCACTTCATTAAACATGATGTTTTCCTGTTTGGCCTGTTTGGCCTTTTGCGTAGGGGGCGTATTCCCCCTCATCCCGGTATCTTCTTTGTCAGGCGCTGGAATGCGGGCGCCGGCTCTCAGATTTGCGGGCCATAGCGGGTTTTTTGCTGTTTGGGAAGGGGGTAGGGCCGCGGTGCCAAGCAAGGTGACTTGGTTCCTGCACCACTGAAAAAATGGATCAGCCACGAATTCATGTTTTGCCCTAGGTATCTGAAATTGCTAGAATCGAGAGGCATCAAATGACTTAAGGATCAATTTCTTGGAAACTTCTGGTACGCGAAAGATTTTATGCATCAACCCGCTTGTCATGGTGGTAGACGATTTTTTTGATCAAGGTATCGCACAAAGGATTGCGGCGGCCGGAGAGGCGACATTGCAACGCGCCAATGTTGTTGATCCAGACCAAGGCGGAGAAAAGACAGAAGACTCGCGCTCAAATGACTCTGGTGTGGTCAATCAATGGGCTGACCCTGAAATGACCAGCTTGGTCACGAGAATTGCCAGTCTGGTGTGACTTCCCCCGGAAAACTCTGAAACGACACAGCTTTTGCGGTACCGCGGGCAGCAAAAGTTTGATCCGCATTTTGATGGGTTCGATAAAACGGTCGGGGGGCTTCAGTGTCTGGCCCAAGGCGGGCAACGCCTCTTCACCACGATTTGCTATCTCAACGACGTAGAGTCCGGCGGAGAGACCGAGTTTCCAGAATTAAAGTTGCGGGTTGCGCCAAAGCTTGGTCGTGTCCTGATATTCGGGAACACCAAATTGGGGACTGCCGATATCCATCCGCATTCGCTTCATGGGGGATGTCCTGTGAATGCTGGTGAAAAGCTGGTTCTTTCTGTTTGGTGGAGAGAGCTCGCCTATCATGTCCAGCGTGAATTTCCTTCTGAAGTCGGCGACGTCAGAACTATTCACTAGGCTGTATTGGAAACGAAAACGCCTACCAAAAAGCGGGCGTTTCAAGACTAAGTGACTGCGGCGTCGCGTTAGCGGCGCAGGCCCAGACGCTCAATCAGGCTCTGATAGCGTGCTTCGTCTTTGCTTTTGGTGTAGTCCAAAAGCTTACGGCGCAGCGCAACCATCTTAAGAAGCCCACGGCGACCGTGGTTGTCTTTTTTGTGGGTCTTGAAGTGCTCTGTCAGCGTCGCGATGCGGCTGGACAAGATTGCGACTTGCACCTCGGGGGAACCAGTGTCGCCCTCTTTGGTTGCAAATTCCTTCATGATCCGTGTTTTTTCTTCAGCAGTAATCGACATCGGGGTCTCCTTCATATCAAGGGTTAATGGCGCGATCCGGGATGTCGTCCAGAAAGGCCCGTGGAGGGTCCGTGCAGGGAAAACCCTGCGCAGATGCGCCGCAATAGGGGGATTCTGCGTAAAAGAAAAGGGTTTTGTTAGGCCGCAATCAGGGTGATCTCATCAACGTCCAAATCAGACAGATCAAGGAAGGTTGCAACCACCGTATCATCCGCCATCAAGACAAGACCCTCGTCCGTCTCAATCGTGTGCAGTTCTGGCACGTCGCCCTCATAGGTCAGTTCGATCACATCTTCGGCCGCGTCGAAGTCCTCGACAATCAGATCGTTGTCAGCCAGCAGCGCAAAAGTATCTGCGCCCGTGCCACCGTGCAGATTGTCACCTGCACCGCCCATCAGCACATCGTCATCTGCGCCACCGTTAAGATAGTCGATATCTGCGTCGCCACGGTCGTACAGCACATCATTTCCAGATCCGCCATGCATCGTATCGGCCCCGCTGCCGCCAACCAGTGCATCATCACCCAATGATCCCAGCAGCGCATCATCACCCGCGCCACCCATCAACACATCATTCCCGCCGCCACCGTTCAGCTGATCGTCACCATCGCCACTGGCCAGCACGTCATCCCCGATATGCCCAAACAGCTGATCGTCACCATCCCCGGCATCCAGCACATCATCGCCGCGCCCGCCGTGCAGTATGTCATCGCCCGCACCGCTGGCCAGATGATCGTCGCCATCTTCACCATCCAGATAATCATCCCCCGCGCCTGTCAGCACGATATCATCCAGATCACCGGAAAAGATCACCGTATCCTCATCACTGGGATCAATCAGATCGTCGACAGGTTTGATATCAACACTGGGATCATCATCTTCACGCACATCATTTGCGGGCGCGTCTTCTTCATCCGTGTCCGACATCATGACAGCCGCCACCGCGACCCCCATCAATCCAAAAAGAGCGAGCATTTCACTAACCTGTCACTATCCGAGTCGCCCCCGACCCCGTGACAGATTGAATAGCATGCGAGGCAGCCAAAACGGCGCAAAAACTGAATGAATGGTTAACGCCTAGGCTGCATCCCACAGCACTGGCGACTGCGTATAGCTGATGTACAGAGGGTGTTTGGGATGCCCATGCTTGCTGAGGCCAAGAGAGTACAATGGCTTGCCCGTTTGCCGTAGCAACACCTCTACTTGCGGACCACGATCCAGATGCGCACCATGTGTTCCCCAGGCGGCGATAATCTGATCAGCCCATGCCGCTCCTTCCGTCAGAACCGTATCGTTGGCAGGCCCCACCGGATCAGCCGCTTTGCGCATCTGAAACGGATCGGTATCGCGCCAGGCAAAGATATTGGTGACCTGAAACGCACCAAAGCCCAGCGCCCGCGCACGCCGCTCGCAGCGTTCTACTGTTGGGTCGTTTTGCACTTCGGTCGCCTTGGATGGGTTCAGCATGACAAAAAGCACGCGTTTTCCAGCGTCGTCCCACGTCCGGGTCAGAGCGTAACGATATCGCTCGCAATCCGAATAGACAGCCGTTGAAGGCGCATCATCCTTGATATGCGTCCGCGTGATCACCTAGGCGACGAAAACGCGGGACGGCTGGATTTCACCACCGCGATAGGTCCCAACGGCAATGGCCTTGCCATCATAAGAGGCCCAGACTTCTTCACCGTATTCCACATCCGATGCGATGACAGACGCCGGATTGCCATTGCGCAGCTTGGCCACGCTTTCAGCCAGACAGCGCACCTCTGGCAGATCATTCAAACCCACCTCCAGCGGTTGCAAATAGGCATCCAGATCGGGGGTCTTTGCCATCGCGTCAACCTGTTCCAGCGTTACGCCATCTGTCGCCTGAAACGGCCCCGACCAGATGCGGCGCAGCGATTTGACATGGGCCTTGCAGCCCAGCGCATCGCCCAGATCGCGCGCGATGGACCGGACATAGCCGCCCTTACCGCAGGTCATTTCCAGCACAACATGGTCCACATCGGGGCGGTCGATCAGCAACAGCTCTTCCACCCACAACGGCCGGGCGGCAAGCGCCATTTCCTCACCATCGCGGGCCTTTTTATAGGCACGCTCACCATCCACCTTCACGGCAGAAAACTGCGGCGGCACTTGCATGATGTCGCCAATAAAGACCTCCAAGGCGGCTTTGATCGCACCATCATCCGGGCGCAAATCAGAGGTGGCAATCACCTCGCCCTCGGCGTCATCGGTGTTGGTGGCCTGCCCCAGACGCACGGTGAAAGTATAGGCCTTCAGCGCGTCGGTGATATAGGGCACAGTCTTCGTCGCCTCGCCCAAGGCCACAGCCAGCACACCCGTCGCCTCGGGATCAAGCGTGCCTGCATGGCCGGCTTTCTTGGCATCCATCGCCCAGCGCACTTTGTTCACAACAGCGGTCGAGGTGATGCCAGCAGGTTTATCCACCACCAACCAGCCCGAAATATCGCGGCCCTTGCGTCTGCGTCCCATGCCATTGCCCTTTGTCAGAATGGGCGCTTGCTAGTGGGTCCTATGGCGGGGGTCAATATGGACAACGCGGGGAACATGCAGCAAGCTTAGTCAAAGACGGCGCACCTGTTTCTTCAGACAGAAGGCAAACACATGGCCACAGCTCTCCTTGTCCGAAATCGCAACTTTCGCCTGCTGTTCAGCGCAGGCGCGCTGACGAACCTTGGCGATGGCCTTGTAGTTCTGGCCTTGCCGTGGCTGGCAACATTGATGACGGACAATGCGCTGATGATCGGTGCTGTTGCAGCCGCCGGGCGTTTGCCTTGGCTATTGTTCGCGATCCCGGCTGGCGTGGTGATTGACCGGGTGGACCGGCGCAAACTGATCGCGCGCGCGGACCTTCTGCGCGCCGTGATCGCATTCGCGATCATGTTGCTGGCGATGCAAGACCATGATGCAGGGGCCGTCTGGCTGTTGGCAGGGCTTGCGTTCTTGCTCGGTTCTGCCGAGGTGATCCGCGACAACGCCGCGCAAACGATTTTGCCTTCGATTGTCGCATCAGAGGACCTTGAGAAAGCCAATGGGCAGTTGTGGAGCACCGAACAGCTGACCGGGCAATTTATTGGACCGCCCTTGGCTGGGGTACTGATTGCCTCAAGCATCGCCCTGCCATTCGGCATTCATGCAGCATTCCTGACATTGGCCGCCGGGTTGGTTTGGCTGATCACGCTGCAACCCACGATCACAGTGCAAAGCGGCTTCTGGCAAGCGCTCAAGGAAGGGATCGCCTTCATGCGCGGCGACGCCCTGCTTTTGCGACTAGCAATCGTACTGGGCATCGCAAATTTCATCGCCACGGCCACCATCACCGTGCAGGTGCTGTTCGCGCAGGATGTGCTGCACCTGTCACCCGCGGCCTATGGTCTGGTCCTGTCGGTCGCCGCATTGGGCGCAATATCCGGCAGCCTGTTTGCACCATCGCTGACGCGCATGTTTGGCATTCAGCTGTGCCTTTATGCGTCCATCGCCGGTTGGGGGATTGGCTATGCGGTGATCGGGCTGACATCGCAGGGCATCGTGATGGGCTGCGCGCTATACGGTGTGATGGCAGCGGCGATGCTGTGGAATGTGATCACCGTGTCATGGCGTCAACGTCGCATCCCGTCTGAACTGTTGGGCCGGGTCAACAGCATCTACCGCTTTTTCGGTTGGGGGTCGATGCCGCTGGGTGCTTTGGCAGGTGGCGCACTCGTTGCCGTACTGGAAGATGATTTGGGACGCGAGATGGCGATCCGCATGCCATTCCTGCTCGCGGGTCTGTGCTGTGCGGCCTTGCTTGTCTATGCGGTGTTTCGGCTAAGACTGGACTAGCGTTCTGTCCCGTCAGTCAGAGAGCGTTTTTGCCGCATAGACCAAACAGATGGTACAAGATGATACGGCAGCGGTTGTGTTTGTTGCCGACGCGGCGGCAAAAAAACTAAAATAATTGCGAATAGATCAGACGGTCGGCGCGTAAACCCACTGAGACAGCCGTCTTGCATTTTGAAAACCAGGCTGAACAGCCGCTATTCGAAGGACAGAAAACATGACATTCAAATCAGTACTTGTCGCCGCCGCTATGGTGGTTTCTGCAACGGTCGCAAATGCTGCGGACCACGTCGTCAGCATCAAGGGTTTCGCGTTTGAGCCCGCGGTTCTGACAATTGCCGCAGGTGACAGCGTTACGTTCATCAATGAAGACAACGCACCGCACACCGCCACCGATAAGGCTGGCGCGTTTGATACGGGTCGCTTGTCGGGTGGCCAGCAAAGCACGCTGACATTTGGCAGTGCGGGCAGCTTTGACTATTTTTGTGCCGTTCACCCCAACATGACCGCACAGATCGTGGTGCAGTAAGCACTTCATTTCTTTATCGGAGAGGCGGGTCAGCGCAAGGGATCCGCCTTTTCTTTAGCCACCTTCCAGCACTTCGAGGAAAGCCTCTCCAAACCGCTCGGCATATTTGTCGCCGATCACGCGGGTCAGGTTCTCCATATCGGCCCCACGCAGTTGCGCGACCTTGGCCAGCATCGAGGCAGAGCAGCTCATCGGTTTATCCGCGCCATGCGGGCCGCGATTAAGTGACGCTTGCACTTGCATCAGCCGGTCATAAACCGCGCCCTCACCACGCCCTGCCAGTTTGCGGCGCATTGGATGCACCTCTTCCACAGCCCCAGCGATCACTTCAAGAAAATCACGGCCGTAGTTTTCCAGCTTTTTGGCACCGACACCGCCGATATGGGCCATTTCATCCAGTGTCATGGGCCGCTTCTCGGCCATCTCGATCAGAGTGCGGTCGTTGAAGATGATATAGGCGGGCGCATTGGCCTGTTCCGCCAGATAGCGGCGCTTGGCCTTCAACGCTGACAGCAGCGGCGCATCCTCTTCGCTGACCAACATCCGCACCTTGGGGCCAGAGCCGCGGGCGGCCTTAATCGTGTCCTTACGTAACTCCATCGTGGCCTCGCCACGCAGAATGGGGCGCGCATGTTCGGTCATCCGCAGCGCACCATGCCGTTCGCGATCAGGGCGCAGCAGATCATGCCCCATCATCTGCCGGAAAATTGCCTGCCATTGGCGTTTGTCATAGTCCTTGCCCACGCCGTAAGTGGGCAGGCTATCATGGCCACGTTGCTGGATCTTATCGGTAGAGTTTCCCAACAGGATATCAATCAGATGGCCCGCACCAAACCATTCTTCCGTCCGCAAAGCAGCTGAAAGCGCCATGCGGACCGCAGTAGTGCCGTCAAAAACCTCGGCAGGCTTATCGCACAAATCACAATGCCCGCAGGGGCCGGGGCTTTCGCCGAAATACTCCAGCAGGTTCTGACGACGACAGCGCAGCGCCTCTGCCAGACCCAAAAGCGCGTTTAGCCGCCCGTGATCCGCGGCACGGCGTTCCGGCGGGGCTAGTCCTTCATCAATTTGCTGGCGGCGATAGCGAATGTCATCGGGGCCAAACAGCGTGAGCGTTTCCGCAGGTGCCCCATCCCGGCCCGCGCGGCCGATTTCCTGATAATAGGCCTCAATCGACTTGGGCAGG
Source organism: Yoonia sp. JB2-21 (assembly GCF_055693545.1). Classification (NCBI taxonomy): domain Bacteria; kingdom Pseudomonadati; phylum Pseudomonadota; class Alphaproteobacteria; order Rhodobacterales; family Paracoccaceae; genus Yoonia; species Yoonia sp. JB2-21. The sequence goes on from NZ_JBVFUC010000001.1 coordinate 2,017,663, forward strand.
TCCGCATGGGCGACCCAGCGGATGTCAGGCTTGTCGATGCCCATCCCAAAGGCCACAGTGGCGCAGACGATTAATCCGTCTTCCTGCTGGAAACGACGCTCCACAATGCGTCGATCCTCCGCCTCCATCCCGCCGTGATAGTGGCAAGAGCTGTGACCCGCATCAGCCAGCGCCTTGGCCAGTGTTTCCGTCTTCGCGCGCGTGCCGCAATAGACAATGCCAGACTGGCCTTTACGTGCAGCGGCGAAGTTCAAAATCTGGTTACGCGGGCCATCTTTGACAGCAAAGGCGAGATGGATATTAGGCCGGTCAAAGCCACGCAAGAACGTGGCTGGCTGCTGGCCACCAAACAGCTTTTCAACAATCTCTTCGCGGGTTTCGGCATCGGCGGTCGCCGTGAAAGCCGCCAAAGGCACATCCAAAGTGCGCTTTAGCTCTCCAATGCGCAAATAATCAGGGCGAAAATCATGGCCCCATTGGCTGACGCAATGCGCCTCATCCACAGCAATCAGGCCAATACCCGCCCGGCGGAGCATGTTCATCGTCCCGCCAGAGGCGAGGCGCTCGGGCGCCATATAAAGCAGCTTCAGCGTACCTGCGTCCAAGGCTTCCCAAACAGCATCGGTTTCTTCAGGGGTATTGCCAGAGGTCAGGGCACCCGCGTCAACCCCCGCTTCGCGCAGGCCGCGGACCTGATCACGCATGAGCGCGATCAGGGGGGAAATCACAACGGTCACGCCATTGCGGACCAATGCAGGCAATTGAAAACAAAGGGATTTACCGCCGCCGGTGGGCATGATCGCCAGGGCATTTTCACCCGCGATGACCGCCTCGACAATCTCTTGCTGCCCGGGCCGAAAGGCATCAAAGCCGAAAACGTCACTCAGAAGCGATGTGGTGGACAATAGAAGACCCTGTTCATGCGATTATTGGCTGCTCTTGAGCGTCACAATCCCACGCTAAGAATCGGTTAACAAGAGGTGAGCGTGCGGCAAAATGCAAAAGGCCGACACCCATGACAGGTGCCGGCCCCAGGAACAGGAAGGGGACACCTTCCTGCAATGGTGGGTCATTAGTTGATGTCGAAGTCACGCTCAGCAACGGTCTGGCCGTCAACTTTCAGCACAGCAAGGACGTCCATTGTTGGACGGATACCGACGTTTACTTTGACGTCTGTGTTTGCACCAGCGTTGACCATTTCAGTGCCGAGCAAGCGGCCAGCTTCGCCTTTGGAGAAGTCGTAGATTTCTACAACGCCAGCGCCTTCAGCGCGGACCAGGCCCAGTTCCAATGTGGAGGAGCTTTCGAGGTTTTCGCCAAACTCGAAGTAGTTGTCAGCAGATACGGCTGTTGAAGTTGCGGCCACAGTTGCGGCGATCAGTGCGATTGATTTGATAGACATGGTTTTGTTCCTTTAAGTTTGTGTATTTGCAGCGAGAGTACTGCGATTTGGTTTTTGGGGTGGGGCAGCGCCACAGGGAGATGACGCTGCCCCGAGGGGGTTAGTCGATGATGTCGAAGTCGCGCTCAGCAACGGTCTGGCCGTCGATTTTCAGCAGTGCGATCACGTCTTGTGTTGGACGGATACCGACGTTCACTTTGACGTCTGTGTTTGCACCAGCGTTGACCATTTCAGTGCCGAGCAAGCGGCCAGCTTCGCCTTTGGAGAAGTCGTAGATTTCTACAACGCCAGCGCCTTCGGCGCGGACCAGGCCAAGCTCAAGAGTTGACGAGCTTTCGATGTTCTCTGCGAATTCAAAGTAGCTGTCAGCAGATACGGCTGTTGAAGTTGCGGCTACGGTAGCGGCGATCAGTGCGATTGATTTGATAGACATGGTTAAGTTCCTTTGTGTTTGTGTTTTGCGGTGTTCCTGGTCCGCGGTTGGTTTGTTTGAGCAGCGGTGTGCTGCGTTTCGATGAGATGAAGATTGGGCATTCGAGGGCATTCGAAAAGGTCGGGGGTGATCACGAAAACGGTGATCGATGTGAACAGGTTTGGTGCTTGACATGAGAATGAATGCACTAGACGGGCATTTTTGTGCATTTACGCACACATAACGACCCCGATCTGTGCGTCAGTTGCCGTTGGGTTAACCAAATTTGGATCAAAGTTTTTTCAACTGTTCACAGATTTCAATTCGGCGCATTTCTGTGAGGGGCGATTATTTCTTTGTTCTCGCGGGCGCGTGACTGATGTGACATGAAATTTGCCTCTGAGCGGGTTTCGCATGGCAACATCTTGCTTCCGAATCTGCTATTTTGAGTCGTTGCCAACCTGTCTTGCACGCCGTACTTCTGTTCTTTCAGGAGGAAATTGATGGGCGAGATCATTTTAGTCCGGCACGGTCAGGCGAATTCCGGTGCAACGGATGAAGAAAGCTATGATCGTCTGTCTGATTTAGGTCATCAGCAAGCAAAATGGCTTGGTGACTACCTGCGCAGCCGCGAAAAGCCGTTCGACAAGATCATTTCCGGCAGCTTGCGCCGCCACAAAGAGACTGCCGCAGGTATTGGATACGATTCCCCACAGATTGATCCGCGTCTGAATGAGATGGATTACTTCAATCTGGGCCAGGCGCTGGAAGATGTGCACGGTGTGCCCTTTCCCGGTCCTGAAGAATTCGCCGCCCATGTCCCGCAGGTCATGGAAGCATGGCACAAGGCCGAGATTATGGGCGTCGAAACCTTTGCTTCTTTCGAAAATCGCGTGACGTCGGTTTTACAAGAGGCGGCGAAACCGGGTGCCCGCGTGCTTTGCGTCACCTCGGGCGGGGTGATTGGCATGATCATCCGTCATTTGCTGAACCTTGATCCCACGCGGATGGCGCATGTGCTGCTGCCGATTATGAATAGTTCGGTGCATCGGGTCCATGTGATCCCGCAGGGACCGATCCTCGCAAGCTTTAATGCGGTACCCCATTTGGACCGTGATGACCGCCTGTATGCGCATACTCACTACTAAAGGATCTTCAGGATGTTGAAACTGCACTATGCCCCGCGCACGATTTCCGTCGCCGCTGCCGTTGTTCTGGAAGAGGCGGGTGTTCCCTACGATCCTGTCCGCGTGGATTTCGCCAGCTTTGAGCAGACAAAATACGATTATCGCCAGATTAACCCCAAAGGTCGGGTGCCCGCGCTTGAAACCCCGGATGGCATTTTGACGGAAACACCGGCGATCCTTGAATATGTGGCACCGCAGATGGTGCCCGAGGACGCCTATTCGGCAGCAAAGATGCGCGAGCTGATGGCATATCTGAATGGCACGATGCATCCCCATCACGCGCATGGCATTCGGGGCGAGCGTTGGGCAGATGAAGAAAGCTCTTTCGCTGATATGAAGCGCAAGGTGCCAGAGCGGATGGCGGATTGTGCGGCACATCTGGAAAGCACGCTGCCATTGATCCCGTTCAACGTCGGCACATTAGAGGTTTTGTCTGACGCCTACCTATATGTCGTTCTGACGTGGTTGCCCGGTGATGGCGTGGATATCTCGCACTTCCCCGGCCTTGCCGCGTTTCAGCACCAGATGAATACGCATTCCTCGGTGCAGGCGGTTTATCAAAAGGGCATGCTGTGATGACCCACCTCTGGGTGCGGTCGGAAAGCCGTTCACATGAAGAACGGGTTGGCGTGACGCCGCAGGGTGCGGCCAAGCTGATTGTGGCTGGATATCGTGTGACCGTTGAGGACAGCGCGCAGCGCATTCTGCCTATCGCGGAATATGCCGCCGCCGGATGTGAGATTGCGCCAGAATTTTCATGGGTCGACGCGCCGGATGAGGCGATCATCTTTGGCCTAAAGGAACTGCCAGAGGACGGCACGCCCTTGCGGCATCGCCACATCATGTTCGGGCATGCCTACAAAGGACAGCCATCCGGCAAGACTCTGTTGGATCGGTTTAAGGTCGGCGGCGGGACACTTTATGATCTGGAATATTTGACTGATGCAGATGGTCGCCGTGTCGCCGCCTTTGGCTATTGGGCGGGATATGCGGGGGCGGCTGTGTCGTTGATGTGCTGGATCGCGCAGCAAGGCGGGAAACTCGTGGCACCGGTTAAGGCATATCCCAGCGCGAACCATATGCTGATGGACCTGCAGGAGACATTGATGGCAATTGGTACGGTCCGACCGACCGCCCTTATTATCGGCGCATTGGGACGGGTTGGCACCGGGGCTGCCGATCTTTGTCAGGCGATGGGTGTCGCCACAACAAAGTGGGACATGACCGAGACCGCATCAGGCGGCCCGTTCCCAGAGGTTCTGGCCCACGACATATTCCTCAACTGCATTCTGGCGCGCCCGGGCACGCCGGTGTTTGTACCGACACGTGCAAAGGCCGGGCCCCGGGATCTATCAGTGATTGGCGATATTGCCTGCGACCCGGACAGTGATTTTTCTCCCATCAAGGTCTACGACCGGACCACAACATGGGACGTGCCCGCCCTAAGGGTCCACGACGCACCGGTGCTGGATGTAACCGCAATCGACAACCTGCCATCCATGCTGCCTGTGGAAAGCAGCGAAGATTTTGCCGAACAGCTTTTGCCGCATCTTATGACGCTGAAGGACATTGACGACGGCGTCTGGGGTCGCGCGCAAGGTTGGTTTGATCGGGCGACCACCTGATGGGGTATATGGTCGACGGTGTGTATCACGTTGGTGAGGATGTCACCAAAACCCTGCCAAGCGGAGAATGGGAACGAAGCCGCAGTTCTGTCCGGCACTGGATCGGCAAAGGTGACTTCCCCGCAGAGGCGGGACGCTACCATCTGTTTGTTGCATGGAACTGTCCCTGGGCGCATCGGGCGTTGCTGACACGCGCGATCAAAGGGCTGGATGACATCACCGTTTCCTACGCCCGTCCCACTCGGAATGATCAAGGCTGGGTGTTTGACGACGCAGGTGAATTTGCTGATCCGCTGCTGGGTGTGCGTGCCGTGCATGAGGTCTATAGCGCCGACCCCATGCGCTATACGGGGCGGCTGACGGTGCCAGTGCTGTGGGATAAAGTGCAAGCGCGGATGGTCAGCAATGAAAGCGCCGATATCGTACGCATGTTGAATGCGGCCTTCAGTGGGCCCGACCTCTATCCCGCAGTGTTGAGCGCCGACATAGATGATTGGAATAAGTTGATCTATGACACTGTGAACAACGGTGTTTACCGGGCAGGGTTCGCATCCACACAAGCGGCTTATGAGATCGCAGCGTATCAGGTCTTTGCAACGCTTGACAGGATCGACGCGCATCTTGGCAAGCGTGCTTTTCTCTGTGGTGATCAGTTCACCGAAGCAGACCTGCGGCTGTTCCCAACGCTGGCGCGGTTTGACGTGGCCTATCACTACGCATTTCGATGCAACCTGCGAAAGATCTCGGACTATGCACATCTGTGGCCCTATGCCAAACGCATCTATGCGATGGCGGGGATCGCCGAGACGGTACGGTTTGATATCTACAAACGCGGTTACTTCAGCGCGAGCGAGAAACGAAATCCACTGGGGATCATCCCCATCGGACCTATCTTTGACTGGTCATAACGATATTCAGGCAGGGCGATAAAGATCATCTTCTGCTTGTGACGGATCGACACCAAGCGCAGACATGCCGGCCTCCAAGTGATCAGCAAGATGAGGAGAACCTTTGAGATAATCTGCGGTCGGCGTTGTCGCCTCGCGTGTCGCCGTGTCCAGTGCATCTGCGATGTCTTCGGGCTCAAAGCTGCCGCGGCCAATCCAAAACACCGCAACGAGCCCGACTTTCTCATCTTCGGCGAGCTGATCTACAAAACCGTCAAACTCATTCTCGGCGCGATCCAGTTCACGCGCGATGATGATAACTTCTGCGATTTTGTCTGCTGAAATTGGTAACATGTCGCGTCCTCCGTTGGTGTAAGCATGGAGGACAATAGCACAGCGCACCTTGATCTCGCGCAAGGTGCGGGGATTAAGCAGGTATCACTTCTTGTCGCGGGCGGCTTTTTCTTCTTTGGTCAGCTTGTTGCCCCACTGATTATTGCTCAGCCCAAGCTCAGCATTTGGGGGTTTGGTTTTGCCAACACTGACCTTGCCGCCTTTATTCAGAAACTCCTGAATAAGCGCATCATCCGTGGTTTCTTTGGGGACATGTTTCATATGGACAGCGTAGTCTAGGCTGCATTCTGAGGCAACGGCCGCTTTGGTGTGTCGCACAGGGTCCTGCGCGCTTAGTGTATTGTGCATGTCGACGGCAACGACGATGCTGCAAAGATGGTCACCGAAATTGAATTTTCTTTCGCGGCACTGAACCCGTCAGCGCGACGGCACATTCGGATATTTCAAATACACCAGTTCCTAGATCGGTTTGCGATGGGACTGACAGTTGCCGTTGTTGCTCTCGCTTTGACGGACCGTGGCATGGACCTTTTTCAAATGTCGCTTCTGTTTGCCGTCTATTCGCTTACGACGATGACGATGGAACTGCCATTTGGTGGTCTCGCAGACAGCATTGGCCGCAAGCCGGTCTTTTTGGCAGCGGTCGTCGCGAGCTTGATTTCGCTCGCGCTGTTCCTTTCCACGAGTGAATTCTATGTGCTGGCGCTTTCATTTGCTTTCATCGGCTTTGGGCGCGCGCTCCGATCCGGGACTCTTGACGCGTGGTTCGTTGAAACCTTCAAGTCCGCAGCACCAAATGTGGACGTCCAGCCCGCACTGGCCAAAGCGCAATGGGCGAACGCCATAGGGTTGGCCATGGGTGCCGTCCTTGGGGGGCTTCTGCCTGACCTCTTCGGGGGGTTGCGATCAGCCTGGGGTTCAGCATCTATGACGCGTCCTACGTGGCAAGCTTTGCTGTGATGTTAGGCTTATTTGTTTTCACTACGGTGGCGATTATCGAAGAACCGCGCCCCAAGGACGTCACCGCTCTGCTACACAGCTTTGCGAATGTCCCAACGGTGATCAGGGACGCGAGCCTTTTAGCCCTGAAGCACCCCACGCTGTCGATCCTTCTGGCGGCGTTGGCCTTCGTTCTGATGGGCACAAACCCGGTCGAGGTGATCTGGCCGACCCACGCAAAACCCATGTTGGATGAGGGCTACGCAAACACTGTCATTGGTATCGTGACGGCGACCTATTTCTTCTCGATCGCCTTGGGCGCATCATTATCTGCCCACATCAGCCGAATGTTCAAGCGACAGCACGCCATAACGTTGGCCGCGAGTTTTGCGTGCTTGGCCATCATTCAGATCGCACTGGCGTTGCAAGGCAGTATCACCGGCTTTGTGATGGTATTCGTCCTGTATTCTGTAATGCTTGGTGTCAGCGAAACGCCAGCCAGCAGCATTCTGCATCGTTGTGTCGAGGATCGTCAGCGATCCACCGTGCTGTCCCTGCGATCGCTGCTACAACAGTTGGGGGCCGCATTGGGTCTGATTTTGGCCGGAACGATCGCCGAGATTTACGCCACACCTATCGCATGGATTGTTGGTGCGGGGCTTCTTTCCATTGCGGTGATACTGACCTTGGTTTTGGTGAGCCGGTTGGCCGCAAAGGTGGAGTAACTAACACTCTTTTGCCGTGAAGTATCAGTCAAATCAGGTGCGTAAACCAGATATTGGCTCCCAATCCCTACTTCGCCCCGAACAGCCGATAGTACATCCAGTCAGGCATAAATTGCGACAGGCGGAAGACCCACGAGAACATCAGCGGAAAGCTTTTCTTGAAAGTGTCGGTGTTCATATGTTCGAATACTTCTTTCGCAGCATCCTCGGGCGACATGATGAACGGCATGTTGAAGTCATTCTTTTCTGTCAGGCGCGTTTTGATGAAACCGGGATTGATCAGTTGTACCTCGATGGGGGACGTGCGCAGGTCTGCTTGCATGGATTCCGCGAGTGACATCATGCCCGCTTTGGACGAGCAATACCCAATCGCACCGGGCAATCCCCGGAAGCCTGACAATGATCCGACAAGCACGATGTGACCGGCATTCTTTGCGACCATATCCTTGATCACCGATCCGACGACGCGGGACGCCCCTAGAAAGTTGACCTCGCCCATCATGTCGGCTTTTTCGTTGTCCCACTCTTGCGCTTTCATCGGCCAGTAGACGCCAGCAAGATAGACGACGCCATCAATATCGCCGATCTGGGATGCGGCGGCCTCGACCGCGCTGCGGTCGGCGACATCTACGGCGACATAAGACGCTTTGCCGGGCAGTTCAGCGACCAGTTCCTTTAGACGATCCTCTGATCTGGCAGATACTATCACCTCGGCTCCTGCGCGGGACAGGCTGAAGGCCACTTCTCGGCCCAGCCCCTCGCTTGCGCCAACAAGCCAATAGCGTTTTCCTTGCCAGTCTTTCACACCTATTCTCCTGCGTAGGATTTGTCTTTCGGGCGCATCGTTGCAACCAATTCCGCCACTTTAATCCCGAACTTGCGGAACTGACTACGGTTCATGATGGTCCCGTTGGACATCAGGTACATCCAGTCAGTGACATCCAGCGCGTGGCCACCCGCCTCTTCGGTAAGCTTAATGCGGTAGTTCAGCAAGACTGCCGATCCGCGTTGTTGGCCTGTTCCGGCACCGACAACATCAGGTGCCTCGGCTTTGATCTTACCATCGTTGCCCAGTGTCAGTGTCCAGACACGGTCCTGAACCTGACCGCTGTCATAGTGAAACTTTTCCACCATCGTCCCGACGTTGCCGTTCCACGACGCTTCGAAATTTGCCACGAAACGGGATGACACTCTGCCAGTCGGGCCATAAATGACCCCCTCGCACTCGATCGGTCCGTTGAACCGTTCGCGGATGTCAAAGATGGGCCCATCGGCATAGTCATCCGATTTTTGCGCCCAGAAAGAAACGTAGCGCTCTTTCAGAAAAACAGCGATGGCCATCAAAATGGCGCCGATCAGAATGTAGGTCATAAACGACATCGTTTAGTCCTCAAGTTTCGTTACCATCAGCAACCCGATGGCAAGCAGTTTCAAAAGTGACGGCACGAGCGCGTAGAGCACCGTCAGCATCGTGATGGCTTGGGCGGGCAAATCCGTTGCACCGGCCTGAAAGCCCGATCGTTCAAGTAGCGGCAGAAGCACCACCGCGGCGAAGGCAAGCGTGAACTTGTTCACCAAATTCCAAAGGCCAAATCCCTGTCCGCCATTTGGCGAGATGGCGGCCATACGTTTCGCGAACATCGCAGGCAGCAAAGTAAGGTCTGCCCCGATAGTCGCTCCACTTAATACGCACACAATCGCAAAAGGGATCACATCGCCGGGTGACAAAGTCAGCGTGTAAGCAAATGACGCAACGGCAAGGATCATGGCGCAAAGCAAAACGGGCTTGGGTCCAAAGCGCCGCGCGAGGGCCGACCAGATCGGTGAAGATATTGCTGCGGCCAAGAAAAACAGCACTAATAAAGGGCCTTCCCAGCCTACAGCCCCCAGTTTGCTTTCCACATAGAATAGGAACAACGTCGATGAGACGGCCAGCGGCGTCGCGTTCACCAGTGCCAAGACCAGCAGCTTCCGCGCTGTATTGTCGCGGATGATTTCTTTGATCTGGGATGGTTCCTGGTTCACGCGGCCTTTCCATTCTGGCCACATGAAGAACGCTGCCATCATTGTGAGTGCTGCAAACCCGTACGCGAAGGCGGCGAAGGGGCTGGCGACCACACCGATCAGCACGGTGGGGATCACAGCGGCGATGCAGACGCCCAACAGCGCACCGCTTTCGCGCCAAGCGGCCAGACGCACATGCCCTTGCGGGTCCTCGCCTGCTTTGCTGACCCCTTGCGCGTAGAAATTGATGGTCAGAAAGCTGAAAGCGGTGAACAGCCCGGTGACCGTGATGCCGAACCACCACAACGGGTCGATCGGCGGCGCGACAGCAAACAGTCCGATCATCGACAGCGCCATAACGACTGCTGTCAGGGTGATGATCAACTTCTTCGAATTGGTCAGCCGTTCGCTGATCCACCCCAACACAGGGTCCTGGATCATGTCGAAAAGCCGCATCGCGAACAGCAAACCGCCTAAGGCCGCGAGGCTGACGCCGAACGTGTCAGCATAATATTTGGGTGCATAGATATAAATCGGCAGGCCAGCGCCGGATAACACGGCCGCAAAGACCGAGTATGCGGGTAACCGCTCTGACAGGGCTTTCATCTGCTGACCTCTTCCGCGGGCGGCTCGGGTTGCGACCGGAAGGTCGCGCCCTTCCACCAAAGTTTGATGGCTTGCCAATGGATCAGCGTCAAAACGCGCCGAGACCCGAAAGGCCTGCGAAGGGCCGCCTTGATGATGGATGCATTTGTGATCGGTTTGCGTGGGCCGGTCAGTGTGGCGATCAACCCGCCGTTGCCACGCGAATAGTCGATCCAGATGCCAATGCTGTCGGGCTGGATATCAAAGCGGAAGGTATAGCCACCCTCAACAGGTTGGAACGGTGACACATGCATTAGCTTTTGCGCTGAAAGGGTTTCATCTTTGGTGATGTCACGCCCGTCGTCATGGCGGCAAAGATAGGAATGGCGGTCTCCGAAAGTATTCGTGACCTCTGCAATGACCGTTGTCAGCGCATCCTTGGCATCATAGCAAAGCCAAAATGATACCGGGTTAAAGACGTGACCCAAAACCCGCGGTTGCGCCAAAAGCTCAATGCGTTTGGCATCGGTGACATCATAGGCTGCTAAGACATCACGCACCCACGCCGCGCCGGTGCCTTGTTTGGGTGCGCCCCCATGGTCGCTGTCTTGCAGCGACATCAGGTTTCCTGCGTTGCGTGAAAACAACGCAGGTGTCTTGGGCTCTGCCTCGGCGTCCGTCAGGACATAGTCTATGGAATAGCGAAAAGCGTTCTTCGTCGCTCCACGCCGCCCATGATAGGTTTCTGCTGCGATATGATGAACGTGTTGGGTCACTCTGCCGCGATATCGAGACGTTCAAGCGCGTTCAAAGAATGGACCACGTCCAATGCGCTCGATAGCCCATCTTCGTGAAAGCCGTTCTTCATCCATGCGCCACAGAACCAAGTGCGGTTCGATCCATTCATCGCGGCTGCGGCTTCTTGGGCTGCAATCGCCTCAAGATCATAGACTGGATGGCGCAAGGTTACCTCGTCCCAGATCAGGTCGTCCCGGATTGGGCGATTGCTGTTGAGGGTCACCATCATGTCTTCGCCCTTCAGCCACGGCTGTAGCGAATTCATCCAATAGGTTAGGTTAATCTCTTTGTCCGTGCGCTGGGCATCTTCTGAGTAGATCCAGGATGACCAAACCTGACGCCGCTTTGGCATGATCGAAGTATCGGAGTGCAGCACGACCTTGTTTGGCTGATACCGGACGGCACCCAATACTGATTTTTCAACAGCAGTCGCGTCCGATAGCATGCGGAGCGTGTCATCCGAGTGGGTCGCAAAAACGACCTCGTCAAAGCTTTCCCATCCAGCGCCGTGGGTTTTGACATCGGCACCAGCGCCAGTGCGACGTACCGCGTCAATCGGTGCGCCCAGTCGAATGTCGACCCCGCGTTGCATCATGTCCGCTCCGAGGCGGGTGACATACTCGCGCGATCCCCCGTCGACCGTATACCATTGATGCTGCCCGGTCGCACTGAGAAGCGCATGGTTGTCAAAGAACCGCATCATCGCATAGGCGGGGAAGTCAAGAATTTTTTCTTTCGGGGTCGACCAGATCGCGCCGGAAAATGGCAGCAAGTAGTGATCGCGGAAATAGTCGCTGAGGTTTAGCTTTTTCAGAAGCTGCCCGATCGTGAGCGTCTCGTCTTGGCTGGCCTCAAGACCCTTGGCGTTGAATTTCAGAATATCGCGGACCATGCGCAAAAACTTGGGACTGGCGATATTGCTGCGCTGGGCAAAGAGCGCATTCATGCTGGCCAGACCGTATTCCATCCGTCCGCCGCTGAAAGACGCCCCAAAACTCATGTTGCTTTTGGTGACAGGCACATCGAGGTGGTCGAAGAGCTTGGTTAGGTTTGGATAGTTTGCATAGTTGAAAACGATGAAGCCAGTATCAACAGCCTGATCCCGGTTTTTACCAGCCATCCGCGTGCGGGCATGCCCGCCCAATCGTGTCTCAGCCTCGAACAGCACCACGCGGTGGTCTTTTGCCAGCGCGTGCGCTGCCCCCATTCCTGAAATCCCAGCACCAATTACCGCAATTTTTCTGGGCGCAGTTGTCCCGGTCTCGAATGGCATGTCAGGGAGGCTCCAACTTCTTTTCTTTTTTGTCTGCTTCTTGTTACGGAGGGGTAACTTGTATGGATCAAAAGAAAAATGGCATGTGAAATGATCCAAACCATTAACATGTGCGTAACATCTATATGTTGACGGAACCAAACGCCCTCACAAAAGCGGATGCGCTGCCGCCTACGGTTGCCTATGGTGACATGAAAACGCAGCAAGTGCGTAGAAAGAGGACGACGCAGGTGAATTCCGAAGCAACAGCAAAGCGCATGGCTTGGGTCGTTCAAGTCTATGCCGTGCGGGATCACAAGGACCGCAAGGCCTTTGCGGAGTTGTTTGGATACTTCGCCCCGCGGGTGAAGTCTTTTTTGATGAAATCGGGGGCCAGCCCGGATCTGGCAGAAGAATGTGCACAGGAGGTCATGGCGACCCTTTGGAACAAGGCCCATATGTTTGATCCAACGAAGGCGAGTGTATCCACGTGGATTTTTACAATCGCTCGAAACCGCAAGATCGACATTCTGCGAAAACAGCGCAGGCCTGAACCAGAAGACCTGCCATGGGGACCGGAAGCCGAACCTGATCAGGTCGAGGCGATGGGTCTACAACAAGAAACGGAACAACTCGGGCAGGCCTTGGCCACATTGCCGTCCGAGCAAAGACAACTGATCGAGCGCGCCTACTTTGGCGAGCTAAGCCATAGTCAAATTGCCGCAGAGACGGGATTGCCACTGGGTACGATCAAATCGCGGATTAGGTTGGCGTTAGACAGACTGCGCCACGCAATGAAATGATGAATGATATGAAACAGATTAAACACCATCTGACCGAGCCACTCTTGATGGGATATGCCGCCGGTACGCTGCCAGAGGCGTTCAACCTCGTTGTGGCCACGCACATTACCATGTGCGATACCTGTCGCGCGGCACTGGCCGAGTACGAGGTTGTGGGTGGCGAGGTCATGTTGGACGCCGATCCGATTGATGTGGCAGAAGACGCGCTTGCCGCAACGATGGCGATGATCGAAAACGGGACGTTTGCAGAGACATCAGCACCTGTCCGCAACCAATCGAGTGTATTTCCGGGTCCATTGCAGGACTACATCAGTGGTGACATTGATAGCTTGAAATGGCGCAAAGTCGGCGGCGGCGTTAGTCAGCTCGTTTTGCAAACGTCAAAAGACGCGAGCGTACGGCTTTTGCGCATCCCAGCCGGAACGGCTGTTCCTGACCATGGTCATCGGGGGACCGAGTTGACGCTGGTACTTCAAGGTGCATTTACCGACGAAGAAGATCGGTTTGGCGCGGGTGATGTAGAGGTCGCGAACGAAGATTTGCACCATACACCGGTCGCAGAAGAGGGTATGGACTGCATTTGTCTCGCTGCGACGGATGCGCCTCTACGCTTCAATGGTTTGGTCCCACGCATTGCGCAGAGATTTATAGGAATTTAGTCGAAATTCCCTCGACCACACTGGATGCCCCGGCGAAAACTGGGGCATTTTTTTGTTAGCCGTCGTAGCCCAAACCGCGCATCAACTGTTTATGCATGACCGGTGTGGGCGATCCGTCTTCATTCCAATAGGGCCCTGGTTCCGTCATTTGGTCTTCCAGACACTTGCGATGTGGGTAGTTTTCACAAGTTCCGCCCTCTGGATCGTCATAGGCGAACAGTAGGCCGTCACGTTCCGTGACTACGCCGTAGCAGATGTAGCAATGTCCGATGAAATCCTTTGGCAGTTTTTCCTTTTTGGGTTTCTTTGCGGGCGCCTCAAATGGCTTGGTTTCGTCAAGCCGCGCGCACAACGCATCAAGCGAGGCTTGCCATGCGTCGTTCTCCCCGGATTCCTGCCAAAGTTCGGCGAGTTCTGAATTGCTGCGAATATGGGTGACTAACCCCATAGCCGTCTGCAGAAGCGCAGGCGTGACATCATCTGCGCGCAACCTCACGATCTCTGGCAGGTCCTCAGCCGCACGGCCAGTCGTCGCTGCCAGTATTTCACAGGCTGCTAGGGCGATGCAGGCATCATCTGCATCCAGATCAGGAGCAAACATGCTGTCATTTTCAATGACTGTACGGACATCGGCGAAGGCTTTGACTGCTGCAGCAAAATCCAATGCTGTGTCATTGCCAAATTGACCTACGTCCCATGCACCCATGATACTTCTTTCTTACTTCAGCTCTTTGGCGATGCGAGCGGCACAACATTCTGTTCCGGCTCCGGCGCCAGTTCTTCAAAATCAAAGTTATCCAACCGGTCTGCCCGTTTGCCCGCGCGCGTTGCCGCCGTCAGCACGCCTGATACATCTTCACCCGCCTGCCGCAGATGTGTTTCCAGCTTGCCGGCCTTTTCGCCGATAATCTCGACATCGCGGTGCAGCATGCGCAGCGCTTTGCGGATTTCACCCGTCTGTTCCCGCATCCGCGCGTCTTTCAGGATTGCACGCATGGTGTTCAGCGTGGCCATGCAGGTGGTGGGCGATACGATCCAGACGCGTGCGTCAAAGCCAGCGCGTACCACATCAGGCAGACGCGCATGCAGTTCCGCATAGACCGCCTCGGACGGCAGGAACATGATTGCACCGTCGGCGGTTTCGCCTTCGATGATGTATTTCTCTGAAATGTCTTTGATGTGTTTGCGGACGTTGTTGCCAAGGTCGCGCAGGGCAATCTTTTGCAGTTCAGGCGTGTCGGCGGCGGCATAGGCCTCATAGGCCTCAAAAGGAAATTTGGCGTCGATCACGATAGGCCCGGGGGGTTGGGCAAATGGACCAGACAATCGGCACGCTTACCGTTCGACAGCGTATATTGCAGCGCATAGCTGTCGGTTGGCAGGGCTTTGGAGACGATATCGTTTAGCTGGATTTCGCCAAACATGCCCCGCCGTTGCTTGTTGGACAGGATATCCTGCAAGGACAGAACATCACCGGACAGTTTTTCGATATTCGTCTGCGCCTTGTCGATGGTCGCGAGCCGTTCCTGCAACTCAGTCAGACTTTTGGTTGTTTTTTCGGATGAGCCGGACAGCGTGTCTTTCATGCGCTCTTGCATTTCCGCCAAGGACCGTGCCGATTTGATCGCGTTATCGGCCAACCGTTCGGCCATTTGGGCCTGCACCTCGGCCAGTCGGGCTTCCATCGTCTGGACTACATGCACTTGCGCGTTTGCCTGCGCGTCGCTGACGATCTGGATGTTGCCCGCGAGTTGATGTTGGCCTTGGCCCAGTGACTGCATGTCTTGCGATAACCGCCCAACCTGCGTCGCCACCATTTGAACGGCCTCCGCAGATTTGCCAGCGCGGCGCACCGTCATCACCAGCAAGATCAGAAACAGCAGCGTGATGATGATTGCACTGATGACCCCCAAAACAAATGGATCGCTCAGATCGTAAACGGTTTCGCCAATCTGGATCATGTGCGGCCAAAAAGCCGTTCAATATCGGCCAGTTTGAGTTCGACGTAGGTGGGCCGCCCGTGGTTGCATTGGCCCGACAGTGGCGTCGCTTCCATTTCGCGCAAGAGGGCGTTCATTTCGTCGCCCTGCATCCGGCGACCCGAGCGGATCGACCCATGACAGGCCACGCGGCTGAGGATCGCTTCGATCCGCGCTTGCACCGACGCGCTATCGCCTTGGTCCGCCAATTCGTCCAAAATATCGCGGATCATGGCAGTGGCGTTGACTTCGCCCAAGATCGCGGGCGTTTCGCGCACGGCAACCGCTCCGCCGCCGAAAGGTTCAATCGTGAGCCCCAAGCGCGACAGATCATCTGCGATATCAAGCAGCTGCGCTGCTTCATTGTCAGACAGTTCAATAATCTCAGGGATCAGCAAGGCCTGCGCGGCAACCCCGTTCTCTGCCATCTGCGCCTTGAGTTTTTCGTAAACTAACCTTTCATGCGCGGCGTGCTGGTCGACAATCACGATCCCGGCTTCTGTCTGCGCGATGATGTAGTTTTCATGCACCTGCGCGCGGGCGGCACCCAATGGTAGGTCGTCTGGTTCATCCGGGACAACCGGTTCAATGCGGGCCGAGGGTGTTTCACCAAAGCCGGGCGCCTGTGCCTGAAATGTCATGGAACGTGCGCTGAAACTCGGGCGGTCCATTTGGTAGAGGCGAGGGGTGGTTGGTTCCGGTGTGATCGCTCCCAACGTGGCGTTGGCCACAGTTGTTGACGCGCGGTGCCCGGCGTCCGCCAATGCGTGCCGCAGACCGGAGACGATCAACCCGCGCACCGTCCCGGGATCGCGAAACCGAACTTCCGACTTGGCGGGATGCACGTTTACATCCACCAACGTGGGATCACAGTCGACAAACAGTGCCGCCACAGGGTGCCGGTCGCGTGACAGCACATCCATATACGCCGCGCGCAATGCGCCGAGCAGCATCTTGTCCCGTACTGGACGCCCATTCACGAAAAGATATTGTGCCACCGCAGCGCCGCGCGAATAGGTCGGCAAGGCGGCATAGCCTGTCAGGTGAAAGCCTTCGCGTTCGGTATCAATGCGCAACGCGTTTTCAGCAAAATCCTTACCCAACACCGTCCGCAGCCGCCCATGCAGTGCGTCAAACAGATCACCGGTTTCCGCATCAGCGCGAAACACTGTGCGGTTTTCCCCTTTGGAGGTATCGCGCAGGATAAATGTCACGAACGGTTCGGCCATTGCCAGTCGCTTGACAACATCGCTGACCGCTTGCGCTTCGGCGCGGTCGGTGCGTAGGAACTTCAGCCGTGCCGGTGTCGCATAAAACATGTCGCGCAACTCGATCACTGTACCTGCCGATAGTGCTGCGGGTTTCACGCCGTCTGCTTGCCCACCCGCAACTGCAATCATCGCCGCATCTGCACCGCGGGCGCGGGATGTGATTGTCAAACGACCCGTCGCCCCCAGCGATGGTAGGGCTTCACCCCGAAAGCCGAAGGAGCGAATGTTCAGCAGGTCCGAGCCATCAATCTTTGAGGTTGCATGCCGCGACATCGCCATCGGCAAGTCCGCTGGTAACATTCCGCAGCCATCATCCGTCACCCGGATCAGTGTCTTGCCACCATCGGCAATCACGACTTCAATCCGGGATGCACCCGCATCAATACTGTTTTCAACCAGTTCTTTCACCGCAGAGGCAGGGCGTTCCAGCACCTCACCCGCTGCAATCCGGTTGATTGCGGCATCGTCCAGCTGCCGGATCACCGGGCGGGGCTGTATTTGGGGGTCTGCGATAACCATGCCACAAGTTGTAGCATGGCTTGCGTCGATTCTGCGAGGGGGAAAACCGGCCTTTGGTCTGCCTGCGTGCGGCCTATTGCGTGCTTTCCAGCCCTTCGGGTTTGCCCACGACGACAAAGTGCAGATCATCCGGCTGTAGCAACTCAGCGGCCACCCGGTTCACATCCTCAAGCGTGACTTCGTTCACAAATGCGTTGCGGTTCACAACATAGTTTGGTGACAAACCGATCATCTGCATCCCCACCATGATCTTGGCGATCTCGGCGTTGCCGTCAAAGCGCAGTGGGTATTCACCAGTCAAATATGTCTTGGCTACCTCAAGTTCCTCCGCCGTCAGTCCGCTCTCGGCCATGCGGGCCCATTCGTTACGGGTGACTTCAATCGCCTCTGCAATTGTCCCATTGGAGGAGGCGACGGATCCCAACATCATCTCAGCATGGAACTTTGGCACAAGAAAGGACCTGATGCCGTAGGTCAGTCCGCGTTTTTCGCGCACTTCTGTCATTAACCGAGATTCAAAGCCGCCTGCACCCAACACATGGTTCAGGATGAAGGCCGCAAAAAAATCGTCGTCTTCCCGTTTCAGTCCCTTATGGCCGAACAAGGCGACAGACTGCGGTGTGTCGTAGTCGATGACAGTCACACCGCCTGCCAAGCCAAAGTCGACGTCATCAGGCAATGCCGGTCCCTCCGCGGGCAAATCGCCCAGCAAATCATCCAACAGGGTGCCAATCGTTTCCGCGGTTGTATCACCGACAGCCGACACAAAGAGGCGGTCACGGGTCAGCGCGTTGCGATGTGCGTCAAACATATCTTGCTGGGTCAGTACACTGACGCTTTCGACGGTGCCATCAATGGCGGAACCATAGGGGTGATCTCCGAAGGCAGCCGTATCAAATGCAGCACCTGCGATGGAATTGGGATCCTTTGCGTCACTTGCGATCCCCGAGATGACTTGCGCGCGAACGCGGTCCAGTGCGGCCTGGTCAAACCGCGGATCAACAAGGGCCTGGCGCAACAAGGCGATCGCTTCTTCCTTGTTCTCCGTCAAAAATCGGGCCGAGATCGACAAGGTATCATCGCTCGCCCGAAAGCTGAAACTGGCGGCGAGGTTTTCAAGCTCTGTCTGGAATTCCTGCGCCGACATGTCGCCGGAACCCTCTTCCAACAAACCGGTCATCAGGTTTGTGGCACCACGTTTTTCGGGCAAATCAAGCGACGCGCCACCCCGAAAGCGGATTTCGAGTGCGACAAAGGGGATGGATGGTTCTTCAACAACCCAAGCGTTGATGCCACCGGGCGATGTGACTTGCTTAATGTCAATTTCTGCGTTTGCAGTAGTGGCAAAGACAGCGAGGCAAAGGGCGATGCATAGGCGAAACATTAGCGTGCCTCCTCTTGGTTGGCGACAACCCAGCCGGTCACAGACTGGTCCCGGTTAAAGACTTTTTCAGCAACGGCTTTGATGTCATTTGCGGTGACATTTTGCAGGACTTCGGGCCATTCCTGCACGTCGGCAATCGTCAGGCTTTGCGTCAAAGCGGCGCCGTAGCGTCGGGCCAAGCCTTGCGTGTCATCCAGCGCATATATCTCGGACGCGCGTAGTTGCGTGCGGATGCTGTCCAGACGCTCCGGGTCAATTTCACCCTCCATGAATGCGCCGATCACCTCGTCCATCGCGGTTTCCGCTTCTGAAAGGCTGACGCCCTCTGACGGAACAACGGCAAAAGAGAATGTCGCATCATCCAACCATGACCCGCTGTAGGAGGCATTGGTATACACAGCGATCTGGCTGTCGAATTGTAACGCCTGGCCCAATGCAGAGGTGAAAGGCGACCCACCCAACAACTCGGCCAGATAAACAAGCGCTGCGGCCTCCGTTTGTGCCCCTGGGTCGCGTTCGGGTGCGAGGTATGAACGGACGAGGTAGGGTTGGCTGACGCGTTGATCAACGTAAGTAATCCGACGCTCGGCCCGTTGTGGCGGTTCTTCTGGACGCTCGCGGACGGGCAGTTGGTCTTCTGCCGGAATAACGCCGTAGTAGGTTTCCGCCAGCGCCAAGACCTCATCAGGTTTCACATCACCTGCAACGACAAGGATGGCGTTATTGGGTGAATAATAGAGATCATAAAAGTCGAGCGCGTCTTGTAGATCAAGTTGCTCCATCTCGTGCTTCCAGCCGATGATGGGCACGCCGTAGCGGTGGTTTTGAAACAATGCTGCGCGGAATTGTTCGCGGGCCAGCGCATTGGGGCTGTTTTCCGTGCGCTGATTGCGCTCTTCCAAAATCACCTGACGCTCTGTTTCGATGTCCGCTTCGGTGATCCGCAGATTATTCATGCGGTTGCTTTCCATCTGCATCATCAGCTCTAGCCGGTCAGAGGCAACACGTTGAAAGTAGGCTGTATAATCATAGCTGGTAAAGGCGTTGTCGCTGCCGCCGTTGGCGGCGACCGTTGCGGAGAACTCGCCAGACTCCAAAACATCGGTTGCTTTGAACAGCAGATGCTCAAGGAAATGGGCGACACCTGAAGCCCCTACAGGTTCATCCGCAGACCCGACTTTGTACCACAGCATATGAACGACAACCGGAGCGCGGTTGTCTTCAATAACAACGACCTCCATCCCGTTGTCGAGCGTATAGGTCGTGACATCTGCGGCCTGTGCGGCAAATGCCGTCATCATCATGGCCATCGCGGCGAACAATCGTGTCATGGGCACCCTTCGTTGGTTGTTGCCAAGATACCTACGCCGCTTGGCGCGCGGATCAAGTGACCATACGCGGATGTGAGATGTGGTTATTGTTCCGGCGCTTCTTCGTCGTCCGAACAGACGCGGCGGAACAGTCCATTCGTCGCGCCGACTGTTGTGAACACGCAGTCGTCCCTGATCCCAAAGCGACGCAAAAAGCCCTCTGTGCCGCGGCGTTCACGTTCTTCAACCACCGCAACCGGCACCGTTGGCACATCCACACCTGCCGCTTGCAGGCGTTCAAGCTCTGCGGATGCATCCAATGCCTCGCGGCGGTAGGCCGGGAAATAGCGGTCACGCCCCAATGGGTTGAAAAAATTGGTCCGGCGCGCGCGCTCAAGCTTCGCTTCGTCTTCTGCTGACAGCGTGCTTCGGATCGCCGGGTCAACGCCGTTTCGACCAGAATGTGCTACCAGTGCCGCATCGCCAGCGGGGATGCCACCTGCAACCTGTGCGCCGGGTGATCCACCGAGCGCACGGATTGCATCGGCATTCGGTGTTGGATCAGTGCGGTTCGCACCGCCCGGTGTCGGATTCGGCAATGCGCGTGTTTCAGGGATGTCCAACGGTTGGAATGGAATGACTGCAAACTCATCGGGGCCACCGCCAGATGATCGCAGATCACGCAAAGGCCGGTCGGTGTTGCCACAGGCCGTCACTACGATCAGGGCCAAAACAGAAAATGAAAGCGCACGCATGAAGAAATCCCTCAGGGTCTGTAGGAAGTGTTTAGCCTAAGGTTGCGATAACGTCACGCTGCTTTCTTGTCGTCTTCTGCAAGAAAGGCCAGCCCGATTGCGCCCGCAAAAATGCAAATGTCGGCAACGTTGAATGCGTAAGGATTGTTGATGCCGCAGCACGACATATTCAGGAAATCAGCAACGGCACCGTAAAAGAAACGATCGATAACGTTGCCCATCGCCCCACCGATGAGCAGCCCACCGCACAGATAGACCCATTTGGTCCCGCCTGTCCGTTTCAGCCACCAAATGACGGCGGCCGTAATCACGAAGGCCAGCACGATCAGAACCCAGCGCATGTCGTAGTCAGCAAACCAGCCGAAATTGACGCCGCGGTTCCATGCCATGCGCAACACAAGAAACGGGGGGTACACCTCGACCGGTTGCGCGGATGGCAATTGATCCGAGGGCACAGTGACCTGTGCCCATGTCATGCCGAAGACGTTGAACAGCACGTGAAACTTGATCACCTGATCAAGCAGAAAAATCCAAAGTGCCGTAAAGAACATCAACCGCATCGCAAGTCTCCTAGTGCCGGAAATGGCGCATGCCAGTAAAGACCATTGCGATCCCGGCTTCGTCAGCCGCCGCAATCACTTCGTCATCACGCATGGACCCGCCCGGTTGAATGACGCATGTCGCCCCGGCAGCCGCGGCCTCCATCAATCCGTCAGCGAATGGAAAGAACGCGTCGGATGCCACTGCGGATCCTTTGGTCAGCGGTTCAGACAACCCCATCGCCTCCGCCATGCGCTCTGCCTTCTTGGCGGCGATTAGCGCGCTGTCGAGGCGCGACATCTGGCCTGCACCGACGCCAACGGTCGCTTTGTCTTTGACGTAAACAATCGCGTTGGATTTGACGTGCTTGGCGACTTTCCAAGCGAACAACAGATCAGACATCTGGTCGTCGGTTGGTGCAAGCTTGGTCACGACTTTCAGGTCATCCATGCCCACAAACCCGGTATCTTTGTCCTGCACCAGCATCCCACCGGCGACTTGACGATAGGTGGTGATCGGCGCTTTTACATCCGGCAGGCCCTCGGTGGTCAGCAAACGCAGGTTCTTTTTGGCGGCAAACACGGCCTTTGCCGCATCTGATGCGCCGGGGGCGATAACAACCTCGGTGAAAATCTCGACAATCGCTTTTGCGGTGTCCTCGTCCAGTGGCTGGTTCAGGGCAACGATACCGCCAAACGCACTCGTGCGGTCACAATCGAATGCATTCTGATAGGCCTCATGCAATGTGGCACCGCGCGCGACACCGCAAGGGTTGGCGTGTTTGATGATGGCAACAGCAGGGCCGTCGGCCGGATCAAATTCCGCGACCAGTTCAAAGGCAGCATCGGTGTCGTTGATGTTGTTGTAGGATAGTTCTTTGCCTTGATGGACAACAGCCGTCGCCACGCCGGGGCGCTCTGTGCCGTCGGTATAGAACGCTGCCGACTGATGGCTGTTTTCGCCATAGCGCATGGTTTGCTTGTAGGTGCCGGTAAAGGATCTGCGGCGCGGCGTCTGTGCGCCAATGGCACCGGCCATCCAATTGCTGACAGCCGTATCGTAGGCCGCGGTACGCGCATAGGCGGTTTGTGCAAGGCGCTGGCGCAAGGCGAGTGTTGTCTGCCCGTCATGTGCATCCAGCTCTGCCAGGAGCGCTTCGTAGTCCTCAACATCTGTCACGACATTGACGAAAGCGTGGTTTTTGGCAGCCGAACGTATCATCGCAGGACCGCCGATATCGATATTCTCAATGCAGGTATCAAAGTCGGCGCCTTTGGCGACGGTCTCTTCAAAGGGATAGAGGTTCACGACCAGCAGATCGATGGGTCCGATGTTATGCTCAACCATCGCGTCCCTGTGTGCTTCCAGATCGCGGCGGGCCAGCAGCCCCCCATGCACGACGGGGTGCAGGGTCTTTACCCGGCCATCCATCATCTCTGGAAACCCGGTGACATCGGCGACGTCGCGCACGTCAAGTCCCGCGTCGCGCAGGGCCTTGGCGGATCCGCCGGTCGACAGCAATTCTACGCCCCGTGCAGCCAGCGCGCGACCAAGGTCAATCAGCCCGGTTTTGTCAGATACGGAAAGCAGCGCGCGGCGCAGTGGTGAAAGGTCGGTCATCATTGGTCCCCAGAAGGCTATTCAACGGTGTCCAACGGGTCGGCTTGCTTGAGATCACGCACGGCAGTGGGCGTGTCGCTCGATTTGGCCAGCGACCAGCGGACACGCGTCGCATAGGCTATTGCGCGCCCGGATAAAACCACCTGTTGCGTGGGAACAGGCTTTAACTGCCCATTTTGCAAATAAACTGATGGGGCAAGGCTCAGATTGGCTGTGCCGTCGTGTTGAAACACCCAAACTTCGCCAGACTTTAGTGTCAGGACAACCGCGGTTGCATCTGTGGTCATCTCGGCTGCGACATCGGAATGCAGATGAAAGCGCACGACATAAGGGATACCGGCGATGGCGAGCGCTTTGGCGCAGGTCGCTTCATCCTCCGAATCCAATGTCGTCAAAAGGTCTTCGCCTTCCAGCGTCCGACCATCAACCGACAGCAACAGCATGCGCGCATGGGTCAAGCCGTGTGAGGGTTGGTAGCCGTTATGCGAAAGCTCAATTTCCCGACCGGTACTGGTCGCGTTCAGATTGCATTGCACTTGGGTTGGGACGTCGGTCAGCAGCTCTGTTTTGCCAAGCGTCCGTTTGGGTGGCGCAAGATGAGACGACGACACCCCCTCGATCATCATGGTGGAATGGCTGGGCGTGGCACGGCTGGCACGTCGCCAGTCTTCGCCAAAGCGTGCGCCGGACCCGCAATTCACGATCAATGGCCGGCGTCCAGAGGTCAGTTCAAAACCCAGCGTGCTGGCATGGGCATCGGCGGACGCAAAGCCCGTTGGTGGGGCTGCGGCGTCAACGATCAATGTAGACCGACCAGCCGCCAGTCGCGCAAACCCCATATGCCGACCGGTTCCGGGGATGTTTTTCACACCCGATGCGGCAAATGCTGCCTCCAGTCGCCCATCAATACCGCGCCCTCCCCCGTGAAAGCGCGCAAGCCCGCCGTCCGCATGACGCAAGGCGCGCAGCGTGGGTACGATGCGCTGAATGGCGTCCCGAAGCTCTTGTCGCACTGGGCGGTCTGCATCTTCTAAAGATTTCACGGTCCAGTTTAGTAAACTCAGGATTTCCAACAGTTCTTGGGGATTGCGCGAAACGATTGCACCACTTGGATTAATTTCGGTCTGGCAATCCTGTGCCAAAGCGGCAAGCGCCGGAGGAATATACGCGGCCATGTCCTTGAGCGATACGCCTGCATAGATGGTGCCAGCCAGCGCTTCGAACCGCCGAATGCCCGGTGTGGTGACCTGCCACCTTCGCGATAGGAAAAGAACCTGCCGCGCGAGACTTTGGTGAAAATAATACGCGGTGTTTTTATCCTGCCCGCGCAGCAGGAACATCCCGTGATTGATCCAACGGATCAGACGCCGCCCGGTGACACCGGGGGTCCATCCGTCGCTACGGCCAGTGCCGTAACGGTCAATCCATTCAAAGACCCATGTCTGCGCGCAATTGCGTGCACCCTCGTCACCCAAAGCAGCAAGATCATCCAACCACGCGCAGCCGTGGATTTCATCAGCGACCGCGCGGTGGTTCTGTGCGATGTCCCATATCGACCGCTCCTTGTCCTCGATCAGCAAGCCTGAAAACAGGAAGGTTCCCGTGGTGAGTTGCTGACCCCGTTCAACAATGCCAATTGTCCGCGGTTCGGGCGCTCTGACAAAGGCTGTTGTTACTTTGGTACGCGCGGCGCGGCGCGCATGAAACCTGTGCATGAGCCGCAATCGTCGCTGTTGCCATGTGGTCGTGCGTGACAATTCCTGCAGCCTCGATTTGCACGGTTTGGGATGTCTTTCCCGGACCATAGAAAAAGGATGACCTCAAGTCACGCGGGCTTTCTGAAAACCGCCATATAGAATCCGTCCATGCCGCCCCGATCAGCCCAGTAATCTGGTCGCAGGCGCAAGCCGCCCTCTGACGTCACCCAGGTGGGGTCAATTCCGGGCCTATTCAGTGCTTCTTTGTCGGTTGTCAGCCCCGAGTGACGCAGCAGCGCCTCTTCCGCCTGAACCTCACCTTCATCTGGCAACAGCGAGCATGTGCAAAACACCAGCCGTCCGCCGGGGTTCAAGAGTGACAGAGCATGGTCAATCATCGTTTCCTGCTGTGCGATCAAAGCACCAAATTCGGACCCATCCTTTGCATATGGCAAATCCGGGTGCCGTCGGATGGTTCCTGTTGCAGAGCAAGGGGCGTCCAGTAAGACAGCATCGAACCCGCCTTTGGTGAATGCAAAGGCGTCTTGTGCGACGCATCGTGCTTTCAGGCCCACGCGGGTCAGGTTTTCGCTGACCCGCTCCATACGTTTTTCAGAAATGTCGACGGCGGTGACCTCAGCGCCAGATGCGGCAAGCTGCATTGCTTTGCCACCGGGTGCCGCGCATAAATCAAGAACCCTGAGGCCTTTGACATCGCCCAGCAATTTCACAGGGATCGCAGCAGCGGCATCTTGCACCCACCAGTCGCCATTGGCGTAGCCCGGTAAAGCGGAAACCTGGCCAACATTGCCCAGTCGCACCGAACCGGTTGGTAAAACGTACCCGCCGAGCGTGTCGGCGATTGCGGTCGCATCACCCTTCACGGATAAATCCAACGGCGCGCCTGCGAAATGTGCGGCTTCCATCGCTGTCGCCGCATCACGCCCCCATGCCGCGACCAACGGCTGACGCAACCATCCCGGGGTCAGAGGTATGGCGCGTTTTGTCCAGCCAGCCGGACCCTCATCAGCGATCTTGCGCAGTACAGCGTTCGTTAGCCCCTTCATGGCTTGGGTTCTTTTGTTGCGGGCAACGATTTCGACATAGGCATTCACCACGCCATGTGCGGCCTCGCCGCTACAAAGCTCGATGACCCCCAAACGCAATGCATTCATAACATGTTCAGGTGGCATTTTCTTAAGGTAGGGCTTTAGCATCCGGTCGGCGCGATCCAACCCGCGCAACGCTTCGGTCGCAAGGCGCTGTGCCCGGGCGCGATCCTCGGTTTCCAGACGTGACAATGCGCCACCAGCGATCAGTTCCGCCATCAAACGGCCTTCGCCCGTGATCTGCATCAGCAGATAATGGGCGGTGCGTCGGGCAGGCAAACCTGTTTGGTTCATGGATATCTCACTTGAAGCGGTGTGCGCGCGGCGTATATCAAACCTATGTTGCCGACAAGGAGGGTGCCGCCCATGACCGATCAGCCCAAAGATCTGCCGCCAGCCGCCCAACGTGCATTGGCGGAGGCAGAGGAACGACGCAAGGCCGCAACGGGCAAAGTCCTGCCAACCGAGCTGGGCGGTCGTGATGGACCAGAGCCTGTGCGGTATGGCGATTGGGAAAAGAAAGGCCTCGCAATCGATTTTTGATCGGTACAGGACACCTAAAGTTATCCACTGATTTTGCTTTGCCAACGCTGTTGCTTGGCCGTTTCACGGTGTAGGTTGCGGGTGCTGCTCGAAAGGAATCAGGTTTGCTCGTCCAAAGATGTGTTGCCGTTATCGCGTGTTTCGCCCTCGCCAATTGTGGTCTGCCGCGTGGTGCTGGATTTCAATCAGAGGTGCTGGCCGCATCCAATGCCAACACGGCAGCCGAAGGCGAAGAACCTGTTTACGACTTTGCCGTTTACGAAGTGAACCGCGACACGCTGCCGGTTTTGCAGGGTTGGCCTGTTACGGGTGACACCACGTTGCCTTGGATTGTCGCTCAGGAACAACCAGAGTCGCTGTTGATCGCTACAGGTGACGCCGTTCAGCTGACGATTTGGGATGCCGAAGAGAATTCGATCTTTGGCTCTGCTGGTGTGACGCCGCTGCAACCTGCGTCAGTCAGCTCTGACGGAAAGATATTCGTCCCGTACATCGGGGATCTGCGCATTTCGGGAATGTCGCCGACAACAGCGCGGGCACGGATTGAAGAAGAACTCATTCGCACCGTGCCCTCTGCACAGGTGCAACTGACGGTCGAGCCGGGACGGTCAAACACAGCAAACCTCGCCGCTGGCGTCTCGGCGCCGGGGCTTTATCCCTTGCCGGACCGCAACTTCAAAATTCTCGATCTGTTTTCACAAGCGGGTGGGCCCAGTGCCGAGTTCAATTCGCCGCAGGTGCGTTTGGTGCGCGGCGGGAAAACCTATGGCATTCCGTTTGAGCGTTTGCTGCGCGAACCCCGTTTCAACATCGCCATGCGTGGCGGTGACCGTATTTACGTTGAAGACGACCCGCGTAAGCTGATCACCCTTGGTGCGACGGGCACGCAATCAATTGTCGATTTCCCAGAGATCGAGTTTTCCGCTCTCGAAGCGATGTCATTCATTGGCGGCGTCAACGCCGGGAGCGCAAACCCAGAAGGCATCTTGATCTTACGTGAATATGACAGCAGCGCGGTTTCCGACGGTATCTCGGGTCCGCCAAAGGAACGCGTCGTTTTTACCATTGATTTGACATCTGCGGATGGCTTGTTCTCTGCCGGCAATTTCATGCTGGAAGGTGATGATCTGATCTATGGGACCGAAAGTGCGCTTGGTCCCGCGCTCACGTTATTCAACCTTGGCAACAGCCTGATCGCCACCGCGAACGCGAACTGAGCTAGCCTTAGAACAGGTTGATGTCGTCGGCGAAGGCCGCGGGATCAATGATGCCATTGACGATCAGCACGTTCCCGTCGCCAAAGTCGATCGTGGCTTGGCCATCTGCGATCGTTCCGTAAATGAACAAGACATCTGCGGCGGACGTCAGCCCGGTCCAAAGGCTCGGATCAAGCGTGATTTGATCAATGCCTTGTTCGAAATCATCAATCAGGTCAGCGCCACTATTGAAAATGAAGGTGTCCGCACCGCTGCCACCTGACAAAACGTCGTCTCCGGCGCTGCCATCTATGACATCGGCGCCATTACCGCCGCTTATCCGGTCCTGCCCATTGCCGCCGCTGATCGTGTCAGCACCATCACCACCCAAGAGAGTGTCTGCACCATCGCCGCCATATAGCATATCATCCCCAGCGCGCCCCAAGATCGTATCATCACCGCCCAGACCTTGCACCAGATCCGCCCCACCACCTGCGAGGATAAGGTCGAAACCGTCACCTCCGACCAAAATCTCGGCGGCGGCACCGCCATCAATGACGAGGCCGCCTGATATCGTCGACCCATTGCCGTTCATCGCATCACGCAATTGGTCAATGTTGCCCGCTTTGATCATCTGCCAGGGGGTCAGAATATTATTCGCCTCGCCCTGATCTGCCGGTGGGTCTTGTGGCGGTCCGTTCAGTGGCGGTGTGGGTGTCTGCGGACCTGGATAGCCGGGTGTGATGCTGGTGGGCAGGCGCGACGCACCAATCAGATCGTCGGTTGTCAAAAGCCGATAGTCGATGGGATTGCCATCGGCACTTTGAACATTCAGAACTTCTTGTCCGTAAGTGATTTGCATGCCGTCATCTTGGATGGTGATAAACAGTTGGCTGATGTCGCGCAGCAAGGGCCAAAGCGACAGATCGATCATGTCTTCGCCAAGCGTGAAATCCATAATCGTATCCGCTTCGCCGTCAGCCGAGAGGATGAAAAGATCTGCGCCAGCACCACCCGCCATGAAATCACCTCCGATACCATCGCGCAGTATGTCATTGCCAAGGTCGCCATTGATCATGTCATCGCCATCGTAACCTTGCAGGATATCGTCACCTGCGGTGCCGTTCAGCAGACCGCCTTGTGGTGTTGCGGTCTGTGTGACCCCCTCTGGCCCGGTCTCAAAGCGCAGTTGCGTGATCCCAGTTTCGCTGGTACTTGCCACAAAAATATCAAGCCCACCGGCGCGCTGTAACGCCGCCAAAGCGCTGACATTGTCCAATCCGAAATCATCGGTGTCTTCAATTGTGGCCCGATGCACCAAAAGGCCACCTTCCAATAAGACGAAGACGGATATGCCATCGTCTGCACCGCCCGCGATGACGTAGGTCTTGCCAGCGGCTGCGATGACCTCAAGCGACGTGACACCACCAAACCGGGTATCGCGTTCATCGAGGATGTGATCGCGCACAATCATGCTGCCATCTGCCGCGATTTCAATCACGCTTAGGCTGCTGGTCCCGGCAGAGGCCAGAACCGCAAATGTACTCTCGCCAACATTTGCGATCTCCAACGCCGTTGGCGCGCTGATCCAGAGGCTATCATCAGCGCTGATACTTTGCTCTGCAATGACGTCGCCTGCGTTATCAATCGCATGGGATGTGATCCCGTTGTATTGGCCGCTGGCCGAAACAACAAAGTCCTGACCACGGATTGTGATCGTAGCTGTCGCGGCGATCCGTGCCGTCGTCTGCGGGAGAATACCCTGCAACACCGCGTGGTCCAAAAGCAGGCCATCGTCATCAAAGATCAGACGTGCCAAGCCGGATTGTCCGGCCAAAGCACCAAAGACGGCCTGTCCACCATCCGCAAGACCTACGGTTGACGTATGCTGGAACCCGCCAAAGGCGGTTGGTAATGATGCGAGAGAAACCACCGACCCAAATGTTCCATCGGCACCAAGCGAAACGGTCTGTAGGGCGCCACCGTCCGCCCCGCCGATCAGAATGTTGGGTGTTCCGCCAAAGGTCAGTTCGGTCACGCTGCCAACGCCACCAGCAATCAGGCTCCCCGAGAACGCGAGGTTCCCTTCAATGGTCAGAATACCACTGTCGATTCCCCAATGCCGGAGAACCCCATCATACCGCGTGCTGCTATAAAGCTGCGCCACGCCATTGACCTCGATGATTTCGAGGTCAGTGATATGCGAAAAGTCACTGTCGCCGGAACCGGCGACGTAATCTGCAAAAGATAAAGAAGACATGTAAGGTCCCCCCGGAACCGATTGTCGACAAATTATCTTTTTGGGAATGAGCTTCGGGGTTGGCCTGGCCGTGACCCAATTGGGGCACAAGCATGGAGCTTGGTCAGGAATTTTTTCAAAAAAGAGGGGTGTTTAAGGTTTCCGAGTCGTCAACCGTGTTAGTTCAAGATGGCTGGACTTTTGAAAAATTCCGCAAGTTTTTTCAATTTTGTGACAAAACGCACAGAGCGTAAGGAGCACTTAAGATATCCAGATCGCGGGGAAGTACTAGTGGTGACGGTTAACGATTTTCTTCATTGTGCCTTGGACTTTCGGGTCCAAGGCACTTTCACTTTTTGGGGGCGCCGTATCCATTCGGGTTCGCTGACTGCCACGCCCAAGTGCTCGCTGTCATATCATCCAGATCATGCGTGGCTTTCCAGCCCAGTTCGGCATTCGCACGGCTTGCATCGGCTTGCATTGCGGCAATGTCCCCGGCGCGTCGGGCGACCTGTTTGGTCATAATCGGCTTGCCGCAGGCCCGCTCAAACGCCGCGACCATATCGCGGACGCTATAGCTTTGGCCGGTGCCAATATTGAAATGACGCGCACCGGTCGCATTTTCGGCGTACCCGATTGCCGCCACGTGCGCGCGGGCCAAATCGACGACATGAATATAGTCGCGCAGACCGGTGCCATCGGGGGTGTCGTAATCATCGCCAAAAATCTGCAACGCATCACGTTTGCCTACAGCCACCTGAGCGATAAAGGGCATCAGATTGTTAGGGATATCCTTGGGGTCTTCGCCAATCTGGGTCGAGGGGTGCGCGCCAACGGGGTTGAAGTATCTCAACAAGACGGCCGTGTTGTCGGGGCGTGCCGCAATCCAGTCGGTCAAAATCTGCTCAGCCATCAGCTTAGAACGACCATAGACAGAGGTTGGGTTGGTTGGGTGCGCCTCGTCATAGGGCAGATAAACGGGCTCACCGTAAACTGTTGCCGATGATGAAAAGATAAGGCGCTTGCAATCTGCGCGCTCCATCGCATTCAGCAGGGTCAGCGTGCCGCCAACATTGACGTCATAATAATAGAGCGGTTTTTGCGTGCTTTCGCCAACGGCTTTGAGGCCGGCGAAGTGGATCACGGCCTCTGGTTGGAAGTCTAGCATCACCTCATCCAGCTTGGCCGCGTCCCGCACGTCGCCGACATAATCATGGACGATCCCGTTCGACAGGGCACGCACGCGGGTCATGACCTCTGGCGTGGCGTTGCTATAGTTGTCCAGAACGCAAACCTCATGGCCTTGCGCCATCAGCTCAAGCAAAGTGTGGCTGCCGATATACCCAGCGCCGCCCGTGACCAATACGCGCATGCGTTCCTCCAACAAGTGTTGCAGGCGTTCTATGCAGTCGGACGCGTAGGATCAACAGCGCGCTCAGGCACGCATATAGACGTCTTGATGGCGGATGATGTCATCCTCACCCAGATAGGCGCCCGTCTGGACCTCGATCAGAACCATCGGCAGCTTGCCGGGATTTTCCAGCCTGTGCCGCGTGCCCAGCGGGATGTAGATTGATTGGTTTTCCGTCACGAGATCAATCTTGTTGCCGACCGTCACGGACGCGGTGCCTTGCACAACGATCCAATGCTCGGATCTGTGGTGATGCGATTGCAGTGATAGGCTTGCACCAGGGTTCACAACAATGCGTTTGACCTGAAAGCGTTCGCCGATTGCAAGGCTCTCAAACCAGCCCCATGGGCGGTGATCTTTTGGAAAAACCTCAGCTTGTGCAGCGCCTTTTTCCTTCAGCGTTTGCACCGCGATCTTAACGTCCTGCGCGCGATCTTTGTGGCTGATCAACACCGCGTCAGGCATGGCAACGGCGACAATATCATGCAATCCAATGCCAACGATGCTTTGTCCGTCTACCTCTGAGCGTAGCAGCACATCTTTGCAATCAATCGCGGTCGCGTCGCCGGCAACCGCAATACCTTCTTCTTGGGTCTCGCGCCAGACGGCCGCCCAATCCCCAAGGTCGGACCACGCTCCACCATAGGGAACAACGCTCAGGTTGCTGGCCTTTTCCATAATGGCATAGTCGATCGAGGTCGCTTTGGTGTCCTCCCAAGGGGTCGATGCCAGCCGCAAGAAAGATAAATCCGTTATGCCGTTATCAAGTGCCGCTTTGACCCCGGCATGGATGTCCGGGGCATGATCGCGGTAAGCGGCGATGATGGCCTTCGCCGTGAACAGAAAAATGCCGGCATTCCACAGATAATTCCCGGCGCGCAGCATGTTTTGGGCCTGCGACACGTCCGGTTTTTCTACAAACTTTTTCAGGGCGACGGGTTGGTTTCCGGGGCCATAGGGCGTTGTCAGCTCCAGGTATCCATAACCCGTTTCGGCATGATCAGGCGTGATTCCGAAGGTGACCAATTGCCCGGCCCGTGCGGCTGGAAGGGCTGCATCGATACTTGCCCGAAAAGTGGCTTCATCCGGGATCAGATGATCAGAAGGCGCGACCAGAAGTAAGGCGTCAGGATCGCTTTCGGCGATCTGCAAGGCCGCCGCGATAACGGCGGGTGCGGTATCACGTCCAACCGGTTCAATCAAAACCGTATCGGGTTCGATCCCAGCGTCCTGAAGCTGTTGCAGAACGATAAAGCGGAACGGATCGCCGGTGACGATAACGGGGGATGTAAAGGCGTCCGTTCCGAGACGTTTGGCACAGGTCTGAAATAGGCTGTCACTCCCGATAAAGGATGAAAACTGCTTGGGATAGCTTTTGCGGGACAGTGGCCAGAGCCGTGTGCCTGATCCCCCACAAAGAATAACCGGTGTGATTCTGGGTGTCATCATGATGCGCGCAGGGCGCGCCCTGCCTCCTGCATGTGGCGATACCAAGCATATGTCCGCGCGAGGCCATCTTTGAGTGAAATCTGCGGATACCAGTCCAAGTTCTGCATGGCAGAGGTGTCGAGCAGCTTGCGTGGCGTCCCGTCAGGTTTTGTTGGGTCAGTCCGTGTTATGCCGCGAAACCCGGTAAGGTTTGCAATCAGCCGTGCCAGTTCGGAAATCGTGATACCCTTGCCGGTGCCCACATTCAGATGGCTTTGCATGGGGTGGGTCGCCGCAGCATAGCGCGTCTGATCCAGCCTGATCATGAATAGGACTGCATCGGCCAGATCATCCACATGCAGGAATTCGCGGCGCGGCGTGCCAGAGCCCCAAAGCGTCACTGTAGCTTGGCTGCTCTCTGCCGCTTCATGGTATCGCCGTAGCAGGCTTGGCAGGACATGCGCATGTTCGGGGTGAAAATTGTCGCCGGGGCCATAAAGGTTTGTCGGCATAAGCGACCGATAGTCCCGCCCGTACTGACGGTTGTAGCTTTCACAGAGCTTGATCGCAGCAATCTTGGCGATGGCGTAGGGTTCGTTTGTGGGTTCCAGCGGGCCGGTTAGCAGCGCGCTCTCAGGGATCGGCTGCGCGGTGTCGCGCGGATAGATGCAGGACGAACCGAGTTGTATCAATCGATCTACTCCTGCGGCATGTGCTTCGTGGATCAGATTGCTGGCAATCATCAGGTTGTCGTCAATAAAGTCGGCGGGCCTTGTGCTGTTGGCCATGATGCCGCCGACTTTGGCTGCGGCAACAATCACGAGATCGGGGCGTTTTGCCTGCATAAAGCCACGCACTGCGCGCTGATCTGTCAGATCGAGCGTGCTGCGTGGCGCGGTGATCACGTCAAAGCGGCGTTCCGCAATGAGCTTGCTTAAAATCGCGCTTCCCACCATGCCCCGATGGCCAGCCAGATAGATCCGCATGTCTAGACCTCCAATGCGATGGGTATTTCCATG
Organism: Yoonia sp. JB2-21; assembly: GCF_055693545.1. Classification (NCBI taxonomy): domain Bacteria; kingdom Pseudomonadati; phylum Pseudomonadota; class Alphaproteobacteria; order Rhodobacterales; family Paracoccaceae; genus Yoonia; species Yoonia sp. JB2-21. The sequence goes on from NZ_JBVFUC010000001.1 coordinate 2,051,315, forward strand.
TTGTGTTCTTTAAGCAGGGCATGGCGCTGGGCGATTTTCAGATCTTTAGAGACCATCTCGGCGCACATTTCTTGCGGGGTGACTTTCGGTGTCCAACCAAGGTTCTTGCGCGCCTTTGAGGCATCACCCAAAAGGGTTTCGACCTCTGCGGGACGAAAGTATCTTTGGTCAACGCGCATCACGACATCGCCGCATCGGACATGTGGCGCGCGGTTGGTATTGACCGCTGCAACTGTTGCAACCTCGTTCACGCCCTGACCGCTGAATTCAAGGGTCATGCCCAGCTCTGCCGCTGTCCAAGCGACGAAGTCGCGCACAGAATGCTGTGTCCCCGTCGCAATCACATAGTCCTCGGGCTGGTCCTGCTGCAACATCAGCCACTGCATTTGAACATAGTCCTTGGCATGGCCCCAATCACGCAAGGCGGCAACATTGCCAAGATACAGGCAGTCTTGCAGTCCAAGCGCGATATTTGACAGACCACGCGTGATCTTGCGGGTCACGAACGTTTCGCCCCGGCGTGGGCTTTCGTGATTGAAGAGAATGCCGTTGCAGGCATACATGCCATAGGCCTCACGGTAGTTCACACAGGTCCAATAGGCGTGAAGTTTTGCGACTGCATAAGGGCTGCGGGGGTGAAAGGGTGTATCTTCGGTTTGTGGGGTTTGCCGGACCTGACCGTAAAGCTCTGAGGTTGATGCCTGATAGAACCGCGTCTTCTTTTCAAGCTTGAGAAAACGAATGGCTTCCAGCAAGCGTAGGGTGCCAAGCGCATCGACGTTCGCCGTATACTCGGGCGTTTCAAAGCTGACGGCGACATGTGACTGGGCGCCAAGGTTATAAACTTCGTCAGGCTGCACCTGCGCGACAATGCGCGTCAGGTTCGAACTATCCGTCAGATCGCCGTGGTGCAGGAAAAAGCGGGCGTTGTCGGTTTGTGGATCCTGATAGATATGATCGACGCGCTCGGTATTGAGTGATGACGACCGGCGTTTGATGCCATGCACCTCGTACCCTTTTTCAAGCAGAAGTTCGGCAAGGTAGGATCCGTCTTGGCCGGTCACTCCGGTGATGAGGGCACGTTTTGTCATGGGTTTTCTTACGATTCGTAAAGCTTCGGTTAACCATTGGTGCCATTCAACGTCTTAAAGTTGTGTTAACTTACACACGGTGGTGTAAGGTTTTGTTGACAGGTTGTTCGAATACTGCGCGCGAATTCACCCCCAGCGGAAGGCGCGACAGACATGCCAGAACAGACCCCCAACCTTGAATTGCCTCTCATCATGCCCGCTCAGGCGCAAAAGCATGTGACGCACAATGAGGCAATTGAACGACTTGATACGGTGACGCAAATGACGCTGGAGAGTGTCGGAGCAACCGCACCTCCGGCATCGCCAAGTGAAGGACAGGCATGGGCCTTGGGCACATCACCATCAGGCGATTGGGCGGGGCAGGGTGGCCAGATCGCGACTTGGCGCGGCGGTGGGTGGCTTTTTGTCGCGCCACTTATCGGTTGGATCGCTTGGGTCAAGGATGATGCTGAACTACAGGTCTACCTTGGCGTTGCATGGGTGACATTGGCCCGACCAATCGCCTAGCGACCACCAAGCGATTCTTCCTTGGCGGCAAGAGATTGTCAGCGGAGAATAAGCAAGAGTGTGAAATCCAGTTGGGTTTTGCGCTCTTTTGCATTTGTGGGGTTCAAATCCGATAATTCGCACTCTTTTTGCGCGGAATCACTGTTCGTTCCGAACCATCGCACCATATGCGGCGAAACGCGGTGGATTCTTGTCCTTGGGTGCTTGCGGCACCAAGATGGCTCTGCTACATCGCGCAAGATTTTGCCGCTCTCGCATCCGTGAGAGCCATAGAAGTTGCCCATTCGCATACCGTCGCTCACGGGTGTTGCGGGTCCGGGCCCAAGATATCGGAAGGCTCCACGTGTCCGAAACTGCTGGTATTTCGACAGGCATCGCTGCGCGCTATGCAACCGCTGTGTTTGACCTCGCCAAAGAAGGCAAGGCGATCAAGGCACTCGAATCAGATGTTGCAACTTTAGAAGCAGCAATGGCCGAAAGTGCAGATCTGCGTACTCTGCTGACCTCACCGCTGTATAGCCGTGATGAACAGTCTGGCGCGATCACTGCCATCGCCAAGAAAATGAAACTCTCTGACACCACAAGCAATGTATTGGCGCTGCTCGCAAGCAAGCGCCGCTTGTTTGTGTTGCCACAGCTGTTGGCCGTTCTGCAGGACATGCTGTCCGAAGAGCGTGGCGAAGTGACCGCAGAGGTCACAACAGCCAAGGCGCTGACCAAGGCGCAGGCAGACAAGCTGGCGAAAACACTCAAGGCCCAAGTGGGCAAATCTGTCACCATCAAAGAAACCGTCGATGCATCCATCATCGGCGGTCTTATTGTCAAAGTGGGCTCCAAGATGATCGACACGTCGATCGCCTCCAAGCTCAACGCACTCCAGAACACAATGAAAGAGGTCGGATAAATGGCGATCCAAGCGTCTGAAATTTCTGCGATCCTGAAGGACCAGATCAAAAACTTCGGTCAAGAAGCCGAAGTGGCCGAAGTTGGCCGCGTATTGAGCGTAGGTGACGGTATCGCCCGTGTTTACGGTCTTGATAACGTCCAAGCCGGTGAGATGGTTGAATTCCCCGGTGGTATCCGCGGGATGGCCCTGAACCTTGAAGCCGACAACGTGGGTGTTGTTATCTTCGGTTCCGACCGTGACATTAAAGAAGGCGACACTGTTAAGCGCACCAAGTCCATCGTGGACGTGCCTGTTGGTGACGAACTGCTGGGCCGCGTTGTTGACGGTTTGGGTAACCCGCTCGACGGCAAAGGCCCGATCAAGACAAAGACGCGCGCCGTTGCTGACAGTAAGGCTCCCGGCATTATCCCACGTAAATCGGTACACGAGCCGATGGCGACTGGTCTGAAATCTGTTGACGCGATGATCCCGATTGGCCGTGGCCAGCGCGAATTGATCATTGGTGACCGCCAGACAGGTAAAACGGCTGTGGCGCTGGATACGATCCTGAACCAGAAGTCTTACAACGACGCTGCCGAAAATGAATATGACAAGCTGTACTGTGTGTATGTTGCTGTTGGTCAAAAGCGTTCGACAGTTGCGCAGTTGGTGAAGAAGCTCGAAGAGTCGGGCGCGATCGAATATTCCATCGTTGTGGCTGCAACCGCATCCGACCCGGCACCGATGCAGTTCCTTGCACCTTACGCTGCAACTGCGATGGCGGAACACTTCCGCGACAATGGCCGCCACGCGCTGATCATCTATGATGATCTGTCCAAGCAGGCTGTGTCCTATCGTCAGATGTCCCTGCTGCTGCGCCGCCCACCGGGGCGTGAAGCCTACCCAGGTGACGTTTTCTACCTCCACTCTCGTTTGTTGGAGCGTTCTGCGAAGCTGAACGAAGACAACGGCGCTGGTTCCTTGACCGCTTTGCCGATCATCGAAACTCAGGGTGGTGACGTGTCCGCGTTTATTCCGACCAACGTGATTTCGATCACCGACGGTCAGATCTTCCTTGAAACGGAACTGTTCTATCAAGGTATCCGCCCTGCGGTGAACACTGGTCTGTCGGTGTCGCGTGTGGGTTCATCCGCGCAAACCAACTCGATGAAGTCGGTTGCCGGTCCTGTGAAGCTGGAGCTTGCACAGTACCGCGAAATGGCCGCCTTTGCGCAGTTCGGGTCCGATCTGGATGCCGCGACACAGCAGTTGCTGAACCGTGGTGCCCGCCTGACCGAGTTGATGAAGCAGCCACAATATGCGCCGCTGACCAACGCCGAGATCGTTTGCGTGATCTACGCTGGCACCAAAGGTTACCTCGATAAGATCGACGTCAAGCAAGTTGGCCGTTTTGAAGCGGGTTTGCTCAAGCACCTGCGCACAAACGCATCTGACGTGCTGGACATGATCACCAAGGAAGACCCGAAGATCAAAGGCGAAGCCGAAGACAAGATCAAAGCGGCAATCGACGCTTTCGCAAAAGACTTCGCTTAATCTTTGAGACAAAGGAGACTTTGCTTTGCCAAGTCTTAAGGACCTGAAAAATCGGATCGAGTCGGTCAAATCGACCCGCAAGATCACCAAGGCCATGCAGATGGTCGCGGCAGCAAAACTGCGCCGCGCCCAAGATGCAGCCGAGGCATCGCGCCCGTACACCGAACGGTTTAACGCCGTGATGGCTGGGCTTGCTGCGTCGGTTGGCGGATCAGAGTCTGCACCAAAATTGCTGTCCGGTACGGGCAGTGATCAGGTGCAACTGCTGATCGTCATGACCGCTGAACGTGGCCTGTGTGGTGGCTTTAACGGTAACATCGCCAAGCTGGCCAAAACACATGCGCAAAAGCTGTTGGCCGAAGGCAAGACTGTGAAAATCATCACAGTCGGTAAGAAAGGCCGCGATGCGATTAAGCGCGACTTGGGCGATCACTTTGTCGGTCACGTTGATCTGACAGAGGTCAAGCGCGTGGGCTATGCCGATGCGCAGGGTGTCGCCAAGGACATCCTTGGCCGTTTCGACGCCGAGGAATTCGATGTCGCGACGATCTTCTTTGCGCGTTTTGAAAACGTCGTGACACAGCACCCCACGGCCCAGCAAATTATTCCTGCGAAGTTTGAGCAGGAAGAGGATGCTGACGTCACGCTGTATGACTACGAACCCGGTGAGGAAGAAATCCTCGCGGACCTGCTGCCACGCGGTGTGGCCACGGCGATTTTCAGCGCGCTGCTGGAAAATGCCGCGTCCGAGCAGGGCGCACGTATGTCAGCGATGGACAACGCGACACGCAACGCTGGTGAAATGATCGACAAGCTGACGATCCAGTTTAACCGCTCACGTCAGGCCGTGATCACCAACGAGCTGATTGAAATTATTTCGGGCGCGGAAGCGCTCTAGACCCCGGAGAATACCATTATGGCAAACGCAAAAGGCAAGATCACGCAGATCATCGGCGCCGTCGTCGACGTGCAGTTCGATGACCACCTGCCCGAGATTCTGAACGCCCTGACAACTGACAACAACGGCAAAGAGCTGACACTCGAGGTTGCCCAGCACCTTGGTGAGAACACAGTTCGCGCCATCGCGATGGACAGTACCGAGGGTCTGGTCCGCGGTCAGGATGTGACCGACCAAGGCAGCACAATCACGGTTCCCGTGGGCGACGCCACTCTGGGTCGCATCATGAACGTCGTTGGCGACCCCGTTGACGAAAAAGGCCCGATTGGCGAGCAAGAGCGTCGCTCGATCCACGCTGAAGCCCCACCTTTCGAAGCGCAGTCGACAGCGTCCGAGGTTCTGGTGACCGGCATCAAGGTCATCGACCTTCTGGCCCCTTACGCGAAGGGCGGTAAAATCGGCCTCTTCGGTGGTGCGGGTGTTGGTAAGACCGTTCTTATTCAGGAATTGATCAACAACATCGCCAAAGTACACTCCGGCTACTCCGTGTTTGCGGGTGTGGGTGAGCGGACCCGTGAAGGGAACGACCTTTACTACGAATTCATCGAATCCGGTGTTATCGACGCCGAAGACTTGACAAAATCCAAAGTGGCGCTGGTCTACGGCCAGATGAACGAGCCTCCGGGTGCGCGTATGCGTGTGGCGCTGTCTGGTCTGACCATGGCGGAATCATTCCGCGACCAATCCGGTACGGACGTTCTGTTCTTCGTTGATAACATCTTCCGCTTCACGCAAGCGGGTTCCGAGGTTTCCGCGCTTTTGGGTCGTATCCCATCTGCTGTGGGTTACCAGCCAACACTGGCGACAGACATGGGTGCGATGCAGGAACGTATTACATCCACCAAGAACGGCTCGATCACATCCGTTCAGGCGATCTACGTGCCTGCGGATGACTTGACCGACCCTGCGCCAGCGACATCCTTTGCGCACTTGGACGCGACAACCGTTCTGAACCGTGCAATTTCGGAAAAGGGTATCTACCCTGCGGTTGATCCGCTCGACAGCACATCGCGTCTGCTGGACCCAGCGATTGTTGGGGAAGAGCACTATGCGGTTGCCGCTGACGTGCAGCAGATGTTGCAGCGCTACAAGTCATTGCAGGATATCATCGCCATTCTGGGCATGGACGAACTGTCAGAAGAAGACAAACTGACCGTGGCCCGTGCGCGTAAGATCGAACGCTTCCTGTCGCAGCCGTTTGACGTGGCACAGGTCTTCACCGGTTCGCCCGGCGTTCAGGTGCCATTGGAAGACACAATCGCGTCGTTCAAGGCTGTTGTTGCAGGCGAATACGATCACTTCCCCGAAGGTGCCTTCTACATGGTTGGCGGGATCGAAGAAGTGAAAGCCAAAGCCGAAAAAATGGCTGCAGACGCAGCTTAAGTAGAGCGGTAAGGAGCCTATCATGGCAAACCTACAATTCGATCTGGTCTCGCCCGAACGCCGCCTGGCGTCGGTCGAGGCGTCCGAGGTCCAGATCCCCGGCGCAGATGGTGATATGACGGCCATGGCCGATCATGCGCCAACGATCACAACACTACGCCCCGGCGTTTTGACAGTGATCCATAGCGGCGGGTCTGACGCCTATGTGGTCTCCGGCGGTTTCGCCGAAATCACCGCGACAGGCGTGTCGGTTCTGGCCGAACAGGCGCTGCCCAAGGATGAAGTGACACAAGAGGTCTACGACCAAATGGTCGAAGATGCGAAAGCGGCCTACGGGCGTGCGCAAGAGACCTTCAAGAACGAACCCGGTCCTGTCGATGATGCAGCGAAGCTGTTGTCAGACATGGTAGCGATTGGTGGACACATCGGGCTGACCGCCAAGAACTAAACGATTGATGCTGAAACGAAAGGCCTCGCTTGCGCGGGGCCTTTTTCGTTGCGCTATTGCTTGAGCCCCCAAAGGGTTGCAATACCGTTGACGCTGGTCCCGTCAACAACGGTGGTAATGTCTGGTGTTGCCCCAAAGTTGCTGCCGGTTGCGAAGACACCGTTCGCCTCGGGGCCATACAAATGGCCGTTGATTTGACCTGCAATAGTCAGATCCTGAACGCCGTTGTTGAACGCCCCATCAATTTGAATACCCAAGGCCGCTTCGCCATTTGGGCCAGCAGTCAGGCTGTTACCTGAAAAATTCACGTCACCCTCATAGCTGACAATGGGGTTTGACATCGTTGTTTCATCGAACACAGGCCCCATGAAATTCGTGGCACTTCCGCCTATGGCACCCGATTGGAGGTCGACAGTCAGATTGGCCTCACCTTTCATGTTCGCGCCCAACGCACTGAAAAAGCTGATTGCCATGTAGCCGTCATAGTTCAGACCACCGCTGTCAGGCTGATCCGCTAGCGTCGCAGTACTGCCGATCCGGGCGGTATCTCTGACAAAGGCGAATTCGTCCTGGAATTCGTTCTGAAAATAAGCGGCCTCTTCGGCGGTCACCACATTGAATGGGCTGACAACGGGTGGATCGCCACCTCCGCCGTCATCACCACCCCCGCCGTCATCACCCCCGCCGCCATCTCCGCCGTCGCCGCCGCCGTTACCGACGCTTTGACCAGAGGTCCCACCGCCGCCGCCCCCACAGGCAGCTACCGCCGACAATAGGACCAGACATCCAAGCACACAGTACCAACGACGCAGCAGCATGATTATTCACCTAACATTTTACAAAAGTTAAGGATGAGTTATCAGGAAGTTCTTAACCAAATGTTATTATGGCTTAAGAAAACCATAGGTCTGTTAATGCGTAAGTTTGAAAATGGTATGATTGGGATAGATCACGGCGACGTGGTTCTGTTTTCTGACTTTGAAGATGATGGCCAAATGTGGCGCGGCGAAGGTCCGCGCCAATCCCGCGCAGAAGTTGTGTTTTCACAGAGCTATGGCAAACCACCGCATGTGCAGGTTTCAATCTCAATGTGGGATATTTCAAACAACACAAACATACGCGCTGACGTGCAGGCAGAAGACATCACCAACGAAGGCTTCAGCATCGTTTTTCGCACATGGTCTGATACACAGGTTGCACGTGTCAGGGTCGCTTGGACATCCTTTGGTGAGGTTGGTCACGACGAAGGGTGGGAGCTTTACTAAGCCTTACGCCTACTCGGCTGCGTAGAGTCCTTCATAGATTGGTCCCAGCGTCTTATGATCAAATAGTGATGATACCGACGTGCCGTTCCATGTGTTTAGAATAGCTTGTGCAAACATCGGTGCAGTCGGCACAATGCGGATGTTCTTGCAGGCCTTCACGGCCTCTGTCGGCGCGATCGTGTCGGTGATCACAAGGCTTTTCATCACCGACTTGGACACACGCTCAACCGCAGGGCCGGATAACACACCGTGGGTGATATAAGAGTGCACCTCCTTGGCGCCATTCTCCATCAGCACCTCAGCCGCCTTGCACAGCGTCCCAGCGGTATCAACGATATCATCCACGATCACGCAAACCTTGTCCTTCACGTCACCAATCACGGTCATCTCAGCCACTTCACCGGGTTTCCCGCGGCGTTTGTCCACGATGGACAAAGGCGCGCCAATCCGTTGTGCCAGATCACGGGCACGGGCCACACCGCCCACGTCGGGTGACACGACCATGACTTCGTCCATTTTGCCTCGGAAATTGTGCATCGCATCTAACGCATAAATGGGCGAGGCATAAAGGTTATCGACCGGGATATCGAAAAAACCCTGAATTTGCGTGGCATGCAAATCCAGGGTCAAAACGCGTTCAATACCGGCTTCTACGATCATATTCGACACCAGCTTGGCTGTGATCGGGGTGCGGGCCTTGGACCTGCGATCCTGTCGGGCATAGCCAAAGTAGGGGATCACGGCGGTGATGCGTGCCGCTGACGAACGGCGCAGCGCGTCCGCGATGATCAGCAGCTCCATCAGATTGTCGTTGGCTGGGTTTGATGTGGGTTGGACGATATACATGTCCTCGCCGCGGACGTTTTCGTAAACTTCGACAAAAATCTCGCCATCGTTGAACCGCTCAACACGGGCGTCGCATAGGCTGACCTCCATACCGCGATGCATCGACATCCGCCGCCCGATAGCAGTTGCAAGCGGCTGGTTTGCGTTACCGGAAATCAGCTTGGGCTCGATCATGGTGGGCATATGTTGGGGTCCTTTGGCAGAAGGGGCTGCTACGCGCTTGTAACAGAATCGTGGCGTTGACACCGGGTAACACAAGCTTACCGTCTCGCAAAGAATTCAGCAGCTAAAGGAGCCGCAAAATGCCCCATATCGACTATTACTTCGCAACACTGTCGCCATTTACCTACCTCAGCGGGACACGTCCGGCGGAAATTGCGAAAAAACACGGGGCCACGATCACCTATAAGCCGCTGGATATCATGGCGCTGTTTGGTCGGACGGGCGGGACGCCACCCAAAGATAGGCATCCCAACCGGCAAGAGTACCGACTGCAAGATATGGCGCGCCGGTCTAAGGGGCTGGGCATGCCGCTGAACCTGAAACCGATGTTCTGGCCGACCAATGGTGCGCCGTCGGCCTATGCGATTATCGCGGCCCAGAACGCGGGCGAGGATGTTGCCGAACTGGTCAAAGCTTTCGGTGCGGCCTGCTGGGCAGAAGAGCGTGACATTAGTCAGGATGATGTGGTGCGCGACTGTTTGCAGAAATGCGGATTGGATCCAGCACTGGCCGACAAGGATATGCTGACTGCTGCCGATACCTTTGCCAAAAATCTTGAGGATGCGGTCAGCGCGGGTGCCTTTGGTGCGCCGTTCTTCATTACTGACACGAACGAACGGTTCTGGGGCGAAGACCGCATTAACGATCTGGATGCGTATCTGTCTGGCGAGCTCTAGTGCCTGACGTCGCAGGTCATCACGTGCATGCGGTCACGGTGGGCGCCGGCGCGCCCGCCGTGATGGTCCATTGCGCCTTGTCACGCCACGAAACGCTGCTGCCTTTGGCAGAGGCTATTGGCGGACGGACAACGCTGATCGACATGCCGGGGCATGGGCGCAGCGATGATTGGGACGGGAAACACGACTATCAGACGCTCGTGACCGAGAGCGCAGCGGCCTGTTGTGATGGCCCGACCCATCTGATTGGGCATTCCTTTGGCGGGACCGCTGCCTTGCGGGTGGCCGTCGAACGCCCCGATTTGGTCAATCGTCTGACCCTGATCGAACCAGTTTATTTCGCGGCCGCCAAAGGCAGCGCCGCGCATGCCCAACATGCTAAGGACTTTCGCCCCTTTGTCGGTGCGATGTTGATGGGCGAAGAAGAACGTGCTGCTGAAATCTTCAATAATCTGTGGGGTGAGACGGTATGGGCCGACATTCCTTCACCAATCCAAGCCAAGTTGACCAAACGCATTCACCTGATCGTCGCAGGCGGTGCCGCGATTGAAGAAGATGCTGCCGGGATCACATCTGCAGAGCGGCTTGGTGGCCTGAATATTCCAGTGACCCTGATACGGGGCCAAGAAACGCAGCCGGTGATGACAGCAATCCATGATGCGCTGGTAGACCGCATTCCGAACGCGCGCGACCATGTGATTGTGGGTGCGGCGCATATGGTTCCGCTCACGCATATGGAAGAGGTCGCTGCGATTATTCGCGCAGCAGATCAAGGAACTGGCTGACGCCGTCCTCGGTCATTGACCAATCACAGACGAGGCGTCCAACAAGCTGTTCGTCGGGGTCGCCCACTTGAGGATCGCCGCTCATCACATAGTAGACGGCACCGCCATCCAGCATGCGTTTATGTTCGCGTCGCGCCATATTGAAAAAGATCATATTGGCCTGCGGTTCAAACAGTATTTCAGCGGCGTTGTGTCCGCGCAGCCCAGTTGCCAGTTGCGCACAGCGGGCATTGGCCGAACGGGCCATGTCGCGCCACAGGTCATCTGCCAGATAGGCCTGCATTTGGGCAGATAGATAGCGGTGCTTGGACAGCAGGTGGCCGCCCCGTTTGCGGCGCAACTCGAATTCCCACGCGATCTTGGGGTCGAAGATCACGCAAGCCTCAACCCCCAGCAGACCATTCTTGGTGCCGCCAAAGCTGACGGTATCGACGCCTGCTTTCCACGTCATCTCGGCCGGGGTGCAATCAAGGGCCGTGACAGCATTGGCAAAGCGCGCGCCGTCGAGATGGGTTTGCATCCCGAACTCTTGCGCGGTGGCGGTCAGCGCGCGCATTTCCGTCAGACTGTATAACGTCCCTTTTTCAGTCACTTGCGTGATTGAAAGGGGACCGCGTTGTGGTCCATGCACGCCACGGTTTTCCTCGCCCAGTATTTTGGCTCGCAGGTCGTCGGGCGTGATTTTCCCATCGGTGCTGCGGACCAACGTCAGCTTGGCCTGGGTGTAGAATTCGGGCGCGTTGCATTCGTCTTCGTGGATATGCGCGCAGTCGGAACAAAAGATCGTCTGCCACGGCTGCGTCATCGCGGCGAGCAGGACTGAATTGGCAGCGGTGCCATTGATGATCAGATAGACGGCAGCTTCGGGGGCCTCGAAAATCTCGCGCACCTGCGTGCGGACGTCTTTCATGATCGGGTCGGCGCCATAGCCCATCGCGTAGCCTTCGTTGGCCGCGATCAGCGCTTCCATCACGCCTGGATGGGCGGGGCCGGCGTTGTCTGAGGCGAAATTCATCTAAAGCGGCTCCTCGATGATGTGGTCATCCCAATCGTCTTCATCGACTTCAAATTCCGGGATCGTCATGCCCTGCACTGACACGCCCGCGTCATGGACCGACGCTGGGTCACCCGAAATTAGCGGATGCCAGTCGTACAAGGAACGCCCCTCGTGGATCAGCCGGTAGCCGCAGGTCATTGGCAGCCAATACAGGTTTTCGACGATGGTTTTTGGGGTCAAAACGATGCATTCCGGCACGAATTGATGGCGGTTTTTGTAGTTGCTGCACAGGCAACTTTGATTGTCGAGCAAGCGGCACGCGATCCGGGTCATCGCGACCGTACCTTCGTCATCTTCCAGCTTATTCAGGCAGCATTTGCCGCAACCATCACACAGCGCTTCCCATTCCTGCTGGTTCAGCTTGTCCATCGGTTTGGTTTCCCAAAACCTATCTTGCAGTCCATTGCGGGGGATCTCAGCCGACATCGACAAGGATCTTTCTAGCGGTATCGCAGTCGGCATCCATCTGGGTGATCAGCGCGTTGAGCCCGTCGAATTTCAGCTCTGGTCGTAGGTAATCCACCAAGGCAACGGAAAGGGTCGTGCCATAAAGATCGCCTTTGAAATCGAAAATAAAGGTCTCGCAGTTGGGCATGTTTTCACCAAACATCGGACGGACACCGATGGAGGCGGCACCGTCGTAGGTGCCTTTGTGTGGACCATCCAATATATCGACCTTCACCGCATAGACGCCAAATTTGGGCGGGTGCAGGCCGGTGATTGACATATTCGCCGTAGGATAGCCAAGGTCGCGTCCACGTTGATCGCCGCGGATCACCTCGCCCTCGATCCGGTGCCAATGCCCCAGCATTGCGGCGGCATCGCGGGGTTTGCCGTCGGTCAGTGCTTGGCGGATCGCGGTAGAGGAGACGTTGGCCGTGTCGATCGCGACGATGGGCGCGATGGTGACGCCAAAGCCCATTTCGTCCCCGAAGGCTTGCAGGTCCGTGACCGTCCCTGCGCGCCCTTTGCCAAAGCAGAAATCGGCGCCCACGACGACGTGTTTCAGGCCAAGTTGATGGGCGATGATTGTTTGCGCAAAGTCGCGCGGTGTCAGACTGGCAAGGGTATCGTTGAACGGGACCTCATAGAGTTTTTCAACGCCGAGTTTCGCCAAACGGTTGGCGCGCGCTTCGGCGTTCATCAGGCGGAAGGGCTTGGGATCGCGCGAGAAATAGCTGCGGGGATGGGGTTCAAACGTCATAATGCCCAAGGGTGCGTTGGCCGCTTTCGCAGCGTCGCTCGTCAGGTCGATCACGGCTTGATGCCCAATGTGAACACCGTCGAAATTCCCAATCGCCGCAGCGGCGCCACGGTCGGATGGATCAACAAAAACGGTGTCACGAATAATGCGCATAGCTTTGGGTAACGGACGCTGTGGAGGCGTGCAAGCGCCGCTTATCAGCCCTTGCGGGCTTCTTCGCGTGGAAAGCTGAAAGCTTGATAAGCGCTAGTCGAATTTGCGCGATGGTGCGAGGACAGTGGCATCGCCAACCAGCACCTTTTTGTCGTTCACCAGACAGCGTGTGTTCATTGTCACACGACGTCTGGAATGGTCGATATCGGTCACTTCAACCTCGGCCAAAACCATGTCGCCGGGGCGCACGGGGGCGAGGAATTTCAGGCTTTGCCCCAGATACACCGTTCCATGACCGGGCAGTTGTTCGCCAATGACCGCGCTGACCAAACCAGCGGTTAGCATGCCATGCGCGATGCGGCCGCCAAAGATGGTGTCTTGCGCATAGTCTTCGTCCAGATGCACAGGGTTTCTGTCCGTGGACACCTCTGAAAACATCTCAATATCGCGATCCGTGATCACCTTGCGGAGCGACCTGGTCATGCCGATTTCGATGTCTTCGATGCAGATCGTTCCGCGAGGGGCGTTGTCCAACATATCAGGCTCCATCAAGTAACAAAAAATCCAGTATCACGTAGATATTGAAATTTTATTACTTTGCGATCGCAGAAAGATCAAGTGATTCCTCTACCGAAGGTGTCCGATTGTGTAGGTCGCGCTCATTTGTTGCGCGTTGAGGTAATTGGTTAACGCTTCCGGGTCCGGTTGCGTGACCGTCTTCGTCTCGGCGGCGGCCAATCCGCCAGAGATGAACAGCACATCGAGGTCTTCCTGCACGCCGCCCAACACATCGGTTCCAATCCCGTCGCCGATTGCAATGATACGCGGATCAGATGGCGCGTTGGTTAATGCCGCGAGCCTGCGCCGCGCGAGGTCATAGATGGGGGTGCGGTTTGCCGAAATAGAGGCTTTCACCGCCCATTTCCGTATAAAGCGCCGCGAGTGCGCCCGCACACCATTCACGCACCTCGCCCCGGTCCACGATGATGTCGGGATTGGCGCAAAGCAGCTTGAGACCCTTTTGCTTGGCATAGAGGAATTCGGGGCGGTTCACGTCCACATCGGCCAATGGATCAAAGGGGCCGCAGCAGACAATCCCTTCGGCCTGATCCAGCGGAACCTTCTGAATTGTCACCGGATCGTTGATGATTTGCAGCGGTTTGAAAAAGTCGTCATCGCGGGGGCTTTCGCCCATGAACCAGATCTTTTCGCCGACAATCCCACGGAACATCGCCGCACGCGCGCTGTCGCCGGAGGTCGCGATTGCGTCCCATGCATCATCAGGCACACCAAAGCCGTTGATCTGGCGCGCGACGCTGTCCCACGGGCGGGGGGAGTTCGTGACCAGTACGACGATCCCGCCAGCCGCGCGGTACTTTTGCATGGCCGCGACCGCCCCGGGTAGCGCTTCGATCCCGTTGTGCATGCAGCCCCAAAGGTCCACGAAAGCGGCATCATATTGCCCCGAGATTTCTGAGAATTGGTCGATAATCTGGGTCATATGTTAACCTTTTTGGGCGGTATGTATGGCGTACAGACGCTGTACAGAACCTGTACGTACAGATGTACATAAAGTGCGCTGCCCCGGATTATTGTCCGGGGCGCGGGATATCAGGCCTTGAGGGCAGGAACGATCTGCTTTTTGCGGCTCATGATGCCCGGCAGGACGACGCTGTCGCCATCGACCGTCGCGTCAAAGGATTTTTCAGCGACTGTTTTGACCTTGTCGTTGGGGATCAGCAGCGTGGCTTCTTCGTTGATGATGTCCACGACAAAAAGCAGCACCTCATCGACTTTGTCTTCCTTGGCGATCTTGGGCATTTCACTCATCAATGAGGCTTTGCGATCCAGCACGATCTTGGGCGCCGTGGTCTCGAGTACCGACACGCGGAACTTCTTGCCATCCACGTCGAATTCCTTGCTGTCCATGCGCAGCAGTTCCGCGTCAGAGAAGGCAGAGACATCTGATTTCGCCTCGAACATTTCGCCGGCGTATTTTTCGATGTCGATTTTAAGGTCTTTGGCCAGTTTCTCGGCCAGGTCCTTGTCCATCTCTGTCGTTGTGGGCGACCGGAAGGCGAGCGTATCGGACAGGATGCAGGACAGCATCAGCCCTTTGATGTTGTCAGGCATATGTGCGGCGTGAACGCCCATCATCTGATGCATGATTGTAGCGGTGCAGGCCAATGGACGGATCGTGATGTTGATCGGCTTTTTCGTCTCTAGACCGCCGGCAAGCATATGGTGATCAATGATCGCGAGCACATCGGCGTTGTTGATATTGGCGGGCAGTTCGGCGGGGTTATTGGTGTCCACGATCACGCAGGACTGGCCATCTTCGACGTCCGCGATGACATCAGGCAGATCGGTATTCCAGCGCTTTGCCACAAACGCCGCTTCGGTGTTCGGTGCGCCGAGCAAGGCCGCTTTTGCCTCGATCCCTGTGTGATTGAGGAACCATTCCCAGATCAGCGGCGAACCGGTGCTGTCTGTGTCAGGGGATTTATGGCCAAATACGAGCGTTGTCATGTGCGTCACTTTCAGTGGGATCAAAGGTTGGCCTGTATATAAGAGCGCGCGCTGGGGCTGTCACCCCATGCTGTCGGTTTGACGGGTATCGGGCGCGTATGGTATGATAACAGCTCTTGATAGGAGGACGCTGACAATGGACAAGCAAGTTTAACCTGCTCGCATGACCTTGGGCTGCCACAAAGCCCGTTCGTATTCCGACAAGAGGAGCACTCTGACAATGGACTTGATGCTGTAACGCCATTTTGGCGCTGTGCTTGGCCGTTCGGCCAAATGATCAATTTCAGACAAGAGGTGCAAAAGATGCCCCGTAACATACCAAAACCCCGCAAGGCGGGACCTAACCCTGTGACCACCACAAAGAACCGCCGTGCGCGCGGGCCTGCCCCCGCGGGCACGCCGCCCCGTGCGCCGGTCGGAGTGACCCGTGACAAACGGTTCGATCGCAGACCACCGAAGTTTCCCGGTCGTCTGGGCGGTAGATAGTAAAAGGGCCCCGCTACCTCTTGGTGGCGGGGCTTGTCAGGTCAGCGTTTTTCCAGTTGGTTGCGTAGGCAGCAGGAGCCAACACATATGCCACGCGAGGCTGATCTTTATCCCCCTATCAAAGCCTTCCTGCAACGGCAGGGATATGAGGTGAAAGGCGAGGTGGGTGCCGCCGATGTGGTTGGGCGGCGCGGTGATGATCTGGTTGTGGTCGAACTCAAGTTAGGGTTTTCGCTGGCGCTGTTTCATCAGGGTGTGGAACGGTTATTGACCACGGATCACGTGTATCTGGCGGTCCCAGCGGGCGGAAAGGCCAAGGCGCTGAAGGCCAATGTGAAACTGGCCCGTCGCGCGGGGCTGGGTGTGCTAACGGTGCGATTGCGCGATGGGCATGTTGAGGCGCTTGCTGATCCCGGCCCCTATGCCGCCCGACAATCGAAGAAGAAAAAGGGGCGTTTGTTGCGGGCCTTTGAGCGATTGCAGGGCGATCCGAACGAGGGCGGTGCGACCCGGCACGGGATTGTCACGGGGTATCGGCAGGATGCTTTGCGCTGCGCCCGGTTTCTGGCGGTGCATGGCCCGTCCAAGGGCGCGCAGGTCAAAGAATGGGCCGAGGTTCCACAGGCCACGCAGATCATGGCGGCAGATCATTACGGTTGGTTCACGCGGGTTTCGCGCGGTGTCTATGATTTGACGGATGCCGGCCGTCAGGGGTTGTCAGACTATGGCGATGTCTGATCAGGGCTGACGTGTTAGCGACCAGCCTTCATTCTCTAGCAGTTGCAAAATACCTTGGGTCCCGACCAGATGTGCAGCGCCGACAGCGACCACAATGTCGTCATGCATTTCTGTTGCGTCGGTGATCACCGGGATCCAGTTGCGGTTGCGCTGGTTCAAGAGCGCCTCTTCCATCTCTGCGAACATCGCTTCGCCCTCTGCGGGGTCCATTTCGGGCAGGTCGCTGATCGCAATCCGTGACATTTCCCAAAGCCGCCCGACATCTTCGGCAAAGTAGCGATCCAGCATCGCCACAAACATCTGCTGTTGCAGATCTGGGACCAGCATGTTCACGCGCAGCATGTCCACCTGTTCGTCAAAGCTGTCGTTGCCGAATGTGTCAAAGAGCGTGGTGTAGGGTTCAACCGCCTGCATCGGCACGCCCGCGGCTTCGGCGTCTTCGATGATCATGTGATCAAGGCCGCGCACACCCTGTAGCATATCGGACATCGCGCACGACGGGACCGCAAGCGTCAACGACAGATACCACGGCTGCATTTTTGCGGCCATGAAGGATGGGATGCCACGCTCCGTTGCAGCAGCGGCGATCAGTTGCCATGTGTCCTCGTCCAGAAGTTCCGGCAAGGTCGGGCCGTCAACGATGAACAGGCGACTGGGGTCACTGACCAAGAGTTCCTGCAGCTTCTCTTCATCTTCGGGCGTGGCTTCGAGCATGATCAAATCTGCGCTGGCAACCGTATCGGCGAGCTTTGCGCGCAATGCCTCAAGTCGTGGATCATAGATGTGCATCGTGCCGACGACGGTCAGGGTGACGTCGTTTTTTTCGGCCGTCCAGACCAGCCCTTCGGCGTAGGGCATGTCGGCCACTGCGACGGACAGCGCGGTCCGTTGGTCATCTGACATCGTATCAAGATAGCTGTCACCCGCGCAGGCCGCCGCGGCTGGCACGGCTGTCATGGCGAATAGAAACGTTGCGGCAGAGCGAAGGAACATGTGCCATCCTTTATGTGATCGGATATAGGATAGGTAAGGGCTCCGCGCTGAGGGTCAATTCCCTCAGACGCGGTTTTCCATGATCATCCTTTGACCGGCGCGGATCAGTAACCGACCAACAACGTCGCGCCACGTTCGTTGGGGTGGTGGTACGATCCGCAAAATAGCCTGCGGTGGCAGCGTTGCACCGCTTGGCAGTTGCAATGCGCCATTGTCGATAAATGCACCCGGCGACAGTGGTATGGGGGGCCAGCCACTGGTGCTGGGCCGCAACGCCAACCGCGCGGGCAAGCTCCGCCTGGTGACAGGTTTGCTGTCACCGTTGTGATGAATATCGGGGCCGATCTTGTGATCGACGGTGTAGAACGGGGGATGCATTGAAGTATCCGATCTGAAATCTTGTGGAGAAAATTGCGCTGGGCCAAGAGGCGCAGCTGCACTGCAAACTGGTGTTTAATACCAGCGGTGATTGAGAACCTTTCTCGTCATTGCAGTCTCCTTGATTCGGGATCGAACACGCATGGTTTAGCGCAAGGGTTGTATTTGCCCCAAGGGAAATTTTCGGAAATGTCGAAAAAGACCCAAAGCCGTTGTTTCAGATCCAGCTGATCGGCAAGGCATAGCCTGTCTTGGACAGTGCCTTTACTAGCTGATCATCAGGAAAATCAGGCCAATTGTTCCACCGATCAACATCAGTGAAACCTCACCACCCAGAATGCCAAAAATGCGTGCCAAACCGCTTACTCTCACTTGTCACACCCTTACGTTGCTAGAGATAGTGATCTGTTTTGGCAAAATCAAATAAAAATCTGATTAATTCAGTCCAGGTCAGCCGACAACGCCTCGGGGTCAAGGATCTCGATTTTTTGGCGCGCCGACTTAATTACACCGCGCTTTGACAGCTTGCTGATCGAGCGGCTGACCATTTCACGATTGGCACCGACGGATGCGGCGATTTCGGAATGTGTCGGAGCATTTTCAATCAACGCTCCAACCTCAAGCTTGCCCTCTTCAGCCGCCAGCCGCAGCAAATATTTGCTAACCCGTTGTTCCACCGACAACGTCGTCATTTCCATATTGCGGCGGGTGAGTTCGCGTATCCGATCGACCAAGTTTTGTGTGATCCGCTGACGGATCATTGGTACTTCATTAAAGAGCTCTATAAAGCATTGCCGTTTCATGGCGAGGACGGTTGCTTGCGTCTTGGCCACCACAGCAAGAGATCGCGGTGTGGCGTCAAAGGCAGCAAGTTCGCCAAAATATGCACCTAGCGGGAACCTCGAAAACACGATTTCGCGCCCTTGGGTCGTCCAGAACACAGCCAGCAACGACCCCGACAGCAAAAAATACAGATCATAAGAGTCGTCTTCTTGGTCAAAAATTGTTTGCCATGGATCCAGCACCTGCTCGGTCGCTGCGATGGTGATGCCATCAAAATCCGCAACACAGAGCCCTTCAAAGAGCGGCAGGTCATAACCAAGCAGCGTTTCGGGGGTCATGCCGTCGCCAGTATGTCTTGGGCCGCGGTGATCTCTGGAAGCGTTACAGCAGGGTCAAACGTGGCCAATGCGCCTTTGAGGTGTTCCTTGTCGATTTGTCCTGCACGGCTTTGGTCCAGTCGCGTCCGCAGCAGCCATAGTTTGGCGTTTTGGTCGGACGCCAGTGCGGCGGCCTCCTGGCGGAACCGGGCCGCATCGTCTTTGCGTTCAACCAACGCGCAAATCTGCGCATGGATACGCATGACCTCGGCATACCAACACAACAGGCCGTTTGCCTCGTTTTCCCGTGTCGCTTGAAGGGAGACCTGATAGGCCTCGTCAATCCTGTCCTGTTTGGCCAAGGCGAGCGCATAATATGCCCGGAAGTAGGGCAATCCGATATTCGCGCCGATCATTTCGTGGGTCTTGATCACCTGATCAAAGCCCGCCAACCCGTCTGGTGTTTCACTGGCCGCAGGGTTCATCACATTCATCCATGCCGCGCCGGTGACCTGCCAAAATGCTGCCGATTGGCTGGTGGCTGTCTCCAGGCCAAGGGCAACCCGCGCAATCGCAGTTTCAGTTTGCCCGGCATAGAAGAGCGGAACGGCACCCCAGATTTGGGCCCACGGCAACATGACGGGGATATTCAGCAGCTTTTGGTGGGCATCCGTTTCTTCAATCAGGTCAGGCACCAGATGTGCGTCACCGCGAATGGCGCGAGTGACACCTTCGAACATCTGTGCCGCTGCGAAGGTGTCCACGCCATAGCTGGAGATCATCGCGCCATGTTTTGAGATATCGTAAATGTCACGCAATGCTGCGAATTCTGAAGAGACTTTGTCAAAGTCACCTGCATAAAAGTGCAAAGACGTATCGACATTGCGCGATGCCAAAAGCAGCTCACTGTTTGTTTCCTGCGCTGGTATGACTTGGGCGGCTTCGCGCAGCATGCTGCTGAATTGATCTGCTGCCGGCCGGTCCGCAGAAAGGATCGCATGCGTAAAGCTGCCATAGAACGCAGGCCCGTTTGCCGCCGAATAGGCATTCTGCCCGGCGGCGAGGGTGGCAACCGTTTCAAAGGCTTCTTTCACAGGATCTGCCGTGAACCCCTGAATTTGCATTCTGATGGATCCAAGTGCTGTATGACAGGCGATTTCGAGTGCACGCACATCAACGTCGGTTGGCGCCTGTTCACAAAGTGAGATTGCCGCGAGGACATGCGCTTCGGCGTCGTCGAATGCGCCCTGAAACAGAGCCCATTGGCTGACCGTCAGATAGTTCTGGATCGCAGGGATATGTTGCTGTGCAAGGCTGAGGTGATCTGTCAGCAACGCGGGATTTCGCATCACGGCGTCGGCGTGATTGTTCTGAAGATGGGCTGCGATTTCGCCGTGATAGGCGACCCGCGTTCGGCGCAACATGCCTTGATAAGCGGCCTGATGCAAAAGCGCGTGTGCAAAGCCCCAGTTCGTGCTGTCAATCTGTTGTAGCACACCCTGTTGGCAGGCCGTCTGCAAATATCCTTCGAGGGGGGCATGGTCTGCGGCGATCGCCGTCAGCATATCAAGATCGAATGTCGCCCCTATGATCGATGCGCATTGCAAGACGGGTTTTGCGGGACCGGTTGCGTCGATTTGCTCGGCAAGCAGATCCATCAGCGAGCCCGGGATATTTGCCGATGGTGCGCCGCCGGTTGCGTCACGTTTGAACAGCTGTTCAATGAACAATGGGATACCGGCAGCCCGCGCGATAACCGATGCACGGTTGTCCGATGTACCCTCACCTTGGGTCAGCGTGTCCAGCATAGCGCCGGCTTCGGCGTCTGTCAGCGCTTCCAACGGGACGATTGTCACTGGTAAGCGGCCAAGATATTTGCCGATCTTTGTATCTTCGCGGCTGGTCATCAATATCTGATAAGTGTCTGTTGCGTTGCCTTGCAGAATATGGACCAGCACGCCAAAGCTGGCGTTATCAAGCCAATGCAGGTCTTCAAAAACAAGAAGCCCATCTGTCTGCTTGGCTTGAATGGCTTGCCACAAGCTTTCCTCGATCAGCGCTTTCAGCGCGACATTGCTGCGTTCTGCAAGCAAGCGCTGACCTTCCGCGAGGCCCAGAACGAGCGCGAGCGCTTGAAGCGCACTTTCTGCAAGGTCAGGAAACTGGTTTTGGAGATCTTGAAATTCCGGCAGGCTGCTGCCGGTCAGTCGCATCAGCCACTGCGCGAACGGCTGATAGCTGGCACGGGTATGCACACCGTCCGCCGCAAAGACTGTTGCAGCGCTGGTCTGTTGGACCAAATAGCGGGCAATGGCGGATTTGCCGATCCCGGCCTGCCCAACGACAAGGGACGCGTCGGCACTATTGGCGATGCGTTGTAGCTCTGGCGCGCGTCCGACAAAGAATGACTGTGCTTGCGCAGATTGTGGCCCTACCCCGAGAGGCCGGAACAATGTGTGCGGTTCCGCAAAGCCTTTGAGCACCTGATCGGGGAAAGGCTGTGTTGCCATTGTATCGCGCAGCAAAAGCTTGGTGCTTTGCGAAATCATGACGTTGCCGGGTGCCGCCTTTTCCTGAACACGCTGTGCCAGAGTTGTGACCATACCGGTCGCGCGGGGCAGGTTATCGTTGCCGCTGTTGCTGCGAATGGCCACTTCGCCCGTGGCGACGCCAACACGCAATTTCAAATCAATGCCGTTCTCGCGGCCAGCATCAATGTCTTTGATCGCTTTCAAGGCCGCATTCACTGCTTTCGACGCAGAAAGCTCGTCCGCGCGCGCCAGTCCAAACAGTGCGACAACACCGTCGCCAAGATATTCGGTGACTTCACCATCATGGGCGTCAACGACGGCTTTGGCTTGTGCATAGAACTCCTCGAGCCAAAGCTGGAGGTCTTCTGCATCCGCAGTGCTGGCAATATCGCTAAAGCCGACGACGTCCATAAAGACGGCCGTGATCTGTTTGCGTTCCCCACCGTTAATTTGGGCGCTGCCTGTCTTTGGCTCGCTCATCCGACCACCCTTACTCCCGCGGTACACTATATGCGTGTTTTCGCTGCTTCCAAGCGTGCAATGCGTCCGCTATCGAATGGGTTGGAAAGTGTCCAGCTTGTCCAGATCCGGAATGCACCCGGTAAGGCATGACCCGCTGACGCCGCATCGTTGCGCAATTGCAGCGGCTGGGCGATCATTTTTCCGGCTGGAAGATTGGCAAGACCCGCATCCTGAACATCAATTTGTGCATGGATTCCAGCACCATGCGCCGCAGTCAGGCCGAAATCGAGGTTGGAGAACTGCCATTTTCCAAGTTTGTTTTTGGTCACAACAACCTGATTGGCCAGCCGATCTACGGCACCCAAAGTGGCGTAATCCGTCATTGGTCTGGCCATATCGCGCTGGGCATATTTGCCTGACCAAACAGGTGAACCTGTTGCAGATTTGACAGCATATCGGTTGTTGCCCATCGTAAGTTGGCCCATCCGTTTGTTGTAGCCATAGAACCATACACCCGCGAGTTGTGGTAATTTGCTGTTCAGATACAGGTTCGGCAGATAGGCATAGGCCCCGTCGTGCCCGTCAACCTGCACGTAGTTGATCGCGATAATCGCCTCATAGTAGTCGCGGAACCCGAACAGCTTTGGCATGATCGTGGGTCGGACGCCCATCTGCTGATTGGCCAGAATGGATACCGGGTGTGTCCCTTCCGGGGTGATTGACTGCGGGTGCAGTTTCATCCCAGCAGGCAGGCATTTTTCCAGTTCTTTGGCGTCCACGGCGTGGAAGCTGAAGAAACCATCCAACTCGCCCACGCCAAAGAAGGGCGTCAGTGGCCAGTTGGCGTTTTGGGCATAGGGGCTTTGCAGTTTGGCGGCGTCTGTGGGCCCAGCATCAGGCGCGATGTCACCTTCGCCGACAATTTCAATGTCGGCCCCGGTCAATCCACGCGCGGCAGAGAGGCCAGAGATGGTCGCTGCCTCAACACAGCCTGCGTTGATCCCGCAGCGTGTCCAGTCGCCCGCGATAAAGAGGTTTTCAAAGCCTGTACCGTCGGCGGGCAGGCGATACTTCACCGATCCCGGCACGGACAGCACATAGCGTTCTGAGCCATAGAAGTTTTCGCGGAAATATTGTGCCTTGAACTTTGCAGCACCGGTCTTGGCCCCTTCGGCATGCAAAAGCGAGGTGTCGAATTTGCCGTTCTTCAGCGCACCCGGCCACATGCGTGTCAGATCATTGTCAGCCCAGTCTTTCACCCGGTCTTCGAACGTGCCGGCGTCAACGCCTGCGTCATGTGCCGGGCTACAGAAATAGGCGATGGATTTGGGGCCGGGGTCTTTCCAGTCTTCGCGGTTGATCAGATCTGACATATCTGCCCAGGTATCCAGCGGTTCGACGAAACTGGTGATCACGGTTTTCAGATCGGCGGGGATGTCGCCGATATTGTGTTTGGCGACCAGATCGTTCCAGCCCATTTCTGCCGCTGTTTTGTCCAACCAGAACTGCGCGGCCTGAGTGGCGACCGTGCCCACCTTTTCCGTCATCATTTTCCAGCGGTTGCTGGCGGCGATCAGCTCTTTGGCCATATAGGGGAGGGACCCAAGTGATGCGCCAAGGATGATTTCATCAAAGTCCGTACCGCGTTTCAGGCTGTAGGCCTTGCCGGTCGGTGCCTCTTTTTCGCATTCGAAGTCTACACCGGATTTTTCCAGCTTATTTCCGTCAACCAATTGATCCCAAAGCGGTTCTGACGGCCAACAGTTGAGATCTTTGACAACGACAAACGGGTCGTAGTCGCCGGATTTGATGACCGCCTGTTCGACCATGTCGATCCGATCAACATAGGTTTTTGTCTCATCCAGTGCCAAATGGGTGGCGGCGTTGAAGAATTTGAACTTCACCCCGCGGTGGCGCAGGATTTCGTAGTAGGGTCCAAAGATGGTGTCGCCCATTCCTGCCATCATCTTGAAGAAAAGCGAGCCTTTGTAGGTGAAGGCCAACCGCAACAACCCGCGAATGGCCGTGCCGGCGCCCACGCTGCGTTTGTCCGTGTTGCCGCCGGGATAACCAAAGACGTAGTCATAGCAGCCACGGAAAACAGCCGAATAGACGGCGTCGGGGCTGGCCCCGTAGTGCAGCAGCCAATCACTGATTTCCCAATCGTCGATGGCGTCGAAGCCATGGCGGAAGAGGCCACTGTCCAGCGTCCCTTTGAAGAACGCCAGCGATAGGCTGATCAGGTATTTGGCCCGCCGCGCCTCGTCTGACAGTACACCTTCGGGGAAGGCTTGTTCGTCGAACCAGTGTTGCGCGTGATGTGTGATACCACCCAGCGTTTGGGTCTGGCTGTCGGTATGATCGAAGGCGTTTTTGGGCAGTGATTTCACATAGTCGCGCAGGTGATGCAGCGGCGAGCGGTTCTTGATCGCAACCCCTTGCGCCCGCAGCGGCCCTTCAAAGCGGGGGGCAAGGTGTGCGGGACGTCTTTGTCCAGCTCTTCGAGGATTTTTTCGATGAAACCGGTGATGGCTTCGACCGCCATTTCGAAATAGGCAAATGGGGTTGGCAGCACGCCACCGGTGCCGGGCACTTCGTCGTTTGGTGGGAATTCAAGGAACCACGGATGGACTTCTTTCACCCCATCTTTTTCGATCTCTTCGGCCAGCAAAAAGCGGTTCAGGCCGGTGAAAGCTTTGTCCAACGTGCCCAATGGCGCGTCCGGGCTGCGCAGGCCTGTTGCGTTCAACTGGTCATAGCAGTCCCGCATCAGACGGAAGCCGTTTTCGTAGAAACCGGCCCAGATGTGCAGGCCATGTTCTTCGATCCGGCCTGCATGTTTCATATTGCGCCCACTGGCACCCTTGCCGCCCAAGCGCCAACCCAATTGATATAGGGTGACATCATAGTCGTCCTGCCAATTGGCCTGCTGGGTGATTGCATAGGCTGCCGTTATGGCACCAACGCCGCCGCCAATGATGGCAATTTTCTTTTTTTCAGACACCTGAAATCACTCCCGAAATAATCGCATAGGTTGTACGCGGAAAATTTGTCAAAAGTTTTACGCGAATGCGACGGGTTTACGTGTTTGTTGTGCAGTCTTAGAGGCCTTCAAACGGGCAGTGCCAGGGTGCTGCAACGCTGATTGACAGAAGCGGCCCGCGGGTTTCGCGTGCAAGGAGCCCAACGGCACCATGATGTGTCGTGCCCTGCGGCGCGGGTATCAGCTGGTCCGCAAGGGCGGTATAGGTTGCGACATGATCGCCGGGATAGTTCTTGACCCGGTCGGCGATGACATCATCTTTTCCAAAGATCGCTTTGGTCGACATCTGCAAAGTCAGCGTGGGCGGCACGTCGCCTTTGTGAAGCGTATAGCTAAAGCTGAGCTTGCTGTTTTGACGCGCATTCTTGACACCCGCGTCCAGCATGAGGCCCATCTCAAAAACCAGTGGTTCAGCCGGGACATTTGCCGGAATAGCCAGTTTCGGAATAGCTGTCGTAAAGCCCTGCTGCGTCTCGCAATAAAGCGTCACTTCGCCAGTGTCGGCGTGATAGCCCAGCATCGTAATGCGGGTATCATCGCCCAGCTCTTCGAGGACCGGCGCGATCTTGTCAGACAGCATCAAGTCTTTCAGATCAGATGCAGCAGCGGGTACTTCGGCGTATAAAGTCGTCTGTAGCCCTTTGGGTGAACTTTGTAGACCCAACCACGCGCCAAATCGCAATGGCCCGGCACCCTGTGCGGCGCTGATGATATCGCGCAACGCGGCGGGTGGAGGCGTGCCGCCAAACTGAGCGATCAGATCGCAGGCTCTTGCGACGCGGTTTTGTGGGCTTTTCGCAGGATCATCGACTTCGGTCCGCAGTGAGAGTGACGCCCGGTCTGCCGTGAACAACATTTCTGTTGGCGCGCCTGTGTCTGTCATTGTGCTGTGGGCCCATGGTGCCCAACCACCGGGCTGCATCACACCAATGTCGTGCAGTGCGCGTTCCAACGTGTCGCCAGCCCGCCCTTGCCGCCTGAGATACCAACACCAGTCCAGATCGCTACGGGAGGGGAGGGCAGGTGCAAGTTCAAACATGGGAGAGCCTTTAACTGGTGATCATGGCCGGCGGTGTTCCACACCATAGAAGATGCAGATCCGGCTCACTGTGTGATCAGATACAGACCGAAACAATTTAGCAAAAATACGGCAGACTGTTGCCCATTGTCGGGCAATTCAGCAAATCGTAAAAGTCAGTTCCGCGCCGGGAACATACCCTGCACAGCAATGATGTAATTCAGGCATAAAGTCGGTTGCATGTTTTCGTGCGGTGCGCTGCCGCCGGTCAATCCGACCGTCTTGCTGTTCAAAGCCGTTTTCGGTTCGCTTTTCTGACGATGCGTGCCTTCGGCGGCATTTACATATGTCTTGGCGGCACCAAGTGTGGCACTTGCCGGTTGATCCGTATCCGCTGGTGTTTCTGACACGAGAATTTCGTGGCGATGTTCAGGCAATTGCGTCGCTGTGAGTGCCACGGTTTCCGCCCCCATGTTCTGACCAATGTCGCGCGGCGTCAGATTGGGCCCATCACCGGCATGCATTGCCACGCGTCCGCGTAAGTCGGGCAGACAAAAGGATGTCCGGCCGTCCCCGCCGTAGGTGGTTCCCAGAATAGCAAAGAGCGCCTGATTTTCCGCGATATCAAGGGTTTGCCCATCACAAAAGGCCCAGCCTCGGGGGGCAAAGTTACCACTGAAAAGAATAATTTGACCGATTAACGGTTCCATGAGAGTTGCGGTCCTGAAAATCACGCGCGTTGTTTATGCATGATGCAGGATGGGTCACGCAGTCTGTGATTTTGCGCACAGACATGCAGAGAATCCCTTTTGCGCCAGAAACTTAGCCGGCCGCTTGCCCGGCGCGACGACCCGAGTGGATGCACCCGCCAAGGAAAGTGCCTTCTAACGCGTTGTTACCGTGATAGCCCCCGCCGCCAAACCCAGCTGCTTCCCCAGCCGCATAAAGCCCGTCGATGGTCTGGCCGCCGGGCGCAAATACCTTGGCGTCCAGATCGGTGTGAATGCCGCCCAGCGTTTTGCGGGTCACCACATGCAGTTTGACGGCGATCAACGGGCCTTTGGATGGATCGAGGATTTTGTGCGGTTTGGCCGTGCGGATCAGTTTGTCGCCCAGGTAATTGCGCGCCGTATGGATCGCTGTGACCTGCGCATCTTTTGTGAACGGGTTGTCGATTTGCGCATCCCGCGCTTCGATCTGCGCGTGAAGTTTCGCGCCATCTATCAGGTTCCCGCCCAATTGGTTCATCCCGGCAACCAGCGCGTCGAAGTCATTGGCAACGACAAAATCCTCGCCCTTCTCCTTGAATGCCTCGACCGCAGGGGTGGCACCCTTGCCCAAACGTGCCTTGAGAACGTCTTTCCAGCCGCCTTCCGTCAGGTCGAAATTCTGTTCGGACCCTGACAGTGCGAATTCTTTTTCGATGATCTTTTGGGTCAGGACAAACCATGTGTGGTCGTGCCCGCGCCTGCAAATTTCATGCAGGGTCGACATAGTATCAAAGCCGGGCATGCAAGGGGCCGGTAGCCTGTCACCTGTCGCATCGAACCACATCGAGGACGGCCCCGGCAGAATGCGGATGCCGTGGTGCGGCCAGATCGGATCCCAGTTTTGCACACCTTCGGTATAGTGCCACATGCGGTCGGTGTTGATCAGTTCGGCACCAGCATCCTTGACGATATCAAGCAGCAGGCCGTCGACATGTTCGGGCACCCCCGACACCATTTTTTGCGGCAACGGCCCTGATTTCGAGGCGTCCCAATTGCGCCGCACCAGATCAAAGTTGCCCCCGATGCCGCCCGACGTGACAATGACCTGATCCGCACGGATGTTGAAACTGTTGACGACATCCCGGTTTGTGGCGGCCCCCCGAATGGCGTCGTCAGGGGCGAGGATTTCGCCAGTTACCCCTGCCATTTTGCCGTTGGTGATGTCGAAACCGGTCACACGGTGACGGAAGCCGAAGGTGATTTTGCCGGCCTTTTCGGCCTCAAGCACACGGTCTTCAAAAGGCCGCAGAACCCCCGGCCCGGTCCCCCACGTGATGTGAAACCGTGGCACGGAATTGCCGTGCCCATTGGCAAAGCTGCCGCCCCGTTCGGCCCAGCCCACAACGGGAAACCAGCGCATGCCCAACTGATGCAGCCAAGGCCGCATTTCACCTGCGGCGAAGTCCAGATAAGCCTCTGCCCACGCGCGGGGCCAATGATCTTTGGGGCGGTCAAATTGTGCGGATCCCATCCAGTCGTTTGTCGCCAGCGCGACGCCATCCTTGATCCGCATTCGGCGCTGTTCGGGCGTGTCGATCATGCAAAGCCCGCCCAAGGACCAGAACGCCTGACCACCCAAGTTTTGGCGTCCTTCTTGGTCAAGGATCGTCACCGTCTTTCCGCGTGCGACAAGTTCGTTGGCGGCAACCAACCCGGCCAATCCAGCCCCGATGATGACAACGTCACTTTGCATCTGATCGCCTCTTTATTTGCCTTGCCACACAGGTGTGCGCTTTTCGATAAAGGCGCGTGCCCCTTCGGCAGCATCTGCTGTTTGCCCAATTTCCACAATCAGCTTGTCATTTTCTGGCCACTGCGCCGCGTCGTTGGCGGCATGCGCCCGATTGGCAATGGCAAGGGTGTGGCGTACGGCAAGTGGCGCGTTGGATGCGATGTCGGCCGCGATGTTCTGTGCGGTCGCCAGTGCGGTTCCGTCGTCGCATATTTGGTTGATAATGCCCCAATCAGCAGCTTCTTGCGCGCCGAAGGGTTTGCCGGTCAGCAAAATTTCGTTGGCACGCACGCGAGGGATGGAAACGGGCAAACGCACAGCGCCCCCTGCGCCGGGGATCAGGCCGATGCGGACCTCTGGCAGCGCAAACTGCGCTGAGGTGCCAGCGACACCCATGTCGCAGGCCAGCATCATTTCGAACCCGCCTGCAAGTGCAGCCCCTTCGACCGCCGCAATGACGGGTTTGGTGCGGGGGCGTTTGACGAAACCGCCAAAGCCGTATTCGCCAAACAGGATCGTGTCGCCAGCCCCACCGGCAAAGGCCTTGAGGTCCATGCCCGCACAAAAGAGCGTGCCAGCCCCGGTCAGGATTGCAATGCGGATGTCTGGATCGGTCTCGACCTCATCAAAGGCGGCGCGGATGGCGTCGCAGACTTCGGGGTTGATTGCATTGCGCTGGTTGGGGCGGTTCAGCGTGACTGTCGCGACACCATTTGCAGCGTGGTAAAGAACAACGTCATTGCGCATCTTTGGCTTCCTTTTCGGCGCGCTGTCTGAGGTTGGCGCGGATGATCTTACCTGTTGTCGTCATCGGCATGTCGTCGATAAAGCGCACAATACGCGGAAATTCATAGGCTGCGAGTTTGCTTTTGACGTGGGCGGCGATGTCGGCGGCCAGATCGTCAGAGCCTTTGGCGCCTTTCGCAAGTTGAATGTAGGCGGCGACGATTGATCCTCGGATCGGATCAGGTTTGCCCACAACGCCTGCCATCTGAACGGCGGGGTGGGTCAGCAAGCAATCTTCGATCTCTGCCGGGCCAATACGGTATCCACCTGAACTGATGATATCATCGTCACGTCCGATAAACTGGATCCGCCCGGTTGGAGTTTTGCGGCCTTTGTCACCGGTGAGTAGCCATTTCTGTCCCGCGACGTCGATAAATTTGTCATGGGTCGCTTTGGGGTTTTTCCAGTATTCCAGAAACATCACCGGGTCCGGTGCACGTACGGCAATGCTGCCTTCTTCGTTCGTTGCACAGAGGCGTGCTGCGCCCTCATCGACGATCTGGACCTCATGCCCCGGCACCGCAAATCCCATGACCCCTGGGTCGGCAGGTTCCAGTGCCGCGCATGACGACACGATCATGTTGCACTCTGTCTGCCCATAGAATTCGTTGATCGTTGTGCCGAACACCTGCTGGCCCCACGCGATCAGTTCCTTGCCCAAGGTTTCGCCGCCACTGGCCACCGACCGCATGGGAACGGGGGTGTCCGGTGTGGCCAGACGCATCAGTTTCAGCGCAGTTGGGGGAAGGAATGCGTTCTGGATGCCGTGATCGCGGATCAGATCAAATGCGGCTTGGGCCGTAAATTTGCGAAACCTGCAGGCAACGACGGGGACGCCGTGGTGCAAGGCGGGCATCAGCACATCCAGCAGCCCACCGATCCATGCCCAATCCGCTGGCGTCCAGATTTTATCATCCGGTTGCGGAAAGAAATCATGGCTCATTTCCACACCCGGCAGATGGCCGAGCAGGACCCTGTGTGCATGCAAGGCACCTTTGGGTGCCCCGGTTGTGCCGGAGGTGTAGATCAGGATTGCGGGATCATCAGCCTTCGTATCGACAGGGGCGAAATCAGTGGATTGCGCCGCGCAAACGGCGTGAAAATCCTCGGCCTTGTCTGTCGGACCATCAACGCAAAGAATGCGTTGCAGAGCCGGCAACCTAGGCCTGAGCCCGGCGATGACCCTCGCGCCAGCAGCGTTGGTGATGACGGTGTTTGCCTTGGCATCGTCCAACCGATGCAACAGTGCGACTGGTCCAAACAACGTGAACAGAGGTAATGAGATACAGCCAGTTTTAGTAATCGCAATATGCGCAACAGCGGTTTCCAACGCTTGCGGCAACAAGACCGCGATGCGGTCGCCGCGCGCTGTGGTTTCAGCCAATGCGTTCGCCAGCTGATTTGACAGGTCCCGCAACTGCCCAAAACTGGTTTCGCTTTTGCTGCCATCATCACCGATGTCGATGATGGCGACCCGATCTGGTGTCTGATCGGCGTGTCGATCACATATATCAAAGCCGATGTTGTAGTGCTCGGGGATGTCCCAAGAAAACCGCGCGGATGTTTCAGAAATGGTGGGAAATTTGCTGAGCATTTGGCAGTCAGAATCGACGATGGTTGATTTTGAGTCAATCTGTTCTCGAATTGCGCACAATGGCGCGGGATTGTTCGAGGGAAGCAGTGGCAAAAGATGGCTCAGGTCTCAGTGTCGCCAAATTTCTGCCATGACATCCGAATAGCTGTTGGGCATGCGTATTTTGCTTGCAGAAGACGAGCCCGTGCTCGCCGGTCAAATCAGAGACACTTTGCGCTCTGAAGGGCTGACCATTGATATCGCGTCGGATGGCGCAGAGGCCCAGTATCTGGGTGAAACAGAGCCTTATGACCTGATTATCCTTGATATCGGGATGCCAATCCGTGACGGTTTGACTGTTCTGCGAAATTTGCGAAACGGTGGAAACGACGTGCCAATCCTGATGCTGACAGCCCGCAACGACTGGACCGATCGTGTTGACGGGTTGGATGCGGGTGCCGATGACTATGTAACCAAGCCGTTCCATATGGCCGAACTGTCGGCGCGTGTCCGCGCGATGATCCGACGCAAAGCGGGCAAAACGAACCCCGTCTTTACGAAAGATGACGTGACTTTCGACAGCCGCACAAATCAGGTGATGGTTTCTGGTGTTCAGGCAAGCCTGACGTCGCAGGAAATTGCTGTGCTGTCGTACCTGTTCCACAATGCGGGCCGCTTGGTGTCGCGGACAGAGCTGTCGGAACATATCTACCAATATGAAGGTGACCGGGACTCCAACACAATCGCCGTTTTTGTGAACCGTTTACGCAAGAAGCTGGGGAATGACCTGATCGATACCGTCCGCGGACGTGGCTATGTGATCAAAGCGGCGGCATGACGTCGCTGCGCGCCCGTGCGGTATCGGGCGGTATCCTATGGGCCGTCGTGATTATCGTGCTGGGTCTTGCGGGCATTTCGTCTTACATGACCTCGCAGACGCAGGTCCGCTTTACCGATCTTTTGCAGAACCGTCATGCGCAGGCCGTCGTCGCTGTTGCCAATAACAACATCACAAAAGACGACCTTGCACGCGCCATTGGTGATCCGGTCTATCAGCGCTTGCTCTCAGGTCAGTATTGGCAGGTTGAAGGCAACGATGGTCAGGTGTTCACCTCACCTTCGCTGGGTGAAGAATTTCTACCACGCCCTGAAACATCCCAGGGTGGGGTGCGTATAAGCGAATATCGCGGCCCCGGTGGTGACATGGTGTTTGGCATTGACGAATGGCTGACGCTGGCCGATGGATCGCAGTGGCATATTCAGGTGGCATCGTCGCTGCGCAGCCTAGAGGCTGATACGGCTGAGTTGCGTCAAACCCTTTTGACCGCCTTTGCGATCATTGCTTTTGTCGGGGTTTTGGGGGCGTTGACCCAAGTTGCTGTGGTGCTGCAACCATTGAACACACTGCGCAAAGAGGTATCGACCCGGTGGGAACATGAAGATGGTCTAAGCATTGAAAGCTACCCGATCGAGGTTGCCCCGCTGGTGACCGATATCAACAGCCTAATGGACCGCAATCGTGACATCATGAGCCGCTCGCGTCGTCAGGCCGCCGACTTGGCCCATGCGATCAAGACACCTTCGGCGATTATGCGCAATGAACTGGATACATTGCGGTCCAAGGGTATTGCTGTGCAGGATTCGATTGACGCGTTGGACCGGCTTGATGCGCAGCTTAAGCGATCCTTTGCACGTATGCGCGCCGATGGCACGGATAGTTCGGTTGGCGTTGCGACGGAACTGAATACCGCACTTGGCCGCATGGACCGCGCCTTTACGGCGCTCGCACGCAATATCGACAAGGATTTTGAAGCGACCTTTGATAGCGGTTTGCGTGTGCGTATGGACCAAAGCGACTTTGAAGAGGTCATGGGCAATCTGCTGGACAATGCGCTGAAATGGGCGGTATCGCGCGTCTGTCTGATGGCGCACCGCAAAAAAGATGGTTCGATTTTGATTGAAATCTCTGACGACGGTCCGGGTATTCCCAAAGAGGAACGGGGCCGCGCGACCCAAAGTGGCCAACGTCTTGATACGTCCAAGCCGGGGACAGGTCTGGGATTGGCGATCGCCTCTGATCTGATCCATGCTTATGGTGGCAAGATCATATTGTCAGAAGATGAAACCCTTGGTGGTTTGGCTGTCCATCTGAGCCTGCCTGCGGCTGCCAGACCACGTGCTGATTAGGTTTTGCCGAACAAACCGGTCATCGCGCGGCCGACAAGACCGCTGACCGATGGTTTCTTGGCCGCGTGAAATGGCAATGGGCGGGAGACTTCGATTGCGGCAACGCCGACCCGTGCGGTTAGCGCACCGTTGACGATGCCCTCGCCGAAGCGTCTTGAGACCTTGGACAGCACCCCACCACCCGCCACTGATCCGATCAGGTCATCGCCCACGGCAACGGCACCGGTTGCCACAAGATGGGTCAGCACGCCCCGCGTCAGTCGCCAGCTGCCCAAGGTGCCGGACCGTCCGCCGTAAATCTCGGCGATCCGCCGGATCATGCATAGGTTGGCGGTGAGCGCGGTGAAAAGATCAGCGAGCGCCAAGGGCACAATCGCTGTGACGGTCGCGACCTGCCGTGCTGCCGCTTCCACCTCGCGCTGGGCGCGTGCATCGAGCGGGGCCAGCAGTGTTGTTTCGGCAAGCCCCAGCAAACCATCGGCATCCAGCACCTCGCTTTGCCGTGATGCGAGTTCGGCCCGCCCCCACGCGGTGTCTTCGCGATTGGCGTAGAGTGAGGACAGGCTGCCAACGACATTGCGCGCTTGGCCCAGATTGCTGTTGGCCAGCGCCTCTTTGGCCTGATGCTGGATGGTGTCCAGTTTCCGCAACCTGCCGAAAGCGGCCAATTCCCGCAGACCAATCACAAGTAATACGAGGCACAAAAGCCCAATCAGCCCTGTTGCGATCCCGCCCAAAATGGGCGACCGCGCCAAAAGCCCGGTGATGTAATCCCACGCTGCCAGCGAGACAACAAAGCCAACCAATGCGACGCTCAGCGACCAGAACCAGCGGGCGAGCGGAGAAGGTTTGCGTGCGGCGAGGGCGGCAACCTGTTGCATCGCAACGCCTTGGGGTGCGTCGATGTCATCCTGCACCGCTGGCGCGCTGTCGGGTTTTGCGGCCTCGGTCCCTTCGAGGTCGATCAGTATCGGTCCACGGGTCATAGCCGATCCCCCAGCAAAAACTGTGCCGCTTTATCAAGCCGAATATGGGGGGGCCGTCGCCCGGTCGGCGGTCAAGCGGGGCGGGCGCGAAGTTCATCACGCTATAGTCGGCGTCCAGCCAAGTGTCTGACCCTTCGCGCGCTGGGGCCAGCAGATGCGCGGGGTCGGATGGTAGTTTGCCGGGGTAGAAGGCCGCTTGTTTGTTGGTTTCCAGCAAGCGCCCGCGCACCACGTCGAGCGGCCCGTCCGTGTGGTCAATGGTTTCTTCCACGGTGGTCCGCAGTGCCGCAATCGACATTGCAGCGGTTTGCGCGCCTGCGAAATCAGCGCGGTCTTTCGCCTCGCGCAGAAGCGCCTCTGTGATCGCGGTCAGTTGCGGGTGTTGGCTGTGATGCAGGTGGTCCGCCTTGGTGGCGGCAAAGAGTATTTTTTCGACCCTGCGTCCTTGGAAGATACGCGTCAGGAAGTCATTGCGACCGGGACGGAACGCCCCAAGGATACGCGCCATTGCGCTGCGCAAATCGTCCAGCGCCGATGGTCCTGCGTGGATTGCGCCCAACACATCGACGAGCACGATCTGGCGGTCGATTTTGGCAAAATGGTCCTGAAAGAAGGGCCGCACGATATTGCGTTTATAGCTTTCAAACCGGCGTTCGAATTCACGCCCCAGCGATCCGCGTGGATAGCGCGCATCAGGCAGCGGTGCAAAGGTCAGGACAGGCGATCCTGCAAGGTCGCCGGGCAGCAGGAACCGCCCCGGTGAGCAGTCGGAAAACCCCGCCTCGCGCGCCTCTTGCAGGTGGGCCGTGAACCGTTCGGCCAAAACCAATGCTTGGGGTTCATCCAGCCGGACGGTGGGGTCCGTGCCCGCAACAAGCGCTGCGTAATCATCGCCACCGGGTCGGCCCTGTGCGCGTTCGAGGGATGCTTTCGACCATTCTGCAAAGGATTGATCCAAAAGTCCAAGGTCAAGCAGCCATTCGCCCGGGTAATCGACGATATCTACGTGAACCGTGCGTGGCCCCGACAGCCCAGACAGCAACCCGCGGGGCTGGACCCGCAAGGACAGGCGCAGTTCGCTGATCTGGCGGGTGCCATCGGGCCAGCTTGGCTCGGATGCAGTGAGTTGCGACAGATAAGCCTCGTAGTTGAACCTTGGCACAGTATCGTCGGGCTGCGGTTGCAGGTATGCCGTGCGGATTGCGCCACTGGCAGCAGCTTCCAGTTGCGGCATGCGTCCACGGTCCATCAGGTTTGCGACCAGCGATGTGATGAACACCGTTTTGCCTGCGCGCGACAGCCCCGTCACCCCAAGGCGGATCACCGGATCGGTAAAGGGGGCGGTGAGCGTGTCGCTGACGCCCTCGACAGTGCGCGTAATCTGATCGGCAATTGCGGAGATGACCAAAGTGGGCCCTTTCAAAGCTTTCACAGCAAGATAGGCGTGCGGCGGCGTGATGTGTAGGGATTGATTTTGCGTGATGCTCCCCCTAATCGGGGCGGATGCCACGTTATGCCCTTCTTGTTGAATATCACGGCGCCCCCTTTGCGGGGTGGCAGCGGCAGAATGATCAGCCGTCCGTGCAAGGTGCTGTTGAGGCGGCATTGGCCAAGTTAGAGCCGCGCGCCCATACGATTGCGGCAGCAGGCCGGACCGATGCGGGTGTGCATGCCACCGGCCAAGTGGCCCATTGCGATATGGAGCGGGATTGGGATCCGTTCCGTTTGTCAGAGGCGCTGAATTTCCACCTGAAGCCCGCGCCGGTGGCGATTGTGAACTGCGCCCGTGTCGCGGACGGTTGGCATGCGCGGTTTGATGCGGTCGAGCGTCAGTATCTGTTTCGGCTGATGTCGCGCCGCGCGCCCTTGACGTTTGAGGCAGGCCAGATGTGGCGGGTGAACCATGCGTTGGACGCCGCAGCGATGCAGGCGGGGGCTGATCAGTTGATCGGCAACCATGATTTCACGACCTTCCGATCATCGATCTGTCAGGCGAAAAGCCCGGTGAAGACATTAGATGCATTGCGGGTTGAAACCGTGCCGCATGCCAATGGGACAGAGTATCAGTTTCACGTGCGGGCGCGGTCATTCCTGCACAATCAGGTACGTAGCTTTGTTGGTACGTTGGAACGTGTTGGTGCTGGCGCATGGACCCCGGCTGATGTCGGTGCCGCTTTGGCGGCCAAAGATCGCGGTGCCTGTGGGCCGGTATGTCCGCCACAAGGGCTCTATCTGGCGGCGGTGCGGTATCCGGCGGACCCGTTTGCGGGTTAGTCGTTGTCGGTCAGGCCTGCCCCGGCACCACTGATCCGCGAGTCTTCGGTTTCTGGTACATAGGTTTTTGCGGCCAGCCCAAGCCAGATTTGCCAATCTTCGTCGGGGATCGCGACGGGTCCGCAGATGGGTTTCAGAACGGTTGTGTCGCTGATGGTCACCGTCATGCCGTCCCATTTTTGGGCGACACCGCTTTGCGCAAGGAATGCGCTGATGAGCGGGGCGTGGGTGACGTTGGCCAAAACGGCGGTCGTGCAGCCCATCGCGAAGGCATCGCGAATGATCGGCCCGATCAGGATCGCGGGGCCATGTTGGACCGTGACGCGGCCATCGTCCCATCGGACATCAACAGGATCGGACGCTTCGGCCAAGGCTGCAGTGACGGGTTTGATGGATGCGCTTGTCCCAGCGAGATATGCCGCAACACGACCAAGGTCTTCGGCTTGGCCGCTGGGAAAACCAGCGCCGCGGGCGGCTTTCTTTACCAGCCCTTCAACTTCGTTCAGTGCCCACATCAGATTGTCGCAACGGGCAACCACCAATCGTCGGCATTGTCCAATTCATCAAAAAGCGGGGCACCCTGGGCCAAGGTGATCCGGGTCCAGCGGTCTGACTTGGGGTCAAATTTGGCAGCCCCGAAAAACGCCAGTTTGCAGCGCAGGATGTCGATGGGCAGGCAATCCTTGCCAATCAGATTGTCGCGGATTTCGGCGTAGGGATGCCGTTGCATCGTTTGCACGCGCCGGGTGGCGGCGCGGTGTTCGGGATGCAGGGCGAGGAATTGGCCAACGGGCGTGGCATCATCGGGAACGTCTTGCGCCAGCGCTTTGACCTGTCGCCCGATATCCAAAGGGGCCTCGCGGTCGGCACCCGGTTCGATGTGCCGGTTACCCAGACGTGGTTCCAGTTTTTCCTCAGAAACGTACCAAAACTGTGCGCAGGCGGCGGGTGCTGTATAGTCGATATCGCAGGCCCAGCCCCAGTCTGCGGCGATCAATGCCTTCAGTGCGGCGCAGGGCATCACGGGGTCAAGTTCAGGCACAAATGGCGTGGCCATACAGTCGGTCAGCCCGTCGATCAGGTCGCCAAACGGTTCCAACACCAGGGCCGCGATCAGTTCTTGCGTGTCGATGGACCAGCGCGCGCTGTCGGTGAGGATTTTGTCGATGGGTTTGTCTGCGCTGAGTGCCTCGGGTGTCAGCGTCGCGGCGAATTCGGGCCATTCCTGCCGCAAGGCCGTGATGCGCTTCGCTGCGATCTCATCCGGGACGTCCCATTCGGCAAGGTGTGTCGCGGCGCGGATGACAAGGTTGTAGATCCGCCCGATCTGGTCGGCATCAAGGCTGGGAACCGCGCGCACCCGCGCGATAGCCGTTTCGCGGACCTGCATCCATGCATCGAGTAACAGCGGGTGGTTCACCAAGAATGGCGCCATGCCCAGACCGGTCGAATTCCCGATCCCAAGGTGGCGCTTTGCCTCGCGAGACAGTTCCGCCCCGCCGACGTGCTCCGCCAGATCATGGGTGAACCCTCGGATCAACCAAACGGTCAGCATCTCGGCCATGAATGGCCCGCCCATGCCGGGACGGTCGGCGATATGGCCGCGATCTGCGATGCCGAATTTGCCATTGCCATAGACGGCGGTGGTGCGCATCAGATAGCCGGTGTCGCGGATTTTCTGCGGGTCTGGTTGCTGACCTGCTTTGAGTGCGCCCGTCACATGATCAAAAAGCCGGACAGATTTATTCGCCCGGCTGAGCACCAGATCGCGGACGGTAAAGCGTGCGGCTTCTTGCAACGGCGCGTTGGCGACGATGCGGTCAATCTCGCTTTGATCCGGGATACCGTCATAAAGGACATAGGCCGTGTCCCATGCCGTTGCGATCACACGGTCGGTGCGCATTTCAGGTGGCAGATCGGTGGAGACGGCAACAAGCGCGTAGTCATATCCGCCAAAGCGCAACGTGTAGACAGCGTGCCCGAAGCCCGCGTCATTCATGGCCCAAACCGCACGCTTCACTTTGACATTGTCTGCCGCAAGCGCCCGCATCAGCGTGCGCAAGAATGACAAGCGGGTCGGAAACGCCGCCCCCATGCGACGCAACCGCATCACAATATCAGGGGCCCGCATTGGCATCTGTGCAGGGGGAGCTAGATCTTTCATAGATGCTAATCTAGCGGGTGGGTGTCATGCCACCTAGTACAAAAACGACGCATGTGGTCGATGTGATTGGTAAATGTTTCGTTGCTTGGGTAAACCAACGGAACCGAAGACCCGTGACTGCTTTAATCGCTATGAAAAGAGCCATGTTGAGATGATCAAACGCCTAAGCGCAGCGCTATTGATGTGTGCCACGGGGGCGATTGCGCAGGACGTCATTCTGGTATCCCCGCAAGCGCGCACAGCCCTGAGCGAAGCGTCATTGTTGCGGTCGTTGGATGAAACGGCCGCGCCGCAGGACTATGTTGCCGCGGCCCGTGCCGATTACCGGCGCTTGCTGACGGCTCTTTATAGCGAAGGGTATTATGCGGGTGATATCTCGATCACGGTAAACGGGGTTGAGGCGTCGAATATCGCACCGCTTGCGGCACCAAGTGTCATTGAGGAAGTGCGGATTGTTGTGCGACCCGGCAGGCGGTTCACTTTTGGGCAGGTACAGGTTGCACCTTTGCCCCCACAGACAGCAATTCCAGAGGATTTAGGTCCGCGACGCACCGCGCGGTCAGCGCGTATCAGCTCCGCTGTTTCAACCAGTATCAGCAATTGGCGCGCGTTGGGTTATGCCAAGGCCCGTGTTGCAGGGCAGGCAGTTGTCGCCCGCCATCGTGATGCCAAGCTGGATGTTGATATCCGTATTGATACCGGTCCGCGTCTGACGTTTGGGATACTGAACGTATCAGGCAATCAGACCGTGAGCGATGACCGCATTCGCGAGATCGCTGGCCTGCCGACCGGCAAGGTTTATGCACCCGAAGATATCACAACAGCAGAGCGCCGCCTGCGCCGCACCGGAACATTCGAGAGTGTGGCCCTGACGGAAGCTGAAACCGTCGGTGCCGATGACACGCTCGCCATCAACGCGCAATTGTCAGAGGCCAAGCCGCGCCGCATCGGTTTTGGGATTGAGCTCTCGACGATTGAAGGGCTGACGCTGTCCAGCTTCTGGCTGCACCGCAACTTTCTGGGTGGCGCGGAACGGTTCCGCGCTGAGGCCGAGGTGTCGGGCATTTCGGGCGAAACCGGTGGTACTGACTATCGTCTTGGAGGGACATTTACCCGTCCCGCGACCTTTGGCCCGGATACGGAGTATTTTCTGAGCGGCGAGATTTCACGCGAAGATGAGCCGGAATTCCTGCTGGATAAGATCGGCTTTGAAACCGGATTTTCCCGCATCATTACCGATGATCTGACCGTGCGCGCCGGCGTCGGCGTCTTACGTGCCAGAGAAGAAACCGACATCGAGGTTCGCGAATATACGCTGTTTACGCTGCCTTTGGATGCGACGCTGGACCGGCGGGATCAGCCGTCTGATGCACGTGATGGGTATTATGCCGATCTTGATGCGACACCTTTCATCAGTACGGACGGCGAAATCAGCGGCGCGCAGCTATATGCGGATCTGCGGGCCTATCGGACTGCGTCCGAAGGGTCTGGTTTGACTTTTGCCGGACGTGCGCAGATCGGCAGTGTCGTGGGGGCCGGTTTGAACGAGGCACCCGCGGACTTTCTGTTTTACTCGGGCGGTGGTGGAACGGTGCGCGGGCAGCCGTATCAGTCGCTTGGTATTGATCGCGTCGAAGGCGAGGAAACCGTGACGACCGGCGGCGCCTCCTTTGTTGGTGCACAACTGGAAACACGTTTTGAAATCCGGGAGAATATTTCCTTGGTCGGTTTTTATGACTTTGGGCATGTTGGTGCCGGTGCCACGCCGGGCGAAGATGGTGATTGGCATGCCGGTGCGGGTCTTGGTCTGCGGTATAACACCGGGATCGGGCCGATCCGCCTTGATCTGGGCACACCCGCAAATGGCGATGATGCCGGCGGCTCCTTGCAAGTCTACATCGGGATCGGGCAGGCATTTTGAAGCGGTTCATTTGCATATGTGCGTTCATTGCCCTGCCTTTTGGGGCGGTTGGGCAGTCCCAGGAGGACGAAGACAAAGGGTATCTGACAGAGCTTATCGAAGAGAACCTTTCAGGTGTCAGCCGTCAGGTGAATGTGCAGGGTTTCCAAGGCGCGCTGAGTTCTGAGGCCACGATTGAGCAACTGACAATTGCTGATGAAGATGGCGTCTGGCTGACCCTCGAAGACATCGTGCTGAGTTGGAGCAGGACTGCTTTGCTGCGCGGCGCGATTGACGTGCAGGAACTCAGCGCTGGGCGCATTATCGTGGCCCGCCCCCCTATTTCCGAAGATACCGGGCCAACCCCGGAAGCGGCCCCTTTTGCATTGCCGGAGTTACCAGTCAGCGTCGCACTTGACCAACTGCGCATTGACCGTGTGGAACTGGGTAAGGCGTTCCTGGGTGAACCAATTGTTGTTTCGCTGAACGGGTCCGCGCAGTTGGCGGACGGGGAAGGCACCGCAAACCTCGTTGCAGAGCGGTTGGGTGACAAGACAGGCATTTTTGAGGTCAATGGCAGCTACGTGAACGCGACGCGGGTGCTGAATCTGCTGTTGAACGTTGAAGAAGGCCCCGACGGGATTGCGGCGCGTCTGCTTGAATTGCCGGGCCGTCCGTCGATCAAGCTTGGGGTCGCAGGCACTGGGCCGTTGGATGACTATGCCGCTGATATTACGATTGCCACGGACGGAGAGGACCGTTTATCCGGCAGCGTTGCCCTTACGAATACTGGTGGCGAGCAAGAAATTACCGTTGATCTGGGGGGTGATATCTCGCCGCTTTTTGCATCGGAGTATCAGGGCTTTTTCGGCAATGACGCGCGTCTGGCCGCGCAAGTGGTTCAGACGGTTGATGGTCGGATTGATATCCCGCAGGTCGCACTTGATGCCGGGCGTGTGTCGCTGGATGGTGCGATCAGGATTAGCCCGGAAGGTTGGCCAGACCTGATAGATCTGACGGGGGGCATCACGCCGCTTGGCAATGAGCCGGTGTTACTGCCTTTGTCTGGGCCGAAGACGTTTGTTGATGGCATGGACCTAGCTATCACCTATGACGCCACATTCTCTGAAGATTGGCGTGCTGATATCGCCATTGAAGGGTTCGACCGTCCGGGGCTTGGGATCGAAACGCTGCGTTTGCAAGGCGGTGGCGTCTTGCGCAGCGGTGACGGCGCGCAGCGTGGTCTTGTGACTGCCGACCTGTCTTACAATGCGGCCGGATTACAGTTGAGTACGGTTGGTGCGGCAGAGGCCTTTGGTGATGAAATCGGCGGTGTGCTTGTGGCGTCGCGGTCCGAGGACGATATCACCCGGATCACGCGTTTGACAATCAGAGGTGCGGGTCTGGACGCGCAGGCAGACGCGACTATTGCCGGTCCTGAGGCGGGTTTTGAGACCGCCGCAAACCTGAGCGCTGAAATCGCCGGAATTGAGCGGTTTGCGACCTTGATTGGTCAGGATATCGGCG
Source organism: Yoonia sp. JB2-21 (assembly GCF_055693545.1). Lineage (NCBI taxonomy): Bacteria > Pseudomonadati > Pseudomonadota > Alphaproteobacteria > Rhodobacterales > Paracoccaceae > Yoonia > Yoonia sp. JB2-21. Next base: position 2,093,528 of record NZ_JBVFUC010000001.1, read on the forward strand.
GTGGTGCGTCTGTTGGTGTATTGGCATCAATCACCCCGCTTGAAGGCCTGTTTGACATTGTTCTGACGGGCGAAACAGATGATCTGTCTATCGGCATACCAGAGGCGGATCGCGTGCTGGCGGGCGTGGGGACAATTGCGGCGAAGGCGGTGCGGGACGCCGCCGGTACGCGGCTGGAGAACCTTGCTGTTCAAACGGACGCAGCCAGCATTCGCGCCACCGCCGATTTAACAAGCGAGGGTGCCGACGCGCGCATCAATGCAAGTCTGCGTGACGTACGTTTGGTTGTGCCAGAGCTTTCCGGACCAGTGGGGGTCATGGGTGATGTGACGCAAAGCAGCGATGGTATGATCGCGTTTTCGTTGAACGGCACCGGCCCGGCTGCAAACTTTGAGACAAGCGGGACGGTCAACCCCGCCGAGACCGGCCAAACCGTCAATGCGGCGTTGAGTGCGCAGGTGCGTGATTTGTCCCGCTATGCCGTCCTTGCCGGGCAGCCATTGTCGGGTGCCGTTGATCTGGATGTCAGTGGCGTGCTTCTTGGCGATGGCTTGCGCTTTGACGCGGATATCAGCGGTACGACGCGAAATCTGGTGACAGGCGTGGACCGGATTGATCCGCTGCTTGCAGGAGACGGCGGTTTCTCTGCGGCGATTGCGCGGCCTAATGCGCAAGGCTTTCGAGTTAGCGACCTTTCGGTTGCGACACCGCAAATGTCACTGCGCGGTGATGCCGATGTGTCTCTGAACGGGTCAAATACGGCTGACCTGCGGTTCCGTATCAATGATGCCGTACTTCTGGACCCAAGCCTGAGCGGTCCAATTACCTTGTCGCTGGATGCGGTGCCAGCGCCGGACGATGCCACTGAGGTCGCGCTTAACATTCTTGGTCCGGACACGGACCTGACTTTGGATGCTCTTGTCGCGTCCCCGGCAAATGACCGAGAAGTCACAGGCGAGCTTAAGGCGCAGGTTGGCAGCCTTGCCACATATGCCACGCTGATTGGGCAGCCAGTTGCAGGGAGCATTGATTTGACTGCGTCCGGTAGTGTGCTGCCAGATCTGACCCGCTTTGAAACGAGTGTGAACTTGCGCAGTGAAGACCTGCGCATTGGGAACCCAACGGTTGATCCGTTGTTGGCGGGAACAGGGCGGATCAACGCGACGATTGGCTTGGAGGACGAGGTGCTTGGCGTGCGCACGCTCGAAGTGTCGACCCGCGAAGTATCGATTGTAGGCGCGTTGAATGGTGCTGCTGGGCTTGGGCAGGGTCGCTTTAACGCCAGTTTGCGCAATGTTGGGGTGCTGACCGATCAGATCAGTGGACCCGTGCGCGCCCGTGGCAGCGCATCTTTGGATGAAGCAGGCAACTGGAGCGTTGATGCAACCGGGACCGGCCCCGGTGGTCTGGCTGCGCAGATCGTGGGTGAGATCAGCCAAAACGGGAACTTGGCGGTTAATGTGGACGGCAGCGCGCCGCTGGCCTTGGCAAATGCCGCACTTGATCCACGCCGTCTGAGCGGGCTTGCGAACTTTGATTTGAACGTGAATGGCCCGCCTGAGGTATCTTCGCTTAGCGGGCAGGTGACTTTCTCTGATGGGCGTCTGGCTGCGCCGACATTGGGCGAGGCTTTGACAGATATTGGTGGTGCGATCCGGCTGACCAATGGCAACGCGCAGATTGATCTGAACACGCGTGTCGAAAGCGGCGGCCGTGTGACGGTACGCGGACCGGTGGCTTTGACCGGAACAAATCAGGCTGACATCACGGTGGCGCTGGAGCGGGTCGTGCTGCAAGATCCTGAACTCTATTCGTCGGAAATATCGGGTGCCATCAATCTTGATGGACCGCTGCAGGGTGGTGCACGTATTTCGGGCCGCCTTGAGTTGGGCCAAACCGACGTACAGGTGCCATCCTCTTCGATCAGCAGTTTGGGTGAATTGCCAGAGGTGACCCATGTCGGAGAAAGTGCCGTAGTGCGCCGTACGTTGCGCCGTGCAGGACTATTAGAAGAAAGTGATCAGGACAATGGCGCGGGGAGCGGCCGCGCGTTCCCGTTGGATATCGTGATCAACGCACCCTCGCGTATCTTTATCCGTGGTCGTGGTCTTGATGCGGAACTGGGTGGTAGGCTGACGATTGGTGGCACATCGGCCAATGTTATCCCCGTTGGCCGGTTCGCCCTTGTGCGCGGCCGGATTGATATCCTGCAACAGCGGTTCGAGTTAACCGAAGGGGTGGCGTCGCTACAGGGTGATTTTGTGCCCTTCATTCGGTTGGTTGCCCGTACCGAAACCGACAATGGCACTGTGATCAGCATTATTGTTGAAGGACCCGCAGGCGAGCCGGAGGTGAGCTTTGTCTCGGTGCCAGAGTTGCCGCAGGATGAAGTCCTGTCGCAACTGATCTTTGGTCGTGACTTGGAAAGCATCAGCCCCTTGCAGGCTGTCCAACTGGCTTCGGCGATCAGTACGTTGGCGGGGCGGGGCGGTGGTACGCTGGATAATTTTCGCGAAAGCATCGGCTTGGATGATTTTGATGTCACCACAGATGATGAGGGCAACGCTGCCGTACGTGCGGGCGCCTATGTGTCAGAGAACGTCTATACTGATGTGACCGTGACAAGCGAAGGCAATACAGAGATTAACCTGAACCTTGACATCACCAATGAGATTACGGCCAAAGGCAGCGTTGATCAGGATGGTGAGACGAGCGTTGGTGTGTTCTTTGAGCGCGACTACTAGCGTGTCGGATCGGGCCATGATGGCGGCGCAAAACAACGCCGACTGGTATGCGATGATGTGGGATGCGCGCGGGCTGCAATATACACGAGATTGTCACGGTTTTCGCGCGATTGATCCGCCGCCGCCTTATCATGGATGGGCCACGGTCGTACCGGGTGCGCCGATCAAAGAGTTGATTGCGCCGTTGCTAGATAGGCCCGGGTTTGCCGTGAAGGATGGCAGCGGTCAGTACGATTTCACGGACGTGGGCTTGGACAAGATGTTTGATGCGCAGTGGCTTTGGCATCGGGGTGCAACCAATACGCTGGCCGATGATTGGGAGCGGATTACCGAACCGGCTGCGCTGTCGCAGTGGGAAGATGTTTGGGGAGAGAGCTCCCCGTCAGATCAGCGACAGTTTCCTGATGCGATCCTTGGGCGTCGTGATGTTGCTTTTTGGGGGCGGCGCAGTGCGGGTGGCTATGACGCAGGTGCGATTGCTAACCTTTCCGACAACTGTGTTGGTCTGTCCAATGTATTTGGTGCAGATGCACGTCTGGCTGCAACGGCACTTTGTACGCACTTTGGCAATGGCCTGCCTGTTGTGGGGTATGAGCGCGGCGAAGACCGAGTGCAGGCATTAGCCTCGGGGTGGGAGGCGACCGGCGACCTCGCGGTTTGGGTGAGGTCACGGTAGCGAACAATTTTCACGAAAATTGTTCTGCGCAAAAGATTTTTAGTCAAAAATCTTTGCTACTGTCCAACAGCCAACACATGCTCTGCCTCGTGGAAGGGGCAAGCGACGAGGTGGTTGCCGCCGATGTCTTCCAGCATGGGTCGGGCGTCGGCACAGAACGCTTGCGCTTTGGGGCAGCGCGTGCGGAACACGCAGCCTGAGGGTGGTGACAGCGGCGAGGGCAGCTCCCCTTCGAGGATGGGCCGGGCGCGCGCCCGTTCCAGCACCGGATCAGGGATTGGCACCGATGCGATCAGTGCTTGGCTGTAGGGGTGTTCAGGTCGCGTTGTCAGTTTGTGGCTTTCGGCCGTTTCCATAACCCGGCCCAGATACAGCACCAGCGTGCGGTGGCTGATGTGTTTCACGACGCTGAGATCATGCGCGATAAAGATCATCGACAGCCCCATGTCGCGTTGCAGCTCCATCAACAGGTTGATGACCTGCGCCTGCACCGACACATCAAGTGCCGAGACGGGCTCGTCGCAGATCAATAGCTTTGGCTTGAGGATCAGCGCCCGCGCGATTCCGATGCGTTGGCATTGCCCGCCGGAAAATTCGTGCGGGTAGCGGTTGATTAGGTTGGGCAGAAGCCCCACCCGTTCCATCAACTCGCCCACCCGTTTTTTGACGTCGGCGCGGGACGTGCCCGGTTCATGCGTGATCAACGGTTCGGCGATAATCTCGCCCACCGTCATGCGTGGGTTGAGGGCTGCCAGCGGATCTTGAAAGATCATCTGCACATCGCGCCGGTGCACCCGCCGTTCGCGTGTGTCCATGTTGGCCAGATCATGCCCTTCGAACATGATGTTGCCCCCCGATGACGGGATCGTGCCAACGATGGCGCGGGCGATGGTCGATTTGCCTGACCCGCTCTCGCCTACGATCCCAAGGCATTCGCCGGGCTGGATGCTGAAAGATACCTCTGACACCGCATGCAGTTTGCGCGGCGGTGTCCACGGCCAAGAGCCGGGTTTGCGGACATCGAATGTGACGGACAGATTGCGGACAGACAAAAGCGGTTCCATTACGCGACCTCCTCCACTGGCAGGTGGCATGACCGACGCCGTTCGCTCGTTGTTTCAAGGGCGGGGCGCTGGGTGCTGCAATGATCAAGCTGCACGGCACAACGGGGTGAGAAGGGGCATCCTGCGGGCAGGTTGGACATATCGGGGGGCTCGCCCGCGATGGTGATCAACGCGCCCTCGTCTTTGTCCAGACGTGGCACCGCTTTCAGCAAGCCACTGGTGTAGGGGTGCGATGGTTTGGCGAAAATGTCGTCGGTTGTGCCTTCTTCCATCACCTGTCCGCCGTACATGACCAGCGTGCGGTCGCAGAACCCTGCCACAACGCCAAGGTCATGGGTGATCAGGATGACGGCGGTGCCAAAGTCTTGGCGGATATCGCCGAGCAGTTGCATGATTTGCGCTTGGACTGTCACATCGAGCGCTGTTGTGGGTTCATCCGCGATCAACAGGCGCGGTTGGCAGAGCAGCGACATCGCGATCATGATCCGTTGGCGCATGCCGCCGGAAAACTCATGCGGGTACATCGTGACCCGCGCGCGGGCGTCAGGGATGCGTACGGCGTCCAGCATGCGTACGGCTTCGGTCACCGCTTGGCTTTTGCTGATCCCGTTGTGCAGCATCAACACCTCGGCCATCTGGTCACTGACCCGCAGGTAGGGGTTCAGCGACGTCATCGGGTCTTGAAAGATCATTGCCATGTCTTTGCTGCGGATCTTGTTGAACTCGCGCTGTGACATCGACAACAGGTCCTTGCCGTCAAACCGCGCCACGCCAGAGGCGCGCCCGTTCTTGGCCAGCAATCCCATCGCCGCAAAGGCGGTCTGGCTTTTGCCTGACCCGCTCTCACCGACGATGGCCAGCGTTTCACCTTTGTCGATGTTGAGTGACAACCCGTTAACCGCGTGCACATCGCCGTCCGCAGTCGTGAAGGTGACCATGAGATCTTCGATTTCCAGAAGGCTCATATCAACGGTCCTTGGGGTCAAGCGCGTCGCGCAGACCGTCGCCAACAAAGAAGAAGGCGAAGATCGTGACGACGAAGAAGAAGAGGGGGTAGCTGATCTGCCACATATAGCCGAACTGCATGGTGCGTGACCCTTCGTTGATCAGCGCACCCAGCGATGTGGCCGGTTCCTGTACGCCAAGGCCAAGGAAGCTGATGAAGCTTTCAAAGATGATCATATTGGGCACCAGCAGTGTTGCGTAGACGATCACGATCCCCAGCAGGTTGGGCACGATATGACGCAGGATGATCTTGCTGGGGCGCACGCCGGTGGCGACGGCGACCTCGACAAATTCCTTGTTCTTGATCGTCAGCGTCTGTCCGCGCGCGATCCTTGCCATGTCGAGCCATGAGATCAGACCGATCCCAAGGAACAGCATGAAGATCGACCGCCCGAAAATCACCAGCATCAGGATCAGCACGAACATGAACGGGATCGACATCAGCACATCCACGATCCGCATCATGATCCCGTCAACGCGACCGCCGTAGTAGCCTGCCGTCGCCCCATAAAGTGTGCCGACGATCACCGCGACCAATGCGCCGACAATGCCGACCATCAGCGAGATACGCGTGCCCTGCACCGTGCGCGCATAGAGGTCACGCCCGTTGCTGTCGGTTCCGAAATAGTGGCCGGTTTCGATGGAGGGCACGCCAAGGTAGGCGTTAGAGCCGATCAGGCTGAAGTCAACGAAATCGGTTTCATATTGGGCGAAGATGCCGCCAAAAAGGGCGAAAGCCGCGACTGCCGCCAGCATGACCAATGAGATTACCGCGGCGCGGTTGCGAAAAACCGTGTGCGGGCGTCGGCCCAAAGGGACCGGCCTTTGACCTCGGCCAGTTGTATGGAATCTGCGACACCTTCGACGGCTGCTCTGTTCGGTAACATCGCGTGCGCCCCCTTAATAGCGGATCTTGGGGTCGATCCACGCGTACAAGATATCGACCGCAAGGTTAAACAGGATTGTCAGGGTGCCCACCAGAATGGTGATCCCCATGATAACGGAATAATCGCGGTTAAAGGCAGAGTTCACAAAGAACTGTCCGATGCCGCCCGTGGAAAAGAACACGTCAATGATGACTGATCCGGTGATCATGCCCACGAAGGCGGGTCCAAGATAGGACAGAACCGGCAGAATAGTCGGCTTCATTGCGTGTTTCCAGATCACCTGGCGCATCGGCAGACCTTTGGCTTGCGCCGTGCGGATGAAATTGGTGTTCAGAACCTCCAGCATCGAAGACCGCGTGATCCTTGCGATGGAGGCCATGTAAGATGTGGAGAGCGCGATCACGGGCATGATCAGGAACTGCCATTGGCCACCGTTCCAGCCGCCGCCCGGCAGCCAGCCGAGCCAGAGGGTGAAAACGAGAAGCAAGATTGGTGCCATAACAAAGTTGGGCAGGACTTGTGCGCCGATGGATACGCCAACAGCGAAATAGTCGATCCATGTGTTTTGCTTGATCGCCGCTGCAACACCAAGGGACACACCGATAGTGACCGCCACAACAAAGGACCAGAACCCGTAGGTCAGCGTGACTGGAAAACCTTGTGCGATGACGTCATTAACCGAACGGTCTTTGTATTGGAACGAGGGGCCAAAGTCGAAAGACGTCACAACGCCGGATACGTAGTTAACGATCTGCTTCCAAAACGGTTGATCCAGCCCATATTTGGCCTCGATATTCGCGAGCACTTCGGGCGGCAAAGGGCGTTCTGAATTGAACGGGCCGCCGGGAGCCGAATACATCAGGATGAACGACAGGATGACCAATATCAAAAGGGTCGGGATGGCCACAGCGAGGCGGCGAACAACAAAGCTCAGCATGTGTCAGGTGTCCTCACAGAATGGGAGAGCCGCGCCCCCTTGGACAAGGGAGCGCGGCTTATCACGTGATGTGATTACTCAGCGATCTTGTAGAGATCTTTGGAGTACCATTGCTGTTGGAAGTTCTCGAAAGGCCAGCCTTCGAGGTTTTCGTCATACATATACACGGATGCATAGTGGTAGATCGGGATGATCGGTGCTTCTTGGGCGATGATTTCTTCGACCCGGTCATAGTTGGCTTGTGCGTTGTCAGAGGTTTTTGCCTCTTCCATCAGCGTATCCACTTCGGCGCTGACGAATTTGCTGTCGTTGTAGCCGGACTCGGATTGCATAAGGTCAAGGAAGGTAGACGCCTCGTTGTAGTCGGCGCACCAGCCGCCACGGGCCACTTCGAAGTCGCCATTGCTGCGAGCCTCAAGGAATGTCTGCCATTCCTGATTGGCCAGCACGGTTTCAACACCCAGCGTTTGCTTCCACATCTGGCTGATGGCCACGGCGACAGATTTGTGGCTGTCGGATGTGTTGTAGACGAGATCAATCTCAAGCGGATTGTCCGGGCCGTAACCCGCCTCTGCCATCAATTCCTGCGCCATTGCGTTGCGCTCGGCTTGGGTCATGGATGCCTTGGGAATGTCGGGTGTTTCAAACCCGGCTGTGGCCCAGTGCGTGAATGTGTAGGCTGGTTTCTGACCACCGGCGAGAACGTTTTCGACGATGATATCACGGTCGATTGCAAGGCTGAGCGCACGGCGGACGTTCACGTCTTGCACGTCTTCAGATGCACCGTCACGCAGGTTGAACATGTAGTAGTAAGAACAGGCCTCTGGGACTGAAACAGCTTGATCAGGGAATTCTGCCGACAGACGCGGGAATTGGCCTGCGGGCACATGCGTGCGATCAAGCTCGCCTGCCAGATAGCGGGTCAGTGCGACGTTTTCATCATTGATCACCAGCGATGTGACCTTTTCGATGATCGTGTTGTCATTGTCCCAGTAGTTCTCGTTCCGCTCACGAACCAGACGTTCTTGCGGGACATGTTCGGTCAGGACGTAGGCGCCGTTGGACACCATGTTGCCGGGCTTGGTCCAGTCAGAGCCGAACTCTTCGACCGTCGCCTGATGCACAGGGAACGTCGTGAAGTGTGTCAGCATCAGCGGGAAATATGGCAGTGGCTGGGTCAGACGAACCTCAAGCGTGGTGTCGTCGATTGCAGTCACGCCCAGCTCGGATGGATCAACTTCGCCCGCGATGACTTCGGATGCGTTTTCAAGCGCCATGATTTCGATGAACCATGAATAGGGGGATGCCAGTTCTGGAGAAGCCGCACGTTTCCAGGCGTATTCAAAGTCGCCTGCGGTCACTGGGTCACCGTTGGACCACGTCGCATCATCGCGCAGTGTGAACGTATAGGTCAGGTTATCATCGCTGACCGTATGGCTCAGGGCGACGCCGGGGGCCAGATTGCCTGCCGCATCCTGATTATAAAGTCCTTCGAACAGATCGCGCAGGATGTCCCCACCTGCACTGTCTTCGGCTAGACCCGGATCAATCGACGGGCTTTCATCGAGATCGCGGTAGGTGAATGATTGATCAGAGGCTAGCGTCTCGCCAGTTTCTGGGTGTGTGGCGTGACCGTCAGCATAAAGCGCACCGGTCGTTGCGATCAGGACTGCAGAGGTTGTCGCCAGAAGTTTTGTTCTGAGTGTCATTAGATATCTCCCTGTTGTTGTATCTATTGGCGATACAATCATTGGCTTTGGGCGCATGTGCTGCGCTGGTAGTACTATCTTTTGACGCGAATTTCGAAATGGCAAGGCTAATCCGACTTGACCTTGCGACAGTTCCTTACGTTTGCGTAAACTTAGCTAAATGCACAATATATAGTTTGTTTATCGGATCGAGGAGTAACTTTGAAATGCGGCCGACAGTGTTTGACACTTTCGATTCGCGAGTTGCGCCGTCTCAAACAACGGGTAGAGGTGCCGGACTAAACATCCGGCACTTATGTTGTTTTCGTGAACAATCTTGTTGCGTGGGTGCCGGCTATTGCAGCCGGAAAGACGCGGAATCCCCTGCCCCCTGATCGACCGTAAAGCGCAAGCGATCATCGCCGCGCGCTTCGACCAATTGGCAGTTATAAGGGATTGGATCGCCGCCCCAGCTCATTTCACGACAGAAAAACCCGTCCTGCCATGACCATGTTCCTTGGATTTCCCAGCCCACAGCGGATCCGGCGATCTGGCCGTTTTCCAGCACATTGAGCCGCACACCATAAAGAAGGTTGCGCAGTTCCTTGCCTTCAATGAGCGACAGGAATGTTGCTTGGTCTTTGACCGGGACGTAACTGTCGGCAAGCGCGGGTGCCGCACTTGTCGCTAAGATCAATGACAGAATCGCGTGTTTCATAAGGTCCTCCGTTTTGGACAACGTACCCTTGATACGCGATGATCCCGCGATTGGTTCACTTGATGGAATTTGCGGATGATCTGATCGGTCAGTTTCCGCCGACTGCTTGCTGTCTGCCCTTAAATCTCTTTGTTTGTGTAGGGCAAGTCGCCCAGTGATACATTGATATGATCAGGTTTTGGTGTGACGGGCAGACGGATGGCCTGAATGTGGGTGCGGCCTTCGACCAGTGCTTTGACGACACGGTGCATGCCGTCCATCAACCGCCCATCGGCACAAAGCAGGATCGGGTGTTTCAGGTCTGTCTTTTGCACCAGCATCAGGTGTTCGGCAAAAGACCGGGGTGTCGGACTGATATGCTCTTCCTGATACCACCAGTTTTCATCCAGTTCTGCGATGTCGCTGAGCGGAACCGAGATAGGCGCAATATCCTTGGACAGTCTGATCAGCCGGTGCACATCCCAGATGTGACGGTCGGTGCCGACGAGGCGGTTGTGATATTGCGTTCGCATCTCAGATACCCAAAACGTCCATCATATCGTATTCGCCGGGGTCCTTGTCTTGCCCCCAAAGTGCCGCTTTCAATGCGCCGCGGGCAAAGATCGCGCGATCGGTCGCGATGTGCCGCAGCACGATCCGCTCTCCTGCAGCGGCAAACAGCACGTCATGTTCGCCGACGATATCGCCACCGCGAACGGCACTGAACCCGATGTCGCCTTTCTTGCGCGCACCGGTGATCCCGTCGCGTCCGCTGTCGCTGACGTCTTTCAGCGACACGCCACGCCCTTCAGCGGCGGCCTCACCCAACATCAGAGCAGTCCCGGAGGGCGCATCGACTTTCTGGTTGTGATGCGCCTCGATCACTTCGATGTCGAAATCTTCATCAAGGGCGGCTGCGACCTTTTTGGTCAGTTGCACCAGCAGGTTCACACCCAAAGACATATTGCCCGCCCGCATGATCACCGCATGGCGGGATGCGGCGTTGATGGCTTTGAGGTCGTCATCCGACAGGCCGGTTGTCCCGATTACATGCACCGCACGCGCTTGGGCGGCGAGCCCGGCAAAACCGACCGTGGCAGCAGGTGCGGTAAAATCAATGATCGCCTGTGCCTTGGCAAAGACCTCAACCGCGTCATCGGTGACGTTCAGACCGACGGGTTGTCCGCCCATCATGACGCCGACATCCTGCCCGACCCAGTCATGTCCCAACCGTTCCAGCACACCGACCAGACGGCACTTATCAGATGCAAGCACTGTCTGGATCAACATCTGCCCCATCCGCCCCGATCCGCCGGTGATCACGATGCCTGGTGTGTCTGTCATGTCGTTTTTCCTTCTCTTCGCCTCTCGTTTAGCGCCGCTTTGCCGCTGACGCAAAGCCTTGCTTGGCAATGGCTTCGGCAATGACTAAATGAACGGTATGGCAAAGCAATCAAACCGAGACGGCAAGGCCCCCACCCAGCGCATGTTGCGTGTGGGCGAGGTGATCCGCCGCACCCTGTCCGAAGTCCTGCAACGCGGCGACGTGCATGACGATGAATTGGCGCGCATGTCCATCACCGTGGGCGAGGTACGGATGACGTCCGACTTGCGCATTGCGACCGCTTTTGTGCTGCCCCTTGGTGGGCAGGGCAAGGAAGAGGCATTGGAAGCGTTGCGCCGCAACCGCCATGAAATCCGGCATCTGGTTGTGAAAGGCGGGACGATGAAATTCGCCCCGGAATTGCGGTTTGAGATTGACGGCACCTTTGATCAGATCGACGCCACGCGCGCCTTGCTTGCCGAAGATCATGTGCGTCAGGATTTGGACGACTAATGCGTTGGCTGGCAGCAGTATTGCTGTTCTGGGCCGGGCCTGTGGCGGCAGTGACTTGCGAAGACGTTGATTATGAGGGACGCAGCTATACCGCCTGCATCGTTGATGCGACGTCCGAAAATCTACGTCTGTTTCACCACGATACAGACGGTACGGTGCTTGGCCACTTCAGCGCGGTCAAAGCTTTGCCGGATGTAGCGAACCTGCCTTTTGCGATGAATGCCGGGATGTATCATGATGACCGGTCTCCTGTGGGCCATTATGTGGAAAATGGTGTGCAAGCGATGCGCGTGGTCACCAATGCCGGGCCGGGCAATTTTGGTCTGCTGCCCAATGGTGTGTTTTGCATCAATGACACCAGCGCGCAGGTTTATGAGACGCTTGATTATGTCGCGACCGAACCCGTTTGCCGCGATGCCACGCAGTCAGGTCCGATGCTTGTCATTGATGGGGCGCTGCACCCGCGATTTTTGCCGCACAGTACGTCGCGCTTTATCCGTAACGGGGTCGGTACAAGTGCGGACGGTACCGAAGTTATCTTTGTGATTTCCAATGACAGCGTCACGTTTCATGAATTTGGCAGTTTCTTTCGGGACTATCTGGCGCTGCCCAACGCGCTCTATTTTGATGGCAAGATATCGCGACTACATGCCCAGGCCCTGGGTCGTAGCGACTTTGGTTTTCAGTCATTGGGTCCGATGGTCGCAGTGATCGAGTAGAGACCTTTGCGCAGCACCCTAGGCCATCCGATTGATGATCTGTTGCAAGTTCGGGCTTTGATCCAGTTCGGATGCTTGTGCCGGTGTGAACCAACCCGCATCGCTGACATCATCTGCGGCCAGTGGTGAACCGCTTTGGTAGGTGCAGACAACAACCGCCAACAGATAGTGGAATAAAACGGCCCCGTGCGCATCGCGCGTGATGGCATCAACATTTGTCAGATAATATTCCGCAGTCCCGATCACGCCCGTTTCTTCGGCAAGTTCGCGCACCGCGGCCTCCAACGCCGTTTCACCCAGTTCGACATGCCCGCCGGGAAACCCCCAGGTGTTGGCGTTGGGCTCCTTTTTCCGTTTCACCAGCAAGAACTGTCCCTGATGCTGAACCACCGCAATCGCGCCAAGCTTGGGATGCATCACATCGCCTCGATCTTGGCCGCGACGGCTTGGGCAAGGGCGATGTGATCTTCTGCTGCGAAATGCAGCCCATCAATGGGGCTGGATTTGATATGCGCCCCCGCATCAAGAAAGCTGATCCCCCAATGGTCGGCCAACTGTGCAATCGCAAAGCCCAGATCGCGCGACTTTTGGTGTGCGCCAAGCAGCGTGTCACGAAAGGTCCCTTGCTCAAGTATGACGGGTGGCGCAATCAAAAGGATGTCAAATCCACCGTGGCGCAGTTGATAGGGTTCTGTGCGGGCAATCGCCAAAAGCCCGGCCAACCCGCCAACAACCTGATCAACCGTCCGCGCTTGATGGGTCTGAAGGTCGTTGGTGCCAAGCATGAGAACAAGTAAATCAATCGGACCGTTGCTTTCAAGCGCGATGCGCAGCCCCAGTTGGCCATCCATATGCGCGCCCATCACCGGGTCAGCGCAATTGGTCGTGCGCCCCGGCAACCCATCTTCGACCACGCACCATGCAGGGCCCAATATGGACTGCATGACCGTCGGCCATCTGGTGTCAGACGCAAACCGGCGAAACTCTCCTCTCGCGTGGGCGGGCGGGGTGCCGTAGGTATTGCTGTCACCAAAAGTCAGGATCGTTTTTGTCATGCGGTCAAGCTAGGTGCGGCTTGCAGAATGGTAAAGCCTGTTTGCCCCTTGGCCTTGCGCCCCATTGCGCACATATAGGGGGCAACTGATAGTTGAAGGAGACAGGCCATGCTTGAATTGGATGGAGGCGCTGAAGCCCCTGCAGATCTGATCAAAGACGGCACAGACGCCAGCTTTGCGGCAGATGTGATCGAAGCATCACAAACCGTGCCCGTTATTGTGGATTTCTGGGCGCCCTGGTGTGGCCCATGCAAAACACTGGGCCCTGCGATCGAGGCGGCTGTGACCAAGGCCAAGGGTCGGGTCAAGTTGGTCAAGGTCGATGTGGATGCAAACCAAGCCTATGCAGGTCAATTACAGGTGCAATCAATCCCAACCGTCTATGCGTTCTTTCAGGGGCGGCCGGTGGATGGTTTCCAGGGGGCAATACCCCCGTCCGAGATTGATGCCTTTGTTGAAAAGGTTGCCGCAATGGGTGGTGAACCCGAGGATGAAGGTCTTGGGGCCGCGTTGGAAGCAGCAGAGCAAATGCTGCAAGAGGGTGCGGCAACTGATGCCGCGGAAACCTTTGGCGCGATCTTGCAGGAAGAGCCAAACAATGCAGCGGCCTATGCCGGGTTGGTGCGGTCATATCTGGCGCTGGACGATGTTGATCAGGCCGAAGCTGTTCTGAATGGTGCACCGGCAGAGATTTCCAATGATCCTTTGCTTGAGGCCGTGCATGCTCAGATCTCTCTGGCCCGTGAGGCCGCCAATGCGGGGCCGGTGGGTGAATTGCAGGCAACAGTTGATGCAGAACCCGACAACCATCAGGCCCGGTTTGATCTGGCGATTGCATTGCATGCAAATGGTCAGGCTGAAGAAGCAGTGGCGGAGCTGCTCGAGCTCTTCCGCCGTGACCGGGAGTGGAATGATGGTGCCGCAAAAGCGCAGCTTTTCACTATTTTCGACGCGCATGACGCCAAGGATCCGATTGTTCTGAACGGACGCCGCAGGCTTTCGTCGATGATATTTGCCTGATCACATGTTCGGCCTACCATTGTATGCATGATATCAAAGACCGATTTGCCAGACACCATTCCGGTGTTTCCGTTGCCGGGTGCGCTTTTGCTGCCGCGGTCGCGTTTGCCGCTGCACTTATTTGAACCGCGGTATCTGGCGATGCTGGATGATGTGCTGAAAACCTCATCCCGCCTGATTGGCATGGTGCAGCCATATGACGGGCCTGACGGCGGTGGCAAACTGCACGCCATCGGTTGCGCCGGGAAAGTCACGGCCTTTTCCGAAACCGAAGACGGGCGCTATATGATCACGCTGTCGGGTGCGTCGCGGTTCCGTATTTCACAAGAGGTAGAGGGTTTCACACCCTACCGGCGATGCAACGTCAATTGGCAGGGTTTTGAACGCGATTTGGGCCCGGTTGAGAAAGACGACAGTTTTGATCGCGACGCTTTCATGGATGCGCTGGGCCGCTATCTTGTGGATCAGGGCCTGTCGACAGACTGGGAAAGTCTGGGCGAAGCGGAAGATGAGTTGCTGATCAATTCGCTATCCATGCTTTGCCCGTTTGAGCCTGAGGACAAGCAAGCCTTGCTTGAGGCCCCATCCTTGACCACCCGACGTGAAACACTGATGACACTGATTGAATACGCCCTGCGCGGCGGATCCGGCGAAGAGGTGATGCAATGAGTGACGCAGCGTTCGACCCTAAAATGCTCGAGGCATTGGTCTGCCCCATGACGCAAGCCACGTTGGTCTATGATGCGGACAAACAAGAGTTGGTGAGCAAGGCCGGTAACATGGCATTCCCGATCCGCAATGGCATCCCCGTGATGCTGGTCGATGAAGCGCGGGTGCTGGAGTAACGCGTGTTGGTTGGTGGTCTGCATTGCTTTTATGCATGACCGCATTGCTAGCGACGCACAAACTATTCATTGATTAAAGATGTGTCGTTTGACATTGCCTGCCAAAAGCTGATGGCTCTCGGCATGATGCGTAATGCTGCGGTATTCGCATCCTCTGGGGTCAGGTTCAGTGTGGATATGGCGCCTTCGACACCCTCTGCAATATCAAACCCAACGCGACAACTGAGACCTGCCCAATGCTCGAAACAGATGATCGTATCAATCGGCTCAGGAAAATCGTGGATGGTATAGATGTCTGGATCAAGCGGACGTGCTGTCTCGGGTAGTCTTAGGGTTAGATTATTGTCTGGCGGTTGCGCGCACCACACCGTGTCTAACATATGCTCTCGCGCAGCACACCAAATGCTCCACTCCTTTAGGATAATATCATCAGTGCGAAAACGCATTGATGTAATCTCAATGCCTTCTGGCGAGGCCTGGTTCAGTCCGGTGCTGCTCCAGAAATGCGTATGACACTCTCTGGTCCTGTCACGACATGCGTGCGTGATTTGCACAGATGGTACGACGGGCAATGTTACGGAATGATCCCCGAATGATCCAACAAGAGTTTGATTTTGGAATGCGGCACGGGCTGCTATCTCAGCCTCTTTTTCGGCGACCCTGCTGGTTTCTAACGAATACAGTCCCGAACCCATCAACACAGGAGGCCCAATGATCACCACCGCAGCAACGATGCGTTTTGCTTTGCTTCCTCTCTGTAATAGCCCAGTCAGGCTTCCGACAAGTTGACCAAGACCAACTAAAAAGAAGCCCATAGGCAAGCAAAAAAGAAATAATAAACCTACCGCAGCTGCCGGTGCGGTGATGCCTTTTGCCAATTGTGCAAAAGCACTGCCTAGAACAAGGGATATGATCAGTTTTCCGACACCGCGCATGCGAAGCGCGTTGTCTCTTGGCGCGATACCTTGACTTAGTCCAAGGTAATAAACGCCGAGGACGGCAGCTGAAACACCTAAAACGCCCATCGTAGCTTTCTACTCCCAGACGACTGAAACATGAAGGCGTGGCTGGTCGACTTCGATGGTTTGCTACCCCCGCATCAATCGTGGCAAGTCCCCCGACAACCCTGCTGCCCGCCGCATAAACCCGCGCCGCAGTCCCGGTGCTGCGTTCACCATACCCATCCCAATATCACGTGCCGCGCGCAGCAGCGGGTTGTCGTTTGAAAACAGCCTGTTGAACGTATCAGTCGCCAGCGCCAAGGTTGTTGTGTCGAACCGCCGCCACTCTTGATACCGTGCCAGCGTCTGGGCGCCGCCGATGTCTTCTCCGCGCGCGCGTGCGCTTTCCAGCACGTCCGCCAACGCCGCCACATCCCGCAATCCTGCGTTCAGCCCTTGCCCCGCAATCGGATGCACGCCGTGGGCCGCGTCCCCTATCAACGCGAGGCGGTCCGCAATGAAACTATTCGCCAACGTCAGCCCCAGTGGATAGCTGAACCGCGCACCCGTCAGGCTGATTTCTCCAAGGAAACTGCCGAATGCCGGGCGCAATGCGTCAAGGAAATCAGCGTCGTTCATCGCCAAGAGGCCGGCGGCCTTCGCGTCCGCCTCGCTCCAGACAATAGAACTGCGGTCTTCGGTCAGCGGCAAAATCGCGAGCGGTCCGCCGGGCATGAAGAACTGATGCGCGATGCCGTCATGTGGTTTGTCATGCTTGACTGCGCAGACGACGGCCGTTTGCCCATAGCCCCAGCCGGTACGCTTGATACCCGCGCGTTCTGCGGTGCCGCTCTGGCGCCCGTCTGAGCCGATCAGCACGCGCCCTTTCAGGTGCCCGCCAGACGCCAGCGTCACGGTCACCCCTGCCGCATCAACCGCTTGCGCCACAACGGTTTCACCAGACAGATGGGTGATCCGGTCCTCCCCCGCCATCGCATCGAGAAACGCGCGGCGCAGATGACGGTCTTCGACCATATAGCCCATCGGCCCTTCTTCGATCTCGGCATGATCAAAATGCATGATCCAAGGGCTAGGGCCTTCGCCAGCCCGTCCATCCGTGACCTTGATCTCTAACATGGGTTGGGCGTTTTTGGCGATGCCATCCCAAATCCCGATCCCGCGCAGCAGCCGCATGGAGGCATGCGCCAAAGCATAGCTGCGCCCGTCGAAATCAACACGTTTGCGCGTATCAAGCGGCAAGCTGTCGATGATGGTCACGGTAAACCCGGCCTGCGCTGCGGCAAGTGCAAGCGCGGGGCCGTTCAGCCCGCCGCCCACGATGATCATATCACTTTTCATATCCCGCAATATGCGCGCCTCGCCGGGATTGTCCATGCGCCTGATGGCCGCTACCGTCGTGCCAAACGAAAGGGACGACATGCAAGATTGGCGATGGATGACGGCGGCGGATCTGGGCCGTGCGATTGGGGCGGGTGATATTGATCCGGTGGCGTTGACCGACGTGTATCTGGCGGCCATCGACGCCCATGAATTTCGTGATCGGATTTATGCGCGGGTCACACATGATCGCGCGTGGGCCGAGGCGAAGGCAGCATCCGCGCGCGCGCAGTCAGGCATGCGGCGCGGCCCGTTGGACGGGGTGCCGGTGTCGTGGAAAGACCTTTTTGATACGGCAGGCATTGGGACCGAAGCTGGCACGAAGTTGATGGAAAACCGCGTACCGGACAGGGATGCGGTCGTATTGCGGGCGGGGACGGCTGCGGGTCTTGTCTGTCTGGGCAAAACCCATATGTCCGAGATCGCCTTTTCGGGTTTGGGACTGAACCCTATCACCGCAACGCCCCCTTGCGTGAATAATCACGACGCTGTGCCGGGTGGGTCTTCGTCTGGGGCAGGGGCCTCTGTCGCCTTTGGATTGGCTGCGGCTGGTATTGGGTCTGATACAGGCGGGTCCGTGCGTATTCCGTCCGCCTGGAATGATCTGGTGGGGATAAAAACAACGCATGGGCGGTTGTCCTTGCAAGGGGTCGTGCCGCTGTGTTTGACTTTTGATACGGTCGGCCCGCTTTGTCGTTCGGTTGAGGATGCCAACCTGTTGTTGGCGGCCTTGGAAGGCACAAAGCCTAGCGATCTGACCGGTGGTTCGCTCGATGGTGTGCGGTTGATGGTCCTGGATACCATCGTGCCAGAGGACGTGCGCGAGGCCCCGCGCGATGCCTTCAAAGGCGCCGTTGAAAAGTTGAAAGCAGCGGGTGCCCAGATCGAACACCGCTATTTCGCGCAGCTTTTTGATGCGTTTAATGTCGCAGGCAATCTTTACGCTGCCGATAGCTATGGCTGGTGGCGTGATCTGGTTGAGGCGCATCCTGAAAAGATGTTCCCGCAGATTTTGGAACGGGTGCGGGGCGGGCAGACGGTCACTGGTCCTGATTATTGTGCGGGCTGGAATATGCTGCGCGACATCCGCAAACAGTATCATGCGGAAACAGCGCAGTTTGATGCGGTGATCATGCCGACTGCGCCGATTTTGCCGCCTAATGCAGAACGGCTGTTAACAGATGACGACTATTACAAATCCGAGAACCTGCTGGCGCTGCGCAACACACGGGTCGCGAACCTGATGGATGTGTGTTCGATCACCCTACCGACGGGAGTGCCGTCGTGTGGGATCATGTTCAACGGGCAGAACGGGAATGAGGCGGCGCTGTTGCGGGTGGCGGCTGCGGTGGAGCGTGTCTTGGAGTAGTTGACCGCTGCGACGATGTCTGCTTTGCGGGACGAAGCGGAAATCGGACTCACTTGCTCTGATGTCTGCTTTGTAGTGGTATCCGCCTGAGATGCAAAACCAACAAAAACTCTACGTGCCAGAAACCTGGACTGAAGCCGAATGCGATCTGATGGTTCAACTCTGTCGGTACCATGCACAGGTTCTGTATTCCGTCAGGAACAGATTCGACTTCGACAACCGTTATGGCGAGGTAAAGCTCCCTCCTGATGGTTTCGTGCCCAACGGAGCGGTACTTCTGGATGGTCACCTTCGCGCATACCAATCGGCCGCCGGTACACTGATAACTTGTGGCTTCGCAGTCCAATCCGAAGTGCATTCAGACGCATGCAAGCTATTGACTTCAAGCGCACAGTTCGAGCTCAACAATGAGCCCAATTTGCCGATAACCAACTTTTCCCACTTGGGATGGGCATTTTTGGCGGTATTCAGAGTTTATCGTCAAAACGGACGGCTCGGGCATCCTGCAACCCTCAAACGAATCTTAGAGTTGTTCCTAGCGGCAGGCTTTACTGAGGAACGCCTCGGCTATCTTGAATGGTCAACTAAAGCCCTTGATTTGGCATATCCACGCCGAATGACCGACTGGCCGATACCGCGAGACGGGCGTTTGTGGATCACAGACACGCTCGACGCCTACATTGATGAAGCGAAAGATCAGTGGTCTCATGCGTAAGTTGACATTCGTTGCGCTGCAGAAAGACGGAACTTTGGGCTCAAACCGGACGCTAGCCCTGTTTCAACTTATGCCACGTTTTTCGGCCAGCTGAAATATACCAAACCTTGAGGCAACTGACCCAAAAGCCACAAAAACCGCCCGACTCATCCCTTGTTCTGGACAGCACAGCGTCTCACGCGTTAGTTTAGTAAAAAGCCGGGCGAGATGATCCGGCATATTGAGGCAGTTATGGTATTTCCTGAGCGGTTTTCGGACCTCCCAGCAGCAACGTGGCCGCGTTTACGCGCGCTCTTGGATGTCCCGACACGGGCGTCCGAGACCATCAACATGACAATTGGCGAACCGCGCCATGCCTTCCCTGCGTTTGTGGGGGATATCATTGCGGACAATCTCTCTGGATTTGGCAAGTACCCGGACAACAACGGCATTCCGGCACTTTTGGATGCGATTGGCGGGTTTCTGAAGCGCCGCTATGGGCTGGATGTCCCTGCAGACCAGATCCTGACACTCAATGGCACGCGCGAGGGGCTGTACAACGCGGCGATGGCGCTTTGCCCCGAAGTGAAGAACGGCAAGCCCGTTATTCTGACGCCGAACCCGTTTTATCAGGTCTACGCGGTCGCCGCACTGTCTGTTGGCGCAGAGGCAATTTATGTACCAGCAACCCAAGCGACGGGCCATCTGCCTGATTTTCATGCCTTGCCAGAGGATACGCTGAACCGCACAGCCATTGCCTATATTTGTTCGCCGGCCAATCCGCAGGGCGCAGTAGCGGATGAGGCCTATTGGCGTGACCTGATCACATTGGCCGAGAAGCATGATTTCATCATCTTCGCCGATGAATGTTATTCCGAGATTTACCGAGAGACGCCACCTCCCGGTGCGTTGCAGATCGCTGCACAAATTGGTGCGGATCCAGAACGGGTGGTGATTTTTCATTCGCTGTCGAAGCGGTCCAACTTGCCCGGGTTGCGTTCTGGCTTTTGTGCCGGTGGGCCAAAGTCGATTGCGCGGTTGCGGCTGTTGCGTGCTTTTGCGGGCGCACCTTTGCCGGGGCCGTTGCAGGCGGTTGCGGCTGCGGCCTGGAATGATGAGGCACATGTGGAAGAGAACCGCGCCCTTTATCATCGCAAATATGAGATTGCAGACGATATTCTGGGTCATCTCAACGGCTATCAATCCCCACAGGCGGGGTTCTTTTTGTGGTTGCCGACGGATGACGGTGAAACATCAGCGGTAAAGCTTTGGCAGGAGACGGGCGTGCGGGTTCTTCCCGGTGCTTACCTGTCTCAAGAGGCAAACGGGGAAAACCCCGGCAAGACATATATTCGGGTCGCAATGGTGGCCCCAACACAAGAAATGCAGCGCGGTCTCACCCTGATCCGCGACTGCTTGTATAGTTGAGGAACGGCAGTATGGCATCTTATCAATCCCGGCGGCGCGACCCGCTTTTGGATAGCACAACGCAGGCAGCGATTGAAAAACGCACCAAGGAGTTGCTGGGCCTTGGCCTGATATTTGCTGGCGTTTTGATTGCCGCGATGGTGGGGAGCTATTCGCCCAATGACCCTAGCTGGATTTCCGCAACCGATGCGCCGGTGCAAAACTGGTTGGGTCATTTTGGGGCGTCTGTTGCTGCGCCGTTGATGATGATTATCGGTCTGGGCATTTGGGTGGTGCCCGTCGTTTTGATCGCGTGGGGTGCACGTTTTGTGATGCATCACGGGCAAGAACGCGCCATCAGTTGCCTGATCTTTGCGCCGGTGGCGATTGTGCTTGCTTCTGTTCATGCCGCGACGTTGACACCGGGCGGGCAATGGCCTGCCAACTTTGGTCTGGGTGGCCTGTTTGGTGATACGGTTCTGGGCGTTATCCTGACAATCGTACCTTTTGGTGCTGTGTTTGGTGTCAAGCTTCTGTCCTTGCTGACGGGTCTTGCCCTATTGGCTTTGATGGCCTTTGTGCTGGGCTTCACCCGCCCTGAACTAAAGATCGCAGGGCGCTTTGTTTTGCTGGGCACGGTCATGCTTTATGCGATGATCCTGCGCGCATTGGGCAAGGGTGCGTCCCTTTCTGCGACTGCCGCCCAAGGTGTAACCGCGACCGTTCAGGCCCGCCGCGAACAGATGCAAGAGGCCCGTGCCATCAACGCAGAAGAACCGCGTTTGGTTGAACCTTTCCCAACCCCGCAGCCGCTTGATACGGCACGTGCCCGTGCCGCGGCTGTTGTGCGCTCTAACCCTGCTATGCCGACAGCGATGCCAGAGATGAAATCGACGTTGCCGCCGGCCCCGCCACTGGCGGCACCCAAACGTGCAGCGCCTGAACCTGAAGCGCCGCAAGGTGGGTTCCTGTCTGGTCTGCTCAAACGCAATGAAATGCCGGAACCAGAACTGGTGACCCCAGAACCAGCCGACGCCCCTGTGCCGCAGGCCGGTGACGGTGACCGTGTCAGCGCGCGCATTGCCGACGCGATCAAGAACCGCACCCCCGCGCCATCGCCAACAGGCGTGCGGATTGAGCCCTCTTTGACCGCAGGTCGTGGACCGGCCCCCTTGGTGTTTGCCGATCTGGAAGAGGATACATCCGACCTCGAAGAGCTGATCGAAGTGCCGGTCGAGGCCCCCACGATGGCGGCCCCCCATATGCCGATCCCAGAGGTGAATGTTCCAACCCCCGCCGCACTGGCCCCAACGCCAGAGCCACGCAGTGTTGTGCAGCATCCGCCAAAGCGCGCACCGCAGCCGTCCAAGCAAGCGAAAGCTGAGGCACAGCCCGCGCTGAGCTTTGAGGACAAGTACGCCGATTACGAGCATCCGCCGCTTGGCCTCTTGTCCAACCCGATTGATATTCAGCGTCATCATCTGAGCGATGAAGCACTGGAAGAAAATGCGCGCATGCTGGAAAGCGTGCTGGATGACTATGGCGTGAAGGGTGAGATCGTTTCGGTCCGTCCGGGTCCTGTTGTGACCATGTACGAGCTAGAGCCAGCTCCGGGCTTGAAGGCCAGCCGCGTGATCGGCCTGTCCGACGATATTGCCCGTTCGATGTCCGCTTTGTCTGCGCGTGTATCTACCGTGCCGGGTCGTTCCGTCATCGGTATTGAATTGCCGAACGAGAACCGCGAAAAGGTGGTGCTGCGCGAAATCCTGTCGCACCGCGACTTTGGCGACGGAAACCAGAAACTGCCGCTGGCGCTGGGCAAGGACATCGGGGGTGAGCCGATCATCGCAAACTTGGCCAAGATGCCTCACTTGCTGATTGCCGGGACAACTGGTTCGGGTAAATCCGTGGCGATCAACACGATGATCCTGTCGTTGCTTTATAAGCTGACACCTGAAGAATGCCGGATGATCATGATTGACCCCAAGATGCTGGAACTGAGCGTCTATGACGGCATCCCGCATTTGCTGTCCCCGGTTGTGACCGACCCCAAAAAGGCGGTTGTCGCCCTGAAATGGGTCGTGGGCGAGATGGAAGAACGCTATCGCAAGATGTCCAAGATGGGCGTGCGCAACATTGATGGTTTCAATGGCCGGGTGAAAGACGCGCTCGCCAAAGGCGAGATGTTCAGCCGCACAGTGCAGACCGGGTTCGACGATGAAACCGGTGATCCGATCTTTGAAACCGAAGAATTCAAGCCTGAGGTGCTGCCCTACATCGTTGTCATCGTTGATGAGATGGCCGACCTCATGATGGTTGCCGGCAAAGAGATTGAAGCGTGCATTCAGCGTCTGGCGCAGATGGCGCGGGCCTCGGGTATTCACCTGATCATGGCCACGCAGCGCCCGTCGGTGGACGTCATTACCGGTACGATCAAGGCGAACTTCCCCACGCGGATTTCGTTCCAGGTGACGTCGAAGATCGACAGCCGCACCATCCTTGGTGAAATGGGTGCCGAACAACTGCTGGGCATGGGTGATATGCTTTATATGGCTGGTGGGTCCAAGATTACCCGCGTGCACGGGCCGTTTGTCAGCGACGAGGAAGTCGAGGAAATTGTGAATCACCTCAAGGGCTTTGGCCCGCCAGAGTACATGTCAGGCGTTGTCGACGGTCCATCAGAAGACGCGGAAAGCAGCATTGATCTGGTGTTGGGCTTGGGCGATGGATCTGACAGCGAAAACGCGCTTTATGACACGGCCGTGGCGATTGTGATCAAGGATCGCAAATGTTCTACCTCTTACATCCAGCGTAAGCTGGCGATCGGCTATAACAAGGCCGCGCGTCTGGTTGAGCAGATGGAAGATGAAGGTGTCGTCAGTTCGGCAAACCATGTCGGTAAACGCGAAATCCTTGTACCTGAACAACATTAGCGCTGTTCACTAAGTCTTAGAAACTTGGTGTCACAAGGACCCGAACCAACGAATGAATGGGTTCGGATATGAAACTACGTGTCGTGATGATTGCGATCATCCTCCCCTTGCTGACTTTGGCAACCTATTTTGCCGTGATAACCATCACCGCTGAGCAGGCGCGATTGGCGGCTGCCGCAGATGCGGCCGTGCAGGCCGAACAGCAGGCAAGCATCAATGATCTGGTGCATGAATTGCAAAAGGAACGGGGTTTTTCTGCTGGCTTTGTTGGGTCGGGCGGCAGCAATTTTGCCAGCGCGCTGGCACAGCAAAAGACGGCAACTGATCGGGCCGTCAGACCGGCCATGACGCGAACAGACGCGTTGGCTGCCAGTCGCGCGCGAGAATTTCGCGCCGCTCGGCAGGGGCTTGAGGGCTTGGAAACCTTCCGTAGCCAGGTCCAGTCGCTGCAGGTTCAAGTACCTGACGTTGCCAGCTTTTATACCGAAATAATCGAAAATCTGTTGCAGGTGTCCTATCCGAAAAAAACGGCCAGCGACGATGACAGAATAACAGTTCTACAAGGGACGCGTGCCTTGGTGGCTGCCACAAAAGAGCGGGCAGGAATTGAACGGGCGATGGGTTCGGCCGGTCTTGGAAACGGATTTTCGCCAACACTCTATCGAAATTTCCAACAAAATATCGGTGCGCAGAGCTCTCTACTTGGGGAAATTTCCAAGCTTTTGGAAGATCCAAATCTGGTGATGACACTTTATGCAACGCCCGAGTTTGGCGCTTTGCGATCAGTGCGCGATACCATTTCTGAAGGTGTGCAGGACGGCGTTTTTGGTGACTTGAACGCGGCCCAGTGGTTTCGAACATCAACCGCTTGGTTGGAGGTTCTGCGGCAAGCAGAGATTACGAAAACACGCGAAATCCGTGAACTTGCCACGACGCTTGAGGCGGAAAGTGCGTTAGCGCTGCGCAACAGCGTGATATTTGGAGTGAGTCTGATCTTGTTTGTGGGCATCTTTGCCGTTGCGAGCTTTGAGTTGATGATCAAGCGTATCAAAGCTTTGACAGATGTTGTCTATGGATTTGCAAAGGGTGACTTCAACAAATGGGTCCCAAGCATTGATCGCAAGGACGAAATCAGTCGCATGGCGCGCGCGATCTATCATTTCAAACAAGAGACCCTTGCGTTGCGGCGCGAAGCCGAAGACATGAAAGCCAACGACGAGGCGGCATTGAACGCAAAACATGGGAAAGTCGTCGAATTGGTGACAGAGGGACTTGCCGCCTTGGCGCAAGCCGATTTGACCTGCCATTTCGATGAACCGCTTGATCAGGATTATGATCAGATCAGGGTTGATTTCAATTCAGCATCTGACCGTTTGCGGCAAGTATTGAATTCCATTGCAAAGACGGTTGCCGAACTTGATCAGGCTGCGTCTGTTATGAATGCGTCTGCCCTTGATCTTGCTTCCCGGACCACCGAGCAGGTGGAAACGATCCGCGACACAACGGAACGGGTGAACACGCTATCGTCGGAAGTCGAAGTATTTGGTCAAGATATTGTGCAAGCGTCATCATTGGCGGGACATGCGCGTGATCAGGCAAGCGCATCGGCGACCCTGATGCGGGACGCCGTTGCCGCAATGGACCGAATTCGAACATCGTCGGAGCAAATTGGCGCAATCATCTCCATGATTGAAGACATCTCTTTTCAGACCAACTTGCTCGCGCTGAATGCTGGTGTCGAGGCGGCACGCGCTGGATCTGCGGGTCTTGGTTTTGCGGTTGTCGCGTCCGAAGTGCGCGCACTTGCGCAACGTGCAAGCCAGGCAACGATGGATATCAAGGCGCTGGTCGATGAAAGTGGTGGCCATGTCAAAGCGGGCGGCGATCTGGTTGATCAGACAGGCGCTGCATTGGACGAAATCTCTAAGGGGATTATGGAGGTCGATGATGTTCTGACGCGTGTTGCTGCGGGTTCGCAGGATCAGGTTTCCGGATTGCGCAGCCTTGCTACGTCGATGAAAGTGATCAACGATCTTGCGGGGCAAAATACGGCGATGGCGGACGAATCAAAGCTATCTTCGCAGGATATCGCCTTGCGATCACAACAGCTTGCCGGGTTAATTCAGGACTTCAAACTTGATCCCCATGGCCGCACGACGTCTGCAAGGGACGCGGCCTGACATTGGTGCATGTTGCGCCATCCCCAGCGTTCGCATTACCTAATGACTTGCGCCGGGTTGGCGCACTCAAGGACTTGGATAGCGTTGCGTTACCCGAGGGCGCGGGACAGTGCAATCCGCATGAAGCGGGCCGCCACCCAGCCGAAGACGCCAACCTCGAGATCAAAAAAACCCCCGCCTGATCGCTTAGCCGGGGGTTCTTTGATGTGACGTCGAACGGTTGCTTTACAGCAGACCTTCACGCTGGAGCTTTTTACGTGCCAGCTTGCGCTGACGACGGATAGCTTCTGCTTTCTCGCGCGCTTTGCGCACGGACGGTTTTTCGAAATGCTGCTTAAGCTTCATTTCACGAAAAACGCCCTCACGCTGGAGCTTTTTCTTCAGAGCACGCAACGCCTGATCGACGTTGTTATCACGAACACTAACCTGCATGTGGTTTACACCACCTTTCTAAGTTGGATTTGCAAAAATTGCAGGAAGTGGGCAGATAGCAAGGGTGGGCTAGTTTGTCTAGTACCACCGTTGCAGGAGACTTTGACCATGACCACGCAAATTGATCCGCTGTTGAACCGCTTGCTCGACGCTGCTTTGCCGCATGTGGCGTTTGATGGTTGGTCTGCCGCCACCTTCGGGGAAGCCGTCAAAGATGCCGACATCGACCCAGCTGTCGCAAAGGCACTGTGCCCGCGCGGCGCTGTTGATCTGGCGATGGCGTACCACCGGCGTGGTGATGCCGCGATGATCGCCGCTTTGAAAGCTGCTGACCTTGGCACCATGCGGTTTCGGGACAAAGTGGGCCATGCCCTGCGTCTTCGCCTGCAGGTGATCGACGACAAAGAGGCTGTGCGCCGCGGAACTACTCTTTTTGCCTTGCCGCATATGGCGCCGGATGGGGCCAAGCTGATTTGGGGCACGTCTGATGCGATCTGGACTGCTTTGGGTGATACGTCGCGAGATGTGAATTGGTACACCAAACGGATGACGCTGTCGGGTGTCTACAGTTCCGTCGTCCTGTATTGGCTTGGGGATGATAGCCTTGATACGCAAGCGACGGATGCCTTCATTGACCGCCGCATCGACAATGTGATGCAGTTTGAAAAGCTCAAAGCGCAGGCGAAGGCGAGCCCGCTATTGAAGCCGTTTACCGGGGCGCTGGATCGCATGATGGGCTCTGTGAAGGCACCTTCGGGCACCGTTGACCCCGATCTGCCGGGGATATGGCGCGGCCCTCAGTAGGCGAAAGATGCCAATGTGACCATGTGAAATGCTGCGATGATCACGTTGGCGCGGACAACCGGGCTATTCAGGCCCACCGTGAACACTGTCAGCATTTTGTATGCAATTTGGGCTGGTATGATCGTGAGCGCGGCTGTCCCCGCCCATGCTTGCCCGCCGGCAATCGCCCCGAGAACAACCAAGCTGATAGCAAAGATCGCGATGTAGAACGCCAAGACAATGCCGCGGGCGGGTGACGCCGGCCCATATGCTTGCACCATCGCGGGGCTGTTGCGTCTGATTGCAGGAATAATCAGACCAAGCACGGCGATGTTGATCAGCATTGAAATTGTCAAAAGCATCGTCATGCCCCATAGCTAGCGTGACGACACAAAGAGGCCAGTGATGCGCGCAATTGAGATTTCCCGACCCGGTGGGCCAGAGGTGCTGACCCTTACGGACCGTCCGATGCCAGAGCCGGACAATGATCAGGTTGTGGTCAAAGTGGCCTATGCAGGTGTGAACCGCCCCGATGCCCTGCAACGTGCCGGGCTTTACAATCCGCCAAAAGGTGCCAGTGATCTGCCGGGTCTGGAAGCAGCGGGCGAGGTTGTGGCGTGTGGTGCTGGCGTTGCGAACCTCAAGCCCGGTGATCAGGTCTGCGCCCTACTGCCCGGCGGCGGCTACGCGGAGTATGTGACCACACCAGCCGCGCATTGCCTGCCCATTCCGGGTGCCCTGACATTGAAACAAGCGGCATGTTTGCCAGAGACATTCTTTACGGTGTGGTCGAATGTTTTCATGCGCGGGGGGTTGTCAGGCGGGCAACGGTTCTTGGTGCATGGGGGCAGTTCGGGCATTGGGACAACGGCGATCCAACTGGCGAAGGCCTTTGGCGCGCGAGTGTTCGCGACGGCTGGGTCTGATGACAAGTGCGCCGCCTGCGTTGCGTTGGGGGCAGAGGCCGCTTTCAACTACCGCGAAGATGATTTCGTTGAGAAGATGCAGGCGCTTGGCGGGGCCGATCTGATTCTTGATATGGTCGGTGGTCCGTATATTCAGCGCAATTTGAAGGCGTTGGCGGATGACGGAACGCTGGCCCAAATCGCATTTCTGCAAGGCCCGAAGGTGGACTTGAACCTTGTGCAGCTGATGACCCGGCGGCTAACGATCACCGGATCAACCCTGCGCCCACAGTCCGATCTGGCCAAAGCACGCATCGCGGATGAGTTGCGCACGCATGTCTGGCCATTGATCATGACAGGCAAGGTAACCCCGGTCATGGATCAGGAATTCACGCTGGAAGATGCCGCCGCCGCCCATGCGCGCATGGAAAGCAGCGCGCATATTGGGAAGATTGTGCTGAAGGTCGGTTAAGTGATTTAGCCGGTTGTTAGCAACCGATCTTCCCCGGGGTTCTGCGTTCGCACGTTTCGCCGGTCAGGGTGTCGCGGAAATATGCATCGCTCAGATCACCGTCAGGCGTCGGGTCAACAATTTCCAATCGCGACTTTTCAAGGCTCTCTTCCAGTGACCAAGAGCAGGCTGCTGCCATTGTTAAGGCCAGTACCGATATAATGATTTTCATAGTTCTTTCTACCTTATGTCCGCGCCTTCTCAAACGCGCTCCATGCCTCAAGCAGCTTGTCGAGATCAAAGTCCGGCTGTTTCGCTGGCTCAAGGATGATCTGCTCACCCGCCCACATTTTTTTAATTGCGGCCTTCAAGTTCGGGATCACTTCGGGTGGGATCACCAAACCACCATGCCTGTCCGCATGTACCAGATCGCCTTGGTTTACGGTCATCCCCATGACGTTCACCGGGGTGCCCAATTCGCGGACATGGACAAAAGCATGGCTGGGCCCGATGGACCCCGCCACCACAGGAAACCCATCCGCAAGATCGCCAAGGTCACGCATAACACCGTTGGTCAGCGCACCGTTCAGGCCCAGCCCTTTATGCACGTTCGTGTGCACCTCGCCCCACCATGCGCTGACGCAATGGGGGAAGTCGACGTCCTCAAGCACGGCAATTGCGGGTCGGGGGCCGCCTGCCATGTTGCGGAAATAGTCTAGGCGGCGCGCGCGGATCACATCGGGCGCTTCGGTCGGTGCCTCGCGTCCGGCGATTTTGGCAGTCCGCGCAAAGCCGACCATGGACTGGCCGGGGGCCGAGCATTGCATCGTGCCTTTGGTGTAGGCGTCGAACCCGCGTTTGCCTTGGGCCACTTCGATGGCGTTGCAAACCGTCGGCGTGTCGACCCGCTGCAGCAGGTCCAACAGATCGGCGGGGATTACTGGTTCAGCCATTGTGCCAAAGCCTCATTCGTTGCGTCGGGTTGTTCGAGTGTAGGTAAATGCCCTGCGCCTTTGATGATCGTCAGGGTCGATCCGGGGATCAGGTCGTGCATCAATTCGTGCCGATGGATCGGGCAGAGCGTGTCGTCTTCACCGCAAAGGATCAGCGTAGGGACTTTGACCCCGCGCAATGTCTCTTGCTGGTCAGGCCGCGATTGTAGCGCACGTGATTGGTTGATGAAGACGTCCGGTCCCAGTGTCGCTGACATCGCCATACACAGATCAAGGATCTGTCCCATACGCGGCCCGTCTGTCAGGTAATTCGGCTTCATCTCGTCGCGCATGACCGCGCGCAGATTGCCGGCACGCACCCTATCCATTTGCGGTTCACGGTTTTGCGCAACCGTGGGATGCTCCGCCTTGGGATTTGTGTCCAGCAACGCCAACCGGCTGATGCGTTCAGGGGCTTGGCGAAACACCTCCATCGCGACGATGCCGCCCATCGAAAGACCGGCCAGCGCAAAGCGGGGTGGCGCGGTATCAAGGATATCCTGCGCAAGTGCGGCAACCGTGTCATGGTCATTTATCGGCGCTGTCATCACCGCACGTTCATGGGAAAATGCGTCGATTTGCGGCCCATAAAGCCGGGCGTCGCACATCATGCCGGGCAGCAGGAGGAGCGGGTCTTTCACGGCTTGAATGGCTCCATACCTGCGCGTGCCAATTCATCGGCTTTTTCGTTTTCGGGGTGCCCGGCATGCCCTTTGACCCATTCCCATGTGACGTCATGGCGGGCGGCGGCCACATCAAGCCGCTTCCAAAGCTCTTCGTTCTTTACGGGCTTCTTGGCGGCTGTTTTCCAGCCGCGTGCCTTCCAGCCATGGATCCACTTGGTAATCCCGTCTTTGACATAGGAACTGTCGGTCACCACGGTCACATTTGTGGGCCGGTCCAGCGTTTCGAGCGCGGTGATCGCGGCCAGCAGTTCCATCCGGTTGTTGGTTGTTTCGGCCTCGCCGCCGCAAAGTTCGCGTTCCTTCAGAACCTTGTCACCGTCACGCGCGACCAACAGCGCACCCCAGCCACCGGGGCCGGGATTGCCTGAACAGGCGCCGTCTGTGTAGGCAAAAAGCTCAGGCATTGGCTTTTGTCCCGCGCATAATCACGAATGGGTCCATCGTGCCGGCCATGCCGCGTTCGACCCCCTCTTTGGTATAGGTCACCGTGAAACCAGCATCCGTGATAAGGTCCGCCAGTTCATCGACGGTCACATAGGTATAGCGCCGGTTGATGGCGTCGCGGTCTGTTCCTTCGCCCGTTTTCATGCCGATATGCAACGTACCGCCGGGCTGCATCGCCTGATGCAGCATTTGCAGATAGCGCGGTAAGTCTTCGCGATCTGCGTGCAGCAGACTGAAGTTCGCCCAGACACCTGCATAAGTCCCGTCGCCTGCAATATCGTCAAACGTGCCCAGCCGGGCATCTAGGCCGAATGTGTCTACGGCGATGTCGATCATGCCTTGGGACGCATCGACCGGATCAGGCACCAACCCCGCGTCACGCATGTGCGCCGAAGCCGTCCCCGGCCCGCACCCAAGGTCAAGCACGCGCCCACCCTTGGGCATAAGACTAATGAAGGATTGCAGGGTGCTGTCAGGCGCATCGGTGGCAACCAGATCAGCGTAATCCGCGGCCTTGGCGTTATAGGTTGCGATGGTTTCTTTGTCGGCCATCAGAACACCAACGGCAGGTAAGTGATAATCACGATGACAGTTAAAAGACCCCGCAGATGCATCCACCATGGTGGTGCAAGGCCCAATCGCCAGAAATGCCAGTCGAGCAAGAGAAGCCCAAGAAAGCCGACGATCAGATTGACCGCGGCTGCGGTCGGTCCGCCACCGGTCATAAAGAACGCCCAAAGCGCGGGGATGACCGATAGGATATAGCTAGCCGTCGCGATCTGGCCGGTCGCCTTGGTCGCAAACCCCCAAAGAACCCCGGACATGAACGACAGGATAACCGCACCGTAGAACAGTTGGACGTAGGGGCCGACAAAGCGGCCACCGACGTTCATTTGCCCCCACGCCCCCAGATCAGGCAGCAGGATCGTCACCGCACCCCAGACAAACGGGATCAGACCAGCAAGGCCAAGGATCAGGGCAGAGCGTGGGATGTCGCTCATGCTTTTTCAAACGCCAACCGCAGGCCAAGGGCGGCAAAGATGCCTGCAAACGACCGGCTGAGCCATTTCATTACGGTTTCGCTTTGCAGTAACCAGTCGCGCGCGAAGGCTGCAAAGACGCCGTATAGGACGAAAATCACAAAGGTCAGAGCCATGAAGATACCGCCGAGCAGCGCCATCTCAGCCGTGGCCGTTGAAGGGTTTCCTGACAGGAATGGTGGCAAGAGTGCCAGAAAGAAGATTGACAGCTTCGGGTTTAGAATGTTGATCAGCGCACCGCGCCGCGCGATTTTGAAAGCGGCTTGTGGTGTCGCGTCAGGGCGGATAGCCAAGGCCCCGTCTGCTTTCAGCGCTTGCCACGCGAGGTATAGCAGATAAGCAACGCCCGCGAATTTCACGATCTGGA
Source organism: Yoonia sp. JB2-21 (assembly GCF_055693545.1). NCBI lineage: Bacteria > Pseudomonadati > Pseudomonadota > Alphaproteobacteria > Rhodobacterales > Paracoccaceae > Yoonia > Yoonia sp. JB2-21. The sequence continues at coordinate 2,125,724 of NZ_JBVFUC010000001.1, forward strand.
AGAGCACCGCGCTGGTATGCAGCAATGCTGCAAGGCCCAACGTCGCTGCTGCCAAATGCGGGACAATCCCCAATGTACACCCGGCCGCTGCGGCGATGGCCGCGCGTCGTCCTTGCCCGAGACCGAGGGCGAGTGTGTAAATGACGCCCGTGCCGGGTGCGATGCAGACGATGATGGCGGTGAGCAAGAATTGCAGGCTGATCATTAGGCAGGTTCCCGCAAGACGCGTGGCACTTTGAATTCCACATTTTCCTCGGCGGTTACGACCATTTCGATTGTGGTGTCGAACCGGTCTTTGAACGCGTCGATGACTTCGGTGATCAGCACTTCGGGTGCAGAGGCCCCGGCCGTGATGCCCATTGAAGTGATCCCCTCTAACGCGCGCCAGTCGATATCGGTCGCCCGCTGCACCAGCTGCGCATATTCGCAGCCCGCCCGCGCGCCCACTTCGACGAGACGTTTGGAGTTTGACGAGTTTGGCGCCCCTACGACCAGCATTGCATCGCATTTCGGGGCCATTGCCTTGACCGCTTCTTGCCGGTTGGTCGTGGCGTAGCAGATGTCTTCCTTGTGGGGGCCAACGATCTTGGGAAAACGATCATGAAGGGCTGTTACGATATCTGCGGTATCATCAACCGAAAGCGTCGTCTGGGTCACGAACGCCAGCTTGTTAGGGTCGCGTACAGTGACCTTTGCAACATCGTCGACAGTTTCAACCAACAGCACTTCGCCGTCGGGCAGTTGGCCCATCGTTCCCACCGTTTCTGGGTGGCCTTCATGGCCGATCATGATCATTTGCAGGCCATTGTCGGCATGCCGCTGGGCTTCGATATGGACTTTGCTCACCAGTGGGCAGGTGGCGTCCACAAAAACCATCTCGCGTTTCGCGGCGGCGGCGGGCACTGATTTCGGCACGCCATGGGCGGAAAATATCACTGGGCGATCGTCGGGGCAGTCATCCAGTTCTTCAACAAAGACCGCGCCTTTGTGGCGCAACGTATCAACGACGAATTTATTATGTACGATTTCATGGCGCACATAGACGGGCGCGCCCCATTTTTCCAACGCCATTTCAACAATCTTGATCGCGCGGTCCACGCCCGCGCAGAACCCGCGTGGTGCGGCAAGATAAAGTGTCAGAGGTGATTTTGTCATCTTATGCTCCGGTTCCAGGACCAGAGGTAAGGGTTTGATGCGAACAGGTCCAGCACCAGATGCCGCGACCTATTGGAGCGCATCAGCCGCGCTCCAATAGAAAATGGCTTTAGGTTTCTTGCGTGACTTCTTCTTCAACCGAAATTTCGCGTGGTTCACGTGTCGGGCGACCGACAACATCACGCAACTCATCCAGCTCGATAAAGTTGTCTGCCTGGCGCCGCAGTTCGTCCGCGATCATTGGTGGTTGGCTGCGAGATCGTTGAAACGACAGAGACGCGCACGCCTTTGCGTTGCAGTGCTTCGACCAACGGACGGAAATCACCGTCACCGGAAAACAACACAACATGATCCACATGCGGGGCAAGTTCCATCGCATCGACCGCAAGTTCGATGTCCATGTTTCCCTTGACCTTACGCCGGCCCATGCTGTCCGTGTATTCTTTGGCCGGTTTGGTCACCATCGTGAAACCATTGTAGTTCAACCAATCCACGAGTGGGCGGATCGGGGAATATTCGTCATTTTCGAGAAGTGCGGTGTAGTAGAATGCCCGCAACATTTTGCCGCGACGCATAAATTCTTGCCGCAGCAATTTATAATCGATGTCAAAACCGAGCGACTTCGCCGCTGCATAAAGATTTGATCCATCGATGAAGAGCGCCAATCGCTCATCCCGATAAAACATGGGGTGGTCCTTCCAAATATAGACCTTGCGCGTCGTTTATCCGTGAGTGTTATGGTTCGCGCAAAGATTACACTTATCTAATGTATTACAGATTTGAGGCAAGCCATCATAATGCGCGAAATAAGCCAGTTAACGCTGATAACCCTTGGTAGTAACGAAAAATCAGTTTGGGGTGACGCTAGGGAAACTGTCCAAAAGGCGATGTCCGCTGTTGCGCAAATGTCCGACAAAGCTGCCAAATTCAGCCGATTGTTTGCGACGCCGGCATTTCCGGCAGGGGCCGGGCCGGATTTTGTGAACGCTGGAATGGCCATCTTCACAAAGCTGTCAGGGCCGGAGTTGCTGGACCATTTACATCAAATCGAAGCCTCGGCCGGTCGAAAACGCGCCAAGCGCTGGGGACAGCGCACCCTTGATATTGATCTGATCGGGATGGGCCCCGAAGTGTACCCTGATCCGGCAGAACATGCCCGCTGGCGCAACCTATCGTTGGATGCGCAAACACAGATGACCCCCGCTGAATTGATCCTGCCGCACCCGCGATTGCAGGATCGGGCGTTTGTGCTGGTGCCACTGTGCGATGTGGCGCCCGACTGGGTGCACCCGCTACTAGACCGATCGGTTGCGCAGATGTGTGCCGCATTGCCAGCAGAGGCGCGATCCGAGGTACGGGCTTTGGACGAAAAAGACCCGTCCTAGAAAACGCATGCGCAACGCTTGAAGCCCTTGTCAACTTCGCCCGAAGCCTCTAAGTAAGCGGCTTCCAAAGTCCCTCTTGCTCGACTGGAGTACGCCCATGGCCCGCGTCACCGTAGAAGATTGCGTCGATAAAGTTCCGAACCGGTTTGAACTGGTGATGCTTGCGGCACATCGTGCCCGTGAAATCTCGGCTGGTGGTCCGATCACGGTGAACCGCGACAACGACAAAAACCCTGTCGTTTCCTTGCGCGAGATTGCGGAAGAAACACAGCAGGCCGCTGATCTGCGCGAGCGCATGATCGAAGCGAACCAGACACAGATTGAAGTTGATGAACCAGAAGAGGACAGCATGTCCTTGTTGATGGGTGCAGAGACCGACAAACCTGCCGAAGACGATATGTCAGAAGAGAAGCTGTTGCGCGCATTGATGGATGCGCAAGGGCAGCGCTAAGGCCGCCTTACCGGCCTGCCAGAGATAGGCGCGGGACCAGATGACGACTGCTGATGATCTGATCGCACTGGTCCGCACCTACAACCCGAATTCAAATCAGGTCCTACTGCGTGATGCTTACGGCTTTGGTGCAGAGATGCACGATGGCCAGTTTCGTCATTCCGGTGAGCCGTATTTCACCCACCCTGTTGCCGTTGCCGGTATTTTGGCCGAGCAGCAGATGGATGATGCCACCCTTGTCACGGCCCTGCTGCATGACACCATTGAGGATACAAAAGCGTCTTTTTCCGAGGTCGAGAAACGTTTTGGCCGTGAGATTGCCGAGTTGGTTGATGGTGTCACCAAACTGACCAACTTGCAGCTAACCTCGACGCAGACCAAACAGGCAGAGAATTTTCGCAAGTTGTTTATGGCGACGTCCCGTGATTTGCGGGTAACGCTGGTCAAGCTTGCGGACCGTTTGCACAACATGCGCACGATCAAATCCATGCGCCCCGAGAAGCAGGCACAAAAGGCCCGCGAAACGATGGACATTTTTGCACCGCTGGCTGGGCGCATGGGGATGCAATGGATGCGCGAAGAGTTGGAGGATTTATCCTTCCGCGTCTTGAACCCCGAAGGTCGCAACTCGATCATTCGCCGCTTTATTACCTTGCAGCGCGAAACCGGTGATGTCGTCCAAAAGATCACGGCAGACATGCGGGTGGAATTGGAAAAGGCCAGTATCGTCGCCGACGTCGTCGGCCGTGCCAAGAAACCCTATTCTATCTGGCGCAAGATGCAGGAAAAGGAACAGGGGTTCAGCCGCCTGTCCGACATCTATGGCTTCCGCATTATCGTGGCGACAGAGGCTGATTGCTATCGTGTGCTGGGTGCGATCCATCAAAGATGGTTGGCGGTGCCGGGACGGTTTAAGGATTATATCAGTCAGCCAAAGTCAAATGGCTATCGCTCAATCCATACCACGGTTTCGGGTCGCGATGGTAAGCAGGTTGAGGTCCAAATCAGGACCCGCGAGATGCACGAGGTAGCCGAGACTGGCGTTGCGGCGCATTGGTCGTACAAGAACGGTGAACGCGTCGAAAACCGCTTTGCGGTTGATCCGGTCCATTGGATATCTTCGCTGACCGAACGTCTGGATGATGATCAGGATCACGATGAATTCCTCGAAGCTGTGAAGCTTGAGATGTATCTTGATCAGGTGTTTTGCTTCACCCCGAAAGGTGACGTGATCAAACTGCCCCGTGGGGCAACGCCGATTGATTTCGCCTATGCGATCCACACCCGGATTGGGTCTGCCTGTGTGGGGGCCAAGGTGGACGGCTTGCGCGTGCCGCTGTGGACCCGTTTGAAGAATGGGCAATCTGTGGATGTGATTACGGCTGAGGGACAGACACCGCAGGCCACATGGATTGATATCGCCGTGACGGGACGCGCCAAAACGGCGATCCGCCGGTCTTTACGCGAAGAAGACCGTGAACGATTTGTGCGGTTGGGCCGCGAGCTCGCGCGCGTTGCATTCGAAAATGTTGGTAAGAAAAGTACGGAGAAAGCGCTGAAGACCGCAGCCAAAGCGCTGGCGATTGAGAATGTTGAAGAGATGCTGGCCCGCCTTGGCAGCGCTGAGTTGACAGGGCGTGCGGTTGTCACAGCGATCTACCCCGAGCTTGAGCATGCCCAGGGCGATGAGATTGATCAGGGCCGTGCCGTTGTTGGGCTTGCCGCCGATCAGGTGCAACAACGCGGGGCCTGCTGTCAGCCGGTGCCGGGAGAGCGTATTTTGGGGATCACCTTTCGCGGGCAGGGCGTCGTCGTGCATGCGATTGATTGCGAAGCACTGGCCGATTACGAGGACCAGCCCGAACGCTGGATTGATCTGCATTGGCAGGAAGGCACCCATGGTGCGGTCAATACCGTCACTTTTGACGCCACGATTGCCAACGACTCAGGGGTGCTTGGCCGCATTTGTACATTGATTGGTGAACAGAACGCCAATATTTCTGACCTCAAGTTCATTGACCGGAAACCGGACTATTTTAGGTTACTGATAGACGTGGATTTGCGCGATGCTGAGCATTTGCATCGTGTGCAAACCGCGTTAGAGGCAGAAAGCAACGTGTCGACGATCTCGCGGCACAAAGATCCGGGGCTTGCGGCCTTGGGTGCGGGCACACCCCGCAGAGAAGGATGACGGTCTTTGGTATTCAAACGCAGGGATAGACGCGCGGTCTGGCAGATCGTGCTGGATTTCTTCTATCCTCGTGGTGGTTGGACCCGTGCCTTTGAGTATGTCAAACACCGTGTCCGCCGCCTGCCAGACACGCCTGAGAAAATCAGCCGCGGCATCTGGGCGGGTGTGTTTATCTGTTTCACCCCGCTTTTTGGTCTGCATTTCGTTTTTGGCGCAATCATCGCACGACTGATCCGTGGCAATATCCTTGCCGCACTGATGGCCACGTTCTTTGGCAACCCACTGACGTTTCCCCCGATTGGATTTTTGTCGATCAGTCTGGGATCGTGGATGCTTGGCCTGCCATCGGAACGCAATGATCGGCTGGGTGAAAAGTTCGCCGCGGCCAGCTATGATTTGTGGAACAACATCGTGGCGATCTTCACACCTGACCGGATTAATTGGCGTGGGCTGCAGGTCTTTTATGATGATGTATTCTTTCCGTATCTTATCGGGGGGATCATCCCGGGGCTGATCACGGCGACGATTGCCTATTATATCGCGCTGCCTTTGATCGCCGCTTATCAAAAACGTCGGAAAAAGGCGCTGCTGGCAAAGCTTGACCAGTTGAAGAAAAAGACATCACCTAGTCGAGACGTTGCCGATTAAGTCGAAGGAATTGAGCCGATGACACATAAACTGCGCCTTGGGGTGAACATTGACCATGTGGCAACTGTTCGGAATGCCCGTGGTGGGGCTGTGCCTGACCCGGTGCGCGCTGCCGTGATGGCCGAAGAGGCGGGCGCTGACGGGATCACCGCGCATTTGCGCGAAGATCGTCGCCATATCTCGGACGCTGATATCGAAGGGCTGATGGCCGCAATGAAGGGCCCGCTGAATTTTGAAATGGCCGCGACGCAAGAAATGCAGCAGATCGCACTGCGTCATAAGCCACATGCCGTTTGCATCGTGCCTGAAAAGCGCGAAGAGCGCACTACAGAAGGCGGGCTAGAGGTCGCGCGCGAGGAGAATTCGCTTGCCCACTACATCGCCCCTCTGCGTGATGCAGGATGCCGCGTTTCCATTTTCATCGCCGCAGACCAGCGCCAGATTGAAGCGGCCCACCGGATCGGTGCCGAGGTGATCGAGCTGCACACCGGTGCCTATTGTGACGCACATGCCGAGGGGCGGTTTGACGAACGCGACGCAGAACTGCGCAAGCTGACCGATATGGCCGCTTTCGCCGATGATCTGGGGTTGGAAGTCCACGCCGGTCACGGGCTGACCTATGATTGTGTCTCGCCCGTTGCCGCGCTCCCGCAGGTTATGGAACTCAACATCGGGCATTTCATTATCGGCGAGGCGATCTTTCGCGGCCTGACCCCGGCCATAGCAGAAATGCGCCGGATCATGGACGAGGCGCGCGCATGATCAAACATATCGTTCTGCTGGATCTGCCAGCCGACTATGACCGTAGCGAACTCGCCGCGATCATGGCGGGGCTGAGCGAACTGCGGGGAAAAATCGCGGGCTTTACCCATTTCGCACATGGCCCCAATCTTGATTTTGAGGGGATGTCGCAGAACTTCGCTTACGGTTTTATCTGCAGCTTTGCGAATGAAGACACCTCGCGCGCTTACATCGTTGATCCCGATCATGGGGCGTTGGGTCAAAGGCTCGTCACGCTTTGCAATGGTGGCGCTGATGGCATCACCGTTGTTGATATGGCGCTGACCGCATGATCCTTGGTATCGGTACAGATCTGGCAAACATCGAACGGATTGCCGCAACGTTGGAGCGTTTCGGCGACCGCTTTCGCAACCGCGTGTTCACGGACGTTGAGCAAGGTAAAGCAGAACGCCGCAAAGATGTGGCCGGAACATATGCAAAACGCTGGGCCGCAAAAGAGGCCTGTTCCAAGGCGCTGGGCACCGGCCTGCGCATGGGCATTTCGTGGAAAGACATGGCCGTGTCGAACCTGCGTACCGGGCAACCGGTGATGGCGGTCACGGGCTGGGCCAAGGAACGGCTTGATCAAATGACGCCCGAAGGCCACGAAGCCATCATTCACGTGACTTTGACCGATGATCACCCTTGGGCGCAGGCCTTTGTTGTCATCGAGGCGCGGCCCATCGCTTGACAGCACAGGCCTGCACCCTCATGTAGCCTCAAACCTAGCGCAAGGATCTGGCAATGGCCGAGAAAGCCGAAAAAACAGGATTTATCCCCTGGTTGACCGAGACAGTGAAGACGGTGTTTTGGGCGCTGATCATTGCCGGGATATTCCGCACGATTTTCTTTCAGCCGTTCTGGATTCCGACAGGGTCAATGAAGGACACGTTGCTGATTGGCGATTTCCTGTTCGTCAACAAGATGGCCTATGGTTATTCCTATGCGTCCTGCCCATCGATCCGTATTCCGCAGGTTGGGATTGATCTGGGGGCTGATGATTTTTGTGGTTTCCTTGAGGACCGCGAAGAGCGCATTTTTGGCGCAGATCCTGAACGTGGTGATATTGTTGTGTTTCGTCATCCCGTCGATGGGCGGGACTTTATCAAACGCCTGATTGGCGTGCCCGGCGACCGTGTTCAGATGATCGACGGATTGCTGCATATCAATGACGCGCCTGTGACAGTTGAAGCTGCGGGAACATTTAGCGAAATCATGGAACCGCAGGGGCCGCTGGGTGTGCGACCGCAATGTGCCAATGGTGCGGTTGGTTTTGGGGCAAGCTGCGAAAAACCCCGGTTCATTGAGACACTACCGAACGGCGTCAGCCATGCGATCTTGGATATTGGCAATCGCAGATCAGACAATACGGGTGTCTTCACTGTCCCGGAGGGTCAATTTTTCTTTATGGGCGACAATCGCGATAATTCGACCGACAGCCGTTTTCTTCAGGCGTCCGGCGGCGTGGGATTTGTTGAACGTAAAGATATCGTAGGCCGGGCTGATCGTGTGATGTTCTCATCTGCGGGTCGTTCAATGCTGGCGTTCTGGACCTGGCGCTCCGACCGTTTCTTTAAGGCGCTCGATTGAAGCTCTCAGCCGAACTGACTGCCTTTTCCCAAAGGCTGGGGCATGACTTTGCCAAGCCCGAGATCCTGATCCGCGCTGTCACCCATTCCTCGATTGTCAGCCCGCACCGTGATGACAATCAACGGTTGGAATTTCTGGGTGACCGGGTTCTTGGTCTTGTGATGGCAGAGGCGTTGCTGAAAGCGGACCCGTCCGCCCCCGAAGGCCTGCTTGCCCCGCGCTATAATGCAATGGTGCGCCGTGAGGCCTGCGCTGATGTGGCCCGCCAGATTGATCTTGGTGCTGTGCTGAAGCTGGGCCGGTCCGAGATGAAATCCGGTGGCCGCCGCAAAGAAGCATTGCTTGCTGACGCGATGGAAGCGGTGATCGCCGCGATCTATCAGGATAGTGGTTTTGATGCTGCGCGCGCTGTGGTGTTGCGGTTGTGGGGTGATCGCATTCACAATGTTGCGGCGGATGCCCGGGACGCGAAGACTGCTTTGCAGGAATGGGCGCAGGCACGGGGCGAGGTTCCGCCGCAGTACGTCGAGGTGGCGCGCAGTGGACCAGACCATCAGCCTGTGTTTACCATTGAGGCCCGTTTGGCCTCGGGTCCGTCCGAACAAGCGACGGCGGGTTCCAAGCGGCAGGCCGAACAGGCCGCGGCAAGCTCTCTTTTAAAGAAAGTCGATACATGACTGACGTCCCAACCAAAGCTGGATTTGTTGCCCTGATCGGTGAGCCGAATGCCGGGAAGTCGACGCTGCTGAACCGCATGGTCGGCGCGAAGGTTTCTATCGTGACCCATAAGGTGCAGACGACCCGCGCGCGTATTCGTGGTGTTGCGATGGCAGAGAATGCACAGCTGATCTTTGTCGACACGCCCGGCCTTTTTAAACCGCGCAGGCGTCTGGACCGTGCCATGGTCGCCGCTGCGTGGGGAGGGGCCGCAGATGCAGATGTTGTCGTTCTGATGATCGAGGCCCATCGTGGCGTCACCGACGGCGTCAAGGCGATCTTGGAAACACTCAGTGAGCGTGCGGGCAAATCGCCCGTCGCCTTGGCCATCAACAAGATCGACAAGGTAAAGTCAGAGGTTCTGTTGGCACTGACCAAAGAGATGAACGACGTCTATCCATTCGCCGAAACCTTCATGATCTCGGCAGAGCGGGGACACGGCTGCGATGCTTTGCGGGACTGGTTGATCACACAGGTGCCGGAAGGTCCGTACCTTTATCCCGAAGACCAGATTGCCGATCTGCCGTTGCGCATGATTGCTGCCGAAATGACGCGTGAAAAGCTGACGCTGCGGTTGCATCAGGAACTGCCCTATGAACTCACCGTGGAAACCGAGAGCTGGGAAGAACGTGATGATGGATCGGCCCGCATTGATCAGCTGATCTATGTTGCCCGCGATGGGCATAAGGGGATCGTGCTGGGCAAAGGCGGCGAGACGGTCAAGGCGATCAGCCAAGCCTCGCGGTTAGAGTTGGAAGAATTCCTTGGGCGCCGGGTGCATCTGTTTGTGAAGGTCAAGGTCCGGCCAAATTGGTTGGAAGAGTCCGAGCGCTATTCGGAGATGGGCCTTGATTTTAAAGACGGTAACGCTTGAAACTGACTGCAGATATATGGGTTGCGGCCTATCTGACCCGCCTGCGCCTGATCGAAATACCTGCCTTTGTCGTGCACCGCGGTGACAATACCGCCGGTGCCGTCCTGATCAAGCTGAATACGTTGGACGGACAGGCCTGTTGTTATCAGCGGAGCTTTGATCTGCTGACAGGGGAACGCAAATGGATGATCTTGGTTGAGGGTGCCGAGGTGGATGTTGATGCGTCCATTACCAAACAACGCGGGTTTGACCCTGATCTTTGGGTGATCGAGGTCGAGGACAAAGAGGGCCGTCATTTGCTGGACGAACCGGGGCTCGATTAACTTTTTGCCTCCGGCCCTTGCAACAGGCACGATCCCTTGCAACTGACGCGCATCCGGTCTGTTATGTACCCCATGTGGCGGTCACTCCAAAATGATTGAATGGCAGGACGAAGGGGCGCTTTTGGCCAGCCGTCCTTTTGGTGAAACATCGGTCATCATCGAGGTGTTCAGCGCGGCGCATGGCCGTCATGCAGGGGTGGTGCGCGGTGGCACCAGCCGCAAGGTGGCCCCGATCCTGCAACCCGGCGCACAGCTTTCGGTGACATGGAAGGCGCGGCTGGATAGTCATTTGGGTAGTTTCTCCGTTGAGCCGATCAGAAGCCGTGCAGCGGCGGCGATGGGTGACAGACTTGCCCTTGCGGGGCTTAATGCGGTGTGCAGTCTGTTGGCCTTTGTCCTGCCGGAACGCGAAGCGCACCCGGATCTGTATGAGCGCACGATTGCTTTGCTTGATCTGCTGGGCCATTCCGATGTCTGGCCTTTGGCCTATCTGCGCTGGGAACAGGCGCTGCTGGAAGACATGGGTTTTGCCCTTGATCTGAGCGCTTGTGCGGTGCGCGGTGTGAACGAGGAGCTGATCTATGTCTCCCCAAAATCCGGTCGTGCGGTCAGCCGTCAAGCAGCGGGTGAATGGGCCGACAGGATGTTGCCCTTGCCAGAGGTGCTGGCAGGCAAGGGTGATGCGTCAAATACGGAAATCGCCAAAGCTCTGGGCACAACGGGGTATTTTATCGAAAACCGTTTGGTCAAAAGCCTGGGCGACAGACCGATGCCCGTCGCACGCGCACGATTGATCGACGCGATTGCGCGCGCTGGTTAGACCAATTTGTTGTCGATCAGATAGGCAGCGGACGACACTGCCGCCTTTTGGGCCTGTCGCATACCGCGCCCAAAGATCGCTGTCGCGCGGGTATTGTCGGTCTTATCGATACGTCCAAGCCCCGGCACGATGGATTTGATCGCAGGATCGAAAAGGCCCAGCAGCTTAATCACGACATCCGGTGCCACCCGTGTCGGGATTTTCCGATCCGGGTAGGCTGTCTTGATCGCTTGCGCGAGTTCCTGAAAGGTCACGAACCGATCAACAACCATGACGCGCTGACCTGCGGTGTCGGACCGTTCCATCGCTGCAACATGCATCTCTGCGACGTCCTGCACATCTACTGTTGAGAAGCCGATATTTGGCAGCATCGGATCTTTGCCGCGTATCAGCCGTGCGATGACCGCGATGGATGTTCCGAATTTGTCGTCGAGCGGTGCCCCCAGCACAAATCCTGGATTTATCGTCGTCAGCTGCATGTCCGGTGCTTTGTCTCGCACAAAATCCCAAGCAGCCCGTTCTGCCAAGGTCTTGGACCTTGTGTATGGGCTGGCGGCGGGATCTGTCGGATCCGTCCAGTTGGTTTCATCAAAAGCGGCATCACCGGGCGGCAGGTTGGACCCGCTGATCGCTGCGGTGGACGAGGTCAGAATGACGCGCGCCACGCCTGCCTTTTGCGCTGCGCGAAGCGCCCGTAGTGCGCCATCAACCGCCGGGCGGATCAGGTCGTCTTCGTTTTTGGGCTGGGTCATGGGGAAAGGTGATGCCGTGTGCATGACGACATCAACGCCAGCCATAGCGTATTCCCAACCGTCGTCTTTGGTCAGGTCGATTGCGACAAACGTCAAACGCGCTTCAAGGTTGCTCGCGGTGCGCAAGTGCGGCCGAACTGCATCGGCCACTTCCGCGCCGCGTGATAAGTCCCGCACGGTTCCGCGCACATGATGCCCCGCTTCCAGCAGTTGCAACGCGATGTGTTTGGCGATGTAGCCCGTGGCCCCGGTCAGTAGGACGGTCTTTGGCATGGGGTGCTCCTGCTAGGTTCTCTTTGGACCTAGCAGGCCAAATACCAAATGCAACTTAGTCGAGCAGACGTCGCGCGATCACTTGCGCCTGAATTTCGGCGGCACCCTCAAAGATGTTCAGGATACGCGCATCGCATAGGATGCGGCTGACCTTGTATTCCAGCGCAAACCCATTGCCGCCGTGGATTTGCAATGCGTTATCTGCGCACGCCCAAGCGATCCGCGCACCCAGCAGCTTGGCCATCCCCGCCTCTAGGTCGCAACGGCGATCGTTGTCTTTTTCATGCGCGCTGAAATAGGTCAGTTGGCGGGCGACCATGATTTCCACCGCCATCATCGCAAGCTTGCCGGCCACACGGGGGAAGTCGATCAGCGATTTGCCGAACTGCTTGCGGTCTTGGGCATATTGCATCCCCACATCCAGCGCAGATTGCGCAACACCAACCGCACGGGCGGCGGTTTGGATACGCGCGCTCTCAAATGTTTGCATCAGTTGCTTGAACCCTTTGCCGGTTTCGCCACCAAGCAGATTCTCGCCCTTGATTGCAAAACCATCAAACGCCAGTTCGTATTCTTTCATCCCGCGATAGCCTAAAACCTCGATCTCCCCGCCAGTCATGCCGGGGGTGGGGAAGGGGTTCTCTTCGGTGCCGGGCGTTTTCTCAGCGAGGAACATCGACAGGCCGCGATAATCCGTTGTGTCGGGGTCGGTCCGGGCCAGCATCGTCATGATGTGCGTGCGGGTCGCGTGGGTGATCCAGGTTTTGTTGCCCGTGACTTCCCAATCGTCGCCTTTCTTGACGGCGCGGGTGCGCAAGCTGCCAAGGTCGGAACCTGTGTTTGGTTCGGTGAACACGGCCGTTGGCAGGACTTCAGCAGAGGCCAGACCGGGCAGCCATTTTTGTTTTTGCTCCTCGGTCCCGCCGCAGAGGATCAGTTCTGCGGCAATCTCGGACCGTGTGCCAAGGGAGCCAACACCGATATAACCGCGCGACAGTTCTTCGGACACCACACACATGGACGCTTTGGACAGGCCAAAGCCGCCGTATTCTTCGGGGATCGTTAGGCCAAAGACACCCAGTTCGGCCATCTCGTCGATGATTTCCAGCGGGATCAACTCATCCTTGAGGTGCCAGTCATGGGCGTCGGGTTCCACGCGTTCAATGCTGAAGCGGCGGAACTGTTCGCGGATCATTTCCAGTTCTTCGTCCAGACCGGACGCGCCAACAGTGATGTTCGCAGATTGCTCTTGCATGAGCTCGCACAGGCGCATGCGGGCGGCTTGCGTGTTGCCGGACTGCGTCAGCGTCATCACGGCAGGCTGCATCAGGGCGCGCATATCATCTTGGGTCAGGCCGATATCTTGCAGGCGCATAATTTCGCCCTGGCTCATCGGGATGCCGCCATAGATCTGCCAGAGGTATTCGCCGAAAGCGATCTGGTGGATCAACTGTTCCACTTCGCCAAACTTGCCATCGGCGTCCAAACGCGCCGCCCAGTCCTGCATTTGGTGCAGCGATTGGGCGTAGGTTGCAAGCCAGGCAAAGCCGTGTGCGGCGGTCTGGTTTTCCTCGATCAATTTGCCAGAGACACGCGCGCCATCGGTCACAGTCGCGCGTACCGCATCTTTTGCACGGGCAAGGACATCGTCGACCGCAGGCAAAGACGCGGCAGTAAGCGCCAGCAGATCAGCCAGAACAGGGGTTTGGTTCAACGTCATATCCTGACCATCATGCGCCATTTCGCGACTCCTATCAATTTGCAGGTGCAGAGATAAGTTGTTTGCAAGTGCAGCGCAATAAATATTCGTGTGAATATCGTATGGCGCACAAAAGTGTCGCATCGAAATATTGACTGGCATGCGCGCGTCAATGGCGTAAGACAAGATATGCCAGAGTTTTCACCCCTCGTTACCCCTGCGATTTTCGCCTTTGCCATCGCGGTGACATTGCTGGGTGGCTTTGTGAAAGGCGCTGTCGGTTTTGCCATGCCACTGATCATGATTTCCGGGATGGGGATATTGATCCCGCCGGAACTGGTTGTTGCGGGGATTGTCATCCCGATCGTGATTGCCAACGGGTTGCAGGTGGCGCGATCGGGCCTTGGGAACGCGCAGGCCGCGTTGAAAGAGCATTGGCGCTATACGCTGGTGGTCTGTGTGATGATTCTTGTGGCGGCCCAATTCGTGCGAAGCATCCCAAGCAACCTCATGTTTGTGGTTCTGGGCGTGCCTGTTGTCGCATTGTGCGTCATTCAATTGATCGGCTGGCGGCCACAGATCACACCGCGTTGGCGGCGCCCGTTTGAGTGGGGCGCAGGGACGCTTGCCGGCACGTTGGGTGGCTTGGCAGGCACATGGGGCCCGCCCACCGTGCTATACCTGCTGGCCCTGAACACCCCGCGCGCGCAGCAGATGTCGGTGCAGGGTGTGATCTATGGGCTGGGCTCTGTGATGCTGCTGGTTGGGCATTTGCAGTCCGGCATCCTGAATGCGCAGACATGGACGTTCTCAGCCGCACTTGTTGTGCCTGCCTTGCTTGGCATGTGGTTGGGGTTTCGGTTGGGCGACCGCTTTGATCAAGAACGTTTTCGCAAGGTAACCCTGTGGGTGCTGATTATCGCAGGTGTCAATCTGATCCGGCGCGGTGTGATGGGTTAGGACAGCAAGTCTTCGTAGTTGCAGACACTTGCAAGTTCCGGCAGCACCCGCGGATCAACTACTTCGAAACTGACCGCGAAGAGCTGCGCGCCATCTGAAAATGCGGTCATCGTCCAGCTGCCACGGACCAATTCATATCTGTGATCGAACGAGTAAAACGTCAAAGACGGATTGCTTCCGTTGATCCTTGTCTGAAACTGCTGTTGCGTGGCGCCGGTTGGTCCCATCGGGGGATGGGTGACAACCATTGTGACGGCTCCGATCCCTTGGGTCGCTAGTGACTGCGATTTGATCCCAAACCCAAGACCCATCACCGCCGGAACCTGATGCCCGCGCGTGGCAAAAGGGGGCTCGTCCAAAATGATATTAGTTGTGCCTGCCAGTGTATCGGGCGCGGGCGCAGTCGCCATGTCATCTGGGGGGCAAATCAACCCCGCTTCGATCGACAAGATCAGATCTGACTTCGTGATTTCAGCGCGCGCAGAATGCGGCATGCAGAGACAGATAAGAAAGAGCGCACGGTAGACCATGCGCTCTATATTAGTGGTTCTTGCGATCAACTAAACCCAAATCTCGATCACGATGTCGGTGATGGGCATTTACCCGATGGCTGCCGCTTTCACATCGTCGTCAATGAAAGGGACATATTTTTCAAAGTTATCGGAGAACATCGTCACCAGCTTTTCGGCCTGCGCGTCGTAACCCGCCTTGTCGGCCCACGTATCGCGCGGGTTCAACAAGCCATCATCGACGCCATCTACTGAAACGGGGACTTCGAAACCAAAATGTGGGTCCTTGCGGAATGTGCTTTCGATCAATGTGCCGTCCAAAGCAGCGGACAGCAGCGCACGTGTTGCCTTGATCGGCATCCGCGACCCAGTGCCATAGGCGCCGCCTGTCCAGCCAGTGTTGACCAGCCAGCAAGTTGCACCGTGGCTTGCGATTTTGGTGCGCAGCAGGTTGCCATAGACCTCCGGCCGTCGCGGCATGAAGGGTGCGCCAAAGCAGGTGCTGAACGTGGGTTCTGGTTCAGTCACCCCACGTTCTGTGCCGGCCACCTTAGAGGTAAAGCCAGACAGGAAGTGATACATTGCCTGCGCCGGTGTCAGGCGGGCAATGGGTGGAAGCACACCAAAGGCATCGCAGGTCAGCATGATGATGTTCTTGGGGTGCCCGCCCAGCGCGCTGTCCGACGCGTTTGAGATGTAGTTGAGCGGGTATGCGCAACGCATGTTCGCGGTCAGACTGTCGTCTTCGAAGTCCAGTTCCAGCGTTTCAGGATCGAAGACCATATTCTCGATCACGGTGTGCGGCATTTCGCAGGTCGCGTAAATTTCCGGCTCCGCCTCTGGGTCCAGCCCAATGGTCTTGGCATAGCAACCGCCTTCGAAGTTGAAGGTGCCGCGATCAGACCAGCCATGTTCGTCGTCGCCGATCAACACGCGGGTTGGGTCAGCGGACAATGTGGTTTTACCTGTGCCGGACAGACCAAAGAAGACCGCCGTATCAACCGGGTTGCCCGGCGCGTGATTGGCCGAACAGTGCATCGGCATGATGCCCTTTTCAGGCAACAGGTAGTTGAGCAGCGTGAAGACGGACTTCTTGTTCTCGCCCGCGTACTCGGTCCCGCCAATCAGGATCAGTTTCTTCTCAAAATTCATGGCGATCACGGTTTCGGACCGGCAGCCATGCTTGGCAGGGTCCGCTTTGAAGGTCGGGCAGTTGATCACCGTGAAATCGGGTGTGAACGTCTCAAGCTCAGACGCATCCGGCCGGCGCAGCATGTGACGGATGAACAAGCCGTGCCATGTCAGCTCGGTCACGACGCGGACATCCAGACGATGCGCAGGGTCAGCGCCACCAAACAGGTCTTGGACGTTATATGTTCCGCCTTTCATATGCGCCAGCATATCTGTGTAAAGCACATCGAAATGTGCGGGCTCCATCGGCGGGTTGTTGTCCCACCAGATCGTATCGACGACATCGTCGGTTTTGACGACAAATTTGTCTTTCGGCGACCGGCCCGTGTGCTTGCCGGTCGAGACGAGGAAGGTGCCGCCCTTGCCTGTCACACCCTCACCGGCTGCGACAGCGGCATCATGCAGTTCAGCCTCAGAGCGGTTGTAATAGACATAACCCAGCCCTGTGATGCCTTGATCCTCAAGTTTCATCGATGGGTTGACCGTACCGTGGTCCATGGGTTCGCTCCTTTTTGAAGTGGCCGTCGTGGCCGGCGATAACCTTCCATAACACCAAGCTTTCAAGGGCCGATACCCCAGTAACCCGTAGTTAGCGCAACCATTTTCATGTTAGCGCAACCAACATGCCGTATGGTGAAACGAGCGCTCCGAATTTCGGGCAAGCTGACAAAATTAACCCAATTAAGGCGAATGTGTGGCGATATCAGAGTTAACTATTGATTCGTCTCAATAAAACAGTGAAAACCTAGTCTCAGCGCCAACAAGAGCGTCGGTACAGCGAATGAAGGGGCTCTTTGATGTCCAGAATTGCACTTGTCGATGATGACAGGAACATCCTTATGTCCGTTTCGATGACCCTCGAAGCGGAAGGCTTTGAGGTTGAGACTTACAATGATGGGCTCTCTGCGCTTGAAGCGTTCAACAAACGCATGCCGGATATGGCCGTCTTGGACATTAAAATGCCACGGATGGACGGCATGGATCTGCTCCAGCGTCTGCGCCAAAAGACCTCCATGCCCGTTATTTTCCTGACGTCTAAGGATGACGAAATCGACGAAGTCCTCGGTTTGCGTATGGGTGCGGATGATTACGTAAAAAAGCCATTTTCACAGCGTCTATTGGTCGAACGGATCAGGGCACTCTTGCGTCGTCAAGATGCGCTGGCCGGTGAAGAGATTGAAGAGACCGAGGATACCAAAGTGATGGTCCGCGGTGAGTTGGTAATGGACCCGCTGCGCCATGCAGTGAAGTGGAAAGGGAAAGACGTATCCCTTACAGTGACCGAATTCTTGTTGTTGCAGGCGCTTGCGCAGCGGCCCGGCTTTGTCAAAAGCCGCGATCAGCTGATGGATGTGGCCTATGATGATCAAGTGTACGTGGACGATCGTACGATCGATAGCCACATCAAACGGCTGCGTAAGAAGATGCGTAACACTGACAATGAGTTTTCCGCAATCGAGACCCTTTACGGCATCGGGTACCGCTACAACGAAGAGTAGCAAGGCATGAGTGCCGCCCCAAAGATTGACGTCCGCGACCTCAAGTCCGTGCGCGCAGCAGCGCGCACGCCCGATCTTGTTTTGGGTGATGATTGGGTCGACCCAGATCTTGTGACCGACGATATCGACGTCGAAGAAGTCCCGGGCGGTCGCCTTTTCGCGCTCAGGCGGTCACCGATTGCCCGCAAGATCGTTACTTTCAATCTGATCGCGCTGATCCTGTTGATTTCCGGTGTGCTTTACCTCAGCCCGTCGCGTGACAGTCTCGCGTTTCAGCGTGCGAACGGTTTGGTCAACGAAGCGCAATTGATTGCTGATGTATTTGAGGCCCAGTTGCCGACCGTTGCGCCCGTCAATCTGGTCACGGCTGATGGGATCAATCCGACCGCGACCCTTGAAGGTCTGAACCTGCGCGGCGGTGTCGAAGTGTCGGTCTTTGCCCCCGATACCACATTGGTAGCGCGTGCCACCGGTGGCTTGAACGAAAGCCAAATCGCAGATCTTGAGGCCCAAACAGGCGGCACGGTGATTTTGGATTTTCTCGTTTCACTTTGGGACGGAATGGTCAGCTTGGGCACATTCGGAGAAGAGCAGCTAAGCGAAGAGCAGGCCTTGATCCAGCTTTCGCAGGAAAACGTGCGCCAGGCGGTCACCGAGGGGACGCAGCTCGAGGCGTCTGAGATCGAGGGTGCCACCAGTTTTGTGGTCACCACACCAATCATGCGCAATGGCGTTGCGGTCGGCGTGATCGCCGTGACAACGGCGGCTGGTGAAGTTGATAGCCTCGTCCGGCGCGAGCGCGAGCAGTTCTTGCGCCTGTTCTTTGTTGGTGTGCTGGTCAGTATTGGCCTTAGCCTTGTGCTGGCTTCAACGATTGCCAATCCGTTGGCCAGACTGGCAACAGCCGCTGAGGCGAGCCAGGAAAAGAATGCGCGCAAGATGTCACCCGGACGGGTCCGCATTCCTGACCTCAGTGGACGGCCGGATGAAATCGGACGTTTGTCCGCCGCATTGCGCAGCATGGTTGCGGCCTTGTATGAACGGATCGAGGGTAATGAACAGTTCGCCGCTGACGTTGCCCACGAAATCAAGAACCCTTTGGCCTCGTTGCGCTCAGCCGTTGGGACTATGCGCGTTGCGAAAAGGGACGATCAACGCGAGCGTTTGCTTGAGGTGATTGAGCATGATGTCAAACGGCTTGATCGTCTTGTGAGCGATATCTCCAACGCCTCTCGCCTCGACAGTGAACTGGTCAAGGAAGAAGAGGAAACCTTCGATCTGATCAACATGCTGGGCAACATTGCAGAGTTTCTGGGTAAAGACGCCAAGCAGCGCGGCGTGGACTTTGTGGCAGATCTGCCCGAAGAGCCGATCCATGTCCAAGGTCTTGAAGGGCGGATGGCGCAGGTATTTGTAAACCTGATCACAAACGCGATTTCCTTTTGTGACAGGGGTGACGCGATCAGGGTTTGGGCGCGCACACGACAAAACCGTGTTCTGGTCGTGGTCGAGGACACGGGCCCCGGCATACCCGACGATGCGTTGACCAAGATTTTCCAGCGTTTCTATTCCGAACGACCTGAAGGCCAGTTCGGTAACAATTCCGGCCTTGGGCTGGCGATCTCGAAGCAGATTGTCGAAGCACATGCAGGTGTCATCTGGGCCGAGAATATTCGCCCGACAGATGCCGATCCAACGTCAGAGCCGCTTGGCGCGCGCTTTGTTGTTGGCCTGCCAATCTAGGGGCGTGGCGTGATAGCGTCGGACACCATGCATGCGACCTGCGTGGCATGGCAGGGCCGCGCAGCATTGATCGTAGGCGCATCAGGTTCCGGAAAATCATCACTGGGTTTGTCGCTGATGGCACTGGGGTGCACGTTGGTCGCCGACGATGGTGTCCGTCTGAGTGCGCATGATGGGGAACTGACAGCGCACTGTCCGGACACAATCGCCGGCTTGATAGAGGCGCGGCGGGTTGGGATATTAAACGCAAGCTACGACATGCAGGCCAGGGTTGTACTGGTTGTCGATCTGGATCGCCCAGAGGCAGAGCGTTTGCCACCCCAGCGCCTTTTCACGGCTTTGGGATGTGATGTGCCCTTGATCTACAGGGTCGATGCGCCACATTTTGCAGCGGCAATTCTGCAAATCCTCAAAGCGGGCTGGAGTGACAGATGACCAAGGCAGGTCGGGACCCTTCAAGATCAGCACCGGCCGTGGTGTTGGTAACGGGTCCGTCCGGTGCCGGTCGCACAACCGCAATCAATGCATTGGAAGACCTGGGCTATGAGGTGATTGATAATCTGCCACTCTCCCTGCTGCCGCGCTTGTTGGATGGTCCGCCGCCCGCGCGACCTTTGGCGCTGGGTGTTGATGTGCGCAACCGTGATTTTGGGACCAACGCGCTGATTGCAACGATTGACAGGCTGACAGAGCAAAGCGGCTTGATGGCGCAGGTTTTGTACATGGACGCCGCCGAAGAAGATCTGTTGCGGCGGTATTCCGAAACGCGGCGCAGACACCCGCTTGCACCTGCCGGGCCACCTTTGGCCGGCATTTCAGCCGAGCGCGAGCTGCTGATCCCGATCCGTGCGCGGGCTGATGTCTTGATCGACACCACAGGTATGTCGCCACACGATGCCAAAGCAGAGGTCGCGCAATGGTTCGGCACAGGCGAAAATCATCAACTTGGTGTCACGCTGCATTCCTTTTCCTACAAGCGCGGGCTGCCGCGCGGCATGGATATCGTGATGGACTGCCGGTTCTTGCAGAACCCGCATTGGGAAGAAGATCTGCGCAAACTGGACGGGCGCGATCCGGCAGTCGCCGCTTATGTCGCCGCCGATCCCCGGTTCGATCTCGTTCTTTGAGCGGGTCAAGTCGCTGGTGGATCTGTTGCTGCCCGCCCACATGGATGAAGGCAAAGCGCATCTTTCGATCGGCTTTGGGTGTACTGGAGGGCAACACCGTTCGGTTGCCCTGACGGAACGTATGGCGGAATCTCTTGCGCAAGATGGGTGGCATGTGTCTAAACGACACCGCGAATTAGAGCGACGTGAAGTGCAATCGAGTAAGGAACAAGTGGTTTGATCGGTATCGTCATCGTGGCCCATGGTGGATTGGCGCAGGAATATCGCGCGGCGGTGGAACATGTTGTTGGTCCTCAGCCCGGTATGATCAGCATCGCGATAGAGCCCGAAGATGACCGCGCGACCAAGCAGACGGAAATCTGCGATGCCGCTGATCGTGTTGATACCGGCGATGGCGTTGTGATTGTGACAGACATGTTTGGCGGATCGCCAACCAACCTGTCACTACGTGCCTGCAGCCCGGACAACCGCCGCATTCTTTATGGTGCAAACCTGCCCATGCTGATCAAACTAGCCAAATCCCGCAATGGCACGGTCCCGGACGCCGTTGAGGCGGCGATCATCGCTGCGCATAAGTACATCAACAGCCACAATGGTGGCTTGCCGCAATGACAACCAAACGTCTGGAAATTCAGAATATCAAGGGACTGCATGCGCGCGCTTCGGCAAAACTGGTTGAAGTGGTCGAGAGCTTTGACGCAGCTGCGATTGTCAGCAAAGATGGCGAAAGCACGAGTGGTGATAGCATCATGGGGCTTTTAATGTTGGCAGCTTCCATTGGAACCTTTATTGACGTTGAAACAAAGGGCTCTCAGGCCGCAGAGCTTGCTGCGGCCATCGAAAATCTCGTCGCTGATAAATTTGGTGAAGGCGACTGATGTGCAAGCGGATCGAATAGGACAAGCGCATTGACCGAAACGACCCCCAAAGCCTCTGTCAGTGCCGTGACCCCAGAGACCCCGCCGCGTGTCTATGATCGTGGCGCGCTGACCTATTCCAACACATTCGACAGCCCCGTTAAGCGGACCATCATCAAGACCATCGAATGGTTTTCCGGCAAGATTCATATCATCCGTATGATCCGCAAGTTTGAAAAACGCGGAAAATTTCATGGTCAGGCATTTTGGCGTGGCGCACTGGATGTGATGGGTATCGATCTGATCACCCCACAAGAACAGCTTGACCGGATCCCCAAAACGGGCCCTGTCGTCGTGGTAGCCAATCACCCGCACGGGATGGTTGATGGCATGGTCATGGCTGACCTAATCGGCCGGGTCCGCACAGATTATCGCATCCTGACGCGCGCCTTTCTGACAGATATTGATGAAGATGCAGGTAATTTCCTGATCCCTGTGCCTTTCCCACATGAAGAAGACGCGCAGGCAAAGATGGTTGAAATGCGCAAGGCCGCGATGGCCCATCTGAAAGATGGTGGCGTGATCGCTATTTTCCCGTCGGGTGTTGTGGCGTCCTCCAATTCGCTCTTTGGTCCGATGATAGAGGATGAATGGAACCTCTTTACCGCCAAGATGATCCGTATGTCCGGCGCGCGCGTCGTTCCATTGTTTTTCCCCGGTGCCAACTCCCGTTGGTATCAAATGGCCAACCAGATTTCAGCGACGTTGCGCCAGAGCCTGTTAATCCATGAGATTGTGAATGCCTGCGGACGGCCGCAAAAGCCGGTCGTAGGTCATCCCTTCGACGAAGAAGAAGTCAAAGAGCGCCTGAAGGATCAGCGTGCCTGCATGGATTGGATGCGTGAGGAGACGCTGAAGTTGCGGGAGTAACCCGCAACTACGCGCTCTCTGGAACTATACCAGCTGCCAACGCCCTTATCCAAAGTCAGGCTCGACCGTTCCCGGAAAACGCTCATCAAGATTGTTGCCAATCGCGCCGTCCGGATTGCCGCGTACATAGAGACGCGTCGGGCCATCAACGCCGTGATAACCGGGGATCTCAATAAGCCCATTGATCATCAGCAGGGCAAGATCGCGGGTTGGATAGGTGCGCCCGTTCGCGAGGTCGAATTCCTGAAATGGACTATCGTACTTTTGATACCACAGCGAACGATAGCGACGGGCGTCGACGATTTCGCTGACAAGTGGGCTGACGATAACTTCCGCAAAGAACGCCATACCGTTGCCCTCGAACCGGGCTGAATCGGTGATGGCATAGCCCTCAATACCTGCAAAGTTGTCAGTGCTGGAAAGTGCACCAACAAGCCGCGCGAGTTGGCTGGTCAATGTGCCGACCAGTCCGCCGCGGACTTTCTCGGGCGCTTCGGACGCATCATCAAGTGCTGGAAACACGATTTGACTGGTGAAGATCATGCCGACGATGGGACCAAGGAGAAATGCAACGGCCGTGAAGAACCAAAGGTACCACGGCAGGTCGACATCAACATCGACCTGATCGGCGTTGGTGATCAGCGTGCTTGATGATCGTCGGAAGCTGAGCGTGATGGGGCCGGTAAAGGTAATGTCCGCGCCGCTTTTTTCGGCACGGCCATCCACATCAATCACACCATCGCCCATTGTCAGGCTGAGGCTTTGGATCTCTGCGCCATCAACGGATTGCCCAACTTGGGCGGCGGCACCTGCGGCAAGTGAGAGGTTGAGGAATGTCTCGCTATACCCAATACCCAGCTCGTTGCCCGATCTGACGGGCGATGTGGTCAGGCCGGGTGCCAACGCTGTGCCGGGCGCCGCCACGAATGCTGCGATGCAAGGCGCAGAACTTGCGTCTCCGGGCAGGAGCTGCGGCAAGGTGGCGTAGTCTTCGGGGTCGGGTGGGGTGGCCGCATCGGGAAATAGTGCCACACCCGCCGCGTCGATCAGATCTTCGAAAAGCGGAAGCTGAAAATCCGCCAAAATGGCTTGCAACTGCGGTGCGCCAATCAAAAGATTGATGAAAGGAGCCAGTTCGTCAGGGATCACAGGTGGTTCGGCCCCGGATGCCTGAAAGCCGATGATAGGGACTGCGTCTGCATCGTTGGTCACCGTTAAATCAAGACGAAGCCCGAGGTCGAGTGGGCGTGTCTCAAGAACCGGGCCGTCTGGGTCGCCAGCCGCGCGAAGCTCCAGCGTACCGACAAGACGCAAAAGCGGCTGAAAGGGTGCATCGACGGTTGTCAGAACCGGGCGATCGAGTGCCGCAGACACATGACGAAGGCCCACATCCGGGTAGGGGAGATCGCCAAGATCGGCGCGCGTTGCGATGCTGCCTTGTTCATGTGCCTCGCCGATAATTTCGTCGAGAAACGGAATAGTAATAAAGAACCCAATAAGGGCGTTGCCAATATCCATGATAAAATTCCTTCTTAAAATAACAGAAGTATATCACAGAATCAGTTGAATTTCACCGTCCTTGTCCCCGTGGCATTTGCTGAACCGGGCTTGTCGCTGTTTGCGGTCGTCTAGCGCGTTGGCACTGGCACATCGCCGCGGTAGTCATAGAAGCCGCGCTGCGACTTCCGGCCCAACCATCCGGCTTCCACATATTTGGTCAGCAAGGGGCAGGGGCGGTATTTGGTGTCGGCTAGGCCATCATGCAAAACATTCATGATCGCGAGGCAGGTATCGAGACCGATAAAATCCGCCAGTTCCAGCGGGCCCATAGGGTGATTTGCACCCAGTTTCAGGGACGTATCAATCGACTGTACCGACCCCACGCCTTCGTACAGCGTATAGATCGCCTCGTTGATCATTGGCATCAGGATACGGTTCACGATGAATGCTGGAAAATCCTCTGCCGTGGCCGACGTCTTGCCCAAGCGTTCGACAACTGCGTGACACGCTTTGAAGGTCGGTTCATCCGTGGCAATGCCGCGGATCAATTCGACCAGCTGCATGATCGGCACCGGGTTCATGAAGTGGAAGCCCATGAACTTTTCGGGCCGGTCTGTGCGTGATGCCAACCGGGTGATCGAAATCGACGATGTGTTCGAGGTCAGGATCGTATCGGGCTTAAGATACGGTACCAAATCTTCGAAAATCGCGGTCTTGATCGTTTCACGCTCTGTTGCGGCCTCGATGATCAAATCCGTCTTACCAAGATCGGTCAGGGTCTGCGTTGTGCCAATACGCTTCAATGCATCGGCCTTTTGCGTGGCGGTGATCAGGTCTTTGCTGACTTGCCGATCCAAATTCCGATCGATCAAGGCAATGGCGGCGTCCAGCGCATCCTGGCTGATGTCAGTCAGCAGCACCTGATAGTCGGCGAGGGCAAAAACATGCGCGATCCCGTTTCCCATCTGGCCAGCGCCTACGATGCCTACTTGTTCAATTGCCATGATCAGCCCCTTGTCGGTTTGCTGCACCATAGGCCTCTGCGGGGGGCGGCATCAAGGCGGGGTTTTGCGTAAAAATTTTAACGAATATGCGCATTAGCGAATTGGCAAAGGATTTCGACGAGATCTGCGTCTTGGGTGAGTAGATTAAAGGGGTCAAAGCCATGAAACATGAGAAAATCGAAACGGGTGATTTGTCGTATTCGCCGTGTCGCTATGGAAATTCGCGGATGCTGTTTCGCGGGCCGCGCAAGCGCCTGGATCTTCCGTATCTCGCGTTCATTGGCGGAACAGAAACATATGGCAAGTTCATTGAAAAGCCGTTTCCAACACTTGTTGAAAAGGCAATGCGCCAGACCTGCGTCAACTTTGGGTGCGTGAATGGCGGCATTGACGCCTTTGTGAACGATCCAACCGTCATGGGTATCTGTGCCGAGGCTGACTTGACGGTGGTGCAGGTTATGGGCGCGAACTATCTGTCAAATCGCTTCTATTCGGTCCATCCGCGCCGAAATGACCGTTTTTTGCGCGCATCAACCGTGTTGCAGGCGATTTATCCGGACGTCGATTTTTCAGAGTTTTCCTTCACTCGCCACATGCTCAGCGCGCTCCATACCAAATCAATCGAACGGTTTGAAACCGTGGTCAGCGAATTGCGAGAGGCCTGGCTTGCCCGGATGCGCAATATGCTGGGGCAAATCGGTGATCGCACCATCTTGCTGTGGTTTTCTGAGGATGAGTTGAGCGATGAACACTGGTCAAAGCGACCAAATCAATTGCAGGTTGATCCCCTGTTCATCACCGAAGCGATGATCGAGGAGTTGCGCCCTCTAGTCAAAGGTGTCGTCGTCGCGAATCCGTCTGACAGTGCAAGGGCGCAGGGGACGCAAGGTATGTATTTTCCCACATCTCAGGAAAAAGCAGCGTCCGAAATGTTGGGTGTGGATTGTCATGCAGAGGCGAGCGCTGCGCTTATTCCCAAGCTTCGCGATACGCTCTATGAGATATGAAAAGGCCCGCGCTGGTGCGCGGGCCCCTCAAATTGTCATTTGGTCCAGATCAGAGCTTGCTGGTCAGTTCCGGCACCGCATCAAAGAGGTCTGCAACCAATCCGTAGTCAGCAACCTGAAAAATTGGCGCTTCTTCGTCTTTGTTGATGGCGACGATGATCTTGCTGTCTTTCATGCCGGCCAGGTGCTGGATCGCACCTGAAATGCCAACCGCGACATAAAGATCCGGCGCAACCACCTTACCCGTCTGACCAACCTGCCAATCGTTTGGCGCATAGCCGCTGTCGACAGCGGCGCGAGACGCACCAACAGCCGCATTCAGCTTGTCGGCAAGTGTTTCGATCAGTGCAAAGTCTTCTTCGGACCCGACACCACGACCGCCGGACACCACCACACCGGCAGATGTCAGCTCTGGACGGTCTGACGCGGCAACTTTGTCTTCGACCCATTCGGATAGACCGGGATCACCGGCTGCACCGATGCTTTCCACGGCGGCAGAGCCACCCATTTCAGCGGCGTCGAAACCCGCTGTCCGGATTGTCATCACCTTCTTTGCATCAGCCGATTTCACGGTCTGGATCGCGTTACCCGCATAGATTGGACGCTCGAATGTTTCTGCGTCAACGATCGCCGTGACTTCCGAAATGACCATTGCGTCCAAAAGGGCTGCCACACGTGGCATCACGTTCTTGGCGTCTGTTGTCCCCGGTGCTGCGATATGATCGTAGTCGCCAGCAAGTGAGACAATCAGGTCCGCAGTTGGTTCTGCCAAACGATGACCAAGGGCCGCATCTTCGGCGCAAAGCACCTTGGACACCCCCGCAATTGTCGCGGCTTCATCTGCTGCCGCTTTGGCAGAGGCACCGGCACATAGAACAGTAACGTCGCCCAACGCTTGCGCCGCAGTGACCGCTTTTGCTGTTGCATCAACAGCCAATGCGCCGTCAGTTACTTCACCAATGAGAAGAACAGCCATTATACAGCCCCCGCTTCTTTAAGTTTCTCGACCAGTTCGTCAACGGATCCGACCATGATACCGGCCTTGCGGGCCTCTGGCTCTGTTGTGCTGACGATGCTTAGGCGTGGTGCGACATCAACGCCGTAGTCGGCGGGTGTCTTTTCATCCAAAGGCTTTTTCTTGGCCTTCATGATGTTGGGCAAGGATGCATAGCGTGGCTCGTTCAGTCGCAGGTCAACGGTGATGATCGTTGGCATCTTTACTTTGATCGTTTGCAGGCCGCCGTCCACTTCGCGTGTGACGGTCGCGCTGTCGCCGTCGATGTCGACTTCGGATGCGAATGTGGCCTGTGACCACCCCAACAGGGCAGATGTCATCTGACCGGTCGCGTTCATGTCATTGTCAATCGCTTGCTTGCCGCAAAGGACCAGACCCGGCGCCTCTTCTTTGACGATAGCGGCCAGGATTTTTGCAACAGCCAGTGGTTCGATGTCGTTATGTACGTCATCTGTGGCCACAACCAAGATTGCGCGATCAGCACCCATAGCAAGGGCCGTTCGCAGTGTTTCCTGGCTTTGCTTCACGCCGATTGATACAGCGACGACTTCTTCGACTTTGCCTGCTTCGCGTAAGCGGATCGCTTCTTCCACTGCAATTTCGTCGAATGGGTTCATCGACATTTTGACATTGGCGAGATCAACACCGGAACCATCCGCTTTGACGCGAACCTTCACGTTGTAGTCGATCACGCGCTTGACGGGTACGAGGACCTTCATCTGCGTTCTTCTCCTAAGAATCTGATCAATTAACTTCTCAGATTGTTGTTATCCTGCGCGGGCGCGCGAAAACAGTGTAAAATCGACGCGCCCATGTCTGGGGACGCCACGTTCTTGACGTGCGCGTCAGGTGCGCGTTTCAGTTTGATCCGGGTTTGCCCTGGTTAGCGGTTCGCGCCCGGCACCCACAGCACGTCATCTTTGCCATTGTCATTGGCGATGCGTGAGGCTTGAAAACACCAGTCCGACAAGCGGTTGAGGTATTTCACTGCCGCCGGGTTCACCGATTCCATCGTCGCCAACTCTACCGTCAGACGTTCGGCGCGACGCGATACTGTGCGGCACAGGTGCAGATGGGCCGCTAAAGCCGATCCGCCCGGCAGGATAAAGCTGCGTAGGGGTTCAACTGCCTTGGTCATTTCGTCGATCTGGCCTTCAAGCCGTTCAACCTGCGCATCGGTCATGCGCAGCACCGGGTATTCGGCCTCTCCATCTTTTTCCATGTCCGGGCGGCACAGGTCCGCGCCCAGATCAAAGAGGTCATTTTGGATCATGGCAAGCTGCGCATCCATGTCACCTGTCGCATGTAGGCGCGCCAAACCAACGGTCGCGTTCGTTTCGTCAACGGTGCCATAGGACGTCACCCGCAAGGAATGCTTTGCCACGCGGCTGCCGTTGCCAAGGGCGGTTTCGCCCGCGTCACCGGTCTTTGTGTAGATTTTGTTGAGAACAACCATAGGTCAGCTTCCTTCACCGCGTAGATAGACAAACAGAACGATCATGATGACGGCAAAGAGTTGTGCGCCAATCCGCCAGCGCATGATCTTGTTGGCATTTTTGCGATTATATTCGCCCCCTTTACCAAAACTGCCCATGCCCCACATCAGGACACCAAGCACAACCAGTACAGAAATTGTCATCAGCCAAAAAAGCGGGTCGTCTGCCATGTCTCGATGTCCTTTAAACTTGTCCTCCGCGATGTAGCAGGGACAGCGGCGAAGGAAACCCTCAGGCCCGCAAAATCACAGCGTCGAGCAGTCGCGTCGGCAATATGCGCCGCAGGAAACCCATTAGATAGGTCGGCGTCGTGACGTAGTAGCGTGGTTTTGGTCGGGGTGATGTCAGCGCGTGAAGCAGTTTCTTGGTCACGGCAAAGGGGGAAGTTCAAACCTGTCGGGGCCGCTGCTTTCGTATAGTCGCTTGCGCAGTTCGGGGTATTGAGCGACCCGCGCAGAGTTTTCCCAATCAATCCATTTTTCAAACTGTGGGATCGCGTTTTGGCGGATATTGGATGTCACTGGCCCCGGCTCTATTAGGATCACCTTGATGGGTGTGTCGCTCATCTCGATCCGCAAAACATCGGTCAGTCCCTCAAGCGCATATTTTGTCGAAACATAAGCCCCACGCCACATCATCGGGATAAAGCCAAGCACGGATGAACAATTGACGATCCGCCCATGCCCCTGTGCCCGCATCACCGGGATCACAAGGCGGGTCAGTTCGTGCCAGCCAAAGACGTTGGTTTCGAAAATGTCGCGCAAAGCTGCGACAGGTAGGTCTTCGACCGCGCCGGGGCAGGCGTAGGCCCCGTTGTTGTAAAGCGCGTCCAGTGTGCCGCCCGTCGCCTCAAGCGTTTCTGCCAATCCGGTCACGATGCTGTCGGGGTCGGTGTAGTCGATGCGCGGGCTCTCGAACCCTTCTGATCGCAAGCGGTGGCAGTCTTGTTCTTTGCGGCAGCTTGCAAAAACGCGCCAACCTGCATCGCGCAAGCCTCGTGCGGCATCAAGACCAATGCCAGAGGATGCGCCGGTGATAAGAATAGTTTTTTGTGTCATAAGCCCTGTCTGCACTGGACAGGGCCTATGTGGCAAGCGTGCTTAGCTGTCAGACAGCAGCCGTGCAGCCATCCAGCCAATCTGACTACCGTCAGTCAGGCGAATTTGTGCCCAACCATCATCATTGGTCGCCACAAGCTCTGCCGCTGTTCCTTGCGCCAATGTATCCAGCACCGAATGGTTTGTACCTGGGCCTTCGCGCAGGTTCACCCGTGTGCCCGCAACATACACCACAGTAAATGCAGGCTCTTCGATCTCGACTGGTGCTGCGGTTTGTTCGACCTGTTCAATCACGACAGCTTCCGCGGTGACGGTCGCAACCGCTGGCAGTGCCTCTGTTTCGACAGTGTTGAACGCGGCATTTGTGACCAAAGGCGCGGCGATTGGGCGTAGCTCAGCGGTCTGTTGATCCGTTAACTTCGCAAACGGCGCTCGCGAAATAACTTCGCGTTCACGCGGCGTAAAGTCAGCGCCCCCTGACATTTCGTAAAAGACCCAAAACAGCAGAAAGCTACTGGCGGTTATCAGTTTTGGCATGTGGCAGTCCCCCCGGACAAAGAAATCGTTAACTTAGCAGCACAAATACTGAACAATACCTGACGTCGCAGCGCACGGGGAATATTCCCCGCTTTACGCCAGAATCGCTCATCGTTACACCATAGCACATGAGTGATGAGACAGATACCGATCTTGGCCCAAACGACGTCACAGAGTCGCTCCGGCGCGCCATTGGCGACCGGTATCTGACCTATGCGCTGTCCACGATCATGCACCGCGCGCTGCCTGATGCGCGCGATGGGCTTAAGCCAGTTCATCGTCGGATACTTTATGCGATGTCGCGGCTGCGTCTGTCGCCGACGGGCGGTTTTCTGAAGTCTGCGAAGATCAGCGGCGATACGATGGGCGACTTCCACCCGCATGGTGATGCTGCGATCTATGATGCGATGGCGCGTTTGGCGCAGGATTTCAACGTCCGTTATCCGCTGGTGGATGGCCAAGGTAACTTTGGCAATATCGACGGCGATAACCCTGCTGCGTCCCGTTACACGGAGGCACGGATGACCGCCGCCGCCGAGGCGTTGCTTGAGGGCTTGTCCGAGGACAGCGTCGATTTCCGCGACAACTACGATGGGCGGCTGACCGAGCCGGCAGTCTTGCCGGCCACATTCCCGAACCTTCTTGCCAATGGGTCCAGCGGGATTGCCGTGGGGATGGCCACGAACATCCCGCCGCATAATCTGCATGAACTGATTGATGCCTGCCTGCATCTGATCAAAACGCCGGATGCACGCGACGATACGCTGCTGAACTACATCCCCGGTCCCGATTTCCCGACCGGCGGCGTGATCGTGGAACCGGCTGACAATATAGCCGAAGCCTACCGCACAGGACGCGGCGCGTTCCGTCTGCGCGCTAAATGGGAGGTTGAGGATCTTGGCCGCGGCACATGGCAGGTTGTTGTGACCGAGATCCCCTATCAGGTGCAAAAGTCCAAGCTGATTGAAAAGCTGGCCGAGGTGATCCAGCTTAAGAAAGTGCCCTTGCTCGCTGACGTGCGCGATGAAAGCGCCGACGATATCCGCGTTGTGCTGGAACCGCGCGCCAAAACTGTCGATCCAGAGGTCATGATGGGGATGCTGTTCCGCAACTCTGATCTGGAGACGCGGTTTAGCCTGAACATGAATGTGTTGATTGACGGGCTGACGCCGAAGGTCTGTTCGCTCAAAGAAGTGCTGCGCGCGTTTCTTGATCACCGCCGCGACGTGCTGGTGCGGCGCAGCAAGTACCGGCTGGAAAAGATTGACCACCGGCTTGAGGTTCTTGAAGGGTTCATCATCGCCTTCCTGCATCTGGACCGCGTCATTGATATCATCCGCTACGACGACGACCCCAAGCAGGCCTTGATGGTCGAGGACTGGGCGCAAGAACATGTGCGCGCAACGTCAGAAGCTGACTATCGTTCGCCCATCGTGCCGGGCGCTGATCCAGAGGTGTCGCTGTCTGAAATCCAGGCCGAAGCGATCCTGAACATGCGCCTGCGGTCCTTGCGCCGTCTGGAAGAGCTGGAATTGATCGCTGAGCGTGACGCCTTGATGGAGGAGCGCGCGGATATCGAGGATTTGCTGGAAAGCGACGATCTGCAATGGGCCAAGATAGCCGAGCAGTTGCGCGAAACCCGCAAGGTGTTTGGCCGCGACAGTGCGGGCGGCGCGCGGCGCACGCAATTCGCCGAGGCCGCCGAAGTGGTCGAGGTCCCGCTTGAGGCGATGATCGAGCGTGAACCGATTACGGTCGTTTGCTCGCAAATGGGTTGGGTCCGGGCAATGACCGGGCATATCGACCTGACGCGAGAGTTGAAGTTCAAGGATGGTGACGGCCCGCGTTTCATCTTCCATGCGGAAACCACCGACAAACTGCTGGTCTTTGGGGCCAATGGTCGTTTCTACACAGTTGGCGCTACCAATCTGCCCGGCGGGCGCGGCATGGGAGAGCCGCTGCGTTTGATGGTTGATTTACCCAATGACGTCGAAATCGTGGATTTCCTGATCCACAAGCCGGGTGAAAAGCTGCTGGTCGCGTCTGCGGAAGGCAACGGGTTTGTCGTGCCAGAGGAAGAGGTCGTTGCCCAAACCCGGAGCGGCAAACAGGTCTTGAATGTCAAAGACACTGTCGCAAAGGTCTGTCACCGCGTCGTTGGTGACCACGTTGCCGTTGTTTCTGAGAACGCCAAGTTCCTTGTGTTTGAGTTGGGTGAATTGCCCGAAATGAACCGGGGCAAAGGCGTGCGTATTCAGAAATACAAGAAAGCGGCCGGTCGGCAAGGCATGCTGGAACTTGACGGTGGTCTGTCCGATATCACGACTTTCACGTGGGATGAGGGCCTGTCATGGCCAATGGGCGGGGGCAAAACCCGCACTGAACCCGATATGACCGAATGGAAAGGCGCACGTGCCGGTGTGGGTAAACGTCCGCCCTATGGGTTCCCAAAGAATAATCGCTTTAGCTGACCATCGTTGAAACGGTGCGCCCGGCGCAAGACACCCCAAGGGCCGATCAGAGCCCGCCGTTATTTCATTGATCGCGACAGTAAAATTGCTTCGGACAGTCAAAGTGCGGACCCCGCGCACCTTTGACTGGATGCTTTAGCTTTTATGGCTCCCATCAGCTGGCCGCTTCAAGAATACTGGCCCAAACGGGACATGCACCCTAGTGGGCGCAAAGGTCGGCTTTGGGGGCAAAGCGGGCCTATGCACGCGCTGCCTGGCTGAGCAACCATCGAGACGCGGACATAGCTGCGGTTCAACATACCGGCATCGGTGTCAGATCTTTGCGCTTCGTTATGGCATTGAAGTACACCGGTCAGAGAACTTGCGGGGATTTCTCAGCTTTCGCAGTAAGTGCAATTGCTGGGGTGAACGTCTGTGATTGTCGTTTCTCGCAAGCGCTCTACAAGACTTGCCTCAATGTCCTGGAGAACTTCGGAGACCCGTGCTTGCAGGCCCGTTTCGACGCTACAATGCGAGGGCTCTGCATCGCCAGTGCTTCCTGCCACGAGCCTTTCGTCCAAGGCCAAATAGACATCTGCAAGTGTGATGTTGTCGGCAGATCTGGCAAGCTGCCACCCACCGGCATGTCCCTTTTCTGAAGACAAGAGACCCGCTTGACGAAGTTTCCCGAGCACACGCCGAACAACAACTGGATTGGTCCCTGCATGGTCAGCGATGTCGGAAGACGTGCGCACACGACCCGGTTCGCCTGCCATATGGCTGAGGGTATGCAGGGCGAGTGACAGACGGCTGTTTCGTTTCATCGGCGGCGTTCCTTCAAGTTGGATATCAATGTAACAATAGATGTTGCATTCGTCTAGTAACTGAGTAAGTTGCGTGACTGTTGCCGTCCTTGCAGGAGATCAAACATGTCAGACACGCGCCTCCCCGTTACCGTCCTCTCTGGATTTCTTGGGGCGGGTAAAACAACGCTTCTGAACCGGGTGTTGAATAACCGTGAAGGTCGCCGGGTTGCGGTCATTGTCAATGACATGTCCGAGGTGAACATCGACGCTGATCTCGTGCGGGCAGACACGGAGCTGAGCCGCACCGAAGAGACGCTTGTGGAGATGTCGAACGGCTGCATCTGCTGTACATTGCGTGACGATCTGTTGGATGAGGTGCGAAGGTTGGCAGCGGAGAGCCGCTTCGATTACCTGCTCATTGAATCCACCGGGATTTCTGAACCGCTTCCCGTCGCCGCCACTTTCGACTTTCGCAACGCAGTCGGCGACAGCCTGTTAGACGTGTCCCGACTGGATACAATGGTAACGGTTGTCGACGCGGTGAACCTGCTGAACGATTACTCCAGTCATGATTTCCTGAAAGATCGTGGTGAGACGCTGGGCGAAGAGGATGACCGGACGCTTGTCAATCTACTGGTCGAGCAAATTGAATTCGCCGATGTGGTTATCCTGAACAAAGTGACCGATGCAGGGCCAGAGCGTACGGACGCCGCGCGCAAGATCATCCGCAGTTTGAACGCCGACGCCAAGATCATCGAAACGGACCATTCCGATGTCGCTGCCGACGCGATCCTTGATACTGGTATGTTCGATTTCGAGAAGGCGCATGAGTATCCGATGTGGGCGAAGGAGCTTTATGGCTTTGCCGATCATACGCCAGAGACCGAAGAGTATGGCGTCGCGTCTTTCGTCTATCGTGCCCGGTTGCCGTTCATTCCAGAGAAGATACTGAGCGTCCTGAACGATGAGTTGCCCGGCGTTATACGTGCAAAGGGGCACTTCTGGATATCAACCAGACCCGTTTGGGTGGCCGAGTTCTCGCTTGCAGGAGCCTTATCGAGCGTCAAGCCGCTTGGCACCTGGTGGGCTTCGGTGCCGAAAGAGAATTGGCCCGATCATGAAAGCGCGCGAAACTACATGCAGCAACACTGGCA
Source organism: Yoonia sp. JB2-21 (assembly GCF_055693545.1). Taxonomy (NCBI): domain Bacteria; kingdom Pseudomonadati; phylum Pseudomonadota; class Alphaproteobacteria; order Rhodobacterales; family Paracoccaceae; genus Yoonia; species Yoonia sp. JB2-21. The sequence continues at coordinate 2,160,225 of NZ_JBVFUC010000001.1, forward strand.
AGAACCATGGGGTGACCGGCGGCAGGAGATTGTGTTCATTGGCACCGGTATTGACTGGCCGTCCCTTAAGGCGCGGCTGGATGCGTGCCTGGTACCTGTCACTGCGACAAGTGGGCCAGATGATTTGCCAAACTATCCTGATCCGTTTCCAGCATGGCGACGGCAGGAAGAAGCGGCATGACGATTGCGCGTGCCCTGGTCAGGAATGCGGCAATTGGCGTTGCCGTTGGTGATAAGCCCGAAGACCTCAGGACATTTCAGCAACCCGGTTGCGCTGCTGCGATCTGGCGCAGGCAACCGATGCCCAAGTTCCAGAGCTGGATCAATGCTCTCGACCCATCCATGCTGCCACAAGGACGGATTGTCTTGCGACCCAATGCGGTGCCGTCTGCGCTCAAAGTGCTTTGCGATGTGGCAGAAACGCCAGACTGCGGCGAACGCGATCAACTCATCGGTGATGTCAGCGCTTTGGCCCGGATGTTCACCGAACTGATGAACACGCCCTATCTCCGCTTGCGTCTTCAAGCCGTCACAACAAATGCCTGTCGTAAATTCCATATCGACGCGATCAAAGCACGGCTTGTCTGCACGTATCGAGGTCGGGGAACGCAATACGGGATTTCAACTGACGGCCGGGATCCTGCGCGTGTCTTCTCAGTCGCAACTGGTGCGCCGATCCTTTTGCGGGGTACGCTTTGGCCCGAGAAACCGGCGTCAGGTCTGTTGCATCGCTCACCTCCCATCGAAGGCACGGGAGAGACACGTCTCGTACTCGTCTTAGATGTCGTTGATCGCCCGGAGGGTGAGATTTGACCCGCAACCTCGGATCGACCTCCCTTAATCGTAAACGCCGCGCCGCTGATCCTATGCGTAGCTACGATGCTTTGCCCGCGCCACTTAGAAACTGGCTTGCGCAAGCGACGCTTCCTTGGTCCCCCACCTCAGCCCGCCGTGTATGGAACCGTGCATGTGCGAAGGGTCTCAGTCCCGAAGAAGCACTCACCTTTTTGTCGCAAGCGGAAGCCCGCACCTTGGCGCGCGACCGCTTCGCCAACACCAACCATCTGCCAACACAGTTCTGAAGGAACCTTTATGTCGATATTCACCCGCATGACTGCCGCCGTGCTCATCGCGCTTGGCACCGCTACGCCTGCCGCTGCGCAGGACGATACGCTTACCATTTCCGTCACCTTTGGCCCCACGGCCGAGGTGCCGGACCCGCGCGCTGGTTATAACGGCTGGATGTCCAACCAGACCGGCGTCACGGAAACGCTGATGGGTATTGACTATGATCTGAACCTTTATCCGCGCTTGGCCGAAGCGATCGAGCAGGCTGGACCCACAACCTGGCGCGTGTCTCTGCGCGAGGGGCTGACATTCCACGATGGCACACCCGTGACCGCGCAAGCTGTTATTGATGCAATTGCCCCGATCTCTGACGAGAATGATCCTGCATTCAACAAGCGCATTGCGGGTGTTCTTGATCTTGCAGGCATGTCTGCGGATGGTGACCGTGTTGTGGTTTTTGAGACCAACAGCCCAAATGCCGCATTCCAATGGAGCCTGTCTGATCCCGGTGTCGCGATACTTGGCACGCCGTCAGAGGCCTTCCCGATCAACGCAACAGGCCCTTACATTTTCCGCGAGGCCGTTCCCGAACAGTCGTATCGTGTTGAGGCAAACGCCGACTATCGCATGGGCGAACCGGGCTTTGACGAAGTGCGCGTTGTCGCCTCGCCTGACCCGGCCACAGCTTCCTTGGCTTTTGAAGCTGGTGACGTCGATATGGTGATCAACTACCCCGAGACGGATTTTGCGCGCATCCAAGAAACAGGCGCACAAGGCTTCACGGCACCGACAGCGCGGCTCTATTTCTATTCGATGAACGCGGCCTCTGGACCGCTGGCCAACCCGTTGATCCGACAGGCCGTTTCTCTGGCGATTGACCGGGATGGCATCGTCGAGGCTGTTCTTTCCGGCGTTGGCGGTGTGCCTGCGGGCACTATTTACCCAGCAGGTAAAAGTTGGGCTGCTGATATCGCGCCGACCTATGATCCTGTACGGGCGGAGGAACTGCTGGCTGAAGCTGGAGCGATCAAACAGGGCGGGACGTGGATGCTTGATGGCGCACCGCTTGAGATCGAGATCCTGACCTATTCCTCTCGCGCGGCACTCCCTCCTACGGCGGAGATTACACAAGCCTTCCTGCAACAGATCGGCATCACAGCGTCGGTGCGCGTGGGTGAGTACGGCGCAAGCAACGATGCGCTGAAGGCCGGCGACGGTGACATGTTCCTACAAGCATGGGTGATGCTGCCACAGGGCGATCCTGCCTCGATCCTGGGTTTCTTGTTGGCCAGCGACGGCGGCTCGAACGCTGGGAACTATGCCAATCCAGCGCTTGACGCCCTTCTGGTCAAAGGACAAACCACGTTCGAACAAGCCGAGCGCGAACGGATTTACGATGAGGTTCAGCAGATCATTGCCACCGATGTTGCGCTTATCCCCGTGTTTCATGTCAGCCAAGCCGTTGTGGCGCGTGCCGGTCTGACCGGCTATCAGGTCCACCCGACCGAGACCTACTGGATCACGCACGAGACACGCTTCGCCGAATGACACTTCACGCCCACGGGCTGAGCGCAGAGCGTTCGGGCCAGATCATACTTCATCCCACGAATGTGGACTTTAAGCCCGGCGAACGCGTCGGGCTTGTAGGTCGCTCAGGGTCCGGCAAGTCGACCCTTGGGCATGAACTGGTGGACGCGTTGCGCGCGCGAGGGGTCAGCGTGTCCCATGTCCCGCAAAGCCCGGATGAAGCGCTCGATCCGCTCCGGTCGATGATGTTTCATTGGCAGGAAGCAGAGCGGGCCTTGGGGCTTGCTCCGGACGCTATGCGCCGCGAGATGCTGTTCAAAGCCCTTCAGATCGAGCAAGGAGACTTACGCAAGCGCCCCTGGGGCTGGAGCCGCGGGATGCAGCAGCGCTTTGTCATTGCAATGGCTTTGTTTGGCGCGCCGGACCTGCTGGTTATGGACGAACCGACGTCAGCGCTGGACCCGGTGGTGGCAGCCGGGACCATGGACTTGCTTGATGAATGTCTCACAGACCGACAAACCGCTCTCCTGCTGATCACGCATGATCTGGGGCTTGCTGCGCGCCGCGTATCCAGACTAATGGTGATGGAGGCAGGGCGCATTGTTGAGGATGCACCGACCCGACAGTTTCTCGCATCACCCGAAACACGAGCAGCAAAAGCCCTTTGCGCGCACCGGAATTGGCTGGAACTGCCATGCTGACGGTCGACAATATCTCTGTCAGACGCGGCGTTTCAACGGCGCTCCAGCAGGTCTCTTTCTCACTCGAAGCCGGACGCACACTTGCGGTGGTCGGGGAAAGCGGTGCGGGCAAGTCCACCCTTATAGGCGCAATCCTCGGGCTGGTCCGCTGTTCAGCGGGTAGCGTGTCTTGGAATGGCGCGCCGGTTTCGCTGTGCCGCCCCGCGCTCGTGATGCAGGAACCGCGCGCGGCTTTTAATCCGCGCCTGGAGCTGCGCCGCTCCGTTATGGAACCGGTTGTCGCGCACCAGCTGGCGGTGAACGCAACTCAAGTGGAAAAGCTGTGCACGGCCCTCGAAGTGCAACCTGACCTGCTGGACCGTCGTCCTGATCAGGTCTCCATCGGGCAGGTGCAACGCGTGGGCATTCTTCGCGCTCTGATCGCCGCCCCGCCATTGATTTTGTTTGATGAGCCGCTGTCAGCCCTTGATGCAGTCACGCAAAAGCACACCGCGCGCCTGATTGCTGACATGCAGGCACAGAAGGGGTTTGCAGCGCTGATTGTGACACACGATCTGGGGTACGCGGCGGCTTTTGCCGATGAGATTGCCGTGCTGCGGGCAGGTCAAATTGAAGAATTGGCGTCCGCATCAGCCTTTGTCGACGCACCGCAGACGGCGTATGGGCGAACGCTCCGCGATGCCGCATTTGCCCTCGGCGCGCTGGAGCATGTGGCATGATTGGTGTTTTCGCCGGTCTTATACTACGCGCAATGGTCGTTCTAACGGGGGCGGCTTTGGCGACATTCGCACTATTGTGGCACGCGCCGGGCGATCCTGCTTTAGCGATTGCAGAAGCACGGTATGGCCAGAACGTGTCCAAAGAAGTTCTGGATTTCATCCGTGCCGAGGCCGGATTTGACGACGGGTTCTGGACCGCGTTCTGGGCTTGGCTCGCCCCCCTCATGCAGGGTGATTTCGGGCAGTCCTCTGTCAACGGGCGTGACGTCTGGCCTGACCTCGTGACAGCCATGTCCTACACATTCCCGCTTGCGCTTGTCAGTCTTGGGATCGGTCTTGCTGTCTCGGTGCCCCTCGCTCTGATCGCCACGCGCAGACCCGGCAGTTGGCTGGATCGTGGAGCCGTTGCTCTCGCCTCAGTCGGCGTTGCGATCCCAGCGTTTTGGCTGGGACTGCTGTTGATCCTGCTCTTTGCCGTACAGCTTGGCTGGTTGCCCGCCATGGGGGCCGAGACGACCACGCATAGCTTCCTGCCCGCAATGACGCTGGGGTTCGGTGTTGCGGCCTCGCTGACACGTATCATCCGCTCGGGCATCCTCGAGGCGCGGGGACAGCCGTTCCTGCCCGCCTTCTCCCGGCGCGGGATCACCGGGCGCGACATCGCCCGTGATCATGTTGCCCCCCACGCCGCTGTACCGGTTGTCACGGTCCTTGGACTGGAACTCGCCTTTCTGCTCGAAGGGTTGGTCGTCGTTGAGGTGATCTTTGCGCGCCCCGGTCTCGGAAGCTTTCTCGTCAATGCAATTTTTGCCCGCGACTTCCCGAAAGTGCAGGCTGTCGTGATCCTGACCGCGGTGATCTTCGTGGTGGTGAACCTGACGATCGACCTGATCTACCGCAGCCTTGATCCACGGGTGAGTGAACACAATGCGTAGCGTCTATGTTCTGGTCATCGTTTGCCTGTTGCTTGCGGTATTCGGCCCGATGCTCGCGCCCCATGATCCGACGGCTATCAACATTCCCAACCGGCTAAGCCCACCCGGCGGCGAATGGCTGCTTGGCACGGATGCACTGGGCCGTGACATTCTCTCAAGGCTTCTGCACGGTGCGCGCTGGTCGCTTGGTCTGGCTTTTTTGGTTTCACTGCTGGGGCTGATCATCGGTACAACGATTGGCCTGATCGCGGCCCAGGGGGGCGGTTGGCCGACTGGATTGCCATGCGCATGACGGACACGTTTCTAGCCTTCCCAGAGCTGATCGCGGCTGTGGTGATCGCAGGCGTCCTCGGGGCAAGCACGGGCTCGCTCATCTTTGCGCTCACGGTTACAGGTTGGATGCGCTACGCCCGCGTGGCCCGCGGCATTGGTCTCTCCGTTGGCAACAGGGGCTATGTCGTGCAGGCGCGGCTTGCGGGTCTTTCGCCGCTTTCCATTGCGCGCTGGCACTATCTGCCGTCGCTGCTGCCATCGCTTACGGTGGTCTGGACCGGGATGCTCGCTCGCGCAATTCTGGGCATTTCCACCCTTGGCTTTCTGGGCTTCGGCGTGCAGCCTCCGATGCCGGAATGGGGGACGATGTTATTGGATGCGCGAATTCACATGCGTTCCACCCCATTGCAGATGATCTGGCCCGGACTTTGTGTGGTGATCTCAGTTCTCGCGATTAATCTGGCCGGAGATGTACTGCGCGATGCGCTCGCCGAGCAGGAAGCAAAAACGTGACGCAGCCTGACAATCCATCGTTTGGGATCATGCTGCGTCTCCTGTCGGGTATCTTGTTCACCGGCATGGTCGTCTGCGTGAAGGCGCTGAGCGATGCCGTACCGCTTGGTCAGATCGTATTCTTCCGATCCTTCTTCGCGCTGATCCCGCTGGTGATCTTTCTTATGGTGCGTCATGAGTTCCCCGGGGGGCTGCGCACGACCCGCCCCATCGGTCATCTGGTGCGCTCTTTCTTTGGCGCCGCGGCGATGTTTACGTCGTTCGCCTCGGTTGCCCTCTTGCCTCTGGCTGAAGCAGTCCTTCTCGCACAACTCGCGCCTGTCCTAACGGCAATCACTGCTGTGATCGTTCTGTCTGAAGGGCTTACAAGATGGCGCGTGCTCGGGCTCGCCTTCGGGCTGGCTGGTGTGCTCGTCCTTGTCTGGCCTGACATTGGCGGTGGCATGGTCGATGCGCAACGACTGCTTGGGATTGGTCTGGGACTTTTAACGGCGCTCTTGACCGCCTTCGCTCTGATCATGGTCCGTAGTCTCACTCGGACAGAAAGCCCCGGGGCAATTGCATTCTACTTCGTGGTCGCGTCCATGGCGGGTGGTATAGTGACCCTGCCTTGGGGCTGGGCGCTCCCGGACGGTCAAACGCTGATGCTGCTGGTGCTTGCGGGCCTCTTCGGCGGTTTCGCGCATATCGCAATGACGCTCTCTTTTCGCTACGCCGAAGCGTCCAGACTTGCGCCTTTCGAGTACGTCGCCCTTCTTTGGCCAGTTCTTGCGGATTTGCTCATCTTCGGCCTGCCGTTGGCAACAAGTTTTATATTGGCCTTGCCGCTCGTGGTGATTGGTGCAGCGATTGCAGCGTTAGAGAAAAAAGCAACACCACGCAGCGACTGAAAAGCGGGGGGCATTCATGTTTCACATATCTGACTAAAATTGTCAGATTGACATATCCGAGTAAATTACTCAGTTTACCCCAGACAGCCAGCCACCGAATCTGGGGCAAGCCAAACACCCAGAACCCTGAAGGGGGTGGACTGATGAAGCTCGCCTATGCACATGCTGAAAACACGGGATCGGATTGGCGGGGAACCTTCTATGTTGCTTTCAAGTCGGGTTTTCCAAGCGCCTTCAACATCGAGTGGCTTATCGACAAGGCCGAACGCGGTGAATGGGGTGGGCTATGGTGGTGAGCGTTGCCAGAGAACTCTCTGTCCGTCTCGAGGATACTCTGCCGGTATATGAGGCGACCGACCTCACTAATGGCGGCGACCTTGCTAAAATCAAATTGGAAGATCAGCTTTATACACTTCGCATTACCCGTGCAGGCAAGCTGATCCTGACGAAATGAACGCGATGGTTCCTCATCGTGTTGGTGCGCCTGTCTCTTGGTGGGTTGGCGCAAGACTTTGGCCTCGTACTCAAACGCATGACCATCAAGGCCAAGCAACCGGTCTCAAAACCAACAACACTTCACTGAAGAGGACAATATTTATGAAAATTTTCACCCTTGCCACGTGTGCTTTGGCTCTTGGCCTTGGCACCGCAGCCATGGCGGACGGACATGCCGACAAAGCGGCAGTGCTCGACACCTATGCCGACATCGCAGAAGCCAACTATACAGACAGCCTGATCACCGCGCAGCGTCTTGAAGCAGCGGTGGATGCGCTATTGGCAAATCCTTCGGCTGAAGCTCTGGAAGCCGCTAAGTCAGCTTGGTTGGCCGCCCGCGTGCCTTATCAGCAAAGCGAGGTCTTTCGCTTTGGCAACGCCATCGTCGATGACTGGGAAGGCAAGGTAAATGCCTGGCCGCTGGATGAAGGTTTGATTGACTACGTGGATGCGTCCTACGGCGGTCCGACCGATGAAAATGAAGCTGCAGTGTTGAACATCATCGCCAATGCCAACTTTACGCTTTCTGGCGAAACCGTTGATGCGTCGACCATTACGCCCGCTTTGTTGGAAGACACGCTTCAAGAAGCGGATGGCGTCGAGGCGAATGTGGCAACCGGCTACCACGCCATCGAGTTCCTGCTGTGGGGGCAAGACCTGAACGGCCACGGTGCCGGGGCGGGCGACCGTCCTTGGACCGACTACGCGGTGGATGACGCGTGCACCGGCGGCAACTGCGATCGTCGCGGTGAATACCTGAAAGCTGCAACCGATCTTTTGGTTTCAGACCTTGAATGGATGGTGTCGCAGTGGGGCGAAGGTGGCGCAGCGCGGGCTGACGTTATGGCAGATGCCGATGCGGGCATTGCCGCCATCCTGACGGGTATGGGGTCATTGTCCTACGGTGAAACCGCCGGTGAACGAATGCGCCTTGGTGTGATGTTGAACGACCCGGAGGAAGAGCATTCCTGCTTTGCCGACAACACGCACAACGACCACTTCTTCAACGGTGTTGGCATTCAGTCTGTTTACCTGGGCCACTATACCCGGATCGACGGCAGCGTTGTCGAGGGTCCATCCCTTTCCGATCTGGTCGCGTCACTGGATGCTGATCTTGATGCTGAAATGCAAACCAAGCTCTCGGCGGCGGTTCTGGCACTCGGGCGGATCAAGACCGCAGCAGAGGCCGGGTTCAGCTACGACATGATGCTGGAGCGTGGAAACGAAGCGGGCGAAGCCCTGATCATGGGCGGTGTGAACGGATTGATCGACCAAACCCGTAGCATCGAGCGTGTGGTGGCAGCCCTCGGCACGTCCATTGAGGTCGAAGGGTCCGACAGCCTCGATGATCCCGACGCCGTGTTCCAATAAAGCCAACAAGGGTTCGCCGCCATGATCATATGTCATTGCCAAAATATCTCCGATCACGACATTCACTCGGCCATCGACTGGATGAGAGCGGCGGACCCAGAAACCCTCATCACCCCAGGCAAGATCTATCGCGCTTTGGGCAAAGCCGCCGATTGTGGCGGGTGTGTTCCCTTGTTCCTTGGAACAATGCGCCAGAACCCAAATCTGGAAATCCCAAATCTTCAACCCATGCAACTTCGCGATACCTGCGAAGCCACACAGGAAACCAAAAATGAACGGCGACAAACAAGTAATTCAGTACCTTAACGACGCATTACGTAGCGAATTGACTGCCGTCAGCCAGTATTGGTTGCACTACCGGATGCAGGAAGACTGGGGCCTTGGCCATATGGCCAAAAAGTCCCGTGAAGAAAGTATCGAAGAGATGAACCACGCGGACAAACTGATCGCGCGCATCCTGTTTCTGGGCGGTCACCCTAATCTGCAAAAGCTAGATCCGCTGCGGATCGGGCAGACGCCCAAAGAGACACTTGAATGCGATCTGGCCGCCGAGCATGGCGCGCGCGAGCTGTACACCAAGGCGTACAAGCATTGTGAAAGTGTCGGCGATTTTGTCACCAAAGGCATTTTCGAAGAACTGCTGAATGATGAGGAAGGTCACATTGACTTTCTTGAAACACAACTCGATCTGGTCGCGAAACTCGGTGAAGAAAAATATGCACAGCTCAACGCATCAAAAATGGATGAAGCCGAGTAAACTTGGGCTCTGCGCCATTGTCCTGGGGTCTGCCCTTGTGGCGGGCCCCCTTGATGAACCGCATCTGAACATCATCCCGCGCACCGACGCTGAAGCAACCCGTGTTGCGATGGTGACGGCCTTGGCCACCGAATTTGATGCAGCGCAGCCCTTTGAGAAGAACGCCGCCGGGGCTGCAACAGTGCGGGCCATGGCCACCGCAAACGCGTTTTCCCAGCCATCGGGCAACATCGCGTTTGAGGATGAACTGACCTTTAAGGTGGGGAACGGGTTGTTCCGCAAGTTGTGGGTTTCATCCCCGTCATCGACGTTGGCGTCCGATGGGTTGGGCCCCCTTTACAACGCCCGATCCTGCCAGCGCTGCCACATCAAGGACGGCCGTGGACATCCACCGGAGGGCTCTGACGACAACGCCATCTCGATGTTCCTGCGCTTATCCATACCGGCAGATTACTCGGCTATGACCAAAGAGATCGAAGGCTATCTCGCAACATTGCCCGATCCAACCTACGGCACACAGTTGCAGGACTTTAGTGTGGCCGGGCACCCTGCGGAATACAGCCTTGAGGTTGAGTACGAAGAAATCGAAGTACCGCTTTCCGGCGGCGAAACCGCCTATCTGCGCAGCCCGACATATCACGCTGCCGATCTTGGTTACGGGCCGCTGCATCCAGATGCCATGCTCAGCCCCCGCGTCGCACCACAAATGATCGGGCTTGGCTTGCTCGAAGCAATTCCCGCCGCAAATATTATGGATTTGGCGGACCCCGATGACGCAGACAGCGATGGTATATCCGGCCGCCCGAACATCGTCTGGTCCATTGAGTACGACCAACCCATGCTGGGGCGCTTTGGCCTCAAGGCGGGCAGTCCCACGGTGCGCGAGCAATCCGCTGGGGCCTTTGCAGGTGATATCGGCATCTCTAACCCTCTGTTCCCCACTGCTTGGGGCGAGTGCACCCAAGTGCAGTCTACGTGTCGGGCGGCCCCACATGGCGACGGTGACGACCGCGAATTTGAGATCGACGCCGAAGGGTTGGAATTGGTAACTTTCTATAGTCGTAATCTGGGCGTTCCTGCGCGCCGGGATGTGGATGATCCGGAAGTCCTGCGCGGTAAGGAAGTGTTCTACTCAACAGGCTGTACCTCCTGCCACCAGCCGTCTTTTGTGACCCACCGCCTCGAAGGTCAGCCCGAACAGAGTTTCCAGCTGATCTGGCCCTACACCGACATGCTGCTTCATGACATGGGACCGGGGTTAGCAGATAATCGGCCAGAGGCACGGGCGACTGGCACCGAATGGCGGACGCCGCCTTTGTGGGGTGTCGGTTTGACCGAGCAGGTTTCGGGACATAGCTATTTTCTACACGATGGTCGCGCACGGTCTCTCTTGGAAGCCATGCTCTGGCATGGGGGAGAAGCGCAGGCCCAAAGGGATGCGGTGGTCGAAATGTCACCTGCTGACCGCGAGGCTTTGATTAGATTTGTGGAGAGCTTGTAATGCGCCGATTGCTCATCGCCCTTGTTTTCTTCTCACTACCTGCACAGGCAGATGTGCCGGATGTGCGTGCGATTATTGAGAACCATGTTATGCCGCGCTACCAAATCCTTGTCGCCGAAACAAATGACCTCGCCGAGATCGCATCACAGGACTGCGCATATCAAAACCAAGATCTGATTGCCGCCTTCCATGACGCGTTCGACGCATGGGTGCGCGTCAGCCATCTACGCTTCGGCCCCTCCGAGCAGGATGATCGTGCCTTTGCTTTGGCATTTTGGCCGGACCCGAGGGGATCAACACCACGCGCACTCGGCACGCTGATCGCCGAGCAAGACCCAGCGGTATCAAGCCCCGAAGGTTTTGGCGCGATCTCAATCGCGGCGCGTGGTTTCTATGCGCTGGAGTTCTTGCTGTTTGATGCACAATTCCTCGATCCGGAAAACGCCGACTACCACTGTGCCTTGGTAAGGGCGGTGACGGATGATATTGCCATGAACTCCGCCGCAATCCTTGCAGGTTGGGACGCGGGATATGCTGATTTGATGTCGGACCCCGGGAACGATACCTACCAAACGCCCCAAGAGGCTGCTCAGCAACTTTTCACCGCGCTTTCTACCGGCTTGGAATTTACGTCGCAGGCACGGGTCGGCCGCCCAATGGGAACCTTTGACCGACCGCGTCCAAACCGCGCCGAGGTCTGGAGGTCAGGGCGATCATTGCGTCATGTCATTCTGGCCCTGACGGCGACGCGCGAGTTGGCTTTACTGATGTCGAACGGCGACGAGGCGCTCGACGCAGCCTATGGGGTGGCGATCCAACAGGCGAACAGCCTCAACGACCCCGTCTTTGCCGCGGTCGTAGATCCTCAAGGACGCTTTCGGGTCGAGGTGCTTCAACAAAGCATTGATGCAATCCGAAGTATCCTTGCTGAAGAAGTTGGGCCTTCTTTGGGAATTGCCGCCGGTTTCAACTCTTTGGATGGTGACTGATGGCAACGCGGCGCGCATTCATCGCGGGACTGTTGTCCACCGGGTTGGCGCCCAAGCCATCTTGGGCCGAAGCAGGAAGCCCGGCGTATTTGTCCGCCGCGATGAAACCGGATGGCCGCTTCGTTCTTTGTGGACTAAGCGAAAGCGGCGCGATCACTTTTGAAATCCCTCTCCCATCACGAGGCCATGCAGCTGCCGCGCATCCGTTGCGTCCAGAAGCTGTGGCCTTTGCGAGACGTCCGGGGACCTACGCCATCGTTCTTGACTGTCGAAATAGCGCAGTAAGGGCAATACTGGAGGCACCCCCGGGGCGGCATTTTTACGGGCACGGGACGTTCTCTTCTGACGGTGAACTCCTGTTCACCACAGAGAATGACTATGAGGCAGCGGCAGGTGTCATCGGCGTTTGGGATGCGCGCAGTAATTACCAGCGTATCGGCGAGTTCTTATCCGGCGGGTTGGGCCCGCACGATATCAAGCTGATGCCTGACAGAGACACTCTTGTTGTCGCCAACGGCGGGATCGAAACGCATCCGGACACTGGACGCACCAAGTTGAACCTACCCACTATGCGCTCGAACCTGAGCTATTTGACGCTGGATGGGTCAGTTGAAGCGCAAATACATCTGGGTGCGGCGCATCAGCGGAATTCCATACGGCATCTGGCTGTCTCGGATAGTGGCGATGTCGCATTTGCGATGCAATGGCAGGGTGACTTGAACACAGACCTCCCGCTTCTTGGCGTGCATCATGGCGATACAGAACGTTTGGAGTTGTTAGAGGAAGCATCGGTTAGGGCGATGCAGGGATATCTTGGCAGCATCGCTTTCAACAGCAGCACCAGTCAGATCGCTACGACATCTCCTCGAAGCGGGCTTGTCCAGTTTTTTGGGCAAGATGGCTTGAACCACAGTTCCCATCTGGCTGATGTTTGTGGCGTCGCTGCGAGCCGAGCAGGTTTCATTGTTACAACTGGTACAGGGGAAATCCGCGAAACCACAAACGTCGAAACCAAGCACCAGATGGCTTGGGACAATCATCTGATCGCAATCTGAGGCCGCCAGAGCTGCGGTTGTGCTACAGGGCCACTTTTCCACGACCAATGTCTGCTTGGCGTGCTCTGCGGCCACTTGTGTAATTTGCAGCATTTCGGAGACATGGGCCCAGCACCCACAGTCGCCACATAGACCCGCTTTGGAAGATTGTCTGTCTTCCGATAGGTCTCCGCTGCTTTGTTCGGCGGAGCGGACAGGCACCGTATCCGTTCGGTTCCTCCCTTCCAAACCAATCACCAGCGACACGTTGGCAGAGAGTTTTCATCGTCTGAGGCCAATCTGCCTTCAAGAGCCGACCGACCGCGGCCGTGTTGCATGTGCATTCAGCCGCACTGGGCCCAAAGTGACCGATGCCACTTGCCATTGGTTTGTTAACTGCTGGCACCAGTACCTGCAGCGGAATAGCGATTGACCTCAATTCTTAGTTGGGTCAGCATGGAAGTGTCAGGGGCGCCGCAAGGCTGAGATGCACCCTTTGAACCTGAACCGGATAATGCCGGCGGAGGGAGGCACCATCGGACCCTGAGGGGTTTGGCGCGTCTTTCCGTTTTTGTGAAAAGGAAAGAACGCATGACACCCAATGCTGCTTTTGATGCCTTGCGTGTGCAGGCGCCATTGGTCCATTGCATCACCAACTATGTTGCCATGAACATTGCGGCGAATGTGACCTTGGCCGCGGGCGCGTCACCGGCGATGATCCATGCGCCCGAGGAGGTAGCGGATTTTGTGCCCGTCTGTGGCGCGCTGACGGTGAATATCGGCACCCTATCCGCCCCATGGCTGGAAAGCATGAAAGTAGCTGTCGCCGCGGCGGGCGCGGCCAACGTGCCGTGGGTACTGGACCCGGTTGCTCATTTCGCGACGCCGTACCGGGCCCGCGCCGCGCAGGAGCTGCTGGCGCTGCGCCCGGCGGTTGTGCGGGGCAATGCGTCCGAGATTGTGGCCCTTGCGGGCGGGGTTGGGTCCGGCAAGGGGGCCGATAGCGGTGACAGTGTCGCCGATGCGCAGAGCTTGGGCGTGGGCCTTGCCCGCAGCCAGACCTGTGTCGTGGCGGTTTCGGGGCCTGTAGATTTCATCACTGACGGCACCCGAAGTGCGACGGTTACCGGTGGCTCAGATTTGATGCCCAAGGTCACGGCGCTGGGCTGTTCGCTTACGGCGCTGGTCGGGGCCTATGCCGCTGTGGCGCCGCGCCTTGAGGCGACGCTTGCTGCGTTTGTCCATTTTGCCGAAGCGGGCGCGCGGGCGGGTGCCCAGGCGCGGGGGCCCGGCAGTTTTGAGGTGGCGTTCCTCGATGCGCTGCATACGCTTCAGCCGGGTGATCTGGACGAGGGGCGTGTGTCATGGTTGTAACGCCCGAGCGCCTGCGGCTCTACCTTGTCACCGACCCGCGCCGTTGTCCGGGCCCGCACTTGATTGAGACTGTGGCCGCTGCGGTTCGCGGTGGCGTGACATTCGTTCAGTTGCGCGACAAAGACGCCTCAACCCGCGATCGTATCGCGGTGGCGCGCGCCCTCAAAACCGTGCTTGCCGATACCGGTGTCCCGCTGGTCATCAACGATGATCTGGACGCGGCATTGGAAGCTGACGTGGACGGCGTCCACATTGGCCAAGACGACGTAAGCCCCGTGGTGGCGCGTCAGCGGCTGGGGTGCGGCAAGATCATCGGGCTGTCCTGTGAGGAGCCCGCGCAGGTTGCGGCGGCGGGCGCGGATCGTGCCGACTATCTCGGCCTTGGGACCGTCTTTCCGACCTCAACCAAAGCGGACCACAAGCCGACGGTTGGGATGGCTGGCCTGTCCGAAATGGTGCGTCTGGCGCAGGTTCCGACCGTGGCCATTGGCGGGTTGAACACGGCGCATGCGACAGATGTGCTCAGGACCGGATGTGATGGCATCGCAGTTGTATCCGCGATTTGCGGTCAGCCTGATCCGGAACATGCGGCGCGCGCGCTTGGCCGCGCCTTGCAGTCTGGGAATGAGGCTTCGATATGATCGGGAATGTATTGACTATAGCAGGCTCTGACCCGTCGGGCGGTGCAGGGATCCAAGCCGATCTTAAGGCCTTTGCGGCCAATGGGGTCTACGGGATGGCGGCGATCACAGCGCTGACCGCGCAGAATACGCAAGGGGTAAGCGGGGTCGAGCTTGTCCCGCCGGCGTTTGTGCGGGCGCAAATTGAGACTGTGTTTGCTGATGTGCGCGTTGATGCCGTTAAGATCGGGATGATCGCGACGGCCGAGATAGCGCGCGCGGTGGCCGATGCCTTGTCAGGCCATGCAGGCATTCCCATTGTGTTGGACCCGGTGATGGTCGCAAAGGGCGGCGCGCCTTTATTGCAAGACGATGCGATGGAGGCCCTGCGCACCGCCCTTGTGCCCTTGGCGACAGTCTTGACCCCGAACTTGCCCGAGGCCGCACGGTTGTTGCAACTGCCAGAAGCGCGCGACCGCAATGCGATGGCGCGGCAGGCTCGCGCGCTTGCCGACTTGGGCCCGCGTGTCGCGCTTGTCAAAGGGGGCCATCTCGTGGGTCGCGAAAGTCCCGATGTCTTGTGGGATGGTACCACGCTTCATTGGTTTGAGGGCGCGCGCACTGACACCAAGAATACCCATGGAACCGGCTGCACCTTGTCATCGACGATTGCAGCGCAGCTTGCCCAGGGTCTGACGCCAAGCGCTGCCGTGGCGCGCGCCAAGCAGTACGTGTCCGGCGCGATTGCAGCGGCGGACCTGCAGACGGTCGGGCAGGGCCATGGCCCCGTTCATCATTTCTACGAGCTTTGGAAGGATAAAACATGAGCAAAGCACTCAGCGAACAGACCGTCCTCGTCACCGGTGCCGGGCGGGGCTTGGGCGCCGCCATCGCAAGCGCTTTCGCCCGCGAAGGTGCCAAGGTGGTGATCAACTACCGCAACAGTCAGGTTGCGGCTGAAAATCTCGCGGCTGGCCTTGGGAAACATGCGGTAGCCTTGCAAGCCGATGTGCAAGACGCGGGCGCGGTGGCGCAGATGGTCAAAAAGGCCGAAGCACATTTCGGACCCATCACCACCGTCATCCACAATGCATTGGCCGACTACAGCTTTAACGGCGATGACCGATCCCCCATCGCGGCGCTGACAGCCGCAGAGATGCTGTCGCAGCACAGTACCGCTGTTCTTGGGGCATTGAACGTCATTCAGGCCACGACGCCAGCGATGGCAAGAGCCGGTTTTGGACGGATCGTCACCATCGGTACGAACCTCGTCCAGAATCCGGTGGTGCCATACCATGACTACACCTTTGCCAAGGCGGCCTTGCTTGCATTGACGCGCACGACCGCCGCCGAATTGGGCCCGAAGGGTATCACTGTAAATATGGTCTCAGGTGGTTTGCTGAGGACCACCGACGCCAGCGCCGCGACCCCGGAAGAGGTTTTTGACTATATCGCGGGCGTCACCCCGCTGCGGTCGGTCACTACACCACAAGAGGCGGCGGACGCCGTTCTTTTCTTTGCGAGTCCTTGGGCCCGAGCGGTGACTGGTCAGAACCTCCTGGTCGATGGTGGTCTCGTGTTTGGATGAGACGGGCAGAAGCAGCCATTCAAAGCCGAAGCGTCAATTGCCGCTACTCCAGCTGCGTTGCGCCATACGGTATTTCACCTATGCAGGGGTCTTTACGTTGCGTGTGCGCGCAGCAAAAAATCCGGCCTCACAGGTTGGGCGTCTTCGACACCTTCGCTGCGATCCGAGCGACGGCCTGCTCTGCGAATTGGCTGAATTTGGGTCAGTGTTGTGACGTGAAGATCAGACATATCTGGCGTTCAACACAAGGGTCGGAAGATTGGAGAGGTCTGTTTCCGGATGCACTCAGATCCATCATAAGGCGAAGCCTACCCTGTTCTGCAATCATTGAGAGAATCACGCCGCCCCGCTAGAATGTTTCGACTATCGCAACAATCTGCCGTGATTGCTCGGTTTTACCTAGCCGTTACATGGCTGTCACATCGCTGCAAAAAAGCGTGTCTAGCGTCCGGCAAGTTGCGAACCACCAGCAAGGAGCCAGTGTGATGAAAGACCAGAATACTTACGATCTATCATGGGATGATTGGGACGAACTGCAACGCCCTGCACCCGAACAGACCGATTTTGATGCTGTTGTCGAAGCTGCGATTTCGCGTCGCGGTTTTCTGACCGGCGTGGTGGCCTACGGCTCAGGCGCCGCGGTGATGGGGACCGGTTTGCTGTCCGGTACATCCGCCAAGGCGCAAACCGCCAGCCGCTTTGGTTTCACCCCGATCCCGGTCCAGACGGACGGGACGGTGCATGTACCAGAGGGCTATACCTGGGCACCTGTGGCACGTTGGGGTGATCCGCTGTTCTCGGACGCCGAGGCGCTGAGCCAGGACACAGGTGTTAGTGTCGCAAGCTCTGATCGTGTGTTTGGTGAAAACACCGACGGTATGGAGGCCTTTGTCGTGGGCAACCGTCAGGTCATCGCAGTGAACCATGAATATGTGAACACCAAGGTCAACCTGCCAATGAATGAAGAGGGTGCCGTGACCAGCGCTGACGACGTGCTGACATTGCAGAACATGCAAGGTGTGACCGTCATGGAAGTCGCTGAAGGGCCCGATGGCTGGGGTATTGTCGTCGATAGTGAGCTGAACCGTCGCATCACACAGAATACGCCCATGGAATTGCGTGGTCCTGCCGCCGGTCACCCGTTGCTGCAAACAGCGGCTGATCCTGCGGGAACAACTGTTTTGGGTACAATGAACAACTGTGGTGCAGGCAAAACGCCGTGGGGCACGTACCTGACCTGCGAAGAAAACTTCAACGGTTATTTTGGATCGACAGATGATGCTTTTGCGCTGCCCGAGGATTATGCCCGCTATGGTATCGGCCTTGAAGGGCGCTATGCCTATGAAACCTACGATGCCCGCTTTGACGTGAGCCAAAACCCCAATGAGCCGCACCGCTTTGGCTATATCGTGGAAATTGACCCAACCGATCCCACCTCGACACCGATCAAGCACACCGCGCTGGGCCGTTTCAAGCATGAAAATGCAGCGACTGTGATCGCGCCGGATGGCCGCGTGGTTGTCTATATGGGCGACGACGAACGGGGCGAGTTCATGTATAAATACGTCTCCAATGGCGTCTACACGCCCGGCGGACCGACGTCCGACCTCTTGGATGACGGTCAGCTTTATGTGGCCAAGTTCAACACAGATACCACCGGCGAATGGGTCGCGCTGACACCTGAGGCGACGGCGATGGATGCGGCAGAAATCGCGATTTACACCCGCATGGCGGCGTCCAAAGTGGGTGCGACAACCATGGATCGCCCGGAATGGGTGGCGGTGAACCCGGTCGCGGTTGAGGGTTATTGCTGCCTGACCAACAACTCGCGCCGCGCGCCTGACTTCACCAACGCGGGCGGTGATCCGGCCTATGCTGTTCACAACTCGCCCAACCCGCGCAACGAAAACCGCTATGGTCAGATTGTGCGTTGGCGGCCCGCGAATGACGACCACGCGTCGGATAATTTCACATGGGATTTGTATGTGATGGCGGGCAATCCGACCGTACATGATGATATCTATGCGGGTTCGTCGAACGTGAACGAAGGTAACCTCTTTAACTCACCTGATGGGATGATGTTCGATAGCACTGGTTTGCTGTGGATCCAGACCGATGGCGATGACAGCAACGAAGAGGACTTCGTCGGCATGGGGAACAATCAGATGCTTGCGGGTGATCCAGTCACAGGCCAGATTGAGCGGTTCCTGACCGGGCCAAAAGGGTCGGAGGTCACCGGACTGACTTGGTCTGCCGATAAACGCACGATGTTTGTGGGTATCCAGCACCCTGCCGCACCTTTCCCCGATGGCGACGGGATGCTGCCACGCTCATCCATCATCGCAGTGAAACGCAGCGATGGTGCGATGGTGGGCTAACAGCTACTTTGAAGACGTATGAAAGGCGGGCCGCATTGGTCCGCCTTTCGCTATTCAATTGGCAAGCGACGTCCTAACCAAAGTCGACGTTGTCGATGCAAGAAAAGCCTGACATCGCGAACATGTCGATGAACATCGTGTCAAACTCGGCCCGATCGTCTGTCGAGAAAGTGCCATCCGGTGTGGCGATTGTGCCTTCAAATGCCGTGACGATGTTCAGGTCTGCACCGTCATCCATTGCCTGCATGTCGCCAAAGTCAAACCGGTCAAAGATGCCTTCAAACATCGTGGACAGGTCAACAGGTGCTGGCGTGGGGGCTGCACCCTCCAATGACCCGCCACTGGCCGCTTCGGTCACGGTCTCATCATCATTGGTGGCCGTGCCGCCCGCGGTAAAGTTGCCCTCGCCGTCAACCTCCACGCTCGGGCCGTCGGGACCGGAGGTTGCGGTGACAGTTCCGCTGCTGGTTGTCGTGCCAGTTGTGACAACGGGCACCTCATCTTCTACATCATCAGTGGGAGGGACGGGGGCGGGCTCCTCTACCGCTACATCATCTTGCACTGGCGCGGCTGCGACAACGGGTGCCTCTTCTACAACCGGCTCTTCCTCAGTAGATGCCGGCGCGACGACGGGCCCGTCATTTTCGGACAGGACCAACTGCATACCCTCCTGCTCTGGGGTGTCACTGACGGCGTCCGTACGACCAAAGTTCTGCGTGATCATTACACCATCATAGCCCTGAAAGTCGCCTGTTTCGACGCCGATCCCGATGTCTTCCAGGTCGGGGTTCAGAATGTTGGCGCGGTGGCCGGGGCTGTTCATCAGGCTTTCGTGGATGTCGGCCACGTCGTCGGCGATGCCCGGGGCACCACGTTCACTTTGCCAGCCGATGTTTTCGGCAGTACGCCAGCTGCCCTCCAAACTATAGTCCGAGGCATCAATGCGGTCGTTCGAACTCGATCCGCCGACGCCAGTGTGGCTAAAGATATCGTTATCGAGCATCCAACGGCTGTGATCCTCGCTGGATGCGTTCAGGTCATTGTTAATGGCCAATGGATCGAGACCGCGTGAGGTGCGTTCTTCGTTGATCAAGTCCAGCATTAGCAGTTCGACTTCATTTGCTCGACTCATATTGCTTCCTTTTTCGTTACGCTATGCGTCAAGACGCAGTTAAGTGGTCCGCCAAACGCAGGTTTGGCAGTTAGGTAAGCCCCGAATTGAGTGGGTAGGGCCCGTTCACGACAAACCCTGTTTGGGTCGGTGGGTTGCCGTTGGGCGGACCCTAAAATCCGTGCGCGGCGCGGTTCAAATCACGAACAGCCCCAAAGGGACATCCGGCGGTGATTGGCCGGAATGCCAAATTGGACGGGCATAAATCCTCTTGTCCGACCTTCCGTGCTAGCGATGCTGATCAACCAAAATAGGGTTGCCATCTGGGTCCATCACAACAAAGCTGGCCGGGCCAGTGGTGGCCTCATCGGCTTGCGTCACAAAAGTGATACCCGCTGCCTTCAGCTTTTGCTGAAGAACCCGGACGTCGTCAAACTCATCAAGCTCCTGAATGCTTTGATCCCAGCCGGGGTTAAACGTCAGCGTGTTGGCGTCAAGCATCCCCGCAAAAAGCCCGATCACGGTTTCGCCGTTGCGCAGGATCAGCCATCCTTGTGTTTCGTCGCCACCAAAAGGCTCAAAGCCAAGTTTGGCGTAAAATGCTTTTGAGACCGCAATGTCGTTGACCTTGAGGCTGAGTGAAAATGCTCCTAGTTTCATCTATTCATCCTTTCAAATCCGGGGCTAAGCATACCACAAGCGGTCCCGTTGACGAAGTGTCGGCCTGCGGCAGAGATGAAAAATCGGTGATGGCACCTAAAGCGATCACCGACCCCTTGATTTCCACCGCGTTTCCCAATACATCGCCCGCGATGTTGGACCGGGCCGCTTGTGGCCCCTCAGAATTAAGGGCCCTGCAAAATGGCAAAGGAAAAGTTTGAACGTAATAAGCCGCACGTGAACATTGGCACGATTGGCCACGTTGACCACGGCAAGACGACACTGACAGCGGCGATCACGAAGTACTTTGGTGACTTCCAGGCCTATGACCAGATCGACGGCGCGCCCGAGGAAAAGGCCCGTGGGATCACGATCTCGACCGCGCACGTTGAGTATGAGACAGAAGCACGTCACTACGCCCACGTCGACTGCCCCGGCCACGCCGACTACGTCAAGAACATGATCACCGGTGCGGCGCAAATGGACGGCGCGATCCTGGTTGTGAACGCTGCTGACGGCCCGATGCCACAGACCCGCGAGCACATCCTTTTGGGCCGTCAGGTGGGCATCCCTTACATGGTTGTCTACATGAACAAGGTCGATCAGGTGGACGATGAAGAGCTCTTGGAACTGGTGGAAATGGAAATCCGCGAGCTTCTGTCCTCTTACGAATACCCTGGCGACGACATTCCCGTGATCCCTGGTTCGGCCCTGGCCGCGATGGAAGAGCGTGATGACAACATCGGTAAGGAATCCATCGAAAAGCTGATGGCGGCTGTTGATGAATACATCCCAACACCGGCCCGTGCGGTTGACCTGCCGTTCCTGATGCCGATCGAGGACGTCTTCTCGATCTCTGGCCGTGGTACTGTTGTGACCGGCCGTGTTGAGCGTGGCGTGATCAACGTGGGCGACGAGATCGAAATCGTTGGTATCCGCGACACATCCAAGACGACCTGCACAGGCGTCGAGATGTTCCGCAAGCTGCTGGACAGCGGTGAAGCTGGCGACAACATCGGTGCGCTTCTGCGCGGTGTTGACCGTGAAGGCGTTGAGCGTGGCCAGATCCTGTGTAAGCCAGGTTCCGTGAAGCCACACACCAAGTTCGAAGCCGAAGCCTATATCCTGACCAAGGAAGAGGGTGGCCGTCACACGCCATTCTTTGCCAACTACCGTCCACAGTTCTACTTCCGTACGACTGACGTGACCGGCACGGTTGAGCTGCCCGCGGGCACAGAAATGGTGATGCCGGGCGACAACCTGAAGTTCAACGTCGAGCTGATCGCACCGATTGCGATGGAAGACGGGCTGCGCTTCGCCATCCGCGAAGGCGGCCGCACCGTGGGTGCGGGCGTTGTGTCCAAGATCGTTGAGTAATCACGACCTATCAAAGACGTAAGGTGGATCATGATCCACCTTACACCAAAGGCCGGCGCAGAAATGCGGCGGCCTTTTGGTTTGGCGACGATGTCTCAGTTCAGTGCCAAAGACTTGTTTGCGATAGCTGTACGAAGAACAGCGAGCCTCTCGGTCGAGACGCCTGAAATTGGGCCGAGTACCACAATTACTATTTTCAGTTCAGATGATTGAAGTATGTATCGGCTAGCTAAGTTTGAGAGGGTCTGGTGACAAAGGGTTTTAGAAAAATCAAAAATTGGCTCAAATTGAATGGCCGTAGGTTTTCTCGATACGCGAGGATATATTTTGACCAGTTGAGTGGGATGAACAAGCCACGTGTCTCGGATCGCGGTGTCTTGCCGATTTTTCTGATTTCGTTCAACCGTGGCGAAGTTCTTAAGCAGAGTATCGCGTTCTTTGAACGGCAAAACCGCGAAGTCCAGATCCTGGTGAATGACTTTGGTAGCGATGATCCGGACACTCTTGAAATACTTGATGATTTGGAAGCACAGGGTGTTCAAGTCTTTCGGAGGGAAAAGATCAAGACCCCCGATGATCTCAACTCTGTTGATGATGTAGTTCAGGAATTCATCACCAAAACAAATCATAAAGGTCGATATGGGGTGAGCGATTGCGACATTTGGTTTGACCAATCGTCTCCGGACAGTCTGGACGTATACGAAAGACTATTAGACTGTTTGCCAAGTGTTGATTGTGTAGGTCCTATGTTGCGTATTTCAGATATTCCGCACGACTATCCGTTATACGCACATGTCATGAACCGCCACATTGCCCAGTTTTGGCGGCATAAGCCGCTTTGGCTGAATGTTCACCAAAAAAGAATACCCTGTTTACCCTGCCTGATTGATACCACATTTGCAATCCACAGGGAGGGCAGTCACTTTCGACGTTTGAAGGAAGGTCTCAGGGTTTATCAGCCTTATGACGCGACGCATATTGATTGGTATCTCAGGGGTAATGAGTTTTGGGACTCTCAGTATTCCAAGTCTTCGAACGCTGACATTGCACATTGGAACAATGAAAAGTTCCAAGAATCCAAGCGAGATACTGATCTGATTTATGACAGCTTTTTTGACGTCAGTTGGGACGCGACCACCGGCGAAACGATCAAACGCTCATTGAGGTAGATGACCCATACAGGCTCGGGTGCTTTTGCGATTCACAGTCTGCACAAATTTCCGGCCTTTTACTGTTGATCAGGTCATTCGGGCTATAGATCTGAGAACCCGCAGACTGATTCACTGATTTCTCGTCAAACTAAGTCACAACTCTCTCTTGAATTTACCTATCGTTAACCAAGAAGGTTGCGCCTTAAATGGCGAGATTCAGTGCCGCCGCGCGACAACAGGGAATAGCGCAGCCTTTGAGCGGTCAAGCACTGACGATATGCCAAGAGAAAGTGGGACAGATGGCACATAAAATTGTCGTCGGCCTTGATGGGCATAGTTCGGGCTCCAAAGCTTTGGACTATGCGCAGAACATGGCAAAGCAGATCGGAGCTTGCGAGCTTTTGGTCGTCTACGTAATCGAATGGTCGCCCTTTTCATTCCAGACTGCAGAGGAAAATGCGCAGCGTCACAAGCGCCGTGAAGAAGAGATCACCATCGCGCAAGATCGGGTCTTGGATCCGGCACTGGCGCAAATCAAAGATGCGGGCCTCACCGCAAGTGGCATCGTGCGTCACGGCAATGTCGCTGACACCTTGGATGCCATCGCAAAGGAACAGGGCGCGGATCAGATCGTTGTTGGCCGCTCGGCTGAAGGTGGGATGACAACACGGATCTTTGGCAGCTCAACGGCCAATTTGGTCATGAACGCATCGGTGCCTGTCACCGTGATCGCTTAGGGGGCATCACTATGAATACTTTAACGAAACGCTTGGCTACTGCCGGTGCTGCATGCGCCGCTGCTGGTCCGGCACTCGCCCAAGAGGCGATGACACTTGATGAAAAGGTGAATGCAGGTTTTGCATCTGCCACCGGTTGGTTTGTAAGTTTCATTTTTGCGCCACTGCCATTTCAGATCAATGGATCCGACTTTCCATGGATTGTGATGTGGTTGGTTATCGGTGCGACTGTCTTTACCGTCTATTTTGCGGCTGTGCAGTTCCGCTTTTTTGGTCACGCGATCAGTCTGGTAAAAGGTGACTATTCCGATCCCAATGATGCAGGCGAAGTGAGCCACTTTCAGGCGCTGGCGACGGCCCTGTCGGGTACCGTTGGCCTTGGTAACATTGCGGGTGTTGCCGTGGCGGTCGGTATTGGTGGACCGGGGGCCACGTTCTGGATGATCCTTGCGGGCCTGCTGGGGATGGCATCCAAATTCACTGAATGCACCTTGGGCGTGAAATATCGCAATGAATACCCTGATGGCACAGTTTCTGGTGGCCCGATGTACTATATCTCAAAGGGTTTTGATGAATTGGGTTTGCCGGGCGGGAAAATCCTTGCCGTATTGTTCTCAGTCTTTTGTATCCTTGGGGCCTTGGGCGGCGGGAACATGTTCCAGGCCAATCAGGCACATGCGCAGATCACGCAGATCACCGGTGACTTCCCCGGCTGGATCACTGGCCTTGTGTTTGCCGCCGTGGTGTTCGCCGTTATCGTCGGCGGGATCAAATCAATTGCCAAAGTGACCGAGAAAGTCGTCCCCTTCATGGGCATTCTCTATGTTGGTGCGGCCATTGTCGTGCTGATTGTGAACTACGACATGATCGGCTGGGCCTTTGGGCAGATCTTTGCAGGTGCGTTTACGGGCCTTGGTGTTGCCGGCGGTTTGGTCGGTGCGTTGATCCAGGGCTTCAAGCGTGCGGCCTTCTCGAACGAGGCGGGCGTGGGTTCTGCGGCGATTGCGCACTCTGCGGTGAAAACCAAAGAGCCGATCACCGAAGGGTTCGTATCCTTGCTGGAGCCGCTGATCGACACTGTTGTGATCTGTACGATGACCGCTTTGGTCATCATCATCTCGCAACAGCTGATTATTGATGAAGCGACAGGCAACTACATGCTGAATGAGGCGGGCAGTGCCATTGCAACGGTTGATGGCAACGGCGGTGTTGCACTGACATCAGCAGCCTTTGGTTCGGCGATCAGTTGGTTCCCGTTTGTCTTGGCAATCGCGGTGATCCTGTTTGCCTTCTCGACCATGATCTCCTGGTCGTATTATGGGCTGAAGGCGTGGACCTACCTGTTTGGCGAAGGCAAGGTGACAGAGCTGATCTTCAAGATCATCTTCTGCATCTTCATTGTCATCGGTGCCGCAGCCAGTCTTGGACCTGTCATCGACTTTTCGGATGCTGCGATCTTTGCGATGGCGGTGGTCAACATCTTCTGCCTGTACTTCCTGATGAAAGTGGTGCGGGCAGAGTTGAACTCTTACAGCGCACGTCTGAAGTCTGGAGAGATCAAGAAGTTCAAGCACTGATATAGGTGCCACATGAACGACGAAAGGCCGCCTTTCAGGGGCGGCCTTTTGGTTTGCAGGGGGCGCACCATTGATTTGCCAAACGGCTACGGTATCAGTGAGCAAAAAGGAGCCAACATGCCGTTCCCTAAACCGGATACCCTCCACCCCGTCACTTTTCCCGATGGCACGGTCCATAAAGGCAATGTGTTTCTCAAGGTCGCGATCAAGCATCCAAATTGGGAAGTGGGTGACTACACCTATGCCAATGACTTCAATCCGCCTGAAAACCCCGATGAGTGGGCTGGGCGCTTGGCCCCCTATCTTTTCCCAATGGCAAAGGATCGTGTGATCGTCGGTAAGTTTGGCCAGATCGCAGACGGGGTCAGGTTCATCACGGATGGGGCTAATCATGCCCGCGAGGGTTTCTCGACCTTTCCTTTTGCGATCCATGACCCTGAAAGGTTTTTGGGGTATCCAGCAACGCTGCGTGCGGGACGCGACATTGTCGTCGGTCACGATGTCTGGATTGGGGCCGGTGCGCGCATCATGGCAGGTGCTCAGATTGGCAATGGGGTGATTATCGGCGCGGGGTCTGTCGTAACGGGGTATGTCCCGGACTATGCCATTGTCGCGGGCAACCGTGCTGAAATTCAACGTATGCGCTTTGCCCCCGACGTTATCGCGAAGCTGAATGACATTGCGTGGTGGGACTGGGATATCGTGCGTATTTTGGCTAATGAAACCGCGATTGTCGGTCGGGATATTGATGCTTTGCTGGCGGCGGCGACCTAGGGTCCTTCTGGCAATCCCAACGCCGCATCTGCCTTGCTTGTGGTTTCATGCATCCAGCGTTTCAAATCCGCGCGCAGTGCTTCCAGTTGCGCCGGGTCCATCTTGCGCGGGATGTCATCTGGATACCGCCGAAAGACATATGCCCCTTTGCCAAAAGCCCTTGGCACCAGCATCTGATCCCAAGATTGTAACCGGCGTGATTTTGTCGTCGAAAATGCATAACAAAACACTGGCAGCCCTGTCGTGCGCGCCCAATCAAGCGGTGCATCTTTGAGTTGCAGCGCTGGCCCCAGCGGTCCGTCGCCCGTCATGCCAATGCTAACGCCTTCCTTGACCCGCTTGAGGATGGTCCGCGATGCCGCGCGGTTCGCGGTCTTGCGTGACATCTGGATAGGTTGCAGGCCCGCGCGCCTTTGCAACGCGCCGGACACCCGGCCAATGGGCGATTTGTCATAGAGGCTCGATAGCGGACCATCGCTGACCGGCCAATGCAAAGCACCCATGACGGACCGACTATGCCACATGACCAATAGCACCGGGCCCTTGGCGAGGGCGGCTTGCAGATCTTCCAGCCCTTCGACCTGCCAATCTGTCGTTCGGTTGCAAAATGCCAGATAGCGCCCGGCCAATCCTGCCAACACAGTCGCAAGGAACTCTGATTTCTCGATCTGTTTGCGCAGTGACATGAAGGGCAGGGGCCTTTGGTTTTGAATGACATTCCTGTTGTCGCATGTCTGCATCTGAACACAAGTGTCGTGCGACTTTGGTTGTTGCTACTCTGGCCGGTGGCAAACAGCTTCGATGTTGTTGCCGTCGGGGTCCAAGACAAACGCCCCATAGTAGTGTTCATGATAGTGCGGGCGCAGGCCGGGTTTGCCGTTGTCAGTGCCGCCAGCGTCGATGGCTGCCGCATAGAATGCATCAACATGGTTCCGGCTGCCGGCCTTGAATGCGAAATGGACGGGTGGTTTCTGCGGCCCGCTTTCGTCGATCCAAAAGCAGGGGGTGTCGATGCCAAAGCCACCAACCTTCACGCCGCCGGTATGTTCTGGCGGCACAAGATGCAGAAAGGATGCGCCAAGCGGTGCGAGGGCTTTCTCATAGAACGCTTTGGCCCGTTCAAAGTCGGAAACACTCAATCCGGAATGATCGATCATGGTTTGTCCTGCCGTAAATTTGGACGATGACAAAAAGCGTAGGGTCTGGACGTAGGACAGTCAAATTGCGGATAACCGACCTTCCCTCTTGATCCTGCTTTGGTTTCGGACTAACCCGAGACCCGGTCGTAGGGGTATAGCTCAGTTGGTAGAGCGGCGGTCTCCAAAACCGTAGGTCCCGGGTTCAAGTCCTGGTGCCCCTGCCAGACCAGATCGTAGGCATGAATGGCCAGAGGATCGAACCAATCTCATGACAACTGATCCTTTGACCGTCACATTCCATGTGGGTGCGCATAAGACTGCGACATCGCATTTGCAGCGCTCGTTGAAGCGGGCGAGTGAAGCCCTCGCGGGGCAGGGCGTTCAATACTACGGCCCTGACTATTTCCGT
Source organism: Yoonia sp. JB2-21 (assembly GCF_055693545.1). Taxonomy (NCBI): domain Bacteria; kingdom Pseudomonadati; phylum Pseudomonadota; class Alphaproteobacteria; order Rhodobacterales; family Paracoccaceae; genus Yoonia; species Yoonia sp. JB2-21. The sequence continues at coordinate 2,187,893 of NZ_JBVFUC010000001.1, forward strand.
TTGCCGGGGCGGACAATTCAGGCGCTGTTTGGATTTCGCCCCGGTTTGGTTGATGGTGGTGCCAAGCGGCCTGCCGCGGAACAGCTTGCGCTGATGCGCAAGACCGCCAATCGGTTGGTGCTGAGCGAAGAAAACTTTATCGGCCCGTTGAACCAGCCACACGGGCGTGGGACAAAACGGCGCTACAAGTCTGCGGGCAACCGGCTGGCGGCGCTTTCGGACGCCATTGGTCAGCGCGTCGATGTGTTTGTTGCGGTGCGCCGTCCGACGGCTTTCATCAATTCGGCCTATTGTCAGATGCTTCTAGGTGGGCGCGCCCAGCCCGTAGAAGTCTTTCAAAGACGCAACCCGTTAAGCAGCGTGAACTGGGTTGATGTGATCACACGCTTGCGCACCAGTTCGGGCGTCGGGATGCTGACCGTTTGGCAGTACGAACATTACGCCGATCTGTTCCCTGACATCGTCAGCGGCTTGGTTGGCAGCGATGCTGCGCCTCTGGTCGTTCCGCGTCCGCGCCATATCAACCGCGGCCTTTCGACAGCTGCGGTCAACGACGTTCTGTCGCAAGCCAAAGATGGTGCTTGTGAAAAGATTGCCTCTGCGGCGCGGCAGGCGATGCCGGTCGAAGACGGATATGTGCCTTTCGACGGGTTTGCCCCCGAAGAACACGCCATCGGGGATGCGGCTTATGCAACGCAACTCAAGGCGATTGCTCAAATGGACGGTGTGACGGTGCTGCGTCCCAATGCGCTGTGACGTCGTGTTGATGTAGCAATGGGTCTTGCGGGCTTGAATTTGTCTGGCAGAGGCCGTAAGTCGACCTTGTTTCGACAAAGGACGCTGCACCATGGCCATCGCCAACCCCATCAAGTTCTTCCAAGAAGTCCGCGCAGAGATTTCAAAGGTCGTCTGGCCCACCCGCCGAGAGGTGATCATGACCACGATCATGGTGTTTATCATGGCCGCTTTGACTGCGATCTTCTTCTTTTTGGTCGACCTTTTGATCCGCACAGGGTTGAACGGTGTGCTCAGCTACTTTGGCAGCTAATGCGCCAGATTTGCCGCCTGCCTCTTGAAAACCTCAGGGCACGGCGGTAATAGCCAATAACTTCCGAAAATGGCGTGCAGCGAATCGAGCGGCACGCCGCTTTTATTTTCGGGACTGGCGGTTTCGGCCTTCGGTCTTAAATGAAATTCGGCCCACTGGGCCATATGACGACAAGGTGCTCTGACAGATGGCCAAACGTTGGTATTCGGTAAGTGTCCTCTCAAACTTTGAGAAGAAGATTGCAGAGGCGATCCGTCAAAAGGCGGAAGAGCAGGGTCTGGACGATCAAATCGACGAAGTGCTGGTGCCGACCGAGGAAGTCATCGAAATCCGCCGCAACAAGAAAGTGACCGCCGAGCGGCGCTTTATGCCCGGTTACGTTCTGGTCCACATGGATATGTCGGACGAGGGGTATCACCTGATCAACTCCATCAACCGCGTCACAGGGTTCTTGGGCCCTCAAGGTCGCCCAATGCCAATGCGTGACGCCGAAGTGCAGGCCATCCTTGGTCGTGTTCAAGAAGGTGAAGATGCGCCACGCACGCTTATCCACTTTGAGATCGGCGAGAAGGTTAAGGTCAACGACGGTCCGTTTGAGGACTTTGACGGTCTGGTCGAAGAAGTCGACGATGAGAACCAGCGCTTGAAGGTGACAGTGTCTATCTTTGGCAGGGCCACACCGGTAGAGCTGGAATTCACGCAAGTGTCTAAGCAGGGCTAAGTCGACCGGCCGCATTTGGCGGTTGGTGCGATACGACGGAAGTTTGGATTTTGTTCAACCACAACAATATCGAAACGCTTCGTATCTTCGCCACGCTTTTGCTGGTGAGCTACCATGCAATCGGGTATTCGCCACTGACAGGTCTTCAAGTGGATGGAGCCCATCCACTCAGATTGTTTGCTGACTTTTTTGTTGATGTCCGTATGCCCGTGTTCGCCTTTATCTCGGGTTGGGTGTTTGCCTATCGTCCTGTCTCGGCCGACCAGATCAAGACGTTCTATTCGGGAAAAATACGCCGACTGATTGTTCCAGGTCTGATTGCGGCAAGCCTAATGTTGGTCATGACCCGGTTTGTATCAACGCAAGCCTTTGATGGTGATGTCGACCTCTTCAGTACGCTTACGCTATCGTCGTTTCATTTTTGGTTTCTGCAGGTCATTTTCATTCTTCTGGTCTGTATGGGTACGATCGAGGCTGTCATCGGCCGCGTGCTTGGGCCGGTTGCGTTACTGGTGCTGATCGCGGTCATCCTGCTGGCGCCGTCTGTTTCCAATCCATATTTTGAATTGCTTCAAATGCAGTATCTGGCACCATTTTTCCTGTTCGGCATCTTTTGCCACCGCAACATAGCAATGCTTGCGCGCCAATATGGGGTCGTCATCAGCGTTGCCGCGGTATGTTGTATCATCGGCCTGGGCTTGAATGTTCAGGAGTATCTTGCAAGCGGACAGTTCTCGCTTGAGCGGCGAGACCTTCAAAGCGCGCTTGCGTCATTTGGGCTAATCGTGCTGTTGCTGGGCTTTCTGCCGACGGTACCCGCTTTCGCGGCCTTTGGAAGCTTCAGCTTCACAATTTATCTGTATCACGTGTTCGGAACGTCAGGTGGCCGTCGCATCGGCAACCTGCTCGGTATCGAAGACACATCTGCCCTTTTTGTATTATCGCTTTGCTTTGGGGTTCTTGTGCCACTTGTCATGCACTTTGTGTTGATCAGATTTCCGCGACTGAAACTGATGTTTTTGGGGCAAAAGATGACCCCGCAGTCACAGAAGCAGACTTGAAAAAACATCACAAAGGTCTTGCTTTACTGACGTTGCGGTTGTAGGCGCGGGCGTGCTGTAAATACAGCATCCATGTGGGAGGCGAGGCGCACGCGTGCGCCAGACCGGACCACACAACGAAAAGCCCCGCGGTCGCGACCAAGGGGCGTTGCAAAAGGAATAGGCTTATGGCCAAGAAAATTATGGGTACGCTCAAGCTGCAGGTTCCTGCAGGCGCTGCTAACCCTTCCCCACCTGTCGGTCCTGCGCTGGGTCAGCGCGGCATCAACATCATGGAATTCTGCAAAGCGTTCAACGCCAAGACAGAAGACATGGAAAAGAACGCCCCATGCCCAACCGTGATTACCTACTATCAGGACAAGTCGTTCTCGATGGAAATCAAGACGCCACCTGCGTCTTACTACATCAAGAAGGCCGCCAAGCTGAAGTCCGGCAGCCAGACACCTGGCAAGTCTGTTGCCGGTTCGATCACGGGCAAGCAGGTCCGTGAAATTGCAGAAGCCAAAATGAAAGACCTCAATGCGACGTCTATCGAAGGCGCAATGCTGATCATCGCGGGTTCTGCTCGCTCTATGGGCATCGAGGTGAAGTAATGGCAAAGTTCGGTAAGCGTACAACTGCGGCCCGCGCCGCATTCGAAGGCAAGAACAACGTCACTGTTGGTGAAGCCGCATCTTTGGTCAAAGACAACGCCAAGGCGAAGTTCGATGAATCCATCGAAATCGCGATGACGTTGGGTGTTGACCCACGTCACGCCGACCAAATGGTCCGTGGCACGGTTTCCTTGCCCCACGGCACAGGTAAAACAGTCCGCGTTGCTGTGTTCGCCCGTGGTGAAAAGGCAGAAGAAGCCAAAGCAGCCGGTGCAGACATCGTTGGTGCAGAAGACCTGATGGAAACTGTTCAGGGCGGCACGATCGACTTTGATCGTTGCATTGCGACACCTGACATGATGGCCGTTGTTGGCCGTCTGGGTAAGGTTCTTGGCCCGCGCAACCTGATGCCAAACCCACGTGTTGGTACCGTGACGATGGACGTCAAAGAAGCGGTGGAAGCAGCCAAGGGCGGTCAGGTACAGTTCAAGGCGGAAAAAGCTGGTGTGGTTCACGCCGGTATCGGCAAAGCCTCTTTCTCTGCCAAGCAGATTGAAGAGAACATGCTGGCATTCGTCGACGCGGTTGGCAAAGCCAAGCCAGCTGGCGCCAAAGGTACCTATATGAAAAAGATCGCCGTCAGCTCCACAATGGGCCCGGGCGTGTCGATTGACGTGTCTTCGGCAACTGGCAACGAATAAAGCGCCAAGCGCTTTGCTATGCAGTTTTCGGCAGGTCCCTCACGGGGCCTGCCGTTTCATTTTGATCTGCTGCTTGCGTTTGCTGAAGGTATTTCAGAAAATCTTCCTCGGATAGCGGACGCGAATAGGCGTAGCCCTGGAATAGTTCACAGCCCAGCCTGCGAATGACGGAAATGTCGGCGTGTGTTTCAACCCCTTCCGCCAAAACCTCGATCCCGAGTGCGCGGGTCATGTCCAGAATTGCTGACACAACCTTACGTTTGATTGGGTCGTTGATGGCGGCTTGAATGAGGTGGCGATCAATCTTGAGCCGATCTGGCCGCACCTTGAGCAGACCTGTGATGGACGCCCGCCCGCTTCCGAAGTCATCGGTTTCGATTTGAACGCCGAGGTTGCGTAGGTTTGTCAGCGTGTCGTCAACTGCCGATTCTTGCTGCAGTTCGTCAAAGCTAATGGTTTCCAGAAGTTCGATTGCCAGTTTGCATTCTCGGTTTGTCCAGAATGCATTGATGTCATCAAGCAGTTTTGGGTCGATCAGACGCCCAACGCTCAGGTTCACCGAAATTGATGGAAGAAGGCCTTGTGCGGCGACCTTATCAGAAAACTGTAGTGCTTGTCGCATCATGCTACGGTCAATGGCTGCCACAAGCCCCAACTCAGCCGCGACATCAAGAAAGACGCCCGGCGGCAATAGCCCGTGTTCGGGATGCTGCCAACGGGCCAAGGCCTCGGCCCCGATCACGGCGCCTGTTTCGGCGTGAATCTGTGGTTGATAGAAAGGAACGATTTCTCCGTTCTCAATCGCGTTGGGAATTTCGCTGGCGAGTTTGCGTCGCGACGCGATTTCAGACAGCATGACCGAAGTCAGTTCGCGCACACAGCGGCGACCGCCGCGCTTTGCCTCGTAAAGTGCGATATCGGCGTTCGCAACCAGCTGCTGCGGTGTCATACCGCCGCCAGTGCCATAAGCGATACCCACACTTGCACCGATCGTGACCTCTTGTCGTTCGGCAACGATTGGCTGGTCCATGGCTTCAATCACGTCGTCGGCAATCCAGCGTGCGGTGTCACGGTCTGCGTTGTCGGCCAGTACAATGACAAATTCATCGCCGCCCACGCGGTACACAGGACCGGTGCCACTGGCCCGCTGCCGCATCCGTTCGGCGGCAGCCATCAAAACGCAATCTCCGGCAGGATGGCCCAGCGTATCGTTCACCCATTTGAACCGATCCAGATCGACGTGAATAAGAATGACATCGTTGCCTGTTACGCCCAGCACCTCGTTCAGATCCCGCTCGAATGCGCGCCGATTGAGAAGCCCGGTCAGGCTGTCCTCATTCGCGCTGCGTTCAAGGGCGCGCCGCATATCGTTGAGTTCACTATTGCGTTCAGCGAGGGCTGCGTTGGTCTCAAGCAGTCGCTGCATCGACTCTTTCTCTTGTGTGATGTTGTGCCCGGTGCCCCGATAACCGACGAAGCGGCCAGTGTCGTCAAACAACGGTTGCCCGGCAATACGGACCCAAAGTTCGCTGCCATCGTTGGGCCGGGTGATCGGATATTCAAAATTTCGGAACGGGCGGTGTGCATCCAGATCAGCCAAATGCGCCCGCCATAGCGGATCGTTGGCCTTGCCTTGGCCGACGGCGTCGCGCCGTGTACCCATCAGTTGTGCAGGGTCCATTTTTGTGACGTCCATCAAGACACTGGAAAAATACGTGAACCGGTGTTCCGCATCGGTTTCCCAAAACCAATCAGAAGCGATCCCTGCAAAATCTTCAAGATTGCGGAACTTATTGTGAGACTGCGATGTCATGGACGCAGGCTATGCCAAAAGCATTGAACAACAGGTTAGCGCCAGACCGTTCTTTTCGAGCGGGACCAAATCATGGGACTTGGCATTTGGGTCAAGGAAGACTAATTGACTGCAAGGGCCCTGGCGATTGATCTCGTGGGGGCTCTTATTCGTCCGAGACGGTGGGTTGGCCTCATGCCAGTAATTCCTGCCTGAGACGGGATAGACCAGATACCCCAGGGGCTCTCCTCTGTTTTCTCTGGCTCACCCCCGTAAACACACGGACTGTAGACTGTTGAGCGGCATCAGCCGTTTGACAAAAGTAGAGCCGGTGCCGGGCCTGATCCGGTACCACAATTGGAGTAAAACTGTGGATAGAGCACAAAAAGAACAGCTGGTCGAAGACCTCGGCCAGATCTTTGAAAGCTCTGGCGTTGTAGTGGTTGCCCACTACGAAGGCATGACAGTTGCTGAAATGCAGGATCTGCGCGCGCACATGCGTGAAGCGGGCGGTGCTGTACGCGTAACCAAGAACAAGCTCGCCAAAATCGCCCTCGAGGGCAAGCCATGCGCAAGCATTGCCGAATATCTCGAAGGCATGACTGTACTCGCTTACTCTGAAGACCCTGTCGCTGCGGCGAAGGTTGTCGACAAGTACGCCAAAGAGAATGACAAACTGGTCATCCTCGGCGGTGCTATGGGCGAGACAGCACTGGACGTCGCTGGTGTGAAAGCGGTTGCCGGTATGCCATCACGCGAGGAGCTTATTGCTTCTATCGTGGGCTGCATCGGTGCACCTGCAAGCAACATCGCCGGGGCCATTGGCGCGCCTGCTTCGAACATCGCAAGCGTTCTCTCAACCATCGAAGAGAAAGCTGCATAAAGCATCTGAATTGACTTGGGGGTGTCATCCCCACGTTGGAACACACATAACTGAAACGGAAAGCATAAAATGGCTGATCTGAAAAAACTTGCTGAAGAGATCGTTGGTCTGACCCTTCTCGAAGCACAAGAACTGAAAACCATCCTCAAGGACGAGTATGGCATTGAACCTGCTGCTGGCGGCGCAGTCATGATGGCTGGCCCTGCTGACGGTGGTGGCGAAGCTGCTGCTGAGAAGACAGAATTCGACGTCGTTCTCAAGAATGCTGGCGCATCCAAAATCAACGTCATCAAAGAAGTCCGCGGCATCACAGGTCTTGGCCTGAAAGAAGCCAAAGACCTCGTCGAAGCTGGTGGCAAGATCAAAGAAGGCGCTGCAAAAGCAGAAGCTGAAGAGATCAAAGCCAAGCTGGAAGCAGCTGGCGCAGAGGTCGAACTGGCCTAAGCCAGATCGGTTTGATCAAAAAGAGCCGGGTCGCGTCAGTGGCCCGGTTTTTTTGTGTCTGATGGGTGGGGGACGCAACGGTCGGTGGGGGTGTCAGGTGCGTTTTGAGACAAACCTGCGTGACAGACCTTAACGCCTAAGTTTCGCGGCGTTTTGTGGCGTACACATGGCGTATGTATTGCGTACATAAGCTGTACATACAGATGTACGCGATTGGGTAGTTTAACGGTGCGTGCGGGGGAGAGGGGTTAAAGAAGTGTTGAGGTGGATGTTACAGCGTTGTGCTCGCCGGGCCAATCTTCGGTCTTATCCCAAACCTACTGGTAATGCGTTCGCAGTACATTTTACAACTATAACCTAAAGTTGAGCGCAACAACTGCTAATTTTTTAGATCTCTGGCACGCCGCTTCAATCGCCGTCTTCGCGCCTTTTCACCGGCCCGTTTGGTGTACTCATTATCTCTTTTGCACTCGGACTGATGGTATTCATTGCCCATTGACCATCTGATTTCGCGGTCGCCATGCTCCAGCTTAACGCCTCGGTATTCCGGCCCGTACTCGGCTGCCCATTCGGCTTTGAATTTTTGCATGGTCTTCCACTCATGTTCCTCCAAATTCTTGTCCTCATAACCAGCTTGCCATGGTTTGCGACCGTATGCGTCCCATCCATCGCTTCCTCCGCCATCAAAGCCTACGAGAGTTGTGCCGCCTCCATGGATGTGCCGGGGGTCTGGCATGAGCAAATAGCCATCTCCCAGCTTGCGCCAATGCGTCGAGCGAAGCCGATCTTCCGGGAAGAGCCATTCCTTGTTTGGCGCGGCGATGTATCTGAAGGCGCTTTTCTTGGTGATGTAGTTTATCTCTACGACTTCTTCTTCCGACAGGTATCTGTGGTGCTGAATGCTCATCACATTGAATACCGCGGCTGGCCGAAAGAATTTTGGATTTGGTCTCAGTTTTAGTGGGTCTTGAAAGGGATCGCGCACCCACGCTAGGTTTGTCAAAACAAGTAGTTTGTCCGGTGAAAGTGGGAAATAGGTGTGTGTGGCTGCCATCCGAATATCTGGATCATTGAAACCTTGACACCATTTTGATCCTGGGAAGCACTCGCGGTTGTAGGCAACCACTGGATGATCTGAGATGATAAACTTGGTTGGAGATTTACTTGCGTCAGCGATTTGCCAAATCGCTTCGCCCCAGATGTTACAGAAAATGTTCTGAATGCGCTGCATTTGATCAAGCGTTTGGTTCTTGTTGGTTCCACCGAAAACGTATCGCAGCCACCCAAGCCCCTTAGGTGTACGCAACTTTTGCACGCTCATATACGGAAGCAGCGTGTTAAAGGCATCGCTAGACCGTGAATTGAACTCAAAGCTTGCGAAATGTTCGACTGCTGAAGGTGCCGCATTGTCAAAGTACCCGAAAAAGAACCTTTCTATGTCCCGGTTTTCGATACTGCCCCACTTCGTGGTATACAGATCATCTTGGGCAAAGCATTTGGCGGGCCCCCAGTGCAGTTGGTCGCGCCGGGTGTATGTGTAACCATTTACGGACCTCTTCTCAGGTCGGAGGTCTAAATACCATTGCTTGTGCTGGTCCTTCGGCAGAAAGCGCTTCTGGTACCATTCAGGTACGTAGTGGTTATGCTTGTAGTCTTGTGACATGGGATGCTCTTATGCGCCTATATGCAGTATCAATCCAACATCAAAAGTTCTTAATAGGTTCCCCATCCTGCAAACCGCAGCACTGCCTGCGCCACTGGCCTCGACGGTTGCGCAGCTCCATGAGATAGTCTCATACAATCACACCCCTAAAAACCCATTGATTTTCCTTAAAACCCTTGAACTTTACCCGAATCTCTCTTACTTGGTCGGTTCTGGTCGGCGCAGCATTCGGAAATAGCAAAACTTACTCATTTGAAACTTATCTTTCAAAGCGCCTGTTTTCGCGCGTTTTGACAGGTAAGTTGGTCGTTTCGGGAGAGGTGTTTGGGATACACCTCAGGTATTGAAACGATCCTCACCGTAAATCGGACGCGTTTTGGTATCCCAGCCAAAGCGCGTTTACGACATTATGGAGACCCGGCTCACATGGCTTCAACCTTCCTTGGTCAGAAACGTCTACGCAAGTACTATGGTAAAATCCGTGAAGTACTTGAAATGCCGAACCTTATTGAGGTTCAGAAATCCTCTTATGATTTGTTCCTGCGCTCTGGCGACAGTGATACACCGCTTGACGGTGAAGGCATCAAAGGTGTCTTCCAGTCGGTGTTCCCGATCAAGGATTTCAACGAAACCGCCGTGCTTGAGTTCGTCAAGTACGAGTTGGAAAAGCCAAAGTACGATGTTGAGGAATGTCAGCAGCGTGACATGACCTACAGCGCGCCGCTGAAGGTGACCCTTCGTCTGATCGTGTTTGAAGTTGACGAAGACACAGGTGCCAAGTCCGTCAAGGACATCAAAGAACAAGACGTGTTCATGGGCGATATGCCTTTGATGACGCCGAACGGCACCTTTGTCGTCAACGGCACTGAGCGCGTGATCGTATCCCAGATGCACCGCTCCCCAGGCGTGTTCTTTGATCACGATAAGGGCAAAACCCATTCTTCCGGTAAACTGCTGTTTGCCTGCCGCATTATCCCATACCGCGGCAGCTGGCTGGACTTTGAATTTGACGCCAAGGACCTCGTGTTCTGCCGGATCGACCGTCGTCGTAAACTGCCTGTGACCACCCTGCTTTATGCGCTGGGTCTTGATCAGGAAGGCATCATGAATGCCTACTACAACACGGTTGACTACAAGTTGGACAAGAAGGGCAAGGCTTGGACCACCAAGTTCTTCCCAGAGCGCGTGCGTGGTACACGTCCGACCCATGATCTGGTTGATGCCAAGACCGGTGAAGTCATCGCCAAAGCGGGTGAGAAGGTTACACCACGTTCCGTCAAGAAGTTGATCGACGCGGGCGAAGTGACAGAGTTGTCTGTCCCTTACGAGAACATTCTGGGCAAGTTTGTGTCCGAGGACATCATCAACGAAGAAACCGGCGCGATCTATGTCGAAGCTGGTGATGAGCTGACGCTTGAGATGGACAAAGATGGCGAAGTCATCGGTGGTACACTCAAGGATCTGGTTGATGCGGGCATCAAGACAATCCCCGTGCTGGATATCGATAACGTCACAGTGGGCGCTTACATGCGCAACACAATGGCGTCGGACAAGAACATGAACCGCGAAACGGCCCTCATGGATATCTACCGCGTCATGCGTCCGGGCGAGCCACCGACCGTTGATTCAGCGTCGGCCCTGTTCGATACGCTATTCTTTGATAGCGAGCGTTATGACCTGTCCGCCGTTGGTCGCGTGAAAATGAACATGCGTCTTGATCTGGATGCCGAAGACACAATGCGTACCCTGCGCAAGGAAGACATCGTCGCCTGTATCAAGGCGCTGGTCGAACTGCGTGATGGCAAGGGCGATGTTGATGACATCGACCACCTTGGTAACCGTCGTGTCCGTTCTGTCGGTGAACTGATGGAAAACCAGTATCGCGTTGGTCTGTTGCGTATGGAGCGCGCGATCAAAGAGCGTATGTCATCGGTTGAGATCGACACTGTGATGCCGCAGGACCTGATCAACGCCAAGCCTGCTGCCGCAGCCGTGCGTGAATTCTTTGGTTCGTCCCAGCTGTCACAGTTCATGGACCAAACCAACCCGCTGTCCGAAGTGACGCACAAGCGCCGCTTGTCCGCACTTGGGCCCGGCGGTCTGACACGTGAGCGTGCAGGCTTTGAGGTGCGCGACGTGCACCCAACCCACTACGGTCGTATGTGCCCGATTGAGACACCGGAAGGGCCAAACATTGGCCTGATCAACTCACTGGCCACGTTCGCCCGCGTGAACAAATACGGCTTCATCGAAACACCATACCGCAAGGTCACAGACGGCAAGGTCACTGATGAAGTGTCCTACATGTCCGCGACCGAAGAAATGCGTCACACAGTGGCGCAGGCCAACGCCAATATGGGCGAAGACGGCACGTTCAATAACGAGTTGGTCTCAACCCGTAAGAACGGTGACTACACGCTGTCCCCACGTGAAAACGTGGATCTGATCGACGTGTCGCCAAAGCAACTGGTGTCTGTTGCGGCGTCCTTGATCCCGTTCCTTGAAAACGACGATGCGAACCGGGCCTTGATGGGTTCGAACATGCAGCGTCAGGCGGTTCCACTGCTTCAGGCCGAGGCCCCATTGGTGGGGACCGGTATCGAGGAAGTTGTGGCGCGCGACTCAGGTGCGGCCATCATGGCGAAACGTGCCGGGATCATTGACCAGGTCGATGCCCAGCGTATCGTGATCCGTGCAACCGAAGATCTGGAGCTGGGCGACGCGGGCGTCGACATTTACCGCATGCGCAAGTTCCAGCGTTCGAACCAGAACACCTGCATCAACCAGCGTCCGCTGGTGAAGGTGGGTGACAAGGTGCAAAAGGGCCAGGTTGTGGCTGATGGCCCATCCACCGACATCGGTGAATTGGCTCTTGGTAAAAACGTGGTCGTCGCGTTCATGCCGTGGAATGGCTATAACTACGAAGATTCCATCCTGATCTCTGAGCGTATTGTGCGCGACGACGTCTTCACCTCGATCCACATCGAGGAATTTGAAGTCGCTGCCCGTGACACCAAGCTTGGGCCAGAGGAAATCACACGCGATATTCCAAACGTCGGCGAGGAAGCCCTGCGCAACCTCGACGAAGCGGGTATCGTCTATATCGGTGCCGAAGTGGGCCCCGCAGATATCCTTGTCGGTAAGATCACACCGAAGGGCGAGAGCCCGATGACGCCGGAAGAAAAGCTCTTGCGCGCCATCTTTGGTGAAAAAGCATCCGATGTGCGTGACACATCCTTGCGTCTGCCACCTGGTGACTTTGGTACGGTCGTAGAGGTCCGCGTCTTTAACCGCCACGGCGTGGAAAAAGATGAACGTGCCTTGCAGATCGAGCGTGAAGAGGTTGAACGCCTTGCCCGTGACCGCGACGATGAGTTGGTCATTCTTGACCGTAACATCTATGCGCGTCTTTGGGACATCATCAGCGGCAAAAAGGCAGCCAAGGGGCCGAAGGGCTTTAAGTCCGGTTCTATCGTCTCAGAGGAAAGCGTTTCCGAACTGACACGCGGCCAGTGGTGGCAGTTGGCAATGGCTGACGAAGATGATGCCAAGATCGTCGAAGCACTCAACGAACAGTACGAAATCCAGAAGCGTGCCATGGATGCCCGTTTCGAGGACAAAGTCGAGAAAGTGCGTCGCGGCGATGATCTGCCCCCGGGTGTGATGAAGATGGTCAAAGTCTTCGTGGCTGTGAAGCGCAAGCTGCAGCCCGGCGATAAAATGGCCGGCCGTCACGGCAACAAAGGTGTTATTTCCAAGGTTGTTCCCATGGAAGACATGCCGTTCCTTGCAGACGGTACACCGGTTGACTTCTGTCTGAACCCGCTGGGCGTGCCATCGCGTATGAACGTCGGTCAGATTCTGGAAACTCACATGGGCTGGGCTGCACGTGGCCTTGGCATTCAGATTGACGACGCGCTGGGTGAATACCGCCGCTCGGGTGATCTGACACCTGTGCGTGACGCGATGAAGATCGTCTATGGCGACAACGTCTATGACGAAGGCATCGCTGGCATGGACGAGGACGAGCTGGTTGAAGCAGCGGGCAACGTTGTGAACGGTGTACCAATTGCGACACCTGTTTTTGACGGCGCGAAAGAGGCTGACGTGAACGACGCGCTGGTGCGTGCCGGGTTCGACACCTCTGGTCAGTCGGTTCTGTTTGACGGTCGTACTGGTGAGCAGTTTAGTCGCAAGGTCACAGTAGGCGTGAAATACCTGCTGAAATTGCACCACCTTGTCGACGACAAAATTCACGCACGCTCCACCGGGCCTTACAGCCTTGTCACGCAGCAACCACTTGGCGGTAAAGCCCAGTTCGGTGGTCAGCGTTTCGGGGAAATGGAAGTCTGGGCATTGGAAGCATATGGCGCGGCTTACACCTTGCAGGAAATGCTGACTGTGAAGTCGGATGACGTGGCAGGGCGGACGAAAGTCTATGAAAGCATCGTCAAAGGCGAGGACAACTTCGAGGCCGGCGTGCCAGAGTCGTTCAACGTGCTTGTGAAAGAAGTCCGGGGCCTCGGCCTCAACATGGAACTCCTGGATGCGGAGGATGAAGAGTGATGTCATTCGTTTACCCCCCGAAATCTCTGACGGCGTTCTCCAAGTTGGTTCTAAAGAACTTTCTGCCAGCGATTTTGATTGGCGATCTGTAGACTTGGCTGATCCGTACGCTGTTAACGAAGAGAACATCCGAACTACCTCGATTGGCAAAGCTAAAGTAAATGACCGAACCGTCAGAGTGATTTTGGGTTTCGATCAAAACGAGAATGTGCCTTTGTTTTCTGTCACTTATTATGGTGATGGTATGAACCACTTAGGCTTTTGCTCATTTAATTTTGCGGAGGTTCAAAAATGAACCAGGAACTGACAAACAACCCGTTTAACCCGCTCACACCGGCGAAAACGTTTGACGAAATCAAGGTCTCCTTGGCCTCACCAGAGCGGATTCTGTCGTGGTCCTTTGGTGAGATCAAGAAGCCGGAGACCATCAACTACCGGACGTTCAAGCCAGAGCGTGACGGCCTGTTCTGCGCACGTATCTTTGGCCCGATCAAAGACTATGAATGCCTGTGCGGTAAATATAAGCGCATGAAGTATCGCGGCGTTGTCTGCGAGAAATGCGGTGTAGAAGTTACGCTGCAAAAAGTGCGTCGTGAGCGTATGGGCCACATTGAACTGGCCGCCCCCGTTGCGCACATCTGGTTCCTCAAGTCGCTGCCATCCCGCATCGGCCTGATGCTGGACATGACGCTGCGTGATCTGGAGCGCATCCTGTATTTTGAAAACTACGTGGTGATCGAGCCCGGCCTGACGGATCTGACCTACGGCCAGTTGATGACCGAGGAAGAGTTCAACGACGCGCAAGACCTTTACGGCATGGATGCATTCCAAGCCAATATCGGTGCTGAAGCGATCCGCGAAATGCTGTCCCAGATCGACCTTGAGTCCGAGGCAGAGCAGTTGCGCGCTGACCTCAAAGAGGCCACAGGCGAGTTGAAGCCTAAGAAGATCATCAAGCGTTTGAAGATCGTCGAAAGCTTCCTTGAAAGTGGCAACCGCCCCGAGTGGATGGTTCTGACTGTGATCCCTGTGATCCCACCAGAACTGCGCCCACTGGTTCCATTGGACGGCGGCCGTTTCGCGACGTCTGACCTGAACGATCTGTATCGTCGTGTGATCAACCGCAACAACCGTCTCAAGCGTCTGATCGAACTGCGCGCACCTGACATTATCGTCCGCAACGAAAAGCGGATGTTGCAGGAATCTGTCGATGCACTGTTCGACAACGGCCGTCGTGGCCGCGTAATCACCGGCGCCAACAAGCGTCCGTTGAAATCGCTGTCTGACATGTTGAAGGGCAAGCAGGGTCGCTTCCGTCAGAACCTTTTGGGTAAGCGCGTCGACTTTTCCGGTCGTTCGGTCATTGTGACCGGTCCAGAGTTGAAGCTGCACCAATGTGGTTTGCCGAAAAAGATGGCGCTCGAACTCTTCAAGCCGTTCATCTATTCGCGTCTTGAAGCCAAAGGTCTGTCTTCCACCGTGAAGCAAGCCAAGAAACTGGTCGAAAAAGAGCGTCCAGAGGTTTGGGATATCTTGGATGAGGTGATCCGCGAACACCCTGTCATGCTGAACCGTGCGCCAACACTGCACCGTTTGGGTATTCAGGCGTTCGAACCTGTCTTGATTGAAGGTAAAGCGATCCAGTTGCACCCGCTTGTCTGTTCTGCGTTCAACGCCGACTTTGACGGTGACCAGATGGCGGTTCACGTCCCTCTGAGCCTTGAGGCACAGTTGGAAGCCCGCGTTCTGATGATGTCCACGAACAACGTCTTGTCGCCCTCCAACGGTGCGCCAATCATCGTGCCATCGCAGGATATGATCTTGGGTCTCTACTACACCACCATCATGCGTGATGGCATGAAGGGTGAGGGCATGAACTTCAGCGATATTGAAGAAGTTGAACATGCGCTGACCGCTGGTGAGGTGCACCTGCACGCCAAGATCAATGCGCGCATGACGCAGATCGACGATGAAGGTAACGAAGTGCAGATGCGCTTTGAAACAACGCCGGGCCGTTTGCGCCTTGGTGCGTTGCTGCCGTTGAACGCCAAAGCGCCATTTGCCTTGGTCAACCGTTTGCTGCGCAAGAAAGAAGTGCAGCAGGTTATCGACACTGTTTACCGCTACTGCGGTCAGAAAGAGTCTGTCATCTTCTGTGACCAGATCATGACCATGGGCTTCCGCGAAGCGTTCAAGGCGGGCATTTCGTTCGGTAAGGACGATATGGTTGTGCCCGATACCAAATGGGACCTCGTGAACGAGACGCGCGAGCAGGTGAAAGACTTTGAACAGCAGTACATGGACGGCCTGATCACTCAGGGCGAAAAGTACAACAAAGTTGTCGATGCCTGGTCAAAGTCGAACGACAAAGTCACCGATGCGATGATGGCCACGATTGGTACAACGCCAACGATGGAAGACGGCTCTCAGGGTGAACCGAACTCGGTTTACATGATGGCCCACTCCGGTGCGCGTGGCTCGGTCACACAGATGAAACAGCTGGGCGGGATGCGCGGCCTGATGGCCAAGCCGAACGGCGAAATCATCGAAACGCCGATCATCTCGAACTTTAAGGAAGGTCTGACCGTTCTTGAATACTTCAACTCCACCCACGGCGCCCGGAAGGGTCTGTCGGATACGGCGTTGAAGACGGCGAACTCTGGTTACCTGACACGTCGTCTGGTGGACGTCGCCCAAGACTGCATCGTCCGAGAGGTCGATTGCGGAACAGAGCGCGCGATCACGGCTGAGGCTGCGGTCAACGACGGTGAGGTTGTGGCTTCACTGGCCGAGCGTGTGCTGGGCCGTGTCTCTGCTGATGATGTCATCAAGCCGGGCACGGATGAGGTGATTGTCGAGGCAGGTGAGCTGATCGACGAACGCAAAGCCGACATGATCGACGTGGCAGGCATCGGCAAGATGCGCATCCGCTCACCGCTGACATGTGAAAGCGAAGATGGTGTCTGTGCGATGTGCTACGGTCGTGATTTGGCCCGCGGTACCCGCGTGAACATTGGTGAGGCTGTTGGCATCATTGCCGCGCAGTCCATCGGCGAACCGGGCACACAGCTGACCATGCGGACATTCCACATTGGTGGTGTTGCCCAAGGTGGCCAGCAATCGTTCCAAGAGGCATCACAGCCCGGCAAGGTGCGTTTCGACAACGAAAACCTGCTGGAAAATGCCGCTGGCGAAATGGTTGTCATGGGTCGCAACATGACCCTGTCGATCATGGATGCAGATGAGAACGAGCTTGCCAGCCATAAGGTTGGTTACGGTTCAAAGGTCTTTGTCAAAGACGGGCAGGACATCCTGCGCGGTGACAAAATGTTCGAATGGGATCCATATACCCTGCCGATCATCGCCGAACAGTCCGGTACAGCCAAATACGTCGATCTGGTCAACGGGATCGCAGTCCGTGAAGACACAGATGATGCAACGGGTATGACCCAGCGCATCGTGTCTGACTGGCGTGCGGCACCCAAAGGCAATGAGCTTGCACCAAAGATCATCGTGCTGGGCAAGGATGGCGAAGCTGCGGTCAAGGAAGATGGCAATCCTGTTGCCTATCCGATGTCCGTGGATGCGGTTCTGTCCGTTGAAGACGGCGAAGAGATCAAAGCCGGTGACGTTGTCGCGCGTATCCCACGTGAGGGTGCCAAGACAAAAGACATTACCGGTGGTCTGCCACGAGTGGCCGAACTCTTTGAGGCGCGTCGTCCGAAAGATCACGCAATCATCGCTGAAATTGATGGCTACGTGCGCTTTGGCAAGGACTATAAGAACAAGCGTCGCATCGCGATTGAATCCTCTGATGATGCAGAGGTGAAGGTCGAATACATGGTGCCCAAGGGTAAGCACATTCCGGTTGCGGAAGGTGATTTTGTCCAGCAGGGCGACTATATCATGGATGGTAACCCAGCCCCGCACGATATTCTTGCGGTTATGGGGGTCGAGGCGCTTGCGGACTATATGATCGACGAAGTGCAGGACGTTTATCGCCTGCAGGGTGTGAAGATCAACGACAAGCACATCGAAGTCATCGTGCGTCAGATGCTCCAGAAGTGGGAGATTCAGGACAGTGGTGACACCGTTCTGCTGAAAGGCGAGAACGTCGATAAGGCCGAGTTTGATGAAGCCAACGCCAAGGCACTTGCGCGCGGCGACCGCCCTGCGCAGGGTGAGCCGATCTTGTTGGGTATCACCAAAGCGTCGTTGCAGACACGTTCGTTTATCTCGGCTGCATCGTTCCAAGAAACGACACGCGTTCTGACCGAAGCGTCCGTGCAAGGTAAGCGTGACAAGCTGATCGGTCTGAAAGAGAACGTCATCGTGGGCCGTCTAATCCCCGCCGGGACAGGTGGTGCGACACAGCAGGTGCGCCGCGTGGCCCAAGATCGCGACAACGTCGTGATCGAAGCGCGCCGTGAAGAGGCTGAGGAAGCTGCACGTTTGGCCGCGCCGATGGAGATGGCAGATGCGACGGCTGACGATCAGGTCTTTAGCGATGTGGTTGAAACGCCAGAAAGTGAATAACGCTTAAGCGCAGCTTGATACGAATTGAAAAGTGCCCCCACATAAGTGGGGGCCTTTTTTGTTTGGGGGATGAATGGCGACTTTGAGCCGATTGTGTTGAAAAACTCGGTTTGAGAA
This sequence comes from Yoonia sp. JB2-21, assembly GCF_055693545.1. NCBI lineage: Bacteria > Pseudomonadati > Pseudomonadota > Alphaproteobacteria > Rhodobacterales > Paracoccaceae > Yoonia > Yoonia sp. JB2-21. The sequence continues at coordinate 2,206,018 of NZ_JBVFUC010000001.1, forward strand.
GCGCGATGATGTGAGTGTTTATTGTGGCTGGCGTCGATCTTATGTCATCGCGGGGCGCATTGGGCGCAGTTTGGCGAGTTTGCGGAGGTTTTGGGCGGTTGCGGCGAGGAGGAATTCGTCTTTCGCACCGTTTGGTCCGCGCAGACGCAGGCGGTCGAGCCGCATGATCTTCTTGAGATGGGCGAAGAGCATTTCGACCTTCTTTCGTCGTCTGCTGGCTTCGGCATATGCGTCTGTCTTGGCGATCTCGCGTGCCTTGTCACGCGCCGCCTCATGGACATGCCGTGAGACAATGCGGGCATCTTTGTTGGGCGTGCAGCGTTCTTTGAGGGCGCAGGTGGAGCAGTGTGTCTTGCTGGCGTAGTACCGTTTGATGCCATCCTTACTAACGCCGGTGCGCGGGGTGCGCATCTTACGCCAGTACTTCTTGAGGGGTTTGCCACCAGGGCAGGTGTATTCGTCTGTGGCTGGATCGTAGCGGAACTCGAGATTAGTGAATGTCCCGTCTTTGCGATCTGATTTGTCGATCACTGGAACGTGCGGTTCAATGTCTTGATCGACCAGCCAACCCAGCATGTTGCCTGAACCATAGGCGGTGTCCGCTGCCAGCCGGTCTGGAAAAAGATCGAACCTGTCTCGCGTGCGGGTCAGCATTGTTTGGGTTGCCCCAACCTCAGCCGGACGGATGGCGCGGGTCGCCTCGACATCCAGAATGATCGCATGGTCAGTATCGATCAGATAATTGGTCGAATAGGCAAAGAATGCTGGTCCTTTCAACGCACCTGTCCACTGGCTGGCGGGATCAGAGAAGGATGTGAACTTTGGTGTCGTATCGCTTGCGGCACCAAATGCGGCGTCATCCAATGTCTCAAGATATTCCCGCACGGCTCGCGGAACGACCGCCGGGTCGATCTGCGCGGCCTCCCATTCCGCCTTTGACGCTGAGTATTGCTTGTTGGCATCGGCCTGGATGATGCTGGCATCTATCGCAAAGGTCTCGCCGCCAACCAAACCCTCAGCCATGCAGCGCTCCACGACCGTCTCAAATAGATGGCGGAACAGATCGCAGTCACGGAACCGTCCATGCCGGTTCTTGGAGAAGGTTGAATGATCGGGGATCGAATCTGACAGATCGAGTTTGCAGAACCAGCGATATGCGAGGTTCAGATGCACCTCTTCGCAGAGCCGACGCTCGGACCGGATGCCAAAGCAGTATCCAACCAGCAGCATGCGGATCATCAATTCCGGATCAATCGATGGGCGGCCTGTGTGGCTGTAGAAATCCGTCAGATGGGCGCGAATGCTGCTGAGATCAACGAACCGATCAATCGCACGCAGCAGGTGATCTTGCGGGACGTGATCTTCAAGCGAGAACTCATAGAACAAGGCCGCCTGCGCTTCCTGCTTCGGTCCCATCATCGCAATCAACCTCCAGTATGAATACCGAAATTGAATCAGCGATCAGCTCGCCAAACAAGCAGAGTTTTTCAACACAATCAGCCCAAACCGACCGATCCTCTTAGAAATAGAAAACCGCAGCTTCATTGACCTTTTTGGTTTTTGGGCCCGTGCTGCCCTCCAGACCGCAACTCAGCGAATGGGTTGTGTGATTGCGCTGAGACATTTCGTTGAGACCTGAAGACTCTCCCAAGATCGGTGGTGACGACCATGCTACACGTCAATTTCGTTACCGACTGCGCACGAACGCACATGACAGCCTCAGTAACCCAAACAATAGGTATTCCGCGAAGCCTCAGGTGCCGATCAAAAGCCGACTGATAGTAGCTTAGTGTCTGAGGAAACGCGCTTTTTTGCCCCTGCCGCCCAACCAATTGAAAGCACAGTTGGTCTTCGGAGCGTCTTTGGAGAAAAGCTTGAAACTGACCTAGAGCCCAATATCCACCAAGATCATTATATCTGCTTACAAAGCTGTCCAGCAGATCATTACATACGCCTTGCAGCGCTATTCGCCGTCCCATCGGGAACTCCACATTCTATGAAAATGGCAATTGGCCGAGCGGCCGATGCCCCGGCGTTCTGAGGCGCAGGGATTATCACTAAGAGCATTTACTGCGAATGGCAACTAAGTCCGCAAACCGACCATCGCCAACCTACCTACCGAACCGGTTATAACCACACGCCAAGCGCGGTTTCCAGCCGGATCACGCTCTGCCAGTGTTTCCGCTATCCTTGTACCTGAACCACCGTTTGCGTTGGGAACGGAATATCGACGCCTGCGTCGTCCAGCGCCTCTTTCACCTGCCGTTTCATATCGGCCTGAAAGGGGAAATAGTCGGCGCTGTTGCACCAGACCCGCACCAGAAAATCGACCGAACTGTCGCCAAGGTTATTCACCTGAATGAACGGCTCTGGCTCAGCCCTTGCGCGGGGATCGGCCATAATGGTGGCCCGGATCGTGTCTTCTGCCGCCTTGAGGTTCGCGCCGTAGCCCACGCCAAACACCCATTCTGCCCGGCGCGTGTCATAGCTGGAATAGTTGATGATCGTGTTGCCCCAGACCTGAGAGTTTGGGATGATGATCTGTACATTGCTGACGGCAGCAAGCTCTGTGTAGTTCAGCGTGATGTCCTTGACCGTGCCCATTTGCCCGTTCACCTCAACAAAATCGCTGATTTTGATGGGGCGGAAGAAGACGATCATCACACCGGCGGCGACGTTCGACAGTGTGCCTTGCAAGGCCAGACCAATCGCCAGACCTGCCGCACCGATGACTGCGACAACGGATGTGGTTTGCACACCAAAGGTGTTGAGTACGAAGAGGAACGCAAAGCCGATGACGACGTAGCGGGCGACATTGCCAAGGAAGTTGAACAGGGTGATATCAAGGTGGGCGTGCTTGCCGCCCAGTCCCACCAATCTGCGACGGACCCAGCCACCCAATAAAAACCCGATGAACAGGATCGCGAGTGCAGCAGCGACGCTGCCCACCGCAGAGGCCAAAAACTCAAGCGTCAGAAGGTCCGCGACAGACTTCCCATCCCAGATCACGGTATTCAGTAGTGCGTCCAATTTAGCCCCCGGCGAGTTGATCCAGTTTCGCGCCCAGTTGCGCGTCGAGCGCGCTTAGGCCACCTGCATCATGCGTCGTCAAGGTGACTTCGACGGTTTTGTAGACGTTGGACCATTCGGGGTGGTGGTTCAGCTTTTCGGCATGAAGTGCGGCGCGGGTCATAAAGCCGAAGGCCTCCACAAAGTTGGCAAAGACGAATTTCTTGTAAATCGCCTCGCGCCCATCCACGCGCGTCCATCCATTCGCCAAAAGCGGGTCGATCTGGGCGGCGTGTTCTGCGTCGGTCAATTTATCGGTCATTGGTGATCCTCCATATCGGTTTTGCGGAATGGGCCGTAGCTGGTCAGCACTTCGATTTCATTGTCGATCGCATCGCGCTCGGCCTCCAGATAGCGCGCCACGGCGTCCTTGAACCCCGCATCCCCGAACCAATGCAGTGAATGGGTGGCCACGGGCAGATAGCCGCGCGCGAGCTTGTGTTCGCCCTGCGCGCCTGCCTCGACCTTGGCCAGCCCGTGCCGGATCGCGTAGTCGATTGCACGGTAATAGCAGACCTCAAAATGCAGGCAGGGGTGGTGTTCGGTGCAGCCCCAATAGCGGCCGTAAAGCGTATCGCGTCCGATGAAGTTTAGCGCACCCGCCACAGGCCGCCCATCACGGATCGCCAGCACCATCAACATATCATCGCGCATGGTTTGCTGTGCAAAGTGAAAGAAATTCCGCGTCAGATAGGGCGTGCCCCATTTGCGGTTCCCGGTGTCTTGGTAGAAAATCCAGAACGCATCCCAGTGTTCTTCCTTGATCTGATCGCCCGTCAGTTCGACAATCTCGCCGCCAAAGTTGTTGGCCTGCGCGCGTTCCTTGCGCATGTTCTTGCGCTTGCGGCTCGATAGCGACCCAAGGAAAGCGTCGAAATCAGCGTACCCGTCGTTGACCCAGTGAAATTGCTGCCCAATCCGGGTCAGTAACCCCATTTCGGCACCGGCAATGGATTCGGCCTCTGTGCAGAAGGTCGCATGGACCGACGAGATTTCGTTGTCAGCCGCGATCTGCACCGCCCCTTGGATCAGCGCAGACATGCCGGTGACTTCATGCCCCGGTTTGGTTAAGAACCGCCGCCCAGTGGCAGGTGTGAACGGCACCGCGATTTGCAGTTTTGGATAGTAACGCCCGCCCGCATTTTCATAGGCATGCGCCCAGTTGTGATCAAAGATGTATTCGCCCTGGGAATGCCCCTTGGCATAGAGCGGGGCAACGGCGATCAACGTGTCACCTTGTTTGGCTGTCACATAGCGGGGCTGCCATCCCGTGCCGGGCCCAACCGACCCGCTGTCTTCCAGCGCCTTCAAAAACCGATGCGTCGTGAAGGGATCATTGGGTCGCCCATCAACGGCCTCGGGGCAGGCGCATGCATCCCAATCGGCCGCGTCAATCGCGTTGATGCTGGGGTGTGCGGTGATTTCGATGGGTGCGTCGCTCATGGGATGCAACTTGGGTGCATCAGCTGCGGCGTCAAGCCAAGTATCCCTCAAAGGTGACATTATCGACAATCCGCCGCGCATCGGCTTCGGCTTTGGCAGAGCGGATGGTCCACGTCAGAATATGGGCGCCTTGTGCTTTCAATTCCGCGACGCGCGGGCGGTCCAGATCGGTAGATTCATGGCTGATGAAACACGATCCGGTGCGGTCATAGTCGGGTATCTCGCGCAAGACGTCCCGGACGTGATCCGGGACCTCTGGCCAGAATTGTGCCTGATAGCTGGACGTTACGATGCCACGTGGGATGTGCGGTGCGAGTTCCGCGCAGGCAGCAACCGCGTGCGGGTTGAACGACATCAAGGCGACATCGCCTTTGTAGTCTTGCAGCGCCGCACAGGTCGCCTTTTCCAAGGGACCTATGTTCGGGCCCATCGCCCCATCTTGATCCTTGATCTCGATCAGCAGGGGAACTTGGCCCGCGACCCTATCCAGAACCGTCTCCAGCGCTGGTATCGTGCCACCGTCATCGGTCAGAGGGATCGCCTCAAGCTCGGCCCGTGTGCGGTTTCGCACCGGTCCCGTCTGATCCGTCAACCGATCCAGCAGATCATCGTGAAAGACCATCGCGTGCCCGTCGCTGGTCAGTTGCACGTCCATCTCGATCCCATAGCCTGCGTCCAACGCGGCCTGGATTGATTTCACGCTATTCTCGACCCGCCCCGCCTTGCGGTCATGCAAGGCGCGGTGGGTGATGGGGCGGGCAAAGAACGACGGCGGCAGGGTCATTTGATTTGAAAGATCGCTTCGATCTCAACCGCGACACCAAGCGGCAGGCTGGCGGCGCTCACGGCTGCACGCGCATGCCGTCCTGCATCACCCAAGGCCGCGACGAAAAAGTCGGATGCGCCGTTGATGACCTGCGGCTGTTGCGTGAAATCAGCGGTGGAATTCACAAAGCCGGTCAGCTTCACAACACGCACCAGACGGTCCATATCGCCATCACAGGCGATCTTCAGTTGGGTCAGCAGTGAAATAGCGCAGAGCTTTGCAGCCGCGGCCCCTTGCTCAACCGTGAAATCAGCGCCGAGGACACCGGTGACCAGCCCATTGTCATCCTGAGAAATCTGGCCCGACACATAGACCATTTCACCGACCGTCACGAAGGGTAGGTAGTTTCCCTTGGCCTTGGGGGCCGCACCCATGTCGGGCAAAGTCACGCCCAATTCAGCCAGTTTGCTTTCAATCACGCTCATCGCTGTTCTCCCATCAATTGCCCGGACGCTAGCGGGCAAAAGGGGTATGCGCAATCACGACTCGCGGAAGGCTTTGGCAAAATAGTCGGCCAGTGGTTTGAGCAGGTAATCCATTGGGCTACGGTCCGCTGTGCGCACGAATGCCTCGACCGGCATACCGGGGATCAGCGTCATATCAGCAGGTAAACGGTCGATCTGCCCCTCCGAAAGCTGCACTTCAGCACGATAATAGGACTGGCCCGAGTTTTCATTTTGGAACGCATCCGCAGATACCAGCGTCACCTGTCCCTGCAATTCTGGCGTGCGCCGCTGGTCAAACGCCGGAAAGCGCAGGGTAACGTCTTGGCCGACGAAAATCTGATCAACATCGATGATTTCCACTTGCGTGGCGATGACAAGCGGGCGGTCCTGCGGGATCAAAAACAAAACCGGATCGGCAGGTCGGATCACTGATTGCTCGGCAAAAACCTGTAGCCCATAAACGATACCAGAGACCGGCGCACGAATATCCAGTCTATCCAGCTGGCGACGCAGGTTGCGGCGATTTTCAGACAACTCCAGTTGGTTAAACTGCAAGTCACGCAAACTGGTAATGGCTTCTTCACGGCGTGTCGACGAGAGCCCAAGGATTTGCAACTCGATCTCAGTCATGCGCTCCGCTGCCTGGGCTGCTTGGGCGGTCAGTTCACCCACGGTGCCCAGCAAGCTGGCCTCTTCACGCTGAAGTGCCAGAACCCGGCTGGCTTGGGCAAGGCCGCGATCCAGCAGGCTTTGTTGATCTGCCAGCTCTTGCGCGATCAACTCACGTTGCGTGCCGAGCGCGTCCTGCTGCGCGTTGATCCCGGTCAATTGGCTGGCGATTTGCGCGCGTTGCTGTGTCAACTGTTCGACGGCACTGCGTTCGGTTTCCAACCGCGCCCGAAAAAGGCGTTCCTGACCATCCATCAGTGTTTGAACATCTGCCGTTTCCTCGTCCAACAAAATATCGCTGAAGGTCAGGGATGACGCATCATCCCGTTCCGCCTCCAATCGTGCGCGACGGGCGAGAATTTCAAAAAGCTGGCCTTCGACAATCGCGAGTTCTGATTGCAAAGTGGTCGCATCAAGACGCAACAATAGATCACCGGCCTGCACCGTATCGCCTTCATCCACTATGATTTCTTCGACAACACCACCGTCGGGGTGCTGGACGACTTGTCTGTTCCTGTCCACCTCAATCTGACCCGATGTAATCACCGCACCAGATATCTGGGCCATGACGGCCCAGGTGCCAAATCCACCGACCAGAATAAATAAAGTCAAACCGCCAACCACGAGGTGTTTGCGCGCCGACCAGCGCTCTGTTGTTTCAGCGCTCATGATACACCGCCTGCTTTGCCCGAACTGCGTTTGATGTCACCATGGTTTTTGACCATCTCAGCCAGCACTTCGTCTTTGGGGCCAAAGGCACGTCGTGCCCCGCCTTCAATCACCAAGAGTAAATCGCACTCCTGAATGGCCGAGGGACGATGCGCCATGATGAACACGATCTTCTTGTCATCTTTCAGCGCTTTGATGGCTTTGTTCAGAGCCATAGACCCATCGTTGTCGAGGTTTGAATTGGGTTCATCCAACACAATCACAACCGGATCACCATAGAGCGCGCGCGCCAATCCAATCCGCTGGATTTGCCCACCAGATAGCCGCCCACTATTGGCCGAGACGCGGGTGTCGTATCCGTCTGGCAGCTTCAGGATCATTTCGTGGGCAGCGGCGGTTTTTGCTGCGGCGACGACTTTTGCGTCATCGGGCTGCATCGTCATCCGCGCGATGTTTTCCTTGATGGTTCCGTCAAACAGTTGCACGCGCTGCGGCAGATAACCCACGTGTTCGCCCAGAACGTCCGGATCGTACTGATCCAGTGCTGCCCCATCCAAACGAACTTTGCCGCCTGCGGGCTGCCACACACCTGTCAGCACCCGCGCAAGGCTGGATTTACCGGCCCCTGATGTGCCAATCACGCCGACGGCTGCTCCGGGCTTTACCTCAAAGCTGATTAACCGCAATGACGCTTGCTTTTCACCCGGTGGCAGGACGGTTACCTGATCAGCAACCAGATACGCTCTTGGTCGCGGCAAGGTCATGCGTTTTTCCTCGACCGGGATGTTGCCCAGCAGGACTGCCAGATTTTGCCAACCCTCACGCCCACGCTGGAACATGGCCCACTGACCGACCAGCATCTCAATCGGGGCCAAGGCGCGACCCAGCAGAATGGACCCCGCGATCATGGCTCCCGGCGAAAGCTGGTTCGTTAGCACCAGATAGGCGCCAAGCCCCAGCATCGCGGATTGCAGGAACATCCGAAAGGCCTTGGTCAAAGCCGTAAAGGTACCCGCTGCGTCAGCAGCATCAATTGTTGTATCCAGCGAAGTTCCACGCGCCACCTGCCAGCGATCAAACGCAGCCCCACGCATGCCAAGCGAATGGACCATTTCGCTTTCGTCGCGGATATGGGCACCCAGCCGTTCTGACGCGAAAATGGCCGCATTAGCGGCTTGTTGGGGTTTACGCGTCACGATTTGATTAAGTATTGCGACGACCAACAAGATGGCTGCGCCACCGACAGCCAAGATGCCCATTAAGGGGTGGAAAATGAATATCCCGAAAAAGAACAAAGGCACCCAAGGCAGATCGAACAGCGCCATCAGCGCAGGCGATGTGATCAGGCGCTGCACGGATTCCAGATCACGTAGGCCCGTGGCCGCTTGATGCGGTGCACGGCTCAGCGTTGTGGCTTGCAGGACCGCACCAAACACCCGCCGGTCAAGCCGCGCTTGAAACCGCGCGCCGACCCGTCCCATGACGCGGCCGCGCACGTAGTCCAAAATCCCCATAACGCCGTAGAGGAACGCAACCAGAACTGACAATGCCAGCAAGGTCTCAAACGAACGTGAACTCAGCACCCTGTCGTAAAGGTTCAGCATATAGAGTGGACCGGTCAGCATCAGCAGGTTCACAAAGAAGCTGAAAATCCCGACCACCCAATAAAGGGGCCGGCTTTCGCGCCTGGTCTGCACAAGTTCGGCGTGACCTCTGGCTGTTAACTCGTCAGACATCGTTTGATATGCCCCTTTCCATCCCCGTGTATTGTTGCAGCACAGCTTAACCCAAACTGCGCGAGAGTGAACGCATATATCACTTTCATCGGAAACTGGATAAATGATTGATCTGGAGCACTAATGTGCGCAATGATGCCGATCTCATGAGACGGAAATTATCGCATATTTGTGCCATCGCCAGTCTTGTTCCCGTGGCGGGCTTGGCTGGACCATTTGACGGGGTCTACAAGCAAACCGCTAACGCCGAATGCAGTTTGATCGGCGTTGATGGCGGATCGCTGAAGATCGAGAATAACATTTTCTATGGGGTTGAGGTCGAATGTCGCATGACCAGTCCCGTTGATATCGTCGATATGGATGCCACGCTTTACGAAATGCAATGCTCTGGTGAAGGCGAGACATGGACAGAACGGGCCATGCTGATGCCGGATGCAGAGAAAACCGGGCTTTATATGGTGTGGAGCGGCTATGCGTTCCGCTATGATCGCTGCGAAGATCCCGGATCGTAGAGGGTTTATTCCGTCAGGATACTGTCCAGCAGGTTCAGGATATCCTGCGCGGGCGCTTGTCCGCCTTCACTTTGCAAGACACCCGTTGATGCAGGTGCCTGCGGGACGATCATCGGCAATGCCGTTGGTTGCTGTCCTTCCAGAACCCGCACCATCGTTTCACGCCAGATGGTTGCAGGAAGTCCGCCTCCGGTCACGCCGGTAAGGCGCGAATTGTCATCATAACCCATCCAGACACCCGTCACGTAGTCCCCTGTAAAGCCGATGAACCATGCGTCGCGTGATCCTTGCGTGGTCCCGGTTTTGCCCGCGATGGGCCAGCCATCGATGCGTGCGCGCTGCCCGGTACCCTCATCGACAACTTTTGTCATCATCCATGTCAGTTGGCGGGCGGCGTCTTCGCGGATAATCCGTTCGCCGATGCCCACATCGCGCGCATCCATAAGGGAGTCGTCGTCACCCAAAAAGCGCAGGTCGGTCAAGCCATAGGGGGTGACCTGTGATCCACCGTTCAAGATGCCGGCAAAAGCGCCGGTCATGTCCAGCAACGTGCTCTCTGACACGCCAAGTGCGAGGGCAGGGCCTGCGGCAAGGTCGCCCTGCACGCCAAAGCCGTTTGCGACATCGCTCACCAAACCGCGGCCGACTTCTTCAGATACAAGGATCGCGGGGATGTTCCGGCTTGTTGCCAGCGCATCAACCATCGGAATCGGCCCCACGAATGCACGGTCATAGTTTTCCGGACACCAAGAGGCGGACCCACGTCGTTCCCAACAGGTCGGCGCATCGTCGATCATATCGTAGGGTGACATGCCCAGATCGAGAGCGGCGGCATAGATGAAAGGCTTAAACGCTGATCCGGTCTGACGCAGCGCTTGGGTGGCGCGGTTAAATGCGCCTGTGGCGCTGATGTTGCGCCCGCCAACCATCGCGCGCACAGCGCCATCTGCGGACATCACAACGATCGCGGCCTGTGCCTCGGATCCTTCGCGCACGTCATTTTCAAAGACCGAGATCAGCGCCTCTTCCGCAGCGGTCTGGATACGTTGATCAAGTGTCGTGCGGATGACGACATCCTCGGTTGTATCGCGGGTAAAGAATTCGGGGCCACTATCCATGACCCAATCCGCAAAAACCCGCCAGAGCTTGCGCGCGCGGCATCAGACAATGTTGCCGGGTTTGAGCGGGCTTCACTGGCCTCCGTGGCCGTCAGGTAGCCTTGGTCCTCCATCAGACCAATGACAACGGATCCCCGGTTTTGCGCACGCTCAAGGCTGCGGGTGGGTGCATTGGCGGACGGCGCTGTCAGCAAGCCGGCGAGCATGGCTGCCTGGGCAGGGTTCACTTCTGCCGCAGAAATCCCGAAATAGCGCTGTGCGGCGGCTTCAAATCCGCGACTGCCTGCGCCAAGATACGCCCGGTTCAGATAGATCGTGAGGATTTCTTCCTTGGTATAGGCAATCTCCATGCCGACGGCGAAAACGGCCTCGCGCGCTTTGCGCCAAAGAGAGCCTTGCCGACAGTCGTTTTCGTAAGCCCGTTCGCTTTCCCATTTGTTTGGGTCGAAGGGAACGCCAAGGCACAGCAGTTTCGCTGTTTGCTGTGTCAGCGTCGATCCGCCGTTGCCCGACAAGGGTCCGCGTCCCGCGCGCAGGTTAATGCGCACCGCAGAGGCGATACCGCGCGGCGAGATACCAAAGTGGCGATAGAATCGCTTGTCCTCTGTTGCGACAACAGCGTTGTGCAGATGGGGGGATACGGTTTCGGTCGTGACCATCCCGCCAAACTGATCGCCCCGCCATGCGAACACATCGCCCGTCAGGTCGGTCATGGTGACGGACCCTCGGGTGCGGCCGTCAATCAATTCGGCCATCGCCGGCATTTTGGACGCAAAGTAGAAAGAGAATCCGCCGATAATCAGCGCTGTGATCAGGCCAATCCGCCATGTGAACGCCCAGAACAGGCGGAAAAACCAGATGAACGGAGTCAAGATCCACCCGATCACACCGCGGGGTGCCGCCTTCTTTGGTGCAGCCTTGCGGCGCGCCGCAGGCTTGGCGGTCTTTTTCTTGGACGCAGCCTTTTTTGGGGCTGCTGGTTTTTTCGCATAGCGCTTGTCAGCCACCAAAGGGGGCTTTTTGCCGTTTCCGCTCATGATCCGCTCGATTGACTGTTTCGTCTGATTTTCGACGACTATAGCGGGTCCTTTCGCAAATGTAGACCCGCGATGAGTCGCGAATATATCCTTTTTGATATGCCTAATAATTAGGCGATGAGATTAATTTGTGCAAAAATTGTGCAAAAGAGTCGATTAACAGGTAGTGAATGGGGTGCGGCAATCTTGTCGGGCCGAGGTTCTAGCGCTCTGTAACAGCGTGCAAGCGGGCGACGATGTATCCGGCGTCTGCAAGAGAATTTGCAAGGGGAAGAACGTGAAACTCATCATTGCAACAATCAAACCGTTCAAGCTGGAGGAGGTCCGCGAAGCACTGACCACCGTCGGCGTGCGCGGCATGATGGTGTCCGAAATCAAAGGCTTTGGCTCACAGTCTGGTCACACTGAAATCTATCGCGGCGCAGAGTATGCCGTGAACTTCGTGCCAAAGGTCAAGCTCGAGATCGTCGTGCAGGACAGCATGGCAGATCAGGTCGTATCGACCATCGCAACCACCGCCAAAACCGAGAAGATCGGTGATGGCAAGATTTTCGTTCTCGACGTTGAAAGTGCGCTGCGCGTGCGGACCGGCGAGACCAATGATGATGCGCTTTGAACGCGGAACGAGGGACAGATTTATGAAACTAACGAAGTATCTTTCTGTTGGGGCCGCGCTGACGCTGCTGCCAACATTCGCGCTGGCACAGGATGCCGCGCCGAGCTTTGACGAGATCGGCCCATACCTGATGACCACATTGCTGTTCTTGATTGGCGGCTTTCTTGTGTTCTGGATGGCTGCGGGTTTCGCCATGCTGGAAGCAGGGCTTGTACGGTCCAAGAACGTCACAACGCAGCTGACCAAGAACATCGCTCTCTATTCGCTGTCGGCCATCATGTATTGGTTGGTTGGCTTTAATCTGATGTATCCGGGCGACGCGTGGATCATCCCCGGTTGGTTTGGCACATTCGCGCCAACATCGCTTGAGCCTGTTGGCCTTGCAGCCGCTGATGCCGCACTTGACTATGCGTCTGTTGCCTCTGACTTCTTCTTTCAGTTGATGTTCTGCGCAACGACAGCTTCGATCGTCTCGGGTACTTTGGCTGAGCGTATCAAGCTGTGGCCCTTCCTGATCTTTGTCGTCATCCTGACGGGTCTGATCTACCCAATCGGTGCGTCCTGGCAGTGGGGCGGCGGCTGGTTGTCTGAAATGGGCTTTTATGACTTCGCTGGTTCAACTGTTGTGCACGCAGCTGGTGGTTTCGCAGCGCTCGCAGGTGCGATCATCCTTGGTGCCCGTATCGGCAAGTACAAAGACGGCCGCGTGGTCCCGATGCCGGGTTCAAACCTTGCGCTTGCCACATTGGGTACATTCATCCTGTGGCTGGGTTGGTTTGGCTTTAACGGTGGGTCGCAGCTGGCTGCAGGCACTGTGGGCGACATCACAGACATCGGTCGTATCTTTGCAAACACCAACATGGCGGCAGCAGCCGGTGCTGTTGCAGCACTGATCATGACCAACGTGATGTACAAAAAGCCTGATTTGACCATGGTCCTGAACGGCGCTCTTGCCGGTCTGGTATCGATCACAGCCAGCCCGCTTGAGCCCACGCTCTTTGGTGCGCTCTGGATTGGTGCGGTCGGTGGTATCATCGTGGTCTTCGCAGTGCCGTTCTTTGACAAGCTCAAGATTGATGACGTCGTCGGCGCCATCTCGGTTCACCTTGTTGCAGGCTTCTGGGGTACAATTGTTGTGCCGGTCTATGCAGGCGCAGACAGCAACTTTGTGACCCAATTCATCGGGTTTATCGCCATCGGTGGTTTCACTTTTGTCGTCAGCTTGGTGGCTTGGATCATCCTGAAGGGCATCATGGGCATTCGGGTTTCCGAGCAGGCCGAGATTGACGGGCTGGACGTGTCAGAGTTGGGTATGGAAGCTTATCCAGAATTTGCAAAAGGCTGATCTCCCTCCGATCAGTATTTGCGACAAACCCGGGCGTGCGCGCCCGGGTTTTTTTATGCTTAAGGTGGATCATGATCCACCTTACCTGACAGAATGGCGATTTCTTCGATCAAAGTCTCATCTGACGCAAGAAATTGTCGCAAGATGAACTCCATCTGACCTATTCTGCGATACGCTTGCAATGCATTCGGACATATCTTCTGGTTAACACGAATCCTCTACTTTTCGGAGCCATACCATGATCCAGACACCCTATCTTTTGTTCCTCGGCGATGCCCCGGATCAGCTTGCGGCGAAAGTCGCGCAAGGTATCAAGGACTGGCGTCCTGAGAACGCAGTTGGCCAGTTCCGCATGGATGGATGTGGTGCCAACCTTGGTATCACAGACATGACATTGGAAGATGCACGCGCGGCCGGCGCGAAAACGCTTGTGATCGGCGTGGCCAACCGTGGCGGCTATATCTCGAAGGCGTGGAAAGAGGTCTTGGTCAAAGCGTTGCAGATGGGGTTTGATATCGCATCCGGCCTGCACAACCTGCTGCGCGACGAAGATGAGCTGGTCGCTGCCGCCCGTGTGAGCGGCCGCACGCTGTTTGATGTGCGGATCCCATCCGTCGCCTACCCCATCGCCAACGGTAAGAAGCGGACCGGCAAACGGTGTCTCGCGATTGGGACCGATTGCTCTGTTGGCAAGATGTATACCGGTCTGGCGATGGATGCCGAGATGCACAGACGCGGGATGAAGTCGACCTTCCGCCCAACCGGTCAGACAGGTATCCTGATCACGGGGGGTGGCGTGCCGCTGGATGCTGTGATCGCCGATTTCATGGCAGGCGCAGTCGAATATCTGACCCCCGACAATGATGCCGACCACTGGGATCACATTGAAGGACAAGGCAGCCTGTTCCATGTCTCTTATTCCGGCGTGACGATGGCACTGATCCACGGGGGGCAGCCTGATGCGCTTGTTCTGGCGCATGAACCGACGCGCACGCACATGCGCGGGTTGCCGGACTATGACTTGCCCAGTTTAGAAGTCTTGCGTGATACAGCGCTGCCGATCGCTCGCGTTGCAAACCCGCATTGCCAAATTGTTGGTATTTCGGTCAACACACAGCATTTGGCCGAGGATGAGGCACTGTCCTATATGGCAGAGGTCGAAAAGCGGATGGGGTTGCCCACGATTGATACTTTCCGTCAGGGCGCTGGACGCCTCGTGGATGCACTTGCAGATTTGTAAGCGTGTTGGCCTAAGTTGATTTTGCGCCTCCGGCGGAGGTGGTTTTGAACATGAAAAGAGAGTGATGCATATTTCTGTCTCCCGCGATGTCTTTCAATTGGCGCAAGCATTCACAATCAGCCGTGGTTCACGCACACAGGCCGAAGTGCTGACTGTGACGGTCACGGACGACGGTGCGCACGGCAAAGGGGAATGCGTACCCTATGCAAGATACGGTGAGACACTGGACAGCGTCACCGCGCAAATCGAGGGCTTTCAGGGCAGCTGGGCAGAACTGCATAGCGCACTTCCGGCAGGTGCTGCACGCAATGCGCTTGATTGTGCCCTTTGGGATCGTGCTGCAAAGAAGGGGGCAAGCGAGTGTGGGATCTGTTGGGGCTGCCCACACCAAGTCCGGAGATCACGGCCTACACCCTTTCGCTGGATACGCCAGCAGTCATGGAACAGCAGGCAACCGCAAATGCCCATCGTCCACTATTGAAGATCAAGCTGGGCACGCCTGATGACATGGCCCGTCTTGAGGCGGTTCGCCGCGGTGCGCATGACGTCCCGATTATTGTTGATGCCAATGAAGGGTGGACGGCCGACGTCTATGCCGAACTGGCCCCCCACTTGATCAGGCTTGGTGTGCTGATGGTTGAACAGCCTCTGCCAGCGGGGGACGATGATCTTTTGGCCCAGATTGCACGTCCGTTGCCAGTGTGCGCAGACGAAAGCTGCCATGATCGCGCGAGCCTTGCCGCGCTGCGTGGCAAATACGATATGGTGAACATCAAGCTGGACAAAGCCGGCGGTCTGACCGAGGCGCTGGCACTCAAGGCACAGGCCAAGGCGGAAGGCTATGGCGTGATGGTTGGCTGTATGGTCGGATCTTCGCTTGCGATGGCACCTGCGACGATCCTCGCACAAGGTGTGGCATTCACGGACCTTGACGGACCACTGTTATTGGCCGAAGACCGTGATGAACCACTATTATTTGATGAACACGGCGTGCACCCGCCCGCCACTGCACTTTGGGGATGACCATGCGCACAGTCTATATCAACGGCGAGTACCTGCCCGAGAAAGAAGCCAAAGTATCAATCTTTGATCGGGGCTTTCTGATGGCGGATGGCGTCTATGAAGTGACGTCAGTTCTTGATGGCAAGCTGATCGACTTTGCAGGCCATGCAAAACGACTGGAGCGGTCTTTGAACGAGTTGAACATGCCGCACCCAGAGGTGCTGCCTGACTTGTTGGAGGTCCACCGAGAGCTGGTGCGTCTGAACGGTATCGAAGAAGGGATGATCTATTTGCAGATCACGCGTGGTGCGCCCGATGACCGTGATTTTGTGTTTCCTGATCCCGAGACCACGACCCCCACAGTCGTGCTATTCACTCAGAACAAGCCCGGCCTTGCCAACAGCCCTGCGGCCAAGAAGGGGATCAAAGTGATCTCTATCGAAGATCAGCGCTGGGCGCGCCGTGATATCAAGACGGTGCAATTGTTGTTTCCGTCGATGGGCAAGATGATGGCCAAAGCAGCCGGTGTTGATGACGCCTGGATGGTTGAGGATGGGGCCGTGACCGAAGGCACCTCGAACAACGCCTACATCATCAAGGGTAACACGATCATCACTCGGCATCTTGGCAATGAGATATTGCACGGCATCACCCGTGCCGCTGTCCTCCGCTTTGCCAAAGAGGCGCAGATGAAGGTCGAAGAGCGCAGCTTTACCATTGCCGAAGCACAGGAAGCAGATGAGGCGTTCATTACGTCGGCCAGCATGTTCGTGATGCCGGTGGTTGAGGTGGACGGGGCGGCTGTTGGTACTGGGATGCCGGGGCCGGTGGCCGCACGCCTGCGCGAGATCTACCTCGATGAAAGCAGGAAGGTCGCCGTATAAGGTCACTTCGCGGGTTCGACTGACGGCTATCGCAAAAAGAGAACAACAGAATTGGTAATCGGTGGTGCCCTCACAACATCTGGCGCGCCAGTCAGGCAGGGCAGGCCTGCGTTCCCACTGGTGTTTCAGCCGCAAATTTAAGCAGCGGTCATATTTCGATTAATGAACGGGCGAATTCGACACTTCCCAGTTGTTTGTCATGTTTATTGGTGAACAGTAACCAGAATAATTCTGTTTAATGTCCCGGTTGCGCCACAATGCCGCCTCATACCTAAGCAAAACGTAGCCTCAAGGTGTACGATTTTTTTGGGTAACGAGCTTTTAATTCAGTCGATGTGAACCGAGGCGATTTGATATGCCTGGTTGGTGCTTAAGGAAAATGAAAATGACGAAGATACCTTTTTTGAAGGGCAGTAGTGCACTTCAGAGTCTCGCAGTGGTTGCAGCACTTATGCTTCCCGCGGCAACTGTCGCACAGGAAATCACGTTGAGAGCTCAGGATGGCTCGATTGATATCACCGGTGAGTTCGTGAGCTTTGGCGAAAATATCTACATTATCAGAACAGCGCTTGGTGAGTTGCGCCTGTCTGCCGAGCGTGTGAGCTGCGAAGGTGCCGCATGCCCGGTATTTGAGGCCGTGGAAGCAGACGTTACGTTTGCGGGTTCGGACACAGTGGGTGTTGGTGTGATGCCGTTGCTGCTAGAAGGCTACGCCGGCTTCCTCGATGCTGAATCGACAGCAGTTGCAACGGGTCGTGGCAACGAAGTTGTCGCAAGCTTCGTCGCAGATGGCGGTTTTGGCGAAGATATGGGTACATATCTTGTCAACTCAACGACATCCGGGACCGGCTTCTCGGCTCTGCGTGATCGCAGTGCACAGATCGCCATGTCATCACGCCGTATCCTTCCAAACGAAGCCCGCACACTGAGCGGTGAGGGTGCCGGCAATATGGTCAGCCCCGAACAAGAGCACATCGTTGCTATCGACTCTATTGTTGTGATCACGCATCCGGACAACCCTGTCCGCCGTGCCAGCATCGAGGATGTTGCCGGGATCTACGCAGGTCGGATCACGAACTGGTCGGAACTGGGTGGTCCAAATCTGCCGATCAAAGTGATTGACCGTCCAGAAGGCGGCGGTACCAAGACTATCTTTGCTGACCGTGTTTTGGGTGGCCAGGGCAATGTCACATCGAACGCGGTTGTCGCAAATGACAACACCGAAGTAGCGCGTATGGTCAATGATGATGTTGGTGCCATTGGTTACACTGGCTTTGCATTCCAGCGTGGCGCGCGGCCAATGACATTGGTCAATGAATGCGGTCTGGCGATGACGCCGGATGCCTTCTCGGCCCGTACGGAAGAGTATTCCTTGCAGCGTCGTCTGTATCTCTACAACCGCGGTGATGACACTTCACAAGCTGCGCAGGACTTTATCGACTATGCAAAGTCTTCTGCAGCGGACCAGGTGATTGTCAAAGCTGGTTTCATCGATCTCGGCGTTGATCGCCGCTCTCAGCCACTTGAAAGCGAACGTGGTCAGCAGTTGCTGGACCCGGCGGTTGATAACTTTGAAGGCGCAGTGATGCGGGAAATGCTGTCGACGATGGTTGACTATGATCGCCTTTCAACCACCTTCCGTTTCCGCACTGGTTCGTCCCAGTTGGACGAACGTGCGATCATCGATATGGCGCGTCTGGTTGAATACCTTGAAGATCAACCCAGCGGTACAAAAGTCATGATCGTGGGCTTCACGGACTCTGTCGGTGCCTTTGAAAGCAACCGGGTTCTGGGGGAAGGCCGTGCCGAACAAGTCCGGCAAGAGCTTGCCGCGTTTGCAGGAAACCGGATCAACGGTGTTGAACTGCTGACTGCTTCATATGGTGAGGTCGCACCGTCTGCTTGTAACATCTCTGATACTGGTCGCGCGATTAACCGCCGTGTTGAGGTCTGGATTCAGGCTGCGGGTTGATCCCTGTGCGCGCGGGCTCTGCCTTGATTAGCATGTCCCGCGCGACGCCTCATTTGACCCTTTCCGACCAAGATCTAGGCCGGATCCGCCATATCTTCTTGCTCAAAAGGTAAACAAGATGCCCAATAAATTTTCCACCCTCCGCCCCCTCGCCATTGCGCTTGCTACAGCACTTTGTGCTGGCCCCGCACTGGCGCAATCCACCAGCGATGACACCGTTTCGCTTCTGCAAGACTTCGGTAGCGCCGAACGTATCCAACGTGCAGGGTCTTTGCGGATGCTAAGCCAGCGTATTTCTGCAACAGCCTGTAACCACGTTGCCGGTATCGGCGTCGAAGATGCGAGCAAATATCTCGCACGGTCCATCCGTGACTATCGCCGCATCCTTGCCGGCCTTGAAAACGGTGACGACGGTTTAGGCCTCTACGGGCCCGAACAGGACCGTAACGTGCTTCGGGATGTTGCAGCACTCAATACCCTTTGGGAGCCGCTGAACGAGACGTTCTCAAACACTGAACCTGCGAATCTTGACCGCGACAATATTGTTGAGCTTGCACAAACGGTGCCGCAGATGCTTGACACCTCCAAGGCACTCTTGGGGTTTGTTGTGGCCGAATATTCCGATCCAACGCAGATGCTACAGGCCGACGCGGTTCTTTTGCAAATTGCAGAGCGCCAGCGCATGCTGGAACAAGAGATCGCGAATGCCACCTGCCTGATTGGGGAAGGTATCTCGGTTGATACTGCGCGTGAAACGCTTTCAGCCGCTATTCCACAGTATGAAGTGTCGCTTGCCGCCCTGCGGACTGGTATGCCCGAAGCAGGTGTTGCACCACCGCCCACGAAGGCGATTGATCTTTGGCTTGGCGATATCGAAGAACGCTGGACATTGGCGCGTCCGACGCTTGAAGCCGTCGCAGCGAGTGGAGCTGCATCACCAGAGGAGCGTTTGTTTATCTTTGAAGAAATGAACAAACTGACTTGGATGATGAACGTGACTGTTGGTCAATACACTGAAGCCAGCAAGCTGAAATACAACCTGGTACGTCAGTAAGCATTGCACGCTTAGTGAAAAGCCACCCGATCCGCGACTGGATCGGGTGGCTTTTCTACGCCTGTTTTGGCGATGTCTTGTCGGTCCGTTTTCAGCCTTCAGCCTGGGCCTGCAGTTGCTCTGCGCGCTCTGGGCTTATTCCGAGCAAATCTTCAATTCGATGCAGCAGCTGATCCTCTTCATCACGCTTGATGCCATCCGCAAAGACGACTTGCCACAGCGCAACCAAGGTTGCCTCTTTTTCTTCTGTGCTGATCGCATGGCTGAGGATGGTAGCGATTTCCTTGGTGCGCGGGATTTCACGTTCGAGCAGTTCGCATTCCGCACGCATTTTTGCAGCCTCAATCGGGTTGAGGTCGTGTCGTTTGGCTAAGATCTGGTCGATCCGGGCGATCTCTTCGAATAAATACGCATCATCAGCCTTTGCTGCGCGCACCAACAAGGCACCCATCGCATGTTGCGCGTCAGCGTCAGGGAGTGGTGTATGGTACCCGGCGGGGTTCCCGAAAAAGGCGGTCAGGCGTTCGAGCATGGCAGGCTCCTATCCGTGGCTGTCTTTGAAGGCTTCTTTTGCGGCGGGTGATGCATCGGTCTGATACTTCTCTTTCCATTCCGCAAATGGCATCCCGTAGAACGCCTCGCGCCCCTCGTCTTTGTTCATCTCGATCCCCCGCTCATTGGCGGCTTCCTGATACCAGCGCGACAGGCAGTTCCGGCAGAACCCCGCCAGATTCATCATGTCAATGTTCTGCGCGTCTGTCCGGTCTTCCATCAAGTGCTTTTGCAACCGGCGAAAGGCGGCAGCTTCCAGTTCAATCCGTGTTTGGTCGTCCATGGCGTGTCCTCTCAAAGACCCGATTGGGCCAATACATCTGATAATAGGGGCGCAAGTCTGTTTGCCCAAAGGGTTTGTCCGGCCTCATCTGCAATTAAGTCCTGACGCAGTTCAATCAGCACATTTGGACGTCCATATTGCAACGCGTGCCTGTCGACGGCGTCGCCCGGAAGATGCCCGGCGTAGGGTTGGTTGTCACCGGTGCACCAGCCTTTGGCGCGGCAGGCTTCCATCAGTGGTATGGCCAGTCTGGCGTCATCTGCATAAAGGATGCCGATCTCCCACGGGCGCGGGGTCCGTCCATTCAGGCGCGGGGTAAAGCTATGGACAGCACAGATCACCGGATCGCGCATTTTGTTTGCTAGGTCCGCATAGGCCGCATGATACGGACGGTGGAGCCTACGCACACGTTCTTCTATTTCGGCGTCGTCTGCGTGGCGGTTCCCCGGAATAATCGAACCGTCATAAAGACGCATCATGATGGTCGGATCATCCTCGCCCCGGTTTGGATCGCAGACCAATCGAGAGAAGCGCGACAGGATCGCAGGGCTATCGAGTGCCTGCGCCAGTCGGTGCGTGACGCCCGCAGCCCCGATATCGTAAGCGATGTGACGGGCCATATCGGCAGCGGGCAGGCCAAGATCACCGTTGTGAACCCAATCCGGGATGATATTGGTTGCGTGGTCGCATGTCACAAGCCACCGTCCCGGCCGTTCTGCGCCTACGATTTCAAATGGTTCGTCGGTCATTGTCGTGTCATTCCTTTGACACAGCCTTTAGGCTAAAGCCGGATCCAAGAAAAGCGTGATTGCCGTAGTCTGCCGCCCCGTTCCAACGAATGGTGCTTGCAGCAATCCACTTGTTTGAAATTGCTGGTGGTCAGAGTTGTGAAGGGAATGGAATTGCGCAATAAGGGCGCGACCCAAGCTGTTACCGCTAACGTCGCAGCGCGAAGATGATCCGCATGAAGGAAATGACATGAGACGCCACCGCAATGTAAAAATTGTTGCCACACTTGGCCCCGCATCAAATGACTATGAGATGATCCGGGCGCTGCATGAAGCAGGCGCAGACGTCTTTCGTTTAAACATGTCCCACGGCGACCATGCAGAGATTAAAGTCCGTCACAAGATTATTCGGCAGGTCGAAAAGGACCTCAATAGCCCGATCTCCATTCTCGCTGATTTGCAGGGGCCAAAGCTGCGCGTTGGCGTCTTTGCGAACGGCGAAGAAGAGTTGGAACCTGGTGCGCCATTCCGGCTTGATCTTGATGATGCCGAAGGTGATGTGAACCGGGTCAAACTGCCCCACAAAGAAATTTTTGATGCGTTGGAACCTGGTGCGCACCTGTTGGTCAATGATGGCAAGATCAAGCTGCGGGTCAAAGACTGTGGCGCTGATTTCGCCAACTGTGAAGTGATTGTCGGTGGGACGATTTCAAACCGCAAAGGTGTGAACGTACCGGATGTGACATTGCCAGTAGCCGCGCTGTCCCCCAAAGACCGCAAGGATCTGGAATTTGTTTGTGAATTGGGTGTCGACTGGCTGGCTCTGTCATTTGTGCAACGCGCTGCGGACGTGGAAGACGCGCGCAAACTGGCCAAAGGCCGCGCGGCGATCCTGTCCAAGATCGAAAAGCCCAATGCGGTGAAATCTTTTGACGAAATCCTCAAAGTTTCTGACGGAATCATGGTTGCCCGTGGTGATCTGGGTGTCGAACTGCCCGTCCAGAACGTGCCGCCAATCCAGAAACAACTGGTGCGCAAATGCCGTGCGGCGGCCAAGCCTGTGATCGTGGCCACGCAAATGCTGGAATCCATGATCGACTCGCCCATGCCAACGCGTGCCGAGGTCTCTGACGTGGCGACAGCGATCTATGAAGGCGCAGACGCGATTATGCTTTCTGCGGAATCCGCCGCCGGATCCTATCCGATCGAAGCGGTTACCACGATGAACAATGTGGCAGGTGAGGTCGAAGCAGACCCGACCTATACCGACATCATCGAGGCATCGCGCAAAGCCGACGGGATCACCGTTGCGGACGGTATCGTTTCTGCCGCACGCGAGATTGCCGAAACGACGGACGTCAAAGCTATCTGCTGTTTTTCGCAATCGGGCACGACGGCGCTGCTGGTGTCACGCGAACGCCCGCGCGTGCCGATCATTGCGCTGACCAATCATATCGAGACAGCGCGGCGGTTGTGCCTGTCTTGGGGCACAAACTGTGTTGTCACTGGGCGGGTTGATCGGTTTAAGGACGCCGTGATTGCGGCAGTGCGTGCCGCCAAAGACCAAGAACTCGCCGGAGAGGACGATATGGTCGTTGTCACCGCGGGTGTGCCGTTCAACACGCCGGGCTCCACGAACATTTTGCGCGTCGCACCTTGCGCAGAACGTTTGATTTACGCCGCCGATCAAGAGTAAGGTCGCGCGGGGGCGCAAAGCAGGACAACACCAATGGATTTCGACCTGATTTTCGTGATTGGCATCGCGTTGCTCGCCTTTTCATTGCCCGCATTGGTCAGTGCCTATTCCGACCGGCGGTGGCCCAAGATGGCCATCGTGATGATCCTGTTTGGTGGTGGGGCGATTGCCTATGCGATGCAGGAAAACCCCGACGTCTATAGCCTGGCCACGATTGGCGACACGATCATCACGGTTATCGGGCGTTACTTGGGCTAAACGTCTTGCATCAAAACCGGATGGGGCCTATAGAGCGGCCTTCACCCGCGCGTCCGGCCTATATGGCATGCCGAGGCAGCGCGTTTCGACCGACTTACAATAGGAGACGGAAATGCCGAAGATGAAGACAAAATCGAGCTGCAAAAAGCGGTTCAAGGTGACGGCCTCTGGTCGTGTCGTGGCGGCCCAGGCGGGCAAGCAGCACGGTATGATCAAGCGTTCCAACAAATTCCTCCGCAATGCCCGTGGCACAACCACACTTTGCAAAGCTGACGAAGGTATCATCAAACCGATGATGCCTTACGCACGTTAATTAGAGGGATTTGAGATATGCGCGTTAAAGGTGGAACCGTCACGCACCGTCGTCACAAAAAAGTACTCGACGCTGCCAAAGGTTATTATGATCGTCGCTCCAAGACCTTCAAGGTCGCGGCACAGGCGGTCGACAAAGCCAACCAATATGCAACCCGTGACCGGCACAATCGCAAGCGCAACTTCCGCGCTTTGTGGATTCAGCGGATCAACGCAGGTGTGCGTTCGGTTGATGAGACACTGAACTATTCCAAGTTCATCAATGGCCTGACACTGGCCGGGATCGAAGTAGACCGTAAGGTTCTGGCCGATCTCGCCGTGAACGAGCCTGAGGCATTTGCTGCTGTTGTGGGCAAAGCCAAGGATGCGCTGGCCGCTTAAGCCACGCACCAGACTGAATTTGAAAGGCCGCGCAGGACACCGCGCGGCCTTTTTCTTTGGGGGCAATTGCGGTTTATTGCATTTAAACGACAGGGGGCGCTTTGCGGGACTAAGTTGACTTTCGTTTTAGTCGTGTCGGACACCACATCGAAAAACCGCCCGGCCGCGTCCGGGCATCGCCCGACCTCCCCCCGGAGGGCGATTTTGCAGCGTTTCAACATACTTGAAGGTCGAGGTCATTGAAATGCGTTGCCAAGCCGTGATGTTGGTGCCCTCCAGGTCGGGCGATACCCGAACGGGGCCTGCGTTACACTTTGGGCTCTTCGCGGCCATTAGACCGGGTGCAGCATATCCTGGCAACAGATCGCATTGCCGTCGCAGGGACGGCCCATTTCCGACCTTCGGTTGATCGAAAATCTTGTGTATTGACTCCCTAAAGAAGACGTTCGTGCAACGCGCAGCGTTTTGTTATCATTGAGGAGTGTTGGACGAGGTTCAGGAAGCCGCTGCGTTAGGACGCGAGTTGAGACCAAACACTACGTGAACAGGCGCTCAGAAAGCTGATCCAGTCTAACTTCATTATCACCCCACCCGTAAGAAAGAGGCGGCCCGCAAGGGGCCACCTCACCGCTGCGAAAATCAAATGATGGTCTTCGGCTCGAGATCCACTGACCAAAGTTCCACGTCTGCGCTGTCCATAAGCCGGACGGTCATGACACCCGTATCGGCGGCGATATCGACTTTGCCAAAGAATTGCAGGCCGTCACTGGGCGGTAAGTTTGCTTGTCCCTCCTCCGGGTGCTTTGCGAAACGCACTTCGGGACCAAACGTATTGTCGTAGACCGAGGGTCCGAAAGTGCCGGCATGCAATGGGCCAGAAACGAATTCCCAGAATGGTGCAAAATCCTGAAATACGCCGCGATCAGGCGAATAGTGATGCGCTGCGGTGTAATGCACATCTGCTGTCAGCCAGACGGTATTGGCGATGTCTGCGGTTTTGATGAACGACAAGACTGCGGCGATGTCGTTTTCGCGTCCCAAAACTGGGCCATCTCCGTTAGAGGAGTTCTCCATGTTGGTGTCACCGTCGCGTACCATCATGCCGATGGGCATGTCAGAGGCGATAACTTTCCACGTTGCCGCGGAATTGACCATCTCACGCTTCAGCCACGCCAGCTGTTCGGCGCCCAAGAAAGGCGTGCCCTTGGTTTCAGTATTTGGCGTGTTGTCGCCGCGATAGGTGCGCATGTCGATGACAAAGATATCCAACAACGGACCATAGGACACTTTGCGATAAATCCGATTGGGCTCTGACAGAACCTGCCGTGTTGGCATCATTTCGTGGAATGCACGGGCCGCACGCGCCGCGAGCACTTGCATCGATTTCTCCGTATAGCGGTCGTCGGCAGTCAGTACTTCGTTGGGGTACCAGTTGTTCGTGACTTCATGATCGTCCCACTGCGAAATCATGGGCACGGCTGCATTGAAGGCCTGTACGTTCTTATCCATGTAGTTATACAAATGCTGGCCACGGAATTCGTCTAATGTCTCTGCAACTTTGGTTTTGGCCGGAGTGACGATGTTTTTCCAAACAGTGCCATCGTCCAAAGCGACCTCTTCCTGAAGCGGACCGTCGGCATAGACGGTGTCACCTGAATGCAGGAAGAAATCGGGCGCATGATCCTTCATCGTGGTGTAGGTGGTCATGCCGCCGCGATCTTCGTCGATACCCCATCCTTGCCCGGCAGTGTCGCCTGACCAAACAAAGCTCACATCACGGTTGCCCATTGGGGCGGTGCGGAACATGCCTGTTATGGGTTCTGAAAGCGTGCCATCGGCCAGGTCAGACATTGTCACGCGATAAAAGATGTCCTGATCACTGGGCAACCCGGTGAGAGCCAGTTTGCCCGTGTAATCGGTGGGTGTGCCAACGGCTAAGTCGGGGACTGCATGTGCGTCTGACATGCTTTCGGTTGTTGCCCATTCGACAAGCATCTTGGCTTCGCGGTCAGCGCGGCTCCAGATAACGGCGCCATCATGGGCGACATCGCCAGACATAATGCCATGAGTGATCAAGGGACGCGATTGTGCCCGCGAAAGTGACGGCATAGCAACGCCGGCAGTCAGCGCGGCAGTGCCCATAAGAGTTTGGCGGCGAGTAAAGGATATACGTGGCATGGATAGCTGCTCCTAAATGAGTTGGATATCCAAGATTTAATCGACGAGAGTATCAGCTTGCTAACAGCGTTGTGACAGATTCAAGAATTTAGAAAAGCGTCAAGTTTTGGCTGCCTGCGTGCGCCCAAAATGTTTGCTTTGAGGACAATCGGACCTTCACCCTGCGTCAATTTTTGACAGATCTGCTCGGTATCACGGCCCAAAGCTGACCTCTAGGACGCAGTTGATATTCTGTGATGCGGCGCGCTGAACCGGTCATCAGCTGCTAGTGCATACCGATATGCGTTCGCCAACTTGAGCGACGTTCAATAACATTGACGGGTATCAAATTTGAAG
Source organism: Yoonia sp. JB2-21 (assembly GCF_055693545.1). NCBI lineage: Bacteria > Pseudomonadati > Pseudomonadota > Alphaproteobacteria > Rhodobacterales > Paracoccaceae > Yoonia > Yoonia sp. JB2-21. The sequence continues at coordinate 2,232,380 of NZ_JBVFUC010000001.1, forward strand.
CTAATTATGAACATAGTTCAATTATGGGGCATGATCGTTTCCCAGAACTAAATCTAACAAGCCGCCTGTTGGTGGCTACATTTAACTTATTGCTCCACTGGTCGACCTTGTGATTGTGCAAGGTCTGCAATCAGACCGCCTGGTGGCACCATCAATAGGGAACAGTACCTTGGAAGCTCTTTTTGCCCTTGCCATCTTTCTAGTCTTCGCGATCCCAGTAGCAGTGATCTATCTATTGATCTCGAACGCCAGACTACGTGCGCGCGTGGCAGCACTAGAAAAGAGCAGTTCAAGTGATGTTGTGGAAGAGAAGGTTACGGCGCGCTCTGAACCAAAAAACTTGCCTGCTAAGCCTCTGGCATCGCCTCAACCCGTGACTGTCGCACCTAAAGCCCTGAAGCCAGAATCCAAAGACCCAGTTGAAGGGCCCCCAAAAGCCATTGTGATGACACGCAACAACTTTGGATTGCTGATCACATGGATCATGCAGAATTGGTTCTACGCTGTTTCTGCTTTGTCACTCGCGCTCGCGGGTATTTTTCTTGTGCTTTACGGCGTGGAACAGGGTCTATTGCCTCCGTTTGTACGCATAGCTGCCGCCTTTGCCTTTGGTACCGCGTTGATTGGTGCTGGAGAATACATTCGCCGGCGTTATGGCGACGATGAAGGCAGTAGCACCGCCTACTTGCCATCAACCTTTTCCGGAGCTGGGATCGTTACGTTGTTCGGCGCCGTGCTGGCAGCACGCCTGCTGTATGGATTTATCGGGCCGGAATTGGCGCTTGTTGGCATGGCGCTTGTTGGCACAATGGCGCTAGTGTTGGGTTGGTTTTATGGACCACTGCTTGCAGGTGTTGGCGTGATTGGCGCAATGGCGGCACCGTTCATTGTTGGCGGTTCATCTGACGACCCCAGTTGGCTATTGGCTTATTTTGCGATTGTGGCTGTCGTTGGACTTGCCATTGATACGCTACGCCGATGGGCCTGGGTGTCAGTGATTGCCCTGGTGATGGGCTTTGGCGCTGGCGCGTTATTGGTGCTTGAAGCCGGTTGGCAGGCTCAGCCCTTTTTTGTCATGTACTGCGCTGTATTGGTTGTAGCAGCGATTGCGATACCGGTCAGAGCATTGACACCAGATCATGGCGGTACACCACTCAGTTTGGCACTGTTTGCGCGTGTCAAGGGTGACGCGTGGCCCGACTTTCCTACGCGACTTGCCGGTGGTGCCATGCTCGCGGCAAGCATATTGATCGTGCTGACGGTGTTTGAAACAGCCCGCGCGGATCTGTTTTGGATCGGGGTGATCGTGTTGGCGGGATTGGTTATGGCCTTGTTGATCTGGGCGCGTGACGCTTCCGCTTTGACCGATCTTGCGGCGTTACCAGCGGCAGCGCTTATCATTGTCGTGGCTGGCGGAGAACGACTTTGGAAGGCGCAGGTAAGTGCAGCCATGGAACCCGAAGCTGCGATGCCCCTGATGGCAAGCATATTGGTTCTCATCGGTGTGACCGTGTCAGTTGTGGCGGCATGGCGGTCGCTGCGCGGCGGGCCGGCGCAATTCTTTGTGGCGATCAGTGCGGCACTATTCGCGCCCGGACTAGCGATTGTCATCGAGGTTTTCTGGAACCCGATCACACCGCTTGGTACCTACACTTGGGCGCTTCATGCTATGGCAATCGGTGCCGCGATGGTCGTGATGGCGGAACGTTTTGCGCGCGCGGACGGGCCAGATGAACGACAGCGGATGTCGTTTGCAGTTTTGTCTGCACTTGCTTGCATCGCGTTTGGCGTTGTCATTGTGTTTACGACATCGGCACTGACGACCGCACTGGCGATCACAGTCGTGGCTGCAGCGTGGCTGGATCGACAATTCAATTTGCCGCTCATGGGGCTCTATATTTTGGCGGGGATCGCGACGATCGGCTATCGTCTGGTTGTTGACCCTGGCCTTGAATGGGCTGCTGATGCGCACATCTTTGAAATGTTGCTCTCACATGGCGGGTCTGTGTTGGCATTTGCAGTTTCTTGGGCCTTTGTGAAGACGGCCAAACGCCCGCGATCCGAGGTTCTACTCGAAAGTGCGGTGTTTTCTTCATCGGCGATCTTGCTATCGCTGCTACTTTATAGGGCTATTCTTTATTGGAGCGGCGAAGTTGCGACAATAAGCCATTGGTCCGTCGGCATCAGTGCTACGATTTGGATAGCGCTTGGACTGACGCAATTGCGCAGGCTTGAGATTGGCGGAGCGCTGTTAGTCTTGCGAAAGATACTAGGGGTGGGCTTCTTGTTAATTGGCGCGCTGCAACTGGGGCTGATAGTTTCGGTGCTTAACCCCGTGTTCGACGTCTTTGGCAATCCGGTTTTGGGGCCACGCTTGTTGAACACTTTGACCCCAGCCTATTTGTTGCCAGCGGTGATACTCGCATTGGGCTATAAGTGGCTTCGCGGCTTGCCAAGTATCTTGAGGATCAGTTTTGCGGCAGTCTCAGTGGGGCTCGTTGCCCTTTGGCTAGGCCTCACGATAAGGCACTTTTGGCGCGGTTCAAATGGGATGAGCTTGCCGGGGATTGGTCAACCAGAACTCTACAGCTACACATTGGCACTGCTCGTTGTAGGTGCTGGTCTATTTTACCAATCGCTCGCGCGCTCCAGCGTGCCATTGCGCAAAGCAGGGCTTGTCGTGATCGGGCTGGCTGTTGCTAAGGTCTTCGTGATTGATATCAGCGGGCTGGGTGGCCTGATCCGCGTATTCTCTTTGATGTTCCTGGGTTTGGCTCTCGCCGGGTTGGCATGGCTTAACCGTTGGGCAGCAGAGCGCAACAAGGGACCAGAAGAAACTGAGGTGGCTTGAGAAATCGGCCCATTGCTGCCTTTCACCCGACACAACCCTCGCTGCGGTGCGGTCCGTCAGACCAGACTTTCGCCGCAGGTCCGAAATCGAGCTTTCGGCGAACTGGTAGTCTGCGGGACAAAGCACCACTTCGCTGCATATCGGATCATCGGCTGCTTTCGCCCTAACTTTTAATGGTGCTGGTGTCTTTGATCAGTATCCTGAGCGCAGTCTCAAGGACACCTGCAACGACATCATTGGGAACACCCTCCCTTTGCATACGCATTGCACCACCGTGCTGCGTATCAACGAATAATGCAGCGACGTCCGCTGGGATATCCGTGAATTCACCGCGGGATTTCGAACGCTCGACCCACGCCTCGAGGGAATGTAAAAGATCATGTCGAACAGTGTTTAGCTTGTCACAAGTGGACGGGCCAAATTGCTGAGATTGCGCTCGCATCATCACAAACAAGCATCCGTTCGGAATGCCAAGAGTCCTGTGATCTTGAGTCATGTAACCTATAAGGGCGCCTATTGTGTCTGCCGCCGGCTGATCAATCTCAAGAATGTCGATCATAGGCTGAATGGCCAGGCTGTGATACACTTCTAGAACACTTCTCTTGAGCCCGTCGTCACTTCCGAATTCGCGATAGACGCCTGGTTTGGACGTTCCTGTTAGGGTGCAAATGTCGTTGATCGAAACATTCACTGGCCCCTTTGACCAGTACTCGAATAAAGCGGCTTGCAAGACCTGATCCCGGTCTAACGTCTTTGGACGACCCCGTGCGGGAGCGGGCCTTTCTTTCATTATCGTACCTTTTAGTATCTTAATGTTGACCAGACCTTTTCATACCTATAAGTACATTAATAATTATGCAGATGCCAACCCTGAAGGAAACACCATGCCGAAAGATCCCATTGGAGTACTTGGCCGATTGAATGCGGCTGGCTTGATGTTGATTACACCGGAATTCTACAAGCTTCGCTCTATGCGTGCGAAGGGTGCAGGCAAGATCCATCATGACCCTGCAAACTTCACGATGAAGCCTGCTTTCATGCAGCTGGATGGTTTGAAAGTTCGTTACGCTACAGGTGGCAATGCAGACGGACCGACAGTCCTATTCCTCAGCCCACTTCCACAAAGTATCCTGTGTTACGATGCAACGTGGTCAGCACTTTCGGCCACCGCCAATCTGGTTGCGTTGGATTTGCCGGGGTTTGGGCGGAGTGAGGGGGACGTGAGCCGTATGACGTTTGCCGCGCAAAGTGCGTTTTTGCAGAAGTTTGTTGGCGAGCTTGGACTGTCGGACTTCCATATTGTTGCGCCAGATGTGGGTATGCCCGTGGCGCTCCACTATGTCTTGCATCGCGACCACAAGGCCAAAAGCATTTTGGTAGGCGCTGGCCCAAGCGTTCAACCGTCGGCAGATTGCAGCCTTGTCAGAAAGTTGATTGGTTCAAGCTTTTGGCGCACGATATTCACAGCAACGGGCGCACCCGCGTTCATCGGTGGCGCAAATCAGTTAGCGTATTTGCACTATAGTCCGTCCGCCGAAGAGGTTACTGACTATGTCGCATCTTATTCCGGTCGGGTTGGTCCGGTTACGAAATGGTTCAAAGGGTATCCCGAAGGGTGCAAGGACATTGATCCACATCTCGCGACCCTAGATCTGCCTGTCCATGTTTTATGGGGCGAACAAGACGCGTTTTTGAAAGCCGACAACGCCGAAGAGCTGCATGCACGACTGCCAAAAAGCGCGTTGACCATTTTCAAGAATTCCGGCCACTTTTTCTATCAGGACAAGAGCGACGAGTTTACCGAGCTTCTGCGGTCATGGATTGGTGGTGGCTATGATCTTAGCTAGGCCAAACTAACACTCGCCTAAAGTGCAGCATGCGAGGCGTTCGGCTCCCAACGGACGTTCGCCGCGGGATGCGTTGCCGCCGCATGGGATCTGTAACGCTGATATTTGATAGCAATGCAGATCGGCGCATATCAAAGTCTCGGTTCGCCAAACTGCTGGCAAATGGAACCTAAATCGGGAGAAAGCGACAAGCGCTTCTTCCCATCTCCGACATAGGGAAAAATTGATGTCTACTCTAAGAAACTCAACCTTGCTCATGGTATTTTTAACCCTCTTGGGATGCACTGTACCTACGACTGACAGTTTGCTTAGTCCGAACGAGTTTAATTTCAGGACGACGGATGCATTTTTCACTGAAGTGGTCGGGGTATACAATCCGATAGGGTTCTCTAGAGCGGAGGTGATCTCCGCGATCGATGAGCCGTGTGATACACCAGAGATTGTTGAATATCAGGAAGAAAGTCTGTCAAACGGCCTCGTTGCATTCTCTGCGTCCTGTGCCGCGGACACAGGTTTCTATTCGTCGTCTTACTTGGTTTCAAAGGACAGTAACGGATGGATTTCGATACAAGAAAGCACATCTGGTTTCGAGCTTTAAAATTTGCTGCCACAAAGTACTTCATTTGCCACAACAAGATATGGTCGAGCTTTAAGAATGGGGCCAATCTCGTCGCACGTCGCCCATCTGTATGACAAGCGCTTTGTGCAACAGAGTTTATGCATTGGATCGTCAATAGCCATTCTAAAGGACAGTCATCAATGAACCCGCAGACCACATTAAACCCTGCGCATCTGATAAAAGATGAGCAGGACCTAAGACGCACATTTTCTGCCACACATGATATCGCGGTCAAGAAGTGTCTCAATCATGTGGACGATCACGCGCGGGCCTTCATTGAACGGTCGCCCTTTGTGTGTATCGGCACGCAATCCCAAGAAGGCTCTGCCGATGTTAGCCCCAGAGGGGACCCGTGTGGTTTCGTTAAGATATTGAATGATAGGACTTTACTGATCCCCGATCGTCCCGGAAATAATCGCCTTGATACGCTCACAAATATTCTAACCAACCGAAGCGTAGGCCTGTTGTTCATGGTACCAGGCTTTGATGACACGATGCGGGTCAACGGAACGGCAGAGCTGACACGCGACCCTGATTTGCTTGCCCTCATGGCGGTCAATGAACGTGTTCCGGGGCTTGCGATTGTCGTTCACGTGCATGAGGTTTTTATCCATTGCGCCAAGGCGTTCAGACGCGCAAAGCTCTGGGATCATGATCAGCGTCAGGACAGGCGCGAATTTCCGTCGCTCATGAAGATCATCTTGGATCAGACGACAGGCGCACCGGACGATGCAAAAGAAATGGAAGAGCTGGATCGTGGGTTGGAGAAGGAATATCGGCAGACAATGTATTAGACGCAGCGGGTCAAAGCCCGTGTTGGTCCGCGTTCAGCAGTAACCTGACAAGGGCGGGCTGCGATCTTATTCCTGTTTTGTCATAGATCCGCTGCAGATGCGTTTTCGCGGTATTGCGGCTGATGCCAAGCGTTGCTGCTGCTGATCCGATATCCTTGCCATCTACCAAGTACCGGATCAGGCGTTTTTGCGCATCGGACAGGCGATAGACGTTTGCCGCGATGTCCAGTTTCCGATCAAGCCGCACCGGATCATCGAACGTGATCAATAGCTTGCCATCACGCAGGATCGCCCAACAAATCTGGGCCAGTCCGGTGGCATCCTGCCCGATCGCAATGGCCCGCGTTGCGATCTCACCCTGGGCACAGAGCGTTGTGCGGTCACGGATCGACGCGATCCAGGCCAGCGCGTTCAGCAGCTCTGTTTGAACGTTGGGGCTCGCGAAATGCAGATGTTTGTTTTGCACGGTAATCAGAGGATGGCCCGCCAAACAAATTCGCGCAGCCTCGTTCATCTCTAATAGGCGCGCAGTTTCATCAACTTCGACGCTGGGCACATGTTTGTCGTCGACCTGAAACTCGCTTTCGACCAGACAGGCAATTTTCCATGCGCCGTTTACCTTGTGTAGGATTTTGAGTTGATGATAGCGCCCCGCCATCTCGCTTGGGATACTGGTTGCATCGCCGATCTGATCATAAGTGACCCACGCCATTTTATCGCTAATGACAACATTCATGTTCTCTTTTCGTGGCGCAGTTGGTTCGCGTAGTTCGGGGTTTGCCGTCATGATGCGCTGCATCTGGGCGCGCACCTGTGGACCGGACACAACAGTTACACCTGCGCCCACATGGGCGTTGACGCGTTGAATGCCTCGCCCGTCACACCATTGGCTGGTCCAAGCCTCGTAATCGCGTTTGATGTAAGCGTGCGTCTCTGCATCGATGACGGTCAGAATAGCTTTGCGGTCGTCTTCGGGGCCTTCCAATTGATCTATGCTTTCTTGATACTGATTATGGTCGACTGCCAGAGTTTCGCTGACACTTCCATTCTTAGCCTGCATGGACCGGTTTCATAGTCAATTGTCGACCCACGCTGTTACTTTATGTGTGCCTTGAAACCATTATTGGCGAAAGCCAACTCATCCAAAGCGTCGCGCTTCTCAGCCAGGAAGCCGCTATTCGTCAACCGCGCAGCACTTAACATTTTGGGCTCACTGCCGACCTCGGCGCATGCGCAGCATTTGAGCTGTTCTGACGCCATACCTCGTTGAGAACGGCCCATTGCTGCCATTGCACATATCTGTCTTCAATCGGATGCGTGCGTTACGTCGCGCGGACTGAGTGAAGCCGACATTTGGGGCCGGCGATCTTCAGCGACGGTCTTCGCAAACGATATTGTGCTCCCCGGTCGGCAAGTCGTGAAAACGCTAAATGAAACCCAAAGTGGCGGCCGACTCGGCTATCTGCAGACCGCGGTAAATATGGCAGAGTTCAAGAAGCGTTATCGCTCGATTTCCTAGTCCAGAAAATTTGGCTCTATCCACTAGTCCGACGTGAAAGCAGACGTTCACCAGATTGCGAACAAGTGACGCTTTGGGCTGATTGTGTTGAAAAACTCGGTTTGAGAAGCGCGATGATGTGAGTGTTTATTGTGGCTGGCGTCGATCTTATGTCATCGCGGGGCGCATTGGGCGCAGTTTGGCGAGTTTGCGGAGGTTTTGGGCGGTTGCGGCGAGGAGGAATTCGTCTTTCGCACCGTTTGGTCCGCGCAGACGCAGGCGGTCGAGCCGCATGATCTTCTTGAGATGGGCGAAGAGCATTTCGACCTTCTTTCGTCGTCTGCTGGCTTCGGCATATGCGTCTGTCTTGGCGATCTCGCGTGCCTTGTCACGCGCCGCCTCATGGACATGCCGTGAGACAATGCGGGCATCTTTGTTGGGCGTGCAGCGTTCTTTGAGGGCGCAGGTGGAGCAGTGTGTCTTGCTGGCGTAGTACCGTTTGATGCCATCCTTACTAACGCCGGTGCGCGGGGTGCGCATCTTACGCCAGTACTTCTTGAGGGGTTTGCCACCAGGGCAGGTGTATTCGTCTGTGGCTGGATCGTAGCGGAACTCGAGATTAGTGAATGTCCCGTCTTTGCGATCTGATTTGTCGATCACTGGAACGTGCGGTTCAATGTCTTGATCGACCAGCCAACCCAGCATGTTGCCTGAACCATAGGCGGTGTCCGCTGCCAGCCGGTCTGGAAAAAGATCGAACCTGTCTCGCGTGCGGGTCAGCATTGTTTGGGTTGCCCCAACCTCAGCCGGACGGATGGCGCGGGTCGCCTCGACATCCAGAATGATCGCATGGTCAGTATCGATCAGATAATTGGTCGAATAGGCAAAGAATGCTGGTCCTTTCAACGCACCTGTCCACTGGCTGGCGGGATCAGAGAAGGATGTGAACTTTGGTGTCGTATCGCTTGCGGCACCAAATGCGGCGTCATCCAATGTCTCAAGATATTCCCGCACGGCTCGCGGAACGACCGCCGGGTCGATCTGCGCGGCCTCCCATTCCGCCTTTGACGCTGAGTATTGCTTGTTGGCATCGGCCTGGATGATGCTGGCATCTATCGCAAAGGTCTCGCCGCCAACCAAACCCTCAGCCATGCAGCGCTCCACGACCGTCTCAAATAGATGGCGGAACAGATCGCAGTCACGGAACCGTCCATGCCGGTTCTTGGAGAAGGTTGAATGATCGGGGATCGAATCTGACAGATCGAGTTTGCAGAACCAGCGATATGCGAGGTTCAGATGCACCTCTTCGCAGAGCCGACGCTCGGACCGGATGCCAAAGCAGTATCCAACCAGCAGCATGCGGATCATCAATTCCGGATCAATCGATGGGCGGCCTGTGTGGCTGTAGAAATCCGTCAGATGGGCGCGAATGCTGCTGAGATCAACGAACCGATCAATCGCACGCAGCAGGTGATCTTGCGGGACGTGATCTTCAAGCGAGAACTCATAGAACAAGGCCGCCTGCGCTTCCTGCTTCGGTCCCATCATCGCAATCAACCTCCAGTATGAATACCGAAATTGAATCAGCGATCAGCTCGCCAAACAAGCAGAGTTTTTCAACACAATCGGCTCAAACCGGACCTTCGTCCCTCACCGCACCCTTCACCTTTCGGCAAACCCTTCCGCACTACTCTCCCCTTCAGGATGTCCGCCCAACCGTGGGGCATTCTCGACGCGCCACACACTAGATCAGGTTTCGTTACGGGTCGCAGACCACCCCCAACGGGGTGCAGACCCGGCGATTGCTCCGAAAGGTCGCTTCACCGTATCTTTCGGATCCAGAGACCGTTGCAGACGGGCCCGTCCTATCTTGATCTTTGATATATGACTGAAAGCACCCAATGCTTGGCCGCCCTTGACGGGCCGCCGGGCCATCAGTGCTGCGGACCCTGACTGCGATGGGCGATTGTCCCGTCGATCCATCGCAGCATTTTCGCCCGCCTGCGTTCGTTGGCGGCGTTGAAAATCCGGTCGCTGATGTGGGTTGTGGCAAAGAACGCGGGCGAGCCGAGCCCGTCGATGATCACCAGATGTGGCGTCTGGCCACCCGTGACCAGCGCATTCATCGGGGTTACGTCCTCCCAATCGACGTGAACACGTGACAGGGTATCAAACATGGCATCAGCGTCTGCGCGCAACGCATGTAAGACGGCCAGCGGTGTTTCATCGGACTGCAAGACCGTGATCAACTGTGGCGCAAGACCACCATCTGGTCCGTTCAAACGCGCGACGATCATCCCCGGCCCCAGCGACGTGTCGCAGAAACCAAACTGTCGCACCAGCCTGTCGCAATGACCGCCGTTGTATGCCAACGCGGTGATGTACTCGGAAATTTCGCGCTGCCATACCCGCATTTGTTTGAACCGTCGTACGGATGGGCGGCGCAGGTTGTGCACCTTGTTGGATGGCTTCATCACCTTGATAAGCTGGTGTTCAAAATCAGGGTGTTGATAAATCCAATGTTCGCGCCCCGCGGCAAGGGGCTCGACGCCTGAGAGGTCAATCATGTCGGTTGGCATCGTCACTCTGCTTGGTTACGCGTCCTCATCAGAAGTAGCGGCCGGGCTTCTGACTGTCCAGAAGTCTGCAACGACTTGCATGGCGCAGGGCCAACGGGTAGCAGAACACCAAGCAAAAAACGGACGTGCGCAATGGATGACCTGAAACAGAAATACCTTGGCCTGATCGCTGACGCTGCCGATGAGGCCGCAATCGAAGACCTGCGCGTGCAGGCCGTCGGCAAAAAGGGCGAGATTAGCCTGCAGATGCGCGCGTTGGGCAAGATGACGCCCGAGGAACGGCAGGTCGCGGGCCCCGCGCTGAATGCGCTGAAGGATGAGATCAATTCCGCGTTGTCGGCCAAGAAGATGGCCCTTGCCGATGCGGCCCTTGACGCGCGGCTAAGGGATGAGTGGCTTGACGTGACCCTGCCGTCGCGTGGGCGCCGTCAGGGCACGATCCACCCGATCAGCCAGGTGACCGAAGAAGTGACCGCGATCTTTGCTGACATGGGGTTCCGCGTGGCCGAAGGTCCGCAGATCGAAAGCGATTGGTACAACTTCGACGCGCTCAACATCCCCGGCCACCACCCGGCGCGGGCCGAGATGGATACGTTTTACACCCACCGCAAGCCGGGCGATAACCGCCCGCCGCATGTGCTGCGCACGCATACCAGCCCGGTGCAAATCCGCTCGATGGAGGCCACGGGCGCGCCCACGCGGATCATCTGTCCCGGTCGCGTGTACCGCGCCGATTACGACCAGACGCACACGCCGATGTTCCATCAGGTCGAAGGGCTGGCGATCGACAAAGATATCAGCATGGCGAACCTGAAATGGGTGCTGGAAGAATTCGTAAAAAGCTACTTCGAGGTCGACAATGTCGACATCCGCTTCCGCGCGTCCCACTTCCCCTTCACCGAGCCTTCGGCCGAGGTCGATATCCGCTGTTCATGGGAAGGCGGCACGCTGAAAGTGGGCGAGGGCGACGATTGGCTTGAGATTTTGGGCTCCGGCATGGTGCACCCCAAAGTGCTGCAAGCAGGCGGGATCGACCCGGCGGAATGGCAAGGCTTTGCCTTTGGCATGGGCATCGACCGGATCGCGATGCTGAAATACGGGATCCCGGATTTGCGCGCGTTCTTTGACAGCGATCTGCGGTGGCTGCGGCACTATGGGTTCGCGGCGCTGGATCAGCCGACGTTGCATGGTGGGTTGAGTAGGTAGGATGTGGAGCTTTCTGTCAGCTGTATTAGCCGCTTTTACCGCGCTCTGGATTGCCCGAGTAGTTTATCCTTGGCAAAAAGAACAAGATCGCAAACTGAAAGTTGATGAGGAAAAACGCAAGGCTGTCGCGAACCTTATCCATGCACTTGAAGAATTTATGGCCGTTCTCACAAACGCCGCGTTGGTACGTGTGGATGTTGTCCCAGATACCACGCAACAGCGCATTGATGTTCAAAAGGCGCTGTCCCTTCTGAGGGCGTACGGTGAAATAGAAACAGTTGAAAGTGCGATAGCATTTGAAAAAGCGATTAGAAGTTATCGACAATGTTTGATAGTCGAAAAGCCTTTGCGATTAGAATGCGAGCCGCATGCAACACGACCAAACGCGGTGAAGAGAACGCCAGAGTATAAGTCAGCGCAAGATGACCGGGCCGAGGCGTATCGTGCAATCGAGACAGCGCGCAGCCTATTCTTTGACGAAGCTGGGAAAATGCTGGGGGTGACATTGTCGCAGCAGAAACTCGTTGATGCTTCGGACGATCAAGACGCCGACCAATAGAAAAGGTGTGGGTTTGCACTCATCCTATTGCTTCAAACCACTGTAGGATGGGTGAAACCCACGCGCAAAAGGCCCACCATGACCAGTGATACCGAAGACCTGCAAGACACATACCCCGGCGCGGGCACGTTCAAGTTTGGCGATAGCGCGGCACTCTGCCAGCACCTGATCGCCCTTGTCCGCCAAGGTAAAAAGACGGCGACCTGCGGCGCACTCTCGAACTTCGAAGGCGAGCCTGAGGCGATGCCGGTCGTGGGCCGCTGCGATATTGCGGCGAACTGGGACGGCACGCCTGCATTGGTCATTCGCACAACCGCCGTGCAGGAAATCCGCTATTGCGACGTCACCGAAGAGATGGCGATCGCCGAGGGCGAAAACGACACGTTGCTGGGCTGGCGCAAGGATCATAAAGCGTTCTTCAAACGCAACGGTGAATTCCACCCCGAAATGATGCTGGTCTTTGAACATTTCGAACTGGTCGAAGACCTCTCTGGGCGCGAGCTTTGAATGCGTCTGTACGTTACGCTTCTGATCCTTGTAATCGTCGGCGCGCATATCGCGATGTGGACGTCCGACATGCCGCGTGATCTGGCCCTGCGTCTGACGCTGATCAATGCAGCAGGGTGGGCGGTGATCCTGATCCCGGCTTGGCTGGTCTCAAAATGGGCGGCGGCACATCAGCGCAAGGGCTAGATCACGGCCGGCCCTGACACCTCTTTCCCCTTTGCGTCTAATCCGTTAAGCCCAATCCAACAGATTTAACCCGCAGGATGGACCCATGAAATTCACGCTTTCCTGGCTGAAACACCACCTTGAAACCGACGCATCGGTTGCTGACATCGCCGAGGCCCTGACCGACCTCGGGCTTGAAGTAGAAGGCATCGAAAACCCCGCTGAACGCTTGGCGGACTTCAAGATCGGCAAGGTGCTGACCGCGGAGAAGCACCCCGACGCCGACAAGCTGAAGGTCTGTCAGGTCGACACTGCCGATGGCCCGACCCAGATCATTTGTGGTGCGCCGAATGCCCGTGCCGGTATCACCGTCGTCATCGCCAGCCCCGGCATCTATGTGCCCGGCATTGATACCACTATTGGTGTGGGCAAGATCCGCGGGATTGAAAGCTACGGCATGATGTGTTCCGAGCGCGAGATGGAGCTGTCAGACGAACATGACGGCATCATTGAGTTGCCCTCTGGCGAGGTTGGCCAGCGCTTTACCGATTGGTTGGCCAAAAACAAGCCCGCGCAAGTGGATCCGGTTATCGAGATTGCGATCACACCAAACCGCCCGGACGCGCTGGGCGTGTGTGGTGTCGCCCGTGATCTGGCTGCGCGCGGTTTGGGAACACTGAAATCAGTGACGGTTGACCCAGTGCCTGCCACCTTCAAGGCAGATATGAATGTGTCCATTGATGACGATACGGTTGATGGGTGCCCGATTTTCTGTGGTCGTTTGATTAGGGGTGTCAAGAATGGGCCAAGCCCCGAGTGGCTGCAAACGCAATTGCGTGCCATTGGGCTGCGTCCGATCAGCTTTTTGGTCGATGTGACCAACTGGTTCACTTATGATCTGAACCGCCCGCTGCACGTCTTTGATGCCGATCAGGTGACGGGCAACCTGCGTGTGCACCGTGCCGATGGCGGTGAAGTGATCACCGCGCTCGACGACAAGGAATATACGCTGCAAGCCGGTCAGATGGTCATTTCCGACGATAAAGGCCCAGAGAGCATTGCCGGGATCATGGGCGGAGCCGAGACAGGCTGCACCGAAGAGACTGTGAACGTCTTTGTCGAAAGCGCCTATTGGGACCCGGTTCAGATCGCCTACACAGGGCGCGCGCTGAAAATCAATTCCGACGCGCGCTATCGCTTTGAACGCGGCGTTGATCCGTCCTTCACCCCCGAAGGGTTGGAACATGCCGTGCGCATGATCGTGGATCATGCGGGGGGCGAGGCGTCTGAATTGATCCAGGCTGGTGTCGTACCTGATACATCGCGGGCCTATGAATTGGACGCCAAGCGCGTGATCTCGCTGGTGGGCATGGACATCCCGGAGGCCACACAACGTGAAACCCTGACCGCCCTTGGGTTCACGATGAAAGGCAATATGGCCCATGTGCCGTCATGGCGCCCTGACGTTCAGGGACAGGCTGATCTGGTGGAAGAGGTCGCGCGCATTGCGTCCCTGACCAAGCTGCAAGGCAAGCCATTGGCCCGCATAGATGCTGGTGTGCCCAAACCGATCCTGACCGCCGGCCAGTCGCGTCAGCAGGCGGCCCGCCGTACCGCTGCCGCATTGGGGTACAATGAATGCGTGACCTATAGCTTCGTTGATGCCGAAGCTGCCAAGCTCTTCGGCGGCGGTGATGATACGACCATGCTGGAAAACCCCATCAGTTCGGAAATGTCGCATATGCGGCCCAATCTGCTGCCCGGTTTGCTGCGGGCCGCTGCCCGCAATCAGGCGCGGGGTTTCATGGATATGGCGCTGTTTGAGGTTGGCGCTGGCTTCCACGGCGGTGAGCCGGGTGAACAGCATATGCTGGTGTCTGGCGTCTTGATCGGGCGGACCGGACCCAAGGATGTGCATGGCACGTCGCGTCCCGTCGATCTGTATGATGCTAAAGCAGATGCAGAGGCTGTTCTGGCCGCCATTGGCGCGCCTGGGAAGGTGCAGGTTCTGCGCGGTGCATCTGATTGGTGGCATCCGGGGCGACACGGCAAGATTTGTCTGGGGCCGAAAAAGGTGCTGGGTATTTTTGGCGAATTGCACCCCAAGGTCCTGCGCGAGATGGATATCAAAGGGCCGGCCGTGGCCTTTACGATCTGGCCAGATGAGGTGCCGACGCCCAAGAACAAGACAGCCGCCCGTAGCGCGCTGGCCGCGACCGACCTGCAGGCGGTTGAACGTGATTTTGCCTTTGTCGTTGATGCCGATGTTGAGGCGCTGGCCCTGGTCAATGCCGCCGCCGGTGCCGATAAGGCGCTGATCGCAGAGGTGCGCGTCTTTGACGAATTCATCGGTGGCAGCTTGGGCGAGGGTAAGAAGTCGCTGGCCGTGACTGTGCGCCTGCAACCGACGGACGCGACGCTGAAAGACGCCGATATCGAAGCGGTCAGCGCCAAGATCGTCGAAAAGGTAGCAAAGGCTACAGGCGGTGCGTTGCGGGGATAATGGTCTGCTGCTTTCATTGAACGAAGGACGTTAAAGATGAAGACCGTCAATCTTGCAGACAAGCTGAGCCAAGTCTCGGATCATTGGGATCCGCATGTGATCGCGGACTACAACAACAACGACGTCATGGTCGTGAAATTTGTGGGCGAGTTCCCGTTCCATCAGCACCCGACAACGGATGATTTCTTTTTCGTGCTCGAAGGCGAGATGCAGATGGATATCGAAGGAGAGCCATCGCGTACTGTGAAAGCGGGCGAACTTTTTGTCGTGCCCAAGGGCGTTGTGCATCGGCCAAGAGCAGACAAGGAAGTTAAGGTTCTGCTAATCGAACCCAAGGGCGAACCAAACTCTGGTGACGCTGACCGCGTTCCAGCCCCAAAACCACGGCTATGACGCGCGGTTGATAGGTACCTCATTAGGTCTATTTTCCTATATAACTGAATTGAAGGAGCCGACCCATGACGCTGAAAATTTACCTCTCTGGCGAAATCCACACCGATTGGCGCGATCAGATCACGATGGGGGCGTCCGGCCTTGATGTGGTCTTTGACAGCCCCGTGACCGATCACGCGGCCTCTGACGATTGCGGCGTGGCGATCATGGGGGCGGAGCCGAATAAGTTCTGGCATGACAACAAGGGCGCCAACCTGAACGCGATCCGCACGCGTCACGGGATTGAACACGCTGATATCGTCGTCGTGCGCTTTGGTGAAAAATACAAGCAATGGAACGCGGCCTTTGACGCGGGTTATGCTGCAGCCCTTGGCAAGTCACTGATCGTGATGCATGGACCAGAGCATCAGCACCCGCTCAAAGAGGTGGACGCTGCAGCACTGGCCGTTGTGGAAGAGCCGCAACAGGTTGTTCAAATCCTGCAATATGTGCTGAACGGAACTTTACCCGCCTAATGCGCTGGCCAATTCGTGCAGTGTCTTTATGTTGGTCACTGCACCAAGATTGGTGCCAATCCAATGACAGCGAAGGTGAACGAAATTGATCATGCAAAGCAAAGCATTGGCCGCCCTTGCGTCAATTTTCCTTGTCATGGGATGCGCGAATATTGCGGCGGACCGTGCGGTCGTGAACGTGGCAGATACTGGTGAGTTGCTGAAGCTGCGATCCGGCCCCGGCCTTGGCTTCAACATCATCCTGGGGCTGCCGGATGGGACGTTGGTGAACCGCCGCACATGCGTCACAGAAGTTGGACAGCTCTGGTGCGAGGTTTCTCTTGCTGATGCCCCACAAATTACCGGCTATGTTTCCGCCGACTATTTGTCTGCGAACTGACAGTCCAGACCAAATTTGTGGCGATGGTTGGCGCGTCTGAGCGAATAAGATTGGCTTTTCCGCGCAGCAGAAGACATTCAGCCGCGCGGAAAAATTGTGCTGACTATGACGGATCAGGGATCCGTTTTGCCTTTGCGACAGCGGGGCGCGCAAAGAACCGCTCAACATAGGCCGGGACGTTCTTGAGGTCGTGATAGCCCACCACATCTTTCGTCCCGTAGTATTCGAGCGCATTGAGCCACGGTGCGATGGCCATATCCGCGATGGAATAGTCGCCAGCGATCCAGTCCTTGCCTTCAAGTTCTTTGTCGACAACGGCAAGAAGGCGGATCGCCTCGTGGCGGTAGCGTTCGCGCGGGCGGGGGTCTTCTATGTCCTTACCGGCAAATTTGTAGAAAAAGCCCATCTGCCCAAGCATCGGACCCAAACCACCCATCTGGAACATCAGCCATTGAGTAATTTTTGCTTTCTCCGCTGCGTTTGTCCCAATGAATTTTCCTGATTTTTCAGCGAGGTAGAGGAGAATGGCGCCGCTTTCAAAAATCCCGATTGGCCCGTTGGGTCCACCGGGATCAATGATTGCGGGGATTTTGTTGTTGGGGTTCAAGGACAGAAAAGCATCGCTTTTCACATCCGCATCACTGAGCGTCACAAGGTGTGGTTCATAGGCGAGACCCATTTCCTCAAGTGCGATGGACACCTTTACGCCGTTGGGCGTCGGGTAGGAATAAAGTTGGATGACCGAGGGGTCCTTGGCAGGCCACCGTGATGTGACAGGGAAGGCGGATAGGTCAGCCATGATGCGACCTCCTTTTGCATGATTTCGATCTTCGGAACTTAAGGGGAAAAGCGTGCAATAAAACCCGTAGCACTGTTGGTTAATTTAGGATTAACTGTGCGCACTCGCGCAGTAGGCAAAGAGATCTACGCGCAGCCAACTAAATGTGGGGACACTATGCTAAACGAATTCAAAGACTTCATCGCCAAGGGCAACGTCATGGACATGGCCGTCGGTATTATTATCGGCGCCGCCTTTACTGCAATCGTGACATCGCTTGTCGGTGATCTGATCAATCCAATCATCGGCCTTGTGTCGGGTGGCATTGATTTCACCAATAACTATGCCGTTCTTGGTGGTGAGGTGCCTGAGGGCGCATCGCTTGAGGCCGCCCGCGAGGCCGGCGCATCAATCTTCGCTTATGGTGCTTTCATCATGGCGATCATCAACTTCCTGATCATCGCATTTGTGGTGTTCATGCTGGTTCGCTACGTCAACAAGATCAAAGACGCTGCGGCCAAGGCAGAAGAGGAAGCACCGGAAGAGGAAAAGGGTCCAACAGCAGAAGACTTGCTGGCAGAGATCCGCGATGCGCTAAAAGCAAACGCCTAATCATCGTAGGAAACAGACGAAAAGGCGCGCTGGTTCAGCGCGTCTTTTTGTTTGGCTAAACCTCAGTTGTTTTGCTTGATAGGAAGGCCGCGATCGCGTCGGTAACGACAGTGGGACATTCCAATGGCGAGGTATGCCCCGCCTTTGGGATTTCGATCAATTGCGAACCGCGCATCGCCTGCTGGATCTTCTTTGCATAGGCGGGCGGCGTCGGGATATCCTCTTCGCCGACCATGATAAGCGTCTGCGGTGGCGCCTCCAACGCGCGGAGATGGTCCAAGACATCATCACGATCAAAGATCGCCCGTCCGAAGTGACGGATGGATGTCTTGTCCAGGCCCCCAATATAGGTTTTCCAGCTTTGGAACTCGGTGCGCCGTGCCGGGTCGGTTCTGAATGCTTTTCCGAAGAGGAGCGGCAGAACCTTTCCAAGCAATGGTTTGATGCCCACCAGCCGTACAAAGAATAGCAGCTGGTTGTACTGCTTCAGGCTGGATGGTGCTTCTGCTTCGGCGCCCGTATCGATCAAGATCAGTTTGCCGATCAAATCAGGGCGCCTCAGCAGCAGCCGCATGCCGACATAGCCGCCTGTGGACATGCCAGCAAAATGGACCGGAGCATCACAAAGTGCCTCAATCAACTGGGCTGCATCATCAACAAGGTCATACATGTCGAATGGGGCGTCGCAACGCCCACTTTCCCCATGCCCCCGGTGATCGAACGCAATGACCCGATAGGTTTTGCTAAGCGCCTCTATCTGCGCCGCAAACATCTTATGGCTCATCAGATATCCGTGTGAGAGCACAATCGTCTCTGGACCAGAACCAGCGGATTGGTAGTGTATCGCGCGTCCATTGATGTCGAGTGTGGGCATGGTGCGTGGCGTCCCATCATTGCATGACGGAACGCTATAGATCACGATCTATTGCAGCAACCTTTATGCCCTAAGCGCCAGCGTTGGCGCAATCACATCGATCCCAAGTGCTTTGCCAACTGCATAGTAGGTCAATTGCCCGGCATGGACGTTCAGCCCATTTAGCAGGTGCGGATCATCTTCGCAGGCTTGCCGCCAACCCTTGTCTGCCAGGGACAGCATGAAGGGCATCGTGGCATTGCCAAGCGCAATCGTTGATGTGCGCGCGACAGCACCCGGCATGTTGGCGACGCAATAGTGCATGATCCCATCCACATCGTAGATCGGGTCTTCGTGGGTGGTTGCCTTGGATGTTTCAAAACAACCGCCCTGATCGATGGCAACATCAACGAGGGCCGCACCGGGTTTAAGCTCGGATAATTGCGCCTTGGAGATCAGTTTGGGGGCCGCCGCACCGGGGATCAGGACGGCACCGATGATCAAATCTGCCGCCCGCGCGAGTTCGATTGTGTTGCCTGCACTGGCATAGCTGTTTTTGAACTGCGTACCAAAAACGTCGTCAAGGTAACGCAGCCGTGGCAGCGACCGATCAAGCACTGTGACATCGGCCCCCATACCTGCCGCGATGCGCGCGGCATGTGTACCCACAACGCCGCCGCCAATGACCACAACGCGCGCAGGACCAACGCCGGGAACGCCGCCCATAAGAACACCGCGTCCGCCATTGGCCTTTTGCAAGGTCCATGCGCCGACCTGAGGGGCGAGACGCCCCGCGACCTCTGACATAGGTGCCAACAGCGGCAGACCGCCCCGGTCATCCGTGACAGTTTCATATGCGATGCAGGTTGCCCCTGATGCGATCAGGTCCTTGGTTTGCGCGGGGTCCGGGGCGAGGTGCAGGTAGGTAAACAAAATCTGACCTTCGCGGAGCATTTTTCGTTCCGAGGGTTGCGGTTCTTTCACTTTTACAACCATTTCCGCTGTTTCAAAGATCTCGGCTGCGGTTTGGACAATTGAGGCGCCCGCCGCGGCGTAGTCGGCATCTGTAAATCCGGCACCAAGGCCTGCGCCGGCCTGAATCGTCACCTTGTGACCGTGGTTGACGGCCTCGCGCGCAGCGTTCGGTGTGATGCCGACGCGAAATTCCTGTGGTTTGATTTCTGTTGGGCACCCAATATGCATGACCGTTTCCTCCCTTTTTCCTTCAAAGAGTATCAAACCCATTTTTGATAAAAGCATCGGGCTTTCGCTTGGATGTTTGCGGTAACTTTGGTAGAAAAATGCAAGATATGACAAATTTGCAGAAGGATCGTGCGCATCGTGGAAATTGACAGCATAGATCGCCGAATCCTGGAGGTTTTGCAAAAGAATGGGCGGATGTCGAATGCAGAGCTCTCAGAGCGTGCAAATCTCTCTGCGTCTGCCTGTCATCGGCGCGTCCAGCGGTTGGAAAAGGACGGCTATATCCGCGACTATGTGGCCTTGCTTGATCCGCGCAAAGTGGGGCGGCATACGACCGTTTTCGTCGAAATCACGTTGAGCGGTCAGGCGGATGAAGTTCTCGATGCATTTGAGAAAGCAGTCGCACGTGTTCCCGATGTCCTCGAATGTCATTTGATGGCAGGCACGGCGGATTACTTGCTGAAGGTCGTGGCTGGTGACACAGAGGATTTTGCGCGTATTCACCGGCGATATCTGGCGACTTTGCCCGGGGTCGCACAAATGCAGTCATCATTTGCGCTGAGGACGGTGAGACAGACAACAGCGTTGCCTGTTTGAAGTGGCGATGGTTCGCGTACCATGCGTTAATCTTCGCTTCATTTCCATATTCTAGCCACGATTGAACTTATAAGTGTTGTGAAACGCGACAGGCTTTTGGTCGAGTGGACAGTTTGTTCGCGATCTATACATCGGAGAAACATATATGTGCATATTGTGCGGCTGCGCGTCTTGTACCGGCCAAGATGGTCTGGAAAACAAGACCGATGAATTTAACCAAATTCAAATCAGCACACCCCAAGGTGGTTCAGCAAACATCAAATGGGGCAATGATATTCGCGGGGCACAGAGTGATGAAATCACTTGGTCAGTTAATCTGGCCGGTCTCAGCATAGTGGCTGGCTCAAATATCGGCCAGTTTGAGACCGCTGTTGAAGAGGCTTTTGAAACTTGGGCCGCTATTGCGGGGCTGAATTTCCGTTTTCAAACAACAGGCAACGCGGATATTGACATCAATGTTGCCCCCTTAAACGGTAGTACGATTGGTGTTGCGAACACATTCTTTTTTCCCAATGACAGCGATGGGAATGGTGTTGTTGAGATTGCGGAGTCCAATATTTCAATGGACCAGGACGAAACGTGGCGACCTGATGGAAACTCTGGCGCGTTTACATTTCTTCAAGTGATGCTGCACGAGATTGGCCATGCTTTGGGTATGGACCACTTCAACACATCTGACGCGATCATGAACGCATCCGCGAATGCGGGCGCGCGGGTCTTGGGTGCAGATGACATAGCGGGCATACAGAATCTTTATGGGGAACGGCGTTGGTCAGATGATGGCGAAGACGTCAATTTTCAACATATTGGTGTTGGTCAGACAGCCTTTGCCAAGGGCGGTAATGACGACCTGAGCGGAACAGCACTGCGCGATGTATTTTACGGCGGTGCTGGCAACGATAGTCTGAGCGGACAGAACGGCAACGACTTCCTGATGGATACCCGTGGCACGAATGAAATTTACGGCGGCAACGGCAATGATACGATTGTTGGTGGTGGCGGTACGCTTGATGCCGAAGGAAACAGCGGCAATGACATCCTGATCGGCGGCATTGGCAATGATACGTTGAACGGTGGCACCGGAAATGATGTCCTGCGCGGCGATCCAACAGGGAGCTTTATCTCCGGTGATGATACTTTGATCGCAGGGTCCGGCAATGACGTGCTAGAAGGCGGCGGCGGTGCGGATACCTTCGTATTCGACCGGACCGATGGCGACAACCGTATCCTTGACTTCGAGGCCGGTGTCGATGTGGTTGATTTGCTAGGCTTTGCCGTGGGGAACGGTACACTGAACACATCTGGTGGCAACACAACATTCACCTACAATCAAAACGGCGTTGACTTCTCGATTTTCTTCGCAGACGCAATCCTGACCGCATCGGACTTTATGTAATGGACACGTCACTTTTTCGCGCCGGACTGATCGGTTTCGTATTTTTGGGCGTCGCTGCATGTGGCGCCGGCGGGGGCGGGGGCGGTGGTGATGGTGGCATCCCAACCGAAGCGATAGATCCACCGGATGAGGTTATTGACGGTGATTACGCGGATCTGACAGATCGCACAGCGCCCGGAACCGCCGGGATGGCCTATGTTCTTCTTGAAGGACAAACACGTCGCAATAGCGATGGTGTCGACATCACATATAGCAGTGGTACGATCAGTGGTGGTTTGTTGAATGGAACCGATGTCGATGACATTGCACAAGGCACGGCCGACACCGGTTTTAGCAACCCTGCCAATGGGGAATTTTCCCGCATTGTGCGGTTGACCGACGACAATGTATTCGGCGTTGTGGGGCTTGATGTTATGTCAGGTGATCTGCCCACGGCAGGCACAGTCACTAGCTATAACGAAGGTTGGGTCGGCATGACCGCAGTATTTGAAAGGGATGTGCTTTTGCTTGAAGGGGCCGCGGAATTCACCGCGACCTGGGCTGCCAACGATATTGATGGTCGCTTTTTCAACCTATCTGGCACCAACCGCGTTGGTAGTGACGTCACGAATGTCGGCACAATCGTTTTGACAAATGGGACTATCAGCCAAGACAATTTTACTGGTGGCTCTGTGAGCGGCACAGGTGTGTTTGCCCGACTTGGTGGCGCTGGCTCGACGTCATCGACAGGCGGTACATTCTTTGGCCCGCAGGCCGATGAATTGGGCGGCGTTGTTGTAATCAGCGACCCGAACGATGATATCCTTGTCCTTGGCGCGTTTCAGGCCGACTGATCGTTTTTGATCGTTTCCTCAGGGTCTTGCGACAAACCGTAGGGTGCTGCCAGATTCCAGACATGCCTAGGCACCATGTTTTTGATTTTCGCGGGTTCTTCCCGGCGGAGATGAAGGATTGTTTCGGCTGCTTTCATCTCGACCCGCGCGCGGGCAAATTCTAAACCGCGTGGTCCGATCCGTGGCATCAGCCATCCCATAATTCCGCGTAACCAGTCAGGCATGCGTCGAAGTGGCAGACCACCCGCGGCAAGCCGCGTGTTTTCGACGAAACCTTTGACCGCGCTTGCCCTTTTGCCCCGCGATCCTGGCGCGGCGAGTGTGACCTCATCGCCCAAGTTTTTTAGCATCTCCGCCCCGCGATCGTTGCGCACAATCAGCCATTGGTCACCTTCGCCAGCCATGTATCCTACGGTGATATCAGCAAGCCGGTTGGTGTAGTCCACGCAGGTTCGGCAGGTCGTGGGAAAGAAATCAGGCGGTAGGTCTGACAGAGGTAACTTGAGGAAGGGGATCAGCCGCTGGCTGCCGTCTTTGAATCGCAGTTCCACATGATAGTCGGAGCGGAATTCGAGGTAGGTGACGGTTTCTGGCGCGTCTGTCAGGCGTGCGAGGAAGCTGTGAAAATTTTCGGTCGTTGTGTTGTCTGAGCAGGGCGTGCCGATCACATAGATGCGGTCGAACCCAAGGTCAGCCTCCATGGCGCGCAAAGCATATATCTGGCAGGGGATGCCGATGACCGCGATTGTGCGGTGCCCTGCCGCGCGGGCCGGTTCCAGCAGGGCCAACAGGGGCGCGTAGCCCATGCGCATCCCGCGTGCGTGTTTCATGTCTGCGGCGTCGGTGATGATCGCGGGGCGCGGACGCCATGTGTCGGTGTCGTCGGGGACCATGGTAAGGACTGCATCAACTGCGCCGGTTTCCAGCAGCCGCTCGGCGAAACGCGTGGTCAGACCCGTCCATTGCGCGCCATCACTGGCGGGGGTGAGGGCGGCGCGATACATCGCTTGGGTGACGCCAAAGAAGCGTTCGTCACCGGTGGTCTGCGCAGTCCTACCGTGGATGCTGTTTTCGGCAGTGGGGTAGTCCGGTTTGATGAACTGGCATGCTTTGCCGCAAGCGGATGGGTCCTTCATCCGCGAAACACCGCAATCGGTACAAAGGCCGCGTGGGGCCGGGTCGCGGAACTGGGGTGCCTGAAGTGCTGTCCTCATCCTGTCACACTACCTACCGGGCGGGGTGTGTCTAGCTGGATTACACGGTGCCATTTCGTTTGCGCGAGGACGCCCCGGATGTTTCCTCTCCGTGCCTGCCCCTCAAAGTCATCGTTCGGCACGCGTTACAGGAGTTCGTGTATTTACGCCGCTGTTTTGTTCAAATCGCTATGTGCCACACCGAGCTGAAATTGTTGCACCAGGGCCAACAGCTCTTTGGCATAGTCATCCAGTTCGCGCCCGCTCGACATCAATGTTCCGGCCATTGCGGCATTCCGCTGGGTCACCGTGTCCAGTTCGCTGACACCAAGGTTTATTTCCGTCAGCCCACGAGATTGTTCTTCTGACGCACCGGCGATTTCGGATATGGCGGTCGAGATTTCTCCCACCCTTGCGACGATACCGCTGATCGCTTGGCCGGCTTTGCCAACAAATTCTACCCCGCTGCGGACTTGGGAAGAACTCTGCTCAATCAGGCCCTTGATTTCGGTCGCAGAGTCGGCGGACCGATGGGCGAGACCACGCACCTCTGTCGCGACAACAGCAAAGCCGCGACCGGCCTCGCCTGCGCGGGCAGCCTCTACGCCCGCGTTTAACGCGAGCAGGTTTGTCTGGAACGCGATGTCATCAATGACGCCAATAATACTGGATATCTGATCTGACGAAGCCTCGATCGCCTCCATGGCAGCGATCGCTTCATCTACAATCTTGCCGGTTTCTTCTGCATCTTGCCTTGTTTCGGTCGCGATGATGTTGGCGCCTTTCGCACTTTGTGCTGCGTGGTTCACCGACACGGTAAGCTCTTCAAGTGCGGCGGCTGATTCTTCCAATGTTGCGGCCTGTGTTTCGGATCGTCTTGAGAGGTCTTCTGATGATTGGCTCATGCCTGAAACATTGGTTTTGATCTTGGCCGCGGCGCCAGCGACCTGCCCGATGGTTTCACCCAAACGGTTCATTGCAACATTAAAGCTCTGGCGCAGTCGACCGTAGTCTTCGGGGAAGTCTGTTTCGATCTGGCAGTTCAAGTTCCCGCGCGACACCTCTTCAAGATGAGATTGCAGCGCTGTGACGACAAATGCAGCCTGATCATGGTTCTTTTTGGCGCGTTCGCGCGATGTCCTGGCAACCTCTGTCTGTTCTTGCAGGGCCCGACGCTCGGTTTGCAGGGCGGTTTCAGCGGCGGCGCGTTTGAGCAAACTGAGCAAAAGAACACCGGTTTCGAGCAGGACAATGCCTGCATGTACTGCAGCCCGTTGCAGGTTTCCCACGATGTCGCCGCCAGGAAAAACCAACTTGGGTAGCAGAATACTGAGCGAAACATGGTGCAATGCCACAAGGACGGTCGCGAAAATCAGTGCTCTGGGATTGGCCAGCGTTGATATGATGGCAAGTGCCGCGAAGAACAACATATGTGAATCGATCTGCCACGGGTGTCCCGTCAGCGCAGAGGTCAACATGATGCAATGCCCGATAAAGCAAAAGCTAATCACATAGTCCCGCAAACTTGCTGAAAACAATGTAGACAGGTTGACTGCAATCCCAAGGCCAAAACCAACGGCGGCAAAGATCCACCATGTTGCAAGATCATTCAAGAAAAAGGCGGCCGCGGCGGGGATGGGTGCCAGGATCCAGTTTACCACCTGTTGCAGAAGCCGTTCGTCAGACGACAGACTGTGTGCCGCGCCTTTGGTTGATGTTAACATAGGTCCAATATCTCCTCTCCGCCCAGCACCAGCCATGCCCCATTGCTGATAAGGGTGTCATAGCTTTGCGTATTTTGTAGCTGAACAAAGGCCCCAATGGGCGCGCGGTCGGGGTAGACGTCTGTCATGCCCGAGGCCAAAAGGATCCTGTCAATTGACACTCCGAAAGGGGAGGCGATCACAAGCGCGATCTCACCGCTTTGCGGCTTTTTCTGCGTGACGAGGGCCAACACCGGTGATGCGATCACTAAGGCCATTGTGCAAGTTATGAACAGAGCAGACTTCATTGGACGATCCTTATTGGCAACGGACTTATCCGACGTGAATTAAGAAAAAGAGAACCCGATTTTTTGACCTTGGCTGGGTGTGTGACGCGATGACGGACGTCGCACCCCTTTCCCTTCCCCTACCCACGCGGTAAAGGGGCGCATCTGAAACAAGGAGCCAGCCAAATGGGCTATCGAATCGTCGTTGTCGGCGCCACCGGAAACGTGGGCCGCGAAATGCTGAATATCCTCGAAGAACGGGCCTTCCCGATCGACGAGCTTGCCGTACTTGCCAGCCGGAAATCGCTGGGTACGGAAGTTAGCTTTGGCGATAAGACACTGACGACGAAAGACCTTGATACTTTTGATTTCGCTGGCTGGGACATGGCGCTGTTTGCCGTTGGATCAGACGCGACCAAGATCTATGCGCCCAAGGCCGCCAAAGCGGGCTGTGTCGTCATCGATAACTCGTCCCTTTATCGCTATGACGCCGATGTGCCCTTGATCGTGCCAGAGGTGAACGCAGAGGCGATCCACGGCTATACTAAAAAGAACATTATCGCGAACCCCAACTGTTCGACCGCACAGATGGTTGTGGCGCTAAAGCCGTTGCATGATCGCGCGACGATCAAGCGTGTTGTTGTCAGCACGTATCAGTCCGTGTCTGGCGCGGGCAAAGGCGGCATTGATGAGCTGTGGGATCAGACCAAGTCAATCTATAACCCAACAGACGACAAGCCGCCCAAGCAGTTCACCAAGCAGATTGCCTTCAACGTGATCCCGCATATCGACAAGTTCATGGATAGCGGCGAGACCAAGGAAGAGTGGAAAATGGTCGCTGAGACCAAGAAGATCGTTGATCCGGCGATCAAGGTCACGGCGACTTGCGTTCGCGTGCCGGTTTTTGTGGGTCACTCCGAGGCCGTGAACATCGAGTTTGAAGACTTCCTTGATGAAGACGAGGCCCGCGACATTCTGCGCGAGGCCCCCGGTGTCATGGTCATCGATAAGCGCGAGGATGGCGGGTATGTCACCCCCGTCGAATGCGTCGGTGATTTCGCCACCTTTATCAGCCGCATCCGGCAGGACAGCACGATTGATAACGGTCTGAACCTTTGGTGCGTGTCCGATAACCTGCGCAAAGGTGCTGCCTTGAATGCGGTGCAAATCGCGGAGTTGCTGGGACGTGAGTGTCTGAAAAAAGGCTGAGCCTCGTTGGAGTGAGTTTGAAAAGGGCGTCCGTATGTGGCGCCCTTTTGATTGCTGGTGGATGGGTGGTTTGCGGACTTTGCAGCCGTTCAACAAAAACTGGGCAATGGCTGCTTCATTTAAGGAGGCCTGTTATGAAACGCTCAACCCTCTGCTTCATCGTTGGCTTAGCCGGACCAGAAGACCAACCACCACCATTCTCAAAGATTTGCTCTTGCCAAGTGGACCGCCCTTGTCGCCACAAACCGCGATGAGCGGAGAATTGCATGCCGTCCCAATCCATGAACCACACGTCGTTGGACAAGTGAAAGGTGCAGTAACTTTCGCTCCAAATGTAGCGGCTCCTTACGGTATCACCAGCCTGAGCTACCAGTAGATCCTCTTTCAAGCTGTCAGGGGTTATCCGCCGATACCGGTCCCCTACGCTCATTACGGTCTCACGGAGCACGCAGGTAATCAGGCATTCTTGCAGAGGTACTCCAACGTCAGCAAATTCTTTGAGTTCTTCCTCAAAAACGGCATCGCCTTTGGCGTAAGTGTTCGGATCAGAGGGGTCATTGCTGGCTGCAACCACAAATACCCCCTGATTTTCAACACTGAAGGTGGTGTAGCCGTCTTGTGATTTCAGTTCATCCAAAGGAACAACCTGATCCTGACATGAGAGCGGTGAATTATTTGTGTCTGGATGTGCGAACTGTGATTTGCTCAATGTGAGCGCCCCAAATCGACGGTAAAAGTCTTCAAGGATTGGGTTGAGGCCTTGAGGCACAGCGCTTTCTGGAGCAGACAGCTCGGTTGGAGGTACCTCATACCACTTTGAAAGCAGGTCTTGAAGTTCTACAAAATTCATCACGATAAAGAAGGCCCAAAAGTTTATTGCGGTCAGCATTGCAGACGTTCGCGCTTCCTCCAGCATATGTCAAAGAGGGCTGATTGTGTTGAAAAACTCTGCTTGTTTGGCGAGCTGATCGCTGATTCAATTTCGGTATTCATACTGGAGGTTGATTGCGATGATGGGACCGAAGCAGGAAGCGCAGGCGGCCTTGTTCTATGAGTTCTCGCTTGAAGATCACGTCCCGCAAGATCACCTGCTGCGTGCGATTGATCGGTTCGTTGATCTCAGCAGCATTCGCGCCCATCTGACGGATTTCTACAGCCACACAGGCCGCCCATCGATTGATCCGGAATTGATGATCCGCATGCTGCTGGTTGGATACTGCTTTGGCATCCGGTCCGAGCGTCGGCTCTGCGAAGAGGTGCATCTGAACCTCGCATATCGCTGGTTCTGCAAACTCGATCTGTCAGATCTCGATCCCCGATCATTCAACCTTCTCCAAGAACCGGCATGGACGGTTCCGTGACTGCGATCTGTTCCGCCATCTATTTGAGACGGTCGTGGAGCGCTGCATGGCTGAGGGTTTGGTTGGCGGCGAGACCTTTGCGATAGATGCCAGCATCATCCAGGCCGATGCCAACAAGCAATACTCAGCGTCAAAGGCGGAATGGGAGGCCGCGCAGATCGACCCGGCGGTCGTTCCGCGAGCCGTGCGGGAATATCTTGAGACATTGGATGACGCCGCATTTGGTGCCGCAAGCGATACGACACCAAAGTTCACATCCTTCTCTGATCCCGCCAGCCAGTGGACAGGTGCGTTGAAAGGACCAGCATTCTTTGCCTATTCGACCAATTATCTGATCGATACTGACCATGCGATCATTCTGGATGTCGAGGCGACCCGCGCCATCCGTCCGGCTGAGGTTGGGGCAACCCAAACAATGCTGACCCGCACGCGAGACAGGTTCGATCTTTTTCCAGACCGGCTGGCAGCGGACACCGCCTATGGTTCAGGCAACATGCTGGGTTGGCTGGTCGATCAAGACATTGAACCGCACGTTCCAGTGATCGACAAATCAGATCGCAAAGACGGGACATTCACTAATCTCGAGTTCCGCTACGATCCAGCCACAGACGAATACACCTGCCCTGGTGGCAAACCCCTCAAGAAGTACTGGCGTAAGATGCGCACCCCGCGCATCGGCGTTAGTAAGGATGGCATCAAACGGTACTACGCCAGCAAGACACACTGCTCCACCTGCGCCCTCAAAGAACGCTGCACGCCCAACAAAGATGCCCGCATTGTCTCACGGCATGTCCATGAGGCGGCGCGTGACAAGGCACGCGAGATCGCCAAGACAGACGCATATGCCGAAGCCAGCAGACGACGAAAGAAGGTCGAAATGCTCTTCGCCCATCTCAAGAAGATCATGCGGCTCGACCGCCTGCGTCTGCGCGGACCAAACGGTGCGAAAGACGAATTCCTCCTCTGTGAACTCGAGGCGAAGTGCGAAGACTGATATGTTGTTCTATTCCAGTCGGTTCTGAATTTCCATCAGCTTGGTCGCGAAGACTTCCGCCGGTGTCCGGTAATTCAAACACTTGCGCGGCGTTGAATTGAGGCGATGGCAAATCGACCTCAAATATCGATTTGTCAGCGCCGTCGGTTCGGTTGATCTGGGGAGATACTTCCGCAACCTGTTGTTCGTGTTCTCGACAGTGCCTT
Organism: Yoonia sp. JB2-21; assembly: GCF_055693545.1. NCBI lineage: Bacteria > Pseudomonadati > Pseudomonadota > Alphaproteobacteria > Rhodobacterales > Paracoccaceae > Yoonia > Yoonia sp. JB2-21. Next base: position 2,262,020 of record NZ_JBVFUC010000001.1, read on the forward strand.
TTTGGTAGGGCGCTTGCGGGTCACAGAACCAAGCATCTGCACCGATCCCAGCTTTGAGGTGCTTCCAGGCCGAAAACTCGGTGCCTCTGTCGAACGTGATTGATTGACGCGCATCGGCGGGCAGGGGAGCCAAGCCTTGGATCAGGGCTTCCATGATCGGTTTGGACTGACGATCTTCATTGCGCATCACGACCGCGTATCGGCTGACGCGCTCGACCAGAGAGGTCACGTTCACCTTTCCATGCTCTTTGCGGAACATCATTAAATCGCACTCCCAGTGGCCGAACTCAGCGCGCGCTGCGATGCTCTTGGGCCTGTGTGAAAGGCTTTGCACATCGAAGATATGCGTTCGGTTGTGCCTGCGGTAACCTCGTGGCCTGCGGCGACGGCGATGTTCAGGCAGGTGGCGATAGAACTGCTCATCGCGACCGTCTTTGGAATAGGCGAACCGATAGATCGTCTCGTGGCTAACGCGGATCGGGTGGCGTTCAAGACGCATCCGCCCCGCGATCTGTTCTGGCGACCAGCCGGCCTTGAGCCGATCCTCAATGGCTGCCTTCAGTTCTGGATGGACGATCATTTTACGATGAACTGCACGACGGCGCTCATACATGTCCTGAGCGTTCAAAGCGTAGTAACCGTTGAGCTGTGGCAGTTCCCGGTCATCATAGTGGTTGCGTCGAACGTCTCGGTAGATCGTTGAGACATCGCGGCTCAGACGATCCGCAATCTCAGACATGGACATTTTGGCTTCACGCCACTTTGCGATCTTACGTCGTTCTTCTAAGCTCAGGTGAGAGTAGTGGGTTCCCATTCAATATCCTCCATGCAACATTCTGTTTTGATACAGAATTTGCACTTCGTTTGTGAATCCACCCTCGCCGCAACCGCCCAAAACCTCCGCAAACTCGCCAAACTGCGCCCAATGCGCCCCGCGATGACATAAGATCGACGCCAGCCACAATAAACACTCACATCATCGCGCTTCTCAAACCGAGTTTTTCAACACAATCGGCTCAAAGCAGACACCCACTACAAAAAATTCTCACCCCCACCCAAGGATCGCCCCCCGCCGTCCGTCAAACACTGTATAATGACACGTGACATATGCAGGAGACCATTCATGTATCGCCCTTTTTTGACCACCAGCCTGATTGCGCTTGCCGCCCCCGGTTTTGCTGACACATTCACTGCGCAAGCACGAGTGGATATGGTGACGATCTACCCCGGTCTGGCAACTGTGACCCGCCAGATCACGCTGGACGTGCCTGCGGGCCAGCATCAGATCATTGTGCCCGAGCTTCCGCAGTCTCTGTCCAGCGAAGGGCTGCGTGTCGCCGCACCCAGCGGGACACAGATCGGGGCGGTGAATTTAGCCTTTGATCGCCTGCCGGTGACCCCTGACCAAAGCGCGCCAGAGGTCGTCGCCGCGCAAGATGAAGTGGAGCGTCTGGAAGGCGTGTTACGCGAACGCACAGCACAAATCGCCGAGATCCGTTTGCGCGTGGCGGCGGCAGAAGAGCAGATCGCGTTTTTGCAAAGCCTGTCGCAAGCCAGTGCTGGCGAAAGCCTGAACGCGGCCAATATCGCCGATATTCAGGCTTTGGCGCAGATGGTTGGGTCAGAAGTGCTTGCCGTGCGACAGGCCGCGTTTGATGCGGAGCAAGAGGCGCAAGCCGCCGAACGGGATCGCGCCGCGGACATTGAAGCCCTAAACGACGCCAAACGCGCATTGGCTGCTTTGCTCGCTCCGGAACAGGACGGGTCTGTGTTGACCTTCTCGCTCGCGGCTGCGGAGGCGGGTGAAATCACGATCGACATCAGCACGTTGGAGGGTTTTGCCAATTGGTCCCCTGTTTATGACATGCGCTTGACGACAGGCGAGACCCCCGCGCTGGATATCGACCGCGGTGTTGTGATCAGCCAGCAAACCGGGCAGGACTGGGATGATGTGACGCTGGTGCTGTCTACCGCGCGCCCCGGTGAGCGCATTGCCCCCGGACAGGTCTTCACCCCCCTTCGCCGGATCATTTCCGAAGATGATCTGGAGCGCGAAGAGAGCCTGATGATGATGCAATCTGATGCCATTGCTGGTTTGTCACGCAGCATGGTTGTTGCAGAGGCCACAGCGGCCCCAATGGTCACGGCGAAGGCCGATTTCAGTGGAGCGACGGTGACCTATACCTATCCGGGTCGTGTCGATATCCGCAACGGGGTAGAGGATTTGCGTCTGGCGTTGGACACTGTGTCGCTGGACGCAGAGGTATGGGCGGAGGCTGTTCCGAGCCAGGACAGCATTGCCTACCGCATGGCGGAATTCACCAACACAACGGATGAGGTTTTCTTGCCGGGGCAAGCGCTGCTTTTTGCTGATGGTACGATGATCGGGTTCAGCCAATTGCCATTGCTGGCGGCGGGCGCTGATACCGACATGGGCTTTGGCCCGCTTGATGGTCTGCGGCTTACCCGCGTGACGCCGAATAAATCCGAGGGAGACGTCGGCGTATTCACCAGTTCCAATCAACTGACCGAACAGGCGGTTATGACGATCGAAAACCTGACTGGACAGGCGTGGGATGTGCTATTGCGCGATGGCGTGCCCTACAGCGAACAGGATGATCTGGAAGTCGAGTTTGCAGCGACCCCCTCTGTCACCCGCGAGGACGTAGAGGGACGCCGGGGCGTTTTGGAGTGGGACTTGCAGGTTCCAGCGGGGGAACGCCAAGACGTCACATTGGACTATACGCTGACATGGCCAAGTGGGTATGTCTTGCGGTAACTGTTCCATCACAAGCTTGGGTTTGGAAAGACTTTTGACATCAGCTAACGCGAACAGACGACCGGAGCCGCATAGCAGATGCGCTGTGGGTAATCAGGCATGACTGCGCAGGCCAACCGCGCCCTCATGCCCGACTACCTTCGGCTGATCGCGCTTTTTGGCATCGTCATCGTCAATGTTCAGTACATTGCTTTTTCGGCCCTTGTGGGGCTGACCGATCAGGTAGCCAAATCCAATGCCGATGACGTCACATTGTTTCTCGTCCACGGGATCGCACTGCTGAAAACATACGGTTTGTTTTCGTTTATGTTTGGTGTCGGGCTTGGCTTTCTGATGCGCGCGGCAGAGCGGCGGCGGCTGCCATTTGGCAAACTGTACCGCAATCGTATGATTGGCTTGCTGTTGCTCGGTATGGCCCACGGCTTGCTTTTCTTCCCGGGCGATATTTTGGTGATCTATGCCGTGACGGGTTCGATCCTGTATCTGTTTCGGAACTGGACCGCACAGCGACTGGTCCGCGTGGGCGCAGTTTTGCTCATTTTGCAGCTGATCATTGTCCAGCTGCTGGTGCTTCTTCCTGATGACACACCTGCGGAGTTCTTTGAGTTTGAACGTGTGGCCTTGGTCGATGGCGGGTTTGCCGATGCGGTGATCTTCCGCAGTATCGGGTTTGCGTTCACACTACCGGTATTCTTGGTCTTTCAGGGGATCTCGACCTTGGGATGGTTTTGCCTGGGTTTGGCGGCTGTAAAGTCCGGGATTATCGACACTGCCAACCACCCGATATGGCGCCGCGCGCGGCGGTTGTGTCTGCTGCCTGGCCTTGCCCTTAGCCTTGTTGGCGCGGCGATGTGGCAGTGGGGTGCCGCGTTGCCCGGTGCGGCGCTGACGCTGAGTAGCGCGCCTTTGGCCACGCTTGGTTATCTTGGTGTGATTGCTGCTATCGCCCGCCCCCCGGGGCCGCTGATGGCGCGGGTCCTGCGCGCCGGCGGCTCCAGTCTGAGCATATATCTAGGTCAATCGATCATTCTCTCGACCATATTCGCAGGATACGGTTTTGGTCTGTGGGAGACGGTGGACAGGATGACGGCAACGCTGATCGCAGTTGGCGTGACAGTTCTGTTGATCGTCTTGGTCTCAATCTGGCGGTTGAGGTTCCCGCAGGGGCCGTTCGAGATGGTTCTACGGCGGATTACCTATGCCGGGATGACACCAAAAAAAATATGAACCTGAATGCAATAAGGGCCCCGCATGGGGGCCCTTGGTTTTACATATTCGGATAGTTCGGTCCGTCCCCGCCTTGCGGCACCGTCCATGTGATGTTCTGGCTGGGGTCTTTGATATCGCAGGTTTTGCAATGCACGCAGTTCTGGAAATTGATCTGGAACTTTGTTTCCGCTCCTTCACCCACAAATTCGTAAACCCCCGCCGGGCAATAGCGCGCGGATGGTCCTGCGTATTTGGCCAAGTTCACGCTGACTGGCACGTCCGGGTCGGTCAGGTGCAGGTGCGCCGGCTGGCTTTCTTCGTGATTGGTAAAGCTGAACGAGACGTTGGTCAGCCGGTCAAAGGACAATGTGCCATCTGGCTTGGGATAGTCGATTTCCTTGTGCTTGCTGGCGTCTTCGGTCGCGTCTGCGTCCGATTTGCCATGCGCAAGCGTGCCAAGAAAGCCGATCCCAAAGGTGTTCATCCACATGTCCATGCCACCGATACCAAGTGAGGCCAGCAGGCCGTACTTGGACCACAGCGGTTTGACGTTGCGCACTTTCTTAAGGTCATCGCCAATCTCGCCTTTGCGTACGGCTGCGTCATAGCCACCCAGAAGATCGCCGCTGCGGTCCGCTTTGATCGCAGAGGCAGCAGCCTCTGCCGCAGCAATGCCTGACAGCATTGCGTTATGGTTGCCCTTGATCCGCGGTACGTTGACCATGCCCGCTGCACAACCCAAAAGCGCGCCGCCCGGGAACTCAAGCTGTGACATAGACTGGTAACCACCCTCGGAAATGGCGCGTGCACCGTAGGCGACCCGCTTGCCGCCTTTGAGAAGCTCTGCGACCTGCGGGTGATGCTTGAAGCGCTGGAATTCCATGTAAGGGAAAAGATGCGGGTTCTTATAGTTCAGGTGGACCACGAAGCCGACATAAACCTGATTGTTCTCAAGATGGTAGATAAAAGAACCGCCACCCGCATTGCTTTCCAAAGGCCAGCCCATCGTATGGGTCACGGTGCCTTCTTTGTGCTTTTCGGGGTCAATTTCCCAGATTTCCTTCATTCCGAGGCCGTATTTCTGCACGTCGGATTTGGCTGCCAGATCGTATTTCGCGATCACCTGTTTGGACAGTGATCCACGCACACCTTCGCCAAGGAAAACATACTTACCATGCAGTTCCATGCCGGGTTCATAGGATGGACCGGGGGTGCCGTCAGGGTTCTTTCCAAACTCACCTGCAACCACGCCTTTGACTTCGCCGGTTTCACCATAGACGACCTCGGAACAGGCCATTCCGGGGAAAATCTCAACGCCCAATTCTTCGGCTTGTTCAGCCATCCAGCGGCAGACGTTTCCCATTGAGACAATGTAGTTGCCGTGGTTGTTCATCAACGGCGGCATCACGAAGTTGGGGATGCGCAGCTGACCGGCCTCACCCAGCATGTAAAAGTTGTCTTCCTTTACGGGCACGTTCAGCGGCGCGCCCTTTTCTTTCCAATCGGGGATCAGCTTGTTCAGGCCAACCGGATCAAGCACCGCGCCAGACAGGATATGCGCGCCGACTTCGGACCCTTTTTCAAGGACAACAACGTTCAGGTCAGCGTCCAGTTGCTTAAGACGGATCGCAGCAGACAGACCTGCGGGACCCGCACCCACGATAACCACGTCATATTCCATTGCTTCGCGTTCAATCTCGGCCATCGGCATATCCTTCAAACTCTGCGGGCGGAGCCCCTTTAATTCTGTCGCAGCAAGCGTTACCTGATGCATGGTTAAGGGGCAATCAAGACACGACGTCAAAATTGGCGCACGCGACATCAAATCGCGGCGAAGCCTTGACTTGGCCGGGCCGTAATAGACTATGAACGCTTGATTTATACTTTTCCCCCGGGAGGGGAGTGACGATGGACAAGATACCACTGACCCGCGCCGGCTTTGACAAGCTGGATGCAGAATTGAAGCATCTGAAAACGGTCGAACGCCCGGCAATTATCCGTGCGATCGCCGAAGCACGCGAGCATGGCGATCTGTCCGAGAATGCTGAATATCATTCTGCTAAGGAAAAGCAGTCGTTCATCGAAGGTCGCGTCAAAGAACTCGAAGGGGTGATTTCACTTGCCGATGTGATTGATCCGGCCAAGTTGTCTGGCACCATCAAGTTCGGTGCGACGGTCGAATTGGTTGATGAGGACACGGATGAGGAAAAAACCTATCAGATCGTCGGCGAATATGAGGCGGACATCGAAAACGGTAAGTTGAATATGAAGTCCCCCCTGTCACGGGCCTTGATTGGCAAAGACGAAGGTGACAGCGTGGATGTACGTACACCAGGCGGTGTGCGCAGTTACGAGATTTTGTCGATTAGCTATAAGTAGAGAGTGCGCAACAGATGGCGCAGCATCCAATAAAAAGTAGGGCCCGCGAGGCCGATGGTCTGTCGCAGGGCGAGGCGCTGGCGGTTGCCGTTGCAGTTGGATGGATGGTCGTCATCGGCATTCTGTTTTGGATGCTGCCGGGTGATGCGCCAAGCGAGAGTTTCGCCCGTGTAAGGTGGATTATCTTTCTGATCGCGATCTTTACGCCGGTTGGTTTGGTCTGGGTTGCCGCACTTTCATCGCGCGCGACGCGCAATTTGCGCGAAGACCTCGCGATGACACAGGAGGCCTTGGGTGAACTGTATCGCATGCAGGCGGAACAAAGCGCCGCACTCAGGAAGACGGCGCTGGCAGCCGGACCGCAACCTGATCCTGCCGCTGCTGTGCAAGCAGAACCAGCCATAGGGCCAGTATCGACTGCCCTTCCAGAGTCTGCGGTGTCACGGTTTTCCTCCAGACGCGAGGTGTCGCGCCTGATTGTGCCCCGCGCCGCGCCGCAAGCAACTGCGGATCAGCCGGCGCTTGCGCTGGATACCCCACCCGAAGATATTGACCCGCCGATTGAGCGGCCAGACTTGATCAAGGCGCTGAACTTTCCCGATGATGAGAACGACAACGATGGCTTTGCAGCACTGCGCCGTGCCTTGCGTGACCGCAGTGCGCGCAAGCTGGTGCAGGCCAGCCAAGATGTGCTGACCCTTTTGTCGCAGGACGGCATCTACATGGATGATCTGCGCCCCGAACCCGTGAGCGCAGATTTATGGCGGCGGTTTGCCGGTGGTGAGCGTGGCAAATCTGTTGACAGTCTGGGCGCGATCAAGGAACAGACCTACCTGTCTGTGATCAGTAGCCGCATGCGCGAAGATATGATTTTCCGCGACTCGGTGCACCATTTCTTGCGTCGTTTCGATCAGATGCTGGTCAAGTTTGAAGACACCGCGACTGACACGGATTTACTACAACTCGCGGAGACCCGCACTGCACGCGCCTTTATGCTGCTGGGCCGCTCAACCGGTACGTTCGATTAACCCCGATGTGGGATATTTTCCTCCAAACGCTGCCGTTCTTCATGATCATCGCGCTGGGATATGGGTCTGGCCGGTCGCATTTCTTTTCTGAAGAGGCGACCGCCTATCTGACCAAGTTCGTTTTCTACTTTGCCTTATCGGCGATGTTGTTTCGTTTTTCTGCGAATCTATCTCTTGAAGCGATCCTCGATTGGCAATTCGTGATGGCATATCTGAGTGCCTCGAGCGTTGTTTATGTTCTCGCCATGACACTCGCGCGCCGCCGTTTGGTCCCGATGGCCGAAGCTGCGGTTGAAGGGCAATGTGCAGTGATCGGGAATGTCGGCTTTTTGGGTATTCCCATGCTTGCGCTGCTGTTGGGTGAGGCGGCGGTAGGGCCGATCATGATGGTTCTCGCGGTTGACTTGATCGTCTTTGGCAGCCTGATCGTGATTCTGATCACGGGGTCACGCGACGGGAGCATGTCGCCCAAAGTCCTGTGGACGGTTGCCGTTGGGTTGATCAAGAACCCGATGATCGTGTCCATCTCATTGGGGTTGGCGGTGTCGGCGAACAACATCGCGATCCCCGGTCCTGTGAACGAATTCCTTAGCTTGCTTGGGGCGGCGGCCACACCCGGTGCGCTGTTTGCAATTGGTGCGTCATTGGCCAGTAAGTCGGCAGAGCGCGTGGCGATTGCGGGCTGGCTGTCCTTTTGCAAACTGGTGCTGCATCCGGCGGCTGTGGCTGTGGCCGCACTCTTTCTCTTTGACGTTGATCCTTATGCGGCTGGCGTGATGATTGCCGCAGCAGCGCTGCCCGTTGCAGGCAACGTCTATATCCTGGCACAACACTACGGTGTGGCGCCCACGCGGGTCTCAGCATCCATTCTGATGTCGACCGCGGCAAGTGTTGTGACCGTGTCACTGGTCATTGCATGGGTGACAAGCTTTTGAAGCTGCGCTAGCCCTTGGTGAAACGAAAGGGTGTGCTTATGGAAACGATCTCGGAGAACCAGTGCTTTGGCGGTATGCAGGGCGTGTATTCACATGCCTCTGATGCCTGTTCCTGCGATATGACTTTTGGGTTGTTTTTGCCAGCCGAGGTCGCAGATGGCCCTGTGCCGGTCTTGTGGTTTTTGTCGGGTCTGACCTGCACCCATGAAAACGCGATGACCAAGGCGGGCGCGCAGGCCTGGGCGGCAGAGCAGGGGATCGCGCTGGTCTTTCCCGATACATCGCCACGCGGCGAAGACGTGCCCGATGATGAGGCCTATGATCTGGGCAAAGGGGCAGGCTTTTACATTGATGCGACCCAAGCCCCTTGGGACACACATTTCAAAATGTGGACCTATGTGGATGAGGAACTACCTGCGCTGCTGGGCAATAACTTTCCGCTCGACATGACGCGCCAATCCATCACCGGCCATTCGATGGGTGGGCATGGTGCGCTGACCATGGCGATGGCGTTGCAGGGGCGGTTCAAATCGGTGTCTGCCTTTGCGCCCATCTGTCATCCGACAGCCAGCGACTGGGGCCGCAAACAATTCGCCGCCTATTGGGGGGATGAGGCGAATTGGGGCCCCCATGACGCGACTTTGTTGATGCAGGAATTGGGCTTTGACGGCCCGATCTTGATTGATACCGGCACGGATGACCAATTCGGTGATCTGCTGGGAACAGAGCATTTTGCGCAAGCGATGGCCGTCAAGCGCCAGCAGGGCCAGATTAGGCTGCAAAAGGGCTACGACCATTCGTATTTCTTTATCTCGACCTTCATGGAAGACCACGTCGCCTTTCATGCCGAGGCGCTTTACGGATGATCTACGTTGATGCCGATGCCTGCCCGGTCAAGGCCGAGGTGGAACGTGTCGGCACACGGCATAAGCTGCGCATGTTTGTGGTGTCTAACGGCGGTATTCGTCCGTCGCAAAATCCGTTTGTGGAAACCGTTGTGGTGCCCGATGGCCCTGATGTAGCGGATATGTGGATCGCGGATAGGGCCACCAAGGGCGATGTCGTGATTACGGGCGATATTCCACTGGCCGCGCGCTGTATCGAGAACGGCGCGCTGGTGCTGAAACATAATGGTGAGGCGCTGACACAGGCCAATATCGGCAATGTGCTGGCGACCCGCGATCTGATGACGGATATGCGTGCGGCTGATCCCTTTCGGCAAGGCGGCGGTAAGCCTTTTAGCAAAGCGGACCGCGCGCGGTTTTTGGATGGGTTGGAACGGGCGGTGCGGGCTGCGGCGAAACCATGACGCCACTGTCGCCTGCGAAACTTGGCGCGCTTTGTGCGTCGGTCGCGGTCGTCTTTTTCTCGATCAATGATGTGGCGATCAAGTTTCTCAGTGGTGGCTATGCCCTGCACCAAGTGGTGCTGATCCGGTCGGTCATTGGCCTGATCATCATCGTCGCGATCATCGCACCGATGACGACGGGCCGGGCGATTGCCCGTACCAAAAAGCTCAAGATGCATATGCTGCGCGGGCTTTGTGTCGTCTTTGCCAATATGACCTTCTTTCTGGGGCTGGCGGCGATGCCTTTGGCGGATGCTGTTGCGATCTTTTTCATCAGCCCTCTCTTGATCACCCTGTTCTCGGTGCTGTTTTTGAACGAGGTCGTTGGCCCCCGGCGCTGGGCTGCGATTGCGGTGGGTTTTGTGGGTGTGCTGGTGATGATGCGGCCCGGAACGCAGGCGTTTCAACTGGCGTCGATTCTGCCGCTGGCGGCGGCGTTTTGCTATGCAGGTATTCACATCATCACCCGCCGGATCGGGGGCACGGAAAGCGCGGCCACGATGGCGTTTTATATCCAGATCATGTTCATCATTGTGGGCATCGCCTTTGGTCTGATCGTCGGGGACGGACGGTTTGGGGATCAGTCCGACCCATCGCTCGCATTCTTGTTTCGCGAATGGAGTTGGCCTTTGGTCGCTGACTATCCTGTCTTCGTGATCATTGGCATCGGCATTGCTGTGGCCGGGTATTTGATCAGCCAAGCTTACCGAGTTGCGGACGCGTCTTATATCGCACCGTTTGAATACCTTGCCCTGCCGATTTCGGTGGTCTGGGGCATGCTGATCTTTGACGAATTCCCTGACGCCTGGGATTATTTCGGCATGGCTTTGATCCTTGGGGCAGGGCTGTTCACGATCTGGCGCGAGGCGCAGACGAAAGCCGTGGCTTTACAGCGCCCGTTGCGGCGTTAGGCTGAGCCCAAGCAAGCGCGGGAGACAGCATGCCAGAGGTCAAAGCAGTGGTTTTCGATATCGGGAATGTCCTGATCGAATGGCAGCCAGAGCGGTTCTTTGACAGTGTCATCGGGGAAGAGCGCAGGCGCGCGATGTTTGCCGCGATTGATCTGCACGGCATCAATGATGAGGTGGATCGTGGCGGCAATTTCCGCGAGACGATCCACGCCGCCGCCAAGGCGAACCCCGATTGGCATGACGAGGTGCTGATGTGGCACGACCGTTGGATTGAAATGGCCGCCCCTGCGATTGATCATTCAGTGCGTTTGCTGCGGGCCTTGCGCAGTGCAGGCGTGCCCGTTTTTGCGCTGACGAATTTTGGTATTCAGACGTTTGAGGTAGCCGAACCGGTTTATCCGTTCTTGGGCGAATTTGACCGCCGTTACATCTCTGGCCATATGGGCGTGATCAAACCCGAGGCGCAGATTTATCAGATGGTTGAGGCGGATTGCGGGGTGCCGCCCGGCTGCCTGTTGTTCACCGATGACCGGATCGACAACATCAATGTGGCAAAAGCCCGAGGCTGGCAGACCCATTTGTTTGAAGGTGCGCAGGGGTGGGCGGATCGTTTGGTCGCTGAAGGGCTGTTGGCTGCGAAGGCCGCGCAATGACCGTGATGATCCCCTTTGAAGAAGGGCAAGAGAACCTTGATTGGCTGGCGCTAACGGACGCTTTGGCAGCGGGCCACGCGGGGCCAAAGGCCGATGTGGCCGATGTTTTCCTCTATGAAGGAGAGAACACATTGCTGAACCGCTCCGCTTGGATCGCGGGGCTGGGGTTGGCGGTCAAATGCGCGACGATCTTTCCCGGCAACAAACACGCGGGCAAACCTGCAATCGGTGGCGCCGTGAACCTGTTTTCCGGCAAGGATGGGGCGCTTGAGGCGATCCTTGATTTTGCGCTTGTGACGAAGTGGAAGACTGCGGGTGATAGCCTGTTGGCGGCTCGACGCTTGGCCCGTCCGGATAGCAGGAAAATCCTGATCGTGGGTGCGGGCACTGTTGGCCATTCGTTGCGCGAGGCTTATGGCGCGGCTTTTCCAGATGCGCAGTTCACTGTTTGGAACCGTTCGGCGGCAGGAGCGGAGGCGATGCAGGCGGCATTCCCGGATGTGACGATTGCTACGGATTTGGAACAGGCGGTGAAAGGTGCCGATGTGATTACATCGGCTACAATGACAACGGAACCGATTATCAAAGGGGACTGGCTGCAACCGGGCCAGCATGTTGATCTGATCGGGGCCTACCGCTCGGACATGCGCGAGGTGGACAACGCGGCATTGGCCCGCGCCCGTGTTTTTGTCGATAGCCGAGAGACGACAGTCAACCATATCGGAGAGCTGAAAATCCCCATCGCAACCGGTCAGTTCAAACCCGAAGAAGTCATCGCAGACTATTATCAGCTGGATCAGTTTCGCCGCCATACTCCCGACGAGATTACGTTGTTTAAGAATGGCGGCGGGGCGCATCTCGACTTAATGACGAGCCGGTACATACTGGAAGCCCGGACCGCATCGGGTTAAAGGCCCAATTAGAATTAGTGAAAGGCGTTCTTCGTTGGTTTGGGTTTTGGTTGTATTGGGCGTGGTCATCTTTGGCTATATTGCCATCCGTCCTTTTTATGTTGAACGTCGTCGCACGGCGATTGGCCCGACAGAGAGACACGGCGCCAAGGGCGAATTCATTCAACTTTCGCAGGGTGTCACGCACTGCCGCTGGACCGGGTCAGCACGCGGTCCGGTCGCCGTTGTGATACACGGTGTTGCAACACCGATGATTTCGATGGATGCGGTGGCAGAGGGCCTGGGTGATCTTGGATATCGGGTCTTGATGTATGACCTTTATGGGCGCGGCCTTTCGGATGCGCCGCCGGGTGACCAAAACCGGCAGTTCTTTCTGCGCCAGCTCTCTGACTTGTGCGCCTACTATGGTTTGACCGAAGAAATCACCGTAGCGGGCTATTCGATGGGTGGCAGTATCGCGACTGCCTTTGCCGCCGAGTTCCCGCATAGCATCAAAAGCGTGATCCTTGTCGCAAGTGCCGGTATTGCGACGAACGAAAGCTATTTCTCGCGCTTTTGCCGGCGATCCTCGTTCGTGGGTGATTGGGCCCATGCGATGTTTGCCCACAATCGGATTCTGCAAGGCGATCCCTGAAAAGGGGGCCACGCAAGAGATCGAACAGGTCATGCGCGTGCAACGCCGCGAATTGAAACGCCGGGGCTATTTGCCCGCCCTCTTGTCCAGCCGCCGCGGTATGCTGTCCGAGACGCAAGAAGAAGACCATCGCAAGCTGGGTCGTCAGGGCATCGCGGTAACGGCGATCTGGGCAGGGAAGGATCCGATCATCCCGCTGCGCGCGGTTGGCCTTTTGGGCCTTTGGAACCGGGCGGCCCGGCAAGAAGTTGTCGAGGATGCAGATCATGCGATGCCCTACACCCACAAAGATCAGTTGATCGAAGCGCTGCGCGCAGTACTGCGCGACTAGGCAGGGCCGCTTTTCATTGTATCTGTCGCGCGCTATCCAATTGCTATGAAGGTTCAAGACGCATACGACGCGGCGGTCGCATCGGGCACCCTAAAGGCCGATGATGCGCAGATCGTTGTATTGCCAGAGCTTGAACGCATAAGGGCCGCACTGGCCGAGCCGGTCAAACGCAGCTTCTTTCGCAAGTCGCCCGATCAAATCCCGGGCCTGTATATGTGGGGGGCGTCGGACGCGGCAAATCCATGTTGATGGATATGCTCTATGATCTTGTCGATGCGCCGAAACAACGCCGCCACTTCCACGCCTTTATGCAGTGGGTGCATACGGAAATGACCGACGCCCGCAAGGCGGGTGTTGATGATGCGTTGGCACCAGTAGCGGCAAAACTTGCAGATCAGGTGCGTTTCCTTGCTTTTGATGAGATGCAGATCACGGATATTACCGATGCGATGCTTGTCGGGCGGCTGTTTGAGGCGCTGTTTGCGCGCGGTGTCGTCGTCGTGACGACATCGAACAGACCCCCGATGATTTGTATAAGGACGGATTGAACCGACAGCTTTTTACCCCGTTCATCGCATTGCTGAAAGAAAAGATGGTCGTGCATGAGTTGGCGAGCCCGACCGACTATCGGCAGGACCGTCTGGCGGGTACGCCAAGCTACTTCACACCAGTAAATTCTGACGCACGCAAAGCCATCGACGATATCTGGATGCGCCTAAGCAATGGTCAGTCGGAAAAATTGGTATTGCATGTGAAGGGACGTGAGGTCGAATTGCCCGATTTTCACAATGGTGTTGCGCGGGTGAAGTTCTTTGACCTGTGCGGGCGTCCTTTGGGTGCGGGGGACTACCTTGCTTTGGCAGAGGCCGTCCGTGTCCTGATCCTTGAAGACATACCGGCCTTATCGCGGCATAATTTTAACGAAGCGAAACGGTTCGTGACGCTGATTGACACGCTCTACGAAGGGAAGGTCCAGCTGATCTGTAGCGCTGCTGCGACGCCTGAGATGCTTTATGTCGAGGGAACCGGCACGTTTGAATTTGAGCGCACCGCCAGCCGCCTGCGCGAAATGCAATCGGCTGAGTGGGGCGCTTAGATCGCTTTGAAATCGCCTGACTTCGGATCATAGGCTTCCAAACTCCCCTCACCGATATCGTTCCAAAGGCCGTGAACTGAAAGCCTGTCCTCTTCAATTGCGGTTTTAACAAAAGGAAAGGTCATGAGGTTCTCGAGGGAGATAACGACAGATGATTTCTCGAGGGCGCGCTTGCGTGATGCATCATCGCCGTCAGGAAGTGCCGCGTAGCCCGGACGCAGGATATCCATCCAACGGCCAACAAAGCTGCTGGCTTCTTCCAGTTCGGGCGCATTGCCCGAACACATATTATAGCACCCCTCAACCCCGCCGCAGCCAGAGTGACCCAGCACGATCAGGTGCGCGACCTTCAAACCGGTGATCGCATATTCGACTGCCGCAGAGGTGCCGTGATGGTGGCCGTCTGGATTAAATGGCGGCACCAGATTGGCAATGTTGCGATGGATAAAGAACTCGCCCTGATCGGCGCCAAAGATCGACGTGACATGCACCCGGCTGTCGCAACAAGAAATCACCATTGAACGCGGATGCTGCCCATCTTCGGCCAATCGGCGGTACCAACCCTTGTTTTCAGTATAAACCGTGGCTTTCCAACCATGGTAGCGGTTGACCAGATAGGCCGGAAGGGGGCGAGCGTGGTGCATATTGCTGTCTTTCGTTGTTGCAGCAGGAATACGTCGCATTTTCGAGAATTTCGAGCGATTTTTCTGCCTTGTCTCAACCTTCTGAGAACCTTGTCGGCCTAAAACCGCCCGCATGAAGAATATCACAAGTTTTCCACGCCCCGTTTCCGTTGCCTCAACTGATGTTGTTGCTTTGACCTGTCAGCATCAATTGCACTTTGATCCGTCGCCGATTTCGCGCCTCTATGCTGAAAGAGAACCTTACGAAGCAGAAGAGATTATTTGCCGTATGCTTGAGGATATCGCTATGCGGCTTGATATGCTGCAACGGGGTCTGGCAGAGAACGAATTCGATAAGATGCACAGACCGGCGCAACGGGTCGGTATTGTGGCAGATCAGATTGGACTTACCGAAGTTTCGATCGCTGCCGGGCATGTCGGCACATGTTTGCGCCAAAACGATGGTGTCGGGATCGAGGCGACCGTCGCGCGGTTGGAGCGTGGTTTTGATATCGCGGTGTCTGAGGTTTGGAACTTCCGCGATCCCTAAACGATGTGCGCCGGCTCTTGCAGCTGGTGGGCAGCCGGTTAGGCTGTGACGTAGTCGAATTTTAAAGGATACGTCATGCCGCTTGCCTTCGCCGAACCATCAGACGATGCGATACCTGTTCATGTGATCGCGGCCAACGACATTGATGCGGCATTGCATGACCTGACCGCACAGGCGCAGGTTTGGACAAAGGCTCAGGGTTTTACAGCCGCACTTGGTCAGTTTGTGGTGGTGCCAGACGAAAACGGCACCATTGATCGGGTTCTGGTTGGCTATGGGACCGCGCAAAAGCGCAAACGCGGCCGGTTTCACATCGGTGCGGTTGCTAGCAAGCTGCCCGAAGGGACGTATGAAATTGTCAGCGGCCTGACGGATGACGCCCTTGAAGAAGCATCGCTTGCCTGGCTTTTGGCGGGCTATAGCTATGATCGCTATAAGAAGCCGTCCAAGCCAAAGGCGGGTTTGGTTGCATCTGAACAGATTGATGCAGGTCGGATTGCAACGATCGCCAATGGGGAAGCCCTCACACGCGAATTGATTAATACGCCAGCCTCGGACATGGGACCGGACGAGTTGGAGGAAGCAACGCGTACGCTTGCAGCAGGCCACGACGCGCAAGTCAACGTCGTGACAGGCGATGACCTGGTCACCAGTAATTTTCCGATGATCCACACGGTTGGCCGTGCGTCCCCGCGTGCGCCCCGATTGATTGATATGCGCTGGGGCAGTGCCGGGCCGCAGCTTACGCTGGTTGGGAAAGGTGTGTGTTTTGACACCGGTGGTTTGAATATCAAACCCGGCGGTTCAATGGGCCTGATGAAAAAGGATATGGGCGGAGCGGCAACTGTGCTGGGTCTTGCACATATGATTATGGCGCTTGAGCTGCCCTTGCGGCTGCGCGTGCTGATCCCGGCGGTCGAGAATTCCATAGATGGCAATGCGTTCCGGCCACAGGATATCCTGACATCGCGCAAAGGTCTGACGGTCGAAATCAACAATACCGATGCAGAAGGGCGGTTGGTCTTGGCAGATGCGCTGACGCTGTCAGATGAGGATGAACCCGATCTTGTCATCTCAATGGCGACGTTGACGGGTGCCGCGCGTGTGGCGGTAGGACCGGACCTTGCCCCTTTCTACGCCGACAATGACGATTATGCCGCAGCGATTGCTAATGCCGGTGCCAAGGTGGCTGATCCGGTTTGGCGTATGCCGTTTCACGAACCATATGAAGCCATGATTGAGCCGGGGATTGCGGACCTCGACAATGCACCCAAAGGGGTTTTGCGGGATCAATTACCGCTGCGTTGTTCTTGCGGCGTTTTGTGGAAAGCCCATACATGCATTTCGACATTTACGGCTGGCAACCCACCGCGGCCCCTGCACGCCCGAAGGGCGGTGTGGGCATGGGCGCGCGGGCTGTCCTAGAAGCGCTTCCCGAGATGTTGAACCTGTGATGGATCGGCGGCTGACACCCGCCAACGGGCGCGTTGCTGCGATGCATTTGGCCGGTCAAGTCGACGCCGCGCGATATCTGGACGGCTGGTCTGCCACAGTCTTGGACAGTGTCGTTGATTTGCGCCAAAGCCCTGACGGTCCGCGTGACCGGCAGTTGCTGATGGGTGCGATCGTGACTATTTTTGAAGAGCACGAAGGCTGGGCGTTTGTTCAGGCCAGTGACGGCTATGTGGGATATGTTCTGGCGTCAGCTATCGGTGAAGTCACGACGCCAACCCATTTTGTGGCGACGATGGCGACACATGCCTACATGGCGGACAATTTCAAATCGGCTGAGCGTGCTGCTTTGCCGTTTGGCGCGCGTGTCACCGTGCTGGATGAGCGCCATAAGTTCTTTGAAACCAACGTAGGCTATATTCCCAAAAAACATCTGCGCGGTCTGGATCGGCCCTTTACTGACCCTGCGACAGTGGCTCAACTACATTTTGGTGTTCCATATCTGTGGGGCGGAAATTCAACGCGCGGGATTGACTGTTCTGGCCTGATTGCCGCGGGCCTGTCCGCCTGCGGTATTGCGTGTCCGGCGGATAGTGACATGCAGCGCGATGGTCTGGGGCAATCTTTTGAGGGGGCCCATCAGCGTGGCGACCTGATATTTTGGAAGGGGCATGTGGGGATGATGGTTGATCCGGATACGCTGCTACACGCGAATGCGCATCACATGGCAACGGTCTATGAACCCGTTGAAGCGGCTATCATAAGGATCGCGGCGCAGGGGGATGGCCCCGTATTGGACCGCAAACGTCTTTAGTCGACCGCGCGGATCAGCTTGCGCTCAAGCACCCGCAGCACCTGACGCAGATCATTGCCGCGTTTCAGGATTTGTCCGTCCATCCCGATCACCGCATACTGCCCTTGCTTCATGCGCAGCTTGGGGCGTTTTTCGATCCTGTACATCGGGTTCTCGGCCGTGCGGCGAAAAACCGAGAATACAGCAACATCGCGGAGATGCGACATGCCGTAGTCGCGCCACTCTCCGGCGGCGACCATGCGGCCATAAAGACCAAGAATCACATTCAACTCTGTACGGTGAAAGGCGATCTGTTCGGGGGCGCGAAATGGCGTAGGGGGCTGAATGGTCATACGACAGAGTTGCGTCAAACCCCAACAAAATCAAGGGTTCTTCTACACCTGCCTTTGTTCTGCCTTAAAATAAACACGGCATGGTCGCAGCCGTTGCCAACTGGGAACACAACTGATTGTCAATCTCAGGTCATAGCGAAATGCTACCCCGATGTCGCGGTCAATAGCCCCCACCCAGTTCGTGACATCGGGGAACTTCGTTTTCCCTTATATTTTCATTAACCGCACGGCGTTCATCTTCCGTGTGACTTAAGTGCAGCGGCTGCGCTGACGTGACAATCGTTTCCGATGAGATCACAAATCTTGCGGTGTTATGTGCGGCGTCTTCAGCCGGCGTGGTCTTGATCGCAGCCTAGCCGCAATTGACAGTCTGAATCGTTTCATCAGCCCCAATCATAAAGTTGATCCGTGTGGGTCTGAAATCCTGCGTGACGGCATCGCCGGGCCGGATGACGCGAACCATACCAAGTCGGAGTGTCTTTTCCAGTGCGGTTGCATCCTGCCCGATCAGTGGGGCGAACTTTGCTGCACCACAGGTGTCTTCCAGTTGTGGCGGCACAGGTGGTGCGGATGGTGGCGTCGCTGTGCAGCCCGCCAACGCGAGGAGTGCGAGAATACGTTTCATATTCTCAGTGTTCCGGTCTTTGGCCGCGGATGCAAGTCGGTGCTTGAATTTTTGCGGCGGTTGTTTGATCGTTGCCGCGAAGAATAGGGGAGATTTCTACAGATGCGGACACGTGCGGCAGTAGCGCTGGAAGCGGGCAAACCGCTTGAGGTGATGGAAGTGAACCTGGAAGGCCCCAAGGCGGGGGAGGTTTTGGTCGAGATCAAAGCGACCGGGATTTGTCATACGGATGAGTTCACCCTGTCGGGTGCCGATCCCGAAGGCATGTTTCCGGCCATCCTTGGTCATGAGGGTGCCGGTGTGGTTGTTGAGGTCGGTGAAGGTGTCACGAGCCTGAAACCGGGCGATCATGTCATCCCGCTTTATACGCCCGAGTGTCGTGAGTGTGACTACTGCCTGAACCCCAAGACGAACCTTTGTCAAAAGATCCGGTCAACCCAAGGGGCCGGTGTGATGCCCGATGGCACATCGCGTTTTTCGATGCTCGATGGGACGCCGATTTTGCACTACATGGGCTGTTCGACCTTTGCCAATCATACGGTGCTGCCCGAAATCGCGCTCGCGAAGGTCCGCGAAGACGCGCCCTTTGACAAGATTTGCTACATCGGCTGCGGTGTTACGACAGGTATTGGGGCGGTCATCAACACCGCCAAGGTCGAGATCGGTTCGACCGCCATCGTTTTTGGCCTCGGCGGGATTGGTTTGAATGTCATCCAGGGCCTGCGGATGGCCGGCGCTGATCAGATCGTTGGTGTGGACCTGAACCCCGGCAAGGTTGAGATGGCGACAAAATTCGGCATGACCGATTTTGTGAACCCCAAGGATGTTGAGGGCGATATGGTCGCCCATCTGGTTGAACTAACGGGTGGGGGTGCCGATTATACTTTTGATGCAACCGGCAATGTGGGCGTGATGCGCACGGCCTTGGAAGCAGCCCACAAGGGGTGGGGCGAGAGTATCATCATCGGTGTGGCCCCCGCCGGTGCCGAGATTTCGACGCGACCCTTCCAACTGGTCACCGGCCGCAGTTGGCGCGGGACGGCCTTTGGCGGGGCCTCTGGCCGGACTGATGTGCCGAAAATCGTGGACTGGTACATGCAAGGCAAGATCGAGATTGATCCGATGATCACCCATAAACTGAGCCTGGATGACATCAACAAAGGCTTTGATCTGATGCATGAGGGTAAATCCATTCGGGCGGTTGTTGAGTTTTGAAGACGGTCCACTTGGACGCATTGGCCCGGTCACTGACCGGGCCTTTTGCGTTTTGTGGGATTGAGCGACTTTGCGTATCTATGACATGATACAACGGGCTCTTTCAATCCACGCACGGGGGCTACGTCATGTTGCGCTGAGGCAAACGTCAACCATTTCTAACCGCAACCGGACATTTAGCGCGGTGTGAGGCAAGGTCTGCTGTGCGGGACTAAGTTGACTTTCGTTTTAGTCGTGTCAGATACCACATAGAACAACCGCCCGGCCGCGTCCGGGCATCGCCCGACCTCCCCCGGAGGGCGATTTTGCAGCGTTTCAACATACTTGAAGGTCGAGGTCATTGAAATGCGTTGCCAAGCCGTGATGTTGGTGCCCTCCAGGTCGGGCGATACCCGAACGGGGCCTGCGTTACACTTTGGGCTCTTTGAAGAGGTTCGCCGCTCTCTGCACGAACGGCAGCTATGCTACGTCCTCAGACCGTTGACACAGTATCGCAGGTCACACCCCATACCTTGCCATGAACATTTCGACAGCGCCATCGACCACACGCATTTTCTCCGCGCGCGTGAATTCGTCGGTCATGTTAAAAACCATGCGCGGGAAGAGATCTGCTTTGCAAAGTTCGTGGAATTGTTCGGCGGCGAGTTCATAGTCAAGGATCTCAAGCTCACCGCGATCCACCGCTTTGTGAAAGAATTCCACAAGACGCTTGCGGATCAACAGTGGCCCGCTTTCATAAAACTCTCGGCCAAGCTCTGGGAAACGGTCGCTTTCGCCGACACAGATGCGAAAAATGCGTTTGCCGAATTCCGACGTAATGAAGTCGACCATTTCCATCGCAATATCGCACAGAACCCGCTGGACGGGAGCGTCCATATTGATCGTCTCGATCGCATGATCGGCCTGACGGGCGCATTCGGTCTTGGCGACCTGCATGAACAAAAACCGCTTGTCTGGGAAGTAGCTGTAGAGCGTCGCCTTCGAGACGCCCGCCGCCTTGGCGATGTCATCGACGGACGCGCCTTCAAACCCATCGGACAAGAATACGTGTCGGGCGCCTTCCAGCACCTGATCAAATTTCCGTCCTTTTTTGGGTTCTATTGTGCCGTCGGGCATATATTGGCGCTCCTTGCAGGCCCCTATCATAAACTGATCAGTTCACTTGCGGCAAGGACATAGCTGCGATGGGACCCGGCGGGGATGAGGGGCCCCATCGCAGAGTTGGCGCTACTTGGTGGTGACGGTGCAAGTATCGCCAGACAGCTTTGTCAGGTCAGAGCAACCCTGGCTGACATCTGGGACAGTCTGAGTTGGGTAGGTGAGTGTTGGGAAGTCGACCTGTAGCGACAAGGCTGAAGCGGGTGCAGCAACTGCGACAAACGCGGCTGCGGAGAGTGCAAAAAAGATACGTGACATGTGTATGCTTCCTTCATCAGAATTTCTATCGTGACCCTTAACTAAACTGTTCAGTTCAGATTTCAAGAAAAAAATGAACTGACCGGTTCACTTTTTTGACTTGAGGTTTTCAGTGCCTATCCTAACTTAGAACTATTCTAATATGGGGGATACACATGCTGGGTGGATTTGGTTATCGCCGCCGGTTTCAAGAGCTTTCAGAGCAAGAAGTTCTTGCACTCGCGATTTCATCCGAAGAAGACGACGCGCGGATCTATCGCGGTTATGCTGAACATCTGCGTGCTGATTACCCGGCATCAGCCGCGATCTTTGATGGGATGGCAGAAGAAGAAGATGGCCACCGTCGGCGTCTGATTGATCTGCACCGGACGCGCTTTGGCGAGGTTATTCCGTTGATCCGCCGAGAGCATGTATCCGGCTTTTATGCACGTCGGCCCGTCTGGCTGATCGAGAACCTTGGCCTTGAACGGATCCGCGATGAAGCCGCGCAGATGGAACGGGACGCTGAGCGCTTTTATCTGGCGGCGGCTGCGGCCACCACCGACGCTGCCACGCGAAAGCTTTTGGGTGATCTTGCCGCGGCAGAGGCAGGTCATACCGATACGGCCCAAACGCTGACCAAACAGCACCTTGATGGCGAGACCAAAACAGAAGAGGAAACCGCCGCCCACCGTCAGTTTGTGCTGACATGGGTGCAGCCGGGGCTGGCGGGCTTGATGGATGGTTCAGTTTCGACACTTGCGCCAATTTTTGCGGTCGCTTTTGCAACTCAGGATACTTGGACGACGTTCCTTGTTGGCTTGGCGGCGTCCGTTGGTGCCGGCATTTCGATGGGTTTTACCGAGGCGGCATCGGATGATGGGCAAATCTCGGGGCGCGGTTCTCCGTACAAGCGTGGCGTTGCTGCGGGCGTGATGACAACGATTGGCGGGCTCGGGCATGCGTTGCCCTACCTGATCCCCGACTTCTGGACCGCCACGATTATTGCGCTGATTGTCGTCTTTGTCGAACTCTGGGCGATTGCTTGGATCCAAAACCGCTACATGCAGACACCGTGGGTGAAGGCTGTGTTTCAGGTTGTTCTCGGCGGCGCGCTCGTGTTTGCGGCAGGTGCCTTGATTGGGTCAGGTTAGACGTCGCGCACCATTGTCGTCGACGCACTGAAGCCAAAGATATGCTTGAGCATGCCGATCTTGACTGTCTTCATCTCGGTAAACCCAACGTGGCGATAGAGTGCTTTTGCACGCGGATTGGTGTCGACCACATCCAGTCGCACTTGCGTGTAACCGCGCCGCTTTGCTTCGTCCGCGACCGCGTCCAGCAATGCCGTTCCCACCCCCAGACCACGTGCTTCGGGTGCAACAAAAAGGCCGTCCATCAAAAAGCGTTCGTTTTCAGTATCGCGTTCCAGTGTGGCCAGCAGCACCGCCCTGATGGATGCGCTGACCCAGCCATAGGCCCTGCGCAGGTCCCGGAAATCACCGCCGACCAACGCGCCATTGGCGGTTTTGAAGCCCGCAATTCCTAACAGTCGTCCATCTTCGCCATGCGCGCAAATACCGTGGTCCGGGCGCAGCACTGACCGCACAAAAGTCAGCGCCTGATATTTAGGGCCCATCACAAACCCCAGCTTCTCTCCAAAAGCATCCCAATAAAGCGCTGCCGCTTCGTCTCTGTCTTTCTGTGGAATGCCGACGGTAATCTTCATTAGTCAAAGCTGCTAAACGGAATATAGGCGACCAGGTCGCCGGGGGTCACCTTTTGCGCTGGATCGCCAAGTTCTACAAGACCCGTTGCCCAACTCAGCCCTGAAACACGGCCAGACCCTTCGGACGCAAAGATCACAACCTGCCCGTCCTCAACGCGTGCGCGCAGGTATTCGCGGCGTCCCTCTTTTTGGATTTGCTGAAGGCAGCTGGCAGCATGTAGCGGAGCGGTGTTTGCCATGCGCCGCCTGCCATGACAGCCAAAGAAGGTGACGCGAAAATCAAAGCGCAGACCATTGCAGCAACGGGGTTGCCCGGCAAGCCAAAGACGGGAGTGTCCTGCCACAACCCCAACGCCAGCGGTCGTCCCGGTTTCATCGCGATCCGCCACAGCGCGAATGATCCGGCCCCCTTTAGCAAGGCAGACATATGGTCTTCGTCGCCTGCTGATGCCCCGCCAGACGACAACACCGCGTCGCAGCGCGCAGATGCGTCATCAAGGATCGCCTGAAGTGCGGCGCGGTCATCTGGTGCGCACCCCAGATCAACCACGTCATATCCCCATTTTTCAACCAGCGCGCTGAGCATGGGGCGGTTGGCGTCAAAAATCTGACCGGTGGCGGCCGCCGTTCCCGGTTCGGCCAGTTCATCACCCGTGGACAGGATCCCAACGCGAAGCTTTTTGTGCACATGGACAGCGCCGACACCGGCAGCCGCCAACATCCCAAGATCGGCAGGCGCGATCTTGCGCCCGGCCGTCAGGATTGTCTGTCCCGCGGTCATATCTTCGCCAGCGTTTCGCGCATTTGCGCCGCGTTTGAGCGGGCCATGAAAGCTGACGTGTGTTTCATTGGTGCTGACATCTTCTTGCAGAACAACGGTATCAACGCCTAGCGGTAGGTTTGCGCCGGTCAGAATGCGGATTGCTTGACCAGCGGCGACAGTTCCCGCAAACGGCGCACCGGCGGCTGATCTGCCTTTGACAAGTTGCAGGCGCATGACACCCGCTGGTGCCGGTCCCGCAAATCCATACCCATCAACAGCAGCGTTCGGAGCGGGAGGATGGGCGCGGGCGGCCAACACGTCTTGGGCAAGATAGCGGCCTATGGCATCTTTGAGGGCAACATCCTCACGCGTCGTCACACAGGTCAGTTTCTCGCGCAAATGTTGTTGGGCCTCTGCAACAGGCGTCCAATGAGCCCCTTGCGGCATTGCAAAACAATCGTTTCGCAGCGGCGGCGGCGCAAGGTGACGCAGCGCAGCCTCCGCGAGCATTTCTTCATGTCCAAGACCAAGGATCCAGCCCTCATTTGTTGGCGGGACGTCTAAAAAGCGCCCGAGGTCGTCAGGCGGCAGGGCAGACAGTGTCTGGGCCAGCAGCATGACCTGATGCGCGTCTTTGATTTGTCCGATTGGCATTGTGGCTTTGACGGCCTTTGCAATCAGTGACGGCCAGATTTCCACAATGGCAATCAGGGGGGTGAGAGGTTCAAACGGCCAAACCGCAAGATCTGTTTTGAACGCGCTGCGCAGGCGCGAAAGCATCGGCAAACCCATGATCACTTGGCTGCCGACGGCACCAGCACCAGAAAGTTGCCAGACCGGAAAAGCGCCTTTGGCTTGGGTTTCGGCTTTGCGCCTTTCCGCAAGACCATGCTCTGTTGTGCGCGCCAGACCCTTGCGTGGCAGTCCCGCGATGTCGCGTTTAAGCCCGTTTCCCCAAAACGGGCCGATGCCGGCAAACAGCTCATTGATTTGCCCGGCAAGATCAAAGCGATTGTTCGTACCTGTGGCGTCTTCGACGTGTTTTTCGAACCAGCTCCAGATGGCAAAAGGATCCTCTGATCCGGTTAAAACGGTGCCAAACCCTGCGGGGTACCCGAAAGCAAAGTCGAAACCCGCCAGAACCCGGCGCCCTGCGGCGCGCTCTGTCTGTAGAAACTCTGTGATCCAGCTTTCTGCTCGCTGGCGGTTGCGATGATAGATCGGTGCCTCGGCGGTGCCGTTGCGGGCCACACAGACCCAAATCGCGTCTTTCTTGGGTGTTTTGCCCCGGTCATTTCCGCCGGACCAATCCACCATCAGGACTGTGTCGAACTTCACAACCCGACCTCGGACAGTATGAAGTCGGCGATTGCTGTCGTGTCATTCAGATCAAAAACCGGTTGCGCGATGTTCAATGCGTGGTCGCTTGCAACGGCACGCACGTTCTGATCTTCGCGGGCAATCAGCGGATGTCCGGTTTCTTTGCGATGTGCTTCTATTTTGGGGTGGGTGTCGCGCTTATAGCCTTCGACCAAGATCAGATCGACGGGGTCCAATTGGCGCAAAAGTTCCGCAAGTGTTGCTTCGTCCTGCTCGCGCAGTTCTGTCATAAGCGCCCAACGGGCCCGGGATGACAACAGGACCTGATGCGCGCCTGCGTGCCTGTGGCGATAGCTGTCTTTGCCGGGGTGGTCGATGTCAAAGCTATGGTGCGCGTGTTTGAGGGTCGAGACGGTAAATCCGCGTCCGGTAATTTCGGTCACCAACCGTTCCATCAGGCCCGTCTTGCCCGCATTTTTATATCCGACAATCCCGTAAATCCTCATATCATCGCGTTCGCCTGTGTCAGATCTTCGGGTGTGTTGACGTTAAAGAACGCCTGCGCGTCCGGGAAGTCCGCGAAAGCGGTGCCATGACGATCTGTCCAGAGGACAACCTTGCGCAAGCCATCTTCAACCGCGGTCCGCAGGTCGTCGCGCAATGCAGTCGGCCAAAGTCCAAACGTGGGTTGTCGTCCGTCAGGTGTGCGCGCCAATGCAATCTGTGTGTTTGCGTTTTCGGCCGCCTGCAACAGATGCGGGACCAGATCACAGGGTAAAAACGGCGTGTCGGCGGCCGCAGTGACGATATGTGATGCGCCCTTTTGATGTGCCCAGTCCAGTCCGGCCAGAACGCCGGAAAGCGGGCCTGCAAAACCGTCAATGCTATCTGCGATCACCGGCAAATTCAGATCTACAAAGCGGGATGGATCCCCGTTGGCGTTCAGGGCGAGGGTGTCCACCTGCGGTTCCAACCGGTCGATGACATGCGACAGGATTGTGCCATTGCCCAGCGGCAATCGTCCTTTGTCGCCGCCGCCCATACGGGTGGCTTGCCCGCCTGCCAGAATGACGCCAAGCGGTTGTTTCATGGCGACACCTGTCGTTGTGCGCGGCGACGGTTGGGCCAAGATGAGGTTGCGGGCAGGATCATTGGCTTGCCTTGCGCCCGGACTTTCGCGGCTCTTCCGCGATAGCCGCCGGATCAGCGTCGCGGATCAGCCGCTCCTCGCCCGCAAGACACACAAAACGTTGCCCTTTCATGCGTCCGATCAGGGTGAGCCCCACTTGGTTTGCGATCTCGACACCCCAGGCGGTGAACCCCGAACGTGAGGCAAGAACAGGTATGCCCATCATCGCGGTTTTGATCACCATTTCGGATGTCAAGCGTCCGGTGGTGTAGAGTGTTTTGTCTGCTGCCGTGACACCCTCAGACAGCATCCAACCGGCGATTTTGTCGACAGCATTGTGCCGGCCCACGTCTTCCATATAGACCAGAGGCCGGTCACCTTGGCACAGTACTGTGCCGTGGATTGCACCCGCTTCCAGATAGAGCGAGGGGGTACGGTTGATTGCGGCGGCAAGCGCGTAAAGGTCTGAGGTGCGCACTTGTGTTGCAGGGAGGGTGATGTCCTCCAACCCCTCCATCATGTCACCAAAGACCGTGCCAACAGCGCAGCCGCTGGTACGTGTCTTCTTCTTGAGCTTATCTTCATAGGTCGTTTGGGCGGCGGTGCGCACAACCACGGTATCGAGTTCTTCGTCATAGTCGACGCCCTTGATCACGTCGGTATCATGCAGCATCCCTTGGTTACGCAGAAAACCAAGTGCGAGGTATTTGGGATAATCCCCGATCGTCATCGCAGTGACGATTTCCTGCGCGTTCAGGAAGATTGTCAGCGGACGCTCTTCGACAACATTGAGATCCACCGGAGCACCGTTTTGGTCGGTGCCCCGAACGGCGCGCGTCAGGCGCGGGGCGCCCGGATCAGGGGCGATCAGATAGCGTGAGGTATCGTCGATCCGCGCCAATTGTCATTTCCTATTCGTATGCGTTAAGCCTGTCACAACGCAGCTAGGCTAGGGCAAAGCTATGACGACTTCTACCGCGAAAGCGTCCGCAAAAACACCACCGGCGTCGGCCTATTGGGCTGGCGTTCGGGATGGTGCACCGTTCATTTTGATGGCCGCGCCTTTCGCGACGCTTTTTGGTGTGATCGCCACCGATGCGGGGCTGACCTTGGCGCAGGCGATGGGTTTTACGGTGCTGGTGATCGCCGGTGCCGCACAGTTTACGGCGATCCAGTTGATGGTCGAGAATGCCAGCATTGCTTTCGTGCTGTTGGCTGCCTTGGCGGTGAATTTGCGGATGGCAATGTATTCAGCGTCGTTGGTGCCCTATCTGGGTGCCGCCCCTTTGTGGAAGCGGGCGTTCATCGGGTATCTGAATTTTGACCAAACCTACATCACGTCGATCGCACGCTATGAAGCACGCCCTGAGATGACCGTGGCCGAGCGCGTTGCATATTTTTTCGGTGTGGCGACACCGATCACACCTTTGTGGTTTGGGATGACCTTGGTTGGCATCTTGGCGGGACAGGCTATTCCAGAAGCATGGGCGCTTGACTTCATTATGCCCATCATGTTCCTCGCGATGGTAGCGCCGATGCTGAAATCCCTCGCCCATGTTGCGGCGGCGGCAATGTCGGTGGCGGTCGCTTTGGCTTTGGTCAATTTGCCGGCAGGCACAGGCCTGCTGATCGCTGCTGGCGCTGCGATGTTGACGGGCGCCTTGGTGGAAATCTGGATGGAAACACGTGCGCGATGACTTATTCTGACGCAGAAATCTGGGCCATCATCGTCATCATGGGCATTGGTACTTTTCTGATCCGGTTTTCATTTCTGGGCCTGATCGGGGACCGCCCCATGCCCGCATTTGTCCTGCGATTGCTGCGCTATACGCCCGTTGCCGTGTTGCCCGGCATGGTGGCCCCTTTGGTTTTGTGGCCGGGCGCCACAGACGGACAATTTGATCCGGTGCGGATGTTGGCGGCCTTCATGACCGTCTTGGTGGGGGTCTGGACACGCAATGTGTTGTGGGCAATTGCCGCTGGTGCTGTGACGCTGTATAGCGCGATGTGGATCACGGCTCTCCTCTGAGGATTGCGCTGATTTCCGCGAGAGCGAGCGTTTTATCGTCATCATCGTCTTCGCGATATTCCAGCGTTGTCACGCCCGGCAGCTTTGCAAAGTCTTCAGCAATGCGTCCCGGTCCCCAGGTTTGGCGGATGACATCGAAACCAGGCAATTGGCGCAGTATGCGCGAGGTGACGCGCGCGCAGTTTGCCATTGGTACCGGGCCGGACACCATTGCCAGATTGAGGGCTTGTTCAGCAACTTCGGGTGAGACGTCGACCGTCTGTCCAATGACGTAGTATGTCTCGCGGGCATGGAAGCTGACGTAGAATTTTTCTAGCCGGGGCGTCACGCCAAAAAGGACGTCATTGCGCTCTGGCATGACGTCTTGTTCGAAGGTTCCCGCAGGATCAAAAAGCACGCGCTGACTGGCATTGATCAAAAGTGCGGAATGTGCGCCGTTACCGGACCCCACATTCTTCATCGTGTACAATGTTAGGTAGTTGCGTCCGGGCTCGCGATGAATAGCGCGCGCAACAACGTCTTCTGGCGCCCAGACCTGTTCTGCCGTGCAAGCAGACAGGGCCAAGGGCAGGCCCATGAGAAAACCACGCCGGTCCATGAAAGCTTAGATCGCGATGAGTGCGAGAAAGATCAGGATCGCAATGATCGCAACACTTGCCTTTGTGGTCATGCTCATGAAACCGTCAAAGGTCTTTTCCTGAACGTCTATGTCCATTTCGCCGTGTTTGTGGTCAGCCATGATGTGGCCCTTTCGTCATCTGATTTGTCACTCGCATAGACGATTCATTTGCCGCTGTCACGCAGTCAGGTGGTCACATCCTCATCAGCGTCCAAAGCGTTGGCAAGGCGAAAACCAATCCTGTTCGGTTCCGGCTGGTCAATGTGTTTGGGGCTTGCCACCAAGGTCACATTCAACTGACTGACGTGTTGGATCAATTGTGTGCGCGCACCGGCTTCGTTCATACCGTAGTAGGTGACAATATCGGGGTCGTAGTATCCCAGACCCTCGATTTTGATCACGCCGGTCATGCCACCGGCTAACCCCAGTCCAACCTCATGGTCATTATCAAGCTGTTTCTCAAAATTCTGGATATACATGATAATCCGCTCATAGGCCCATTGTGCAGGGCTTTTCTGTGCAACCGGTTTTGACAGGGCCTTGGGCATGTCTTGGGCTGTGGCGGCTTGTGCTTCGGGGTTGGTGTGCACCTCGTGGCATTTGGGCAGGATATCGTTTTCCAGCAGCTCGGCTGAGGTATCAATCTGCATCGTGTCTTTGGTCATAGCGGCACCGCGGTTGTTTCCTTGATTTCCTCCATAACGAAACTTGCCGCGATATCCGATACAGAAATGCGTGATGTCAGCCGTTTGTAGAACGCATCATAGGCAGGCACATCGGCCACCCGCACCCGCAGCACATAATCCAGATCGCCTGTCATCCGGTAGGCGCCGACGATTTCAGGGAAGCTGTGCAAGGTGGCCTGGAACTGTTTTAGCCAGCTGGCGTCATGGGCACTGGTTTTGATCAGGACCATCGCAGTTAACGGCACACCCACACTGGCCGGGTCAACCAGCGCGACGCGGCCTTTGATGATGCCTGATTGCTCCATCATCTTGATCCGCCGCCAGCAAGCGTTGCGCGACAGGTTGACCGCCGCGCTGATGTCATCGACCGATTGGGTGGTGTCGGTTTGCAGGATACGCAGGATAGCGCGGTCTATTTGGTCTAACTCATGCTTCATGGATGAGATAATGTCCTAATATTTTGGATAAATACAATCTGATTTGGGATCGATACACCCGATTGTTTGGCTAGATTACCCAAAAGCCACGAAGGGAACCCCACCGATGTCAGACACAGCCCACCCAACACCACGCAAGACACCGCTTGCCGCCCTATTCCTGAACCATCCGGCGACCGTGAATGAGACCTATTTTCAACACATGCGTTTCGCTTTCACTTTCGCCTTTTGGTTGGGCGTCGCGGCTCTGGCCGCTTTGGTCCATGCGATCATTCCCGCATTCTGCGAAACAACGGCCAGCCGGATTCTGAAGCGTCTGTACGCCCGCATCGAGAGCCGCCACTAAGATGTGCCGCATTGCGGCCTATACTGGCCCGGAAATCCCGCTTGAAAATATCGTCGTCCGTCCGACCCATTCACTACTCGAGCAAAGCCAACACGCGACCGAGGCCAAGCTGGCCGTCAATGGCGATGGTTTTGGGATCAGTTGGTATGGGGCGGACGAGAACCCAGGTCTTTACCGCGATGTCTTGCCTGCTTGGGCTGATGACAATCTGATCAACCTTTGCCGCATGGTGCGGTCGCATCACTTCATCGCCCATATCCGCGCATCAACCGTAGGGGAAACCAACCGCACCAATTGTCATCCTTTCACCGTTGGCAAATGGTCGTTCTGTCACAACGGCCAGATCCCGCATTTCAAACGGATCAGGCGGGCGATGCTGGCGGCTTTGCCGGATGAGCTGTTCGAGGCACGGCGCGGCACCACCGATAGCGAGATGATCTTTCTGACCTTGCTTGCGAATGGGCTGGGCAATGATCCCGCAGGCGCGATGCGCGCAACACTGCATCAGATTGGCCCCGCAGGTGATGAAGGGCCGATCAAGCTGACACTCGTGTTTTCTGATGGGCAGACGCTCTATGCCTTCCGTCATGCATCCAACGGACAGGCACCGTCGCTTTATGCGTCGGGCGTGTTGGACAATGGTGGGCGGTCTTTGGCGTCCGAGCCTTTGTGTGGCGTCAGCGCGCGTTGGACGCCAGTGCCGACAGATACGATCTGTGCGTTGACATCGGATGGTTTGGCGATGACGCCAATAAAGGGGCGGGCTGCGGCTTAGGTCGCTTGAAACACCCATGCGCCATCGGCGCGCATGCTGCGCGTGACAAGGTCCGCTTGGTGGAGGTGGTTGAGGTGGGCAACCGCTTCGACCAGCGCGAGGCCGTACTCGCCGCCGCTGATGTTGCGCTTGAACAGTGGGAGAAAGCATTCGCCCGCTGCGTGCGGTTCAACGAGGTGAGCCAGAAGTCGTTTCAGCGCGCCATGGTGGTTATCAATCAGTTGCGTCAGGCGGGTCGGTAGCCCGGTGAAGGGCAGCTTGTGCCCGCCAAGAACCAGATGGTCTGACCGGGCGAAGTTTTGAAATTTCTCGCAGGATCGTATCCAGTCAGTCACCGGATCTGCATCGGGTTCGGTTGGATAGACCCCAAGGTTGGGGCTGATCGAGGGCAGCAGTTGATCGCCGCCAATAACAATGTTGTCGTCCCGGCTCCAGAATGTCGCGTGTTCAGGGGCGTGCCCGTCGCCCATGCGGATATCCCATGTGCGGTCGCCCATTTCGATGGTGCCGCCTTCGGCCAGTCGGGTGTAACCGAGGGGCAGCGGGGTCACGCAATCGGCGAAGTTGAACGGGCGTTCGTTGCGCCGTTTTTCCAGCACGGTCGGGTCCATCCCTGCGCGGGTGTAAAACGTGATCGCTTCAGCATTTGGAACCTCTTGCACGTCCAGCGTCAGCATGCGGGCCATCAGCCAACTGGTGCGCGGCATCGTGAGCGTGGCACCCTGTTCCATGAACCAAGCCGCCAGACCAATGTGATCGGGGTGGTGATGGGTCACAACGACACGGCTGATCGGCTTGCCGTGCAGCGGTCCTGCCAACAGCTTGCCCCAGATCGCGCGCCCACGTTTGGAGGCAAAGCCGGTGTCGATGATCGTCCAGCTATCGCCTTCGTCCAATGCGTAGACATTCACATGATCCAGCGCCATGGGCAGCGGCAGCCGCATCCACAAGATACCCGGTGCGACGGTGATCGCCGCGCCCTCGGCCGGCGCTTCGGGATAGGGGTAGCGGATGCCGCTTTGGTCGTCTGGCATCAGGCGGCGAGGTCGTCTGCGGATATGGCCATAAGATCACTTGCCCCTTCACGTGCATGGGCCACAAGGCCCACATGTTCAGGCAACATACGCTTGATATAGAAGGTTGCAAGGCGCGCGCGCGATGCGTCACCTTTGACGGCACTGGCCAGATGGACATGCGCGCCAAGGACGCGGGCGAAGGCGCGCAGATAAGGAACGGCACCGGCGAAGCGGTGGTTCAGATCTTCTTGGGCGACCAGCCATTCGGTTGTTTCGCGCAAGCTCTCGGCCGATTGCCAGACGGCTTCGGCCAGCTCAGGGTGTGTCGCCTTGGCAGTCTCTGCCCCCTGTTCGATCTCTTCCAGAATTCGGAAAGCAGCTTCGCCCCCATCCATCAGCTTGCGGGCGACAAGGTCCATCGCCTGAATACCGTTTGTGCCTTCATAGATGGTGGTGACACGCACGTCGCGCGCGTATTGCGCAGCCCCTGTTTCTTCAACAAAGCCCATGCCGCCATGCACCTGAATGCCGGTGGCCGAGACTTCGCAGCCCACATCCGTGCAGAACGCCTTGCCAATCGGGGTCAGAAACGCGGCGCGGGCATGCCAGCCGTCATCACCCGTGGCATGCGCCATGTCGATGGCAACCGCATTCATCAGGGTAATCGCACGGGCGGCGTAGGTATCGGCCTTCATCGTGGTCAGCATGCGGCGCACATCGGCATGTTCGATAATCGCCCCGGAACCGGGCGCTTTGCCTTGCTTTCGGTCGTTCGCATAGGTCAGCGCATGTTGCAATGCGCCTTCGGCGACGCCGACGCCTTGAACGGCCACACCAAGGCGGGCGTTGTTCATCATTGTGAACATCGCAGCCATGCCGCCATGTTCGTAGCCGACGAGCCAACCCGTCGCACCCGCATATTCCATCACGGCAGTGGGCGATCCATGCAGGCCCATCTTATGTTCCAGGCTGACGACGCGCAGGTCGTTCTTGGCACCGGGGTTACCGTCGGCATCTGGGATCAGTTTTGGCACCATGAACAGGCTGATGCCTTTGGTGCCAGGTACCCCATCAGGCAAACGCGCCAGCACAAGGTGACAGACGTTTTCGGTGAAATCATTATCGGCCCAGCTGATGTAGATTTTCTGCCCCGTGATCGCATAGGTGCCATCGCCATTGGGTTCTGCCTTGGTGCGCAGGGCACCAACGTCAGACCCCGCCTGCGGTTCGGTCAGGTTCATTGTGCCGTTCCATTCGCCAGAGATCAGCTTGGGGATATAAAGGTCCTTGATCGTGTCAGAGGCGTGATGCTCCAACGCTTCGATCTGGCCTTGGGTCATCAAGGGGCTGAGTTGCAGTGACAGGCATGCGCTGGCCATCATATCATTGACGGCGGTGGTCAGTGTCATAGGCAGGCCAAGGCCACCAACCTCTTGAGAGGCAGACATGCCGATCCAGCCACCCTCTGCAATTGCATTGTAGCCATCGGCAAACCCGGGCGAGGTGCGCACGATGCCGTTTTCCAGATGGGCAGGGTGCAGATCACCTGCACGGTTGAGCGGGGCGAGTATTTCTTCGCTCATCTTGGCCGCTTCAGTCAAAATCGCCTGTGTCATGTCCGGCGTTGCGTCAGCGAACTTTTCGGTTGCCGCGACATCGTCAAAGCCGACGATGTGGTCCATCAAAAAGCGAAAGTCGCTGACAGGTGCGCGATAAGGCATTGTGCTATCTCCGAATTGTGCAGCCGCTTGGCAAAAGCCAGTCCGAGGGCTATGCATCCCAATACATGGGCCAACCTACCGCAGCGTGGCCCCCCATCAACCAAAACGCCACGTCATGAATTATGAACAATTGCTTTCGCTCGGCCCGGATGTTGCCGGTTTGGAAAAGGCAGCCGCGATTCTCAGGGCGGGTGGTTTGGTGTCATTTCCAACCGAGACAGTCTACGGACTGGGTGCTGATGCGCGCGATGACGCGGCGGTCGCACGCGTCTTTGAGGCAAAGGGACGCCCAAATTTCAATCCTTTGATAGTGCATGTGCCATCCTTGGAAGCAGCAGAGGACTATTGCGAATTTGATACTGCTGCGGTGAAGTTGGCCACAGCTTTTTGGCCGGGCGCACTCACGCTCGTTTTGCCGCTTAAGTCTGATGCAGGTATTTCCGAGCGCGTCTCTGCGGGCTTGCCCAGCCTCGCCGTGCGCGTCCCGGATCATCCTGTTGCGCGTGATCTTTTGCAGGCTTTTGGTGGTCCAGTGGCGGCACCGTCGGCCAATCCATCCGGACGTATCAGTCCGACGACCGCTGAGCATGTGCGCGACGGGTTGGGCAATGCGATAGACGCGATCGTGGATGGTGGGCCCTGCGAGGTTGGACTTGAATCGACAATCGTAAGCTGTGTCGCCGATCCGACATTGCTACGGGCCGGTGGTATTCCTGTTGGTCCGCTCGAGGCATGTTTGGGACGGGAGCTGTTGCAAGTTTCAGATGCTGTGATGCCAACCGCACCCGGCCAATTGGCGTCGCATTATGCACCGCGCGGTCAGGTTCGTTTGAACGCGACCTATGCAAAAGACGGCGAAGTGCTATTGGGTTTTGGTCCAGTTGATGCCGACTTGAATTTGTCGACGACGGGCGACTTAACCGAGGCGGCGGCAAATTTGTTTGCATGCCTGCATATGCTGGACGCAATGGACGCACAGGCAATCGCCGTGTCACCCATTCCCGATCGTGGATTAGGCTGCGCGATCAATGACCGGTTGCGGCGCGCTGCGGCGCCGCGTTAATCCACCCGCCGACGGAGAAATCACAATATGGCTTCCAAGACCCGCAAGCTGAGAGCCGCGATGAAAGCGATACTAGACCCAGCGTTTGAACAGGCCGGGTTCACCGTAGATTACCCGAATTATCGCCGTGATCGTCGGGACACGCTTGACGTCGTGGGTGTGCAGCACTGGAAAGAAGGGGGCGCGTTTATTTTGAATGCAGCGCGCTATGCTGATTTGGATCAGCTCCCAGTGCCGCGTGAAAAAATCCAGATAGGTATGGTTCCCGCGTTGCGGCAAGAACGTATCGGCCCAGTCAAATCCCAAGTGATGGAGAAGCTTGTCGGCTGGTTCAAATTTGCAGATATCTCGGACGATACCGAGGCGTTGAACGAGATGATGACATCTGCCGCCAGTCTGATACCCCAGATCGAGGCATGGCTGGAAGATGGCACCTTGGGTCCAAACATTGACCCCGAAAATTCCCGCCTCGCTGACACCTGACACAGCCTGCTGTACCGGCGGGTGCCTATCCCGCGTTCTGCTGTTCGATGTAGCCGCGTAGCTCTTCGGCTTCCTGCCGCGCTTCGCGTAGCCCATCCATTGCGGCCCGCAGCTCTGCCTCTGTCTGGCTGAGCTGATTGGTGATCTCTGCTTCGCGCTGTTGCAAATAGGTGATCGCCTGATCCCGGGTTTCCTCTGCCTCATGCAAGGCCTGAGCCATCTTATCAAGTTCGCCCACTTCGGCCTTTGTTACCCGCGTGAAACGGTTGACGAGCCAACTGGCAAACCAGCCCAACATAAAGGCCACAAAGAGGATAACAGCCGTCGCAATAATGAATTCGGTTCTATTCATGGGCCTAGTCTATTCGCTTTCTTCCGCCGTGTCGTCTGCGGCGTCGTCTTCTGGTGGAGCGGGTGCAGCTATTTCATCCAAGGTCGATGTTTCTTCAACCGTGGGCTCTGGCACAATCAGGCTGAATTCAATACGCCGGTTGGCTTCGCGCCCGTCTTCGGTGTCATTGTCCGCGATTGGGTTTTCTTCTCCAAAGCCGATTGCCTCGAACGTAGATACTGGCACCCGCCGGGCGCGTAGCGCTGTCAAAACGGCGTCTGCGCGATCCTGCGATAGCTGCTGGTTCATGATTTCGCGCCCTTGGCTATCGGTGAAACCCGAAACACGGATGCGCAGGTCACCGCAGCGTTTGAGGATTTCTGCAATTTCGTCCACAACCGGCTGCGTCTCTGCGGTCAGGTCTGCAGAACTGGGATCAAAGGTAATCTTGCGGCTTTCCGTGACTGCCGTGATCTTTGCAATGCATTCTTCCGGGGTTGGCAGACCGGCAATCGGATCAAGTTCTTCGACATAGGTTACATTGATCTCGAAGTCGGCAGCTTGGCCCAGCTTCTCGATCAAAAGACGCGAGATCGCGCTGCTGGCATCTTCATTGCCTGTATTCCCGCGCACGATCAAGCGATCAGGCTCAACCACCACAGCACCATTGGACAGTTCGGACAGAGCCTCAATTGAAGCCAGAACGCGTACCGACCAACCCGATGGCAGCCCTTCGGTGATCCGGGTACCCATTGTGATGGACCGCTGTCCAAACCGGGCGTTGGCGAAATTTTCAACCACTGTGTTGGTGATCTCATCTGGAACACGGCCGCGCAGCTGCACGGCACCTTCCGGGCTGAGCGTCGCTGTGAACTGCGGCAATTCACTTGTTGTTGCGGTTGGCAGTTCGGGAAGTTCTGCGGTCAGGGCAAATGCGTCTGGCAGCGAGTTTTCTAACCGACCTACGATATTGTCAAAGGTCGCTTGACCGGTGCCAGCGGGTGCCACCAGCGTGATGTCCGTATCTGCGACAGTGATTGTACCGCCGCCCATGTTTTCGATGGCCGTGATGGATTGCGCAACCGCGTCACCCCATGTGCGCGATGGCGCGCCAAGCGCGAGAGTACAATTAGCCCGCTCTCGAAAGCCTGCCTGAGACGCAGCGGCGAGAATTTGACTGACGGCTTCTGACGTATCTGCAGTGCAAGCATCAAAACGCGGGCCGTTTTCGTCAAGAATAAAACGAGTGGTGAAGGGCGAAATCACCGGACGTGGCGCACTGATATCGACGGCAAGGCGCACCCCTTCAGGTGTGTTTCTTGCAAGCGCCACTTCCAACCTGCGCTTTTCTTCGGGGCTGTCAGAGATTGCGTTCACAATGACCCGCTCTGCATTCACCGATATCTTCGACTTGTTGAGCATTTCTAAAGCGCGCAACGCGTAGTTCAACGCGTCCCGCCACGTTTCGGGTGTCGGATAGTCGGCCACTTCGAGCAGGTCCGTGACAGGCAATCCATCGGCGATATCGGTAATGCGCTCTGCCAATCCGTCCCGGTCAGTGGATGCGGGGATCAACCCGATCAGCGAAACACCGGCGTTATTGCGCAAAATCTCAATTGCGAACTCTGGCGGCTGAAAGGTTTCCGAATCGGCAATAGATAAGTTGTCGATGACGCGGCTTGCATCAACCATGCCGCCCGCCGCCGAGATGGCGCGGAAACGCACCGCCTCTGTGGGGGCTTCCCCCTCAAGGATGACCTGGAGGCCGTCGCCAAGCACAGTGGCCCATTCATACCCCTGATCTACAAGCGTTTCCTGCACTGCAAGAACAGAGCGTTCCTCGACAACAGCCACAGTTGTCCGGGCCGCTGCAACGGACAGGAATGCCGCAGCGAGGAATACAATCAAGCGTGTGAGAAGGGCTGATAGACGCATGGGTTTCCGTTGTTCGATGACGCCTCTGCATAGGCCCACCTGCGGCGGTGTTCAATCACACCAGAAGCGCTAAGGCGAAAAATGGCAGGGGGATCAGGCCGGCGTTGCGGTTTGATTGGAAAATCTTGAGTAATTTGTCATTATCCTCGGGGTCAAATCGGCTCAGTTGCCATGTCAGATGCCAGCCAAAGGCCCACGGTCCGCCGATAGCGATCACAACTGATAGGATTGAACGCTCGTGGGTTGCCAGCACCACGGCCGCACCAAACAGGACGATGGCAACGGTCAGGAACAATCGCAGCCATTTGCGGCTGTCGTCGCCGAACAGACGGGCGGTTGATTTCACGCCGATCAGGGCGTCATCTTCAGCATCTTGATGGGCATAGATCGTGTCATAGAACAACGTCCATGCGATGCCCGCGAAATAGAGCACGACCGGCACCGGGCCAATGCTATTGGTATGCGCGGCCCAAGCCAGTAGCGCCCCCCAGTTGAACGCCAGCCCAAGGAAAGCCTGAGGCCACCAGGTGAAGCGCTTTGCGAAAGGGTAGATTGCGACGGGTGCCAACGCCAGAACCCCTAGAAAGATGGCGGTGGGGTAGAATGAAATGAGGATAAAGAAGGCCGCTATCGTCTGGATCAACATCCAAATGACCGCGTTGCGCACCGTGACCTGCCCTGATGGAATAGGCCGCGACCGGGTGCGTGCGACCGACCCATCAATATCGCGGTCCGTGATGTCGTTCCACGTACAACCCGCGCCACGCATCAAAAACGCGCCAATCGCGCAACCGGCAATGGTCCAAAGATCGTGCTGGCTATAGCTGTCGGTTGCCAAGATCGCCAAAGCCAGCGCCCAGAGGCAGGGGGTATAAAGTAACCATGTGCCAATGGGTCGGTCTGCACGGCTCAGCCGCAGGAAGGGTCTGCTGACGCCGGGTGCAAACCGGTCAACCCAGTTGTTCTTGACGGCGTCTGCGACGGTGCCGCTGGGCTCTGGCATCTGGGCATCTTCGGTCATATGGTTCGCCTCATGGCATCCAAGGTTAGACTTTATGTAGAGCACCCGCTGGGGGAAGGGCAATCGGTTCCACTGTCGCGGGAACAGGCGCATTATCTTTTTGGGGTCATGCGGCTAGCAGAAGGTGCGGTGCTTTCGCTGATCAATGGGGCGGACGGCGAATGGAATGCACAGGTCGCCAAAGCGGGCAAAAAAGGGGGTACTGCTATGTTTGGCGCAGACCCGGCCTTTGCAGATGCCGCCTGATCTGTGGTTGCTGTTTGCCCCCATCCGTAAAGAGCGCACGGCGTTTATCGTTGAAAAAGCGGTTGAAATGGGCGCTGCGCGTATTTGCCCGGTGCAAACCGATTTCACCCAAAGCGCCAACCGCGTCCGGCAGGACAAGCTGCAAGCACACGCGGTCGAGGCGGCCGAGCAATGTGGTGGGACGTTTGTGCCACCGGTGGATGACTTGGCAAAGCTGGACCGAATCTTGGCTGATTGGCCGGACAATCGGCAATTGATGTTCTGTGACGAAATTTTGATCGGCGATCCCGTCGCTTTGCCGCAGACCGACGGACCGTGGGCGATCCTGATCGGACCAGAGGGCGGATTTTCAGCTGCGGAACGCGACAAGTTGCGCAGTTTGCCTTTTGCCCAGCCGGTCAGTCTTGGGCCACGTATATTGCGCGCCGATACCGCCGCGGTTGCCGCGTTGACGATCTGGCAACAGGCGCTGGGCGACTGGGCATGATCCGTGCCACAGCGGACGACCGCCCCGCGATAGAGGCGTTCCTGACCAGACATATCGCCACGTCGATGTTTCCGCTTTCGAACCTGCGCAGATACGGCATGGATGGGGGGCATTCGCGTGCCATGCAGTTCTGGGTGCGTTGGGAGGCCGGAGAAATCACAGACCTGCTGCCGATGTCGCAAGAAGGGATGATCTTTCCCCAATGTCCGACACGACCGTGGGCACAGGTGAAAACCGTGCTGACAGGCAAGACTGTCAAAGGGATGCTGGGCGATGCAAGCCAGATCGCGGAATTGCGCGCGGTCCTGGGATTGCCCCGGCACGGTGGGCTGAATAGCGAAGAACCGCTTTACGAGCTCGCGTTAGATAAATTGGACGTGCCGGACTGTACCGGTTTTACCCTACGCCCGCTGGCAGATGCGCCACATGATCTTATCATTGGCTGGCGCCGTGCCTATCTTGATGAAGTCTTGCCGATGCCGGGCGAGGACAGTGAACAGAAGGCCCATGATGACATTGAAAGCTACATTGCAGCCGATACCCACCGCGTCATTTGTAAAGATGGTGCGCCTGTGGGGATGACGGGTTTCAACGCTGTGCTGCCCGAAGTCGTCCAGATCGGCGCAGTCTACACCCCGCCCGAGCGACGGTCGCAGGGACTGGCGCGGCGGGCCGTGGCAATGCATCTGCAAGAGGCGCAAGGCAATGGCGTGCGCTACGCGATCTTGTTTGCGGCGTCGCGTCAGGCTGCCAAGGCTTATGAGGCGATCGGGTTTGAGCGCATAGGTGATTATACAATACTTGTTTATGAAGAACCGCAGGTGATCTATGGGTGATTTCTTCCGGCCGGAAGTCCGCGCGTTTTTCTGGCGCTGGCGTGAAGTGCTTTTGGCGGGTGCGGTTCTGACTTTAGGGCTGTGGTGGGCAACCATGGGCGTCGGTATCAACCAATGGCTGGGATATATCTTTAGTGCTATCGGCATCGCCTGGGGCGTTGCCGGCGTCCAAAGGGCACGCTTTGCACAAGATGGCGATGGCCCGGGGGTCGTTCAGATCCGTGAGCGTCGGCTTGCCTATTTTGGCCCGCTTGATGGCGGCATTATGGATGTCGCCGACCTCAGCCGCTTGGAGATTGACCCAACCAGCCATCCGGAACCCAGCTGGGTTTTGACCAGCATTGAAGGCCAAGTTTTGGCCATTCCAATCAATGCCAAAGGGGCCGAGGACCTGTTCGATGTCTTTGCGTCACTACCCGACATCAAAACTAACACGGTGCTGGATGTGCTTTCACACACACCTGATGCGCGCGTCACAGTCTGGAGCCGGGTGAAGCCGCTCTTGCATTGACATGGGGGCTGGGGCAAGTCACCGATATGACCTGACAAACAGCGGAGCACAGCCTCATGTCTATCCCTCAATCTGGCGGCGGCCCTATCGAACATCACGATCAATTGGCTGAATTGCTGGCAAAGGGATGTAAGC
Organism: Yoonia sp. JB2-21; assembly: GCF_055693545.1. Taxonomy (NCBI): domain Bacteria; kingdom Pseudomonadati; phylum Pseudomonadota; class Alphaproteobacteria; order Rhodobacterales; family Paracoccaceae; genus Yoonia; species Yoonia sp. JB2-21. The sequence continues at coordinate 2,302,858 of NZ_JBVFUC010000001.1, forward strand.
CCAAAGAAGATTGGCGCATTGGCACCGAGCATGAGAAATTCGGCTATTGCCAAGATACGCTCAAGCCGCTGCCATTTGATGGGGAACGGTCCATCAAGGCCGTGCTTGAGGGGCTAGAGGGTCGCTTTGGCTGGGACCGCGTCGAAGAAGAAGGCAACATTATCGGACTGACCAAGGATGGCGCGAACGTCAGCCTGGAGCCGGGTGGCGCGTTGGAGCTATCGGGTGCGCCTTTAGAGACAATCCACCAGACCTGTGATGAGGTGAACACCCATCTGGCCGAGGTGAAATCCGTCTCAGACGAGATCGGCGTGAAGTTCATCGGATTGGGTGCAGCGCCTGAATGGACGCATGAGCAGATGCCGCTGATGCCCAAGGGCCGCTATAAGTTGATGAACAACTATATGGAAAAAGTCGGCACGATGGGCACCGCCATGATGCGCCGGACCTGTACTGTGCAAGTGAACCTTGATTTCGGGTCCGAGGCCGACATGGTGCAAAAGATGCGCGTGGCGATTGCGTTGCAGCCGGTTGCGGCAGCGTTATTCGCCAATTCGCCATTCTTCGAAGGTCAGGTCAACGGCCATAAATCATGGCGTTCCCGCATATGGCGCGATCTAGACGATGCGCGCACGGGAATGCTGCCCTTCATTTTCGAAGATGGTTTTGGGTTTGAGGCCTGGGTGCAATGGGTGCTCGATGTGCCAATGTATTTTGTCTACCGCCACGGCAAATATATCGACGCGCTGGGCATGTCGTTCCGCGATTTCCTGAAAGGTGAGTTGCCGGCGCTGCCGGGTGAAAAGCCACTGCTGTCTGACTGGGCGGATCACCTGACCACCGTTTTCCCGGAAGCGCGCGTCAAACAGTTTATTGAAATGCGCGGTGCCGATGGTGGTCCGTGGCGCAGGCTTTGCGCGCTGCCTGCGTTCTGGGTGGGCTTGATGTACGACCAGACCGCGTTGGATGCCGCTTGGGACCTTTGCAAAGGCTGGACCGCCGCGCAGCGTGAGGCACTGCGTGTGGCCGCTTCTGTCGATGGTTTGCAGGCACAGGTCGATGGGATCAACATGCATGATCTTGCGCGTGAAGTTGTGGCAATTTCAGAGGCTGGCCTGAAAGCCCGCGCGATGTCGGGTGCCGGTGGGCTGATCGCAGATGAGACACATTTCCTGAACGCACTGAAGGAAACGATTGAGAGTGGGAAGACGCCAGCGGATGAGTTGCTGGATCACTATCATGGTGACTGGGGTGGTGACCTGAAGCGGATTTATGGAGAATACAGCTATTGATGGGGTCACCCCGGACGCATGGCGCCCGAGGTGATTTGGCTTAAGCTGCGGCCTGTTTGGCGGCTTGCGCCACGACGTCCCGCAAGGTTGCGATGGCGTGGGTAAACCCAAGCCCGAGGCAGAGGATTGAGAGGCCAAGTGCGGCCAGCACGCCCTCAACCGGGATTTCCGATAGGGCGACAAAGACGCCAGCGCCGATGATCATGACAGCACCCCCGCCGATGGCGACAAAGCCGGTGACGATGGTCAGGCTGCCTGCTTTGGCTGCCCGTCCGGTTGTCGGGCAATCGGCCAAAGCTTCGCCAATTTTGAAGATCATGTAGGACAAGCCAGCAAGGGCGCAGGCCGCCACAAGAAAGAAGATGGGATAGACGAACAACATGTGATGTCCTTTCAGTACGGTTGAAGAATACGGATTTTCGGGTGGAAGCTGGCGTAGAGCGACCCGAACGCACCGGCATAGAGCGGGGCGAAGATCAGGCCGAAACCGGCAAAGAAGTAGAGCATATCTGCATCAATGCTATCGACGGCCTGTGCCTGTATGAGCAAAGCACCAAGACCGAGCATGACTATATTGCCGATGAGCCCTAGCACGGCATAGGGACCGAACGATGGCTTGATGCGCCCTACGGCCCACAACAGTATTGGTGTCCCGATCACTAGATATGGGATGATACCAAAGGGGAGCGCAAAAAGTCCGATTAAGGTCCAAAAGGTCAAGAAAGTGACGACAGCAGGTGCCGCTATCAGTGCGACGACAAAGGCGGCTGGATCGACCGAATAACGCGGCTTCAGCTTTCCTTCATTAATTTTTGTTGTTTCTGTCATTTGAGAAACTCCTAGATAAATTTTTTAGTTGGACTTAGGCAACAACCTTGCGATCCGGGCGCCCAGCTTCAGCGCGGCCAGTTGTACGCCGCGCGGCAACGTCGCCACATCCATGTACCATTTGTCGAACATCTGCATCGTCGCAAGCGTCTCGGCCATCCGCGCCTTGATCTGGGGTGGTGTCGTGTCATCACCTGCTTCGGCGGCAACCCGTTCGAGGGCAGCAATTGTTGGTGCGAATTCGCGGTTGCGCCGCCCTTCAATCACCACATGGGCGAGGTCGAACATATCGCGGATGGAATGGAATTTGTCGCGTCTGTCGCCAAGATCGCGGCTAACGCTGACCAGCTTCCACGCCTGCAATTCCTTGATCCCGGTTGACACGTTGGAGCGTGCGAGGTTCAGCGCTTCACATATTTCATCCGCGGCCATTGGCTTGGGCGAAAGGTGCAGCAGCGCGTGAATTTGCGCGACTGACCGATTCACACCCCATTTGGTGCCCATTTCGCCCCAGTGAAGGATAAAATCTTGCATCGCGGGGGTAAGTTGCATGACGTATTCCTTAGTTTCTGTAATTTCAGAAATAACAGGATAAATGGAAACGTCAAGCGATTTCGTTTGCCTGTTGCGCTTTGGGCTGAACTCTTCACAACCGCGATGGCTACAAACTTATCGGCTTTCACAAATTTTACAATAAAGCGAAGTTTGATTTTGACGCGCGATAACAAATTGCTATGGTCGTGGAAAGCAGGCGAATGTAAGGGGCGAACTGCGACGATGTCCGGCGACAAGATTAAGAACATGGAAGAGTTTTCGGTCGTAAGTGGCATTTCTCGACCCACGGTATCAAAGTACTTCAACGACCCTGAAAGTGTTCGTCCAAAGACCCGTGAAAAGATTGAAGCTGCGATCGAAGAATACGATTATCGCCCAAATATCTTTGCGATGAACCAAAACCGCAAACTGACAAAGAACGTCGGTATTGTGGTTCCGTTGCTAACCGATCCCTACTTTGCCGAGATAGCACGGAACATTGAGCAGCGTTGTATTGATGCTGGATATCGCCCGACGCTGTTCAGCTCACATGGTAACCCCGAAACAGAAGTGGAGGTGCTGGACAGCCTACGTTCGTTGAAGCCAGCAGGTGCGTTGCTCGCACCTTTGGGCCGCGCATCGGACCGCCGTGGGCTCGAGAAATTCTGCGACGACGTCCCGACCCTTATTTTTGACAGCAGTGTGGAACAGTTTGGGATGGCATTTGTCGGATCGGACAATCATCAGTTTACGTCCGACATTACAGACTATTTGTGCCGTACCGGGGAGCCGCCTTGCTTCTTTGAAATGAAAACGCCGGCGAACCCGAACGCGCACAGGCGTCGGCAAAGCTATCTAAAGGCAATGGAAGCTTTTGGTTTTGAACCGCAGGTGATTTCCATAGAAGGCGAAGGATGGGCCTTTGAAGAGATCGGGCGTCTGGGTGGCCATGAGGCCTTGTCGAACAAACAATTCTCAACCAATACGATCTTGTGCAGCAATGACCGATTGGCGATCGGTCTTTTGACCGCTTGCTACGAGCAGGGAATCAAAGTTGGACGTGGATCTGACTGTGCGATTCGGGTGGCTGGGCAGGACGGTCATCCACATTCACGGTATACCTGTCCGCCGCTGACGACGATTTCGCACAACTATGATGCGGTCTCTAAGCATGCCGCAGAGACGCTGTTCTCTGCGATTGATGGCCATGTAGAGCCTTGGAAAAGCACAAGAATTGAAGGCAAACTGATCATGCGGGATTCAGCGTGAGTTGAAATTTCTTTACGCGCGTAAATAAATTATTGACGTCGCGTCGCTTCCAGCCTAGCCTTTCATCATCACATCCAAATCTAGGGAGGAACCGGATGTCTATTAAGAGCGCACTTTGTGCGGCTACAGCGCTGACAGCGATTACTGCAGGCAGCGTATTCGCCGATGGCCATTCTGCAACGATCACGATTGCGACCGTCAACAACGGCGACATGATCCGTATGCAGGGTTACACCGATCAGTTTACCGCAGAGTCCGGTATCGCCGTCGAGTGGGTGACACTGGAAGAAAACGTACTGCGCCAGCGTGTGACAACTGACATCACCACAAACGGTGGTCAGTTCGACATCATGACAATCGGCATGTATGAGACGCCAATCTGGGGCGCCAACGACTGGCTGGTTCCATTGGACGATCTTTCCGCTGAATATGATGCTGCTGACATTCTGCCAGCGATGGCGGGTGGTCTGTCTTATGACGGCACACTTTATGCTGCACCATTCTATGGTGAAAGCTCGATGGTGATGTACCGCACAGACCTGATGGAAGCCGCTGGTCTTGAAATGCCAGACGCGCCAACATGGGATTTCATTGCGGAAGCTGCGGCAGCCATGACCGATCGTGACAACGACATCAACGGTATCTGCCTGCGCGGTAAGGCCGGTTGGGGTGAAGGCGGTGCTTTCATCACAGCGATGTCCAACTCTTTCGGTGCACGCTGGTTTGACGAAGACTGGAACGCCCAGTTCGACACAGAGCAGTGGGCAAACACTCTGAACTTCTACAAAGACATGATGGATGCGTCTGGCCCTGCCGGTTACGCCACCAACGGTTTCAACGAAAACCTGTCTTTGTTCAATCAGGGCAAGTGCGGCATGTGGATTGATGCGACTGTTGCGGCATCCTTCGTGACAGGCGACGATTCCACAGTTGCCGACAGCGTGAGCTTTGCTCTGGCACCAGACAATGGTTTGGGCAAGCGCTCTAACTGGCTCTGGGCATGGGCGTTGGCCATTCCTGCAGGTACACAGCAGGTAGACGAAGCCAAGCAGTTCATCGAATGGGCTACAGGCAAAGGCTACATTGAGATGGTTGCTGAAAACGAAGGCTGGGCAAACGTACCTCCTGGTGCACGTACGTCACTGTACGAAAACCCCAACTACCAGGCTGTTCCTTTCGCACAGATGACGCTCGACTCAATCCTGTCAGCTGATCCTAACGACAGCACGGTTGAGCCAAGCCCATACGTTGGTGTTCAGTTCGCTGCGATCCCAGAGTTTGCGGGTATCGCAACCGAAGTAAGCCAGGAATTCTCTGCCGCTTACGCTGGTCAGCAGACCGTCGAAGAAGCGCTCGCGAAAGCTCAGGCTATCACGAACGAAGCAATGGAAGCTGCTGGCTACCGCTAAGCAACTTTCGATCCAAGGGGCGGTCGCTCACTCTGCTGCCCCTTGGTTTACCCACCACCACTAAAAAATAATGTTATCCTAATTCAGCGCGCAAAAATGTAGCGCCTGTTTACAGAGGAGTTGCATCCAATGGCTACCAAAGCTTCCCGATCCGCTGCCAGAATAATGATGGCACCCGCCGTGATCCTGCTCTTGGGTTGGATGTTGGTCCCCCTCATTATGACCTTGTGGTTCTCTTTCCGTGTCTACCTGCCGCTGCGTGGCGGCGACCAAGGCTGGGCCGGATTTGACAACTACACCCGCTTTGTCAGTTCCAGTTCTTTTTGGCCGGCGGTCACGACGACCCTGATCATTGTTCTTGGCGTTCTGGCCATCACCGTGATCTTTGGCATCCTGATCGCCCTACTGCTGGACCAACCGATCTGGGGTCAGGGCGTGGTGCGTATCCTTGTCATTGCACCGTTCTTTGTCATGCCGACCGTGTCTGCGCTGGTCTGGAAGAACATGTTTATGGATCCCGTAAATGGTCTTTTTGCTCACCTCTGGCGGTTCTTCGGGGCCGAACCGGTCAGTTGGCTCTCGGACGCCTCTATGGGTTCCATCATTATGATCGTCAGCTGGCAGTGGCTGCCATTCGCGACGCTGATCTTGCTGACGGCCGTACAATCGCTCGACAGCGAACAGCTTGAAGCCGCCGAAATGGATGGCGCACCTTGGATCAAACGGTTCTGGTTCATCGTTCTGCCGCACCTGAGCCGCGCGATCACCATTGTGATCCTGATCCAGACCATCTTCCTGCTTGCGATCTTCGCCGAGATTTTCGTGACCACTGGGGGTGCATTCGGAACGCGCACGCTGTCTTACCTGATCTTCCAACGGGTTCTGGAAAGCCAGAACGTTGGTCTCGGCTCCGCCGGTGGTGTCTACGCCATCATCCTTGCAAACATTATCGCGATCTTCCTGATGCGGATCGTCGGTAAGAACCTGGATTAAAAATATGGCCCGTTCTGTATCCCCCCGCCGGAAGCTTTTGAATACCACTGTCGCATGGGCGATTGGTCTGCTGATCTTTTTCCCGATCTTGTGGACCATCCTGACCAGCTTCAAATCCGAAGCCGAGGCGATTGCAGCGCCCCCCATCTTTTTGGGCTTTGACTGGACGCTGGAAAACTATCGCATCGTGATGGAGCGGTCCGACTACGGGCGCTTTTTGTGGAACTCGATCATCATTGCCGGGCTTTCGACTGTTCTTGGCTGTGCAATCGCGATCCCGGCCGCATGGTCGATGGCATTTGTCCCATCCAAGCGGACCAAAGACATCCTGCTGTGGATGCTCTCAACCAAGATGTTGCCAGCTGTTGGTGTGCTTTACCCGATCTACCTGATCTTCATCGAATTGGGTTTGCTTGATAGCCGCGCCGGTCTGGTCGTTGTTCTGATGCTGATCAACCTGCCGATCATTGTCTGGATGCTCTATACGTATTTCAAGGAAATCCCCGGCGAGATCCTTGAGGCGGCCCGCATGGATGGTGCCACGTTGCGCCAGGAATTGCTTTATGTGCTGACACCGATGGCGATCCCCGGCATTGCATCCACGCTGCTGTTGAATTTCATCCTCGCCTGGAACGAAGCATTCTGGACGCTCAACCTGACAGCGGTTAACGCAGCACCTTTGACGGCCTTTATTGCCAGCTATTCCAGCCCGGAGGGTTTGTTCTTTGCCAAGCTCAGCGCGGCTTCGACTATGGCGATTGCGCCAATCCTCATCCTTGGCTGGTTCAGCCAGAAACAACTTGTCCGCGGCCTGACGTTCGGCGCGGTGAAATAAACACCCTCAAGCAGCGAAGCGTTAGGGTATAAAAAGGAACCTGACACATGGGACAGATCCAACTTAAACAGGTGACCAAGTCATTTGGCGACGTGCAGGTCATTCCACCTTTGGACCTCACAATCCAAGACGGCGAATTTACCGTCTTTGTCGGGCCATCAGGTTGCGGTAAATCTACACTTCTGCGCCTGATCGCGGGACTGGAGGATATCACAACGGGCCATATTGAGATCGACGGCACAGACGCCACAGATCTGGTGCCCGCGAAACGCGGCCTTGCGATGGTGTTCCAGTCCTATGCGCTTTACCCGCATATGTCGGTGCGCAAGAACATCGCCTTTCCGCTGCGGATGGCGAAGATGGATCAGGCCGAGATCGACAAGCGCGTAAATGGCGCAGCCGAGGTTCTGAACCTTGCCGATTATATCGACCGGCGCCCCGGTCAATTGTCCGGCGGTCAGCGTCAGCGCGTCGCGATTGGCCGTGCGATTGTGCGCGAACCGTCCGCCTTCCTCTTCGACGAACCGCTATCGAACCTCGATGCGGCGTTACGTGTCGGCATGCGGATGGAGATTTCCGAACTCCACAAGAAACTTGCCACAACGATGGTCTATGTGACGCACGACCAAGTTGAAGCCATGACAATGGCTGACAAAATCGTCGTCTTGCAGGCAGGCGTGATTGAACAAGTCGGCTCGCCGCTTGAGCTTTACCGGACACCACGCAACAAATTTGTGGCGGGCTTTATCGGATCACCCAAGATGAACTTCGTTGAAGGTGAGTTCGCGGCCAAGCACGGCGCGCATACTGTTGGTGTCCGGCCCGAACACATCGACGTCGTTCAAAGTGATGGTGTGTGGCAGGGTACCGTTGGCGTGGCCGAGCATCTTGGCTCTGATACCTTCTTCCATATCCACAACACGGGTATGGCTGAAACGCTGACCGTGCGTGCGATTGGTGATGTGAACCTGACGCATGGTGACACCATCCACCTGAACCCACGTATGGACGAGATGCACAAGTTTGATGCGCAGGGGCTGCGGATCGACTGATGCGATTGGCCGGCAAGACAGCGCTGATCACCGGTGCCGCACGCGGCATCGGGCTGGCCTTTGCCAAGGCCTACGTGGCCGAAGGCGCGCGTGTTGCTATTGCCGATATTGACGTTGCGAGCGCGCAAAAAGCGGCGGATTCTATCGGTTCTTCTGCGGTGGCTGTTGAAATGGATGTCGCGGACCAAAAGAGTATCGACGCAGGTGTCAGCAATGCTGTTGCCGCGTTGGGTTCAATTGACATCCTGATCAATAACGCGGCGATTTTCAGTGCGGCACCCATTCCCGAGGTTTCCCGTGACGACTATCACCGGGTCTTTGACATCAATGTCGCAGGCACCTTGTTCACGACGCAGGCTGTTGCAAAGCACATGATTGAACAGGGCACAAAAGGCCGGATTATCAACATGGCATCGCAGGCGGGCCGACGCGGCGAAAGCCTTGTCGCGGTTTATTGTGCGTCAAAGGCCGCCGTTATCAGCCTGACGCAATCTGCCGGACTGAACCTCATTGCGCATGGCATCAACGTGAATGCCATCGCGCCCGGTGTTGTCGATGGTGAACATTGGGACAGTGTCGACGCGTTCTTTGCCAAATACGAGGGCAAGGCGCCGGGGCAAAAGAAGAAAGAAGTCGGCGCAGCGGTTCCATTTGGACGTATGGGAACGGCAGAAGATTTGACAGGGATGGCGGTGTTTCTTGCAAGCGATGACGCCGCATACATCGTTGCGCAAACATACAACGTCGACGGTGGGAATTGGATGAGCTGATGAATGTTTCGGTGCAAAAAGATGCGTTAACGAAGTTGGGCAATGCAGCATTGAAGGCGTTGCCGGGTGGTGTTGTTCGTCCCATTTACGACCGGTCAAAACTGACGCCCGGGATTGTCCATATCGGATTGGGCAACTTTCATCGTGCGCATCAGGCGTGGTATCTGCACCGGCTGATGCAGCAAGGTTTGGCACATGACTGGGCGATTGTGGGTGCCGGCGTCCGTCCCGGGGACGCGGCGCAGAAAGATCGCCTTGCCGGGCAGGACTATCTGACGACATTGATCGAGCTGGACCCGACCAAGACAACAGCAGAAGTCATCGGATCGATGATTGATTTCGCGCCGGTTGCCGAAGACAACGCGCCTCTGATCGCTGCAATGGCAGATCCCGCCATCCGAATTGTCGCGCTGACGGTGACCGAAGGCGGATATTTCGTTGATCCTGCAACCAAAGGATTTGACGCGTCACATCCTGATATTGTGCATGATGCTGCGCATCCGCAGTCTCCGAAAACAGCGTTTGGTGCCATGATTGCAGCACTCAAGGCGCGTCGCGCCACGGACACCGGTCCTTTCACCTGTCTGAGTTGTGACAACCTTCAGGGCAACGGCGTCATCCTGCGGCAGACGGTTGTGTCCTTGGCGCACATGTCTGACCCTGCGCTTGCGACGTGGATTGATGAAAACTGTAGTTTCCCAAATTCAATGGTTGATTGCATCGTACCAGCCACAGGACCAAACGAGCTAAATCTCGTGCGGTCGCTAGGCATCGATGATGCATCGCCAGTGACGCATGAGAATTTCCGTCAATGGGTGATTGAAGACGCCTTTTGCGCCGGACGCCCCGATTGGGACAAGGTGGGCGCGACCTTTACCGATGACGTCCACGACTTTGAGGCGATGAAAATCCGGGTGCTGAATGGTGGGCACCAAATCCTTGCCAATGCCGGGGAAATTCTGTCGATTGAGACGATTTCCGGCTGTATGGCCAATGGCGAAATCAGTGCGTTCTTTGATCGGGTGGCACATCAAGAGATCCTGCCGCACCTTAAAGACGTTCCAAGTATTTCGTCGCCTGATTATGTGAACCTGATCAAAGATCGATTTGCGAACCCGCGTATTGTCGATACGACCCGCAGGGTGGCCTTTGATGGGGCGTCCCGTCACCCCGGTTTTATCATCCCATCCATTCGTGACGGGCTGGCGGCGGGTACACCCATTGCCGGTCTTGCGCTGGCAGAGGCGGCATGGGCGCGTATGTGCGCGGGAACCCGTGAAGATGGCAGTGAAATAGCGCCGAATGATCCATTTTGGGATGATCTGAAGGCGGTGGCATTGCAGGCCAAATCAGACCCGCAAGCATGGCTGCAACAACGCCAGTACTATGGTGATCTGTCCGACAATCCACGCTTTGCGGAGACTTTTGGCGCGGCGCTTACGATGATTTGGGCGCATGGGATAGCAGCCACAATCAGGGCCTATCTCGACGCCTAAGACGTCTTTTTCAGTGCAATTTTTGTTTCGGTTCCCTTGCGCAACCTTTGGATGTTGCCGATGTGGCGCAAATAGACCAACAAACACAATATTGCGAGGAGTACGAACATAAAGCCATTGTCCGTAAAGCCGACGACCACCGGCATCCAACCTGCCGTGACCAAAGCGGCCAACGACGAATATCGCGATAGTCCGGCCACAATAAGCCAGATCACGCAGGCCGCCAGCCCCATTGGCCAAGAGACCGCCAGCAAGATGCCGAAGTAAGTGGCAACCCCTTTGCCGCCGCGAAAGCGGAGCCAAATCGGAAAACAATGTCCCAAAAATGCCATTAGGGCGCCGAGTTGTGCTGCGTCCTCTGCCGCAAATTGTCTGGCGGCTAGCACTACGATAGCGCCTTTGGCGGCGTCAAATAGCAGCGTCAGTGCCGCCGCCTTCTTGTTGCCCGTGCGCAAGACGTTCGTGGCACCGATGTTTCCTGATCCGACGTCGCGCAGGTTGCCGAGGTTCATAACTTTGGCAAGGATCATCCCGCTGGGGATTGACCCCAAAAGATACCCAAAGGCGGCCCAAAGGATCAGAACTGATGTCGCACTTTCAAAAGGTAGCATTAAGGCATCTCCCACACGCGTTGGCCATTGACCCAAGTCCCAAGAACGCGGCCTTGCATGCGCGCGCCATCAAATGGTGTGTTCTTGGATTTTGACAGCAGCGTCGATCGGTCCAACTGAAACGGAGCATCAGGATCAAACAGGATCAAATCAGCGGGCGCATCGGCCTGCAATCGTCCGGCAGAAAGCCCCATCAGATGCGCGGGGTTCAGGGACAACGCGCGAAACAGCTTTGGCAGATCGATCATCTCTGCATGGTACAACCGCAGGGCCGCTGGGAGTAGCGTTTCCAGCGCAACGGCACCGCTTGCTGCTTCTTCATAAGGCAAGCGTTTGCTTTCCTCGTCCTGTGGCGTGTGCATGGAACTGATGATGTCGATCAATCCGTCTGCGACGGCCTGCACGACCGCGATACGATCTTCTTCGCTGCGCAGCGGTGGTTTGAGTTTGAAGAACGTCCGGTAATCGGCCACGTCAAGTTCGTTGAGCGTCAGATGATGGACGCCAATGCCCGCGGTTATTTTCAGGCCATTGCGTTTGGCGCGTTCCAGCGCCGGTAGCGCCCGCGCAGTTGTGATCTGATCAACATGATAGCGCGCGCCTGTCATTTCCAGCAGACTGATGTCCCGGTCCAGCCCCATGCGTTCAGCCATAGGACTGACGCCGGGCAGACCGCGCAAGGAGGCAAACTTGCCAGAGGTCACAGCGGCCCCCTCGGATAAGCCGGGGTCTTGGACATGTCCGATCACAAGCGCATCCAACGAGCGGGCATAGGTCAGCGCGCGGCTAAAGACCTTGGTATTGGTGACGACCCGGTCGCAGTCCGTAAAAGCAACGGCACCGGCATCCTGCAAGAACCCGATCTCGGTCATCTCGCGCCCATTGCGGCCTTTGGTCAGGGCTGCCATCGGCAAGACATGGACCGGCGCATCCTGTTGCGCGCGCCGTTCGACAAATTCCAGTGTCTCGGGGGTATCAATTGCGGGCAACGTGTCGGGCCGTGTCACGATGGTCGTTATGCCGCCTGCTGCTGCGGCGCGTCCTGCAGATCGGAAAGATTCCTTATGCCGCTCGCCGGGTTCAGACACTTTGACACCGATATCAATGATGCCCGGCGCAAGGCATTGCCCGCCGCAATCCATGACATTGGCGGACTTTGGTGGGGTGGCGCCGGCTTCGAATACCTCTTTGATTACGCCATCTTCGATCAGCACTGCACCTGATGCGTCGGTTAGTGCGACCGGATCGATCAAGCGGGCGTTGGCAAAAAATGTAGCCGTCATGTGCATGGTCCTATGCGCGGAGCGTCTGTGGGTTTTGGCGGGATTTGCATATCAGAGCAAGTCTTGAGTGATCTGATCCATCTAGCCACCGACCCAGATCATCAGGCCCACCAAAGCAAACATTGCAAGCAACGCATATGTTGCGACCATTCCGCTCATCCGTGCGTTTGATTTCGGTGGTTTGGCGGGCTTGGGTTCCAATGTGCCCTTTGCAGCCTCTGACGGGATCGGTTCGGGTGCTCTGATTACCGGCTTTTCACGCAAGATGGCCGCGATACGTACATTTGTTGGCAACTCAACCGCCACGGCCTGCCCGCCAAAGGCCGCAGACATGATCAGCACAGCGGTGCCAATCAGACCCCGCAACGCCTCAGCATCGCTGTCACTGACAGGCATATCATAGCCATGTGTGATCAGCTGAGGCAGGGTCATGTCGGTTAGCGTGCCTGGGGTGATGGTATCGACATAATCGGTGTTAACGACGACCGGTCCGAGCACGGCCAGCATCGCGGCATCCGTCTTGTCGGCAAGACCAGCCGGCGGCCTGCCCTGGAACTCTAGCACATAGATCGCACCGTGATCGTTTGCAGGAATTTCAAGCTTCATCCGGTGGCCCTTTGAAAGCTGCGGTCATGCCATGACCGCCGTCTTCGCCGCCCGCCGGTTCTGCGCCAGCAAATCCATCGCGGCCATACGCACGGCAACGCCCATCTCGACCTGTTCCTGAATGACCGAGCGGTTGATATCGTCGGCAATCGTGCCGTCAATTTCAACCCCGCGGTTCATGGGTCCGGGGTGCATGACAATGGCGTCCGTTTTAGCGTGGCTGAGTTTCGCGGCGTCCAGACCGTAGCGATGGAAGTATTCGCGCTCAGACGGGATGAACCCGCCATCCATCCGTTCCTTTTGCAAGCGGAGCATCATGACAACGTCGACGTCTTTCAGGCCCTCTTCCATGTTCTCAAACACCTCGACCCCAAAATCCGCGACGCCCGATGGCATCAGCGTCGGCGGTGCGATCAGCCTAATCCGGTTTTCCATTTTGCCCAGCAGCATGATGTTCGAGCGGGCCACGCGGCTGTGCGCGATATCCCCGCAAATCGCGATGGACAGACGGTGCAGACGGCCTTTGGCCCGGCGAATGGTTAGCGCGTCCAGCAGCGCTTGTGTCGGATGTTCGTGCTTGCCGTCGCCTGCGTTCAGCACCGCGCAGTTTACCTTTTGGGCCAGCAGATCAACAGCACCCGAATGCGGGTGTCGCACGACCAGCAGATCGGGCCGCATCGCGTTCAGGGTAAGCGCGGTATCAATCAGCGTTTCACCCTTTTTGATGGAAGATGCCTGCATGCCCATGTTCATCACATCAGCGCCCAGCCGCTTGCCTGCGAGTTCGAAACTCGCTTGCGTGCGGGTGGAATTTTCGAAGAACATATTGATCTGCGTCAGCCCCGCCAGCACGTCGCGGTGCGCCACACCGCGCCGGTTATGATCGGCATAGCTGTCGGCCAAATCCAAAAGCGCCGTGATTTCGGTGGGATGGAGCGGTTCGATACCCAAAAGATGCTTTTGCTGAAATGTCATGCCTTGGTCCTTTGGTTACCCTCCAGCGGTTATAGCAGCGCTTAAGTCAGCATCAATGGGGACATCTTAGGTGGGTTGGTGGCTCAAACAGATCCCAAGGTACCATGAAACTGTTACGACGAAAGGACCAATTGCCGTAGATGGGCCCATCCGGGTTTTCGATGACTAATATTGCTTGCCCGCCGCCCGTCTGACCTTTGGTAGATGTCAGAAGCGTTAAGTCTCTATGACTATTGGTAGGCAGGTGATGGCGACCGGGGAAGATGCAATAAGAAGCACCATTGGCTTCAGCGCGGGCCGAGGTGTGGAAGACCGCTGGGTAGGCGGCACTCATTATTGTGAGGGCAATAAGGCTCAAAGCGATGGAAAGCCGGTAGATGCCAATCACCCGCCTAAAATGCGTTAGCGGTAGAACAACCAGCGCGACGACGCATAAAATCAGATGGCTTAAAACGGCTTGGCCGGTTCCGCTGAAAAAACTCGCTGTATAGGCGAAGACGATTAGCGCGATGAACACGCCATTACAGCCATGAATAGTATTTTGAATGACGTTTGGGGGTGACACCGGCAGGATTGGGGCCGCGTAGTACCAACGTAAGCAAAGTCGGGTGACAAATATGACGCCAATCAAGCAATTGAATAGGCCAAGATACAATACGGCTACTGCCCAGCCGAGTTCTTGATCATGATGCGGGACCATATAAAGCGATGCCCAACCATAGGCTGACAGCAGTACGGTCATGTTCATCCAGTTCACAGCCAGTCGAAATGGCATTGCCGTGATGAGAATGGGCGTTCCCAAGGCTAAGAGCATTACAATGTGTATGATCTGCATGCGGTGAACCTGATCTGTTTCGCCTGCAGTTGATCGGGGCAGTTTCATCAGAATTTGTGTAGGCCCTGCACATCCCCGTCAATCCATCATAACGTGGGTTCATGGATTCTGAGCGAGACATATTGGACCGACCGCGCCCTGCTGGAGTGGCAGGTCGAATTGGGGGCGACTGATGCCATTCTGAACACGCCCGTGGATCGCTACGGGTTAGAGGCTGTTAAGCCAGCGCCTAAGACGGTAACGCCTGAGAAGCGCGCTGCTGCGGCACCTGCGCCTGTCGAGAAGTCAGAGGTTGATGTCGTCGCACTTGCGCGAACAGCGGCTGAAACGGCCCCTGATTTGAACGCCCTATCTGCCGCAATGCAGGCGTTTGAACATTGTGAATTGAAGAAGGGCGCGCGCAGTTTTGTCTTTTGCGATGGGAACCCGTCCGCCCGTGTCATGATCATAGGCGAAGCACCGGGGCGCGAAGAGGACCGCGCCGGGCGTCCCTTTGTCGGGCGTGCAGGGCAGTTGTTGGATCGCATGCTGGAAGCCATCCAGATGGGCCGCGCGGCAGATGACGTGGCACGCAGTGTCTATATCACCAATGTACTGCCGTGGCGGCCGCCATCTAACCGCACACCGGAAAAGGCTGAAATCGCGATGATGCTCCCGTTTCTGGAACGGCATGTTGCATTGGCCGCCCCTGACATCATTGTCCTAATGGGCAATACACCCTGTCAGGCGCTGCTTGGGCGCACAGGCATCACCCGCATGCGGGGTACTTGGACCGAGGTTCTGGGGAAACCTTGTTTGCCCATGTTCCACCCCGCCTATCTGTTGCGTAATCCGATTGCCAAACGCGAGGCGTGGGCGGATTTGCTGGAGTTGAATGCCCGCCTGCGCGGCTGAGAGAGGTTTAGATGAAACGACTGGCATTGATTGCGGCCTGCTGTGCAGGGCCGTTGGCGGCGGATCCGCTGGATCTGATTGATTATGAAGCTTTGTTTGCTGATCGGGCAGCAGACGTCATGGATGTGTCAGAAACCCGGTCGATCCTGCGCATTGGTGATGTCACGCTGATCCGGGATGAAAGCTTGCCGCGCGGCTATACCGGCCTTGATGAAGGCGGGCAGGGGGCCATGGGCTGCTTTGTCAGTATTCTGGCGACTATTGAAAGCGCGATGCAGGCCTGTGAGGCTGAATTGCCGGCCGATCAGATTGAAACGCAGACGGCCTATCGCACCCAAGCGCTGACATTTTATGGACAGAACACCGTGCCGCAAGCATCGTTTGAGCTGGTCGAGGAGCGATACAACGCCTTGGTCACCTCGCAGATCGAAGGTGCGCGCCCTTTCTGTTCCAATCTTGATCTTGTGACCACATTGGCCGACCGCGTGTTTTCCGATGAAGGGGCTGCAGAAATCAGCGGGATGATGTCGACCCCGCGACTGCCCGTCGCAAACCCATGTCTGTGAGGATCAGATGAGCCGTCTCGACGAAACGATAGAGTTTGTACCTGTGCGCATCGCCGTGCTGACGGTCAGCGACACGCGGCAAATGGCGGATGATAAATCGGGGCAGACCTTGGTGGACCGGATCGCTGCAGCTGGCCATGTGTTAGCAGATCGTCAGATTGTCGCGGATGAGCGCGATCAGATTGCAGAAAAGCTGCGCGAGTGGTGTGCGGATGATGCTGTTGATGTTGTTATCTCTACCGGTGGGACTGGCCTGACGGGCCGCGATGTGACGGTCGAAGCGCACCGCGATGTCTATGAAAAAGAGATCGATGCTTTTGGTACGATCTTCACGATCGTCAGTATGCAAAAGATCGGTACCAGCGCTGTACAAAGTCGTGCAACGGCTGGCGTAGCGCAGGGCACATATCTTTTTGCGTTGCCCGGATCACCGGGTGCCTGCAAGGATGCGTGGGATGAAATTCTGCTCAAGCAGCTCGACTATCGGCATCGCCCCTGCAATTTCGTGGAAATTATGCCGCGTCTTGACGAACATTTACGCCGGAAATAACGGCTCCGTGCGTATCACTGGAAAGCATGCCACGTTCGCCTAAGTCTCTAAGACGGGCTAAGGATATTACAGATGCGTTTTTTACGTCGCAGTCTCACGGGTGTTTTCTTGCTTGCGGTTACGCTGGCGCTGATCGCGTGGGCTGGTGAAATGGTGCGTGGTGCTATTGTGGCGCGCATGAGCGAAGAGCCACGGGCGTTTCCACAGCGTGAACGCGTCCTTGCCGTCAATGTCCTGACGCTGGACGCGCAAACACTCACCCCGGAACTTACCGTCTTTGGCGAACTACGCAGCCAGCGCACGCTTGATCTGCGGAGTGCCACAGGCGGTACGGTTCTGTTTGCAAGTGATGCACTGGTCGAGGGCGGCAGCATAGCCAAGGGCGAACTGTTGCTGCGCATTGATCCGGCAGAGGCGCAAGCGACTTTGGATCGTGCACGTGCCGATTTGCAGGATGCCCAAGCGGAGCTACGTGATGCCGAACGCGCGTTGGGCTTGGCCGAAGATGAACTGACAGCCGCGCGCGCGCAAGACACGTTGCGCGATCAGGCTTTGACGCGTGCCCGCGACCTGCAAGCCCGTGGTGTTGGGACGGCGGCCGCTGTGGAAACCGCAGAGCTTGCGGCTTCTGCGGCGCAGGCGTCGGTACTGACCAGACGACAGTCTTTGGCGTCAGCACAAGCGCGGATTGATCAAGCCACAACCCGGCTGGCGCGAAATGAGATCAGCGTTGCCGAGGCAGAGCGCGCAGTTGCAGACACCGAGGTTTTTGCAGCGTTTGATGGCACACTGGCTGATGTGACCATCAGCGCGGGCGGACGCGTCACCGCCAATGAACGCTTTGCCCAACTGGTTGATCCGACACGACTTGAGGTATCGTTTCGTGTTTCAACGTCCCAATACGCGCGGCTGTTGGATGCGGATGGCGCGCTGACCAAAGCACCGGTGGGTGTGACGCTGGATGTGTCCGGCGTGAACCTGCGGGCCGAGGGCCAGATTACGCGCGAAGGCGCCGTTGTTGGTGCCGGTCAAACCGGGCGTTTGCTATTTGCGCAATTGGAAACAACGCCGGGTTTCCGTCCCGGTGATTTTGTAACCGTGCGGATCAATGAGCCGGCGTTGAGCGACGTTGCATTGGTACCAGCCACGGCCGTTGCCGCAGATGGCGCGGTTCTGGTCCTAGGCGCCGAAGATCGATTGAGCGAGGCAGATGTCACTGTCCTGCGCCGTCAGGGTGATGATGTGATCATCGGTGTCAGGGCGGACGTCGCCGGCGCGACAATCGTTGCAGAACGGTCCCCTTTACTGGGCGCAGGGATCAAGGTCCGCCCCATTCGTCCCGGCGTTGTGGAGGCAGAACCTGAACCTGAAATGATCTCACTTGATCCCGAACGGCGGGCAAAGTTGATCGCATTCGTCACGGAGGGCCGTATGCCCGATGACGTCAAAGCCCGCATCATTGGCCAGTTGGAAGAAGACCAGGTCAGCGCTGAGACCGTTACCCGGCTTGAAGCACGGATGGGCAGCTAATGGTTACGGGCGGAGACAGGCTGAACGCGGGCGCGGGCGGTATCCTGTCATATTTCACGCGGCATCGGACGGCGGCGAACCTGTTGCTGGTGTTGATGCTGACAGCGGGCCTTTTCGCCTTTCCGAACATGCGCGCGCAGTTCTTCCCAGATGTGGTTGTTGATGACCTGACGGTTTCGGTATCGTGGGACGGTGCCGGGGCAGAGGACGTCGACGCGGCCATCGTTCAGGTTCTGGAGCCGGTTTTGTTGGCCGTTGAAGGTGTCACGTCATCCTCAGCGACGTCACGCGAAGGCAGCGCCTCGATCCGGATTGAGTTTGATCCGGGCTATGACATCGACCGTGCCGCAGAAGATGTGCAACTGGCCGTTGATGGTACTTCAAATCTGCCGGAAGACGCCGACGATCCATCGGTGCGGCGCGGGGGCTGGTCGGACCGTGTGACGGACGTCGTGATCACAGGACCCGTTGGTGTGGAACAATTAGGCCGATTTGCGGATGAATTCTCAACGCGTTTGTTTGCCGAAGGCGTGACACAAGTGATCGTGCAGGGCGTTGCCGCGCCATCAACGATTGTAGAGGTTCCGTCGATCTCGTTGATCCAATATGATATCGGGTTGTCCGATATCTCCGCCCGGATCGCGGAAGAGGCCCAAGCTGATCCCGCAGGGGATGTGTCAGCCAACGCGCGTGTTCGGACCGGTGTCGCCAAACGCAGTGCAGAAGATATCGGCGCGATTGTCCTGCGCTCCAATGCGGACGGCTCCAAACTGACGATTGCGGATGTTGCGACCATTCGGGTCGAAGGGACTGACCGCGAAAGGGCTTATTTCGTAGGCGAAAATCCTGCGATCAAAGTGCGCGTGCAGCGTTCGGCCCAGGGCGATGCCATCGGCATGCAGGAAACCGTGGAAGAGGTCGCGCAAGAGTTGACCGCGTCGCTGCCCGAAGGCGTCTCGATTGCGCTAACCAACGGCCGCGCAGAATTGATCCAGGGCCGTTTGAATATTCTTCTCGACAATGGATTGACCGGGCTGATGCTGGTTGTGGGTCTTTTGTTTCTGTTCCTGAATGCCCGCACGGCATTCTGGGTGGCATTCGGCATTCCGGTCGCGATGCTGGCGGCCATCGCGCTGATGTACGCCGTCGGGATTACGATCAACATGATCTCGCTCTTTGCGCTGATCATCACTTTGGGGATCGTCGTAGATGACGCAATTGTTGTTGGCGAGCACGCGGATTTCAGGGTCAGACAGCTTGGCGAGGATCCAACCGTCGCGGCGGAACGCGCCGCCAAACGCATGTTCAGCCCCGTGTTTTCGGCCACGGTCACGACGATTATTGCGTTCTTTGGTCTGGTTGTCATCGGGGGCCGCTTTGGTGATCTGATCTCGGACATTCCATTCACCGTGATCGTTGTCCTTACGGCGAGCCTGATCGAATGCTTCCTGATCCTGCCAAACCACTTGGCCCATTCCATCGCCCATTCCGCAAAAGAGCATTGGTATGATTGGCCGTCCCGAACAGTGAACCGTGGATTTGACTGGTTCAAGGAGACGCTCTTTCGGCCCTTTATCGGACTTGTCATCAAAGCACGCTATCCTGTTTTTGCAATGGCGCTTGTCCTGTTGGCCAGTCAGGTGACCCTGTTCATCAAAGGCGATGTGAACTGGCGCTTCTTCAACGCGCCAGAGCGCAGTCAGGTGACTGGCAATTTCGCGATGTTGCCCGGTGCGACCCGCGATGACACCTTTGAGATGATGCAAGAGATGCAGCGTGCCGCAGAAACGCTGGGCGCCGCGTATGAGGCAGAGCATGGGGCGAACCCTTTGAAATTTGTTGTCGCAGAGATTGGCGGCAATTCCGGCCGTGCGATTGCGGGCTCTGACACAAAAGACGCCGATCAGCTGGGTTCGATCACAATTGAATTGATTGATGCAGACAGTCGCCCTTACTCAAGTTTTGCTTTTGTGAGCGCGTTGCAGGACGCGATTGTGCAGCACCCAATGGCCGAAACTGTCAGTTTCCGTAGCTGGGGCTCCGGGCCGGGTGGTGACAGCCTTGATATCCAGATGTTTGGTGCTGACAGCGACACGCTCAAAGCGGCTGCCGAAGCGCTCAAGACATCCCTTGCTCAGTTTCCCGAAGTGTCTGGGCTTGAAGATACACTCGCTTACGACAAACAAGAGCTGATCCTAGAGCTGACCCCGCAAGGTGACGCGCTGGGTCTGAGCATTGATGGTCTGGGCCGCGTTCTGCGCAATCGTTTGGGCGGTATCGAGGCGGCGAGTTTTCCAGAGGGTGCACGGTCTGCGACCATTCGGGTTGAACTGCCAGATAGCGAACTCTCGGCTGATTTCCTTGATCGCACACAAATCCGGACGCCTGAAGGTATTTATGTGCCACTGGCTGATGTTGTCTCGGCCCAAAGCCGCACAGGGTTTTCAACGGTCCGGCGCGAGAATGGCATCCAACTTATCTCTGTGATTGGTGATCTGGATGATGACGATGCCGCGCGGGCTGCGGAAATCCAGCAGATCATCAGCGATGATATCCTGCCACGCATTGAAAGTGACTTCGCAATTGAAACACAACTTTCTGGCCAAAGTGAGCAGGAACAGCGTTTCCTCAACGATGCCCGCACCGGGCTGATCTTGGTCTTGCTTGGCATTTACCTGACGCTGTCATGGATTTTCGGCAGTTGGACCCGACCTGTGGTTGTGATGTCCATCATTCCGTTCTCTTTGGTTGGGACGATCTATGGACACCACGTCTGGGGTATTCCGATGAGTATGTTCACGGTCGTTGGCCTGATCGGTATGGTGGGGATCGTGATCAACGACAGTATCGTGTTGGTCACGACCGTGGATGAATACGCGCAGGATCGCGGATTGGTCCCCGCGATTATTGATGGCACGGTCGACCGTCTGCGCCCCGTGATGTTGACGACGCTGACAACTGTGCTGGGTTTGACCCCGTTGCTTTATGAAGGCTCCAATCAGGCCGAGTTCTTGAAGCCGACTGTGGTAACGCTCGTCTTTGGCTTGGCCTTTGGGATGGTCTTGGTGCTGTTGATTGTGCCGTCAGTGATGGCGATGCAGGCCGATGTGTACAAGCAGGTGCAGTCAGCCAAACGCGCCTTGCGTGGGCGGCGTGCTGCGATGTTCATCCCTGCCGGCTTTGGTGCACTTGGCGCGGTTGGGCTTTTTGCGGTGACGCTCGCCCCAACCCTTTTGACAGGCGCGCCCTTGCCCGCAGTCGCAAGCCTTTTGCCCATGCTCAATAGTGGCGCCGTTGCAGCCTTTGGTTTGTTTGTTGTTGGACTGATTGGTTTGCTGGTGGCGGTCTATGTGATCGCCTTGCTCGGTTACGGTGTGCGGCGCACGCGCAGTTAACCTGCGCTGCACCCCCTCAGATCAATCCCGTAACCATCGTCACCGATGACAGTGATGCGGACGCCAGAGCGGTCAAAGGCAAACGGTGCGCCGCTGGGGTGGACCATATCGACAATAGCGTTCAGCGTGCCGCCTGATCGCGTCACATTAGCCTGCGAAACCCAAACGCTTGGATCGCTTGCCTCGACAACCACATGTTCGGACGCACCAGAGGCGGCCACATCAATCGCTGTCGTCAATCGCAAGCCGTCGCTGATGGGGTCAATAGTGCAGGTGACCTCACCCACATCAGCCTCTGCACGGGTCAAAGGTTCATCGGCGAGCGCCGCAGCGATCGTCGCATCAGCCGCACCGACAGACGGGAGTACCGCGTCCAAGGCAAAGCTGACAGGAACGCAGATTTCTTCGCAAACGCCGATTGTCATTTCGGCAGAGAGTGGAATGTCACCGCCAACACCATTGGTATCAACAGTGATCGGGAACACGACGCGGTCATAGTAGCCGACAGATTGTAGATCGTCATAACCCACCACTTGCGGCACTGGCCAGTGAGGTGTCACGCTGGCTATCGCGCTATCACTTGAGAAGTTGAACTGGGGTGGGATCCCGGCATCGCCGGGCGCGCGCCAATAGGTGATCCAGCCGGGTGCCAACGTAATTTGCACCGCGGCAATGTGATCGCCGGATGATGTACGCCAGCCCGTAAGAACTTCGACCTGCGCCAGATCGTCGAAGTTCTGAGCGACCAAAAAGGTCGGCATGGCCATAATGGCGAAGGGTATCAGCAGGTTCTTGCGCATAATTCCTTATTTATTCATCGGCGCTGCAATGGGAAGTCACGTTTGCGATAGGCTTTGCAACGATGGTTCTTGCGTCACAGACAGGGGTCTTACATCCTAGGATAATGAAAGCTGTAGATTCGACCCTTGCCGGGAAACTGCTGATTGCAATGCCCGAGATGTCAGACCCGCGTTTTGCAAACACGGTGATCTACATGTGCGCCCACTCTGAAGAGGGTGGGATGGGGCTGATCGTGAACAAACCCCAACGTGAGATCAAGTTTACCAACTTGCTTCAGCAAATGGATATTGCGGCCACACCATGCGCACGCGATGTGCAGATTCACTTTGGCGGGCCAGTCGACAATCAACGCGGTTTCGTGCTGCATTCCAACGACTACGCGTCGGACAATGGCACCTTGGACGTCGATGATCGGTACCGCATGACCGCGACCTTGGATGTGCTAGAGGACTTGGCCAAAGGCGCGGGGCCATCGGTGTCGATGATGGCGCTGGGCTATGCTGGCTGGGGACCGGGGCAGTTGGAGTATGAGATTGGGCGGAACGGCTGGCTTACCTGTGCACCCACAGATGAGATCCTGTTTGGGGCGGATAATGCGGGCAAATGGACAGCAGCACTGAACTCGCTTGGTGTTGATCCGCTGTTGCTGTCCGCGACGGCGGGGCGGGCTTAAGTGTGTTGGGACGTGGTGTTTGGTGTGGCAGGCGATGTCTGGTTTAAGGCCATAGTGACGGGTTCAGCGCCGTAGATGATTGGCCACTGTCGATCTATCCTGAGCAAGAGTGCTCGCACTAATGCGACAAAGTGATACCTGTCTCAGTCGCCGTGGTGTGTTTCTATTTCAGCATCAATCCACGCAACAACTGCGCTGACGCGCGTGTAATATTCAAGCCAGCCGTAGCGGCCCTCGACGCTCTCATCAACAAGCGCTTCGGGGTAGAACCCACCGCTACTGATGCCGATGATGTATGCCGTATCGTTAAATGACGCAATTGCGGGTCCGCCACTATCGCCCGGGCCGCTGACACCCTCCAACGGGGTGACGGTCGGATCGCCCGGGCCATCAAAGTCAAAGTAAAGTGTGGTTTCATCCACACGATCAACGGTGTTGGTTGTCCGTTGAGCTGGGGTGCGCCCGATTAAATTCGATAAGCTACCTATCCCCTTATCCCCGGTTCCTTGCATGCCCCAGCCGACCATCTCAAAGACCATGCCTTCCTCAGAATCGCCACGGTACACTGGTAGCGGATCCACATGCGTAACCGGCTCGGACAGGCGGATGAGGCCAATGTCAAAGCGAGGGTCGACGTCAAACACACTGTCAGCATCCGCAAGATAGGCAAGGTCGTCTGGGAGGCGAAATTCACGCTCGTAGTTCGGATGCACAACCATGAGGTCAATTGTCGCCCTGTGCCCTGCGATTTCGATGTCGCCCCCCACCGCAATGACGGGGAAGCAATGCGCCGCTGTGACAACCCATTGAGGTGCAATAAGCGTGCCCGCGCAGTCGCCTTGACCGTCGATGGTCCAGCTGAGAGGAAACACTGCCGGGTGATCAGCTGCGTCGACGATGAAGGCGTTCGGATCAACATCGTGACGGACGACCATCGCAGTGGCCTGAGGCACCATGCCGATGGTAAAGGTGGTCAGCACCAGGGTCCGTATGCGCATCAAGTTTTTGTTGGACTGCATCGTGGATATCCTCATCTGGCATGCCGCTTGACTGAGCACCTACAGGCAGCTTCTAGAGGCTTCACGGTTGAGTTGCACCACTAATCTCTATTTGCGAATTCAATCGCGGCCAAAGCCGATTTTGGCTCGTATTGTCGGCATTGATGACGCAGCATTGACCGTCTGCCTCAGACGACGGCGACACACTTGTTGTCTGAAGCCTGATGAAGTGCGCGGCTTGCTGTATTAACCTTTAGACCCAATCAAGGTCTGCAAAATTGCCATCGCGTTCTCGCTCGACCAATCGGCGTCCCCTTGCATGCGGGCGATCTCATTGCCGTCGAGATCAAGGATCACGGTGACAGGCAGGCCCAACACGCCCATCCCCCGCGCGAGGCTTTGACGCGGATCGGTGTGCAGCGGCAGATTATCAACGCCTATTTCAGCCATAAAGCGTTGCATACCGGGCAGGGGGTTGCGTCCGGTGGCGATTGTGACAACTTCCATTTGGTCGCCACCCATCGCGTCCTGAAGTGCTGACAGATGTGGCATTTCGTGTCGGCAGGGTGCGCACCACGTGGCCCAGAAGTTCAGAACGATATGTTTGCCTTGGTAGTCGGCGAGGGTCATTTCCTCACCGTCTTCGCCGGTAAAGGCCACGTCAGAGCTGGCGATGGGTTCGCCGTGGAAGATCAGTTTGCGCATGTCGCCCTCGCGCATGGCCTCTGCGGCAGCCACATCGGCATGACCTATATTTGC
This sequence comes from Yoonia sp. JB2-21, assembly GCF_055693545.1. Lineage (NCBI taxonomy): Bacteria > Pseudomonadati > Pseudomonadota > Alphaproteobacteria > Rhodobacterales > Paracoccaceae > Yoonia > Yoonia sp. JB2-21. The sequence continues at coordinate 2,327,812 of NZ_JBVFUC010000001.1, forward strand.
AAGACCCAGAAGGGCCGTATAAAGCAGGGCAGACATTAACTTTCGCACGGGCGACTTCCTTTATGACCAAATCCGCAAACACGATGTGGGGCGGGCGTTTTGCCGCTGGACCAGACGCGATCATGGAGGCGATCAATGCCTCAATCGGGTATGACCGCCGTCTTGCACCACAGGACATCGCAGGTTCACGCGCCCATGCCGCCATGTTGGCCGCCACAGGCATCATCACAGATACCGATGCAGAGGCCATCCGGGAAGGCCTGCTCACAGTCTTGTCAGAGATTGAAACGGGGGACTTTCCATTCTCAACCGCGTTGGAAGACATTCATATGAATGTCGAGGCCCGTTTGCGCGATTTGATCGGTGAACCGGCGGGTCGTCTGCACACAGCGCGGTCGCGCAATGATCAGGTTGCCGTCGATTTTCGCCTTTGGGTCCGTGATCAATGTGATCAGGCGGATGAAGCATTGGCTGCTTTGCAAGCCGCGTTGCTGGGTCAGGCCGAGGCGGGGGCCGATTGGGTCATGCCAGGCTTTACCCACTTGCAGACAGCGCAGCCTGTCACTTGGGGCCATCATATGCTGGCCTATGTAGAAATGTTTGCACGCGACCGGTCGCGGTTTGCGGATGCACGTAAGCGGATGAATACATCGCCTTTGGGGGCCGCGGCTTTGGCGGGTACGTCCTTCCCGATTGATCGCCAGATGACGGCGGAGGCTTTGGGTTTTGACCGCCCAATGTCCAACTCGCTGGACGCGGTGGCGGATCGTGACTTCGCGTTGGAGTTTCTGGCCTCTGCCAGCATCTGCGCCATGCACCTCAGCCGTTTGGCCGAAGAACTGGTGATCTGGTCCTCAGCCCAGTTCCGCTTTGTGAAGATGTCGGACAAATGGTCCACCGGATCATCCATCATGCCGCAAAAGCGTAACCCGGATGCGGCTGAATTAATTCGTGCCAAGATTGGCCGGATTTTCGGGGCCAATGTCGCGCTGATGACGGTGATGAAGGGCCTGCCGCTGACCTATTCCAAGGACATGCAAGAAGATAAGGAACAAACCTTTGATGCCGCCGACAACTTGATGCTGGCCTTGGCTGCGATGTCGGGGATGGTCGCGGATATGACGGCAGAGCGTGACAACCTAAAAGCCGCAGCCGCGAGCGGATTTTCGACGGCAACGGACCTTGCCGATTGGCTGGTGCGCGAACTTGGGCTACCGTTCCGGGACGCGCATCATGTGACGGGATCGTTGGTGGCGCTGGCGGAAGGCAAGGGCTGCGATTTGCCTGATCTGACGCTGGAGGACATGCAATCGGTTCACGACGGCATCCGTGCGGATGTCTTTGATGTGCTGGGGGTTGAAAATTCGGTCGCGTCCCGCACCAGTTTTGGGGGGACCGCACCGTCACAGGTCCGCGCCCGGGTGGCGCATTGGAAAGAGGTTTTGAAATGAAACGTATTGCTTTGATTTTGACCGTTGCAACTTTGGCGGCCTGCGGCGCGGATAGCCCGCCGTTTACGCCCAACGCCAATGTCGGCCTGAGCGTGGGTACAAACGGGGTCAGCACTGGCGCCAGCATCGGCGCATCAAATGGGACGGTGTCGGTCGGGGTTGGTCTCTGATGCGCAGTGTCTTTTTGTTGTTGGCGATCTGGGGTGCCGTGCACCCGATGTACTATTTCATCACCTGGTTTCAGGCCGAAGGCTGGGACATCATGGCGATGGTTGATGCGTGGCACGTGAATGCCGCGACCAGCGGGCTGGTTTGGGATTTGACCATTGCTGCGGTTAGCCTGACAGTCTGGGTCTTGTATGAGGCATTTCGGAGCAAAAACTGGCTCAGCCTGATTGCGATACCTGCAACCTTCTGCATCGGTGTCAGCTGCGGGTTGCCGCTTTACCTCTATTTGCGCGACCGCATCGTCTATTCCAAAGACAAGCACCGGGTGCGTGTCTAAGCCCGCCAAATCAGGGTTGGTCTTTGCCCGCGATCTGATATGTCCCAATCTGGTTTTGGACAAGGATCGCAGGCTTGGATCATTTTCTCTATCGCAATGGCGCGCTTTATGCAGAAGACGTGGCCATATCTGACATTGCGGCGGCCGTTGGCACGCCGTTTTATGTGTATTCGACCGCGACCTTGAAACGCCATTTCACCCTGTTTGATGAGGCGCTGGATTGGGGCGACCATCTGGTTTGTTTCGCGATGAAATCCCTGTCCAATCAGGCTGTGATCAAGGTCTTGGGCGACGCCGGTGCGGGTATGGATGTTGTCTCTGGCGGGGAATATTTGCGGGCCAAGGCCGCAGGCGTGCCCGGCGACAAGATCGTCTTCTCTGGCGTTGGCAAAACGGCAGATGAGATGCGTTTGGCCATTGAAGGTGGGATTCGCCAATTCAATGTCGAAAGCGAGCCTGAGATGATCGTGCTGGATCAGGTCGCGCAATCATTGGGTGCTATTGTTCCGATCACGATCCGGGTGAACCCGGATGTTGATGCAAAAACCCACGCAAAGATTGCAACGGGTAAATCTGAGAACAAGTTTGGTATTCCGATCAGCCGTGCCCGTGATGTCTATGCGATGGCAGGATCCCTGCCGGGGCTTAAGATCGTTGGGATTGACGTGCACATCGGATCGCAACTGACCGATCTGGCCCCGTTTGAGGCGGCATATAACAAAGTCGCGGAACTGACCGAGGAACTGCGGGCGCAAGGCCATGAGATCAAGCGCCTTGATCTGGGCGGCGGTTTGGGTATCCCCTATGCGCGGTCGAACGCAGCACCGCCTTTGCCCACGGATTATGGTGCGCTGATCCAGCGCACCGTGGGGCATCTGGGTTGCGAGATTGAGATCGAGCCTGGCCGCCTGATTTCCGGTAACGCAGGCCTGATGGTGTCCAAGGTGATCTATGTGAAATCCGGCGAGGACCGCGAGTTCCTGATCCTAGATGGTGCCATGAACGATCTTATCCGCCCCGCAATGTACGAAGCATGGCATGATATCGTACCGGTTGTTGAACCAACGCCCGGTGCGGCCCCCGCACGCTATGACATTGTCGGACCTGTGTGCGAAAGCGGCGATACCTTCGCCAAGGCGCGCGATATGCCTGCCGTAAAGGCCAATGATCTGGTCGCCTTCCGCTCTGCGGGCGCTTATGGTGCTGTGATGTCGTCAGAGTATAATTCGCGCCCATTGATCCCCGAAGTGCTTGTCGATGGCGATCAATTTGCAGTTATCCGCCCACGCCCTACCTATGAAGAGATGATTGCACGCGATAAGCTGCCGGAGTGGTTACAGTAAAGCAAAGCCACCGCGCGCCACAGACAATGGGAGAGGCCCGCTGAAAAATCAGCATGACCCGATGCGCCATTTGCGTTTTCCCGTCGCTGCCACCCGCGCAGGGATGGTGGCCGAACAGGTCGTGCGCGCGTTCTGGCCGTTCTGGACCGTTATCTTTCTAAGCCTCGCGCCCTTGATGATGGGCTGGCAGGACATTGTCCCGCTAGAGGTTTTCTGGGGCGCGGGCGTCGTTGCTGTGCTGGCGTTTTTCGCAACACTGATCTGGGGTATCCGCCGCTTTAGAGTGCCAAGCGCCGCCGAGGCACTGGAACGCGTCGATGCCGCGATGCCGGGCCGTCCGATTGCTGCTGTCGCGGATACGCAGGCGATTGGCAGCACTGATGCCGCCTCTATCTCGGTCTGGAAGGCGCATATGGAGCGTATGGCAGAGCGTACCAAAGAAGCGCGCGCTGTTGAACCAGATTTGCGGATTTCAGACCGCGATCCCTATGGTTTGCGCTTTGTGGCTTTGTTGTTCTTTGTCGCGGCCTTGATGTTCGGCTCGCTGTTCCGCGTCAGTTCGGTTGGTGAAATCGTCTCAGGCAGCGATCAGACACTTGCAACCGGTCCAGTGTGGGAAGGCTGGGTCGAACCGCCCGCATATACGGGCAAGCCGTCAATTTACCTCAATGATGTGCCAGCGGGACCCTTGCGCGTTCCTGAGGGTAGTCAGGTCACCTTACGGCTTTATGGCGAGGTTGGTGCCCTGACAGTGGCCGAGACTGTGTCAGGCCGTGTTGATGAGTTGGGCGCCGCATCTGACGCGCAACAGCAGTTTGCTGTGACCCAATCAGGCACATTAACGATTGGTGGGGAAGAAGAGACGACATGGCAGGTTACGGCAGTCGAAGACGCCGGCCCCACCGTTGATCTTACCGGCCCGATCGAGGCTGACGCGATGGGCGAGTTGTCGCAGCCATTCGCCGCTTTTGATGATTATGGTGTTGAATTTGGGACAGCGACCATCACCCTTGATCTGCTTGCGGTTGATCGACGTCATGGACTGACAATTGATCCAGATCCCATCGAACCACTGGTGCTTGATCTGCCGATGCCATTTACCGGCGATAGATCTGATTTTGAGGATTTCCTCGTTGATAACCTCAGCGAGCATCCACTGGCGAATATGCCGGTCACGCTGCAGCTCGAGGTGATTGATGCCGCAGAACAGACGGGGACGACCCCGGCTGAGCCGATGGCTCTGCCAGGACGTCGCTTTTTTCAACCATTCGCAAAGGCCGTGATCGAACAGCGGCGCGACCTGATGTGGTCCAAGGCGAACGCGCGTCGTGTGAACCAGATTTTGCGTGCTGTGTCGCATCGCCCCGAGGGTCTTTTCTCAAACGAAACCACCTACCTGCGCCTGCGGACCATCATTCGCCGTCTTGATAACTTTTCAGATGTTGGGCTGACGGATGAAGTGCAGGCCGAGATTGTGCAGGCCTTATGGGATCTTGCGATCCAATTGGAAGATGGCCGCCTGGCAGATGCACGCGAACGCCTGCGCCGCGCGCAAGAGCGTTTGGCCGAGGCGATGCGCGATGGTGCCTCAGACGAAGAAATCGCGGAATTGATGCAAGAGTTGCGCGAAGCGACTGACGACTATCTTCGTATGTTGGCTGAGGAAATGGAGCCCAATGACGGCACCGATCAGGCGGACAGCGGTGAGCAGGGCGAGGCCATGGGTATGGATGAACTGCAAGCGATGATGGACCGCATCCAGGAGTTGATGGAAGAAGGTCGCATGGCCGAGGCGCAGGAGTTGATGGAACAGCTCAATCAGATGATGGAAAACCTGCGCGTCACGCAAGGTGAAGGTGGTGATGGTCCGCAAACACCCGGTGAGCAGTCCATGCAGGACCTCGCGGATACATTGCGCGAGCAAGAAGAACTATCCGACGACAGCTTTAGTGATCTGCAAGAACAATTCAGCCCCGGTCAACCGGGTGAACCCCAGCAGCAACAGCCTGGCCAACAGGGCCAGCAAGGACAACAGGGACAGCAGGGCCAACAAGGCCAGCAACCCGGTCAGCAGCAAGGCCAACAAGGTGAAAGTGGACAAGAGCCCGGCCAAGGTGGACGGCAAGGTGAGGGTCAGGGCGTCGGCGAGGATGGCCGCAGCGGTGAACAGCGCGGTGATGGTGCCGGTGGCGAGGGTGACCAGCGCAGTTTGGCTGAACGTCAACGCGCATTGCGCGAAGAACTGCAACGGCAGCGCGACGGGTTACCGAACCTTGAGGGCGAGTCCGGTGATGTCGCACGACGCTCGCTGGAGCGGGCCGAGGGTGCGATGGAAGACGCCGAAGAGGCCCTTCGCGGCGGTGATCTGGCCGAAGCGATAGATCGTCAGGCAGAGGCGATGGACGCATTGCGCAACGGCATGCGCGAGCTGGGACAAGCGATGGCAGACAACCAGAACGCAGAGCCCGGTCAAGGTTCTGAACAAGGCGAGGCATCGGGTCGTCCAGTGCCCGGTCAGCGTGATCCGTTGGGACGCGAAATGGGCAACACCGGCCAGTTGGGAACCGACCAAAATCTGCTGAGCAGCGAAGATATCAACCGTCGGGCAGAAGAACTACTCGACGAAATTCGCCGACGCTCTGCCGAGCAAGGCCGTCCCGAGCTGGAGCGGGACTACCTGCGCCGGTTGTTGGACCAGTTCTAGCGGAACCACAAATGCATCGACGTCGCCGTATCAGCCAGACGTCAACCCGCTAACAAATTCGCTGATACTCAACCGCAGCTGGTCGATCGTGTTCACGTAAGTTGCCATATAGTTGCGCGTCTGCGGCAGATTTTCCGTGATTTGATCAGCAAAGATATAGGGCAGGATCAGGATCGCGATCAGTACAAGAATGAAGAAGAAACCACGCCGGAAACCGCCCCGTTCGGCGGCTTCGCGTTTTTCTTGTTCGGTAAGCCCCGAGGTATCGCTGGCCTCAGCACGTGCGCGCAAGGCGGCGTTGATTTCGTTGATATCGGGAACAGAGCGAACATTTGCAGCCGTCGCTGCTGCTGCCGCACCCTGACCCGCGGGTGTCCCGCCTTCCTCATGCGTCATCTGCGCAATTCGTTGGCGCGTTTCGTCCATATCAACGGGGGCCGCGCGTGTTTCGGCCTGCGTTGCAGGCGGCGTCGAGGTTTGGTTGCCGGGTAACGCACCTTCGCGTTGTGCTTCCTCACGCAGAATGCTGGCCACAGCGCCGTCCAGTTCCTTGCGTGGTGGGGTCACGTCGGCTTTGTTGTCTTCAATCTGCGATGCGATCGTTTCCTTGATCGCATCAGGCAGTTTCGGCCGGATCAGTTTGGATGACTCGCGTCCAGGCACTGTCGGTTTTTCAGTCTGAAACCACGACTGCTGACAGTTCGAGCACTGTACATCGCGCCCCCCGGAGGGATCGCTTCATCGGAGACATCGTATTGAGCCTCGCAATTGGGGCAAATCAGCCGCATGATATTCTTCCTTCTGCCCGGCGTGTTTGGTGATTTATTGTTGTCGCCGTCTGCAATTTATCAACGGAACCGCCAAACGCAAAGGTTTTGCTTAGGTGGGCATGCGCAGACATTGAAACCTGTTGCAGATTTGGGCAGAAGGAGCGGTGTCAGGGCAGGGGAAACGCACGTGATTGAACTTGATAGAGTGTCATATGGATATGGTGGCAACCCACTTTTTTCCCATTTATCACTGACACTTGCGCCCGGATCATTCCATTTTTTGACCGGACCATCCGGCGCTGGCAAAACCACGCTGCTCAAGCTGTGTTATGCTGATTTGCAGGCAATGGGCGGTAAGGTTCGGTTGTTTGGGCAAGATGCGGCAGCCCTTGATCGTGATGCCGTGGCGATGTCTCGCCGACGCATTGGGGTTGTGCATCAGGATTGTCAATTTCTTGATCACCTCAGCATTGCCGAAAATATCGCCCTGCCGTTGACCGTGTCGGACCGGGTGAACGAGGCCGCGGGAAACCTCGAAGAACTGCTCAGCTGGGTTGGCTTAGGTGCGCAGGCAGGGCAGTTGCCGCCGCAGTTATCGGGTGGTGAGCGGCAGCGCGCGGCCTTGGCGCGGGCTGTGATTGTCTCGCCCGATGTGATCATTGCGGACGAGCCGACGGGCAATGTGGATTGGGAGATGTCGCAGCGACTGCTGGCACTGCTGGTTGAGTTGAACAAGATGGGCAAAACGATACTGATCGCGACCCATGATCTGGCGATGATCCGGTCGATGAAGTCCGACGTCAGCGCGCGGGTGCTGCGGCTCAAGGACGGTCAGTTGCAACAGGCGGGGGCAGAGCTATGAAAGCTTTGCTTGAACTTATCGTTGGTGATCCGCAGGCAGATCGTGCGGTTCCGCCAACCGGGCTAACTGCGCAATTGACGATATTTGTGGCTGCGGTGATGGCGTTTCTGGCGATTATTGCCTTGGCCGTGTCCCTGACGACCAGCCGCGTGGCCGGTACCTGGGCCGACGAATTGGCGCAGTCTGCAACGCTCAGGTTGCCCGCTGATCCTGCAACGGCCGATGCGCTTTTGTTGTCCGCGTTAGAGGTGCTGGAAACGACGCCGGGTATCAGCAGTGTGCGCGCCTTGTCACAGGATGAACAACAGGCACTGCTGGAACCGTGGTTTGGCCCTGATCTGCCACTTGATGCATTGCCCGTGCCGCAACTGATCGAGATCGTCGCAGATGGCGATGGCTATGATGCCGAGGGTTTGCGCGCCCGACTTACGGCACAGGCACCGGGTGCCATTCTGGACGATCACACATCCTGGCGGGCCCCGTTGCTGGAGGCTGCATCCCGTGTGCGCCTGATTGGTTGGTCGGTAATCGTGCTTATTGGTGCAACAGTTGCGGCGATGATCACGCTGGCCGCGCAAACCTCTTTGGCGGCCAATGTGCAGGTTATTCGCGTGTTGCGCCTTGTCGGGGCAAAAGACGTCTATATCGCCCGTGCCTTCGTGCGCCGCTACACATTGCGTGCCGGAGCAGGCGCGCTTGCTGGCGCAGTTCTTGGCACGATCGTCGTGATGCTGATGCCCCAAGGTGACCCCTCGGGCAGCCTTTTGATGGGTGTTGGTTTTGAGGGGGGCGAATGGCTTTGGCCCTTGCTGATCCCGGTCCTCGCGGCGATAGTTGCCTTCTTTGCGACCCGTGCTGCGGCGTTTCGCAGGCTGAAGGAACAAACATGAGCACTGCCATTCAATGGGTTCGGTCGTTGGCCTTTAACGCGCAGATGTATGTGGCGATGTTGGTGATTGGCATTCTTTATCTGCCTGCCGCGATTATCTCGGCCAATGGGGCCGTCGCGGGCTGTCATGCCTACTGCCGCTGGATCAAATGGACGGCGTCTTGGATGATCGGTCTGAAATGCGAAATCCGGGGCGAGCCGCCCACCGATGAAGTCATGGTCGCCCCAAAGCACCAATCGTTTCTTGATGTTCTGATGATCTACGGCGCGATGCCGCGTGGGAAATTTATCTTCAAAGCTATCCTGAAATACGCGCCGATCATTGGCCAGTTTGGTTTGCGGATCGGATGTATCCCTGTGGATCGGGGCAAGCGCGGGCAGGCAATCAAAAAGATGGTGGCTGATGTTCAGGCCGGGCGTGCGATGCCGGGGCAGTTGATCATCTATCCCCAAGGCACGCGGATCGCGCCAGGTGTGAAAGCCCCCTACAAAATTGGCACCGGCGCGCTTTATCGTGAGTTGAACCAACCCGTGGTTCCGGTCGCCACCAACGTGGGTGTTTTCTGGCCAAAGCGGGGCGTCATGCGGATGCCCGGCACAGCGGTCTTCGAGTTTCTTCCGCGCATCGAACCCGGTCTTGAGGTTGATGAATTCATGTCCCGGCTGGAACATGACATCGAAACCGCCTCGGACCGATTGAACAATGAAGCTGGGTTTCATGGCTGATCATACGATCACTGACGTTGCTGCACTTGAGGCGCTTTATGGCACCCCGGGCAAGGCGTCATTGATCAAGATCGCCCCGCATCTGACCCCGCTTTATCGCAAATGGATTATGGCGTCGCGCTTTTGTGTTGTTTCGACAGTCGGACCGGAAGGCACCGACGGAAGCCCGCGTGGCGACGATGGCCCTGTTGTGCAGGAGCTGGATGACAAGACCCTGCTGCTGCCCGATTGGCGGGGGAACAACCGGATGGATACGCTTCGCAATATTGTCGCAGACGGACGCATCAGCCTGATGTTTTTGGTGCCCGGCTCTGACAACGTGATCCGTATCAACGGAACGGCGGTTGTGTCTCTTGATCCTGTCTTGTTGGGGCGTTTTGCCGAAAAAGGCCGTCAGCCGCGCAGTGTCGTCGTCATTTCGATTGCTGAAATCTATAGCCAGTGCGCCCGTGCTTTGATGCGGGCGCGGGTGTGGACATCAGCCGACGAAAGCGCCGACCTGCCAACAGTTGGTGATTTGCTGACCGAACAAGAAGCGGCATTCGACGGTGCGGAGTATGATGCCAACTGGGCAGGACGCGCAGAAAAGACGATGTGGTAGTCAGCGCAGCCTAAGATTGCTGCTGCGGCCCAATCCGTAGCGCAGGCACCAGCCAATCAGGGCAAGGCTGATCACCAGCCAAAGCACGCCCCACATGATCGTGGTGCCGCCAAATTCCTCGGCCAGCATCCGCGCGTCTGACCGCAGGCCAGACCGCGCAATCGTGTCGCTGAAAATGTCGTAAGGCACATAAATCATACTCGTCAGGCCGATCACACGCAGTGCCAGATCATTAACGTGATGACCCAGATAGCGCGCCATCAGCAACATTGCGGCACCGGCGCCGACGGTGAAGGCCAATGCAAAAAGCCCTCGGACATATAGCCCGGCAATCACGAGCATGACGATGCCGCATCCTGCCATCACAGCGCGGTCGGCCTTGGTACGCGTCGCCGCCAGCAGCAGCCCCATACCAATCAACAGCGATCCCAGATAGCCGGCGGTGAGCGTGATAAACCGGCTGCCACCACGGCTCAGTACCAAACCACCCTGATCGGGCGAGACCGACAAGCTTACGACTTTTCCGCCGGTCAGGACGGTCGCAATCGCATGCGAGGCTTCGTGAAAGAAAACGACAAGGATTTTGAGCGGCACAACAATCGGCGTCCGCCACAGCGCAAACACGAGAATGATCAGCAACAAAAGTTGCCAATGCCCTTTGAGAATGCGCAACTCTAGGCCGCGAGCCCTTTGGAGCCCAATGCAAGATACTTGTTGCGCCGGTCTGTGCGTAATTTATCCCCTGACAGGTCACGCAATTCGTTCAGCATTGTGACGATGGCCTCACCGACGGCTGTGATCGCCGCGGTGCGGTTGCGATGCGCGCCCCCTTCGGGTTCGGGGATGATCCGGTCGCAAACGCCGAGCTCATGCAGGTCTTTCGACGTCAGGCGCAGGGCTTCCGCCGACTCGCGCATCTTTTCAGCGTCTTTCCACAGAATCGAGGCGCAGCCTTCGGGGCTGATCACCGAATAGACTGAATGCTCCAGCATCGCGACACGGTTGGCCGAGGCAAAAGCCACAGCACCGCCAGACCCACCTTCGCCGATCACGACGCTGATCAGGGGCACTTTCAACTCTAGACATTTCTCAGTCGAGCGCGCAATCGCCTCCGACTGACCGCGTTCCTCGGCACCTTTGCCGGGATAGGCACCCGGGGTATCCACAAGCGTGACAACCGGCAGCCCAAAGCGGTTCGCAAGCTCCATCAGGCGGATCGCCTTACGGTATCCTTCTGGGCGGGCCATGCCAAAGTTTCGCTCAATCCGGGATTTGGTATCATTGCCCTTTTCATGGCCGATCACCATCACCGGCATGCCTTCGATACGGGCAAGCCCACCCATGACGGACAGGTCATCGGCAAAATTCCGGTCGCCTGCAAGCGGCGTATATTCGGTGAACAACGCATCAACATAGTCCTGACAATGCGGACGTTCGGGGTGGCGAGCGACCTGGCATTTGCGCCAAGCGGTCAGGTCACCGTAAAGCGACTTGAGCAGGTCAGACGCTTTTTTGTCCAACGCCGCCGCTTCTTTCTCGACATCCATTTCCGGATTTTCGCGGGCCATGGCGCGCAGCTCTTCGGCTTTGCCTTCGATTTCGGCGAGCGGTTTTTCAAAGTCGAGGTATTGGGTCATAGCGGCGGGCCTTCATGCATCGGTTCAACGATATATGGCGTATGGTTGATGCAAGTGCAACGGGACCACGTTGCCACATTATTGCCATTTGCATTGGGCGTGCAAACACGCGACTGTGCCGCCAAAATGTCGCAGCAAAGGAATTTTAGATGCGTATTCTCACTTTGACAGCCGCGCTTGCACTTGGTTTGACCAATCCAGCTTTTGCGCAATCAATCAACTTTGGCGATGACAGCAGCGAATGGGCGAATGATGGCGAGTGTGATGACGGGCGGTTTACAGGCCCCGGTCTGACATCGACGCCGCTTTTGGAAGAGGACGTTCTGGCAGACGCAACCGACTGTCGGAACGCGTTTCAGGCCGGTCAGCTTCGCTTAGCAGGTGTTTCAGACGACGGCGCAATCGATTTTGGCAATGACGCGGGCGAGTGGTCCAATGACGGCGAATGCGATGATATGCGCTTCGCGGGTCCCGGCATGACAAGCACACCCCTGCTTCAAGACGACATCATGCGGGATGCGACCGACTGCAGAGATGCCTTTGAAGCCGGACGCCTGACACTTGCTGGGCAATAAACGCGTGCGCGTCAGCCCGCGATCATCTCGGACTGGCGCACAATCACTTCGGCTTGCTTGATCGACGCGATGTCGACCAAGCGGCCTTTGTAGACTGTTGCCCCTTCGCCGCGTGCTTTGGCGTCTTCCATCGCTGCCAGAATTTCGCGGGCTTCTGCCACGGCCTCCGCTGATGGTGTGAACACCTCATTGGCCAGCGCGATCTGCTTTGGGTGGATCGCCCATTTGCCAACCATGCCAAGCGTGGCCGACCGCCGCGATTGCGCACGATAGCCTTCGTCATCGCTGAAATCACCAAACGGCCCATCAACCGGCAGGACGCCATGCGTTCGGCAGGCGGCCACGATGGCCGTCTGCGCCCAGTGCCACGGATCGGAATAGTGCCGGTTTTCGCCGTGCAGCATGTAGTAGTTGTCTTGCGTGCCGCCGATGCCAGTTGTTTGCATGCCCATCGAGGCGGCAAAGTCCGCCGCGCCAAGGCTCATCGCGGCCATGCGCGGGGAACTCGCGGCGATTTCTTCGACATTGGCAAGGCCTGCGGCGGATTCGATGATCACCTCAAAGCTGATCGGCTTGGTACGGCCTTTGGCCGTTTCAATCGCGGTGACAAGCGCATCAACGGCATAGACATCTGCCGCACAGCCCACCTTCGGGATCATAATCTGATCAAGCCGGTCACCCGCCTGTTCCAGCACATCGACCACATCTTTGTACCAGTAAGGTGTATCCAGCCCGTTGATCCGCACGGAAAGGTATTTGGTGTTCCAGTCGACCTCATTAATCGCCTGAATAACATTGGCGCGGGCCGTGTCTTTGTCAGAGGGCGAAACACTGTCTTCGAGATCAAGGTTGATCACATCCGCTGCCGACGCAGCCATCTTTTCAAACAGCTTGGTGTTTGAGCCGGGACCAAAGAGTTGGCAACGGTTGGGACGGGCAGGGGGCGTGGGTTGCAGGCGGAATGACATGAGTGATCCTTGCGGTATGATTATTTCGTCGAGCGTTTGGCAAGAGGTAGAATATTGCGCAAGCGGCGGCAAGGTGATTTTGCAACCGCAGCATTTTCATCGTTCTTCCAACTGCGCTGCCTACCGGTTGCAAGTTGCTCGCGGGATGGATTAGACGTCAAACCCCGCAAGAGGGCCGGACGCAATGCCATCACATATCCATCACAAGCTGTATATTTTTGGCGCGTCTGGTGCGGGTACGACAACCCTTGGTCAAAGCATCGCGTCTGAGATCGGCGTGGTGCATGTCGACAGCGATGATCATTTCTGGGCGCCTGTGCAGCCACCTTTTTCCGTGAAACGGGACCCGACAGAACGTATTGCATCCATGACCGATGCACTGGGCGACGACGGCTGGATTTTGACGGGCGCCTGCAACGGTTGGGGTCAGGTGCTGGTCAGTCAGGCAACCCTGATTGTCTTTGTGCATCTGCCAACGCCGGTCAGGTTAGAACGGCTTGTCGCGCGCGAAAGTGCCCGGTTTGGCGATCGTATCAAGGCTGGCGGTGATATGCACCAAATCCACCAGGACTTTCTGACTTGGGCGCAAGGCTATGAGGATCCCGCCTTTGACGGGCGTAATCTGGCTGCGCACGAACGGTGGTTGGCTGGGCAAACGATACCGATTTGTCGGATCGTTGGTACACCATCGTTAGAAGCGGCCAAGAAAACCGTCTTGGACCGCCTGAACGCGTCCTAGCGTTTGAAACTAGACCCCAGCGTCAACAATCGCCTTGGCCAATGCAGGCACCGTTTGCGCATTCAGCCCGGCAATGTTCATCCGGCTGTCGCCCACCATGTAAATCCCATGATCAGCGCGCAGTTTCTCGACCAACTCAGGCGTGGTGCCCAGACGGCTGAACATCCCCCGGTGATGTGCAAGAAAATCAAAACGGTCGCTATTCGTCAGGCGTTTCAATTCATCTGCCAATTGCTGACGCAGGGTGAGCATGCCATTGCGGGTCTCTTCCAGCTCCGCTTCCCAGTCGGCGCGCAGGTCTGGGTCTTGCAGAATGGTGGTGACAACGCGGGCACCATGATCGGGCGGGAAGGAATAGTTCTGGCGGTTCAGGAAGGCGAGGTTCTGCTGGGTCAACGCCTGTTGATCCGCATCCTTGCAGACCGCCATCAGGATACCCGTGCGTTCACGATAAATCCCAAAGTTCTTGGAACAACTTGCGGCAATCAGGCAGTTCTCGAAACTGCTGGCGATTTGCCGCGTGGCCTTGGCGTCATCGGCCAAACCGTCGCCGAACCCTTGATAGGCGATATCGACAAAGGGCACGGCCCCTTTGTTCTGCATGATGCCGATCACCTGTGCCATCTGTTCATACGTCAAGTTGGCACCGGTCGGATTGTGGCAACAGCCATGCAGCAGAACGACATCGCCGGGTGCGACAGCTTCGAGGTCGGCCAGCATGCCCGCAAAATCCACACCGCGTGTTTCGCCATCGAAGTAGCGATACTCAGCCATTTTCATGCCGAGGTATTTGATAATGGACGGATGGTTTGGCCATGTTGGGTTGGATAGCCAGACGGTCGCCTTGGGTGCTGCCATTTTGATCAGTTCAAGCGCTTGGCGGATCGCACCAGTCCCGCCGGGTGTTGCCACGGCTGCGACGCGCTCGCTCAGGACGCTATCGCCAAGAACGAGGTCTTTCATCGCTGCACCAAATGCCGGATCGCCGGCCAAGCCGGTATAGGCCTTGGTGGATTGATCCGCGAGGATACGACGCTCGGCCTCTTTCACGGCCCGCATGACCGGCGTGTTGCCTGTCGCGTCTTTATAGACGCCGACACCCAAATCGACCTTATCAGTGCGCGGGTCCGCTTTGAATTTTGCCACGAGGGCAAGGATTTTATCGGCGGGTTGGGCGGTGAGGTTTTCCAGCATTTCAGGCTCCGGTGGCGATAGGAAGGTCGGCGTACATGCCCCATTCGGACCATGAACCGTCATAGAGCGAATGATCGGTTTTGCCGATGCGTTCAAGGGCAAGTGACAGGATCGCGGCGGTCACGCCAGACCCGCAGGTTGTGATGGCCGGCTTGTGCAGATCGACGCCCACGTCATTAAAAACGGTGCGCAATGCATTGGGGGCTTTCATCGTGCCGTCGGCGTTCAGTAGGTCTTGGAAGAAGACGTTTTTGGACCCCGGAATATGGCCCGAACGCATGCCCTCGCGTGGTTCTTCCGCTTCGCCTTTGAAGCGGGCTGCTGGGCGCGCGTCGATGATGCTGTGATCGCCCAGTTTGGCCGCACGCGCCACTTCGGTCACGTCGCGCACGCGGTGCGTTTCCATTTTTACGGTCATATGGCGGTCGCGGATCGTAGGGGCTGCTGTGGTCGTTTTATGACCTTCCGCCAACCACTTGGGCAGGCCACCGTCCAGCACGGCCACATTATGTTGGCCCATCAGTTTGAACAGCCACCAGACGCGCGCGGCAGAGAAGAGCCCGGCGCCATCGTAGACCACAACCTGATGCCCGTCGCCGACACCCAAAGCGCGCATGCGAGACATGAATTTTTCGACCGGCGGCGCCATATGCGGCAGTTCGGACCTGCCATCGCTGATTTCATCGATATCAAAGAAACGCGCGCCGGGAATGTGGCCTGCCGCATATTCGGCCTTTGCGTCGCGGCGCATGTCGGGCAGATACCATGAGGCATCAAAAATCCGCAGATCTGGGTCTTTGATATGGGCCACTAACCAGTCAGTGCTGACCAGTGTTTTGGGATCATCAGATTGCATTGCAGACATCACACAGCCCCTTTCGGCAGTCGCGCCAGAGGTAACTTGTGCAGGCATTTAAGACAAGGGAAAGCCTGTTCGGAACCGGTAAGATTGCGTCCATACAGCGTTCAGAAGTTGCGCGTGTAGCACCTGATGCCAATGACTCTGCCGCGCAACGTAACATTGCAATGGGAGTGTGCGAACCGGAGCTGTTGTTTGTATTGCATTATTAGAGCTGTGCTGGGTTGTGAAAGGGAAATACGGCAGGTTTTGTCCCATAACCAGTGGTCTTGTGCGCGCTTTGTTTACCTGTCACCGCTGGTCCCATAGGCTTGTTCCGAAAGGGTGGCTATGAAGTCGGGCATGAAGTTAACCGTGGTTTTCGAATGACCGACAATGTTCCTTTTCGTTCTGGCGAGGTTACGTTGTGGGAAGGTCGCCCCGGGCAAGGGATCCGCTATTCGGTGTTCCACCTCATCTATGCCTTTGTCGGTGTGTATATGCTCGTCTTCGCCGTTTCAGCTTTCTCAGCTGTCTTGAATGGCGATTGGTCAAAGGCGCCGGCGCTGTTTTTAGGCATGACGTTGGTCGCAACCGTTATGCTGATGCATGGGTTGTTCTTCCTCATTGGAGTGCCCTATCTTGACCGGCAACATCGGGCCCTCACCCAGTATAAACTGACTGATCAACGTGCAATCATTATTGATAGCTCTGCCATAAGCACTGTTTTTATCCGTGAACTTAATGCGGATTGGAGGGTGAGCCATTTTCCGAAGGCGGGGTCAGTTCTACTGCGCGCGCGACTTGGAAGTGAGGCAGCACTGAAGCGTCTTCCGATCGCAACCGACCAACGCTTTAACAAAATTATCCGCTATTTATTGTGGTACACGCAAATCCTGAACATCTCGGGATTTCGGTTTGTCGATGATTCAAAAGCTATTGAGCGTATCGTGCGGGGTGCCTTGCAGGATGCAGGTCAACCGACTTACAAATAGCGTGCCTTAGTCGCCGTGCCGCAGCAACCGCTGTTTTTGACGGCCCCAATCGCGCTTGGCTTCGTCGGCGCGCTTGTCGTGGTTCTTCTTACCTTTGGCCGTCGCGATCTTCAGTTTCACCAACCCACGGTCATTGAAATACATCACCAGCGGCACAAGGGTCATCCCTTCGCGTTTGGTCGCATTCCACAGCTTTGAGAGCTGTTTGCGGCTGACAAGAAGCTTGCGCTTGCGCCGTTCTTCATGACTGAACATGGCCCGATCATAAGGCGCGATATAGGCATTGGTCAGCCAGAGTTCACCGTCATCGACCGACGCATAGCTGTCGGCGATGTTGGATTGACCAATGCGCAGCGATTTAACCTCGGACCCTGTCAGGATGATGCCCACTTCGAGGTCATCCTCGATGGCAAAATCGTAACGGGCACGCCGGTTCTCGGCGATGACTTTGTAGTTTTTGTTTTCGGGTTTCTTGGCCATAGTTGGGATCAGATAGGCGAACCTGCGAACTGGCACAAGGGTGGCGCCGCAAGGAACAATGATATGCAAAGAAATGAAAAGGGCATTGCGATGATGCAGCTAGGTCGATGAGCGTCCCGGTTTTGCGTAACCGGTCGGCCCGCCATGTTTTTCTGGCCCGCCATGGTCTCGCGACCCGCCCCTCTGGTCCCGGTAAGGGCGCTGATCTGAAGGGCGTGATGGATGATCTCGGCTTTGTGCAGCTTGACAGTGTGAACACCTTTGCCCGTGCCCACGACCTGATTTTGTGGTCCCGCCGTCAGCAGTACCGCCCCAAAGCCTTGCAGCATTTGCTGCACCGCGACCGGCAGGTGTTTGAACATTGGACCCATGATGCCGCGATCATCCCGATCGAGAGCTTTGCCCACTGGCGTTTGCGGTTTGCCCGCGATGCCACCCGGATGGAGACCCGCTGGAAGGAATGGCGCAGGGGTGATTTCACCGCAAAGATAGATGCGGTGCTGCGCCGGATTTCGGACGAGGGCTGTTGTACCTCTGGCCAAGTCGGTGAGGACGAAAGCCGTGGGTCTGGCGGTTGGTGGGATTGGCATCCGTCCAAAACGGCGCTGGAGTATTTGTGGCGGTCGGGCCAAGTGTCTGTTGTGCGTCGTGAGGGGTTTACCAAGGTCTATGATCTGACAGAGCGGGTTATTCCGCCCGAGCATTTGAACCGCCGTCACCATGTCGAGGAAACGATTGAATGGTGCTGTGCAGGTGCCTTGGACCGTTTGGGTTTTGCCACCAGCGGCGAGTTGGCCGCGTTTTGGGATCACGTCACCCCGGCGGAGGCAAAGGCCTGGTGTGCAACTGCTTTGGCCGATGGTCGCGTGATTGAGATTGATGTGGAGGGTGTGGATGGCAAGCTGCGCCGGTCTTTTGGATGGCCGGATGTGATGGAGCTGGAGATTGCGCCACCGGTTCCGCGCTTGCAGATCCTGTCCCCCTTTGACCCTGCATTGCGCGACCGCAAGCGGGCAGAGCGCCTTTTCGGTTTTGCCTACCGGATCGAGATTTTTGTGCCCGCGCCGAAACGGAAATACGGCTATTACGTGTTCCCGGTGATGGAAGGCGACCGCATGATTGGCCGGATAGATATGAAGCGCGAGGATGGCGTGTTGGTCGTGCGCGCGTTTTGGCCAGAGCAGGGCGTGCGTATGGGGTCGGGCCGCTTGAATGCGCTGCAGGCGGAGCTGGAACGCGCCGCCAGCTTTGGGGGCTGCGGCGCGTTGCGTTTTGTCGATGATTGGTTGCGGGAGGCTTAGTTCAGCAGGCCTGCATGGACCATTGCTGCGCGCATTTTCTCTTTGGTGGCGTCCGTCAGCCCGGTGAGGGGTGAGCGGACCTCTTCGCTGCACAAACCCAGTAGCGACATCCCGTATTTTGCGCCGACCAAGCCGGGTTCGGTGAATACTGCCTCGTGTAGTGGCATCAAACGGTCCAGTTGCGTGAGCGCCTTGGCATAGTCACCGGCCAATGTGCTCGCCTGAAATTCCGCGATCAGCTTTGGTGCGATGTTGGCTGTGACCGAGATACAGCCTTGGCCGCCGTGCGCGTTATACCCAAGGGCTGTCGCGTCTTCGCCGGACAGTTGGATAAAGTCGGGACCGCAGCGCATCCGCTGGGCAGGCACGCGTGATAGGTCGGCTGTCGCATCTTTGACGCCGATGATCATGTCGTGCTTGGCAAGTTCCGCCATCGTGTCTGGCGTCATGTCGATGACCGAACGCGGCGGGATGTTATAGATGATAATCGGCAGGCCACAGTCTGCCGCCGCCGTGAAATGCGCGATCAGCCCGCGTTGGGTCGGCTTGTTATAGTAGGGTGTGACGACAAGGGCCGCATCGGCGCCAGCTTTCTTGGCGGCTTGCACCAGACGCACGGTTTCTGCGGTGTTGTTGGACCCTGCACCAGCAATGACCGGGATGTGGCCGGCGGCCTCGGCCACCACGGTTTCAACGACAAGATCGTGTTCGGCATGGCTCAGTGTTGGGCTTTCGCCGGTTGTGCCGACGGGTACCAACCCGTTGCTGCCTTGATCCACATGCCAGTTCACAAGTTTTTTTAGCGCAGCCACATCAACTTGGCCGTTCAAAAACGGCGTGACGAGGGCGGGGAGTGATCCGCGAAACATGGCACGCTTCCTTCTTGTTGATGGCTATGATCAGCCGGGGTAAAATCGCGCGGACACTAGGGCGAGAACGCAAATCCTACAAGCCCTTGGTTTTGGGTCGCAGTGAACCGCTTTTCTGCCGACTGCCGCGTTTGTGAGTTTGTCATTGCGCCGCTCTGCGTTACTTTTGGCATAACAGAAATCTGGGCGGTGACTTTATGCGACTTGTGATCTTGGTCATGATGATGATCAGCGCCGCGGCGACGGTATCGGCACAATCGGTGCATCCCAAAAGCATCGCCGCCCTTGATGCCGCACAAAGCGATTGGGATGTGGCCTATCAGATCGCAGAAGACGCCGACCCCGTGACGCGAGACGTGCTGACGTGGTTGCGTCTGCGCGATGGCACCGGAACATTCGCCGAGTTTCGCAGCTTTTTGACACGCCGCGCGGATTGGCCGGGGCTGGATACGCTGCGTTCGCATGCGGAGCGGTCGATTGTGCGCGGTGCAAACCCCGAGACCGTTCTGGGTTGGTTTGAGGGTATAGCACCCCGCACCGGAAAAGGGGCTGTTGCTTTGGCGCGTGCCCATCTGGCGATGGATCAAGAGGAAGAAGCACGCGATGTGCTGCGCGATGCGTGGATCGGTTTGCGGCTAAGCGATCAGGGGCAAAAGGCGATGTATGACGCTTTTGGTCCGCAATTGACCCCATTTCATGCCGCCCGCACCGATGCTTTGCTCTGGCGCGACCGGGCCGAGGATGCCGCGCGTATGTTGCCACTGATGGATGACGATCAGGCGGCACTGGCCACGGCGCGGATCGGCTATATCACCCGCGCGCGCGGGTTGCCGGGGATGTTGCGTGATGTTCCACGCGCCCTGCGTGAAGACGCGGGGTTGGCTTATGCGCGATATTCGTGGCTGGCCAGCCGTGGTGAGCGCACAGATGCCGTCAAAATGCTATTGGATCGCTCGACCAGCCGCGCGGCCTTGGGCGAGCCGTTTCGCTGGTCCGGCTGGCGGCGTATCTTGGCGCGCTGGGAAATGCGCGAAGGGCGCGCTGATCAGGCCTACACGCTGGCATCGCGGCACTATCTGACCGAAGGTGCATCTTATGCGGATCTGGAGTGGTTGTCGGGATATCTGTCGCTGACCTATCTGGGTGACCCTGCCCAAGCGCTGGGCCATTTTGAGAATGCTTTGCGGGCGTCCAGCAGTCCGATTTCGCTGGGGCGGATGAACTACTGGATCGGCAGGGCGCATGAGGTTCAGGGCAATGCTGAACTGGCGGCGGCTGCCTTTGGCGATGCGGCAGATCACCAAACCAGCTTTTATGGCCTTCTGGCGTCCGAGAAAATTGGCCGTCCGCTAAGCGCCGCCTTAGCTGGGGCAGAAGCTGTTTGGCAGGATGCGCCCGTGTTCGACGACGACATGGTGCAGGCCGCGATGATCCTGTTGGCAAGCGGCGAACGCGGTGCGGCGGTGACATTCTTTGCCCATCTGGGTCGGGTCTTGGATGCCGAAGAACTTGCCCAAGTCGGTGCCTATCTGAACAATCTGGATGAGCAGTATTACACGCTGTTGCTGGGCAAATCGGCGGTGCGTGTCGGGCGGCTGGTACCAGAGATCTACTATCCCTTGCATGATTTGGCCGAGATGGATTTACCCGCCGACCCCGCGTTGTCCCTGTCCATCGCGCGACGGGAAAGTGAATTCAACATCGGGATCGGCAGCCCTGTTGGCGCGCTGGGTCTGATGCAATTGATGCCTGCTACAGCGGAAGAGGTGGCGGGCAATCTGGGTCTGCCCTATGCGCGTGGACGGTTGACGAATGACTGGCGCTATAATGCGACGTTGGGGACGGCCTATCTGGACTATCTGAAAGGTGAATTTGGACGCAGCCCTGTGATGATTGCGGCAGGGTATAATGCCGGACCAAGCCGTCCAAAGCGGTGGATGGATGAACGTGGTGATCCGCGCTTGCTGGAAATGGATGTCGTGGACTGGATCGAGCATATCCCGTTCCGTGAAACCCGGAATTACGTGATGCGCGTGACCGAAAGCATCCCGGTTTATCAGGCGCGCCTAACGGGAGAGACCGGTCCGGTGCGGTTTACTGAGTTGCTGATCGGTGCCAAGCCGCTGTTGCGCCCAAGGGCGCGTCCATTGCCGCAAGAGGAGGTGGCTGCTGCGCCAGAAGAACCGCAACCCGCGCCGTTGGTATCGCAAGAAACGCCGGCTGTTCGGCCGGTTGCACGCCCCTAGTTTGCGCGCTGCTTTGACCGCCACAGCGTAAACAGACCGGCCGCGACAACGATCGCGGCGCCGATTGCGACATTGGGCCGGAGTGTTTCACCCAGCAATAGCAATCCGATTGCACTTGCAAAGACCAGTTGCAGATAGGCGAAGGGTTGAACTGCACTTGCCTCGGCCACCTCGTATGTGCGGATCAGCAGCCAGTGTCCCAGGGCACCTGCGACGCAAAGGGCGGCCATCCATTGCCAATCGGCGGCTGTCATTGGCTCCCAAAACCAGACACCGGCCAGTGTCATCACGACCGCGCCTGACGTGCCTGTCCAGAAAAATGAGGTCGCGGTGCTATCTTGGCGGGCGGCGTAACGGGTCAGCAGCCCGTAAAGTGCAAACATGAAAGCAGAAAGAAGGGGAATGGCCGCAGCGGGCGCAAAAACGGTGTAGCCGGGTTGCAGGATGACCAGCACGCCGATGAAACCAATCCCGATGGCCGCCCACCTTTGCCATCCGACCTGTTCGCCAAGCACCGGGCCGGACAGGGCAGCGATCAGCAGCGGGTAGCAGGCAAAGATAGCGTGGCTTTCCACAAGCCCAAGCAAGACAAAGGCGCTGACCATGACGCAAATTTCGAGCGCTAGCAGGACCCCCCGTGCGATTTGCAGGATGGGTTGTTTTGTTGCTGCAGCGGCCCGGATTGACCCAGACTGCCGGGTCGCGATGGTGATGACGAAGGCCGCAAAGAACCAATAGCGGATCATCACGATCATGATGACGTTGTAGTTGTCCGCGAGATGCCGCGATATCCCGTCTTGCACCGCAAAGATGAAAGTGGTCGCGATCATCAGCATGATCCCAAGACGCGGGTTATTCTGCATCGGGCATCTTTGCGCGTGTCATATGGCGTTTGCGGCCATAACCCGGAACGCGGGCGACGTCGAAACCCGCCGCTGCAAGACCTTGCCGGACGTGGCCTGCGGCAGAATATGTCGCCGCTGTCCCGCCGGGTTTGGTGTGGATGGCCACCGCGCGCAGCAGGTCGGGTTCCCACAGCTCGGGGTTCTTGGCGGGTGAAAATCCGTCCAGAAACCATGCGTCGACGGTGCTGTCCCAGGCAGGGAGCGTCTGGCGCGCGTCGCCGGGAATAACCGTCAGCGTCGGCCCATCGGTCAGCGTGACTGGTCCACTACCCGGCGTCCATTCTGCAAGCAGGATATCGGCAAAAGCTTTGATAGATGCAAAGTGGTACAGCGCGTTGCGCATATCATCCAAGCTCAGCGGGAAGGCCTCGAACGAGGTGAAGTGCAGCGTGCCGGGCCGTCCTGCCTTTGCCCATGCCGCCCAAGTGACCAATAGGTTCAGGCCGGTGCCAAAGCCGAGCTCCCCGATATGAAAATCGCCACCGAACCGCACTGGCAGATCGTTGCCTTCCACAAAGACGTGCTGGGTTTCGGCCAGACCATTCTCAAGCGAATAATAGGGATCATCAAAGGCCGCGGCGATCGGCACACCATCCCGCCAGTCGAGTTTTGCTGTCTGGTCTGTCATCGGTCCATGCCTTACGTATGCGCCAACCTTGAGCGGAAGGATGTGGAATGGCAACGGCTGATGTCACCGTCATGGGCGCGGGTGTTTTTGGCCTGTCGGTGGCCTATGCCTGCGCGCGCCGTGGTGTGGCAGTGCGGGTCATTGATCCGCATGGGGTGGCATCGGGGTCCAGTGGTGGCTTGGTCGGTGCGTTGGCACCACATGTGCCGGAGAACTGGAATGAAAAGAAGGCTTTTCAGTTTGAGAGCCTGATCATGGCAGAGGCGTTCTGGCGTGATGTTACGGATCTGTCAGGTGTTGATGTGGGCTATGCCCGGTCCGGGCGGTTGCAACCTTTGGCAGATGCGCGTGCGGTTGAACTGGCGCGCGCGCGCGCAGTCAGTGCTGCAGACCTATGGCAAGGCAAAGCGCTTTGGGAGGTGATCCCGGCAGGTGATGTGACATGGATGCCGCCGTCACCCACGGGTTTTGTCGTGCACGATACGTTGTCTGCCTTGATCCACCCCCGTCGCGCAACCCAAGCCTTGGCTGGTGCTGTGGTTGCCCTGGGTGGTGAGGTTTTGGCGGACGTTGATGCGCAGGGCAAGGTTGTTTGGGCGACCGGTTGGCCGGGGATGCAAGAGATTGGCGGCAATGGCGTCAAAGGGCAGGCGGCTCTTTTGAGGTTTGATGCCGCAGGTCAACCGCAGCTTTTTGCTGATGCTTTGCATATTATTCCGCATGGGGACGGGACCGTGGCGATCGGGTCGACGTCGGAACGGGACTTTGACGATCCTTTCGGTACGGATGCGGCACTGGATGATGTATTGCAGCGGGCGATGACCGCCTTTCCGATCCTGCACGGGTCCGAGGTGCTGGAGCGCTGGGCCGGTGTGCGTCCCCGCAGCAAAAGCCGCGCGCCTGTGTTGGGGCTGCACCCGACGCGGCCGGGCGATTTCATCGCCAATGGTGGCTTTAAGATCGGGTTTGGCATGGCCCCGAAGATAGGTGAGGTCATGGCAGATTTCATTTTGGATAGTCGTGACGATGTTCCCGATGGCTTTAAGCCGCCCGCGCAATAGTCAAAGAGGCGCGATTTTGACGCCAGCGTCGGTCAGGTGTTTGCGGAGTTCACGCGCCATTGTGACAGCACCGGTTGTGTCGCCATGCAGGCAGATCGTGTCGATTTGGCAGGGAATGTGTTTACCCGATTGCGCAATGATCGCGCCTGCATTCAGCATTTTCAAGATGCGTGGCGCAGCGGTTTCTGCATCATGCAAGACAGCGCCGGGTTTGCTGCGGTCAACCAGCGTTGCGTCATCGTTATAGGCGCGGTCGGCGAAAATTTCGCCTGCCCATTGGCAGCCCAGCTCGCGGACGACCTCTTCCATTGCGGTCGCGGCCAGCACCATGATCACGATGTCAGGGTCCACGTCGAGCGCTGCCTGATAGCAAGCGCGCGCCAAGGCGTGATCAACCGACGCCATATTCGAAAGTGCGCCATGCAGTTTCAGGTGCCGAACCCGCCCGCCGGCGCGTTTGGCCATCGCTTGCGCGGCACCTAATTGGTAGGCCACCGCATGCGCAATTTCGTCGTTTGGCAGGGGCAGCTTGCGCCGCCCGAACCCTTTGAGGTCCGCAAATCCCGGATGCGCGCCGATCCCGACGCCGTTCGCGACCGCTAGCCGCATGGTCTTGTCCATGACGTCAGGGTCGCCCGCATGAAAACCGCAGGCGATATTTGCAGACGAGATGATATCCAGCAGCGCAGTATCGTCTCCCATGGTCCACCGACCAAATCCTTCGCCCATATCTGCGTTCAAATCGACGGTGCGTGTCATATCAGGGTCTTTCCAAGTCATCGCCGGGTGTCGCCCCCGAGATTAATTGGTAGCCTAGCAGGTCCGCAATGTCATGCGGTGCGCGGATCATGGGCCCGCACATCTTTGTCAGCTGGCGGAGCGTTTCGCGATGTGATGTGGCTGTTGCGTCGGCTTCCTCGACGGACAGGAACCTGAACTTGATCTTTGCGCCGGGGGCCGCCTGCGCGATTTTTGGCAGATCGGCAGGGATTACGTTGCCAATACGGGGATAGCCGCCAATGGTCTGACATTCACACAGCAAGACATATGGGACCCCATTTCCGGTCATCTGGATGTCACCCGGCACGATCAGATCAGAGACACGGTTCAGTCCGCCGCTGGTACCAAACCTGTCGCCGGCATAATCAAGTCGGACGCCTTGGCGGTTGCCGCGCGGGCTTCTGGTGAAGGTTTCTTCCTGAAAGTCTGCGATGGTCGGTGGTGCAAAAAGGTCTGTTTGTGGTCCGGGCATAACGCGGATCACCCCCTGAAAGCCTATCCGCGCTCCGCAGTTTTGTGGGCGCACGCCGAAGGTTGTGGTCTGTTCCCAATGGCAGCTGATCACCGGGTTCAAGTGTTCGTCCAATTCCCGCTGTCAAATGCGCAGCCCGACTGTTCATGATGGCGGGTGTTGCTATGCCTTCCGCAATGCTCAGATAGCCAAAGACACCTTTCTTGGCTCCGCCGATGGTTAGCATGGCACCAGCGGGCAGAAACTGGCTTGTGTTTGGTGCCACAGGGTGCCCGGCTATGTTGGCCTGCATCTCTGCCCCGGTGAGGGTGAAACGGACAGCAACATTGGTGCTGAATGTGCCGCCAAATCCCATCATCTCGAGTGCCGCATTGTGAGGCGGGGTGCCAAGAATTGCGGCAGCCTCCAGCAAGGCCAGTGGATCGGCCGCGCCGCCGGTCGACAGACCATGCGCTTTCCAGCCCGGTCGCCCCATATCCTGCACAGTGAGGCCGGGTCCGGCGGCATGAATGGTCAACTGCGGTGTCATCGCAGGACCTCGCAGGTGGCACCGCCATTGGTGTCAGCGTTCTGTCTGATAGTATCAAATTCGCTGTCAGAGACAGCCACGAACTGCACAGCATCTCCGGGTGCCAACGCAAAGGGCTGCGCCAGTTCTGGCAGGTAGACCCGGAATGCGGTTTGGCCGATGTGCCGCCAGCCCGTGGGCGCATCGGCGGCCCAGATGATCAGCTGACGCACGGCTGTGATCAGCGCACCGCGCGGCAGCGTGTCCGTCAATTGCGGTTGGCGCGGAATGTTCCACTGTTCTGGTAGCATCCCAAGATACGGCTGACCGGGCGCAAATCCAATGGCAATCACATGCGTTGTCGCGGCTTCGATATCCGAGATTGCCTGCTCTGGGGTTCGCCCGGCAAGGGCTGCGGCCTCGGCCAATTGTGGTGCATGATCAGGGCCAAAGGCAGCCGGAATGCGCCACAGCCGTTTGGGTGTCGTGATGGGTGATTTGTGGTGGGTCAGAAGTGTGCGGATCGCTTGGCTGACTTCTTGGCGGTTGGTCTTCTCTGGGTCAAAGCCAATCCGGACCGAGACAAGCGAGGATGCAACCTCGGTCACGCCCGCGACCTCAGCTTCAAGGACGAGGTCGCGGAAACTTTGCGCGCTTGCGTTTGCCTCTTCGGACATTGTTTCGGCAAAGCGCACCAATACCCCATCCACGCCAAGTGGACGCAGAGCGGGTTCATGTGGCTGCGCGGACATATCTGCGGTTTAAGACGTCTGGTCGGGGCTGTCGATGGGCCCGTTGTGCTTTTGCCAATCTGAAAACCCGTCTTTCAGATGCGCCGCCGGAAAGCCCATATCGTTCAGCGTAGCAACTGTGAGGGCTGATCGCCAACCCGAAGCACAATGGAAGACAAAGGTGCGATTTTGTCCGAAGATTTCCTTGAAATAGGGGCTGTCGGGATCGACCCAGAATTCCGCCATACCCCGCGGACAGTGAAAGCTTCCCGGTATGGCCCCGCTGCGCTGACGTTCGCGGATATCCCTGAGATCGACGAAAGTGACATCAGGATCATCAAGCATCGCAATGGCATCGGGCGTTTCGACTTCTTCGATACGCGCACGTGCGTTTGCCACAAGTGCAGCGGCCGATGTCTTAAGTTTGGGCATGATGGTCTTCCTGCTGATCTATGCCTTCATCTTGCGCACAAGCCGCCCCGCGTTGTCCAGATCATACCGACTGAAACAACCCATGACGCCGATATGATCAGGGTTCATTTTACGCGCCTTGGGGTTGTGCCGTAGCAAGATGCGGAGTTTTGACAGCTACCTTCGGAGATAGATGATATGCATACCAACCACCTGCTGACACTTTGCCTGCTGGCTGCCACGTCCGGCCCAGCCTTTGCCCAGCAAGATATAACTGAAACAGACGCGATGACCGAAGAAGTCATGGAAAAAGCCGTTGAGGAAATGGCCGATGATGCCAAGGCAGACGATGTGATGGCAGACACGATGGCCGAGGATGTGATGGAAGATGCAGTCATGGCGGACAAAGCTATCGAGGCAGAAATGGCGGATGAGGTCATGGCCGATGAGACACCAAGTCTTGAAGATATCGCAGCCTCTGATCCGGCGCTGGATGTGCGGACCAATGAAGACGGCGAGGTTGATGCGATGGTTATGCTGTCGGACGTCCTGTTCAGCTTTGGCGATGCGTCACTTGAGCCCGCCGCGCTTGAGGTTTTGCGCGGTGTCGCCGAAAAGCTGGAGGGTGTTCCATCAATCGAGATCACCGGCCACACAGACGCAATTGGTGATCAGGACTTTAACCTTGCGCTTGGTCAACGACGGGCCGAGGCGGTCCGTGACTGGCTGATTGCCAATACTGCATTGGGTGCTGATGTTGTCGTTGCCCGCGGTGTCGGTGAAGCCGACCCAATCGCCCCAAATCTGACCGACGACGGGGCGGATAACCCCGAAGGTCGCGCGGCGAACCGTCGGGTTGAGTTCACACTGCCTGACGCGGGCTGATCAATCGTAGTCGACGTTGAACTGCCGCACGACTTGCATGACTTGGGCGTCCGTCATTCCGATGGCGTCCAGGCTGCGGGTCAGGATGGCTAGCTTCGCGTTTTCTTCCAGCTCTTCCATAGCATAGACCGTCGCATCGAGCGACTTGCCCGCAACAACCGGCCCGTGATTGGCCAACAGAACAGCGCTGCGCTTGCCCGCAAGTCCGCGCACCGCGTCACCCATGCCGGGGTCTCCGGGCAGGAAAAATGGTAGCAGCTTGACCTTGCCCAACCGCATGATGGTGTAGGGCGTGAGTGGTGGCAGGACATTGTCGGGGTCAATACCAGGCAGCATGGACAGTGCGACCGAGTGTGTGGGATGCAAATGAACGACTGCGCTTGTGCCGGCGCGCGTGTCATAAAAGGCCGTATGCAAAGAGACTTCCTTGGTCGGGGCATCACCTGCCAGATGTTGGCCGTCGGCAGACAGGTGACTGATCTGGGCAGGGTCCAGAAACCCCATCGAACTGCCTGTTGGCGTGACGAGCAATGTTCCGTCAGACAAGCGCACGGAAATGTTTCCGGAGGACCCGCAGGTCAGCCCGCGATCAAAGATTGACTTGGCAAAACGCGTGATATCTTCGCGCGTTCTTGTTTCTTCGCTCATGTGCTGACTTCCATATCATGCAGGGCGGTGGTGAAAAAATCCTTGGCGCCAAAGTTGCCTGATTTCAGGGCCAGCGCCATGTCATTGTGACGTAAGACTGGGACACCCGGCGCAAGCTTTGGACCGATCAGCAAGGTATCCGCATTCAGACCGGTGACAACAGCGCCAGAGGTTTCGCCACCTGCAACGACCATCCGCGTAATGCCGCGCTTGGCCAATGTTCCTGCAAGGGTGGCAAAGAGTGTTTCGATCTTGTTTGCGATCACATCGCGGCCAAAGTCTTTCTGCGCTTGGGCAACAACCGCCGGATCAGCAGATGAATAGACCAGCGGAGGCGCGTCCTGGATCATCACCCAGTCGGCAAGTTCCTCGGCTGAGATCAGGCCTTCCATGACGTCGCCAGCTGTGATTTCGCGCGATGGTGCCGTCTGCTTGTATGCGGCGACTTGCCCGCGTGTGGCGCGACTGCAAGAGCCTGACAGGATCACGCCAGATCCGCTGACACCGCGCCATGGCGGTGTTGCGGGAGTGGACCCGAAGTTGGCAGGCAGACCAAGTGCGATGCCTGATCCGCCGGTCAATAACGGTAAGCCTGCAACGGCCTTCCCGATTGCGAAAAGGTCATCTTCTGAGATTGCATCGGCGATCAGCATGGCCGGATCGTTCGGGAATGCCTGAACGATGGCTTGTGCGCCTGCAGCCACCGTTGGATTTGGCACATGACCAACGGTCCAGTCTGTCTGGCGTGCGAGGACCTGCCGCAGATTGGGGTCCGTCATCGGGGTAAGGGGATGGTCCTGCATGCCGGATGCATTGAGCAGCACATCACCAACAAAGAGATGCCCCATGTAAACGCTGCGCCCATTGGCCGGAAAGGCTGGGCACACGATCACATGTTTGGCCTTCAGATGTTCGGCCAAGGCCTGTGTGACCTGACCGATATTGCCAGCGTCCGTACTGTCAAAGGTCGAACAAACCTTGAAGATGATCTGCGCGGCGCCTTGCGCCTTGAGCCAATCGCAGGCTGCAAGGCTTTGTGAAACCGCGTCCTGCACGGGAATGGTTCGGGACTTGAGCGCGATCACCCCAGCGTCTACATCGACGGCATTGTCAGGGATGCCGACAAACTGTGCCGTTCGCATACCGCCCTCGGCCAGCGTCAGGGCGATGTCGGACGCACCTGTGAAATCGTCTGCGATGACGCCGATTTTCATGTCTTGGGCCCTTGATCAAGTCGCGTGATATGGGCGGCGTTCCCTGTCGGGAACTTTTCGCGGACCAGTGGGTCGTGCCCCGGTATGATCAGCGATGGTGATGAGGCAAGCCGGTAGAGGATGTCAAAGCCATCAAGCATATTTTGCAAATCCACGACGATCGGAAAAGGTTTGCGCGCCTCGAAATTCTCGTAATAGTGCGCGGCATCTGACGCCAGCACGAGCCAACCCGCGCTGGTCCGCACCCGGACGCATTGTAGGCCGCGTGAGTGGCCACCGACGCAGTGCACTGTGACACCGTCTGCGACCTGCGCCTCGCCGTCGTGAAACACCAGTTTACCAGCGTAAAGACGTTTTACCGCTTCACAGACATGACCTGCGGTGAAAGGCATCCGCAGGGTGTCGTGACACATGCAGGGGCCAGTCGCAAAGGCCATTTCTGCCGCTTGCATGTGTAGCGTTGCGTTGGGAAACAGATGCAGCCCACCAGCATGGTCATAGTGCAGGTGCGTGACGATGACTGTCGTGATGTCTTCTGCCCTCAGGCCCAACGGTGCAAGCGCTTCGTGCGGGTTCATCCGAACCGGACGGTCACGATCCACGCCTTCGGCATCATCATAGCCAGTGTCGACGAGGATAACGTCGGCGCCGCGTCGCAGAACCCAGATGAAATAATCCATTGCATGCGGTGCATCGTGGTTGTCATCAAAGATGAAACTATCTGCGCGCGTGCGCGCATTGCGGTCGGCGTATTTGACGGCGTGAACTTCCCAGTCGCTCATTGTGTTACGGTGTCCCAAGTCTTGACTTGTTTGTCGATGATCATTGATGCGGCGGCCTTGTCGAACTGTCGAAAATGATCGCTGCGAAGGTGCGCGTCAAAGGCGGCGCGATTGTCATAAAGTTCATACAGAAAGACGACCTGTGGGTCGTCCGCGTTGATCAAGACGTCAAACTGAAGACAGCCCGGTTCATCAAGCAGGGATACCCGGGAATTTTCCAGCATCAAGGGCATGAATGCCTCTGCGCTGCCGGAATGAAGTTGGAATGTTACACAGACGGCATACATGCCCGAACCCTTCTTTTCGTTCCGTCACGTTGGACGGGGCGATGCGATGACGCAACGCAAAATTTTCAATTCGTATACTGGCTTTATGCATGCATTAATGTATACGTTGTCAAGAATTGAAACGCAGATGGGGTCATAAAATGACGCAAAACTTCGATATTGCTGTGTTTGACGGTGATGGAATCGGGCCCGAGATTATGGCGCCCACTGTTGCGATCCTGCGTCAGCTGGCCGATGCGTCGTCAGACTATGACCTGTCGTTTGCGTCACATCCTGCCGGGGCATCACATTATGCCAATACCGGCGAAAGCCTTCCCGCCGCGTCACTGGAGGCTGCAGGCAATGCCGATGCCATCCTGCTATCAGCAATGGGTTTGCCGGACGTCCGCTATGAAGATGGCACAGAGATTTCGCCGCAGATCGACTTGCGCAAGGCGTTCAACCTTTTTGCTGGTGTACGGCCAGTCCGCATTGGTCCGGGTCATAAGACGCCACTGATTATACCAGATGGCCGCGAGGTGGACTTTGTCTTGATCCGCGAGAGCACCGAAGGTCTGTTCTATACGCAGGGCAAAGGCGAAGTGACCGGCCATGAAGCGCGCGAGACGATGCTGATCACCCGCGACGTCAGCGAGAAACTGTTTCGTTTTGCATTCTCCTTGGCGCAGGACCGCAAGGCGCGCGGACAGGGCAAGGGTCGTGTCACCTGTGTCGACAAAGCAAACGTATTCCGCGCCTTTGCCTTTTTCCGAGGTATTTTCGATGAAGAGGCCAAGGCCTTCCCCGATTTGATCGCTGATCACGCTTATGTCGATGCGACAGCACTTTGGATGGTGCAAAAGCCGTGGGACTTTGACGTGCTTGTGACGGAAAACATGTTTGGCGACATCCTGTCTGATCTGGGTGCTGGCTTGATGGGTGGGTTGGGTGTCGCACCTTCGGCGGATATTGGATTAGAGCAGGCGGTGTTTCAGCCTTGTCATGGATCAGCACCTGATATTGCCGGGCTGGGCAAGGCAAATCCGATGGCCATGATTTTATCAGCGGCGATGATGCTGGAGTGGTTGGGCGTGCGCCACGATGTGATGGCTCTGGCCACTGACGGGCAACGATTGCGCGAGGCCGTCGAAAAAACAATGCAAGACGGTCAGGCTGTGACAGCCGACCTTGGTGGCGCTGCAACAACGCAGCAAACAGGAGACGCGGTCATGGCCGCATTGGCATGATGAAATTACGTGTTGCTTGTATCGGTGCGGGCTATTTTGCCCAGTTTCATATTGGCAGTTGGCAACGCATGCCCCGCGCCGAGCTTGTTGGCGTTTGCGACTGGGATGTCGCCCGGGCCCAAGCGACCGGTGTGGCCGCGTTCCGCGACATGTCCGATATGCTTCGGATCGTTGAGGCGGATATTGTTGATATCATCCTGCCGTCGGCCGGCCATGCGACCGCAATCAGAGCTGCGATCGCGGCCAATGCGCGTGCCATTGTCTGCCAAAAGCCGTTCTGCACCTCTTATGACGAAGCCATGGAGATGACAGATTTGGCGGCAAGCGCGGGCATTCCCCTGATTATCCACGAGAATTTCCGTTTTCAACCTTGGTTTCGTGCGATCAGCGCTGCAATCGGTGCAGGCCGCATTGGCCAGCCGGTCCAAGCGATATTTCGGTTGCGCCCAGGTGACGGGCAGGGCCCGGACGCCTATCTGGACCGCCAGCCCTATTTTCGCGAGATGCCGCGCCTGTTAATCCATGAAACCGGTGTGCACTACATAGATGTGTTCCGTTTTCTGTTTGGTAACGCCACACATGTCTATGCGGATTTGCGCCGTATCAATCCGGTTATTCTGGGCGAAGACGCCGGTATCGTCGTGTTCGACCACCCCGACGGAATGCGCACCGTGCTGGATGGCAATCGCTGCCTGGATCACGCGGCTGACAACAGCCGCCGAACAATGGGCGAAGGTTTGTTTGAGGGCACGAAGGGCACCTTGGTACTGACCGGGAACGGTGCCGTGCACTTGCGGCCATTTGGAGAGATCACCGAGGATGTGATATTGCCCCCTGATACCCATAAAGGGTTTGGGGGTGATTGTACCCATGCTTTGCAGTTACATGTGGTCAACGGAATCCTGGACGGAACTCCGCTAGAAAATGAAGCTGCCGACTATTTACATGTCATTGCTGCGGAACTTGCAGTCTATAAGTCTGATGAAACTGGCACAAAATCGGAGATTTAGGTGATCGCACCACGTCCCTCCAAGCCTAAAAGCAACTCGGCGATCGCCGTTGAAAAACTGCGCGAGCTGATTTTCGCGGGGATACTACCGGCGGGATCGAACCATCTGGAAACCGAACTTGCGCTGCGGCTTGGTATGTCGCGCACCCCCGTCCGCGAAGCCGCATTGACGCTTGAGGCGCAAGGATTGGTTGAAGTGCAGGCAAGGCGGGGCGTGCGGATTTTGCCGATCTCAATTCAGGATATGGAAGAGATCTATGATGTGCTGACCGTGCTGGAAAGCATGGCGGCGGGTCAGGCGGCTGCGAAAAATTATGATGCAGACGCCCTTGCTGATCTCAAGCAAACCATTGCGGACATGGACGACGCGCTCGCGCAAGAAGATCGGGTGGCTTGGGCTGCGGCGGACGACCGTTTCCATCAGGAATTGGTGCGGTTAGGTGGGAATGGCCGGGTCGGTGCCATTGTCGCCTTGATGGCTGATCAGGTGCGCCGGGCGAAAGCTGTCACGCTATATCTGCGCCCCTTGCCACTGAAATCGAATGCAGATCACCGTGGGGTGCTGGATGCAATCGCTAAAGGTGACGCAGGAGGTGCAAGGCGTATCCACCGGGCACACCGGGCCTCATCCAAAGAAACGCTGATGCAGCTTTTGAAGCAAAGCAATCTTCCCATGCTTTAGGGTTCTGACCCGCGTCAAGTGATCTTGGCATAAACCTGCAAAAACCCCGTGGTCAGTGCCTAGTATCTGCGACAATTCGACCTTATCTACTCGGAAACGATCGGTGCGTCCGGGGTTTCCGGACGCGACGTATTTGACGCCGAAGGATTGCTTCATGTCACAAGATTCAAGCCCGGATTTGGCCGGTAAACTTACTTTTCAGGATGATAAAGGCGCTGGGCGCTCAAAGTGGATCGCAGTCCTGCTTGCCTTTGCCTTAATTGGCTGGATGGGCAGCGGGTACATCATCCCAGCAGAGGCCATGGAAGATGAAGCCGCCGATGCTGCACCATCCCGGGTCGTCACGGTTGCGGTGATGCCGTCGCAGGCCGCTGACGTGCAACTGGTGCTCAGCGCCGAGGGGCAATCCGAACCGGACCGCGCAACAATGATCAAGGCAGAAGCGCCGGGGCAAGTCGTATCGGTTGCTGCAAAGCGCGGTGATCTGGTGGCGGCGGGTCAAGAGCTGGGGCGGGTAGATGCCGACACCATCCAGGCGCAGCTTTTGCAGGCAGAGACCCAATTGGAGCAAGCGACACGGGATCTGCGAAACGCGCAGGAGTTGCAGGATCGCGGTGTGGCAACCGAAGACAGGGTCAGCATGGCAAGAGCGGCAAGTGCGGCAGCAGATGCGGCGGTGACGGCTGCCCAAGAACAGCTTGAAAATACGATTATTCGCGCGCCATTTGATGGTCGGTTGAACGATCTGACATTGGACGAGGGTGAATTTGTCGATGCGGGCGACATTGTCGCCGAGGTTTTGGACAATGATCCGATGACCGTTGTTATTCAGGTGCCGCAGCAGGCCTTGTCGCGGATCAAGACCGGCCAAGTTGCTGACGTGCAGTTTATCACCGGGGAGGCGCGTGAAGGCGTTGTCAGCTTTATCGGTGCCAACGCGGATCAGCAGACGCGCACGTTCCGCGTTGAGGTGACCGTTGATAACCCCGACAGTGCAATGCCTGCGGGCCTTAGCGCGCGGATTGCATTGCCAACGGGACAGGCGCGTGGTCATTTTATTTCGCCTGCAATCCTGTCGTTGGGTACAAACGGTGATCTTGGGATCAAGATCGTGGAAAGCGACAATACGGTTGCATTTTTGCCGGTCTCTATTGTGCGCGCGCAGACCGATGGTGTCTGGGTCACGGGCCTGCCGGATGATGCGAATATCATTACGGTCGGGCAGGGTTTCGTGAATGCCGGCGATCTCGTTGATCCGCGCCCTATGACCCCTGATCAGACAGCGGATGTCTCGCAATGAATGCCCTGATCGACGCGGCCTTCAACCGGAGCAAAGTGGTCCAGCTGGTACTGGTTTTTCTGCTGGCGGTCGGCACCCTGTCCTACAGTGCGATCCCCAAGGAAAGTAATCCGGAAATTCCAATACCGGTCATTTATGTGTCTGCCTCGGTCGATGGGATCTCGCCGGAAGATGCCGAAGATGTCTTGCTAGGGCCCATGGAGACAGAGTTTGCCTCATTGACGGGGTTGAAATCCATGACGGCCACCGCCAGCGAGGGGCGCGGCAGTGTCCAGCTTGATTTCGAGCCGGGGTTCGATGCAGATGAAGCGCTCGACAACGTGCGCGAAGGGGCCGATAGGGTCGAAAGTGATCTGCCGTCTGATGCCGCGGTGATCGTTACCGAGATTAACACGGCC
The DNA here is from genome assembly GCF_055693545.1 of Yoonia sp. JB2-21. Taxonomy (NCBI): domain Bacteria; kingdom Pseudomonadati; phylum Pseudomonadota; class Alphaproteobacteria; order Rhodobacterales; family Paracoccaceae; genus Yoonia; species Yoonia sp. JB2-21. Next base: position 2,363,432 of record NZ_JBVFUC010000001.1, read on the forward strand.
CTGTTCCCGATCCTGACCGTGATCCTGTCTGGCCCAGTGCCTGAGCGGACGCTCAACAGCCTTGCCGAAGACCTGAAAGACGACATCGAGGCGCTGGGTGGGGTGCTTGAGGTTGATGTCGGCGGTCAACGAACCGAGTTGATGGAGGTCCTGATCGACCCCACGGTATTCGAAACCTACAACATCTCTTTTGATGAGTTGATCGCGTCGATTACCAGCAACAACCAGTTGATCGCGGCCGGTGCCATCGAAAGCGAAGCCGGGCGGCTGGTGCTGAAGGTGCCCGGGCTGATTGAGGATCTGCAGGATGTCATGGAGCTGCCTGTCCTTGTGCGTGGTCAGACGGTTGTGACCTTTGCAGATGTGGCCACAATCCGGCGCACGTTTGAGGACCCCACAGGCTTTGCGCGCATTGATGGACAGCCCGCATTGGCGTTAGAGATCACAAAACGCGTCGGTGCGAACATCATCGAAACGGTGGCTGAGGTCCGGGAGGTCGTTGAAGCGGCGCAAGGAGCGTGGCCGGACACCGTGCAGGTCCGCTACACTTTGGACGAAAGCGAGACCGTGAAATCGATGTTGTCCGATCTGGAGGCCAACGTGATCGCCGCGATCATTCTTGTGATGATCGTTGTGGTCTACGCCTTGGGTTTGCGTTCGTCTCTGTTGGTTGGGCTGGCCATACCGGGCGCCTTTTTGACCGGCGTTGCCGGCCTTTATTTCATGGGCTTCACGATGAATATCGTGGTTCTCTTTTCGCTGATCCTTGTTGTTGGGATGCTGGTCGACGGGGCGATTGTCACCGTCGAGCTGGCCGACAGATATCTGCATGAAGGCCAATCCCCGCGTGAGGCCTATGCCCGTGCCGCCAAGCGGATGGCGTGGCCGATTATCGCCTCAACGGCAACGACGCTTTGCGTGTTTTTCCCGCTGCTGTTCTGGTCAGGTGTCGTGGGCGAGTTCATGAAATTCCTGCCAATCACCGTGATTTTCACGCTGGCCGCTTCGCTCTTCATGGCGCTTGTGTTTATCCCTGTTGTTGGTGGGCTGATCGGCAAGCGCCAATCGCAAACAGCGAAGTCCAAAGCCCAGCTTTATGCCGCCGAACATGGCGATCCGCGTCAAATGACGGGGTTCATGGGGGGTATGTACGCGTTCTGGAATGGTCGATCCTGCGTCCGTGGACAACGCTGAGCTTTGCGATGATGGCTTTGGTTGCGTCCTTCGTCGCCTACGGCAGCTTTGGCAACGGCCTGACATTTTTCCCAGAGGTTGAACCCGAATATGCGCAGGTCGAGGTTCGAGCAAAGGACAATTTCTCAGTCTATGAACAAGACGGTCTAGTGCGTCAGGTTGAGGCGCGTCTGGCCAATTATGATGAGATCGCAAGCGTATATGCCCGGTCTGGTGGTGGCAGTGACAGCGGTGATAGTATCGGGGCCATTCAACTGGAACTGGCCGAATGGGATACACGGCGTCCAGTGGCGCTGATCGCTGAGGATATCCGCGCGGACATGGCCGAAATCCCCGGCATTGATGTGCAGGTGCAAACCGATTCAGGCGGCCCCGGTGGTGGCAAGCCGATCAACCTGGAAGTCGTGAGCAACAATCAGGCCGATCAGGAAGCTGCAGTAGAGACCATCATCGCCGCGATGGAGCGTATGGGCGGGTTCATCGACATCGTCGATACGCGCGCGAGCCCAGGTGTGGAGTGGCAAATCGCCGTTGACCGTTCAGAGGCGGCGCGCAGTGGTGCCAGTGTTGCGCTGTTGGGGCAGGCCGTACAGTTGCTGACGCGGGGGATTACAGTGGCTGATTATCGCCCCGAGGAAAGCGACTATGAGGTCGACATCGTGGTTCGTTTCCCAGCAGGTGATCGCACTTTGGCTGAACTGGAAGCGCTGCGCGTTCCGACAAATGCGGGCCTCGTGCCTATTTCGAATTTTGTGTCCTTCAATCCGGCACCCCGCAGTGGTGTGATCACGCGGATCGATCAGGAACGGGTGATCACCATCTCTGCCGATGTGGCACCCGGCGTGTTGGCGAATGACCAAACGGTGGCGCTTCAAACTGCGACGGAAACGATGGATTTGCCGGCCAGCGTCCGTGTGGAATTTGGCGGCGAAGCGGAAGATCAAGAGGAATCGATGACCTTCCTGATCGGGGCCTTCCTGTCCGCGATTGGTTTGATGTTCGTGATCCTGCTGACCCAGTTCAACAGCTTCTGGCAGGCCTTTGTCGTGATGTCGGCGATTGTCTTTTCGGTGGCAGGTGTCTTGATCGGTCTGATGGTCACCGGTCGCCCCTTTGGCGTCGTCATGGGCGGCATCGGCGTGATCGCCTTAGCGGGGATCGTGGTGAACAACAACATCGTTCTGATTGACACCTTCAATCAACTCAAGGCGCAGGGGTTTTCGTCGCTTGAGGCGGCTTTGCGGACCGGGGCCCAGCGTTTGCGTCCTGTGGTGCTGACGTCGGTGACGACCGCACTGGGCCTGATGCCGATGGTGATCGGGCTGAACATCAACTTTTTCACCCGCGAGATCGTCTATGGCGCGCCGTCCACGCAATGGTGGACTGAACTATCAAGCGCCATCGCGGGTGGCTTGGTCTTTGCCACCGTGCTGACCTTGTTGGTGACCCCCGCGATGCTGATGCTGGGCGAGCGGCGCGCGAAGCGGTTTTTGCCGTCACAGGCCGGGGCAGTGATGCCAGCGGAGTAGGACGGCTGGCTGGCAAAGTCGTGAATTATGGTGTGATGATCGCTATGCGGGACTTAGTTGCCGTTCAAGTTGAAGCAGTGCTTGGACGCTCCCGAACTTGTTTTCAAGCTACACCTGATATCGTATTGCAAGTTGAGCAGGTAGGGATCAGTCAAAGATGCATCATGATTATTCAGACATCACAAGTCTCATCGACGCCAGTCCTAAGTGGCATGATGAAAACGGTGTACCAAGATATTGCGACTTCCACCCAGATCAGATGGCAAATATTTACGCCTCCGAAGCGGTCTTGGCCTTCATTGAATGCCAAGCATGTAAGGCGGAATTCCGCGTCGCATTTTCCGAACTAAATCAGAAGCATAAGCTATGGGATGAGGAACGCAAAGAGAGGGTGGCGTTCCTTTCCGATCTAATTTTAAATCGGACTTTACATTATGGTGATCCGCCAAACACAAGGTGTTGTGATGCGGGTCCTTCCATGAACAGTATTCCCGTTTCTGTCATCGAATACTGGGTTAAGCCCTACATTCGAGAAGAGCGAGACAAGCCAATCCGGGACCCATCATTGCTGAATTGGACCCGCGAAAAGGACCTCGAATTATCGATCACGAAGAAAAAGAGTTAGGTTTGTTCTTTCGAGAGATCGGGTAGCTCAGGGCTCAAACCGGACAATGGCCTCGCTTCCGAGAAACACCAACCTGACGACGATGTAAGGCAAGAAATCGTGGCCTAGTTTTTATAGGTCGGTGTGGCGCAGCCCGGTGGGGGCTGCGCCATCATCATTCACTTCACATCAAAGCGATCAAGGTTCATCACCTTGGTCCATGCCGCCACAAAGTCGCGCGCGAACTTCGCTTTCGCGTCGTCTTGTGCATAGACCTCGGCCAATGCCCGCAGTTGCGAGTTTGAACCGAAGACCAGATCGACGCGTGTGCCGGTATATTTGAGTTCACCTGTTGCGCGGTCGCGGCCCTCATAGGTGTCGTCGCCTGCGTTCTTCCACTCGATCCCCATATCAACAAGGGTCGTGAAGAAGTCGTTGGTCAGCGCATCGGTCTTGTCGGTGAAGACACCATGCTTTGATCCGCCCACATTTGTGCCCAGCATCCGCAGACCACCAACCAGCACGGTCATCTCTGGTGCGGACAGCGTCAGCAATTGCGCACGATCAACCAACAGCTTTTCAGCCGGCACATTGTAGTCGGCTTTCATGAAGTTGCGGAAACCATCGGCTTGTGGCTCAAGCGGTTCAAAGCTTTCGGCGTCCGTTTGCTCGGCTGTTGCATCCATGCGGCCCGGTGTGAACGGCACGGTGATGTCGTGACCGGCGTTCTTGGCCGCCTGTTCAACCCCGGCACACCCCGCAAGCACGATGATATCGGCCAGCGATACCTTCTTGTTGCCGGACTGCGCGTCGTTGAAGGATGTCTGAACACCCGTCAGCGTGTCCAGCACAGAGGCCAGTTGCGCAGGCTGGTTGACGTCCCAGTCCTTTTGCGGGGCAAGACGGATACGTGCACCATTGGCACCACCGCGTTTGTCCGAACCCCGGAAGGTCGAGGCAGAAGCCCAAGCGGTCGAGACCATTTCGGAAATCGACAGGCCAGACGCCAGGATTTTCGCCTTGAGTGCTGCGATGTCTGCGTCGTCAATCAGGTCGTGATCCACGGCTGGGATTGGGTCCTGCCAGATCAGATCTTCTTCGGGCACTTCGTCACCCAGATACAGCACCTTTGGCCCCATGTCGCGGTGTGTCAGCTTGAACCACGCGCGGGCATAGGCGTCTGCGAATTCATCCGGGTTTTCCAGGAACCGCTGCGAGATTTTCGCATAGGCCGGGTCCAGCTTCAGCGCCATGTCTGCTGTTGTCATCATTGGCGCATGGGTGCGGGATGCGTCATGCGCGTCTGGCACGGCGTCACCCATCGCACCGCCTTTGGGGTGCCATTGGTTTGCACCGGCCGGGCTCTTGCCCAGTTCCCATTCATTGCCAAGCAGTGTTTCGAAATAGCTCATATCCCATTTTGTGGGTGTGGGCGTCCAAGCACCTTCGATGCCGCTGGTCGTGGTGTGCATGCCTTTGCCGCTCTCAAAACCGTTCTTCCAGCCAAGGCCCATTTGCTCCATTGGCGCACCTTCGGGTTCTGGGCCCATCAGGTTTGGATCGCCCGCACCATGGGCCTTACCGAATGTGTGACCACCGGCAACCAATGCGACCGTTTCTTCGTCGTTCATCGCCATCCGCGCGAATGTTTCGCGCACGTCATGGGCAGAGGCCAGCGGATCAGGGTTGCCGTTTGGCCCCTCTGGGTTCACGTAGATCAGGCCCATTTGCACGGCGGCGAGTGGGTTTTCCAACTCGCGCTCGCCGGAATAGCGGCTGTTGGGTTTGTCAGATGTGGCAAGCCATTCGTCTTCGCGGCCCCAGTACACATCTTCTTCGGGTTCCCACACATCGGCGCGACCGCCGCCAAAGCCAAACATTTCCAGCCCCATCGACTCCATTGCGCAGTTGCCACACAAGACGAAAAGGTCCGCCCATGAAATCTGGTTGCCGTATTTCTGCTTGATCGGCCACAGCAGGCGACGGCCTTTATCGAGGTTGCCGTTGTCGGGCCAGCTGTTGAGCGGGGCAAAGCGTTGCTGGCCGGAGCCTGCACCACCGCGACCGTCCGCCGTGCGGTATGTCCCAGCGGCGTGCCATGCAAGGCGGATAAAGAACGGGCCATAGTGGCCATAGTCCGCAGGCCACCAGTCTTGGCTGTCGGTCATCAACGCGTGCAGGTCTTTTTTCAGCGCTTTGAGGTCAAGCTTTTTGAACTCTTCGGCATAGTCAAAATCAAGGCCCATCGGATCGGATGCGGGCGCGTTTTGGTGCAGGATTTTCAGGTTTAGCTGATTTGGCCACCAATCCTTGTTCCCGCGCACGCTGTGGGTCGTGTTGATTGAGGTGCCATGCATGACAGGGCATTTTCCGGCGTCGTTACCGTCCATTTGTTTTCTCCGATGTTGGTTGCAGTGCGTGCGCTGCCATTTCGAAAGGCGGCGCTTAGAATCGTTCTAGCACGTCACGATGATTGGTTTAAGTTGCATTTTTTGATTGTCATCATAACTTCAAATTATGAATAATCTGACCCTGAAACAGCTTCGGTACTTTGAGGCTTTGTCCCGCCATGGGCATTTTGGCCGTGCCGCTGATGCCTGTGCCATATCGCAACCAGCCTTGTCTGTGCAGATCAAAGAGCTGGAACAAAGGCTTGGCACGCCTTTGTTTGAACGCGGTCCGCGCCACGTGCGTCTGACTGCCTTTGGCGAGGATTGGGCGCTGCGTGTGCGTGATATTCTGCGTGCCGTGGACGAGTTGGGAGAGATGGCGCGCGCTGCCCAAGCGGGTCTTGTGGGCCGTCTGCGGATCGGCGTGATCCCGACGATTGCGCCTTATTTGCTGCCCGGATTGATTGGACATCTGGCGCATGCCCACGCGGAACTGGATGTACATATCCGCGAGACGGTCACGCCAAAGCTGATTGAGGAATTAAGTGGTGGTCAGATTGACACGGCGATTGTTGCTCTCCCTTTGGATGAACCTGGCTTCGAAGAGGTGCCGCTGTTTGATGAAAGCCTGATGTTGGTGCGGCCTGTGGCGGATGCAGATGCGCCCGTGCCCAGCCCTGATGCTTTGCGGCAGATGCGCCTGTTGATGCTGGAAGAAGGACATTGCTTTCGCGATCAGGCCCTGTCGTTTTGCAACCTGCCGGGCACGGCCACCCGCGAGGGGTTGGATGGCAGCTCGCTTTCAACGCTGGTGCAGATGGTGGGTGCGGGCATCGGCGTGACGCTGATCCCCGAAATGGCGGTGCGGGTCGAGACGCAATCAGCACCAGTGAGCGTGGGGCGTTTCGCGGAGCCGCAGCCGAAACGCACTGTGGGCATGATCTGGCGGAAAACGAACCCCTTGGCGGGACAATTGCGACAGGTGGCGGATGTGGTGCTGGAGGTCGGTCGCGGATTGGGCTGAGTCTGTCAGTGATTGCTGTCCAGTAGTTCTCCCAGCAGTGGATTGGGAAATTTGCGGGCGACTGTCACCGCATGAAAGCTTTCGGTCAGTCCCATTTGATGGTGGGACTCGATCAGCATCCCCGACTGCAATTCATTCTGCACTGCAATCGGCGGCAGCACAGCCAGCCCGATGTCTTCCCGCGCCAAAAGGCGCATCATTGCCATATCGTCAACCTCTGCAGCGATTGTGGGGCTGATGTCTTGCCGCGCGCAGAGCCGGTCAAACCCCGCCCGCACGGGGCTGTCTTCGGTCGGTACAATCATTGGGTTTTCGCTGAGTAGTGTCACAAGCGCATGGTCACCCGCCAGACGCTCTGGCGTGCCAATCAGGCTGACGGGCTGATCTGAAATCGGCTGCGAGGTAAAGTTCGACATCGCGTCATGCGCGGGCGAGCGGTTGGTAAGGACAACATCAAGGCTGAGAGTTTCAAGGCTTTGCAGAAGCTCGACCAAGGTGCCGGACCGTAGCACCAGTTCGACGTCTGCAAGGCCAAGCAAGGGCCGCAAGAACTCGATCTGAAAGTTACGTGACAAGGTGGCGAGTGCGCCAACGCGCAGGACCTGTCGCGGCCGCCCTTGTTGGCTGAGCGTGCCGAGCAAATCCTTACCCGCGTCAAAGATCGTATCGGCATAGTCCAGCGTGATCCGCCCCGCCTCTGTCAGGTGCAACTGCCGCCCGCGGCGTTCAAACAGAGCATGTCCCAAGCGGTCCTCCAACTTGCGGATTTGCACGGATAAGGCCGATTGCGACAGGTTCAGCGTTGCTGCCGTCCGTGTGAGGTTGCCATCATGGGCGACCGCCCAAAAATACCGCAGGTGATTGTAATTCATATCCGACATTCGTTCGTTTTAGTAGAACGATATGTATCAAACAATGTATTTTTTATCTCAATTGGTTTGCCCTATCTCCTCGTGAAACAGACACATGACGGAGATGACCCATGCTGCTGAACGCTTTGCCCCTGCTGGCCCCTTTCATTTTGCTGGCCGCTGCTTTTGCACCGCGCTTTATGGAAGGTGTGACAGCGCAGACCGGTGCGATGTTCGCAGAACGCGCGGCATTGGGCGGCATCGCGGTGGCGGTCTTGTCGGCGCTTGTTTTGGCGGCGAACGGTAGCGGGGATAGCTTTCTGATCGGTTTGTTCGGTGTGGGTCTATCGGTCCGGCTGGATATCGTCAGCGTTATCATGCTGTTGCTGGTGACCTTCATTGGCTGGGTCGTGGTCCGCTATGCCCGCACCTATCTGGACGGCGAAGCGCGGCAGGATGTGTTTACGTTTTGGCTGTTGGCGACCTTGTCTGCGGTGTTGCTCTTGATCCAATCGGGCAACGTCACCCAATTTGTGGGCGCATGGATCGCGACCAGCATGTGTTTGCATAAGCTGCTGTTGTTTTACCCCGACCGGGTCGCGGCACAGCGGGCGGCGCATAAGAAATACGTGATGGCGCGGATCGGCGACGTGGCTGTGACTGGAGCTGCGATTTTGCTGGTCGCAAGCTTTGGCACGACGCAAATCTCGGCTATTTTGGCGCAGGCCGGGCAGGGCATTGGCGGCGGGATGGCAGTAGCTGCTGCTGCATTGATCGCATTGGCTGCGATCCTGAAATCGGCCCAGTTCCCGACACATGGTTGGTTGACCGAAGTGATGGAAGCCCCAACGCCGGTCTCTGCCTTGCTGCACGCGGGCGTGGTCAATGCGGGTGGCTTTGCGTTGATCCGTTTTGCGGACGTGATGCTGCTGTCGCCCTTGGTTTTGGCGATTTTGGTGATGGTTGGCGGGTTCACAGCGCTCTTTGGTGGCTTGGTGATGCTGACCCAGCCGACGGTCAAAGCATCATTGGCATGGTCCACGATTGCACAGATGGGCTTTATGATCTTGCAGTGTGGTTTGGCGCTGTTCCCGCTCGCGCTGCTGCACATTGTGGCGCACTCGCTTTACAAGGCGCATGCGTTCCTGTCGGCAGGCAACGCGGTGCAGAACGTGGCCGCGATCCGCAAACCGGGGCCGGTGGCGGTACCCGATCTAAAGGCCGTGACGCGGGCCTTTGTGGTGGCCCTTGCGATCTATGGCATCGTTTATGTGGTTCTTGGTCTGGGTTTCGATTTTGGCGGCAAATCCCCGCAAGCAGTGGCCTTGGGCGCGATCCTGATCTTCGGCGTGGCCTATCTTTTGGCCCAAGGTTTTGCCGATGAAGCACCGCAAGCGCTGACTCAACGCACTGCCGGATATGCGGCCACGGTGACGCTCAGCTATCTGGTTTTGCAGCGTGCGTCCGAATGGCTGACGGCTGGCACCTTGCCTGCGACCCCGGCTGCAGGCGCTCTGGAATGGGCGCTGATCATCCTTGCGCTGATCAGCTTTGGTCTTGTGGCGTTGGCGCAGGCAACCTTGCCTTTGTGGTCCTATCACCCTGCGGCACAGGGCCTGCGGGTGCACCTGTCCAACGGGCTTTATATCAATGCGGTTTCCGACCGGATTTTGGGCGGCTGGAAACATAAATCAGCCAATAAAGGAGCGGCACAATGATGGCGGATACTTTTTCAGGATACGCAGGCGTCCATCTGGAATTGATTGCCAAGGCAGAGAGTGCCGGGCGCGCGATCCCACCGCTGTGGCCATTGTCATCCTCTGTCGCCGTGAACCCGTTTCTGGGGCAGACCGAGCAAAGCTTGCCGGAGGTCGCGGCGCTGTTGGACCGGGTGGCCGGGACAGCGGTCACGATGCCGCGCGATTGGTACGCAGGTAAGATCGCCGATCGGACGATTTCGGACGCAGATTTGGTGGCGGCATTGGCCCAGTTTCCCGATGCGGCGACAGATGTAGATGCATTGAAAACCGCAGCTGCGATTGCCTCACCGGCCGCTGCGGCCTTGCCGACGATTGCCGATCTGGCAGCGGACGTCTCTGGCATTGATTGGCCGGGTATCATTGCCGAACGCTTCGGAGTTTGGGCGGCGGGTTACTTTGATGCGGGCCAAGCCCTTTGGCAAAACCAACCCGGTCGGCGTGCGTTTCACGCATGGCGCGACTTTGCCAGCCGGGACCTGACGGCAGAGATTGCAGGGCTGTCCGGGTTCGGCGCGTTGGTGGCCAATACACCCCAGCAGATGCGCAACGCGCTGGTCGCCGCAAGTGACGCATTGGGGCTGACGGTTGAAGTCTCGGAAACCTATTTTCATCAGCTTTTGCTGGGCCTTGGTGGTTGGTCACAAGTGGCCCGCTATCGGTTGTGGCAGGCGGAACTGGCCGGTGGGACGGATGTGATCACCACGGATGTGCTGACGATCCGGCTCATCTGGGAACAGGCTCTATACGCCCAATATGGTGATCAGATTGCGGCGAAATGGTCCGAGGTGCGCACAGCCCATGCAGCCCCGGTCGCGCCAAACACAGATCAGTTGATTGATGCTGTGCTACAAACTGCGGCAGAATTTGCAGGACAGCGGGCCTTGGCAAAGACGCTGGGGCAGTTAGCGGCGGCCAGCCCCGAAGGCCGCCCCGCGCTTCAGGCGGCATTTTGCATTGATGTGCGTTCCGAGGTGTTCCGGCGCGCATTGGAAAGTGTTGATCCGAACATTCAAACAATGGGTTTCGCGGGCTTCTTTGGTCTGACGGCATCACATCAAAGCTTTGCCTCCGATGTTGCCGAACAACGGCTACCGGTACTGCTGACCCACGGAGTGAAGAGCAAAGCAGGCGAAGCCGCTGACGCGACAGCCGATCAGACAGCCCGCTTCGCGGCCCGCGCGGGTCGCGCCTGGGGTCGGTTTAAGCTGGCGGCGGTGTCATCTTTTGCCTTTGTCGAGGCATCGGGGCCGATCTATGTCGGCAAGTTGCTGCGGGATGCATTGGGCGTTGATGCGGGCAAGGCCCCGGATCCACATAAGCCTGTGTTGGACGAAAGCTTTGAGCTTGAGGATAGGATCAGTGCAGCGACTGCAATTCTCGGCGCGATGTCACTGACGGACAATTTTGCGCCTCTTGTGCTGCTCTTTGGGCATGGCGCAAATGTGGTCAATAACCCACATGCCAGCGCGTTGCATTGCGGTGCCTGTGGCGGCTATTCGGGCGAAGTGAATGCGCGGCTCTTGGCGGGTATCTTGAATGATAAAGATGTGCGTGCGGGATTGGCCAAGAACGGGATCAGCATCCCCGATGATACGTTGTTTGTCGGTGGCTTACATGACACCACGACCGACGATGTGACAGTCTATGACAGCGATTTTGCGGGTCACGGCCACGCGACCCATCTGACGACGGCGCAAGACTGGCTGGCTGCTGCCGGTAAGCTGGCCCGGACCGAACGGGCGCTGCGTCTACCGCGTGCGGCCAATGGTGACGACGTCAGCAAGCGAAGCCGCGACTGGTCTGAAACCCGGCCCGAATGGGCCCTGGCGGGCTGCAAGGCATTTGTCGCAGCACCACGGTCCAGAACCAAGGGCAAGGGTTTGGATGGCCGCGCGTTCCTGCATGACTATGATTGGCAAAAGGACGAGGGCTTTGGCGTGCTGGAGCTTATCCTGACCGCCCCTGTCGTCGTCGCAAGCTGGATCAGCCTGCAGTATTATGGCTCGGTTGTTGCCCCGGATGTTTTTGGGGCGGGCAACAAGTTGCTGCACAATGTGACCGGCGGTTTGGGCGTCGTCGAGGGCAATGGCGGTGCGCTGCGTGGCGGTTTGCCGTGGCAGTCCGTGCATGATGGTCAGGGCTACGCCCATGATCCACTGCGCCTTTCGGTGTGTGTTGAGGCACCGGCAGAGGCGATCAGCGATATTCTGAAAAAGCATGCCAACGTGCGGGCACTTTTTGACAATCGCTGGTTACATCTTTTCACGCTGGACGATCAGGGTCAGATGTCAGCCCGCTATGATGGTGATCTGACGTGGTCACCTGTTGCGGATATTGTTCCGGCACCCGCCGAGGCCGCGTAACTAGGCGCTGGCCCGCTGCGCGATCGGATCATCTAACTGTCCGATTTGCGCATGCATCGACGCCGGCCAGCGAATAAAGAGCATCGCGGCACCGGCAATTTGATGGCGGGCCAACGTATCAACAAGGTCGGTCACACTGCATGATGCTGTGCATTCCGCCTTGCGCTGCGCCTTGGCCACGATCTGAACCTCAAGTGGCACATTCGGGTGCGTATGCTGAAGCTGCGCTGCAATGTCATGGGCCGCACCGACAGCCATATAGAGGGCGACGCAGGTCCCCGGTTTGAGGTCGCGGATCGGATCAGGGACCACATAGCCATCCTGCCGATGACCCGTTGTCAGCACGAGTGTATCAATTTCGCCCCGCTCTGTCAGGCTTTGGCCCAATGTTGCGGCAGCGGCGCAAGCTGCGGTGACGCCCGGCACAATATCGAAGGGAATGCCGCTTTCTTTCAAGGCAGCGGTTTCCTCTGTGCTGCGCCCAAAAACGCCCGGATCGCCGCATTTCAGACGCACAACCCGCTGGCCGCGTTTCGCCGCTGCAACAAGCGTTTGCGTGATCTTTTCTTGTGGCCAGCTATGGCAGCCGGGGGCTTTGCCAACATAGATGCGCTCCGCGTCACGCCGCGCAAGATCAAGGATTTCGGGATCAAGCAGGCGATCATAAAAGATCACGTCGGCCTCTTGCAACCGCTGGACGCCGCGCAATGTGATCAGATCCTTTGCGCCCGGACCGGCCCCGACAAGACTGACGCTGCCACCCTGTGAGGCACCGAATTCGCCTGTTTCAATGGCTGTTTTGATCAATGCTGCCGCATCGCGTTCCGCCCCTTTGGCAAAAAGCTGACGCGGGCTGTCATTGAACACCCACCGCCACAGATCACGACGTTGACGGGGGGCAAGACGCGTGGCTGCCGCGTTGCGTAACCGGCCCGCAAGACCTGCAAGATCACCCAAACGGGGTTCAAGCACCTCTTCCATTTTGGTTTTGATCTGGCGCGCAAGAACCGGTGCGGTGCCTTCGGTGCCGATGGCCACCACCACAGGGTCGCGGTCGACAATTGATGGTGTGATGGCATCACACAAATGCGGCTGATCCACAACGTTCACGGTCGCACCAGCGTCCTTTGCCAATACATGCAATGCCATATCTGCGCCGGGACAGCCTGTTGCGATGAACACCAAGGCGGTGTCTTCAAAGCTGTCAGGTGTGATGGCCCCGGTTTTGTGGGTCATGCGCCCCGCGTCCACCAATCCGGCCAGTTCAACATCGAGCTCTGGCGCCGCGATCACCACCTCGGCGTCTGTTTTCAGGATCAACCGGGCCTTTTGCGCCGCTTGTTCTTGCCCGCCGACAATCACTACCCGCCGACCGGCCATTTGGAGGAACATGGGAAAGGTTTTCATGCGGAAAGACTTTCTTGTTGGTGGCGTTTGGCCCACAGGCCATCTGCCATGGTCTGCGCTGCCGTGATTGTAGGGGCCGCTTTCAGGGTCCAAAGGGCCAGGGCGGCCGTTCCGGTGATTGTGGCGACAGCAAACGGGTCGGCCGTCCTGCCCTGCCACAGCGCCTTGAGATCAGTTTTGTGATCAATGTCGTGCAACCGACGGGTTTCGCTGACAATTGCCGGTGCTGTTTCGTGCAACTGCGCCCCGTCGCGTAAGCCAAACACGGCAATCTGTTTCGAAGGGTGCCGTTCAAATTCGCCCCCACCGCCCTTGATGACGGTCAGGTTTCTTTGCCCCAGCAGCAGCGCGGCCTCTTGTTGGAGACCCCGGTACGAGGGGTGAAACACGCCCTGCACTGACGTTGCCGCCATCGAAGGGTTCCACATGCGCGCGACGGTGTTGATGCAGGATCGCAAGCCAAAGACGTCGCGCAGTTTCAACAATGCAAAGGCCTCTGGGCAAAGCTCTTCTATCGGGTAGTAGCGAACACCGGGGCCCGCCAGGGTAAGCGCATCACGCACTGAGGCGTCGCCAGACTGATGCGAATTCCACCCATGCAAACAGATGCGATATCCGGCTTGTGCAACCAATCGTGCAGCCAACAGGAACAGAGGTGCGCCGCGACTGCGCCCGGCGGCGTAAGTGGGCCAGTCAAGATCGGCAGAGGGCAGCTTACCCTTCACATGCAAACGCAGGGCGGCGGTAAAGCCTGCAATTTCGGCAGCTGTTTCGCCGCGCAGACGCATCACCATCAAAAGCGCGCCAACGGCTTCAGGTGCGGCTTTGCCTTGCAAGATCAGCGTCATCGCAGCTTGCGCTTCGTCCAGTGTCATGGGACGTGCGCGTCCCTTGCCACGGGCGACGATCTGGACAAAGGGTGCAAGGCTCATTCCGCGGCCATCGGAAGCGAGGCTTCCGCCAAAAGGGCCGTAAGTTCGGGTTTGCATGAGCCGCAGTTCGTGCCAGCGCAGGTTGCTTCACCCAAAGCAGCGATACTGCGCGCGCCGTTGGCTGCGGCGGCGAGCAACGTGTTGCGCCCGACATTGAAACAGGCGCAGACGGTCGCACCGGGATCGGGAAGGTCCGCCGCACTACGCCCGGCAAGGGCGGTCAGTGGGGTGGCTGTTGAACCGATGAAGCCGATGATCGCGCTGCGCGATAAAACAACCGGTTGGGGCGATGCAAAGAACAATGCGGTCAGGATGCCATCCGATTGGATCGCGATGCGCACGATCCCGGTTGCGTCGTCATTCTGGACTGAAACATCGCCAGTGCTTTGGCCGCACAACAGGCGGACCTGGGTTTCCCAGTCTGCGGGGGTTTTGCTGCCTGCCAGTTCGGCCTGCCACCCGGTTTGAGTGCGCGCAATCGCGGCATAGGGCGTTTGGGGCATCAGCGGGCCTGTGCTGGCCAAGAAACCGTACCACTTGGGTTGGTAAACGCTGGCGGATACCGGACCGGATTTCAGCGCTGGTTGGCCGGAAACGGGGTCTGTCACTGGGGCGATCAGACTGTTGATGGTGCCTTGCGTCGTTCGCTGCCGGGTCCAGTGCATTGGTGCAAAAAACTGTCCCGGTGGGACCCGCGGGGTCACCAGAGCGCGCAGGGTCGCCCTGCCGAACGTGTTTTCCAGCGTGATCAACGCACCGGCGTGCACGCCCAGGGCCGCAGCATCCTGCGGGTGCATTTCCACATAGGGTTCAGCCAGATGCGAGCCCAATCGCGCCGATTTGCCAGAGCGGGTCATCGTGTGCCACTGGTCACGGTTGCGACCGGTATTCAGGTTGAATCTTTCCGCAGGCTTTGCAGGTGCCGCAACTGGGATCATTCGGGCCTTGCCATCAGGGTGATAGAACTGCCCATCCGCGAAAAAGCGATGATCATTGCGCGGCCATTGTGTCGGAACAAGGTTGGCATAGTCGGCGTCTGCAAAAATGCTCAGGTCCAGATCGCGGGGGAACTGCGATGTTGCGGCATCAAGGGCGATATACTCGGCAAAAACATCGGCAGGTTTTGTGTAGGGAAATGCGGCACCAAATCCCATGCGCGTGGCGACGTCGCTGATGATTTGCCAATCGGGACGCGCGCTACCGGGGGCCGGCAGAAATGCACGTTGCCGCGACAGGCGGCGCTCTGAGTTGGTGACAGTGCCGTCCTTTTCACCCCAACCTGTCGCGGGCAATATGACGTGCGCCAGATCGTTAGTGTCCGTCTTTTCGATAATGTCAGAGGTGACGACAAAGGGCACATTCGCGATTGCGGCTGTAACGCCATCTGCATCGGGCAATGACACGGCAGGGTTTGTCGACATGACCCATAGCGCCTTGATCTGACCGCTGGCGCAGGCGGCAAATAGGTCAACCGCCTTAAGACCGGGTGTGGTGCAGATCGTAGGGCTTTGCCAGAAATCCTTTAGGGCGGCGCGATGGTCGGGGTTGTCCAGTTCAAGGTGGTTGGCCAGCATATTGGCAAGCCCACCAACCTCGCGACCACCCATCGCGTTGGGTTGACCGGTGACAGAGAACGGGCCCATGCCGAGCTTGCCGATGCGCCCAGTCGCCAAATGACAATTGAGGATCGCGTTGACCTTGTCTGTGCCACAAGCGGACTGGTTCACGCCCTGCGAATAGATCGTCACCACCTTGTCGGTGTTGGACCAAAGGTCGTAGAACGTAGCAAGGTCCTGCGGGCTCAGATCCGTATCAGCGGTGTCTGTCATACGCGCTGCAGCGATGGTGTCGGCCATGCCGTTCACGTGATCATGGGCAAAAGCCATATCCAGCTTTTGACGGTCAGCCAGATGGGCCAGTAGTCCGTTAAACAGCGCGACATCCCCATCAGGTGCGATCTGTAGGTGCGTATCTGCCAAGTCCGTTGTTGCGGTCCGCCGGGGGTCGATGTTGACGACGCGCATCTGTGGCCGCGCCTCTTTTGCGGCGGCGATGCGTTGGTAGAGAACCGGATGACACCAAGCAAGGTTTGATCCAACCAGCACGATCAGGTCTGCCTCTTCAAGATCGTCGTAGGTCCCGGGCACCGTGTCGGTGCCAAAGGCCCGTTTATGTCCGGCAACAGAAGAGGCCATGCAAAGCCGCGAATTGGTGTCGATGTTCGCAGAACCGATAAAGCCCTTCATCAGCTTATTGGCGACATAGTAGTCTTCGGTCAGCAATTGGCCTGAGGCATAGAATGCAACACTATCCGGCCCATGCGTGGCGATGGCATTCGCGAATTTCTGGGCTACCAGATCAAGGGCCGTGTCCCAGGTGGCGGCCTGTCCGCCAATTTTGGGCACCAAGAGCCGCCCGTCCAAGTCTATTGTCTCGCCAAGAGCCGCCCCTTTTGAACATAGCCGCCCAAAGTTGGCTGGATGGTCAGGGTCACCCTTGATTGTGCCATCGGCACCGGCCAACACCCCGCAGCCCACGCCGCAATAGGGACATGTTGTGCGGGTCAGCGTCATGCGGCGGCCCTTGCCCGCAGGAATGACCGATCCAACAGGATGCGCCCGACCTCGACGCGGGCAGGGTAGGTCGCCACCTGGCCTTCGTCCTCGCCTAGCGCCTGACCCGTTTCCAGTGAGATCACCCAATTATGCAGTGGGCAGGTCACAGATTTGCCGTGCACGATGCCTTCGGCCAACGGGCCTGCCTTGTGCGGGCAGGCGTTGTTGAGCGCAAAAACCTCATCCTCACCTGTCCGAAAGATCGCGACGCACCCCAGCGCGGTTTTGACAACGCGGGCACCACGTTGGGGAATGTCATCAAGCGCCGCGATATCAATCCAGTTACTCATTCCGCAGCCTCCAGTGAAAGATTTGCAAGGGGGCGGTAGATGTCAGCTTTTTGGCTGGCGTGTTCCGCCCACGGATCTTTGCGATAGATCGACTGGCTCAACTCGAACCGGTCGACCAAGGCGGCCCGTTCGTCCAGATCATCAACGATACGTTCCTTGATCCAATCAAGGCCGACCTTGCCCATCCATTTGTAGATACGGTCGAGATATTTGGCGTTTTCGCGGTACAGCTGTGTGACCGCCTTGATCACATTGATCGCGTCCTCTTCGGTGGGGACCTGCACCAGCAATTCCGTCTCTTTCACGTCCATCCCGGCAGCACCACCGATGCTGACCTGATAGCCGCTGTCCACGCAGATCACGCCGATGTCTTTGCAGGTGGCCTCAGCACAATTGCGGGGGCAGCCAGAAACGGCGAGCTTGAGTTTATGCGGTGTCCATGACCCCCAGAGTTCTTTTTCCAGCTTGATCCCCAGGCCTGTACTGTCCTGCGTGCCAAAACGGCAATGATCGGTCCCAACACAGGTTTTGACGGTGCGCAGCCCTTTGGAATAGGCGTGGCCCGATACCATGCCAGCCGCGTTCAAGTCCGCCCAGATGCTTGGCAGGTCCTCACTTTTCACGCCCAAAAGGTCGATCCGCTGGCCTCCTGTCACCTTGACGGTGGGCACCATGTATTTGTCAGCAGCATCGGCAATCGCGCGCAATTCGTTCGGTGTGGTGATCCCGCCCCACATCCGTGGGACAACGCTGAAGGTGCCGTCTTTCTGGATATTGGCGTGCTTGCGTTCATTGATGAAGCGCGACTGCGGGTCGTCCTGATATTCCAGCGGCCAATCGGCCAGCAGATAGAAGTTCAGCGCGGGGCGGCACACATGGCAGCCACAGGATGTTTTCCAGCCGCATTCCTGCCAGACAGCCGCCATCGACGTCAGTTTCTGGCTTTTAATCATGCGCCGCACGTCTTCGTGGGTCATATCGGTACAGCCGCAGACTGATGCCGCAGCGGGCACGACAAAATCATCGCCCAGCGTGACGGCCAGCACCTGTTCGACCAACCCCGTGCATGTTCCGCAGGACCCTGACGCTTTGGTGGTTGCCCGCACGGCGCCTAGATCAGTGGCGCCCGCTGCGATTGCATCTTCGATTTGCCCTTTGCAGATACCGTTGCAGCCACAGATCTCCGCGTCACGCGGTAAGGCTGCAACAGCTGCTAAAGGGTCCAGGGGGTCCCCCTTGATAGGCCGGGCCAAAGATGAGCGTATCGCGCATGTCCGAGATATCGGTCTTGTCGCGGATCAGGCCGAAGAACCAGTTGCTGTCGGCGGTGTCGCCATACATCACGGCCCCGATCACCACGTTGTTTTCGATGACCAAGCGGCGATAGACACCGCGTGCCGGATCGCGGAAGACGATGTCTTCGCGGCCCTCGCCATCGGCGAAGTCACCGGCGCTAAACAGGTCGCAGCCTGTGACCTTCAGCTTGGTTGATAGTTCTTTCTGCACAAACTGGGCTTCTGCGCCCATCAGCGTCTGTGCCGCAACCTTGGCCTGATCATAAAGCGGGGCCACAAGGCCAAAGATCTCGCCATCATGTTCGACGCATTCACCAACAGCCAACACATCGGCGTCAGATGTGATCATCTGATCGTCAACATGAATGCCCTTGCCGACAGCCACGCCGCTGTCTTGCGCCAGTTTCACATTTGGCCGGATACCTACCGCCATCACCAGCAGATCGCAGGGCAATTCCGTGCCATCATCCAGCAAAAGCGCCTTCACATGGCCATTCTCGCCCAGGATTTCCTTCGAATTGGCAGAGCATTTGACCGTAATGCCTTTATCCACCAACGCCTTGCGCAGCAGATATCCAGCGGCCTCATCCAGTTGCCGTTCCATCAGGTGGCCCATGATATGCACCACGGTCACATCAACGCCGCGCGCGGCCATGCCTGCGGCGGCTTCCAGTCCTAGGAGGCCGCCGCCGATGACGACAACCTTGTTATCAGGGCCAAGGCCCATCATCCGTTCAGTATCTTCAAGATCGCGGTAGGCGATGACGCCTTCCAGATCATGGCCAGGCAGCGGGATCATAAAGGGGTTGGAACCTGTGCCAAAGATCAATTTGTCGTAAGGCAGCACGTCGCCGTTTTCGGCAGTCACGGTTTTGGCCACACGATCAATGCTGGCAATGCGTTCACCAAAGCGGCAGATCACGCCATTGTCAGCGTACCATGCATCATCATGCGTCACGATCTCGGCATAGGTCTTCTCACCCGACAAGACGGGCGATAGCATGATGCGGTTATAATTCCCGCGCGGTTCCGCGTTAAACAGGGTAACGTCATAGTCAGCACCTGCATCAAACAGATGCTCCAGAACACGGCCTGTGGCCATGCCTGCACCAATAACGATCAGTTTCTTAGTCATGGCACCCTCCGAACTGGAGCGGCACCAAGACGGTCAGGCGACGTCGTGCAGCAGCATCGCTTCGGTCATTAAATCGGATATCTGCATATATGCGGCGACCCAAGCGTCCGTCTCGACCTCTGTCAAACCACCGGGCATGTGTTCTTCCAAGGCAAAGATCAGCGCGTGACCGACCGGCGCAAAATGCTCGGGCTTGGCGCCATAGGCCACGTGCCGCCGTGCCAGCCCACTTACAGCGTCCGCAATCAACGGCATTTGATGCAGGTTGTTGACGACCGCGCCAAGTGTCTCGGACAGTTTGATGCGTTGTTCGGTCATATCCTCTGCAAAGAAGGGGCGCACGCTGGGTGCGACACGAAACAATTCGTCGTAGAAGGTTTGCGAGAGCGCGTCTTTCACCGGGTAGATCTGCTGAAAACTGTCTTTGACGGTTTCGATCTGATTGGGGGTCATGCAACTGCTCCTGCGCTGGTCGGCGCAAGATGGCATGATTGTGTTTAGAATATCTTTCCATCGGTCTACTCCGCCGCGATTGCTTTGGGTTTCGGTGCGTTGCCGTGCTCATACTCTTCCAGGAAATCGAGCACCTCCTGGCGGTAGGCGTAGTAGTCAGGATGTTCCAACAGCGCCTTACGTGTCCTTGGGCGCGGCAGGTTCACATCCGTGATCTTGCCAATTGTTGCCTGTGGTCCGTTGGTCATCATCACCACGCGGTCAGCCAGCAAGATCGCCTCATCCACGTCATGGGTCACACAAATCGCCGTCACCTTTGTGCGCGACCAGACCTCCATCAGAACCTCTTGCAATTCCCACCGGGTCAGGCTGTCGAGCATGCCGAAGGGCTCATCCAAAAGCAGTAATTTGGGGGACAGGGCAAAGGCGCGGGCGATGCCAACACGTTGCTTCATACCGTTCGACAGGCTGGCGGCGCCTTTGTCCATACTGTCGGCGAGCCCCACGCGTTCGAGGTAGTATTCGACCACGTCCTGACGTTCCGCTTGGGACGCTTTGGGATAAACCTTGTCCACCCCGATGGCCACGTTCTCTTTGGCTGTCAGCCAGGGGAACAGGTTCGGCGATTGAAAGACAACCGCACGTTCCGGGTCCGCGCCTTCGACGTTCCAGCCATCCAGTCGGATCGCGCCCTTTGAGATCGGGTTCAAGCCAGCGGCCATCGTCAGAACGGTGGACTTGCCACAGCCAGAGTGGCCGATGAGCGAAACAAACTCGCCCTTATTGATCTTAAGGTCAAAATTTTCGACGACGGTCAGCGGCCCTTTTGGTGTCGGATAGACCTTATCAAGCTGCGAGAAGTTCAAAAAACGCTCTTCAATCGCGCTTTCCTGGGCCTTGGCCACGGCTGTGGGTACGCCGTGGATTGGCGTGACGTCGGGCAAAATGCGTGTGCCCTCGACTTTGGCGGCGATGCCCACATCCATAAGGTAAGTCGTGACCTGTCCGCGCAGCCGCTTGAACGTAGCGTCGTTGTTCATTGCAATGCGGTCACGTGGGCGTGCGATATCAACTTTGAACTCTGCACCCAAAGTCCCGTCAGGGTTCAGCGCGATGATCCGGTCCGCCAGGATAATCGCCTCATCCACATCGTTGGTAATCAGGACGCAGGTTTTTTTGTCTTCTTCCCAAATCGCCTCGATCTCATCGGCAAGATTGGCGCGGGTCAGCGCATCCAGCGCTGAAAGCGGCTCGTCCAGCAACAGCATTTCAGGGTCCATCGCAAGAGCACGCGCGACATTCACCCGTTGACGCATACCACCTGACAGTTCGGCAGGCCGGCGTGTTGCCGCATGGCTCAGGCCGACCATACCGACGTAGTGATCGACTTTTGCGGCCCGCTCTGCTGTGGACAGATCGGGAAACATCGTGTCGACAGCAAGGGCGACATTTCCATTCACTGTCAGCCACGGCATCAGCGAATAGCTTTGGAAGATCACACCACGTTCGCGGCCCGGTTCTGTAACAGGGGCACCCTTGAAAGTCACGGCGCCCTTGCTGGGCTGTTCCAGCCCTGCCATCAGGTTGATCAACGTGGTCTTGCCAGTCCCGGAAAAGCCGAGGATGACCACAAACTCACCCTCTGCCACATCAAGGTTGATGTCTTTGAGGACCGGCGTTTCACCATAGCTTTTGGACACGTCTTTGAAGGAAAGTATGCTCATGTCATTCACCGGTTGTTCGAGAATGTGAACATGGATTGCAGGGCATACATCACCCGATCCAAAAGAAAGCCGATGATGCCGATGGTAAACACGGCAACCATGATCCGAGCCAGCGACTGGGACGATCCGTTCTGGAATTCATCCCAGACGAATTTGCCAAGGCCGGGGTTCTGAGCCAGCATTTCGGCGGCGATCAGAACCATCCATCCTACGCCCAGCGACAGGCGCAAACCGGTGAAGATCAGCGGCAGCGCCGAAGGCAGCACCAGCTTCGTGATCTTGGTATAAGTGTTCATTTTCAGCACGCGGCTGACACTGACAAGGTCTTTGTCGATGCTGCTGACGCCCAGTGCTGTATTGATGAGCGTGGGCCATAGCGAGCAGAGCGTCACTGTGATGGCCGAGATCAGGAAAGACTTGGAGAACATTCCGTCGTTGGTCGTGTAGACGGCCGAGACGATCATTGTGACGATGGGCAGCCATGCCAGTGGTGAGACGGGTTTGAAAATCTGGATCAGTGGGTTCAGAGCGGCGTTCGCTGTGACTGACAGGCCAGCCGCAATGCCCAATGGGATGGCCACGATGGAGGCAAGCAGGAACCCAAAGAAGACGGTTTTGATCGACGTCCAGATCTGGTCGTAGTAGGTGGGTTTGCCGGTATAGACGCGGTCACGTACCCTGTCCGCATTGCCTTCGGCGATCAGCGCAGCGTTGCGTGCTTCCTGACGTTCGTAGAATGCGACCGCCTTTTCCTCTTCGCGGATCGCATCTTGGCGCAGCGCGCCGACTTGTTCCCAGACTTGAACGGGGCCCGGTACCGCACCCAATGACGTCTGAACGCGCGGTGCCAGCGTGGCCCACATCATCAGGAAAACCGCTATCGCCAACAATGGCACACCTAGCAGCCGCCAGATTTCCCCCATTTGCGCGCGGGGGTTGTCACCTGCGACGGCCTTGAGGATCGGTGTCAGCCACGCAAGGCCAAGCACCTGAAACCAAGCGTCTGCCTTGTTGATGCGGGTAAAAAGCCGGGCGCGGCGGGCTTCGGTATCGAGCGTATCAGGATCAATGGCGGTCATATCAGATGTCCAACTGCGTTAGGATAAAGGTGGGCGAGTCCCACTTTGCCTGTCGGCAAAGTGGGTTTGCGCATTAGCCTTGGATTTCGCTGCCAACGACTGTCTGACCACTTTTCAGACCAATCGGCAGGCTATCGATATAGGCATTCGGCGTGCGTCCGTCGTAGCCGATGCCATCAATGATATCGGCGGCAGGTGTCGGTGCCTTGAACCCGTCGCTGTCCCAAGGAAAGTCCGCTTCATTGGCCATACCTTCGTCAACCAGCAGGCGCGCAGCCTCCAGATAGATGTCGGGACGGTACACTTCGGCGGCGGTCTCAAAGTACCACTCGTCAGACATGGTTTCAGGGATTTGACCCCAACGGCGCATCTGGGTCAGGTACCAAATCGCGTCCGAGTAGAACGGGTATGTCGCATTGTAGCGGAAGAACACGTTAAAGTCGGGCGCTGGACGCACGTCACCTTTTTCAAACTCGAAGAACCCGGTCATTGAGTTTGCGATCACTTCAGCATCGGCACCAACATACTCTGGGCGTGCCAACATCTCGACCGCCTCTTCGCGGTTGGCGTTATCGTTTTCATCCAGCCACATTGCGGCGCGGATCAAGGCCTTGGTCAGCGCAAGCGTTGTATTTGGGTTTTCTTCGGCAAACTCGGCGGTAATTCCGAATACCTTTTCGGGGTTGTTTTTCCACATGTCATAGTCAGTGATGACCGGAACACCGATGCCTTTGAACACAGCTTGCTGGTTCCATGGCTCGCCGACGGCGTAGCCAAAGATGGTGCCTGCCTCCATCGTTGCAGGCATTTGCGGGGGCGGGGTTACCGACAGCAGCACATCGGCGCTGATCTGACCCGAGATATCCTGCGGGCTGTAATAGCCCGGCTCAAGCCCACCAGCGGCCAGCCAATAGCGGATTTCGTAGTTGTGGGTCGAAACAGGGAAAACCATGCCCATATTGAAGGGGATGCCCTGATCCTTGTAGTCCTCGACCACTGGGGCCAATGCGCTGGCACTGATGGGGTGCTGCGGGCGCCCGTCTTCCATCAATGGAACGTTTGGCTTCATCTCTTCCCAAATTTCGTTAGAGACCGTGATGCCGTTTCCGTTCAGATCCATCGAAAATGGCGTAATGATGTGGGCCTCAGTACCATATCCGATCGTTGCCGCGAGTGGCTGTCCGGCAAGCATGTGCGCACCATCCAACTGGCCGCTGATCACGCCATCAAGCAGAACCTTCCAGTTTGCCTGCGCCTCAAGTGTGACGAACAAGCCTTCGTCTTCGAAATAACCCAGCTCATACGCGACGGCCAAAGGTGCCATGTCAGTCAGCTTGATAAAGCCAAAGGTCAGGTCTTCCTTTTCAAGTTCTAGAAAGTCAGCTGATGCAGCTGTGCCCATCAAACTGGTTGCCGCGAGGACAAACGAAAGTGTCTTTTTCATCTACAGGTTCCTTTCAGTGCCAAGATGGCGAAAACAAAAAAGCCGCGCGTAGGGCTCACGGGGGAGGAGGTCCGTGTTCCATACGAGCGGCTTTGCTCTTGATATTTGCTCTGCCAACATTGGCTAAGCGTGGTCGGGCAACGCTGCCCTTTCGATGCCATTAAGAATAAGACCCGGGTGCGACGCAATGTCCGTTCTGCACTGCCGCACCAAATTATGCGGCAGTGCAGAAACTGCCTAATTTTTCATCCATTTTTCAGGCCAAAGTCAAAAGTTCTGCCATCAAAGAAGGCATCAGGCGCGAGAATCATATGGCCGCGCGATGACGCGACCGCCGTTTCAAACCGAAGCGAGCCTTCGATCTTTTCAGAGGCACCAGGCATATCGCCACCAATCTCTGCAAGGTTCTGGCGATAGAGATCAGATCGAAAACACGCCTTCGCCTGCGCAATGCCTGCCGCATCGGCACCCAGATGGTGTGCGATCCATGCAGCTTGGCTGCGCCACGGAAAAGTTGCGGCATGTTTGTGGAACTGAACGAACCGTTCGATCTGTACCGGGTGATCGCCTGCCCTTGGAACCAAGTGGCCCGTCAGGGCAGGGTCAATCAAATCAGGCGACAGGCTCAGATGTTCACTGCGCCCCAGAATTTCCACGGCGAGGGGTTTGTTCTTTGTCGCATCAAGCCATTGCGATGCACGAAACACGGCGCGCATCAATCGGCGGGCTGTATCGTCGTTTTCGCCAATCCAGTCATGACGTACAGCAAGCACTTTTTCCGGTGCAAACTGCCACACGTCGCGGCCGGACATCGCCAGCTGCGCCACGCCACGTTGCACGGCGACGCTGCCCCAAGGTTCCCCCACCCAAAAGGCGTCAACATGGCCGTCGGCAACGGCGTCGGCCATCCGGGGCGGTGGTACAGTGACTTCTTCTACGGTCAAACCGGGTGCGGCAGAGGTCCAGTACGACAACAGCAGACGGTGCATGGAATAGTGGAACGGCACGCCGACGCGCAGTGTTTTGCTTTTCTGGCGTGGCAACGCATCCAGCAACTTTTTTGCGTCGCCAAAGGCAGTGTCCTTGATCTGTGCTGCGGCCGCATTTGAAAGGCCAAACACGGTGCCATTGACCGACAGTACCATCAGTGCATCAACTTTGGCGCGCAGGCCACCCAGACCAATCGACATCGCAACCGGCATGGGCGACAGCATCTGGGCGGCATCAAGATGGCCAAGGGCCAACATATCGCGCAGGGCAGACCATGATGGTTGCCTGACCAGATTCAACTCCAGCCCCTCTTCGGCGGCAAAGCCAAGTTCTTTGGCGATCACCAAAGGCGCGCAATCAACCAAGGGGACATAGCCACAATTCAGGACAGTTCCCGTCACGACAACAGGTCCGCGGCGGTGACCAAGGCAAGTGCGACGTCAATCACCTTGCGCCCCTGGCTCATCGCGGTTTTGCGCAAGAGGTTATAGGCGTCGTCCTCGCTCAGCCCACGCTGGCGCATGAGGATGCCCTTGGCCCGGTCAATCGTCTTGCGGTCTTCCAGTGCTTGTTTCGCGGCGTCCAGCTCTGATTGCATCTGGCGCATGTATTTGAACCGCGCGATTGCGGTTTCGAGCACGGGTTTGATCCGCCCCATCGTCAAGCCATCAACGACATAGGCGCTCACTCCGGCGTTCAAGGCGGCCTTGGTCAGATTGTCATCGGTGTGATCAACAAAAAGGGCTACAGCGCGCTTTTCCGTCTTGGTGACGTAAGAGATATGTTCCAACGTATCGCGGTCCGGGTTCGCCAGATCGATAAGAACGATATCGGGGGCGAAGTCCTTGACCGTCCGGTCCAGTCCGGAAATTTGTGCCAAGGCTTTGACGTCGTGCCAGCCTGCGTCATTCAACGCATCAACGATGTCGCGCACTTTGACGGGGTCTGCTTCGACCACAAGAATTCGCAGGTTCTCACTCATGACAACGTCATTGTTGGCTGGTGAAGGGAGGTCTATTGCCATGAGGCCGTTTTCCGGGCGAAGTTCAGGTTCTGTCAGAAAAAGAGGCAGTTTGCGGCGGACTGCCTATCCTTCGGGCAACTTCTATCGGCGGCTCAAAACCTCGGGGGCCTATCAGCAGTAGTTGACTGATGTATTTTATTTCCGTATTTCGCGAAATATGGAATCATTGCTGATCAATCGCCTGTCCACACTCAGCCATCCACAACGAATGGCGGTGTTCCGGCTGTTGATGCGCCGGTGTCCCGATGAAGTACCCGCCGGTGAAATTGCAACCGCGCTTGACCTTAAGGCAAGCACCGCCTCGTCCTATTTGCAGGCCCTGACGCAAACCGGACTGATCAAGCAGCGGCGCGATGGGACGCATCTGCTTTATACGGTCGGTCTTGATGCGGCCCGCGAGGTCGTTGGCGGTCTTTTCCTTGATTGTTGCGGCGGCCGGGCAGATCTGTGTCCGCCTGAGTTGACGGATATCCTTCAGAATTTCGCGTCCAGCAAAGCAAAGAAATACAACGTCCTGTTTGTTTGCACCGGGAACTCGGCCCGGTCGATTTTTGCCGAAGCCATATTGCGTGATGCCGCAGGGCATCGGTTTGTGTCCTATTCTGCGGGGACAGAACACCGTTCGGATTTGAACCCTGACGCAATCGACGTGCTACAGACCAAAGGGCACGATGTGACGCAGCTGCGGTCAAAGAACATTGGCGAGTTTAATGGGATGAATGCCCCCCAAATGGATTTTGTTTTCACGGTGTGTGACCGTGCCGCCAACGAAGACTGTCCGACATGGCCGGGTCAGCCAGTATCAGGTCACTGGGGTATGCCCGATCCAGTCAAGGCAGAAGGCACCGATGCAGAAGTCCGCCTTGCGTTCTTGCAGACCTATGGTGCCTTGCATGCACGGATTGCAGCATTCACTGCGCTGCCTTTCGATCTGCTGGACCGGCGGACGCTACAAAACCGTATCGATGAAATTGGCTCTCGGGCCCATTAGAGGACGATCACACGATGACCACATATGCACTGAACGGCCTTGGTCGCATTGGCAAGCTGGCCTTGCGACCTTTGTTGGAGCAAGGCGCAGAGATCGCATTTGTTAACGATGCTGTGGGCGACGCGGCAATGCACGCGCATTTGCTGGAATTCGATTCCGTGCATGGGCGCTGGCCTGCTGCTTTTGGGGCGGATGATGCATCTATCACGATAGATGGAACACGTATCCCCGTCACACGTGCCCGCCGGTTGGAGGACCTGCCACTTGAGGGCGTCGATGTTGTGATCGATTGCACCGGCGCTTTCAAAACCGAGGCGACGCTGGCCCCTTATTTTGCAGCCGGTATCAAGAAGGTGGTCGTGTCGGCACCTGTTAAGGACGGTCCGACGGCGAACATTGTCTATGGCGTCAATAACGAAAGCTATGATCCAACCCTGCACCAAATTGTCACCGCGGCAAGCTGTACGACAAATTGCCTGGCCCCGGTTGTCAAAGTTCTGCTCGACGGGATCGGGATCAAACATGGGTCGATCACGACCATTCATGACGTCACCAATACGCAAACCATCGTGGATCGGCCTGCCAAAGATCTACGCCGTGCGCGATCCGCGCTGACCAACCTGATCCCGACCACGACAGGCTCTGCGACGGCGATCACACTTATCTACCCAGAGTTAGCTGGCAAGCTGAATGGCCATGCGGTGCGTGTCCCGCTGCTGAATGCCTCGATCACGGATTGCGTGTTTGAAATGGCCCGCGAGACCACAGCAGACGAAGTCAACAGCCTGTTCGCTGCGGCAGCAAAAGGTCCACTGATAGGCATCTTGGGATATGAAACGCGACCATTGGTATCGTCTGACTACACAAATGACACGCGCAGCGGCATCGTCGACGCGCCTTCTACAATGGTCGTCAATGGCACGCAGCTGAAGGTCTACGCATGGTATGACAATGAATATGGCTATGCGCACAGGTTGGTTGATGTCGCCATGATGGTTGGCGCAGGCCTATGACACGCCCGGCAGGTTTTGCCGCATATGTTGTCGTAACCGCGGCTTACTGGGCATTCATGCTGACGGATGGTGCGCTGCGTATGCTCGTGCTTTTGCATTTTCATACGCTTGGATTTTCGCCGGTGCAGCTGGCCTATCTGTTCGTGCTTTACGAAGTTGCGGGTGTCATCACGAACCTGTCTGCCGGCTGGATCGCTGCTCGTTTCGGGCTGACCTCGACGCTGTATGCGGGGCTTGTCTTGCAAATTTTGGCGCTTTTGGCGCTCACCCAGCTTGATCCAGAGTGGAGCGTCGTCGCATCGGTTGTGTTTGTGATGCTGGTGCAGGGTCTGTCCGGCGTTGCAAAGGACCTGTCCAAGATGAGTGCCAAAAGCGCGGTCAAGCTTTTGGCACCCACCGAAGGTGGCGCGCTTTTTCGATGGGTTGCCGTGCTGACAGGGTCCAAGAACGCCGTGAAAGGCTTGGGCTTTTTGTCCGGGGCCGTACTTTTGGCCGTTGTCGGTTTTCTACCAGCGGTTTTGATTATGGCGGCCGTTCTGTCTGCAATCCTGATCGCTGTCTTGATGCGCATGCCGACAGGCCTGCCGGTGGGCCGCAGAGACGCCAAATTCAAAGAGTTCTTTTCCAAGAACCGCAATATCAACTGGCTGAGTGCAGCGCGCCTTGTCTTGTTCGGCGCGCGGGACGTGTGGTTCGTGGTCGGCATACCGATCTATTTCTATGCGGTCTTATCCGACGGGAGCGAAGCCGGAAACCGCGCTGCGTTCTTCATGATCGGGACATTCATGGCGGTCTGGACGATCCTGTATGGCGCTGTGCAAGTCGCCGCACCCCGCATCCTGAAAGCAAAGTCACGACAACCGGCTGAGATTTTAGGGCAAGCGCGAAGGTGGGCCGCTGTGCTGATCGTGGTGCCTGCGTCGCTTGCTGGACTTGTCTGGTTGAACGGGCAGCATTCCGTGGGCTTAACGATGCTGATCGTCGCGGGTCTGCTTGCGTTTGGTGGGATTTTTGCCGTGAATTCTGCCCTGCATTCCTATCTCATTCTACAGTTCACAGATGCGCGCCGGGTGACGCTTGATGTTGGGTTTTACTATATGTCCAATGCAGCCGGTCGGCTTGTCGGTACCGTCTTGTCTGGTGCCACATACCAGTTTGGCGGCTTGGCGCTGTGTCTTGGCACAGCGGCCTTCATGATCGCGTTAAGTTGGGTGGCGGTGTCCCAACTGAGGCCTGCGCAGGGTGTTGAAATCACCCCATAATCTCTGGAGAGACGCAGGAAACTTGCGACGGCCTACCCTTTGGGCGCACACTGTCTTTGAAAATGAAGGAGGAAACTATGCCTAAGTATCTGTTCATTTATCACGGCGGCGGTATTCCCGAGACCCCGGAAGAAGGGGAAAAAGCGATGGCCGCTTGGGGCGCCTGGTACGAGGAACTTGGGGCGGCCACGCTCGACCCCGGTGCGCCCGTTGGCCAATCCCACACCGTGGCCAAAGGCAGCCATACAGAAGATGGCGGTGCGAACCCGGCGTCTGGCTATACGATCGTCACGGCAAGCGGCTATGAAGAGGCCTGCGCCTATGCTGCTAAAAATCCAATGGTTGTTGACGGGTCCGGCTCGGTTGAAGTCGCCGAAATGATGGAGATGTAGCGTAACAGCTACGCCTTCTTTGGACGCGGAATGACCCGGGCAGTGCACGTGCCTGACCCATGGGCAACCGCGGCCGCGGAACGAACGCTGCATCAGCAATTTCGAATCCCTCAAAATGAGCGTGATCAATGTTCATGCCGCTAGAATTGTGTGCCGAATTGCAAAAGAGTGTCTTTAGAGCATCGGTAACATGCTGATCCTATGTGAAAATCATCGAACAATGCCATAGCTACACAAGTGTCAGATTTTATTGACAGTTGATTTTGTCAAGACTTAATGACACATTCGACCTACAGATGCGTCAAAACGACGCGCTGAGGTGGGTGCATGGGCATGGTTGCAATCTTTGTGATCAAGTTCGGTGCCTTCGCGACCAACTAAGGAGGAATTCGGAGATGTCCGACGATCATGATAAGGTTTGGCCCACAGGCTTGACCCTTAAAGAGGCTGAGGAAGTTCACAGCTACCTCATTGATGGCACGCGCGTATTTGGCGCAATCGCTCTGATTGCACATCTGCTCGTGGCGATTTCAACGCCGTGGCTCGGCTAAGGAGGTAAAGTTATGAACAACGCAAAAATGTGGCTCGTTGTCCCCCCCGCCGTCGGCGTTCCTGTATTCCTCGGCGCAGTTGCCGTCGGATCATTTGCTGTCCATGTCGCCGTGGTAAGCAATACATCCTGGGTCGCTGATTTCCTGTCCGGCCAAGAGCTGGGATCGGGTGACGCAATGGCAGCCGCTGCGATGGCAGTGCCAGAGATGGACACAGCGCAGGCCGCTTATGTGATCGATTCCGCGGAAAATGGGCGTGAAGTGACTGTCATCTTGCAAGATGGCACCGTGACGCAAGCGATACTTCAGACCGACGAGGTGCTTGCCTCTTCCGAGGCGCCGCCGCTTCTGATCAGCAACTAACCAAGCGCAGCTTGGGTGCCCTTCGGCGCCCCGGCATTCTTCTAGTGACTTCCGGTGGCTGCCAGTAGAACTGGCAACCACCGGAACACGTGACTTGGGGACAATTCATGCCAAGCCTTCGCGATATTGCCCTGCGCCGTCTGGCGAACATCACACCAAAATATCTGCCATTCGCGGATGTTGCGACGGATGATGTGCCGCTGTCACGACTACTGCGCCTGTCACTTTTTCAAGTCACTGTTGGCATGGCCCTCGTCCTGCTTGTCGGGACATTGAACCGCGTCATGATCGTAGAACTGTCCGTCCCGGCAACGCTTGTTGCAGGGATGCTGGCGCTGCCGCTCCTCTTTGCGCCCCTTAGAACATGGATTGGATTTAAGTCCGACACTCATCGTTCCGCTTTGGGGTGGCGACGCGCGCCCTATATCTGGAAGGGCACGCTTTATCAGTTTGGCGGTTTTGCCATCATGCCCTTTGCGCTGCTGGTTTTGTCCGGCTATGGCGAAGCGATTGATGCCCCCCGCTGGATCGGCCTTTCAGCGGCGGCACTGTCATTTCTTCTGGTTGGGGCAGGGGTCCATATGGTCCAGACCGTTGGATTGGCGCTGGCGACCGACCTCGTCGACGACAAAGACCACCCCAAAGTCGTGGGTCTGATGTACGTGATGCTATTGGTCGGCATGGTTCTGAGCGCTTTGATCTACGGGGCACTTTTGGCGAATTACACCCCGGGCCGGCTTATTCAGGTCATTCAGGGTTCCGCTGTTTTGACCGTCGCGTTGAACCTGACCGCACTGTGGAAACAGGAGGCGCGCGACCGCACGCGCGCCCTGGAAATGCAAACCGCGAAACAGGAAAGTTTTTCCGTCGCCTGGCAACAGTTGACCAGCCGCCCCGGCGCAAAGCGACTGTTACTGTTGATTGGTCTGGGAACGTTTGGGTTTGGCATGGCCGATGTTCTGCTAGAGCCTTATGGCGGGCAGACGCTCGGATTTTCGGTGGCGCAAACGACAAGGTTAACCGCCATTCTGGCTGCCGGTACGTTGATCGGTTTCGGATATGCATCGCGGGCGCTGTCCAATGGTCGCGCCCCGATCCGATTGGCCGCGGTTGGTGCGGCTATTGGCATTCCCGGCTTTCTGGCGATCATCGCGTCATCTGTTTTCATCGGGCCACCACTCTTTGTTGCGGGAACGCTGGCGACTGGTCTGGGCGCTGGTCTTTTTGGGCATGCCACGCTGACTGCGACGATCCAAAAGGCGCCGGTTGGCCGTGTTGGCCTGTCGCTTGGCGCTTGGGGTGCCGTGCAAGCAACCTGCGCAGGGCTGGGTGTCCTATTAGCCGGTATCGTGCGCGACGTTCTGGTGGGTGTTTCGGCGACGGCGGGACTTAGTATGCAAACGCCCTATAATGTAGTCTTCAGTATAGAAGTCATCTTCTTGTGTCTGGCAGTTCTTGTGGCCCTACCGATGGTTATCAAGTCCCGCAGGCGCTTTGCGGCCCAGACCGAACCCGTGCCGCATACCAACCCAGTGGAGGTTTCATGACACAAGTCATCACGCGATATTTCGACAGCGCAGACCAAGCACAAGAGGCGAAGTACGAATTGGTTCAGATCAATCGGCTGTCTCCGCGTATTGTTGATATCTATGATACGCCAGACGGTCTTGTTGATGCGATGGCGACGCAGAAAATGCCCGAAGCAACGGCGCGCGCCTATCAAAGCCGCATGATGTCGACCGGTGGTGTGGTGATGCTGGTGCGTGCCGGATACAAGCCGCTGGGTGTGGCCAAGATCACCAGAGAGGTGACAGCGCAAAACGGTGCTGCGAACCTTGGCACTTTGATCGAGGAGGTCTACGTCAAGGACAAGCCAAAGCTTGGCGTCAGCATCTTGGACGGCCATCCGCACATTCTGAAGGTGCGCAGAGAACCCGGCACGACCAATTTTCACATGGCCGATTGGCCGATCCCCCTGATCAGCCGTCGCAAGCCCGGTGCCAATTCCCTGTCGCCACGGGGGTTTCATTTGACTGCTTTTGCGCTGCCTCTCATCGACCGTCGCAAGCCGTTCACGGCGTCGATCTTTGCACCCCATGCCCGGATGGCAAATTTCCCCATTCCGCTGATCAGTCGGCGCAAGCCGTTTACGGGGTCGATTATTCCGCCACATGCGCGCATGGCACGCTTCCCTATTCCGCTGATCAGCCGCAGAAAGCCGAAGAACCGCTCTTGGATCCCTCGTCATGGGCGTATGGCGACGGTGCCGTTCCCGCTTTTGATCAATGGCAAGACCGGAACAAACGCGTTGATCCCGGGTGCGCCGCGCATGGCGAACTTCCCCATTCCGCTGCTCAGCCGACGCACGCCATATACCGGGTCAATCTTTTCGCGCCATGCCCGCATGGCCAGTTTTCCAATTTCGTTGATCAGTCGGCGCAAGCCCTTTACCGGGTCGCTGATCCCGCGTCATGCGCGGATGGCGAATTTCATCTTGCCGCTGATCGTTCGGAAAGATGATCTGGTCTCACAAGATGGCAAGGACGGGTTTTCATTTTCGAAATTCCTGGGCATGCCCACGTTGATACGTAGATAGGTTTTTCTGAAGATCGGCCGTATGTGATCGGGCACCCTAGGGTGTCTGGTCAAAGCGTAATATTGATCTCTTCGAGAAACCGCAAAACATTGCCGGCCTCAATGCCTTGCTTGTGCGTTAGCTTTTGAACCGGAGTTGCCTTGATCCGATCACGGAGCTGATCACTGTCCGCAACTGTTTCGCTCATGCGTCGCTTTAGTTGATGCACAGGCACAGCGCTTACTTTAGGCATGTGCGACCACTGCGCTTTTACGTCCTGATGGTTGTTCGCCAGATATTCGAACAGATAGTGGAACCAGAAATACGGTGGTTCCCCATTTTCGTAGGGGCCCCAATTCCAGTATTCCAGCGCTATGGCGTACATTTCGGCGGCGATCACACTGTCCTGTGTAGCGCCAAGAAACCAGCTGGAAATCATGCGATCCTGTGCCGGTCGGTGGAATGCAAAGAACTCACATTGATTGAACATATTCGGCAACCAGTGATCGAGTGGTTTGAGGCAAAGGCATGATGCATCGACCCAGATGCCGCCGCCCTCTGCAAGTAGAGCTGTCCTTAGGACGTCGGCATAATGCGCGACCTTCATTTCTTTCGGGAACAGATCACGGCTGATGATCTTATCCGCGTCGTCTTGGTCCAGCAGGATAATATCCCAGTCCGGATTGCAGGCGCGCCAACTCCTAACGCATAGCTGCACGATATCCGGCGCGGCCTCAAAGCCCTGGTCCCAAAACATGTGAATGCGCCGCGGGAGCTGGATCGAATAGTGCTGCCGCCTTGTTTTTTGAACTGACCTGCCGTGCAGGAGCGTCTTGCGTTCACTGCGAAGGAAGGCTGCGAGTGGATTGTCCGGCAAGGCTTTGCCCCTCTTTGATCGCATTCACCTGATCTTATACCTGACCCCCAACTTGACGCGAGCCTGACGTATTAATTGATGATATCCTTGTAGGGAGAGACGTCATCTTCAAACGGTACGTGGCGCCAACGAAACTGCATATCCGTGAGGCATTCGGGGTTTTGGATACGATCCATGCGGAAGTGGCGAAAATCATCGCGGGATGGATCCCACGCCACCAAGTACCACAAAGGTTGCAGGATCAGCATGGCCTGCGGTTCGACCATCCTGCTGGTTTTGGCACCTTTTGCGTCACGGTAGTCAAATTTGATAAAGTGCCGCCGCAGAAACGCCGTTTCAAACGCAGGGAGCAAGTCAGGATCCATTGGACCGATGTCCGAAATGTCCTGCAACGGCGAGAGTTGTCCGATGTGAAGGCAGTCCAGAAATCTACGTAAGTCGCGCACCTTATCAGAAGGCAGTGCCTTTTCGATCTTGCCAAGCCCCGCGTCAGCAAGGCCAGAGAAGGGCAGGCTGTTGGCTGCGCGCATGGCCGAGACGCTGATCAACAGTGCAAAGACCTCTGCCACAGACAGTCGCGCCGTCGTTTGCATGGATTGCGGATCAAGCTGCACCCCGCCGCCGCGCCCGCATTCCGAGTGGATAACGAACCCCTCGTCACGCAGTGCGCAGATGTCACGCAGAACCGTGCGCCGTGATGCGCCAACCTGATCGGCCAGTTCATCAATGGTGGATGTGCCGTTGCGGCGCAAGGTGCGCACAATGGTGTCATGTCGCATGCGAATGTTCATTTTTTCACTCTAACACTTTTGGTGACAAAATTTGGCACCATTAAGCTCTATCAAGTTTTCAGACACATCAACAAGGAGAAATCACAATGAACCGCACACCTGTAAATCCCTGGGACTGGTCACTGAAGCTGGGTTACAATCAGGCCGAAATCATCACCGATACATCTCGCCAACTGATCTGCGCAGGCCAGACCGCCGTCGATGGTGAGGGCACCCCTCAACATCCGGGCGATATGCGGGGCCAGATTGGTCTGGCCCTGGATAATCTGGAGGCGGTGCTGAAAGCCGCTGACATGGACCTGACCAACATTATTCGATTGGGGGTTTATGCGACGGACGTCGACGAAGCGTTGAAGAACTTTGACCTGATGGGAATGCGCTTTGGACCGTTGCGCTGCGCGCCACCGATGACCTTGTTGGGCGTGACCCGTTTGGCAATCCCCGGTCTGTTGTTTGAGATCGAAGCGACAGCCGCCGCGTAATTTGAGGCACGAAAGAGGGAAGGGGGCCGCGTGGCCCCCTTCTTGTGTCTGCACACATGCAATGGTGTTAGATCAGACGACCCGTTCGACCATCATGCCCTTGATATGGGCAATCGCCTTTGCCGGGTTCAGACCCTTCGGGCAGGTCTTGGCGCAGTTCATGATGGTGTGGCAGCGATAGAGTTTGAACGGATCCTCCAGTTGATCCAGACGCTCGCCGGTTGCTTCATCACGGCTATCAATGATCCAACGATACGCATGCAACAGCGCCGCTGGTCCAAGATACCGATCGCCATTCCACCAGTAGGACGGGCAGGAGGTTGAACAGGATGCGCACATCACGCATTCGTACAAGCCATCCAATTTCTTGCGATCCTCAATGGACTGCTTCCACTCTTTTGCAGGGCGGTTGGTCTTTGTCTCCAGCCACGGCATGATTGACGCGTGTTGTGCATAGAAATGCGTCAGGTCCGGGATCAAATCCTTGATGACCGGCATATGTGGAAGAGGATAGATTTTCACATCGCCCTTTACCTCATCCATGCCATAGATGCAGGCCAGCGTATTGATCCCATCAATGTTCATCGCACAGGAACCGCAAATACCTTCACGGCAGGACCGGCGGAAGGTCAGCGTGGGATCAATCTCATTCTTGATCTTGATCAGCGCGTCCAGAACCATCGGGCCGCAGGTATCCATGTCCACAAAGTAAGTGTCCAGCGACGGGTTTTTGCCATCGTCGGGGTTCCAACGATAAATCTGCACTTTGCGCAGGTTCGTCGCGCGTTCAGGCTTGGGCCATGTCTTGCCCGTCGTCATGCGGGAGTTTTTGGGAAGTGTCAGTTGTACCATTTGTCAGTCTCTCCTCGCGGTGGGCACCTTAGCCCAGCTTTTCTTCGGCGACGCGCAAAATCTCTTTCGCTCTGGCGTCAAAACTATGTTCTTTGCGCATTTTGATCGCAAAATCATAACGCGCTTTCTTTTTTTCTTCGTCTCGGACCTGATGCGCTTCAACGCGGCTGCGAATTCTTCTTCTGTCGAGACGCATTCCACAAACGGGTTCATGTCATCGGGCAACCACGACACATCGTCCGAAATAACCGGTGCGGCACAAGCCAACGCATCAAAGATGCGGTTCGATGTCAGGCCATGTTCGCGCATCAGGGGCGTGTGATCATTCAGCACAATCTCTGCCTGACAATAGTGTTGGCCCAATTGCGCATTGTCCAACTGTTCGCCGCGGACAAAATCCTTGGCCGCAGTTTCCCGCCAACCGGGACCCCAGATATCAAGATTGGCACCGCTTTTCAGTGCAAGATCAACCAGCGGTCGCTTCCCGTCCCGTGCGATGCCAACAAACAAGACGCCAGAGCGTTCCTGATCAGGATCAGGCATCGGCATCCGTTCGATATCAAAGGCCTGCGGCAGCAATGACATCGGCGTGGTTGGCTGTTCTTTTTCAAGGCGGCCCAACAAAGGCGCACTGGCAACAAACACATGATCGGCGTCATGCGTCGTTGTGTTCGAGATCAGCCACTGCATTGACAGGCGCCCCAACCGCTTTGGGTGCGGGGTATGCCCACTGATCACCAGATCAATCTCATGATCTTTTTCTTCAACGGCCCAGTGCTTTCTGGTCCGAACAGAGGCGGTATGCCCTTGCCGCTCAAGCGCTTGCTGCAATCCAACTGCAAAATGATAATCACCCCAGCGGGTCTGAAAACGTGGGCGCGGCACGTTGGTTTTCAGCGCAAAGTGCAAGGGACCATCGGGTCTTTTGGGTTTGATCACCCAGGGGCTGTTTTCGGTGCTTTCGACATTCAGCCCCGCGATATAGCCGCTGAGGTCGTCATGTTCATCAAACTCGGCGATGATCGCGTCATAGTTCTCTTCAAGATCACGGTTCTTGGGATCAAGCCCAGTGACAATCACCAACCCCGTCGGGGCAGCATCAAACGTGCGCACTGTCAGATCAGGCCGATATTTCTGCAAGATCGGCACAAGCTTCCACACATCACCGGTCCATGCGCGCTGTTTGACCTGGCTACGATCACGCAAAGCCATATTCGCCGACCACGGAAGACAGTCATGAAGGACGATACAACCGTCCTTGGACATATGCGGTTCGGTATTCAGAAAATCCCGCAGCAGATATTCATAAAGATGCATGCCATCAAGGAAAGCCAGATCAAACTTGCACCCGAGTTTGTCCAGATAACCACCAGCGAAGAACGCATCGCTTGTGTCCTGAAACAGATGCAGTTCCGGCTTGTTGGTCCAGACATCTTGGTTCAGCTGAAATTGGGGGTCGACGGAAACCGACTTGGCTTTGGATTTGACAAGGCTGGCACCCGTCTGTGTGCCGATCTCAAGATACCATTTGGGGCGGATCGCTGCATGAATCTCTTCAAAGAACGTCAGGTAATGTTTGCCTGACGCCTTCGCAAAGGTCGCATCTTCTTTTTGTATTTCGTCCGCTTCACTCAACGCTTGTCTCACATCTTTTGTCAGCCGCAGGCAGGTCAACGCATGCGACAACACTCATGATATAACATGAACGCGCATTCAACCCCGTGGCATAGTGTGCCATCGACGCGACCAACAACCAGGACCGTCTGGCGCCTCTACCGACACTACGCATTTATCACATCCAACAGGGTTTGTGCACGGTTGTCGAACGTATCATGCGCCAGCACGGCTTTTGACGCCTCCGCGCGCGCGGCCGCTGGCATTGACCGCGCGCGCGCGACCGCCTCTCCAAATGTCTGATCCGTATATTGGTGGGCATATGTCTCTGCGACGTCCGGGAGTTGGACCATCTTTTCGGTCACCAGTGGCGCGCCGCAGGCCAAGACATCAAACACGCGATTGGACGCAAAACCATAGGACAGCATTTTGTCAGTGTGGTCATTCAGAACGACCTCTGCGCTCGCATAGTACCGACCGAGGTGGTCATTGCGAATGGACGTACCTTTCCAAATCTCAGGCGCAAGAACACCGTCCCAACCGGCACCCCAAACATGCAGATCAAGCTGCGCTGCCAAGGCAAGATCAACAACCGGGCGCGGCGAAATCGACCGT
Organism: Yoonia sp. JB2-21; assembly: GCF_055693545.1. Taxonomy (NCBI): domain Bacteria; kingdom Pseudomonadati; phylum Pseudomonadota; class Alphaproteobacteria; order Rhodobacterales; family Paracoccaceae; genus Yoonia; species Yoonia sp. JB2-21. The sequence continues at coordinate 2,401,913 of NZ_JBVFUC010000001.1, forward strand.
CTGTTTCCGACGAACAGCACGTCGGACCGACAGGCGTCGTCCTGCAAATGTGGGCCAAAGACATGCCCATCCGTGCATTGCGGCAAGTAGGAACAGGAAATTCCGCGGGCCGATACTTCGTCGGCGAATTTTTGGGATGCCACAAAAACATGCGCGGCCCCCGATAGTTCAGCGTGCGACACGGCGTCTGGATGTGAAATGATCCAAAGAAAGTAAGGTACGTTCTTTGTGGGAACGACGGGGCGCACCCCACGGATGACCAAATCGACTTGCCCGCGCTGCCGAAAGCGGCGCAATGCGTTGTTCAGGCTGCCGCGAACGGCAAAATCGAAGCAGACGCTGACACCCAACCGCTCAAAAGCATCGGCCAATGATCGGGCAAAGTACCAATCGCCCCACATAGCCTCGGGTTTGGGTTTGGGACAGGGTAGTACAAAGCGAATTTTTTTGATCACCTTGTCATCCTAATACTGGTCGAATTTTGCCGGTAATTGGCAGGTCTGTAGCTTACGTCTCATAGCCGAACCTTTCATAATCCGCGGCGTACATGCTGCGGATTAGTTCCCTATTCTTGCGTGTCAGCTTTGTTGACTTCGACGACTTCTTTTCATGGCCGATGCCAATCGATTTGCCGTGCTCTCCAAACTCTGCGTCGAGCCGGGCCACCATCATATCCAAACCATCTTCCAGTCTGAAAACTTCGGCATCATCAGGCACGAATTTGACTTGCGGGAGGGCATGCGCATCATATCGGTACGGGTTCTTCGCCAGTTGGTTGGCGAGACGAGAAAGCCAAAAACCAAAAGGGACGAACCGCCCAATCGTTTTCTGGCTGGACTTTTGAAACCGGTAAACGCTTGCAAGCCGATCGGCAGGATGCCTGACGACAGCAAAGCTATAGTCAATAAAGTTTTCGGGAAGTATACGCTCGAGGGCGCTGACTGTTACATGCTGCGGGGACGTCTTGGTCCATGGAAACTCCGCTGGGTCCCGAATGAATGCTCTGTCTTCAAATCCAGCGTCCCCGAAGCGCGCGTGCAAATACTCGGTCACACTCGTCCCCGCACATTTAGGCACATGTGCGAAAAAGATCAGTCTATTCGAATGTCGATAAAGTGGCATAAGCGTCTACTGGCCCAAGCTCAAAAATCTCTGAGCCGCGCGGGCCTTACCGGCAACTCGCCCGTCAACCGAAACACGCAGCTTTCATAGACCTCAATCGGGTCGCGGCCGCGGATTGCATCCAGGCTAAGGCCAATACTGCCATCAACGAAGGTCCCGGTCTTGCTGTTTGCGCCAACTGTGACGCCAAACTCGGGACCTTGTGCGGCCCGTGCGCGTTCTTCGCAGCGATCTGCTGCACGCTCGGGTGAGATTTCGCCACATGCGGCAATAACCAATGCAGCACCAAGACAGAACAATCGCTTCATAGCGCCAGCCCTCCGATCCCAAGTGAGCTGTTCAGCGCACATCGCACCGTATCGGGTCGTCCGGCGATCTCGACAATCAGATTGGTCGTTCGCTGATTGGTACCCACAAGTGCCGCCTCGGCGATTTGAAGGATCTCGCCAGAGGACGCGTTGTCGATAATGCAATCGGTGTAGGGCCGCGCATTGACACCGGGAAAGCGGCTCTGCACTGTCGTATTCACAACGCCCTTTGCGGCATCACGGGCCAGCGTATCGCCGGTTGGGCCAAGGTCTTGCATACAGCCAGCAAGGCCTATGGCAGCCACGCAAAGAGGCACGGCGACCCGCATCAGAATGTCCGTTCTTTTGGCGCAATCTTCGCTTCGGAAATCCCGCCTTCAGCCTCGGTTGTCAGGCCTGCGGTGATCACCGGGCGATAGCTCAATTTGACCTTTGCCGCATCAATATGGCTCAACGTATGGACGCGCCAGTTTTCATCATCGCGTGTTGCATAGTCTTCATGCGCATGCGCGCCACGGCTTTCCTTGCGCGCCTCTGCGCCCACAATCGTGGCCAGTGCGTTTGGCATCAGGTTCGTTAGTTCCAGCGTTTCCATCAGATCGCTATTCCAGACTAAGCTGCGGTCGGTGACCGACAGATCATCCATCTTTTCCGCAATCGCTGTCATCTTCTGCACGCCCTCGCCCAGCGTCTTGTCAGTGCGGAACACCGCCGCATCGGCCTGCATCGCCTTCTGCATCTCAAGACGCAGTTCCGCAGTACCAACAGTGCCTTTTGCATGGCGCAGCCCATCGAAGCGGTCAAAGCACGCATCGACGGAAGCTTGGTTCAAGGTTGGGTTCGGCGCATCGCGGTCTACAACTTCACCCGCACGGATCGCAGCGGCGCGGCCAAAGACCACAAGGTCGATCAGGCTGTTCGATCCTAGACGGTTCGCCCCATGCACGGACGCACAACCAGCCTCGCCCACAGCCATCAGGCCGGGCACAACAGCGTTGGGGTCCTTCTTGGTGGGGTTCAGCACCTCACCATAATAATTCGTCGGAATACCGCCCATGTTGTAATGCACAGTCGGCAACACAGGGATCGCCTCCTTGGTCACATCAACGCCCGCAAAAATACGCGCGCTTTCCGAAATACCCGGCAGACGTTCGGCCAAAGCCTCTTTCGGCAGGTGGTTCAGGTTCAGGCTGATGTGGTCGCCATTCGCCCCCACACCGCGGCCTTCGCGGATTTCCATCGTCATGCAGCGGCTAACGTAGTCACGCGGAGCAAGGTCTTTATAATTGGGCGCGTAACGCTCCATGAACCGCTCACCCTCAGAGTTGGTCAGATAACCACCCTCGCCACGCGCGCCTTCAGTGATCAGGCAACCCGCACCATAGATGCCGGTCGGGTGGAATTGCACGAACTCCATATCCTGTAACGGCAGACCCTGACGGGCCACCATGCCACCGCCGTCACCCGTACAAGTGTGGGCAGATGTGGCGCTGAAATAGGCTCGGCCATAGCCGCCGGTCGCCAGTACAACAGTCTTGGCGTTGAAAACATGCATGGTGCCATCGTCCAGCTTCCATGCAATCACACCCTGACAGATGCCGTCATCGGACATAATCAGATCAAGGGCGAAATATTCGATATAAAACTCGGCCTGCTGTTTCAGCGACTGGCCATAAAGCGTGTGCAAAATGGCGTGGCCGGTGCGGTCAGCAGCGGCACAGGTGCGCTGTACGGGCGGGCCTTCGCCAAATTCAGTTGTGTGACCACCAAAGGGGCGCTGATAAATCTTGCCCTCTTCGGTGCGCGAAAACGGCACGCCGTAATGTTCCAGCTCGTAAACCGCCTTGGGGGCTTCACGCGCCAGATACTCCATCGCATCGGTATCACCCAACCAGTCAGAGCCCTTGACCGTGTCGTACATATGCCACTGCCAGCTATCCGGGCCCATGTTGCCCAAGGACGCCGCAATACCACCCTGTGCGGCAACGGTGTGCGACCGGGTCGGGAAGACCTTGGTGATACAGGCAGTCCGCAGACCTTGCTCGGCCAGACCCAAAGTGGCCCGTAGTCCAGCGCCGCCGGCCCCTACAACAATCGCGTCATAGGTATGTGTTTCGTATTCGTAGGCTGCCATCGTGAGGTTGCTCCGAAAGAATTAAAGGGCGATGCGGATGATTGCGAAAATCGCAAAGGCAGCCGCCGCGTAAGAGACACAGATCATGCCGATGATCGCCGCTTTACGGGCGAAACCATGAACATAATCTTCGATCAGGGTTTGGACACCCAACCGGTAATGAAAGAAACCCACCAGCATGGTCAGGATCGCAACGACAGCAGGGAACGGACGCTGGTAATAGGCGATCACCTCTTCATAAGGCGATCCAAGGATCCAGCCGAAGGTGAAAATGAACAGGGGCGTCAGGATCAGCAAAGCCACGGAAGTGACCATCATCTGCCAATGATGTTCGGTCCCGGTTTTTGCAGAACCCATGCCAGAGGCGCGCTTGCGGTCAGTCAAAAAAGCCATATCAGCGCCCCCTCACACGACAACAATTGTAAAGATGGTCAAAAGCACCGCCAGCACCATCATCATTTGCGCGGCCAGCTCTGACTTATCCACGTCAAGCATGCGGCCACTGTCCCAGACCAAATGGCGCAAACCACCCAGCAGGTGATACCAAAGCCCCAAAACCGATAGCGTCATGACCAGATCACCAAACCAGCTGGTGACAAATCCATTCGCTGTGGCGAATGCCTCTGGCCCAGCAGCGGCAGCCACAAACCACCAGACAATCATCAAAGCCGCAACGATCAGGGCATTGCCCGTGATCCGCACCAGAATGGATGAGATGGATGTCCACTGCGGACGATAGATCGACAAATGCGGCGAAAGCGGGCGGTTGCCCCGGTTCACGTCGGCCATAATTGTTCCCTTCGTTGGCTTCATGTCGTCCGGCAAGACGACGCCTTCGCACTCTTATTGCACCATTCTGTTAACAGAGTCACGCGCAGCAAACCGTTCAGAGCGCGAAAAAAGGTCGCGAAAAGCGGGGTTTTTCGAACTTGTGATCACACTTCTAAAAGGCGTGATCACAAACTGGCTATTGTGGCTCAAGCGACGCGACCGGCTTCGTCAATTCGCGCAACAGCTTGCGTCTAATTTCCTGTGGATAGTCGTCAAAGCTATTCGCCGTCGCCGCAAAGGCCCCCGGCCCCATGATGACATCACTTTCAAAATAGCGCGTTAGCCCCGGCATGCTTGCCTCGATCGCCAGCGCATTCACAGTCACGCCCGCCGCCTCCAATGCGGGCCAGACCAATGGGGGCGCGCGCCCTTCATTGCTGGGGCCATCGCCCGAGATGTCGATCACATGGCGTTCACACTCTGGCACCTGCGCGAAATGCGGCAAGGACAGCATCAATGCTTCCCCAATCGCGGTTGAAAAGTTGCGCCAAAGACGTGGTGTTGTCACAACCTCATTGGCGAAGGCCAGAACAACGGTCGCGTCCCGCATCGTCCGCCAGTGGACAACAACTTCTTGGCGGCTGGTCCCGGTCCATTGCACCAATGCCAGTTTTGATTGACCACCCACCAATGCGTCCGACACCGCGCTGTCCAGCAACCCAGCGGCCAAGCCATCCATCTGAATGCGGTACTCATGCGGATCCACCGAACCCGACACATCAACAGCCAGCATCAGGGCAACATCGCAGGCCTGTACCGGCGTGGTGAGGGAAAACAAGCTGGCACAAAGGATCGCACGCATAGGCCCACCCTATCGGTGCGGGCGGGACAGGCAAATCACAAGTGGGAGCTTGGGTAGTTCAGTGTTAGACGATGAAGGATCGGTTTGCGGGACTAAGCGGCCGCTCATTTTCACGGCTTAGCTGACGCAGCATTATCGTGCATGAGCAGCGGACCTCGCGCTGCGTTGCGACCCAGTCACGGAAGCGGTCATTCGTTATCGTTTCAGAACGGCCGACCTAAACCGCGCTTTAGCTGCGCGGCACTCGGACTCGAAAGAAGCGGACAAAGCGAACTTTTAAATCTCATAAAGGGCGAGCGCCACTTCAGGCACATTGTTGAGGAACTGATCGGTGTCGCTTCCTGACTGATAGTTGTTGCGGTTCATGCAGATCGATCCAATAAATAGCGTGGGTTGGACTAAAATTTGCAGCTATTGTTGCCTTTGCGAGCGATAACTTGCTCGTAGCGCGATGTTTCTCACCGCTTCCTTGATCACCTAGCAGAATCTTCGATCATGCATCGCAAGAAAAGTTTTCTTAAATCTAGACAGGATAAGTCGTGGCATTTGCAACCGATCACCCCGTCTATTGCGCAATTCGCCGAGAGTATGAAACCGGAAGGATGGCGCCGCGGGCCCCATTGAATGTCGAGGCTTTGTCTAAGCAGTTTAATGCAAGTACCATCCCAATTCGGGAGGCACTTATTCGGTTGGCCTCAGAGGACATTGCGGAACTTGTGCCCAATCGGGGTTTTCAGGTTCGCGCCATTGGATACCAGGAAGTCGAAAGTCATTACCGCATTTTTCGGTTGCTGTTTCTTGCTGCTGTCGAAGAATTGCGCAATCTGCCCCAAAGCTACATGAAGAACGGGCTGGAGCGGGACAAAGATAAGCTGCTTGCAGCAGATGTCACCGATCAGACCTGTCCGGATTATAGAGAACGTTGCATCGTCAACTTGGGCAAATTTGTTATGAACCCCACCGCATTCTCCATCTATAGCAGGTCCCTTCTGATTACGCGGCCTTTGCGTTGGTTTTGTTATGAAGACCCTGATCTCGAACCAGATGTTCTCAACTATATACCTGCGTTTATTCGATCCCTCGAGAACAACGATTTGAGTGAATCAAAAAACCTGATTAACAAATATTTTGATCAAAAAGAGAGATACTTGCCAGCAATTTATGACATTTACCGACGGCAGTTTACTTGATTGGCCGCCTCCCCAATTGTAATCATTTTTGCCCGTCAGAAAATCATATATTCTTCCTATATCATTGAAATATAGATATTATTTTAGCTCTTCGATAGGTGGAGTGTTATTGGTTCGTCAAGGTAGCAGTCGCTCCTTGATCTACGCCACTCACCTAAACAGGAGTTCGCGATGCTTGATGCCAGTTCAACTGAAAAATCTGCTGAAACCTATCCGATTCTGACTTCGGATTGTGCAGTCGCTATGTTGCTGGCGACGGAGACCGCCATGACTTTCGATATGGGACATGTTTTGGATCGCTATCGTAAAGAACAAGCACTGCCCGAAACAGTTATCTTGGACCACCACCGCGAGTTGATGCGATTTCTGGCACTGTCATCTGTGGGCACACAACATGACCGTTCATACGGTATGATGGGAGCCATTGATGAGCTGTGGCACACCTTTGTGATCTTCACCCGCGAATATGCCTGCTTTTGTGACGTGCTGGCAGGTCGCTTCTTGCATCATGTGCCCGTGGTACACCACGCTCCCGCGTTCGGTAATGTTGATGGCTATGGCCTGTTTCTTACCGACTACAGGGCCGTCTTTGGTGAAGCAGCCCCCAAGGTGTATTGGCCCGCGCTCAAAAATGGCCGTGTGTCCGATATGAACAGTTGTGGCATCGACGACTCACCAGGTTGCAGCACCTGCAACGCGGGTTGCGGGTGTGGCACCGGTCCGCTCGCGCAGGATTCAAAAATCGTCACAGCATCGTAATTTCTTAAGTCCAACGAAAGGAGAAAACCATGACTTCGATCCAGACAGTGGGACCACTGGAGGTTCCTTCAATGGGCCCGCCGGGACATACAGACGATCCCAAAGCGCCCCCCAGCGTCCGGCAATGGGTTTTGCCAAATCAAAAGCCTATATTGCGGACGCACGCAAACGAACCGCCAGGGCTGAAGCCTTTGATATGGGCGATATTCTGGTCCGTTACCAAAGCGAACAAGGCTTTTCTGATGCGGTTGTCGGCGATCACCATCGTGAACTGATCCGCTTTATGTCGCTTTGCGCGACGGGCATCAATGCGGGAAAATTCTATGGCATGATGGGCGCGATCGACGAGCTGTGGCATACGTTTGTCATCTTCACGCGCGAGTACGCACAGTTCTGCGACAAGGTTGCGGGGCAGTTCATGCACCATGTTCCAGAGGTCGAGGGTGGCGTGTCTGACGATACACTCGAACACTACTTCGCCTTCCTTGATGACTACGAAAAGGTCTATGGCGAACCGGCTCCTGCCGCGTACTGGCCACGTCCAGGCCTTTCGGCGCTTGGGCTGAGCGATACAGCATGTAAGGGCTGCTCGGCATGTTCGGGCTGCGGCGGCGGCGGATCCTGTACCGTCCATTGAACACCAACTTGTAAATTTGAGGAGTTCCAAATGACTGAGACAGCAATCAATATTCCACCACCCATTGAACCTATCCCAACGGAGAACCAACCCAAAGCGCCCCCCAGCGTCCGGCAATGGGTTTTGCCAAATCAAAAGCCTATATTGCGGACGCACGCAAACGAACCGCCAGGGCTGAAGCCTTTGATATGGGCGATATTCTGGTCCGTTACCAAAGCGAACAAGGCTTTTCTGATGCGGTTGTCGGCGATCACCATCGTGAACTGATCCGCTTTATGTCGCTTTGCGCGACGGGCATCAATGCGGGAAAATTCTATGGCATGATGGGCGCGATCGACGAGCTGTGGCATACGTTTGTCATCTTCACGCGCGAGTACGCACAGTTCTGCGACAAGGTTGCGGGGCAGTTCATGCACCATGTTCCAGAGGTCGAGGGTGGCGTGTCTGACGATACACTCGAACACTACTTCGCCTTCCTTGATGACTACGAAAAGGTCTATGGCGAACCGGCTCCTGCCGCGTACTGGCCACGTCCAGGCCTTTCGGCGCTTGGGCTGAGCGATACAGCATGTACCGGATGCAAGGGTTGCAACAGCTGTACCGGACATTCCTGCACGGTTCACTGACGGTTGACCTCCAGCGGAAACATCCGCTGGAGGTCTATCCCTCAATTACAGAAAGATGGGCGCATGAATATTCTGATGTTTGGTAAAGTACCGCCGATACAAGGCGGCGTGTCCAAAGCGACGTGGCAGGCAGCCTTGGATTTGGCGGATGCCGGGCATTCTGTCGATATCGTTTCGAATGCAGATGTCATGCCGCCGGGATTTCGGCAAATGATGGCACAAGAGGACCGGACACGTATGCGCGCGCATCCAAACCTACGCTGCCATATGACGAAAACACTGGAACCTTTCAGCTACATCCCGTGGAGTGAGCCCTATGTCAGTCAACTTTTGGGCGTCGGACTTCGGGTGAGCGCGGAACGCGTACCTGATGTCATCATCGGTTGGTACTTCGAACCTTACGGTTTGGTCGCCAACACAATGGGAGAGCGTCTAGACAAGCCGGTGATCCTTCGACATGCGGGCAGCGACATAGGACGGTTAGCATTGCATGACGATCTCAGGGAGGCATACCGTCATATGCTCTCAAGTGCCGATTGCGTTATGACCTCACTGAAACAGGATGCAGTGCAGCTTCTGAAAGATGCGGGTGCTCAAGAGGATCGTTTGCGACCCACAAGAGGCCGACAATTGGGTGCAGAGTTCTTTGAGCATGACCAACTGAACTTAAGCGAAGTTGCTAAATCGGCAGAGGCTGTGTTCGACAGCTACGATCTACCTGAAGAGTTGCGTCAAACACTGCGTGATTGGAATGAAGCGGCCCTTGAAAACGATGCTCCAACGCTTGGTACTTATGGCAAGATTGCTGAGGTGAAGGGGACATATCAGTTGATAGACGCCCTTAGTAATCTCGCAGCTGCAGAAGTTCCTTTCCGCTTTGCTGCCCTCTGGAGTGCGACGACGGGGCGATTCATCCATTGTTTGAAATACCTAACAGCGCGCCAAAATCTGAAAGGCCGCGCGCTTATCTTGCCACCCTTGCCATCCTGGCGCATTCCCGCCTTCATACGAAGTTGTGACGCAGTGGCTTTCCTAGAAAATAGGTTTCCCATTTCAATTCATGGCCCACAGGTCCCGCGTGAAGTACTGGCTTGCGGTCGCCCGCTCATTTTGAGCGGTGAGATTTTTGACAAATTGTTCTTCCGTGACCAAATTGTTGTCGGCGCAAATGTCGCAATCGTGACGGATCCAGAGGATCGTGAAGATCTTGCCGAGGTCTTGCGAAGCGTTTTGGAAGATGAAAGCTTGCGAAAAAGCCTTGGCCATCATGCCGCCACGCTCTCGCGGGTCATTGAAGTGAATGCTCACCCTCACGACGAGATTGTCGACGTATTGGAAGAGATAAAAATGTGAACACAAGCACGCACCAACAGTTGGCTGCTGGTTTGAATGCCACACCGGCGTCGCCTTTGGCACCATATCGCCAAGGGATTCATGCACTCTGGGGCTTATTTTTTAATCGCATATCGTTCCCGACACGGCTGAGATTTGTAATCACGATCGTATTGACCGTTTTCACTGCAATCTGCGCGACCTTGTCACCAATTGCGTTTTCACGGGCCATCGATGCTCTGAACGGCGCAACGGCTGAAGATGCCGTCTTGATGCTCATCGCGTCAGTTGTTGCCTGGGGGCTTGCGAAGTTGCTGATAGAGGCCCGTTGGCTTGTCTATCAGCCTGCCGAAAATCGTCTATTGGCTGCAGTGAGAGAACATTATCTGAGCCATGTATTGGCTTTGTCGGCGAAATTCCACGCCGACCGCGCAATGGGACGTCTTGAGACAATCGTAGGGCAGGGTATTGGTGGTTTAAGAAGCCTGTTGAGCGCCCTCTTCACGCAACTCGGCCCTGTGCTTGTCGAGATTGTGGTGGTTGTGATTGCCTTTGCAGCCGTCCTTTCCCCAACACTTGCCTTGATCGTCGGGGGCACGATTGGGCTATACGCAATCCTCTTGGTTTTTGGTGCAGAACGGGTAAGCGCGCGCTTTAGTGCGGCACTGGACAGTGGCATCTCGGCACAGGGTATCGCGGGTGATGCCATTCTTAATGCCGAAGGTATTAAGTCCATGGCGCTCGCGCCTACAATCTCAGCACGATACGGAAAGGCCATTGGCGCGATGCACCATCGCTATCTCGCTTTTTACCATGCGCGTGGACTTTTTGGTATCGCGTTAGGCGTGGTTCTCATTGCTGGACTTGGCGCGACACTTACAGTTGCTTTCAATGGCGTGTCATCTGGAACGCTGACGATTGGACAGATAGTCCTGGTCAATGCTTTGCTTTTGCAGCTGTTCCGCTCGATTGAAGGATTTAGTTTTTCATACAGGGACTCGCGTCAGGCGATCTCATCGGTGTCTCGTTTCGTCGAGCTTTTGTCGATCCCGCCCGACACTGATACTGAACGAACCAAGTTGCCGGATGTGATTGACGAGATCAAAATAAATAATGTCGCATTTCAGTACCCCAACGGGCGGCAGGGCTTGATGCCCATTACCCTGTCCCTGTCCAAAGGACGAATTGTAGCACTGCTTGGGCCATCGGGTAGCGGAAAGTCGACCCTCGTGCGACTACTCTTAAAACTCTATCTGGTTTCCGAAGGAGAGATTTATATAAACGGTGTCTCATTGAACGAGGTTGCTGCCACCGACATCCGCTGTCGCGTTGCATTGGTCCAACAAGAACCTGTCATTTTCAGGGACACACTGGCATTCAACATCGCCCTTTCTGAGAATATTGACGCAGCGCGGCTGGCTGAAGCGATTGGGCGGGCCCGTCTGGACGATCTTATTTCCCGTCTCGATGAGGGGGTCGAAACACAAGTTGGAGAGCGCGGTGCAAAAATTTCTGGTGGAGAGCGCCAGCGGATTGGTCTAGCCCGGGTTTTCTACAACCGCCCGCAGATCCTTTTGTTAGACGAAGTCACATCAGCGCTCGATAGCGCAGCACGTGACGAACTTCTTGGGGCGATCAAAGAAGCCTCCGTGGAATGTGTAACGCTTATGATTACACATGACCCGAGTGTTGCGAAGATAGCGGATGAAATCGTCGAACTGGATGAGATCGAAAACGGCGAAGAAATTCAGATGTAAGTATAAGACTTTCCATGGAGCGTGCCGCAAAGTGTGGGGCGATCATGCGGCCACTGGCGTTTCGGATGGTGACTTAATGCTGGTAGCCGACGTTCAGAAGATCACACGAACCGCAACAAATTATTGAACTTGAACGTTTCGTTCTTGCCGCGGTTTGCATTAACGACCGGTTTTGCCGCCGCGCAGCGGCGTAGTAAATTGCGCTGCTGGAGCAATACCGGCGTTACGCGCGCGCAGCGAGAATCCGATTCACTGGTTGAGCTGAAACCAGTCACCTGACGGAACTAGTCAGGCAAATGTTGCCTCTGAAGTGCCAGATGGCCGCTCGGTGGGACAAAACGGCCGTTCGCTAACAAGTAGCGAACGGCTCATAGTCTCAAAGACCAAGACTTCTTGCCATAGCATCAACAATTGCTGCATGGACTGTTTCACGGTTTGTACCTGCCGGATCCGTGCAAACTGCATCATCGCCTTCTTCCAAAAGCATTTCCTCTGCCGCTTGCTTGCACAAGGGCATTGCAGTGAAGTGAAATGCAGGGGCGTGTTGTTCGATCTGCGCGCTAGGAAGCAAAGCCGACAAGTCACTGGCATCAAAGTTCACAGCCTGCATCCGGTCGCCCTCACCGCCCAACGCGATCATCAGGACGTTTGAGACGAGGCGTACGGTGTCTTCGGCCTCAATGTCTCAAGGTGAGTGACCTCGTAAACGCAGATCAAGTAAGCAGCCATGCACCAATCGTCATCTGATGACAGCAAAGAGCCCTTAGTGTGGAATGCTGTACGTTGCCTGAATGTCCGCTACCGTGATCTAGTTTGGTTCACCTGAAGCCACTACTAAGCGGTCGCCAAGACACAGCAGCTCAGATAAATGTTTCTACCGCCGCGAGCGACAAACGGAACTGTAGGCGCAGTTTCATATACGAGCGGCCCCTGCGCAATGCTCACGATGGCACCTGATGCTACCGGATCAGGCGCATGAGCAAGGTGGTTGCTATGCGAACGCGACCTCAAACACTATCCCTAGGAAACAGCCGAGAGTTGAAAGCCACGGCTAAAGGGCTATACTTACGCTAGGTAAGTGTGGTGGCCTAAGTCGTCAGCGCAATAAGACACAAAAACGGGTAATTTGTTGCATTGGACCACTCATTGCCGGACCATGTTATTTCTGAGTACGCTGGCTGTGTTGATCGCTCAGGTGTTTTAGGCAGAAGCAAGCGACGCCTCAAACTCTTGGAATATCTCCTTAAGGCAGAACTTAATGGTGAAGGCGCGACTCTGAAAGCCTATTCCATCGGCGTAGATGTTCTCGATAAATCCAGTGATTTTGATCCGGCTATTGATAGCAGCGTTCGCGTGGAAATGGGCAGAATGCGAAATGCTCTCGCCACCTTTGAAAAGAGCGAAGAAGCAACTTGCCAGATTTCTGTTGAGATTCCTGTCGGTAGTTACCGTCCGATCATCACGCAGCGGCCTTTGGCGGAACACGACGAGAAACCGAAACTATCCGAGCCAATCAAACGCAAGCCCCGCAGGCGTATGGTGGCCTTGGTAACGGCACTTTTGTGCTTCGGTTTATTCACGGTCTTTCTGATCTTACGCGACGCAGACAGAATTGCATCTGATGAGGATGCCGTCGTCATTTCGATTGCACCATTTGTCGGCGACAAGCAGTTGTCTGCACAAGTAGAAGCCGCGCTGCGACGCAGTCTCGTACGTAGTAGCGTCGTCGCGACAACTGTTGAAACGGATCCCAACAATGATCAGTCGGATTTCTTGCTGCGTGGATTAGTCAGTCAGGCAAATTTGGGCAGCAGCAGGGTGGATGTTGAACTATTGAACCTTGCTGTTGATCGGGTGGTTTGGACAAGATCACTCGTCGTCGATGCGGAAGATGACATCGAAGACGAGGTGGTAAGGCAAGTTGGCAACGAACTGCGCGTGCGTCTCTTGGGCGCATCAAAAGAATTCTTAGAGGGCCGCGATCCAGAGCGGCTGACACCTCAGCAACTATTCGTTATGGCGACTTGGGTGCCTGGCCCTGCAGTTAACGCGGTAGAGTGGGAGCTCGAACGCATCGCGTTAATGGAATTGGCACTCGCAAGAGATCCAGATTTTGGCGCCGCACACTCGGTCATGGCAGACAAACTTAGCTACCTCGCAAATGTCTACGCCCCATCCGATGAACAAGCGATACGCGATAAAGCGGTCATGCATGGGAGACGGGCCATGGAATTGGCCCCACAAAACCCTGATGCTGTCTTTAACGTCGCGCAATCACAGTGGCATGCCGGTCAGATTAGACAAAGCCATGTGACTATGCGCCGCGTTGTCGATCTCGATCCCGGTCATGACCTAGCCCGATTTTTGTCCCTGGTCATTCCGTACACATGCACAGCACCTCCAGCAAATATCATCGCAGAGGCAATTGCGTTTGACGCATCATTGTCTCCGGACAATCCAATTAGATGGCTCACACTGACATGGATCGCTTGGCTCCATCTCAATGCGAGCGATTACCAAAGCGCACTTGAAGCAGAACAAAGCGCAGCAGTGATTTTTGAAATTCCATATTCGTTTATGCGGCATGCCATGCTGCTGAACAAGCTTGGCAGACCTGACGAGGCTGCCGAAACGATACAGCGCCACCAAGCAAACTGGCCGGACATTTCGCCAGATCATTTTGCAACAGTTACGCTGCCTCGCCTTTGCAGCGAAGCGCCCCAAGGGCAAAACTTCATCAGAAACTATGAAGAGCTTGCAGGGGCAATGATAGGCCGGCTTTAATTGACATGGGTTAGCTTCAATAAGATGCTGGCCAATTCCAATTTTAAAACCCTTTTAAAAACAATATCGTACGTGCTTTTTTAACATGTGACTCACGTAACGTAACCTTACGGCGCGTACTTCCGCTGCGTAAGTATCCATCACAGCAAGCCGGTCACCCCAGAATAACGCGGGACGTCAGCCGGCTCTCTCTTAACGCGTGTTGTCGTAGCGGCTTGTTTGCCCAAGCGATCGCATTTCGCAATGTAATGGATGACAAAATGAAAAAAGATCTCATGACGACCCGAGAGATGAGCGATCATTTCAAAGTCACACTTCGGCTTCTTCGTTTCTATGAAGAAAAAGAACTTTTGTTCCCCCTGCGTCAGGGAAACCAACGGTTGTTCACCAAAAGGGACCGGGCGCGTTTGAAGTTGATCTTAAAGGGTCAGAGCTACGGCTTTAAGCTCGAACAGATGCGGTATCTGCTGAGCCTCTACGACCAAGGTAAGCAACAACAGCAATTGGTCGAGGCCTATGAGGCCGGCGTTCCGCGCCTCGAGGAATTAAAGAAAACGCGTTGGCGGCTTGATGAAACAATTGCAGATCTCGAGCTGCGCTTGTTCGAATGCCTTGAGCAAATCGAACCCCAACAAAAGAGACGACACGCCATCGCATGAAGCCCCGTTCGAGCCTGTTGGCAAGACAGCGCCATGATTTCCAAAGTTCTTTCGTGAAACCCACAGGACCAAAAACTTAAACAAATACTTCTGTTAACCATATTACTCATTTTACATGGAAAGTGTAACCAATGCCCCAACTCATGAAATCTGACGACGCTGAATTTGTCATTGCAGGAACCGTAAAATGGTTCGATCCGACAAAAGGTTTTGGCTTCATAGAGCCCGCTGAAGGCGGCCCTGATGTGCTACTGCATGCAAACGTACTGCGCAACTTCGGCGTGAACTCAGTCTCCGATGGCAGCCAAGTTGAGGTCAGCGTACGGCACTCAGATCAGGGCGTACAAGCCTTTGATGTGCGTTCAATCACACCTCAAGCCAATTCACTTGATGGCGCTCCTTCGACTTCGCTTAAAGATCTAGACGTGAGTGACCTGGTCCCTGCTCGCATTAAGTGGTTCAGCACCACCAAGGGCTATGGTTTTGCAAATGCCTACGGCCACGCGGATGACATTTTTGTCGGTTCTTCCGTTCTGCGTGAATGCGGTCTGGCTGCGGTCCAAGGCGGCGAGGCTGTTTCTTTGAAGATCGTGCATCGTGAAAAAGGGAAAATCGCATCGCATGTCCTAAGCTGGAGTGCCGGTGAGCAGAACGTAAGCGCGTCTGCAGTCGCGATGCCCTGCATATCCAAAGCAAGTGGCAGTCATAGTGGTATCAATGTTCAGGATGGAACACGATATGCCCGATAGCAGTCTGCCTGCGACAGGGGCAGATTATTCAGCATCAACGGTTGTGGAAAGAGCGCCCCAAGGTCGTTGGTGAGTGAACGACGTTGGGACGATAGCAACAGACAAACAACGAAACAATGAATAGCGTCTGTGAGAAAAACATACCCACGCAATTGTCTTCTGAAATGGACCAAAGGGCGGTGGAGTTCACCTTGCGTAAACTTTGGACAGTGAGAGGGGGAACGGTGTTTTTTGACGCTATGTCTGGTTTGTTTGCAATCTACCAGTTCGCCGTATTGGTTTCGCTGCGTTTTGCATGAATGGCAGGTTTCTCTGCTGTAACGCAGCACTCAAAATCACGCACCTGCGGCATTCTCTGTGCCGCGACTGCACGCAGCGAGAAAATCCAATTCACAGATTGGGCTCAAATCGGTCGTTGCCCGTCGCTACGGACGTTTAGGGCCCCAACACCCATCAAACCGGCATCAGCCCCCAATAGTCGAGGTCCAGCAGGACGTCAGGGTGATATTTGCCGTCATCGCCGCGCAAGACACCTGCTTCGCCCTTGGTCGCCACCAGCCGCAGACGGATCGCACCAACACCCGGAGCGCTGGTTTGCGCGGTGTCCAGAACTTCGGACCATGCCCGCACTGTATCGCCCGCAAAACACGGGTTCGCGTGGGCACCGCCGTTCAGAGCAACGATCATCTGCGCATTGGCCAAGCCATTGAACGACAAGGCCCGCGCCAATGAAATCACGTGGCCCCCGTAAATCAACCGCTTCCCGTCGGGCCGGTTCGTCGCATCAAAATGCACTTTCGCTGTGTTCTGCCACAAGCGGGTGGCCAGCATGTGTTCGGCCTCCTCAATGGTCACACCATCGACGTGGTCAATGATCTCTCCGCGGCCGTAGTCAGACAGGCGATGCGGCTCGCCCGCCAAAGCGAAATCATAACCGGTGAAATCCAAACCCTGCGGGATCACCAGATCATCGACCGATACGGCTGAGGCCAGTTCAGGGATCACCGCCTCGGGTGCCGGCCCATCACCCCGTTTGCGCACCATCACCCAGCGCACGTAGGACATCAACTCTTCGCCATGCTGATTGCGCCCTGTCGTCCGCACCCAGACAGCACCGGATTTGCCTTTAGAGTTCTGCTTGACCCCGATCACCTCAGACGTCGAAGTGATCGTATCACCGGGCCAAAGCGGTGTGATCCACCGCCCCTCGGCGTATCCTAGATTAGCAACAGCATTCAGCGACACATCTGGCACGGTTTTGCCAAAGACAGTGTGGAACGTCACCAGATCATCCAGCGGGCTGAAGGGTAGGCCACAGCTTTGTGCAAACTGATCCGAGGAATGCAGCGCATGGCGGGCCGGATAAAGCGCATGGTATAACGCGCGCTCACCCATTTTGATCGTGCGCGGCACCGCATGGGTGATCACATCACCAACGGCGTAATCCTCGAAAAAACGGCCTGCGTTCGTCTTGGTCATTGCTGTCCCAACTTCATATCCGGGGAATAGGGTGTGTCGATATCTTTCGTCACCGCTTGGCCACAGCGCATCACGCCATTGGCGTGGTCATAGGCATAGGTGGGATCGCCATAAAGCTCCCAACCTTTCGACAATGCCTCGGACACCTTGTGGCAAAACTGCGATGTGTCGTCTTCGGTCAGCATACGGTAGATTTTCATGGCCTTACCCCCAAGGTGTGACGCCCAGCGCATAGTGGATCGCCATTACAACGCTCACGATCACGAGCGTGATCACGATTGCGACGACCTCTTTCTTAAACGGCGCGCGCGGCGGGCGCTCCCACGCACCTTCCTGCGTGTTGATCAGCAGCATTTCCAAGATCGCCCAGACCAGCAATCCGCCAAACAGGATGAAGGACGGCGTGTCGCCATTGACCAGCAGATGCGCTACGGACCAAATGGAAAAACCGGTCAGCTGCGGATGCCTGATCTTGGTACCCAGCCAGATTTTCGCACCTTTCGCGCCGCTTGCCGCATAGCAATAGAACGCCAGCACCATCAGCAGGTTGTTGATCCCAACCCACATCGGCTCACGCCCCCAATAGACCGCACCATCAGCCGCGCGATAGCCCAGCACCATCAGCACCACACTCAACAGGATCGCAACGGCCATCACCGGATAGCCTTTGTCACCCATCGAGTCGCGCGGTCCTGGGGCCAGCCGTTTGAAGAAATGCGCCGCCCACCAAAGGGCAACGCCTGCAATCAATAGTGTCATGTCGTCTCCAATGCGGCGATGGCGTCAGCTTTGGCCAAAGTCGCGCGGGCGGTGACGATATGCAAGTTCTCAACGATCCGGCCATCGACCACGGCAACGCCTTGACCTTCGGCCTCTGCCGCCTCGAACGCGGTGATCTGGCGGCGGGCCAGATCAATCTCGGCTTCGGTCGGACCAAAGGCTGCATTTGCAATCGCCACCTGTGCGGGATGGATCAGGGTCTTGCCGTCAAAACCCATATCCCGACCCTCTTCGCACTCAGCGCGCAGGCCGTCCTCGTCCTTGAAGGCATTATAGACACCATCCAACGCTACAATCCCCGCCGCCTTGGCCGCCAGCATGCAATGCTGCAAGGACATCATCAGGGCTGCACGTGTCCGCGAATTCAGGTCCTTGGCCAGATCATTTGTCCCCAGCACAAACCCTGCGATGCGGGGATGTTTCGCGATGCTTTCTGCGTTCAAAACCCCCTGCGGCGTTTCCATCATGGCCCAAATCGGCAAGTCTGGCACCAAAGCGGCCAGCGCATCGACGTCGGCGGGGCCATCCACCTTGGGCAGCAAAATCGCGTCGCAATTCATCGCGGCAACGGCGGCAGCATCAGCAGCGCCCCATTCGGTGTCGAGACCATTGATCCGTACAATCTTCAACCGCGCACCATATCCGCCATCCGCCAAAGCATCGAACAACGTATCGCGCGCTGCGACCTTTGCATCCGGTGCGACCGCATCTTCCAGATCAAACAAGATCACATCGACAGGCAGACCCCGCGCCTTGTCCAAGGCCCGGTCCTTGGACCCGGGAATATACAGGGCGGATCGGTAAGGGCGGTCATGCATAGAATCTTCCTCGCAACAAAGTTGCGCAAACAACGCCAGATTTAAGTGGATCATTCAAGGCAAAATTGCCGCAACGCAGCGACCGGACCCATCGTTACGGTGTGTTAACCATTTTCGCGCAAGTTCCCCGGACAATTTGATCCACTTGCATGGTCGCCGCCCGTCGCTGTGACCCAGCTGCAAAAGGGGAACCAAATGAGACGTACATTCTTTCTGATGTCCTTCGGGATTGGCGCGGTGATGATCGCAGCACAACAGACGCAGGCGCAATCACGCAATTGCGCCGACCACGCGGTCGTGGTCGAACGTCTGGCAACGGCATACGGCGAAAGCCGCCAATCCATCGGGTTGGGCAGCGACAATTCGGTGGTCGAGGTGTTTGCCTCCATGGACACCGGCTCATGGACCATCACGGTCACGCAACCCGGTGGACCGACCTGTCTGGTCGCTGCAGGGCAAGCCTATCAATATGTGAACGAACCCTTGGCGAACTTCGACAGCCAAAGCTGAGATAGGGGTCCGGCTTATGTCAAAGCGATCCAGATAAGCCGGACACCCGTCAGCACCAACAACACATAGGTCAGCCCAAAGAACAGCCGCTCGGGCACCAAATGATGGGCCTTCACACCGATCCACGCACCCAACAGGGCAAAGGGGGCCAGAAACAGGCTGCCCATAATCGTGTCCCAGCTAAAGATGCCCAAGAACGCATAGGGTACGGCCTTCATCCAGTTGATCGCCCAAAACACCACGACCGTGGTCGCCTGATAGGCTGTCTTGCTGAGGCCTTGCGATAGCAAAAACACGGCACAGGGCGGACCACCGGCGTGGCTGACAAAGCTGGTGAACCCGCTGACCATGCCCGCAAACCAAGCCAGTGGCGCCGAAAACGGCATTTGTTTCACTGTCAGCCAGCCCAGCGCGCGCGACCATTGAAAGGCCACAAAGGCCAAACAGATGACACCGATCAGCAGGCGAAACACATCCGCATCAACAATAGCATAAAGCCATGCGGCAATGATGCATCCGGGGATCGCACCAATCATCAACCCCTTGGCGGATGGCCAATGCCATTTGCCCCAATAGGGTTTCAAAGTGGCCGCATCGACCAGCATGAAAAGTGGCAGCACAATGCCCAAGGCCGCCCCCGGCGGCACGACAAGCGCCAGAATCGCACCCGCCACAAATGCGGCACCTGACCCAAATCCACCTTTTGATATCCCGCCGAAAATGATCGCCGGGATGCCAACCAAGAAAAATTGCCAACCAAATTCAATCACGTAAGCGGCCTGATTTGTCCTTCATTCACGTCTCGTTAGCGGTTTGGCGTGATCTTGACCACATCACATTGCCTTACGCCGCGATGCAGCACTCTTGCGCGCAAGGCCGCAAACCCTTACCCCAATCGCCGAAACCAAATCACCAAAGGACCTGTTTCAATGGCCAGACCCAAGATTGCCCTTATCGGCGCCGGACAAATCGGCGGCACGCTTGCGCACCTCGCAGCTGTCAAAGAACTCGGCGATGTTGTGCTTTTTGATATCGCAGAAGGCATCCCCCAAGGTAAGGCGCTTGATATCGCCGAAAGCGGCCCCGCGGCCAAATTTGATGGCAGCTTCAAAGGTGCCAACAGCTATGAAGATATCGCTGGCGCGGACGTCTGCATCGTCACAGCCGGTGTCGCCCGCAAGCCGGGCATGTCCCGTGATGACCTGCTGGGCATTAACCTGAAAGTCATGAAATCCGTTGGCGAGGGCATCGCCGCCCATGCGCCAAATGCATTCGTCATTTGCATCACCAACCCGTTGGACGCGATGGTCTGGGCGCTGCGCGAATTCTCTGGCCTGCCAAACCACATGGTCTGCGGCATGGCCGGTGTGCTCGATTCCGCCCGCTTCCGTCACTTCCTTGCCGAAGAATTCGACGTTTCCATGCGCGACGTGACAGCCTTTGTTCTGGGCGGTCACGGCGACACAATGGTGCCGCTGACACGGTATTCCACCGTTGCGGGCATCCCGCTCCCTGATCTGGTGGACATGGGCTGGACCACGCAGGAAAAATTGGACGCCATCGTGCAGCGCACCCGTGACGGTGGTGCCGAAATCGTTGGCCTGCTGAAAACCGGTTCGGCCTTCTACGCACCCGCGACATCCGGCATTGAAATGGCCGAGGCCTACCTCAAAGACCAAAAGCGTCTGTTACCATGTGCGGCCCATGTTGATGGGGCATATGGCCTTGATGGGTTCTACGTTGGTGTCCCAACCGTGATCGGTGCTGGCGGAATTGAACGCGTAGTTGAGATCAAGATGAACAAAGAAGAACAGGCGATGTTCGATAAATCTGTCGACGCCGTGAAGGGCCTTGTTGAAGCCTGCAAAGGCATCGACGACAGCCTGTCCTGATCGCACGATAGCGCAACACAAAGGCCTCCGTCATGGAGGCCTTTTTTGTTTCAATCCAGCAAAAATGATAAAATTCGCGACTTCTTCTCTTCAAGCCATTGATCCATCGCTGCCGGCGTCAGATCAACAGAAGTGCCGGGGAAGAATTCTGCAATTGCAGGGGCAGGGTCGAAAGCCGCCTCGCGCCAAAGATGATGCGTTTTCAGCAACGTCTCGAATGTCGGATCAATTACCTTTAGCCGCTGATAAAGAGCCAGTGCGCCGTCAGGATCCGCGATCAGCGCATCCGCTTGCTTGCGACGATGTGGCGAGGGGGGCATGCCATCGCGCTTTGCCAAGTTGTGCGCCATGCGTGCCAGTTTGTAGACCCAATATGTTGCCGTCAGCCCCTCAAAATGAAGCAGCTCCAATGCGCCTGTCTTTGCGCGCTGCAAAGCCACGTCGTGACCAGAGGCCAAGCCGCGCGGACGGTGAATGGACAGTTTCAGCGGACGTCCGGTCCGCACAAACGCCTTTCCCTGTGAATGCCCCGTCAAACCACGATAGCTGAGGTCAAAGTCAGGTCCGAATATGCGACGCCCGCGTCGGGCAGGTTCACGAAACGGGCGGCGAAAGGCGCCTTCAAAGATGGTCGTTTCAGGCGCACCTGTGCGGTGCACACGTTCAGCGACTGGCACCGCAATGCAATCGGTCTGTTGGGAAACATGCGCAAGCGTTTGCGTAACCGGCACATCCGCCCAAACAAACTCGTCCGCGTCGCAATGCAAAAGCCAGTCCGCCTGCGCACGCGCATAGGCATCGCGCGCATTGCGCACCTGCCGGACCTGATGACGGCGCGGACGGCTTTTGCCGACGCGGAGCCAGTGGGCCTTGTCGCACGGGATTACCGTGACTTGCGGCAAGTGGGCCAGCATAGCCTGCACCGGATCATCAGGATTGTCGCAATAAAGAAAGATCGCAGATGCACCCAACGACAGATGCCACGCAACGAAGGCCTGCACCAATGCAGGTGGCTCATCCACGGTTGCCACAACGGCCCAGGTCGGTTTGGCATCAGTCATTGCGATATGGCTATCACTCTCGCGAATCCTTGAAAACTGAATAAAAAAGTAAGGAACATTCACGAGCATCAAATTTGTGATCACACTTTTTTCTACTGTGATCACAAATGTACGAATCTTTCCCGATTTTACGTTTTTCACTTAGAAACCGGTAATTTGTTGTGGTTAGACTGAACTCAACCGTAGCCACATTGGAAATGTCCCCATGAACATTCACGAATATCAGGCCAAAGCTTTGTTGCGCAGCTATGGCGCACCCGTCTCGGACGGTCGCCCAGTGACCCGCGCCGAAGATGCCAAAACCGCCGCCGGCGAAATGGACGGGCCCCTTTGGGTGGTCAAGGCGCAGATCCACGCAGGCGGCCGCGGCAAGGGTAAGTTTAAAGAGGCCGACGCCGGCGAAGCAGGCGGTGTGCGTCTGGCCAAATCGGTTGAAGAGGCCGCGCAAGAGGCCAAAAAGATGCTCGGCCGCACCTTGGTGACGCACCAGACCGGCCCTGCAGGTAAGCAGGTTAACCGCATTTATATCGAGGATGGTTCGGGCATTGAAACAGAAATGTACCTCGCCTTGTTGGTTGACCGCCAGACCAGCCGCATTGGTTTCGTCTGCTCAACCGAAGGCGGCATGGACATCGAAGAAGTGGCCGAGAGCACGCCAGAGAAAATCCTCAACTTCACCGTTGATCCCGCCACAGGCTATCAGCCCTTCCACGGGCGCCGGGTGGCCTTTGCGCTGGGGCTGACTGGCAATCAGGTCAAGCAATGCGTGAAACTGATGGGCCAACTGTACCAAGCCTTCGTCGAAAAAGACATGGAGATGCTGGAGATTAACCCGCTCATCGTCACCGATACTGGTGACCTCAAAGTCCTCGACGCCAAAGTCGCATTCGACGGCAACGCGGTCTACCGCCACGCCGACGTGGCCGCCCTGCGGGATGAAACCGAAGAAGACCCCAAAGAACTCGCCGCGTCGAAATTCGATCTGAACTACATCGCGCTCGACGGTGAGATTGGCTGCATGGTCAACGGCGCGGGCCTCGCCATGGCGACGATGGATATCATCAAGCTTTACGGGGCTGAGCCTGCCAACTTCCTCGATGTGGGCGGCGGTGCGACCAAGGAAAAAGTGACCGAGGCGTTCAAGATCATCACCTCTGACCCCCAGGTCAAAGGCATTCTGGTGAACATCTTCGGCGGCATCATGCGCTGCGACGTCATCGCCGAGGGCGTTGTGTCAGCGGTGAAAGAAGTCGGCCTGCAGGTCCCGCTCGTCGTCCGCCTTGAAGGCACAAATGTCGAAGAAGGCAAGCGGATCATCAACGAAAGCGACGTCGATGTGATCGCAGCGGATGATTTGAAGGATGGTGCTGAGAAGATTGTTAAGGCGGTAAAAGGATAGTCGTAAGGCAGGGTTACCCCCTCTCCACGCATGAGTGTCAAGGAGGCCAACATGGCCGATCTTCCAATCAATAGCTTGCGCAGCGGCCTTTGGGCGTGCTCGGCGAAATTCGCGATACCGGTGATGGCATGATGTATTTTGCCACTTTGAAAGGCTGTTTCGTCGCGCTGGCGTCGAGTATCTTGTTGGTTGGTTGCGATGACGCCACGCGCACTGCGACGGCCGCAGAAGTTTTAGGCAACAGCGGCAATCAAAAGGTTGTTCAAGGCATTGAGGTTTGCCTTGAAAACTTCCCAAGCATGTTGGCCGTGCAAAGCGCGCTACGGACATCAAACTTCAAGTTTGAATGGGAACGGCAGGGGACTGTCAATTTCTCGGCCTTCAATCGCAGTGTCTTCGGCTTGACCAGCATTGGCACCACGGATCCAAACTGCGGTTTTGGTCGGGATGGACTTCGCGATGAAGACGCGGTGCTGCTGGCAAGAACCGTCCTTCGCAACAAGTACCCAAGTAGCTTTTACGAATTTGACTTTTCAGACGAGCCGGGTTGGCTCGCCGCATTCTACGCAAAAACAGACAACGGCACTGAGGTCGATGTTTTCGTCCGCAGTCAGATCACCATATCAGGCCTCTATACTGGCTCATTGATCTACGTCTACGAACACACCGAATCCGAAGAATAGAAAGAGACCAAGAAACATGGCCATTCTCGTAAACGAAAACACCAAAGTCATCTGCCAAGGCCTTACAGGCTCGCAGGGGACGTTCCACTCTGAACAGGCCATCGCCTATGGCACCAAGATGGTCGGCGGCGTGACCCCCGGCAAAGGTGGTCAGACGCATCTGGACCTGCCGATCTTCAACTCGGTGCATGAGGCGAAACATGTGACCGAAGCCAACGCCTCTGTGATCTACGTGCCGCCGCCCTTCGCAGCCGACTCGATTCTTGAGGCCATCGACGCCGAAATGGAACTGATCATCTGCATCACCGAAGGCATCCCCGTCCTTGACATGATGCGCGTCAAGAAGGCGCTGGAAGGCTCCGCCTCGCGTCTGATCGGGCCAAACTGCCCCGGCATCATCACACCGGATGCCTGCAAGATCGGCATCATGCCCGGCCACATCCACAAGCGCGGATCGGTCGGCGTTGTGTCCCGTTCCGGCACGCTGACTTATGAGGCGGTCAAGCAGACCTCTGACAGCGGCCTTGGCCAGTCCACCGCCGTGGGCATCGGCGGCGACCCCATCAAAGGGACAGAGCATATCGACGTGCTGGATATGTTCCTTGATGACGACGAAACCCATTCGATGATCATGATCGGCGAAATCGGCGGGTCCGCCGAGGAAGAAGCCGCCGAATTCCTTACCTCGCAAAAGAAAAAAGGCCGCTGGAAGCCAACAGCCGGTTTCATCGCCGGACGCACAGCCCCTCCCGGCCGCCGCATGGGCCACGCGGGCGCAATTGTGGCTGGCGGTAAAGGTGACGCGGAAAGCAAGATCGAAGCGATGAAGTCCGCAGGTATCGTGGTGGCCGACAGCCCCGCGACACTGGGCGAGGCTGTGCTGGAAGCGATAGGGTAGGTCTTGTTGCGTCTTTTGTCGATATTCGGCACTTTGGTGAGTGCAAATGCGGTTGGGGCAGTTGATCTGCCCCACCCTAGCATTCCCATTTTTGAGGTCTGTTCGAGCCAGATGACCGAAACGGGAGCCGATGTTCCTGATCGCATTTTGGCACTCGGTTGGACCGAAACCTTATTCACAGAAGACGTTCAAACACTGCTTGCGCATTGGTCCTATATGGATGCTTTTTGGCTTAACATTGAGGATGGGCAAACATCGGCGCAGGACTGGTCAGATAGCGTCGCCCAACGTCAGTCGGAAATCGACGATGCAAACCGCTTTGTTCAGGAAAACCCAACTTATGTTGATACACGAAGGGTGTTCCGCGATCCCAATGGGAACAGCTACGTCCTCTTCGATGCGGATGAGGACTTTTGGTCATGCGAGCTTATGCTGACAGAAGCATCATCCGCTGCTGAAGCTTTCATTTCCAACCCAACAGATGATGCACTGACAACATACGGGGACGGTTTGGCGTATCTGTCTGTCGACAAGCGCCCCGATTTCTTTCCGGCTTTGTCCAAGACGTACTACGCCGAATATGTCCTCGCTGATCCGGCGCGTTTGGATGCCCTCTATAGTTTTCAATCTCCCGTTACGCTGGCTGCCATTATCAGCGTCATACACCCCTACTAGTTATCGGAGACTTCGATATGAACGACCATTCCCCCAACGACGTCTTCCACGCCTCCTCCTTCCTGCAAGGCCATAACGCGGAGTATGTGGAGCAACTCTACGCCCGCTACGCCGATAACCCCGGTGCGGTGGATGAAAGCTGGCAGGCGTTCTTCCGGTCCTTGGGCGATGCCCCCACCGATGCCAAGGCAGAGGCCGCTGGCCCCTCTTGGGCGCGCGCCGATTGGCCCCCTGCCCCTGCGGATGATTTGACTGCCGCCCTCGATGGTCAATGGCCAGCCGAACCAGAAGCGGCTGGCAAGAAGATCAAGGAAAAGGCCGCCGAAAAGGGTGTCGCACTCAGCGAAGCACAGGTCCGCGCTGCCGTCCTCGACTCTATCCGCGCGCTGATGATCATCCGCGCCTACCGTATTCGTGGCCACCTGATTGCCGATCTTGACCCGCTGGGGATGCGTGAAAACACACCGCACCCGGAACTCGATCCAAAATCCTACGGTTTCGCACCCGAAGACATGGACCGCCCGATTTTCATCGACAACGTCCTTGGCCTTGAAATGGCGACGATGAACGAAATCATCGCCATAGTGCAGCGCACCTATTGCGGCACTTTCGCCCTGCAATACATGCACATCTCCAACCCTGAAGAGGCCGGTTGGCTGAAGGAACGGATCGAAGGCTACGGCAAGGAAATCGCCTTTACCAAGGAAGGACGCAAGGCGATCCTGAACTCCCTGGTCGAGGCCGAGGGGTTCGAAAAATTCCTGCATGTGAAATACATGGGCACCAAGCGTTTCGGCCTTGATGGCGGCGAAAGCCTGATCCCTGCGATGGAGCAGATCATCAAACGCGGCGGTCAGCTGGGTCTGGATGAGATCATCATCGGCATGCCCCACCGTGGCCGTTTGTCGGTGCTGGCCAATGTCATGGAAAAACCCTACCGCGCGATCTTTAACGAATTCCAAGGCGGGTCGTTCAAGCCGGAGGATGTGGATGGATCGGGCGACGTAAAATACCACCTCGGCGCATCCTCGGACCGCAGCTTTGACGACAACACGGTGCACCTGTCACTGACGGCAAACCCGTCCCACCTAGAGGCGGTGAACCCCGTTGTTCTGGGCAAGGTTCGCGCCAAGCAGGACCAAAAGAATGACGAGGACCGTACCCGCGTGATGGGTGTGCTGCTGCACGGCGATGCGGCCTTTGCGGGCCAAGGTGTTGTGGCCGAAGGTTTCGGCCTGTCCGGCCTCAAGGGCCACAAGACTGGCGGCACCATGCATATCGTCGTGAACAACCAGATCGGTTTCACCACGGCACCCCACTTCAGCCGCTCCAGCCCCTATCCCACCGATATCGCACTGATGGTTGAGGCCCCGATCTTCCACGTGAACGGTGACGATCCAGAGGCTGTGGTCCACGCCGCCCGCGTCGCGACCGAGTTCCGCCAGAAGTTCCACAAAGACGTGGTGCTGGATATCATCTGCTACCGCCGCTTTGGTCACAACGAAGGCGATGAGCCGATGTTCACCAACCCGGTGATGTACAAAAAGATCAAAAAGCAGAAGACGACGCTGACGCTTTATACCGAACGGCTGGTCCGCGACGGGCTGATCCCCGAAGGCGAAATCGAAGACATGAAGGCCGCCTTCCAGGCGCATCTGAATGAAGAATTCGAGGCCGGCAAAAACTTCAAACCCAACAAGGCTGATTGGCTGGATGGGAAATGGTCCCACCTCGACCGCAAGGACGAGGATTATCAGCGTGGCGTCACCGCGATTGAGGAAGCCACTTTCAATGCCGTGGGCGATGCACTGTCGAAAGCGCCTGAAAACTTCCCGCTGCACAAAACCATTGGTCGCCTGATCGAAAACAAGGCCAAGATGTTTGAGAGCGGTGAAGGGATCGACTGGGCCACCGGCGAAGCACTCGCCTTTGGCTCACTCTTGACCGAAGGCTACCCGGTCCGCCTGTCGGGCCAGGACTGTACGCGAGGCACGTTCAGCCACCGGCACTCTGGCCTGATCAATCAGGAAAACGAAGACCGGTACTATCCGCTCAACCATATCCGCGAGGGGCAAGCGCAATACGAAGTCATCGACTCGATGCTGTCCGAATACGCGGTGCTGGGCTTTGAGTATGGCTATTCACTGGCCGAACCCAACGCGCTGACGCTGTGGGAAGCGCAGTTCGGCGATTTCGCCAATGGCGCGCAGATCATGTTCGACCAGTTCATCAGCTCGGGCGAAAGCAAATGGTTGCGCATGTCCGGCCTCGTCTGCCTGCTGCCGCATGGGTACGAAGGGCAGGGGCCCGAACACTCGTCTGCGCGTCTGGAGCGGTTCCTGACCATGTGCGGCGGCGATAACTGGATCGTGGCCAATTGCACGACGCCAGCGAACTACTTCCACCTGTTGCGGCGGCAACTGCACCGGACCTTCCGCAAACCGCTGATCCTGATGACACCCAAATCGCTGTTGCGGCACAAACTGGCCGTGTCCAAGCGCGAAGAGTTCACAACCGGATCATCCTTCCACCGCGTCCTTTGGGACGATGCACAGCAAGGCAACTCAGACACCAAACTGGTGGCGGATGGCAAGATCAAACGGGTCGTGATGTGTTCCGGCAAAGTCTATTACGACCTTCTGGAAGAGCGCGACGCACGCGGGATCAAAGACGTCTACATCATGCGCTTTGAACAGTTCTACCCGTTCCCGGCGCAATCAGCGGTGAACGAATTGGAACGGTTCAAGAACGCTGAAATGGTGTGGTGCCAGGAAGAACCCAAGAACCAA
Source organism: Yoonia sp. JB2-21 (assembly GCF_055693545.1). Classification (NCBI taxonomy): domain Bacteria; kingdom Pseudomonadati; phylum Pseudomonadota; class Alphaproteobacteria; order Rhodobacterales; family Paracoccaceae; genus Yoonia; species Yoonia sp. JB2-21. Next base: position 2,430,587 of record NZ_JBVFUC010000001.1, read on the forward strand.
GGCGCCTGGTCGTTCATGGAGCCCAACATCGAATGGGTCCTCACCCGGATCAAAGCCAAACACACGCGGCCCGTCTACGCCGGACGGGCGGCATCCGCCAGCCCCGCCACAGGTCTGGCCAGCAAGCACAAAACAGAACAAACAGCCCTCGTTGACGATGCGCTGACCATCAAAGGAACAAAGTAATGAGCACCGAAGTCCGCGTCCCGACCCTTGGCGAATCCGTGACAGAGGCCACTGTCGCCACATGGTTCAAACAACCCGGCGATGCCGTTGCCGTTGATGAAATGCTGTGCGAGCTGGAAACAGATAAGGTCACGGTCGAAGTGCCCAGCCCCGTGGCTGGGACCCTGTCCGAGATCGTCGCCGCCGAAGGCGAAACTGTGGGCGTTGATGCGCTGCTGGCACAAATCGCCGAAGGTGATGCAGCCCCCGCACCAGCGGCCAAGAAAGAAGAGCCTAAGGCTGAGGCCGCTCCTGCGCCTGCCGCCGCCAAGGACGTCGAAGACGCGCCCTCGGCCAAAAAACTGATGGCCGAAAACAACCTGTCCGATGTCGCAGGCACCGGCAAAGACGGGCGCGTGATGAAAGAGGACGTGCTGAACGCGCTCGCCTCGCCTGCTCCAGCGCCAGCCGCCGCCCCACGCGCGCCAGTCGCCGCGGATCAGGCCGAACGCGAAGAACGGGTCAAGATGACAAGACTAAGGCAGACCATCGCCAAGCGTCTGAAAGACAGCCAGAACACCGCCGCCATGCTGACCACCTATAACGAGGTCGACATGACCGAGGTGATGGCCCTGCGCAACGAATACAAAGACCTGTTCCTGAAAAAGCACGGCGTGAAACTGGGCTTCATGTCCTTCTTCACCAAGGCCTGTGTTCACGCCCTGAACGAAGTGCCAGAGGTGAACGCCGAAATCGACGGCACCGATGTGGTCTATAAAAACTACGTCAATATGGGCATCGCCGCAGGCACGCCCACAGGCCTTGTGGTACCAGTGATCAACGACGCCGATCAGATGTCTTTCGCGACAATCGAGAAAAGCATCGCCGCCATGGGCGCCAAAGCCCGCGACGGAAAGCTGAGCATGGCCGAAATGCAAGGCGGCACATTCACCATTTCCAATGGCGGGGTCTACGGCTCGCTGATGTCGTCCCCCATCCTGAACCCGCCACAGTCGGGCATCTTGGGCATGCATAAAATCCAAGACCGACCGATGGCGATAGGCGGCGAGGTCGTGATCCGGCCCATGATGTATCTGGCCCTGTCCTACGACCACCGGATCGTGGACGGCAAGGGGGCTGTGACCTTCCTTGTGCGGGTGAAAGAAGCGCTTGAGGATCCACGGCGGCTGTTGATGGATTTGTGATCATTGGAGGACGATCAAGATAAACGTCTGGTAACAAGACTTCGCTGGTCTATCGCAGTATCTGGCGTCGTACTACTTGTAACCGGAATAGCCCCAATAGTGGCGCTTGTGGCATGGCCTGTTTTCGTATTGGCCGGGGTTATTTTTGTCGGGAGTGGTCTTTTCTGCCTTTACTTTGAGTTGTTAACGCAGCCGATCCGGACCGTTTTTATACTGTCCGGATCGCTTGTTTTGGTTTCACTATGCCCAGAATTCAGGGGCGGCCTTGATGTTTTCATAGGTGGGGTCTTGCTGACTGTCCCAATTGTTTGGTTCGTATCAAGAACGATACCGACGCGACCTAAGGAAGCCTAAATTGCGTATGACTTGCTCTCAGTCAAAATATCTAGCTTGGACTATACCCCACGTAGGGTGGATGAAACCTACGCGCATAAGTAAAATTGCGGCAATGCAAAACCAATCCAACACAGGGCAGCGCCCGGACCTCGGGGCGGGCGCACCGACGCATCTACCGCGCGGTTCTTTCGCCACATTCGGGACGGTTGCGCGTGTTGCACCGCTGCAAAAGCGCCCTCCCCATGGGGGAGGTCCGGGCGCTGCCCGGCAAGCCGGGCGGATCACTCTTTATAGCGCAGGTCTTAACTTGGACTTGATCAGAAATGGACTGACCTCGTGACCAAAGACCAACAAAGCCCTTTGGACAGCTGGATCGCGAGAAACTTCGCGACACCACCGCAAAAAATCCGCTGGTGGCTGATCTTCTGGGCCTTTTGCCTGCTAATTGCGCCACTGATGGTAATGGACGGGCATGACAGGATCGGGACCCGAATATTCATCATCGGTGCGACCTGCGGCTGGATTCCGGCCCTCCTCATATTCGTCAAGTATCGCAAGTCTGCGCAGGATGCGGCCAAGGATGACAACTCATGACCCCCGAACTCACCGTCCTCGCCCTTGCAGCTCTCCTCCAAGGCGTCCAATTCACCCTCATGGCGATCCCTACCAATATCGAACTCGGTGTCGGCAAAACCATGTCACCGCGCGACAATAGCCGTCTTGGCAAGCCTATGCTCGAACAAGTCAGCGACAAAACCGGCCGTCTGATCCGCGCGATGAACAACCATTTCGAGGCGCTGATCCTTTTCACCATCGCTGTCGTCGTGATCAGCCTTGGTGACAAAAATACCGGGTTCAGCGCGATCTGCGCATGGACCTATCTGGGTGCCCGCATCCTTTACATCCCCGCCTATTATTTCGGATGGACGCCATGGCGTTCGCTGATCTGGTTTGTGGGGTTCCTCTCAACCATGCTGATGATACTGTCAGCCCTAATATGACCAACTGTACGTACAGGTTCTGTACAGGATATGTACGCAATATTGCTCGCTTAAGGAGACCCCATGTCCAGCTATGATGTCATCGTAATCGGTGCCGGCCCCGGCGGCTATGTCTGCGCGATCCGCTGCGCCCAACTGGGTATGAAAGTGGCCTGCGTTGAAGGGCGCGAAACGCTGGGCGGGACCTGCCTGAACGTGGGCTGCATCCCGTCGAAAGCGATGCTACATGCGACGCATATGCTGCACGAGGCCGAGCATAATTTCGCGACCATGGGCCTGAAGGGCAAAGCACCGTCTGTCGATTGGAAACAGATGCTGACATATAAGGATGAAACGATTGCCCAGAATACCGGCGGCATCGAATTTCTGTTCAAAAAGAATAAGATAGACTGGTTGAAAGGTTGGGGGTCGATCCCAGAAACGGGCAAGGTCAAAGTCGGTGATGAAGTCCATGAGGCCAAGCACATCGTGATCGCATCGGGGTCCGAGGCATCGTCACTGCCCGGTGTCGAAGTCGATGAAAAAACCGTTGTCACATCTACAGGTGCGCTGGAACTGGGCAAGGTGCCCAAGAAACTGGCCGTGATCGGCGCAGGTGTTATCGGATTAGAATTGGGATCCGTTTATGCGCGTCTTGGGGCCGAGGTTGAAGTGATCGAATTCCTCGACGCGATCACCCCCGGCATGGATGCCGAAATCGCGCGTCAGTTCCAGAAAATGCTTACGAAACAGGGGCTTACGTTCACGCTTGGTGCCGCCGTTCAAGGCGTTGCCGTCAAAGGGAACAAAGCCACCGTGACCTATAAACTGCGCAAAGACGACAGCGAACATACGCTTCAGGCCGACACGGTTCTGGTCGCAACCGGGCGCAAACCGTTCACTGACGGGTTGGGGCTGGATGCGTTGGGCGTTGAGATGTCAGAGCGCGGTCAGATTAAGACCAATGACAGGTATGCGACCAATATTGCCGGTATTTATGCCATCGGTGATGCGATTGCTGGACCGATGCTCGCCCACAAAGCCGAAGACGAAGGCATGGCTGTCGCCGAAGGCATCGCAGGCCAGCATCCGCATGTGAACTATGGCGTGATCCCCGGTGTGATCTACACGCACCCCGAGGTCGCCAACGTGGGTGAAACTGAAGAAAGCCTGAAAGAACAGGGGCGTAAGTACAAAGTTGGCAAGTTTCCTTTCTTGGGAAATGCGCGCGCCAAGGCGAACTTTGCAGGCGACGGCTTTGTCAAAATTTTGGTTGATGCTGCGACCGACCGTGTATTGGGCGCACATATCATTGGCCCCATGGCAGGTGATCTGATCCACGAAATCTGTGTGGCAATGGAATTTGGGGCGGCGGCCGAAGATCTGGCACGCACGTGCCATGCCCACCCAACCTATTCCGAAGCGGTCCGCGAAGCAGCACTGGCGTGTGGCGATGGCGCGATCCACGCCTGATAGATGACGCGCAGGTCAGCAAGGGCCGTTGACCTGCGCCAGAACAACCGGGCAACGGCTGGCCGAAACAATTAGCAACTGCGATCGGCATTCCTTTGTGTAAAATGCAGTTTATTTTTTAGAATACCGGTAATTGCCCAATCCAAGGACAGTTAAGAACATATGCGCGCCACATTCATGCGGTTTGACTATGGCGTTATTGATTAGTTTGGCCAGAGATTCTCCATGACGCGCATCATTTTCACCATGTTGCTGAGCTTGCTTTTCGCGAGCCCGGCACAGGCCTTTACGGCCGGTAGCGGTATGTTTGGGGATATCGAGTATCTGGCCGACACGCAGATACCTGGTCCAGATGGCGAAAACATGTCGCTCTGCTATGCAACCCGCGATTTTCGGATTTTTGGCTACACGCTGTCCAGTGATATTGTAGGCTATGCCCTGTCGCGTGATGGCTGCAATTTGATGTCTGACCGGCCTTTCACCACCGCGCAGATGGAAACTGCCCAATCGCTGAACCTTGTTGATGCTCGCATTCCGTCAGTTCCTGAAAATAGCCTTGAGCGAAATGTGCGCAATTACGGCATTTGGATTGCGCTGGGCCTTGGCCTGATCGCCGTTATTATTCGAAGGATCAAGTCGATCATGGGATTTGATTTGCGCGGCCCTATGCGGAAGAAGGCAGCTCAGCGCATCCTGACCGCGATGTGTTACGTTGGCAAATGCGATGGTATCGTCGCCGCGAATGAGATTTCGCTGATTGGCAAGACAGCACGCAGATTGACGCGCCGGAACGTTCAAGCGGCCGAAGTGATCAGGATCACTGACCATATTGAAATGAATCTGTCGCCACAGGATTTTATCGATTTTGGCAAAGGTCTACGCGATTCCGAAAAGGACGTGATGATGCGCGGCGCGTTCTATATCGCATTGTCCAGTGGTCGCATTTTGCCGTCAGAACACGCGTTTCTTTCGGATTTGGCCCATGGCATCGGTATGCCGGGCGAGGATTTTCGCCGCGTGATGAATATCGCACTAGAAGATCTCGACAAGTTCCCGGTCGCTTGACCGCACCATACGGATCATCCTTTTAACATCCGCAGACCCTGTGTCGCGTCTGCGCGCACAGCCAAGCGCAGCCCCGGCTCGTCCCCGGCCTTGAGGGCGGATAGGATCAGCTTGTGATGATAGGGCGGTTCTGTGCGGTTTAGTCGCCCGTAAAGGGCGCGCATTGTTGGACCAAGCTGTAGCCAAACGGTTTCAGTCATCGCCAACATTGCAGGTGCCTGCGCGCGTAGATACAGCGTGCGATGGAATTCCAGATTCATGCGAATATACCCGGTCGCGTCATGGCGTGCGATCACTTGATTGACGCTTTGATTGATCGTTTCCAAACGCTCGATCAATGCAAAATGCGCCCGCGGAAGCGCTCTGGACGCCAGTTCAGGCTCTAGCAGGGCCCGCAGCGTGGCCAGTTCTTCAATGCGTTCATTCGACAGCAAAGGCGTTGAGACCCGCCCCGAAGATGACAAGAACAGTGCACCTTCCGCAACCAGCCGGCGCACCGCTTCACGCGCAGGTGTCATCGAAACATCGTGAACTTTGCCGATACCACGAAGCGTCAGGGCTTCGCCGGGGCCAATTTCGCCATGCATGATCTGCGTGCGCAAGGCGCGGTAGACGCGTTCATGTGCGGCAGTGGTGCTATCTTGGGCGCGCGGTTGGATCATCATAGCGCTTTTGTGATCACAAAATACCTGTTGGTCAATCAACAAAGACGACACGATGCAATTGATCGCCGTTGTCCCTCAACCAACCTCGATGCTGTTCGTAGCCCGGACAGATCCGTGCAACGACGGCCCAGAATGCGGGCTTGTGGTTCATCTCGACCAGATGTGCGACCTCATGCGCCGCGACATAGTCCAGCACCTCTGGCGGGGCCATAATCAGCCGCCAAGAGTACATCAGACCTCCTTGGCTTGAACACGACCCCCAGCGCGATCGTGTGTCGCGTATTGTCAGACGCGTATAGGTTTGACCCAATTGGGCCGCATAGGCGTCAGAGGCATGGGCGAGCGCATCGCGGGCATGGTTTCTGAACAACGCCTTGATTTGCGGTCCAGCCGGCGATTGCGCAGACACTTCGATTGTATTCTGTACCACGCGGGCACGCCTCGTGGTCCCAAGGACGATTTGGTGCGCTTGACCGCGGTAGGGGACTGTTTTGCCAATTTCGACGGGCATGGCCGGTGTCAGGTCCTGCAAGTGTCTCCGAAGCCATGTTTCCTTAGTTCGCAGGAATGCGATACCCTCGCGTTCGGGCGCGCGGCGCGGAAGGGTGAGTGTCACACGCCCGTCAAGACGCGAGACGCGCAGTGACAATCGCTTTGCACGGTCAGAATGGCGCAACGTGACCTCAATCGGGGGGTTGCCTTCGAGTGTATGACGGCCCATATCCAACTACTCATATTTCATGTGCCAAAGGCTTTGACTCGGCTCTCCGCTTATGGCAGTTGGCACCGATCACCCGCAAGGGAAGACCTAAGTTTTTGAAGGGATAGCCTATGCCTAAGGAAGAGTGGGGCACAAAGCGCCTTTGCCCCGAAACCGGCAAACGCTTTTACGACCTGAACGCCACGCCTGTTATCAGCCCCTACACGGGTAATGAGGTGACAGTCGATACGTCCAAGACCCGCACAATGGTGGCGGATGCCGAGGACGCGCAGACAACGAAGATGAAAGCGGAATCGGAAGAGGATGAACTGGTTCTCGACGATGATGATGACGACGATGCCGATGACGTCGATCTGGGCGATGACGTTTTGGAAGATGACGACGACGATACTGTCTCACTCGATGAGTTGGCAGACGTTCCGGCAAGCGACGACGAATAAACAGACGATCCGGGCGTGATTTTCACTTGATCTCGCCCGGCGCGCTGCATAGACAGCGTTTGCACAGCGAAACGCTGTCAGGATGGGGCCTTAGCTCAGTTGGGAGAGCGCTTGCATGGCATGCAAGAGGTCAGGGGTTCGACTCCCCTAGGCTCCACCAAATTTCCACTACCGTCCCGCACCCACCGCTTTTTTCTGTGTACGGCGGACCTGCAAATTTGCGCGATTTGGCTGGTTTAGCTGAGCTTTTGGGCGGGCGGCGACCCGACAATAATACCCGCCTGTTAGTGTTAACGTAACAGTGTTGTGCACTTGAAGTCCGTGCACGCCTGTAACAAGTTGCACCAGGCAAAAATCGCAAAGCTGGAACCCCTTCGTCAATGAATAAAACACCAATCTTTTCTGGTCTTGCGTTCGTTTGTGCCATTGGTGTTGCCGCACTGGTGCTATGGCCGGAAGGGGATGAGGTTTCGGAAACTGCGGAATTTGCGGTCCCCGGTCTTGATCCGATGACGATCGAGCAAGCCCGTGCGGAGTTCTGGCGGCTGACACCGGCTTTGTTGCTGGTTGTCTACGAAGCCTTTGGGCAGACAGAGGAAGATGCCATTTATGATACGCTTGCGAGCGTCACACACGGTGACGCATTGGAGTATCTCTATCTTGAGCGGGTCGGCGCGATGGCTGGCGGTGGCCTCGAAGAAGCGGACCAAACCATTCACGAGATCAAGCTTTTGAATACCCGCGTTGCGCGCGACGGTGGCGCTTTGGCAATTGATGCGTCATGGCAGGTTATCGGTACGGTTGGACATGCCGAACATCTGCATGTCCGGGGCAATACATATAGTGCCGATCTCGCTGTCTCTCCGATTGAGGGTGCATGGCGGATCACTGATTTTGAATTGTTGGAGGTCAACCGCGATACTGCTGGTGAAACCTTCCTTGCCCCGCAAACGAACTGATGATCACGATTGAGAACCTTACCTTTCGCTATGGCGACACCGGCTTTCGGCTCCGTGTGCCCAGGTTTGTGTTGGAAGCGAGCGAGCGCGTAGCGATCGTTGGACCAAGCGGCAGTGGCAAGACAACATTGCTGAACCTGATTGCTGGTATTCTGTCGCCAGAGGATGGTCGTATCGATGTGGCTGGGACAGATGTTGCCACACTGTCAGACGTTGAGCGCCGCCGCTTTCGGGCAAGCACGATTGGCTTCGTCTTTCAGGATTTTGCGCTCCTTGATTATCTCTCGGCGCGCCAGAATATCCTTTATCCCTATCGGATCACCCCGGCGTTGACACTGAACGCAGAAGCGCGGGATCGGGCAGAAGCACTGGCGGCATCCTGCGGCATTGCGGACAAGCTGGACCGACATCCGTCAGCGCTTAGTCAGGGTGAGCAGCAGCGCGTTGCGATCTGCCGTGCGCTGGTCACACAGCCCAAGCTGATCCTGTCGGACGAGGCGACAGGGAACCTCGATCCTGACAGCAAGGCGCGCATTCTTGATCTGCTGTTCGAACAGGCAACACAGGCCGGTGCGCCTGTTCTGGCTGTTACCCATGATCATGAATTGCTGCCACGGTTCGGGCGGGTTCTGGATTTTGCGCAGTTCCGTGAAGGGGCGGCGGCATGAACGCGCTTTACCTCGCATTTGCCTATCTGCGCTATCACTGGGGGCGCAGCCTTGTGTTGACGTTGGTTGCAGCACTGATCTTGTTCGTCCCGGTCGCTACCCAAATCCTGCTGTCGACAAGCGAACGCGCACTTGTCGCACGCGGTGACGCAACGCCGCTTTTGCTGGGCAGTCGCGGGTCGCAGTTGGACTTGACGATGGCGGCGCTCTATTTCTCTGATGAACGACCAGAGCCGATCCCGATGCGTGAGGTTGAGGCTGTTTGGGATAGCGGGCTCGCCATTCCTATTCCTGTCCATACAGCCTTTTCGTCCGGCGGCTTTCGGATCGTGGGCACGTCGTTAGACTATTTTGATTTCCGCAAACTTGTGGTGTCTGATGGCCGCGGGCTGTCCGTACTTGGTGATGCTGTGATCGGGTCAGACGTGGCAGCGACGCTTGGCAAAGGTGTCGGGGATGCGCTTGTTTCATCGCCCGAAAACCTCTTTGATCTGGATGGTGTTTACCCGCTTGAGATGCCGATTGTAGGCGTTCTTGAACCAACCAATTCGCCCGATGATCAGGCTGTCTTTGTTGACATTAAGACGGCGTGGGTCATCCAGGGCATTGGTCATGGACACGAAGATGTTGTGACCGCAGCGGAGGTCGCCGCAGGCAGTGAGGCGGTGGCGAATGCCGCGGTGGTTCAGTACCAGCGCATCACGGAAGACAATATCGAAAGTTTTCACTTTCATGGCAGTCAGGATGATTTTCCGACATCCGCAGTGATCGTCGTGCCCAATGACACGCGCTCGGCCACGATTTTGAAAGGCCGATATTTGGACGGGAACAACCCGACCCAGTTGATTGAGCCCGCGGGGGTGATCCAAGGGCTGGTCGATCGCATCTTCCGCATCAAATCGCTTTTGGACGTTGTCACGACGATTATTGCTGTTGCGGCATTCGCTGCGATCGGGCTTGCGGTGTTCCTGAGCTACCGGCTGCGGGCACGCGAAATCGCGACGGCGGTCAAGCTGGGTGCGCGGCGTGGGATGGTCCTGCGTCTATTGTCTGCCGAAACATTCACATTACTATCAATTTCAACAATTATTGCTGCGATTGGTGCTGCTATCGTAGGGCAAAATGCCGAAAGCTGGGTGGGTTGGCTGCTCGCTCTTGGCGCATAGAAACAGGAGGTCTCATGAAACGATATTTTATCACCGCGTCGCTCGCGGGTCTCATTGCCGCGACGCCGGCACTGGCCCACTATGGCATGATTATCCCGAATGATCCGATGATCAGCCAGGAAGATGGGCGCAGCGTCGCACTGACCATGTCATTTTCGCATCCCTTTGAAATGGACGGGATGCTGCTGGACACGCCCGTTGCGTTTTCTGTGACGCATGAAGGGACAACGACCGACCTTCTTGGCGATTTGCAGGGTGCGACGGTGATGGACGATCAGGGGTATACGCTGGATTACCCGCTGGATCGCCCCGGCACCTATATTTTCGCCATGGAACCGCAGCCCTATTGGGAACCGGCCGAGGATGCGTTCATCATCCACTATACCAAAACCTATGTTACCGCTTATGGCGACGACGAAGGTTGGGACACGGAACTGGGTCTGAAAACCGAGATCGTGCCGCTGTCCAAGCCGTTCGGGCTGTGGGAACACAACGTCTTTCAGGGTATCGTCAAGATGAACGGCGAACCGGTGCCCTATGCAGAGGTCGAGGTTGAGTTCTTCAACGATGGTGCGGGCGCTACCGTGCCGGACGAATTGATGATCACGCAGACGGTCAAGGCAGATGCGGCTGGGGTCTTTACCTATGCGCCGCCCTCTGATGGCTGGTGGGGCTTTGCTGCACTGAACACTGCCGATTACACCTTGCCGCAAGATGGCGAGGACAAGGCGGTTGAGCTCGGCGCTGTAATCTGGGTGCATTTTGAAGAATGGACAGGCAAGTGATCCGTGGTATCGCACTTGCCGGCCTCTGTGCTGTCACTCCGATCGCTGCGACGGCGCATCAGCTGACTGTCTTTGCATCGGTCGATTGTGAGGTAGTACTGGTCGAGGCAAAGTTCTCTAACGGTAATGCGGTTCAGCAGGCGGAGGTCCGCATTCTTGACGGCCAGAACACCTTGCTGACAACACTGCCTATTGGGGAAGACGGAACCCTAGCCGTCCCGCTTGACAGCGTGGATCATTCCGAAGGTTTGGTGATCGAGGTCGATACCGGCAGCCATGACAACTATTGGATCGTGACGCCTGACGACATTGCACGGAATTGCCAGAGTTGACGCGCATGTATGTTTTTCGGTTTTTTCTGGCCGGTTGGCTGATCTTTGGCGCGGCGCACATAGCAGTGGCGCAAGATCGGCCTCGTGTTGTCACTGTGAACTATGCTTTGCAGTACTTCGCCGAACGTCTTTTAGGTGATGATGCAGAGGTTGTGTTCCCGGTGCCAAAGGATGTGGACCCATCGTTCTGGCGTCCGTCCATTGCCGACATCTCGATGGTCCAATCGTCGGATCTGATCCTGTTGAACGGGGCCGGTTTCGCAACATGGGTTGATCGCGTGTCGTTGCCCCGCGCGAAACTGGTCAACACGACGTCCGCTATCGAAGATCGGTTTATCGTCACTGAAAGCATCACCCACAGTCATGGCGATGGTGGGGAGCATTCCCATGAAGGGCTTGCGTCCTACACATGGCTTGATCCGTCACTCGCCATTGCACAGGCTGAGGCGGTTGCAGCCGCAATAACGGCACGTGGGCTTGCACCAGAAGGTCAGGTTGATGATCGGTTGGAAACGCTCCGGGCCGATCTTGAGGCGTTGGACGCTCAGGCGGCGACCATGTTGGGCGCTCTGGCAGACATCACCATTGTCGCAACCCATCCACGGTATCAGTATCTGGCCAGACGTTATGGTCTTTCACTTGCGTCAGTCGAGTGGGAGGCGGGTGCTACGCCCTCAGATAGTGAGACGGCTGACCTTCAGGCGCTGGTGAATGAAACGGGTGCCCGTGTACTGATTTGGGAGGCTGAGCCACCTGCCGTGGCCTTTGAAATGACGTCCGCACTTGGTTTGGAAAACGTGGTTTTTGCGCCGCTTGCGCATGAGGTGGAAGGACGCACATTCTTTGAGGCGATTGCGGATGCATTGTCCGCTTTGGCCAAGGCCGGCGCCCCGTAGCCAGTCTAGGCGCCCATTTGGCTTTTAATGGTGCGTTTTGGGGTCAGCCAAGCGTGTTCTCGCAACAGATATGCCAACTTACGCATTAAGCGGCCTTCGCTGCGTTGTCCCATATCCAAACTGATTTCTCTCAACCCTCATAACTCCCGAGGCTGAGGCGCAACCTTCCTTTGATGTGTAAAAGTATAACCGGATCAGACGACTGCCTACGGCTTAAGGGACAGCTACGGGGTGCCCGCAATCCAAGTGTGGCGAACGCTGAAGGTGCCTGTGCCAGCGCATTAACCACGTGAACTCAACATGAATGTGTCGTTCTTTTGCAGTTCACGCAGGCTGTGCGAGACAAACAACTGTCAAATGTAAGAATCTCCCACCGTTTAAGAGTACTCGTCATGATTGAGCAGACCCCACAGGCAGTCGCGAACGCCTCCTCTATCTCCGTTTTGCAACGTAATGGGCTTTCATTAATAACCGGCCTTTGTTGCGGATTTTTGGGCGGGATCGCAGGGGCGAGTGTAGCGATTATTCTTGGGTATGGACTGCTTGCCGCATTTGTAAGCTATAGCTTTGGTGGGGTTATTGTGCTGGCGTCTTATGCGGTGATCATCTCGCTACAACAGAAAAGATTACCCCTTTGGCAACGCATTAGACCGACCGGCGTAGCACGATAGTAATTCTTGCGCCTCCCATCGTCTCGGAACGGCCGATGTCCATCTTGCCCTGATAGGCTGCAACAAGATCTGATGCAATTGCGAGGCCAAGCCCAGTCCCGGGTTTGGATTGATCCAGCCGTTGGCCACTGATCAGTGCGCGGTCAGCACCACCCTCTGCGATACCATCGCCGTCATCTTCTACAAAAACCTGAACCCAATCATCCGCTGAGGTTGCACTCAGCCGGATTGACGTCTTCGACCACTTCAGCGCGTTATCCAGCAGGTTGCCAATAATTTCCTCAAAGTCGATTTGATTGATTTTTGCGTGAAGATCGGCAGGAAGGTCGACAGTGACTTCACGGCCCTTGTTCTTAGCCAAAGCCGTAAAGGCACGCCCTAATCTGCGAAGACTGACATCAAGATTTGTTGCCTCGCGCTCAGAGGCGCTGTTTTGTGACGCCTTCATACGTGCAAAAGAACGTTTGAGTTGCGCATCCAACCGATCCAGAGCGTTGATCCCGCTTTGGACGTCACTGCCGTTATGCTGCAGTTCGAACAATTCGTTTCGCAACACCGCAGATGGGGTCTTGAGCGCATGAGCCAAGTCTGCAGTTTGCCGGCGAGACCGGTCAACGATATCCCGATTTCGGTCGAGCAGGTCGTTGATGTCGGTGACAAGTGGTTGCACTTCAAGAGGGTAGTCATCCACCGGAAGTTCGCCGTCATGTTCTTTGCGGGTGGTAACATCGCGGCGCAGCTGTGACAAAGGGCGCAAGGTGAATAGCACAAGGACAAGCGCCCCAACAGTGGCAAGTAGGCCAACAAATGCGAACGCGATGCCCAACCGTTGCCGCAGCTCTTGCAAATCTGCTTCGATCGACGCTGTTGATGATGCGACTGTGACTTTCCAATTTGATCCATCGTCGATCATGACGTTTTGCGAAAAAGCTCTCAGCGTTTGGTTCGCTGGTCCAATAATGTTTTGGACATCGGTGCCGTCTTGGGCTGATGACGGTATGCTTAGCAGCGCATCAGCCAGCGACCGGGAAACAAGTATGCGGCCATCAGTGCTGATCGCTTGCCAATAGTCGCCAGAGAATGGGTTTTGATAGACTGGATCAGACAGTTGTGCCGGCATCGCGTCACTGTCGCCACGACTATTTGCAAGGGCAACAACAACCTGTGAATGGCGGGCTGACAAAAAAGTATCGAACCGCGACAAGGTTATTCTTTCAAGGTAGCTTCCGATCGCGTTGGCACCGGCCAAGGCGACGACAGTCGCCCATACGGCGCCCCCCGCGACCGCCCTGCTGCGAAGAGACTTCACCCCTCAAGCTGGATCGAATATCCTCGACCGCGTTCCGTTTCGATCAGGTTGTTACCCAGCTTTTTGCGCAGACGTGTGACAAAGACCGCCACAGTGTTTGAATCCCGATCATCACCATATTCATAGATGTGTTCGGACAGTTCCGTACGTGTGATTGGGCGGTTTGCATTGTGAAACAGATAGGACAGAACAGCTGTTTCTTGTGCAGTCAGGGTAATAGGGAATTGGTTTAAGCTGACCTTGCCATTTCTACTATCGAAAGTGACGCCATCTTTTTCAAACACTGGACTTTTTTGCGTCGCATTTCTTCGCAACAGTGCACGGGCCCGTGCTGTCAGTTCGGGCACGTGGAACGGTTTTGCAAGGTAGTCATCCGCGCCCGCATCAAGACCGTCAACGCGGTCTGCCCATCCGTCACGTGCCGTCAGGATTAGAATGGGGATGTTTATTCCGGCTTTTCGCCAGGATTTCAGAACCGTAATCCCATCTATTTTCGGAAGCCCAAGATCCAAAATGATCAGATCATAAGGTTCAGTTTCGCCCAGGAACTGTGCTTCTTCGCCATCAGGGGCCACATCAACAGCGTGGCCTTCCCTTGAGAGGGTTAGTTTGACTTGATCAGCCAGCTCAAAATCATCTTCGGCAACCAGAATACGCATCTGATTGTAGCTAGGACGTATGGATGACCTTAATTGGGCAAAAGATAGGCAATACTAGTTTCCTCGGCCATTGCCTCGCCCCCCAGAGTTGCCGCGGTCACCTGAGTTGCCACGGTCACCTGAGTTGCCACGGTCGCCAGAGTTGCCGCGATCACCTGAGTTGCCGTTGTTGCCTGCGTTACCGTTGTTACTAGAATTGCCGTTATTGCCGTTATTGCCGTTATTGCCGTTATTGCCCCGATTTGTCGAAGCGTCGCCGCTGCGTGCGACTTCAGAGACGACCTGACCTGTTTCGCTATTGTGCGAAACACGTCTTCCATTCACGCCATTATAAAGTAATTCGATCACGGACCCATCATCGCGCTGCATCAGCAGGCGATACGTCATCTGGCCATTCGAAAGAAATCCGCGAATATCCATGACGTCGCCGCCAAAGTTTTCAGCGGCAGTTGTGACAATTGCCTCTGCGCTCAGAACCTGCTGCTCGGACACAAGTTGTCTCATTTGCCCCTGAGACAGCTCAAGCAAATCTGCCGAGGCGCTAAGTGGCAAGACGCCAATCAGCAAAGCTATTATGGCTGAATTCAGTCGCAGATACATTGGATGGGTAAAGCTTTCTTGGTGGTTCGGGTCAGGGGCCTAAGCCACCAACGCATTTGTTTCCCACTTCGCGTCAATATCTGAAATGACGCTGTCGACACTTGGGAATCTGCATTGCACATTCTGTGCGATATCATCTGCAGCAGGCCGAACCATCAGGTCAGTTTGCTGTGTTGTCGTTTCGTCATGGTGTGTCATCTGGCTGACGTTCGTCCCGGACATGTCTTCGTTTCTCCTCGTCTTCAATCATTCTTGCGATTCGGCAAGACTAGTTGGCCCCGCTGGTAAGGTGGCACAGGTTACGTGAACTCGAGGGGAATGGGTCGTTAACGTTCTGTTAACTTTTGAAGACTTGCTCAGAGGCGGATCAAGATTGCGACTCCGTCGATAAACGAAGAGGCAGAATTTGTAACGCTGAAGCAAACGGCTTTAGGGCATATCGGCGAAAGCGGCAGCGAGCGCGATTTCAACCATATCACCAAAAGACCGCTCCCGATCTTTAGCAGGCAAAGCCTCATGCGTGATCAGATGATCGCTCACGGTCAGGACAGCAAGGGCGCGTCGGCCGTGTCGTGCGGCAAGGTTGTAAAGTTCAGCGGCCTCCATCTCGACCCCCAGAATGCCATGCCGGATCATTTGTTCGTTCAGGTCAGGACGCTCATCATAAAATACATCTGACGAGTAGATTCCACCAACGTGGGTTGGAACACCCTTTGCCAATGCGGCACGATGTGCTGCGGCAAGCAGGCCATAGTCAGCGCAGGGCGCAAAGTTCAATTCCTTGAAAATCCCCCGTGACGGCGTCGACAATGTCGAAGCGGTCATGGCCAAGATTACGTCGCGGATTGCCACGTGGTCCTGCATTCCTCCGCAAGATCCGATGCGGATGAGCGTCTGGGCATCATAGTCTTTGATCAGCTCGTTTGCGTAAATCGAGAGTGAAGGCATACCCATCCCAGAGCCTTGAATGGTCACAGGATGTCCGTTCCATGTCCCCGTGAACCCCAGCATCCCGCGCACCTGATTGATGCAGCGGCTGTCTTGCAAGAAAGTTTCGGCTGCCCATTTGGCGCGGAATGGATCGCCCGGCATCAAAACGGTCGGGGCAATATCCTCTTTTTCGGCGCCTATGTGGATTGTCATGCTGAGCCTCCTCTGAAAACGAGGCTCAGCCTAAGCGCAGTCGTCGACAGAGGAAAGCTAGATTTCCATGTCATCGGGCGACTTGCCCGCACCTATTGCTGTTTTGAACCACTCTGGCTGACGGCCTTTTCCAGTCCATGTCTGGTCAGGATTGGAAGGGTTTTTATATTTCGGCTGTGAGGCCTTTTTTGGTCCAGCCTTTGCCTTTTTGGCGCGTTTCGCTGTTGGTGCCCCAGTAATCTCGGCAAGAGAGAAACCATGTGCGGCAGCGGCCTTTTCGGCAGCAATGAGTGCGGCTTTCTTGTCTTTCTCTGCGAGTTTAACCAACGCTTTTTCAACGTTCGCCTTAAGCTTCTCAAGTTCCTTGCGCGTCATCGACTTTAAGTCAGGTTTCATATGCATTTCTCCATTTCATAAAATGGAAGTAGCATTCAGCTTTTTGAATTTCACCTCAAAAAGCATTTGTGCTGTACAAAAGCGTATCTATTTATTGCCGCGCTATTCCGCAGCAACTGATCGTGGATCAACTAAAGTGACAATGTCGCTCATAATTTTGTTCAATTCAAAATCCTTTGGCGTGTAAACGCGCGCAACGCCCAATGCACGCAATTCGTTTGCGTCATCCTCGGGAATGATACCTCCGGCAATGACCGGGATGTGGTCGATGCCCGCCGCGTTCAACCGCTGCATAACATCCCGCACCAAAGGGATATGAGAGCCGGATAGAATAGACAGCCCTATGACGTGCACCTCGCCATTCTGTGCGGCGGTGACAATTTCTTCGGGTGTCAGGCGAATACCTTCATATTCAATATCCATACCGCAGTCACGTGCACGAGCCGCAATCTGTTCAGCCCCGTTTGAATGTCCGTCCAGTCCCGGTTTGCCAACAAGAAACTTCAAACGGCGCCCCAAGGCGGTGCTGACCAGATCAACCTGTTGGCGCAGTTCTTCCAGTCCCTCGGTCCGGTTTGATGGATTACTGCTGACCCCGGTTGGGGCGCGGTATTGTCCAAAGACGCTGCGTATCACATCGGACCATTCCCCTGTTGTCACGCCAGCGCGCGCGCAAGCAATAGACGGGGGCATGATGTTGCTGCCGTCGTTTGCGGCGGTCCGCAATGCGGCGATGGCGTCTTTCACGGCAGCGCTATTGCGGTGAGCTTTCCAGTGATTCAGGCGCTTGAGCTGGTCCGCTTCCGCTTCCGGGTCAGAGACCATGATCGCATCATCACCAGCAGTCAGCGGCGATGGTTCGCCCGCTTGCCATTTGTTGACGCCAACAACCGTCGTTTCTCCCTGTTCGATGCCTCCGATGCGCGCGGCGTTACTTTCGACCAATCGTGACTTCATATAGGCAATTGCATTCACAGCGCCGCCCATACCATCAATTTGTGCCAATTCGGCGCGCGCGCCTTCTTTGAGTTCATTCACCTTGCGATCAATTGCCGGGTTGCCATCGAATAGGTCGTCGAATTCCAAAAGATCGGTTTCATAAGCCAAAATCTGTTGCATCCGCAGTGACCATTGCTGATCCCATGGGCGCGGCAAGCCAAGCGCTTCGTTCCATGCGGGCAATTGCACCGCACGGGCGCGTGCGTTTTTGGAAAGCGTGACAGCAAGTGTTTCTAGCAGGATACGGTAGACGTTATTCTCAGGTTGCTGTTCGGTCAAACCGAGTGAGTTGACCTGAACGCCATACCGAAAACGGCGGTATTTGGCGTCTTCCACGCCATAACGCGTCGCGCAAATTTCATCCCATAATTCTACGAACGCGCGCATTTTGCAAAGCTCGGTCACGAAACGAATACCGGCGTTGACGAAAAATGAAATGCGCCCAACCATTGCAGGGAAATGCTCTGGCGGGACTTTGCCTTTAAGGTCGTCCAAAACTGCCGTGGCGGTCGCGAGCGCAAAGGCGAGCTCTTCCTCGGGCGTCGCGCCGGCCTCTTGCAAATGATAGGAACAGACGTTCATCGGGTTCCATTTGGGCAGATGTTCACGGGTGTAGGCCGCCACATCGGTGATCATCCGCAAAGATGGCTCTGGCGGGCAGATGTAGGTGCCGCGTGAGAGGTATTCTTTGACAATGTCGTTCTGCACCGTGCCTTGCAGCACGCTAACGTCCGCGCCCTGTTCTTCGGCAACGGCAATATACAATGACAGCAGCCATGGCGCCGTTGCGTTGATCGTCATGGATGTGTTCATCTGGTCAAGCGGGATGTCGTTGAACAGCGCGCGCATATCGCCCAAGTGACTGACCGGGACGCCAACTTTGCCCACCTCACCTTTGGCCAGCACGTGATCGCTGTCATAGCCCGTCTGGGTGGGCAGATCGAAAGCGACGGACAGACCCGTCTGACCTTTTGCCAAGTTGCCGCGATAAAGCGCGTTGGAGGTCGCAGCGGTTGAATGGCCCGCATAAGTCCGAAATAGCCAAGGGCGATCTTTCTGCGGTTGCGACATCTGTGGGTCTCCTGAATCAGTTGGCGTAATTTAATTTCGCGCAGACCCGGTGTATCGGACATTTTATGGCGCTGTCAATTCGCTGCGTTGCGGCATGACGGGATTTACCCCGCTCGCGTTCCCTGTCACGGTCTGGGTATGACGCAGACGATATCATTGCCTCTTTGGGCGTTCATTCTGATCCTGCTCTTTGCAGCGGTGACTTTTGCGTCGCATTTTCTGTTCCCGTCCGTCAGGTGGTTCTTTCGCAAGCGTGCAGAACGGGTCATCGGCAAACTCAATCAGCGTTTGCAGCGTCCAATTGAGCCGTTCAAGCTGGCGCGTCGCTACGATATGATTCAGCGGCTGATCTATGATCCAGAGGTAACGCAGGCAATTGTCGAACATGCGCGCAAGGAAAAGATTCCAGAGAATGTCGCGTTTGAGAAGGCGCGTCGCTATGCGCGCGAAATTGTCCCCGGCTTTTCTGCGACAGCCTATTTCAGTATTGGCATCCGGCTGGCGCGTTGGCTGTCAAAATCACTCTATCGGATCAAATTGGGCACCTTTGACCGCAAGCGGTTGGAGGAAATTGACCCTGATGCCGCTGTCGTCTTTGTCATCAACCACCGCAGCAACATGGACTATGTGCTGGTGACCTATCTGGCGGCCAATGCCGGTGCGCTGTCTTATGCCGTGGGTGAATGGGCACGGGTCTGGCCATTGTCATCGATTATCCGTGCGATGGGCGCTTACTTTATACGCCGCAAGTCGCGTGGCGCTTTGTACCGTAAGGTCTTGGCGCGTTACGTGCAGATGGCGACACGCGGCGGCGTCAGTCAGGCCGTATTCCCTGAAGGCGGATTGAGCCTGAACGGGTTGCTTGCGCCGCCACGGATGGGATTGCTCAACTATGTTGTTGAAGATTTTGACCCTGAAGCGCGCGAAGTGATTTTTGTGCCGGTCGCATTGAACTATGATCGGATCCTTGAGGATACGATCCTGATCGCGGCGGATAAGTCAGGGACACGCAAGTTTAAGCCACCGATGATCACGGTCTTTGGCCGTGTTCTGCGGCATATCGGGCTACGCCTGACGCGGCGGTTCCGTGGTTTTGGGACGGCATCGGTTAGCTTTGGCGAACCGCTTGAGCTCTCAAAATATCACGCGCAAGAAAGCCAGGACCTGACAGAAGCCGTTGCACATGAGCTGATGAAACGGATTGCGGACGTCACGCCGGTCTTGGGGGTGCCTTTGGTGTCGCGCCTTATCTTGGAAAGCGAGAAAATCACCGTCCAAGACCTCGAGGCGGGCGTCGCGCGCTGCATCGCTTTCCTTAAGGACCGTCGATTGCCCTGTCCACGGCGCAGTCCCAGCGAGGTGGTGCAAGATGCATTGAGCAGAATGGGGGGTCGTAATCTGATCCACGAATCTGCGGACGGCGTAACAATCACCGCAAAGGGACGGGATATTCTGACGTTCTATGCCAACTCTATCGCGCATCATTTCGATGCACTTGCAGCAAATGCAGATAGTATTTCTGCAGTTGCGGAGTAATTAAATTACAAAAATGTACCTTAATTGGGTTGCAAAGTTACTTTGGAATCGCCTATTCAGTCCCTAACGCGACCGATTCTGCGGTGCGGCAACTATGGAACCAGAGTGATGGAGACTGAGATGGCCCTCGACCAAACTGCTTACACGGCACCCGAGAAAGACCTGTATGAAGTGGGCGAGATGCCACCGATGGGCCATGTACCGGCACAAATGCACGCATGGACGATCCGCCGCGAACGGCATGGAGAGCCTGACAAGGCGTTCCAGCTCGAGGTTGTCGATGTCCCACAGCCCGACAGCAATGAAGTGTTGGTTTTGGTTATGGCTGCCGGTGTGAATTACAACGGCGTCTGGGCGGGCCTTGGTATCCCGATCAGTCCTTTTGATGTTCACAAGGCCGAGTTCCACATCGCAGGCTCTGACGCTGCAGGTATCGTTTGGGCCGTTGGTGACAAAGTCAAGCGCTGGAAGGTTGGCGATGAGGTTGTCATCCACTGCAACCAGGATGACGGAGATGATGAGCACTGCAACGGCGGTGATCCGATGTATTCCGAAAGCCAACGGATCTGGGGCTATGAGACGCCAGACGGATCTTTTGCGCAGTTCACTTGCGTACAGTCTCAGCAGCTGATGCACCGCCCCCAGCACCTGACCTGGGAAGAGAGTGCGTGTTACACGCTGACGCTCGCCACTGCCTATCGCATGCTGTTTGGGCATGAGCCGCATGACCTGAAACCTGGTCAGAACGTTTTGGTCTGGGGCGCGTCGGGTGGGTTGGGGTCCTATGCGATCCAGTTGATTAATACGGCCGGCGCGAACGCAATTGGTGTCATCAGTGACGAAAGCAAGCGCGAGTTCGTGATGTCACTGGGTGCAAAGGGTGTGATCAACCGCAATGACTTTAATTGCTGGGGCCAACTGCCCACGGTCAATACGGCCGAGTATAACACCTGGCTGAAAGAGGCGCGTAAGTTCGGCAAAGCGATCTGGGAAATCACAGGCAAAGGCGTGAACGTCGATATGGTGTTTGAACACCCCGGCGAGGCGACGTTCCCCGTTTCGTCACTGGTTTGCAAAAAGGGTGGCATGGTTGTGATCTGTGCAGGCACCACCGGGTTCAACTGTACCTTTGATGTCCGTTACATGTGGATGCACCAAAAGCGTTTGCAGGGTAGTCATTTTGCTCATCTTGCCCAAGCGAGTGCAGCGAACAAGCTGATGCTGGAACAACGTCTTGATCCATGCATGTCTGAGTGTTTTGAATGGGGTGCCATCCCGGCCGCACACACCAAGATGCGTCACAATGAGCACAAGCCAGGCAATATGGCTGTGCTGGTGCAAGTACCGCAAATGGGATTGCGTACTTTCGAAGATACGCTTGAAGCATCAAAGCAGCGCTGAGCCTGCATAGGTGTTCCCACGTAGGGCGCGGTTAGAGATAGCTGCGCCCTTCCTGTCTGTGATCAAAGGTTCGCAAAGATCACACTCTTGCCCGATTTTGCAAATACACCCTAGGGTTGTTAAACCTTCGTTAACGAATAGTAGGGACGGTGACGCATGGGACGAGACTGGATCATCGATGTGCTTGCTGATTTGCGCAGGTTTACGCGCGAGAACAATTTGCCGATGTTGACCGCTCAGCTTGAAGAAGCCGGGCTGGTGGCGGAAGTCGAAATTGCGTCCTCTAACGACGCCAGCTGTTCCGCGACACGCACCGACGCTGAAGCCCCAGCAAAGCAGGGTATTCCGCGGCGTAGCTGATCAAACGGGCAAAACGGTTGATTGCGCTAGCGGCTGCTTGGCCGTCCAGATACAGTCATCGGTATGCAATCCCCATCAATCACCTTCTCAGATGATCAGGCCGAAGCTTGGGACAACGTCGCCGTCGCATTGCGGCAGTCGGGCGTTGATCTCGACGACAGTCTTCTACAACCGCCGCAGTCTGACACGGCATCGGTGATGGCCGTGATCGGGAAGGCGGGTTCAGGTAAGACAATGCTGCTTGCCAAACTCTACCACGCGCTGGAAGAGGCGGGTGTTGATGTAATTTCGGGTGACTGGGAAGGCCGAAAACGCAAGGATCGGCGTACCCTTGCGATCCTGGCCCCAACCAACAAAGCGGCAAGTGTTCTGCGCAATCACGGTGTACCCGCCACAACGATCCACCGCATCCTTTATACGCCGGTCTATGATCCGGAATATGAAAAGGTCGCTGAATGGTTGGCCGGACAAGGCGACAAGCCCGAGATCGAAGGGCTGACCGAGGTAGCGCTTGATCGCGCGTTTGCATCTTATGAAGCGAACAAATCTGTGCCCGCAGCGCTGGCCGCCGCCGGTTTGCGGGGCAGTGATTTCATCACTGGATGGAAACGGCGCGAGGATCCGTTGGACATCGGGTTTGTCGATGAAAGCTCTATGCTGGATGAAAAGCAGTTTGAGGATCTCAAAGAGATATTCCCAACGCTGCTGCTCTTTGGTGATCCGGCGCAACTGCCACCAGTTCAGTCATCCGGTGGTATGGTTTTTGAAACATTGCCAGAGCAACGCGTGCTGAGCCTAAACCGCATTCACCGCCAGGATGCGGGCAACCCGATCCTTGATCTGGCACATGCGCTCGCTGACCCTCAGCTTGATTTCTACAGGTTTGAGCGGATGGTCGAGGAAGCCGCAAAGGCTGATGAGCGCGTCGTGATGGCGCAACGGGTTGAGGCCGATCTGATGGCCCGTTCTCCTTGCTTGGTCTGGCGCAATGCGACCCGTATCCGCCTGATCCACGCCTTTCGTGCAGCATTTGGTGCGCCGGGGGATGAGCTGTTGGCGGGTGAACCGTTGATCTGTGATGGGATCGAATTGCCGCTGAAGCATCGCAAGAAACGTTTGGACCTAGAGGCGCGGGGCCTGATCAAAGGTGCGCAGGTTGTCTATCTGGGGCCGGGTCGCAAGCCAGGTTTTTCGCGCCTGCATGTCATGGGTGCCGAAGACCCGCAGGTAAGCGCTGCGAGCATTGTCAAAATAGAGCAGGAGGGGGATGAAGAGCCCTTTATTCCCTTCGCAGCAAAGATGGGCGCGACGTTTTTGCATGGCGCTGCGGTAACCATCCATAAGGCGCAGGGCTCGCAATGGGACACGGTGCAGGTCTTTGCCCCAGACATCTACGCAGCCTCTCGCATGGGTCGGGTTGAGGCAGGGCAACCGCTTTGGAAACGACTGGCCTATGTGGCGATAACGCGCGCGGAAACGCAGCTACGTTGGGTGGTCAGAAACCGTTTGGCGCGTCCGCAAGGCGTGCTGCGCGTCGATGATCTTGAAGTCCCAGCAGCCCCATTGGAACTGAGGAGCGAAGAGATATGAAATCCATCATCATCACAGGCGCCAGTAGCGGCATCGGGCGTGTTACAGCAGAGCATTTTCTGGCCAATGGTTGGCGGGTCGGGTTGATCGCGCGGCGTGCTGAGACGCTCGCGGAAGTGACCCACGAGAACGCAGTTCTGTTGCCTTGCGATGTAACCGATGCGGGTGCGGTTGATGCAGCCTTCGCCGCGTTCGGCCATCTTGATGTGCTGTTTAACAACGCGGGCATGTTCGGGCCACAAACCACGATTGATCAGGTCGCTTTGGACGATTGGAAACAGGTCGTTGATGTGAACCTGACGGGCATGTTCCTCTGCGCCCGCGCCGCCTTTCGTCAGATGCGCGGGCAGACACCGCAGGGCGGGCGGATCATCAACAATGGTTCCATCTCGGCCTATACGCCGCGCGAAGGCTCGATTTGCTATACTGCGACGAAGCACGGGGTCAGCGGGCTGACCAAGACGCTGTCACTGGATGGGCGTGCTTTTGATATCGCCTGTGGCCAGATTGATATCGGGAATGCGCGAACGGATCTGGTGTTGAACCTTGAAAAGACCCGTGCCGCGCAAGGCCTGGACCCGCTGCCCAGTATGGCCGTCGAGGATGTCGCGCGATCGGTCTTTCACATGGCAACGCTGCCCTCAGAGGCGAATGTGCAGTCGCTGATGGTGATGGCGACAAAGATGCCGCATATCGGTCGTGGTTAGCGGCGGAACGCACTAAAAGCGGCCGACGCGCCCCAACCTGCTGCAATTGCGATAGACAGCGACATCAACCCGTAAAGAAACGGGTTTTCATGGGCCAGATTGAACAGCCAGCGCTCCAGGCCGACTTTTTTCACTGGGATGATCGTTGAATAGAGATCCACGATCTGACGATTGCGCGTCAGATAAATCTCTACCTTATAGTCACCTTCGGTCAGGTTTGCCGGCAGAGGTATCAGTGTGCGAAATAGCGCGTCTTCTTCCACCCACACACCTTCGGGCAATGTTTGATAGAGGCCTTGTCCGGCACGGATGCGGATCAAAGCTTGGGTAAACCGCTCGGCGCCAGAGATCGTAGCGCCAACCGACCGAATGGCGCGTTGGGTGCTGATACGTGTGTTCAGATCTTCTGTGTCCGTCAGAATTTCGCGAAGCGGACGGTTTGTTGCGACGGCGTAGAAGGATGGCGCGACATCAACCTCAACAGCCTCTGTATTGACCCAAATACCAAAACGGCGATCTTTTTTGCGGACAGTAACCGGCTGATCGGGCCCCGCAACCGTGACAATGACACCGAGGTCACCTGCGGCCTCGACCGGTCTATCACGTTTGATCGCACCAAAAATCAGGATTTCGGACCCCTCAAACGTTGCCGTGATCGCAACTTCATCCCGGCTAAGCCCAAGCACGATTTCTTCTGCCTTTGCGGGCATGGCCAGCAGCAGCATCAATGCGACAAGGCGGATCATGAGTGACCTCCTGTGCCCAGAGAGAAGAGTTCGGATGGCATCACCAGCAGATCGAACGCTAGTTTGCCGCAGACCGCCAGCACCATGATGGCCAGCCAAATACGCAGTTGCTCGGCTTTCATCTTGACCCCGATCCGAGTGCCGATCTGGGCACCGATCACGCCGCCAACAAGCAACAGAACAGCCAGCACCACGTCGACGGTAAAGTTCGTCGTTGCATGCAGCATGGTCGTGAAGGCGGTTACAAAGATGATCTGAAAAAGCGATGTGCCGACCACCACCTTGGTGGGCATGCCCAACAGGTAAATCATGGCAGGCACCATGATAAATCCACCACCTACACCCATGATTGCGGCCAGAATACCGACCAGAACACCAACCATCAGCGGTGGAATGACTGAGATATAGAGGCCTGAGACCCGGAACTTCATCTTGAAGGGCAGATTATGCACCCAGTTGTGCTTGCGCCGTTTCGGCACGGCACCACCGGGTTTTGACGCGTTGCGGATCGCTTTCAGGCTTTCGATGAACATCAAAGAGCCGATCATGCCGAGGAAAACAACGTAGCAGAGCTGCACGAGCAGTTCGACCTGACCAAGCGATTTGAGGTAGTTGAAGAGAATAATGCCAAGCCCAGAACCGACCAAGCCGCCAATAAGCAGCACAGTGCCCATCCTCAGGTCGACGGTCTTTCGCTTGAGATGTGCCAACACGCCAGAGAAGGACGACGCAACGATTTGGTTCGCTTCAGTTGCGACGGCCACAGCGGGTGGAATGCCGATAAAGAACAAAAGCGGTGTCATTAAGAAACCACCGCCGACGCCAAACATGCCCGACAAAATGCCCACGATTCCACCCAACCCTAATAAAAGGAAAATGTTCACCGAAACTTCGGCGATAGGGAGGTAAATCTGCATGAGCTAAATCCGGGCGCTTGTGCCGCTGGTTGCACCAAAAACCTAATCGCGCTTTGTGTCAAATGATGCGAGGGGAATTATTGTGCAAACGCAGCATTTCCGTCGCTTGGACTTATGGGTGCCGATGCTTTGGACTTAAGAAATTGACTTTAGGTAGCCACGCAGAACTTCCTCTAACTTGGCAGCTCCGATTGGCGCCATCGCTTTGGTATGTTCATGGCTGATTGATTCATCACTCATGCCAGCGGCCATGTTGGTGATGGTTGAGATGGCTGCGGCCTTGAGGCCAAAGAAGCGGGCGAGGATGACTTCGGGCACTGTAGACATACCCACAGCGTCTGCGCCGAGCAGTTTGATGGCACGGATTTCTGCGGGGGTTTCGAAGGATGGTCCAGAGTACCACGCATAGACACCCTCAGCCATTTCGACCTTGGCGGCACGGGCCGCTTCGTGCAGGGCTTCGCGGATCGTAGGGTCGTAAGCGTCCTTCATCGGCACAAAACGCGCGTCTGTCGGCTCTCCAATCAACGGGTTTAACCCCGAGAAGTTGATATGGTCGGTCAGGCACATGATGGAACCTGTCGGCATATCAGCCCGCAGTGACCCTGCGGCGTTTGTGGCAATCATCGTATTGGCGCCCAGTTCTTTGAGCACTTCGAGCGGCAGTCGCATCGCATCGCCGCGCCCGCTTTCATAGTAGTGTGCCCGCCCACCAAAAACTGCGACACGCATGCCTTCAAGGTCACCGATGACAAGGTTGGGGTTGTGGCCGGACACACCCGCATGCGGGAAACCGGGAAGGTCGCCGTAGGGGATTGCCACGCCATCGACTTCGTCCGCAATATGTCCAAGGCCAGAGCCAAGGATCAAACCGATCTGGACAGGTGCATCGCCCGCGATGCCTCTGATTTGATCAGCGAGCGCCTTAGCGTTCTTTGACATAAGGCTCGCCCCCGGCGCGCGGTGGGATCGCTTTGCCAACAAAGCCTGCGAGGATTACGACCGTCAGAATGTAAGGTAGGACGTCAAGGAACTGTCCATTAACCTGGAAGCTGAGAACACGCTCAATCACATCAGGGCGGAGCGACATTGCTTGCAGGAAGCCGAACAGTAGGCAGGCATAGAGTGCGTACCAGGGCCGCCATTTTGCAAAAATCAGGGCGGCAAGTGCGATAAAACCGCGTCCCGCACTCATGTCTTTGACAAAACCAGCCTGCAACGCAGTGGCGAGATACGCACCGGCGATGCCACATAGCACACCGCAAATGCCCACAGCCGCGAAACGCAGCCAGATCACCGAAACACCTGCCGTATCGACCGCTGCTGGGTTTTCACCCACAGCACGCAGGCGCAAGCCAAAGCGCGTACGAAAGAGGACCCACCATGTCAGCGGCACCATCAGCAGTGCGACATAAACGAGGATCGTGTGGCCTGAAATAAGTTCGTAATAGATTGGCCCAAGGGCAGGCACGTCGCGCAATGCTTCCGCAAAGGGAAGCTCAATCGGATTGAACCGCGCGTCACCGGTCAGTTGCGGCGTCCGCCCACCTTGGCGAAACCAGCTTTGGGCGATGACCACCGTTAGACCCGCGGCCAGAAAGTTAATCGCAACCCCGGAAATCAGTTGATTGCCACGGAACGTGATCGACGCGAGCCCGTGTACAACGGACAGGAGCATCGACGCACCAATACCTGCAAAAAGGCCGAGCCATACGCTGCCTGACACGGCAGCGATGGCGGCTGATAGGAATGCTGCTGCCAGCATTTTCCCCTCTAACCCAATATCAAAGATACCGGCCCGCTCTGAATACAAACCAGCCAAACAGGCCAGAAGAAGCGGGGTTGCCAGACGCAACGTGGCGTCCAGCATTTGTAGAAGGGTCGCAAAGTCCATTTAGGCTGCTTTCTCCATCAGGAATGGGAAGAGGCTGAAGAAACGATCAGCGACCTCTGGGTTTTTGCGAAGCGCCGCCTCGGCCTGCGCTTGCGTGATATCGACAGCCTGCGTGCGATCTTTGCGCAGGAAGAACTGCAAGCCCAGCATCGCATCGAACCGCTCGTCCGTGATGAATGGGTCATGGGGGACACGGGCCATCACGTTTTCGGCGGGCATCAGCACGCTCATCGGTTTTTGTAGCGAGAGTAACGCCACCAGATGGGGTGGTACTTCGGTCGCGGGGGTTTGGTCGATCACATGGTGAACCCACTGGTGGAGTTCTTCCATCGAGATCATGCCAAGTGCCAGACAGCTGAGCACAAAGCCCAGATCTGCGCCGGTGTCGTCTTCGACACCTATTTTAAAAGGTTCTGCCTTCATTGTTTTGCTCTCCTCATTGATAGGAATAGCCGCTCGAGCGGCATGCGCACCATATTGTCCAGTGCGCCCGTAAAGAGGATCACCAATGCCTGTATTACGATGATCAACTCACGGGGGATCGACGTCCATAGGGCGAGTTCTGCGCCGCCTTGATATAGAAAGCCGAAAAGAAGGGCTGCTAGCAATACCCCGAAAGGATGGCTGCGCCCCATCAGTGCGACGGCGATGCCAATAAAGCCCGCCCCCTCCACTGCGTTCAGGACCAGCCGTTCGGCCTCGCCCTGTACGTTGTTGATGGCCATCATGCCGGCAAGAGCGCCTGAGATAAGCATGGCAACCATGATAATTTTGGTCGGGCTGATGCCCGCATATTTGGCGGCCGTTTCCGAATGCCCGAAGGACCGGATTTCATAGCCAAGCCGCGTCTTCCAGATGAGCGCCCAAAGCGCAACGCAAGCGGCGAGCGCGACAAAGAAGGTGATGTTGGCAGGGGCCCCGCGGAAAAAGGTGGTTTCGCCGAAGTTGAACATATCCTGGAAGGACGGCAGATGCGTTGCCTCGGGAAATTTTGCGGTCGCGGGTTCCATTGAGCCGGGCACCTTGAGTGCGCCAATCAGGAAATAGTTCAACAAGGCAGCGGCGATAAAGTTGAACATAATGGTTGTGATCACGATGTGGCTGCCGCGTTTGGCTTGCAGGAATGCCGGGATCGCAGCCCATGCCGCACCAAAGATCGCCGCACCAATTGCGGCACCAAGCAAGGCCAGCGACCAATGCGGCCACGGGATGTAAAGGCAGATAATTGCAACACCGAGACCGCCGACCAGCGCCTGTCCCTCACCACCGATGTTGAACATCCGCGCGTGAAAGGCGATGGCGACCGCGAGACCTGTAAATATAAAATTGGTCGCGTAATAGAGCGTATAGCCCCAGCCATAGGTGGAGCCCAAAGCGCCCTCTACCATCAGCTTGAGCGCTTCCCACGGGTTTTCACCGATGGCAAGGATCACGAGTGCTGACAGGATCGCGGCCAGAAGGATCGAGATCAAAGGGATCAGGATCACATCAGCCCACTTTGGCATGACGTCCATTACGCTGCTTCTCCGCTCATTCCTGCCATCAGCAGTCCGAGTTCTTTTTCGTCCGTTTCTTGAGGCATCCGCTCGCCCATCATTTTTCCGTCAAACATAACGGCGATGCGATCAGAGAGCGACAAAATCTCTTCCAACTCGACGGAAACAAGCAAAATTGCTTTGCCCTGATCCCTAAGTGCAACAATCTGCTGGTGGATGAATTCGATCGCCCCGATGTCCACACCGCGTGTAGGTTGGCCGATCAGCAGCAAATCAGGGTTCTGTTCAATCTCGCGTGCCAGCACGATTTTTTGCTGGTTGCCGCCGGAAAAACTTTTGGCGGCAAGGGTTGGATCCGGGGGCCGCACGTCAAAACGCGCCATTTTTTCTTCTGTGTCTTTGCGGATGGCCGAATTGTCCATGAATAGTTTGGACCGTTGGTATTCCGCATCATGGTGGTAGCCGAACGCGGTGTTTTCCCACGCGTGGAAGTCCATGATCAGGCCCTCGCGCTGTCTATCCTCTGGCACATGGCTGATCCCGCGCGCACGGCGGCTTTGTCCATCGGATTTGGCACCGGTCAAATCAATCTCTTCGCCGTTCAATTTGATTGTACCGGTTGCTTTCTCATAGCCACCGAGGACTTCCAGCAGTTCTGATTGGCCGTTGCCTGCAACGCCAGCAATCCCGAGAATTTCACCGGCATGTACGTCAAAGCTCACGCCTTTGAGCCGGTGAACGCCTTTGTCATCGGTGACGTTCAGGTCTTTGACTTCAAGTATTTTACGTCCAATCTGGGCAGGTGCCTTGTCCACTCGCAACAGCACTTTGCGACCAACCATCAGTTCGGCCAGTTCAGGTGGGCTTGTTTCAGACGTCTTGACCGTCGCTGTCATCTCGCCTCTGCGCATGACACTTACGGTGTCGGTGATATCCATGATCTCTCGCAGTTTATGCGTGATCAGGATGATCGTTTTGCCTTCGCGCTTGAGGTTCTCAAGGATGCGGAACAGGTGATCAGCCTCGGCCGGGGTCAGCACGCCCGTGGGCTCATCAAGGATCAGGATGTCAGCCTTGCGATAGAGCGCTTTGAGGATTTCAACGCGCTGTTGCATGCCAACGCCGACTTCTTCGATCAGGGCATCAGGATCGACGTTCAGTTCGTATTCTTCCGCAAGGCTTTTCAATTCACGCCGCGCGCGGGCCAGCGAAGGGCGCAGTAGCCCGCTGTCTTCTGCCCCCAGAACCACATTCTCAAGCACCGTGAAATTTTCGACCAATTTAAAGTGCTGGAACACCATACCGATGCCCGCAGCGATGGCCGCTTGGCTATCAGGAATTGCAGTTTTCTGACCTGAGATGAAGATTTCGCCCGCATCAGCCTTATAAAACCCATACAAAATCGACATTAGCGTCGATTTGCCTGCGCCGTTCTCGCCTATGATCCCGTGGATTGTGCCGGGCATCACACGGATCGAAATATCTTTGTTGGCTTGCACAGGTCCAAAGGACTTTGAGATCCCTTTGAGTTCAATGGCGGGGGCTATGTCAGTCATTGGGACACCTGTTCTTGGAATGCAAAAGGCCGCGCGGATAAATCTGCGCGGCCTCGTATGTGTTGGCCTAGCGGGCAGACTTAGAAGTCGAGCGCTGGGCAGCTTTCGTCAGATGTATAGTCGTGCACGGCAAGTTCGCCAGATGCGATGGATGCAGCTGCTGCATCAACAGCTTCCTGCATTTCAGCCGAGACCAGCTCAGCGTTGAATTCGTCCAGCGCGTAGCCGACACCTTCGTTGGATACGCCCATGACGTTGAAGCCAACCTCAAGGTTTTCGCCTTGTGTGAACGCTTCATAAACGGCGTTATCAACGCGCTTGAGCATGGATGTCAGAACCTCACCGGGGTGCAGGTAGTTCTGGTTTGCGTCGACACCGATGGACAGGATGTCTTCGTCTGCGGCCGTTTGCAGAACACCAACGCCAGTGCCGCCAGCGGCAGCAAAGACAACATCAGACCCTTGGCTGATCTGTGCAAGTGTCAGTTCTGATCCTTTTACCGGGTCGTTCCATGCCGCAGGTGTTGTCCCTGTCATGTTTGCGATCACTGTTGCGTCTGCATTCACAGCCTTGGCACCCTGCGCATAACCGCAAGCGAATTTACGGATCAGTGGGATGTCCATGCCGCCGATGAAGGAAACTGTGCCGGATTCGGATGCCATCGCAGCCATCATGCCCACAAGGTAAGACCCTTCATGCTCGTTGAACACAACAGAGCGGACGTTTGGCGCGTCAACGACCATGTCGATGATGGCGAATTTTGTGTCTGGATAGTCGGCTGCGACTTCACCCAATGGTGTGGCCCATGAAAAGCCCGCCATGACGATTGGGTTCGCACCTGACTCGGCGAAACGACGGATGGCCTGTTCGCGCTGGGCGTCAGACTGGATCTCAACTTCGGCGTAGGACCCGCCGGTTTCATCTGCCCAACGCTGTGCCCCGTTGTAGGCGCTTTCGTTGAAAGACTTGTCGAACTTGCCGCCAAGATCGAACAGGATGGCAGGATCCGCGAAGGCAGTGCCGGCTGTCAAAGCCAGTGCCGCAGATGCGCCAAGCATTTTGTGCATAAGTGTCATTGATAGTTCTCCCAGGTCGTTACGCGAGGTATTTCTTGGGCGATACACGCCCCCCTCTATTAAAAGCCAAGACAAAAGTGAGTCCGGTCATTGCAAGATAAGGCCTTGCCTTGCGGGGAAGATCAACTGCTTTTTGGGGGAAATCAGGCGTGAAGCAGTTGAAAAATTGAGTTATCAACAGGGTTACGCAAAGTCAGAGAGCGTTCAAAGCCTTGCGCAGCACCAAAGCAGCGACGGGTGCCCCATCTTTGGGCAGATAGTATCCCGGCCGGCGGCCGACTTCAGTGTACCCGGCAGCGGTGTAGAGTTGTTTTGCACCTATATTGTCCTCCGCCACTTCAAGGAAAATAGTTGCCGCGCCACGTGCCTTTGCCGCAATTTCGCCAGCCTGTAGGGCGCTGCGTGCCAGACCTTCGCGGCGTCTATGTGGGACAGTTGCCAACGTGAGAACTTCGGCTTCGTCGACAACCGTTCGGATCAGGATGAAACTGTCTTTATTGCCTTCGACGAATGTACCTGTGTGTTTAAGAAGCTCAGCAAATTCGCTTGCGGACCATGCCCGCGTTGCGCTGAAGGCTTGGGCATGACTAAGCGCCATGTCGTCGGGTGTCATGGGAGTAGTATCGGCGCGGGATCGCGCGGCGGTGCAGCGTCAGCGCTCCGAATATACAAAGGGGTGGGGCGGGGTAGTTGCGTGCCGAGCCTGCCCGCCGCAATTTTTGCTGTGGCGGCAATAAGAAGTTTTGTAGGCTTCTGAGGGTTAGCCGCTTGTCGTGTCTGGCTTGCCTCGGTCTTGGTTCCGTCAGAATTAAAGGTTTGCTGGAAAGATTGGTCCCTTGGCGCAGGGATTGTTGCGGTAAAGGGCAGGTCTTCCTCAAAGGCACGTGCATCGAAGCCATTCACCCCGATAGAAGGCTTGGCCAATCCCAGTCCCAGACCACGGGCTGCAGAAACCGAAATCCGAATTCCGGTAAAGTTGCCCGGCCCAACACCAACACCAATGCCGTCAAGATCCCGCCATGTGAGGTTCTCCGCCGCCAACATCTCTTCCAGCATTGGCATCAAATGCTCGGCCTGACCTTTGGCCATGTCATCGACGCGTGTGATAACCCGGTCGCCAAATAGTAAAGCGGCGGCGCAATGCGCCGCCGATGTATCAAATGCGATCAGCTTGGTTTCAGGCTGCAACGGGCCGTACCTCGACCACCTCGGGAATATAGTGTCGCAGCAGGTTTTCGATGCCCATTTTTAGCGTCAAGGTGGACGACGGGCAACCGGCGCATGCACCTTGCATGTGCAAATAGACGATCCCACGCTCAAACCCGTGGAACGTGATGTCACCACCATCTTGCGCCACGGCAGGGCGGACGCGTGTGTCGAGCAGCTCTTTGATCTGGCCCACAATCTCACCATCTTCGCCGGTATGTTCAGCGTGACCGCTAGCGGGCTTGTGGTCTTCCGCCATCACAGATTGGCCAGACTGATAGTGTTCCATGATCGCGCCGAGGATGCCCGGTTTGATATGGTCCCATTCGACGTCATCGGCCTTTGTGACTGTCACAAAGTCGATCCCAAAGAAGACCCCCGTGATGTTCCCCGTCGCAAAGATACGCTTGGCGAGCGGCGAGTTCTCTGCGGCCTCTAAGCTTGGAAAATCAGCGGTGCCGACTTCAAGCACGTTCTGGCCGGGAAGAAACTTAAGCGTCGCGGGATTTGGTGTTGATTCAGTCTGGATGAACATGGGGCCAACCTTTTTTGTCAGGCTTTAGATATGCGCCTGCGCGCCCCCGGTGTCAAGGGTTTGGAATGATTCTAAACTGCTCGATAGCGACTGAATCGGTCAGGTGATCGCTTCAAGCCGTTCTTTGGACAAGTCGCCCGGAACAATGGTAATTGGAATTGGAAGGCTGCCAGATTGGCGGCTAAGATGCGTGACCAGTGGACCCGGGCCTTTGCTATCGTCGCCCGCACCAAGCACCAGAACACCAATCTCAGGGTCTTCGTTCACTTGCGCCATAATCTCGGTGAGCGGCTCGCCTTCTCGGATGACCAGCTCTGGATGTACATCTTGTTTGTCGCGCATCCATTTGGCGAAGACTTCGTAGTGCACTTCGATCCGTTCGCGCGCCTCTGCGCGCATGATTTCACCGACACCAATCCAGTGGTTGAATTCATCGGGTGGAATGATGGATAGTATCGTCACACCACCGCCAGTGTGCGCCGCCCGCATCGCAGCGAACCGCATGGCGTTTAGACATTCGCGGCTGTCGTCCAGAACGACCATGAACTTACGCATGACTGTCTCCCTTTTCGGGACGATTGTGGAGCATGATCAAAGTGGTGGCAACGACAGATTGGCGCGTCGGACAGGTCCACAACCTACGCAGAGCTGGCAGCCCAGTCCCAATATATATCGCGTACCTGTCGCGTGACTGGGCCAACTTGATACTGGCGGTCTTCAAAGGCGGTGACAGGGGTAACCTTGGACATATTGCCCGACAGGAACACTTCGTCAGCCCCCCGGAAATCGTCAAACGTCAGGACGGTTTCGTGGACGTTGACGCCATCGGCCTTGAGATTGTCGATATGCCGGGCGCGCGTGATTCCCGACAAAAACGTGCCATTTGGGATTGGTGTAAAAACCTCGCCATCCTTGACCATAAAGACGTTTGCGGTGGCTGTTTCCGCAACATTCCCCATCGCGTCCGCCACAAGTGCATTGCCAAAACCGCGTGCGCGTACCTCGGCCAGCATGCGCGCGTTGTTGGGATAGAGGCAGCCCGCCTTGGCATTGACGACTGCATCATCGATGACCGGTCGCCGAAACTTCGTCAGCCCCAAGGTGGTAGAAGCGGTTGCAGGGGCAAATGGGATTTCTTCGAGGCAAATGGCAAAGCCCGTCTCTTCTGGGCTGGGAACAATGGCGGTTGGGTCACCATGTATGGCCCAATACATCGGACGTATGTAGACGGCGGCGCCGACTGGATATTTGGCCAACCCCTCTTTGGTAATTGCAATCATCGCCTCGATGCTCACGGTTGGCGTTATCATCAATGCCTCGGCAGAGCGGTTCACACGCGCGCAGTGCAGGTCCAGATCCGGCATCAGGCCATTCACGAACCGCGCACCATCAAAGACGGTTGTGCCTAACCAAGACCCGTGATCAGCAGCGCGCATAATTGGCATATCGCCTTCATGCCAAGCACCTTCAAAATATGTGTGAATATGCGTTCCGGTGGCCATGGACCGTCCTCCTCTTGTGGCGACCCTAGGCATCAGGGCATAGGAGGTAAAGTAGGGTTGGCGTCCGATGCCGGGGAACATCGAACGCCAGAGTGAGCCATGGTTGCGCGTGGGACTAGAACACACCTTGGCGGGCTGGCAGAGCGAGATCTATGCCGCGTACCTAAATGGTCGCATCGGTGGGATTCAGTTTTGTGACAGCTTTGGTATGGTGCCAATCTCACCTTCGTGACCTGTCAGGCATGGACTTGGTGGGTCCTGACCTTAGGCTATATGTCGAGAAGAAAATGGGAAAATGGAACCGAGAGTGGACCACGCACAGTCACAGAATTGGGACAATGCCCTGATTGATCGCCTTAAGGGGGTCGCGGCGACAGTATCCGTCAACGACGGCACGACCATTTTCAGCCCGGGCGACGATGGCGACACATTTCTGATTGCAATGTCAGGGCACATTCGTGTCGAACAGACCGGCCAATCGGGGCGTTCCATTGTGCTTTATCGTGTTGGGCCCGGTGATAGCTGTGTCATGACGACTTCCTGCATGTTGTCGAATATTCCTTACGCCGCATTTGGATATGCCGAAGGGCCTGTTACGGCACTTGCGATTGGACGGGCTGTGTTCGAACGACTGCTGGCCGAGGATGCTGCGTTTCGGAGCGCAGTCTTTGCTGTGTTTACACATCGTCTGGTGGAACTGACTTGCGTGATTGACGACTTATTGCTGAACAGGATGGATCAACGGCTGGCGCTCTGGTTGACTGAAAAAGTTGACGCACCGGCTGCTATCTCAGCGACCCACCAACAAATCGCAACCGAATTGGGTAGCGCGCGCGAGGTCATGTCGCGTATCTTGAAAGACTTTGAAAGGCGCGGCTGGGTGAAGACGGGGCGGGGCGCCGTGGATATTCTGGATCCCGCGGCATTGGCCCGATACGCAAAATCAGATGTTATGTGACTGCGTTACAGACCGAGGTCCGGCATTGCGGTGATACGTCCTTTTGCAAACAAAGGAGAAGCCACATGCAATTTACTTCAAACGTTGGTTCTGCTGACCGTATCCTGCGCATTGTCGCCGGGGCGGTACTGATCGCGCTATCACTCACAGGCACCATTGGCGCCTGGGGTTGGCTTGGCCTGATCTTCATTGGAACGGCTTTCATGAAGTTCTGCCCGATCTACGGCATCTTTGGTCTGAAGACCAATAAAGACGCCTGAACCGACGTCGCTCGGCAACGGCCCCCGACACGTGATCATGCGTGTTGGGGCAAAGGGAAACTCATGAAAACAAAGAAGCTTTCCGAATTATTTTCGACATCCGCCCAATTGCAGTTGGGGGAAATCGAAGTGGCGAAAGCGGCTGGTTTCCGGTCCATCATTGTGAACCGACCTGACGGTGAAGCCGCTGGCCAGCCTTCATTTGCCGAGATCGAGACTGCCGCCCGTGATCTGGATATGGAAGCCATCCACATCCCTGTATCGCCGGGTCAATTTGATGCAGTGAGCATCGACAAGTTCCGTGGTGCGTTGGACAATTTACCGGGCCCAGTGCTTGGGTTTTGTGCATCAGGCATGCGGTCCGAGGCTTTGTGGAAACGCAGTCGATCAGCCGAAACCCCCAGCGCCGGTTTCTTCGGGCGACTTGCTCGGTTGTTTTCAAGCTAAGGGTCTGTGAACCAAAGGTAGCTTTCCAACATCAGGTTTTGGCAAAACCCATTCGTCGGGTTAGGGCACGGCCGACTGCCGTTCTGCTATGAACGCAGCATTCCCACGACATCGTAGGTGGCACGCAAGATCGGCTCTGCAATCGCGCGCGCTTTTCCAGCGCCTTCGCCAAGGATGCGGTCGATCTCGGCGGGGTCGGCCATATAGCGCCCCATTTCATCTGAGATCGGCGCCAATTTCGAAACCGCCAAGTCAGCCAATGCGGGTTTGAACCTGCCCCATTGCGCGCCTGCATATTCTGCGATGACCGCTTCGGGCGTTACATCGTTCAGGGCGGCATAGATCTCGACCAGATTGCGTGCTTCTGGTCGCCCGACCAGACCTTCGACGGTTTCGGGCAGGGGTTCTGGGTCAGTTTTGGCCTTCTTGAATTTTTTCGCGATCTTGTCGGCATCATCGGTCATGTTGATGCGTTCCATGTCGCTTTCGCCCGACTTTGACATCTTCTTGGTCCCGTCACGCAGGTTCATGATGCGCATCGCGGGCCCTTCGATGACAGGTTCGGTTAGCGGGAAGAAATCCGTTTTGAAATCATGGTTGAACTTGGCCGCGATATCGCGTGTCAGTTCGACGTGCTGTTTCTGATCCTCACCAACAGGTACATGCGTTGCATGATATAGCAAGATGTCAGCCGCCATCAGCGCGGGATAAGCATAGAGACCCAGCGATACCTTTTCCGCATTGCTGCCTGCTTTGTCCTTAAACTGCGTCATGCGGTTCATCCAACCGACACGCGCGACGCAGTTAAAGATCCAGCTCAATTCGGCATGCGCTGCAACCTGGCTTTGGTTGAACAGGATCGACTGTGACGGATCGAGCCCGGCTGCAAGATAACCTGCCGCCACTTCCCGGGTCATATTGGCAAGCTCTTTAGGGTCCTGCCATACGGTGATCGCGTGCATATCAACCACACAATAGACCGTTTCCATCTGACCTTGCATGCCGACAAACCGCTTGATTGCGCCCAGATAATTGCCAAGCGTCAGACCGCCTGAGGGCTTGATCCCAGAGAAAACGCGCGGTGTGAAAGAAGTCTTTGTCATAGTACAAATGTCCGGGGTGGATTTCAGAGCAGGGGTCGCATACCCATGCCAGACAGACCCGTCAACTTCAACTCCTCCCGCATGAGACTGATATGAAGCCAGAAAGCCCGTTCAACGCCTTGCCGCCCTTGGTGGTTGCGCTGACGCTGATCATTGTTGCAATTGAAGTTGCGTTTCAACTTGCGAATGCCGGGATTATCGGTGGTCCCCGTGGTGTTGGCTGGCGCATCGCCGCCATTGAGGAATATGGGTTCTCATCGGTTGTGTTGGACCGGGTCTTGGTCAACAATGATTATTCGTTTGATATGCTCAAGCGGTTTATGACGTATCCCTTCGTGAACGTGCAACTGACCCAGGTCGCATTTTGCGCAGCACTTACGCTCGCTTTGGGTAAGTTCACCGTCGAGTACTATGGCTCGGCAAAGGTGCTGTTTCTGTATGTTGCGACCACAATCCTGGGTGCGATCGCTTTTGGCCTGATTGTGGACAGTCAGTTCCCCTTGCTTGGTGGGTTCACACCTGTTTATGGCTTGATCGGGGCCTATACCTATGCGCTTTGGTTGCGTCTGGGCAGTGCGGGCGAGAACCAGATTATGGCATTTCGACTTATCGGGTTTTTGCTGCTGCTACAGTTGATTTTCGGATTGTTGTTTGGCGGCAATAGCCAGTGGGTCGCAGAACTTACTGGGTTCATGGCCGGTTTTTTCATGTCGGCCGTTCTTGCCCCGGGGGGTGGAGCAGTCTACTGCGTCGTCTGCGCGAGCGTTCCTAACGGCGCAGATTACGTTTGAATTCGGAGAGTTTGAAGGCCCCCACGAGGTGACCCAATCCAAAGTAACTGACGCCGCCGATCATAACTAAGACCAAAAGCGCGATGTAACGGATCGTCGAGATGCCGAAGAACGGTTTCATGATCGTCGCCGCTAGGATTAAAATGAGCCCCATGCCCGCCGATGCCAGAACAATCCGAGTAAGTCGTTTCTTGAACCTTGCGTCGAACTTGGCTGCGTCGCCCATCGTCCGGGCCCCGCGCATCAAGAGAACCACCATCGCCCAGCCTGTGAGCGACGTGCCAACCGCAGCCGCCGCAAAACCAATCAGCGGGGAAAGACCGATGGCCAAAGCCGCATTCAGCACCATCGCGATCACGGCATAGTAGAACGGCCGCTTTGTATCTTCACGGGCAAAGAACAGAGGTTGAAGCGTCTTTTGCATAACAAAAGCAGGCAGCCCGAGGCCGTAAATCGCGACAGCCAACGCGGTGGCAGCGGTGTCATCGCTTGTAAATGCGCCGCGCTCGAACAGGACGCTGACAAGGGGCAGCGGAATGACCATCAGTGCCACCGCTGCGGGGATGGTCAATGCAAGGCTGATCTCGGATGCGCGATTAAAGGCATCTTGGCCACCGGTCTCATCCCCGGCCCGTAAACGGCGCGAAAGATCGGGTAGCAAGACAACCCCAATCGCGATGCCGACGACGCCCAAAGGCAATTGATACAGTCTGTCGGCATAGTTAAGCCACGCAACAGCGCCGTCGAAGAAACTTGCGACCTGCCGACCGACCAGCAAGTTGATTTGAACGACCCCCTGCAAGCGCAGCAGGGGCCGCGATAATGGCAAGACGCCGGAGCTCGGGTGTCATCTTTGGTCGGCCAATGCGCAGGGTGTAGCCTGCGCGCCGTGCCGCAATCCAGACGACCATAAGTTGCGCGCCCCCTGCCAGTGGCACTGCAAAGGCCAGTGATCGACCGATGATTGTTTGCCCGTCGGACCCCACGCATTCACATGTTAGCCCTGTTACGATCAATGCCCCGACAAAGATGATGTTGAGCAGCACCGGCGCCGCCGCAGCGGCGGTAAACCGACCGGTGGCATTCAAAACCCCGGACAAAAGCGCCGTCAGCGATATGAACAGGATATATGGGAATGCGATCCGGCCGTAGTAAACAGCAAGATCAAACCTTTCCGTTCCCAAGAAACCGCTTGCCATCAGTGTCACAAGCGCTGGCATGAAAATGACGCCAATCACGGTAAATACAGTGAGTATGCCACCTAATCCGACAAAGGCATCCTGAGCAAAGCGCTGCGCGTCATCGTCGCCTTCTACCTTCTTTGAAAACATCGGCACAAAGGCCATGTTGAACGCGCCTTCGGCGAAGAAGCGTCGGAAAAGGTTGGGAAGGGAGAAGGCAACAAGGAAAGCTTCGGCAACAGGCCCGGTGCCAAGATAGGCAGCAATCATAATGTCACGCACAAACCCCATAACGCGGCTGAGCAATGTCCAGATGCCGACAGTAAAGAAGCCTGCCATGAGACGGATTGGTTTCATTTTATCGTACCAAACACGTGAAAAGCGCTGGCCTGATCGTTTCAAAGTACCTGACCTGTGTCATGGCGGTCACCCTTCCACCGCCCGTTCGGCACCCTGCACAATTGCTTCACGCAATTTGCGCTCTAGTCCCGCGCGCTTGGCTTCAGAATGGTATTTTAGCCCAACAATATCTTTGACATAAAATGTATCCACAACCTGTTCTCCATACGTCGCGATGACTGCGGAGGCGATGTAGACATGGCTGTTTGCAAGTGTTCGTGTCAAATCATAGAGAAGTCCGGGACGGTCGCGGGTATCGACCTCGATGATTGTGTAAATCTCGGATCCTTCATTATCGAAACTAATCGTCGTGGGGACTTTGAAAGCGCGTTCGCGTTTCTTGATCTTGTCTTTGTCTTTCAGTGCTTCTTTCGCGACAACTTCGCCTTTTAACGTGCGTTCGATCATCTTGCTTAATCGGGGAAGACGCGCGGTTTCATATGGGTTGCCGTCGTTATCCTGAACCCAGAACACAGCCGTCGCGTAACCGTCCTTCGACGTGTATGTTCTGGCATCAACGACATTTGCACCAACCAGCGCAAGCGCCCCAGTCATCCGGCTAAAGAGGCCCGGGTGATCGACCATCGCGAAACAGGCGCGCGTTGCGTCGCGGTCCTCGTCCGGCATCAGATCAATCTTGATTTCATCATCTGCGATATCGCGCAGCAGTCTGGCGAAGACGGTTTGGGCGGAAAGAGGCAGACCTTGCCAATACGGGCCATAGTGCCGGCTGACCTCGGTCTTGAGCGCTTTGTTGTCCCAGTCCGACAGGGCCGTACGGAGTGTGCGTTTGGCCTCTGCCTCGCGGGTTTCGCGGTTGAGGTCTTCCAAGCCAGTTTCAAGCGCTGATCGCGTGGCTTTGTAGAGGTTGCGGATCAACACCGCCTTCCAATTGTTCCATGTGCCGGGACCAACGCCGCGAATGTCACAGACAGTCAGAGCAGTGAGAAGGTCCAGCCGTTCTACAGACTTTACCGCCTTGGCAAAGCCACGAACGGTTCGAGGTTCAGCGATGTCACGTTTTTGGGCCACGTCGGACAACAACAAGTGATAGCGGATCAGCCATTCGACCGTTTCGCACTCCTTCTTATTCAGTCCGAGCCTCGGGGCAACTTTGCGTGCAATCTGTGCACCTAAGATGGAGTGATCCTCATCCCGCCCCTTGCCGATGTCATGCAGCAAGAGGGCGACATAGAGCACTTTCCTGTTCACGCCCCTGTCCAAGATGCCAGAAACGACCGGCAGTTCTTCGATCAGCTCTTTTCGTTCTATTTGCGCAAGGTTGCTGATGCATTGGATCGTGTGCTCATCAACGGTGTAGTGGTGATACATATTGAACTGCATCATCGCCACGATCGGCGCAAATTCTGGAATGAATGCTGAGAGGACACCCAACTCATTCATGCGGCGCAGACCACGTTCAGGGTTACCGTGTTTCAGCATAAGGTCGAGAAAGATGCGCCGTGCTTCCTTGTCGTCGCGCATGTCAGTGTCAATCATATCAAGGTTGGCCGAAATCAGGCGCATCGCATCAGGATGTAGCAAAGTGCCGGTGCGCAGCGCTTCTTCAAAGATCCTCAGCATGTTCAGCTTGTCGGCAAAAAAGGCCTTTTCACTTGCTACGGTCAGTCGGTTTTGTTTGATCGCATAGGGGGCCTTTGCCCGCTTACGTCGCCCAAAAAGTCGCAGCAGCATCGGCTCTTGCTTGGTGTGATTAGCCTCTAAGGCGGTCAGGAAAATGCGGGTGAGTTCGCCAACATGTGTCGCCTGCCGAAAGTAGGCCTGCATGAAATGTTCAACACCGCGCCGACCGCCGTGATCGGTATAGCCCATTGCAGATGCGACCTCGACCTGCATGTCGAAGGTCAGCTGGTCTGCGGCCCGCCCTGCGATCAGGTGGAGGTGACACCTGACGGCCCACAAGAAATCCTCAGCCGTCACAAATGTTTCAAATTCTTCTGCGGTAAAGACCTTTAGGCTGACAAGCTCGGCTGCGTCTTTGACGCCGTTGACATATTTGCTGATCCAGAAGAGGGATTGCAGGTCGCGTAGTCCGCCTTTGCCTTCCTTGACGTTCGGCTCAACAACATAGCGTTGCCCGCCCTGTTTGCGGTGGCGTGTCGCTCGTTCTTCTAGCTTGGCTTCAATAAAGTCGCTGGCCGTTGATTTGAACAATTCGCTCCAAAGGCGGTCGCCAAGTTCTTCTGCAAGTGCCGGGTCACCGGCCAGATAACGATATTCAACCAGTGATGTGCGGATGGTGTAGTCTTCTCTTGCAAGCCGCAAACAGTCTTTGACGGTACGGCTGGCATGTCCAACTTTCAGTTTCAGATCCCAAAGCATGTACAGCATGGATTCGATCACGCTTTCTGCCCAAGGCGTGATTTTGTATGGGGTAAGAAACAGCAGATCGACGTCGGAATGCGGTGCCATCTCTCCGCGCCCATAACCGCCGACGGCGATAAGCGACAGTCGCTCACCCTCAGTTGGAGTGGGTAACTTGTGCAAATGTTGCGTGGAGACGTTCAAGACCACATCAATGATCTGGTCCGTCAGCCAACTATATGCACGGGTCGTTGGTCGTGACGCAAATGGCTGTGATTTGAAAGCCGTGGCAATCTGTTGATTGCCGGTTCTTCGGGCCTCGGCCAACACACTCACGGTGGCAGCACGAATGTCTTTCTCTGATTTTGCTGATCCGACTGCAGCCGCAATTTTGCACTCAACTGCGGACCTGTCAAAAATGACAGACGCCGGACAGATCAAACCGTCCGGCGCACTTTCGTCCAGCATCGGGTTGGGTTCAGAGGCCGGGGCCACCAAAGCTTCTTGGTGCTTGTTCAAGGATGACAACCTGATTGTTTTGAATGGTGGCAACGGCGAGACCGCGCTGGTTGAGTCCGTTTGGCAACAAGCGGAAGACGCCCGATGTTCCACGGAAACCCTGCCGTTGGGTCAAAGCCGATTTTGTGACGGCTTGCGGATTGCCCGCCGCTGCAAGGGCGCCGATAGCGGCGATCCCGTCATAGGCCAGACCGGCAAGAGGGTGCGGCGCAGAACCATATGTTGCAGAATAACGATTGGAGAATAGCGCTGATGGTCCCGGATCAGGGAGCGCAAATAACCCACCTGACAGACCTGGCAGGGCTGCAATTTGAGGTAACGTGTCCCATCGCGTTAGGCCAATAAGACGGCTGCGGTCTGTGTTAAGACCTGCGTCTGGTAAGGCGGTGGCGAGTATGGGTAGGTCCGCATTTGCCCCTGCGGTTGTGAAAACTGCCTGTGCCCCCGAACTCTGCACGCTCGACACGATCCTGCTCGTGGCTGCAAATATGCCTTGTTGCGAAAGTGCATAGCTTTCGACACCGGCAACCTCTGCACCATTGTTTTGGACCGCGGTGGTGATTGCGTCGCGGCCGACGCGTCCAGGCAGATCATCACCATGAACCACCATATAGCGGTTTATGCCCTGACGGCTTCCATATTGAACTAGCCGTTCCGCCGTATTGTCAAAGGTCGAACCAAGGATGAATACGTTGCCTCCGGCGAAAGCGCGGTTGTTAGAAAAGGCGAGTACATTGACGTCGCGCCCGGCGATAGCCACACCTGCCGCATTTGCAGCCTCACCGTAAAGCGGCCCGAGAATGATCTTGGCCCCATTGTCGACGGCACGGGTCGCGGCGATTGCCGCCTGCTGGGGATTCCCGCCAGCCGTATTGTAGACAGTCAGGTTAATGCTTGCGCCTTGCAAATCTGCGATTGCAAGACGGGCCGCATTTTCAAAGTTTCGGGCAAGTAAATTGTCGGTCGCCTGTGCGGAGCCACCAGGCACCAACAGGGCAACTTCAATTGGCTCACTTGGGTCAATTTCCTGACCCACATTTGCATCGGGTGCGAGCGCTACATCACAGGCGGCAAGCCAGACCAAACTTGTGAAAGCAAAAAAACGCGCAAGCGACTTGCCGGCGTTGCTGAAACGGGCA
Organism: Yoonia sp. JB2-21; assembly: GCF_055693545.1. Lineage (NCBI taxonomy): Bacteria > Pseudomonadati > Pseudomonadota > Alphaproteobacteria > Rhodobacterales > Paracoccaceae > Yoonia > Yoonia sp. JB2-21. The sequence goes on from NZ_JBVFUC010000001.1 coordinate 2,474,935, forward strand.
AACATACGTGGTATCCCTCCTGGTTCGCGCGATTGGATGTAGGGGCAGTGCCCTTTGTCCGGCCGCGATATTGAGGTTTATCATAAAGCAGGGGGCAGCCGGGTCCAGAGATGAATTTTATTTGCAAGCCACTCTCTGCCGGTCTGTATTTCGTAGCGACCCCAATTGGGTCTGCGCGCGACATGACGCTAAGAGGGTTGGATATCCTCGCCTCGGCTGATTTGATTGCCGCCGAAGACACGCGCACGGCCCGTAAATTAATGGAAATTCACGGTGTGCCGTTGAATGGGCGCAAGATTATCGCGTTTCACGATCATAGTGGTGATAGCGCCGTTGCGAGGCTGGTCGCCGATATGGCCGCCGGTCAATCTGTTGCCTATATCTCGGAAGCCGGGACACCCCTTATCGCGGATCCGGGGTACGAATTGGGGCGCGCCGCAATTGCGGAAGGGTTGCCTGTGACATCTGCACCCGGTGCGTCGGCTGTGCTTGCCGCGCTGACCGTGTCGGGTCTTGCAACAGATCGCTTTGCCTTTGTCGGTTTTCTGCCTCCATCAAAAATGCAGCGTGAAACCGAAATAGCGGCATTGCGTGATGTGCCCTTCACATTGGTCTTTTACGAAAGTCCGAAACGCGTTGGGGAAATGTTAGGAAATTTGCGCGATGTCTTGGGCGAACAGAGGGAAGCGGTGGTTTGCCGCGAGTTGACGAAGAAATTTGAAGAGGTGAAGCGCGGGACATTGGGCGAACTCGCAGATGAATTCGCCACCCGTTCCGTCAAAGGCGAGGTGGTGGTTCTGGTTGGGCGTGCTGGTGCGGTGGATATTGCCGATGGCGACATTACCGGCGCGTTGCGCGAAGCGATGAAAACAATGCGCGTCAAAGATGCCGCAACTGTCGTTTCAGGGGCGTTGGGTTTGCCGCGAAGGCAGGTATATCAGATCGCCTTGGGCCTGGGAGAAGATGATTGACCGGAACAGTTGGATATCATGCCGGGCTTGCTGCGGAAGATATCGTTGCGAACGATTATTTGTTGCGGTCGCATAGTATCGCAGCGCGGCGCTGGCGCGGCACCGCTGGCGAAATTGATCTAATTGCGCGGGACGGGGACACCGTTATCTTTGTCGAGGTGAAGAAAAGCCGTAGTTTTGCAAATGCTGCGGACCGTCTGGGGCGCCGCCAGATGGACCGCATTGTTACCAGCGCGACCGAATTTCTGGCCGGCGAACCGCGTGGGCAATTGACCGATGTCCGATTTGATTTGGCGGTTGTGAATGGAATAGGTGATTTAAAAGTGATCAAAAACGCCTTCATGGAAATGTGACATCCCATTGCACATAGATGATTGCTGGGCCATCAACGCGTCAAATCACTTAAGCTAGAGGCCCGCCATGCCACTCAAGATCGCTTTTCAGATGGACCCTATTGGGCCGATCGACATAGATGCCGACAGCACCTTTCGTCTTGCGGAGGAAGCGCAAGCCCGCGGTCATACTCTTTTCTACTATACACCTGACAAGCTGGCCTATGATCAGGGTCGTGTAACGGCAAAGGGCTGGCCGCTGACAGTGCAGCGTATCAAAGGTGACCACTTTTCCCGTGGCGAAGAACAGGTCGTCGACTTGGCAGATTATGATGTGGTTTGGCTGCGTCAGGACCCGCCGTTTGACATGGGATATATCACAACAACCCACATCCTCGACATGGTCCACCCGGACACATTGGTGGTCAATGACCCGTTTTGGGTGCGCAACTATCCAGAGAAATTATTGGTGCTAGCCTTCCCGGACTTAACCCCGCCAACCATGATTGCCCGCGATCTCGAAACACTTAAAGCGTTCCGGGCAGAGCATGGCGACGTCATCTTGAAGCCGCTGTATGGCAACGGTGGGGCCGGCGTTTTCAAGCTGAAGCAGGGGGACAGCAACCTTGCGTCCCTGCATGAGCTTTTTTCCGGTATCAACCGCGAGCCCTTGATTATGCAAAAGTTCCTGCCAGCGGTCTCGAAAGGTGACAAGAGGGTCATCCTGGTCGACGGAGAACCGGTCGGCGCAATCAACCGTGTGCCTGCAGCGGGTGAAACGCGTTCAAATATGCATGTTGGTGGTCGGCCAGAGAAAATTGACCTGACCGAACGTGACCGCGAAATCTGCGCGCGCATTGGACCGCTGCTACGCGAAAAGGGTCAGGTTTTCGTCGGCATCGACGTGATCGGTGATTGGCTGACCGAGATTAACGTGACTTCACCAACCGGTATTCAAGAGCTGGAACGGTTTGACGGGATCAACATTGCTGCAAAGATCTGGGACGCGATCGAAGCCCGCCGTTAAACTTCCTTGGCCATCGCGAGCCGGTAGCTGACTGCTTCTGCCACATGTGGTTTGCGCACCGCATCGTCGCCTTCAAGATCGGCAATTGTCCGGGCGACCCGCAATACCCGGTGATATCCGCGCGCTGATAATCCAAAACGCTCAGCGACCTTGATCAACAACGCCCGACCTTCGGGATCAGGGGTGGCAATTTCATCTAGCAAATGCCCTTCGGCGTCGGCGTTCACCCGGACGGTGCCGTGATCGGCGAAACGCATTGTTTGGGCCTCGCGGGCTTTGCGGACGCGTGCGGCAACGTCGGTTGAACCTTCGTCTGCGGCCGGCATATCAAGGTCGGTGAAGGCAACTGGCGGTACTTCGACGCGCAGATCAAAACGATCCATCAGTGGGCCAGAAATACGGCCCATATAATCCTCGCCGCAAATCGGAACGCGGGCGCATGCGCGCGCTGGGTCCGAGAGATACCCGCATTTGCAGGGGTTTGCTGCCGCAACTAACATAAAACGACAAGGATAGCGGACATGGGCGTTGGCCCGGGCGACGACGACCTCTCCGGTTTCGATGGGTTGTCGCAGTGTTTCAAGGACCGTTCGTGGAAACTCCGGGAACTCGTCCATGAAAAGAACACCGTTATGCGCCAAACTGATCTCACCGGGTTTCGCACTGCGGCCGCCACCAACAATGGCCGCCATTGATGCGGTGTGATGCGGTTCTCTGAAGGGGCGTTCCCGATTGATACCGCCTTCGTCCAGCAGCCCTGACAGCGAATGGATCATCGACGTCTCAAGCGCCTCTGTGGCGGTCAGTTGAGGTAATATTCCCGGGATGCGCGCCGCGAGCATTGATTTGCCTGATCCGGGTGACCCAACCAATAGCAAATGGTGACGTCCTGCCGCCGCGATTTCCAAGGCGCGTTTTGCGCGTTCTTGGCCTTTGACCTCTGACAGATCGCGCGCGCCGGGCTCACCCAAGACCTCGCCGGGTTCGGAAGGTTGGAGCACTGCCTGTCCGGTGAAGTGCCGGACCATTTCGGCAAGACTGCGCGGCGCGATAACAGTGACGGCACCGACCCATGCGGCCTCTGCGCCGCAGGCATGGGGGCATAGTAACGTGCGATCCTCTTGCCCGGCTGCCATTGCCGCCGGAAGAGCGCCAACGACCGGAACGAGTGTACCATCCAAGGACAGTTCGCCCAACGCAACGGTCCGTTCTGCGTCGTCGCGCGGGATAATGTCGAGCGCCGCCAAAAGCGCCAACGCGATGGGAAGGTCAAAATGTGACCCCTCTTTGGGAAGGTCGGCAGGCGAAAGATTTATTGTAATCCGTTTGGACGGCAGGGCGATGGCCATCGCGGTCAAGGCCGCCCGCACACGTTCGCGGGCCTCTGAAACGGCTTTGTCGGGTAATCCGACAATAGAAAACGCCGGAATGCCCGGTGTGACAGCGCATTGCACTTCGACCAACCGCGCTTCGATCCCTTCAAATGCCACTGTGTAGGTCAGAGCCACCATTGCGTTTCCCCATTCTTGGTTAACGCGTAGGGGGTGGTTCTTTAAGAAAGGTTAATCTGCGGGACCGGGCCAAGAAATTTGGGCATGTTCGCTTTGATAGGGCCAGGGGTCGTGCACTTCCGCTGCCGCGTCTTTTCGCCAGGCTAGAAATGCCGGGTCGTTCAGATGCGCCGCAACATAGTCTTTGGCTTGCGCCCCGACGGGCAGACCATAGCCGGCGATGCGCATTGCAACCGGCGCATAAAAGGCGTCAACCAATGTGTATTGGCCGAACAACCACGGTCCGTCACTGCTGCGACGATCGCGCGCAAGCTCCCAAAGGTACGCGATCCTTTCCAGGTCATTGACGACCGCCTGTGAAGGTTCAAAACCCTCCCACGCAAAGCGGATCATCATCGGGCACGCATCCCTGAGCGCCACAAAGCTGCTGTGCATTTCGGCTGTCATTGAGCGGGCGAGCGCACGTGCCGCTGGGTCCTTTGGGTAAAGATCAACCTCTGGGTGACGCTCGACCAACGTCTCGGCCATCGCGAGACTGTCGGTCAAGACGTGCCCTTCTGCGGTTCGTAGAACCGGCACTGTTCGGGCCGGCGCAAGATGCGCCAGTTCTGCCCTCATTGTACCAGCGTACAGCCCGACAAGATGCGTTTCAAAAGGCAGTCCAAATTTTTCCAGCATAAGCCAGCCGCGTAACGACCAGCTGCTGAAGGTGCGATCACCGATGTAAAGTTGATAAGTCATGCGGAACCCTAGCTGGCCCGCGGTACCGGTCGCAAACGATGTTTCGTGAAATTGCTCATCACGCGATGTGATTGACCTGGCCAATTTTCCAGCGATCGCCGATCCAGCGCATATCGGTCACCGATAGGTTGTCAATGTGATGTGCCATCGCCTCATAAGCCGTGCTGGACAACGCGCGCTGTATCTGGGTCATGATCACACCAAAATGTGCAACGATGATAACATGTTGTCCGGCATGCGCGTCGCGAAGATGATCGACGCGTTCAGTGACCCGCGCTGCGACACCATTCCAACTTTCCCCATTTGGGGGAGCCAAATCACCCGGTTGTTCCCAAAAACGACGACTGAGGTCGGGATAGGTCGCGGCGACTTCGTCAAACTTCAAACCGTCCCAGTCGCCGAAGTTGAACTCTCGCAGATACTGGTCATTGGGTAGTCGTTGTCGGTTGCGCCCAATCGCATCGGCGGTTGTTGAGGCGCGCGCAAGGTCAGATGCAACGACGACCGCATCTTGCGGCAGATAGTTGTGCACCCGGTCGATTAGCCTTTGGTCAGAGAGGTCGGCGGGCACATCACGCCAACCGACAAAGGTTTTTTCGTGTGTCGGACCATGCCGCACCATCCAAACATGGGTCATTTTTCTGGCGCCTTCAGCACGATGGGCAGGCCTGCCATGACGGCAAAAACCGCATCAGCCTGAGCGGCAAGCTGTCGGTTCAGCTTGCCTTGCGCATTGCGGAATTTCCGCGACAGCGCGTTGTCCGGCACGATGCCATAGCCAACTTCATTCGACACGATCACCACTGGCGCGGCACAGTGCGCCAATGCGTGCAGCAACCCGTCGCTGTGTTTTGATACGTCATGTTCGCCCAAGATCACATTGGTGAGCCACAAGGTGGCACAGTCGATCAATATCGGCTGTCCAGCGGAGGCATTGTTCAGAGCCGAATTGATGTCCAAGGGCTCTTCAATGGTTGTCCAGTCCGCCCCTCGCATCGTGCGATGACGCGAAACTTTTTCCGCCATTTCATCGTCAAAGATCTGTGCGGTCGCAATGTAAATCGGACGCGCGGTGTCCTGCAAAATAAGACTTTCCGCAAACGTGGATTTGCCAGAGGCAGCGCCGCCGAGAACGAGGGTGAGGTTCGGCAATGGCATGGTCGTAACTTTTTGTGATCCATCTTCTTCAGCCCTGCGTAACCAATTCAGACAACAAAGTTAATGCATGACGATGCAACCTGGGAGAAATACAATGGGCGTTACCGGTTTTTCTGATCAAACTTTGTCTCGGACGGCGATGAAAGCTGAGCTGCTTGATGCTGAAACCGAGCTGGCTCTGGCCTATGCGTGGCGCGACGAGCGTGATGAAAAGGCGCTGCATCGCTTGATCACCGCTTACATGCGATTGGCCATATCGATGGCATCGAAGTTCAAGCGTTATGGCGCGCCGATGAATGATCTTATTCAGGAAGCATCGGTCGGCCTGATGAAAGCGGCGGACAAATTCGATCCGGATCGCGGTGTGCGCTTCTCAACTTACGCAGTTTGGTGGATCAAGGCCTCAATCCAAGATTATGTGATGCGCAACTGGTCAATGGTGCGTACGGGGTCGACATCTTCGCAAAAATCACTGTTCTTCAATATGCGTCGTGTACAGGCCAGGTTGGAGCGTGAAGCTGCTGCAGAAGGTAGGATCCTCGACAAGCATGACATGCGTGAGCTGATCGCGATCGAGGTTGGCGTGCCGCTGCATGATGTTGAGATGATGGAAGGTCGTCTTTCCGGGTCGGATTTTTCGTTGAACGCCACCCAATCGGTTGATGATGAAGGGCGCGAGTGGATTGACGCGCTTGAGGATGATGGTCCGCAGGCCGCTGAAACGGTCGAGCATACGCATGACAATGACACCCTGCGCCAGTGGTTGCTGACAGCGCTGTCAGACCTAAACGACCGTGAGCAGTTTATCGTGCGCGAGCGCAAGCTGCGTGACGATCCGCGCACATTGGAGAGCCTTGGCACAGAATTGGGCCTGTCCAAAGAACGGGTTCGTCAACTTGAGGCCGCCGCCTTCGGAAAGATGCGCAAAAGCCTTGAGTCCCAGAGCGCCGAGGTGCATGCGTTTTTTGGATAACGCCGGACATTGTGTTTCCGGTCTGATCTGACCTAGTGTCAGACGAGCCGGACCGGAGACATTTGATGCTGACAGGTAAGCATATTCTCTTGATTGTAGGAGGCGGCATTGCCGCCTTCAAATCGTTGGACCTTGTGCGACGTTTGCGCGAACAGGGTTGCCAAGTGACGCCTGTTTTGACGCAGGCGGGCGCGGAATTCGTCACACCGCTAAGCCTGTCGGCGCTATCTGCCGCCAAAGTTTATCAAGATCTGTTCAATCTTACGGATGAGGCGGAGATGGGACATATTGAACTGTCTCGTGCGGCAGATCTGATCGTTGTGGCACCTGCGACCGCCGACCTGATGGCAAAAATGGCCGGCGGTCTGGCTAATGATCTGGCCTCGACCTTGCTTTTGGCAACGGACAAGCGCGTGTTGATTGCCCCGTCGATGAATGTGCGCATGTGGGATCATCCAGCGACACAGCGCAATCTCAAGACATTGCAGGATGACGGTATTCTGGTCGCCGGCCCGAACGAAGGCGATATGGCCTGCGGTGAATATGGACCCGGCCGGATGGCTGAAGTTCCCGAAATCATTGCTGCCGCTAATGCAGCGCTGACCGACGGGCCGCTGAAGGGGCGTCATGTTCTGGTCACCTCGGGCCCTACACATGAACCAATTGATCCTGTGCGTTATATTGCAAACCGGTCCTCCGGCGCGCAGGGCACAGCTATTGCACAGGCTTTGGTTGCACTCGGTGCGGACGTCACGTTTGTAACGGGCCCGGCTGATGTGCCACCCCCGATAGGTGTTACCACGGTAAAGGTGCAGACCGCCAAAGAAATGCTGTCTGCCGTCACTGCAGCGGGGGCCGCTGATGCGGCTGTTTTTGCGGCTGCTGTGGCCGACTGGCATGTGGCGAATGCTGGTAACAAGAAGATCAAGAAAGATGGAACAGGCCTGCCGCAATTGGACTTTGCAGAAAATCCCGACATTCTTGCTACCGTGTCGCAGATGACGAAGGGGCGCCCCAAGTTAGTCGTTGGTTTTGCCGCTGAGACTGACGATGTGATCGCCAACGCGACGGCCAAGCGCAAGCGGAAAGGCTGTGATTGGATCGTCGCGAATGATGTATCGCCGGAAACAGGCATTATGGGCGGCAGTGACAATGCAGTAACATTGATTACGTCTGAGGGCGCAGATAGCTGGCCGCGCATGTCGAAACATGAGGTCGCGGCGGCCTTGGCCCACCGCATCGCAGAGGCACTTGCGTGAGTGTGACGATCCAATTTTTGTGGGACGACGATGCTGATCAAACCCTTGGCTTGCCATCCTACGAAACACTAGGGGCAGCAGGTGCTGATCTGCGCGCCAATCTAGCGGATGCAAATCCCATTTTGCTGAGGCCCGGCGCGCGGGTCCTTGTGCCCACTGGTTTGCGCATGGCAATCCCGAAAGGGTTCGAGGTCCAAATCAGGCCGCGGTCGGGTTTGGCCTTGAAACATGGGATCACCTTGCTGAATACGCCCGGCACTATCGACAGCGATTATCGCGGGCCGCTGGGTGTGATTTTGGTCAATTTGGGTGATGAGGATTTTGAGGTGTCCCACGGGATGCGCATTGCCCAGATGGTCGTTGCCCCTGTGGTGCAGGCACGTTTCGACGCGGTCGCCGCTCTGGACGAAACCGAGCGCGGTGCTGGCGGATTTGGGTCGACGGGCCAATGATAATGGTCGGAACAATGGCCATCACCTTGTGGGTGATTGGTTGGTTCATGAAAGTGCCATACGCGGTGCGTTGGAACATGATGGCAATCCTTCTGGTCGGCGTGATGATGGTCCATGTCATTTTGCCAGATGGACACCCCTTGCGGATGGCGACCGGCGGAGATGCCCGACTTTGGGGCATTCTGATCGGTTTTGGGTTCTTGATTTGGGGGTACCGCAAATTTCTGTCTGGACTTCGTGCGCGTGTAAAGACGCAAGACGAGCCTGCGCCGAAAGCAGAGAGTTTCTCTCCCACTGAACTGGATCGCTATGCGCGCCACATCATTCTGCGAGAAGTTGGTGGCCCGGGTCAAAAGGCACTTCGTGACGCCAAGGTGCTGGTGGTCGGTGCCGGTGGGCTGGGATCACCCGCGTTGCAATATCTGGCAGCGGCGGGTGTCGGGACAATTGGCGTCATTGATGACGATGTGGTTGAGAACGCCAATTTGCAAAGGCAGGTGATCCATTTTGATCGCAATATCGGGATGCCAAAGGTGCATTCCGCAGCTGAAGCGATGAGCGCGCAAAATCCATTTATTATCGTCAGGCCTTATCATCGCAGGCTCGAGGCCGACATCGCAGCAGATCTTTTTGAGGACTATGACCTTGTGCTGGATGGCACCGACAACTTCGAAACGCGCTATCTGATAAACGAAACCGCAGTTGCAACGCGGCGCCCCTTGATCGCAGCCGCGTTGACGCAATGGGAAGGACAGATCAGTGTCTATGACCCATCGGGTGGCACGCCATGTTACGCTTGTGTCTTCCCGCAAGCACCCGATGCGACATTGGTGCCATCCTGCGCCGAAGCGGGCGTTGTTGGGCCGCTACCTGGCGTAATCGGGGCGATGATGGCGGTCGAAGCTGTCAAACTAATCACAGGGGCGGGCGATCCGTTGGCAGGCCGGTTGCTCATCTATGATGCACTTTATGGGCAGACCCGCACCATTGGCGCGAAACCGCACGTAGATTGTCCAGTGTGCCAGGGCAGGGGCTTGCACGAGGCGAGCTGACGCCCATACTGGCTATCGAAACAAAAAATGGGGAGTTTGATATGAGAATTTTCACAATGTTGGCCGCAAGCCTTTTGGCGACAGCATCATTGGCGGATGGTCATTTGCCTGATCTTGAAGGTCGCGAAATCGTGGTGGTGACTGAGAATGCCTATCCGCCGTTGCAGTTCATCGACAGCAACGGGGACGCCGTTGGTTGGGAATATGACGCGATGGCGGAGATTGGCGCACGTTTGAATGCGACGATTGTCTATGAAAACATCAGCTGGGACGCGATGATCGCAGCCGTATCCGAAGGCCAGTTTGACATGGGTATGACCGGCATCACCATTCGTGAGGACCGCGCTGAGGTCGTTGATTTCTCGGACAAATACATGACGTCCGAGATGGTCATGATGGTACGCGGTGATGAGGACAGGTTTAGCGATGCCACCAGCTTTGCCGCTGATGATGATCTGTTGATGGCCGCTCAACCTGGCACAACCCCGTTTTACGTCGGGGTCTACGATGTCTTGGATGGTGATGAAGCCAATCCACGCATCAAACTGATGGAAACCTTCGGTGCGACCGTTCAGGCGCTGCGCACCGGTGACGTCGATTTGGTTTTGACGGACGGTACAGCCGGTAACGGCTATGTCGATGCATCTGATGGTGGGTTGAAAATCATTGGGGAAAAACTGGGGACCGAGGACTTTGGCTTCATTTTTCCAAAGGACTCCGATCTGGTTGAGCCGATCAATGCGGCGATTGCTGATATGACGGCAGATGGCACGATTGACGCGCTGAACACGACTTGGTTCCTTGAATATAAGTTGGGCGAATAATTCCTGATGTGGAGGTCCCGGGTTAAGCCCGGGACTGCGCCGCGCGATGATACCCACCTCCCCAAATGACAAGGATTTTCCCTGGTGGTTAGTCGCTGTTGTCGCGATTGGTCTGTACCTGTTTTGGCAGGTCCTGACCGTCGAGGAATATAGCCGCGTCTTATCAACGCTAAGGCGGGGCATTTGGGTGACCGTCTATGTCACGGTTGTGTCCTATACGATGGCCTGCTTTCTTGGGTTGCTACTGGCGCTGGCGGCGCTGTCACGATCTTTGATCATACGTCAGTTGGCGCGGTTCTATGTTGAAATCATGCGCGGTATCCCGATTATCGTGCTACTTCTCTACGTGGCGTTTGTACTTGCTCCCGCAATGGTGGCAGGCTGGAATTTGATCGCTGAAGGCATAGGGCTGGACCCCGTACGTACGCGCGACTTTTCGCTTCTATGGCGGGCCGTCATTGCGCTGACCCTTGCCTACTCGTCGTTTCTGGCAGAGGTGTTTCGGGCAGGTCTGCAATCAGTGGACGAAGGACAGATTGAGGCCGCCGAAGCGCTGGGGTTAAGCCGTTGGCAACGCTTCCGTTTTATCGTTTTTCCGCAAGCGTTGCGGACAATTTTGCCGCCGCTGGGCAACGACTTTGTGGCGATGGTCAAAGATCTCGTCACTGGTCAGTGTGCTGGGTGTGACGGACGTGACGCAATTGGGCAAAGTCACGGCAGCCGGGAATTTCCGCTACTTTGAGACTTACAACGTGGTTGCACTTGTGTATCTGACGATCACGATCACACTGTCGATCGCGCTGCGGCGTTTTGAGAAACGCATGCGCGCGCGGTAAATTTTGCGTCTTTTCGCAAAGTTGAAGCTGCGAAGGTGGTGACTTGCCATCACGCGTACTACCTAAGGAGCAAAGGAGACACGCTATGACAAACCCGCTGCTTGTTGATTGGGATACGCCATTTGGGTTACCGCCGTTTGATCTGATCTCGGACGAGGATTATGCGCCCGCTGTTGATGCGGCTCTGGCAGAGGCACGCGCAAACATCGCAGAAATTGCGGATAACCCCGAACCTCCGACATTTGTAAACACGATTGAGGCTTTGGAGCGCGCGGAAGAAACCCTGGAACGTGTCTTGAGTGCATTTTACAACGTGGCGGGTGCGGACAGTAACGCCAAGCGCGAAGAGTTGCAGCGCACGTTTTCACCATTGCTGAGCGCCTATGGTTCCGAGGTGATTGAGAATAAGGCGCTGTTCGCCCGCGTAGAGGCTGTTTGGGACCAACGGGCGAAACTTGATCTGACCGACGAACAGCAGCGGGTTTTGATGCTGAGCCGCCGCGGTTTTGTCCGTGCTGGTGGACAGTTGGACGGAAACGCCGCAGAGGATTTGCGCGCCGTGAAATCACGGTTGTCGATACTTGGCACAGAATTCACGCAAAACTTGCTGTCTGATGAGCGAAGCTGGTTCATGAAGCTTGAAAAGGACGACCTGATCGGCTTGCCAGATTTTGTAGTGGCGACCGCAAAAGCTGCAGGCGAAGAAAAAGACGCAGGCGGTCCCGTCGTGACGTTGTCGCGCTCTTTGATTGTTCCGTTCCTGCAGTTTTCAGAACGTCGTGACCTGCGTGAGAAAGCCTATGAGGCCTGGTCTGCGCGCGGGGCCAACGGTGGAAAGACTGACAATCGTGACATCGCGGCTGAGACACTGAAGCTGCGCGAGCAGCGGGCCAAGCTGCTTGGCTATGATAGCTTTGCAAAATATAAGCTCGAGACCGAAATGGCCGGCACACCAGAGGCAGTGCGTGATCTGCTTATGCAGGTGTGGAAGCCAGCAAAGGCAGCGGCCGAGGCTGATGCCGCAGTTCTGGAACGGATGCTGCACGCCGATGGGTTTGACGGCCCGCTGGAACCTTGGGATTGGCGGTTTTACGCAGAGAAACGGCGCAAAGAATTGCATGATCTCGATGAGGCCGAACTGAAACCCTATCTGCAAATGGATCGGATGATCGAAGCCTCTTTTGCCTGCGCAAACCGCCTTTTCGGTTTGGAGTTCACGCAGATTGAGGCGCCCACCTATCACCCTGATGTGCGGCTTTGGGAAGTGACGCGGGATGGCACCCACATGGCGGTGTTCATGGGCGACTACTTTGCGCGCGGGTCAAAGCGGTCCGGTGCGTGGTGTTCTGCGATGCGCTCGCAACACCGGTTAGGTGGCGACGTGCGGCCGATCGTTGTGAACGTCTGCAATTTTGCGAAGCCTGAGGCGGGCAAGCCCGCGCTCTTGTCCTACGATGATGCGCGCACCCTGTTTCATGAATTTGGTCATGCGCTGCACCAGATGCTGTCTGATGTGACTTATCAAAGTATCTCAGGAACTTCTGTTGCGCGTGACTTCGTGGAACTCCCAAGTCAGTTATATGAGCATTGGTTGGAGGTGCCCGAGGTGCTGGCCGAGTTCGCGACGCATGCGGATACGGGGGCATCTATGCCTGACGACCTCTTGCAACGCATGTTGGGTGCTGCGACATACGATATGGGTTTCCAGACGGTTGAATATGTCGCGTCGGCGTTAGTTGATCTGGCTTTCCATGACGGACCTGCCCCGGCAGACCCGATGCAGCGGCAGGCAGAAATCCTTGAGGACATTGGAATGCCGCATGCTATCCGGATGCGTCACGCAACCCCGCATTTTGCCCATGTGTTCGCCGGCGATGGATATTCCAGCGGCTACTATAGCTACATGTGGTCAGAGGTCATGGATGCGGATGCATTTGCGGCCTTTGAGGAGATTGGCGATCCTTTTGATGCAGAAACGGCAAAGCGTCTGGAGCAGACAGTGCTGTCATCTGGCGGCTCAGTCGATGCTGCTGATCTCTATACGGCTTTTCGTGGTCGTTTGCCCGGCGTTGAAGCGTTGTTGAAAGGGCGCGGGTTGGACCAAGCGGCCTAGCTAGTCGCGGATTTCAGCGTCGGTAACGCCCCACAGTGAGCCTTTGGGTACCCATCCGCGATAGCCGCCTGCTGTCAGTTGGCACCATTCGGGGTTGCAGTCACCCAGCCGTGCCACGACGCCTGGTTCTAGCATCGCATTTTCCAACGCGGTCGGGTCAGGTCGCGCCCGCAATGCGGTGTTCTCTTGTTCGACAACGACCGTGCGTGCCCCGGACAGCATCCGATAATGCACCCAGCCACCTTGACCGTCGCGGTCTATGACCCGGCGCCAGTGACCGTATTCGGCAATGACTTGCAAAGGCATATCGCGGCGTTGGAAAACCCAGTCGATGCGGTGTGAAAGTGACGGGCCGCGGCGCACGTTTGCCTCGCTTGCACGCAGGGACACGAAACGCGGAAGTGGCAGGTTTGTTTCGGGACCAATCGCTGGACCTGTTTCATTCTGCTGCGCGAAGCTAACGCTCGCGCTAATGATGATCGCCAGACCTGCGATGTAAATCACGCGAAACCAATGCGCCACTGCACCCATTGTTTGCCCTTAACTGCTCTTTTTTACGGTGCGCAGTTCTTGTGCTGCGCGTCCCTTTGGCGCAACCTGCCATGCAAAGGCTGATTTGAAAACCCGGGGAGGGAAATGCATGCCAGGTAAGCAGCTAAGTGTTGTCGTGACGCGACGGTTACCTGAAGTGGTGGAAACCCGGCTGAAAGAGCTTTTTGATGTGCAGTTGCGCGATGATGACACGCCAATGACGACGGAACAGTTGGCCGACGCGATGCAAAGCGCTGACGTGTTGGTTTGTACAATTACAGATCAAATTGATGCCAAACTTCTAGGCCGTGCCGGTGAGCAACTCAAGCTGATCGCGAACTATGGTGCTGGTGTGGACCATATTGATGTCGCTACAGCGCGCCAGCGGGGCATACATGTTTCAAACACACCGGGTGTCGTGACCGAGGACACGGCTGACATGGTCATGGCACTGATCCTTGGCGTCACTCGGCGTATGGCCGAAGGATTTCGCGTCGCGCAGTCTGACAGTTGGGGCGGTTGGGCACCGACTGCGATGCTGGGCGGTCGGATCAAGGGCCGCAGGTTAGGTATTTTGGGTATGGGGCGGATTGGGCAAGCCGTCGCGCGCCGCGCCGCTGCTTTTGGGATGCAGGTCCACTATCACAATCGCAAACGTTTGCGTCCTGAGGTCGAAGAAGACCTGGACGCTACTTATTGGGAAAGCCTTGATCAGATGGTGGCCCGCGTCGATATCCTGTCGATCAATTGCCCTCACACACCATCGACGTTTCACCTCATGAATGCACGGCGGCTGAAACTGATGAAGCCGGATGCGGTGGTTGTGAACACCTCACGTGGCGAGGTGATTGATGAAAATGCCCTGACGCGAATGTTGCGATCGGGTGAGATTGCGGGCGCGGGACTTGATGTGTTTGAGCGCGGGCATGAGATTAATCCAAGGCTCCGCGAACTCCCAAATGCAATTCTATTGCCACATATGGGATCAGCGACCCTCGAAGGCCGTATCGAGATGGGCGAAAAGGTGATCGTGAATATCAAGACCTTTGCAGATGGTCACAGGCCGCCCGATCTGGTTGTGCCGTCGATGCTCTAGCCTGACCACTTTTCGGGCAGCACTTTGAACTCATTGTCCTCGTCGATGATGTTGAGGTAGTGCCGCATCGAATGGGCAAAGACGCTTTTGTGCTTTACAGATCTGAACAGCTTGGCTTTGCCCATGTGGTGATAGGCTGATGGAACTTTTGGAACCGGGTCATCGGTCCGGTTCACCAATAGGCAGCGCCCATCTTGGACAACACCGTGTTTGCTCCACTTGGGGCGTGGGGCGGCAAAGCCTATAGCGGGCTTGTTGTATGTCTTCGACAGGATCTGCGCCGCAGCCGCACCCAGTGAATGACCAATGATGTAGTTGGGTGTGACCCCTTCTGTCTTCAGCCATTCAAAGATTTCGATGGAATAGCGCAGAAAACCCTGATGCCATTTGGTTCCAGACGCACCTTTTTCGCTACTTGTTGCCTGTTTGAGCACAAAGCGTTGATTGCCCAACCGCAATGGTCGCAGGTTGAATTTGACATAGTCTCTGACCGAATTTGACCCCGGCAAGAGCAAGATATTGCCATCCAACAGGTGCGCCTGCACGTCATCATGGTCTAACGATTTCAGGACCTTGGGTTTGATGATCCGTCCGGCCTTATAGCTGGCTTCGGCCAAGGTTGCTGCGTCTTTCAAGCGATATGTCGTCATGCCATTCCCCCAAGGTTGACCCAAGTGAACATGGCACGAGACATTTGCATAGTGGGGAAACCCTGACTGCTTGTCGGTTTTGCGCATCAAGCAGTCGGCTGGTTCTTTCGCGACAAGATGGTTTAGCGCAAGCTGGCGCTAGAGATGCCAAGGGAGTCGTCATCATGAAAACGCAGGTCAAAGCATTGGTTGTCGGTGGCGGCGCTGTTGGCACGTCGATTGCGTATCATCTGGCCAAGGCTGGTTGGAACGATGTGATGCTACTGGAGCGGGATGAGCTGACATCGGGGTCCACGTGGCATGCGGCGGGGCTGCTACCCTTGTTCAATATGTCGTTCGCGACGACGCATATCCACAAATACTCGGTCGATTTCTACAAATCGCTGGAAGAAGAAACCGGCCTGAACGCCGGTTTTGCTGTCGTTGGCAACCTGCGCATGGCCCAGACCCAAGAGCGTATGGATGAGTATATGCTCTATGCCTCCACCGCTGAAACCTGTGACGTGCCTTACGTCTGGATGACCCCGGATGAGATTAAGGCGAAATGGCCGCTGATCCGGACCGAGGACCTGAAAGGCGCGCTTTATCACCACACTGATGGCTATATTAACCCCGCTGATGTGACCCAGGCGATGGCTAAGGGCGCGCGCCAGCGCGGTGTGATGATTGAACGCAAATGGCAGGCGGATGCCTTCGCATGGAACGGGCAGGCGTGGGAAGTTACCTGCACTAAGATGGTCGAGAAGGGCGGCAACCTTGTGCCCTCGGACGAGCAGATTGTGATCACCGCCGAGCATGTTGTCACTGCATCCGGCAATCACGCGCAGACCACGGCCAAGAAACTGGGAATTAAGATCCCCGCCATCCCGGTGGAGCATCAGTTCATCGTCATGGATCAGGACCCTGCGCTGGTGCAGTATCGTGCCGAGGGCAATGTTGAGCACCCGGTCGTTCGTGACGCCGATGCACAGTCTTACGTCCGTGAAGAACGCGGCGGTTGGATTTTGGGGGTCTACGAAAAGGGCGCGCCTGCCGTCTTTGAACATGGCGTGCCGGATGGCTTCCGAGCCGATCTCTTCCCGCTCGATCTGGAGCGGATCGAGGAACAGTATATGGCGATGATCCACCGCGTGCCGTCTTGCGAGGAAAGTGGGTTGAAGGACGATTTCAACGGCCCGATTTGCTATACTCCCGATGGTAACCCGCTGGTTGGGCCCGCACCGGAGCTGAATAACATGTGGTTGGCTGAAGGCTTTTCTTTCGGGATCACGGCGGCGGGTGGTACGGGGTACTATCTTGCCCAGATGATGGTCGAGGGCGAGGCCGAGATCGACATGGCCTCCCTTGATCCCAAACGCTACGGCGATTGGATGACGACGGAATTCGCAGCGCGTAAGAATGAGGAATGCTACGACCACGTTTATGTTTTGCACCACCCTGATGAAGAACGCCCGGCCTGTCGCCCCTTGCGCACATCACCTGCTTATGACCGGCAAAAAGAACGCGGAGCGCAGTTTGGGTTTGTCAACGGTTGGGAGCGTCCAAACTACTATGCTCCGGCCGGATTTGACGACAAGGCAAGCCGGTCTTTCCGCCGAGGTAGCTGGTGGCAATATGCGGTGGAAGAGGCCAAAGCCATTCGCGAGGGCGTTGGCCTGATCGATGCGACAGCCTTTGCCAAGCACCGGATCAGCGGGCCGGGGGCGACGGCGTTTCTGGATTGGTTTACCACGAACAAACTTCCGCGCGTTGGCCGGATCAACCTGACCTATGCGCTGACTGATCATGGGACGACCCGGACGGAGTTTACGATCGTGCGCTTGGCTGAGGATGACTACTACCTCGTATCGGCAGGTGGTTGGCACGCCTACGATCAGGACTTTCTTTACAAGGCGATCATGGAGAAAGAGGAAGAATTTGGCCGGATCAACGAACAAGATGTCACGACCCAATGGGGTGTTTTTGCAATTGCGGGGCCAAAGTCACGCGATGTGCTGAATGCAGTGATCAAGGGCGCCGACCCCGCAACGGCATTGTCGAACAAGCGTTTCCCGTGGTTGTCGGCCAAACAGATCGAACTGGGCATGTGCCCGGTCAATGCGATCCGTGTGGCTTATACGGGTGAGTTGGGATGGGAGTTGCATCACCCGATTGAGATGCAGAACTACCTTTTTGATCTGCTGGAAAAAGCGGGCGAGTCTTATGATATGAAACTGGTCGGCGCGCGGGCGCAGAATTGGTTGCGACAGGAAAAATCCTACCGTGCGTTTGGGACTGAGTTGGGCCGGGATGCGACCCCGCTGGAGGCTGATTTGCCGCGCTTTGTGGATCTGTCTAAGGACTTCAACGGTAAGGTGGCGATGGAGGCCAAGGGTATCCGGTCCAAATGCGTGACCTTGCTGATCGATGGTCCGGACGATGCTGACCCATGGGGGCGCGAGGCGCTTTATACGATGGATGGCACCCGCGTGGGGCGTTTGACATCCGGCGGATATTCAGTGGCGTTCGAGAAGTCGATTGGCATGGGGTATGTGACGCCCGATCTAGCTGAAGTGGGCACGAAGCTGCAGGTCAAAATGCTTGATCAGTTGTGGAATGCCGAGATTGTCGAAGACAGCCCGTACGATCCGAAAAATACCACGATCCGCATGGATGGTTGACAGATGCGACCTTGTAAGGTGGGTTTAGACCCACCCTACGCTTTGAATAGGTTTGCATATGTCTGACAAGATCACTGTAGAAAACATCAATACGCCGGGTCGCACCACAAATGTGGATAAGGCCAAATACAACGCCATGAAAGATGCGATGCTTGCGACGTTGCCCAGGGCGGCGCCGGGCATGACAGCACAAGAGTCAAAAGAAGCCGCGAAAGCGCATTTGCCTCAGGACTTGTTCCCTGATGGCGCGACCTCTGGTTGGTGGCAGAAATGCGTCCAGCTGGATCTGGAGGCAAAGGGGATTGTAGTGCGCGAAGATACCAAACCGCTACGATTTCACCTCGCCTGACCTTCGCCTTAATCGCCGCGCAGACTTTGCAATGATGCTCGCTGCCGCCCTTTGTCATCGAAGTTATCTGGCCGCAGCCACGCCTCCAACCCCGCCTGCACCATTGGCCAGTCTTGATCCAGGACGGAGTACCAGGCGGTGTCGCGATTGCGTCCCTTGTAGACTAAGGCTTGACGGAACAATCCATCATATTGGAAACCCAGTCGTTCAGCGGCACGGCGTGAGGGCGCGTTCAGCGCGTCGCATTTCCACTCATATCGGCGATACCCAAATTCGACGAAAGCCCGTTTCATCATCAAATACATGGCTTCGGTCGCCATCGGCGTCCGTTGGAGTGCGGGTGAAAACGTGATGTAGCCGACTTCGACGACGCCATTTTCCGGCTGTATGCGCAGATAGCTTGCTACGCCAATCGGTGACCCGCTGCTTTTGTCGATGATAGCAAAGAATAGCGGGTCAAGACTTTTGCATGCCGCTTCCACCCACTGTGCGTAGTCCGCCAACCTGTCGAATGGCCCGCTGGGCATGTAGG
Source organism: Yoonia sp. JB2-21 (assembly GCF_055693545.1). Classification (NCBI taxonomy): domain Bacteria; kingdom Pseudomonadati; phylum Pseudomonadota; class Alphaproteobacteria; order Rhodobacterales; family Paracoccaceae; genus Yoonia; species Yoonia sp. JB2-21. The sequence goes on from NZ_JBVFUC010000001.1 coordinate 2,494,002, forward strand.
TCCACAGTATGCCTGTTTCGTCCTGCGAGAAAGCGGCGTGCAGTCCGGCGCTATGCTGCGGTTCCAACGGTACAACGTCGCAAGTGCGGCCAAACATCGGTGTGCGTGGCAATGGCTGGCATCCTGTCCAGTGTGGGACGGGTGCCCCGACTGGCTGACCATGTTCATTTTTATGCTGTGTCATGTGAACCTGTGTGGCGAGAGTGCAGCGATCGTATCTGATGAGAGCTCTGACTCCGTACCGCCGACGAGATCGGCCAAAAGCTGGCTGGCTGCCGGGGATGACTGTATCCCATAGCCGCCTTGACCCGCGCACCAGATGAACTTCGGATCAGCCTTGTCAGGACCAAGAACCAATGTGCGGTCAGGTGAAAATGTGCGCAGGCCGGCCCAAGAGCTGAGCAATCGGGTGACTGGTTCGGTGACATGCGCTTCATAGCGGGCCAGCCCTTCGGCCAGCACCAAGTCGTCGGGATATGCATCATGCGCGGTTGTCGGGTCCTCATCCGCTGGCGACACGATGAGTGCGCCGGCATCAGGCTTTGCATACCAGTTTTCATTTGGGCCAAAGAGCATCGGCCACATGCTCACGTCATGTCCGCCCGGTGCTGGAATGCGCGCCATTGATCGGCGCAGTGGCGTGAAGCCAAGTGGTGAAATGCCCGCCATTGCAGCGATCTGATCAACCCAAGCACCGGCGGCGTTGACGAGGTTGCGCGCTTCGTAGACTTCCCCATCTGTCGCAATTGACCATCCGAAATCCAATCGCTCAATCCCTTTGACCGCGGATTTTGGCGTGATGGTACCTCCGTTTTCGCGCGTCATTCGGGCGAATGTCTGGATCAGTTTATCTGTGTCGATGTCCCAGGCCGATGCATGATATGCCGCACGGTCTACGACCGCATCATCAAGGATCGGAACCATGCCTTTGGCCTCTTGCAGACTGACGTGCTCCAGTCGCATCTGTTTTTTGTCGTGATCAAACGCAGCGGCGTCATTGGCTGTCCCGATCAACATCAAGCCCCGCGTACTCAGGACACCAGCATCTTGGTGGAAAGCGCGGCTGAATTTGTTTAGCGCGACGGTCGATCGCTTGCCGTAGTTTTCTTCAAACATCGCGGCAGAGCGGCCTGAGCTATGGTATGCTAACGCATCTTCGGCTTCTAGTAGCATAACACGTCCAAGCTGTGACAGCCGTGCAGCTGCCGAGACCCCCGCAATCCCACCGCCGACAATCAGAAAATCGATCATGCCTCTTCGAGCCTGTCAGTCGCTGGTGCAGGCGTTGGGCTCAGGGCAGCGATTTGCGCGTAGAGTTCGGGAGACATCTCAAAATTTGCCGCGGCAAGGGACGGTTCCAGCTGTTGGACCGATCGCGCCGAGATGATCGGCAACGGTTCGACGGGATGGTGAGCTGCCCATGCCACCGCAAGTGTAGCAGCATCAGCGCCCAGATTTTTTGCCAACTCAGAGAGCTTGCCCGCCGTTTCATGCATCCATCCCGGCCCATAGCGTGCCTTGTAACGCGGGTCGTCGGTCAGGCGTCCCGTCCCGCCAATGCCGTATTTCCCAGTGAGCAAACCGCCGCCCAAAGGCGAATACGGCGCGACGGTTATCCCCTGATCTGCGGCCATCGGAAAAATCTCGACCTCGGATTGCCGTTTCACGAGACTATACATTGGTTGGATGACGTCGATCTTGGTGCCAAAGGATTGTGCGACCGTTTGCGCCTTCATGACTTGCCATGCGGCATAGTTCGAAACACCGATATGACGGATCAGCCCCTGCGATTGGAGTTCTGCAAGTGCGCCGAATGTTTCCTCCAGCGGCGTTTCGTCGTCGAAACGGTGCATATAAAGCAGATCGACTGCGTCTTCATTCAATTGCCTGCGACACGTATCAAAGTGGATTGCGATGTTTTTCTTCGACGCACCGCCGACATAACCCACCTTTGTGGCGAGATAGATATCGTCGCGCTTTGATTTGATGAGCTTGCCGAGGATCGTTTCGGACGCGCCATCAGTATAGCCGACAGCAGTATCAAAGTGGTTGATGCCAGCTTCGTACGCGGCCTGGTACATCGCCTGACTGGTTGTTTGGTCTGCTTTTCCGCCGAATTGCATCGTGCCGAAAGTCAGGGATGAAAGGCGGGCGCCATTGCGCGTTCTCAAGACTGTCATTTCCAAACTTTGGCATGCATGTGGTGGGTTGAAAAGATGTTGTGACCAAGACGTGCCCCATCAGGCGTGAAGTCATTCCAGTTTATCACGAGCAGGCCGAAATTTCGCAATTCAAGCTGCATTCAGATGAACAGTTATTGCGGTTGCACGGTGATATTGCACGAAAGAAATTTTAAGAGGCCTCATTGATTGATGAAGCTGCTAAACTGGTAACGACTGACCACCGAAGAGGAAAGCTGGCGGTTGTGGGCGATATTGTGATCCGAAGCCATATGCGTGCTTTGGGTTTCATCGATAGCAAAACAAGTGCAGAGTCCAACCAACTTACAACGACACGCTACCGGTTGCGCGCCAATAAGACGCCAACGCATTGACAGTTCTATAATTGAAATGGCTACTACGCGCCAAAGTCCATTTGTCCCTGATCAAAGAACGCTGATGACATCTCTTGTTTCAAATCTTCACCTGTCAGGGTTCACCGCATGAATGGTTTTCCGGCAGCCAAGCCCGGCCAGGTCATTGGGCTATTGGGGGGGTCTTTTGATCCACCGCATAGTGGTCATGTCCATATTTCCAAGGTTGCATTGAAGCGATTTGGGCTGGACCGGTTGTGGTGGCTGGTATCGCCGGGCAATCCATTGAAGAAAAACGGTCCGGCACCGTTGAGTGAGCGCCTGCAAGCGTCACGCGCGATTATGCAACATCCGCGCGTCACGATCACGGATATCGAGGCGCGAATGGGCACCCGCTACACGGCGCAAACGCTCGTCGCACTGCGGCAGCGCTATCCCGCCGTACGTTTTGTGTGGTTAATGGGTGCTGATAACTTGGCACAGTTTCATCGCTGGCAAGATTGGCAGTGGATTATGGAGACGGTACCCATCGGTGTATTTGCGCGTCCCGGAGATCGAATTTCGGCGCGGCTTTCGAAGGCCGCGAAAGTCTATGCTCAGGCGCGAGTTCCAGGCGCGGCGGCGCATATTCTGGGCCGACAGGATGCGCCGGCTTGGGCGTTTGTGAATATGCCGCTGTCCGATCAGTCGTCCTCTGCGATCCGACAGCGAGGAGAGTGGTGATGCAGATTTCGCGGAGAGCCATGCTTGCGGGCGCCGCTTCAACATTGGCGACGAACGCTATGGCGGAGGCACCGCTTACCTCGATGCGGCCAATCGCGCGGACGCCCGACAAAGAAGTGATTGCCAAGATGGTTGCAGGGAAAGGGTTCTCTGGCGACGTGGGGATCAGGGTCGTTGACTTGCAAAGCGGAGAGGTGCTGGAAGACATTCTTGCAGAAAAGGTACAACCGCCGGCCAGTGTTACAAAGGCTGTTACTGCCCTGTATGCATTAGAAACCCTTGGAGCGGAGTATCGATATAATACGCGCATTCTTGCTGACGGAACGATAGAAGACGGCATATTGGATGGTAATTTGATTGTTGTCGGGGGTGGAGACCCCAATCTTGTGACCGATCAGTTGGCCGATCTTGCACAGCGATTGAAGGATACTGGGCTGCGCGAGGTCAAGGGAGAGTTCCTTGTTTGGGACAACGCGCTCATTAACCTTGATGAAATTGATGCCGGCCAGTTGGATCACCTTGGATATAATCCAACGGTTACTGGGCTCAATTTGAATTTCAACCGCGTTCACTTTGAATGGCGGCGGGAAAACCAAGAATATGTCACCGCGATGGATGCGCGCAGCGAAAACTATCGTCCTGTGGTGACCACCGCCCGGATCAATATCGTAGACCGTGCAACGCCAGTTTTTACCTACCAAGATGCAGGCGATGTGGATCAGTGGACGGTTGCGCGTCGCGCGCTCAACAATGCCGGTTCGCGTTGGTTACCGGTCCGGCATCCTGCCCTTTATGCTGGTGAGGTATTTGCGACCTTCGCGCGCAGTCACGGTATTGTGCTCAAGCGGCCAAGAGAAACTAACGTTTTACCTGATGGGACGCTGCTGGCGAGCATGGAAAGTGCGCCTTTGCGGGAAATGATGCGAGGCATGTTACGGTTTTCGACCAATATCACGGCCGAGGCTGCGGGCCTTTCAGCCACCGCTCATCGTGTTGGACAGCAGCGCGGCTTGCGCACGTCCGCCTTTGGCATGGGGCGTTGGGCCGACATGCGGGCAGGGGGGATTTCACCCTTCTTTGTTGATCACTCCGGCTTGGGAGACCAGTCACACATATCGCCGCTCGATATGGTGCGGTTGCTTAGCGCACCAGATGTGATGCCAACCTTGCGTCCTATCATGCGTGATATCCAACTCGTCGGTGACGATGACAAAGTCATTGATGACCCGCTGGTTTCGGTAAATGCTAAGACGGGCACGTTGAACTTTGTATCCACGCTTGCGGGCTATTTGACAACAAAGAGCGGTCGCAATCTGGCATTTTCGATTTTTGCGTCAGATCTTGCCGCCCGCGCAGAGGGAAAACGGCAGGGCGATGAGTCACCGCCGGGCGCGCGGGGTTGGAACCGCCGCGCGCGGCGTTTGCAACAGGATGTGCTAAAACATCTGGTTTTTAGGCGGGTTTAATTAAAGTGTCATATGACGCGCACGCGCGCCGCGTTCGATTGCGGCGGCATGCAGGCGATCGAGTTCCAGCTCTTCGCGAATCTCTTCCAGCATGCGCACCTCTTGGCCCCCAACGCGCCCATCGGCGGCCGCAACATCGCAAGACAGCGCATAGGCGGTCTCATAAAGGTGGTCTGGCAGGGCATCGCGGATCAGGCCAAAAAGGGCCGCAAGACCGTCTTCCTGCTCTAGCAGTTCAAAAACGACCTTTGACATCCGGGGTAGCCGTTCGGCGTCGTAACCCGCAAAAACAGGCAAGTTGTTGATTGAATTGCTCATTTTCACCAGTTCCGCCGTGCGGATATGCTCGTCCGATGCCGATACGGCAATCATCAGAGCGGCGAGCGCATCTTGCGCTGTCATGGGGGCGTCTTCGAGCATGATCAATTCCTTTGTTACGCTCCACATTTATTGACGCCTTGCCTGTCTCGCAATAGGGAGTGCGCGTTGCGGCCATCATAATGACGGCCCTTTTGATGCGAGATGAAACATGAGCAGTATGCGTGAAGCGGCGATGACGTCGAAGGCCTGGCCCTTTGTAGAGGCGCGCGCTTTGCTCAAACGATATGAAAAAAAGGCACCTGAAAAGGGCTTTGTCCTGTTCGAGACCGGCTATGGTCCGTCTGGCCTGCCGCATATCGGGACATTTGGTGAAGTTTTGCGCACGACGATGATTATGCGCGCGTTTCGTGTTATTTCCGACATTCCGACCAAGCTGATCTGTTTTTCCGATGATCTGGACGGTATGCGCAAAGTTCCCGGCAATGTGCCGCAGCAGGACATGCTGGCCGAACATATGCACAAGCCGCTGACATCTGTGCCCGATCCTTTTGGGACGCATGAAAGCTTTGGCCACCACAACAATGCGATGCTGCGCCGGTTCTTGGATACCTTTGGGTTTGAGTACGAATTCTATTCTGCCCGCGAGTTTTATCGGACGGGGCAGTTTGATGAGGTCTTGTTACGTGCTGCCGCGCGTTACGATGACATCATGGCCGTCATGCTGAAATCGCTGCGAGAGGAACGGCAGGGAACTTATTCGATCTTTCTGCCCATTCATCCAGAAACAGGCCGTGTCCTGTACGTGCCTATGAAGCATGTTGATGGTGTGAAGGGCGAAGTGACCTTTGACGACCCTGACGGTCGTGAATGGACGCTGCCTGTGACCGGCGGCAATGTGAAATTGCAGTGGAAGCCGGATTTTGGTGCGCGATGGGCCGCTCTCGACGTCGATTTTGAGATGTATGGTAAGGAGCACGCCACGAATACTGCGATCTATGACCGAATTTGCGAGATTTTGGGCGGGAAAAAACCGAACCACTTTTCGTATGAACTGTTCCTCGATGAGAACGGTCAGAAGATTTCAAAGTCGTCTGGCAACGGGATTTCGATTGATGAATGGCTGACTTATGCGTCGACTGAAAGCCTGAGTTATTTCATGTACCTCAAGCCCAAGACAGCTAAGCGGATGCATTTTGATGTGATCCCCAAGGCGGTTGATGAATATCACCAGCAGTTGCGCGCCTATGCCACGCAGGATGAAGCTGGACGCGCCAACAACCCGGTGTTCCACATTCACGGGCACAATGTCCCTGCGTCTGACATGGTTGTGCCTTTCGCGATGTTGCTCAACCTCGCGTCTGTTTCAGGGGCCGAAGATAAGGACACGCTTTGGGCCTTTATCCAGCGCTATGCGCCAGAGGCGTCAGCGGACAAGAACCCGCAGATGGATCAGGCTGCGGGCTTTGCCGTGCAGTATTACAATGACTTTGTGAAACCAGCAAAAGTCTATCGCGCGCCCACAGATCAGGAACGCGCGGCGCTGGCCGACTTGGCCGCACGGCTCAAGGTTTGGGAAGGCGGTTTGGACGCCGAAGAGCTGCAAACAATGGTTTTCGCCGTCGGCAAAGAGCATGAATTCGATCCGCTGCGGAACTGGTTCACGGCGCTTTATGAGGTGCTTTTAGGCGCATCACAGGGTCCGCGTTTTGGCGGATTTATCGCACTTTACGGCGTGGATGAAACGATTGCGCTGATCGAACAGCGACTGGCAGACAAGACGTAACGCGCAGAATAATAGAACTGGTCGGCGTTTTCATCCGTATCTATTGATATGGATATTCTGAGGAGACACTGACAATGCGCATTGCAGCTTTCGTTTTGGCAGTTTGGTTTGCCGCAACTTCTGTCGTTGCACAGGACGCAGACGCCATAGAAGGCGTGATTGGGAACCAGCTTCAGGCCTTCAATGACCGCGATGTATCGGAGGCGTGGCAATACGCCAGCCCCAATATCAAACGTCTGTTTGGAAATCCTGGCAACTTTGGGATGATGGTTCAGCAAGGCTATCCGATGGTGTGGGACAATGCCGATGTAAGGTTTCTGGAACTGCGCGATGTCGCCGGAAACCTTTGGCAAAAGGTTATGGTGCGCGACGCGCAGGGTGGTCTGCATATTTTAGACTATCAGATGATTGAAACGGCGGATGGTTGGCAGATCAATGGCGTGCAATTATTGCCAGCCCCTGATGTCGGGGCATAGCACCGTCACGGTCCTGTCAGACCCTCTTTAGATGATTTGAGTAGCACTTGAGCATGTGGCCCAGTTTCGCGCTGGGCCTTTTTTGTTTTCACAACATGCAGAGGCCTATTCATGAACAAAGCCATTACCGACGGAATCGTCTTTGACCCGCTCCCATTCTCAGCAGGGCTGGCGCTCTGGTCTGCGACGGACGGAACGCCCGGTTCAGATTCCTACGCATTCAGTGGATCAGGTGTTTTTGTTGCGGCAGATCAGGACTTTGCTGGTTGTCTGGAGCTTGTCAAAACTGATCAGACAACACGCGTGCGCTATATGGGTGAAACACCGATCCTGCCTGGCTGCTATCTGCAAATAAAGGCAAAGGTCAAAGCCATCGCTGGCGCATTGCCTGCGGTCAGTATCTCGGGCTGGGCTGGTCAGGGCGGCGGTGCGCAACTGACCGGTGTGGTCGAAGCCGGTCCATCCGTCCAACTGACAACATATGGCGAGGTGGTTGAGGTATCGGCGATTGTCGCAACCGCTGATCGCAGCGGCGTTGATCTGATTTGGACCGGTGCTCAATATGGCCACTTTGGGATTGATCTAACCGGTCCGACCGGGGGCGTCGTCCGTGTGGATGACATCACTATCAGTGACGTCTCATCGGTTTTCACGCGTGATTTGGTGGGCTTGGTTGATGTCAGGGACTATGGTGCGAAAGGTGACGGTGTCACGGATGACAGCGCTGCATTCAATGCCGCAGACGCGGCGGCTGGTGGTCGCACGGTGATGGTTCCTGCGGGGGACTATTTGTTGCAAAGCAACGTGACGATGGAAAATCCGGTGCGATTTCAGGGCCGGATCATCCAAGCGCCAGAGCATCGTTTTATCCTGCAGCAAGAATATGATTATGACAGCTATCTGGCGGCTTTTCAGGATGAAGAGTTGGCATTCAAGAAAGCATACCAAGCGCTGATCAATTTTGCCGACCACGATTCTCTTGATCTTTGCGGTCGTCGGGTGTTGCTGACCGAACCGGTGGATATGCAGGCAGCCGATCCCACACGGACCCGTTTTGAAACCCGCCGCGTCATTCGGAACGGTCAGTTTCAACCCGCTGAAGGGGCTGCATGGGACACTGTTGAAGTGATCTCGCAAGCGTCATATGCGGTCACTGACGATAATCGACTGACCAACGTGGTGAATATTGCAAGCATCCCGGTCGGATCACTGGTGCAAGGCAATGGTGTTGGTCGCGAGATTTATGTGACCTCGGTGAACGAAAGTGCACAAACGCTGGAATTGAGCCGGCCGCTTTTCGATGCAGAGGGTAGCCAGGTTTTCACCTTCACCCGTTTTCAATACATGATCGATTTTTCCGGTTACGAAAAGCTTAGCCAGTTCAACCTGTCAGATATCGAGTTCCAGGGCCGCGGGATTGCCAGTGGCATTCTGATGGCACCTGATGGCTTTACGTTTCATGTGCGGGATTGCTTCATCAACCGACCAAAGGATCGTGGGATCACCTCGCCCGGACGCGGTTGTCAGGGGATGATGCTTGACCGATGCAATCTGATTTCTGCCGAACAAGATGTGCCGGTGTCGGCGCGTGTCAGTATTGGCTTCAACGCCAATGCCAATGACGTCAAGATCCGCGACAATCGCACCAGCAAGTTCAAGCACTTTTGCGTTCTCGCAGGGTCAGGAAACCTGATCGCGGGCAATCACTGGTTTCATGGTGACGATGAAGTGAACGGTGTCCGTATGGGCGGGATCATCCTGACATTGCCGAACCCCAAGAGTATCTTCACCGGCAACTATTGCGACAACAACTTTATTGAGTGGACGAACGAGCATGACAGTTCACCGGCCTTTGGTGCGCAATTCTCTTTTGGGGGACTGACCATCACAGGGAATATGTTTACGACAAACGATGTGGCTGATTTCTTTAATTTCATTGTGATCAAGCCTTACGGTCCCGGTCATTTCATCAATGGCTTTGCCGTGGTTGGCAATGTGTTTCGGTCCCTCAACGGGCGGATCGACCGGGTTGAAAGCGTGAGCACGACCTTTGCTGACCTGGATTATGCCCGCACCCGCAGTTTCGTCTTTTCCGGGAATACCTTTCACAACGTGAACGAGCCTGTGTCGAACCCGGCCTCTTTGTCGCATGACCAACAGACAGAGGCGACAACATGGGTCATGCAGACCGATACGGCACTGCCCTTTGATGGGCGGGCGTTGAGTGTGGAAAGTGTGATGCCCAATGGGGCGATCACAGACAGCGGCGGCAATCGGGTGCATGATCTGCCGTGGTCTGAGGGCGAACAAGGCAGTGACTTTCGTGATGTGCACCTGAACTGGAGCGGTCCGGTCAAAGGCCAGGTGCGCTATTCGGTGCGGATGGATCAAACCGACTAAAGCGTCGGTCTACATTGACAAGAGGGGCGCCGGTCGGGCGCCCCTTTTTGCCTGGTAATTCTTTACCTATGCTGCATTGCAGAAAAATGCTGCACTGCCGAAAGAAATAAGCTACAACCTTGGGGAATCCAAAAACAGCCAAAAGGGAACTACCATGACACCTGCGTTCACCATCTCGTTTGCTGCGCAAGGAATGCATGCCGCCAGTGCCGTTATTGTACAGCAGATGCGCCTCGCCGATGTTGTGATTGACCAAGCTTCAGTGGCGCAACGCGCAATGTTGCAACAGTACTACGGGTTTGCTGCCTCAGATCCTGTGCCCGCTCCTGCGAAAAAGAAGACGGTCAAAAAACTGGCTGCATCTAAGCCCAAAGCTGAAAAAGTTGCGGCGAAATCTGCCCCGAAGGCGAAAGCCACGCCAGCGACAAAGGTTGCTGCAACACCAAAGCCCACGGAAAAAGCGGTGTCGGCAAAGCCGAAAAAAGCGCCTGTCGTCGCAAAAACTGCTGAAGCGCCAAAGCTTGTGAAAAAGACGGCTATTCCTAAACCTGCGGCTCAGCCGGTTGAGAAGAAGGTTGAGCCGACGTTCAAATCGAGCCATCCGAAGGCAAAGGCTCAGCTCGCAAAGGCGGCCCCAGCAAAGCCAACTCCGGCGAAATCACCAAAGGCTGCAGAGCCTGCTGTTGTGAAATCTGCACCAAAAGCAGTAGCGCCGAAGGCAAGTGCTAAAAAAGCTGCACCGAAGAAGGCAGCACCGAAGGTTGCTGCGGTCAACACACCGAAACCAAAGGCCTCTGCAAAGACGGCAACACCAACGCCAAAGGCGAAGACGCCAAGCCGCGCCAAAAACATTACTGTTCCGGATACGCCATGGGAAGAGGGCGCTGCGCCGAAGAAATCCTAAAGCCACACCGTTCACGTACAGTCATTCCCACGAAAAAGAACCCACCATGCAATAACTGCATGGTGGGTTTGCATTTCTGGATGTTGCCGCAGTGCAGCGTGAGGCATAGCTAAGAGGCAGGGAGGGGACATAAGCATAGTTACGAGGCTCAAAATGGCACTACGTCCCGACAATACTTTGATATCCAACCGCGAAATGATCGTTGAGCTTTTGCTTGCGCCTTTTCGCGCTTTCGCCGCAAGGATCGAAAATGCTGTGGTCAGCAATTCTCGGACAAAGGCGCTTCAAGCAATTGCACAAATCTCCGATGATGAGCTGCGGGCCAAGGGTTTAACCCGCGCTGATGTCGTCAGCATGACATTCCGTCACGATGGATAGTCTGTTCAAATAACGGGTTACTCTTCGTGATCCAACAAAGTCAAAAAATGGCCGGTCGCATGATCGGCCTTCTTGCGTTGTAAATCTCTTTACTGGAATAAGCGGTTTTCGCGCCGATGGCTTTACAAATTGTAAAGGCTCGCATCGTGATGGCTTGGATTCATTTTGGTTTTCGCCATGATGTGGCCTGAGGATACCTTGCGCCAAAAGTGTAAGGTTGAAAGACAAGATTTTGGGGGGACATGCCATGACCGATCAACCAGCTGGAACTTATGCGCCATCATCCGAGATGGCTGCGGGCGCGCATGCCGACAAAGCGACTTATGACGCAATGTATGCCGCATCAATCAACGACCCAGAGTCCTTTTGGGGCGAGCACGGCAAGCGCGTCGACTGGATCAAGCCTTATACGCGAATAAAGAACACCAGCTTTGCACCCGGCAACGTTGATATCAAATGGTTTGATGATGGCACGTTGAACGTCAGCGCCAACTGCATTGACCGGCATTTGGAAACCCGTGGCAATCAGACCGCCATTATCTGGGAGCCGGACAGCCCGGATGAAGATGCCATTCACATTACCTACCGCATGTTGCACGAAAAAACGTGCCTGATGGCCAATGTCCTCAAAGAAATGGGCGTGGGCAAAGGCGACCGGGTTGTTTTGTATCTTCCGATGGTGCCAGAGGCCGCCTACGCGATGCTGGCTTGCGCACGCATTGGCGCAATCCACTCGATCGTATTTGCTGGGTTCTCAGCTGAGGCCTTGGGCGCGCGAGTGAATGCGTGTGACGCCAAGGTCGTGATTACTGCTGACGGGGCACCGCGCGGCGGGCGTGTCACGAACCTCAAAGACAGCGTCAATCAGGCGCTGTTGCACGACTTCGATAACGTGAAATGCCTTGTTGTCAAACGCACTGGTCAGCAAATCGCATGGCGGGGCGAGAGCGACTATTGGCTGCATGAAATGGAAGAGCGCGTCAGTTCTGACTGTCCGCCAGAGGAAATGAACGCTGAAGATCCGCTGTTTATCCTCTATACGTCCGGTTCGACGGGCCAACCAAAAGGCGTTGTGCATTCCAGTGGCGGGTACTTAGTTTACGCGGCGATGACCCATCAGTACACATTCGACTATCACGATGGTGATATTTTCTGGTGTACGGCAGATGTCGGCTGGGTGACCGGGCATAGTTATATTGTTTATGGCCCGCTCGCGAATGGTGCGACGACCGTGATGTTCGAAGGTGTGCCGACATATCCGGATGCTGGCCGCTTTTGGGCCGTCTGCCAAAAGCATAAAGTCAATCAGTTCTACACCGCACCAACGGCAATTCGTGCGCTGATGGCGCAGGGCAATGCTTTCGTTGAAAAGTACGACCTCTCCGACATCAAAGTGCTCGGAACAGTGGGAGAGCCGATCAACCCTGAGGCGTGGAATTGGTACAATGACGTTGTCGGCAAGGGCAAAGCACCGATCGTCGATACATGGTGGCAGACCGAAACAGGGGGTCACCTGCTGACGCCACTGCCGGGGGCAACAGCCACAAAGCCGGGTTCCGCGACGCTACCTTTCTTTGGTATTCAGCCGGTTATTCTTGAACCGACATCCGGCGAAGAAATCCACGATACGGCAGCCGAAGGTGTGTTGTGTATCAAGGACAGCTGGCCTGCCCAGATGCGCACCGTTTGGGGCGATCATGAGCGGTTTGAGAAGACCTATTTCAGCGACTACAAGAACTACTACTTCACCGGTGATGGCTGTCGTCGCGATGAGGATGGCTACTATTGGATCACGGGGCGCGTGGATGACGTGATCAACGTCTCTGGCCACCGGATGGGTACGGCAGAGGTCGAAAGCGCCTTGGTCGCGCATGCCAAGGTCGCCGAGGCCGCGGTGGTAGGTTATCCGCATGACATCAAGGGGCAGGGGATCTACGCCTATGTCACGCTGATGAATGGTGAAGAGCCGTCGGATGAGTTGCGCAAAGAGCTGGAAGTTTGGGTGCGCTCCGAAATCGGTCCAATCGCCAAGCCGGACCTGTTGCAATGGGCGCCGAGTCTACCAAAAACACGCTCTGGTAAGATCATGCGCCGCATTCTGCGCAAAATCGCCGAGGATGATTTCGGGGCCCTGGGCGATACCTCAACGCTGGCTGATCCGTCCGTTGTCGATGATCTGATCGAAAACAGGATGAATAAGGGATAACCCCTAGTTATTTCAAGTCTTGGCGCGCTGCAAAACGCGCCGGGCTTACTTGTCACCCTTTGTGATTGCTTGTCGTTGGCGGATCATCTTTGCCACTTCGGAGATTGCCGCAGCAACAAAATAATCGGAAACACGAAAGATATACATAGAGCGAACGAAAACAGGGTTTCGCCATGTAACCGCGCCAACCGGGCGGTCCAAGTCCACTCAGGACAATTATAGCCTTTCAACATACTGCCCTCGCATTCGACTGCTGCAAGATATTCCACCGCCCATAGTGATGATGAATGTGCCACCGCCATAAAGGCGATGGTCAGGACCATCATCAATTTTGCCCAACGATTGCGAAATAGCAGAAGGCCAATAAACGGCGCGACGTGGGCAACAACGGTCAAACCAATTGGTGACATGGCCGATATCTAAGCGACGCGGCGCTGCTAGATACTATACTCACGTCAGGCATCGTTCGGGGCTGCATCGATCCGGTCGCTTTCCAGCATTTTCACTTCGCGTTGTGGGAACGGGATACTGATCCCATGCTGTTCAAAAGCATCCCAGAGGGCCAGAAAAACATTGCCGCGAATATTCGTCAGCCCGCCGGTCGGGTCCTTGATCCAGAACCGCAGTAGGTAATCCACTGAGCTATCGCCAAAGCCTACGATATGGCAGACGGTGGGGCGATTGCTGAGGACACGGTCCACACTTTGCGCGGCTTCGATGGCGATCCGGCGGACGTCATGGGGATTGTCGTGGTAGGCGGTTCCGAAATTAATATCGAGACGCACAAAGTCATTCGAATGCGACCAGTTCACTACTTGGCCTGTGATCAGGTCCTCGTTGGGGATCAGATACTCGCGGCCGTCCCGGGTAACGACGGAAACATAGCGCGCGCCAAGTGAATTGATCCAGCCAAAGGTGTCGCCTAGGCTGATCACATCACCGGGTTTGATGGATTTATCCAAAAGGATAATCACACCTGACACCAGGTTCGACACAACCTTTTGCAGACCAAAGCCAAGGCCCACACCGATTGCGCCTGACAAGACAGCAAGCCCCGTCAGGTCGATGCCAAGAGCCCGAACCCCCAAAAAGAAGGCCGCCCCGTAGAAGGCAATCTGGACACCCTTGACGATCAGCACTTGCATGGACGGGCTGATATCTTCGTTGGCTCTGACTCTATTCGCCGTTGTAGTGGTAAAGAAGCGGGCCAGCGTGATCAGCACTCCGAGGATCACAAGCCCCTGAATCAACAACAAGAGTGAGAACCGTATTTCACCGATGCTGAAGCCGACGCTATCAAGAAGGCGCTCTGCGACGTCAAGCAGGCCAAGTATCTGCAATGTGGCCCACGTCCACGCGCCGTAGCGAACAAATTTGCGCAGTGAGGGGCTTTTGATCAGGCGCGTGGCAAAGACGATCAAGAGCCATGCCATCGCCAAGGTGCCAATCACGCTGAGCAAGTAACTTCGGCTGGGCCATGTGACCTCGCGCATCACAAGAATGACGCCCCAAATTAAGGTCACAAAGAAGATGGCGCGCAGGCGTTGATGCACAACAACCAATATGCGCATGCGCCATTTGGGCCAGTTTTCGCGTGATCCCATCCAGGCGCGGATGCGGGGCCCGAGTATGGCGCGCAACAGATGCGCCGCAACAAAAACACCCAGTGCGATCAGAAGTTGATACAGGTTCCAGGTTCGGAACATGCTTTCGACGAATGTTTGGGCCTGCGTAAATAGGTCCGTGCTGATGCTCAGCACTTCGTCCAGAGGGGCAATTGAACTACCGTCGCCAACGCTTGTTGGCATTGATCCGTTGTCATGTGCGGCCATTTTTACCCAAGGCTCAGTCCGTGATACTGCAGCGTGACACGCAGGACCGATGCGATCAAGCCGCAGTTGTGGCCGGACGCGGTCCTCATCGGGCTCATTTCAACTTTGTTTTCTTGTCTGCCGGTTTGGGAACGTCTAACAATTAGCTAACAGATGCTTGGAAAGCGTGGATCATCATGGATATTAGCCTCATTCTACTTCTTCTCGGCGGCGGTGCACTTCTTATCCCTTTGCTTGCAGGGGATGACGATGACGACAGCTCCGGCGACGCAAATGAGCTTGATGGCACATTCGGCGACGATACGCTGGAAGGAACAGAGGGCGATGATCTGATCCGCGGTTTCAGTGGTGATGACACGATCAATGGCAACGGTGGTCTCGATACGCTTATTGGCGGGTCCGGCAACGATGTCATTACAGGTGGCGAAGATCGCGATGTGATCTTTGGCCGTGCTGACGATGACGAACTGTTCGGCATGGGTGGTAACGATACCATCGAAGGTGGCGGCGGCATCGACACGATTGATGCGGGCGCAGGCAATGACATTGTCCGCGCAGGTGCTGGCAACGACGTGGTTTTTGGAAACACCGGGACTGATACATTGCGCGGTGAAGATGGAGATGATGACGTGTTCCTTTGGGGTGCCGAAGGCAGGGCGCTGGGTGGCGACGGTGACGATGAACTCGTCATGGTGACAGGACGCGGTGAACTCGACGGTGTTGCCGGTACGAACACATATTATGCCCTCGCTAACGATGATGATGACCAGCAGACTGTCGCGATCATTCGTGAGCTTGGCCCCGGCGATGAAATTGTTATGACCATCGACACTGGTGACGCTGCTGCGGAAAGCGCTGACCTTCTGGTGACTGTGACCGAAGGCACGATCAACGGCATCGATGGCTACAATGTTGAAGTGGCGTTCCAGAATGAAGGCGACGAGCCAACAGAGTTCGAAACATCACGGGCATTTGTGCTTGGTCGAAGTGTACCAATTGATACCGTCGCGGCGTCAATCCAGGTTGATGTGACAATTGATGCGGGCCTTTCAACAGAGGATGCGCTGGATACATTTGAGGCGGTCAAAGCCGGTGCCACTGCACCTGCCGCCACAAGCACAGGACCGGCCGCATAGACGAATACAGGCTCTGCCGGGGAACCCTTGCAGCACAAGCTCGCCTTCTATATCTGAGCGGTATGAAACAGGTTTTTGACATGGATGATCGCGCGCGACTGCCCTGGCGGTTCTTTGGCGCATTCGGTTCTGTTCTTGCGCGCGGTTGACGCTGTCGTTTCCGCACGCCTTACGACTACTGACATTTTATATGGGAGAGGACGATGTCCCCCAAAACGCTATACGATAAAATCTGGGATGCGCATCTTGCGCATGAAGCTGAAGACGGCACCTGCCTGCTTTATATTGACCGCCACCTGGTGCACGAAGTGACCAGCCCGCAGGCCTTTGAGGGTTTGCGCATGGCCGGCCGTCAGGTGCGCGCGCCCGAAAAGACAATCGCCGTGCCTGATCATAACGTGCCCACGACTGCTGGCCGCGAGGATCCCAAAAACATGACCGAGGACAGCGCTATCCAGGTTGCTGCACTCGACTCGAATGCCAAGGAATTTGGCATTCACTACTATCCTGTCAGCGACGTTCGCCAAGGCATCGTTCATATTGTGGGTCCTGAACAGGGCTGGACACTGCCAGGCATGACAGTTGTTTGCGGGGACAGTCACACCGCGACCCACGGTGCTTTTGGTGCCTTGGCACATGGTATTGGGACGTCCGAGGTTGAACATGTTTTGGCGACACAGACGCTGATCCAGAAGAAGTCCAAGAATATGAAAGTCGAGATTACCGGCAAATTGCGTCCCGGTGTCACCGCCAAGGACATCACACTGTCGGTGATTGGTGCAACTGGTACGGCTGGCGGTACTGGTTATGTCATCGAGTATTGCGGCGAAGCGATCCGTGATCTGTCTATGGAAGGTCGGATGACGGTCTGCAATATGGCGATCGAAGGTGGCGCTCGCGCGGGGCTGATCGCGCCGGATGAGAAAACCTATGAATACTGCAAAGGCCGTCCACACGCGCCGAAAGGTGCCGAATGGGAGGCTGCGGAAGCTTACTGGCGCACGCTGTACACCGATGAGGGCGCACATTTCGACAAAGTGATCACGCTGAAAGGCGAAGACATCGCACCGGTTGTGACTTGGGGCACATCACCCGAAGACGTATTGCCGATTACCGCTGTTGTCCCGGCCGCAGACGATTTTGACGGTGGGAAAGTCGGTGCTGCGCAAAGGTCGCTTGACTATATGGATCTGACGCCTGGCACGCCTTTGTCTGAAATTAACATTGACACGGTCTTTATCGGATCTTGCACCAATGGTCGTATTGAAGATCTGCGCGCCGCGGCTGCAATCTTGAAGGGCAAGAAGAAGAAGGACGGGCTTCGGGCAATGGTGGTACCCGGTTCCGGCCTTGTGCGCGCACAGGCTGAAGAAGAGGGACTGGCGCAGATATTCATCGACGCAGGTTTTGAATGGCGCCTTGCGGGGTGTTCGATGTGTCTGGCGATGAACCCTGACCAGCTGGCACCGGGCGAGCGTTGCGCAGCCACATCTAACCGCAACTTCGAAGGACGGCAGGGACGTGGCGGGCGTACGCACCTGATGTCACCGGCGATGGCCGCCGCTGCCGCCATTACCGGCAAGCTGACCGATGTACGGGAGATGATGTAATGCAAAAGTTCACGAAGCTCAGCGGTATTGCCGCACCGATGCCTTTGGTCAATATCGACACTGACATGATTATCCCAAAGCAGTTTTTGAAAACAATCAAGCGCTCTGGCCTTGGCGTAAATTTGTTTGACGAGATGCGTTACGATGATGATCGCAATGAAATCGCGGACTTTGTGTTGAACAAGACGCAGTATCGCGATGCGCAAATTCTAGTCGCTGGAGACAATTTTGGCTGCGGTTCTTCACGCGAACATGCGCCGTGGGCGATCGCTGATTTTGGGATCACATGTGTCATTGCGCCGTCCTATGCAGACATCTTTTACAACAATTGCTTCAAGAACGGCATCTTGCCAATTGCGCTGCCGCAAGAGCAGGTTGATGTGTTGATGAAGGACGCCGAAAAAGGATCGAATGCACGAATTGAAGTAGACCTCGAAGCGCAAACAGTCACGTCTTCGGACGGAGAGACGTTCAGTTTTGAAGTCGGTTCATTCAAAAAGCATTGTCTGATGAATGGCCTTGATGACATCGGTCTGACGATGGAAAAAGCGTCGTCAATCGACGCTTATGAAGCGAAGGCGAGTGCTGAACGTCCTTGGGTTTAGGCGAACTTAGGTACACCAAAATGGGCCGCTGTGTTGAGCGGCCCATTTTGTTTGTCCACTGTTATCGTTTCCAGATTTGCACCACTCCCCCGCCTTGTGGTGTAAAAATACAGCAGTTGGGTGACATTCTCGCATCAGTTGATCGACAAAAGCACGGTGAAAGACCGTTTGAGACGGCCGCCGGTTGATGCGAAGCGCTTGATTTGATCAGGATCATAGCAACAATAAAGTTGCCCGCTATGTTGTGTGAAAGGGTCCGATGAGTTGACCGCCCGCAGCATGTAACGGCCTACAAGGGGAAAGAGTGCAGTGCTATCTCGACTGCCAGGAGCATTGGTGAGAGCCATATTGGTCGTGATGTTGATCGTCATGCCATACTCCCTGCTGCCCAGCAGTGAGACCGACAACACCCAGATCATTGTGCTAGTGGCGATCTTTGGCGCGCTTTTTACAATTGTCGAGTATAGTTCAAGCAGTCCAAGCCTCGTGGAGTTCCGGGATGCGCCGCCGTTCAATCGGGTGCGTTTTTCTGCTCTTTTCGCAACTGTGCTTTGCCTGTCCGTTATCTTTCGCGGCAATGATGCGCCGTCGTGGGTGTCAGAGTACTTTCAAAATAGCGGCAGCGTAATTGGTCAAACAATCGATTTTCCATATTCGCCTGTCAGATTGATGGTGTTGATGATGCCTGACGGCACTGACCTGTCCGTGGTGAAACGGCTACGTGATGCTGCGGGTCTGAGTTACCTTGTATCGGTCTTTTCGGTCATTTGGTTCGTGATCTTGCTGCGCCTTTATCACTGGCCACGTCGTACAGGTGCCTTTAACGTCTGGATCAATCTACCGACCTTTGACCCTACGGCCGGTGGAGATGTCGTCAAACGCCTGCAACGCGACGGTCGCATTAACATTATTTTAGGATTTCTGTTGCCCTTCTTGGTGCCAGCGATTGTTAAGCTTGTGGCCGCTCTTGGCACCCCGATTAACCTTGATAATCCACAAACCCTGATCTGGACGGTCTCTGCATGGGCATTTTTGCCAGCAAGTATCTTAATGCGTGGTGTCGCGCTCAGCAGGGTCGCGCAAATGATCGAGATGCAGCGCAGCAAGGCATCCGATCGATAGTACGGCGAATCGCGTGCATCATTTCGGCGTTCAGTATATTTGCTACGCCCGTTCAGCCCGACACGCTTCGTATCGCGACCTTCGCCGCGCCACTCAGCAGAGATGGTCCGGGCTTGCTATTGCGTGACATTGATCGCGGGAACGATCCGCAGATCTTGGCCGTTCGGGATATCGTTCGCCATATTGGTCCCGACATTTTGGTTCTTACTGATTTTGATTATGACCTCGATAACTTTGCTCTGACAGCATTCGCCGCCCTGTTTGGCGCGGCCTACCCGTTTCAATTTTCATTGCAGCCGAACGCGGGTGTTGCTTCAGGTCTTGATCTGGATGGGAATGGGCGCCTTGGCGATGCCCGGGATGCTTATGGATACGGACGTTTCGCGGGTGACGGCGGTATGGCTATTCTATCGCGCTATCCCGTTGATATATTTGGAACTGTTGGCCTCTCCACGTTTCTTTGGCGGGATTTGCCGGGCGCCACTTTGCCAAAAACGGTGTATGGCCCGTTTCCATCTGCCGCAGCGCAGGAAGTGATGCGACTGTCTTCGACCGGGCATTGGATTGTCCCAATCAAACTCGCCGATGGGCATGTTCTGTCGCTATTGGCTTTCTCGGCTACACCGCCCGTGTTTGATGGGGAAGAGGATATAAACGGTCTGCGCAATCGGGATGAGTTGCGGATGTGGCAGATTGTTTTGGACGGCGGTTTTGGACCGGCTCCGGACAGCTTTGTTTTCGCGGGCAATACCAATCTTGATCCAGATGATGGGCAAGGTTTTTCCGACGTCATGGCGCGGTTTCTTGATCATCCGCAGCTGATTGATCCACTGCCGGGCAAGGATACCGCAGATTGGCCAGAAGCCGGCCCCGGCGATCTGCGGGTCAGTTATGTTCTGCCGTCAAAGGATTGGAGGGTTGCCGATGCCGGGGTCTTCTGGCCTACGCCAGAAGACCCTTTGCGCACCTTAGTTGGCGACGACGGCTTGGCGGCTGGCCCGCACCACCTTGTCTGGGTCGACATCAGCCGGTAGTCCGGCCAGCATCACAACTTCCAGATTGGTTGGTTCAAAGTCTGGCAGGAGTGCGTCAAACTTGGCCGACCCGATCCGATGTGGCATCTCGTAGAGGTAGCGCATTTCACGCATTTCGCGGGCAAGTTCCCAAAAGGGACTCAGCACGATCATTGCCCACCAAGGCAGGCGATTGATGCTGACAGACCGCCCGGTATGTTGCGTGACAACGCGCTGAAGGTCGGCCCCCGTGAACGCATGACCGGGAAAGGGTACATCCTCGAAACGGCTAAGTTCAGCGCGCCGTTCCGCAAGCTTCACTGCGGCACGTCCCCAATCGGGCACGTAGGCATAGGCTTGCATCGCATCAGGGTCACCGGCGGTTGTGATCTTGTCCTTACGGATGTCTCGCATCATCAGCATGCTCATGATGTCGCCATTGCCGTCGGGGTCAATGAAATTGCCTGCGCGCAACACAATGGTCTGAACACCGGATGCGCGATAGCTTTCTTCCATTTGCACACGCACACGCCCTTTTTTTGTGTGGGGTGTTTGCGGTGTATTTTCGTCCAAAGTCCCCGGTTGATCGCCGAAATTATAGATGTTGCCGGGAATGATAACCGTTGCGCCGCTTGCTCTGGCTGCTGCAATCACTTGATCGGTAATCGCAGGAATAGTGTTCTCCCAATCATGGTACGCGGGCGGGTTTAGGCCATTGACGATGACATCAACACCGACGGCTGCTTTTTCCATGTCCCCGCTTTTGCGATCGTATTGGCGAACCTCCCACCCTGCGTCCCAGAAGGCATCGGTGGCACGGCTACCGATCTTGCCTGACCCACCGAGAATAAGAACGGTCTGTTGCATCTGATTGCTCCTTTGGTTTCGGTTGGTGGGAATATGCGATAGGTTCTATGCTAAATAAATTGCTAGATTGCGCAGATCATGTATTCATAAATGAATGGGTAAGTCATTTGAAACACTGGATTGGTCGCTGGTACAAACCTTTCTTGCGGTCGCGGAAACCGGCAGTTTGTCGGGTGCCGCGCGGCAGCTGGGAACCAGTCAACCCACCCTCGGCCGTCAGATAAAAGCCATCGAGGCGCAGCTTGGTGCAGAGTTGTTTCGCCGCCAGCCGCGTGGCTTTGCCTTGACACAGACTGGCGCCGAATTGGTTGCGCCCGCCAAAGCCATGCATGATGCAGTGCGCCAGATCGCGCTCAGCGCCGCCGGCCAGCAGGCGCGTCTGGATGGCACTGTGCGGATTACGGCAAGTGTAGCGACGTCCGCCATGCATCTGCCGCCGATCATCGCCAGGATCCGCAAGCTTGAACCGGAAATCGCGATTGAACTGGTCCCCAGCGACGACACCAGCAACCTGCTTTTTCGCGAGGCCGACATCGCCGTCCGCATGTATCGACCAACGCAGCTTGACCTTGTGACACAGCATATCGGGGATATTGAACTTGGTGTGTTTGCGGCAAAGACATATCTCGCAGAGCGCGGAACGCCTCTATCGCTTGATGGTATCGCGGAGCATGACTTCGTTGGTTATGACGTTCACACCCACATCATTGACGGTATGGCCCGTGTGGGTGTGCAAGTTGATCGGGATTGGTTCAAGGTACGCTGCGACGACCATATCGCTTATTGGGAACTCGTCCGCGCAGGTTGCGGCATTGGGTTCGCGCAAACCAATGTCGGGCGCCTTGATCCATTGGTCGATGAATTGATGAAGGATATTCATATTCCTCCTCTGTCCATCTGGCTGACGGCCCACGAAGCGATGCGACAAACCCCGCGCATTCGCCGTATTTGGGATCTGTTGGTGGATGGGTTAAGGCCCTTGGTATCTTGAACCCCGCGCGCCATCGCGCTAGGGGCTTTGCAACATATTCCAGCAAGGACCTGACCCATGGCAAACCCTTCCCTTTTGATCCTCGCCGGTGACGGCATCGGCCCCGAAGTCATGGACGAGGTGAAGCGGATCATTCGCTGGTTTGGCGACAAGCGGGACCTGACTTTTGATGTCTCCGAGGATCTTGTTGGCGGCGCTGCCTATGATGCGCACGGCGTGCCCCTGCATGATGACACGATGGCCAAGGCGCAAGAGGTTGATGCGGTTTTGCTGGGCGCCGTTGGTGGGCCAAAATACGATGTTTTGGATTTCAGCGTAAAGCCAGAGCGCGGGTTGCTGCGTTTGCGCAAGGAAATGGATCTATTCGCTAACCTGCGCCCGGCGCAATGCTTTGACGCTTTGGCCGATTTTTCTTCTTTGAAGAAAGACCTGATTTCAGGCCTCGACATTATGATCGTGCGCGAACTGACGTCCGGGGTCTATTTTGGCGAACCGCGCGGGATCCATATCGAAGATAACATGCGCGTTGGCGTGAATACCCAGCGTTACACAGAGGCCGAGATTGAGCGCGCTGCGCGTGCTGCCTTTGATCTTGCGATGAAGCGGGGCAAGAAGGTTTGTTCCATGGAAAAGGCCAATGTCATGGAGAGTGGTATCCTTTGGCGCGATGTCGTGACCGAAGTGCATGCGGACTATCCTGAGGTTGAACTAAGCCATATGTACGCTGACAACGGCGCGATGCAGCTGGTGCGTGCGCCCAAGCAGTTTGACGTTATACTGACTGACAACCTGTTTGGTGACATCTTGTCTGATTGCGCCGCGATGCTGACTGGATCGTTGGGCATGTTGCCATCTGCGTCGCTTGGCCTGCCAATGGCCAATGGTCGTCCAAAGGCGATGTATGAGCCGGTACATGGCTCTGCCCCTGACATCACTGGTCAAGGCAAGGCGAACCCCATTGCCTGTATCCTTAGCTTTGCAATGGCGCTGCGTTATTCCTTTGACGAGGGTGCAGAGGCGGATCGTCTGGAATCTGCGATCGAAAAAGTGCTCGCGGATGGTGCACGCACCGGTGATCTGATGGGACCAGAGGGTGGCACACCACTCAGCACCACCGAAATGGGCGATGTCATCCTCGCAGCACTCGACGCGAGCCTCTAACATGTCTCCGAATGCCAAAGGTGCGTTGCTTGCGTTGCTGGCCTTTGGCATCTTCTCCTCTCATGATGTTGTGGTAAAATTTCTGGGCGGGGTCTATTCCCCGTTTCAGATCGTGTTCTTTAGTGTTTTACTGAGCTTTCCGCTGGCGATGGTCATGATGATGCGGGACGTCAAGCCAGGCACATTGGTTCCTGTTCATCCGTGGTGGCTGGCCTTGCGCACCATTGCCGCGGTCATCACCGGGGTTTCGGCATTCTACGCCCTTTCCGTCCTGCCTTTGGCGCAGACCTATGCGATCCTCTTTGCGTCGCCTCTTTTGATCACGATCCTGGCGATCCCGGTGTTGGGTGAAACGGTGCGCTTGCGCCGCTGGTTGGCGGTTCTTGTGGGCCTCGCCGGCGTCATGGTCGTCTTGCGGCCCGGCCAAACAGATTTGACGCTGGGCCACCTTGCCGCACTTGCGGCAGCTATCGGTGGGTCGCTTGCTTCTATCGTAGTGCGCAAAATCGGATCCGAAGAACGCCCTGTCGTCATGTTGCTTTATCCGATGATGGTGAACTTTGTGGTGATGGCGTGCGCGTTGCCGTTCGTTTATCAACCAATGCCAATTGAACATCTGGGGTTGCTGGGTGTCATCGCGACATTCGCCTGGATCGCCAGTCGTCTGGTGATCGCCGCCTACCAAGCGGGTGAAGCTGCGATTATCGCGCCTATGCAATACAGCCAGATTATCTGGGCGAGTATCTTTGGCTACCTGTTTTTTGATGAGGTCATTGATCAGGCGACGGCCATCGGGGCTGGGATTATCATTGCCAGCGGTCTGTATATCGTCCTGCGCGAAAGCAGTAGCGGTATGTCTGAGAATACGCCGGTGCTGCGCACACGTTCGCGCTCAGAGACAGCAACGACCCCACGCGTTTCGCTGTTCATGCGGATCGCAGGCAAAACGCCACCGCGTCAGGATTGACTACATCGCCGCTTCAGGCGGCGCAAAGCTATGGGCATTCGCCCGCTTCCAGCGTTCGCGGTAGATTGGGTTATCGTCGCCATCGTCCAGCAAAAAACCTTCGCGCATGTAGGTATAGACATCAGCGGCCTCCGTCATTTGCCCATCAGCTTTGCGCGTCATGAAATGATAGGGCAGGAACCCGCAAGGATCATCCAGACCTGCCGCACCCGCCATCTCGCCCAAGGCTTTCAACGTGTTGGCATGGAAACGCGCGACGCGTTTGCTCTTGTCGTTGACGTTCAGGGCCGCCTGGCGCACCGGGTCTTGCGTGGTCACGCCGACTGGGCAGTGGTTCGTGTGGCAGGCCTGGGCCTGAATGCAACCAATAGCGAACATATAACCGCGCGCCGAATTGCACCAATCGGCACCTATGGAAAGCGCCTTGGCAATATCAAAAGCGCTGACAACCTTGCCCGCGGCACCGATCTTGACCTGATCGCGAATGCCCGCACCGCGCAAGGTGTTGTGCACAAAGGTCAGACCCTCGACCATGGGCATCCCCACATGATTGGCAAATTCGAGTGGGGCCGCCCCGGTGCCGCCTTCTGTACCATCGACCACGATAAAGTCAGGAATGATTCCGGTTTCGAGCATGGCCTTGACCATGCACATGAACTCACGCCGGTGACCGATACAAAGCTTGAACCCGATAGGTTTACCGCCGGAAAGTTCACGCAGCTGGCCGACAAATCGCATCAGTTCCATTGGACCAGAAAATGCGCTGTGGCCTGCCGGCGAAACGCAATCGACACCCATTGGAATATCCCTTGCTTCGGCGATTTCCGGTGTAATCTTGGCGGCCGGCAACATACCTCCATGTCCGGGCTTGGCACCTTGACTGAGTTTAATCTCGATCATTTTGACCTGATCGTCGGCTGCCTGCTTTGCGAACTTGTCAGGGTTGAATGTGCCATCGTCGTTGCGGCAGCCAAAATAGCCTGATCCGACTTCATAGATCAGATCGCCGCCGCCGTCACGATGGTAGCGGCTGATACCACCTTCGCCGGTGTCATGGGCAAAACCGCCCATCTTTGCGCCCTTGTTCAAGGCCGAAATGGCGTTTGCGGATAATGATCCAAAGCTCATCGCAGAGATGTTGTACAGTGATGCGCTGTAGGGTTTTTTGCAGTTCTCACCGCCGACTTTCACCCGGAAATCTGTGTCTTCAAAGTGGGTTGGCTGAACTGAATGGGTCAACCAAGAATAGCCGGCCTCGTAGACACGCTCGTGGCTGCCAAAGGGACGCTTGTCTTCGGCACCCTTAGCCCGTTGGTAGACCAGCGATCGTTGTTCCCGGCTAAAGGGCTGTTCTTCCTGATCGCCTTCGATCAGATACTGGCGAATTTCCGGGCGAATTTTTTCGAACAAGAACCGGATATGACCAAGCACCGGATAGTTCCGTACGATAGCGTGGCTGGTCTGGTTGACGTCCCTTATCCCAACAACTGTGAGCGCTGCAAAGACGATAAATAGTGCAAAAACCCAAGGTGCCCAGAAGCCCACGACAAAGCAAATCACGGCCATAGTGGCGACAAATGCAAACGTCGCATAGCGCTGCAATGAAATCAATTCACGCAAAACCAACCCTCCCTAGTTAGGGGTACAGTAGGCCGCTGATTTGATTAACGAAAGACTCATTTCGCGCGATTTCATTCACAACACGGTGGCGGGCCGATCAGAATTCTACGGAAACACCGGGCAAGTCGAGCGCTTTGATAAGGTCCCGTAACTCCTGACGGGCAGCCACATTCGAGATATTCATCCCCTTCACGCCAATATCCCGCAGGTCCAGCAGGGTCAGGCCACGGGGGAAGAGTTCGCGGAAAATGACGCGTTCATTGAAACCGGGGGCGGTGCGAAACCCGATCCGTTTGGACAATTTCGCAATCGCGCGTTCCATCTTTTGCTTGTTGACCATGGCCTGCGCGCCCATGCGGTTGCGGACAACGACCCAGTCGATGGGCTTGAGCCCCGCCTGACTGCGTAGCTGCCGGGCATTCCACACCATTTCGGAATAAACCGATGGGCCCGTGATCTCTTCTCCGTCGCTATCGACATGGGCCAGCAGGTCAAAATCAATGAAACTGTCGTTCAGAGGGGTAATCAGCGTATCGGCCAAGGAATGGGCGACCTGGCTCAGACGGGTATGCGAGCCGGGGCAATCAATGAGGATGAAATCAGAGGTTGGTTCCATCTGTCCCACGGCCATCGACAGGCGATGATCAAATGCGTTTTCACCGGGTTTCAGGGTGTTTTGGTCAATCTCCGGCAGGTCGTGATAGTATGGGGTGGGCAAATCCAACCCCTTCTTCATCAAGAAAACCTCGCGGTTTCGCACATAGCGTCCCAGTGTTTTTTGACGCAAATCCAGATCTAGCGTGCCGACTTTATGGCCCATCCGCGCCAATGCAGTTCCGACGTGCATCGACACAGTCGACTTACCTGCACCGCCCTTTTCATTGCCGACAACAATAATATGCGCCACTGGACGATTCCTTACCATTCAAGCTTTAGAAAACTATATGATGTGGCCCGGGTGAGGGAAAGCACAAGGAACACGTCGCAGCGTCTTTTTCCACAAGACTTGACAGAAGCGACTGCAACCCTCATGTCACGCTCAACCGACGCATGCTGCCGCGTGAGCAGAGCGGGGCCGGATAGGTCTATTCGCAAGGCGTCGTTGAAACTTCAGGTTCCCACATCACGCAGGGGGTCCCGCGCCACATCGGCGCCCGGACAATGCGGTCTTGGCTGTCAGCATATTGGCGCAACCTTGCACCGGTTTCACGGCATCCTGCTGTGGGCCAAATGATATGCGCGGGCCAAAGGCTCGCTTACAGATTAGGATACTCCTTTATGGATTTCGACATGCTGGGCCTTGCGCCCCGACTGATTAACGTACTCAAAGAACAAGGGATCACCAATCCCACCCCGATCCAGACCCAAGCCATCCCGCACGCCATGAATGGCCGCGATGTGATGGGTCTTGCGCAGACAGGCAGCGGTAAGACCGCGGCCTTTGGTTTGCCGATGATCCATGCACTGATGAAGGCAGGGGTGAAGCCAAACGGCAAGACGGCACGTGGTCTGATCCTCGCGCCGACACGCGAACTGGCCAAACAGATCGCCGACAACCTGACCGCCTACACCAAAGGCAGCCATTTGAAAGTGGCGCTGGTCGTTGGTGGGGCAGGGATCGTTGCCCAAACCAAACGGCTTGCAGGTGGTGTCGACCTGCTGGTCGCCACGCCGGGTCGTTTGATTGACCTGCTGGATCGCCGTGCCGTGCGCTTGGACGAAACCATCTATCTGGTGCTGGACGAGGCCGACCAGATGCTCGACATGGGATTTATCCACGCACTACGCCGTATCGCACCGCTGTTGGCGAAAGACCGTCAGACGATGATGTTCTCGGCCACAATGCCGAAACTGATGGGTGAGTTGGCAGGCACCTACCTGACAGACGCTGTGCGTGTGCAGGTGAACCCTCCCGGTCAGGCCGTCAAAAAGATCAACCAATCTGTGCATTTCGTGGCGCAAGCCGCCAAGACCGACCTTTTGATCGAGTTGCTGGATAAACACCGGGACGAGTTGGCGATCGTTTTTGGACGGACCAAACACGGCTGTGAAAAACTCTATAAAGTGCTTGAGAAAAAGGGCTTTGCCGCCGCTTCCATCCACGGCAACAAATCCCAAGGGCAACGCCAACGCGCGCTTGAGGCTTTCAAGGCAGGGAAAACCCGCGTTCTGGTGGCAACAGATGTGGCGGCGCGCGGCCTCGACATCCCCGATGTGCGGTTCGTCTACAACTACGACCTGCCAAACGTGGCTGAAAACTATGTGCACCGCATCGGCCGGACAGCACGCGCCGGTGCCGATGGCAGCGCCGTCGCATTGGTTGCACCCGATGAGATGATCGAATTGAAAGACATCGAAAAAGCGATGAAAGATACCATTCCTGTCGCATCAGGGCGCGAATGGGAAATCCAGCCCGGTCAGAAAAAGCGGCCTAACGGCGGTGGCCGTCGCGGTGGTGGTGGCCAGCGTGCTGGCGGCAAGCCGGGCGGCGGTCAAGGGAAACCCGGCGGGCGTCGTCGCGGCGGCGGCGGAAACCGGTCGCGCGGGCAGTCTGCGGCGTAGAAATAGTTGAGAACGTGAAAAACGAAAGGCCACCCGAGTTTCAGGTGGTCTTTTGCTTTGAGCGTGTGGCGGCCAAGAGCCAAAATAGACATGAGCCATTCAGCAATCTAATGTGGACCTGACTATGGAAACCGCATGATCGCACCTACATTGTTGCAACTACAAAAATGGCGACCAGGGTCAGTTCTTGGTACTGTTCTGGCCGTCAGCTCGCTCTCGCATTCAACTGCTTTTGCTGAGATCAAAGAAACTGATGGGGTAATAGGCATCAAGTTCGACTGCTCAGTTCAATCATCACAAGGCGAAGTTCTCAAAATAATGGCCGGTCTTGATGGAGAAGATCAAGTCTCATTCAAGATCAATGGGATAGGTGTTACTGGGGTTCTGTTATCTCAAGCCAACATTCATGCGCCGACGATAGGGTTTGCTGCGTCTACTTTTGAGGGAAGCGTCTACACGTTGGTGATCCATAGGGCGTTAGTTCGACCGTATCCAGATGGCTTTGAGCCAACCATTCCACCCGCTACGTTGACCGTTCAATGGACTGACCAAGACATAACACCGGTTGTGGATGTATTCTTGGGATATTGTCTGGTTCATGAGTAGTCTTTAATGTCCGAAACGTCCGGCATCGGCCAATTTTGCGAGAGGCGTGAATGGCTGCTTTCTCATGATCACGAAAGACTTGTAAGTTGATCAAGATTGACGGAAGTTTTAGATCTGTGACGAAAGAGGCGTAACAAACGATTGCTAATATGGCTGTTCAGCTAAATTTGGGAAGGGCAGGTGGCTAGTGAGTGTTCGTGTAGTTAATTTGGCGGCTTGTACTGTTGGTTTGATTTTGTTTTCTATATTGATTGGTTTTTATTTGGGTCCCAGCCCTAGGCTTCTCCCCACACCAGTTTTGGTGGAGATGGTGCGACTGCCGAGCGCATTAGCCGGCGGTGTTTTAGGCGCGGCGTTCGTAGGCCTACTCGCAAAGCGGATTCAAATGGGACTTGTCGCTAATTATAAAAAGCCAAGCCTGTTCAAAGTTATTTTGCTGACGACTCTTGCTATAGTAATGAGCAGCTATGCGACGTCACGCACTTTCGTTTCTTTTGGCGCGCAGATTCTCGTCCATGATGCCCGCGAACCTCAAACAATAACCAGCGTAATCGCATCAAGTTATTCGTCGCGTCGTACTGTCGACGGATGGCGTCTTGCATACGGTCACCGCCTACCCATGCCATTGAGTAATGTGCTCAATTGCGTCGCAATGGGTTCTCAGATCGAAATTTCGGGACAAGGAAACAGGTTCGGCCTGATAATTGACCAGATTATTGTGACGGACCGGATATATGGTGATCAGCTGCTATTCGATTTTGTAAAAGACAACGGCCAAATGCCTCAGCGCTGCGCTTAAGAAGACATTTCCGCAATTTCTACAAATGGCAACTTCGTTCCGCCAACCAGACATCTCAAAAGAAAAACGCCGCCCCAAATAGGAGCGGCGTTTCCAAATGTCATAGGTGAAACCCACGCGGCTCTTAAAAACCAAGACCAGCGTATTTGTTCTTGAACTTGGACACACGGCCACCGGCGTCCATCAAGCGAGTGGAGCCACCGTTCCATGCAGGGTGCACGGATGGATCAATATCCAACGACATCACGTCGCCTTCCTTGCCCCATGTGGATTTCATCTGCACCACTGTGCCATCGGTCATTTTGACGTCGATGATGTGGTAGTCGGGATGCGTATCTTTTTTCATGAGCAACGATCCTTATGCTTGTGCGCCCTTGGGCGCTTTGTAGTTGGTGACCTCTGCGATACGTGCGGATTTACCGCGACGCGAACGCAGATAGTACAGCTTGGCGCGACGCACGCGACCACGGCGTACAACCGTGATGCTGTCGATGTTGGTGGAATGCAGCGGGAAGACACGCTCCACACCTTCGCCAAAGGAAATCTTGCGCACTGTGAAAGACCCGGCAATACCTTTGCCGTTCTTGCGGGCGATGCACACGCCTTCGTAGTTTTGCACACGGCTGCGTGTGCCTTCGGTCACTTTGTAACCGACGCGGATGGTGTCACCCGCTTTGAAGTCAGGAATATTCGCGCCAAGGGCTGCGACTTGTTCCGCTTCGAGTTCTGCGATCAGGTCCATCTGAAACGCTCCTTATGATGCTTGCGGTTATCCGCAATGTTTGTTCGCGTGGCCCAGAGCTCTGTGTCGTTTCCGGGTCTAGTCGCCTGCCCGCCAGAGATGCGTCATCGTTTCTTTTTTGTGATCGTCCGGCCTGTCTGGTGAGGGGTGCACCAACGAAGGTGCTCTCATGATCCAAATGGTTCCATAAACCAACACCCGGAATCAGCACAGCCGACCGAGAATGCTGCCGTATAAGCGGCTGGGCCCAATGGATCAAGGGGTCTTAGGGCGCTTTACGTGGCGGTTATTCGGTGTGACATGGGCGAGTGTCCCATCGCCATAGGATTTCACGACTTCCGAGATCACAACATGAAATCCGCCGTACCATTTCTGATACTGCGCCTTGGCCTCAAGGTGTAGCGGATGGCTCGAAAACGCCCGCAACGCTGCCTGATCCTGCCAATAGTAGATTGAGTTCTTCTTGGCTCCATCAGGCGTGACCCAATTCTCTTTGCCCAAAAACCCCGGGGTTGCCTCTGCCGCTTCAGCGATCAACCCATCCAGACGAAAGAACTCTGCATCCAAACCGGTTTCTGTAAATATGAAACTCGCACTTAGCATCACGATACCTCCATCATCTTTCTATGTCCCATGAAACTTCGGGGTGAGGCGCAGCCGAGGGGCAGCGCCCCTATTTCTTCTGGTACCTGTCCCACAAATCAGGCCTGCGGTCCTGCGTGATCTTCTCTGACATCTTACGGCGCCATTCCGCTATCTTGGCGTGGTTGCCGCACAAAAGCACCTCAGGGATTGGAAGTCCTTGCCAGTCAGCGGGTTTGGTGAACTGCGGATGCTCCAAGAGCCCGCTCGAGAAACTCTCTTCAACGGCGCTTTCTGCATTCCCCAGCACGCCCGGTAACAAGCGGACAGTGGCATCAATCATCGCCTGTGCGGCAATCTCGCCACCCGTCATGACAAAATCCCCCAGGCTGACTTCCTGAATGCCAAAGTGGTGCAGCACGCGTTCGTCCACACCTTCAAAGCGGCCACAAAGCATCGTCACCCCATCCATCCGTGCCCAATCGCGGGCCATCGCCTGATCAAACGGGCGGCCACGCGGCGAAAGATAGACGAGAGGTGCGACGCCCTTCGTGCCTTGGCGCGCATCCGTGATGGCCTTCTCCAGCACATCAGCACGCAGCACCATGCCAGCACCACCGCCAGCAGGCGTGTCATCGACATTGCGGTGTCTGCCAATTCCATATTGCCGTAAGTCGTAGGTCTGTAATTGCCACAGTCCATCCTGCAAGGCTTTGCCCGTCAGGCTTTCGCCCAGCACCCCGGGGAAAGCCTGCGGGAAAAGCGTGATGATCTGCGCTGTCCAGCAGCCGGCGATGTCGGGCGCATCCGTCATCAACGCGCGGGGTTTCACTGTTGGGCGGACGGCGATGCGGCCGTGGGATTTAGAGGCTGATTTCATCGCCGTGTCTTTCTGTGGTCGGACAGCAACTTTTGTTTGGCGGCGTCCCGCGGGCCTTTGTCGCTATGCGCTCTGTTCAGGGCTAAAAGATCAGCCTGAATGTGAGGTGGCAAGGCCACATTTTTTGGTGGAGGAATGTGCAGGGCCGCGCGCGCGGCCATTGGAATAAGTGCCATATCCAAAAGCGGGGTTGCCGGCCCTTGTGGCTGACCAGCACTCTCTGCCAGCCTCATGCTGCTGACGGTGACGTTGGGACAGGCCGCTGCGATCGCGCTCACAATGCCGGTCAGGTCTGCGCCGATGGATTGCGTGGCCACATATTCGTCAAGATCGAGCGCAAGGCTGCTATGGCGCAAGTGATGGCCGTAACAACTGCGCATCCAGCCGTCTCGATCCCGGATGGACAGATAGATGTAAACCGGGCCCAGCGGCAGCAAGGCTCCAGCGAGCAGCTGCATGAGCTCCGTGGCATGTGGATAGCCAACGCGCCCTGCGCGACCGGGGATGGCACCGCAAAGATCTTCGGCACTAATGATGATGGACCGGGGATCTGACGGGTCCCATGATGCCACCGCTGACACCAGCGTTTTGCGCAACTCCGCCAGATGCGCACCAGACGGAGTGCGCGCATATCGCTGGGCATTGTCACAAAGAGCGGGCAAATCCTCTTTCAACAGGATCTGGGTCCAGGGCATGAGGGTCTGGCGACCTGCGGCCAGCGTCGCCTGAACAGTCGATGTACCGGTTTTGTGAAACCCGGGGTGCAGAATAATGCGGCGGCCCTCAGCCTGTTGCATCGGGGAAAAGCCCCTCTGGCGGATCGGCAATGATACGGCCGCTGGCCAGATCAACAGTCGGAACAGCGGTGTGAGTAAATGGTAATAACACAGTGTCGCGCGCGCCGGGCACCACAACCTCTAACAGATCACCCGCACCGTGATCCATAACATGCTTGACCGTTCCAAGGGTTGCGCCCCCGGTATCAAGTACGCAAAGCCCGATCAGATCGGCGTGATAGTATTCGTCGTCCGGCAAAGACGGCATGAGATCACGATCAGCATAGAGATCGACATTGCGCAGGGCATCTGCGTCTTCCTTTGTAATGACACCGTCAACGCGGGCCGTGAAGCCATTCTTCAGCTGACCGGTCAGCACAATCTGCGTGAACGCGCGCCCGTTGTCAGTGTACAAAGGTACATAGTCAGCAATCGCTTGCGGATCTGCGCAATAGGACTTCAGGCGCACTTCGCCATGAACACCAAATGCGCCGCTGATGGCCCCAACAATCACCCGATCTGTCATTTGCTTAAATCCATTCCGACACAGATGCTTTCTACCCACAATCCACCGCCGTTTTCGCAGGTCTCCTGACGGCCTTCCCGTTCAAACAGCATGCCTGCCACAAAGGCGAACATCACAAGGATGATGGTGCGCAGCAAGCGAAACATGGATGGCGCCCTCGCGTGATGGAAATGTTGCCCCGGTGATCACCGGGGCAACATACTGAAGGCCTACTCTTCTGCTTTTGCTTCTTCAGCTGGTGCTTCTTCGGCCGCAGTTTCTTCGGCAGGGGCTTCTTCGATCGGTACTTTTGCGGCTTCTTCCGCGGCGGCGACCTTCGCTGCCTTCTCTTCTGCGCGCGCCTGCGCCGCCTTGCCAGGTGTACCCTTCTTGGGATTGCTACGGTCTTTCTTGGGCAGCTCGCCTGCGGCTTCCAGCATGCGGGATACGCGGTCAGTTGGCTGTGCGCCTTCGCCCAACCAGTATTTCACGCGCTCCATGTTCATTTTCACGCGCTCTTCGCTGTCTTTGGGTAGCATGGGGTTATATGTGCCCAGCTTTTCAATGAAGCGGCCATCGCGCGGCATGCGGCTGTCAGCAGCCACAATTGCGTAAAATGGACGTTTCTTTGAGCCGCCACGGGCCAAACGGATTTTCATAGCCATCAGATAGTCTCCTTAAAGATGATGCTTGTAAGGTGGATCATAATCCACCTTACGATTGGTGTTGTTTGTGGTGTTGGATGACTTCCTCAATAATGAAATTGAGGAATTTCTTAGCAAATTCCGGGTCCAGATCGGCCCGGTTTGCAAGGTCGGTGAGCCGCGCGATCTGGCTTTCTTCACGCGCGGGGTCGGATGGGGGCAGGTCATGTTCCGCCTTCAGGCGGCCCACGGCTTGCGTGTGTTTGAACCGCTCGCCCAGTGTATAGACGAGGATAGCATCTAGCCGGTCAATGCTCTCGCGGTGGCCCTTCAGAACCTCGGCGGCACGGGTTGTGGTGTCTGTCATTGGACAAATCCTTGTTCAGAATTTCTGGCGTGGCGATAGACAAGCGTGCCTTCGTCTTCGGGCGCTTTTGCGTCCCGGTCCAAAACCGCCCCAAGCTTTTGCGCCACAGCGATCGAGGCCGCATTACGCTCCCCAATATAGCTGACGATGCTGGGTAGGTTGGTTGTAGCGAATGTATGATCAAGTATCGCGCGCCCGGCCTCGGATGCGATGCCGCGGCCCTCAAACCCGTCATAGATAAACCAGCCACACTCGGGTTCGGGAAAATGCGGAGGATGCACCAGACCGACGCCACCGGCGCGTTGCCCATCCATCTCAATCGCAAGCGTGCCAAAGCCATAAAGCGCCCATGTGGCGATGTCGTTGGTAAACCACGTCCATGCCTTATCGCGGTCAAGCGGTCCGTCCATATGGATCGCACGGTCACTGGCCATGAATGCAGCATAGGCATCGAAATCATCGCGTCGATAGGGGCGCAATGTGAGGCGGTCTGTGTGCAATGTTGGGATCATACGATAGCCTCTGCCGCTTGTGCCATCGCGCGCTTGTCATCAAAGGGCAGGTGCCGGAAGACGATGCAGTTTTCTCCGTCCACCACATCGCGGCGCTCTTCCACGGCGCCCAGACGGGTGGCCAGTGCCAAAGACCGGGTGTTGCTTGGCGAAATCAGCGAGATCAGCGGCTCAAGTCCAAGCGTCCGGCCCGCCCATTCGCGTACCGCGCAAGCCGCCTCAAACGCATAGGACCGCCCTTCGAACCCATCAAACATATGCCACGCCATTTCTGGCTGTGGCCATTCGATATGGTTGATGATCCCGACCCGACCGGTCGCAATGCCCGTCTTTCGTTCGGTCACTGTGAAAAACCCGTAGCCGTGCCACTGCCAGTGTCCGATCCCGGCAATAAATCCGCGCCATGCATCACGCTCTGTACCGGGCCCACCCACGGCCGCCATCCGCGCAGAGCCGGTGACCCACGCGGTGAACGCCGCGAGGTCCCGCTTTTGCGGGCCGCGCAGAACAAGCCGCGCTGTTATGAGGGTGGGGGCCGGGGTCATTTTAGATGCAGCATCCGCATTGGGTCGCAGAGGGCAGGATGCCTCCGGCGGAAGTTTGATTGGACATAGAAAGACGGGGGACTGGCATGGTTTGGGTCATTTCTTTTTCCCAAAGCCAGAGAGCCCGGGGGCAGTTGCATGCCGCCGCCGCCAAGACCGGGCATGCCGGTTGGCATCTTGCCTTGCAATGCTTTGGCCGCTTCCGCCATCGCCTTGGGGTCATTCACGTCGGGCATGCCGCCGTCAGGACCGCCTTTGCCGAACATGCCCTTCATGGCCTGTTTCAGCATCCCGCCTTTGCCCATCTTCTTCATCATGTCGGCCATCTGGCGGTGCTGTTTGACCAGCTTGTTCAGTTCTGACACTTCGAGGCCGGCACCTTTCGCGATCCGCTTCTTGCGGGAGGCCGCCAGCAGATCAGGGTTGGCACGTTCTTTTTTTGTCATTGAGTTGATCAGTGCAATCTGGCGTTTCAGAATGCTGTCATCCATGCCAGCCGCAGCCATCTGTTTTCCCATCTTCGCCGCACCGGGCATCATGCCCATCATGCCTTCCATGCCGCCCATTTTCATCATCTGCTCAAGCTGCATCTTGAGGTCGTTCATGTTGAAGCGACCCTTCTGGAAGCGCTTCATCATCTTTTCGGCTTGTTCGGCCTCAATCGTTTCCTGCGCCTTTTCGACCAGCGCGACGATATCGCCCATGCCGAGGATGCGCCCTGCGATGCGTTCTGGCTCGAACGTTTCAATCGCGTCCATCTTTTCGCCAAGACCGACAAAGCGGATTGGCTTGCCCGTGATCGCGCGCATCGACAGCGCCGCACCACCGCGCCCGTCACCGTCCATCCGGGTGAGGACCACGCCGGTCACGCCGATCTTGTCGTCGAATTCTTGTGCGACATTCACCGCGTCTTGGCCGGTGAGCCCGTCAACGACCAGCAGCGTTTCGCGCGGGTTGGCCACGTCACGGACGGCGGCCGCTTGCGCGATCAGTTCCTGATCAATGTGCAACCGGCCCGCAGTGTCGAGCATATAGACGTCATAGCC
Organism: Yoonia sp. JB2-21; assembly: GCF_055693545.1. Classification (NCBI taxonomy): domain Bacteria; kingdom Pseudomonadati; phylum Pseudomonadota; class Alphaproteobacteria; order Rhodobacterales; family Paracoccaceae; genus Yoonia; species Yoonia sp. JB2-21. The sequence continues at coordinate 2,530,682 of NZ_JBVFUC010000001.1, forward strand.
GCCAAGGCTGGCTTGCGTCTTGGCACGTTTGGCGATGGAAACGGGGTCTTCGCCTTTGACAATCGGCAGCGTGTCTACACCAATCTGTCCACCCAAAATCGCCAATTGCTCCATCGCAGCGGGACGGTTGGTATCAAGCGAGGCCATCAGCACGCGCTTGCCCTCTTTTTCTTTCAGACGTTTGGCCAGTTTGGCCGTCGTTGTCGTCTTACCAGATCCCTGCAAACCCACCATCAGGATCGGTGCTGGCGGGTTGTCGATCTTCAGCGCGCCGGGGTCTGCGTCGCCGGTCAATACATGTTGGAGCTCATCATGGACGATCTTGACGACCTGTTGGCCGGGCGTGATCGATTTGGTGACCGCCTGACCGGTTGCCTTTTCTTGTACCGCTTTGATGAAATCACGTGCGACGGGCAGCGAGACATCCGCCTCAAGCAATGCCACCCGCACTTCACGCAATGCGGTTTTGACGTCATCATCCGTCAGCGCACCTTGCTTGGTCAGCTTGTCAAAAACACCGGATAGGCGTTCGGATAGATTTTCAAACATTGGCCAAGGCCCTCGTCATTTTTTCGGTTGCCCCACGTATATAAGGACGCGAAGCGAAAAGCAGTAGCGCCCCCGTGGGCGCGACGCGCTGACGGAGGGCGATCCCCTATGATTGGGGACCGGAAAGCTGATGCTATCCGGGTGTTGAGGAGCGTCTACGCTCGGATTGCGCGCGAGTCAATATTGCATGCGAGCCAGTCGTTGATGACCTTTACCCCTTGCTCAGCACCTGGCCCGCCTGAATAAACCTCTGTCACGGGATGTGTGCCAGCGTCCATCCCGCCATCAAACTCCAGCGCGATGCGATAGATCATATCGCCCTTTCCGTTAGGGGTACTTTGTAGTTCCGCACACTTTAGGTGCTCAAGTTTGTGTTGCACTCGGGTCCGTTTGAGAAAGGTCGCATGCCGTGCTTCCACCAAGTTGCGTTCGCGATCTAGCAGGAGATCGTCACGACGGACAAGGTAGACGGTAAAGTAGACCGCCACCGGGACCATGAGACCTAGCACGATGACTGCACGATACCAGTCGCCAGCCAACAGAGCATTCAAACCGAAGCCTATATTACCAAGTACAAATAGGCAGAGCACTATCCCGAGCAACCATGGCACGGAACTGAGGATCAATTGTTGGTCAGTGTTACGAACAATCTTCATCGAGGGCAGCCTAGGCGCTACACCTTAGCGGATCAACCCGATGGTCTGGTTGCGATACGCGTAGGCCACCGTGCCGGTCCCGACCATCAACAGCAACATATGCCAGTAAGGTGGGCCGACCCAGATCAGGAGGGCGTTCAGCCCCACAATCATCGTCGCCAGCAGCAACAGCCCTGCGATACCTTCCAGCCCGCGCCGCCATAGGAGGGCTGCGCCAATGACCTCGATTGATCCGGTGATGTAGCGGGGGAATTGGCCAAAGCCGATGGCCTCGTAGATGGCCACGTCGGTGCTGAAACTGCCCAGCTTGCGCAGGCCGAAATAGAGAAAGGCCAGCGTGAGGGCGGCGCGCAGGGCAATCATGAGGTTGAGATTACTTTTCATGACATCTGACCTAGTGCTGTGGTTGCAATGTCCAATCGTCACTTGATTGCGGGCGCTGGATCAGACGGGCGCATTACAAGATCACGACCGTGTGACAACCATCGACCAGCGCGTTCTCGCCCTGCTTTTTGGCGACAATCAACTGCCCTTCGGCAGTGCATTGCTCAATGACCCTACAACGAATTTTTTGCCTGTCAGCCGTCCCTTTGGTCTTGCTCTAACCCACGCACATGGCGGGCAATCCTGCCCGATCATGTAAGACACCCTGTTCGCACCTGAATTGCGGTTTGGACAGTTAACGTCCCCAAAAAGGAGTGCATTCAATGACACCAATAATCAACAGAATTATCGGCACCGAAGATGCTGATACCCTTGAAGGAACAGAAGATAACGATGTGATCCGCGGGCTTGCCGGTGACGACAATATTCGCGGCGGTGCTGGCGATGACTTGATCACGGGTGGTGCCGGGCGCGATCGGATCTTGGGCGACGACGGCGACGACATTATTTGGGATCCAACCGGTAAAGATGTTATCACGGGTGGTGACGGCAACGATGTGCTGATTGGCGGCCTTGTCATGAATGGTGACGGTGGCGATGACGTGTTGATATCGACCGGTGTCGCGGAAGCCGTGACGCTTCTGGGCAGCGCTGGTAGCGACACGATGATCGGGTCTGACCGCACCGCGGAAACCTATGTCTACACGCAGTTTTTGGAACAAAGCGTGCCTGATGCGCCCGATACCATCTTTAACTTTCAAAGTGGTCAGGATGTTTTCGATTTCGGTGGCGAACAGGCCAGTGTCTTGTTCATTGGCGAAGAAGACTTTTCAACGACAGATGACTCTGTGACTGAGGCGCGGTTCGTTGACGGGCGGCTGGAGTTTGACATGGACAATGATCAGATTGCAGATATGGCCATCCTGTTACCCGGTGTTGAGACACTGACAGCGGACGATTTCTTTTCGATCTGATGCGGTTCGCCAACAAAAAGGTGCGCGGTTTCGCGCACCTCTCATCCACCCTCATGCTGTTCTTGCGACAACATCCTTGGCAACATGGACGGTAATATCCTCGACGCCAATGAATTGTAGAACTTGGCGCAGATGTGGTGTCGCAAAATCCGCCGCGCTATCGACGGGAACGCCACCCGATGCCACCGCAACCACGGCCTTTTTCCCTTTGAATAGTCCCACTGGACCGTTTTCGGTGTAGGCGAATGTCACTTTAGGGCGCGCGATCAGATCGATCCAAGCTTTCAGGGCCGCCGGCATTCCAAAATTGTACATCGGCATTCCGATCAAGATCACATCGGCTGCCTTTAGCTCTTCGATTAGCGTATCAGATAATGCAAGCACCGCGCGGTCGGCGTCGGAAAGGTCGGACTGCGGGATCAGACGGGTGGTGATCCACGCCGCGTCGATTTGCGGCAAAGGTGTCTTCGCGACATCGCGGGTGATTGTCTTTGTAGGTGAGAGGTCCCCTAACAGCTTTTCTGTCGCTGCACGACTGACCGACCCATCCAAAGTACCAGAGGCGTCGATGTGTAGAACCGTGGTCATGTGCTTGCTCCTTATCAGGTCGGAAACAGAACTATTCCCTTGCGCTGACGAACGAAATACCCGAATTTCAACAGGATATGTTTACCAGCGCACAGGGTGGTCAATGGATAACTGGGATGAGATCAGGACGGCCTTTCAGGTTGCCCGTAAGGGAACCGTAAGTGGGGCGGCAGAAGAGTTGGGGGTGCACCATGCGACGGTCATTCGTCACATTGATGCCCTTGAGCAGCGGTTAGGTGTCAAACTTTTCCAGCGCCACGCGCGCGGTTACACAGCGACGGAAGCGGGGCAGGATCTGTTGCAGGTGGCCCAGGCCACCGATGATCAGTTCACGCAGCTTGCTGGGCGTATCAAGGGACAGGGAGAGGGTGTCTCTGGCGATCTTGTTGTGACGTCCTTGGGGATGGCTTCGCGTATGTTGACGCCTATATTGGTCGATTTTCAGGCAGAGCACCCGGAGGTGCGCGTTCGATACCGGACCGGTGACCGGGTGTTTCGACTGGAGTACGGCGAGGCGCATGTCGCGATCCGGGCAGGCTCAATGCCCGAAGAGCCCGACAATGTGGTACAGCCCTTCATGCAACAACAAATGGCTTTGGCTGCTTCGGACAAATATATTGCTCGGCATGGGCTGCCCCAAGACGAAACCGATCTTAAGAACCATTACTTTGTGGCACATGACAGTGAAAAGAGCAGGGCACCGTTTGCTGCTTGGCTGCGTGAAATGGTGACCGATGACCGGTTCATCTACCGCGCCACCGAGAACCGGAATATGCAGGATGCAATCGTTGCTGGGGCGGGTATCGGATTTGTGTTGGCGCAGGAACTGGCCATCCATCCAGAGTTGACAGAAGTCATTCCACGTCGCGAAGAATGGGCTGCACCGCTTTGGATTGTGACCCATGTTGACCTGCATCGCACGACCAAGGTGCAGTCTTTCCTACGGTTCCTCAAAGACCGCATCAAAACGCTGGAGGTCTGATGCCTGCGGCACGTGCCGGGCATCTGGCGATGCTCTTATTTTCGCTTTTGGTGGCGGGATCGTTTGCTTTGGGATCGCTGGCGGCCAATGAGATTGCCCCCAGCGCACTAAATGCTGTGCGCTTTTGGATCGCGACCGTCATTATTGGAACGGTGGTGCTGGTCCAGGGGGGCGTACCGCGTGCCGCAGCCAACGCACCATGGCGCTATGTTGTGCTGGCTGCGTTTTTTGCGACCTATTTCGTCTTGATGTTCGAGGGGCTGAAGACTGCGCCGCCGGTCAGTGCCGCTGCGGTGTTCACACTGACCCCCATTCTGACGGCAGGCTTTGGTTGGCTGTTGCTGCGTCAAATCCTGACCCCGCGCATGGCGGTCGCATTGCTGATCGGCGCGCTGGGCGCGATCTGGGTGATCTTTCGCGCGGATGTCGCGGCCATTGCCCGGTTCGAGGTTGGACCGGGTGAGATGATCTATTTCTGGGGCTGTATGGCCCATGCGGTCTATACGCCGTTGGTGCGCAAGTTGAACCGCGGCGAAACGGCTGTGATCTTCTCGTTTGGTGTACTGCTGGCAGGGTCGCTGATGCTGACGCTTTGGGGGTGGTCTGCGATTGTTGCGACCGATTGGGCGGCCCTGCCGGCGATCGTTTGGATTACAATTGTCTATACGGCCGTCTTTGCCAGTGCGGCGACGTTTGTTTTGCTGCAGTTTGCGACCTTGCACCTGCCCAGTTCCAAGGTCATGGCCTATACCTATCTGACACCATCATGGGTGATCGTTTGGGAACTGGCTTTGGGGGTGGGCCGCCGCCGGCGCCGGTGTTGGCGGGGCTTTTGTTCACAATCATCGCGTTGGTTTTGTTGCTGCGCGAGGAGTGAGGTAAGGTGGATCATGATCCACCTTACCTGTCCAACTCCTGTGACAAGAAGCTTTCAAAGGCGTCCAGATCAATCGCTTCCATCTGGCCAAATGCCTGCATCCAGACCGAGGCTTCGCGCAAAGCATCTGGTTCCAGTTTGCACCATTTTACCCGCCCACGTTTTTCCTGAGAGACCAAACCTGCGGTGGTGAGTACGGTCAGATGTTTTGAAATTGCCGCCAGTGATGTCTCAAAGGGTTCGGCCACATCCGTGACTGCCATATCATCCTCTAACAGCATTGCGAGAATTGCGCGGCGCGTCGGATCGGCAAGGGCCGCAAATATCGTGTCGAGCGGTTGGGTCATGGCGCCAAGTCCTAGCAACCAATGCACGCGCAGGCCAGCTTTTCATAGCAACGGGCGATCATTCGATTCAGATGGCCAGACAAAGCGATGCCGCTCAAGTTCGGCTTTGGTCAGGCCAATATCACGTGCCGCATGGTTACTTAAAGACTTGGGCATTTTGGTGCGGTCTTGGCGAAGTAACTTGGCCAAACGGATCCACATGCCTGCCAGAGCAGTCACTATTTCCATAGGTTTTCCTAACCTGAGTAGGGGTGTGTGAGATCAGGATGCGGGACCGTCGGTGCAATATCAAAGCCAATTTCTTGACATGACATGTGCGAAAAAGGCACGCTTACGTGATGGCGCGTTCACTTCCTCCCCTCAATGCTCTGCGTGCGTTCGAAGCTGCTGGGCGGCATGGAAGCTTTAGTCGCGCAGCCGATGAACTGGGCGTGAGCCATTCTGCTGTCAGCCGACATGTACGCGGGTTGGAGGACCGACTGGGCGCGCAATTGTTCCGTGATTTGCCGCGGGGCGTGGCGCTGACAAAGGCAGGCACACGCTATCTTGCTGAACTGACACCCGCGTTTGACCGGATCACCCAAGCGTCCGAGGTGTTTGACCAACGCCCCGCAGGGCAGGTGACAATTGATGCAGAGCCGCTTTTCGCAACGAATTGGTTGTTGCCGCGGCTGCCGGAATTCAAGCGCTTGTTTCCCGACATTGACATACGGCTTGATGCTAATCCTGAGTTGGCTGACGTCGCACGCTATCAGGTGGACCTCGCCATCCGCTTTTTTCATGCAGGACCAAAGGACCAAGACGCCGCCTTGCTGAGCAATGCGCCCTTGTATCCCTTTGCGAGCCCCACTTTGGTGTCGCAATCCCCGTCATCAAAGGAATTGCTGGCGCTGCCGCTGTTGCGGGACCGGCGTGAGGATACGTGGGTCCTTTGGGCCGAAGCGGCTGGTTGCGCACCACCTGCTGGAACCGGTGGTTGGCGTTTGCGCGCGCGGTTATCTTATCAGGCCGCACTTTTGGGGCAGGGAGTTTTGCTGACAGGCGCAGATATCGCAGACGTGGATGCGCGGTCCGGTCGGTTGGTTCAGTGTTCGGATATCAGTATTCGCATGGGCAGCTATCACCTTGTTGTCGGCGAAGGTGTGACCCGACGTATAGCCGTGCGCCGATTTCACGACTGGCTGTTGGATGAGAGTGCCGTGCTACGCTCTGCCATATGATAGTCAACCGTTTGGTTGAATGTCGGGATTGGTGTTTCGGGTGGTAAACGGTATGAATTTCTGTCGTGTTATCAACGTCAACCCATTGAAAAGATTGAAATAACTGAGGCAATACGTTCTATTGACTCTGATATGCCCAGATCATAGACCATCGCTAACCTTTCGAGGGGATTGAACCAATGTCTGAACCGCATGACGCTGACCGCCTGAAGGCACTTGAGGCGAAAATTGCGGCGCTCAAAGAACCGGCAGAGGTGAAGCACCACTCGGAGGAACATTATTCTCAGGCGCAGCTTGCCTGGCGAATGGTGATAGAGCTTGTTGCCGGTCTTGGGATCGGCTTTGGCATCGGATACGGGATCGATACCCTTTTGGGCACAACCCCGATTTTCTTGGTGCTGTTTATATTCTTTGGCCTCGCGGCGGGTGTTCTGACCATGATGCGATCCGCCAAAGAGGTCCAACGCAAGCAGCTTGAGGCTGCAAAAGAAGAGGGTGACGCGCGTGGCTGAAGAAAAAGAAGGTGGTCTTGTTTTCCATCCGCTGGATCAGTTTATCGTCAAGCCGCTTTTTGGCGATGGTCCTGTTCACTGGTACACGCCAACAAACCTGACGTTGTGGATGGCTTTTGCCTTGCTCGCGATTGTTGCGGTTTTCGTATTGGGCAGCCGTGGTCGCGCTGTGATCCCCACACGTTTGCAGTCGATAGGTGAGCTGATTTACGGCTTTATTTATAAGATGGTTGAGGATGTCTGCGGCAAGGATGGGGTGAAATACTTTCCCTACATAATGACGCTGTTCCTGTTCATCCTGTTCTCGAACTACCTCGCCTTGATCCCGATGTCCTATTCGCCAACCTCCATGATCGCGGTCACTGCGATCCTTGGTTTCGGTGTGTTTTTTGCGGTTACCATTTTGGGCTTCGTTAAGAATGGTCCTGCATTCCTTGGCTTGTTCTGGATGTCCGACGCCCCGGCGATCCTGCGCCCAATCATCGCGGTAATCGAAGTCATCTCTTATTTCGTTCGTCCCGTCAGCCACTCCATTCGCTTGGCTGGTAACATCATGGCCGGTCACGCAGTGCTGAAAGTGTTTGCTGGCTTTGCGGCCCTCACACTGGTCAGCCCGGTTGCCATTTTTGGCATCGTCGCGATCTACGGTCTTGAGATTTTGGTCTGCGGCATTCAGGCCTATGTTTTCACAATTCTGACGTGCGTTTATCTGAAAGACGCGCTTCACCCCGCACACTAACGGCGGTGCGCGTCACTGCGCACTCTATAATTATCGTCCATTCGTAAGGAGAAAATACAATGGCAATCGAAGGTCAACTCGCACACATCGGCGCAGGTCTCGCAGCTATCGGTTGTGGCGCTGCCGCAATCGGTGTTGGTACAGTTGCAGGTAACTATCTGGCAGGCGCATTGCGCAACCCATCTGCTGCTGCTGGTCAAACAGCAACATTGTTCATCGGTCTGGCATTTGCCGAAGCTTTGGGGATCTTTGCGTTCCTCGTGTCGCTTCTGCTGATGTTCGCTGTTTAAGAACACACCCATATCCTTACGGCTTGGTGGTCGCGTGACCGCGACCACCGGGTAAACACTCAAGGTATTCGGGGGCCATCATGGCAACAGAAACAACAGACGCCGCAGGAGTATGCGTTGATGCAGGAGGTTCCGCCCTTGGCATGCCGCAGCTTTGCGCCGATTGGATGCCCAACCAGATTTTCTGGCTGCTGGTCACGCTGATCGCTATTTATTTTGTGATGTCCCGCATCGCGCTGCCCCGCATTGGTGCGGTTCTTGCAGAGCGCTCTGGCACGATCACGAACGATATTGCTGCAGCCGAAGAGCTCAAGAACAAGGCGGCCGAAGCAGAAGCTGCCTACGACCAAGCTCTTGTGGATGCCCGCGCCGAGGCTCAAAAGATCGTGGCCGAAGCGAAAGCAGAAATTCAGGCGGAGTTGGATGTCGAGCTTCAGAAAGCTGACGCACAAATCGCTGCCAAGACCGCCGAAAGCGAAGCAGCCATTGGCGAAATTCGCGCTGGTGCAGTCAAAAGCGTAACAGCAGTCGCCAAGGATACAGCCAAGGAATTGGTTGCGGCCATGGGCGGCACCGCTGATGCAAAGACAATCACCGCTGCGGTGACCGCACGGATGAAGGGATAAGACCATGCGTTTGATGATCACATCCTTGTTCGTAATTGCGGCCAGCCCTGCGCTTGCTGCTGGTGATAAACCGTTCTTTTCTCTGGCGAACACCGACTTTGTCGTGACGATCGCATTTGTACTGTTTGTCGGTATCCTGCTCTACTTCAAGGTCCCTGGCCTTGTGGGCGGTATGCTGGACAAGCGGGCTGACAGCATCAAAGCAGACTTGGACGAGGCGAAAGCCCTGCGCGAAGAAGCGCAGTCCTTGCTGGCCAGCTATGAGCGCAAGCAAAAAGAAGTTCAGGAACAGTCTGAGCGCATCGTTGCTGCCGCCAAGGAAGAAGCAACAAATGCCGCTGCGGCCGCCAAGGAAGACATCGCAAAGTCGATTACACGTCGTCTGGCCGCTGCCGAAGAGCAGATTGCCAGCGCCGAAGCCTCTGCCGTCAAAGAGGTGCGCGATCAGGCAATTTTTGTTGCCGTGGGTGCTGCGAAAGACGTGATTGCTAAGCAGATGGATGCAAAGTCTGCCGGTGCTATGATTGACGACGCAATTGCGACGGTTGCTGACAAGTTGCACTAGATCAGCGTCGTTTTATGAAACGCGAGCCCGATTGCATAAGATGCAGTCGGGCTTTTTCGTTGACAGGGCCGCACGTCCTTTGACACTACGACATGGGGCAAAGTGCAGGAGCAGGAAGAATGCCTAGCCTCAAACTAGGGATATGGGCGACGGTCATCTACACGGCGATGATTGCTGTTGCCACGCTCCTTACCTTTCAGCAATCTCGTTTCCCCACAGATGTTGGCGAGTTGCTGTTGGCCTTGTTCCCAATCCAGTTTGTCGCTGTCGTTTTCTGTTGTGTGATTGTTTCCCGCTGGGGTGGTTGGTCTCGTATGGGATTTGGCCCCATCAGATGGTCTGGTGTCATTTGGTTGCTGCCGTCATGGCTTGTCCTTGGTGCGATTGGTTGGGTCTTGATGGATGCTCTGACGCTAAGTGACTTTCGTGATATAGACCGGCAAATTTGGATTTTGCTGTTGGTCACGCCCTTGTTGATCGCTTTCGGTGAAGAAGTCCTGTTTCGCGGTATTCTCTTACGCGGTGCGATGACGCGACTGACATTACCGGGGGCCATGATGACCAGCGCTGTGCTCTTTGGCCTGTTTCATCTTGTAAATGGGTTCAGTGGGCGGGGTTTGTCCGAGACATCCCAGCAAGTGCTGTTTGCGGTCCTGGTCGGTTTCTACCTTGCCCCAATCGCACTAAGAATTGGCAATCTGTGGCCCTTGATCATATGGCATTGGCTTTGGAACGTGGCTGTCTTCCTAAGCCAGCACGCCGGCGTTACACATCCATTCATACCTGTGGGCATTGCAATACAGCTGGTGATCTCGTTCTGGCTTTGGCGCGATCTGATGCGCCGCTCTCACGCACCTTAGCGTCCGACCTCGTGTTCAAGCCGCTTTTGGGCAAAGGCTTCATTACGATCCGTTTTTTGCTGATCCGTGAGCGCACCCTCAACAAAGCTCAAGTGCGCCTCAATTGCAGCCCGCGCGCCAATAGGATCACGATTTTGCAGGGCTGTGTTGATGGTCCGATGTTGGTCCAGCAAGGTATCGCGGGTCATGCGTTGCTTGAACATGATAGTGCGATTGTAGAATACACCTTCGCGCAAAAGTTCATACATCGACCGCATCATATGTAGCATGATGATGTTGTGACTGGCCTCAATGATCGACAGGTGAAAGTCCGCGTCAAGATGGGCTTCATCCGCTGGATTACGCTTTTGATGGGCCGTTTCCATCTTTTCAAAAATCGTATTGATCACGCTCAGGTCCGTGTCGCTTGCCATTCGCGCGGCACGCTCTGCGGCAAGCCCCTCCATGTCGCGACGAAAACTGATGTAGTCAAAAACTGCCTCATCGTGGGTGGCGAACAGTTTCACAAGTGCAGGTGCAAAAGCTGATCCCAGCACGTCGGCCAGATAGACACCCGCCCCTGCTTTTGAGGCCAGTAATCCGCGGTCCTGCAGATCGGCAAGTGCTTCGCGCAGTGAGGGTCGTGAAACGCCCATGCGTTCGCTGAGTTCACGTTCCGATGGCAGCCGCTCGCCCGGACGAAGTATGCCGCGCAGAATCAACCCTTCGATTTGGCGAATGACGCCATGCGACAGTTTTTCTTGCTGGATGGGTTCAAAGGGCATGAGACTAACCACGTTGGATTGGTCAAGTGATATGACCAAATGCTACATCCTTCAACAAGAAAGGGGCCGCACCCCTGCGACCCCTCATGACTTTGAACTGCGCGCAGTCCTTAGTTTGGCGTGATCACGATCTCAACCCGGCGGTTGGCCTGACGGCCAGACTCATTCAGGTTTGATGCAATCGGGTTGTTTTCACCGGCACCGATCGAGCGGATGCGGTTCGGCGAAACGCCACCGTTGATCAAGATCGAAGAAACAGCCGCTGCGCGACGCTCTGACAGTCCTTGGTTGAAGGACGCATCACCGACGTTGTCAGTGTGGCCGATCACGTTAACTGTGCTGTCTGGATAGTTGTTGAGCGAATTGGCTACGATGCGCAGTTCGTTCTGGGACACGCCGGAAACCGTCGTGCTGTTGGTGGCAAACAGCAGATCCTGGCTCAGCACAACAACGAGGTTGCTGCCGTTGTTGGACACGCCAACGTCGCTGCGCAATGAACGGCGCAGTTCTTCGGCCTGCTTATCAAGGCTATTGCCTACGCCTGCACCGATACCTGCGCCCAATGCAGCACCAATGATGGCGGCTTGGTTACGCTCACGGTTGGACTCGTCGCTTTTTGCGAGTGTCCCCAAGAGTGCGCCAGCACCCGCGCCGATCAATGCGCCGTTTTGTGTGTTCTGAAGGCCGTTTGGCCCGGTTTCGTCACAGGCGGCGACGAAAGTCAAAGCGGCCGCCGCGAGGACGAGGGGGAATTTCTTAAGGGTCATGGTTATAGTTCCACTAATATTGGGTGCGCTGGATGCGCCTGTTCGATGGCCTAGCTTATGCCCATTTCGCCGATGATATCCAATAGCGAGGTCGTTACGAGCAGGGTTTTGCCTATTTTATTGATGCGAGGCCTGCGCATCGGCCCGCGCCGATTCCCATGCAAGCATGGCTCGTTTGACTGGTAGACCCCAATGATACCCTCCCAATGCCCCCGATTTCCGCAACGCCCGATGGCATGGGATTAACCAACTGACAGGGTTGCGCCCAACGGCTGTCCCCACAGCCCGCACGGCTTTGGGATTGCCGATGGATTGCGCTATTTCAGAATAGGTTGTGACGTGACCGGACGGGATAGACAGGAGTGCCTCCCACACCTTCAACTGAAACGGCGCACCGATCATATGCAGCTTTGTCTCACCATTCATGCCAAGTGCCGCTTCCGCCCACGGCCTGAGGGAGCTTGGATCCTCAACAAAAACTGCTTGTGGCCAGCGTGATTTTAGATCTGCCATCGCCGGCTCTGGACCTGCTTCTGACGCAAATGCCAATCCACAAATGCCGCGCTCGGTGCCCATAACCAGCGCCGGTCCAAAGTGGCTCTCAAACCAGCCCCAGGATATTGTGAGGTTGGTTCCGTTGCGGGCATAATCCCCGGGACTCATTGCTTCCCACCGCACGAAAAGGTCATGTAGACGTCCGCTGCCGGACAGCCCCACGGCATGGGCCGTGTCCAGCGTGGTGAAGCGGTCGCGCAGCAGAGTCTTGGCGTGAGCCAGCGTCAGGTATTGCTGGTACCGTTTGGGCGACACACCGACCCATGTGGAAAAGAGCCGCTGAAAATGCGCGGGGCTCATATCCATGTCTGCGGCCAGATCGGCCAGCGTTTGTGGTTCATCGCCTGCGGCATCTATTGCCTTGATGGCGCGGCGCATGACTTGATAGTGATATGTCTCTGTCTGTTCCATGCCGTTCAAATTAGGGATGACCGTCCCCGATAGCGACCCGGAAATTGCGCATCTGATGCTTGCTCCCTTTGGGTGTGCAGGGCATACGGGTGCGCATGGCAAAGCAGCTTGACTATCATACTATTCGCGAGATCTTTGCGCGGTTCCATGCGTCCGAGCCAGAGCCGAAGGGCGAGCTTGAGCATGTGAATGTCTATACACTTGTGGTTGCGGTGGCGCTGTCGGCGCAGGCAACAGATAAAGGCGTGAATAAAGCGACCCGCGAATTGTTCAAAATCGCCGATACCCCGCAAAAGATGCTTGATCTTGGGCTTGAGGGCGTGACCGAGCATATCAAGACGATCGGTCTCTACCGCAACAAGGCCAAGAACGTCATTAAGATGAGCCAGATGCTAGTGGATGACTATGGTGGCGAGGTCCCTAACTCACGCGCCGCCCTGCAATCGCTGCCGGGCGTGGGCCGCAAGACGGCCAATGTGGTGCTGAACATGTGGTGGGGACAGCCTGCCCAAGCGGTGGACACCCATATCTTTCGTTTCGGCAATCGCAGTGGTGTGGCCCCCGGCAAGGATGTCGATGCGGTCGAACGTGCGATCGAGGATCATATCCCCGCCGATTATCAACTTCATGCTCATCATTGGATGATATTGCATGGCCGCTACGTCTGCGTGGCGCGAAAACCTAAATGCGCGGCCTGCCTGGTGCGTGATCTCTGTATGTTTGAGGACAAAAATCTATGAGCAACTATGACGTCATTGGTATCGGCAACGCGATTGTCGATGTGATCGGGCATGCAGAAGACACGTTTCTGGATCACATGGGGATCGAGAAAGGCATCATGCAATTGGTCGAGCGTGACCGCGCAGAGGTGCTCTATGCCGCGATGGCAGACCGCACCGAAACGCCGGGTGGGTCTGTCGCGAATACGATTGCGGGTTTGGGCAGCTTGGGCCTGTCGACAGCATTCATAGGCAAAGTGAAAGACGACGCATTAGGCCGGTTCTACGCCAAGGGCATGGAAGAGGCGGGCACAGCTTTTCCCAACCCACCCTCTGGTACCGCAGAGGCGCCCACGTCACGGTCGATGATCTTCGTGTCGCCCGATGGTGAGCGGTCGATGAACACATACCTCGGTGCCGGTGCTGATTTGGGGCAGGGTGATGTGTCTGAGGCATTGTTTGCAGGTGGCAAGATCCTGTTTCTGGAAGGCTACTTGTTCGACAAGGACGATGGGAAGACGGCCTTTAGTGCCGCTGCACAATCCATGCGCGCCGCGGGCGGCCGGGCTGGTATTACCTTGTCTGACCCGTTTTGTGCGGACCGCCACCGCGCGGATTTCCAGCGCCTTGTGGCCGATGACATGGATTTCGTCCTTGGCAATGCAGCCGAGTGGACGACGCTTTATGAAACGGATGATTTGTCTACGGCGTTGGCAAAGGCCAGTGCCGTTTGCGAAACCGTCGTTTGCACCTGCTCAGGTGACCCGGTAATTTTGATGCAGGGCGGCCAGCGGGTCGAAGTGCCGGTGCAAAAGGTTGTGCCAGTCGACGCCACGGGCGCGGGCGACCAGTTCGCGGCGGGCTTTCTTTACGGCTTTACCACGGGACAATCGCTTGAAACCTGCGGCCGGATGGGTGTTGTCGCAGCGGCAGAGGTGATCGGCCATATCGGGCCGCGCCCCAAAGCCGATCTTAAGACTCTGTTTGCGGCTGAGGAACTGATCTAAGCCAAAGCGCATCCAGCGCGTCAATGGCCGCAGTGTCAAAGCGGTCTTCTTCTTTCCAGTATTTGCCGGATGGCACATAGTAGCTAAGCCGTTGTTCTTCGGTAAAGGCCGCTTTGACGATGTTTTGGTCCGGCACGACGGGCTGTGCGTCGACCGCCGTTTCAGGTGTCGCGCGGGGAAAAACCAGACGGCTTTCATCGCGCGATAGATTGACCATCGCGCAGTTTTGGCGGGCAGCAACAGCCATGAGCCGCGCTGATTTCGCCTCGAGCGAGCGCAGGGTAACATCGGGGCGCAGTGGATCGGCTGTGCCAGTGCCGTAGAAATGCGTCTTGCTGGCGCCCGCATAAACCATATCGCAGCCCAAAACAGCGATGACGCGGGGCTTGAGTGCCGCCAACGCCCAATAGGACGCGGTAAACGCCATAGTGCCGCCTGCATAGACAAAGCCGCCAAGCGTGTTTTGCAACGGCACATAGTCGGCGGCACGAATGATCCGCTGATTGTCCGTCAGTTCCAAAGGCATCCGTTCCGGGGGAAAGTCATCGGGATGGATCAGGTCGTCCCAATCAAATCGCACCGCCCAAGCGTTGTTGATTGCGACGATCCGATCAAACGGATCGCGCGGCCAGTCGCGGCATGCCACTACGTTTGGACCGCTGCCCAAGATCAAAACCACAGACACGTGACGATTTCCTTTTGCTTTCTGAACAAGCAGTTAGGGTGATCAAATGCGCTGTCGAGCTTCAGCCGTCGAACCTAGCCGAGTTTAGCGTGCACTTCGTCCAGATCAATTTCACCAATAGGCATTTTGTTGGCGGGATTTTCAAAATCATATTTGAAAATCCGAAAGTCTTTTTTGTAGATTTCATAGATCAGATGCATCGACAGATCGTCGAAGTAATCCTCAACCGGATGCGCGCGCTTTGGTCCGTGCCCTTCACTTTCGTTAAACCGTGGGATTTCCGCCAGATTGATAGGATGACCGGTCTCAATCCCGTTCAGGACATCCTGCATCCCGTCATTGAATTGCTCAGTCCAGAAGATTTTGTCGTAACGCCCGCCGTTCACGATGTAGGTCGAGATATGACCGGACTGTGCGGACCAATGGATGTCAGGCTCCATCGGACGCCGCCAGCGGATGGTATCGCGGGCGAACAGCAAGAAGCGGCGAAAGCTCTTGATCTGGTCAAACTCAAACCCGCTTTCGGGATCGCCAACCTCGATCCCGTATTTCTGGATCAGCAACGGCACCAGATTGCCGCGATAGTATTTGCCGTTGCGCTGGATGCCGCAGATCTTGTCAAAGAACGAGGACAAAATGCGGGTGTAGGGATTGCGGACACAGGTAAACGCATAACTTTTGTGCGCTTTGACGTTCGCTTCAATTAACGGTTTGCTGTCATCCATGGCCCATTTGTGGATGCCGGCCTTGGCATCATGGATGTCGCCGTCAAAAAATTGCCCGTGATCGGAGTAATACATGATTTGCCCAATTGTCGAACATGCGCATTTGGGCACAACACGGTAAACCACACTTTCGCTTTGGGTCATCCATGTTCCGGGAAAATTTGCCACCGTTCGCTCCTATCACGTCTTAGACCTCTTCAAAGCAAAGAAACCCTGTCACTTCAATGTCTGTTCGCGTTATGACAGCCTAAGGCGCAAATAGCGAAACTGGGATCGATCACTTCAAATGGCGCGCATTGCCTTTATTCTTCTGTGTCACAAGAACCCGGCGGCCGTTGTGCAGCAAGCAGAACAGCTGACCGCTGCAGGCGACTATATTGCTATCCATTTTGATGCGTCAGCGCGGGCAGAGGATTTCCGTATCATACAAAACGCTTTGGCCCAGAACCCAAACGTGGTGTTTGCCAAGCGTCGGGTCAAATGTGGGTGGGGGGAATGGAGCCTTGTGGATGCTACATTGCAAGCGGTTGATGCCGCTGTGCATGCGTTCCCCCGTGCTACGCATTTTTACATGGTATCCGGCGACTGCATGCCGATCAAATCCGCTAAATTTGCCCGTCGGATGCTGGATGACAATGATGTCGACTACATCGAAAGCCATGACTTTTTTAATAGCAACTGGATCAAGACCGGCTTTCGCGAAGAGCGGCTTATCTACCGCCACTATTTCAACGAGCGGACCCAGAAATGGCGGTTCTATACCGCGTTGGAACTACAAAAGCGCCTCAAGATCACACGCCGCGTTCCTGATGACCTTCAGATTATGATTGGTAGCCAATGGTGGTGCCTGCGACGACAGACGATCGAAGCGGTGCTCGAATTTGCCAAGGTACGACGCGATGTCATGCGGTTCTTTAAAACAACATGGATTCCGGATGAGACTTTCTTCCAAACGCTTGTACGTCATCTCGTGCCCAGCCGGGAAATCGAAAATCGCACGCTGACGTTTCTGATGTTTTCGGACTATGGAATGCCGGTCACATTCTACAACGATCACTATGATTTGCTGCTTGGTCAGGGGGCACTCTTTGCGCGAAAGATCAGTGCGGAAGCCGCTAACTTGCGCAGTCGCCTTGGCGCGCTCTATGCAAGTGAACAGATGGAGTTTGTGATTTCGGACGAGGGTCGCAACCTGTTTCAATTCCTGACAGGGCGGGGCCGGATTGGTCGTCGGTTTGGTCCGCGGTTTTGGGAGAGTGAGACCACATTGGGTCGCAGCCGCGAGCTGATGATCATAGCCTGCAAGAAATGGCATGTGGCCAAACGGCTAATTGCTGCGATCAAGCATCATGCCAACGTGCCCGCGATTGAGTACCTCTTTAACGAAGATGGTGCCTCTCTGCCTGATTTGGGCGGGATCGAGCTGTCGCTTGAAAAGCGCGGTCGTCACCGCCGAGCGTTGATGCGAATGCTGTTTGATCACTATGAAAGCGATCGGCTGGTGATCTGCCTTGATACGTCCAGTCTGGACTTGATGGCCGATTTCTTTACGGACCGTGCAACCGTGCGTTTGCTTGAGGTCGAGTGTAGTTTTGATGACGACTACCTTGTCGGACATGCAAAGCGCGTTGGCTTGGTCGGCGCGCATACCAGTCAATCCACGCTGAAGGGCCTGCTGCCCACAATTCGACATGATATGATTTATGAGCGCGATGCGATCCGGGACGCAAACTTTGCGAATACAACCCGGATTAAGGAGGCGGCGAGCTTGGAAGAGAACGCAGGCGCTATCGCCGCATTCCTGAGTGTCTCGCCCGATGTGGCCCGCAGCCTTGCCGATACCCCCATCTCTTTGTTGATTGAGGTTTACTATGGAATACACGTACGACGAGCAGAACATTTTTGCCAAAATACTGCGTGGCGAAATTCCAAATAATACCGTCTATGAGAATGATCATGCGCTGGCGTTTGAGGATATCGTCCCGCAGGCCCCGGTTCATGTGCTTGTCATCCCAAAGGGTGCATATGTCAGCCTTGACCACTTCGCACGCGATGGGTCAGCGGAGGAACATCACGGCTTTATGCAGGCGGTTTCGCAGGTATGTCAGATCATGGATGTGGCTGAAGGGTTTCGCGGTATTTCGAACACTCGGACGCATGGGGTGCAAGACGTCCCACACTATCACATGCATATCATTGGCGGTAAGCAGCTTGGTCGTATGATTCACAACTGATCAAAACTCTAGAATTTTGATTTCCTCTTGTGACCGTTCAAAGGGACACGCGCACACTGCGTCAATGTGCCGATGTCAGTGATAGGAAGACATCTTCAAGATGTGCCTCTTCTGTTTTGACATCTTTGATCGTAATGCCTGCCTCGCGCACCAATGACAGGATTTGGTCCGCTGGGATCAGCCCGCTTTGATAGGTGAACGTCAGCGTACCATTTGCTAATTTTTGACCGGTGATCGTGTCAGGAAGGGCCGGAAGTTCGGCATCGGCGGTCGGGGTGATGACCAGTGTTTTGCTGTCCAAACGTCCGAGAAGGTTTGCGGTGCTGTCGCGGACGATGACCTCACCGTTATTGATGATCGCAATATCGTCGCACATTTCTTCTGCTTCTTCGAGGTAGTGCGTGGTCAGGATGATCGTCATGCCTTGCTCATTCAACTTGCGCACGTTCTGCCACAGCATGTTGCGTAACTCGATATCAACGCCGGCGGTCGGCTCATCCAAGACAAGAACTTGGGGTGAATGCACGAGGGCCTTGCCCAAAAGCAGCCTGCGTCTCATCCCGCCAGAGAGTGAACGGGCATAGGCATCTGCCTTATCTGTCAAGCCGATGAGATCGAGTATTTCTGCTGTTCTGCGTTGGCTTTTGGGCACACCGTACAGCCCGGCCTGCACGTCCAGCGATCCGGCGGGCGTAAAGAAAGGATCCAAATGCGGCTCTTGTGGCATCACGCCAATCGCCGCGCGCGATTGCCGGGGGTTTTGATCTTGATCGAATCCCCAAATTTTCACGCTGCCTGCGGATTTAACCACCAGTCCAGCCAGGATATTGATCAGCGTTGACTTACCGGCACCGTTCGGCCCCAAAAGACCAAAGATGGACCCCCGCGGGATAGTCAGGTCGATCCCTTTCAACGCGTGCTTTGCGGGGCTCCGGCCCGTGGCGGCATAGGTCTTTTGCAGTCCCTGAATTTCTATTGCGTTGTCGCTCATGCTGTCTTTCCCCTGCCGTGTGTCTGCGGTATGACTTGTGCAGACTTAAGGCGGGGCGCACCCCGCAGCAACCAGATGAGAATAATCATGTCCACACCTGCACCCGAGACCCGCATCGTTCACGACTGGCGCGTGGCCTGTGATGGCGGTGAAGGCGCGCTTGGTCATCCGCGTGTCTGGTTGCAGATCAATCAACAGCATGGCTGGATTGAATGCCCCTATTGTGATGCCAAATTGGTCCACAAGGAATTTGAAGGTAAGGTCTAAGCGCCATTCCTGCACACAAACTGTTCGGTGCTGCATGTATGAGGGCGGTTGGCGTGCACCTATATCGCTTCTGAACAGAAAAAGGAGCGATCAATGACCTTTCGTCCCGTAACCCAGACCACCCATGCACAGCCGACAATGGAAGGTGCAGGCGTTCACCTGCACCGCGTGTTTGGATTTGGTGATCCTGCCGAGAGCGATCCGTTCTTATTGCTAGACGACTTCCGCAATGATGACCCCGCACATTATGAGCGTGGCTTTCCGTGGCATCCTCACCGCGGCATTGAAACCATTACTTATGTTTTGGAAGGCGAAGTCGCGCATGGCGACTCGCTTGGTAACAACGGTGTTTTGGGTGCAGGATCCGTGCAATGGATGACAGCTGGATCCGGGATTTTGCACCAAGAAATGCCAAAAGGGAACGCCGCAGGGCAGATGCATGGCTTTCAGCTTTGGGCGAACCTCCCGTCATCATTGAAGATGACCGCGCCCCGCTATCAAGATATCGCTGGCAGCGACGTGCCCGAAATTATCGACGATGATGGCACGCGGGTGAAGATCATCACTGGCGCGTTTTGGGGCAAGGCGGGACCTGTCGATGGGATTGCCGCTGATCCGCTTTATTTGGATGTTTCCGTGCCACCCAACATGCGCAAGACGCTACCGGTTGATACCCGTGCGAACGCCTTTGCCTACGTCTTTGCTGGTGCGGGCCGCTTCGTTGATGCGGCTGACCCCATCGGGGTGCGTGTGGAAAAAGAGGTGGCAGGGCGCGAAGTCAACATCCGCGACCTGACAGGCAACCGCACTTTGGTCCGGTTTGGCAATGGCGACGATGTTACCGTTCAGGCGGGACCTGATGGCGTGCGTTTTTTGCTGGTCGCCGGACGACCCATTCAAGAACCTGTCGCGTGGCATGGTCCCATCGTGATGAATACGCAAGCAGAGCTTCGTCAGGCGATGAAAGACCTGCAGAACGGTACCTTCATTCAGGCCGACCACTAGACCCGTGCGGCACCCCGCGTTAGGTGTTGGGGCGCACCAAAAGGGGGTCCGACATGGCGTTTGGAAAAGGCTGTCATCTGCATTTGATCGATGGATCGGCGTTCATCTTTCGCGCCTATCACGCACTGCCGCCGCTGACACGTAAGTCGGATGGGTTGCCGGTTGGCGCGGTCAGCGGCTTTGTTAACATGCTGCAACGCTATGTTGAGGGGAACAATGGCGCTGACGCCGCAACTCATGTTGCCGTGATCTTTGACAAGGGCAGTCATACGTTTCGCAACGATATGTACGATCAGTACAAGGCGAACCGCGAAGCGATGCCAGAGGATTTGCGTCCGCAGATCCCGCTGACCCGCGTGGCCACCAAGGCCTTCAACATCGCCTGCGAAGAGGTCGAAGGATTTGAGGCCGACGATATCATTGCGACCCTTGCCCATCAGGCGCGTGACGCCGGTGGGCGGGTGACAATTGTGTCCTCAGATAAGGATCTGATGCAGTTGGTCGGCGACGGTGTTGAGATGCTCGATCCGATGAAGAACAAGCGGATCGACAGTGATGGCGTCGTTGAAAAGTTCGGCGTGGGGCCGGAACGGGTCGTCGATGTGCAGGCCTTGGCTGGGGACAGCGTGGATAACGTGCCGGGCGCGCCGGGGATCGGGATCAAAACTGCCGCTTTGCTGATCAATGAATACGGTGATCTGGAAAGCCTTCTGGACCGTGCCGGAGAAATCAAGCAGCCCAAGCGGCGTGAAACACTGATTGAACACCGTGCGCAGATTGAGCTGTCCAAGAAGCTTGTCCAGCTTGATTGCGGCATGACGCTGGAATTTGGACTGGATGATCTTGAGGTGCAGGATCCTGATCCGGAGGTTTTGATGGGGTTCCTGGCCGAAATGGAATTCCGCACGGTTACCAAACGGATCGCCGACAAATTGGGAGTTGAGCCACCGGTGATTGAGACCGCAGCACCGGCATCGACCGAAGTTGCAACGCCTGAGGCCGTTGGTTTTGCCCCCGAGACCTATGAATGCGTGAGCGGTGCCACTGCCTTGCAGGTTTGGATCGACCGTATTCGCGAGCGCGGTTACGTGGCCATCGACACTGAAACGACCGGCCTGAATGAGATGATTGCTGATCTTGTGGGGATCTCATTGTGCGTTGAGGCGGGGCAGGCTTGTTACATCCCACTGACCCATAAATCGGCATCGTCAGATGATCTTTTTGGCTCTGATGATCTGGCTGAAGGGCAGATGAATTTCGATGAATGTCTGGCAATGCTAAAACCCGTCTTGGAGGACCCGGCGGTCATCAAGATCGGTCAGAACATGAAATACGACGCCAAGATTTTCGCCCGGCTGGATATTGATGTCGCTCCGATTGATGACACCATGCTGATGTCTTACGCGATGAATGCGGGCAAGCATAATCACGGCATGGATGTTCTGTCGGACCGCTATCTGGGGCATACGCCCATTCCAATCAAACCGCTGCTAGGAAGCGGAAAATCAGCGATTACTTTTGATCGGGTTCCAGTGGAAGAGGCTGTGAAGTACGCCGCTGAGGATGCCGATATCACCTTGCGCCTGTGGCAGCAGTTCAAACCGCAACTGCACGTGAACAAGGTGACGGCGGTCTATGAAACAATGGAACGCCCCCTTGTCCCTGTACTGGCGCAGATGGAGCGGAACGGGATTAAGGTTGATCGCGATACGCTGAGCCGCATGTCGAATGGTTTCGCGCAGAAACTGGCGGGTTTGGAAGCTGAAATTCAGGAAATGGCGGGGCGGCCTTTCAACGTTGGTTCGCCCAAGCAACTGGGCGAAATCCTGTTTGATGAGATGGGTCTCCCCGGTGGGAAAAAAGGCAAGACCGGCGCCTATGCAACAGGTGCAGACGTTTTAGAAGATCTGGCGACCGAACATGAATTGCCAGGGCGGGTTTTGGACTGGCGGCAATTATCGAAGCTGAAATCGACTTATACCGACGCCCTACAGGAACATATCAACGCCGAGACCGGGCGCGTTCATACCTCTTACTCGATTGCCGGCGCGAACACTGGACGGTTGGCCTCAACCGACCCTAACTTGCAGAATATTCCTGTGCGCTCCGAAGAGGGGCGACGCATTCGCGAGGCCTTTGTTGCGGAACCGGGTAAGGTCATCGTCAGCCTCGATTATAGCCAGATTGAACTGCGTATTCTGGCCCATATCGCCCAAATTGATGCGCTGAAGCAGGCGTTTCTTGATGGTATCGACATTCACGCGATGACGGCGTCCGAGATGTTTGATGTTCCGCTGGATGAGATGACGCCTGACGTGCGGCGGCAGGCCAAGGCAATCAACTTTGGGGTCATCTATGGTATCTCCGGCTTTGGTCTGGCGCGGAACCTGCGGATCCCGCGTGCCGAGGCACAGGGCTTCATTGATCGCTACTTTGAACGCTTTCCGGGTATCCGAAAGTATATGGATGATACGATCACCTTTGCCAAAGAGCATAACTATGTGCAGACTTTGTTTGGGAGAAGGATCAATACGCCAGAGATCAACGCCAAGGGCCCGCACGCAGGGTTTGCCAAAAGGGCAGCCATCAATGCACCAATCCAGGGCACTGCGGCAGATGTAATCCGGCGCGCTATGATCCGGATGCCAGCGGCAATCGAAGATTTGCCTGCAAAAATGCTTTTGCAGGTGCATGATGAACTGCTGTTCGAAGTGGAAAAAGGTGCGACAGATGCGCTTATCGATGCAGCACGTGACGTGATGGAAAATGCAAGCGATCCGGCGGTCAAACTTGATGTGAAGCTGGCCGTCGACGCAGGAACGGGAATGAACTGGGCAGAGGCCCACTAGCACGGCAGATGGTGATGATGCAGTACGGTTTAGTGTTTTGTTGTGATTGCCGGGATAGCCTCGGCGCAAGAAACACAGTTTCTTTCGGCGGATGGAGGGCTGTTCTCTTACGAAGAGAACCGGCACGGCGCCGTCCTAATGTCTATTGATCCATCGGGCGGTGCGCTTGTTGCAGATGATGATGCTGGGCCGTCACAGATCGGCATGGGTGGTGTACTTTATCTAGGTCGCTCTTGTGACGCGTTCAGCAGGCAATTTGGAGAGGGGCATTGGATATCGACCGATGGTGGTTTTCTTGTCGAGTTTCCCGGACTGCGGGTTGCCTTTCCGGGGCAAGAGATAGATGTCGTCAGCCGCGATCATTGCCGAGGTTAAAATGCATTGCGCCATCCCGTGGGATGGCGCATTTCTTCACATTGACGGTGAACGGCCTTAGTTGACTGACTTCGCCTCAACCAAGTTGGCATCGTTCCTTTTGCCTGCCGAAATCTCAATCCGGCGCGGCTTAAGTGCCTCTGGCACTTCGCGGATCAGGTCAATATTCAGCATACCATTTTCGTGGTTCGCACCTGTCACACGAACGTGGTCGGCCAGATGGAAGCGGCGCTCGAATGCGCGTGTCGCGATCCCGCGGTGCAGATAATTGCGTTCTGTGTCTTCATTCGCTTTGCGACCGGTGACTTGCAGCGCGCGGTCCTTCACTTCGATCGTGAGGTCGTCATCGGAAAAACCGGCAACCGCGATTGAGATGCGCCACGCGTCATCGTCAGTTTTTTCGATATTGTAAGGGGGTAGCTATTTTGGCCGACATCGCTGGCAAGGGCGCGATCCATAAGATCGGCTATCTGGTCAAAGCCAACAGTGGCGCGGTAGAGGGGTGTCATGTCAAATGCACGCATTTGGGTCATCCTTTTCGTAAGCGATAACAGTGTTTTAGCTTTCCCATCTGGGACAAGCCGGTTCCCGGGAACCCGGCATTGGCGTTCCCGTGCCCAACATGTGGGAACAGTTTAGGATGGTTTCAAGAGTGTTACGGTCTGACGAATTTTGCACCGGTATCGTTGCGCTCTCGCGTGGTAATAATGCGCTGGGTGCCCCCGGGTCTGGCTGGTCCCAGTGCTGCAAAATGACTGAGCAAGGCGTTCAACGGTCCCTCAAGCGAGGTTCCAAGCGATACCTTTCGTCCGTTCACCTGCGCCATTGCAGATACCACTGATGCGATCCGGGTTTCGCCATCGCGCACGATAAAGACCGGCGATCCACTTGACCCATATTCAACATCGCAAGTCATCACGATCACACCTGTCTGTCTGCCAAGCACATTGCAGACCTCTTGCAGACTAGGTGCATCTTCGCGTCCGCGCCCGTACGAGACGACACCAACCTGATCGCCAGTGATTGGGCGCGACGCAATGAGGTAGGGCCTGATCCGTGAGTTGCGGATGGGTTGATCAAGTTCCAGCACAGCAATGTCCAACGCCACTTCTTCGGGGTCGGTTGCATCGCCGTCATGGTCATAGTCCGGATGCGCAATTGCGCGGCCAATGTCACGTGTTGCGGCAGCACGTCCATCGCGCAGCCCTGCGCGAAATTGAAAGCGGTTTGGCGACAAAAGCGATCCGTCTGTATCATAGAGGCAATGCGCCGCCGTAAGGATCAGCCGGTCACGGATCAAAGATGCTGTGCAGAACCCTTTGCCGCGGATATCGAGACGCCCTACCGCTTCCCAGCCTTGGCTTTCTTGCCGTGTTTGTAGCGTGATGAGGTCGGTTTCCTGCGCCTGCGCCCCGAAGGTCGTCAAAAGTATCAAAACCGCCGAAATAACAAGGTGCCGCATCGTATGTTCCTGTCTGATCCCTCACATTTGGCGGACAGTTGAGGCAGCATTATGACATCAGCGCAAAATCGGAATTTGCGGTTCTTGTTTGCCGGGTGCTGTCAACGCAGGCGGCTGTGGCCCGCCGGTTGCCCAATCCAGCAACTCAACAGTGTGGACGATTGGCACATCGGTGCCACCTCCGATCTGCATCATGCACCCGATGTT
Source organism: Yoonia sp. JB2-21 (assembly GCF_055693545.1). Taxonomy (NCBI): domain Bacteria; kingdom Pseudomonadati; phylum Pseudomonadota; class Alphaproteobacteria; order Rhodobacterales; family Paracoccaceae; genus Yoonia; species Yoonia sp. JB2-21. The sequence goes on from NZ_JBVFUC010000001.1 coordinate 2,555,874, forward strand.
CCCGGCCGAGATGATATCAGGCGTCAGCGCCTCTAGCGTCTGAACTTTGCGGGTTTTGAGCTGTTTCGAGATTTCCGGCTGCATCAGGTTGTAGGTGCCCGCCGACCCGCAGCACAGGTGGCTGTCAGCAGGTTCCAGCACGGTAAATCCGGCTTTCTTCAGCAGGTCCTTGGGGTAGGTCTTGATCTGCTGGCCGTGTTGCAGCGAACAGGCCGCGTGATAGGCCACCTTGGTGCCTTTGTCTTCGCCTTCGGGCATGTCCAGCTTCATCAGGATTTCAGAGACATCCATCGCGATGGCTGACACCCGTGCGGCATCTTCGGCCAGCGCATCGTTGCGGAACATATGCCCGTAGTCTTTCACGGTCGTGCCGCAGCCGGATGTGTTGATGACAATTGCATCCAGCCCGTCGCCGTCCATTTCCTTGGCCCAGGCGCGGATATTCTTTGCTGCGGTCGCATGGCTTTCATCTTCCTTGCCCATGTGATGGGTCAGCGCACCACAACAGCCGGCCCCTTCGGCCACTACAACCTCGGCCCCCAGTCGTGTCAGCAGGCGGATCGTTGCGTCGTTGATATCGGTGTTCAGCGCCTTTTGGGCGCAGCCCGTCATCAAGGCGACGCGCATCTTTTTGTCCTTGGCCGGAAAGGTCTGCGGATCATCATTGCGGCTGACCGGCGGGATCGTCTTTGGCGCCATTTCCAGCATCGCCCGCAGGCGCGCATCTGGCATCAGCCGCGCAAAGGGGCGGCCAATCTTGGCGCCCAGCAGGGCGACGCGGAACCGCATGGGATAGGGCAAGATGCGTGCCAAAATCCAGCGCAGGGCCCGGTCAGAAAAGGGCCGGTCATAGTTTTTCTCGATATAGGCGCGCGCGTGATCGACAAGATGCATGTAGTGCACGCCAGAAGGGCAGGTCGTCATACAAGCCAAACAGGACAAGCAGCGGTCGATGTGTTTGACCGTCTTTTCATCCGGTTGACGCTCATTCTCAAGCATATCCTTGATCAGGTAGATACGGCCCCGTGGGCTATCCAGCTCGTCACCCAGGACCTGATAGGTGGGGCAGGTCGCCGTACAAAACCCGCAATGCACGCAAGATCGCAGGATTTCATTGGACCGCTGGATCGCCGGATCGGAAAGTTGCTCTGGTGTGAAAGTCGTTTGCATCAGCTCATGATCCCGGAATTAAGAATACCGCGTGGGTCGAATTTTGCGCGCAGGCCGTTGGTAATCGCGGCCAATGCGGGCACTTCGGGGTGGAAGGTGGGCACATCAGTAGTGCCACGGATCAGGGTTGCGTGCCCGTCGAAATTGCCCAATGCCGACCGCAGGTCGCGGCCCGCATCCGTCAGCGCCCAGATCAACCCGCCGCCCCAGTCGTATTGCACCGCCTTGGCGTCCATACGTGAAACGAGGTCCGCCGCTTCCGATGGTTTGGCCGAAATGCGCCACACATCGCCCTCTGCCTTCGCAAAACCCGTAACATCGCGCACTTCTTTCCAGTCCCCGCCATCGTCAACGGTGATTTCAGCACCGCAATAGGGTTTCAGCAGCTCTTGTAGTTTCCCAGCACGGTACTTCACAGAATCCTCAAACCCTTCGATCCGCAGCATTGTGACGGGGTCACCATTTGGACCTTTGGGGAAATGCGCGGCCGCGGTTGCTTCAAAAGGCGATCCCAAAGCGGCAGAGAGCGCTTGGACGGCCTGCGCATCGGTCAACCCATGCAGACGCAGCGTGCCGACGCAGGCGACATCAGGCAGGACCTTCAGCGATACTTCGGTCAGCACACCCAAAGTGCCGTATGACCCGGTCATTAGTTTGACCAAGTCATAGCCCGTGACGTTTTTCATCACGCGCCCACCGTTCTTGATGATATTGCCTTGCCCATCAACAAAGCGGACACCCAGCATGAAATCGCGGCAGGCACCCACGGAAATTCTGCGCGGGCCCGACACATTGGCGGCGGCCATGCCGCCCAAAGTGGGTTCGCCCTTGGTCCCCAGCAATGCGCGGTGGTCCATGGGTTCGAAAGCCAGCCGTTGATTTTCCGCCGCCAGCACCTTTTCAACCTCGGCCACAGGCGTACCCGCACCCGCCACAATCGTCAGCGCGCCGGGTTCATACAGGCTTATCCCGCTGAGTGCAGAGGTGCTCAATTCATCACCATCACACTGCCCGATGGGCCGCGTGCCACCCCTTTGATCCGCAAGGGACCATTGGCCCCGGTGATCATCTGGGCCAGTTCCTCTTCGCTTTTGGGCGTCATACTTATCTTCTTCTCATGTTGAATAATACCTCGGAGGGGCGCAGCGGGGGCAGAGCCCCTTTTACGCTGCGCGCCGCGCTTCGGAGGTGTTGAGGGGGAATACTTTGGCAGCATTCAGCAACCAAGCCGGATCAAAAATATCCTTGATCGCCATCTGCGCTTCCAGATCGGCGGGGTCGTATTGCACGTTCATCAGATCACGCTTTTCAATCCCCACGCCGTGTTCGCCGGTCAGACAGCCGCCAACCTCCACGCAGAGTTTCAGGATTTCAGCGCCGAATTCCTCGCAAAGTTCCAGATCGCCCGGTTTGTTGGCATCAAACAGGATCAGCGGGTGCATATTGCCGTCGCCTGCGTGGAACACATTGCCCACATCAAGGCCGAACTCTTTCGACATCTCGCCAATCCGCTTCAGAACGAAAGGTAGGGAGGAAACAGGGATCGTCCCGTCCAAACACATATAATCGTTGATCTGGCCCATCGCGCCAAAGGCCGATTTGCGGCCCAACCAAATGCGGCCTGCCTCATCGGCGTCTTTCGCCTCGCGCAGTTCGACCGGGTTATGTTTGGCGGCAATTTCCATGATCAATTTCAATTGCGCGTCGATTTCGGCGTCTGATCCTTCGACCTCGACGATCAGCAGCGCCTCGCACATAGGATAGCCTGCTTTGGCGAAGGCCTCGGTCGCCTCGATACAAGGCCGGTCCATGAATTCGATTGCCACAGGCAGGATACCCGCCTTGATGATATCGGTCACAACCTGTCCCGCGACTTCAGAACTGTCGTAGCCCATCAAGACAGGCCGCGCGCCCTCTGGCTTGTGCAGGATGCGCAAGGTGGCTTCGGTGACAACACCCAATTGCCCTTCGGACCCACAGATCACGCCTAGAATATCCAAGCCGCCCGCATCCAGATGCGCGCCGCCGATTTCCACCACGGTGCCGTCCATCAGCACCATGGTGACACCCATAAGATTGTTGGTGGTCACACCATATTTCAGGCAATGCGCACCACCAGAGTTCATCGCGATATTACCGGCAATAGCGCAGGCCAATTGGCTGGAAGGATCAGGGGCATAGAAGAACCCGTTGGTTTCGACCGCACCTGTAACAGAAAGGTTCGTCCGCCCCGTCTGCACCTTGATGTAGCGATCGTCGTAGTTGGTCTCGATCACGTCATTCATCTTGGCCACACCCAAGATCACGCAGTCTGCGGTCGGCAATGCGCCACCGGCAAGCGACGTGCCGGACCCGCGCGGCACAACGGGCACGCCCATTTCATGGCAGACCCGCAGCACGTCCGAGACTTCTTTGGTATTCGCAGGCAGCACCGCGCAAAGCGGCGGGCATTTATATGCTGTCAGGGCGTCACATTCATAAGCACGCGTTTCGCGCTCGTCCGAGATTACGGCGTCGCGGGGCAAGACCGCTGACAGGCGCTCCACAATCTGTGTTTTGCGTGACATGACGCTGGCGTCTGGTGCTGGCATTTCCATCTGGCGACTCCCCTGATCGGTTGATTGGTAAAAATATATTACCAATTTTGAGATATAGCAAGTCTCAACTGTAGAGGTTACACAAGCGTTCATGCAAATACTTGATCACATAGCGCTTTTGGGTCCCTTGGACTGGGCTGCGGCCGGTGCAATTCTTGTTGCGTGGTTCGTGATCAGCTGGATGATCGAGCATCCGTTCGCCAAACGCCCCTCAGTCACGGTCCTGATGTCCGAACGGCGGCGCGACTGGATGAAGGTCTTTGTCACGCGCGATCCGCGCATCTTTGACAGCCAGATACTTTCGAGCTTGCGTCAGGGGACGTCGTTCTTTGCCTCGACCAGCCTTTTGGCGGCGGGTGCCGTGCTTGCCTTGTTGGGAAACACCGAGCCTCTGCGCGGGGTCGCGGCAGAGGTTTCGGATATGGCCGTACCAGTTGTGATCTTTCAGCTGAAGCTGGCCTTTGTCGCAATCTTTCTGACCAATGCTTTCCTCAAATTCGTTTGGGCGAACCGGGTCTTTGGCTATTGCGCGGTGATGATGGCGTCGGTCCCCAATGACCCGACAGATCCCATTGCCTATCCCCGCGCGGCCCAAGCGGCAGAGCTGAACATCCGCGCGGCAATCAATTTTAACCGCGGCCTGCGGGCGATGTACTTTGCCTTGGCCGCACTTGCCTGGCTGTTAGGACCGATCGCTTTGATGATGGCCACCCTCGTCGTGGTCTGGGTCGTCTGGTCACGGGAATTTGCATCGCTGCCGCGCACCATTCTGCTAAAGGAAGAGGTATGAGATACGCACTTGCTTTGGTCATTCTGGCCGCACCCGCTTTCGCCGACAGCCCCGTTGTCGAAAATGTCACTGTGGATGGTGATCGTTTCAGCGTCACGCTGTCCCACCCTGACACCGGTTGGGATGACTATGCCGACGGGTGGGAGGTGTTGGATGCCGATGGCAACAGCCTTGGCATTCGTGTGCTGGCCCATCCGCATGTGAACGAACAGCCCTTCACGCGGTCCCTGTCAGGCGTCATCGTGCCGGAAGGCGCAAAAGTCGTCTATGTCCGTGCGCGTGACAATGTTGGTGGCTGGTCGGACGAGCTCTATGAGGTTGTTTTGCCCGAGTAGTCACGCCGGACATAGCTCTGGCAGGAAAAACCGCTACCCATATTGTTGCCGCATTCATTTGCCATTCACGAGACGGCGATTTGACGAACTGGGCATATATTGAATGGTAGATAGTCAGAAAGACGACGATTGCGTCTCTAAGAAACCTTGGAGTGAGGTGCTCAGCCGCTCGCTTAAGCTCTTTACCTTTAATGCAGCGCGCGAAGGCGGCAAATCATTTGGCCGTATCATCTTTTTCATTCTGTTGGGTCTGATTGTCTTGATGGTGGCCACATACATCATCGATAGCATGACAGGGTGGTTCAGCGGTCTGTTTGATTTCTGGCCGTTCAACCCTGCAGAAGAGGCGGCAGTTACCCCGGACGCTGACCAAGGATGGTGGCCGTGGGCGCGCGATACTGAGGTTGAAACTGTACTCGAGGAAGACGGCACGAAGTGGTACTGCAAGTGGAACCCGCTCTGCTAAAGCGCGCCTCTACTGACCAAGTCTATAGTCCGCAATGACGGGATAGTGGTCCGTCGGCCATTCCCCTTCAAATTTTTGCCTCAGCACAATCGGTTCACCGATCAGTGTCGCCTTGCCAGTATGAGCGATGTGGTCGATTGCTCCAAAAAGATTGATCCCGCGATTGAAATGAAAGGTTGCCCCTTTGACTGGCGCGAAATCCAACCCTGTTTCGGCCAGAATGTTGACGACTTGATCACCCAAGCGGGCGTTCAGATCACCGATCACAAACAGAGTTTCGTTGTCTGCGATCCAGGGTGCAATCCGCTCCGCGACCAATGTGGCTGATTGAATGCGATTTGATCTGCTCGCAAAGTCAGTATGGATGTTGATGACCCGAAAAACCTCGTCAGAGGTCACGTGACGGAACTGGGCCCAAGACGCAAATGCCGGGTAGGATCCATTGAATGTACGTGAGTAAATGACGTCTGGCGTATCCGAGAAAAAGAACCAACCTTGATCGCGTAAGACCAGCCGGTTTGGTCGATAAAGGATTGGTTGGGTTGATGGAAATGCGGCGGGATCACCGACCGCTGCCGCCGCATAGTCGGGATTGTTGGCCAGAAGCCAATCCAGTGTCAGGTTTACCCGGCCGCCACTGCCACGACCGAAACTTTCCATTTCCTGAAATCCGATGACGTCAGCGCCGACGGTCTTGAATGCCTGATCCAGCGGTGTCTTGCGTCGCTCCCAGTCGCCCACCGACCAAGCGCCGGTTTCTTGCCTCAGAATAATGTAATGTACGTTGTAGGTCGCAACCCTTAGCGCCTGTGGTGTTGCCTCTGGTAGCGGCGTATTTCCGGAATTGCGCAGTGTCTGACAGCCAACAAGAGCCACAAGTGTCAAAAGAATGGCACCAAGAACTTTCAATGCAGTCAGCAGCATTGGCTTACCGTCGCCCTTCACGCAGCCACGCGCCAATCATCAGAAGCGATGCGAGCACAAGGAAAGCCCAAGCAGGCAGAAGTGGCGTGATGCTGATGTCGGCAGTTCTAAACGCATCGCGCGGCGTAATCCCAATCCACCCGCGCCCAGCAGCGGGGCGTCCTTCGCGAACGGTGCGGATATCGACCTCACCAGCTGAAATCGGTATGATCCCGCCCCGTGTGCTTTCCACCAAAGGCGCCAGAAGATCACTGCCGGCGATCGTTTGCTCAAACTCGCGCGGGGCTGCAGGGCCAAGTGCGATGACGGCAGTTTCCTCGCCATCTTCGAGCCGGTAGAGGCCTATTTCAGGTGCTTGCCAAAGCGCCTCAAACCGGCCGGGAGAAATTTCTTCAAGGGTCAAGATCGTCTGCGTGCCATCGGGATGTGTGACGGTCACATCACCCGTTTCCTCATCCAGTGTGCGCCGAACGATGCGCATTGTCTGTCCTGTTGGTTCGACCCACAAAGCTTCCTCTTCAAGCTCTGGCTCTTTCATCATCCAATGCGCCAGCCGCCGCAAAAGTTCCAATTGCGGCCCGCCGCCCTCATAGCCCCGATCCCACAGCCACGAATGGTCAGAGGCAAGCAAGGCAACACGGCCTTCTTCGATCCGGTTCAACGTCAGCAGGGGGCGATCATCAAGACCTGACATCACGGTCATGGCCTCTTGCGGTACAAGAACATCAATCAGCCTGAACCAGCGCCCCCATCCGGGGCCTTCGCCGTCGGGGTTTGGCGAGAGCGCATCAAGGCCTTCAGTCACAGGATGGCGTGCGCCGAGATCAGTAATCTGCGGCACGAAGCCTTCTTCAAAAACACGTGCTGTGGGTGCCCCCGGAAGGATGTCCCCCAAGGGAGAGCGATAGATGCTTTCGGCGGATCCATATTCCGGCCCAGAGGAAATCAGAACAGCGCCACCCTGTTCGACATAGGACCTTATGTTGTCGAGGTAGGCACCTGGCAGGATTCCACGACGACGGTAGCGATCAAAGATAATGAGATCGAAGTCATGAATCTTCTCCAGAAACAACTCTCGGGTTGGAAAGGCAATCAGGGAAAGTTCGTTCACTGGAACGCCATCTTGCTTTTCGGGTGGGCGCAGGATGGTGAAATGGACCAGATCAACAGACGAATCTGACTTCAACAAGTTGCGCCAGGTACGTTCGCCGGGATGCGGCTCTCCTGATACCAGCAGGACGCGCAACCGATCACGGACGCCGTTGATCTGCACGACCGCTGCGTTGTTGCGATTGGTCAATTCACCCTCAGCATCGGGAATGGTGAACTGCAGGACATTCATGCCTCCATGGGGAAGCGTCACTGGCAACTGGATGTTTTCTCCAACAGGTATCTGAACGGTGATGGGGGGTTCGCCATCAATCGAGATCGACAGAGGTACAGAGGCTGCGGGTGGCGCGGCCCCTTGATCTTCGACACGAAGCGTCAGGTTGACCTCTTCGCCCAGGATCGCAAAGGCCGGTGCATTTTCGACAACAAGCCGCCGATCCCAATCACCGGGTTGGCCCGTTAACAGGGTATGCAAAGGAGCGGGCAGGCGTGGCGCGCGCTCAATGTCATGCAGGCGGCCGTCCGTGACAAGGATAATCCCGGCAATGCGTGCCTGTGGTTCTTCGGCCAATGCTTGTGACAATGCGGTCATCAACGTGGTGCCGAGATCACCTTCGCCATCGCCAAGCGCAATTTTTCGCAATTCTGTATTGGGCTGTCGGGCCAGCTCTGCCTCGATATTAGCAACAGCCGCAGCGTTCTGAGACGGTCGGTCACTGATGCGCTGGCTGGCACTTTCGTCAACCACCAGCATGACAATATCGGTCAGCGGTTCACGATCTTCCTGCTGGATGCTCGGGTTGGCGATGGCCGCCAACAGCGCGAGCCCGGCGAATCCACGCAGCCACCAACCGGGTAGCCGTCGCCACACGGCAAGTATCAGCGCCAACAGTGCCAGGCCCGCGACACCATAGAGCAACGCGGTTGGAATCAGCGGATCAAGGATAAGGGTTCCGGTCATGTTACTGCCCCAACCTGTCCAGCAGATCAGGGACATGGACCTGATCAGACTTATAGTTGCCGGTCAGGACGTGCATGATCACATTGACACCAAAGCGCAGGGCGATCTCGCGCTGGCGTTCACCAGACATGCCGCGTCCAACCGGGAACATCCGCCGCCCGTTCCCATCAACCGCCCATGCGCGCGCCCAGTCGTTGCCGCCGATGATCACCGGCGTGACACCGTCGTTCAGGTTGCGGAACGGCATGCCTTCGATCCGCTCCGCCGTAATCGGGGCTGCTTCAACCCAGACGTCGCGACTTGCATAGCGCCCGGGAAAATCCTGCAAAAGATAGAATGTCCGGGTCAAAACATGGTCGGGCGGGATACGTTCGATACCCGGAATATCCAACGATCGCGCAATCGCCTGAAGGCGCTGACCTTCGGGGGAGCCAGAACCGAACCGCGCACTGTCCGCGTCGCGCGTGTCAAACATGATCATGCCACCGCTGCGTAGATAGCGGTTCAGCTTTGCGTAGGCTTCGCGGCTTGGCAGCTGCTGGTCAGCTGTGATCGGCCAATAGAGGAACGGAAAGAAAGCCAGCTCATCGGTCTCGATATTCACGCCAATGGGTGCGGCAGGTTCGATCGATGTGCGCCGGAAGAGGGTCTGCGACAAGCCCAAAAGCCCGACTTCTGCTATTTCATCCGTTTCTGCGTCACCTGTCAGGACGTGACCCAAGACAACCTCTGATGTGGCGCGCAGGGCGAAGTCCTCCACCGATTGCGCTTGTGCTTCTGGTGTCCAAAGGAACAGGAGTGCTACGACAGCTGCGACATCAGCACGCGGGCCACGCAATCGACCGCCGATCGCCAATGAGGCAATGACATCTATCAACAATAGCAAGACCGTGGCACTCAGGAGCCAGCCTTTCAATGCTGTTTCCCGCACGACGGCCATGCCTTCGATCGCGATGCGCGCTGGCCATTGCGCAACATTCAGGACCGTCTCATCATCAATGACGTTGATCGCAATTTGCCGATCTTCAGCGGCATATAGACCTGGCAGGAGTTCGGGGCTGGGGGTCCCGTCAGCCAATGTCTCACCTGCCACACCCGGCAGGGCCGTGCCATCTTGCAGTCGGCCGTAGGCATCGAGCACTTTGTTCGGCAACCATGTAGTGCCCGCAAGCTCTGTCTCATCAGGATCGGACGGTCGGGTCGACACAGCCAGTCTTTCAAGCATCTGCACAAAAAGACCTGATAGCGGCAGACTGGACCACTCTGCATTCGCGGTAACGTGCACTAACACAACTTGGCCTTCTTCAATAAAATTGCGGGTCACCAGTGGTGTGCCATCCGTCAATTGGGCAATCACCCGGTCGGCCAACGTGGGATCAGGTTGCGCCATCACTTGGCTGGTCACGGTCACATCATCGGGTACTGGCAACCCAAAGAAGGGACTGTCTTCGGCGAAAGGCGCTAGGGTTTTTGGTTCGCCCCAGCTCATCGCTCCACCCACAGAACGTCCGCCAGAGCGCAGGCGCACGGGCAAAAGTGGGTCGACTTCGTTGCGGCCCTGATCAGAAGCCGCCAGTCGAGGGCCCGCGAAACGCAGCAACATGCCACCGTTTTCGACCCACTGCAGCACCGCTTCGGCCTCCGTTCCGGCCAAATTTGCGACATCTGCCAGAATGATCACGTCGGGGTTTGCAAGTAAGATATCATCGAGCGTCCCGTCGATGATGTCGGCTGTCGGCTCAAGGGCTTCGCGCAGGTAATAGAGCGGTGAAAGCAGTTCTAGTCCTTCGCGGTCATCCCGCCCGGCGATGAGCGCAACTTCGCGGCGCTTCAGTGCGTCATCGGTAAGGCTCACAGCACCGGCGGACCGGGTGCCGGTAACCTCAAACCGGGTGATCCGATTGCGTAACTCTGGCGGCAACACCATCGCCGTTTCGGACACAGGTTCACCCGGTGCAAAATTTAATGGAACTGTCGCTAGTTGCCGCTCTACGCCCGCAGGGTCCAGCCCAATGGCTGTGATTGTGGTTTCCAAAGGGTTGCCAATAGGGGAGCGAGTCGCAGATACGATCACTTCGCCATTCTCAAACCGCGCTGGACGCAGACCAACAGTTTGGCGCGGCGTCTGAAAAACAGTGACCGAACCGCGGTTTTCCAAGGTCGCGAGCAGGTCTTCCCGACCGTCCCAATCCAGACCATCGGATACCCAGTAGGTTTCAAAATCCCCGCTGGTCTGAACGAACCAATCGACGACATCGGTTGGTTGCCAAGGCTGCGGTTGAATACTGGGTAAGCGGTTTTGCCAGTCATTGGGGGACGCGAACGGCAATGCGTCCACCGGTAAGTCGTTCAGGTTAATTACGGCCGCCCGCCGGTCTGCTAGCGCTGCTTCGGTTAAGAGCGTATCCACCCGGTCGATCCGCGCCTGCCAACTTGCCGCACCGGCCCAAGAGCCATCCATCAAAATGACCAGATCGCCGGTTCCCTCTCGTGCATTTTGCGGATTTAGTACCGGACCAGCAAAGCCGATGATCGCCGCAGCGACCGCAAGGATGCGAAGTAGCAAGAGCCACCATGGTGTACGGTCAGTTTGGCTTTCGTCGTCGGTGAGCCCCAGCAAAAGGGCGACGCCGGGAAAGCGGCGTCTGATCGGGGCAGGTGGCACAGCGCGCAACAAGATCCACAGGATCGGCAATGCGATGAGACCGAGCAGCAACCAAGGGGCTGCGAAACCTATGGGACCAATGGACCACATCAGCGATGGTGCTCCATCGCGCCATAAAGCCACAACAGGGCGTTCGTCGCACTTTCGCCCGTGTGATGGGTCTGGAATTGCCAACCTGTAATCTGGGCCAGATGCTGCAGCCGATCTTTGCGTTCTGCCAATCGGTCCAGATAGCGGTTTTTCAGATCCCCGGCTTTGAGTGTTTCGTGCCGCAAGGCGCCAGACATGCTTTCGAAGATCGTGCGTCCGTTGAAGGGGAATACTTCTTCTTGTGGGTCAAGAACCTGTAACAATGCGCCACCGACACCACGATCAGCAGCACGCAACAACGCCTGTTCCACTGGTTTGATGTCTCCCAGAAAATCACTGATGAATAGCGCGCGGGAATGGGGCAACATGCCTTGAGCCTCTGGCGCGCCGTAGTCTGTGTCATCCTCTTGGGACAAAAGTTGCGCCATTTGCATCAATTGCGCTTCGCCGCGGCGCGGCGACAGCCGCAAACCAGTCAAGCCGACACGTTCACCACCGCGAATAAGCAGGATGGCAGCGGCCAACCCGAGGGTGCGTGCGCTTTGAGCTTTCGATGGCAAGTTTTCGTCAGAGCAAAAAGACATTGAAGCCGCTTGATCCACCCAAAGGATGATCGACTGTGCTATCTGCCACTCTTTGTCTTGCACGAAATTCGCATCTGATCGGGCAGAACGTCGCCAATCTATGCTACGCGCTTCGTCATGCGGTTGCGCCGGGCGGTATTGCCAAAACGTGTCACCCGTGCCGGCCCTTCTACGCCCGTGGTCACCCAGCAAAACAGCAGACGCCAAATGCTCTGCCTCCGCAAGAAGCGGTGGCAGCGGGGCGGCGAGCGCCTCGGCCTGTGATCTAAGGGTGAGGGGGGCGGTCATGCGGCGGCGGCCACCGTTGTGATTTGGTCAGCAACGGTGTTGATGACGTGGTGGATGCTTTCGCCGCGTGCGCGTGCAGCAAACGACAGGGCCATCCGGTGCTCAAGCACCGGAACGGACATCGCGCGCACGTCTTCGGCAGAAGGTGCCAATCGCCCCTCTAGCAGTGCTTGCGCACGGACCGTGAGCATCAATGCTTGCGCCGCGCGGGGTCCCGGACCCCAGCTGACATTCTGGCGAATGATATCTGGTGCGTTTTCATCGTCAGGACGGCAAGCGCGCACCAGATCAAGGATCATTTCAACGATGTTGTCGCCAACTGGCATGCGTCGCAGCAGGGTTTGCGCGTCCAGCAGTTCTTGTGCGGTAAAGACCGCTTGCGATTGCGCCTCTTCCACGCCGGTTGTCGCGATCAGGATGTCTTTCTCTGTCTCGCGGGTCGGGTAGGGGACGTCGATCTGAACAAGGAAACGATCCAGCTGCGCTTCGGGTAGTGGATAGGTGCCTTCCTGCTCAATCGGGTTTTGCGTGGCAAGTACATGGAACGGCACACCAAGCGGGCGGTGTTCGCCGGCGATCGTCACCTCTCTTTCCTGCATCGCTTGAAGAAGCGCGGATTGGGTTCTTGGTGACGCGCGGTTAATTTCGTCGGCCATCAGCAGCTGGCAAAATATCGGCCCTTCGATAAAGCGGAAACTGCGGGATCCATCGTTGGTTGTCTCTAACACTTCTGAGCCCAAAATGTCCGCAGGCATCAGGTCAGGCGTAAACTGGATACGGTTGCCATCAAGGCCCATCACCGTCGACAGCGTATCAACAAGCCGGGTCTTTCCAAGACCGGGCAGGCCAATCAATACGGCATGACCGCCACAGATCAACGCGGTCAGGGTCAGGTCCACAACGCGTGGCTGGCCGATAAACCGGGCCGAGATGCTGGTGCGGGCTTCGCCCAGCTTTGCACCCAGATTTTCAATTTGGGCGACAAGATCGGCATCGTTGGCCATGACATTCCTCCGGTTGAACTATATCTTTCATAACAACAGATAATCTCATCTCACCCAATGGCAAAAACAATGACCACACAAAAGATTGTGACCCCCTCCGCAGAAAGCCTCGCCGATAGCGCCCGTGCCGCCCAAAAAGGCGGTTTGCCACCTGTGCATCTGTGGAATCCACCCCATTGCGGGGACATTGACATGCGGATCGCGCGGGACGGGACTTGGTTTTATATGGGCACGCCGATTGGACGCGCAGAACTGGTGAAACTTTTTTCTACGATTCTCCGTCGGGATGGCGAGGACTATGTCTTGGTCACCCCAGTTGAGAAGGTTGGGATTAAGGTAGATGATGCGCCGTTCGTGGCGGTCGATTTTAATCCCTTAGGCGATGGGTTGGAGTTTGAAACAAATGTTGGTGATCGGATGATTGCTGGTCCTGATCATCCGATACGCGTTGTACGCGATGCTGAAACGGGTGAGCCATCGCCTTATGTGCTGGTACGGGCAAACCTTGACGCCTTGATTGATCGCAAGTCGTTTTACCGGTTGGTAGAGATCGGGGAGCATGCAGACCATGACGGTGAAAGCTGGTTCGGCGTGCGATCACAAGGTGTTTTCTTTCCTATTATTCCGTCGTCCGAACTGGACTAAAGGCGCAATCGCGGCAATGAATATGCCCGAGGGGGACATTGACATGCCGAAAGACTATCAGCTGAAGCCTGAGCACCTGATACAAAATGAGGACGCGCTTCGAGCGCTGTTTCCCGCGACCCATGCGCTTGCCGCGGTCAAATGCCTGAAGCATCTGGATAGACACTGCCGTGACTTTATTGCGCGGGCACCTTTTCTATGCATCGGCACGCAAACGTCAGAAGGTGCGGCGGATGTCAGTCCGCGTGGGGATCCGCCGGGTTTTGTGACGATCCTTGATGACCGGACCCTGTTGATCCCAGACCGCCCGGGCAACAATCGGCTTGATACGCAAGCCAATGTCTTGGCGCATCCGTCGGTTGGCTTGCTCTTCATGATCCCCGGTTTTGACGAAACTTTGCGGATCAATGGCACAGCCTACATCACCCGTGACCCGGAACTTTTAGCGATGACCAAGGTACAGGGTCGGACCTCAACGACTGCAATCGTTGTTCGGATAGATGAGGCGTTCTTGCACTGTGCCAAAGCATTTCGCCGTTCAAAACTCTGGGATCCGACCCAGCATCAGGACCGCAAGGAAATGCCGTCACTCATGAATATGATGTTGGACCAGACGACCGGCGCGCCTGAAGATCCCGAAGACATGAAGGCACTCGATGATAAGCTGGAAGATGGATATCGCACCTCGATGTACTAGGGCGCTGGCCCGCTGAGTAAGGAGGCCATCAGTGCCAAAATTCTGCGCTAATCTCACATGGCTTTTTACTGAACTTCCGTTCATTGAGAGGTTTGCCGCTGCGAAGGAGGCAGGCTTTGACGCCGTCGAGGTGTTGTTTCCATATGACGTGAATGCGCAGGACATCGTGAATGAGTTGGGTCGATACGACCTTCAAATGGTCCTTATCAACTGTCCACCACCCAACTACACGGGCGGCGACCAAGGTTTCGCCGCAGTGCCCGGTTTGGAAGAGCGTTTCAAAAAGGACTTTATGCGCGCGTTGCGGTACGCGCGGACCTTGGGTGCGCAGCATTTGCACATTATGTCTGGTGTTGCTGAAGGACCCGAAGCCAAAGCGACATTCATCAATAATCTGCGCTGGGCTGCCGCTGAGGTCCCCCAGCAAAGCCTGACAATCGAGCCGATCAACAACGAGACAATGCCGGGCTATTTCCTGAACGACTTTGATCTGGGTCGCGAGATTGTCACCGCAATTGATGCGCCGAACCTAAAGCTCCAGTTCGATACATTTCACGCGGCCAAGATCACCGGCAATGTGACAGGCACCTGGGCCAGAATGTGCGATATCACGGCGCATGTCCAAGTCGCCCAGATGCCTGATCGGGGAGAGCCGGATCAGGGTGAAATCGACTACCCCGCCTTCTTTGCCGATCTGGAGACGCAAGGATATCGCGGGTGGGTTGCCGGTGAATACAAGCCGCGCAAGACCACAGAAGACGGCTTAGCCTGGATCTCGGGCACTTAGTGACACCTCCTGAAAACATGCTGACATAACGCTGTCAGGAGGGGTATGATTAAAGATGTTCATCAACCTCAATCAAGGAGATGAAACATGGCCGATCGTACAATTATGGCTTGGGGCGAAATTCCGGTGACTGATTTGGAAAAATCAGTTGCCTTCTACAACGAAGTTTTTGGCTATCAGATGAAGATTGACAATTCTGGTCCAAATCCGATGGCTGTCTTGGGCACACTTGAGAACGTTGCGGGTGCGCATCTCTATCCCGGTAAGCCAGCACCAGATGGCGGCAATACCATCCATTTGGCTATTGAGGACACTCTCGAGGCCGGTATGGAACGTGTGAAAAAGGCAGGCGGCGAAGTCGTGAGCCCCCCAATCGGTATCCCAGCCGGGCGCTTTGTATATGTAAAGGACCTTGATGGTAACTCGATTGGGCTGTTTGAGGCGGCGGCCTGAATGCGTCGCGCTGATCGCCTCTTTCAGATCCTGCAGTATCTGCGGGGCGGTCGGCTGACGACGGCAGCACAACTTGCCCAAAAGCTGGAGGTCACGCCGCGGACCATCTACCGCGACGTGGCCCATCTCATCGGTTCTGGCGTGCCTATCGAGGGCGAGGCCGGGGTTGGGTATCTGATGCGCGACGGCTATGACTTGCCGCCGCTGATGTTCACCCATGATGAGATTGTCGCGCTCGTTTCTGGCGCACGAATTTTGCAGACATGGGGCGGCACCAATATGGCGGCTGCGGCGCAAGAGGCGTTGGTGAAAATCGACGCGGTTTTACCGGAGGGTGCAAGGCAGAAGGTTGGTCAGGTCAATGTGCATGCGATGGG
The DNA here is from genome assembly GCF_055693545.1 of Yoonia sp. JB2-21. NCBI lineage: Bacteria > Pseudomonadati > Pseudomonadota > Alphaproteobacteria > Rhodobacterales > Paracoccaceae > Yoonia > Yoonia sp. JB2-21. The sequence goes on from NZ_JBVFUC010000001.1 coordinate 2,571,817, forward strand.
CGGCAGTGACCTACAGGGCCATTGGCGTGACTATCTTGACCGGTTTGAGGCTGCATCAGAGGCGCACGTGCGCTTACAGATGAACTACGCCGACGAAATGGGACGACAAACGACGCGTGTTGTGCGCCCGCTGGGCGTTTGGTTCTGGGGTAAGGTCTGGACAGCGATATGTTGGTGCGAGCTACGCGAAGGGTTTCGCATGTTTCGTTTGGACCGGGTTTCAGACTTAAACGAGCTGGACCGCTATCGGCCCATCAAAGGTCAGACTTTGCGCGAATTCTATGAAACAGAGGCCTACCGTCGCTAGGGTCCAAATTCTCGCCCACGGAAATGTTTGTGGTACGTTTAAGACGATGATCTATTCTCTCCGTACGCGAAACAGGGATTGATGCATTGCTGATCAAACGACGTACATTTGTATCAGGCACGCTTGCAACCCTAGCAACACCGATGTTGGCCCAGATGAACCTTTGGGATGGCGTTGCCAGTACGGCACGCAGTCTGGATCAATGCCACGCCTTGATGATCCGCCAGTCGGGGCGCACGGTGCTGTCTGAGGTCTTTCGCGGGCCGGCGCTCAGCCGTGCGGTTCCGATCAAGTCAGTGTCGAAGACAATTGTTGCCGCGCTGACCGGCGCGGCCCTTGATCGGGGAGAGTTGCCGTCGATCAACGCAACACTGGATCAGGTCGCGCCGGGTCTAATCCCAGCGGGGGCGGATCCGAGAACTGGTCAGATCACGATCGAGAACCTCGTGACGATGCAGGCTGGTCTGGAACGCACGTCTGGTGGGAATTATGGCGAATGGGTCAGCAGTAACAACTGGGTTGCCAACGCGCTTGGCCGTCCTTTTGTGGCCGAACCGGGATCGCGCATGCTTTATTCGACCGGCTCGTTTCACATCCTAGGTGCCGTTTTGGCGGAAGTGTCCGGGCAATCGTTGCTGACACTCGCGCGGCGGCGATTGGGGGACCCGCTGGGGTTTGACGTGCCTGCATGGACACGCGACCCTCAAGGCCGGTATCTGGGCGGGAATGAAATGGCGCTGACACTGGACGCGATGGTGCGCTTTGGTGAAATGTATCGCAAGGATGGCATGTCGGGCGACCAACGCGTGCTGAATGCCGATTGGATTTCGCGATCATTTCAGCCACGCACGCGGTCTGTTTTCTCAGGTCTGGGCTATGGGTATGGCTGGTTTCTGGGGGAGGGCGCAGGCATTCGGTATGCTTTGGCGCGCGGATATGGCGGACAGATTATTTGCGTTGCCCCAGACGCCAAAATGACGCTAGCGATCACCTCTGATCCGACAAGACCGGCGCGCAGCGGCGGTTATTTTGGTGATCTGCAGCGATTGATCGAAAGACAGGTTTTGCCCGTGGCAAAACAGCAAATTGGATAGGCTGGCGCGATCAATAGACTGCCGATCTTACCGACCAACGAAAAGCTGACGCAGGTCACCACCACGCGCGTCAGCCATTGATCTTGGCGTTTCATTAAATTCGGACAACGCATTCGGGTCAGCACCGGCGTTCAAAAGGAGGACTATGATCTCTACATTCTCTTTACGCACCGCGATATGCAGTGGCGTTTCAGACATGTCACCGACAGCATTCACATTCGCGCCTGCCGCGATCAGACATTTGATGCCAAAGTTATTACCACGCCACATCAGCACATGGAGTGCGGTATCCCCGTCCGCATCAGCGCTATCGATCTCGACAACTGCCTGACCCATTTGCGCGGGAAAAAGCGTGTCCGAGCAAGAGGCAAGGATTTCAGATAGGGATTGTCGGGTTTTGTTTTTTTGGACATTCAGATCTCGTTGGTTTCACCCACCCTATGACGAACATAGGGCAGGTGAAAGTCGCACCCGTCAGCGTGACAGGCTTTGTGCCAGCCGCATCAATTGCACGGCTTCGGTGCGGTAGCCGAAATTGTCCGCGCCGCGGTTGGCATTGGCGAGCGAGATTGCGTCGTCATATCCCCAGTCGCCAAGATATTGCGGATTGCGAAGCAACTGTCCGAACCCAGCAATCGCGGCTGCAAAGTTCGCCTCGGTGCCGGGAATGCTGCTGCCGACAACAGGTGTTTCAATCAGCTGGCTGACGGTGTCGCCGGGCGCTTTGTAGCGCAATTTGAGGAAGCCGAGCTCGCCTGACGTGGCAGCCACGGCGTTTGGCGCATACCGCAGCGGATCGCTCAGCTGTGCGGGACTACCCACCGGGGTCACTTCATAGATCGCCGTGACAGAGTGGCCGGCACCTAATTCGCCAGCATCCACCGCATCATTGTTGAAATCTTCACGGGCCAAGGCGCGGGTTTCATAGCCGATCAGGCGGTATTCAGCGATCTGTGCTGGGTTAAATTCAACCTGCACCTTAACGTCGCCCGCGATCGGGAAGAGTGCCCCGGAGAGTTGATCCACCAGCACCTTTTGCGCCTCAGAGAGTGTGTCAATGTAAGCGGCTGTGCCGTTTCCGTTTTGCGCAAGGGCCTGCATCGTCGCATCGTCAAGATTACCGCGCCCGAAGCCAAGGACGCTGAGATAAGTTCCTGTATCGCGCTTGTTCGCGATAAAGTCCTTCAACGCATCGGGGTCATTGATGCCTACGTTGAAATCGCCGTCCGTGGCAAGGATCACGCGGTTGACTTCACCGTCTGTGCGCATGGCGTCCGCTACGTTGTACGCCTGTTCAAGCCCACCTTGACCATTGGTGGACCCGCCTGCACCCAAAGACTGGATCGCTTGCAGGATGGTTGTCCGCTCCGCGGCTGCGGTCGGGGCAAGGACTTGGCCCGCGCTGCCCGCATACTCAACGATGGCCACTTCATCCTCGGGGCGCAGCTGGTCCAGCATCAGACGGAAGGATTGCTTGAGCAGTGGCAGTTTTGTGGGGTCATCCATTGATCCGGAAGTGTCGATCAGGAAAACAAGGTTCAGCGGTGGCCTGTCGTCCAATGCGGGCATCTGACCTTGCAGGGCGATGTGGACGAGTTGCGTGTCGGTATTCCAGGGGGTCTGAAAGGTCGTCACCGTCGGGCGGAAAGGGGCCTCGCCCGCGTCAGGTGCGGGATAGTCGTAGGGGAAGTAGTTGATCAGCTCTTCAACCCGCACCGATTGGGCAGGCGGTAGCTGGCCGCGCGACAGTGATGAGCGCACGACGCTGTAGCTGGCGGTGTCCTCGTCGATAGAGAAGGTCGAGACCGGGGTCTCGGACGTGATTTGTAGCGGGTTTGTGTTCGCGTTGGCGAAAGTTTCGGTGTTTTGTTGTGGGATTATTACCGGTGATGGTTCCGCGACACGTGAGCGGACAGGTGCCGACAAAGATGGTGCGGGAGCAACGGATTCAACAGTCGAGGGCATCGCTTGCATCACATCATCACTTTCGGACGCGACGGATGAATCCGCACTCAACTCGGCTACGACACCGCCTTGGTCGAGCGTTTCGAACTGCTGTTGTGGACGGGTGTTATTCGCCGGAGCGCGTGGTGAAGGTGACATGTCCGCAATAGCCGATTCCTGATCAGGAACAATCAGCGGTTCCTGTATCTTCTGACCAAAAGAAGGCCGAAGCGGTTCCTGCGTGATGATGTCAGAACTCAAATCGCCTTCCATTACGGGCCCGCGCTCAATCCGCGGTGCTTCAACCACCCCATCAAACTCCGTCATCGTGATCTGCGGGGGCGATGGTGGGCGCAGCAAATCCTGCCCTTGCGGGGTCATCACCAGAAATCCGCAAGCGACAAGTGCGGTGGTCGCGGTCAGCCCGCCTTTGGTGGTTATTGTATTCAGCATGGTCTTCACTCCTGTCCAGAGGCCCTTTGGCCCGGTTACAGCAGTGGGACGCGCGGCATCGCGCGATCCTTGGAGCGCGTCAAAATTTTTCTGTGCGAGCCGCAAATTCTCGGCCCGCCGCGCCGCATCGGGACGCGGGGTTGCATCGTCCATCATGGCTTTTAGGTCGTCGAGGTCGTCATTCATAGTGCGTCCTCCTTTTCTTTGATCGCACGCAGCGTTTTCTTGGCTTCCGAGATACGCCAACTGATCGTGCCCTCCGACACACCCAACACTTCGGCGGCCTGCGCGTGGGTCATGTCATCGAGGACGAGCGCCAACGTGTCGCGCAAATCGTCATTGAGTTGTCGCATCGCGGCGGTCAGCCAATCCAATTGGTCATATGTATCTTTGATTGCGGCGGTGCGGTTAGTTTCCCAGTCTCCCCAACCTTCGGATGCCTTTGCGTAGGTTGCGCGTTTACGCCTTCGGTCGTGTGCAGCGTTAACCGCCACGCGGTAGAGCCAGGTCGTGACCTTTGCACGGCCTTGATAGCTGCCCAGTTTGGCTGGCAAGGCCGCACAGATGTCCTGCGTCAGATCCTCGGCTTCGGCCCGCGCCCCCGTCAGGCGAAAGCAAAACGCAAAGAGCCTGTCATAGTGCCGGTCAAGCAGGCTGGCAAAGGCCGCCCCGTCACCGGAAGCAGCCGCTGTTGCAAGATCTTCGTCGCTTGTCATCATGCGCATCACGGTGGTTGGACGTAAGTCAGACGTCAATCCTTGGCATCGCTAGCGGATTTTTTAGCAAGACGCCCGTTTTTCAACTCTTTTGCGGTATGAAAGCCTTTTGTTGAAGGGTTTTTCTTATGCACATCAAATCACGGCGCCCCAAATTTGGATGTCTGCCCTCTAAACACTGGTTCGTGCCCGAAGCGGGGCTGGCATGCGAAAGATGGCGGTTTTGCCGCAACCCCGCCGAACCAAGGGTTTCCCGGTCAAATTCCGGTTGCAAACCCCTACAGGACAAGAAGAACGCAGCGTTGTCATCGCGATTGACTATCCTCAGGGGCAGGAAGGTCTATCTATTAAACCGGGCACGTCCTTTTATCCGCAAACATTTTAGTCATCAATTAGTGGCCTCTAAATGTGCCTCAAAAGCGCGCGTTAACGTCCCGCGGTCATTGGGTCCGACCAAACGGCGTGTCAGGCTTCCCTGGCCGTCAAAGAACAGCAAAGTACTGTGTCCCGCGCCATAGCGGGATGCAAAGTCCAGACCATTGTCGGACTTGATGTCGGCGACGCGGTAGACCAAATCGGGTGCATCAACCTCTTTCAGTGCCGCGCGGACCTCGCGCTGAAGCGCAATGCAGGTCTGGCATTGCGTATCGTGCACTTGCACGATGGTTGGCTGACCTTGCCCGACCGCTGCCAAGTCACGCTCAGCCATCGACGCTTGCACAGTGCGTGCACCCCAAAAACCGATCCCACCAAACAAAATTGCGGTGCCGCCGATCGTGCCAACCAATGACATGAACGACCTGCGGCTCTTTGGCGCTGGCGTAGTGGCGGATGCCGCCTTTCGCTTTGGTTTCGCTGGACGGCCCTTCTTGCCTGATTTTTTCAATTGCCGCCCCTTATGTCGTGTATCCTTTGCCAATACATCAAGTCGGAATGATCAGCCTTCACATTGTCTTGAAGTGCGACCTCAAACACTCGTGCAGATGTATTTCATTTCCAGATAGTCCTCGATCCCGTGGCTTGATCCTTCGCGGCCCAGCCCGGATTGCTTGATCCCACCAAAAGGTGCCACTTCGGTTGAGATAATGCCGGTGTTTACCCCAACGATCCCATATTCCAACGCCTCCGCGACCTTTGTAACGCGCGACAGGTCTTTTGCGTAGAAATAGGACGCCAATCCAAAGATCGTGTCATTGGCTTGTGCAATCACATCGTCCTCGTCCTCAAACTTAAAGAGCGGCGCAAAGGGGCCAAAGGTCTCATCTGTGCTGACCAGCATATCCTTGGTTGCATTGGTGACGATGGTGGGCTCAAAGAATTGACCGCCCAGATCATGTGGCTTGCCACCCGTGAGGATTTCGGCCCCCTTCGTCAACGCATCAGCAAGGTGGCTTTGCACTTTGTCGACGGCCTTGGGTTCGATCAATGGTCCGAGCGTCGTGCCTTCGGCCATCCCGTCGCCCACAGACAATGCTTCAACGGCATCCTTAAACTTCGCCGCAAAGGCATCATAAACGCCCGACTGCACATAGATCCGGTTGGCACAGACGCAGGTTTGCCCGTTGTTGCGAAATTTGCAGGCGATCGCCCCCACGACGGCATCATCCAGATCAGCGTCATCAAAGACGATAAAGGGCGCGTTGCCGCCCAACTCCATCGAGCATTTCATGACCTGGTCGGCGGCTTGCGCTAACAAGATACGCCCGACTTGTGTGGAGCCAGTGAAGGTCAGTTTCCGCACGGTTTCATTTTCGCAGAACTCTTTACCGATCGCTGATGCATCCGAAGAGGTCACGACCGAGAACAGTCCCGCAGGTACGCCCGCTTCCTCAGCAAGCTTGGCCATGGCCAAGGCCGACAGTGGTGTCAGCTCTGACGGTTTGATAATAAAAGCGCAACCTGCCGCAAATGCGGGTGCGACTTTGCGCGCGATCATCGCGTTAGGGAAGTTCCAAGGTGTGATGCCGGCGGCCACCCCGATGGGTTGTTTGATCACTGTGATCCGTTTGTTGGCCATGTGCCCCGGAATGGTTTCACCATATATCCGCTTTGCTTCTTCGGCGAACCACTCAACAAAAGATGCCCCATAGGCTATCTCGCCACGGGCTTCGGCCAGCGGTTTGCCTTGTTCGGCGGTCATAATGATCGCAAGGTCTTCCTGATTGGCCATCATCAGGTCAAACCATTTGCGCAGTACGGCTGTGCGTTCCTTCGCCGCCAAGGCGGCCCAAGGTTTTTGCGCCTCTTTAGCAGCCGCAATGGCATCTGCAACTTCTGCCCGTGTCAGGTCAGGAACATTTGCGATCACGTCACCGCGTGCGGGATTGGTCACCGTGAAAGTCTTGCCGCTTGTGGCTTGCACCCATTTCCCGGCCAGGAACGCATCTTCACAGACCAGATCGGGACGCGAGAGCATTGATTTGAGGTTGGTGGTGTCGTCAAGCATGGTAGCCTCCCTTAGATTTGCGCGCCATCTGACCTAAGCTAGGGATTGACGTAAAGGGGGAATGACATGGATTTGGATGATGCGTACGCAAATGCGGCCTATATTCCAAATGCCGACGCCTATCCTGATAAATGGGCGCGTGCGGCGGCGGCCTTTCGCGGCGCCACCCTCTGCGAGCTTGATCTGACTTACGGGGAAGGTTCGCGCACGCGGCTTGATCTGTTTCACCCACCGCGCTTGGCGAGGGGCTTGGTTGTTTTTGTGCACGGCGGCTACTGGTTGCGATTTGACAAATCTTTCTGGTCGCATTTGGCTGCCGGACCTTTGGCGCATGGTTGGGCCGTCGCGATGCCATCCTATGACTTGTGTCCGGACGTACGTATCAGCGGGATCGGGCGGCAGGTCGCAGCCGCGATTGCGCTGGCTGCCGATCGGGTGCCCGGCCCATTGCGACTTGTGGGCCATTCGGCTGGTGGGCAATTGGTGGCGCGGATGACGGCGCGGCGCGTTGGGCTACGCTGGCAGGATCGATTGGAAAACGTCGTGCCGATCTCTCCAGTGGCGGATCTTGCGCCTTTGATGCAGACATCAATGAATGCAGATCTGAAGATCGACACGACAGAAGTGCAGACCGAGAGCCCCATTCACCTGCCGCGCCCGCACGTGCCGGTGACCGTTTGGGTTGGGGCGAATGAGCGCCCGGCGTTCTTGGAGCAAGCCAAGGTTCTGGTGAATGCATGGGGATGCGATGGGGTGGTCGAGGACGGGCATGACCACTTCAGTGTCGTGGAGGGCCTGGCAAACCCGGACAGTGCACTAACGCGGGCAGTGCTGGCCTAGGGCTGCCGGTACTTGGTTTGACGTCCGGGGCTGTATTGCCCCTGTAGACCTACACCAATTCTCAACATATGGTAGTTTCAATGCAAAGAAGCGCAGAATCGCGCACTAAGGGATGGTATCGAAAAATGGGTGTTTCACGCTTTTTGATGATGGTGGTTGCAACTGGTGCGCTGGTGGCATGCGAACGGGTCGGTGACGACTCAGGTGTGACCGACGGTGGCATTGATGGCGGCTTTCTACGAGATGGCGTTGCGAATGTGTGGGTTGATCCTGATGGGTGCCAGCATTGGTATATTGATGACGGCTTGGAAGGGTTCATGACACCACGCCTGAACCGTGATGGCACGCCAAAATGTCAGGATACGCGCGGCAGCATTACGCTGAAAGACGGCACGACGATGGCGTCTGAACAGGAACCCACAAATTCCTGAGTATATCTGGGCCCGTGACTTTCAAGATTTTGAAAAAGCGTCGTTTTTCGACGCTTTTCGTTTTGCGACCTACCGAATAGGATCGAATTGCGCGTCTTGCATGCTGCAATCCCTGACAACATCACGGCCACAGTCACGCAGTTCCAGATCACGCGTCATACAAATCCGCGCCTCCTGAATGTAGCCAGATTTGCAGGTAATGGTGATCTGATCAGCTTCGAGGCCCGGGTTGTCGCGCAAAAACGCGTCTTCGATCAGGGAGGCTGGTAAAGTAACTGCACGCGTCAGGTCGCGCAACACTTGGGGTCTTGTGATCCGGGCGTATGCTTCGCGGGACAGGGCGTAGTAGTCATCCGCGGACAGGCCTGAACAAACCCCATGTTTGCGCCACTGATGCCAGGCCAAACCTGACGTTCCCATAATGTCGGCCATCGCGGCGGTCTCTCTCCTGCTAGGTGAGCGTTCGCTTGTGGTGCAATCTGCGGGGTAGCCGCGTTCATACTGCGGCCATAAACCGTGAAGTATCCAGCCAAAATCCGCCGACGGATCGCATTGCGGCGAAGCGCGGGCGTCCCCTTCGAGCGCGCACCAGTTCGCCGACCATGACAGCGACATCACGTAGTAGTCGAACTCGCCAGCGCGGTCCTGCGCGGCCGCTTGGGTCGCAATGATGCTAAACAGTGCAAGTATGACCCGCTTTTTGATCTTTCCAATTTTCATATGCGCCACTATATACACGCCAAGTTCCTCGACAATGCGAACCCGGCTGTTAACACAGTCTGCCCAACTTAAGGGCGCGGGAGAGGCTTGTCTGTTGATATGATGGAGATGAGAAGTATGTCCGATAAACCGATTATGGCCAAAGCCACCGCTGTTTGGCTTTGCGACAATACCACGCTGACCTTTAAGCAGATCGCAGACTTCTGCGGTTTTCATGAATTGGAAGTACAAGGTATCGCCGATGGTGATGTGGCCACCGGCGTAAAGGGCTTTGACCCGATTGCAAACAACCAGCTGACCCAAGAAGAGATTGACAAAGCCGAAGCGAGCCCGACCCACAAACTGAAGCTGAAATTCTATGCGGCTGCTGCGGGCGAGGAAAAACGCCGTGGCCCCCGGTATACGCCCCTGTCCAAGCGTCAGGACCGCCCTGCATCAATCTATTGGTTGGTCAAGTTCCACCCCGAATTGACCGATGGTCAGATTTCCAAGCTTGTTGGCACGACCAAGCCTACCATTCAGGCGATCCGTGAGCGAACACACTGGAACATCAACAACATCGAACCGATTGATCCGGTGGCCTTGGGCCTGTGCAAACAGTCTGAATTGGATTCAGCTGTGCAAAAGGCGAACGCCAAGAAAGAAAAAGAAGGCGCGGTCATGTCTGACGATGAGCGTCGCAAACTGGTAAGCACTGAGCAGTCTCTCGGGATGCCTGTTGAGCCGAAGATGCCGGCGGCGATGGTGGGACTGGAAACATTCAGCCTGTCTGATCCACGCGATGAAGACGGCGAAGAAGAAGCGGCGGATGATCGCGATGTTGCAGATGCTGATAGTTTCTTCAATTTGCCGGATGATGACGACGACAGCAAAGACTAGTGTTTGATGCGTTAAGGATACTGGGCGCTCCGGCTTCGGGGCGCTCTTTTCGTTCAGGCCGGCTTTCGAGCTACGACGAAACGCGTGGAACGATTCTTGCCAAAGTAACCAGTCTCAACAACTTCATACCCTGACTGTCGAAAAGCGCGCTCCAGCTCGTCAGCGCTGAAAAGCAGAACATGCGGTGCCTTGCCGAAGAACGTCATGATCTTGACCATGATGGGAATGAAGACATTCATGTCTCGCAAGCACGCCGTCTTTGATATGACATAGCCGCCCGGCGTTAGCTGTTTGTACAAATGCATCAAGGTCTCTGGCAGATCATCGACCAAGTGTAGAATGCTGAAAGCACAGATGGCATCAAAGGGTGCATCAGCAAGCAGCTGTGTGACCTCAGACTTCAGAAACCTTACATTGGCGATAGATTTGTCGTCGCGTTTGCGTTCAGCGATCTCCAGCATCTTACCGGAGATATCAGTTGCCGTGATCTGTCGGACGGTGTCTGACAGGGTCAGCGCGGTCGTCCCGGTCCCGCAACCGATTTCGAGCATGTGGTTATCGTGGTGCAGATAGAGGCGCGCGCGATCCAGCGTATCCTCATAGGCCTGCATGTCCTTGATGGGCGATGCCGCGTATTTTTTCGCGGCTTTGTCCCAAAACGAAGAATTGGCCATCATCCAGCGCACCTTGATTGTGTTTTTATCAGTGTATCCATACGTTCACTGCGTATAAATTGCCAAAATATACAGGTCAGATATACATAAACGCATGAACTGGCAGGCCGTTTCTTTTGACTGGAACCAAGTCCGGGCGTTTCTTGCGACCGCCGAGGAAGGCTCTCTCAGCGCAGCGGCGCGTGCATTGGGATCAACACAACCGACTTTGGGGCGGCAGGTTTCGGCCCTTGAAGATGATCTTGGGGTCACACTTTTTGAACGGGCCGGCCGGTCCCTTGTTATCACAACCGCGGGTCAGGATTTGCTTGAACATGTGCAGGCCATGGGGGACGCGGCAAGCAGGATTTCTATGGCGGCATCAGGTCAGTCGCAGGATGTGGCTGGACATGTATCGGTGACGGCGAGCGATTTGCTGGCTGCTGGGTTTTTGCCTCAGATCCTCAAGAAAATTCGCCAAGAGGCACCGGGTATTGTCGTTGATATTGTAGCATCGAACCGGATCGAAGATTTGACGCGGCGCGACGCTGACATTGCGATCCGGCATATTCGTCCTGACCAGCCCGACTTGATCGCGCGCCAGCTAACTGACGCGCAGGCGGGTTACTATGCGGCCACAGAATATCTTGATTTGCACGGGCGCCCCCGCACCGCTGCGGAGCTACGACAGCATACGTTTGTAGGGCCTCGCGACACGACCCAAATGCTTCAATTCTTGGCGGAGCGGGGGATCGATTTGTCACCCGATCAGTTCAAGGCCAAGTCCGACAGCGGCATTGTGATGTGGGAGATGATGCGTGCTGGTCTAGGAGTGATGGTTGGCCCCAACGGGCTTTGGCCCGACACGCGCGGGGTCGAGCGCATTATGACCGATGCAGAGCCGATTGTGTTTCCCGTCTGGCTTGCCACGCACCGCGAACTGCGCACCAGCCGGCGCATTCGGACTGTCTTTGATGCGCTTGCGGCGGCGTTCACAGGCCCCGGCGGTATGTCCGCTACGCTGAACGAAGCCTAAAGCGCCTTGCGCGCATTCAATGCAGCCGTGATTGTGCCATCGTCAAGATAGTCAAGCTCACCGCCGACGGGCACGCCTTGTGCCAGTGACGTGACCGTGACGCCGGGGAGCTGATCTGCGATGTAATGTGCTGTGGTTTGCCCATCTATTGTGGCGCCCAGCGCAAGAATGACCTCGGTCACGTTCTCGGCCTTGATCCGGTCGATCAGTTTGGGAATGCGCAATTCATCGGGACCAATGGCATCCAGCGCGGACAGCGTGCCCCCAAGCACATGATAGCGCCCTTTGAACACCTGTGCGCGTTCCATCGCCCAAAGATCTGCAACGTCTTCGACGACTGCAATCTGGCCCGTCGCGCGTTTTTCGGTGCTGCAGATGTCGCAGATATCGGTCGTGCAGACGTTGCCGCAGTTCAGGCATTCGCGCACCGTCGCACCAACCCGCTGCATTGCATCAGCTAGTGGCAATAAGACAAGCGAACGTTTTTTGATAAGATGCAACACGGCACGGCGGGCGGACCGTGGGCCAAGACCCGGCAGTTTGGCCATCAGTGCAATCAGGTTATCTAGGTCTTCAGTGCCGTTTGTCATGTTGCTCACAGTGTGGCGAACAAATTTCTAGAAATTTGTTCTGTCTGAAGAATTTTCATTCGAAAATTCTTCGCTGCTCAAAAAGGCAAGTTCATGCCCGGAGGTAGCCCCAGCGCTTCTGTCATCTTGCTCATCTCTTCCTGAGCACGCTCAGTTGCCTTGCCTTGCGCGTCTTTGATCGCGGCCAGGATCAGGTCTTCGACAACCTCCTTGTCATCGCCGTTGAAGATGGACGGATCGATATCAAGGCCTTTGAGTTCTCCCTTCGCTGTCGCTGTCGCTTTGACGAGGCCTGCGCCACTGACACCTTCGACCATGACGTTCTCAAGATCTTGTTGCATCTGGGCCATTTTGCCCTGCATTTCCTGCGCCTGTTTCATCATCTTGGCCATATCGCCCAGCCCGCCTAATCCTTTGAGCATTTCACTGATCTCCTGTCATTTCGTGTCCCGTTTGAGGGGTGCTGTGTAAAGCACTACACTGATACATACCGCGACAGCAACGACTATGAAAATTGCAGGGTTGCCGATGCAGCCTTCGTTGATCGCGGTTGTGCGAACCGGATCGGTGCCTGCCCAGTCGATGACCAAATAGGTCGAAAGGCTCCAGCCGACAACCACGAGCAATCCGCCCCATTCGTGGCGAAACCGGATGACGAGGGCGGTGATGATGACCAGCAACAAAACGATTGGTGTTTGCATGACGATAAGGAATTCGTCCAAAGCGGTGACAGGCAAGCCGTCCCAATTCGGGCGTTCTTGGCTGCAGACTTCTGCGAAGGCCCCGGTCGGGCAGAACAGCGCTGTCCCCCGGATCAGTCTTCGTCGAATGGGTCCCATTCATCATCCACTTCAGGCAGCGCATCTTCCAAGGCGTCTTGTTCTTTTTCAGCCTCGGTCCTGATTTCCGTGATCTTGGCTTTCGGGAAGGCGGCGATGACGGCCTGAACCAGCGGGTGGTCTTGCGCCTCTTGCAGCAGGGCGTTCTCCGCGGCATCGCGCGTTTCGGCGATCGTGGGGCCCCCGCCGTCAGCGACGCTGATTGCCCAGCGGTTACCGGTCCATGCTTGCAGGCGCGCCCCTAACCGGCCCACCAAATCGCGCGCCGCATCGTCTGTCGGATTTACTTCGATCCGGCCAGGTTGGTAACTGACCAGCCGTAAACCTGTCTCGACCTCGACCAACAGCTTGACGTCACGGTGGGTGCGGATCAGTTCAACGACGTCTTCGAACCGCGCATAGTGTTGAAGCGGATCGGTGTCTAAGGCGACAGCCGTCTGAGCGCCGGATGCAGAAGGCCCGCCGGGGCCGGAATGTGTTGGCACTGGTGTCCCTGCAATCGCATGTGTGTTGCCGCCTTGTGGTGCGGGCCTTCCACCAGACGGGCCGCCACTTGGCGGTGGTGTTGCGTCTTGCAGTTTGCGTACAAGTTCTTCGGGGCTTGGTAGGTCAGCCACATGGGTAAGCCGGATCACCGCCATTTCCGCGGCCATCATGGCGTTGGGTGCCATCGCGACCTCTTCCAGAGACTTGAGCAACATTTGCCACATCCGTGACATCACCCGCATGGGAAGGTCAGCGGCCATTGCTTGCCCGCGGGTGCGTTCGTCGGGGCTGATGGTGGGGTCTTCTGCTGCCTCTGGCGTGATCTTGATCACGCTGATCCAATGACACACTTCCGCCAGATCGCGCAGGATTGCCATAGGATCGGCGCCATCAGCATATTGACCAGACAGTTCAGTCAATGCTGCGGCGGCTTCGCCTTTCAGGATCATATTGAAGAGGTCAAGCACCCGACCCCGGTCTGCAAGCCCCAGCATTGCGCGCACTTGGTCAGCGGTGGTCTCGCCTGCACCATGGCTGATGGCTTGATCCAAAAGCGATTGCGCGTCGCGCGCAGAGCCTTCCGCTGCGCGCGTGATCAACGCAAGTGCTTCATCGGTAATGTCCGCGCCTTCAGCAGTTGCAATCTTGCGCAGCAGGGCAATCTGGGCTTCTGGCTCAATCCGGCGAAGATCAAAGCGTTGGCAACGTGACAGCACCGTAACCGGCACCTGTCTGATCTCGGTTGTAGCAAAGATGAATTTGACGTGCTCTGGGGGTTCTTCCAGCGTCTTCAAAAGCGCATTAAATGCATTCTTCGACAGCATATGAACTTCGTCGATAATGTAGATCTTGAACCGGGCTGAGGCGGCGCGGTAATGCACGGAATCGATAATTTCGCGGATATCACCGACACCGGTGCGCGAGGCTGCATCCATTTCCATGACATCGACATGCCGACCTTCCATGATCGCAACGCAATGTTCGCATTTCCCGCAAGGCTCAGTGGTCGGGCCGCCTGTGCCATCGGGCCCGATACAGTTCATGCCCTTGGCGATGATCCGCGCTGTCGTCGTTTTGCCCGTGCCACGAATGCCGGTCATGATGAAAGCCTGCGCGATCCGGTCAGCCTCGAACGCATTTTTCAGTGTGCGCACCATTGCATCCTGCCCGACCATGTCGGCGAAGGTTTCAGGCCGGTACTTTCGGGCAAGCACTTGGTATTGAGGCTGGTCGGTCATGATGGCCTTGGATTAGGAATCGGAGCTTGCGACAGCGTAAGGGCAGGCCCGGTACATCACAATGACCAAAGGATGATCCCGGTCCCAATCGCCGCAACCGTCATAACGCCAGCGAGCATCGTGAAGTTGCGCGACGGTGTGGCCTCAATGTCCCGTTCGCTCAGGCGGGCCAGCGTCTTGCATGCTTGATGCCGCGCAGACCAAAAACCGCTATCGCCGCACCAAGGAACAGCGTCGCGACAAGTTTCGCGGCCCACGTTGGTTCGAATGCACCGAAAACGGCCTTGAGCCCAATCGCGACGCCAATCGCCCCGAGACCTGTCCCCATCCAGCTGGAGAAGGTTCTTTCATTGGCCATGATCGTTCGATCCTCAGCCCATTCCGTACGCTTTTGCGCTTGTTGGTCTTTTTGTTCCATAACGATAGTGTAGCGGCTACGTGCGCAAAGGCGAGGCCATCAGCCAGATGGAAAGACCAAAACGTCATGATCGAGTTTGTCATCCATAGTTTACCTGTCGCAAACGGAGAATTGGCGATCTCGCCAATGCCCGGTCGCACGCGGCATTACTATCCAGACTGGCTACGCCTGATTGCGTGGCGCCCAGATTTGGTTTTGACCATGACGACGATGGCGGAGCTAGAGCGCAAGGGTGCAGGAACGCTTGGCACGGATCTTGCCAATGAAGGTATCGCTTGGATGCATCTGCCTGTTGCCGATTTTGGTGTGCCGGATGACCTGAACTGGCCTCATGTACGAGATCGTACGATCAAAGTCCTGGCGCAGAAAGGGCGGGTTCTGGTGCACTGTTTTGGAGGGTGTGGCAGGTCAGGCATGATCGCGTTGCGACTAATGACAGCTGCCGGGGAAAATGGTGACACAGCACTTGCGCGGTTGCGGAAGGTGCGGCCTTGCGCGGTCGAAACGGATGCACAGATGGATTGGGCCCTGTTGGGTTAGGTTGGGGCGGATTAGGGTCTGCCCCAACCGACCAGTCTAACGCCCTTTTTTCTTGACGGCGGAGCGGTACATTTTGCCCAGCTTGCGATACCTGTCTCGTGCTTGTGCGATGGTTTCGGTCGCATGCTGATTTTCGCGCTTTAGCTTTTTGAACCGCTTGAGCCGGTCCGGGTCCACATCGCCACTTTCAATAGCGGCCTGCACGGCGCAACCAGGTTCGCTTTCATGTTCACAATCCCGGAACTTGCAGGTTGCAGCAAGTTCTGAGATTTCCGGAAAGGTCGCATCAATCCCAAAAGCGACCTCTGCAACGCCCAATCCCCGCATGCCCGGAGTGTCAATGAGCCAGCCGCCGGTACCCATTTGATGCAGCGACCGCCCGGTCGTTGTGTGCCGACCACGCGCGTCATCTTCGCGGATGGCTTGCGTCGCGGCATTGCCACCGGTCAATGCGTTCGCCAGCGTCGTCTTACCAACGCCGGAAGATCCCGCAAGAGCGACGGTTTGCCCTTTGCCGCACCATGGTGCCAGAATACCCGGAACGTCATCGTTCTTGGCGTCGAGCGCGATCACTTCCAGATTGCGCCCTAAAATCCGGGCCTGATCAATGTATGCCTCTGGATCGTCGGATTGATCGGCTTTTGTGAGCAGGATGACAGGCGTAATCATCGCGTCATGCGCCAACGCAAGATAGCGTTCGAGCCGGGCTGGGTTGAAGTCGTTGTTGCAAGATGAGGTGATAAAGAGCGTATCAAGATTGGCGGCAATCAGTTGCTTTTCGCCAGTGTGGTATTCAGTGCCGCGCGTCAGCTCGGTCTGCCTGTCCAGCACCCGGATCAATCGATGTTGTTCTGGCGCGCAAAGGGCCCAATCGCCAACCCCAACGGCGGCGGTGGTGATGCCAGGATCAAGGGTGAGTTCGAGCGTGCCAACTTCAGAAAACCCCACAACCCGGTCGCGGTGGACCGTGGCAATGCGGGCAGGGATAAGTGTTTCCAGCTCTTCAAGTTCGAGCTGGGACATATAGTAGGGCGACCAACCAAGGGCGTCGCGTGTCAAGTCTGTCAATGATCTGTCCTCGTCAAAGGCGTATGTTTCGCTGGCTGCCAATGGCAATCAGCGGGAACCGGACGAGGGGGCGGAAATAGCTTCAGCGCACCCGGACCGGGAGGGCGTTTCTCGCGACAATCATAAACATCCTCCTTTGCTGGATGTGGCTATAGTCCCAACTTTGCGTGCAAACGATGGGTGAGAGGCTGGACATCGACCCAAGCGGGGCTCGTTGTGGCTGCTTCCTTCCGGACCTGACCAGGTTGGCGAGGCGCTCGCCCGCGCCAACCTCTCAAAGGTGATATAGGCTTGTTTGGCGCGCTCCGCAAGATGTCAGAAACGGATGCGATACATCTCAAACCCGTCTTTGGCGGGGCCAATATGGCTGATTGGCCCGGTCAAGTGATCCATTGCTTGTGGGGCGCTTTCAAAGGCGGCACTGGCTTTCGCTATTGGCGTGAACGACCATGTTGCCTCGACCTTGTGGGTGAATGTTCCGATATCGCTCAGATAGTTGATCAGTAACGACCGCAAGCTGCTGGCAGACGTATGCAAGATATCTTCGGGCGCAACCGGGGGAAAGCCGCCGCCGCCGGTCGCACGAAAGCTGTTTGTGCCGACAATAAACAGGTCGGTGTCCAGCACAGGCCTGCCACCATAACAAATGTTCCTGATGCGTGTTGCGTTGTGATCGATAAGTTGCCCTACGGTGTCAAAGCGCGACGGCTGCGTCACGTCGATCTCGTATGTTAATCCAAATATAGTGTCACAGTTGTAGGCCGCGCTGTGTGGATTGATAAGCGGTTGGTCACATTGGCCTTCATTGATCTGATTGTAGTGTGCGGCGGCGCGTTCCAACCACATTTTGATTTGGTGCCCGGTGCGCCGTACGGCGCATAACCTGTCCGCAAAAGGGAAAATCGCGGCGGCGTCGCGCAGCGTAATCGGCCCTTGTTGAATGTCGATGTAATGTCCAAGCCCTCCGCGTCCGCCAAATCGGAACGATGATTTCGCAGCCAAGACTGGTAGCGGGTCAAATCCCTCGGCGGTCACCATCGACTGCGTTGCTTGCTGGATTGCCCGTGCAAGAACTTGTTGGCTCAGATCCGGTTGTACGGTGGCAAAGTAGCTGGCGATGGGCACATCGGTATAAGCGATGGGTTGTCGCATCTTGTCGATGGTTGCAGCATGCGGATCTGCGACGAGGGCTCTCAACTTCTGCTGCATTAGGCTGTCAGCCCCTTGCGCGCCTTCCGAAGTCTCAAGATAGGATCGGTGGTTTACGACATGCCAAGCCTCGTCATCCCATGCCAGCGCGAGGTCGATGACACCCAGAGACGTGCCATAAAACGTTGCCATGACGGCAGGTTTGTCGTGCAAGGTCCCGTTTTTGTAGTCGATTGCAGCAGTACTGCTTTGCGTTGGGTCAGGAAAGGCCTCGTGCGTATGTCCCATCAACAGCACGTCGATGCCGTCAATTGCGGCAAGCGGCACAGCTGCGTTTTCCATGCGCCGGCGATGCGTTGTTGCGCCAATCCCGGAATGACAAAGAGCGATGATAAGCTCCGCTCCAGCAGCACGCATCTTCGGGACAATTGCCCGAGCGGCATCAACAATGTCATCAACATGGATGGCATCGTGTTCATTGCTGCTTACCTGCTCTGAGACTTGCGGTGGGGAAAATCCAGTGACCCCCAGCCGAATAGTCCGCCGCTGTCCATCATCACAAAGGATCTTCTTGTCGACCACAACAAACAGCTTTGCGAGCATAGTATCATTGGCGCAGGTGATGTTCGCATTAACGACCGGAAATGCCGCACCGGCCAAAGCATCTTTCAAGAATGTTAGACCATAGTCAAAGTCATGATTTCCCAAGGTCATGGCATCATATTGCAACAAGTTCAGGGCACCGATCATTGGGTGAACAGCATTTGCCCGCTGATCTTGCGCTAATTGATCCGCCAGAGGATTGCCTTGCAATAGATCACCATTGTCAAAAAGCAGCGTCGTGGTGCTCTGATCATTGCGTAACGCTTCGATCTTGTCGGCCAGACCAAGCAATCCCATTCGGGTATCCGGTTTGTCGGAAAAATGATCATAATCCAACAGCTGCATATGCAGGTCTGTCGTTTCCAACAGCCGCAATCGCCCCACAGGTGCGCTGGATCTGAACTTGGCTGAAGAACGAATTTTCATAACACAACCTTAACGGGAGTTTGAGGTATCTACCACAGTGACTTGGCAGAAAAAATTGCACTTTCTGAGGGTCCATGTCATCCCGATGAAATGAGAATTGCAGAGACAGTGACATTCGGTAGCTCCGGCCTTGATCGCGCCGCAGAATTGCGTACCCAAACAGATCAAATGTTGGCACAATCCGATAGCCGAACGATCTTGTTGTGGTGTGGCAAGCCTATGATATTGAATGATTATTTGCTGCGCATCCCATTGGATCATCCCATTATGATCGACGCGGCAGAGACAAAAATATTTCTTGGTCGCGAAGATGGGATTCCGGTTTTTGCCGCTGATCTATCTGGCTGGACGCCCGAAGACCTCGACACGGAAACGCTTGATCGTTTTCTGGACCCGTCCGAGCAAAGCCACCCAGCGCTGCCTAATGCTGTTTTCGCAGAGTTGCGCGCCATCATGACCCGCCTTTCTGCACGGGATGCCGAACTTGCGGCAACGGCAAAGGCTGTGATGGGATGGCACGCGTCGCATCAATATTGCGCGGTGTGCGGCGCCAAAAGCGTGATGGCAATGGGTGGCTGGCAACGCGATTGTCCGTCATGTGGCGGGCATCATTTCCCGCGGACTGACCCGGTGGTGATTATGTTGATCACATATGGAAACTCTGTACTTGTTGGGCGATCTCCGGGGTGGCCGGAGGGGATGTATTCACTTTTGGCTGGCTTCGTTGAACCAGGCGAGACGATTGAGGCCGCCGTGCGCCGCGAAGTCTTTGAAGAGGCTGGGGTGCGGGTTGGTGCAGTGACCTATCTTGCAAGCCAGCCGTGGCCGTTTCCTGCGTCTTTGATGTTTGGATGTGCAGGCGAAGCTTTGGGCAAAGAACTTGCCATTGATCCTGTCGAGATCGAGGATGCGATGTGGGTGACCCGCGAAGAGATGGCCGACGCCTTTGCTGGCAGTCACCCCAAGCTACTGCCCGCGCGCAAAGGTGCGATTGCGCATTTCTTGCTTGAGGCTTGGCTATCAGATCGGCTTGACTAGCCGCAGCTGTGAGGATTGATCCAGATGAAGCTGAGTACACGTGAAGACATCGAAGCGCCAATTGCCTATGTTTACCGCAGGGTGAGCGATTTCGCGGCTTTCGAAAGACGGGCGTTGCGGCAAGGCGCATCTGTAAGTTGCCGCAACGACGGCGCCGCGAAACTGGGCACAATTTGGGACGTTGCATTTGAATTCCGCAGTCGGCCGCGCAAGGTGCAAGCCGAGTTGACCAAACTTGAACCGGAACAGGCGATTGAGATCGAAAGCCACTCTGATGGATTGCAGGCCATGACACAGGTTGAACTGGTGGCATTGTCGGCAACGCGCACGCGGGTGTTGGTAGCGTTTGATATGCGCGCAAAAACCCTAACCGCACGACTGTTGTTGCAATCCCTCAAGCTTGCCAAAACAAAAATGACCAAGCGGTTCAAGGCCCGGGTCTTGGACTATGCAGAAAATGTCGAAGACGACTATCGGCGCGGACAGTAGACCAAGGCGATCACCGGGGTTAAATCGAATATTGGACGAGGATGTCCGTTGCACCCTGCTTCAAGGGTGTCCTTCGACCTAGTCTTCGCTCTTTTCGTGCCGCCGCGCCGCTGCCGGGTAGACGCCCATCACATGCAAATGATCAGTAAAGTATCCCAACTCTTCGAGAGCCAGCGTCACGTTTGCGTCGTCTGGATGCCCTTCGATTTCTGCATAAAACTGCGTGGCGGTGAATTCACCGCCAACCATGTAGCTTTCGAGCTTGGTCATATTGACGCTGTTCGTCGCGAAGCCGCCCATGGCTTTGTACAAGGCCGCCGGGATGTTGCGCACACGGAATACGAAGCTGGTCATCATCCCTGAAGCGCCACGTCGCATGTAGTCAGGTTCGCGCGCCATGATCAGGAACCTTGTGGTATTGCGCGCATGGTCCTCGATATGGCGGGCCAGCACCTTGAGCCCGTAGATGTCGGCTGCCAGTTCGGAGGCGAGTGCAGCGACGCTGCGGTCATCACCGGATGCCACCTCGCGTGCCGCGCGTGCGTTGTCAGAGCTTGTCCGTGCGGTAATCGCATTGTCGCGCAAAAATGCCCCACACTGCGGCAGGATCACCGGATGACCGTGGGCCTCTTTGATGTCAGGCAATGTCGCATCTGGTTTGCCAAGAAGGTTGATATGGACCCGCACAAAGGTTTCATCAACGATATGTAAACCGCTTTCGGGTAACAAGGAGTGGACATCGGCGACGCGGCCGTAGGTCGAATTCTCCACGGCGATCATGCCAAGATCGGCCGCACCGCTGCGCACAGCATCAATCGCAGCTTCAAACGTGCTGCACGGCAGGGGGTCGTAGGAAGGCCGCGCAGTGACACAAGCCTCGTGCCCGTAGGCGCCCAACTCACCTTGAAAAGCGATTTTCTGCGACATCTTTGTGACCTCCGTGTCGTCACCCTACAAAAATAGGCATTTGGTCGCGGCAGTACACCTTGCAACCAACTGTTGGAAGCGGATAGATACCCGTGAAACTTTGAACTGAATGGAACGCGACATGTTCGACACAATGACAACGACCAAAATCATCGGTGGTCTTTGCGGTACTTTTCTTGTCTTTTTGCTGGGTGCATGGCTTGCAGAAGAAATCTATCATTCCGGCGGACACGGTAAGGATCATGCGCAGGCTTACGTCATTGAGGTCGCTGGCGCGGAAGGCGACGCCGCAGAAGTTGTCGAGGAAGTGCCATTCGAAGTGGTGTACGCATCAGCGAGCGCCGAAGACGGTGAAGGCCTGTGGCGCGGGTGCCGATCTTGCCACGCGCTTGAGGCCGGCCAGCACGGCACCGGCCCTGCACTTGCGGGCGTCGTGAACCGCCCAGTGCAGTTTTATGACGATTTTAACTATTCCGGCGCGCTGATCGAAGCGGCCGACATTTGGACGCCCGAAAACCTGAACGCGTTCCTGGAAAAGCCAAGCAGCTACGCACCCGGCACAGCAATGAGCTATAACGGGATGCGCGATGCGCAAGATCGTGCAAACCTGATTGCCTATCTGGCAACGATTGGCGGCTAAGCGTCGCTGCCATCACAAAAGCAAACGAGGCCGTCCGTCGGGGCGGCCTTTTTTCATGGAATGTTACAAAAAACGCACGAGGTGTTCACGCAAACTCAACTTGAATGTTTGCCAAACACTCCATTTACTTCATGTAGTCATGAATAGCAGTTTTTCAACCCGGAGAGCAGAATGCCCAATCGCCCCAGTGCCCGCGCCATAACAGCAAAGCGTGACGAGAGAGCGAACCCTTTAAAGCAATGGATCGCAGGTTCCTTGATCGGGTTCGGTGCGTTATGGGCTGGATCCGAGGTTTGGGCGGACAGTCATGTGGCGATTATCGAAAGCCACGGTTTCAATGAATACAGTGAACTGAAGTACAGCGCTGACTTTCCGCACCTTGATTATGTAAATCCTGATGCGCCCTTGGGTGGTGAGGTCAGCGTGGCCACAACGGGCACCTTTGACAGTTTAAACCCCTATGCCACGCTATCCGGCACACCTGCGGCTTTATCGTCGTCTGTCTGGGAAACCATCATGACCACGACCAGTGACGAAGTGGGATCTTCATACTGTCTGCTGTGCGAAACAGTCACCTACCCCGAGGACCGGTCTTGGGCGATTTACAAGATGCGCGATAACGTGCGCTTTTCCGATGGTAGTCCCATGACAGCCGAGGACGTCAAATTCACTATCGAAATATTGCTGGAACAAGGAACACCCTCTGCGGCGGGTTCGATCCGTGCCCTTGTCAAAGATATCGAGGTTATCGAGGGGAACGCCATCAAGGTTACCTTTAACGATGATGCACCGTTCCGCGGCCGGATCAGCCAAATGGGCATCTTTCCAGTTATGTCAAAAGCATGGTTTGAGGAAACGGGTGCGCGTTTGGACGAAGCATCTTTGGATGTGTCACCGGGCACCGCAGAGTATGTTCTGGGATCAATGGATGTAGGGCGTTCGATAACTTATGAACGCAACCCTGACTATTGGGGTGCCGATCTGCCGATTATGGTGGGCCGGGGCAACTATGACAGCATTCGGATTGAGTATTTTGCGGACTCGTCTGCCGCCTTTGAGGCATTCAAGGCCGGCGAGTACACTTTTCGCCGCGAAAGTAGTTCGATCAATTGGGCGACGTCGTATGATTTTACTGCAATCGACAAGGGTTGGGTGGTACGCGAAGTGCTCGAAGACGGCACATTGCCAGGCGCATCCGGTTTTGTTTTTAATATGGGGCGCGAGAAATTTGCTGACCGGCGTGTGAGACTGGCCATTGGACTTGTGTATAACTTCAACTGGACCAATGAGAACCTGCAATATGGTCTGTTTCAACAGCGCGAAAGCTTTTGGGAAAACGACCGGCTCAAGGCCACTGGCTTACCCGAAGGTCGCGAATTGGAAATCTTAGAATCGCTGCGCGATAAATTGCCAGTCGAGATCTTTTTGTCAGAGCCGGTTTTGCCGCATACGTCAGGCGATCGCCCCCTCGACCGGGGCAATCTGCGCCGTGCGCTGGAGCTGATGGAGGGCGCGGGCTACACAACCAGCGCCGACGGGTTGTTGCGCGATGCCGATGGCAACACGCTGGATGTTGAGTTTCTCGAGACCCGCCAATCCTTTGACCGGATCATTAACCCTTACGTCGAAAACCTGAAGCGGTTGGGCGTGAATGTGACTTACACTCGTGTTGATCCATCCCAGTACCAGGCGCGCCGTCAGGCCAAGGATTACGATATGATCTTTGGCAATTACACCAACGGTTTGCAAGAGGGGCGGGGGTTTTCTCAGCGGTATGGTTGTGAAGGTGTCGACGACGTTTTCAACCCCGCTGGCTATTGCTCAGAGGCGATCGAAGTCATCGGTGATATGATACCTCAGGCGGACAGCTATGAAGAGATGGCGGCGTTGATCAAGGCCGCTGATCGGATCATGCGCTATGATTATTTCGTGGTTCCTGTCTGGTATCTGGGCAAGCACTGGGTGGCCACCTATGACTTCTATGAGTACCCCGAGAACCTGCCAGAGTTTGGTTTGGGCTATCTCGACTACTGGTGGGTGAACGAGGCCAAGTATAATGACCTCGTCGCCGCAGGCGCGTTTCAGTAAGTAACCGCAAATGGGCGCATATATCCTTAGACGTTTGCTGCTTGTGATCCCCACGCTGTTGGGGATCATGATCATTAACTTTTCGTTGGTGCAATTTGTACCGGGCGGGCCAATCGAACAGATTCTGGCAAATCTGGAAGGCAATGGCGACGTCTTTGAAAGCATCGCAGGCGGGGGCGGTGATGCAGATGTCGGTCAGGATTCAGATAGTGACTACATCGGCGGACGCGGCTTGCCGCCAGAGTTTATTGCCCAGTTAGAGCGAGAGTTTGGGTTCGATAAGCCGCCTTTGGAACGTTTTCTCAATATGATGTGGAACTACATCCGCTTTGATTTCGGCGAGAGTTATTTCCGCTCGATCAGCGTCTTCGATCTGGTGGTTGAAAAAATGCCGGTGTCGATCACCTTGGGTCTTTGGTCGACCTTGATCGCCTATCTGATCTCAATCCCGTTGGGGATCAAAAAGGCGGTGAAAGATGGCACGCCGTTTGATACCTGGACATCGGGTGCGATCATCGTGGGCTATGCGATCCCCGGTTTTTTGTTTGCGATCCTGCTGATCGTTCTGTTCGCGGGTGGGTCGTACTTCCGCATCTTCCCGCTGCGTGGCCTGACCTCCAGCAACTTTGAGGACCTGACGCTGATCGGCAAAGTGTTGGATTACTTCTGGCATATCACCTTGCCCGTACTGGCCTCGACCATTGCGGCCTTTGCGACACTGACATTGCTGACCAAGAACAGCTTTCTTGACGAAATCAAGAAGCAGTATGTCATTACCGCGCGGGCCAAGGGCCTGTCAGAGCGGAAGGTGCTGTATGGGCATGTTTTCCGCAACGCGATGCTGATTGTGATTTCAGGTTTTCCGGCGTTGTTCATTGGCGTTTTCTTTGGCGGTTCTTTGATTATTGAGACGCTGTTCTCACTTGATGGGCTTGGCCGCTTGGGGTTTGAGGCTGTGGTCGCGCGTGACTATCCTGTTGTATTCGGCACGTTGTTCGCCTTCTCTCTTATTGGCCTTATCGTAGGGATATTGACCGACATCACTTATGTCTTCATTGACCCGCGCATCGACTTTGAGGCGCGAAACTGATGATCAGTCGTCCTTTCTTCTCTCCGCTTAATCAGCGCCGCCTGCGCAACTTTCGCCGGAACCGACGGGCGTTTTGGTCACTGGTGATCTTTGGGGTGCTCTTTGGCCTGTCGCTCTTTGCCGAGTTTATTGCAAACGACAAACCGATCGCGGTCAGTTATCGCGGCGAACTACGCATGCCGATCTTCAGCTTCTATTCCGAGCGTGACTTTGGTGGCGATTTCCCCACGGAAGCAATCTATGGCGATCCCGAGGTCAACTGTCTGATCGTCACCGGCGGGCTTGAGGATTGCTTTGATGCGCCAGAAGAGTTGATCGCCGCTGTGGATGCGGGCGAAACACTTGATGGTGACTTTCAGGCGGGATGGATGATCTGGCCGATTATTCCCTATTCCTACAACACAATTGTTGATGTGGGCGGTGTTGCGCCGTCCCCCCCAAGTGCAGAGAACTGGCTGGGTACCGACGACACGAAACGTGACGTGACGGCCCGCGTCATCTATGGCTTTCGACTGTCGATCATTTTTGCGCTGACCGTAACTGTTGCGGCCTCAATCGTCGGGATCGTGGCAGGTGCGGTTCAAGGGTATTTTGGCGGTTGGACCGATCTGATCTTTCAGCGCGTGATCGAGATCTGGACAAGCACCCCGTCGATTTATGTCATCATCATCCTATTCGCGATATTGGGGCGAAGTTACTGGCTCCTTGTATTCCTTACAGTGCTGTTCGGTTGGCCCGCCTTGGTTGGGGTGGTCAGGGCCGAATTCCTGCGCGCCCGAAACCTTGAGTATGTGCGCGCGGCCAAGGCGCTGGGCGTGCGTGACCGCACGATCATGTTCCGTCATATGCTGCCCAACGCGATGGTTGCCACACTGACGATGCTGCCATTCCTTGTCACCGGCGCGATTGGTGGGCTGGCCTCGTTGGACTTTCTTGGGTTTGGTCTGCCGTCCTCTGCGCCAAGTTTGGGCGAGATGACGTTGCAGGCCAAACAGAACCTGCAAGCGCCGTGGCTTGGCTTTACGGCCTTTTTCACCTTTGCGATCATGCTGTCGCTTCTTGTCTTCATCTTTGAAGGCGTCCGCGACGCGTTCGATCCGCGCAAGACATTTGTGGCGGATGGGGATGTTGTCACCGACGATATGATCTTCGCTACAGAGCCCGACACGGCCGCCACAGGGACGAAGGGGAGGGGCGATGACCGACACAGTACTTAACGTGCAGAACCTGCGTGTGGCGTTTCGTCAAGATGGCGATACAACCCATGCGGTGAAGGGCGTGTCCTTTCAAGTCAACAAAGGTGAAACCGTCGCCATTGTAGGCGAGAGTGGATCTGGCAAGTCCGTTACGGCGCTGTCGACGGTGCAGCTGCTGGGCGACAGCGCTGCAATGGCCGGGTCGATTACGTACAATGGCGAAGAGATGGTCGGCGCGGGTGAGCCCGCGTTGCGCCGCGTTCGCGGTAATGACATCAGCTTTATCTTCCAAGAGCCGATGACATCTCTTAATCCGCTGCACACGCTGGAAAAACAACTGGCCGAAAGTATCGAATTGCATCAGGGTTTGCGCGGTGCTGCGGTGCGTGTGCGCATTATCGAATTGCTGGAACGTGTCGGTATTCGCGATGCTGAAAGCCGCCTTGGCGCTTACCCACACCAGTTGTCCGGCGGCCAGCGCCAGCGCGTGATGATTGCGATGGCGTTGGCAAACGGGCCGGACTTGTTGATTGCTGATGAGCCGACTACCGCACTGGATGTGACCATTCAGGCGCAGATTTTGGATTTGTTGGCCGACCTGAAACGTGATGAGGGCATGTCCATGCTGTTCATCACCCATGATCTGACAATTGTCCGCAAGATCGCAGACCGTGTCTGCGTGATGAAGGACGGCTTGATCGTTGAAACGGGACCGACTGCCGAAATCTTTGAAAACCCGCAGCATCCTTACACGCAAATGCTATTGGCCGCTGAATCGAGTGGTGTTCCCTCCCCCGTGCAATCGGATGCGCCCGTCGTTTTGGAAACCGATGGTGGCCGGATTTGGTTCCCTATCCAGCGTGGCTTGCTCAAGCGCACTGTTGGCCACATCAAAGCGGTCAACGAAGCCACGTTGACGGTACGCGCAGGCGAGACATTGGGCGTGGTCGGCGAAAGCGGATCTGGCAAGACTACACTGGCCTTGGCCGTCATGCGTCTGATCCAATCCGAAGGCCGCATTGCGTTTCAGGGTGCTGATATTCATCATCTCAACCAACGCCAAATGCGCCCGTTGCGCAGCGACATGCAGATTGTTTTCCAGGATCCCTACGGCTCGCTTAGTCCCCGTATGACCGTCGCGGAGATCATCGCCGAAGGTCTGGGTGTGCATGGCGTAGAACCCGGGCGCGACAAGCGCGAGATGGTGGGTGAGATCATGGGCGAGGTTGGGTTGGACCCCGTGCTGATGGATCGCTACCCGCATGAGTTCTCGGGTGGGCAACGTCAACGGATCGCCATTGCGCGTGCGATGATTTTGCGACCAAAGCTGTTGATCCTTGATGAACCGACGTCGGCCTTGGATATGACGGTTCAGGTGCAGATCGTGCATCTTCTGCGTGAATTGCAGCAAAAGTATGGGCTGGCATATCTATTTATCAGTCATGATCTGAAAGTTGTGCGGGCGCTCTCTCACAAAGTTATGGTCATGAAACAGGGCGACGTGGTCGAGGCTGGTGACGCCGACACGATCTTTGATGCACCACAGACCGAATATACCTGCGCGCTGATGGCTGCGGCCTTCGAAGGTAAGGTTGCCTAGACTGGGCGGGGCTGTCGTGGCAGGCTGCACCAACATCTGTTTGGAATAAAGCCTTGCATCTTCTCTCTGATCTGACGCCCATCGCACTTGCGTTCTTTGTTGTCGCTGTTTCGCCAGGACCCGCAAACATTGCGGTGGCGACCATCGCAATGCGGTCAGGGCGCGGCCCTGCCATGCGGTTCGGCATGGGGCTGGGGTGCGGCTTGGCATTTTGGGGGTTGGTTGCCGCGACCGGAATGGGTGCGGTTTTGCAAAGTTCCGCAATTCTGTTGACCGGTCTCAAGGTCTTTGGTGGGCTCTATCTTGTGTGGCTGGCATGGCAATCCTGTCGCTCTGCGGCCAGCCCAAGCACTACGCCAACGGGTGGCTTTGCCAAAGGTCGCTGGTTTGCCAGCGGTTTGGTCTTGAATCTGTCAAACCCCAAGGCAGTTGTGGCGTGGATGGCGGCTCTATCAATGGGGATGGGTGTCGGACAGACCCTTGCACCGCTGTTGATCGCGACCGGCTTATGCATTGTGCTGGGTTTTGCAAACTATGCAGGACACGCCTTTGCGTTTTCACTACCGGGATTTACGCGCGCCTATCAACAGGCCCGACGGTGGATTGATGGGGTCGTGGCGACTGTGTTTGCAGTCGCCGGCCTTGGATTGCTCCGATCCGCGATGTCGCGCTAGATTTCCAGCGCAGCGGTCGCGGCAATATCGCGCAGATTGGATCGGTCACCTTCGCCGATAACGACATATTGTGCATTGCCCCCGCGCCAAGACACGAACTCGAAACCATTAATCGTGCGTTCGTTGAAGGTAGGAGCCCCAACCGTTTCCGTATTGCTTTGCTGCAAGCAAAGCGCAACAACATCGCCGTCTGCGTCACGGTACATCAACTGAGCCACTGGTTTGCCATTCGCAACCAGAAGGCGCCCACCTTCGAATGTCAGCCCGAATTCCGACAGGTTCGGGATCGAGAAATCCGCCCCAATCGTATTGCCGAGCCAGGTTTCGATGTGATCGGATTCGTCCGCACCCACTTCGACCAAGTGACGCCCTTGGCTGGCGTACACAGCGTGATAGTCCGCAATGTCGTCCAACCAACCAGCCGTGACGACGGGTGGCGTGGTCTGTCCTTTCACGACATAACCGCCCACGCCGCCCAAGGCGAAGACCACAAGGCTTGCCGCCATAGCCCCCCAGATCGGACGTGACGGTGCAGTCGGTTCTTGCAGTGGCGTGTTCTTTATCTTTTGAGCCAGCGCAAATGGCACCGGATCATCCAATTGATCCGCGAACTGTTCTTTGGCCATCGCGTCGATACCCATCAACAGATCCAGTTCGGCCTGCGCGTCGGGATCTGTCGCAAGGCGTGCCTCTACCTCTTCCGCAGTGGCCGGGTCCAGTTCACCATCAAGGTAAGCGCTGAGTTTTGTCGAAAAGTCTGTCATAGCGCGACATGCTCCCTTTCTGACAATCCTGAAGCGAGTAGTTTGCGGGCGCGATGGATACGGCTCATCACCGTTCCTATCGGTATGTTGAGCAAGTCAGAGACTTCTCTGTAGCTATATCCCTCGGCACAAACCAACATGAGTGGCTGAGATAGCTCTTTGTCCAGTTCGTCAACTTTCCCGCGCACTTGTTTTGCGGTCAAAACGTCTGCTGCCGTGTCCTCCGTGCGGAGTTCATCCGTTTCATCAGCAGGGACTTGGCCGGCGCCTTGGCGGGTTTGACGTTTACGCACTTCACTAATCCACAAATTCCGCAATACGCGAAACATCCAACGGTCAAATGGTTGTGCCGGATCGTATTGCTGCCACTTCTGTAAGGCCGTTGAACAGGCGTCTTGCAAAAGGTCATCAGCATCAGGACCAGACCGCGTCAAGCTCAGCGCAAAACGTCGCAATCGCGGCAAAAGGCCAATCAATTCAGTTTTGAATTGGTCCGGTGTCATGAACACTGCTTCGCTAACTTCTGGCGCAGCACGCGTGTACTGGCCGGTGTAAATATTCGTTAACGGCAATGATGATGATTGTGCGCGGATTTGCAATGCCTCTGCTGTGACTATCTGGCAATCATTTGCTGACGCCGGCAAGAGACACCCGTTGGTCGGGTGCCTCTGCAATCGCGAGTTATTTTGCGACGTGCCAAACGCCGCCCACACCATCGCCGGTTGTGTCGCCTGGGGCAACGTCACCGACCCAGAAATACAATGGTGCGCCGTCTTTGGCCCATTGGCTCGTGCCATCCGTGCGCGCCACTTGGGTAAATCCTTCGCCGGGTGCCTCTGCACCGGCTTCCGCCAGGTAGGGCGGCCAGCTTTCAGCACAGCTGTCATAGCAATTTGTGACGCCATCGCCGTCGTTATCGAAAGTGTAGAGCGTCATGCCATTCGCTGCGGCAAGCGGTCCGTGGCCCGCAGCCAAAGTAACTTCGGCTGGCTTTGTTTCGTAAGAGTAGTCGTATGATTGTGCGTAAGCTTCGTCACATGCTGCGACAAACAGTCCAACGGTCATTGCGGCGATCAGTTTCATAGTAGTCTCCAAATTCCAATGTCATGAGCCGCCGTTTTGGCCGCTCTTACATGGGTTACGCATGGAGCCTGTGTTCTATTCTCGCGAAAACAGAATTTATTCTTGAAGGGATTTACCCGTCCGAACCGATCATGAAACAGGTCGTTCCGCGGGCTTGGAGCCGGCGGCACGCCAAGTCAGCGCCTTCACGGGTGAGACCCATAAAGTTCGCGTCAAACCCGCCAGAGCGTTGCACGACACGGCGCAATGATCCGTCAAGCGTGCTCATCTCATTGAGCGCGACGCGTAATAGGACCCGTTCAGCGTCATACCGAGACCCATAGCGGCCTACATTCACACCCCAATGGCGTCCGCCAGAGGTGGAAATACGCGTGACGACTTCGGGGCCGGCATCGACCACGGCAGCTGGTGCCTCAAGCGCAGCAACGACCGTCTCTTGTGATGGGCGTGGAACGGGCGTGACGGCGGGTGGTTCAACTGCCGCAACTAGTGTTGGTGCTGGTTGAGGCGCGGGTTCCACGGTGCCAAGCGCCTCGGCCAGTGCGGCATTTACTGAGTCTTCGATAACGGAGTTGATGATATCGGCATCAACCGCAGCGACAAGAACCTCGGCTGCCACAGGTTCTGCTGTTGGCCTTGGCGTTGGGCGGATGCTGGTGTTTACAAGGCCGCTGACGCGCACGACTTTGCCAGGGTTCGCTTGTGTGGCGCTGTTGCTGGATAGCATTGCGGCAGGCGGGTTCGGACGGCGCACGGTGGCGCGCGACGGCGCGCGATTAAAGCCCATGTCCATCAGTTCCGTGATCCGTGCGTTACGCGCAGCGGTGGATGAGCCACCAAAGACAGTCGCAATCACACGCTCTTGCCCACGCTGAGCAGAGGCGACGAGGTTAAATCCAGCCGCACGGGTATAGCCCGTCTTGATGCCATCGCCACCCTCATAGGCATCAAGCCACCGGCGGTTCGTGTGGCGCACGGTCGCAATGCCTGCATCGGCTGACCGGCGCGAGAACAGATTATAATACTGTGGGAAGTCATAGATCACGTGGCGCCCAAGCACAGACATATCGCGTGCTGTCGACAGGTGACCAGATTGGGTCAAACCATGGGCATTGCGAAAGTTGGTGTTGCGCATGCCCATGGCGCGCGCTGTTCGGTTCATGCGCGTGGCAAATGCTTCCTCAGAACCAGAGATCGCTTCGCCAATCGCAGTCGCCGCGTCGTTGGCGGATTTGACGGCTGCAGCACGTAGCAAGAACCTTAGTCGGATGGTTTGGCCGGCGCGCAGACCAAGCTTTGACGGTGGCTCTGATGCAGCAAGGCGGCTGATCTGCACTGGTGTGTCTAACGTAATCTCGCCGCGTTCAATCGCTTGAAACGCGACGTAGAGCGTCATCATTTTTGTGAGCGATGCTGGGTGCAATTGGGTATCGGCGTTGCGGGAATGCAAAACCTCACCTGTGCGGGCATCCATGACCATTGCGGCATAGGGTGCTGCTGTCGCACGGATCGGCGCGACCAAGATTGATACCAAAAATACACATAGAAATAGCCCCTGAAGGGCCAACTGTCCCGGACGACTTGCCACGTCGTATGCCTCTTTTTCTGCCTCAATGACCCCGGATTTTTCCGGTGGTCTTATTGTTATGAAGGCACGCTAACATAAGTCCGATGTTCCTAAAATACCCTAAATTCAAAGACTTTCAGTGTGTTCCTATGGTCAATTTCCCATATCTTGTGTTGGGTGCTCACAGCGACGCAACATAGGTCGAAAACTTAGCCAATTACCCCAAAAAATGATTGTGAGTGCATGGGGTTTTCATGACCACCCTGTGCTTTATATATAACGCTAATCCAATAAGGCGGACCGCATGCGCGCAGAGTTTTACATGATGGCTGACAAAGAGGGCGATGACGACGGTGACGTTGGTGTCGTGCTTGAGACCAAGCCAAAGACAAAACGCCCGCCTATGTATAAAGTCATGATATTAAACGATGATTTTACTCCGATGGAGTTTGTCGTGCATGTATTGGAGCGCTTCTTTGGCCTGTCGCACGCTCAGGCATTTGAATTGATGTTGACCGTGCACAAGAAGGGTGTGGCGGTCGTTGGCGTTTTCAGTCACGAGATTGCAGAAACGAAAGTGGCGCAGGTTATGGACTTTGCGCAGCGCCACCAGCACCCTTTGCAATGTACGATGGAGAAAGAATAGCGCGCTGGCGCTGTTCGCAGTTTAATGGCCCAATCCCGCCTGAGCACCGCCCTTCAAGACGGTCTGATAGCGTTGCCGTCCGGCAACATCGCGCTGATGCGCCCACCTGCGACCTATGACGTGTCGGCCTTGCCGCGCGATGACGTACGGATTGTGCATGGGTTCTATCCAAACGTCGCGGCGTGGCAGGGCGCAGGCTATCTGGTGGATCCGCAGATCGCAGAGGTTTCGATCGCGGTTGTGGTGGTGCCGCGGTCGAAAGCCTTGGCGCGTGCGATGGTTGCCGAGGCAAGCGCCCACGCCGACCTGGTGATCGTTGATGGCCAGAAGACTGATGGCGTGGATAGTCTGTTCAAAGCCTGCCGCAAAGCGTTGGGCGAACTACCATCATTGACAAAGGCACATGGGCGTATCTTTTGGTTCGCGCGCACCGACGCCTTTGCCGATTGGGTGGCACCGCCCCCAGCCAAGGGCCAGCACGGGTATTTCACGACGGCTGGTGTTTTTTCGGATGGTTCCGTTGATGCGGGTTCAGTTTTGCTAGCTGATGCCTTGCCTGCAAAATTGCCGGCACGCATGGCCGACCTAGGGGCTGGGTGGGGCTATCTTGCGGGGCCCGTTCTGGCCCGTGACGGGGTTAAATCGCTAGACTTGATCGAAGCCGAAGCACTGTCTCTTGATTGTGCAAAACTCAACGTCAGCGATGTGCGTGCTGCGTTCCATTGGGCTGATGTGACCCGCTTTGATGGCGATGGTTTTGACGGCGCTGTGATGAACCCGCCTTTTCACACCAGCCGTGCGACTGACCCCAGTTTGGGCCGTAGTTTCATACAGGCAGCCGCTCGCTTATTGGCACCACACGGCAAGCTGTGGATGGTTGCGAACCGGCATTTACCTTATGAAGCGACGTTGAACGAATGTTTCCGTAATGTGGACATGATTGCCGGGAATGGTGCTTTCAAAGTATTCCACGCGAACCGACCCCACCGCTAATCGGGGCAAGGGAGAGTTCTGATGTCATTTTCCATTTCTGGAAAGACTGCCATTGTCACTGGTGCGGCCAACGGTGTTGGCCTTGCGATTGGACGGCATTTTGTAAAGATGGGTGCGAATGTTGTTTTCGCCGATATGGATGAAAAGACCCTGTGCCACGAGATTGGCGAAGAGGCCGACAAAGAAGAAAACGTCCGTATTTTTGCGGGTGATCTGCGCAAGAAGCTAACGATTGCCAATTTGCTGTCCGCAACGATTGATGCTTTTGAGCGGGTCGACATTTTGGTCAATGCCTCACGACAGGTCATGGAAACTGATCCATTGGACCCTGACGATACGTCTGTAGAAGAGTTACTCCAGCAAAATGCGATGACTGCGCTGCGGGTCAGCCAAGCCGTTGCGCGCCGTATGATCAAGCAAGCTGATGGTGAGACAAGTGCGTCCATCGGGGCTATCGTGAACCTCAGCTCTATTGCGGCGCGCCGGACCCACCCGGATTTGCTGGCATATTCGGTGAGTTCCGCTGCCTCGGACCAGATGACCCGCTCACTGGCCGTGGCGCTTGCCCCAAGTGGTATCCGCGTGAATGCGGTTGCCTTTGGCAGCGTGATGAGCGCCAGTCTCAAGGGATCTTTGAAAGATCAGGATGAAGTCCGTGAAGCCATTGTCGAAAGCACGCCACTCCACCGCATTGCCAGCCCGGGCGAGGTATCAGATGCGGTGCAGTACCTTGCGTCAGATGCAGCGGCCTTTGTGACCGGGCAAATCATCACGGTTGACGGCGGCCGGACGTTGATCGACCCCGCGGCCGTTTCTGCCCACTGATTATTCGGGGTGTACCGCGATACATTGCGCGACGGCTTGATTGGAACTGGCTTGTGACTGGGCAAAACGCTCTTCCAATGACGCCAGTTTGGCCCGCTCTGCGTTCAGATCAATTGCGACCGGAACAGTGGACGTGAACGTCTTGGTTTCCTCACACCGGATGCGGATTTCATTCCCCTCGCTGTCGCGACCCCGACAGGTTGCCGGGACACTGCGCACGTCTTGCCGCTCTTCCAACGCATAGCCTCGGGCAAGGTTGCCCCGTGTTTCATTGATCAGATGGCTCAGCACCTTTGTGTCGCGTGTCACATCGCTGATGCATTGCTCGCGCGGGGTGGCGCAGGCTGCCACAAGGGCGAGTGGAAGCAGAATAAGGGCGGGGCGCATGGCTCTCTCCGGTTTTGATCTGGATCATCGTTGTACGATCTCTATGGTGCATAAAAGCAAATAAGACGTGTTATTCAATATCAGGGGGCTGGATCTGGGAATGTCAGACGGTTTTGAGGCGGAAAAAAGCAAAGCATCTTCATGGTTCCGCACCTTGCGCGATGAAATCGTTGCCTCTTTCGAGGGACTGGAAGACAGCTTTGCTGGCGAGGGTACAGTAGGCCGTTTTGAAGTGACCGAGACCAAGCGGAGTTCCGATGATGGATCAGACGCAGGCGGAGGCCTCATGTCTGTCATGCGTGGCGGCCGTGTGTTTGAAAAGGTCGGTGTGAATGTGTCGGCGGTCTATGGTCAACTTGGTGCGTCCGCTCAAAAGGCGATGGCCGCACGTGGTGTCCCAGGAATGGAGGATGATCCGCGCTTCTGGGCGTCGGGCATTTCGTTGGTTGCGCATATGCAAAACCCGCATGCGCCTGCTGTGCACATGAACACCCGTATGTTCTGGACCCCGCACGCCTGGTGGTTTGGGGGCGGGTCAGACCTGAACCCTTGCATTGAATATGACGAAGATACCGCACATTTCCACGCCACCCAGAAGGCCCACCTCGACCCGCATGGTGAGGCGCATTACCCCAAACTGAAAGAGTGGGCGGACGAATATTTCTACATTCCCCACAGAAATCGGGCGCGTGGTGTCGGCGGTATCTTTATGGATGACTATTGCACCGGCGATTGGGAGGCGGATTTCACGCTGACCCAGGACATTGGCAAAGCTTTCCTGCCGGCCTATGTGCCGCTGGTTGAAAAGCGGCGGGATACGCCGTGGACCGATGCGGACAAGGACACGCAGCTTGTCCACCGTGGCCTCTATGCAGAGTATAATCTTGTCTATGATCGCGGGACCAAGTTTGGCCTTGCAACCGGACATGACGCCAATGCCGTTTTGATGAGCTTGCCGCCTTTGGCAAAATGGGTCTGACTTAGTCCACCTGAATGAAACGCGGCCCAGAAATGTCACGATCACTTTCGACGCGGCCAATTTCAGGCGTTCGCGTAGAGGCAGGAAGCACATTGCCGGCCGCCATTTGCAGGACAGCGACTTGCACCATGATTGGCGAAACTTCTGGCCCGACGAAGATCGCGATGGCCTGATAGACTTGTGGTGGGGCGACTTTGACGACAATGCGTGCAACGCGCATCATGCGTAGTCCTGTCGGATAGCTGGTTCCTGCGCGTGCGCCCAGTGCGGTGACCTCATTTGCGTTTGCGGGAATGAAAACCAACCATGCGCCAAGCAGCAATAGCCCCGCGCGCACTGTTGCGCGAAAGCTGTGGTAGGCCAATCGCAATGTGAAAGGTAGCTGCAAGGCCGGCTCCTGTTCGTGTTGCCGACGTAACGCGTCTTTGCGGCGAATTTAGGACCCGCGCACCGTATCAATCATCAATTGTACGTTTGCTGGGTCGGCATCAGGTGTGATCCCGTGACCAAGGTTAAAGATATGCGGACCGTTTGATAGCGCGTCACAAATGCGCCGCGTTTCAGAGACCAGCGCATCGCCACCTGTAACCATATGGGACGACTTTAGGTTGCCTTGTACACAGCCGTCCTTTTGAACATTCTCCGCGACCCAAGCAGCGTCAACGCCGTCATCAACGGCGACGCAGTCCGCGCCGGTCGCAGCATGCACACCGGCATAGCTGGTCCCTGCGCCGCGCGGGAACGCGATAACCGGGACGCCGGGGTGCTTTTGCTTGAGCGCTGCTGTGATTTGCTGCATCGGCTTGATCGAGTAATTTTGGAAATCTTCGCCCTGAAGTGAACCAGCCCAACTGTCAAACAGCTTGACGCATTCAGCACCTGCTTCGATCTGCTTGGACAGATAGGCGATGGTGCCTTCGGTGATCCGTGCGATTATTCCATCAAAGGCAGCGCGGTTCTCGGATTTCAGGGCATGTGCGGGCCCCTGATCTGGCGTGCCCTGTCCTGCAATCATATAGGTGGCCACTGTCCAAGGCGAACCGGCAAAACCGATCAATGTGGTCTCCTCTGGGAGTTCACGAGACAGGATCTTTACCGTCTCATAAACAGGGTTCAGCTTATCGTGGATCGCTTCTGTCGGCTTCAACTTGGCAAGCTCTTCGGCAGAGGTGATCGTCGACAGGCGCGGACCCTCTCCGGTGACGAACCATAGGTCGGCGCCAAGGGCCTGGGGCAGCAATAGAATATCGGCAAAAAGGATAGCGGCATCAAAGCCATAGCGGCGAATGGGTTGCAGCGTGACCTCAGCTGCCAATTCAGGATTATAGCACAATGACAGGAAATCACCGGCCTGCGCGCGGGTCGCCTTATACTCTGGCAGATAGCGCCCGGCCTGTCGCATCATCCAGATCGGCGGGGTGGGAAGAGTTTCGCCCGCGAGGGCCCGGAGGATGGTCTTTTGCTGCGCCATGAGGTGTCCTTTTGTATCGTTCCTGTGGTCCCAATTGCAGAAGATGTTGTCAAGGGAGTTGTCAGGCTAGGTTGACACGTCTAACAATCCAAACATGACACTTTCAATGCCTACCCCCGCTTCGCCTTTCAACATCGGAACCCGTGGATCACCGCTTGCCCTTGCGCAAGCGCATGAGACCCGATCGCGCTTGATGGCCACCTTTGATCTGCCGGAAGAGGCCTTTGCGATTTGCGTGATCAAGGTGACCGGCGATGCTATTCAGGACCGCCCGCTGAAGGAGATCGGTGGCAAGGGCCTGTTCACCCGCGAGATTGAAGAGGCGTTGCTGGACGGGTCCATCGACATCGCGGTCCATTCGATGAAGGACATGCCTGTTGAACAGCCCGGTGGGTTGCTGCTGAACACCTATTTGCCACGCGAAGATGTGCGCGATGCGTTTGTGTCGCTGAATGCCAAAGGGTTGGACGATTTGGCCGAAGGCGCCACTGTTGGCACATCTTCTCTACGCCGTCGGTCGCAATTGCTGGCCAAGCGCCCTGACCTAAATATTGTTGAGTTTCGCGGTAATGTGCAGACTCGCCTGAAAAAGCTGGCTGATGGTGTCGCTGAAGCGACGTTCCTTGCGATGGCGGGCTTAAACCGCCTCCATATGAACGATGTGCCGCGCACGGCTGTAGCGCCGGAGGATATGTTGCCTGCCGTGGCGCAGGGTGCCATCGGGATTGAGCGGCGGGGAGATGACAGCCGTGCCGCTGAAATGCTCGAAGCGATCCACGACGGGCCCACGGGCCTGCGACTGGCTGCTGAACGTGCATTCCTGGCGCATCTGGATGGATCATGTGAGACGCCCATCGGCGGTCTAGCGGAGTTGGATGGTGGATCAATACGCCTGCGTGGCGAAATCCTAAGGACCGATGGGACCGAGGTTTATGCCGATGATATGGACGGAACGGTCGAAGATGGTGCCGAGATGGGGCGGGCAATGGCGGCGAAGCTTTTGGTGCAGGCAGGCCCCGACTTCTTCTAACCAGCGAACGAATTTCTAGAAATTCATTCTTGAACCCCAAGAAAATTCGCGAATTTTCTTGGTCAGGTGTCGGGGATCACCTTGCCGGGATTTAGGATGTTGTTGGGATCGAGGGCCCCTTTGATTGCGCGCATAGCGTCCAGAGCAACCGGGTCTTTGCGGCGCTTCATTGTCTCAAGTTTGGACACTCCGATTCCATGTTCGGCGCTGAATGATCCGCCGAGTTCCTGCACCACATCCTCGACCGCCTCAACCAAAGCGTCCATGATGTCGGGGTCATTGCGGCTGATATAGCTCGTGTGATGGATATTGCCGTCGCCAAGGTGGGCGACGATGACCTCGCTTGCGTCCGGATCAATCGCCTTAATGCGCGGTGTCAGCGCCTTTTCAAAGACTGCGACCTTGTCCAGTGGCACAGCCACGTCGGTATTCACGAAAACACCACCAAAGAACGCAACTTCGCCTGCATCCTCGCGCCGTTTCCAGATGTCGCGGCGCTGCGTGTCGTTCTGGGCGATGACCGCATCAAGGACGGTGCCCTCTTCCAGCATGGTGCCCAGGGCCTGTTCCAGCGCCGTGACGACCGGCAGGCTGCCATCGGCGCGCGGGACCGCGTCTTTGGCTTGCGTCGCGGCTACTTCGATCATGATGTTGACGTCATAGTTTTCGTCAAAGGGGGCGGCCACGTCGGGAAACAGCTGCATGTGTTTGTCGATATAGCTGCGCGGCATGTATTCAAAGGCTTCGACGCCACCGCCGGTTTCGTCCTGCAACCGGTGCAGCAGTTGTAATGCATCGGGCAGGGATGCGACAGCAACCATCGCCGTGGCATAGGCCTGAGGTTCCGGGCGTAGCTTCAGCACAGCTGCGGTGATGATCCCAAGCGTGCCTTCGGCCCCGATCACCAGATTGCGCAGATCAAGGCCGGAATTGTCCTTATGCAGCGCGCTCATCAGGTTCATGATACGGCCATCGGCCATCACGACCTCCAGGCCGAGACACAGGCCGCGCGTGCTGCCATAGCGCACCACGTTTGACCCACCAGCATTGGTCGATAAAAGCCCGCCGATCATGGCGGACCCGCGCGCGCCGAGGGTCAGCGGGAAGATCAGATCGTGTTCTTCTGCCGCGTCATGCAGGTTGGACAAGATCACGCCTGCGCCCACTGTGGCGGTGCGTCCGGCGACATTGATCTCCGTTATCTCATTCAGCCGTTCAACCGAGAGCATCAACGCGTCTTCGGCCAGCGTGGCCCCCGTCAGCCCAGTGCGCCCAGAGGCAGGAACAACGGGCGTCTTGGTGGCATTCGCAATCTTAAGAATGGCCGCGACCTCTGCCGTGTTTGCTGGGCGCAAAACGGCCATGGGCGTTGATGTATAGGCCCCGGTCCAATCCTTGCCATAGGGCGCTGCATCCGCCCCCGTCAGAATACGGTCAGCGCCAATGGCGTCAGCGATTTGGTCAAGGACGGTCATATCACACCTATTGCTCTGGACTGCACTCTAGCGGGCGTTAACAAGAGGTAAAGACTTCCCGCGCCTAGGTGTCAAAGTCAGCACGCTGCAGGACGTAGGTCGTGCAGTCTTCATCGTAGTGGGTTTCAATCCCGCGGAAGGTCATCCCGATGCGCTGCATGACCTTGTGGGATGCGATGTTGTCGGGATGGGCCACAGCGATTACCTGGTCGACACCCATGACCTCGAACATATAGCGGGCGGCAGCGCGGCCTGCTTCGGTGGCAAAGCCTTTGCCAGTGGTCGCCGTGGCCAAACGCCAACCGATTTCTATCTCGGCCTCTGGCTTGCGGGCGACATGCTGGGCGCAGGCGGCACCGACGACGTGTTTGGTTGATCTGTCGATGATGGCCCACCAGCTGTAGCCCAGTTCGGCCCATGCAGTCCTTGACCGTGTGATGACCTCTTGCGTCTTTTCCAGCGTCTCTGGCACCCCGTCGCTTAGAAACTCCATAACCGCAGGTTCATTGTTGATCATATTCAGGGCTGTGGCATGCGCAGGTGCATATGGTTCAAGACGCAAGCGTTCCGTGGTGACGGTGGTGTGGGGCGGGAGATTGATCATAGACGCAGTGTGCCATGCAACAATACTGGTTGGAAAGGACGCTACATGAAGTTCTGTCACGTTGTATCTATTTGAGTGGTGGTGGCGTGGGGGAGATTTGAACTCCCGCACTCAGGGTGGCTTGGCGTAGCCAAACGCCCGTAAGTCGGGTCCTCAGGTGCCCGGTCAGGTCTGAGCGTGAGCACTTGATTTGGGAAAGTGGTGGTGGCGTGGGGGAGATTTGAACTCCCGCACTCAGGGTGGCTTGGCGTAGCCAAACGCCCGTAAGTCGGGTCCTCAGGTGCCCGGTCAGGTCTGAGCGTGAGCACTTGATTTGGGAAAGTGGTGGTGGCGTGGGGGAGATTTGAACTCCCGACCTAACGATTATGAGTCGTTCGCTCTAACCAACTGAGCTACCGCGCCGTACCACGAGCGTCCGATTACGCAATGGGGGCAGGGGTGTCAAACCGTTTCTGACGGTTCGGTGGGGGAAAACCCACCGTAAGTTAGTCATAACGCAGTTCGGTCGCCTTCCCACGGAAAATAAAGTACGACATCACCGTGTAGGCCATGATCGTTGGTAGCACGACACATGTGCCCATCAGGATGATAAACAGGCTTTCTGGTGCGCTTGCTGCTTCGTAAATCGTGATCTGCTCGGGGACGACGTAAGGGTAAAAACTATAGGCCATGCCGCCAAATGCCATGATCCAAAGCGCGGTGGCTGCCGCGAATGGTTGCCATGACCGGCGGTCCGCTGGGTACGGCATTTTCCGCAGCATGGACCATAACCAAAAGACCAGAATCGCCGATAGGATGGGCAAGGGCGATAGGTACAGCGCGTCGGGCAAACTGAACCATTTGTCAAAGATACGTGCGCTGACGAAGGGCGTTGCAAGAGAAATAGCGCCGATTCCTAGAACAAGCCCCCAGATCCCGCCTTTTGCCCACTCGACCGCTTTGCGTTGCAGGGCGTCTGAGGTCTTGTGAATGACCCATGTGGCACCGATGAAGCTGTAGCCGACCGTCAAGAAAACCGCTGTCAGCAGTGCAAAGCCAATGTTCAGCAACGTCCACTCCAAACCCATAACATACATACCCAGCATGAAACCTTGGCTGAGCGAGGTCATCAATGATCCTGCAAAAAATGCGTTGTTCCACAAGCGCTTGTGAGGAGCAGGTG
This sequence comes from Yoonia sp. JB2-21, assembly GCF_055693545.1. Taxonomy (NCBI): domain Bacteria; kingdom Pseudomonadati; phylum Pseudomonadota; class Alphaproteobacteria; order Rhodobacterales; family Paracoccaceae; genus Yoonia; species Yoonia sp. JB2-21. The sequence goes on from NZ_JBVFUC010000001.1 coordinate 2,613,421, forward strand.
CTTTGGCGCGAAACTCAAATGCGACGCCGCGCAAAATAAGCCCGATCAACATAATCGCGACGGGTAGATAGAGCGCTGTCAGGATCGCGCCATGGGCGGATGGAAACGCGACCAGCAAAAGGCCGACCGCAAGGACCAGCCACGTTTCATTCGCGTCCCAGAAAGGACCAATGGACGCGATCATGCGGTCTTTCTCGTCATTCTCGGCGAAGGGGAACAGCACGCCGACACCCAGATCGAAACCGTCCAGAATGACGTAGATCAGAATGGACACGCCCATGAGCGCCGCAAAGACAAAGGGCAGCCAGATTGTTGGGTCACCAAAGGTGTTCATATCATCACTCCGCCGGCATTGCTTTGGGAACAAGCGAAGGCGCGGGTGCGATGCTGGTCCCGATCGCTTCACCTCGCGCGGTTTTGCGCGCCAGATAGAAGATCACAAAGATATAGGCAGCCAGCAGTGCGGCATAAACAACCAGGTAGGCAATCAATGTCGACAACACCAACGGTGCGGGCACATCGGCCACAGCCTCTTTTGTGGTCATGACCCCGTGGACCAACCACGGCTGTCGGCCGATTTCGGTGGTGTACCATCCGGCCAGTGTCGCCAGCCAGCCGCTAAAACTCATGCCCACCAGCATGCAGAGCATCGGCTTGGGCAACCCTTCAACCCCGCGCTTGCGACGCATGATCATATAGGTGGCAGACCAGCTGACCAACAACATCAACAGCCCTGTACCCACCATAACCCGGAACGACCAGAACACGGGCGATACACGCGGGTGCAGCACCTCGCCATCTTCGGTCACAAAATCATTCAGCCCTTTCACTTCGCCATTCCAATCATGGGTCAGGATGAATGAGGCGAGTTTGGGAATGCCAATCTCGAACCGGTTTTCGCGCGCTTCTTCATCGGGGATCGCAAACAGGATCAGCGGCACACCAGTACCTGTTTCCCAGTTGCCTTCCATCGCGGCCACTTTGGCCGGCTGATATTCCTTGGTGTTCAGCCCGTGCATGTCACCCACAAAGATCTGCACGGGGATCAGCAGTGCGGCCGCGACTACTGCGGATTTTAACGCCACGCGCACCCCCTCAGTTCGTCCGCCAATCAACCAACGGAACGCGCTGACACCAGCAATTAGGAAGCTAACAGTCAGGAAGCTGGCCAGCACCATATGGGTAAAGCGGTACGGCATGGAGGGGTTAAAGATGATGGCAGACCAATCCGTCGCATGCGCCACGCCGTCGATCACCTCAAACCCTTGGGGTGTATGCATCCAAGAGTTCAGCACGATAATCCAAAAGGCTGACATCATGGTACCAAAGGCCACAAGGAAGGTAGCCAGCGTATGCACCCAGTTGGGCACGCGGCTGAAACCAAACAACATGATGCCAAGGAACACCGCTTCGAGGAAGAAGGCTGTCATAATCTCATAGGCCAGCAGTGGCCCTGCGATATTGCCGACTTTTTCCATGAAACCGGGCCAGTTCGTGCCGAATTGGAATGACATGGTGATGCCAGAAACAACGCCCATCGCAAAGGACAGGGCAAAGATCTTCACCCAAAAGCGGTACGCCTCCATCCAGCGCTCTTCACCGGTACGGTTGTAGCGCAGTTTGAAGAAAAGCAGCACCCAGCCCAAAGCAATGGTGATCGTTGGGAACAGGATGTGAAAAGAGATGTTCGCCGCAAACTGGATGCGTGACAAGAGAAGTGTTTCGAGTTCCATGACTGCCTCAATCTCGGGGCTCTTTTGCCCTTGAAACAAATATAGCTGTGTCGCGGCATAGATCATGAGGGTGCGACAGCAGAGCGCGGTGTGCGCGCGCCAATTTCCAACCGTGCGACAGGATCGGAAAAATTCGCAGTTCTGAGCGCAATTTCTGGAATGCCGGCGATGGCAGTATGGGGGGAGAAAGCAAAAATTTGCCTCTAATTCGTGACAAAACGGTGCGATCTCAGTCCTCAAATCGCCACTGAGTTTCCTGATGGTACGGAGTGTCTGGCGCTATTGTGATAGATGGAAAACCAGGCTGATTAGGGGCGTCTGGCCAACGTTGCGGCTCAATCACCAAACCTTCGTAGAGTGCCTTGCCCGGGCGCGCTGAGCCGCAGGCGTCATGGATCTGCATGCCCGGTTCCGTTGTTGCAACCGTCATCTTCAGACCGGACGTTCCCTTGAGCCACAACACATCACGCATAACCGTTGGTGCATTTGACAGGCAGAAATTATGGTCAAGCACCGGTGCAGCCGGTGTTGGTGTGCGGGAATGGCGAAAGTCCATTTCGGTACCGGTAACATCCCTGACTTCTCCCGTCGGGCAGGTCATCTGATCAACCGGCAGGCAATGGTCAGCCGCAATTCGCAGGCTGTGTCCCTCCCACGTAGGGCTGCCATCAAGGTTCCAATAGATGTGGCTGGCAAAATTCATGCAGGTCTTCGTGTCCGTTGCGCCGTCCAAAGTCATCGTTAAAGTCGCGGGTGCGGTCACTGCATAAGTCACTGTGATCACACGGTTGCCCGGCAGTCCCGCCATGCCGTCCGCCATACGCAATTGCAGCGTCACGCTGTCATCCGTTTGCGAAACAATATCCCAAATTTGCCGATGCACGCCCTGTTGCCCGGAATGCAAATGGGTCCGTCCGGCCTCATTGCGTTCAAGTTCGTACATCATGCCGTCAAGCCGGACGCGCGCGTTGCTGATACGGTTGGCAATAGGACCGACGATGGCACCAAAATATCCCATCGTGTTTTCATAGTCCGACAGTGTATTCGCCCCCAGTGCGAGCCCGCGATCTATTCCAGCAAGCCGCACATCCTGCACAATCGCGCCGTAGGTCAGGACCGTGACCGAAAGTCCGCCCTTGCTGATTGTGATCGCTGCGACATCTTCGCCTGATCGGGTGGTGCCGAAATGGATCATGGTAGCGGCTCCCAATGTACGCCTGCGGCTGGGATCTGATGCCCTTTCCAAGCGAGCGGGATCGCGGCGTAGTTAAAGACAAAACGGTGTATTTCAGTGTCGCGAATTCGCAGCCCGTCGGGCAGGTCGTGTGTCGGAAGCGCAAGTTCGGCGCAAGCCGAGCCGATAATCCGGTCAAATGTCGTATCGTCCGGCCAACCCGCCAGATAGCGAAGATGATCGCTTCCCATGATTGCGGGCTGCCCGCTTTTGGTGTGCTCGTGCACCGGGGCAGTGCCCTCAAGATGTTCAAACCAGTGCACAAATTGCCCACCGTCCGCCAATTGAATGGCATCATCGGGCGGCATGCTTTCGGTCAGGCTAACGCTGATGTCCAAACTGGACAGGTCTGGGCCAAGCGGTGTTGGAATGCTCAGTTCGTCGGTTTTGGTGTCGCTGCGCGGGCCAATCAGCGCGATACCTTTGAACTCACCCAAGGCGGCACGTAAGGGGTCAGACAGACACATGATCCCGGGGGCCATAACCAGTTTGTAGGCTGAAAGGTCGGCCGTATCAGGCGGCAGTATATCAATATTCAGGCCTGCACGCCGCATCGCGCGATAGGCTGCAAAGGCGAGGCGGAACATCTCAAAATCAGCGCCCTGCGGTTGGGCGTCCCAGCCCCACGCACTGTCATAGTCAAAAACCAACGCTGCCTGCGATCGCGCAGTGCCTACATGGCCCAGCTCGGCGAATTCGTCTGCTACCTGCCGTGCCTCGGCCAACGCAGGCGCGGGTGCGCTATCAGGTCGCAATAGTCCGGCATGCATCTGTTCTTGCGCAAATGGGGCCTGCCGCCAACGGAAGTAGCACACGGTTTCGGCACCATGCGCGAATGCTTCCCATGCCCAAAGACGCGCCATGCCGGGCAGTGGTGCAGGATTATAGGGGGCCCAATTGACCGGGCCGGGTTGCTGTTCCATCACCCAAAGACGACCTTTGCCAACAGCGCGATACAAGTCGTGGTGAAACGCCTGCATGTCGGGGTGGCCCTGACGCAAGAAAGCGCGCTTGAATTCTGGCGTGCCTTCCAGCCGATCCGACAGAAAGCCAATCGGGTAACTATCCCAGGATGCGATATCGAGGTCGGCGCCGACCTTCCAATGATCAAAGCTGGTGATCCGCCCCATGTAGTTGTGGATCAGCGGTGCATCCGTGTGGCGACGTAAGGCATCAACCTGCACTTTATTGAAAGCCACCACCTGATCAGAGCTATAGCGCCGAAACGCCAGCTGATGCGGATGGTTGGGCTCTGTAACTGTAAGGTTGGGCAGGTCGATCTGGTCAAACGTGTCGTATTCCATTGACCAAAACACATTGCCCCATGCGCGGTTCAATGCGTCGGTGCTTTGGTACTTCTGAGACAGCCAGTCCTGAAAACCACTTCGGGCCGCGTCAGAATAGCTCAGCGTCGTGTCGTGGCAGTCATATTCATTGTCGATTTGCCACGCCAACACATTGGGGTTCTTGCCATAGCGAACGCCCATCAAGTCAGCGATGCGGCGGCATTCCTCGCGGTACCCTAGATGGCTAAAATCATAGTGCCTGCGCGATCCAAACTTGCGGGGGCGCCCGTTTACGTCGACAGCCAGCATATCGGAGTGTTTGTCGATCATCCAACGCGGCGGGGTCGCAGTAGGTGTACCAAGAACCACTTTCAGGCCAGCAGCGCCAAGCACGTCTATTGCGCGATCAAGCCAGTCCCACGTGAATGTGCCGGGCGCGGGTTCCATCCGGCTCCAGCCGAACTCTCCAATGCGCACCCACGTTAGACCAGTCGCAACCATTTGGGCGGCGTCGCGCGCCCATTGGTCCTCTGGCCAATGTTCGGGGTAATAGCAAACGCCAAGCGTGCGTTTCATCGGCAGGAACCTCTTTTTGCTAGTGACCTACGAGACTAGAGAAGGACTTTGTGTTCGGCTTGGCCTGTATAGCTCGTCGGCGTACTGAAAGTCTTGCCCTCGTCAGGGCCATCCAGACCCACGGCTGCGCTCGTGCAGTAAAGCGTGCTCAGGTCTTCGCCACCAAAGGCCGGGCAGGACGTTTGTTTCGCGGCAAAGCTATAGCTTTCCATGAATGTCCCATCAGGGGCGTAACCCGCGACGCGGCTCACACCCCATTGTGCATTCCAGAGATTACCGGCAGCATCGATAACGGCACCGTCTGGACGGAAGTCCGTGCCACGCAGATCGATATGCAGCGCAGGTTCTGATATCGGCCAGCCATCAGCATCCAGCGCGACGCGCATGATCATTTGCGTGGGCGTGTCCGTAAAATAGGCGGTCTTACCATCCGGCGCAAAGCAGATAGCATTTGAGATCGTGATCGGCGCGAATATCTGGCGTAATTCACCCTGATAGTAGCGATAGATTGCACCGGCACCCTCTTCAGCGTTGATGCCCATCGTACCAATCCAGAAACCGCCTTGTGGGTCAGCGCGACCGTCATTCGAGCGGGTGACACTGTTGTCCGCCTCAAGCGGTACGACAAGGCGATGTTCGCCGGTGGTCAGATCAAGATGGCGCAATGCGGTCTGGGTGGCAAGCAACAGGCTATTGTCGTCAACCCAGCCGGCCGCACTGACGTATTCATTGAAATCCCAGCTTTGCGTTTTGCTGTGAAGGCGCTTGCCAAGGATATCGAACCAAAACAGTTCGTTTCTGGTGGGGTGCCACAGCGGGCCTTCGCCCAGCTGGCATTGGGTCGCGTCGAAAATCATTGGGCGGCCGCATCATAGGCCGCGACCATATCTCGGGCACGTGCGGTGACTTCGGCCACAGATAGGCCCGGCTTATAAAGAGCAGATCCAATGCCGAATCCATCCGCACTTGCGGCCATCCATTCCGCAAAGTTATCAGCGCCTGCACCGCCAACCGCGTAGACCTGTGTGCCCTTGGGCAACACGGCGCGGATCGCTTTGATGCCGTCTGGACCAAGCAGACTGGCCGGAAAAATCTTGAGACCGTCTGCGCCAGCCTTCAGCGCGGCGAAACATTCGGTTGGGGTCATCACGCCCGGCCAGCTTTGCATGCCGGCTGTCTTGGTGGCGACGATCACGCGTTGGTCATAGTTGGGTGAAACGATCAGTTTGCCACCCGCTTGCGCCACGCGACCCACATCTTCGACTGACAGCACTGTGCCTGCGCCGATCAGGGCATCTTGGCTATGCGCGTCGGCCATCGCCTTGATGCTATCAAAGGGATCAGGGGAATTCAGCGGCACCTCAATCTTTGTGATACCTGTATCAATCAGGGCTGCTGCGATTGGGGCGGCCTCGGCCGGTGTCACCCCCCGCAAAATAGCAATCAGTGGACGATCCATTGGGTTATCCTTTCAGGCGTTGATAGGCAGCCGTGAGGCCGGCAAGTGTCACAGAGATGGCATTGACTTGCGTCGCTGGTGCAGCCTGCGTGGCGAGTGCATCCACATAGAGCTTGGCCAAGCCACTGTCCCCTATTACGGCAATCTGCTGCCCGAGCCAGTAGGGTTTTGCGCCTGCAAGCTCTGCCCCGATGAGCAAACCGGACAGTCGCGCGCGTGCTGTGGCACCGTCGAGGCCATGCAGCAAACCTTCTGCACGCAAAGAAAACAACCGACTGGCAAGGCGTTCAGGTCGCGCCATTGACGCATCAAGACCTGCAAGAAAGGCGTCATTGTCCCAACCCTGTGCCGCAATAGAGTGGCGCAGAACGGTTTTCTCAGAAATCGTCGCAAAAAGCTCGCCTGTCATGAAGGTCTGAAAGCTCACGACCTCATCAGCACTGATATGGACCCATTTCGTATGTGTCCCCGGCAAGCAGACGACACCGTCCCACCCCGGGTTACGGGCCAAAAACCCGCTGATTTGCGTTTCTTCGCCGCGCATCACATCAGCGGGTTCAATCTGTTTGATACCTGGGATCACGTGGACGGACAGGTCTGGGTGTGTCGTTGCCGGCTGCGCAAAACCTTGCGGCAATGTGGGGCAGGGGACGGCGTCATAGGCAGCCTCGACCCAGCCTTGCCGCGAACCGACCATACCGCAAGCCACGACTGTCGTTGGCCCCGTCATCCAATCGCCGACAATATCAAGCAAGGCGGCCTCAAACTGATCAGGAGCAAGTTGCCCCATCCCCTTATCCGAACCGGCGTCGGCCAGGACCGAGCCAGAGGCTGACATGGCCCATGCGCGCATATTACTTGTGCCCCAGTCAACTGCGATCCAGTCAGCTTTGATCATGCTATCTGTCATCCTGTGCCCACCACGCCTGCATCAATCACCAGTGTTTGGCCAGTCATCATTGCGGAGGTGTCCGAGGCCAAGAAAAGCGTCCCACCCACCATATCAGGTGGCTTGATAAAGGTTTTCAGGCATTGTTTCTCCAAAAAGGCGGTTTTCGCCTCTGGTGTGGCCCATGTGGTTTCCTGTTTCTCGGTGAACACCCAGCCCGGTGCAATGGCGTTAACCCGGATACCAAGTGGGCCCCACTCGCGCGCCAGAGCGCGTGTCATGCCCATGATGCCAGCATTTGCGCTGACGTAGGGCGTTAGGCCCGGTGCCCCCATCAAGTAGGTGATCGATGAGTAGTTAATGATTGAGCCCTGTGCCCCCATCAAAGCGGCCGCCTTTTGACAGGCAAAGAAATATGCCTTGAAATTCACGGCCTGCATATCGTCCCAGATCTGGGGCGTGATCTGCATTGCATCATGTCGCATATCGTTGGCCGCGTTATTCACCAGCACATTCAAGGCTCCATTTGCAGACGCAGCCTGATCCATCGCGGCCTTCAGGGCATCGGTGTCCGTAATATCGCACTGGACAAAAAGCGGACGCTGCCCGTGTTTGTCGGCCATTGCATCGACAAAGTCATTGGCATCTGAGCGCCCAACAAACGTGACCTTGGCACCCTGCGCCAAGAACCCGTCAGTTAAGGCCGCCCCGATACCGTTGCCACCCCCGGTGATAAAGACAGACGCGCCATCAAGATCATGGAAGGTTGCAGTCATAGGCGGGTCCCTTCCAGAACCCACATCCGATCTGGGAAGGACCATGGGAGCGTGACGCCATGGTGCATCAGGTAGGTGCCCGACAACTCCAGCGCATCTGTCTTCAGCGCTGTTGTCCCCCGCGACAAACGATGCAGTGTGTTGCGGTTAGCCAAGTTGATCCGGTAGGTCGCATCAGGGTCCAGCCCGGTCAAGCGCAGAGGGCGCGGCGCGATCTGCGCACTGGTGGCCGCCTTGCCTGCAAAAACAACAAAGCGGTCCTTCTCCCGAGAAAGCTGTTGTTCAGCCAACACAGCCGGATCGGCGCTATCCAATAGCAGAATATCTGCTTTCTGCATCCAGTCTCGATTATGTTTCCACCAGCTTGTGACTTCGGTCAGTACAGCGGTTTCGACCTCGTCCAGTTCACGTGGGTCCATCTCGAACCCCATGTGGCGCTGGGCGGCGACCCAAGCGCGGAACGAGATATCGAGATTGCGACCCGATGTATGGCAATGACGCGGGCCCACGTGGCTGCCGGTGACTGACAAGGGCAGAAAGAGCGCCGCGTCATGCTGAATACGCAACCTTTCCAGCGCATCGTTGCTGTCTGATAACCAGACCCGCTGCGTGCGCTGCAGAATGCCAAAATCAATGCGTCCGCCACCCGAGGCACAGCTTTCGATTTCGACATGGGGAAAGTCTGTACGCAGACGGTCGATCAACGCGTATGATCCACGGGTTTGCGCTGCGTCTGGCATCGGCAGAACGCGGTTGTGATCCCATTTGATATAGTCGATCTCATGATCGCGCAGGATGGCGGACATCCGGTCAAACAGAAAATCCCGCACTTCCGGGAGCGCCATGTTCAACGCCTTTTGTTGGCGCCCCAATGTCTGGTCTTCGCTGCCCAAGGCCCAATGGGGATTGGCGCGATGGATGTCGCTATCCTCATTGATCATCTCGGGCTCGAACCAAATGCCAAATGTCATGCCCAGACCATGCACATGGGTGATAAGCGGGTGCAGACCATCGGGATATTTGCGCGGATCAACTGTCCAATCCGACAAGCTGCGGGTGTCATCGTCGCGGTTCCCGAACCAACCGTCATCCAGCACAAAGCGTTCGGCGCCCAGCTTGGCGGCGCGGTCAGCGATGTCTTGCAGAACGGGCAGTTTGTGGTCGAAATAGACGGCTTCCCAGCAGTTATAGTGTACAGGGCGTGGCGCATCAGGTTTCGGCCAAGTCACGATCCGATCGCGCAAATGGCGTTGGAAAGATACAGCACAGCCGTTTAGCCCGGTATTCGAGTAAACAATATAAAGCGGTGCGGTTTTGAACTGCGTTGCGGGCTCGGTTTCCATCCGGGCGGCATGGCCCCATTGGATTTGACGGCGGCCATCCTGCAACTCTTCCGCAATCATCTTATGGCCGCCGGACCAACCATAGTGAAAAGCATATGCTTCACCGGTCGTGTTGGTTGCGCCGCGACAGGGGATGATCAGGCCGGGGAAATGCTCGTGGCCGGTCCGTCCGGTGCGATTTTCGCGGTAACGCATCCCGGGTGCCCAAGCGGTGCGTGACAATTGGAATTCGCCGCACCAACGGCCCGAAACATCAATCATTTCATCCGATTGCTGCGGTCCCGGCAAGACCGGGGCGGCCAACCAGTGCAAATGCACGGGGCGGGTCGCATCAAGCGTGGTCTGGCAAGTGATCGTATGGGTGTCATGGTCGCTGATAAAGCTGACGGTCAATGTCAGGCCATTGGCCTTATCCACGTACCGCAGCTCTAGCGTGCCGTTTTGTTCTACATTCTCAAAGCAAAATTTCGGTAAAAGTGGCGTGCCATCTGTGTCGCGCACGATAAGACCCGGCTGGCCCGGGAAGCTGCGCGTGGCCTCGGGACAAATCGACAAGTCGGGATTTTCATCCAACATGCCACCGGTGACATCAATCACATTGGCCGCATGCAGCGTGTCGAGATCTTCGTCATCGGGAAGAGTGGCGCCCCAATAAACGGCTTCTGGCAGACGGTCGTTGCGGGCCGCCAGAACAAGTGTCTGACGACCATCGTCGATACGATAGGTTCTGTTCATTTAGTTTACTTTACAGCTCCGAGGGTGAGACCCGCGATAAAGTGTTTCTGCATCAAGAAGAACATGGCTACTGGCGGCAGGGCTGCCACGATGGAGCCGGCACTCATCAAGTGATAGGCGGCGCGGAACTGCGAGTTAAACTCGGTGATCCCGGCGGTGACGGGTTGGGCGGTCGGCCCTTGGGTCAAAACAACGGCCCAAAAATAGTCGTTCCAGATGAAGGTAAAGATCAGCACCGCGAGGGCAGCCAATGCGGGCTTCATCAGCGGCAGGACCACATAGAGGAAAATCTTCCATTCCGCGATGCCTTCGACACGCGCAGCTTCAATCAGCGGAAATGGCAATGCGCGGATGAAGTTGCGCATGAAAAGCGTGCAGAACCCGGTTTGGAAGGCAATGTGGAACAAAACCAGCCCGGTCTTGGTATCATAAAGGTTCATACTAACGGTCAGATCACGCACCGGTACCATCAGGATCTGGAAGGGTACAAAGTTACCCGCGATAAAGATGAAAAAGATAAGCAGGTTGCTGCGGAACTTGTAAATCCCGAGCGCAAAGCCCGCCATGCAAGACAGTGCTACTGCGCCAATCACCGTGGGGATTGTGATGAACAATGAGTTCCAAAGGTAGCGTGGCATGTTCGATTCAAAGAATACCTTGCCGTAGTTTTCGAGCGCCGAGAAGCTGCTGGGGATACCCCAGTAGTTGCCGTTGACGAAATCTGCCTCAGGCTTGATCGAGAAATTGGCAACGGCGATCAGTGGCAAGAGCCAGATGATCAACATGATCGGCAGCAGGACCTGATACGAGATTTGCCACTGGCGTGAAGTCTTTTCGAGCGGGGTCGGAAACATTAGCGACCTCCCTTTTCGTCTTGGTACATCGACCACAAGAAGTAGGTGATGAAGCCCAGCATGATGAAGAACAGAACCACCGCAATCGCGGCGCCATAGCCCATGCGGAAACCGAATTCGGACAGCGATTCCTCGAACATATAGAACGACAGGACGCGGGTTGATCCGAAAGGCCCACCATTTGTCATAACGCTGATCAAATCGAACGAGCGCAGGGCGCCAATGATTGTCACAACGAACGCGATAAAGGTCGCGGGCTTCAATTGCGGCAGGATGACATACCATAGCATTTTATGACCCTTGGCACCGTCAAGCCGCGCGGCCTCAACCTGTTCCGGGTCCACGGCGTTCAGGCCGGTCAGGTACAAGATCATGCAATAGGCTGTCTGCGGCCAAAGGCCCGCAGCGATGATGCCGTAAGTTGCCATGGTCGGATCGCCCAGAATGTTCACGGGGCCAGCGCCAAAGATACCAAGCACGGCGTTCAGCAAACCTTCACGTGGCAGGTAGAACCAGCTGAACACAAGGCCCACAACAACCTGGCTGATCACGAAGGGAAAGAAAAACATCGACTTGTAAAAGCGGATGCCTGTCACAGTCTGATTGAGGAAGAGCGAAATCATCAGACCGGCAGGGATCGCCAGCAGATAGAGCACCAGCCATTTGAGGTTGTTCCAGAACGAGACCGAGAACTTGCGGTCGATGCTCGCATCGCCCCAACCAAGCAACCGTTCATAGTTGGCGGTGCCAACCCATGTCTTTTCGCCCAGACCGTCCCATTGATGAAGTGAAATCCAGAACGACTGTGCAATAGGAACGATCACGTAGACTGCGAAAAAGATCATCGCCGGTAGCAGGAAAAGCCACGGCGTAATCGCAATCTCGTTGCGTTTATACCAGCTCCGGGTTGGTGCAGCGGTTGCCATGGATTGGTCTCCCTTGCGGTCAGCACATGCGAAAAGCCGACAAGTGGCTTTGCGGATGAGTTGGGGGCGAGAATGACCCCGCCCTAGAAAGGGCGAGGTCGCGTAGGGCGGGATTATTCCCCCACCTTACGTTTTAGTTGTAGATACGCTGACGTGTCTCTTCGAGGCGTGCCAGGATGTCGTCCAGGTTATCTGGGAACACCATGAACTCCTGCAGGCCTTCCATGCCGACAGATGCCATTTCGGCGTCGAAGTCACGGTCGAAGAACTGCATAATACCGCCACCTGCGTTGGTGGACAGCATATCAAAGCCTTCCTTGAGGAACTTGTCGTCATCAATCGAAGAGTTTGCGTTCACAGGCAGCTGACCAAGGCCAGAACCGCTGTTGATTTCTGTCTGAACGTCAGCGGATGTGACGAAGCGCAAGAACTCTTTCGCGGCATCCATGTTCTGTGCACCAGATGCGATGTGGAACGTATCTGTTGGCGCATCTTCTGCATAGTCAACGTCTGCGTTGATCACTGGGAACTGGTAGAAGTCCAGCTGATCATCCGTCAGGCCACCGTCGCGGAATGCCGCGACAGAGAAGTTGCCCATCAGATAAGCGGCGGCTTCGCCGTTGACCATGAAGGGCAGCGCTTCCTGCCAGCTGTATGTCTGGTGGTCGTCAATGAAGGCGCCCATGTCGATCAGCTCACGCCAGTTGGCGAATGTCTGACGCACGCGGTCGTCTGTCCATTCAATTTCGCCACGGGCCAATGCGACGTGGAAGTCGTAGCCGTTTGTGCGCGAGTTGATGTAGTCAAACCAGCCGCCAGCTGTCCAAAGGAACTTGGTGCCGATTGTGTAGCACTTGACGCCATTGTCGAGCAGTGTCTGGCAATTTGCCTTCTCTTCTTCCCAAGTCGCAGGTTCGCTCAGACCATACTCTTCAAAGATGTCTTTACGGTAGTAAACACCCCACTGGTAGTATGTGTAAGGCACGCCCCACTGAGCGCCATCAAGTGTCATCGCACCTTTGGTGGATGCCAGAGCTTCAAACTCAGGCTCGGCCCAGAGGTCAGAGATGTCGGCAAATAGTCCCGCGTCAACGAACGGACGCATACGGTTGGCCGCATACCAGTTCACAACATCAGGTGGGTTTGCGCCAAGTGAGTTGCGGATCTGTGTTTTCCAGGCTTCACGATCAACGATTGTCAGGTTGATCTCAAGACCGGGGTGCAGTTCACCAAAGTCTTCGACCAGGCCTTCCATCACCGCGCGCGGCGCGGGGTTGGACATGTCGGATGTGATGTTCAATTCGCCAGACAGGCCGTGGCCGTCTGCAGCAGCTGTTGACGCAGTTACGCCAGCAGCAACCAACGCCGCAAGCGACGTCTTCAAAATGGAATGCATGGTGTCCTCCCAGTATGCTTCCGTGTGTAAAACCGGTCTCATTATTTGAAACTTGGTTTTGGATGTTGATACTAAACCGCGACTCGGCTAGCCTTGTCAACATCTCAAAGCTGCACCGGGGAGGAGACCAGTGCAAATGCTCTGTTGAGATATGGGAGGACAAATGGGACGGGTGACCGGTGACGGCACAGTCGGTAAAGCGCTTGAGGTGCTTGATCAGGTTGCGGCCTTCGGTCGGCCTGTGCGTTTCAGCGAATTGCTGTCCCAGTCAGATTTCCCCAAGCCAACACTGTACCGATTTGTGCAAACGCTGACGAACCAGGGAATGCTCGCCTATGACCCGGAGCGCCAGACATATAGCCCCGGCGTCCGTCTGGTGCGCTTGGCCCATGCCGCGTGGGATCAGTCGACACTTGCTCCTGTGGCGCGGCCGCACATCGACGGACTTAGCAAAGCGGTCGGTGAAACAGTACATCTGGCGCAGCTGGATGCAGCGCAGGTGCTGTACATAGACAAGCGCAATGCCGGGCAGCCGGTGGAAATGTACAGCCAAGCCGGCAAGGTAGGTCCTGCCTACTGTACCGGCGTGGGTAAGGTGATGCTGGCATTCCTTGATGACCCCACCGCTGACACAGTCATAGAACAGCAGTCTTTCCATGTCTTTACGGATCATACACTTGATAGCGCGGATGCGCTGCGCGCCGAACTCAAAGACATTCGTGAACATGGCTACGGTTTTGACCGGGAGGAACACGAACCGGGCATCATTTGCGTGGCAATGCCAATTCTAACCGAAACGGGCCGGGTGTTGGGCGCTCTCTCGGTCACCAGCACAACAAGTCGTACCAATCTTGCGGGACTAGAGGCTTATGTGCCCGTCCTAAAAGAGACGGCAGAAAAGATCACGCGGGAGGCCCAGAACTGGAGCTTCCCAGATTATCATACAAAAGAAGCAACAAGGATTTAAGCCATGTCAGGTGTTACGCTGAATAAGGTGATCAAACGCTACGGCGATGTGCAGGTCATTCACGGGATTGATCTAGAAATCGAAGATGGCGAATTTTGTGTCTTTGTTGGCCCGTCGGGGTGCGGGAAATCGACCCTGTTGCGCATGGTCGCGGGCTTGGAAGAAACCACCGAAGGCCAAATGCACATCGGCACGCGCGACGTCACCCGCATGGATCCGTCAGAGCGTGGCGTGGCCATGGTGTTTCAGACCTACGCGCTCTACCCGCATATGACGGTCAAAGATAACATGGGGTTCGGCCTGAAAATGAACGGGCACCCCAAGCCCGAGATTGAAGAGAAGGTCGCGGAAGCCACCCGCATCCTCAAGCTCGAACCCTATCTTGATCGCAAACCTGCCGCGCTATCGGGTGGTCAGCGCCAGCGTGTCTCCATTGGTCGTGCAATTGTGCGTGGTCCTGAAGTGTTTTTGTTTGACGAACCGCTGTCAAACCTCGACGCCGAATTGCGCGTCGAAATGCGGGTCGAGATCGCGCGCCTGCACAAAGAAATCGGCGCGACCATGATCTACGTGACCCACGATCAGGTCGAGGCGATGACCTTGGCGGATAAGATCGTTGTGTTGCGTCTGGGCGTGATCGAACAGGTTGGCGCGCCGATGGACCTTTATCGCGACCCTGACAACAAATTCGTGGCGGGCTTTATCGGCTCACCTGCGATGAACTTTGTGAACGGGTCGGCCAAAGGAGGGGCAGTCTCGGCTCCCGGTCTGGCAGCGTCCTACGACGGCATGATCAACGCAGCCTACGACGGTAAAGCGCTCAGTGTCGGTGCCCGCCCGGAGCATATTATCATTGATCCAGCCGGTGATACGCACACCGTTGAGATGATGGAAAGCCTTGGCGGCGTGTCCTTCGCCTATCTGACCAGCGACAGCGGTGAGCGTATCGTTGTGGAAGAGCGCGGCGATGTGCGCAGCAATGAAGGTGACAAGGTCGGCATCCAGATCGATGCCAGCCGGATCTATCTGTTTGACGCAGAGACCGAGCAGCGTATTCGGACCTGACGCTGTAACCTTAGACGTTTTTGGCGTTCCAATGAAAAAGGCCCGCGTCGCTGCGGGCCTTTCGTTATCTAGCGTTTGCCGTAATAGAGGCCGACCACATGTTCGGCTTGGGCAAAGAACAACCAGCGCAGGGTCAGCACGCCCGCGATATGGCTGAGTACCGCCAAGGCTGCAAAGATGTGATTGAACGGCAAGAGAAGCAGGATCACGGGCAGCAAGAACGCCAGTCCGATGGTGATGATCCGCAGCTTCTCTGCATGTTTGCGGCCGACCTGATGGATGAACTCGCGCATCAGATAGTTGGTACCGGTATGGGGTGGTTCAAATGCGCGGACTTTGCCGATGTGGCCCAGCCCTGTCGCACTTTCCATTGTCGTGCCGGACGCCTTGAACCGGCTGTCACCGCTGGCCCACGCAAAAATTTGCAAGATGCCGCCTGCGATCAACAGAACTGCCGCGATCTTGATCTGTCCTGCCAGCAAAGCACCACCACCGACCGACAACAGCAGATACATGGCCGGCGTCGTCCAGTGCCGCCAACGTGGCACTGTTTTCATCTGGGTGTAGATCATGGAAGTGGTGAACACGACGCCAAGCGACGCAATGCCACCGATGATCCCTGTGAACTGTAGTGGGGTGCTGGCAAACACCAAACCGGCACCATAAATCGCCATGATCACCAAGGCGAAAACGGCACAGATACCCTCACGGCTCAACCAGCTGGTTTGCCATTGGCTGAACGCTTTAATCGCGCGTTCAGGGTGACCAAGGTGGAAGGTTGAGGCGATTAAGCCGCCGACCGCACAGATATAGGCCAGTGCAAACCAGATGAACGCGCTGGTGCCAGTTGGCGTGATCACACCCATGCCAAGCCAGAACAGGAGGCCAAACCCAAGGCCCGAGAACGTATTGAAGATAATAACTGAACTTGCGGGATGCATTACTTCGCTCCTCCAGGCATCGCGGACAGGGCTTTATCAAGCCAACCAACAAAACCTTTGCCGTCTTGGGCAATCGGTTCAAGATAGGGGGCCAAAACGTCGAATTCCGGCATCTCGTCCTTGGGACGTGGTGGCAGGTATTTGTTGACGGGCTTGGTGCCTTGTTCGGGCATCAAGTCAAAGCCGCCGCGTTCAGCGACCAGCTGCGACACCTCACTGTTTTCATCACCCAAATCACCAAAGTGACGGGCACCAGCAGGGCAAGTCCGTACGCAGGCGGGCTGGCGGTCTTCTTCGGGCAGATTTTCGTTATAGATACGATCAACGCAAAGGGTGCATTTTTTCATGACACCTTCTTTGGCGTCCAACTCGCGTGCCCCGTAAGGGCAGGCCCAAGCGCATAAGCCACAGCCGATACAGTCGCTTTCATTGACCAGCACGATGCCATCCTCGGCCCGTTTGTAGCTGGCCCCGGTTGGGCAGACGGTGACGCAGGGCGCATCTTCGCAATGCAGGCAGGATTTAGGGAAGTGGATCAGCTGGGCCTCGCCTTGGTCTGGTTGGACCTCAAACGAATGGACCCGATTCAGGAATGTGCCTGATGGATTGGCCCCATATGCGTCTTGGTCGGACAATGGCGCGCCGTAGTTTTCGGTGTTCCAGCCTTTGCAGGACACAACGCACGCATGACAGCCAACGCAAGTATCAAGGTCAATGACCAGTCCCAGTTTCTTGGCGGATGGCAGGGGGAGTTGGGTCATAGGACGGCCCTTTCTTGAAGTGCCGGAGCCTCCGGCTGGAGTTTTTCAGGCAAGATGATAAGCTTCATGTCTATGGGCATAACGTCTGTCCGTTCTTTTGCGTCCCAAGTGGCGATATACCAAATGAAGCTGCCAACGGTCAGGCCGACGAAGGCCAGTATCATCAATAGCACTTGTTTGTTGGTCATTTCCCCACCTTCCAGCCCAGTTCATCGGGGCCTTTGCCAACGGGTGATTTGATCGCAGGCATCGCGGGCTGTGCCTCATTGGGGACGGCGGACTTTTCGATCTTCACGCGCAGGTCAAACCATGCCGCTTGACCTGTCACCGGATCAGAGTTGGCCCAGCGCAGACCGTCGCCTTTGGGCGGCAGCAATTCGTGGATCAGGTGGTTGAGCAGGAAGCCTTTGGTGGCCTCTGGCGCACCTTCATCCAGCGCCCATGTGCCTTTGCGCTTGCCGATCGCGTTCCATGTCCAGACCGTGTTGGCGTTGAGCGACGCTTGGTGTGCGACCGGCACGACGATAGAACCATGGGTGGATGACACTTTGGCCCAATCGCCCTCTTTGAAGCCATTGGCCTCCCAGATTTTGGTGGGCACATAAAGCGGGTTATGGCCGTGGATTTGCCGCAACCACGCGTTCTGCGTCCCCCAAGAATGGTACATCGCCATCGGCCGCTGGGTCAGCGCGTGCACGGGATATTCATCCAGATCAACGCCATCGTCTTCCAGCGCGCCGTACCAAATCGGTAGCGGATCCATTGTCAGCTTCAAACGCTCGCGCAGGTGCTCGGGCGGTTGCCGCTCGCCGATCCCTTCGGCGGCAGCTTGAAACTTGCGCAAAGGTTCGACGTAAAGCTGGAAGATATAGGGCTGGACCGCGTCATAGAAGCCCATTTTCACGGCCCAGTCCTGGTAGTCCATGCTGAAGGGTTTGTAGTAGGCCGCGTTTTCGGGAACATGTTCGATCCAGAAACCGCCATTGTTGATATAGCTCTGCAACTGGCCGCCGTTGGGTTCGCCGCGCCCACCTTGCAACTTGCCATTTTCGCCTAGGCGCCAGCCTGCCAGCGGTCCGACACCGGGCCGCCGTATGTGGTTGGTGATGTAGTCGGCGTAGTCTTCATACTTTTGGCTACCGTCTTCATTGACGAAGCCGGGCATGCCAAGGCGCGCGCCAAGATCGCACAGCACGGATTGGAAACCGCGTACGTCACGGTCCGGTTCCACCACAGGCCAACGGATAGCATCGGCCACACCATCGGCTTCGCAAATCGGGCGGTCCAGCAGCGAGATGCAGTCGTGCCGTTCAAGGTACGTCGTATCGGGCAGGACGAGGTCAGCATAGGCCACCATTTCCGATGAGTAGGCGTCAGAGTAGATGATGTTCGGGATCACATAGTTCCCATCATCATCTTTATCGGTCAGCATCTTATGCACGCCACCGACGTTCATGGAGGAGTTCCACGACATGTTCGCCATATACATAAACAGCGTGTCGATCTTGTAAGGCACGCCTGCGTGGGCGTTTGAGATCACCATATGCATCAACCCATGGGCCGACATCGGGTTTTCCCATGAATAGGCTTTGTCGATCCGCTTGGGATTGCCCTCGTCATCCAGCAGCAGGTCTTCGGGGCCGTGGGTATAGCCAAGGTGTGGGCCGTCAAGTGCGGCACCGGGGGTGACTTTGCCGTGGGGTTTGGGGTGCGCTGTCGCGGGCTTGGGGTAGGGCGGTTTGAACCGCATCCCGCCGGGCACCTCGACCGACCCAAGGAGGATTTGAAGCACATGCAGCGCGCGGCAGGTCTGGAACCCGTTGGAATGGGCCGAGATGCCGCGCATCGCGTGGAAACTGACCGGGCGACCGACCATTTTGTCATGCTTTTTGCCGCGGAAGTCGGTCCATGGTCGGTCCAGTTCAAACGCCTCATCAAAGGCCACGCGGGCAAGATCAGCGGCAATGGCGCGGATACGCTCGGCTGAGATGCCGCAGCGTTCGGCAATGGCTTCGGGGGCGTATTCGTCAGAGAGATAGCGGTCCGCCATTTGATGGAAGACTGGGCGGTGGGTGACGCCCTTCGCGCGGTAAGTTGCAGACAGATCAGGCTCAACGCCTTGGCCATTCCACGGCGCAAGCTGACCGGTGTTGCGGTCAATCACTTGGGGTTGGCCTTCGTCATCGCGCAGGAACAGGCCAAATTGCTCTGACTTGGGGTCTTCGTTCACAAGGACAGAGGCGTTGGTGAAACGCGCCAGATAGTCCAGATCAACCTTGCCCGCCTTCATCAGACAGTGGACCATCGCAAGAATAAACAGGCCATCGGTGCCTGGTGTAATGCCGACCCAATCGTCAGCGACTGCGTTATACCCGGTACGGATCGGGTTCACACCGATCATGCGCGCGCCACGCGCTTTCAACTTGCCGATACCCATCTTAATGGGGTTGCTGTCGTGGTCCTCGGCAACGCCGAACAGCATGAACAGCTTGGTGTGGTCCCAATCAGGCTGGCCAAATTCCCAGAACGCGCCGCCCATGGTGTAGATGCCAGCAGCGGCCATGTTGACCGAACAGAACCCGCCGTGGGCTGCAAAGTTTGGCGTCCCGAACCCTTGCGCCCAAAAGCCTGTGAAGGATTGCGACTGATCGCGGCCCGTGAAGAATGCCAGCTTTTCGGGGTGTTTTTCGCGGATCGGCTTGAGCAGATCCGTCGCCATGGTCAGCGCTTTTTCCCATGAAATCTCTTCAAACTCCCCGATCCGCGCGGTCCCACGCGCTTCAACGGCGCCCGCAACCGCGATGGGGCGTTATGCTGCATGATGCCGGCGCTGCCCTTGGCGCAAAGCACCCCCTGGTTGACCGGATGGTCTTTGTTGCCTTCGATATAGGCGACCTTACCATCCTTCATATGCACATTGATCCCACAACGACATGCACACATGTAGCAAGTCGTTTTCCTGACTTCGTCTGAGACCTGTGGCGATGTATCAAGTTGTGGTTGATCAAGGGACATTTTGCTTACCTTTCGGGCGGCTATCAGGTGAGGAAGTAAACCCCGGATAGGATGACAGTTGCAATAAAAATGGTCTGCGTGATGATCAGGGCGATGGCAGCACCGCCCACGGCGAGGACCTTTTTGAGATTGGTTTTCATGCCAACGGCAGCAATGGCCGTTAGCAACAGCCAGCGCGAGGCTTCCGATAGAAAATCAGCAATGGCGATCGGGATGAAGCCCAGCGAATTCAACGTCGCCAGAACCAGAAAACCGATCACAAAGGTTGGGATGATAGGCGGGCGTTCGCCGCCCT
Source organism: Yoonia sp. JB2-21 (assembly GCF_055693545.1). Classification (NCBI taxonomy): domain Bacteria; kingdom Pseudomonadati; phylum Pseudomonadota; class Alphaproteobacteria; order Rhodobacterales; family Paracoccaceae; genus Yoonia; species Yoonia sp. JB2-21. Next base: position 2,633,672 of record NZ_JBVFUC010000001.1, read on the forward strand.
CATCTGGTGTGGCAAAGCTGCGAATAACGATCGCTGCGACAATGACCACCGGCGCCAGCAACGATACCCTGATTAATTTCACCAGCGTTGCTGTGTCGCCGACACTTTCGGACACTGAAAACCCAGCGCCGACCACCTGCGCCACGTCATGAATCGTCCCACCCAGAAAGACACCGGCGGCAAGATCGGATAATCCCAGAAGGTTCACTATGATGGGATAGATGATCATCGCGATGGTCGACAGGACCGTGACACCCATGACAGTGAACAGCAATCGCTGTTCGGATCTCTCATCCTTGGGTAGTATTGCGGCGATTGCCAGCGCCGCCGACGCACCGCAGATGGCCACAGACCCGGCTGTCAGAAACGAAAAGCGCCACTTTGATCCAAACAACGGCCCGATCAAAAGCCCAAAGCCAATCGTCGCGGCAACAGCACCCACAATCAAGAGAACAAGAGGCAAGCCAAGTTGCGCCGTAAGTTCCATGCTGATCCGTGCGCCAAGCAGCGCGATGCCAAGCCGCAGCAGCGTCCGGGCCGAGAACCCAATACCTTCAACTGTTTTGCCTTCTTCCCCCAGAAAAGCGAGTGCTATGCCCAGTAAGAGCGCCAAAAGCATCGCCGGTGTTGCATAGTGTTCGGCCAACCACTGCGCCGTAATTGCGGTCATTCCGGCGACAACAACGCCGGGGAATAGCACCTTGCCCCGGTCTATCGCCAATGTTGGGGAAAGTGCACTCATGCCGAAGCCACCGTACGGATGATACTGGCTGCCGCAAGAACGCAGAGCAAGGACAAGCAAAACGGACGATAGTATTGCGTCAGTGAGGGCACAAACAGCTTTTGCCCCAAATAGACGCCGATCAATGTTGGAACCGCGAAGACAAGCCCGCGTGCGATGCCTGAGAAATCCATGATACCGAAGGCCAACAGCATGACCATCGAAGTGATCGAACTCAAGAAAAGGAACAACACCAGCGATCCGCGCATCTGCCGTGCGGGTGCATCACTGGCCAGTACATAGAGTGCTACAACCATCCCACCCACATGCGCGAGCCCACTGACAATGCCGGCGACAATGCCAGCCCCATAGAGACCAGGCTTGGTTGCGAGGAACGCAAGCCTGAGTTTGCTCAGTTGTGAAATCGCAAGGACGATGATGACCGAAAGCGCCACGAGTTTTGACGTCTCAACGGGCAGGTTGAGTGTCAACCACAGGCCAATGGGCCAGCCCGCTGTCGAGCCAACGACCAGACCGATGGCGGTGCCACGGTCGGCATCAGTCCAGCCCCCTTCAGCATCAAAAGTGACGCGCTGACTTCCAACCACCATAACATCGGGATCAGTGCGATTGGCGGGAGGAAGATGACAGCCGTTGCCATGATCATCGCTGACAATGCAAAACCCGAAAAGCCACGCACAACGCCAGCGACCACCACGATAAGGGTCAGCCACGCGAACTCTTGTCCAGTCAGGTCAACAGCGGTGAGCAGACTTTCGAGCATTCAGCGGCCTGCTGCGATCAGCGCAAGCGCATCACGCGCGATTTGCTTTTCTTCGTCCGCTGCAATCACGTGAACGGGCGCATCGCCGAAACAGGCCAGAAAAGCCATGATCCGATCGCGGATAGGTGCAGCATTTTCACCAATACCACCCGTAAACGCGACTGCATCGAGCCCACCCATGGCAATGATCGCTGAGCCAGCATTGCGTGCGGCCCAATAGCAGAAATGTTCGACGGCGAATTTGGCCGCCACGTCGTCCCGCTCCAGCAGCGTTTTCATATTGTTGTCACCGGCCAAGGCTTTCAGGCCGGAATTTTTATTCAGCATCCGGTCGGTTTCATCCTCACCCAGCGACTTTGACATCCGCAGCACCGCTGCCCCGTCGATATCGCCAGATCGCGTGCCCATCGTCAGGCCGGACAGGGGGGAGTAGCCCATCGACGTTGCGATAGATTTGCCGTTATGGATCGCACAAAGGCTGGCACCGTTGCCCAAGTGAAAGGCAAGCAGGTGTTCCGGCAAGTCATCGCCAAAATCGGCAACCATATTGGCGTATGACAACCCGTGGAACCCATAGCGCCGGATACCCGCATCATGGTGGGTCTGGGGAATGGCGTAGCGGGTCGCGACCTCTGGGTTGGTTGCGTGGAACGCCGTCCCAAAGCTGCAATATTGCGGCAGATCGGGGGCCATATCCTGCAAGGCGTAGATGCCCGCTAAATTGTTCGGGTTATGCAGTGGCGCCAGTGGTATCACGCTTTCGATCGTGGCAATCACCGGCGGGCGCAGCCGCGCAGGTTGGGTCAGAACAGCACCACCATGCACAATCCGGTGTGCGGCAGCATTGAACGCGGTTAGCGGGAAACCCGCCTCTGCCAATGCGGCCAGCATCAGTTCCAGCGCATGCGCATGATCGCGGGTTTCGATAGTCGATGTCGCCTCACCCAGTGTCAACGCGCCAGTGGTGCCAAGGTTCGTCACGCGGCCCGAAATGACAGAGCCTAGACCCTCGTCAAATACCTCGATCTTAAGCGAGGAAGAGCCTGCGTTCAGAACCAGTATCACTTTGGCAATCCACAGCTGATGGCGGCAAGCGCAGCAGAGGCGATGCGTGCGGCGGGTGGATCGGCGCGCGAGGTCAGCAGGATTGGAACTTTTGCGCCAGTGACGACGCCAGCGGCGCAGCCGCCGGTTAGGTAAACGAAGGCTTTGAACAGCGCGTTGCCTGAAACGATATCGGGTACAATGATCGCATCCGCTTGACCCGCGACGGGATCATCGGTCAGTTTTTTGGTCGCCACCGCCTCGGGCGAGATGATGAGGTCAAGCGCCAGCGGGCCCGAAACATCAATGCCTTCGACATTGGCTTTCGCCCAATCGGCCAGTTCTTTGCCGTCCATTGATGAGGGCACCGAAGGAATAGCGCTTTCGGTTGCAGACAAGATCGCGATTTTGGGCCGGTCATTGCCCAGCTTATTCAATAGGTTCTTCACCTCGACAATCGATGACTGCCGCGTCGTCAGATCGGGCGCCACGTTGACGGCCGCATCTGAGATCAGGATCGGCTTGCCACCATCCGGGTGTGAGATGTGGAAGATATGCACGAAACGCGCGCCCGTCCGCAGGCCCGCATCGCGGCTGACGGCGGATTTCATAAAGACGTCTGTGTGCAATTGACCCTTCATCAAAACATCAGCCTCGCCAGCGCCACAGAGGGCAGCGGCGGTTTTGCCGGCCTCTTCTTCACCCGTGGTGTCGTGCAGCGCATAGCCGGAAATGTCCCAATCCAGTTTTGCGGCCTCGGCCCGGATCATATCGGCCTCACCCACAAAAACGGGCACCATGATGCCAGCCTTGGTTGCGTCCTCGGCGGCTTCCATCGGCAAGGGTGATCCGGCGCGCGCGATAGCCACGCGCGGTGCACCAAAGCCTTGCGCGCGGGCGATCAGGTCAGCGGGGGCTACGGCCTCGCGGGTAGAAAGGAACGGAGAGGTCATATTACATCCTTAGAATGACACGCAGCAGGCCCAGAACGGAAAGTGCCAGCAGCAACATCACCGCAAAGCGCCTGAATGTGGAAGGGGAGGCTGATAGAAACTGGCGACTGCCCAGCCAAACGCCTAAGCCCAGCATGGGAAAGGCCATGGTGACACCGATCACGGTATCCCATGTCACTAAACCACCCGCCCAAAGCAGGGGCATTGTGATCATGTCCAGCCCGGTCAGGTAGACAATCATGGTGGCGCGAAATATGGCGGCTTCCATCGGTTGCGCTGACATGAACGCGGCGACAGGCAAGCCGCCGATCCCCGCGCTGTTGCATGCGCCCGAGACGATGCCCACGCCACAATGACCCATTGGACCAATCTGGGTTTTGAGCGTCCAGCCGGTCAGCAGAACAAGTGAGAGTAGGAGAATAATCGCTGAAATCGCGATGCGTGCGGTGTCTTCGCCAACTGACAAGATCACTGAGACTGAGAAGGGCAACGCTATGGCGGCCCCCACCAGCAACGACAAAACCCTGCGCCAGTCGACATGTCCGCGAATGCCGCGGGCCTGAAAGACTGTCATCACCATTTCGCATGCAAAGACCACCGGAATAAGGGGGAGTGGATTTGTGACAAGGGCTGCAAAAGCGATGAAGATCGCCGAAAACCCAAAACCCGAATAGCCCCGGACGAAAGCGGCCCCCAGCAAAGCAAATGCAAGGGCCGCCGCTGTGCCGGGGCCAAGGTCGAATGGCAAGCTTATTCAGCAGCCATATCGGATTTCGAGATACCGGCCACTTCGACAGGTTTCTTCATGGCGTCACGGCGGAATGGCTCGCCCAATTCCTGGTTCAGAATGACCTCAATCAGCGTGGTTGTGTTGTTTTCCATCTGATCTTTGATCGCTTCGTTTAGTGCGGCGGTCAGATCGTCCATCGTGTTGACTTGAACGCCCTTCAGGCCACATGCATTGGCGATCCCTGCGTAAGACACTTTCATGTCCAGCTCGGTGCCGACGAAATTGTCGTTGAACCACAGGGTCGAGTTCCGCTTTTCAGCACCCCACTGGTAGTTGCGGAACACGATCTGTGTGATGGCAGGCCATTCGTCGCGCCCAATCGCTGTCAGTTCGTTGACAGAGATACCGAAGGCGCCGTCACCCGCGAAACCGATGACCGGCACATCTTTTTGGCCGATCTTCGCACCGATGATCGCAGGCAGACCGTAGCCACAAGGACCAAAGAGGCCCGGCGCCAGATACTTGCGACCTGTTGGGAAGCTTGGGTAGGCGTTACCAATCGCGCAGTTGTTGCCGATGTCAGACGAAATGATTGCATCTTCCGGCATCGCGGCCTGAATAGCACGCCATGCCTGACGCGGGGACATCCAGTCTGGACGGGCGGCGCGTGCGCGCTCGTTCCATGTGGTGCCCGGATCATCCTGTTCATGATCAAGCGAGGTCAGTTCCTGCGCCCATGCAGATTTGGTCTGCGCGATCATGTTCTTACGCTCTGCGCGACCTGTGTCACCAGCGTCGTCCGCCAGCTGCGCGGTGATACCCTTGGCGACTTTGGCCGCATCGCCCACGATACCAACGGTGACCTTCTTGGTCAGACCGATGCGGTCTGGGTTGATGTCAACCTGAATGATCTTGGCGTTTGTGGGCCAGTAATCAATGCCGTAACCGGGCAGGGTCGAGAATGGGTTCAAACGTGTGCCCAATGCCAGAACGACGTCGGCTTTGCTGATCAGCTCCATCCCGGCCTTGGACCCGTTATAGCCCAAAGGACCCGCGAATAGAGGGTGGTTGCCTGGGAACGCATCGTTGTGCTGGTAGCCAACGCATACTGGCGCGTCGAGCTTTTCAGCCAAGACGCGGGATGCTTCGATGCCGCCTTCGGCCAGAACAACGCCAGCGCCGTTCAGGATGACCGGGAACTTTGCAGTCGAGAGCATTTCAGCGGCCGCTGAGATGGACTCGGTACCACCTGGGGATACCTCAAAGTTAATCGGCTCGGGGATTTCGATGTCGACAACTTGTGTCCAGAAATCACGTGGGATGTTGATCTGGGCCGGACCGGAAAGGCGGTGCGCCTTAGAAATCACGCGGGCCAGCACTTCGCAGATGCGGGTCGGATCGCGGACTTCTTCTTGATAGGCTACACAATCAGCGAACAGGTTCATCTGTTCCATTTCCTGAAAGCCACCCTGGCCGATTGTTTTGTTGGCCGCCTGTGGTGTGACCAGCAAGCAAGGTGTGTGGTTCCAATAAGCAGTTTTCACGGATGTGACGAAGTTCGTGATGCCGGGACCGTTTTGCGCGATCATCATCGACATTTCGCCGGTGGCGCGGGTGTAGCCGTCAGCCATCATGCCCGCGGTCATTTCATGGGCGCAGTCCCAGAACGTGATGCCCGCTTTGGGAAAAATATCAGAGATGGGCATCATGGCAGAGCCGATAATCCCGAAGGCGTTACGAATGCCGTGTGCTTGGAGCGTTTTGACGAAAGCTTCTTCAGTGGTCATCTTCATGGCGATGGGTCCTTCCCTAAAATTCCATAGAAAATGGGGGCGCAGAATCCCCCCGTTTTCGTTGCAGCGACATTAATTTCTGCATGCACTCAGCGTTAGGTCCAATTGTGGACCGTTCCTAAGTCCAAATGAATTGTAAATGAGACCGCAAGTCTCAATAATCATGTAGTTTGGATCGCATTGGCGATCAAGCGAATTCCATCGGGAATACGTGCTGCGGGGATTGAGGAATAGGCAAGCCGCAGGAACTCTGTCGGCGGCGCATCTCCGGCAAAGAACGGGGCCCCCGGCTCGACTAGAACGTTAACGGCCCGTAAACGTTCTGATAATTCCGTCGTATCGGTCCCCGTGGGTGCGCGGAGCCACACCGATGATCCGCCATAGGTGCCTTGCCCTGCAATCGTCAGTCCATGCTCCGCAAGAGCGTCGTCCATGACCTGTCGACGCTCGTGGTACGCTTTGCTCATCCGCCGGACGAGTGCGTCATAATGACCAAGCGAAAGATAGTAACTAACCGTCCGTTGAATATGCCCGGGTGGGTGACGCAAGACCGTCGCACGCAGGGCACGCGCCTCGCGAATGAATGGGGCCGGTCCCACAAGATATCCCAGACGCAGCCCCGGAAACAAAGATTTGGAGAACGAGCCGACATAGATCACCCGTCCGTTTTGATCGAGCGACTTGAGGGAAGGCGATGGCGACTTGAGGAATGACATCTCAAATTCATAGTCGTCCTCGACAATCAAGAAATCCTCATCTTCGGCCTTTTCCAGAAGTGCCTTGCGTCGCGCCAAAGGCATTGTCGCCGCTGTCGGGCACTGGTGGCTGGGTGTCGTGAACACCACGTCAGTGTTTTCTGGCAAATCTTGCGGAGGCAGGCCATCAGTATCAACCGGCACAACGCTAAGCTGGCAGCGCGACTGTGTCAGGATTGTCCGTAGCGCTGGATAACAGGGATCTTCGATGGCGGCACGTCTGCGCGCATTCAGCAAAACCTGTGCCGAAAGCCACAGCGCGTTTTGCGCACCCATCGTAACAAGTATCTCATCTTGGTTCGCAAGAATGCCACGCCGCGGGAGCGTCTGGCGCGCAATAAAATCCACAAGCTGCGGATCGTCACCGTCAAAATAATCAGATGTCAGCGCATTGAAGTCCCGCATGCCCAAGGCACGCAGTGCACATAGACGCCAGTTTGCACTGTCAAAGAGCGTCTTATCCGCTTGGCCGTAAATGAACTGATAACGGTAGTCCGCCCAATCCGTCGGCTTGTCCAGACTAAGCCCCGGCGTGAAACGCTGCCCGATAGCCCGGGTCCAGTCGACTGTCCCGGTATTGAAACGTTGCGCTGGAAAGGCTGGGGGCTCAGGCGCGTTTTCGGAAACAAAGTAGCCCGAGCGCCCGCGTGAGGTCAGATAATCATCAGCCACCAACTCAGTATAGGCCAGTGTCACCGTGATCCGACTGACGCCTAAATGCGCAGCCATTTTTCGCGACGACGGCAGCCGTTCGCCCGGTCGGATGCGTCCGGCAAGAATACCTTGGGCGACCATTTGCTGAATGCGCGCTTGCAATGTGCCTTCGGCAGACGGGTCTAGAAAGAAGGTTTCAACAGATATCGACATGGTCTGGCCTTAATGTGGCGGCCAGATTGGACTTAAACGATGAAAAGCGCAAGCTGCGGATGTGATGCGCCTTTAGGGCTTGCAGGCAATTGCGACGGAAACGGCGCACTGTACCGTTTCATAGCTATGCGCTTTCAGGAGATCGACCCATGAAATTCTTGCAACTGGGATTTATTGTGCTGTTGGGCGGCGTTTGTTTTGCGACCTACGCTACATCCAGCACACTACACTCGCCGTGTCAGACGGCGGAGCAGGCAATTGTTCGTCCTGCTCCGACTGGTTCTTAGCCTAAAACCCGCGTGATCGCTTCATCAACCGCAGCGGTCACTTGATCAAGGTCGTCTGCCGTTGCGACCAATGCTGGCGCAAACAACAGGGTATTATTGTAGCCCGGCAATGACCGGTTGGTTGCACCGATGATGATCCCCTGCGCCATACAGTCGGCCACGATGGCGCCAACGTGCTTTTCATCGACAGGTTCTTTGGTGTCACGATCCTTGACCAGCTCCGCACCTGCAAAAAGACCCATGCCGCGCACATCGCCGATCCACTTATGCTTTTCCATCAGCCCATAAAGGTTGCCCTTCAGATGCTCACCCATCGCGACAGAATTGCCGCGCAGGTCCTCTTCCTCGATGATATTCATGTTTTCAATGGCTGCGGCAGGACCGCCTGTGCAGCCTCCAAAAGTCGAGATATCGCGGAAATAACCCAGGTGATCGGTGTCATCCTTAAACATATCGAAGACGCGGTTCGTTGTGACACAACAAGAGATCGCTGCATAGCCGGACGCCACACCTTTGGCCATTGTCACGATGTCGGGCTGCACGCCGAACTGCTGATAGCCGAACCAGGTGCCCGTCCGGCCAATGCCGCAAACCACTTCATCAATGTGCAACAAAATATCGTACTTTTTGCAGATTTCCTGAACACGCTCCCAATAACCTTTGGGCGGAACAATGATACCGCCACCCGCGGTAATCGGTTCAAGGCACAGGGCGCCAATGGTGTCCGCGCCTTCTGCAAGGATCACATCCTCAATCGCCTGCGCGGCCTTCACGCCATATTCTTCGCCAAGGCTGCCGTCCTGTGAACGGTATTCCATACAATGCGGCACGCGGATAAAGCCGGGGGTAAAGGGTCCGTATTGTGCGTTGCGTTCGTCCTGACCACCGGCCGACATCGTGGCAATGGTTGAGCCGTGATAATCCCGCTCGCGATAGAGGATCTTTTGCTTTTTGCCGCCATAATGCTTGTGGCTGATCTGGCGGACCATCTTGAAGGCTTTCTCATTCGCCTCTGAGCCAGAGTTGGCATAGTAAACGCGATCCAACCCGGGCATTTTGTCGATCAGCATCTCTGCAAACTGCGCGCCCGGAATGGTACCAGCGGTGCCGCCGAAAAAGCACATCTTAGTCACAGCATCAGAGATCGCCTTGCCGATCCGTTCACGGCCATAACCCACATTCACCGTCCAGACACCACCTGAGACGGCATCGATATGTTCTTTGCCTTTGATATCCCAGACGCGCAGGCCCTTGCCCTCAACAATGATGCGTGGGTCCACCTTCTCGTAGGGTTTATGCTGGCTCAGGTGATGCCAAACATGTGCGCGGTCCGCTTCGACAACATGCTCGGGATCATTTGCGAAATTTAGCGTGTCCATGTTCGTACTCCATTCAAATTGAAGAGGTGGGCTGCACGAATCCAGTTCAGTGATGGCCCAAAACTGCTGTATTTTGCCTGTACGACGTCCTGTCTCAGTAGGGCCAGATCGACTTGTTAATTATATCCAAAACAGAAGTTTGTCGGGAGAACTCTTTGACCGTTGCGTTGGTAAGTAGCTGATAAAGTGAGGCAATCAGCGTCAGGCAGTGAACGATGCTCCATTTCGGTCGACCTGCGGCAGAATATCCTGAATTGACCAAAGCGCATGTTTTTCCGGCGTCGCGCCCGGATTTGTCAATTTCTTGGGCATCAGACAAGCGTCGAATAAATGCAGTGACAGGATGGTCATTTCGCTCCCGTCTTGGTTTGTTGCGCCCATGCTGACCGATCTTCTATTTCTTGCGCTGCTCCTGCTTGGTTCTCTTTTTCTGTTGCTGTTACGCCGTCGTGGAAAGGTGTCAGGCAAACTGCCGCCGAACGCGATTGTCGTGGATGGATCGAATGTCATGCATTGGGGCGACGGGCCGTCTGCAATGGTTCTTTCGCGTGTCATCCGTGCCCTCACGGACAGGGGTCTGATGCCGATCGTCTTCTTTGACGCCAACGTCGGATACCTGCTGGATGACCACTACTATGATGAGGCGAAGCTGGCATCGCTGATCAGTATCCCGGCGAAGCAAATATGCGTCGTTGATAAAGGCGTGGTTGCGGACGAAGCAATCTTGCGCTTTGCGTCACGGTATAGCCTGCGAGTGATCACAAATGACAGGTTTCGCGATTGGCGGGTCAGGTTCCCGCTGGCCGCAAAAAAGGGACAACTGATTGGCGGTACGTGGCGCGAGGGCGCCGTCGTCTGGCGCGGTCGGCTATGAGGTCAGATCGTCGGGGGCAAGCCGATATGCCTTGCCAAAACCGCCGTTCAGATCAATCGCTTTAGGGATCAGCGCGAAAAGCCGGAAGTCACTGAAATCATAGTAAAGTTGGGCCTTTGGGATCGCTGCAAGCCAGGCCTGTTTCATGTCTGCTTTGTCGGCGCGTTCTGCTATCGCTGAGACCGTCATACGCGGGTGGGTGAGCGGATCGCCCTTGGGACCCGGTTCGCCAATCAGTGCCGCGCAGGCGGGATTGGCGTGTAATGCTTGCGTATGTGTCGACAGGGCAGAGATCAGGGTAAAAAGATGACCCTCTGACCAGAGCAGTGCAACGCGCGAAACGTAGGGTGTCTGTGTGACCGGATGGGTTACAGCCAAAGCGCCGAAGCGCGCGGTGCACAGCAGGTCACGCGCCTGTTCAACAGCGGCTTTGTCCGTGGGGTTGATCGGGTCGCGCGCGGTCATTGCGCTGGCTCACGCAAGGTTATCAGCGGGGCAATTCCGAAAGGCAGTGATTGCGGGGTCAATCCCGTCCAATGCAAAGCCGACGGTGACGTCACCCAGCATAGCATAGGCCCGCGTGTTGAATTCCAACCCATTCAGAACATTACCAAAACCACGATCCTTGACCGTCAGGCTGCGGCCATCGGCACTGATGGAGAAGCGGTCTGTCTGGATGTTGATGGGGCGGTCGTTCGCGAAGGCCATGCCAAAGGTTTGGGCGTCGGGCCATGTCGCGTCGGGTAGGGTGACGGTGATGGTGTATTCGGTTATGGCGGGGTCGTATGTGACGGTGATGTCGCCGGTGTCCGACGTGTCAGTCAGCGTGCAGATCGGGCTTGCCGAAAACTCCCACGCGGTGGCGGGGGAGGCGAGGAGGAGGAAGGCGAGAACGGTGCGCATGAGGAGGATGTAGGCGGATCGCGGCGGCGGGCAAGCAACGCGCGGTGGGGTGATGGTGCGGTGTGGACGGGGCGGCCACGGCAGCGCCTGTTAATGTAGGGTTTTATGGGGTGAGCGGCAGTATGGGATGCGTACAGATGCTGTACAGAAGCTGTACGTACAGTTGGCATGGATTTGGTGGGTTAAGGGCGCGTGCGGTGGATGTGTGAATTTGGGGTTAAGGTTTGGGGGTGTCGGGGTGAACCCCGACCTATCGGCGTTATCGAAGAACTATTGGGCCCCGGTGTAGATAACCGGTCCGCGAGTGGCCGGTGCGGGGTGTCATCAGGTGGGGTGGGGTGTGATATGGGTGCGAGCACCCATCCTACGCTTTCTCTGAGTTCTCAATATTTTCTTCATGAGTTCCCATAGTCAAATTCCTTCAAAACTCTAAATCCAAAAAAGTTCCCGCGAAGAAGCGGACGTCTGTCTGGGTATCGCGAAGCGGGGCGATTAAAATCCATTGGTAGCGCATACAGCCCCCCTCTGAGGGCCGGATTGCACTTATCCAGATCAATGGGGATTGCGGCCCATGCGCTGGCTGTCCCCAGATCTGGAACGCTGCTGGTGTAACAAGACGAAGTATATTCGTTTATGTTCCCTGACATGTGTCTTAGACCCCAAGGGTTCGTTGCATTTAGGCTGTCAACTGAAAGCGGCACGCCGTGTGTGGCCAAATCTGGCCGCGAAGTACCCAAATAATTCTCTGTACCAACGCCAGAAAAATTCGCTTGCTCAGAGGTCAAATCATCGCCCTGTGCAAATCGCGTTTCCGTCCCTGCACGTGCGGCATACTCCCACTCGGCTTCTGTCGGAAGTCGATAGTGACCATCGCTAGTTTTTGTATTCAGCCACTCGATGTATGAAAGCGCGTCAAGGTAGTTGATATTGGTAACCGGATGGCGTGTCGTATATTCTGTCGCGCCAACACTCATTTCTGGCTCAAAGCCACCGCATCCGCCGTCCGCGACACATGCATACCATTCACCGAAGGTGATTTCGTTTCGGCCCATGGCGATCTGCAGGTCAATATCAACTTTCACCATCGGAAGTTCACTTGGGCGTGCTGGAAACTCATGTGGTTGAAGCTCCACCAGTCCTTCGGTGGTCAGATGTTTGGTGTACCTGAATTCACCTGATCGCTGTCCCATGACGAACTGCCCCTTTGGCAACTCGATCATTTCAGGACAAACGTCGCAATCGCGGAACGTATCGAAAGGAGCTGCGCTTACGGGCGAAGCGGCCAAAATTGATGCAAAAAGAAGTCGGATCTGAATTCGCCTCGCTAGTTTCGATCGCCACACGATATGGTCGGCTCAGTTCATATAAATTCAATTAGATTCGCTGTCATCTTTTGGTTCGGTGCGATCACGTCCAGCGGCCAGTTGATGTCGCCCGACCGCCACTCATGCGCATGACCGTATAGGGATAATGCAGCAGTTAGGCGAGTGACCGGTTCTGGATGTCCAAACGCTATTTCCGCTTCCCACCATACCTACTCTTCCCCCCACGCATCCCGCCGCGCCCACCGGTGCTGCGCCCGGATGCCTTCTGCGCGTCGTCGACTGCTTTATCCACGGCCTGCTGCCGCGCCAGCGGGTCGTCTGCCACGGTCAGTTCCACCGTTTCCAGCCGCTTCACCTCATCCCGCAGTCTTGCGGCCTCTTCGAACTCCAGGTTCTCTGCTGCCTTGCGCATGTCGGTGCGTAGCCCGTCCAGCACGGCTTGCAGGTTGGCCCCGGCCATCGGTTTGTCGACCTTGGCTGTGACCCGGTTCATGTCGACGTCACCTTTGTAGAGGCCTGCCAGAATATCCTCGACGTTCTTTTTGACCGTCTGTGGCGTGATCCCGTGTTCTTCGTTATAGGCCAGCTGCTTGACCCGTCGCCGTTCGGTTTCCTTCATCGCCCGTTCCATCGAACCCGTGATCCGGTCGGCGTACATGATCACGCGCCCTTCGGCGTTGCGCGCGGCGCGGCCGATGGTTTGCACGAGGGATGTTTCAGACCGCAGGAAGCCTTCTTTGTCGGCATCCAAGATCGCGACCAGCCCGCATTCGGGGATATCGAGGCCTTCGCGCAGCAGGTTGATCCCGATCAGCACATCGAATGCGCCCAAGCGCAGGTCACGCAGGATTTCGATCCGCTCGATCGTGTCGATGTCGCTGTGCATATAGCGGACCTTGATGCCCTGTTCGTGCATGTATTCGGTCAGGTCTTCGGCCATGCGTTTGGTCAGCGTCGTGACCAGCGTGCGATAGCCATCGGCGGCGACCTTGCGGACCTCGTCCAGCAGGTCATCGACTTGCATCTCAACGGGCCGGATTTCAATCTCGGGGTCGATCAGGCCGGTGGGGCGGATGATCTGTTCAGTGAAGACGCCGCCGGCCTGTTCCAGCTCCCACGCCGCGGGCGTGGCCGAGACGAAGACGGATTGCGGGCGCATGGCGTCCCATTCCTCGAACTTCAGGGGCCGGTTGTCCATGCAAGAGGGCAGGCGGAACCCGTGTTCGGCCAGTGTGAATTTGCGCCGGTAGTCGCCTTTGTACATGCCGCCGATTTGGGGGACGGAGACGTGGGATTCGTCGGCGAAGACGATGGCATTGTCGGGGATGAATTCGAACAGGGTGGGCGGTGGCTCGCCCGGTGCGCGGCCTGTGAGGTAGCGCGAGTAGTTTTCGATGCCGTTGCAGACGCCCGTCGCCTCGAGCATTTCCAGATCGAAGTTGCAGCGCTGTTCCAGTCGCTGTGCTTCGAGCAGTTTGCCTTCGCCGACCAATTGGTCCAGCCGCATCCGCAGTTCTTTTTTGATGCCGATGATGGCTTGGTTCATTGTCGGGCGGGGGGTGACGTAGTGACTGTTGGCGTAGATGCGTACCTTTTCAAACGTGTCGGTTTTGTCGCCTGTCAGCGGGTCGAACTCGGTGATGTTCTCCAGCTCTTCCCCAAAGAACGACAGTTTCCATGCGCGGTCATCAAGGTGGGCAGGCCAAACTTCGAGTGAGTCCCCGCGTACCCGGAAGGTGCCCCGCTGAAACGCCTGATCGTTGCGCCGGTATTGCTGCGCGATGAGGTCTGCCATGATCTTGCGCTGGTCGTATTCGCGGCCGACGTGGATGTCTTGCGTCATCGCCCCGTAAGTTTCGACCGACCCGATACCGTAAATGCAGGACACCGAGGCCACGATGATCACATCGTCGCGTTCCAGAAGTGCCCGGGTGGCGGAGTGGCGCATCCGGTCGATCTGTTCGTTGATCTGGGATTCTTTCTCGATGTAGGTGTCCGACCGGGCGACGTAGGCTTCGGGTTGGTAGTAGTCGTAATAAGACACAAAATATTCGACGGCGTTGTCCGGGAAGAACCCTTTGAATTCGCCGTAAAGCTGGGCTGCCAATGTTTTGTTGGGCGCAAGGATGATGGCGGGGCGTTGGGTCTCCTCGATCATCTTGGCCATGGTGAAGGTTTTGCCGGTGCCTGTGGCGCCCAGCAGAACCTGATCGCGTTCGCCGTTCCGGATGCCTTCGGACAATTCCTTGATCGCTGTGGGCTGGTCGCCTGCCGGTTCAAATTCGGTTTGCAGCACGAAGCGCTTGCCGCCTTCCAGCTTTTCGCGGGTTTTGATGTCGGGGGCGGGGTTGGACAGATATTGGTGCTCGTCAGTCGCAGCGTCGGCCATGATGCGGGATCCTTTGGGGTTATCCCTATAGTTGACCCGTTTGGATGGGGGTTCAAGGGTGGCTGCTGACAGGATATGTCAGGAGTGGTGCCGCCTTTGGGCTCTAAGCCTCGGCCAATTCAAGAAATGCCGCTAGATAGGGCTTCCTTCGGACCGCATCCGGGCGCTGGGGGTCACGCCGGTAAATCCGGCGGGCCAGCGAAACTGCGCCCCATTGGATCATGCGTTTGGGGTCTTCGCCCAAAGCGGGAGCGGTGATGGATGCCCTGTGCACGATACCGGCTTTGTAGTCCGCAACAGATGTTTTCGTATAGTCCGGCGCAATCGTCGTACAGCATTCATACGTCGCGTCCGCCCGAAACCCTTTTGGGTCGATGATGCGGGGGCCGTCTGCTGTGAGGATCACGTTTTGCAGCCCAAGATCCCCGTGGATCACATGTTCGCGCCGCATCGTGTCCAGCAGATGTGTCAGTATCTTTCGGGCGCGGGCCAAGTCTGGCTCTGCTTCTGGAGCGCCGAGCTTTCCCGCGGCTTTGTCGAAGGTCTTGGTGAACTTCGGAGTGATGCTGCGATAAAGGAACGGGTATTTGAAGTTGGTTTTGTTTACAATACCCGCGCTTTGCGCCAGGAGCGTGAGGGCCTTCTCCTCTTCCCCTTCCGCGAAAAGCTGATCAAGTGTGGGCCCTTCGAGCCAATCCATCAAGAATGCGGTGCGCAACATATTGACCCGGTGCATCCGGACGGCGGTGCCTGTGGGCAGTGCATCCAAAAAGAGCTTGGCTCCGCCCTCACCGCTGTCGCCAAAGGTTTTCAGCACCTTGAGTGCATAGAGCCCTTTTGCATCTTCTGTCTTGTAGATCGCGGTACGATTGTTTTCGGCAATCTTGTCGAGCAGCCGGATGTTCCATCGTGTCGCCATCTTTGATGCGTGGTCTTTTGACAGCGGTATCGAAATTTTCATTGAAACGCCCTTTGCCGGTTTCATCCGGGTTTGCCTGACGGGGGGTGCAAATACAACATTCAGAGGGTGCAGCGTTTGACCTTGCCGGATAACGCGGTAGTTATCGGCAAGCCCAAGAAGGAGCCAGCCTAATGTCCGACCATATCGATCCCGTCAAACTTGACCGTCTTGCCGAAGTCGCTGTCCGCACTGGCGTGAACCTGCAACCGGGACAGGATTTGGTGATTACCGCCCCGATGGCGGCGCTTGATCTGGTCCGCCGAATTGCCGTGCATGCCTATAAGGCGGGCGGCGGGATTGTGACCCCGTTTTTCAACGATGACGCAATTACTTTGGCGCGGTACGAACATGCCCCCGACGACAGCTTTGATCGCGCGCCTGAGTGGTTGTTTGAGGGGATGGCTGCGGCCTTCAAGGGTGGTGCAGCCCGGATGGCGATCACGGGCGATGATCCTATGTTGCTGGCTGGGCAGGACCCGGAGAAGGTCGCCCGGCTTAGCAAGGCCACATCCATTGCAGCCAAACCTGCGATGAACCCGATTGTCGGGTTTGAGGTGAACTGGAATATCGTCGCTTATCCAGGGGCGGCCTGGGCTGCAAAAGTCTATCCCGATTTGCCGGTGGATGAGGCGCAAGGCAAACTGATGGACGCGATTTATGCTGCGTCTCGTTTGGATGGTGATGATCCTGTGGCCAATTGGGCGGAACATACCGCGACGCTGAAGGAACGGGTGAACTGGTTGAACAGCCAGAATTTTGCCGCACTGCATTACACAGGGCCGGGGACTGATCTGCATCTGGGCCTTGCTGATGGGCATATCTGGAAGGGCGGTGCGTCGCCTGCGCTTAATGGTGTGGTTTGTCAGCCCAACATTCCGACCGAAGAGGTTTTCACTTGCCCGCATGCCTATAAGGTTGAAGGTACGGTTGCCGCGACAAAGCCTCTGGCGCATCAAGGCAGCGTGATTGAAGATATCGCCGTTCGTTTTGAGGCGGGCCGGATCGTTGAAGCCACCGCGTCGAAGGGTGCAGATGTGCTCAACGCTTTGCTCAAGACCGATGATGGTGCCAGCCGGATTGGTGAAGTTGCCCTTGTGCCGCATTCCAGCCCGATCAGCCAGTCAGGGACATTGTTCTATAACACGCTTTTTGATGAAAATGCGTCCTGCCATATCGCGCTGGGCCAGTGTTATGCCGATACAATCGAGGGCGGATCGGAATTTTCACCCGAGGAGTTGAAGCAAAAGGGTGGCAATCAAAGTATCATTCATGTGGACTGGATGATGGGGTCAGATGCGGTTGATATCGACGGGATCACCAAGACGGGCGACCGGGTGCCTGTGATGCGTGGTGGGGAGTGGGCTTGACGCTTGCCTAAAGCCATCGTTTTGCACATATAGAGGACAGCCAAGGGAGACCGCGATGCGCGCACGAATCTACAAGCCAGCCAAAACTGCCATGTCATCCGGCACGGCCAAAACCAAGCATTGGGTTTTGGAGCATGTGGCCGAGACAGCGCGTGAGGTTGACCCGCTGATGGGCTGGACGTCCTCTTCGGACACGCAAGCCCAAGTCAAGTTGGAATTTGACAGCAAAGCGGCCGCGCTGGACTACGCCAAGGAGCATGGGATCGACGCCATTGTGCAAGAGCCCAAATCACGCAAGGCCAATATCCGGCCAGGCGGCTATGGCGAGAATTTCGCGACGAACCGCCGGGGTGCCTGGACGCACTAATTCCGGCTTTTGCGCTTGCCAAACCAGCGCCTTGCGCGCGATACCACAGATGTGCGGTCCGATAGCTCAACTGGATAGAGCAGCTGACTTCTAATCAGCAGGTTGAGGGTTCGAGTCCTTCTCGGATCGCCATTTTATGGAATAAATATCGGTCTTTGGGCGATATGTTGAAGTTCGGCAAAGCGACGTCACGTCGCGCCGTGATTTCAAGACGCCATCCCTCACCACCTAAGTGCATTGACATGTGACCGACGACGGCCAAGGCTGCCGTCTTATTGGGGGTGTATCTGTGCGAAGACTGCTTCGATATCTGGGCGGCGTCGTTTTGGCTTTGGTCCTGCTGTTCGGGCTATCATGGCTGATCTACATGCCAAATGGTGCAGAGAGAGGAGCATGGCGGGCTGATACTGGTGGATCGATCCTGCATCTGACGCCGCTGAAGGCAACGCTTTATAGCGAAAGCAGCCATAGCTGCCTCTCGGCCATCTCTTTTCCGGCGCATATGAAACTGATTGAGCTGGTGGAAGGCGCGCGCGTTTCAGTCGTCGAGGATCAGCTTCATCTTGCGTTAGACGGCAGTCTTGGGGTCCATCGGTTTGACAAGCTTGACAGGCTGCCGCCCGCTTGCACCGACCCTGATCCCAGCACAGCAACCGCGCGTGATATTTTTGACGCCGCATGGGCGGCGCTTGATGAACATTACGCTTTCTTCGATTTGCATGGGGTGGATTGGCGTGCGAGGCGTGCTCTTGCCCCTGAACCGGGTGGTGCCAGTCCGGTCAGCGCTGAGGATGTCAATGCCATGCTTCTGAGCATGACTGCGGGGCTGGACGATGGTCACCTTCACTTTGGATCTGATCAGATCGGGTATCAGTCCCCATCGGTAGCGCCGGCATGGATCCCTGAGGGTGGCAGCCTGACGCGCGACATCCTCCACAACATCGCCCTGTCAAACGCTGGGACCACCCTGACCCAAAAGGGGACCGAGCCAATCTTTTATGGGCTTCGCAGTGATGGGATCGGCTACATATCGGTCCGGGAAATGGACGTCACGGTACCCTTTGGTGGGAACAGCACAGACGCGATGGCAGCCATATTCGGAGAGGTGCTCGCGGCCCTGTCAGACGCCAAAGCCTTGGTCATTGATATCCGATACAATCCTGGTGGTTCTGACACGGTGTCTTTTGGCTTGGCCGGCCATTTCATCCAGACACCTTTGGAGGCATTCACAAAGACCACGCGCATTGGGGACGCACAGACAGCCCCTTTCGTTGGTGTTGTCGCGCCTGTCGACGGCACACCAGACCCGCGACCGGTTGTCCTGCTGACTTCGCAATTGACAGGAAGTGCAGCGGAAATTCTGACACTGGCGATGCGAGAGCTTGATCAGGTCACGACACTGGGTGAACCAACTGGCGGTGGGCTGTCAGATGTGATGGGTTTCACATTGCCAAACGGGTGGGGTCTGGGGCTATCAAATCAAACCTATCTGACAATGGACGGTGAGCTTTTCGAAGGGATTGGCATTCCTCCCGATATCGCCGTGCCGTTCGAGACCACGCAGTATCTTGCTGCACGTGATCCTGTGCTGGCAGCGGGGTTCAGCAAGGCGCTTGAGCTAGCCCAAAAGGCGCTCGCCGGTGTCGCTGTCAAATAGATGGGCCTGGCCCGGTTGGATTGAGAAGCGCGTTTCAGCGTTTTGGCCGTCCAGGATATGGACACCCGGCATGCTGGCCGTGAAATCAGCGTGGCTGTTGGCAAGTTCGCAATGCAGGAGGGTGTTCGCCCCCAGTGGTTCTGCCATCCTAGCGGTGACGCGGATTGGGCCGTGCGCATCAGCAACCAAATGTTCTGGACGGATCCCGAATTTTACTGGTCCGTCTGGGCTGGTCGTTTCCGCGATGGGCTGGTCGCCCAGAAACACCTGCCCGTTTTTGATTTCCGCATCCAGAATATTCATCGCGGGGCTGCCGATGAATTGGGCTGCGAAAAGGGTGCGTGGTGTCTCATAGACCTCAAGCGGGGTGCCGATCTGTTCAGCGATGCCGCCGTTCATCACGATCATGCGGTCGGCCATTGTCATCGCCTCAACCTGATCATGGGTGACGTAAAGCGCGGTGATCCCCAGCTTTGATTGAAGTTCCTTAATCTCCAGCCGCATTTGGACGCGGAGCTTTGCGTCGAGGTTGGAAAGCGGTTCGTCAAACAGGAATACCGCCGGTTCACGCACAATCGCGCGCCCCATCGCGACGCGTTGGCGTTGTCCGCCAGACAATTCGCGTGGTTTACGATCCAGCAGCGGTTCGAGTTGTAACAGTTGGGCCGCTTCGAGCACCTTGGCGTCAATCTGATCTTTGGGTAACTTGGCGATCTTGAGTCCGTAGCCCATGTTCTGCCGCACCGACATATGCGGATAAAGCGCGTAATTCTGGAACACCATCGCGATGTCGCGATCCATCGGTTCCTTATCGTTGGCGCGTGTGCCGCCGATCAGGACATCACCTGCGGTCACCGTCTCCAGTCCCGCAACCATCCGCAGCAGCGTGGACTTACCGCATCCTGACGGCCCGACAATGACGATAAACTCACCATCGGCAATGTCGGTCGTGATGCCATGGATCACGTCCGTCGCGCCAAAGCTTTTCTTAATGTCTTGCAGGGAAACTGTCGCCATCTCTTACTTCTCGCTATCGACAAGGCCGCGTATAAACAGCCGTTGCATGCCGACCACAACGATCACCGGCGGGATCATCGCAAGGATGGATGTCGCCATGATTGTGGGCCAATGGGCAAAGTCATCGCCCGACGGGAACATCTGTTTGATGCCCATCACGATGGTGTTCATTTCGGGATCGGTGGTGATCAGCAGCGGCCAGAGGTATTGGTTCCAGCCGTAGATGAACAAGATCACAAAAAGTGCCGCGATATTCGTGCGGCTCATCGGGACAACGATATCCCAGAAAAACCGCATAGGGCGGGCCCCGTCGACGCGGGCGGCCTCGGCCAGTTCATCCGGGATTGTGAGGAAGAACTGGCGAAACAGGAAAGTTGCCGTGGCCGACGCAATCAGCGGGAAGATTAGGCCGGAGTACGAATTGAGCATCCCAAAGCCTGCCACAACTTCGTAGGTTGGCACGATCCGCACCTCGACCGGCAACATCAGTGTCAGAAAAATCAGCCAGAAGAACAGGTTCCGGCCCGGGAATTTGAAATAGACGATGGCAAAGGCAGACAGCAGTGAGATGATGATTTTGCCGACCGCAATGCCAATCGCCATGACCAGACTGTTCACAAGCATCGTACCCACGGGGACATTGATCCCTGAAAACAGCGCATTCTTATAGTTGGTCCAAAGCTGGTCACCGGGCCACACCGGCATGGGTGGGCGGATGATGTCGGCCTGCGTCACGGTCGAGGCGACAAAGGCCAGCCAGATCGGAAAGAAGATTACCAGCACGCCAAGGATCATGAAGACATGGGTAAGCCACAGGCCAGAGCCGCGCTTTTCCACCATGCCATGCGTTTCCCGCGCCATCAGTAATGCACCCGCTTTTCGATGAATTTGAACTGAAGGACAGTCAGCAGCCCGACCACGATCAGCAGGATCACGGACTGCGCCGAGGATGAGCCAAGGTCTTGGCTGACGAACCCGTCTGAATAGACCTTGTAAACAAGGATCGTTGTCGTCTGCTGTGGTCCGCCTGCGGTGATCGTGTGGATCACGCCGAAGGTTTCAAAGAAGGAATAGACGATATTGACGACCAGCAAGAAGAAGGTCGTCGGCGACAAAAGCGGCAGCACGATGGTCCAGAACCGCCGCCAGAAATGCGCGCCGTCAATGGCCGCCGCTTCGATCACGGATTTTGGGACAGCCTGAAGCGCTGCAAAGAAGAACAGGAAGTTATAGCTGATCCGGCCCCATGCGGATGCGACGACGACCAAACCCATCGCCTCGCCCCCGTTCAGCACATGGTTCCAGTCGTATCCCAACTGGCCCAGATACCATGACACAACGCCGACGCGGGTGTTGAACATGAACAGCCACAACACGCCTGCGACAGCCGGGGCCACCGCATAGGGCCAGATCAGCAAGGTGCGGTAGACGCCTGAGCCTTTGATCAAGCGATCTGCGATGACCGCGAGAAAGAGCGCGGGGATCATGGAGCAGAGCGTCACAAGGATCGAAAAGACCGCCGTTGTCACGAATGACGCGCGATAGAACGGGTCTGACAGAAGAAACTCAAAATTGCCCAACCCGACCCATTGCATCGATAGACCAAAAGGATCGGGGATGAACAGCGATTGCCAGATTGCCTGCCCCGCAGGATAGAAAAAGAACACAGCCGAGATCACGACTTGCGGTGCGATCAGCAGCGCTGGCAACAACCAGCCTTTGAATTTGACCCGTTTTTCCATCGACTCACGCGGCAGAAAAGGCGGACCATTTGGCCCGCCTTTCTGTTTGCCTTAGCCGTTGGCCGCTTCGAACCGGCGCAAGAGCGCGTCACCGCGTGCTTTCGCGCTGTCCATGGCTTCCTGTGCTGTCTTATCGCCAGCCCAGATCGCCTCTAGCTCTTCGTCAATGATCCCGCGGATCTGATCAAAGGACCCCAAACGCAAACCTTTGGAATTCGCCGTTGGCTCATTCGCCGTCATCTGCGTGACGGCCACGTCGGTGCCGGGGTTCTCTTCGTAGAAACCCGCAAGACGCGTTGCTTCGCCAGCCGCTGCGGTGATTGGCAGATAGCCTGTGTTCTGGTGCCACTGCGCTTGCACGTCGCTGGATGACAGGAAGGCGAGGAATTCACCGACACCGGCATATTCCGCGTCTTCATGGCCTTCCATTACCCAAAGGGATGCACCGCCGATGATCGTATTCTGCGGCGCGTTTCCGACGCCTTCCCAATAGGGCAGCGGACGCACATCGAAATCAAACTCGGCCTCGGCCTTGATGCCCGCATAGCCCGCAGAGCTTTCGGTAAAGAGCGCGCATTCGCCTGAGCGGAAGTTTGCACCACCTTCGTTGCGACGACCGGTGTAGATGAACTTGCCATCCTGCGCCCACTCACCCATCGCGGTCAGGTGCGCGACTTGGGCTTCACCGTTCAGCATCAGTTCCGTGTCGAGCCCGGCAAAACCATTGTCTTGGCTGGCAAATGGGACGTCATGATAGGCCGAGAAGTTTTCAAGATGAATCCAGCTTTGCCACGCGGTGACCAATGGGCATTCTGATCCACCCGCTTTCAGCGCTTCGAGCGTTTCACCCACGTTTTGCCATGTTGACAGATCGGTGTCCGGATCGACACCAGCCGCTTCAAAAGCGTCGCGGTTCACCCACAAAACAGGGGTGGATGAGTTGAAAGGCAGCGACAGCATCTCGCCATCGGTCGTGGTGTAGTAGCCTTTGACCGAACCAATGTAGGCGTTTGGATCAAATTCTGCCCCACTCTGGGCCATGACTTCAAACACGGGCCGCGTAGCGCCTTGCGCTGACATCATCGTGGCTGTGCCGACCTCAAACACCATCAAAATATGCGGATGCTCGCCCGCGCGGAATGCCGCGATGCCAGAGTTGAGCGTTTCAGAATAGTTGCCCTTATGGCTTTGCACGACGACATAGTCGCTTTGGCTGGCGTTGAATTCTTCAACCTGTGCTGCGACCAATTCGCCTAAGCGACCCGTGAAAGCATGCCAGAATTGCACTTCGGTTTGTGCCATTGCCGCGACTGGCGACAGAAGTGTGGATGCGGCAAGAATGCCGAATATAGATCTTGTCATTGTTTCCCCCCTTGCACCACAGCGGTGCGTTGCCACGTTGCACCGTTGTCAGAGCACGGCACAGTTTATTGACAACAAAACGATACACGGCTGCGCAAATTAAGCAAGAAATGCGCGAACTCAGCGACGCAGCGCGCAACTTCTGATAGGTCTTTCCGGGGGAAAGCATTAGAATTTCGATGGCAGCCAGAGTGAAACGGCAGGCACATAGGTGACCAGAATCAAAGCACCAAGGATGGCGAGATAGAATGGCCAGATCGACTTGAGCGCCTCTTCTATTTTGATCTTGCCCACGGCGCAGCCGACAAAGAGACACGTTCCGACCGGCGGCGTGCAAAGGCCCAGCCCGAGGTTCATCAGCATCATGATACCAAACTGCGTCGGGTCCATACCCAGCCCTTTGGCAATGGGCAGGAAGATGGGTGTGCAGATCAGGATCAAGGCTGCCATGTCCATAATCATCCCGAGGATCAACAAGATGACGTTGATCATCAGCAAGATGATGATCGGATTATCCGAGATGGTGACCAGTGCTTCGCTCAGGCGCGTTGGGACCTGATACAAGGCCAAGAGATAGGCAAACGAGCTTGCGAAAGCGATAAGGATCATAACCATCGCAGTCGTCCGGACGGTGCCTGTGATCGCCAGAATGAAGGATTTCCAGCTGAGGCTGCGATAGTAGAAGGTGGTCAGCAGGATCGCGTAGATCGCCCCAAATGCGCCGGATTCTGTCACTGTAAACACGCCCGATAGGGTCCCACCAACGATGATTACCGCCGTCATGAAGCCGGGGATCGCGTCTGCAGCACTGCGCCTGACTTCACGCCAGCCGGGAAAGGGTTCGGCGGGGTAGTTGTGTTTGATCGAAAGGAAATATGCCGCAATCGCGAGGCTGCCGCACATGAGGATGCCGGGGATCACACCGGCCAGAAAAAGCGAGGAGACAGACAAGCCGCCACCGGCCGCGACGGCAAAGATAATCATATTGTGGCTAGGCGGGATGACGATACCGGCGATTGAGGATGTCACGGTGACGTTGACCGCGAAATCCGGGCGATAACCGCGTTCTTTCATCACGGGTACAAGGATTGAACCAAGTGCCGAGATGTCCGCAACCGCAGATCCGGAGATGCCGCCAAACAGCATGCTTGAGAAGATGTTGACCATCGCCAGACCACCTTTGAGGTGACCAACCAATGCAGAGGCCAGTTTCACCAACCGCACGGCGATCCCGCCATGCAGCATGATCTCTCCGGCGAGGACAAAGAAAGGGATTGCGAGCAAGGAAAAGACGGACACGCCCGCGGTCGCACGCTGGAACGTGATCAACATCGGGAAACCTTCGTACCAGAAGGCAGATGCCGCCGCGAGGCCCATTGCAAAGGCAACCGGCATGCCGATAACGACGCCAATACCAAATACGACCAAAAGGATCGTCAGGCCCATATCAGGTCTCCTGCGTTTGTGGAGTGGGGTGCCAATCGGCGTATTTGATGATGCGGATCACGCCGCGTGCGCCGGCGTGCAGGACGATCAACGCGCCACAGAGTGTTATGGCCAGCGTGCGGAAGCTTTCGGGAATTTCGAGCATGGGCAGGTTTGAGTCCCAGCCAAAGCGCATCAGTTCGATCCCGGCAATCACCATAACGAAACCGAAGGCGGCAAGGATGAAGTCAATCACAATGATAATCAGCTTCTGGATTGGAACGGGCATAAGATCGCGGAACAACGTCACGCCAAGGTGGGTGTCGTCGCGGACCCCGGCTGCCGCGCCCAAAAAGGCAATGTAGCAGATCAGCAGAAGTGCGAGTTGTTCGACCCATGTGGGTGTCACGTTCAAGACATAGCGGCCAAACACCAGCCAGCCGAAGGTGACAATCAAGACAACGAGAGCAAATGAAGCGGTAAAAATACTGATCCATTGCACAGCGGCCAGAACCGTCTCGCATCGATCTATCAGGGACTTACGACTACGCATCACTGCCTCAAGGTTTTCGTATCAGGTTGCAAAATGGCCCGCGCCGCAAGGGCACGGGCCACCTTAGCATAGGCGAAGACTTAGCCTGCGTCGCGGATCAAGTTGACCAGATCAGCGAGGTCAGGATTGGCTTCGAGGAAGCTTTCGTAGACGGGAGCCATTGCATCCTGAAATGGTGCTTTGTCTGCAATGGTGTTTACGATTGTGCCGCCGCCTTCAACGATTTCCATGCTGGCGGCTTCACGTGCCTGCCACAGTTCGCGCTGTTCGTTTGCGCTATTGCGACCTGCTTCCATCACAAGCGTTTGCTGTTCTGGAGTGAGTTTATCCCATGTCGCCTTGCTCATGCAAAGGCACTCCGGGATGATGAGGTGTTCTGTGAGTGAGTAGTATTTTGCCACTTCAAAGTGGCTGGTGGACTCGTAGGATGGTGGGTTGTTTTCAGCGCCGTCAACGACGCCAGTTTGGATTGATTGATAGACTTCAGCGAAGGCCATGGGTGTTGCATTGCCGTCCATTGATCTGACCATTTGCACAAACAAATCGTTGCTCATGACGCGGATCTTCAGACCCTCGACATCAGCAGGCGTGTTGATCGGACGGACAGAGTTATAGAATGAACGCGCACCGGCATCGTACCAGCCCAAAGGAACAATTCCGCGTTCCATCATGCCTTCGCCGATTGCTTCGCCGACAGCGCCGTCCATCAACTCATACATCTGTGGGATGCTGCTGAAGATAAAGGGCAGCGACACCACGTTGGTTTCAGGAACAGATGTGCCCATCGGCCCAAGGCTGAAGACACCGAAGTCGATGACGCCAAGGCGTACCTGCTCGATCGCGTCAGGCTGGCTGCCCAGAACGCCGTTGTGGAACGTCTTTGCGGTGATCTCGCCACCGGTCAATTCCGCCACCTGTGCTGTGAACGAATCCATTGCGACAGAAACGGGATAGTCTTCGACGTGGATGTTCCAGCCGCGGAGCTCTTGTGCGGCGACCGAAGTTGCCGCAAGCGCCATGCAGCCACCAAGAAGGGCGCCGCGAAGTGTGAAAATTTTGGTCATTTGATCCTCCCAGATACATTTTGGTTGGCACGGCACCCGAGCCCGAAGGCAAATTGGGAAATCGCTACAACAGGTATACTAGTATTACTAGATTCTCTCCGTGTCAATCAAACCTATCAAATTCCGGTCAGATACGGATGATCGCGACGAATAAAATGACCCGCGAACGATTGGTGTCGCATGTAAGTATAATGGGCATGTCTCTAAACTGTGCCGCGTGGTGGTCGATCGTTCTCTTTTGTGAAGATCATGCCATCCAGCAGTTCTGTCAGTTCGGGCCGCGCTGATGGTCCGTTTGAAATCGCAATCAGTAGGACGCTGCCGTCCGGACGGATCACAAATGTGCCCGGTTCCGCAAATCGACGGTCTGTTTCGGAAGCAGAAAGCGGATCGGTAATATAGAGACCCAATTGGGCCATCTGCTCTTCGGACATGTCATAGCCGAGAGGAAAACGCCATCCAAACTCCTTTTGGTCGGCATCTGCCTTTTCGTGGGGATCGGCGGAAACCACGGCGATATCAAAACCGGCAGCGGTCCAGTCTGCCTGCATGCCATCGAGGATGTTGAGATATTTCTTGCATCGTGGACAATGCCTGCCCCGATAAACGACGAGAAGTGTCCAGTTTTCTGCAGCGCCCCCGATGGTGAGTGTTCCGCCACCCACCTGCGCAAATGACATTTGTTCAATAAGGCTTCCTGGGATGAGTTTCGGTGCTGGCATGGGGTTGGCTCCAATATCTGCTGCATGTTCCGCTGATGTTATGACGTGACAGTTAGCAGTCCGGCAACTAGGATACCAGTTGGAGCGACACGGGGGATTTTATGACGCTGTTGAATAGTGACCGGTTATTCCCGGTTGAGCCGGCGGTGCGTGACCTTGCCCGCGATCTGTATGAGGATGTTCAGACGCTACCGATCATCAGCCCGCATGGCCATACGGATCCGCGGTGGTTTGCCGAAGATGAGGCGTTCGCCAATCCCTCTGAGTTGTTCGTCACGCCTGACCACTATGTTTTTCGCATGCTGCATTCGCAGGGGATATCATTGGAGAGCCTTGGCGTTCAGCGCGTTGATGGCGGTGTAGTTGAGCAGGACCCGCGCAAGATTTGGCGGATATTTGCTGAGAATTATCACCTTTTTCGCGGGACGCCGTCACGCATTTGGGTGGATCATGCGCTGCAAGAGGTTTTTGGGGTCACCAAGCGCCTTGGTGCGCAAACTGCGGACGACATCTATGATCAGATCAATGATTGTCTTGCACAAGACGCGTTCCGCCCACGCGCTCTTTTTGAGAGGTTCAACATAGAGGCCATTTCGACGACCGAGAGTGCGATCGACGATTTGCGATGGCATAAGATGATACGTGACAGTGGCTGGGCCGGGAATGTCGTGACTGCCTACCGGCCAGATGCTGTGGTTGATCCTGAATTTGAAGATTTTGCGCAGAATGTCGAAAAACTGGGTGAGTTGACGGGCGAAGATGCGACATCATGGCAGGGTTATTTGGCGGCACACCGAAACCGGCGCACCTTTTTCAAGAGTTTCGGCGCAACCTCTTCGGATCATGGGCACCCGACAGCCCGCACCGAGGATTTGGCGCCGGATGTTGCTGCGGCGATTTTCGACAAGGCCTTGCGAGGGGATTGCAGCGCGGACGAAGCGGATGCCTTTCGCGGTCATATGCTAACGGAAATGGCACGAATGAGTTTGGATGATGGGCTTGTTCTGCAAATCCATCCGGGGTCCTACCGCAATCATTCTGATGCGATGTTTGGCAAGTTTGGACGCGATAAAGGGTACGATATTCCAACGCGGACCGATTATGTTCATGCCCTCAAGCCACTGCTGGACGCTGTTGGCCAAGAACCGGGGCTGACGGTTATCCTGTTCACGCTGGATGAAACCGCGGTTCCTCGCGAGTTGGCGCCACTTGCGGGGGTCTATCCTGCACTGAAGCTTGGACCGCCTTGGTGGTTCCATGACAGCGCAGAAGGCATGCGGCGGTTCCGGGAAACCGCCACAGAGACAGCCGGCTTTTACAACACAGTTGGCTTTAATGATGACACCCGCGCGTTTTGTTCGATCCCGGCACGCCATGATGTCGCCCGCCGGATCGACTGCGGCTATCTTGCGACGTTGGTGAAGACCGGTCGACTTGATGCAGATGAGGCGCCCGAGGTTGCCCATGATCTGGCCTACGGCCTTGCAAAGCGGGCCTATCGGTTTTGACGCGAGTGATACCCAAATTGCAAAGGTCTGGAACGCCAAGGCCAAGAACGGGGATCGTACATCTGGGGCTGGGGGCCTTTTTTCGTGCGTTTGCCTGCCCTGTTCTTGCTGATGCAATGGCGAAATCGGGCGGTGACTGGGGCGTTGTTGGCGTATCGCTACGCAGTCCGCAGACGCGGGACGCTTTACGTGACCAAGGATGGGCCTATACGTCGGTTTCGCTGACGGCAGAGGCCAGACAGCACCGCGTTATCGAGGTTTTGAATGAGGTTTTGTTGGCGCCTGATAGCCCACATGCCGTCCTTAAGGCGATGACTGATCCTTTGGTCAAGATCGTGACGCTAACGGTTACGGAAAAGGGGTACTGCCATTCACCAGCAACGGGCGTGTTGGAAAAGGCGCATCCCAGCATCGTGGCGGATCTGCGGGATGAGCTCCCGGTTTCTGCAATCGGGTATATTGTGCGGGCGCTTGAGCTTCGCAAGTTGGCAGGTCTGCGCCCGTTCACCGTTCTGACGTGCGACAACCTTCCACAAAATGGCCGGCTGGTGCGCAATTTGGTGCTTGAGTTTGCTGGGATGGTCGATCTGGATCTTGCGCAATGGATCGTATCAGAGGGTCGTTTCCCCTGCACAATGGTGGACCGGATTACGCCTGCGACAACGCAGGATGACATTGATCAGGTCGCGGATTTGACCGGATTTCATGACAGTGCGCCCGTGATGCACGAAAGCTTTGCCCAGTGGGTGATTGAAGACGATTTCGTGGATGATCTCCGTCCTGACTTTGCGTCGGCTGGGGCAGAGATGGTGACTGATGTTGTTCCGTTCGAGGATATGAAGCTGAGAATGCTGAATGGCACCCATTCGGCATTGGCCTACACCGGATATTTGGCTGGACATAAGACCATATCAGACACCGTGGCTGATCCTGTATTTGTCAGCTTTGCACGTGCGCTGTGGTGGGAAATTATTCCCACTGTTCATGCCCCCCGGCGTTGTCTTGCCCAACTATGCTGACGCGCTTTTTGCGCGCTACGCAAACCCCGCCATTCGCCACAAGACCGCGCAGATTGCGATGGACGGCAGCCAAAAGCTGCCCCAGCGTATTTTGGGAACGATCCGCGACAGGTTCGACGCCGGGCAACAGGCACCATTGTTATGTTTGTCGGTTGCAGCATGGCTGCGCTACATGGCCGGCATCGGTGATGCCGGTGATCCAATTGACGTGAAGGATCCGTTGGCCTGCCAGCTTAACTTGGCGACGGACGGGGCCCAGACACTTGAAGGTCAGATTTTTGCGCTGCTGTCATGCGAAGACGTGTTCCCGAAAGATTTGGCCGAACGGTTGGCATATCCGGTCACCCAAGCCGCGCGTGATATCCGCGATCTTGGAACGCGTGCGGCCGTCGCAAAAGCGCTTGGTCTATCGTAGGGCGCGGATCACGCCGCGCAGTTCAGCCAACCCGCGCAGGCGACCGATCAGCGGATAGCCGGGCTGCGTATCCAGCGCAGGGTCGGTTAGCAGATCGTGGCCGTGATCAGGACGGAAGTAGATTGACCTGCCGTTTTCGGTCTGGGCCGTCAGCAACGCATCAATCAGCGCGACCATGTCCGTGTCGCCATCCAAATGAGCGGCTTCCTCGAACGATCCGTCGGGGTCTTTGTGCACGTTACGCAGATGCGCGAAATGAATCCGGTCGCTGAATGTCCGGACGATCCCGACCACGTCATTGATCGGGTTCGCCCCGAGCGACCCGGAACATAAGGTGAGCCCATTTTCGGGCGCATCATAGGCACGCATGATCCACGCGATATCGTCCGCGTCAGAGACAATGCGCGGCAGGCCAAGAATGTCCCGCGGAGGGTCATCAGGATGAACGCAGAACTTCATATCAAGCTCTTGCGCCGTTGGCATCACTTCATCAAGGAACCGTTTGTAGTTGGCGCGCAGCCCATCCCGGTCAATCCCCCTGTATGATGCCAGCGCTTTTTTCAGTTGTGGAATATCGTAGCGGTCAAATGCGCCCGGCAGTCCTGACATGATTGCGCGCAGCAGGTTGGTGCGCGCCAGGTCGTCGCTTTGTTGAAACCAGACGTCGGCGGCTGCGATGGTTTCGACGTCATAGTCGTCGCGGGCGGCGTCGCGGCCCAGCATGTGCAGTTCAAAGGCTGCCATCTTTGGCGCGGAGAAGCGCAGGCATGTCCCGCCATTTGCCACAGGATGGGTCAAATCAGTACGCGTCCAGTCGAGCAGAGGCATGAAGTTGTAGCAGACGGTTTTGATCCCCTCTGCCGCGAGGTTCGCCATAGACTGCCGGTAGTTTGCAAAAAGGGCAGAGAGGTCGCCCTCGCCTTTCTTGATGCGTTCATGGACCGGCAGGCTTTCGACCACGTCCCAGGTGAAACCAGCCTCTACAATCTCTGCGCGACGTTTGGCGATTTTGCTGCGTTGCCAGACTTCGCCGTAGGGGATTTCATGCAGGGCCGTGACGATCCCTGACGCGCCGGTTTGCGCAATCTGTTCAAGTGAAATTGCGTCAAAGGGCCCGAACCAACGCCATGTTTCTTGCATCTTTGATCCTTGAGATTGAATGCGTGTCTAGTGTTATCGCATATTTTCTAGGTCGGAAGTAGATGGTCTGGCAACGGCACCAAAGCGCCCTTTTGGCCGATCACATGGCCGGCCACGTCAGAGCCAAGCCGAATGGCGCTTTGCACAGATCCGGTTTGATGCAGTCCCACCAGAAAACCTGCGTTGAAGCTGTCACCCGCAGATGTCGTATCCACGATGCGTTGCATAGCAGGCGGCGTGACTTCTCCGCAGTTTCCTTGATGACTGTAGCAAACCTTGCCTGCCCCATTTTTGACTATGACGGTTGATGCACCGGCATTCAGGTATCTGTCGCAGGTCGCCGCAATATCTGCATCGCCGAAATGTATGGCTTCGTCATCATAAGACGGCAGAACGATATCGCTGACCCCAGCCGCCTGCATGACTGCATCGGTCATGGCGTTCGTCGTTTCCCAAAGCCGGGGCCGCAGGTTAGAGTCAAAGACAATGGTTTTTCCCGCAGCCTGCGCGTTCATCAAGACATCGCGCAGGGTTTCGCGGCCGCTTTCGTCGAGTATCGCCATTGTAATGCCTGTGAAATAGATCACGTCCGCATCCACCGTTGCAGTTTCCAGCTGGGTCCGGTTGTTTGCCAATTGTCGGGCGGCCGACATGTCGCGCCAGTAAGAAAAGCTGCGCTCTCCGTTGCTTAGACTGATCATATAGAGCCCGACAGAGCGATCTGTGCTGCGCGCTATATGGTCGATATCGATGGCGGACTGCTGCATCATCAACAGCATTTCGTTTGAAATCGCATCTTGTCCGACACGGCTAACAAAGCGCGCGGTCCAATCGGGGGCGAGCCTTTTGACATACCAAGCGGTATTAAATGTGTCGCCCGCGTACCCGATCTTGAATGTGTCAGACTGTTCGGTGGGTGCCATTTCAACCATGCACTCTCCGATTGATACAAAACGCGGCGCTGTGCCGGAGCCAGCAGAATTTTTGGCATTGAACATGGCGAAGAACGCTTCCTTTTTTCAAACTGGTATACTATCATACCAGTTAATGAAAGTCCGCTATGACCGGCCTGTGATTCCGTGTGCTGCGTTATGGATGATCAGCCGAAAAATCACGTACGCAGGCCACCTTGCGTACCCATGGAGTATACGAGAATGAGCAATTTTTCTGTTGTCGAGGTCGGTGAAAATGTCACGCGACAAGTGCTTGCTGATCATGCTGATCTGATGGTCGTCGCTTTTGGGTTTCACGCCGCTGGTGCCGAGGGCGCGCTGCATCATCACGTGCATGTGCAATCAACATTTGTTGAGAGTGGTCGCTTTCGTTTCTCGGTCGATGGGGTCGAGACGGAAGTCGGACCCGGCGACAGCTTTGTAATTCCGTCAAACGCCGTGCATGGCTGCGTTTGCCTTGAACCCGGACGGCTTGTTGATTGTTTCACGCCGCGCCGGGATGATTTTTTATGATGCACCTGCCGTGCATGCAACTTCCCCGAAAGGATGCTTTATGACGCTTAAGACTGAATCCCGTTATGCGATTGACCCGACAATGGCCAAGTCGCTTGATACCGAGGGGCTGCGTCAGCATTTCCACAAAGACGGCCTTTTTGAAGCCGGTGAGATTAATCTTGTCTACACGCACTATGACCGTCTGATCCTTGGATCTGTGGTGCCTGCGGGTGGCACACTGACGTTGGATCATGTGGCCGAAACCGGCACGCCGGGTTTTCTGGATCGCCGCGAAATGGGTGTGTTGAATATCGGCGAGACCGGTGATGTCACTGTTGGCGGCGAAACCTACAGCCTTGAGAACGGCGAGTTGCTGTATGTTGGTATGGGTGCCGGGCCTGTTGATTTTTCGGGTGCCGGACGGTTCTACGTGACGTCCTCGCCAGCGCATCGCACTTGTCCAACAAAGCTGATCAAACTTTCTGATGCGCGGCGTGTTGAATTGGGATCGCGTGAGGCAGCCAATGAACGGGTGATCATTCAGTTCCTGCACCCGGACGTTTGCGAAACCTGTCAGCTCTTGATGGGCTACACCCAGTTTCAGCCCGGAAGCCTTTGGAACACAATGCCCGCCCACCTGCATGATCGCCGGATGGAGGCCTATTTGTACTTTGAAGTTCCCGACGACGCCCGCGTGTTTCACTTCATGGGGCAAAAAGATGAAACCCGCCATATCGTGATGGGCAACGAAGAAGCAGTGATTTCCCCGCCGTGGTCGATCCATGCGGGTGCCGGCACGGCATCCTACACGTTCTGCTGGACGATGGCGGGTGACAACGTGGATTTCACCGACATGGATATGGTTGGCATGGATGAACTGCGATGAACCCGTTTTCACTGGACGGTCAAACGGCGCTGGTGACGGGTGCAAATACCGGCATTGGACAGGCTATTGCCGTTGCGATGGGTCGCGCTGGTGCACATGTGATTTGCGCGGGTCGGTCAGCCTGTGACGAAACGGTCGGGCTGATCGACAGCGCCGAGGCGCTGATGATCGACTTTGCTGATCCGATGGCTGCGGCTGATGTGTTTGCCGCGCGGAAGGTTGATATTCTTGTCAACAATGCGGGCATAATTCGCCGCAACGATAGCGTTGACTTTACCGAGGCCGATTGGGATGCCGTTATGGATGTGAACCTGAAGGCGGTGTTCTTTACCTGTCAGGCGTTTGCAAAGGCGGCCTTGCCCCGTGGCGGCGGAAGCATCGTCAATATCGCGTCGCTGCTGTCGTTTCAGGGGGGATCCGCGTTCCAAGCTATACGGCGTCCAAGCATGGTGTCGCTGGCCTGACGAAAATCCTTGCCAATGAATGGGCAGCAAAGGGTGTCAACGTGAATGCGATTGCCCCCGGTTATATTGAAACCAACAATACCGAAGCACTGCGCGCCGACCCCGATCGTAACAAGGCCATCCTTGACCGTATTCCGGCAGGCCGGTGGGGCAAGGCGGATGACATTGCTGAGACAGCTGTGTTTTTGGCATCACCGGCGGCGAATTACATTCATGGCGCCGTGCTGAATGTTGATGGCGGTTGGTTGGCGCGCTAGACCGCCGGCAGGCCAGGATATCAGATTAAAAAAACCTGCGCGGGTTACCCCCGTGCAGGTTTTTTTGTTCAGCTGAACAACATACCACCGTTGATATCGACGTTTGCGCCGGTGATGAACGCTGAGTCGTCACATGCAAGGAACAGCACAAGGTTGGCCACGTCTTCGGGCAAACCTTGGCGCTTGACCGGGGCGTTCGCCTCATACCCGCGGCGGGCAGCATCCGGTGTGTGGATGTTGTGGAAATCGGTGTCGATCATGCCGGGGCAGAGCGCGTTGACGCGGACCTTTGGCCCAAGTTCTTTGGCCAGGCCCCGTGTCATTGTCATGACAGCACCTTTGGACGCAGCATAAGCCACAGATCCCGGGCCGCCGCCGTCGCGACCGGCCTGGCTGGCGAGGTTGACGATAGTGCCTTCGTTCATGTGCGGACCCACGGCCTTGATCATCAGGAATGTGCTGGTCAGGTTCAGTGACATCACGTTGTTCCAGTGTTCCAGTGACATTTCTGCGAACGTCTTGCGGGCGATCAGGCCCCCAGAGTTGTTGACGAGCACATCGACACTGCCGAACTCCGCCACGGTTTTTGCGACCAGCGCATCGACGCCTTCGGGTCCGCTCAGGTCGCCCTGCAAGGCAAACGCGTTGCCGCCAGCCGCTTTGATTTCGGCGACTGCGCTGTCGGCCCCATCAGAGCTGGCGAAATAGTTGATCGCAATATTTGCGCCCTCGGCGGCCAGTTTTAGTGCAACGGCCCGACCAATGTCGCGGCCGCCGCCGGTGATGATGGCTGTTTTGCCTGCTAGTTTCATGGGATGTCCTTCTTTCTATGAGGATTGGTCGGCGTTAGGCGCCAACATCGAATGTTTTGGGGACGACGACCTTAAAGCTGCGGTCATTGGCGTCGGTGAAATAAAGATCGCAGTCATAGCCCTGATCATCGAGGAAACTGAAAATACGACGCGGCGCAGAGAGCGGATACGGCACGAAAAGCGTGGCAATCCGGTGGCGGATCGCCTTTGGGAATTTGGCATGCATGCAGGTGCTGACCGGTAACCCATCATATTCGCCGGGGTCGACGTCAGGGAAGCCAGTGTCTTGTGACAGTTTTGGCGCGCCTGCCTCGGACCACAGGAATTGCCCATAAAATCCCGCGCGTTCACCGGTATAGCGGAACGTCGTTTCGCCCAGGGCCATCGGGGCGTTTGTGTGCAGGAGGAAATCAATGTCCACTGGTTCGTCGGCGTCGATACTGTCAACAAAGATGAAGTAGGTGTTGTTCACGAAGTAGACGTCGCGGGTGACGGATGTGACTGCTGGTGACATGCACTTGTAAGCGGCAGTGGCATCGCCTTGGATGAAAATATGATCGCCCCGGTCTTCGGCGATGTTGATTTTGCCCGACGACGCCATCGCCTGCACTTTGTCGCCGCCGGCGTATTGACCCTGACCGTTGATCAGGATGCCGTTCTTTGAGACTGTCTGCCGCCGCCAGTTTTGGTGCATCGTGCTGTTGAAGGCAATGTAATGACCGGACTGAATTGCAAGATCTTCGCCAAAGCCTGCAATGCAGATCGCGTTTTGGTCGCCGTGGCTGTGGCTGATCGCGCCGAAGGGGGATGATTTCATCACGAATTGGATGTGGTTGTCGGGGTCTTGCATCTGGTGCTGGATCGCGACCCAACCGATGCCTTTGAACCAGCGCAACTGGTCGTCATCTGCCGGTGGTGTTGCCTCGATCATGGGGAAATCGGTTTGGTAGGCGAGTTCGTCGAAATTGAAGTCCCACCAGCCCCAGTTGTAGAAAGCCATTTCAGTGCCGGGGTTCGTGCGTTTGATTTCGTCGTAGTACCATTGATAGGCGCCATTGCCTGTCACACCGGCAAATTGCCGCAAATTGAATCCGATTTTCACAGCCGGCAGGTCGCCCATCGTGCTATCATCGCCGAAGGTTGCGCGACGGGTATCCGGCGATTTGGTGTAAAGTGGGAAATCACCAGTGCGTTGAAAGAACGGCCGCTTGTAAAGGTCGATGCCCGTATAGCTTTTCAGCAAGTTGGCGGCGTCAATCAGATAGGCCATGCCGGTCATCCAATAGTGCGGGCCCTCGGCCCAGCCACCGTCGCTATCCCCCCACGGGGAATAGACTGTGGACAGAAATTCGATGGAATAGTTCAGCCAGTCTTCGGCCTCTGGTGCTTCGTCCAGCATCGCGATGGATGCCGGGATCAGCACTGCCGAAACGGCGCGTACAGCATGGCTGTCGAAGGGGAACAGATGGATGTTGGCGTGTTTGATGATGTGATCGGCGGTTTCTTTGGTCCGTGCGAGCAGGGCCTTGAGCACGAATGCGCGTTCCTCTTCGTCCAACTGATCATGCAACCAGTCGTATCCCCAAGCCAAAGCGACATTGACGCGAAATGCCCATTCGTCGGTGTAGCTTCGTGATGTTGTGCCCGCCGGGTTCCATGCGGCAGCAGCCATCAGCCATTCTTTGGCGCGAGCCAGCATTTCAGCGTCTTGGGTCACCTGCCCACCAACAGCCAAATGGCGGATTGCATAGAGCAGTTCTTGCAATTCGATGTAGGTCTTGCGCCAAACGCTCGCGACACGTTCATGATTGGGGTAGCCTGCGGGTTCGGCCATGATGTCCCGGTCCATCCACGGCAGGACGGACTTTTCAAAGAAGGTGGACCATCTGCAATGATCAGGGTCTTTTGCGATGGCCTTTTTGAATGTGGCAAGGCGGTCCGGCGTCATCCAAAGACGCGGATGCGCGCGTGTCGCTGAGGTCAGACGTGTGGCGCGCAGGGGCAGGGGCGTTTCAGGCAGGTTGGCCGTGATCGTGAATGCACGGTCACTGCTCCATGCCGTGATTGGTTTGCCGGCGGTGTCGCAGACCGCATAGGACCAGACATAGTCGCCGGCGGGCAGTGTCATGTCAGGCGTGAAGAAGTTGAGTGGGATGCCGGGGTAGGTGTGAGTGGCCTTGGCTGGGTATTTGGCATTATTGGAAATGCGCAGGATGTATTGCGCTTCATCTTCGATCACAGGCAGCCAGCTAAACCGTGGCGGGTTTTCCGCCAAAACGGTGTCCGCTGTCGGGCCATATTGGATCGTTAGTCGACCAGCATTTGGTTCATCGAGCATCGCGAGAGCGGACATTGTGGTGGACTTTCTTGAGATGTGAGTCTGGCGCGAGGAGCGGGCATGCCGCTCCTCGCCTTGGTTTGTTGTGAGTGGTTAGCCGCCGTACTGACGGGCGTAGGCCGAGTTCATGACCTCAAGAAGCTCTTGGTAGCCCATGCTGTCGAGCGTCGCGAGATATTCGTCCCAGTCGTCGTTGACGTTGCTATTGCCAAGGATCCATCCTTGCTGGCGCTCAAGCATGTAGTCGCGGATTGATGCGAAAGTGCGGTCATAGACGTGTTGTTCTTCGGCGTTGAATGCTACACCAAGGAACTGGTCCACGAGGTAGTCGCCTTCGTCGTAGAGTGCGATGCCTTCGAGTGCGAATTCGTTGGACCATTGTTTTTCATATTCGAAGTCCTGAAAATAACCCCGCGCCTGAAGTTGTGCACCAATCTGATAAAGTTGGGCGTTCACGGGCGTTTCATTTGTCAGAACTTCCTCGGTGAATTGAGGTGCGCCATCAACCATCGTGTAGTGTTCGCCCTCAACACCAAAGTTCGCCAGGCGGCGACCCTCTTCGGTGAACCAGAAGTCAAAGTACTTGATGGTTTCGACAGGATGTTCATTGCTGGCCCCAATCGCCCAGCCGTCCGGCTTGATCGGGATACGGCGGTGCTCGGCCATACGCACGCCAGAAATTGATGCAGGTGGTGCAAAGGCTTCGATACGGAAGCCTTCTACGCTACCCTGGAGTGTTGCGTTGTAGCTGGATGTGGACGCAAACCAATCGTGTGTCATCCCGCCGAGGTTTTCGCTTAACAGATAGTCACGGCTTGCACTGCCACGCGTAAAGATCTCTGGGTCCACGAGACCCATTTCGTACCAGCGGGCAAGATTGGCAATCCCTTCACGGTAACCTTCGCCGGCGTAGGGATGCGCGAGAGTATTTTCCGCTGTGATATAGAAATCATGGTAGGTGTCAGAGCCCGACGAACGCCCGTCCCAGAGTGTGACAAGGCGGATAAGCTCGGGCCATGCACGCGCAAAGTACGGGATTTCGTCGGCAAGCCCGTTACCGTTGGGGTCATTGTCGCGGAATGCGATCAGGACTTCTTCCATCTCGGCGACGTTTTGGGGTGCCTCAAGGCCAAGTGCATCAAGCCAGTCCGTGCGAACGAAATACGCACGACCATATTTGCCGTCTGGAAGATATGGGATGTAGTACATGTTGCCGTCAGCGGCAGAGATGGCAGATGCGATTTCAGGGCGCTCTGCAAAGTAGGCGGCCAGGTTTGGCGCATGTTCTTCGATCAGATCATTGAGCGGATAAAACGCACCTTCGGGGCCATACTGGTTCACGAAGTCTTTGATCCGGCTTGAACCAACGATATCTGGGATGACACCGCCCGCTAGCATCAGGTTCAGGGCTTCCGTCTTACCGGTATTTTCGTCGGTGCGCATGTTCGCACCCACCGTGTCATCAATCAGATGTATATTGGTCATTGCACGCGCCGCGACCTCGACGGGCCAGTCCTCTTTGTAGGTTGGATAGCGGGCGTGGTTCATCTGGATTGTCAGCTCCAGTGGTTCGTCAACGATCAGCAGATGGCCGTCGGCCAGTGCCGGTGCGGCCAATGCTGTTCCCGCGAGTAACGCAGCTGTCATAGTCAGATTTCGCATAGTTTCCTCCCTTATGCGTTTGATTGTTATTCCTTCACGCCACCCAACAGGATGCCCTTTTCGAAGTACTTTTGAATGAAAGGGTAGACGATGATGACGGGTATGATTGAGCAGGCGATGATGGCGGCCGACACCGTTTCGACCGAATAGGGCGCATTGAAGAGGGTCGCCGTAAATTCATCATCATTCGACAGCGTCGCAATCGTATGGCGCAGGTAGACCTGTAGCGGAATTTTCTCTTCATCTCGCAGCAGGACCATGGCCCAGAAGAACCCGTTCCATCGTGATACAAGGCAAAAGAGTGCGACAGTCGCAATGGCGGGTTTGGCAAGCGGCACATAGACTTTCCAGAGAACCTGGAAATCGTTGGCACCGTCCATGCGGGCGGCCTCCTCGAACGAACTTGGGACCCCTTCAAAGAAGTTGCGCAGCAGGATCAGGTTAAACCCGTTCACAGCGAACCCGATAATGATCCCAAAGTAGCTATCAAGCAGGCCCAGATCGCGCATGTTCAAGAAGAACGGGATCAGGCCCGCATTGAACCACATCGTGAATGCCACCATGAGGTTGAAGAAACGTCGCCCAAAGAGTTGCGGGCGCGACAGCGCATAAGCACCGGGTATCAGGAACGCGAGGCTCGTGAGTGTGCCAAAGATCGTGTAAAAGAAAGTATTGCCGTACGATACCCAGAACAGGCGCTGAGAGAGAATGTATTTGTAGGCCTCAATCGTGGAATCGACCGGTGTTAGCACCACTTGACCGGCACGTGCCGCGAAGCCCGAACTCAAAGACAGTGAGCCAATATAGATAAACGGATAAAGCGTGGAGAGCGTAAAGATCGCGATCAGCACCATGTTGATGATCACGAAGGTGCGGTCACCGCGTGAGTACAGGTTCAGGTTGGCCATGTTATCCTTCCCCTACCAAAGCGATGTGCGCGAATAGCGCTTTGCGATTGAATTGGCCCCAATGACCAGCACGAATGCTACCACCGCGTTGAACAGTCCTGCCGCGGCTGCGAAATCGTACTGCCCGTTTTGTAACCCCTGCCGGTAGATGAAGGTGTTGACGACGTCGGCGGTTTCATAGGTCGACGGCTGATACAGCAGGATGATCATCTCGAAGCTGACTTCGAGCATGTTGCCGATGCGGATAATCAACATGATGATAATCGTCGGCAGGATTGAGGGGATCGTGATTTTCCACATCATCTGCCAGCGGGACGCGCCATCGACGACTGCGCTTTCATAAAGTGTTGGCGACACCCCGGCGATTGCAGCGAGGTAAACGATGGATTGGAACCCCGCCTCTTGCCAGATGGTCGTACCGATAAAGATCGGTCGGAACCATTCGGGCTTTGTCAGAAAATAGATGGGGTCCAGTCCAAACCAACCAATCACAGTGTTGACGATACCAGCCGACGGCGAAAAGGCCGTGATCACGATACCGGCGATAATGACAGATGAGATGAAGTGCGGAAGGTAGACGATCGTTTGGGCTGTGGATTTGAACTTTTTGGCCAAAATCTCGTTGAACATCAGGGCGAGGATGATCGGGACAGGAAAGCCGATCAGCAGGCTCCAAAAGCTGATTGCAATCGTATTTCGTAAGGCGCGCACAAAGCCATCACTGCTAAAAAGCGTCTCGAAATGTTCAGAATCCGATCCACGGGCTGTCTGCCACGCCGCGAAAGATGCTGTAGTCTTTGAACGCGATTTGCAGGCCGTACATCGGCTTATAAAGAAAGACGACCAGCCAGACGACAGTCGGCAACAGCAGCAAATAGAGTTGCCAGTCGCGGCGTAGATGATCGGCGATACGCTGGGCGCGTGACCGCTGATCATAGAGCGGTGCTTTGTGTTTGTGCACCGCTTTGCTCATGCCACACGCGTCTGGCCGGAAAGGGCCATGCCTGTGTCTGCGTCAAAAATCTTGATCAGGTCGGGTTGCGCGGTAAAGCCGACGACGGCTTCCAATTTTGCCATGTTGCCAAGTGTTTCCGTGCGGATCACGAAGGGTTCATCGCCCACGGTTGTGTGCAACAGCGCCTCTGACCCCAGAGTTTCGACAAGGTCGAGGTCACAGGCAACCGATCCATCGGTGGCTTCGGTGACGATTTGCGCATATTCGGGGCGGATCCCAACAATGACTTCGCGCCCCACCGCATTTTGCAGTTCGTCGAGCTTTGGGAGGTTCAACTGCCCACCAGCAAAGCTTGCCATCGGTGCTGTATCACCTTTGGCAATGGTCGCCTTGATCTGGTTCATGGGTGGGGCGCCCAGGAAGCCCGCAACAAAAGCATTTGCAGGGTTCAAGAACAAATCCATTGGTGTGCCAACCTGTTCGATGCGGCCATCGTTCATCACCACGATCCGGTCGGCGAGTGTCATCGCTTCGACCTGATCGTGCGTGACATAGATGGAGGTGGCACCCAGCCGCTTGTGCAGCCGTTTGATCTCTGCTCGCATCTGAGTGCGCAACTTGGCATCAAGGTTGGAGAGCGGTTCATCAAAAAGGAAGACTTTCGGCCGACGTACGATGGCCCGGCCCATAGCAACACGCTGCCGTTGGCCGCCGGACAGATCTGAAGGTTTGCGTTCAAGGTAGTCGGTCAAACCAAGAATCCCGCCGACTTCTGCGACGGCTGCCTCGATATCAGTTTTACTTTCCTTTCGGATCTTCAGGCCAAACGCGATGTTGTTGGCCACATCAAGGTGCGGGTAGAGCGCATAATTCTGGAAAACCATTGCGACATCACGATCCTTGGGTGCGACCCGGTTCATGGTGCGGCCATCAATCGTCAGCATGCCGCCCGAAATCTCTTCGAGCCCGGCTATCATCCGCAAGGTTGTGGATTTTCCACAGCCTGAGGGGCCGACAAGAACGACGAACTCTTTCTCTTGGACTTCCAGATCGATGCCGTGCACGACCTGCAAAGCGCCGTATGCTTTGACGATGCTTTCCAACTGAACGCCGGACATTGCTTGTTCCCCTCCAAATGCGCGTTTGCGCAGGTCCCCGATTTTGAACGTGCCAGAATCGCTGACCACCTCAGAACTATGCCTAAGGAAAAACTGGAATACTAGTATTGATTTTGTCAGCGTTTCAGGTTCAACTGCGACCACGACTCGAAAAAATAGAAAACCCGTGGAGGCCGAAATCCGTTGGCCGCATCCCTTGAATCCCGCGAACGTCAGGTTGCGACCCTCGCCTCTTGCGATCGGTTATTTTAAGGGTGCAATCAATTCTCTACGACAACTGGTCATTTTTGCCACGAATGACTAGATATCTGTAAGACTGGAGTTTCGAGAATGGTAAATACGAGCGTCACCAAGGACCGCCGCACAAGCGTTGATGTTGTCTTTGATCATTTGCAGGACGAAATCGCATCGTTGCGGTTGTTGCCGGGTGACAAGATTTCAGAGGCCGAGATCGCCGCGCAATTTGGTATCTCGCGCCAACCGGTCCGCGACGCGTTTAGTCGACTAGAAAATCTTGATCTTTTGTTGATCCGTCCGCAGCGCGCGACCGAAGTGAAACGCTTTTCGTTCCGCGAGATTACCAAGTCGCGGTTTGTCCGCGCCTCAATCGAAGCAGAAGTGTTGCGCCGCGCGTCTGCGGAATGTGATGCGATTGGCGCAGCCAAGCTGAAAGCCAACCTTGTTATGCAAGCGGCGGTGGTCGAATTGGGTGATCATGAGAAGTTCAGC
This sequence comes from Yoonia sp. JB2-21, assembly GCF_055693545.1. Taxonomy (NCBI): domain Bacteria; kingdom Pseudomonadati; phylum Pseudomonadota; class Alphaproteobacteria; order Rhodobacterales; family Paracoccaceae; genus Yoonia; species Yoonia sp. JB2-21. The sequence goes on from NZ_JBVFUC010000001.1 coordinate 2,676,372, forward strand.
CAACTAGACTATGAGTTCCACCAGACCCTGTGCGATATCGCGAAGGTCGACTTTGCTTTCGAAGTCATCAAGGAAGAGAAAGCAAAGGTTGACCGTCTTTGCATGTTGAGCCTTTCGAAAGAAAACCGAATGGCCGAGCTTCTTGTTGATCATGAAGAGATTACGCGCTGTGTGCAGGGTCATGACAAAGAAGGTGCAGTGGCGATTGGCATGACGCATCTGTCCCGACTTGATGCAACAATTGACGCGATCTCTGATGCACATGGCGACTATTTTGATCCGTAGGTGATAGTGTCCGCTGATGCTATGGCGCTGATTGGCTCATCCTAAACCCGGAAGACTTTGGCTATGAAGATAACGGGCGCAGAGGTTTTTGTTGGTGGCCCGGGGAAGAATTATGTGACGCTGAAGGTCATGACAGACCAAGGCGTGTACGGGCTTGGTGATGCGACCCTTAACAACCGTGAAACACTGCCTGCCGCCTATCTGACCGACTATTTGATTCCCTGCCTGATCGGCATGGACCCCCGCAACAGCGAGGACATTTGGCAGTATTTCTATCGCGGGGCCTATTTTCGGCGTGGCCCGATCGCAATGGCCGCGTTTGGCGCGATCGACATGGCGTTGTGGGATATCAAAGGCAAACTTGCTGGTATGCCTCTCTATCAGTTGTTTGGCGGCAAGAGCCGTGACGGTGCGATGGTCTACGCACATGCGACGGGCGCTGATCTTGCGGATCTGATGCATTCAGTCGCCCATTTTGTGGCGCAGGGTTACAAGGCCGTACGTGTCCAATGTGGTGTTCCGGGGATGCCAAGTGCAAGCTATGCGGTTCCCGAAAAGTCTGGCAGTTCGCCCACATACCTGACCGACTTTCGCGGTATCCGGCCTGATGTCGAAATTTGGGATACCGGGCGTTATATGCGCTATATGCCGGATGCGCTGGCAGAGGTCAGAGATCGCTTTGGGCCTGAATTGCATATTCTGCATGATGTTCACCATCGCTTGTTACCGCGTGAAGCCGCGGCCTTTGCCAAAGCGGTAGAGCCGGTCGATCTTTTCTGGCTGGAAGACCCGACACCGGCTGAGGATCAAGATGCACTCAAGCTGCTTCGTCACCACTCCACCGTGCCTGTTGCCATCGGCGAAGTCTTCAACTCGATCTGGGACTGCAACAAGCTTATCGAAAATGAGTTGATCGATTTCATCAGGATTGCAGCGACGTATGGGGGTGGCATTACGCATCTCAAACGGATTGTTGATTTGGCGGCACTGCACCACGTCCGCACCGGGTTTCACGGCGCACCAAGTCATTCACCCGTCTGTATGGCAGCCCACGCGCATTTGAACGCTTGGGCGCCAAATTTTGGCATTCAGGAGTATTTGGTACTTGGAACACCGGCGTGCGATGCGCTGTTCCCGTCTGACCATAAAATGGAAAATGGCATGGTCTACGTGAGTGATGCGCCGGGGTTGGGTGTGGATTTTGATGAAGAAGAGGCCAAACGCTACAGTTACGAGCCCGGAAGTCATCCGGTCGTCCGGTTGGAGGACGGGACAATCTGGAACTACTGAAACGATAAACCGAGGGCTGCGCGGATTGGTGGAACTCTTGCTTGGATGATCGGCAAATTCAAAAGATGACCAGCAGCACGCAGTATCAAACCCCTACGACAGCTGAGATCTTTGCGATGTCATGGCCGCTGGCATTGCGCGCGGTCATGATGTTCTCGCTTGTCATTATAGACCTGTACTTGGTCTCTTCACTTGGTGAAGAAGCGGTCGCCTCTATCGGCATTGCCAGCGTCATTACAGGGCTGGTGATGGGGACCATTTTCGCGTTTTCGAATGCCATGCAGATCAAGGTGGCCCAGGCCTTTGGTCAAGGTGGCGCGCTGGAACTCAAAACGTCTTTCTTCAGCGGGCTGATGATCAACTTGACGCTTGTTACCGTCGGATTGCTTTTTGTCGTCACGTTGGGTGGATTGATCGTGAACGGCTTGGCCCATTCACAACAGATCGCGGTGGGGGCTACGGATTACCTGTCTGTGTTCATGCTGGTTTTGGTGAGTGAGGCCGTGAGCAGTGCGCTAACGAGTTTCTTCAATGGATGTGGGCGGACGCGCCTTTCTTTTTACAGCTTCTTGATTTCGGCTCCCGCAAACATCTGTTCCAGTATTGTCCTGATCTTTGGCCTCTATGGGTTTCCCGAGCTTGGTCTGTCCGGTGCGGCGTGCGGCACCCTGATCGGCGCACTGCTTCGGCTGATTTACTTGGCCGCGATGATGCACCGCACGAACCGCTTTTTTGCCGGAGTGATCGGTTGGCAGCATCAGAACCTGCCCGCCGCATCCATCAAGCAGTTCAATTTTTCATGGCCTATCGCCGCGACGTTCATCAGCATGACGTTCGCCTATCAAGCCTGCAATGCGATTTATGCCAACCTGAGCATTTATCAGTTCGCGGCCATTACTTTGATCATGCCTTGGGTGCGGATTGCCGGGCAACTAAGTTATACTTGGACCCAGGCAACCGGAATTCTGGTGGCTCAATCACTGGGAAAATCTGTAACCGGTGCCGCACTTGATGAGTTTCTCAGTCGGGCTTGGCGCGGCGCATTTGTGGCGGCGATCGTCGTCGCGTTGACCTACGCGGCGATCATCTTTGCGACCCCTTGGATATACGCAGATCTTGCGATCGAAACCCGCGCGGCGCTGTTGAGTTTCCTACCTGTACTGCTGTTGATCCCCTTTCCGCGCGTGTCGAATGCCATTTGTGGCAACGTACTGCGCGCGTCGGGCGACACAAAATCGTCGATGAACATCAGTCTGGGTGCAAACTGGATTTTTATGGTGCCGACGACGGCGCTGTTCGTTTTGGTGTTGGATATGTCTGTGGCTTGGGTTTTCGCACTCTTCCTGGCCGAAGAACTGGTCAAGTTTCCGTTCTTCCATCGGCGTATCTGGCGCAAGGAATGGCATAACATGCAAAACTAGAGACAAGTCGACTTAAATGGCGACAATTGCGTGCCTTGCCTGCGATTGTGGCTTGAATTGATGCGTTTGTCGTGCGCGCGCCAATTCATACTGTTGGCGTTCTTGATTACCTATGGTTGTATTGCGTTGCTGTAGGGACAGGCGTGAAACAAAAATAGCTTAGTTTAAGTGAAATGAAATTCGACTATTTGACGCTTTTGGGCGCGAGACTGAACCACCGTGCAGAGATTGATCGTCTGCTGTCGCTTGAACGTGGGAATGGTTGGGACACCAGAGTACGACTGGTGGGTGTTCCGGCTGGAAGCGTCCTGATTTACCTATACACGAATGAGTACGCGGCCTTTTTCTGGAGCGGTGGATATGTCGCATGTTACGCGGTCTATCGTTTTTATCTGCTGTCCCTTCCGCAAGAGGTCGCTCTTAGACAGCAGGTGACTACTCATTTATTGATTGTCCTTCTGACCCTTAGTTTCCTGTGGCTGCCATCCCTGATGTTGGTCGATCAGGACAGAAATCAGGCACTTGTCGGTGCTGCACTTGTTGGCTCACAGTTGATGCATTTGGTGCATCGTGGCGACACGCCTCTTTTCCTGATTTTGGGTGTCACGACAGCCGTTTGCGCAATGATGCTTTACCTGTTGATACGGGTACTACCGCAAATTGATGATCCCATCGCAATCATCGGCATCTTGATCAGTTGGACCGTGTTGATTTTCTATCTGGCGCAATCAATGTTGGCGGCGCGCGCGCGGATTTTGGCAGAGAATGCCGCGCGCCTACAAGCCTTTCAGGCCCAGAAGTTATCGGCGCTTGGGCAATTGGCAGGCGGTATCGCGCACGACTTTAACAATATTCTGACGGCGATTTCAGGGAATCTGGAACTCTACAAGGTGTTGGAAACCGACGCCGAAAAGGATGAGGTGATAAACGCCGCGCAACAGTCAAGCCAGCGCGCTGCCAAGATCGTCAGCCAGATTCTGGTCTATGCGCGCAAGTCACCGGTTGAAATTCAAACGATTGACGCAAACGTACCCTTGTCCAGTATCGCAGTTCTGATGGAGCATCTCGTCCCACCCACTTTGCAGTTCTCGATGACACCACTTTCGACGACGCAATCCATCAGGATAGACCCTGATCAATTGGTGACAGCGCTGATGAATCTGATCCTGAACGCGGTTGATGCGACACAACCGGGCGGCAAGGTTGTGCTGGCGGTTCAACATACGGATATCAAAGGTGAGAGAAAAGTTGCTGGCGACCGCATGCTCAGCAAAGGTGCCTATATTGTCTATGAGGTCAGTGACACTGGCAGCGGTATCCCAGAGCATATTCTGAAGGCAGTGGTCGATCCTTTCTTTACCACCAAGCCAGCAGGCAAGGGGACAGGGCTGGGTCTGTCTATGGCTGTGTCCATCGCCGACCGTGTCGGTGGCGGGCTTGGGATTGAAACGTCGTCGGCGGGGACGGTGATGAAAGTGTTTCTTCCGTTGGTAGACCGCGGGTGACATGCCGTGGTCAGACGTCAAACCTTTGCGTCATCTGTTAGACGCGGTCAAAAGTGTGTTTTTGGTAAATCGAAACTCCGCCTTAACAGGGCGTATTTGGCGCTAAATACGCTCAAAAGGGCGCAAAAGTTAACAAAAGCTGGCTAAATTCGATGTTCATGGCCCGTTTTAGTCGGGAATCGAACGACTTGGTTAAGGTCTCTTTAACCGGAACATTTCATTTTCATTAACCATAGAGAACCGGTCGCGACCCCGGCAGGTTCATGGAAAATGAGAGTGTTTTGCTGTGTTCGACTTTCGCGATGACGTATTAGATTTTGACAACCAGATTGACGATGTTGGTCACAAGAGGCGGCACTTTCCCAAGATGATGTTTGATCTGGCAGTGTCTCTGGCGCTTCTCCCGGTGCTTGTCGTTGTGGCGGTCGTCTTGTTCCTGATCAATCCCATCTTTAACCCCGGGCAGGTCATATTTCTTCAGAAAAGAATGGGTCAGGATTGTCGGCCTTTCACGGCTGTAAAGTTCCGCACAATGTTGCCTGATACTCAAGGCACGCGCGGTGCATTTGATGCGCTGGAGACCGACAGAATTTCGCGATTGGGACACTTTCTTCGGAAAACACGGTTGGATGAGCTGCCGCAGATCCTGAACGTGTTGCATGGTGAGATGAGCCTCATTGGCCCGCGACCTGACGCCTATGAGCACGCGATCGTCTATCTGCGGCAGGTGCCGGGCTATGTGCAAAGACATCAGATGTTGCCGGGCATTAGTGGTTATGCCCAAACCGAAGTGGGTTATGTCGAAGGCCTTGACGGGATCGAAGATAAAGTGGCCGCTGACATGTACTATCTCAAACACGCGAATTTTCGGCTTGATCTGTGGATCACATGGCGGACGTTTTGCGTTGTGTTGGGGTGCCGGGGCAGCTAGTGACCGGACGTTAATGCTGGGTGTTGCGTAGATGCCCGTGCGATGGTCAAAGCGATTGGTAAACAGGTAAAAATAGAAAGGGCGGATCACATTTAAGCGGAGAGTGAAATGCCCGATCCATTCGATACAGACTATGTAAACCTGACGTCGCCTGCTGTTTCCCATTATGTCATTGTCCCGTCTGACGGTTCTGACTTGCCGGTGCGCCCACGTGCGCTCTACGTCAATGTTGGCGGCAGCGCAGTGCTTCAGGATAGCAGCGGCGAAGCGATTAGCTATGAATTAACGACCGGGTCGATTTTGTCGATGCGCCCGAACCGTGTTTTGGCCTCTGGCACGACGGCGCAGCTGATCGCGTGGTACTAAAACATGATTGGTTTTGAGCTTTCCCCCGGAGCGTTGCAGGGAGGGCCAAAAAACGCGCCGCCCCTGGCTGCTTATTTTCGCAATGGCGGTGGACAATCGGTGGCCATTGCCGACGGCATCAATGGTGGGCTGACGGTTTGGACTGAATTGGGTCAAGGTCGCGCGGCGCGGATGCGACTGGACAATGATGACCCCGGAACGCGCCTGTCATGGCGCGAAACCCAGATCGCGGAATTGCGCAACATCTATCCTATTGGCGCATTCGCGTTGTCAGGGTCGTGGTCGAAGTTGCAGTCATCCGGATCCGGAAGATCCGGCAGCTATACGGGCAACCGGGCGATCAGTACTGGTTCTGTATCGGCAATCGCGAGTGTGACGGTTGGTCGCGCGGCGACCTATGACCTTTGGGTGCATTACACTGGCCGCACCAGCGGCGGCTACGTGAAAGTGGACATCGACGGTGCACAGACGCTCGTCAATGAGATCGACGATCCCGCCGATTTGGGCTTCAAGGCGTTTTCGTCTTACACCGCAGATGATTTACAGCGGCGTCAGGCGATCAAAGTGGCCAGCGGTTTGAGTGGGAGCCATGACGTGGAGATCAGTTTTGGTGGCGCGGCCTCGCCCGGTGGTGCGGCCATTTTGATCGAGGCGGTCGGCATTTCCGGCGCACTTCTTGATCCGCATATTTTGCCACCGATGTGGTCGCCCAGCACCACCTATGAGATGGGCGACGAAGTCCAATTCGGGGGCATGTACTATGCCGCCAGAGCCAATGGTGTCAGTGGTACCAGTGGTCCGACCCATACCGGCGGCATCGCATCAGATGGGGCAATTGACTGGCGCGCGGATGACCGGCCGACCTATCCGGAATTTGTCACCATCGATTACCCGTCCGAGCGCGAGTACGCCGTCCGGTTTGCCGTGTCTGGTGCAACCACCGAGGCGGGTGGCCAGACCCACGGAAATGAGGCGCTGGTGGCCCGGACGATCACGCTGGACAATGTGCTGTGGGTTCCGCAATCGACTGGGCTGGGTCTGAGTGTTGGCAGCAATCTGACGTTTGTCGAAGACACGACCTGGCAAACGCAGGCTGGCGCACCGGTCGCGGATTGTCGGTTGACCCGTGCTGTGACGCCGGGTTCTGTGACCCATAATGTTGTGGCAAATGCAACGGGACCGCAGATGGATGTCGAGTGGCTTTATGTTGGTATGGTGCCAATGGTCCATTGGGACGGCGAAAGCCGAACGACCGTTGTGGATACGGTGCGCGCGCCAGACGCAGCAGCAGTTGATCTGTCAACATTCGCCGGTGTCACGCCGCCCAACACTGATTTTGGAGCCGCAGCCAGATTGGGTTTGGCGGGTGCCGTAGAGGGGGCGGCATTTGTCTATGGGCACGAAGTTGGTGCAACGCCGGTGTCTGGCAACATCATCAACGGTTTTGATGCGTTCCTGCGCCCCAACCTTGAGGGACGGACGGAATCCGGGTCACTAGACTGGCCAGCAAAGGCCTATTTGCAAGCGCAGGATGGTGGCACCATGACGCTCGACCCTGGCGAGGCTATTGGTTTCTTTAGTCGCCACAGTATCGCGATGAGCCCATTCTAGGATGGAGAAAGGCCGCCTAAACGCGGCCTTTTTTGCTATGTGGTGCCGGCCAAGGGCATCCCACCTTGAAATGATCCCATCCCTGATCGCGATGTCTTTCGCGTCTTTATCTGCGACAGGATCAGTCCAGTTGCCGGCGCTCCTGCATCGGCGAGCATTTGCAGCCCGGACCCTACAACATCAGCCCGCGTTTTTGACCATCTGACTGCGTAAATGACGTTATCTGCGACTTGTGCCAGAAGCAGTGCGTCAGGCGACGAAAGGACAGGTGGCCCATCAATCACCACGTGATCATACCGGTTTGCCAGTTTCGCGAACAATGCGCCAAAACCGTCAGCCAATGGTGCGCTTTGGGTATTCGCCGTCCCAGATAATTGCAGCACATCTGCGTGGAGTGATGGGTCGCGTACCAAGGCTTGTTCCAACGGTATCTGGTTTGAAAGCACATCATTCAGCCCCAGCCCTGTCTGTTTGCCAAAGGACCTGACGAGTTTTGATCCGTTGCCGTTTGCAGCGAGAAGCAGGACTGATTTCCCGGATTGCGCAAATGACTGGGTGAGCGCCAGGGCATAGGCCGCGCTGTCTTCGTTTGGTAGACTTGATGTTGTCAGTATCACCTTGGGTACAGGGCCCTTGGCGCTGATCTGCAATGCGGTGCGCAGGTATTGCATGGCATCACCGAAGACAGGTTTGTTTGCGCGCAGCAGTCTGTGCAAACGACTTGGGTGATGCGCTTTCGCCTGGGCGATCTGTGCCATGACAGGGACACCAGTTTCGCGGTGCAATGCAGCGGCGTCAGCGAACCCCTTGCGCAGTGTGTGCCGTAGTGTGATCGTGACCAACCCCAACACAAGACCCACGACAACGCTCAACATCAGGATCAGTAGCTTGCGGGGTCCGGCATAAGCGGCGGTTTGTGCTGCCGTGACGAGGTGACTGTCGGGTGCTTCCAGTCCGCGCTGGATGCGTGTCTCTTGTAGGCGCGCAAGGTAAGTTTCGTACAAAACCCGCGTGGCATCTGCTTGTCGTTGCATCTGATGCAGACGGGTCAAACCAGCGGACTGCGCCGACAGCTGTGCCAGCAACCTGTCGCGTTGCGATGTGATTGCCGCGATTTCAGTGCGCTGCTGCAGAACCGCGGATTGTTGACGGGTGCTGCTGACAGGCGCTGCCTCGGTTTCCAACGTGACAAGCAATGCTCTGGCTGATTGAAGGTCCTGTTCAATTTCGAGGATCTGATTGCTGAGCATATCGAGTTCTGCGTCATCTTGAATTTGTGCGGTTGCAATCAGTGCGGTGATCTCTGTCTCTTGGGATTGCAGTCGGATTTGTAACTCTTCAACCCGACCGGCAAGCCAATCCTCTGCCTCTTGCGATGACACATTTTGTGCGGCGATTTTGTCGGCCAAATAAACGTCCGCAAGGGTGTTGGCAATTAGCGTAGCTCTTTGCGGTGCACGGCTTTGTGCGCGGATTTCAAAGATATAGGTGTTGTGGGGGCGATGGACCGAGACTGCGCGACGCAGGTTCTGAATTGTCTTCTCGCGGATTGCGCGGGTGTCCGGCTCCACGTCGACTGTCCCGGCGATCAGGTTGCGCGCTTTGCTTCGCAGGACGTTTATGGAAAATGGCGAAGGCGTTGTGAGGTAGCGATTGAATTCCCTGTCTTCGAGCAAGTTCAATTCATCCACGACCTGCCCCAGCAGATGCCCAGATGTCATGATCGCGATCTGCGTGTTCAGGCTGTTGGCGTCGGATCCGGGTGCCGCCAATACGCCAGAGACATCGCGCAATGTTGTTGGTTGAACGTCCACTTGCAGGACCGCTGTCGCAGCAAACCGCGGTTGCACCATGTGGAATGCGTAGTACCCTGCGGCGGTTACGCAAAAAACCAACGACAAAAGTATCACCCACTTGCCTTGCCAAATGACGCGCAGCATGCCCGAGACGTCAAGCACAGGTATCGGGTCAACCTCAACCAAGTGGGACGCATGACGCGGCCTTGTTGGGCTTGCAGGGTGGGAGGAGGTCAAGACAGTATCCTTGATTGCGGCGACTTCCCTTCAAAAAGATCATAAAGTGGTTAACCTAAAATTAATCTCAATGAATGAGGACTGAATCCGTCATTGGGCGTCACTAACGGCGCCCACAATTCTTGATGGTGTGATGTTTTCCAAGACGCTGACCCTATTCATCGAAAAGAGTGCTGGATGCACAATGGCCTTACGCGGGGCAATTGTCGGCATCAATTTCCTTGTCATGATGGGGCTGGCGGCGGGTCTTGGCCTCGATACTTTTGGTCGCCTTGTTTTCTTGTGGGGCATGGCTTTGGTTGCCGGCACCGTTCTGTCCTTGGGCGGACCCCTGATCCTTTTGCGCGGGCTGACGGATGGCCGTGGCATGCGGGTGCGCGATGTCCTTATTGTGACCTTTATTCTGCCCGCCGCAGTTGCTGTCGTGGGATATGGCGCGATGGTCTTGCTTTGGCCGGGGGTCCCATGGTTTGCCGTGCTGCTGGCCGGTTTGGCCGTGAACGCCTTGTCCTGTCTGGCGAGCGTTATGCGGGCCGTTGGCAGCGTGCAATTGTCGATGGCTGCCCGTGACATGGGACCGCCGGTGGCATTGGGTGTCGGTGCACTGAGTGCCCAAGCGGATCATGCGGGCGCGGTCCTGATCATGGCGTCCGGGGCGATGGTGATAATCGGTGCGGCCGCGCTGCTGTGGTGTCGCGGTCTTGGGGCGAAATTGCCCTGTTTTTCATGTCAGGCGCGGCGGCGCTTGGAGGTATCGCTTTGGGGCACGTCTGTCCTGGGCGTTGCCGTCACGCAGATGGACCTCGTTATCGGTGGCATGTTTCTGTCGCCCGAGGCTTTGGGAACTTATGCTGTCCTGCGCCGTGTGGCCAACCTTGTCGCGCTGCCGGTCACGGTGGCCACGTGGGTCAGTGCACCAAAGGTATCGGCGGCTTTCGGGACCGGCCACACCCAAGCACTCCAGTACGCGAGTGTCGTTGGCAGCCGTATTGCCTTGTGGCCCGGGATTATTCTTTTCGCGTTCGGGCTGACGGCCATGCCATTCGTGCATGTCATGCTGCCGGACACGGCAACCGCATTTGTGATCCTGCTGTTTGGTGCCTTGATCCAAGTGTTCTTCGCTTCCGGATATACGGTGGCGACACTTTGCGATCATGCGCACCTTGCGGCGCTTTCCCGTTTGGTCGCGCTGATTAGTTACCTGATCTGTGTGCAGGTGTTTGGTGCGCAACTTGGCGCGACCGTCAATGCCATCACATATACCGCCGCGATGAGCGCAAGCAGCGTGCTGCTGTGGGCGATGCTGAGACAAAAGATCGGGGTTGAGACATCCGCTGTTGCCCTGTGGCAAACAAAGGGGCGGGCATGGAGAACGTCCTGATCATTGTCATGGCGCTATTGTGCACCGCGACACCATTTTGGTTGGGCATCCGCTATGGTGTTGTTGGTCTCGTGTCCCCGATGCATCTGCTCGGGTACTTCTGCCTCTTTGGCTTTTTGGTCAAAGTGGTTGTGTTCACGGTTGTTCCGGAATTTGCCTTCTTTAGCCGGTATGTTGAGACGCCCGGTGCCTTGATGACGGGCACGCTTTATCTGTCCGCTTTTATCTTGGCCGTTTGTCTGGGGTATCGCGTGGCCCTGCGCCCCGTGCGCGCAGATCTTGCGATAGAGGCGGCACGCTGTGTCGCAGCAAACCTATGCAGACATGGCACCTTGTTTGCATTGGCGTTTGGCACAGCGGCACTGACCCTGCTGATCATGCTGCAAGCGCGGGGGGTATCAACCCTGTCGTTGGATGTCTTGTCGCAGTTGAACAACGCAAAGCAGATCAATGTGAACACCGATGGGATCGGGGCAACACTTGCGGGGCTGAAGACACTTTTCGTTGTGCCAAAGTTCGCTTTTGTTTTGCTGCTTGCGCAGGGCCTTGTCCGGCGCAATCCGATTTTGCTGCTGCAGGCGGCGATCCTTGCAGGCCTTGTGGTCTTTATTGCACTGGTGTCCGGTGATCGCTTTGAACTGGTTGAACTTTTGGTCTTTGGCGCGGCCACCCATATGATTTTGGGCGGACAGATGCGGTGGCGTAGCTGGTGCGTTACAATTTTCGCCGCCGCGACCGTTCTGGGGTTGTCCGCTTACATGACGGCCCTGCGCGGCAATGACGCTGGTCTGGTGCATCAGATCGTTGGATCGACATATTTTTTGGATATCAATACGGCAGTCATGGTGACCGACCGCGTCGATACGCGCCTGCTGCTTTGGGGCGAGAGTTACGGTTGGTGGAGTTTTGGCTGGGTCCCGCGTGCAATTTGGATCGACAAGCCAGCGATTGACCTTGGTGTATTCTTCAAACGTGACGTGATGGGCATGATGACAGGCGGCGCGTTCAATGTGACCGGTCCGGGCGAAGCCTACATCAATTTTGGCTGGGCGGGGGCCGCCGTTGGGTGCGTTTTGGGGTGGGCGTATCGACGCGCAGAAGAGGCGCTGCTTGCGTCACAAAACACCTATCGTTTTGGCGCTTTTCTGCTTTATCCGATGCTGCTTTATCCCTTTGTGCAAGCCACATTGCAGTCGTCTTTCAGTGGGTTTGTTGTGGGGGCAGCGGCACAATCGGTTCTGATTGTTGGGATGATCTTCATCTTTGTGCCCCGTTACCGGATCACGTTACCGCCCCGAACAAGCCGGAAAGATATTGTTCATGCTTAGGATCATTTTTTGGGCAGGACGCGCCGTGCGTGGCGCGTATCGCCGGATCACGAATGCCATGGCGACACGGATTTACGGTGCTGCGCTTGCCAATATGGGCACAGGGTCTGTTGTACAGGCCGGTGTCCGTTTTGATGCGCCCGGCACCGTTTCACTTGGCGCGCATTGCCTGATCTGGGACGGTGTGGGCGTAGCGGCCGAAGGCCCGCAGGCCGTTCTTGTTGTTGGTGACCGCGTGCATATCAATCGGGACGTTTTGCTTGATACAACAGGCGGCCTGACGCTTGGCGACAGTGTTTTGATTTCAGAGGGCGCAATGCTCTATACGCATGACCACGGGCTTGATGCGCAGAGCGATCCTCAGTTGAGGCCCAAGCACGTTGGTCGGGGCGCGTGGATCGGTGCGCGCGCAATTATTTTGCCAGGTTGCAGCGTGATTGGCGAAGCTGCTGTTATCGGGGCAGGGGCCGTTGTCACTAAAGATGTGCCAGCAGGTGCAATCGTTGCCGGAAACCCGGCGCGGGTTATTGGCCACCGTGCTCTGGGGCGGGCGGCGGCATGAAAATATTGCATGTTTGCCCATCGTTTTATCCCGCGACCTATTGGGGCGGTCCCATCTGGTCGACCAAGGCCATCTGTGATGGCATCGCAACCCAACCTGATATGACCGTGCGTGTGCTAACGACGGATGCAGCAGGTCCAAGCCCGCACGTCCGCGTCAAACCTGCGGTCCTGCCATATCCTGTCCATTACGCCCGACGCATTGCGGGGCACAGCATCGCACCGGGCCTGTTCGCGCGGTTGCCTGCGGCAGTCGGCTGGGCGGATGTTGTCCACCTTAGCGGCACATATAGCGCGCCAACACTCCCGACACTGGCGGTGGCAAAACTGCTGGGTAAGCCGTTGGTCTGGTCCCCGCGCGGTGCATTGCAGGCGACAGCTGACTGGGCTGACGCGCCGCATTTGCGCGCCAAACATGCGTTTGAACGCGCGGCAAATCTGCTGCGGCCAGCACAGTCTGTCCTGCATGTGACAGCGGTCACCGAAGCGGCGCAGAGTATTGCCCGATTGGCGAATATCACTACCGTCACGATTCCGAACTGCGTTGATATACCGGGCAAAATTATCCGACAGAGACCAACCGGCAGCACATGCAGGTTGGTCTATCTGGGGCGGCTACACCCTAAGAAGGGATTGGACGCGCTGTTTGATGCAACCATGCAGCTTCCCAAGGGTTTTTCGCTTGATGTCTACGGCACGGGCGACGCTGCGTTTACCCACAAGCTTTGCCAGAAGGCAGTGCAGTCGCACGGCCGCATCCGGATGCACGGGCATGTGGAGGGGGCAGCTAAGGCAACGGCTTTTGCCGATGCTGACCTTTTTGTTCTGCCGTCGCATTCAGAAAACTTTGGTATCGCAGTCGCCGAGGCAATGGCCCACGGCTTGCCTGTTCTGACGACAACCGCGACCCCCTGGACGGATGTGGAGCGTTTGGGCTGTGGCCGCTGCATTGATCCTGCGCAGACTGATCTGGCAGAAGAAATCGCAGAGCTGAGCCGGGGTGATCTGACGGTCATGGGTGAGAGGGCCCGCGACTGGATGCGGCGCGATTTTTCCGCTCAAGGCATGGTGACCGCTTTTGCAGCACTTTACCGCGATCTGGTGCGTCGCAAAATGGTGCAGGTGCCCGTATGACTGTCCAAGTCGATGTCACGGCCAATCGCACCCGCCGCAGTTGGAGCAGACGAGAAAACCTCAGCCGGGTTCTCTGGGCGGTGGTTCAGCCCGCCTTTCGGTTTAGCCCCCGTCCTTTCTGGGGGTGGCGGCGGTTTATGCTGCGCAGCTTTGGTGCCAGTATCGGAGCTCAGGTTCAGGTCCATCCGACGGTGAAGGTGACCATGCCGTGGCATCTGTCGATTGATGATCAGGCAGCCATCGGAGATCACGCGATCCTGTATGCGCTGGGTCCCATTCATGTTGGGCCGCGTGCAACAGTATCGCAGTATGCGCATCTGTGCGCCGGCACGCATGACTGGCGTGATCCGGCGCGCCCCTTGCAAAAGCTGCCGATCACTGTCGCGGGTGATGCGTGGATCTGCGCTGAGGCCTTTGTTGGTGCCGGTGTTCAGATCGGGGCAGGGGCAATCCTTGGGGCACGCGGGGTCGCGATGAAAGATCTGCCGCCCGGTTCTATCGGCATCGGCAATCCCATGCAGATCAGGTCACGCGATGACTAAGCTTACGGTGATCATTCTGACAAAGAACGAAACGCGCCACATCACCCGCGCCATTGCATCCGTTCAGGCGATCGCCGACCGGGTAATCGTGGTGGACAGCGGGTCTACTGATGACACCGTCGCACTTGCAAAAGCTGCTGGCGCGCAGGTTTTGCACAATGACTGGGTGAACCATGCTGCGCAGTTCAATTGGGCGCTGGATCAGATCGGTGATGCGCCGGGCTGGGTTCTGCGCCTTGATGCGGATGAGGTTGTGACGGCCGAATTGGCGCGAGAAATCGCGTCAGGGTTGCCGGACGTGGATGGCTGCTACATCGGGCGGCGGATCAGTTTCATGGGGCAGATGATCAGGTATGGTGGCCTGTTTCCCGTTCCGATCATGCGCCTGTTTCGCAATGGGCAGGGGCGTTGCGAAGATCGCTGGATGGATGAGCATATCGTCGTGAATGGCCCGACTGCGCGACTGCGTGGTGAGATCATTGACGATAATCGCAATCCGCTGGGTTGGTGGGTGGCCAAACATAACGATTATGCCAGCCGCGAAGTTGTCGATACTCTCAACCAAGAGTACCGTTTTGCACCTCATCAGGGCGGTCTGCCGGGGCACAGTGGCACGGCTGTGAAGCGCTGGGCAAAACTGCATCTTTATGCGCGCTTGCCTGCGGGGCTTCGGGCCGGGGCTTATTTCTTCTACCGCTATTTTCTGCGCTTTGGGTTTCTGGATGGGGCGCAGGCGCGCTCTTTTCACGTATTGCAGGGGTTTTGGTATCGCTACTTGGTGGACGCGAAACTTGGCGAAGTGCGGCGCTATATTGCGGCAACGGGAGCAGATCCGGTGGTCGCAATAGAAGCTGTACTGGGTATTGCGGTGGGTCAACCTGTCTCTGGCAAAAAGGATCGTGCAGCGTGAAGATATCTGTTGTGACCGCAGTCATGAACGGGCGGGCGACACTGCCTGCAATGTTGGACAGTCTCAAGGCGCAAACGCATGCGGATGTCGAACATGTGGTGCAGGATGGTGTGTCGCGCGATGGTACGTTGGCTTATCTCTTGTCGGAGGGGCATCGGAACATGGTGCTGCGGTCCATGCCTGACAGCGGGATATATGACGCGATCAATCAAGGGATTGCGGGGGCGTCGGGTGACGTTGTGGGGCTTTTGCATGCGGATGATCAATTGGCAGGGCCAGAGGTGCTTTCCTGGGTGGCTGATGCTTTGACTGACCCGCTGATTGACGGGGTTTACGGCGATTTGGAGTATGTCGCCCGTGACGATCCAACCCGCGTGATCCGGCGCTGGCGCGCGGACCGATATAGCGCGGCACATCTTAGACGTGGATGGATGCCCCCGCATCCGACGCTTTATTTGCGGCGCGAGGTTTTTGAACGTGCGGGTGTTTACGACACAAGCTTTCGCATTTCGGGTGACTATGATGCCATGTTGCGCTTTTTGACGGCCGGGCAAGTCCAGCTGGGATATATCCCGCAGGTCATGGTGCAGATGAAAATGGGCGGCGTGAGCAACCGGTCATTGGCGCATATGATCCGCAAAAGCCGCGAAGACTACCGTGCGATCCGGCGTCACGGGGTCGGCGGTTTAGGAACATTGGCAGCGAAAAATTTGTCAAAGCTGCCGCAGTTTGTGGGGCGTGGTCAGGTATAGAAATATTTGGTCAGGTGATAGAAAATTGGCGCGGCGAAGATCACGCTATCGAGTTGATCAACAAAGCCGCCTTGGCCGGGGATCAGATGTGACCAGTCTTTGACACCGCGATCACGCTTGATAGAGGCCACGACCAAGCTGCCGAACATGCCAACCAATGATGCGACGCCTGCCATCGCCATTGCGCCGATCACGCCGAAGGGTGTGATCCAGCTGAGAAGCGCGCCGATCAGCATCGCTGAGCCACAGCCGCAGAGCACGCCTTCCCATGTTTTGGGTGACAGGCCCGGCGCGATCTTTCTGCGCCCAATCCTACGACCAAAGAAGTATTCCAACAGGTCGCTGAGTTGCACGACCATGACCATGAAGGCCACCAGCAGCAGTGACCGGTCGCCATAGCCGTCAATGTCGAGGTTCATCAACGCAGGCACGTGGCTGACGCAGAATACCGCAATCATCAGCGCCCATTGCGTTTCAGCCACGCGCATGAGGAAGCGATCGGGATTGCCGCGCAGCGCTGAGACAATGGGCAAGAGCAGGAAGGCGTAGACGGGGATGAAAATAGCATAAAGCCCGTCCCAGCCGAGCCCGACAAAGACATATTGCAGTGGGAGCACGGCAAAGAACCCAAGCGCGAGGGACAGGTGATCTGCCTGCGCTTTGGTTGTCAGGGTCAAGAACTCGCGCAGGGCCGCAAAAGAAGCGAAGGCGAAGAGCACCATGACCCCGATCCGCCCCATAATCAGCGCAAAGCCCACGAAGGCAACCATGCCCCACCAGCTTTGCACACGGGTCATATAGGTATCGAGGACGGGGTTCACGAACCCCGGTTCTTCGCGCGCGCGCAACACTTCACCCACGAAGGTCAGCGCAATCAGGATGCCAAAACTGCCGATGGTCAGCAGCAGGATGTCGTTCATCGTGTCGGTCATGTCCGCACCTCTGGGCGCTGGGCCAGCAACGCGTCTGAGGCGCGTTTGAGGAAGTCATCTTTGCTTTCGCCTTCGCGCACATGGATCGGTTCACCAAAGGTGACGGTGCAGATCAGGGGCAGAGGGATAATCTCGCCCTTGGGCATAATCTCGGTCAGGTTGGCGACCCATGTGGGGACCAGATCAACATCTGGCCGTGCGACGCCCATGTTGTACAGCCCTGCTTTGAAAGGCAGCAGCGGATCGTCTGTCATGTTGCGGTTGCCTTCGGGAAAGATGATCAGGGATGATCCTTCGTCCAGGGCCGCGATGATCTTGTCCATTGGTTTGTCTTTCACCTCTGGGCGGCGGTCCACCAGCACACAGTTGAACACCTCTGGTCCCACAAAGGCGCGTAGCTTGTTCTTCAACCAATAATCTGCCGCTGCTACCGGGCGCACTGTGCGCCGCATCGCGGGGGGCAGGACCGACCAGATCATCGGCATATCGCCGTTACTGGTGTGATTGGCGAAATAGACGCGTTGGCGCGGGACCGGTTCGATCCCTTTCCAATCGGCGCGCACGGCAGTGATCGCGCGGGCAAAGATACGAATGGATTGCCCAACGATCCGGGCTGCAAACTGACGCAAGAATTTCATGGAACCGACTTTGGCGAAGGGAAGGGCGTTTGAAAAGGGGTGAACCCCGTCCATGTTCAACGGACGGGGTTCGGGTCGTGCGGGTTGGTTAGATTTCGGTGGCGCTGCCAACGTAGTCAGACAGCAGCTTTTCGTTTTTGGCGTCTTCGATCCGCTGAATGCGATCCTCGGACATTTTGTCGTCAAAACGGTATTTGACAAAATTCACCAGAGAGAGCGTCAGCATCAGAACGGCCATACCCCAGAAACCTTTCGTGGCAAGCGGCACCTCGGTCGAGAGCCAGAGCGAGATGCCCAACATACCATAGGCGACACCGACGCCCAGCAGGTTGACGAACATGATCAGGCCGTTGTCAGAGTTCTTGTTAAACATTGGATTTTCCTTTCAAGAGAGGGGAATTGGGTTTGGTTACTTCTTTGTTGACTTCAGGCGGGCAAGCACATCATCCGCTGTAGAGCGTGTCGCATCACCAAAGCCTGCGTCTGACATCCGATCGGCGAGGCTGTCGCCATCCAGATCGCGGTTGATATCGGCAAGGATTTCGGACCGTTCAAACGGGTCGTCCTTACCCAAGACGCGGCTGATCAGCTCCTCGGCTTCTTCGACACTGCCGTTATGCACACCGGTTTTTGTCATCTGCATTTGGATGTTTTGCTCGCGGCGGACAGCACGGGCCTGAATAGCACCTTGTTTGAGATCAATGATCCGGCGATGCCCACTTTCGATGGATGTGCGCAGTCGGATGACTTTTTGCTCTAACCGTTCCAGTGTCTCGGTCCGTACCGTCAGTTCATTTTCCATGTTGGCGATGGCACGGGCGGCTTCTGCAGCCATGTCTTCACGATCATTGTCGAGCGCTTCCTTTGCGCGTTTGGTCAGATCAGCTATGCGGGTTTTCAGTGCCGCATGCTGTTTTTCCTCTGACCGCTGGCGTTGGATCAGACTGGCCAGTGTTGCTTTTGCGGCGCGTAGGCTGCCTTCGCTTTCGCGAATTTTCTGGTCGATCAGTTCGATTGCAAAAGCATCACGAACGCGATCTTCGGCGCGGGCGTTCTGACCGTTGATCAGGGTGGCGAGTGTTCTAAACATCGTTTTCTCCAGTTCAATTCAATGCGTGAACATTGTTCATGAGTTGGATTTAGCGAATCTCTATTTCGTTTGCAAGAAGAAAATGAACATTGTTCAAAAAAATTATGCTGAGACTGCGAATTGCCTGAGAACCAGGGCAATCATCCGATCAATATGTTCCGCTGAGACGCCAGCGCTGGCTTCATCCAGTCCTAAAAGAACGATCCCATGCACGGATGAAAAAAGCGCACGCGTCAAAAGTGCCAACTCTTCTGCATCACGTTCAGGGAAGATTACGGCCAGCGGATCCGAAATATATGCAAAGAGCTGCCCCATTTCGCGCAGATACCAGTCGGGTGCCGCTTCGCCGGGTGCCCGTTCGATATCAAATAGGGCGCGCCAGCTGAGGTGATTTTTTGCGGCAAACCGGTGATAGGCTTGTGCCATCACGACAAGATGTTCGGCCGGATCTTCGGGTGCATCCGCCAAAGCCTCGGTCACATCGGCACCCAGACGGTGAAAGGTGCGGGCATTCACCGCGAGCGCAAGGTCAGTCAGGTCACCAAAGACATTATAGATTGCACCAACAGCGCACCCGGCTTCACTCGCCAGATCGCGTGCGCGTAGGGCGCTAAGGCCTTTGTCCGCGATCGTCCGCTCCGCGATGATGATCAATTTGTCGCGTAATTCCTGCCGCCGTATTTCCGTCTTGGTTGCCATTTGATCCTCTAGCTCAATGAACGCAGTTCAATGATAGGTCAGGTCGTTGTTGATGAAAAGGGATCAGATGCCAGAGGGCCGGCAGTCTGCCTGTCGCAAACCGATTCTTTCGGCTGCCTAGAGGTCGCGGTTTTCATCCAGATAGGTTCTGACACGTTGCAATGCTGGCAACATGTTCAGCACCGCCGCCGCCCCGATGTCATTGACGATCCGCTGCAGAGGTTCTTCCATGGACGCAATTGCGGCACTTTGCTGCGCGCGCCCGGCGTCGGTGAGAAACACAACTTTGCTACGTCCGTCGGTCTCATGTGGTGCGACCCGGATCAGGTCCCGTTTTGCCAGCACCGCAAGCGTGTGTGTCATTGTCGTCTTGGGTACCTGAAACGCGCTTGCAATGGACAGTGGGGTCTTGCCGTCGCCAAGTCTGACAAGGTGATTGAGAACCGAGAAGTGCGAGATATGCAGACCATCGGGGAGGCGGGCTTGGAAAACAGTGCTGCTTAACTGATGAATGATCCCAATCTCGTTGAAGAACTGGAACAGCAGCTTGTTTTCGTCGCCCATATCATCCCTCATACAAGTTTTGCCTCCAGCGGCCAGCGGGGGCTGCGTCCGACTTCGATACCATAACCCAGACGGCACAGCATTTGCACGGTCTCGCCTTCTATCGCAAGCATCTGGTGTACTTGCGCATAGTGGTCAGCCATTTCGGGATATTCCTGCAAGGCCTGGCTGAGTGGTTGCATCCCAAGACCAAGCGCTGTCGCCGCAAGATTGAGCCGGACCCAGTCCCGACCGGCATTGATCTGATCTATACGCGTGTTCCCGGCTGTCGTTTGCCATAGATGACCCATAGCCGTTTGTGCGTTTTCCACGACGGCGATCTTGCCCTGCTCGAACATGACAGATGACGTGTCCAACGTGCCGTCGCGCGTCATCAGGCCGAATGCACCCAGCGTTTCAAACATGGGACCGGAGAAATCGATGCCGTCAGGGTTTGCCTCAATTTCGGATTTTCCGATGCGGAACAGGTCGACGCTTTCCTTAAATGTCCGCGGCGTGTCGATCTCGACGATCAATGCTTCGGTTGTGAGTTCGCGCAACGCCGCAATGCTCTGGGATGAAGTATCGCCCGCCACACGGCTCCCGTGAGCGGCGGCATTTGCGATCGTCGAGATGGCGTCGGCGGGAACGGTGCGTGTGAGATCAAAGGGCTCTTTGTTCGACCGGCGTTGCATGACGTGGGCGAACAACGGGTCCTTGGCTATGCTGGGATCTTGCCGGAAAGTTGCGACAGCGACGGGGCGATCATCAAGGGCAGTCAGGTCGGCGCCTTGGGGAAATAGGTCCAGATCAACCGCAAACCCATCCTCTGCCGCGGCCATGACCATCATCTCAAGAAAGCAGCCCAAGCCGATGGTGATTTGCCGGTTCAACGGATCGGTGTGTGGCAAAAGCCGGTCTGTGTCGACGGTGAGGACGACCTGATCAGGTGATGAAAGATCAGCCAGCCAAGGCTGACGATTGTGCGGGTTGGGTGCCAGGATTGCATAAGACAAAGCGCGTTTGCGCGGTTCATCATATAGAACGCCTGCCTGATCCCAAGGCACCAATGCTGCAGTAGGTGTTCGGCTGGCGATTGTTCCAACGGTTGCTGTGGCCGCGACGATGATGCCGCCACCCGTGAGGGCGATAAACTTGCGTCTGTTCATCGGTTTGCTCCATATAATTCGATATCGCACTATATAGTACGATATCGAATTATAATCAAGTCCTGAAAATCACTTGCGGAAAGTTGGCGGCGGAAATGCTTGGAAAGCGGACATCGCAAAGAGACGTCAAAATGACCTAACGCGATCTTGCACGTCGCCATGTTTCGGCCAAAGCTGCACGCGTGGATCATCGGTTCGGCTCCGCGCCGAGTGTCACTGTTCGAAACGCCACCGCCAAGGGAGGTACCCAATGATGCAAGCGCCAGAAAAATCCAGCTATGACGTCGTTATTATTGGCGGCGCGATGTTTGGGTCTTCGGTGGCATGGTTCCTGACCGATAACCCCGCATTTAATGGCTCTATTCTGGTGGTAGAACGCGACCCGACCTATGCGTTCGCCTCAACCTCACATACCAATTCCTGCATGCGTCAGCAGTTCAGCGCGGCGATTAATGTGAAAGTGTCACAGTTCGCGGCCGATTTTGTAAAGAACTTCCGCGCTTACATGGGCGACGACGAACGGGTGCCGCATCCACGCTTGCAAAGCTATGGCTATATGTACCTTGCGGACAACGAAGATTTTGCAAACACCTTGCGTGAAAGTCAGAAGGTCCAGGCTGCTTGCGGCGCGGGTACAAAACACATGACGCCAGATGAAATCGCGGCGGCCTATCCGTTCTACAACTTAGATGACATTGTCGCAGCCAACCACAATCTGGTGGATGAAGGGTATTTTGACGGCAATACGCTGTTTGACTGGTGGAAGCGGTCCGCGCGCGAACGTGGGGTCGCGTATCTGACAAACGAAGTTGTCGCAATGAACCGGAATGCGGCGGGGACGAAGGTTGAAAGCATCACTCTGAAGTCAGGAGAAGTGATCAACTGCGGGACTGTCGTCAATGCCTCTGGGCCGCGCGCCGCACTGACATCGCGCATGGCGGGGATCGACATCCCGGTCGAGCCGCGAAAACGCTACACTTTCATATTTGAAGCGGAAAAACCGTTGGACCGCGATCTCCCGCTGACGATTGATCCGTCCGGCGTTCACATGCGCACTGATGGCACTTACTATCTGGCGGGATGTCCGCCTGATGATGACCCTGCGGTTGAGTATGATGACTTTGTCCAAGACCACAGCATCTGGGAAAATAAGGTCTGGCCCGTGTTGGCCGCCCGGATCCCACAATTCGAAGCGATCAAGTTGCGCAACTCATGGGCGGGGCACTATGCCTACAACACCTTTGATCAGAACGCGATTTTGGGGCGACACACATTGGTCCAGAATTTCATTTTCGTGAATGGATTTTCCGGGCATGGTTTCCAGCAATCGCCAGCCATGGGGCGCGGTACCGCAGAATTGATTGCTTACGGTGAATATCGCGCGCTTGATCTGAGCCCGTTCAACTATGACCGGATCGAACGAAACGAGACATTTGTCGAAAAGGCCGTGATATGATGATGCCAGAGAACCCATTCCTTGCGGCAATTCGCGAAGGACGCCAGCAAATCGGGCTGTGGGTCAGTATGGTCAGCAACTATTCCGCCGAGGTGGTGGCGAGTGCGGGCTACGACTGGCTTTTGTTTGATATGGAGCATGCGCCCAGTGATATGGGCACTGTTCTAGGTCAGTTGCAGGCGATTGCCCCGCATGGGGCGACGGCCATTGTGCGTCCGCCGTGGAATGACACGGTTATGGTCAAGCGATTGCTTGATGTTGGTGCACCCGGTCTGTTGTTCCCGATGGTGCAATCCGTCGAAGAGGCGCAAGCGGCGGTCGCAGCATGCCGCTACCCGCCAAATGGCGTGCGTGGTGTCGCAGGGGCAATCCGGGCAAATAACTTTGGGCGGATCGGCGACTATTACGCAAAAGCCGATGATGAAACCGCTGTTCTGGTGCAGGTAGAAACCCGCATCGCTGTGGCCCAAGCAACAGAGATCGGGCAGGTGGATGGCGTCGATGGCGTTTTCTTTGGCCCTGCGGATATCGCCGCGGACATGGGCCTATTGGGCAAACATATGTCTGCTGACGTCTGGGATTTGATCCTGCCTGCGGCGCGCAAGCTGATGGATGCGGGCATACCCGTTGGCACGCTGGTCACGGATCCCACATTTGCAACAAAGCTTCTTGCCGAAGGATTTACCTTTGTTGCCTGTGGAACTGATACAAATCTATTGGCCAAGGGAGCTGACGCTCTGCTCGCGCAGATGCGTGCAGCCACAGAAAAGGGAAATACATGAAAAAATTGGTGCTGACGGGGGCCGCGGGCCGCCTTGGGTCTTATCTGCGTGAACCACTGACAAAGCTGTGCGAGACGCTGGTCTCGACAGATCAGGCGGATGATCTTGGGACGCTTTATCCGGGCGAGAGTTACGTGCAGGCGGATCTCGCCCAGCTTGACGCGATGATGGACGTGATCAAGGGCGCCGATATGGTGATCCATTTTGGGGCGATCGGTGACGAGGCCCCATGGGATGATATCCTGCAATCCAACATCATCGGTGCCTACAATATTTGGGAAGCCGCGTACCGTCACGGCGTGAAACGGGTGGTTTATGCCAGTTCGGTGCATGCGGTTGGCATGCACAAGAAGACCGACACGATTGGTCTGGACGTGCCGCACCGACCCGACACCTACTATGGTCTGGCCAAGTGTTTTTGCGAAGACCTCGCAAGCCTCTACTGGGACAAGCGCGGCGTTGAGGCGGTGTGTCTGCGCATCTTTTCGTGCGCACAGGCCACCAACGCCCGCAGCATCGGCACGTGGCTGTCATACGACGACCTGATCCATCTGGTGGAACGATCCATTGACAGCCCGGTGGTGGGGTTCACGACGATCTACGGTATTTCGAACAATGACCGCGCTGTCGTCGACAATAGCAAGGCGAGGCATTTGGGCTATCGGCCAAAGGACAATGCTGAGGTTTTTGCCAAAGAGGTATTCGCAGACACGCCGCCGCTGGATAACAAGGACCTTGCCAACCTGTGCATTGGCGGACCTTTTGCGACGGTGGAACTTGGAAATTCCGGCGTGGCGGCGTTGGGCGTCGTTGATGACCGCAAGGAGACATAACTGGCGACATCGCCCATCTGGTCGGTATTTGGACGGCGATCCTGTCAGGATGCTTTGCCCTGATGCGCCACCCACATGCCCGCAAGGATAAGCGCGACGCCTAAGACACGGGCCCAAAGCTGACCCGGTGCGCCCAGAGCAACATCCAGCAGCACCCCGAAAACCATCTGTCCGGCAATAATCAGCAATGCGGTTTGTGCCGCACCGATGCGTGCAATCAGCCAACTGCCTGCTGCAATAAAGATCACACCGACCGGTCCACCCAGATAGGCCCACCAGGGTGAATCCCCCGGTGATCCAGCGAAGAGACCACCGGCCAGCAGGGCCACTGCGGTGATGAAGCCAAGCCCGACGATATGGTTCCAGAACGAGGATTCCATCGCAGAGGTCGACAGCGCCAAACGGCCGTTGATCTGGCGGCTTAGCGACACCAGAACACCAGCAAAGATCGCAAGGCACGCAAACCAGATCATGGCGAGCTGCCAAAGAAAATCAGGATCAGGCTACCAGCGATGATCAGCGCCAATGCAACAAAATCCCGGGCGACAGGTGTGCGTTGTGGCAGCCCAAAAAGCCCGCGCATATCGGCAAACAGGCTAAAGACCATCTGCCCCGCCAGCCCCAACGCGATCGTGCCGGATAGGGCCAGCGCCGAATTCAGGGTCGCAGAGGTCAGCATCACGGTGACCGCACCCGAAACACCACCCAAATAGACCCACAGCGGCGGGCGCTCCGTCACCGCACGTTTGGGGCGTAGGATCGCCAGAAACAAGAGGGCGGCGATGGTGCCTGTCAGATGCGGCACCCATGATGCAAAGAAGAGCGAGCCATGTGCCGCCAATGTGCCGTTGAACAGCACCATCAGGGACAATAAGCCGCCCGCGCCAAAAGCAGCTGCGAAATGAATCAGATGTGGTGGGTGCGCAGAAGGGGCCATGCCCCGCTTGTCTAACCTTTTGAGGTCTGACGCAATTGCAGTTGTCGCTGGATCGCGCCGAAATGGACCGCCGGTTTTGGTGCCGGGCGCGATGCCTTGATCAACCGCATCTGGGCGATTAATGCGCGATCACGTCGTGCTAAAGTAAGCGCCGCATATTTTGACACCCACATTGGCAATTCCTCAACCGCCAGCGCATGAAGCGCCATCTTCTTTTCATGGGTGCTCAGGCTATCGAATGGATCAGTGCAATGGGACTTGCGGATCAGGTCAATACAAAGTGCGACAAGCCGGGGCGGATCGCCATCCTGCGAGGAACCGGCAATTGCAGCGCGATAGGTATCGGGAAGGCGGGTTTTCAGCGCAGCGAACCGCGGTTTCACAACCAGATGACCGACGAGCAATACCGCTGTCAAACTTGCTAACATCAAACCGATAAACACTGGCAAAGCTGATCCTCATGACTGTCTGTCACGACATGGATACCGTTTACATTTGTCGACAATTGGACAGAATGTGCACATTCCAAGGTCATCCTGAGAATATTGGGGCAGAGCGGTCTGCAGAGGCCCGTTGACACCTCACGAATCCCCTTTATAAGCCGCGCATTCATTGGTGTTGGTGGCCCGCGCAAGCGGAACCCTGTCGCCCCGGCCAAATCCGGGGAAAGGACAACGCCCTTCGCAATAAAAAGAAGGAGATCAGCGTATGACTAAACGTACCGCTGCCAAGTACAAAATTGACCGCCGGATGGGCGAAAACATCTGGGGTCGTCCAAAGTCACCCGTTAACCGTCGTGAATATGGCCCCGGCCAGCACGGTCAGCGCCGTAAAGGCAAACTGTCCGACTTCGGCACACAGCTGCGCGCAAAGCAAAAGCTGAAGGGCTACTATGGCGATCTAACAGAAAAGCAGTTCCGCCGCATCTACGGCGAAGCCGAGCGTGTTAAAGGCGATACAGGTGAAAACCTGATCGGTCTGCTGGAGCGTCGTTTGGACGCTGTTGTTTACCGCGCCAAGTTCGTGCCGACCGTTTTTGCTGCCCGCCAGTTTGTAAACCACGGCCACGTCACAGTGAACGGCAAGAAGGTGAATATCCCGTCTTACCGCGTCAAAGAGGGCGACGTGATAGAAGTGCGTCAGAAGTCCAAGCAGCTTGAGTTGGTCTTGGTCGCATCCCAGTTGCCAGAGCGTGATGTGCCTGACTACATGGACGTCGACCACAACAAGATGACCGCGACCTTCACACGCACACCCGGCCTTGGCGATGTGCCATACCCGGTTGCGATGGAACCAAACCTCGTCGTCGAATTCTACGCGAAGAACTAATCTTCGCCAGATACTCATTCAGAAAGCCGCCTCGCTTTGAGGCGGCTTTTTTATTTCAGATTGCGAAATGCGCTCGGTGTCTGACCGGTGAAATCCAGAAACGCGCTGTTGAACGCGCTGGACGATCCATAGCCCACATCCATCGCGATCTGCGTGATTTGACGTTCAGGATCAGCGAGCGCTTCAACCGCGCGGATGATCCGCAGCCTGCGCAAGCAATCCCGCCACGGCATGCCCAACTCGTCCTGAAAGCGTCGGGCGAGGGTGCGTTCTGTCATCCCCACAGCGGCAGCGATATCCCCGAAGTTAACGGTTTCGCTCAGGCCCGCTTCGGTCACTTGCAAAGCCGTGCGCACCGGCGCGGACTGTCCGACCGGCATCCACATATCATTCGGGGCTCCAGCCGCCTTTGTGATCAGCATGTAAAGCGTGTCAAACAGTTGCCGCCCTTCGCTGTCCAATGCACTGAGTTCCGGGCCGAAACCCCGACAGGCCAACACCAGTTCGCGCGCCAGAGGTGACATATCCAAGACCCGCAACGGGGCCTTGGGTGCTGCATAGGTATCCGGGGCAAAGAGCGCAGAGCAGCAGGTGATCGTAGTCGCGATCGAAAGTGTGACTGGGGCTCCGGCACGGATCAACGCGGCACGGGCTGGTGGCACGGTCCATGACCGACCCTCAGCCTGAAGGCGCATTGTGCCTTTGGCGGCATAGAGCAGATAATGTCGATCAAATTGCACCGTCTTGTCCGCCTCGGGCGGAAAGTCGCGATAGACGCAGTAGGCGGGCAGGGTAGACATCAGATCATGCTATCCTACCAACGCAGCCTCATAAACCACCGTATTTGGCGCGCTAACCATCATCGGGCGTAACACCCCGCCGACTTTCGCTAAAAGTGGGCCACTGCGGTAGGCGTCAAAGCTTTCTAAATTGTCCCACTGATGCACCAGTGTGACGGCGCTGTCGTCCGCCGGATCTACCAGCACACGGCTGCCACGATTGCCAGGCAAGGCGCGCATCGCGGGCGCCTCATCGCTCAGGCAGGCGACTGCTTTGGCGCGGTCATGTGGTGCGACATGAAAATTGACTTCGACATAGATCATTGAGGTTTTCCTTCTGCGTGTGTGAGTAGATAGGCATGACTGGAGCGGCTTGGCGGGCCCGCTGGGAATGGTGCGTGCCAATTACATGCCAAACCAGCGGCTTTGAAATGGGCAAACATCTGGCGCGGTTGGATCATGCGGTGACGCCAGCGCACCCAAATGATCCAATTGCACCAATGGGGTTTGCTGACGATAAGCAGAAGCTTTCCCCCGGGGGCAAGTTGCTGCTTTAACAGACAAACTGCATCCAGCGGTTGGGCAAAGTGTTCGATCACGTGGGCACATAGAACGATGTCATGCCTGCGCAGTGGCGCGTCTTGCAACCCGGTAACAACGGGTTTCAGATCGGGCGTGATATGCGTAAGTGACCGGGTCGCCGTTGCGACCATTTGGGGGGACGGGTCCAGCAGTGTCAGCGATTGCGGTGGACCGGCAACTTCGATCATGGCGCGGCTGAAGTCTGCGGTGCCGCAGCCGACATCTATGGCATCTGCGGTCTTTGTCTGAAGGTCGCAGGCCGCAACCATCCAGCGGTAGGCAGCGGCGTATCCGAGCCCCTCAATCTTGGTGCGCCATTGGCTGGCGGCGAGGTCGTAGGACTGTGTCAATTGGTTCTGCTGTGTCATTGCATTGATGTAGCAATCGCAAAATTGGCAGGCTTTCGCGGGATTGCCAAAAACACGCGATGGATGGACAAAGTGCGCGCGGACACCTTGGCACTGGTCTTGCCCGAAACAGGGCGATAGAACGGGCCGAACGACAAGGGGACGGACATTTCATGGCTGACGGCATCCAACCGCAACCGGGTATTCTGGACATTGCGCTTTATCAGGGCGGTGCGTCCCATCTTGATGGCGTGAGCAATGTCCTCAAGCTTTCGTCGAACGAAAACCCGCTGGGTCCCAGTGATGTGGCAAAAGAGGCTGTGGTGCGTGCAACCCATGATTTGCACCGCTATCCATCAACCGACCACGCCCCATTACGGGCTGCGATTGCCGAAGTTTGGGATGTTGACGCAGCACGCGTATTTTGCGGTGTGGGATCCGGTGATGTTCTGAAACTTCTTGCAGAGGCCTACGCGGGTGCGGGCGATGAGGTTGTCTTCACCGAACATGGTTTCTCGATGTATCCGATCTATGCGCATGCGTGCGGGGCGACACCTGTTGTGGTACCGGAAAATGAACGTGTCGTTGACGTTGATGCCATTCTTGCCGCTTGCACCGCAAAAACGAAGCTTGTTTTCATTGCCAATCCTGCCAATCCCACAGGCACAATGATTGGCAATGCTGAGGTTGCGCGATTGGCCGAAGGGTTGCCACAACAGACCTTGCTGGTTTTGGATGGTGCTTATGCCGAGTTTGTCGATGGGTTCGACGCGGGCAAAGCATTGGTCGAAGCGCGCGAGAATGTTGTGATGTCGCGCACCTTTTCAAAAATCTATGGTCTGGGCGGTATGCGCGTTGGTTGGGGGTATGGACCGCAAGCCGTGATCGATGTGTTGAACCGGATCAGAGGGCCGTTCAACTTGTCCGCTGCGGCATTGGCGGCGGCAGAAGCTGCCGTGCGGGATACAGATCACACAGCGAAATGCCGCATTGAAAATGCCAAGTGGCGGGACTGGCTGGCCAACGCATTGGCCGAACTTGGAGTGCCGTCAGATACATCCACCGCAAACTTTATTCTTGCGCGCTTTAGCGACGAGGCCGAAGCGAATGCATGTGACGATCACTTGCGCAGCGCGGGTATCATCGTCCGCCGCGTTGCAGGATACGGCCTGCCACATTGCTTGCGGATCACGGTGGGCGATGAAAGCGCTTGCCGCCGGGTGGCGCATGCCGTTGGGCAGTTCAAAGGGGCCGCGGAATGACGCAAATCTATGACCGTGTTGCGCTGATCGGGCTTGGCTTGATCGCCTCTTCCATGTGCCATGCCATGCGACGCGCCAATCTGGCCGGCGAAATCGTAGGCTACGCCCGCTCGGCTGAGACCCGCGACATCGCGCGCGAAATCGGTCTGTGTGATCAGGTCTGCGATAGTGCGGCTGACGCGGTGCAAGACGCCGATCTGGTGGTGCTTTGCGTGCCAGTTGGCGCAATGGAAAGCGTCGCGCGCGAAATCGGCCCGATGCTGAAACCCGGAGCGACCGTCAGCGACGTCGGTTCTGTGAAACGAACTGTGATCGATACGGTCGGCCCGTACATACCCGAAGGCGTGCATTTTATCCCCGCCCATCCGCTTGCAGGCACAGAACATTCTGGCCCGCGATCTGGCTTTGCCGAGCTGTTTGACAACCGCTACACCATTATCGTTCCAGTTGAAGGTGCCCAGAGCGGAGCCGTCAACCGCCTGACAGAGTTTTGGCAAGGCTTGGGCGCATTGACCGAGCAAATGGACGCCGATCACCACGATCTTGTGCTGGCCGTCACGAGCCACACACCACACCTGATTGCCTATACGATGGTGGGCGTGGCTGACGATCTGCGTCGCGTCACCGATAGCGAAGTGATCAAATATTCCGCCGCCGGTTTTCGCGATTTTACACGGATTGCGGCCTCTGACCCCGTGATGTGGCGCGATGTGTTTTTGAACAACAAAGAAGCGACGCTTGAAATTCTGGGCCGCTTTACCGAGGAGCTGTTTGCGTTGCAGCGGGCCATTCGTCAGGGCGATGGTGATCATTTGCACGACTACTTTACGCGAACACGCTCAATCCGCCGCGGTATTATTGAGGCCGGGCAGGACACTGACGCGCCCGACTTTGGTCGTACGAAAGTCCGCAAAGAGTGATGCGCTGGGCAGCATTTGCTGTCGCCATGCTTCTGGCGGTACCGCTGGGGGCTCAGGATCTCTTGCGACCAGTTGCCCGTCCTGAAGCGCCTGTCCCGGACGCGGTTGCGCCGGAGCCCGTGATCATTGACGTTCAGGTGCCGACCGCCACAACCGTGCGTCCGATTGCCCGGGGCTCAACGGCGGCTGTTTTGGCTGGAACAACCCAGCGCCCTCTGGCGCGTCCCTTTGAACGTCCTGATCTGGCCATCGGTGCGCAAACCCGCCCCATCTTCCGCGCTGATATTGGGCTATTTGCCTTTAGCCCCAATGCGATTGCGCGGTCATTGCGCCCGTCACTGCGTCCGGCATCGATTGAGACAGCCGCCGAAGAGCGTCGCATTGCGCGCCTGCGCGGCCAAGTGTGTGGCGATCCATCTATTCAGGGGACGACGCTGGGCCGCGTGAACGGAGCGGGTGCTTGCGGCATCGAAGGTGCTGTCAAATTGCGATCTGTGGCTGGCGTCACGCTGAGCCCGCAGGCGACAATTGATTGCCCGACTGCGCGCGCTCTTAAAACATGGGTTGAACGGGGCGTTCTGCCGGCGGTCGGCGGGGAAGGTGGTGGCGCGTCATCGCTTCGTGTCGTTTCACACTACGCCTGCCGGACACGCAACAACCAACCCGGCGCGCGGCTCTCAGAGCATGCGTTCGGGCGCGCGATTGATATCGCGGGGATCAGGTTGCGCGACGGGACCGAGATGACACTGCTGACGGATTGGAATTCGTCCGATGACGGTGCGCAGCTGCGGCAGATGTGGCGCGCGGCCTGCGGACCGTTTGGTACAGTTCTGGGACCAGAGGCGAACCGCTTTCACCGTGATCATTTTCACTTTGATACCGCCCGTTACCGTAGCGGATCATACTGTCGCTAAACGCGCCCCAAACCACGCAGGGGCGGCAGCATGGTGCCGCAGACGATGGCGGTCAAAGCGCGGGGTCCCGGCGGGACCTGTGACAGCGGATAAAGCAAGCGGTCACGCAAGACAGGCAACCAGCGGCTGTCGGATTGGTATTGCGGGGTGAAGGCCGCACTCATCGCCTGATAGGTCATCACATGCCAACGGCGCGCGTTGGCATAAAGGGCCAATGCGGCATCACCGCTGGCCACGTCAAGAGCACGGGCCAAGGCCAGCGCATCCAGCAGTGCCATATTCGCCCCCTGTCCCAATTGCGGGCTGGCCTTATGGGCCGCATCGCCGATGTGGACCAATCCGGGGGACCATGGTTTGCGCAAGGTTCCATGCGCATAACGCGCCATCGTCATCTGTGCGGCGTCGTGGATTTGCGCGGCAAAGGGCGCAAAGTCAGGCCACAGTGCAGCGGCCTCGGCTTTCCACGCCTCTAAACCACTCTTCTGCCACGCATCATGACTATCCCGCGGCATCGACCAAAAGATCGCGGCTTTTGGCACCGGATCACCAGGCAACCTGCCGCTGGGCAAAACGCCGATCATCCGGTCGGCCCGGCGATAGCATTGGGTCAGCTGGTTTTCCGGCAGGTCGGTGTCTGGCCAGTCGACGGTTCCCCAGATGGCACCGTAAGGCAGCGGTTTTGATGTGAGTGGCGACAAGGGGGACCCGGCCCCGGCGCTATCAACAATCAAATCAAAAGGGCCAACTGTCCGCCCATTGGCCAGATGCACCATCCCCGATCGTGCAGCCGTCACACGGCTTTGCGTATGGACGGTGATGTCGCGCGCCTGAACGGCGTCGAAAATCGCCCCGAACAGGCTGGCGCGATGAATGGCAAGGCCAAACTGGCCTTGTGCCTTCTTGTCGTACCAGACGTTCAATACCTTGCGGCCATTGTCCGCCTCGTGCCCCAGCATACGCTGAATAGGGTTGCCCATGGCCCGCGCGGCATCACCTGCACCGATGTGATCCAGAACGGCCTGCCCAACCGGCTGAATAACCAGGCCAGACCCCACCGGTTGCGGTGCGTCAAATTGGTCAAATATTTCAACCTTATGGCCGCTATCGGCCAAAAGCGCTGCGGCTGTCAGTCCGCCAATCCCGGCACCGGCAATAGCAATCGTCATCTGCTGTGTCATTGGAACCTTGTGCATGTGATGTCCGATCTGCGCAATGCGCGATTGTGGCCGGGGACAGCATGCGTTCTGTGACTATGATGAAAGGGCAAGATGGCTTTACCCGCTTGCCCGCTGCCCCTATAAGCGGCCTCATGTTGCGGGAAATGATCATAAGCATTATTTGCCCGGCGGTTTGAAACCTCAGACCCGCCGGGAAAAGGTGTCTGCGTGTGCGCACCGATCTCTCACGTTATTCCTGAATTGACTGCTTGAAGGACGCCACCCATGTGCGCCGAAACACCCGACTATAAACAAACCCTGAACCTGCCCCGCACCGATTTTCCCATGCGGGCCGGATTGCCCAAGCGCGAGCCTGAATGGCTGGAGCGCTGGGAAAAGATTGGGGTCTATGACCGCCTGCGCGAAAAGGCAGAAGGGCGCAAGCCATTCACCCTGCATGATGGCCCGCCCTATGCAAACGGCAACCTGCACATCGGTCACGCGCTGAACAAGATCCTGAAAGATATGGTTGTGCGCAGCCAGCAGATGATGGGCCGCGATGCCCGCTACATCCCCGGTTGGGATTGCCACGGTCTGCCGATTGAATGGAAAATCGAAGAGAAATACCGCGCCAAGGGCCGCGACAAGGACGATGTGAACGTCGTCGATTTCCGGCAGGAGTGCCGCAAGTTTGCCGAAGGCTGGGTCGACATCCAACGGGACGAGTTTAAACGTCTGGGCATCACAGGCAATTGGGCTGACCCTTACCTGACAATGAATTTCCACGCCGAGCGTGTGATTGCCGAAGAATTCCAGAAATTCCTGATGAACGGCACGCTTTATCAGGGGTCCAAGCCCGTGATGTGGTCGCCTGTTGAAAAAACAGCGCTGGCCGAGGCAGAGGTGGAATATCACGACCGGCAGACCGATGCGATCTGGGTGAAATTTCCTTGCGTGAAAGGCCCTGAGGGTTTTGAGCGTGCCAAAGTGATGATCTGGACAACAACCCCTTGGACCATCCCACAAAACCGCGCCATCTGCTTTGGGCCGTCGATCAGCTATGGGCTCTATGAGGTGACAGGCCGTCCAGAGGAATGCTGGGCCACGATTGGCGAACGCTTGGTGATGGCGGACAATCTGGCCGATGACACCTTTGGCGCTGGCCGTCTTGACGGTGACATGTACCGCCGCCTGCGTGATGTCACAGCTGATGAATTGGCGCAGCTCACCTGCGCGCACCCGCTGCGTGGGGCCGAGGGTGCCAATGGCGAATGGGACTTTGACGTGCCGTTGCTGCCCGGTGATCACGTGACCGACGATGCCGGTACAGGATTTGTGCATACCGCGCCCAGCCACGGTGACGATGACTATGCCATCGGCGTCAAACATGGCTTGCCGATGACCTATAACATCCTTGATGACAGCTCTTACCGTGATGATCTGCCGTTCTTTGCCGGTGAAAGCATCCTGAAACCCAATGGGAAACCGGGCGGGGCCAATAAAGTTGTCATCGAAAAGCTGGTCGCGGTTGGTGGCCTTCTGGGGCGCAAGCGCATCACGATTTCTGATGCGCATAGCTGGCGCTCAAAGGCACCGGTCATCCGCTTGAACCGGCCACAATGGTTTGCCGCCATCGACAAAGCGGTCGGCGATGGGCAAGACGATTACGGCACCACGATCCGCGAACGTGCGCTGCGGTCTATCGACGAATTCGTGACATGGACCCCGCAAACGGGCCGTAACCGCCTGTATTCCATGATCGAGGCGCGGCCCGATTGGGTGCTGTCCCGTCAGCGCGCCTGGGGTGTGCCGTTGACTTGTTTTGTGAAAAGAGACGCCCAACCAACCGACCCTGACTACCTGCTCCGCAATGAGGCGGTGAATGCCCGTGTGTTGCAAGCCTTTGAAGAAGAAGGCGCAGACGCATGGTACAAGGAAGGCGCGAAAGAGCGGTTCCTGGGCAATGATGTGAACCATGAAGACTATGTGCAGGTCTTTGATATTCTTGACGTTTGGTTTGATAGCGGATCCACCCATGCTTTCGTTCTGCGCGACCGCGAAGATGGGTCCGAGGACGGGATGGCGGACCTTTATCTTGAAGGCACAGATCAGCACCGCGGGTGGTTCCATTCGTCGATGTTGCAGGCCTGCGGGACCATGGGCCATGCCCCTTATCGCGGGGTTCTGACGCATGGGTTCACGCTGGATCAGAAGGGCATGAAGATGTCCAAATCCATCGGCAACACCATCGCGCCCGAACAAGTGGTCAAGCAATATGGAGCGGATATCCTGCGGCTTTGGGTGGCGCAGTCCGACTATACCGCCGACTTGCGGATCGGGGATGAAATCCTGAAAGGGGTTGCTGACAGCTATCGCCGCCTGCGTAATACGGTGCGTTTTATGCTGGGGTCTTTGGCTGACTTTACCGAGGCTGACCGTGTCGCACCGAGCGAGATGCCGGAACTGGAGCGCTGGGTGCTGCACCGTTTGGCGGAGTTGGACGAGCAGGTGCGCGCAGGCTACGCCAAATACGATTTCCAAGGCGTGTTTCAGGCGGTCTTTACCTTTGCCACCGTGGAACTGTCGGCCTTCTACTTCGATATCCGCAAAGACGCGCTTTATTGTGACGGTGACACAACCCGCCGCCGCGCGGCACGCACCGTGCTGGACATCTTGTTCCACAGGTTGACCAAATGGCTGGCACCTATGCTGACCTTCACGATGGAAGAGGTCTGGCTGGAACGTTTCGGCGCCGACGACAGCTCGATCCACCTTGAAGACTTTGCCGAAACACCTGCCGAATGGCGCGATGAAGCCCTGGCCGCCAAATGGGCCGAGGTGCGCAAAGTGCGCCGCGTTGTTACTGGCGCGTTGGAGGTCGAACGGACCGCCAAGGTTATTGGTGCGTCGCTAGAGGCAGCACCAACCGTCTATGTCAGTGCAGAGACCGCCAAGCTGTTGGAGAGCGTCAGCTTTGATGACCTCTGCATTACGTCTGGTATCGTCGTGTCGACCGACGTGGCCCCTGATGGGGCCTTCCGTCTGGATGAAGTGGCCGATGTTGCGGTGGTCTTTGCCAAAGCGAAAGGCGAAAAATGCCAGCGTTGTTGGAAGATTCTGCCAGATGTGGGCACCTATGCCCACGCAGGTGTCTGCGGGCGTTGCAACGACGCGCTGGGCTGATGGAATACGGCGATCCTCAATCGGCTGAACGGATGCGGGCGGATTTTGACCGCCAAGGCGCGATGCGCACGATGGGGATCACCGTTTTCGATGTGGCGCCGGGGCGGGTGGTTTTGGCCATGCCGTTCAACTCGGAATTTTCGCAACACCACGGCTTCATCCATGCAGCAGCGATCACCGCAGGCATGGACAGCGCCTGCGGCTTTGCCGCACTCACCCTGATGGATGCGGAAAGCGAAGTGCTGACGGTGGAATTTAAATGCAGCTTTCTGGCACCGGCACGCGGACAGTCTTTCCGGTTTGAAGGCGAGGTCATCAAACCGGGCCGCACGCTGACATTCACCGAAGGGTGCGCGATTGCTGTCGATGGCGACAAGGAAACCAAGATCGCCACGATCACAGCGACAATGATGGCGGTGCGCGGGCTGAAACCATGATTTGCGGGTCCTCTCCCGTTGGTGCGCTGGGCGTGCATGCGGCAGATGGCGCAGTGACCGAACTGATTTGGGGGCGCTGCGGCAATCTGACCGAAGGGCCGTTGTTTGCGCAGGTCAGCGCGGAAATGGCCGCCTATTTCGCAGGTGATCTGAAACGGTTTCAAACGCCAGTTGCCCCGCGTGGATCGGCATTTCAGCAACGCTTCTACGCCGCTCTTTGCGCCATTCCTTACGGCGAAACACGGACCTATGGCGACTTGGCGAAGGAACTTGGTGTGTCGGCGCAAGCCATCGGACAGGCCTGTGGTGCCAATCCCATTGCGATCCTTATCCCGTGCCACCGCGTTTTGGCGGCTGACGGTCTGGGCGGATATTCCGGCGCAGGCGGGATCGAGGCCAAGGTCGCTTTGCTGCGGCTGGAAGGGGCGGCTGGTCTGTTGATCTAGGTCGTCTGACGTGCCGGAATGATCTGCTGTGCGACCCCTGCAAAAAGCAGATAGACCGATGTCACAACCAATCCCCAATGCGCCCAGCTGTTGGGATAGAAATCAACCCAGGCAGCCCAGCCGGCAAAGAAGGTCCAGCCCAAGGCCATAGGCAAGGTGATCGTGCGCCAGCGTTCGGTCCGTACGGGATGCACGAACTTGAGCGGGACAAACATTGTTACCGCGAGGCTGCCCACAAGGATCAGCGAGACCCAGAAATTGGGCTGGAGCGCGAAAATAACCAAGACCAGCATGTTCCAGCATCCGGGAAAGCCGGAAAAGGAATTATCCTTCGTTTTCATGCGGGTGTCGGCGAAATACATGGCTGAAGCAAAGGTGATAATGATAATCGCAAACCATCCCGTCCAGCCTGGCAACAGCCCGGATTTGAACAGGGCATAGGCAGGTACAAAGACGTAAGTCAGATAGTCGATGATCAGATCCAGCAGCACACCATCAAAGGCAGGCGCGTTGGCTTTGACGTCATAGCGGCGCGCCAACGGACCGTCGATGCCATCCACAAAGAAGGCCACAACAAGCCAAAGAAACATCAGGCTCCACTGTTCTTCGACGGCTGCCAACATCGCAAGCATTGCGAAAACAGCACCGGTTGCGGTGAGCAGGTGAACAAGGAGAGCTTTGGCGCGAAGTGTCATCAAATCGTCATGATGGAAAACGGCCCGTTGGGCAACCGTTTGTCAGGCTTTCGGATGGGCCTTTTCATAGACAGACATCAAATGTGCGCTGTCGACCGCAGTATAAGCTTGGGTCGTTGAAAGCGACGCATGACCCAAAAGTTCCTGGATCGCGCGTAAATCGCCACCAGCTGCCAGCAGATGTGTCGCAAAAGAATGGCGCATTGCATGTGGTGTTGCCGTGGCTGGCAGGCCCAATTGCAAGCGGGCTTGTTCCATCACCTTTTGAATGGCGCGCGGTGACAGGGGCCCACCGCGGACGGCGCGAAAGACAGGGTGATCTTGTTTTGAGGCATAGGGGCATAGGTCCAAATAGGCGTTGGTCGCGTCACGTGCCGCATCAATCACCGGGACGACGCGTTCCTTGCCGCCTTTCCCAACAATGCGCAGAACGTCAGGCAGGGGCACGTCCGCGCCGGTCAGGCCCAAGGCCTCTGATATCCGCAAGCCACAGCCATAAAGCAAGGTCACAACGGCCGCGTCCCGCGCGGCGACCCAAGGTTCGTTGGCCTGCATCTGGACCGTTTCGATCATGGCCGACGCGGTGTCGACCTCAAGCGGTCGTGGGAGCTTTCGTTGAAACTTGGGGGCACGCGTAGAGAGGACTGCTGTAGGTTCAAACCCTTCGCGCTCAGCCAGCCAGCGATAGAAGGATTTCACCGCCGACAAGGACCGCGCCAATGACCGCGCGCCAACACCGCGACCGCGCTCATGCGCCATCCAGGCGCGCATGTCGCGGACCGTGACACGGGCAATGGGGCCGAGGCCCTGACGCTCCCCATGATATTGGGTCATAAAGGCCAGAAACCCCAAGACATCGGTTTGATAGGCTTTCAGCGTATTCTCTGCTGCACCCGCAAGGGCGCGCTGACCCGCCAGCCAAGCGCCCAAAGCGTCCGACAGGGCGGGGGCGATCATGTTACGCCAACCAGCGGCGGACGACCCGTTCGAAAACCCCCGCAAAGAAGGTCAGCAGATCAGTGCCTTGCTGCGGTGTAAACAATTGTGGGTCTTCGCTGCCCATCACCAGCATCGCGGGCAGTTGGTCGGGGCCAAGGTCCACCTTCAGGCATGCCTCTGATTTGATGTATTCAGCGCGCGCGCCATAAAGGCTGCCACCGACCTTGTGAAACTCGCGCAGGGTGATCTGGCGTGCCGGCATATTGCGGCCCAAAGTAATGTACCCGTCGACATAGTTCTCCGGCATAATGGCCACGGTGGCACCGGCATTACTTTGCGCTTCCGGCAGGTTGCTTTCCAGAACCAGTCGGATCGCATCGACGCGCAGGATGTCCGCGACTTCGCCGCTCAGGTCGGTCAGGAATTGTTCAAATGTTGTCGCATCCATCATCCGCAGGATCGCGCGGTGCACCTGGTTTGTACCTGCCAGATTGTCATAGGCGGCGGCGATCACATTGCGATGCGTATCTTCAAGCCGGTCAAAACGTGCCTCCAGCCGTTCCATTGCGACAGAGCGCAAATCAACGATATTGCCATTTTGACTGTCGGTGCTGCCCACAAGGGCGCGCATCACATCTGCGTCTTCCAAAAGAAAATCGGGGTTTGCGATGATCTTCTCACGAAGGTCATCGGCCATCACTGTTTGGTTCATTTGCCTGCTCTGCTTTTTCGTTTTTTTGCAAGTTAGCAGAGGGTTGCGGGGCGTGTCTTATGCTTTTTTGGGAGAGGGCGTGGGGCGTGGCAGATTTGCCCACCCTGCACTGGGGCGTAAGGTGGATCATGATCCACCTTACCTGATCATCGGCCTAAACGATCTTGATACCCGCCTTTTCGGCATCCGCCATAAACGCAGCCAGACCTTTATCGGTCAGCACGTGGTTCGCCATTGCCTTGATTACATTTGGCGGCGCTGTGCAGACGTCCGCACCGATTTTCGCGCATTCGCTCATGTGGTTGGCGGTGCGGATCGAGGCGGCCAGAATGTTCGTCTCAAACCCGTAGTTGTCATAGATCGTGCGAATGTCTTCGATCAGTTCCAGACCATCAATGTTGATGTCGTCCAGACGCCCGATGAAGGGGCTAATAAAGGTTGCACCGGCCTTGGCCGCCAGCAGCGCCTGGTTGGCAGAGAAGCACAGGGTGACGTTGACCATGATCCCATCGTCGGACAATGTCTTACAGGTTTTCAGACCCGCCCATGTCAGTGGCACTTTCACGGCGATGTTGTCTGCGATCTTGGCCAGTTTGCGCCCTTCGGCCAGCATGTCGTCGGCCTCAAGTGCGACCACTTCTGCGGAAACTGGGCCAGAGAC
The DNA here is from genome assembly GCF_055693545.1 of Yoonia sp. JB2-21. Lineage (NCBI taxonomy): Bacteria > Pseudomonadati > Pseudomonadota > Alphaproteobacteria > Rhodobacterales > Paracoccaceae > Yoonia > Yoonia sp. JB2-21. The sequence goes on from NZ_JBVFUC010000001.1 coordinate 2,715,864, forward strand.
GATGGAACAGATTTCCTTGGTCACTTCCAGAATATCGCGCCCGGATTTGGCGATCAGGGATGGGTTCGTCGTGACCCCATCGACCATCCCAAGGTCATTGAGTTCTTTGATCTGGTCGATCTCGGCTGTGTCTACGAAAAACTTCATCTCTTCACTCCGGCAATGGGTTGGTGTTTGTTGGCCCAGCGTTTACCTGATTGGGGAACGGGCGGAAACCCTTTAAGGCGGATATGACAGACAGCTTTTTCCATGAAGGCGATTTAGTGGGGGTTTTGACGACCCAACCGCTGGATCGGCTGTTGGATTACAAGGCGCCCGAAGGCGGTTGCCATCTAGGGGCCTTTGTCGAGGTGCCGCTGGGTCCGCGCAAGGTTTTGGGTGTGATCTGGGGGCAGGGCAAGGGCGACTATGACCGATCCAAGATCAGGTCGGTGATCCGCGTGTTGGATGTGGCCCCGATGCGTGATGAGATGCGCGGTTTTTTGACCCGCGCTGCCGAATATACCCTGACGCCGATGCCTGCGATGCTGCGTCTTGGCACCCGCGCGCCGGGTTTGGGTGATCCGCAATCCATGCGCAAAATCTATCGGTTGGGCGATCGGGAACCCGACCGGATGACGGGTGCGCGTGAAAAGGTACTGGCCGTGCTGCGCGACTATGGCGGGTTGTCGTTTACCTTGCGCGAATTGGCCGAAATGGCGGATGTGGGAACATCAGTCGTGAAGGGTTTGGTCAAGCAGGGGGCTGTGCGCGAAGAAGAAGCGCCCCGTGATACAGCTTACCCGCGTCTTGACCCTGACTATGGCGGCAAAGAACTGAGCGCGGATCAGGCAGCCGGTGCCGAGAGCCTGCGGGCCGCGTTGCGGTCCGATGCCTACGGCACGACTTTGTTGAAAGGTGTCACAGGGTCCGGCAAAACCGAAGTCTACCTTGAGGCTGTGGCCGAATGTCTGCGCATGGGGCGGCAGGCCTTGGTGCTGTTGCCGGAAATTGCCCTGTCGGGTGAATTTATCAACCGGGTTGAATCGCGGTTCGGGATGAAACCTGCCGAGTGGCATTCAGGCGTCACGATGACCGAACGCCGTCGCTGTTGGCGGATGGTCGGGCAGGGGGATGCGCAATTGGTCGTGGGCGCGCGGTCAGCGCTGTTTTTGCCCTATCAGAACCTTGGCCTGATCGTCGTCGATGAGGAGCACGATACGTCTTATAAGCAAGAGGACGGCGTGCTGTATAACGCGCGCGACATGGCCGTGCTGCGTGCTGCGATCAATGGCGCGCAGGTGGTGCTGGCCTCTGCCACGCCGTCGTTGGAAAGTTGGGCAAACGCAGATGCAGGCAAGTATCAGCGGCTGGAATTGACCTCGCGCTTTGGCGCTGCGGTCATGCCGAAAATGGATGCCATTGATATGCGGGTGGAGGACGTCCCGGGGGGGACGTGGGTTTCACCCACCCTACGCGATGCCATTCAAGCGCGGCTGGATAAGGGTGAGCAATCGCTGATCTTTCTCAATCGACGCGGCTATGCGCCGATCACGCTGTGCCGGGCTTGCGGGCATCAGATTGGCTGCGACCAGTGTGATGCGCGGATGGTGGAACACCGGTTTCTCAAACGGTTGATGTGCCACCAATGCGGCGAAACGAAACCGATGCCAACGGTCTGCCCCAGTTGCGCCGCCGAGGACCGGTTGAGCGCGGTCGGCCCCGGCGTGGAGCGGATGGGCGAAGAGGTCACAGCGCTGTTCCCCGATGCGCGGATCGCGGTGCTGTCGTCTGATCTTTATGGTTCGGCCCGCGCGATGAAGGCGCATATCGAAGAGATCGCAGAAGGCGGGACGGATATTATCATCGGTACGCAGTTGGTCGCCAAAGGGCATAATTTTCCTTTGTTGACCTTGGTGGGGGTCATTGACGCGGACCTTGGTTTGCAAGGCTCGGACCTGCGTGCGGCTGAACGCACCTTTCAACTGATGCGCCAAGTGGCGGGTCGGGCCGGGCGCGCGGAAACACCCGGTGAGGCTTTGCTGCAAACCTATCAACCTGAACATGCGGTCATCCGGGCGATTTTGGCAGGGGATGAAGAGAGTTTTTGGAAAGCCGAGGCCGAAGAACGCAAAGCCGCAAGCGTGCCGCCTTATGGGCGCATGGCTGGCATCATTCTGAGCAGCCCAAACGTGCAGGAGGTCTTTGATCTAGGGTCAGAGATGGCGCGCATGGACGGACCTTTGCGCCAGATTGGCGCGCAGGTTTTTGGGCCGGCACCCGCACCGATTGCACGAGTGAGGGGGCGGCATCGGGTCAGGCTATTGGTGAAGGCGGAAAAGGCAGCGCCCTTGCAGCAGGCACTGTCGAAATGGACGCGGCAGTTCCGATTGCCAACAAATCTGCGGCTGTCCATCGATATCGACCCGCAGAGTTTCTATTAGCGCTCCGGAGCCTCCGGCGGGAGTTTAGGGCGCAAGATGATATTGGTTTAGTTGCGATTGGGGTCGGCGTTGTCGCCCATTTCTTCGCGCCAATGACGGCGACAAAGCGAGACATAACGCTCGTTTCCACCCACCACGATCTGATCGCCAGAGGCCAGCACATTGCCCGCCTCATCCTTGCGCACGACCATCGTGGCTTTTTTCCCGCAATGGCAGATTGTGCGTACTTCACGCATTTCATCTGCCAAGGCGAGCAAGGACGCGGAGGCAGGAAACAAGCGCCCCCGGAAATCGACGCGCAGCCCATAAGTCATCACCGGAACATTAAGGTCGTCTACCGCGCGGGCCAACTGCCAGACGTGATCGGCCGTCATGAAATGCGCCTCGTCCAAGAAAACACAGGCGCAGGGGCCGGCGTCCAAACGTTTTGCAATCATGTCGAACAGATCATCCTCGGCACCAAAGGTGTCGGCGTCGGCACCGATCCCGATACGACTGCCAATACGGCCGGTGCCCGCCCTGTCATCAAACCGCGCAATCAGCAGATAGGTCTGCATCCCACGCTCAATATAGTTGTGCGAGGCTTGCAGCAGTACCGTCGACTTGCCGGCGTTCATGGTGGAGTAGTTGAAATATAGTTTTGCCATAGCCGTTGATTAGCGTTGTCCTCGCTACGTTTGCAAGGCCAACACGGCAGGTCGAGTGGCAGGGCAGTAGGCGAATAGCTGCAGCTATTCGCCAAATTGCGGATCGCGATCCAAACACTTCGCACCACCTGGAACGACACTCGTGAACAGGTCTCAACAAACGCGAGACTGGATTCTTTTTGCAACACAGGGCATTGGGGTATTATGGGAATAAGGAAGTAATTTTCCCCTGCCGCAACGGCAGCAGCGCGAGGATGGAGCACACGGATGGCGGGAAACGGCGGATACCTCAAGAAACATACTGAGGCACTGGTCAAAGATGTTGGCATAGAGGCGGCTTGTGAGTTGACAGGCAAATCGAAGGCCACGCTTGGTCGTTACTATTCGGACAGTCCGGAACATGCCGATCGTTTCATGCCAGTCGACGCGGTTGCGGCGCTTGAAGCTGCGGCATCCTATCCGCATGTCACGTCGGCCTTGGCGGAGTTGCGCGGTGTCACGATGTCCTACGACACGGCAAAGGCGAATAGCGAAGGCGAGATCAATACTGATGTGATCAAGCTGAGCCAGCGATTTGCGATGCTGATGGCCGAATACAATCAGTCCATCGCTGACGGTGTCATCACGATTAATGAAGCAAAGCGCATGCTGCGCGAGACGACGTCGCTGCAGCAGGTTCTTATTGATATGAAGTTGCATCTTGACGAAGCGTCCTGATGGAGATCGACATCAGCGATATGCCCAATCTGGTGCCCGGTGCGTTGATGCCGCTGGATATTGCTGCGCTGGCTGGTGAGGATGCACCGCGGCATCCGCCGCGTATCTTATTGCTCTACGGGTCTTTGCGCGACGCCAGCTATTCTCGCCTTTGTGCCGAAGAAGGCGCGCGTGTACTGCGTGCGCTGGGCTGCGAGACGCGGTTCTTCAACCCCTCAGGCCTGCCTTTGCCCGATGATGCAGATGTCGATCACCCCAAGGTGGCGGAACTGCGTGAACTGGCGCTTTGGTCGGAAGGCATGGTTTGGTCCAGCCCGGAACGACATGGGGCTATGACCGGGATCATGAAAACGCAGATCGACTGGCTGCCACTGGCACCCATCGGGGGCATCGGGCCCACGCAGGGCAAAACGCTGGCGGTGATGCAGGTCTCGGGCGGGTCGCAATCTTTCAATACTGTCAATCAGATGCGCATATTGGGGCGCTGGATGCGGTTGATCACGATCCCAAACCAATCGTCCGTGCCGATGGCCTGGAAAGAATTTCAAGGCGGGCGGATGAAGCCCTCATCCCTCTACAATCGGATCGTCGATGTGATGGAAGAATTGGCGCGCTTTACCGTGATGACACGCGGGCGCAGTGCGATGCTGACCGATCGTTACTCTGAGCGGGTCGAGACCCTGGAAGATGTGCACAAACGGGTGTCTGGTTAGATCAGCGGCACGAAGGGCACACCGCAAGCGGCGAGTGTCAGCAGGAGTGTGGCGGCAAGAATAAGCTTCATTTGATTTGACCTTCAGGCACGTTCGACGATGACAGAGCCTACGGAATAGCCTGCGCCGAAGGAACAGATCAACCCTTTGTCGCCTGGTGCCATATCATTGGAATGCTTGGAAAAAGCAATGATCGACCCCGCCGATGAGGTATTGGCGTAGTCCTGCAAAATATTGGGCTGCTCATCCGGTTCGGGTGTGCGGCCCAGAACCTTTTTGCCGATATAGTCATTCATCGTCTTATTGGCCTGATGCAGCCAAAGGCGGCGCAGGTCGGCGGCGGCGATGTTTTCGTCCTTCATATGATCGGCAATATGTTTGCTGACCAGCGGCAGCACCTCTTTGAACACCTTGCGCCCGTTTTGCATGAACTGCATGTCGCGGCGGTCTTCCATATGATCCTGTGTGCGGCGTAAGTAGCCGTTATTGTTGCGGATATTATTGCTGAATTGAGTGGCGCAGCGGGTGGAGAGGACTTTGAATTTCGGCCTATCAAGGGCCTCGTCACGTTCCAGCAGGGTCGCTGTCGCCACATCACCAAAGATGAAATGACAATCGCGGTCGCGCCATTCCAGATGGGCGGAACAAATCTCTGGGTTGATGACCAGCGCGCGGCGGATCGAGCCTGCGCGGATCATATCGGCGGCGGTCTGGATACCGAAAGTGGCGCTGGAACAGGCGACATTCATGTCGAAGGCAAAGCCACCGGCACCCAGAAGCTGTTGAATTTCCACGGCAATTGCGGGATAGGCGCGCTCCATATTGGACGCCGCACAGATCACCAGATCAACCTCGGCGGCTTTGACGCCCGCCTCTGACAGTGCTTTTTGTGCGGCGTCCACGCCGATTTCAGCCATGTAGCCGGGTTCATCATCAGGGCGTGCTGCGAATTTCGGAAACATGCGCGCAGGATCAAGAACGCCTTCTTTATCAAGGACATAGCGCTGCTCAATCCCGGATGCGGCGACGATGAAATCACTGGAGGAATGGGTCTTGGCCTCGACCCGGCCTGCGGCAATCGCAGCCGCATTTTCAGCGTTCCATAGGTCGGCATAGGCGTTGAAGGCTGCGACCAATTCATCATTCGTGATGATCTGCGAGGGGGTGAAAACCCCGGTTCCTGTGATAGCGACGTGATGCATGCGGACCCCCAAATTAGCCCAACCACCCTAGGGCGAGTGGGGCGGGAATGTCCACCGGAACGCGGCGTACAGACCCTGTACATACAGCGTACAGACACTGTACGTACGCCGCGTCATCACGGGCTTTACCTTTTGGGGGCAATTTGGGCCGCAAAAAGGAGAGCGCTGATGACTGAACCCAAAGACATGACCAAGACCCAGCGGATCAACTGGGGCTATGCCATCGACGCGCGGCGGATGATTGAATACGACCTGCATTCGGTGGCGATGAAATTGCGGTGCCTGCCGCGCGAATGGGATGAGATCTGGCAAGACGAAGACCGGCGCGATCCCAAGAAGGTGCCGGTGACGATCCGGCTGGATGCTGATGTGGTGAAGTTCTTCAAGGCGATGGGGGAAGGGTATCAACCCCGGATGAACCGGGTGTTGCGGACGTTCATGCACTACCGGCTGGCGGGGATTGTGGAGGGGCCGGACACGACGGATTACGTGCTGCATCCAGAGCGGTTGGATAAAACGCGGGAAGAGCGGCCCGCGTGGGGCGGCGTGCGTGACGCCGAGGCGGTGATGCGAGAAAGGCTGGCGCGGGATGAGGCGGAGGGGTGAGAGTTAAGCGCTGTTTTGCTTAGTCAACTGACTAGCATATCTATCAAATTTGGGATTACACGGGTGGCTCAAATGCCAACAGGGGTACGCACATAGCATCAATACAGAACTGAATAGTTTGAGTTGAATATGTCGGGGAGCGCTTGGAAAGCCCCACTCAAGCTAGCAAATTCTTTGAATTATGCGTCGATACACTTATGTGCTATACTGCCAAGGCAAACCAACAAGATGTGAAGATAATGGCCACTTTACTATACCACCGTCCGTTCGCTTCACATTGTCGCCACAAAGCAATGACATTGACTCATCTTGTTGACGTGGCATACGATTCACTGTACGCGCCAGAACGCGCACGGTTTGTTAACCGTTTATGCGTCATAAGGCGTATATAAGAGAGGTAAAAATGGGTAATAGCATTGTTGAAGCTCCCAGAGTGGTCGAGCTTGTTTATCGTGTTGTAGGTAACACTCACGTGTTTTCTTCGCGCGGCATTCGTGGTTTGGTCCACACGGGCAGTGCAGATCGAAAGACTGCTTTCGAACGTGTAATCACATGCCTGAACGATCACGTCAAAACCACCTATGGTTGCGATGTTACATATCGGTCAGAGTATTCATATGACGAGTTTTCGCATCATTTGGATAGCGAAGGTGACATCCTTGGGAACTTTTTAACCCTCAAGCTTGACGAGGCTATCGCGGCATAGTAACTGCTGCAGCCCGAGCAGGACAGCGTTAACGCCCCGTGCTCAACGGGGCGTTTTGTTTTTGAGGTATCGATATGAGCAAGTTGCAGGCCGACTCGCCTATTACGTGGGTGGAGCTACAAAATATTCTTGGCCAACTTGGATATGGGTTGTTATCTCACGACAATAAGAACGGTTGTGCACGTTTCGCTCTGCAACAAGGGGCTAATACCGAAGGAATGAAGAATCCGGTGACAGTAGATCACCCAGATTTTGTAGCGTCTGATGGGAAGACCCCTGCATATGAGCGTGATTACGTTGTCGATCTTCTTAAAGAGGTTACTGGCGGCAACGGCGGGAAACCGATAATCACATTCCTTGCTAACGGCTGATATCTACCTTCTTACCCCTGCAAGCTTCTCACCCCAACATCCCCCTCAACCCGTGCCTGCATCGCCAGCACGGCTGCATGTGACGCAGCTGCCGTCGTGAAATACGGGATTTTGTCGTAGAGGGCGACGGCGCGGATGTCGCGGCTGTCTTCGACCGCTTGTGACCCTTCCGTCGTATTGAAGACCAGTGCGATGTGCCCGTCTTTCAGCCGGTCCACAATCGTCAGCCCGCCTTCGTAGACTTTGTTTACCACTTCGCAGGCGATCTCGTTTTCCGTCAGCCAGGCCGCGGTGCCCCGTGTCGCCACGATGTCGAACCCCAGTTTCAGCAGCATTTGCCCCGCTTCCAGCATCATCGGCTTCTTGTCGGCGTCCTTGATCGAGATGAAGACGGTGCCTGCCTCTGGCAGTTCTGTGCCCGCGCCCATTTGCGCCTTGAGGAACGCGCGGGGGAAGGACCGGTCCCAGCCCATGACTTCACCTGTCGACCGCATTTCTGGCCCAAGGATCGTATCGACGCCGGGGAAGCGGGCGAAGGGCAGCACGGCCTCTTTCACGCTGAACCACGGGGTGTGCGGGTCGGCCAATGTGAAGGCGTCGCCCAAGGGCAGCACGTCCATCGGGTTTTCGGTTTCGGGGTAGGGTTCGCGCAGGGGGAAGTTTGACAAAGGCTCACCCGCCATCAGCCGGGCGGCGATGGACGCGATGGCAGAGTCCGTTGCTTTCGCCACGAAAGGCACGGTGCGGGATGCGCGGGGATTTACCTCGATCAGATAGACGACCTCGTCTTTCACCGCGAACTGGATGTTCATCAGGCCCACGACGTTCAGCGCCTTGGCCAGTTTTTCGGTCTGGCTGCGGATTTCCGCGATCACCGCGTCGGACAGCGAATAGGGAGGCAGGGAACAGGCGCTGTCGCCTGAGTGCACGCCTGCTTCCTCGATATGCTGCATGATGCCCGCGACATGGGTCGCGTTGCCATCTGACAGGCAGTCGACGTCAACCTCGACCGCACCGGACAGATAGCTGTCGAGCAGGACGGGGCTGTCGCCCGAGACGACGACGGCGTCCGAGATATAGCGGCGCAGTTGGTCCATATCGCGCACGATTTCCATGGCGCGCCCACCGAGGACGAAGGATGGCCGGATGACGAGCGGGAAACCGATGCCTTCGGCGATGTTCAATGCTTCCTCGTCGGTTGAGGCGATGCCGTTATGCGGCTGTTTGAGGTCGAGTTTCTGGACAAGTTGCTGGAAACGCTCGCGGTCTTCGGCCAGGTCGATGCTGTCTGGCGTGGTGCCCAGGATCGGGATGCCTGCTTCGTTCAGCGCGTTGGCCAGTTTCAACGGGGTTTGCCCGCCGAATTGCACGATAACACCGTGCAGGGTGCCGTTGTCCTGTTCGACCCGCAGGATTTCCATGACGTGTTCAAAGGTCAGCGGTTCGAAATAGAGGCGGTCGGAGGTGTCGTAGTCCGTTGAAACCGTCTCTGGGTTGCAGTTGATCATGATGGTTTCGTACCCCTGATCGGTCAGGGCGAAACAGGCGTGACAACAGCAGTAATCAAACTCGATTCCTTGCCCGATCCGGTTGGGGCCGCCACCGAGGATCACCACCTTCTTGCGGTTCGAAGGACGCGCCTCGCATTCCGCGTCGCCCATCACGGGGGTCTCATAGGTGGAGTACATATAGGGCGTTTGCGCCTCAAACTCCGCGCCGCAGGTGTCGATCCGTTTGAAGACCGCCGTCACGCCAAGGTTGTGACGCGCGCGGCGCACCTGATCTTCGGTGCGCCCGGTCAGTTTGGCAAGGCGGGCGTCGGTGAAGCCCAGCATTTTGATGGCGCGTAACCCGTCTTCTGTCACGGGCAGGCCGTTTTTGATGATCTTGGCTTCTTCTTCGATGATTTCGCGGATACGTGCCAGGAACCATGGATCGAACTTGGTGACGGCAAAGATATCATCATCCGACAACCCGTGCCGCATGGCTTGGGCGATGACGCGGATGCGGTCCGGGGTTTGCTTGGCCAACGCCTTGGTGATCGCGGCGGTGTCGGGTGCGCCGGGGATGTCGATGTCGTCGAACCCGGTCAAGCCGGTTTCCATGGAGGCGAGTGCTTTTTGCATGGACTCGTGGAAGGTGCGGCCAATCGCCATCGCCTCGCCCACGGATTTCATCGCGGTTGTGAGATAGGGTTCGGACCCTGCGAATTTCTCGAATGCGAAGCGCGGGATTTTGGTGACGACGTAGTCAATTGTAGGTTCAAACGACGCAGGTGTGACGCCGGTAATGTCATTGTCCAGCTCGTCCAGCGTGTAGCCCACAGCCAGTTTCGCCGCGATTTTTGCGATGGGGAAACCGGTGGCTTTCGACGCCAGCGCGGACGACCGCGACACACGGGGGTTCATTTCGATCACAACCATGCGCCCGTCATCGGGGTTCACGGCCCATTGCACGTTGGACCCGCCCGTTTCGACCCCGATTTCGCGCAGCACGTTGATGCTGTGCGTGCGCATGATCTGATATTCTTTGTCCGTTAGGGTCAGGGCGGGGGCGACAGTGATCGAATCGCCTGTGTGCACGCCCATAGGGTCTACGTTTTCGATCGCACAGACGATGATGGCGTTGTCGGCCTTGTCGCGCACGACTTCCATTTCGAATTCTTTCCAGCCGAGCAGGGACTCGTCCACAAGGATTTGACCCACGGGCGAGGCCTCCATCCCGGTGCGGCAATAGTATTCGTAGTCTTCGCGATTATAGGCCACGCCGCCGCCGGTGCCGCCAAGGGTAAAGGCGGGGCGGATGATGGCGGGCAGGCCGACATATTCGATGGCGTCGATGGCCAATTGCAGCCCTGCCTTGATGTCGCGTTTGCCGTCCACTTCGGGCGCGGTGATGATTGTTGCCTTGGGGTTTTCGATGCCCAATCGGTCCATCGCTTCGCGGAAGAGTTTGCGATCTTCTGCCATTTCAATGGCTTCGCGCTTGGCCCCGATCATTTCGACGTTGAATTTTTCCAAAACACCCATGTCGGCCAAAGCCAGCGATGTGTTCAGGCCGGTCTGCCCACCCATGGTGGGCAGCAGAGCGTCGGGGCGTTCTTTTTCGATGATTTTGGCGACGACTTCGGGGGTGATCGGTTCGATATAGGTGGCATCTGCCAGCCCCGGATCGGTCATGATCGTCGCGGGGTTAGAGTTGACAAGGATGACGCGGTAGCCTTCTTCGCGCAGTGCTTTGCAAGCCTGTGCGCCGGAGTAGTCGAACTCGCAGGCTTGTCCGATAATAATGGGCCCCGCGCCGATGATCATGATCGACTGTATGTCGGTACGCTTTGGCATGGCAGGCCCCCTTATTTGCAAATTGTCGTGGGTTATAGGGATGGCGCGCGCAGGCGCAAGGGGGCGATCAAATTTCTAGAAATTTGATGCCTCCGGCGGGAGTTTTTTGGACAAGATGAAGGGGGAGGTTGACTTCATGTGGGCAAAGATGTGTATCGGGCCGACAATCGCCTTAAGGAATTGACCCATGCACGCATACCGCAGCCATACCTGTGCCGATCTGACCGCCGCCAATGTCGGTGAAACTGTCCGTCTGTCAGGCTGGGTCAATCGGGTCCGTGATCACGGGGGTATCCTGTTTATCGACCTGCGCGATCACTATGGCATCACGCAGGTGCTGTGCGACCCGGATTCAGCCGCTTTTGCTGATGTGGAAAAGGTGCGCTCTGAGTGGTGTATCCGCATTGATGGCGAGGTGAAGGCGCGGGACCCGGAATTGGTGAATGCGAAGTTGCCCACCGGCGAGGTTGAGGTGTTTGTCCGCGCGATCGAAGTGCTGGGTGCATCCAAGGAATTGCCGCTGATGGTGTTTGGTGATCAGGAATATCCTGAGGAAACACGCCTGAAGTATCGTTATCTGGACCTGCGCCGTGAGGCGATGCAGGACAACATGAAGCTGCGTTCCGACGTGGTGGCATCCATGCGTCGCCGTATGTGGGACAGTGGGTTCCGTGAATATCAGACGCCGATTATTACCGCATCATCCCCTGAAGGTGCGCGCGATTTTCTGGTGCCGTCGCGTTTGCATCCCGGCAAATTCTACGCCCTGCCGCAGGCCCCCCAGCAATTTAAACAGCTGATTATGGTGTCGGGTTACGACAAGTATTTCCAGATTGCCCCCTGTTTCCGTGATGAGGACCCGCGTGCAGACCGGTCGCCCACAGATTTCTATCAGTTGGATTTGGAGATGTCCTTTGTGGAGCAGCAGGATGTGTTTGATACCATCCAGCCGGTGATCACGGGTATCTTTGAGGAATTTGGCGGCGGTCGTAAGGTTGACCAGACGTGGGAGCAGATTTCCTATCGTGATGCCGCGTTGTGGTATGGGTCCGATAAGCCGGACCTGCGCAATCCGATTAAGATGCAGGTTGTGTCAGAACATTTTGCAGGGTCCGGTTTTGCGATTTTTGCGAAGTTGTTGGAACAAGAAGGGACCGAGGTCCGCGCTATTCCTGCCCCGACGGGCGGTAGCCGCAAATTCTGTGACCGTATGAACGCCTTTGCCCAGAAAGAAGGGTTGCCCGGGATGGGCTATATCTTCTGGCGTGAGAAGACGGCCGATGCTGTCGCGCAAGAACTGGGTATTTCGGTGAAAGAGGCGCAGGCCAAGCTGAAATCCGGTGAAGTCGAAGGTGGCATGGAAGCGGCGGGTCCGCTGGCCAAGAACATCGGACCAGAGCGGACAGAAGCGATCCGTCAGCAGTTGGGCCTGGGTCTGGGCGATGCGGCGTTTTTCTTGGGCGGTAAGCCAAAGGCCTTTGAAGGCGTGGCTGGCAAGGCCCGCAATGTGATTGGTGAAGAATTGGGTCTGACGGACCTCAACCGCTTTGCCTTTGCCTGGATCGTGGATTTCCCGATTTATGAACAGGACGAAGAAACCGGCAAAATCGACTTTGAACATAACCCGTTCTCTATGCCGCAAGGTGGGATGGAGGCACTGCAAGGCGATCCGCTGAAGGTGCTGGGCTATCAGTATGATCTGGCCTGCAACGGCTACGAGCTGGTGTCCGGTGCGATCCGGAACCACCGCCCCGAGATCATGTTCAAGGCGTTTGAACTGGCCGGATATGGCAAAGATGAAGTTGAAAAGCGCTTTGGCGGGATGGTCAATGCGTTCCAATATGGCGCGCCCCCCCACGGAGGCTGTGCGGCGGGCATCGACCGGATCGTGATGTTGCTGGCGGATGCGTCCAACATCCGCGAGGTTATCATGTTCCCGATGAACCAGCGTGCCGAAGATCTGATGATGGACGCACCCAGCGAACCGCAAAACGAACAGCTGCGCGAATTGCGCCTGCGGGTGCTGCCGCCTGAAAGCTGATGTTTGCGGTGGCCGTTCCTGTGGCACTCCAAGCGCTTGATCAGGCGCTTGGGCTTGCCGCGGCTGCCACACCAAAGATGATGCGGGCCAGACTGCATCCGGATATGTTTCATTGCGCCGAACAGTTTGAGACAGTGGCCAGTTTTGCGTTGCGATCCACCTTTCCGCTGACCGAACGTGTGGTGCCAGAGCTAGAGCAGACATCGCCGCAACAGATGCTGCTGGCGGCGAAAACCATGATTGAAGCGCTGACACCCGCCGATTTTGATGGCGCGGACAGTCGCCGGGTCCGCCACGTTGCAGGTTTCGCGGGATTGGACCAGTCCGCGCAGGAATACCTGCTGCGTTTTGCGCACCCTAACCTTTGGTTTCATCTCAGCATGGCCTTTGCCATTTTGCGTCAGCAGGGTGCAGATATCGGCAAATCCGACTTTGATGGGCTACATGCCTATCCCAAAGGTTTCTCTTTCGACACATAACTGTGCGGCCTAGAGCGGTCCGCCAGCGGCGATGCGGGACTGTACGATTTGTGAAAGGGCTGCCACGCCCTGGTCGGGGTTGGTGCCCGCATCGCGCAACTGGACAAGGTTTGAAACCGCCGCATCCAAATCGTGATCTTGCGCACTGCGCGCGACCCCGCCGAGGAATTGCGTGACATAGTCCAATGTCCCCTCTTCGTCTTGGTCCTGCAAAACCTGCGCCGCATGGCTGAGGTCGTCGCGAAAGGCGATAGGGTCAGGCAGGATGGTTTCGTCGGACATCACGCGTGGACTGGGTGGTTGCCGTTCTGCGGGCAGATGCGCAAGAATTGCGGACTGAAAAGCGAAGAGACTTTTGACCGGTTTTGCTATGAAACCATCTGCGCCGGCGGCCATAACGTCGGATTCCGCATCCGGTTCGCCGCTGACACCCAGAATGACGTCGATCCTTGGAGACGCGTCTGCCGAACCGCGGATCAGCGCCAGACCCGACCCATCCGGCAGGCCCACATCGACCAAGAGCACAGTAGGTTTATAGATTGCGAGATGTCGCCGCGCATTTTCGAGGCTGTCAGCGCGTCGGATGCGGGCGCCAGAGCGTAGACAAAGCAAACGGACGGCTTCGCTGGCAAAACGGCTGTCTTCCACGACAAGCACCGTGAGACCCAAGAGCGGGCGGCGTGCCGTCGGCGCACGGGTGAGCATTTGATCGTCAAGCGGTTCCATGGCGATTCTTCCCTTTATTGCAGCTGGCATCATAGAAAACAGCACAAGGTAAAGAGGTTCTTAAGCCTATCGTCCGTTGCCTCGGTCTTTGTCACGGGCCATAAAGCCCGCAAAAGGAGAAATGCCCATGATCGGTCGTCTGAACCACGTCGCCATCGCTGTTCCTGATCTAGAGGCGGCAAGTGCGCAATATCGTACCATGCTGGGGGCCGACGTGGGTGCACCGCAGGACGAACCCGATCATGGTGTGACAGTGGTCTTTATCACGCTGCCCAATACCAAGATCGAGTTGCTCTACCCGCTTGGCGACGGCTCTCCGATCCAGGGGTTTTTGGACAAGAACCCGTCGGGTGGTATTCACCATGTCTGCTATGAGGTTGATGATATCCTGATGGCACGCGATCACCTTTTGGCCGAAGGTGCGCGGGTGCTGGGCGGGGGCGAGCCCAAGATCGGGGCGCATGGCAAACCGGTGCTGTTTCTGCATCCCAAAGACTTCAACGGCTGCCTTGTTGAATTGGAACAGGTCTAGGACCTTGTCCTGTCGTCTAAACGGCGTATCTACACCTTAACGTATTTGCAGAAGGATTACTGCCCGTGGGTCCCGTTTCTGGTCTGGTGCTTTTTGCCGTCATTTGGACGCTTGTTTTCTTTGTCGTGCTTCCGCTGCGCCTGGAGACCCAAGGCGAAGCTGGCGAGATCGTGCCCGGTACTCACGCGTCATCACCTGCTAACTTCAATATCAAGCGCAAGGCCAAGGTCACGACCATGTGGGCCTTGCCGATTTGGATCGTCATTGCGGGCACGATCCTGTCGGGGGCAATCACAGTGCGTGATCTCGATTGGTTCGATCGGATGTCGACACCAGAGGTCAGTCGCGACTGACCGCGTGGTAGAGGTGCGTAAATGTCGCTGCGCCTAAGATTGGGATCACCAAGTTGATCAGCGGGAACGAGAGCGGGACCGCCATCAGGCATCCCGCAAGCCAGATCGTTGACTGGTGTTGTTTGCGCAGGTCTTTGGCTCGTGCCCGCCCGATCCGGCGCATCGCGGCCAACTGAAAATATTCCCGGCCCAGAAGAAACCCGTTGAGCGCATAGAAGATGAAGAAGGCCGCAAAGGGGAAGATGACATAGAGCGCAAACGCAAGAATATTCGCGCCGATCAAGACCCCAAGGAAATTGACCGTATCGCGCAACCCTTCCCAAAATCCGATACGCGGCACGTCTGGTAAGGCTGGGAAATGTTTGTCTTCGACGGCTTGTGCGACTTCATCCAGAAACAGCGATGTGATGGCCGAGGCCACGGGCACCATCAAAAAGATCGACATCACAACAACAAGGCCAAGCGACCCCCAGCTGAGCAGGTCACCGAGCCATGTGATTTCCCCAACACCGGGCAGGGTGATGGGTTCGGCTGTCAGCCACTCGATCAGCATCAATAACAGCGCGTAGATCGCAATGAGCAATGCGATGGTCAGGGCTATGCCGCGCCAAAGTACACTGCGAAACCGCGGGTCGGGCAACTGCGAGATTGCTTTGAGAAATGACGCAAGGATCATGCATCGACCCAGGTTGTCATGGCATTCAGATCGGGGCGGGGGCGTTCAGGCGGGGCGCTCGTCTCTGTCCCAAGATGGATAAATCCGGCAACCGTTTCAGATGCAGAAAGTCCCAGACCTTCGCTGACGAACGTCCGGTCGTGGCTGGCCCAGCCCGACAACCAGTTTGCCCCCCAGCCAGCGGCCAGTGCCGCATTGACCAAGGCCAGACAAACGGCCCCGGCAGAATAGACCTGTTCGATCTGCGGGATTTTGTCGGATGTTTTTGGACTGCTAATCACAGCGACCGCAAGATCAGCGTTTGCGAATTGATCCTGAGCCTTCGTGATCTTATCGGGATCGATGTCCAGTGCAGCCCCCCGGTCGGGGACACGTGCGGCCAGACGGGATAATGCGGGTTTCGTCAGGACCATAAAGCGCCAAGGCTCCAGCTTGCCATGATCGGGTGTGCGCGCTGCCGCCGTCAAAAGCGTTTCAACCGTTGCCCGGTCCGGGACCGGCGTTGTCAGGGTCTTGGCCGGGCGCGACCGGCGGGTCAGCAGAAAATCAAGGGCGGCGGGGTTTGGCGTGGGCATGCATGATCCTATTTTTGGTTCCATTGCAGATATGGTCGGGCAGGCCCGAAGACAACGGTTGCTACAGGGCCGCTTTGAGTTCGGCGAGCCAGTCATCAACAAAGGCGTCAAAGCGCGCATCGGGCTGGCGCAGCGGGAAGACCTCGGCAAATGGATCGGGCGCACTGATGGTGCTGCCTGACATTTCTTGCAGTACGTTATGGCCGCAGAACGGGACGTAGGTTTCCGAATAGCCGCCTTCGTGCACCATCAGAAGCTTGCCGCCGCAGACATCGCCCGCCAATGTCATGACAGCCCGGGTCATCAGCGTGAAGGTGTCTGCTGTGGCCAGCATGCGGCCCAGCGGATCGTTGGCAGCGGCGTCAAATCCGCAGGCGATAATCAGAACGTCCGGCGCAAAGTCGCGGATTGTGGGCAGGGCGATGCGGTCCATTGCTGCCAGATAACCAGTATGGCCAGTGCCGGGTGGCAGCGGGATATTGAGGTTGAACCCTTCGCCGGCCCCGGAGCCACGATCAGCAAAAGCACCTGTGTCCATCGGATAGTTTCGGTCCTGATGGATTGAGACCGTCAGCACAGTGTCGTCGTCGTAGAACACCGCTTCTGTGCCATTGCCGTGGTGCACGTCCCAGTCCAGCACGGCAAAGCGCTGAGCCAGACCGGCCGCCTTTGCTGCTTCGATTGCGATGCCGATATTGTTGAGCAGGCAAAACCCGTTTGGATAGTCTGGCAGGCAATGGTGCCCCGGAGGCCGTGACAGGGCATAGGCATTGTCGACTGCACCTGTCAAAACTGCTGTGAGGGCGCCCTTTGCCAAACCCGCGGACTGTGCGGCGACTTCGAACCCGCCGGGGCCGAAGGGTGTTCTGCGGCCCAATTCGCCGCCGTCTGCATCCGACAGTGTTTTGAATTCATCAAGGTATTGGGCGGGGTGCACGCGCAGTAGGTCCTCGTGCGTCGCCGGTTCAGCGCCTTGCATGGCCAATTCGGCTGACAGCCCGGTGACTTCGATCAGGTTTTTGAGCCGTCGTTTTGTCTCGGGGTTTTCCGGGAGGCCACCGTCCAGCGGTTGCACCAGTCCACCAACGGGCAACATGCCCGCGTAGTTCCCACCACCGTGCCAGAAACAGCGTTCGTCCCAAAAGAAACCCGTCGTCATTCCTTGTCCTTTTCCAGATACGCTTGCATGCTTTGCAGACCCCATGTCGGTTCTTTGTGTTTTGGCAAGTGTCGGCGGCCCGCAATTGGTGTGAAACCGGGCTGCAGGATCGTCGCATGCGGGGTTTCGCCGGGCGCAAAGTGGAACAAAGCCATCGTTATGCTTTGCGCAATTGATAAATGCCTTCGGGCAAGTCGAGCGCTGCCTCCAGATCGCGCAACTGTGTCAACGATAGCGTGATCTGAACCACTTCGTCCGTCCGCGGATCAAACTGAGAGATTGAGACGCAGTCATCAAAGGCATTGATAATCACGTCTTCTTTCAGGGGTGCTTTGCCTTCATCGACCAGGGTGACGACGGTGGCATCAAATTCGTGTTCGATTGTAAACATATATGTAGCCTAGCCGCCGATGAATGCGCGTGCAATCGGTGCTGGCAGTGGATGCCAGAGATGCTAAGCTGCCAGCATATGACAATGGTTTTGGGGAGGGTCATGATGCGCTTGTTGCCACTTATTTTGATTTTGGGTTTCGGGGCTTGCACGCCTGTTGTCGTGCAAGATGCAGCGTCGCCCCCTGCGACGCCGACCGTGCAGGCCAATCCGACCCCGCCGCAATTGTCACAACGTCAGGCGGTCAATAATTTTGAATTTGTCGTTGGTCGCGTTGAGCCTGTGGCGGAACGTATCTGCCGCGCGCAAACACAAGGGGTCAATTGCGATTTCCGCATTGTCGTCGATACCAGACCCGGCCAAGGCGTGAATGCGTTCCAGACGCTGGATCCCAGCGGGCGACCGATTATTGGCTTTACTGTGCCATTCATTGCCGAGGCCCGTAACCGCGATGAACTGGCCTTTGTTATGGCGCATGAGGCAGCGCACCACATTGAGGGTCATATCGCCCAACAGCAACGCAACGCGGCCTTGGGTGGTCTCTTGATTGGTCAACTGGCGGGGGCGTTGGGTGCGACGGACGCCAGTTCTATTGAAACCGCGCAACGGATCGGTGCAACGGTTGGTGCGCGCACTTATTCGAAAGATTTTGAGCTGGAAGCTGACGCGTTGGGAACCCGCATTGCAGCTGCGGCGGGATTTGATCCGCTCAATGGTGCGCAGTTCTTTTTCCGTATCCCTGATCCGGGCGATAAGTTCCTTGGCACCCATCCACCCAACGCAGACCGTCTGAGGACCGTGCAGCGCGTTGCAGCCGGGCTTTAGTATTGCAAGGGGGACTTTGCTGCGTGACGTTCGCGCAATCGTAAGATCACGGCCACCACCGAGATGCAGATAAAGAAGATCTGTATCATCGCAGAGGCAAGGTTGAACGCATTCGTCAACCCGACCAGCACCATGCAAGCGGCTGATCCGTTGACGACAAAGTAGGATATGCTTTCCGATTTGATCCGCTGAAACGTCAGCAGGGCGTAGTTCAGGACATAGAGCCCAAAGCCGGCGATCCCGACAGCGTCAAAAAATGTTGGACCAAAGAAATCAGTAAAACTGGTCATCGGGATCGCCTAAATGCATAAATTAACTCATAAACCCAAGGCTGAAATTGCCTCGCGGGGTGCAACACCGCGCCCTAAGGTGACCTTAGGGCAGGGGCTGCGGGATTGTCAGGTCAGGCTTTCCTTACCCTGATGGAAACCAACAGGAGGACAGGCGATGATAACGGGTTCATGCCATTGCGGCGCGGTACGCTACGAATATCACCACACGCCACGCTGGACGACATCGTGCAACTGTTCGGTCTGTCGCAGGCTGGGTACATTGTGGATTTATGCCAAGATGCAGCAGATTAAGGTGACAGGACCGACTGATCGCTATGCATGGGGTGATATGGCCCTGGCGTTTCATCGTTGTAAGACGTGCGGGTGCACGACCCATTGGTCAGACCTTAAATCAACGGAACCCGAGACCTATATGGCCGTCAACCTGCGATTGGCTGATCCTGCGGTCGTCGCCGCTGTTCCTGTGCGCCACTTTGATGGTGCCGAGACGTGGGCGTTTCTGGACGAGGGTCCTGATCCTAAGTGATCGCGGCCATCGCAATCGCGATTGCGGCAAAGAAACAAGCGGAGGCGGTGACAACAAACCCGTGCCAGATCGCGATGGAGAACTTCATTGTCTCACTGGCGTAAAACGGCACGCCAGCGGTGTAGAGCAGGCCCCCCATCCCCATCAGGATCATCGCTGAGACCGGCACAAGTGGCCAAAGCGACCAGATCAGTGCGAGGCTCAACCACCCCATCGCGAGATAGAGTGCAGGGCCGAAGCGCCCCGGCGTGCGCCAAAAGAACAGTTTGAGCGCCATACCGATGATGGCAAGTCCCCATATGACCGCAAGAACCGTATAGGCAAACCCGGTTCCGATGATCACGACAAGCGGCGTGTATGTCCCCGCGATCTTGAGGTAAATTGCGGCATGATCAAAGCGGCGTAGGGTGGGCCGAATACTTTCCCACGGTGTCATGTGATAAAAAGCTGATGCAACGAAAGTCGCGATGAGCGTCGCCCCATAGATCGAAATGGCGGTCATTTGTCCGACGCTCGCTGTTCCGGCGGACCAGATGATCAGCAAAACCGCCCCTATGATCGCGCCCAGAACGCCAACCGCATGCATGGTGCCATCAGCGATGCGTTCAGAGCGTGCGTAGGTCGGGTACATGGCGAGATCCTTTCGGGTGCCTTTTGACGGTAACCCGGCATCTGCCACGGTCAATTGTTTCGTTGGGTCAGTGTACGGCCTTGGCAGGCCAGCAAACTTCGCCCAAACTCCGCCAAAAGCGGGAAGGACGGTCATGATGTGGCAGCAAATTTTACGTGTCAGGCAACGGGCGATCTGGTCATGGGACGGATTTGTGCATGTGTACAGGACCGAAGGGTCATTGATGCAATGGCTCGTGCTGAATGTTGTCTTTGCGATGCTGGCTTTTGCCCTGCCCATGTCGGCGGGCGAACGCGGCATGCTGTTGATGGGCGGTATCATCGTGCTGGCGGCAGAATGCATGAATACCGCCATTGAGCGTGTCGTCGACGACATCGGAACAGAGCGCCGCGATGCGGCCAAGCAGGCCAAGGACTGTGGATCAGCGGCGGTGGCGGTAACAGCAATCGGCGTTGGCGTGGCCTGGGTTTGTGTGATTGCAGGATTGATCTGGTGATGGATGGCGCAATCTGATCGGCCCTGTGTCCTAGGCCTTCACCGGGGCGCCGCCTGCGAAACGGTTCACATCATGATAGCCGATAGGGTCCTCTTGCATTTGCAGGTGCAGCCCGGTGCCGTCAAAAGGGTGCGCCCGTGCGAGGTCTTCGTCCACGTCGATCCCAAGCCCGGCTGCGGTGGGGACCGGAATATAGCCATCCTCGACCACTATGCTGCCTTTGATCAGATCGTTGTGAAATGGCGTCTCAATCGTTTCTGCCATCAGGATGTTGGGGATTGAGCCCGCCAGTTGAATATTCGCCGCCCATTCTATCGGACCGGCGTACAAGTGCGGGGCCATTTGCGCGTTATAGGCTTCGGCCAAGGCCGCGATCTTTTTCGTTTCCCAGATGCCGCCTGACCGCCCAAGCGCGGGTTGCAGGATCGTTGCCGCCCCGGATCGTAAGATCGGCCCGAATTCAGCCTTTGTGGTCAGCCGTTCGCCGGTGGCGACGGGGATGTTCACAGCGCTAGCGACCTTGGCCATTTCCGCTACGTTGTCCGGCGGGATCGGTTCTTCGTACCAAAGCGGGCTGTATGGTTCCAAAGCCTTGCCCAGCCGGATTGCACCCCCGGTGCTGAATTGCCCGTGTGTGCCAAACAGCAGATCAGCGCGGTCGCCCACCGCCGCGCGGATCGCTTTGCAAAACGCTACCGACAGGCTGATGTCATGCATCGACGGCATATGCCCGCCGCGGATCGTGTAGGGGCCTGCGGGGTCGAATTTGACGGCCGTGTAGCCTTGCTCGACCATATCAAGCGCCACTTCTGCCGCCATATCGGGGCTGGCCCAGAAGTCTGGCAGCGGATGCGAGGGGCGGGGGTAGAGGTAGGTATAGGCACGAATGCGATCGTTCATGCGCCCGCCGATCAGGGCGTGCACGGGGCGGTCGCGGTCTTTGCCCAAGATGTCCCAGCAGGCCATTTCCAAGCCCGACCATGCGCCGATGACGGTCAGATCAGGGCGTTGGGTGAAACCGGCGGAATAGACCCGGCGAAACATCAGTTCGATATTTTCGGGGTTCTCGCCTGCCATATGGCGCGCGAAGACGTCTTTGATGACGGCCTTCATCGCTTCGGGCCCGATGGATGATGCGTAGCATTCACCGTAGCCCACAACGCCCGTGTCTGTCGTCACCCTGGGGATAATCCAATAGCGCCCACCCCAGCCCGGCGCAGGCGGGGCCGTGACAATGATATCAAGATCGGCGAGTTTCATGAGCAAGGTCTTTCGATGGAGGCACGCTTATGGGCGAGACAATCACGCTTGGGCGCTTGGGTCCAGATGATCTGGATGTGTTATTGGGCGTGGAAGATGGGCTGTTTGATAGTCCTATCAGACCCGATCAAGCACAGGCGTTTTTGGATGACCCGCTGCATGAGATGGTTCTGGCCTTTGACGGGACGTCTGTTGTTGGCATGGCCAGCGGGCAAATCATGTATCATCCCGATAAGCCGCCTGCGTTCTTTGTGGCCGAGGTGGGGGTGCGCGATGCCTACCAGCGGCGTGGGATTGCAACGCGTTTGTGTGATAGGCTGAGAGAGATTGCAAAGGCGCGTGGATGCGAGGGGATCTGGGTCGCGACCGAAGGGGACAATGCGCCCGCACGCGCACTTTATGCCGCAATGAGCGCGCGTGAAACCGGGGATATCGTGGTGTTTGATTGGGATGACCGTGCGATGGATATGTAAGGTGGATCATGATCCACCTTACCTTTGGCACAGGTCAGTCAAAGACAATCACGTTCCGCTTGGCTGATCCGGTCTTGGTATCAGCAATCGCTTCATTGATCTGCTCCAGTGACCAGCGTCCGGAAATCAGCTCATCCAGCTTCAGACGTCCTTGTTCATACAGGTCCATCATCCAGGGAATATCCCGTGCGATGACCACATCGCCCATTTTGGATCCCACCATGCCTTGACCAGTCGCTGCCAGCATAACGGGCTCGTAGGACGACATCGCCCCCGAATGCGGCATGCCCACCATGATCACCTTGCCACCGTTGGATAAGTACTGCGGGGCGGTATCATAGGCGGGGATTGCGCCAACGGTGACAAACACCGCATCCGCGCCGCGTCCTATCGCCTTTTTAGCGGCGCGCCATGGTTTCTCTGCCGTTGCCATAACGCCATCTGTTGCACCGAATTCCTTTGCGATGGCGAGCTTTTCCTCAGACATGTCAACAGCAACGATACGGCGGGCACCGGCTATGCGCGCCCCCTGAATGGCATTCAGACCGACGCCGCCCGCGCCGATAACAACCACATCCTGTCCTGCACGAAGCTGAGCTGCGTTCACGACAGCCCCGACGCCTGTGATTACGCCGCATGCCAAAAGAGAGGCGGCTTCCATTCCGATCCCGTCCGACAGTTTGACGACCTGACTTTGATCAACAACGACGCGTTCGGCAAAACCGCCGGTCGCCATCGCCTGCTCCAAAGGTTGGCCATCCGCGTCGCTGAGGGGGCCGCTGGCCATATCGCTTTCACAAGCCACGGGTTTGCCGCCTGCGCAGGACGGGCAAGTGCCGCAAGCGCGGATCAGGGTCACCACAACCGGATCGCCAACGGCCATGCCGCGCACGCCGTCGCCAACTGCGCTGACGTGCCCTGCGGCCTCATGCCCATAGACGGCGGGCAATGTTCCGCCCCAAGCACCGTCCATATAGGATATATCCGAGTGACAGATCGCACAGGCGCTGAGCGTCACTTCGATCTCGCCCATCGCGGGGGCTGCGAGTGTTACGGTTTCGATGGTCAGTGGCGCGCCGAATTCGCGGCAAACTGCGGCTTTGATCTGTGTCAT
Source organism: Yoonia sp. JB2-21 (assembly GCF_055693545.1). Taxonomy (NCBI): domain Bacteria; kingdom Pseudomonadati; phylum Pseudomonadota; class Alphaproteobacteria; order Rhodobacterales; family Paracoccaceae; genus Yoonia; species Yoonia sp. JB2-21. The sequence goes on from NZ_JBVFUC010000001.1 coordinate 2,739,140, forward strand.
GCGATGGTCCTGAGCGTTGCGTTAGGGCAACCCTGCGGTGCGCGGTTCACCCGTGCAAGTCAGAACGCGACGTTATGTGACGCGGGCGCGCTTTGGTCGGGGTGTTTGCATAAAGACGACGATGCACCCGATTGTCAGCACCGCCGACAAAAGGAAGGGTGCACCCGGCAAATAGAAGGGTGCCGTCTCTGCCGTGAAGTACCAAAATGTTTGGGTGACCATCAGTGGGGCCACGATTGTTGCCACGGCGTTGATGGACGTCACCGTGCCCTGCAATTCGCCCTGCTGGTCATCCGATGCCGTGCGCGACATGATCCCTTGCAAGGCCGGTCCTGCGATGGAGCCGAGTGCGGTCAAAGGTGTCAGGGCAAGCGCCACCCAGCCATTTGTCACAAAGCCAAGTGCGACAAAGGCCAAGACGTCGATTGATAGCCCAAGTATTACCGCTTTGCGCTCGCCAATACGGTTGAGAATGGGGCGGATCAGCAGGCCCTGAACAATGGCAATGCCGATCCCGAAAATCCCCAGCGACAGCCCGATCATACCCGGTCCCCAGTCAAATCGCTCTGCGCCGAAATAGGCCCAGACCCCGGGGTAAACAAAGAATGCGATGGTGTAGACGAAGGTGATCAACATCAACCGCTTCAGGCCAGGGAGTGATCCGATGTTCTTGAAGGCCCCGAAGGGATTGGCGCGGCGCCACTCAAAAGGTCTGCGGATCCGGTCGGTGACGGTCTCGGGCAGCACAAAGTAACCAAAGATCGCGTTTGCGGCGGCCAATCCGGCGGCCGCCCAAAACGGCGCGCGGGTGCCGTATTCTGCCAGAACCCCGCCAAATAGGGGCCCAAGGACGAAGCCCACCCCAAAAGCAGCACCGATCAGGCCGAAGTTTGCGGCTTTCTCTTCCGGCTTGGATATATCGGCCATATAGGCCGCCGATGTCGACTGCGTTGCGGCCGTGATACCGCCAATGATCCGTCCGATGATCAAAAGCCAGATCGTGTGCGCGACCGCCATCAGCACATAGTCAAAGGCCATGATCACCAATGAGATGATCAAGACCGGCCTGCGTCCGTACCGGTCCGACAGGTTGCCGACGGTGGGGCCAAAGATGAACTGCATCGCCGCAAAAATCGTGGCAAGGATACCACCCCATACCGCGGCTGCGCCGAGCCCTTGGCCTTCGACCTCTTGGATGAGATCGGGCATCACCGGCATGATCAGTCCGATCCCCATGCTATCAAGCATGACAGAGATCAGGATAAAGGTGACGGCCAGACGTTTATTCATCTGCGCAGGATTAAACCGATGAGTTCAGTTTGCAAGCGCTGTGTCGGGCAGGCCGTCAGATATGGCCTGTGTTCTTGAGGAATGCTGTCAGATGCTCTGCATAGACCTGCGGCTGTTCCACACAAGGCAGATGCCCTGCGCGCCGCATCAGGGCGAACTGTGATCCGGGGATCAGGTCAACTGTTTCACGCACCAGATCGGGTGGGGTGGAGCCGTCTTCGGATCCTGCGATGCCAAGGGCCGGCATGCGCAACCCGCTGGTGGGCGTGTAGAAATCAGTGCCCGCAATGGCAGCACAGACGCCCGCGTAGCCTGTCACATCGACCGCCTCAAGCATTGTCTTCCAGGTGGATACCGAAGCGCTTTCGTAAAAATCGCGCCCAAACCAGCGTTTCATAATGTCATCCGACACGGCGGCCATGCCATGCTTGCGAATGCTGTCGATACGCTCTTGCCAGAACGTAGGATTGCCGATTTTTGCGGCCGTGCATGACAGCACCAATGCGCGCACCAGATCAGGGCGTTTCACGGCCAGCCCCTGCCCAACCATGCCACCAACGGAGAGCCCGGAAAACATCGCCTCTTTCACGTTGCAGGCATCGCAGACGGCCTCTGCGTCACTGACCAACTGACCCATCGTATAGGGGCCTTCGGGCACGTCAGATTGCCCGTGCCCCCGCATATCATATCGGATGATCCGCAGACCCTTTGGCAGATATGGTAGGATCGGGTCCCACAGGTGCAGCGTTGTCCCAAGCGAATTGGAAAAGACGACTGCGGGGCCATCGGAAGCCCCCTGCACCGCAAAATGAATCTTGACGCCGTCGCGCAAAACCTCAGGCATCGGGGTCGCCCAGCACCATATGGGCCATGATCTGTCCGTGATCCGAGGCCAGCTTGTTGTAGGGCGCTTCGGGGTGTGACCCGTCCGTCAAGTGATCGTTGAGCACGCTGAAGTACTCCATCTCGCCGATAGAGCCTGCCACATCGGGCAGGAAATGCCGTGACATCAGGATTTGGTCGATGCTTTCAAAAACCCCGCCGAAAGCCGATGTATAAACCATGTCACGCAGGGATTTCTTTACGAACAGCTTTTCCGCTGAATAGAGCCGCACCTTGCCGATCGCTTCCTGAATGATTGCGTTTTCGTCGTCGCTGTACCGATCCCGCTTGGTTTTGGCATCATGGCGCCGCATCCATGCATAGTTTTTGAACGGTGCCTCGCCGGTGATGATTTCGGAAGAGACGGCATGCTCGCTGTCGTTGAAATCGCCCAAGACCATGACCGGATTGCCTGCCTCCAATTCCTTCAAGATCGCTGAACGCAGCACCCAGGCTTCGGCCATACGGCGCAGTGCGGACCGCAGTGATCCCATCGCGCGGGTTGCCGGGTCGTAGTTCACCAGATCGGCTGCGGGTGGGAAGGCGGCCCCTTTGGGTTTGGGCAATTCACCCAGCTTGGATTTCAGGTGGCAGTTGAAGACGGTAATCACGTCGTCGCCGACCGGGATGCGCACCTTGAGGATCGGTCGGCTGAGACGTTTGATCGTATAGGACCCGCCATCACTGCCATCAAGGTCACTGAAAGGCACCGAGAGCGGTTCTGGCAAATCCTGAATAATCTCTGGCGCACCGACAAAGCCAAAGCGCGACAGGACCGCCACGCCGGGGCGGCGCTGACCGGGGCCGCCATCAAAGCTATTGGGCGCAAAGGCCAGTCCTGCTTCGGTATAGGGTTCATAGGCCAGCTTGCGAAAAATCGCTTTGCGCGCATAGCGTTTGGAGCGGTCGGGGATCACGGCCTCATTCGCCGCCAACCCCAGTTCGTCGGTCTCGATCACCACATCGCGCAGCCCATCTTCGGTAAAGATTTCCTGAAAACAGATGATATCAGCATTCATCGTCAGCAGTTGATCAGCCAGCCAAGCCCGCTTCCAAGCGTATTCTTCAGGCGTGTATTCCTCAAACCGATAGTATTCCTCGCCCGCCCCAATCAGGTTTTTGACGTTGAAGCTGGCAATCGTAAAGCGGGTCATTTTAGGGTCTCCAAGGCTTTGGCAAAGACGGCGGCATCGACATTGCCGCCAGTGGCGACGGCGACGACTGCATCGCCTGAGAATTCATCCGGGTGGAACAGGGCGGCGGCCAGTGCGGCCGCACCGCCCGGTTCGATGACAATGCGCAGCCGCTCAAACGCGAGGGCGACGGCCCGCATGCATTCGTCTTCGCTGACGACCACGCCCGGCCCGCAATGTTTCTGCATGATGGGGAAGGTCAGATCGCCGGGTTGTGGCGTGATGATCGCGTCACAAAGCGATCCGTCACGGCGCGTGTTGCTTTCGATCTTGCCGCTGATCAGTGATCGGGTGACGTCGTCAAACTCTTCTGGTTCGGCAGGCCGCACCCGCAAAGTGGGCGCGTCTGCGGCCAAGGCGAGGGCGATGCCCGACGTCAGCCCGCCGCCGCCGCAGCAGACCATGACGTCTGCATCTGTCACGCCCGATGCGTTCATATCTTCCGCGATCTCAAGCCCAGTTGTGCCTTGCCCTGCGATCACTTGGGGTTCGTCGTAAGGGCGGACCAATGTCAGGCCGCGCGCGGAGGAGAGTTGAGCGCCAATCTCTTCCCGGCTTTCGGTTGCGCGGTCGTAAAGCACAACTTCCGCGCCAAGCGCGCGCGTGTTGTCGATCTTCACCTGTGGCGCATCAGCGGGCATGATGATGACCGCTGGCGCGCCGTGTTCGCGCGCGGCAAGTGCGACACCTTGCGCATGGTTGCCGCTAGAAAAGGCAATCACGCCGGTTTTCAGGGCATTGTCGGTCAGCGCTGAAATGGCGGACCAACCGCCGCGGAATTTGAAGGACCCCGTGTGTTGCAGGCATTCGGCTTTGAGGAAAACGCGCCGCCCTGCGATGTCATCCAAGAACGGTGAGGTCAGGATCGGTGTGCGCCGTGCATGGCCTTTGATGCGGACGGCTGATGCGCGGATCATATCTATATTCATTGCAGTTTCTCCAGCCATGCATGCAGGGTTTCAAGTGATTGCGGCTCATCCAGAAACGGCACATGGCCGCGCCCCGGCACATCGGTGCGGATCATATCGGGACGGCGGTGGCTCATCTCATCGGCAGTTTCGATGCTGAGCAGGTCGGAATTCGCCCCACGTATCAGCGCGAGAGGCAGTTCTGCCAGCGCATCAAACAATGGCCATAGATCGGGGACCGGTTGTGCGCCCGCCTCCAGCACAGCATCGCGCAGTTTGGGATCATAGCGGATGACGAGCCCATCAGCGATTTGCGCATAATGGGCCTCCACCTCTGCCAACCAGCGCGTCATTGGCACATCGGTAAAATGGGTCCAGAGTTTGGCGCGGGCTGCTGCCGCTTCAGCATAGGTTTTCTGCGCCGGGTTGCGGCCGATGTAATCTTTGATCACCTCCAACCCTTTGTCCGCAATCACCGGGCCAATATCGTTGAGCGCCACACCCAAGAGCCGGTCCTTGGCTGTCGCGGCGAGGAACATCGCGATAAGCCCGCCGCGTGACGTGCCCAGTATCGCCGCCTTTTGCAGTCCCAGATGGTCCATCAGCGTCAAGACATCTGCCGCCTCTTGTGGGATGGTGTAGGTTGCGGGATCCGCCCATTCCGATTGCCCGCGTCCGCGATAGTCCGGCCGGATCAGGCGCACGGGCAGGTGTGGTGCCACATGATCAAAGTCCGCGCCATTCCGACTCAGCCCGGCCAGCGCGATGACCGGAATACCGGCCCCTTCGTCGGTGTAGTGCAGTGTCACCCGGTCATTGGCGGTCAAGCTGGGCATCAGGTAAGCTCCGGAATTGTGGTCAGGTTGGCCAGAACATGGTGCGGTTTGGCATAGAGCCTGTCCATCGGCTCACCCGCGCGATTGACCCACACGGTTTGGAAACCATAGCCCGCAGCGCCCGCAGCATCCCAGCCGTTCGATGATACAAACAGAACCTCGTCGCGCGCGCATCCAAAATGCCCCCCAACAAGGTCATAGACACGGTCATGCGGTTTGAAGACGCCCACATCTTCAACGCTGAGCGTGGCGTCCAACAGGTCGTCGATATCGGCGGACGACACCGCGGCCTTCAGCATATCAGGTCCGCCATTTGACAGAATCGCGGTTGATCTGCCCTGCTTCTTCAGAGCCTTGAGCATCGCCGGGACCTCCGGGTAGGCCTCAAGTTCCCAATAGAGTTCGAGCAGCCGGGCGCGCGTGGCTTGTGCGGTCAGGCCATGTGCTTCCATCGCCCAATCCAGACCGTCTTGGGTCACCTGCCAAAAATCACAATGCTGCCCGGCCACGGCGCGCAGCCATGTGTATTGCAACTGCTTAAGCCGCCAATCGCGCGCCAAAGCGGGCCAGACGGCCGCCAGATCCGCATGCGCGGGATCTTTGGCCGCCTCCATCGCAGCGGCGTTCACATCAAAAAGCGTGCCATAGGCATCAAACACAATTGTCGTGATGGGCATCGGATCCTCCGCTAGTCACTTTGCATCGTGTCACGGGCGCGCCTGTGCGAAAAGAGGCAATGCGTTTGCAATGTGGTCACCGGGCGCTTAGCGTGCCCGCGAATATTTTCCTTTCCAAAGAAAGCACCAGTTTTATGAGCCAAGCAAAAGCAGGCGATACCGTTCGGATCACTTATGTCGGCACCCTTGATAGCGGCGAAATGTTCGACAGTTCCGAAGGACGCGATCCTTTGGAGTTTGTGGTCGGATCAGGCCAGATTATCAAAGGACTGGACGCCGCGATCCCCGGTATGGCCGTTGGTGACAAGAAGGACGTGAACGTGCCTTGTGATCAGGCGTATGGGCAAAGCAATCCCGATGCCCGTCAGGCCGTGCCGCGCGACCAGATCCCGGCAGAGATCCCTTGCGAGGTGGGCACACAGTTGCAGATGCAGACGCCGCAAGGGCAGGTTGTGCCTGTGACCGTCGCCGAGGTGACAGAGACCGAAGTGACGCTGGATGCGAACCATCCGCTTGCCGGTCAGGATCTGAATTTTGCGATTGAGATTGTGGGGATTGATGCGGGGTGAGAGGTCAGGTTTGAGCCCATTCTGACCGATGCTGCACCGCGCCCGAGCAAGGATTTAAAGGTCCAAATGAGGTGGCAATGAACGAGGCTGAGCAAGAGGCCATTGAGGCAGAGTGGAAACGCCAACCGGCCCCGGATGAACTTTCAAGCATGTTGGATGCCGCGAAGCGTACAGGCATCCATTTGCGCAAGTGTCCCTCACAGGATGATGAAGGTGCCAAAGGATGCTGGTTTGGCGGAGAGCCTACTTTGCCAGAACACTTCGAATGGCCTTGGTTTAGTGCGTTCGGAGAACGACAGGCACCGATGCATTTTCTTGGGCAAATAGATCTCGCGTCAGTTCCAAACGAGGATACTTTGCCATTACCAAAAACGGGAAGTCTGTTCTTCTTTTTTGATCCTATGATTGCTCCGGCATGCGACACGCCTCCGGATTCTGGGAAAGTCATCTACTGCCCAGACGACACCTCCAATGTTGCGGTGCGCAAAATGCCGACGCTACCTCAACACCGCTCAGAAGAAGACGTATCATATTTTTACACTTTGGACCCCACAGAGGGATATGAACGCTGGGCGTTCAATTTTGAACCAGTTGAGAGTTGGGAGTACGATCTTTTCCCAAATGCAGCGTTCCGGAGCGCTGCTACGAAATTAAATCAGGACCGATACAAAAATTTGGACCGCACAACGCGCAAGGATCGTGGGCGAGCGATTGTGCCGGGCTGCTCCAGCCATTTCGCTATGCACTGCATAGGGGGCGAGGCAAGCGAAGGTTCGAGGTCAAATGCAGACAAAAGAGATCTACCTTTGCTGACAATTGCCAGCGACCCGGACCTACGGTTCCAACATGGTGAAATGATTTCGATTACTTTTTGGATTTCACTAAACGAACTAGAAATTCGAAATTTCGAACGCGCTTACGTCTCTGAACGAACTCGTTAGTGAGCGCGCGTAGAACGAAAACCGGCCACTCGCAAAGTAGAAAATCGGCCTCTACGTTCACTGATGCTCCGCCAGCCTACCCGATATTCCCAATCTGCGGCATGCCCAGCACGTGATAACCGCCATCCACGCGGATGATCTCTCCGGTTGTGCATGCGCCCGCATCAGATGCCAGATAGACGGCGGTACCGCCCACGGCCTCGAGCGTCGCGTTGCTGCCAAGTGGCGCGTTCTGGTCGGCGTGTTTGTAAGTCTTGCGCGCGCCGCCGATGGCTGCACCGGCAAGCGTTTTCATGGGGCCGGGGCTGATCGCGTTCACGCGGATGCCTTGTGGCCCCAGATCATTGGCCAGATAGCGCGTTGCGGATTCCAACGCCGCCTTGGCGACGCCCATGACGTTGTAGAATGGCACAACCTGATTGGATCCCTGAAAAGTGATCGTCAGCAGGGTGCCGCCATCTGGCATCAGCTCTGCTGCGCGCCGTCCCACGTCGATGAAGGAATAGCATGAGATCGCCAGCGAATTCTTGAAGTTGTCGCGGCTGGTATTGATGAAACGCCCGGTCAGCTCTGACTTGTCAGAAAAGGCAATCGCGTGCACCACGAAATCAAGTGTGCCCCAGCGGTCCTTGAGCGTGGCAAAGGCTGCATCCATGCTGGCGTCGTCGTTCACGTCGACATCAACCATGATATCTGCCCCCACGGACTGTGCGAGCGGTTCAAGACGTTTGCCAAAGGCTTCGCCTTGATAGGTGAACGCCAGTTCTGCGCCCGCTTCGGCCATGGCTTTGGCGATACCCCATGCGATGGATCGTTCGTTGGCGACCCCCATGATCAACCCGCGTTTGCCCTGCATGGATATCGTCATTTGTTTAACCTTTGAACTTGGAAAGCAGCATGGAGCCGTTGGTTCCGCCGAACCCGAAAGAGTTCGTCATCACAGTATCCAGCCCCGCGTTTTCAACCAGATCCGTTGCGATTTCAGCCGGATCAAGTGCCGGATCGAGCGTTTCGACGTTGATAGACGGCGCGATGAAGTCATGCTCCAGCATCAAAAGGCAATAGATGGCTTCTTGTGCGCCTGTCGCCCCTTGGCTGTGACCCGTCATCGACTTGGTGGAGCTGATCGGGGGCGTTGTCCCTTGGCCAAAGACGCGGCGCACCGCTTCAACCTCGCCCACATCGCCAACGGGTGTGGATGTGCCATGGGCGTTGATATAGCTTATCTTGCGATCGTCTGGGAGTGTCTTGAGCGCCCCGCGCATCGCCCGTTCGCCGCCTTCACCCGAGGGGGCGACCATATCAGCCCCGTCGGATGTAGCGGCAAAGCCGGTCACTTCGGCGTAGATTTTCGCGCCACGCGCTTGCGCGCTTTCTAGACTTTCCAGCACGACCATCGCACCGCCGCCAGCAATCACGAACCCGTCGCGATCTGCGTCGAAGGCCCGGCTCGCCTTCTCTGGTGTGTCATTATACTTCGACGACATGGCGCCCATCGCGTCAAAGAGGCAAGACAGCGTCCAGTCGAGCTCTTCCCCGCCGCCTGCAAACATGATGTCTTGGGTGCCCAAAGCGACTTGTTGTGCGGCCATGCCGATACAGTGCAATGAGGTCGAGCAGGCGGAGGTGATCGAGAAATTCATGCCTTTGATTTTATAGGCCGTCGCAAGATTGGCGCTCACGGTTGAGGACATCGCCTTTGGCACAGCAAAAGGGCCAATCCGTTTGGTCGCACCGGTATTTTTGACAACTTCATGCGCGGTCAAGATGGCCGAAGTGGATGGCCCGCCGGACCCCGCGATCAGCCCGGTCATTGGGTTGACGACGTCATCTTCGCCCAAGCCGGCGTCCGCTATCGCCTGACCCATTGCGATATGCGCATAGGCGGCACCGGGCCCCATGAAACGCAAGGTGCGCTTGTCCACATGCTCGCTGATGTCGATCTTAAGCGTTCCCGCGATTTGGCTGCGAAAGCCGTGTTCGACCATTTCGGGCGAGGCTTCGATCCCGGATTTGCCTGCCTTGAGGGCGGCAAGAACTTCGTCAGCGGTGTTCCCAATCGGTGATACGATCCCGAGACCTGTGACAACAACACGGCGCATGGGCACCTCCCTTAATGCTTGGACGTCAGTCTGTACGAGGGCTTAACTCTCGGACAAGGCGACTTTCATATCGGTAACCTGATAGATGACCTCGCCGTCGGCCTCAACAATGCCGTTCGCCACGCCCATCGTCAGGCGGCGGGTTTGGATCGCTTTGGTGAAGTCGATTTTATAAGTCAGCATCTTGCGATCAGGGCGGACCATACCGGTCAGTTTGACCTCGCCCACACCCAACGCATAGCCACGTCCCTGCCAGCCGCGCCAACCAAGGTTGAAGCCCGTCAGTTGCCACAGACCATCGAGACCAAGACACCCGGGCATGATGGGGTTGCCGGGGAAGTGGCAGTCGAAAAACCACAGATCTGGTGTGATATCAAATTCCGCGACAACATGACCTTTGCCATGTTCGCCGCCATCGCCAGAGATATCCGTGATCCGGTCCATCATCAGCATTGGTGGGGCAGGAAGTTGGGCGTTGCCTGCGCCAAACAGCTCTCCGCGAGCGCATTTGAGCAGGTCTTCTTTGTCGAAATGGGTGGGATAATCCGCCATCTTGCTGGTCTCATTCTTCTTGACTGCGTCAAATGACCTCTAGCACTGAGCGGTTTATGAGAGCAAGTCTGCCGGTTTTATGACGAATTTCATTTGATCCGGGGGATATTTTTCCCATATAGATGAGAATAGTTATCAAGATGAGTGATATGAGCGACATCGAAACACAACGCAGTGCAGATTGGTTGGCCGGGGCCGGGCTTCGTCCGACGCGTCAGCGCATGACTTTGGCGTCGCTTCTTGTTGGTGACGGGCAGAACCGGCATGTCACAGCAGAAAGCCTGTTTGAAGCCGCGTCCAATACGGATGAGAAGGTTTCGCTTGCCACGGTCTACAACACGCTGAGCGCCTTTTGCGACGCGGGCCTGATGCGCGAAATTACGGTGGATGGATCGAAAAGCTATTTTGATACCAACATGTCAGACCACCCGCATTTTTATTGGGAAGATACGGCAAAGCTGACCGATGCACCCGCCGATCAGCTTGAGATCAGCCATTTGCCGGATGCGCCGGAGGGTGCAGAGATTGCGTCTGTTGACGTGGTGATCCGGTTGCGCCGGACCTGATATGTAAGGTGGATCATGATCCACCTTACCTTTTCGATCAGTTTTACGCTTAATTAACCTTGCTGCATGACGCTGGCGGGATGTCGAATTATCGCCGTCTTCGCGTGCCTGGCGGCACTTATTTCTTTACCGTTCGCTTGCAGAATCAGCATTCTGACCTGCTGGTGACGCATATTGATCTGCTGCGGGATGCCACGAGGCTCTGCCGTAAACGCTGGCCGTTTGAGATTGATGCAGCCGTGATCTTACCCAACAAGTTGCATATGATTTGGACCTTACCAGAAGGCGATGCCGATTTTTCCAAGCGTTGGCGGATGATCAAATCCGGCTTTTCCCGTCATGCACCGGCGCCGGCGCATATTCCGGAGAGCCATCGCAGGCGTGGTGAAAAGGGGATCTGGCAGCGTCGGTTTTGGGAACATGTGATCCGAGACGAGGACGACCTGGCGTTGCATATGCACCTGATCCGGTCCGCACCCATTCATGCGGGCCTTGCCAAGAAACCCAGCGATTGGCCTTACTGCTCACTTCATCATCAAAAGCAGCGTACGCCTAGAACCACTGTCCGGGCTCCATCAGCCCCAAATCCAAGAGCTGTTGCGATTGCCAGCTGAATGGTTCGGACTGCGGCCAGTGGAACGTATCAATAACCGCGCGACTGCCGGGATTGCGCCGGAGCGCTTTGGCCGTTCGGAACGAACAAATCGCGGCTGACAGGTTGTTGTGCCATGGGCAGGCGTAGGTGTTGTATTCGTCAATATTAAACGACCGGTCTGCCAACATTTGCAGTCCCGGCTGCGCGCGGAAAAACGCGATGCGGTCGGTGCGTTGGCGCGACTTGGGGATGTGTTCCTCGAACCGCCACCGCAATCCGCCGAAGATGTTGATCTGTCGTTCCAGTGTTTCCCCATCCGCACTTTCGCGGGCCAAGGCGTAGTAGCCGGATTTGTCAAAATGCGCGCTGTCGCGGTCGACCCCGCTGGGATGCGCGCTCAGGTCTTTGGCGTAGAGGTCGATCATATGGGCCATGACGGTGTCGCGCCGTTCTTCGGTCATGAAACCCAGCATTTCCCCCACACTGCGGTGTTCGCAGAAAGGGTAGAACAGGTATTCCGCGTTATAACCGTAGTAGAGCCATTCACCGGGTGCGGCCTTGATCATCGCATTTGTGATCTCTTGCAGTGCGTCATCCGCGCTGACGTCAAAATCGACGCGGTGCAGGGTGTCGGGCACATCTGCCGGAAGCGCCTGATCCGCCGCGCAAAAGGCGATCATGTTGGCAAAGCGTGCGCGCATGTGATGAGCGATTGTCTCGGCGACGGCCACATCATCTTCGATCAGGATCAGTGCGATGGACCCGCTCTTGAGCGTCCATTTGGCGTCATGCGTCAACGCGGCCAGAGAAGGGTAGTGCATGGCTGTGCGATCCTCAACAGTCTGCGCAGATTCGGCGATATCGGCCCGCATTGCAAGCAATCGGCCAAGTCGTTAGAAGGCATCGATATTCCCAACCCATGAGCCTGCCCGATGTCCACGCCCAAAAAGCTATATATCAAGACCTATGGCTGTCAGATGAACGTCTATGACAGTGAACGCATGGCCGAAGCGCTGGGCGGCAAGGGCTATGTCGAGACGCAGACGCCTGATGACGCGGATATGATTCTGCTCAATACCTGCCATATTCGCGAAAAGGCGGCAGAAAAGGTCTATTCCGAGTTGGGTCGTTTTAAGGGGCTCAAGGCCGCAAACCCTGATCTGAAGATCGGTGTCGCGGGCTGTGTGGCCCAAGCCGAGGGCGAGGAAATCATCAAACGTCAGCCGATGGTGGATCTGGTCGTTGGCCCGCAAAGCTATCACCGGCTGCCTGCGATGGATGATGCTATTCAGACGGGTGCGAAGGCGCTCGACACTGATTTTCCCGATGATGATAAGTTTGAAACGCTCAAGACGCGTGCCAAAGCCAAGCGTGGCCCGACCGCGTTTTTGACGGTGCAGGAAGGGTGCGACAAGTTTTGTGCCTTTTGTGTGGTGCCCTACACCCGTGGGGCAGAGGTTTCGCGCCCCGCTGATCGGATTCTCCGCGAAGCGGAGGAATTGGTCGAAAGCGGTGTGAAGGAAATCACGCTTTTGGGCCAGAACGTGAATGCCTATCACGGGCACGAGGGTGGCTTGGCGGGGCTGATCTGGGCCTTGGACAAGGTCGATGGGTTGGAGCGTATCCGCTTTACTACATCGCATCCCAACGACATGGATGATGCGCTGATCGCGGCGCATGGTACCTGCGACAAGCTGATGCCGTACCTGCATTTGCCTGTGCAGTCGGGGTCGGATCGTATTCTCAAGGCGATGAACCGCAAACACACGGGCGACAGCTATTTGCGTTTGATCGAGCGGATTCGCGCAGCGCGGCCAGATCTTTTGCTATCGGGCGATTTCATCGTGGGTTTCCCCGGTGAAACCGAAGAGGATTTTGAGGACACGATGCAGTTGGTCCGCGATGTCCACTATGGGCAGGCCTATTCGTTCAAATACTCGACCCGTCCGGGCACACCGGCAGCTGAAAAGCCGCAATTGCCGGAGGATGTGATGCACGACCGCTTGCAGCGACTGCAGGCATTGCTGCGACAGCAACAGCAAGAAACGCAGGCGTCTATGGTGGGTCGTGAGGTCAAGGTGTTGTTTGAAAAGGCGGGACGCGAAGCGGGGCAGATGATCGGTAAGTCCGAGTATTTGCATGCGGTTTATGCTGATGCGCCGGCGGATGTGCTGGGCCAGGTGCGCCGCGTGCGCATTGTTGAGGACAGTCCCAATTCGCTGAAGGGTGCTTTGATGTAAGGTGGATTGATAATCCACCTTACCCTATGAACCATCCGTTTTTTGTATCAATCCTGCGACATTTCGGATTGTTCCCTTGCGCCTTGCGGTCGGACCCGCCACGATACCTACATATAGATGCAAAAGGAGAGATGATTGGCCACTGGTGCCCTGACCCCACCCGCTGACGCTGCGACAGAAGCTCTGTTAGAATTCCCGGACAATTTTCTGCTGATTGACCTTTGCGGTGAATATGACCGCAACCTAACCACCATCGAAGATAAACTCGACGTGCAAATTCTGCGCCGCGGCAATCAGCTTGCCGTGATTGGCGATGATGATGCGCGCGATGAAGCGACGCAGGTTTTGCAAGCGCTCTATAGCCGTCTGGAGGCGGGCCGCGCGTTGGAACCCGGTGATCTGGACCGTGAGCTGCGTATGGCCCCCGAGCAGGTTCCTGATGGCGACCAAATTGAACTGTTCAAAGGCGAGACCGCCCGGGTCGAGATCAAGACCCGCAAGAAGCTGGTCGAGCCGCGCACAGATGCGCAAAAGGCCTATGTGCAAGCGCTTTTCGACAAAGAACTGGCGTTTGGCATTGGCCCGGCGGGTACCGGCAAAACCTATCTGGCTGTCGCCGTCGGTGTGAACATGCTGATTAGCGGCCATGTGGACAAGATCATCCTGTCCCGTCCCGCTGTCGAGGCGGGCGAAAAGCTGGGCTATCTGCCCGGCGATATGAAGGATAAAGTCGATCCTTATATGCAGCCCCTTTATGACGCGCTGAATGATTTTCTGCCGGGCAAGCAATCCGCCAAAATGATTGAGGAAAAGGTGATCGAAATTGCGCCACTTGCCTTTATGCGTGGTCGGACGCTTTCAAACGCATTTGTTGTGCTCGATGAGGCGCAGAATGCCACGACCATGCAGATGAAGATGTTTTTGACCCGTTTGGGCGAAGGTTCGCGTATGGTGATCACTGGGGACCGGACGCAGATCGACCTGCCGCGTGGCGTAAATTCGGGTCTTTGGGATGCGGAACGTTTGCTGAAGAATATTCCCAAGATCAGTTTTAACTACTTCACATCTAAAGATGTGGTCCGTCACCCGTTGGTTGCCGCGATCATCGAAGCTTATGAGGCGGATGATCCCAAGTGACCGTGGATTGTTTGGTTGAGGACAAGCGTTGGGCTGACATCGAAGAGATGGCCCAGCTTGCGACCGACGCGGTGCTTGAGCGATTGGGGATTGAGCCATCCGCCTTTGAAATCAGCCTGCTGGCCTGCAACGACGCCCGGATTGCTGCCTTGAACGAAGATTTTCGGGGCAAACCAAGGCCGACAAATGTGTTAAGCTGGCCGTCAGATGAACGTGCGCCCGCGATGGATGGCGAAATGCCGGTTCCGCCGCAACCGGGCAAAGATACTGAGTTGGGTGACATCGCAATCGCCTTTGAAACCTGCGCCAAGGAAGCCGATGGTGCCGGCAAACCAATGCGCGATCATACCCTTCATTTACTTATTCATGGCACGCTCCATCTACTGGGGTTCGATCATGAGCGTGACCGTGACGCCACCCTGATGGAAGGGTTGGAAACAGAGATACTTGGCAAATTGGGTATTCCTGACCCATATAGGGAATGACCGGGTCAGAAGACCTGCATAGGTAAGGATAAAATGGGCGACACTGACGACGCACCGTCTATCGCAGCGCAAAGCGCGCAAATCGATCAGACCAATCAAACTCCGGGGCTGTTGTCCCGTCTTGCCCGGGCGTTTCGGCCCCCCGCGACCCCGCAAGTGCACGAAGAGACACCCTCAGAAGTGTTGAAGGCAGCCGGTTCCGTGCTGGGGATGCTGAACCTGCGTCGGATGCGGGTTGAGGACGTGGCTGTGCCTAAGCCCGACATTGTTGCCGTGCCGCTGAGCATTACCAAAGATGAATTGGTCGAGGTGTTCCGCGAAAGTGGCAAGACCCGCGTCCCTGTTTACGATGGCACCCTTGATACGCCAATTGGGACCGCAAACCTGAAGGACTTTGCATTGTTGCATGGCTTCAACGGCAAAGGCCCGACAATGAACCTGCGCGAAATGGTTCGGCCCCTGATTTATGTCCCGCCCTCTATGCCCTTGGGTGTGCTGCTGCAGAAGATGCAGGCAGAGCGTATTCATATGGCTCTTGTGATTGATGAATATGGCGGCACCGATGGGTTGGTTACAATCGAAGATGTCATCGAGCAGGTTGTGGGTGAGATCGAAGACGAGCATGACATTGAAGAAGTCAAAAGCTGGATCATGGAAAAACCGGGTTGCTATCTGGCACAGGCGCGCACTGATCTTGATGACTTTGAGGCCGAAATCGGCATGGCGCTGACTGACCCCGAGGAAATTGATGAGGAAGAGATTGATACGTTGGGCGGCCTGGTAACACTGCTGGCTGGGCACTTGCCTGCGCGGGGCGAAGTGATTGTTCATCCCGATGGTCCCGAATTTGAGGTCGTTGATGCCGATCCGCGCCGGGTAAAGCGTTTGCGCGTGCGTCTGCCTGCCGCCAGCAATGGCTGAGATGCGCGCGCAGTTCGCGACCCGCCCGTGGTGGTTTCGATTTACCCTGCTGGCGGTGTTGGGCGTGGTCGCGGGTTTGGGGCAGGCCCCATTTGATTTCTGGATTGCGACCGTTGCGGCCCTTGGGCTGCTGTTTTGGATGTATCCCGGCAGCGTTGACCGCCGTCAGGCGGCGTTTCATGTCTGGGCCTTTGGATTTGGTTATTTTGCTTTCAGCCTGCGCTGGATTGTTGAACCATTCATGGTGGACATCGCGACGCATGGCTGGATGGCCCCTTTCGCGTTGTTTTTGATGGGGGCAGGGGGTGCCCTTTTTTGGGCGCTTGCCGCGAGCGTGGCCGCCCGGCTTGCCCCCGGAAGCACCTTTCTTTTTGCCGTGATGTTGGTTGGGTCGGAAATCCTGCGATCATTGATCCTGACAGGTTTTCCCTGGGCGTTGCTGGGTCATGTCTGGGTCTCGACAGGACTTGCCCAACTTGCATCCGTTGGTGGCCCACATCTGTTGACGCTGATCACAATTGTCTGCGGCTGGGCCATAGCCCTGCTGGCTGGACGCCAAAGAGTTGCGGGATTGGTTGTGCTGGGGCTTTTTGTGGCCTTGTCTTTTGTGGTGCGCCCCGGTCCCGCCATTGCACCTGCTGATGATCTGCCGGTTGTGCGGCTTGTTCAGCCAAATGCACCGCAACATCAAAAATGGGATCCTGCCTATCGTGACGTGTTCCTGAACCGCTTGCTGACCTTGACCGGTCAAGGCGATGTGCCCGACCTTGTTGTATGGCCGGAAACGGCGATTGCCTATTTGCTTAATCACATTGACGACGATCTTAGCCTGCTTGCCGGTGCCGCACGCGGGGCACCATTGGTTTTTGGTATCCAACGGCGCGACGCTGAGGCCCGCGCCTATAACAGCCTTGTGGTGATGGCGCCCGATGGGCTGGTGCAGAGCATTTATGACAAGCGTCACCTTGTGCCGTTTGGCGAATATATCCCCGGGGCGCGGCTTTTGGGACAAGTGGGTGCGGCAGGACTGGCGCGCAATCTCGGGTCAGGTTTCACCCCGGGCCAGCAAACAGGGCCTATTGATCTGCCGGGGATTGGTGCGGCTGTCCCTCTGATTTGCTACGAGGGTATCTTTGCCGAAGAAATCAGCTATGGCGCAACGCGCCCACGGTTGCTTTTGCTGATCACGAACGATGCATGGTTTGGGCAAGCAGCCGGACCGCATCAGCATCTTGCACAGGCGCGGCTGCGCGCCATTGAACAAGGTCTGCCGATGGTGCGCGTCGCCAATACAGGGATCAGCGCAATGATTGACGCCAAGGGCCGCCTGATTGCCTCTCTGCCGTTGGGCGTTGACGGTATCCTTGATGTGGCATTGCCGCCTATTGCCCTCGCGACGCTGTATAGCCGTTGGGGCGACATACCGCTGATCGTATGTGTGCTTTTGTTAATGTTTGGCGCTTACGCAACGGCCCGACGCAATAGCGATTGACGTTCCGATAGGCACCCCCTATGCGGGTGTCTGGTTCTGTCACAACGGCTTCCTGACGTGGCAGAAAATATCAATGGAGCACATCCTCATGGCACGTCAAAACTATATCTTCACCTCGGAATCTGTTTCTGAAGGTCATCCTGACAAAGTATGCGATCGGATTTCTGACTCGATCCTTGATGCTTTCCTGACCGAAGAACCTGAAGCACGGGTTGCCTGCGAAACTTTCGCAACAACAAACCGCGTGGTGATCGGTGGCGAGGTTGGCCTGTCGGATCAATCAAAGCTTCAGGACTACATGGGCCGGGTTGAGGATATCGCGCGCGCCTGTATCAAGGATATCGGCTACGAGCAGGATGAGTTCCACCACGCAACCTGCGAGATTACGAACCTGCTGCACCAGCAATCCGCCCATATCGCGCAAGGCGTTGATGCTGCAAAGGACAAAGACGAAGGTGCCGGCGATCAGGGTATCATGTTTGGTTATGCCACAACTGAAACCGCAGAATTGATGCCGGCCCCGATCCAATATGCCCATGCTATTTTGCGCCGTTTGGCCGAAGTGCGCAAATCCGGTCAGGAAGAGACCCTGCGCCCGGACGCCAAAAGTCAGGTTTCACTGCGCTATGAAGATGGTAAGCCGGTTGAGGTTACACAGATTGTGCTGTCAACGCAGCACCGCGACGCAAGCCAAACCAGCGCGGATATCCGGGCCATTGTTGAGCCCTATATCCGCGAGGTACTGCCAGATGGCCTGATCACGCCTCAGACCGAATGGTGGGTCAACCCGACGGGAACTTTCGTCATCGGCGGGCCCGACGGTGATGCCGGTCTGACCGGACGCAAGATTATCGTTGATACCTATGGCGGCGCTGCCCCGCATGGCGGCGGCGCGTTTTCCGGCAAAGATCCGACCAAGGTGGACCGGTCGGCGGCCTATGTCGCCCGCTATCTGGCCAAGAACGTCGTCGCTGCCGGGATGGCAGAGCGTTGCACGATCCAGCTGAGCTATGCGATTGGCGTGGCCAAGCCGTTGTCGATCTACGCTGACACGCATGGCACCGGTGACGTTGCGCCCGCTGAGATCGAGCGCGCCATTGCCGAGGTGATGGATCTGACACCGCGCGGAATTCGCCAGCATCTTGGGCTAAACAAGCCAATTTATGAGCGCACAGCGGCCTATGGGCACTTTGGCCGCGCACCTGACGCAGATGGCGGATTTAGCTGGGAACGTACCGATCTGGTTGAGGCGCTGAAGCGCGCCGTTTGATCAAGGCGGGGTGGGCTGTGGTCCACCCGCCGATTGCGAAAGCAGCCCACGCTTGCTAAAGCCCGGCCTATGACAAACACCAGACATCCTTCCGGTGCGCCCTGGCGCAATTTTTATGGCCGTTTCAAGGGCAAGACCATCCGTGCGTCGCAGCATGACTATCTTGAAAATGACCTTGCGCCGCTGTCCCCTGGCCCGATCAGTTGGGAGGAAAATCCTGACCGGCTGCCGCTTGATTTGACACAGGTATTTCCGAACCGCGACATCTGGCTTGAGATCGGCTTTGGTGGTGGCGAGCATTTGGTTCATATGGCCCAGACCAATCCTGATGTTGGGTTGATCGGGTGTGAACCCTTTATCAACGGTGTGGCCATGTTGCTGGGGAAAATTCGCAAGGCCGACGTCAATAATTTGCGCGTTCACCCCGGTGACGTCAGGGACTTGTTCGATGTTTTGCCGGATGCGACATTGTCGAAGGTATTCCTGAACTATCCCGACCCGTGGCCCAAAAAACGGCATCATCGCCGGCGTTTTGTCACGCCTGAGCATCTGGCCCCGTTGCATCGGGTGATGAAGCCGGGCGCTGAGTTGCGTGTTGCCACGGACATTCAGGACTATGTGCGCCAGACGCTGGAGCAAGTGCCCGCACATGGATTTACGTGGTTGGCCGAGCGGCCGGATGATTGGCGGCAACCCTGGGCCGATTGGGTGTCGACCCGCTATGAACAAAAAGCGCTTCGTGAGGGGCGTACGCCGCACTATCTGACGTTTCGCCGGGTGTAAGTCGCCCGAATAATTGTTGGCCGGATGACGTTTGCGGTGATGGACCCTGCCAAAGCCCTGCGTTATCAACTGCCCGAACTTGGAAGGAATGAGACATGTCCGGTCACGGCACCCCGATCCCTATGACATCGCGCCCCTGTGGACCCCTGAAAGGCGAGGCACATGTTCCGGGCGACAAGTCCATTTCGCACCGTTCATTAATCCTTGGGGCGCTTTGCATCGGCGAGACCCATATCACTGGGTTGCTTGAGGGTGAGGACGTTCTGGATACGGCAAAAGCGATGCAAGCCTTTGGTGCCACGGTGACCAACCACGGCAACGGCGAATGGACCGTCATGGGCGTTGGTGTTGGCGGTTTTGCCGAGCCGGATCAGGTGATTGACTGCGGGAACTCCGGGACTGGGGTGCGCTTGATCATGGGCGCGATGGCGACGTCGCCGATTTCGGTTACTTTTACCGGTGATGCATCTTTGAATAGCCGTCCGATGGGCCGTGTGACTGATCCGCTGGCCCTTTTTGGCACGCAAACCGTGGGCCGGTCGGGTGGGCGCTTGCCCATGACACTTGTCGGCGCCGCTGATCCGGTGCCCGTCCGATACACCGTCCCCGTGCCATCGGCGCAGGTGAAATCTGCGGTCCTTTTGGCTGGTCTGAACGCACCGGGCCAGACTGTCGTGATCGAGAAGGAAGCGACCCGCGATCATACCGAACGGATGTTGCAAGGCTTTGGCGCAACGCTGACGGTGGAAGAAACCGATGATGGGCGCGTGATTACGCTGAATGGTCAACCTGAACTGACGCCACAGTCGATCGTGGTACCGCGCGATCCTTCTTCGGCCGCATTTCCCGTTTGTGCCGCAGTTATCACGCCGGGTTCTGATGTGCTGGTGCCAAATATCGGGTTGAACCCGACGCGTGCGGGTTTGTTCACCACGTTGCAGGACATGGGCGCTGATCTGGTCTATGAGAACATGCGCGAAGAAGGAGGCGAGCCTGTTGCCGATCTGCGCGCCAGGTTTTCGCCTGACCTGAAAGGCATTGCCGTGCCGCCGGCGCGTGCGGCCAGTATGATTGACGAGTATCCCGTGCTGTCCGTTGTCGCCGCCTTTGCCCAAGGTGTGACTGACATGCAGGGGGTCAAAGAGCTGCGGGTCAAGGAAAGTGACCGCATTGATGCAATGGCCAAAGGGCTCCGGGCCGCCGGGGTGAGTGTTGAGGACGGCCCCGATTGGTGGAAAGTCACGGGTTTGGGTCACGGCAATGTGCCCGGAGGGGTGACCGTGGCGAGCCAACTGGATCACCGCATTGCGATGGCCTTTATGGTGATGGGCATGGCGACGCAAAAACCGATGAGCGTTGATGATGGCAGTCCAATTGCGACGTCTTTTCCGATTTTTGAAGATTTGATGGGTCGCCTGGGTGCACAATTGGTCCGTACGAACACATGAGCTTTACCGTTGCCATTGACGGCCCTGCCGCGGCTGGCAAGGGAACGATTTCAAAGGCGGTTGCCGCGCACTTTGGCTTTGCCCATCTCGATACGGGGCTTTTGTACCGAGCGGTGGGTGCCAAGGTGTTGTCAGGTGATGATCCGGTTGTCGCGGCAAAGGCGCTTGATCCTGTTGATCTGGAAGATGACACGCTGCGCACACCGCAGGTTGCTCAGGCTGCGAGCGAAATTGCGGTGATCGCGGCAGTGCGCGACACGCTTTTGGTCTTTCAACGCAGGTTTGCAGCGCGGCCTGATGGTGCCGTGCTGGATGGTCGCGATATTGGAACGGTGATTTGCCCGGATGCGCATGTGAAGCTGTTCATAACAGCCAGCCCAGAGCGCCGTGCAGAGCGCCGCTTTCACGAATTGTCCGGCAAGGGTATGGATGTCACGCTTGAGACTGTCTTGGCGGATGTCAAAGAGCGTGATGCGCGAGATCGCAATCGTGCGACCGCCCCGTTGTTGCCGGCATCAAACGCAGTTCTCATTGATACCACCGACCTTGCGATCGACGAAGCGGTGGCAAGAGCAGTTGAAGTCGTCGCTGCCGCATGGGGATAGGCCGGCGTGTTGCAGAGTTTCACTAAAGCTTGCTTTGGTGTCTGGGATATTTCGTCTTACGGTTAAAGCAAAGGAGTTTGCCTGATGATCCGCGTTTTCGCTTTGATTGCTTTTTTGTTGCCCGCTTCGGTTCACGCCCAAGACGCTGAGCCGCACATGACCCTGAACCGGATGGCAGAGATTGTTCTTGCCCTTGATCCCGAGGCAGTCCCATCAGGGACGGGGTTTGCTTTTCAGATTGATGATGTGCCTGTCCTGATTGTCACCGATGTTGGGGCCAACCGTATGCGGGCGATGGTGCCCATTCGGTCTGCCGAAACCATGACGCCAGAAGAAATGCAGCGGGTCATGCAGGCCAATTTTGATAGTGCGTTGGATGCGCGCTATGCAGTGGCGCAAGGCCGTTTATGGGGCGTCTTTATTCATCCGTTCAAAGAACTGGAGCGTGATCAATTCATTTCCGGTGTGGCGCAGACGGTCAATATCGCCACGACCTACGGCACGCTTTATAGCGGCGGGGCGGCGCAGTTTGGGGCCGGTGACAGCGCGGACTTGCAGCGTAAACTGATCGAGGACCTGTTGGAGCGCGGTCAGGATATTTGACGCGCGGCAGGACCCCTCAGCCATAATATTGTCAACTTCGATCTCTAACATTCGTATGTGCAAATGTTGCAGATCAGGTGATTTCCGCATGTTTTTGGTTTTTTTGTCAGTGGAGTGTTTAGATGAGTATGACGTTCACCCGTAGTGCGATTGCAGCACGTGTTGCCAGCACGATGCCAATGGTAGTTTAAGCCCAAAGCATGCACCTATCACATGTGGCCAAGTCTACACCGTCGTTGGCGGCGGTTCGTTAAGTGGCATAAGCAAACGGGCCTATGGCAGCACAGTTTTTGAGGCGCTGTACAATGCCAACCTCGATGTTATTGGCCCCAACCCAAACCTGATTTTCATTGGACAGCGTCTTCAAGTTCCTTGTCGTAGTGGCGAAACCGTCGTTGCAGCTGTTGCCGGACCGGTCGTTGAGGCCGAAACCGAAGAGGCCGCAGAAGCGGCTGAGGCAGAGGCTGCGCCGGCCACCGAAGTTGCAGCAACGCAAACGGGACCTTTGGTGTTTACTTTCAATAAAACCTCTGCGCCAAAGTTCATTATGAACAGCGGGATCATTGATATCTATCTTGCTCAGATCACCGAAGTGACCGATGGACGTGTTCAGTTCGTAGACCCCCGTGATGAACCGTGATCCGGTAGTCCAACTAGATCTGGTCACCTCTGGCGCGGTCGATGGTGCCTACATTTTCAACGGTTACCTTGAAGACAGTCATTCGCTTTTGCAGTTGCCGATGATCCCATTGATGGGAGGCACAGCCGAGCAAACGGCGGTGTCTTTGTGGAACTTGCACGAGGATTATCTGTCCAAAACGGATTACTTCGATGAAGCTAAGGTGCTTGGCTTTGTTGCCGCGCCAGCGGCGCATATCTGGCGTCTGAGTGATCAGCCGGTCGAAGCCTATCAGGGCATCGCTGACATGAATAATTATGCGGTGCCATATTTTGTTGGCTTGGACACGCGCGGCCCCGCGGCTGTGCGCGAAGAAACCGAAATGCAGTTGATGGCGCAGGATGAAGCGGCAAATGGCACGCTGACGTTCTTTATGGCCCATGGTGCTGCCCGTGCTGTTGGTGTCTGGAAAGAAGACCGCACAGTGACCGAAGTGGACAATGGTCTTTACACGCCCACGTTCTCGGTTTTTTTGTCGAACGATGCGTGGAACCAGATTTCAGCCGATGATCAAGTTGCGATTGCCTCGATTTCCGGTGAATTTCTGGCACATCGCTCAGCGTCTTGGGATGCTTTTGATAACGGGCACCGGTCGCACATGCTGACCACAGGCCTGAACACCGTCAAAGCAGATACTGACGTTCTGGATGAACTGGCGCAGGTATCGCAAGAGCGTGTTGATGGCTGGATTGAAACGGCTGCCGCACTTGATATTCCGGGCGACCGCGCAATTGCGGAGTATCGGGCCAACCTTGATGCCTTGCAGGATACATTGCTGTTCCGCTAGTGCGCAGATGAACAGAAACGTGAAACAGCGCGATTAGACGAGTGATGGCGCTGTTTACATTTTGCGATCTTTTTGTCGAAGACATGGATGTTTTTCCTGTTTCTGCTATCATAAATCTGACATAGAATATCGCTATGGCCCATCAGATCGTTGACCTTGAAAACTGGCCGCGCGCGGCACAATTTCACTTCTTCCGCAGCTACGATCGTCCGCATTACGCGACGACCTCCCGCCTTGATGTGACGCGTGTGATGGTGCGGAAGGCGCAAGGCGTCTCACCCTATCGTGCATGCCTTTATGCTATCGGGGCGGGACTGCATGCCGTGCCCGAACTTTGCATGCGATTTCGAAATGACGTTGTTGTTGCGCATGACATGGTGACGCTGTCGATGACCGTGCCCACGGAGGCGGGCAGTTTTGGCTACGCATACGTGCCATATGTGCCAGATTTCGCGCGCTTTGATGCGCAAGCAAAGGCGCTAATCGACGAAACTGCAAAAGGTGGCGTTCTGCAAGCCAATAGCGGAGAGCGTGATGACCTGGCTTATCTGTCTTGCATGCCTTGGCTGGACTATACATCGATCAATAATGCGCTGCCCGGACCTGATGACTGTATACCACGTGTGACGTGGGGCAAGTTTGTCGAACGTGACGGTGTCTGGGACATGGCGATGACGCTGGAAGTCCATCACGCCTTGGTCGATGGTGCGCAGGTCGGGGCCTATTTCAACGCGGTTCAAGACGCGCTTTTGCGGATCTAAGGCGACGGATCTTTGTTGGGTCCGTTTGGGTCACTGAAAATCGGCTGCTTGTTTATTTAACCAGTTAGTTTAATAGTGCCTGTATGACTAGTGTCGCGCAACTTGATGCCGCTTTTTCGGCGCTTGCCCACCCGACCCGCCGCGCAATCCTTGCGCGTCTGGCGAAAGGGGAGGCAACGGTGAATGAATTGGCCGAACCATTTGAGATGAGCTTGCCGGCTGTTTCAAAGCACATTCGCGTTCTTGAAGGTGCAAATCTGGTGTCGCGCGGGCGCGACGCGCAGTTTCGACCTTGCACGTTGAACCCTGAACCGCTGGCAGCGGTGGCGGGATGGACCGAGCAATATCGGCATATTTGGGATGCACGGTTCGATAAGATGGCGGCGATATTGCAAGAAATGAAAGATGTGGAGGATGACTGATATGGCGGAATGGGTGACAATCGAGCGGCGTTTCGATGCCTCAATCGCGGCCGTCTGGGAGATGTGGGCCGACCCCGCGAAGTTCCAGAAGTGGTATGGTCCCATCGGCTTTTCAGTGCCGGTCGCGGACATGGACGTCAGCGTTGGCGGTGTCCGCAATATTTGCATGGAAATGAAGCGCCCGGACCGTACCATGACGATGTGGTTCACCGGGGTCTATAAAGAGGTCTCTGCGCCTAGCCGTCTGGTTTACACCGAAAGCATGTGCGACGCGGATGGCAATGTCCTGTCCCCGCAGACAATGGGTATGCCCGAAGGTACGCCGGACACCACGGAAGTGACCGTGGAACTGTCAACGCAAGGTGGGCAAACGGTCATGACTATGACCCATGCAGGTGTGCCGGCCGGTAGTCAGGGCGAGGGTGGTTGGACCCAAGCGTTCGACAAGTTGGCAGAGCTTATTGGCAACGGCTGAAAATTTCGGACCTTCCTTGCATGGCTGCGTAGCGGGTCGATGATACGGGGACCGGGCGGAATAGCCCGTCGCCCTTCATTATCTTTCGAAACCGTTTGATGTCAGGTTCAGCGTGCCGAGGTCGAACCCCATTTGTATCAATGTGGTTTGCCGCACGTTGTTGCTGACGTCTTGCAGCAGCCTTGTGTTGCCTTCGCGCAGCCCTTGTTCGACGGCACCGTCAATCAGGATCATGCGCACCAGCATATCATCGGCAATTTGCTGAAGCCCCGCTGACGAATTGCGGCTCGACATTTGGCTGCCTGCCAACGCCCGATGGATCTGTGCTTGCAGCCCTCTGACTTGCGCTCTGCTCGGGCGTCCGGACTGATGCACGGCCCCCCAATTGACGGCCCAAAAGGCCGTCACGACGTCGCCCAGATCGTCGATGTCCAACCCGTAGGCCCGCATGTTGCCGCGGGTTTCGCCAAACATATCCCGTGTGGCAAAGACCTGCGCCAAGGCTTCACCTTCGGCGGCATCAATTCTACGGGCTCTGTCGATATAGGTTTTGACGACGCCGACGCGGACTGAATGATCCATGGAGTACCTGATTGGTTGATATTGCTGCGCCCGGTCCGCAGGTGCGACCCAGTCCTCGGTTGTTGTATTGCGGCTGGCGATATTTGCTGACTTGCCAATCGCTGCGTTTACACTGGCGGTCCCGGCGATATTGACGCCAGCCATATTGGCGCTGTTGAACATGTCCATATATTGGGCATTTGCGGGTGATTGCAGCCCGACAAGGGCAGTAAAAGTAGCGATAAAAACCTTGCGTTTCATTGGTGTACCTCGGAAACTGACTCTGACAATATACTCCGAGGATATGATGCGAGCTGTTTCTGTAAAGAATTTCGGGCAGATGCCGGAGATGGTGGCACCAATCCGCCAACTGTAGAGGATCGGTATTTCCCCGGTTTTTTGTTGGTTCATAGCCAGCATAATGGTGAGGGCCCGAAAGAAACCCCAGGTGCCGCGACCCCCTTGCAAACATGAACAAACCAGCCTATACGCCGCTCTGTCGAAGTGTCGAGACAGGCGCGGACGTGAGACTTGAGCGGGGTCGGTAAGTTGCCGGCCCTGTTGTTTTATGTTCGGCGAAAGATGCCAGACCAAACCGCAATCCAAAGACCGGCGGAGACAACCGCACGGCCCGTATAAAACCAAACGTTAGGAAAACGACGCCACATGGCTAACACAATGGAAGAGTTTGAAGCACTCTTGAACGAAAGCTTCGAAATGGACACACCCGCTGAAGGGTCAGTTGTCAAAGGCAAGGTGATCGCAATCGAAGCGGGCCAAGCCATCATCGACGTGGGCTACAAGATGGAAGGCCGCGTCGATATCAAAGAATTCGCAAATCCCGGTGAAGAGGCTGAATTGGCTGTTGGTGACACTGTCGAAGTGTTCCTGCGTCAAGTTGAGAACGCCCGCGGCGAAGCTGTTATCTCTCGTGAGATGGCGCGCCGTGAAGAAGCATGGGATCGTCTGGAAAAAGCATATGCTGACGAAGAGCGCGTCGATGGCGCAATCTTTGGCCGCGTCAAAGGTGGTTTCACTGTGGACCTTGGCGGCGCCGTGGCGTTCTTGCCGGGCTCTCAGGTTGATGTCCGCCCTGTGCGTGATGCGGGCCCATTGATGGGTCTTAAGCAGCCATTCCAAATTTTGAAAATGGACCGTCGTCGTGGCAACATCGTTGTATCGCGTCGTGCAATCCTTGAAGAATCACGTGCCGAACAGCGTGCCGAAGTGATCGGCAACCTGACCGAAGGCCAGGAAGTTGACGGCGTCGTCAAGAACATCACCGAATACGGTGCGTTCGTTGATCTGGGCGGTGTTGACGGCCTGTTGCACGTCACAGACATGGCATGGCGCCGGGTCAACCACCCATCCGAGATCCTGACCATTGGTGAGACGATCAAGGTGCAGGTCATCAAGATCAACAAAGAAACCCACCGTATCAGCCTTGGCATGAAGCAGCTGCAGGATGATCCATGGGATGCTGTTGAAGCCAAATTCTCACTCGGTTCCGTACATCAGGGCCGCGTGACAAACATCACCGACTATGGTGCGTTTGTTGAGCTGGAAGCTGGCGTTGAAGGTCTGGTGCACGTGTCTGAAATGTCCTGGACAAAGAAAAACGTACACCCCGGCAAGATCGTTTCCACTTCGCAGGAAGTGGAAGTCATGGTTCTGGAGATTGACAGCGCGAAGCGTCGTGTTTCCCTTGGTCTCAAGCAGACACAGCGTAACCCATGGGAAGTCTTTGCAGAGCAGTTCCCTGAGGGCACTGAGGTTGAAGGCGAGGTCAAGAACATCACCGAATTCGGTCTGTTTGTTGGTCTTGAAGGCGACATTGACGGCATGGTTCACCTGTCTGACCTGACATGGGAAGGCCGCGGCGAAGACGTCATCGGTGATTTCCGCAAAGGTGACGTGGTTCAGGCCAAAGTCGCTGAAGTCGACGTTGAGAAAGAGCGTATCTCGCTTTCCATCAAGGCGCTTGACGGTGATCCGTTCGCAGAAGCCGTTGGCGGTGTGAAGCGCGGTTCGGTCATCACTGTTGAAGTGACCAAGATCGAAGATGGCGGCATTGAAGTCGACTATGAAGGTGCAAAATCCTTCATCCGTCGCTCTGACCTGTCCCGTGATCGTGCCGAGCAGCGCCCAGAGCGCTTCGGCGTGGGCGACAAGGTTGACGTGCGTGTAACCAACATCGACAGCAAGACCCGTAAGCTGGGTCTGTCGATCAAAGCGCGCGAGATTGCAGAAGAGAAGGAAGCGGTTGAGCAGTATGGCTCCAGCGACTCTGGTGCATCCTTGGGCGATATCCTTGGTGCGGCTCTGAAGGGCGACGAATAAGTCACCTGCGCATCAGTGCAAGAATTGACCCCGCCGCAGGCAACTGTGGCGGGGTTTTCTTTTGCGTAGATAGTAGAGCAGGCTGGGCCGATCATATCACGCTATCGTCTGCGCTTTGCCATTGCCGGCTCCAACGAAAAAGGGGCGGCACATGCCACCCCTCTTAAAAATCCTGAACAGGTTAGGTTTTAGACTGTGGTGCGCCGCCGCGCGAAACCAAAGGCGCCAATCGCGGTCAGCATCAAGAGCACACCTGCTGGCAGCGGCACCGCTGCGATTGACACATCGTCAATCAATGCGCCGCAGTTGCCACATCCGTTGAACCGTGATCCACCCATCGCCTCAAAAGACAGCGTGATCGTCTCATCATTATCGAGGGTGAAGTAAGAAAGAATGTTCGTCCATGTCCCATGTGGGTAGAGCGGGTTTGGTGCTCCGGTGACGATGTTGTTTATGTAGGTTTCAGCTGCACCAACAACGGAATATGACATGTCATTGGTCGTGGTCGGGTCGGCGTTGACGCGGGGGCTATACCAAAAGCTCAGGCTATAGGTTCCAGCACCGAGCGCGATATCTTGTGAAATGCCCGCGTCCTGATTGGTATCCAGTTCGGCATATTGGCTGCCCTCGTGCGCGTCAATCGAACCCAAAGTGTTGTTGGACTGGATTTCGATGTTTGGATTGCCGGTCCAACCGGGAACAGAATTGAAAATATTCCAACCATTTCTGTTCAGGTCACCGTTGCCGATGTCCTCGAAGCTGCCGTTTACAACAGTTGCTGCATTTACGCTGGTTGCAAAGAACACTGCGCAGGCCGTCAGCACGGACTTTTTCAAACACTTCATCTCTTCTTACACCTAACTCGTCAGTACACTTGCCAAACTGGTATCACATCCCCAGCCGAGTCAGACAACAAGTATGATATCTGAGCCCTTTATAGCTGGCGGATCAGGGACAGTCCGTCGTCCTTAGGCGCATTGTTTCGGCGGTCATCACTTGCGATGTGAAAGAAAGTGATGTGATGCACGGCCCGGTTGTGGCGCTGTTGTGCAGCTACACTCCATCGGTCGTTGGGCCCGGAGAAAGAGTCGAGTTGAAGCCGAATCGGGTTGCGGGTCGGGGCAGTACGATTAGCGAGAAGTTGCGTATTCAGCGAATAATTTGCCGAATCCACCTAGATTAGTTCGCTAATGTGTCGGTATTTGAATGAAAACGTTGCAATCGCGGTATTTCGTCGCCGCTGCAAACTGCCTATAGTCTTTGATAAGCAGGAACAAACCTGCAGCGTGTGTTTGCTTGCTGGTTGGGAGGCCAAAATATGATCCGTTCCGGACTGATCCAGAAACTTGCCGACGAGAACCCACACCTCTACCAACGAGACGTTGAAAAGATCGTAAACACGATTTTTGAAGAAGTGATTGAAGCGATGGCGCGCGGTGACCGCGTGGAACTTCGCGGCTTTGGCGCGTTTTCTGTCAAGAAGCGCGATCAGCGTATCGGTCGCAACCCCCGGACCGGAGAAGCGGTCGAGGTGGAAGAGAAGCATGTTCCCTTCTTTAAGACTGGTAAGCTGCTGCGTGATCGCCTGAATGGCGGCTAAGCAGCTGATGCTGATCATGCGACAGTTTCGCCGGTTTGTGAAAAGCGGTTCACGGTCCCCGACAACTACGGTATGCTAATTCCATGAAAACTATTCGCTATGCCTTCTGGGCCATCGTTGGTCTTTGTTTGATCCTGATCGGACTTGCAAATCGGGACTTTGTCACTTTGCGTGCGATGCCGCAGGGGCTCAGCGATTTGCTGGGCCTATCACCTGATATCCAACTGCCGTTGTTTGTGGTGATCTTTATTGGCGTTGGCATAGGTCTGATGATTGGGTTCCTATGGGAATGGGTACGCGAACATCGTATTCGCGCAGACGCCCGCGGCAAAAGTCGCGAAGTCGAAAGACTCCGGCGCGAGGTCGAGCAGTTGCGTGGTGCTGCAGCGGGTGCCAAAGGCGATGATGACGTTTTGGCACTGCTTGAAAAGACTGGCTGATGACGCCCCAGACGCGTGTAAAGATTTGCGGGTTGAAAACACCCGATACCATTGATGCGGCCGTAAATGCCGGGGCGCAATATGTGGGTTTCAATTTCTTTCAGAAGTCCCCTCGTAGCGTTACGTTCGAAACTGCGGCGACATTGGCCCAATTGGTGCCACCCGGAGTGGCTAAAGTAGGGCTTGTCGTTGATGTGGACAACGCGATGCTTGACCAGCTGACGGATGCTGTGCCGCTCGATATTATTCAGCTACACGGTCACGAAACGCCAGAGCGCGTTGCCGAGGTCAAAACCCGCTATGGACTGCCGGTGATGAAGGTCGTCGGCATCGCGGATAAAGAAGACCTGACATTGCTGGATCATCATCTGGCCGTGGCAGATCAGATTTTGGTCGACACGAAGCCGCCCAAAAACGCGGAGTTGCCGGGTGGAAACGGGTTGGCATTTGACTGGCGTTTGATTGCCGGTCGGCGCTGGCCGGTTCCGTGGATGCTGGCGGGTGGTTTGACCTCACAGAATGTTGGCGAGGCGATTGCCTTGACCGGAACAGTGCAGGTTGATGTGTCATCTGGTGTTGAAAGCGCGCCCGGGGTGAAAGATCCTGATTTGATTGCGGCGTTCTGCGTGGCCGCGGGCGTGCGCTAAGGCGTGATGGGCCTTGTCCGGACGAGGACGTGCGGCTGAGACCTGTTCTATCCCCGACAGGGCAGGCGTTTCGTCGAAAGTCTGCGACCGTTGGCCGCTTTACGCCCCCGATCAGACGCTATAGTGCTTGGCTGCACGAAATAAGCAGGTGTCTCATGGCCAACGATCTTTTCAACAGTTTCATGACCGGTCCCGATGAAAAGGGTCGTTTTGGCGAATTTGGTGGACGCTTTGTGTCTGAGACATTGATGCCGCTGATCCTTGAATTGGAAAAGCAGTATGAGTTCGCAAAGACGGATGAGACTTTCTGGGCGGAGATGCATGATCTGTGGACAAATTACGTCGGTCGTCCCAGCCCCCTTTATCACGCCGAACGCCTTAGCGCGCATCTGGGTGGTGCGAAGATTTACCTCAAACGCGACGAGTTGAACCACACCGGGGCCCATAAGATTAACAATGTACTTGGCCAGATTATTCTGGCGCGCCGGATGGGCAAAACACGCATTATTGCAGAGACGGGAGCCGGCCAGCATGGTGTTGCGACGGCAACCGTATGTGCAAAATTCGGCTTGAAGTGCGTTGTGTACATGGGCGCTCATGACGTGGAGCGGCAGGCACCCAACGTCTTCCGTATGCGTCTGTTGGGGGCCGAGGTTGTGGCCGTTACGTCAGGTCGTGGCACATTAAAAGATGCGATGAATGATGCATTGCGTGATTGGGTCACGAACGTGCGTGATACGTTTTATTGCATTGGTACTGTCGCGGGCCCCCATCCTTACCCGGCGATGGTCCGTGATTTTCAGGCGATTATCGGCAAGGAAACCAAGGAACAGATGCAGGCCGCCGAAGGGCGACTGCCCGATACATTGATCGCGGCAATTGGCGGTGGTTCGAACGCAATGGGGCTGTTTTACCCGTTTTTGGACGACAAAGAGGTCAATATCATTGGGGTCGAAGCAGGCGGCAAAGGTGTCAATGCGAAGATGGAGCATTGTGCGTCACTGACGGGCGGCCGACCCGGCGTCTTGCATGGCAATCGGACGTATTTGCTACAGGATGACGTCGGCCAAATCCTTGAAGGCTTTAGCATTTCCGCCGGTCTCGACTATCCGGGAATTGGGCCGGAGCATGCCTGGCTGCATGATATTGGTCGGGCAGAGTATGTGGCGATCACGGATGTGGAAGCGTTGGAAGCCTTTCAGCTTTGCTGTGCGCAAGAGGGTATCATACCGGCACTTGAGCCGTCGCATGCGTTGGCGCACGTGATGAAGATTGCACCTGATTTGCCCAAAGATCACCTGTTGGTGATGAACATGTGCGGGCGCGGTGACAAAGATATCTTCACAGTCGCAAAGCACCTTGGCTTTGACATGACTACATAGGTCAACGGCCATAAACTTGGGTTTATGGCGGTCCGACTAAACCCGTGATGCATGGTTTGACCCGTGCGCATGGGGTTTTCTCCTGGCAGATGGTTCGCAGGACGCGGGCCGCTTAATCACAGGAGTTTGGAAAATGAAGAAGATTTTGCTGTCTACCACAACGTTGGTCGCTCTTGGCGCGGCCCCAATTTACGCACAATCCATTGCCGAACAGGTCGCGTCGCAACTGCAGGCACAGGGCTATGAGAGGATCGACATCACGAACGGCCGGACACAGGTCAAGGTCGAAGCGATCCGGGGCGGGCGCAAGCTCGAGGTGATATATGACGCTGCAACTGGTGAGATCCTTAAAGAAGAGGTTGCTCCGGTCGATGATGATGATGACTATGAACCCGGCATCACGATTGAAGATGATGACGAAGATGACGATGATGAAGACGACGGCGATGAAGATGATGATGAAGACGACGATGAAGATGACGACGATGAAGATGACGATGACGATGATGAAGATGACGATGATGAAGGCGACGATGATGAAGATGACGATGATGAAGATGACGACGATGAAGACGACGATGAGTAGCCGACAGAAAAGAGTGCTTGTTCATTCATGTTGAAGAAAGTCGCCATATGTTTGGTACTTGCAGGGGCGCCGCATGTTGCGGCGGCCCAGTCCGTGCAGGACCAGGTTGTTAGCCAACTGCGTGAGCAGGGCTTTTCGGAAATCAGATTGCAGAGAACCTGGCTGGGCAGGATCCGGGTGATTGCCCAGCGCGACGAACTGCATCGCGAACTGGTATTCAACCCGCAAACTGGAGAAATCCTTCGGGACTACTGGCGAAATGCCGACGACGACGGGGACGATGATGGTAGCCCGCGCCTGTTTAACCCAAGCGGCGGAAGTTCGGGGAATTCTGCTGGGTCTGGATCTGGCAATGATGATGACGAAGGCCCCGGAGCGGGTGACGATGAAGATGAGAATGACGAAGACGAAGATGATGACGACGAAGACGACGACGATGATGATGACGATGATGATGATGACGACGACGACGACGACGATGATGATGACGACGACGACGATGAGTAGCCTGAGCGCGTAAAGAGGAGGTCGGGTTTTGAAGGGGCAAGTGACCGTTGTCGCGATTGTCTTGGTGCAATTGCTCTGCGCAATTTTCTTCGTGTCCCAAATTCTGGTTTCTGTCTTCGGTGTTGCTCCAATCAGTTGGCAGCTTTACGAATTGATCGAACTTGGTGCGGCCTTGGGCCTTCTGC
Source organism: Yoonia sp. JB2-21 (assembly GCF_055693545.1). Classification (NCBI taxonomy): domain Bacteria; kingdom Pseudomonadati; phylum Pseudomonadota; class Alphaproteobacteria; order Rhodobacterales; family Paracoccaceae; genus Yoonia; species Yoonia sp. JB2-21. Next base: position 2,772,607 of record NZ_JBVFUC010000001.1, read on the forward strand.
TTGGTGTAGGTTTTGGTTGGATTGTGTTGCGCCGTACAATGGCGCGCAATGTTGTGGTTGAGGATCAACTCCGGCTTGCCTCAGGCGCCTTCATGGACGTTTTGGAAGAACGATTTGCAAAGTGGCAGCTGACACCGGCTGAACGCGATGTTGCGCTTTTTGCGATTAAGGGTCTGTCGACCCAGGAAATTGCCGGTCTGCGCGATGTCAGTGAGGGGACAGTCAAGGCGCAGACAAATGCAATCTATCGCAAGGCTGGCGTGGCAGGACGCACGCAGCTGCTGAGCCTTTTTATCGACGATCTGATGGCGAAGGCCTGATTAATCTTCAGTATAGGGCGCGGCATGCGCTCTGAGCACATCAATTGGAACGATTTCAAGGGCGCGGACGTGTGTTGCGTGCAGGTTCACGTCTGGTGCACAGCCTTCCTCATGCGCTTGCAGGAACCGGCTGGCGCAAAGGCACCATCCATCACCGGCATTCAACCCCGGAAACCCGAATTCTGGTCTTGGTGTGCTTAAGTCGTTGCCCACATATTTTGAGAAAGCCAGAAACTCATCCGTCATGACGGCGCAAACCGTGTGGCTGCCTTGGTCTGCGGCGCATGTATCGCACGCACCATTTCTGAAGAACCCCGTCATTGGGGCGGTCGAGCAGGTGGCAAGCGCGCTGCCCAGCACGTTGAATGAGGGGTCTTTGTCCATAGCGTCGCAACCTTATCGCGTTGTTTGCACTTTTGTTCGCAACTTAGCCGCTTTGCGCTAAAATTCCATTTCTAAGCTGCGGGTTTTGAAAGCGCAGGCATTCCGGCCCATTTTAGCCACCGTCCGTGGAAATCTGCGCGCCCAAGATTGATTGTCAGATCCCCGGGCCAGAGCCGCAGGGTAAGTGCGGCACCGGGGCCCACCCCGTCATTTTCCATACCAAACCACGCAAGGGGCGTATTTTGTGTCGCTGTCTCGCCGGTTTTGGCGATCATGGCTGCACCTTTGGCCTTTTGTGCATCAGGAAAATACTGCCATGCAACAGTCGTGTAGATCATATGGGTCTGCCCGGGTGTATGGGTCAGTTGCCCGGCCAGCCAATCAATAGCGTCGCCTTGTGCAACCCGCGTCTTTGCGGCCCCGATTGCAGCCCGCGTCAGTGTCAGCCGGTGCGGTTGGTCCGGCCACAGATAGGCCTGTAATCGCAGCGCATCATCAGGATTGCCCGGATCAAGCGGGTTGAGGTCGACGCCCGCGCGGGCCGCGACAACCGGTCGTGACGCTGGCGGCAGGGAGCCGGTCCATTCAGGGTTCAGCGTCAAAACGGGATCAGGCGAACCGAAACGCGCGCCACCCACATCCAAGGCATAGTCGTCCCAGTGCAGATTGAGGCCACCACTGGCCCCCAGTTCAGATGTGCGTAAAGGCAACCCGTAGAGGTCCGCCAGCACATGCCCGGCCGCGATCAAAGTGGTTGATCGGCGCACCTCGTTTGTCTGTGGCGCGCTGTTCAGCCAATTGTCGATATGAATACGATCGGTTTCCAACGTCTTACAAAACGCCTTCCAAAGCTCATCGTCGGTGACTTGCTTTGGGGGGTAGACGTCTGACAATATTGCATGCCCTTGCAAATGAAGTGCGTGCAATGCGCCAGCCAGCCGCAAGGACACAGACTGTCCACGCGGTGTGACGTCACCGCCCCACCCAAAAATCCTGTCTGTGATGGGGCCTTCTGGCCAGTCGCGCGTTCCAAGCAACTGCATCAGCTGCGCCATGAAGGGCGAGTCGAGGTCCGCGCAGGCCTTGGACTGCAGCATGAAAGCGTCTTGAATAGGCGCCCGGCTCATCGGAAGCGGTCCACCAGTTTTTGCATGGTCGTGCGATCATCAACCTGCGGTTCCGGGGCAGGTGGCGCCTTTGGTTTTGGCGTTGATTTGGACGACCGTGGCGGGGCCACGCGCAATGCGATCGCGTTTAGGAACTTACCGCCATCACCCGCGATCAGCTCTGCAATGCCATCGCTGATACCGCGCAATTCATCGTCAAGCCATTCTGCATCGGCTTTTGGAAAGTCGCGCAGCACATAGCCGGGTACCGCGTCTTTGTGGCCCGGATGCCCGACACCCATGCGCACCCGATCATAGTCTGGCCCGATATGTCCGTGGATGGATCGCAAACCGTTGTGACCTGCGTGGCCACCACCGGTTTTGAGGCGAACTTTGCCGGGAGCCAGATCAATCTCATCGTGAAAGACAATCACGTCTTCGGGGGCCAGCTTAAGATAGCGCATTGCTTCGCCGACCGATTGTCCTGACAGGTTCATGAAGGTTTCAGGCTTCAGGAGCGTCACACGTTCCGATCCAAAGCGGCCATCACAGGTCTGGCCCTGAAATTTCGAACGCCAGCCGCTAAAGCCGTGGTCAGCTGCAATGCGATCCATTGCCATGAAGCCGATATTATGGCGGTTCTGGGCGTATTTCGCACCGGGATTTCCAAGGCCAACGAGGAGTTTCATATCTGCAACCTATCTTATGCCGCAGCGCAGCGCCAGACGCTGTTTAGTCCATTGGTGCGGGCCCAAGCGTGTCACGCAGAACAACCTCTACATTCAACTCTTCAGAAGTGGCCGGTTTGTCGTCGCGCAACATCTCGACAAGCTTGATTGCGGCTTTCCGGCCCATTTCGCCATGCGGCACGTGCACCGTTGTCAGCGGTGGATAGGCGATTTGCGCCAGTTCGATATTGTCAAAGCCCACAATAGAGATGTCGCCCGGCACCGAAAGGCCCATGACCCGTGCCTGCCGCAGCGCACCAACAGCCAGAACATCATTGCCGCATAGAACAGCTGTTGGGCGCGGAACTTTCTCCATTAGGGTGGCGAAAGCCTTGGCGCCATTTTCGATGCTATAAGGTGTTTCGATGATGGTGAGCGCGTCAGCGGGCAGGTGTGCGTGCTTAATCGCAGCTTGAATGCCGTCAAGTCGCCCAGCTGCGCGGTCGTTCTGTTGGGTTGGGCCAGAGATCGCAGCGACGCGCACATGTCCGTTCTCAAGCACTTTCTGCGCCATCTGATACATAGCCGCTTTGTTGTTGAACCCCACCGATGGCACCGCAGCGTTTGGATCATAGGCCCATGCAACCAGCGTTGGTACATCTTGTTTTTCTAAAAACTCTGTGATGGACGGCGCGCGCGCATGTCCGATCAGCAGCAGCGCGTCAGCACCACGTGCGATCAGCGCCCGGATTTGTTCTTCTTCGGTTTCGGGCTGATAGCCTGTGCTGGCAACCAGCATTGTGTATCCGTAGTTGCGCAGTTCTTCCTGAAAGGCCTGCAATCCACGTGCAAAGATCGCATTGTCCATCGTGGGGATAATGGCACCAATGGTATTTGTGCGCTGGGCGGCCATCACCTTTGCCCCAAAGTTGGGTGAATACCCCAACAGCGCAACGGCATCCTGCACTTTTTTGCGCGTCTTGGGCGCCACTTTATCCGGGAAGTTCAGACAACGGGACACCGTCGCCGTCGATACATCGGCGGCTTGGGCCACATCATGTAGCGTCGGTGTTGGGCGATTAGCGGTCATATTGTTTCCGGGGTGGAGTGGATTGCCTGTGGTTGTACGCTTGCAAACTTCGGGGGCCTAGTAATATTTACGTAACGTCAATGTAAAGGCTTGCATTAGCATAATGTAAAGGCTTACATTGTTTTAGAATCAAGACGGGGAACGATATGGGGGTCACGGCGGGTTTCCGCACGAATCTGGCAAGAATGACCTTCTAGGTTGAATGCCCTATGCCTCCGACAAGATCCTCTGCTTTCAACTGGCAACTTAGTTTCAGACAATAAGGCACACCTACTATGGCTCGCGAATACCTCAAAAAAGCAACGCTGACGGCCCAGTCTGGCGCGTCCGATGTCCATGAACTGGTGCAGGGTATCCTGACCGATATCGAGCAAGGTGGTGACGCCAAGGCGTTGGAATATGCCGCGAAATTCGACAAATACGACGGCAATGTCATTCTGGCGGCTGAAGAAATTGAAGCCGCTGCAGCGTTGGTTCCCCAAAAGCTGAAGGATGATATTCAGTTCGCCCATGACAACGTCAAACGCTTTGCCGAGGCGCAAAAGGCAACGGTCAGCGACATTGAGTATGAAATCGTGCCTGGCCTGATTGCCGGGCAAAAAGCGATCCCGGTCGATGCGGCAGGATGCTACGTGCCCGGTGGCCGCTACAGCCACATCGCGTCAGCGATTATGACTGTTACGACCGCTAAGGTTGCGGGATGTAACCATATCGCGGTCGCATCCCCGCCGCGTCCTGATGTTGGTGTGGCCCCTGCCATCATTTATGCCGCGCACATCTGTGGCGCAGACAAAATCATGGCAATGGGTGGCGTGCAGGGGGTGGCTGCGATGACCTTTGGTTTGTTTGACTTGCCCAAGGCGAACATCCTCGTTGGTCCCGGCAACCAGTTTGTGGCTGAGGCCAAGCGTATCCTTTTTGGTCGTGTCGGCATCGACATGATTGCGGGTCCAACAGATAGCCTGATTTTGGCCGATAAGTCCGCTGACCCGCATATCGTGGCGACTGATTTGGTGAGCCAGGCCGAGCATGGCTATAACTCTCCGGTTTGGTTGGTCACTGATGACAAAGCATTGGCCGAAGACGTGATGAACCGCGTGCCTGACCTGATCGAAGATCTGCCAGAGGTAAACCGCGACAATGCGCGCGCCGCATGGCGTGACTATGCCGAAGTGATCGTTTGTGCTGACCGCGAAGATATGGCGGCCTGTTCGGATGAGTACGCGCCAGAGCATCTGACCGTGCAGGCCGAAGATCTACCTTGGTGGTTGGATCGTCTGAGCTGCTATGGGTCCCTGTTTTTGGGCGAAGAAACCACTGTGTCTTACGGCGACAAAGCCTCTGGCACAAACCACGTGCTGCCAACATCCGGTGCGGCGTCTTACACGGGCGGTCTGTCGGTCCATAAATATATGAAGATCGTGACATGGCAGCAGGCAACCCGTGATGGATCCAAGCGTGTGGCCGAGGCAACAGCCCGCATTTCTCGCCTTGAAGGCATGGAAGGGCACGCACGGGCCGCTGATGTGCGTCTTGCCAAGTATTTCCCCGGTGAAAACTTTGATCTGACACCACATGGCTGATCCGCGTGATCTTTTCGATCTGACCGGTCGTGTCGCATGCGTCACTGGCGCGAGCGCGGGCCTTGGGCAGCGTGCCGCGGTGGCGTTAGCCGCTGCTGGCGCGCGTGTCGTCGGTGTGGCGCGGCGGCGGGAGCCACTCCTAGAGTGGGCCGCGTCCACCGGCGATGCGGCAGCGATTGTCGCTGCCGATTTGTCCCGGCGTGATCAGATCGCAGAGATTGCACAGCAGGTCACCGCAGCGTTCGGCGCGCCGGACATTGTCGTGCATGCGGCGGGCATCAACACCCGTGAGGTCGCAGATGATGTGTCCGATGCAGGCTGGGACGTGACGATGAACCTCAACCTAGCGGCGCCCTTTTTCCTGAGCCAAGCTTTTGCGCCTGCGATGAAAGCCAAAGGCTGGGGCCGGATCGTGAACTTCGCGTCGCTACAGACAACACGCGCGTTTCCCGGGGGGTCAGCTATGGGGCGTCTAAGGCTGGCATCGCCCAGCTGACCCGCGCGATGGCCGAGGCGTGGTCCAAGGACGGCATCACGGCCAATGCGATTGGGCCGGGATTCTTTCCTACCGAACTGACCGGTCCCGTTTTTGCAGACCCCGACCGCGCAGCGCGCAATGCAGCACAAACATGCATTGGGCGTAACGGCGAACTGTCTGACATTGACGGCCCCCTGCTGTTTCTGTGCTCGGATGCGTCCGCTTATGTGACCGGGCAGGTCTTGATGGTCGACGGAGGATATACCGCCAAATGAAAGCGCTGGTTTATGATGACGTGGAAACGCTCGTGTATCGCTACATGCCTGATCCGGTGCCTGCATTGGGGCAGAGCCTGATCAAGATTGAAGCGTCCGGCATTTGCGGGTCGGATATGCACGCGTATCTGGGCCATGACGAGCGCCGACCTGCGCCGCTGATCCTTGGGCATGAGGCGGCGGGTGTGGTCGTTGGCGGCAAGCTGAATGGCAAGCGTGTGACGATCAACCCGCTGACCACTTGCGGCCTATGTGCAGCCTGCAAGGCAGGCCGCGACAACCTGTGCGCAGACCGAATGATCATTTCAATGCCACCCCGCGAAGGCGCCTTTGGTGAGTTGGTGATCATGGCGGATCGTAATCTGGTCGAAGTGCCTGATGATGTGCCGCTCGCAAAAGCTGCGTTGGCCGAACCACTGGCCTGTGGTTGGCATGCGGTGCGGTTGGGCGCGGATGCGTTGGACATCGACATCGCGGATGCACGTTGCGTTGTGATCGGCGGTGGCGCGATTGGTGTTGGGGCGGCTTTGTGCCTCAAGGCCTTTGGCGCGACGGATATTCATGTGGTGGAACCCAATGCCCTGCGCCGCGCCACGCTGGACACGATTGACGGCTTTACGGCCGTTGAGCCGGGTACCGTTGCTGAGGCTGATCTGGTGATCGACGGTGTCGGCTATGCCGCGACCCGTGCCGATGCCACGGCCATTGCACGTCCCGGCGGCGTTATCATGCATATCGGTTTGGGTGAGGGGGAGGGCGGCCTCGACATCCGCCGGATGACCCTGCAAGAGATCACATTCATTGGAACCTACACCTACACTGCCCAAGATTTCCGCGATACGGCGACGGCCATTTTCGATGGACGCCTTGGTGCGCTAGACTGGACCGAGCAAAGACCACTCTCTGAAGGCGGACAGGCCTTTGCTGACATCCGCGCCGGCGTCGTCGCCGCCCCCAAGATCATTCTAAGACCGTAACCCATTCGCCATTCTCACCGCCTTGTTAAAGGCATCATCAGGAGACCAATCAGTGAGTATCAGCAAGAAGATCGTGGATGACTTTGTCGCCAACGATGTGTCATTCATCACCACGGTGCCGTGCAAGCAATTGGCAGGTGTGATTGATGAAGTCGAAGCACGGCCCGAAATTTTCCACATACCGTCGAACAAAGAAGACGAAGGGATGGGCCTTTGCGCAGGTGCTTTCATGGGCGGCAAACGCCCGGCGATCATCATGCAGAACACGGCCATCGGTGTGACCATCAACACGCTGGCCACGCTGACGCAATATTACCGCATGCCCCTGCCGATGCTGATCAGCTATCGCGGCGAGCTGCGTGAACCTGTGGCCTGTCAGGTTGAAATGGCCGTGCACACCAAGGCGCTGCTGAACCAGATGAACATTCCGACCTATCACTTCCACAAGGAAGCGGACGCGGATGAGCTGGATGCGATCCTAAAATACACCTTCATGTGCAACAAACCTGTGGCGATCCTGACGGATGCGTCCTTTTGGGGAGGCTACGGCGACCAATGATCCGTTCTGAAATCCTGCGCGACATCGCGCCAATCCTTCATGACCAACTGGTCGTCTGCAACATCGGTCTGCCCAGCCAAGAGCTGCATATGATCGACGATAATGCCAAGAATTTCTACATGCTGGGCACGATGGGCCTGTCGTCATCGATTGGTCTGGGGCTGGCGTTGGCCCAAGACAAAACCGTCATCTCCATTGACGGTGATGGGTCGGTTCTGACCAACCTCGGCACTCTGCCGACGATTGCCAATAACGTGGCCGATAACTTCATCCTGCTCATCGTCGATAACGGATCATACGGGTCCACCGGTGATCAGCCGACCTATGCTGGCAAGAAAACCAAACTCGAAGCAGTCGCCAAAGCCTGCGGTTGTGAAAACGTCGTGGTTTGCCAAGACGTCGACACCGGCAAGGTTCTGCAAGAGGCGATCGACAGCAAGCAGATGACGATCATCGTGACCAAATGCGACAGTGGCAACATCAAGCTGCCGGTTATCACCATGGACCCTGTCGTGATCCGCGACCGCTTTATGAAGGCCGTGGCAAGCTAAATGGCCAAGATCCATTCCAGCGAAGACGCCCGCCGCCTTGCGCGCAAGCGTCTGCCTTGGATGGTCTTTGATTACATCGATGGCGCTGCTGGCGCCGAAGCAGGGGCCGCACGTAACCGTGCGGCCTTTGACAATCTGGAACTGCGTCCGCGTATTTTGCGGAATGTCAGTGACCGCTCACTTTCCGTCCCTCTCTGGGACAAGCCGACCAAGGCTCCTTTCGGGATCAGCCCGATGGGGATGTGTAATCTGTCTGGGCCCGGTGCTGACATGATGTTGGCGCGTCTGGCGGCGCGTGAACACGTGCCTTTGGGTGTCTCGACCGTTGCATCCACGGCGATGGAGCCCTTGATCGAAGAGGCCGAAGGCAATGCCTGGTTTCAGCTTTACTTTAGCGGCGACGGGACGGGCACCTTCAAGCTGGTCGAACGTGCCAAGGCCGCAGGGTATGAGACCATTGTGCTGACGGTTGACGTGGCTGAGGTCGGGCGCAGGCCGCGCGAGTTGCGCCACGGGTTTACCATGCCGTTCAAGATCGGCCCCAGGCAATTCATTGACTTTGCCCTGCATCCCCGCTGGTCGCTGACGTCGCTTTTTGCAGGCAAGCCGCAGATGGCGAATTTCGACATGCCGGGCTACGACTTCGACCGCACAGAAAGCCGGGCGCGTGCAGATTGGGACACGCTGACCCGGTTGCGGGATATGTGGCCAGGCAAGCTTGTCGTCAAAGGTGTGCTGGATGTTGATGACGCGATCGCATTGAAAGGGGCAGGGGTCGATGCGGTCCAAGTGTCCAGTCATGGATCGCGGCAATTGGACAGCGCGCCTGCGCCAATTCTGGAGCTTGCCAAGATCAGTGAGGCGCTTGGCCCCGATTACCCGCTGTTCTTTGATACCGGGTTACGCAGTGGCGAGGATGTAGTGAAAGCCTATATACAGGGGGCGAATTTCACCTTTCTGGGCCGTGTTCTGCAATTTGCTATCGCTGCTGGTGGCGAAGAAGGATTGCACGAGCTTTGGAATGTTCTGCGAAGTGAAACGAGTATCACGCTCGCACAAATCGGCCAACGCGATCTATTCAACCAGCCAAACTAGACGATATCACGCAGACCAAACGAAAAAGGGCATCCCAATTGGGATGCCCTTTCATCAACGCTTTGGCGTCGATTATTCTTCTTCGGCAGCGTCTTCGTCACCAGTTGTCGGGACTTCATCTGCAGCAACCTCTTCACCGTCTTCTTCTTCGTCATCAGCCAGCAGGGCACGTGGTGCCTGGACGTTGGCGATAACAAAGTCACGGTCTGTGATCGCGGGTGTCGCACCTTCAGGCAGTGTGACGTCGCTGATCGAGATCGTATCACCGATTTCGACTTCGCCCAGATCAATCTCGATGCTTTCCGGGATTTCACCAGCCAGAACGTTCAGTTCGACTTCGTTGCGCACAACAGTCAGAACGCCACCTTTTTTCACGCCGGGGCATGTGTCCGCGTTAAGGAACTCAACAGGGATAAAGATGTTTACACGGCTTGTGCGCTTCAGGCGCATCAAGTCGATGTGTGTTGGCAGGTCCTTGACCACGTCGCGCTGAACGCCACGGCAGATCACACGGACGTCTTCCTGACCCTCAATCTTGAGGTTGTGCAGCGTGGACATAAAGCCACCCTTACGCAGTTTTGTCAGAAGATAGTTGAATGGGATGCTAATAGCTTGCGGATCTGCGCCGCCGCCATAAACAATGCCAGGTACGTCGCCATCACGGCGAGCTTGGCGGGCGGCCCCCTTGCCTGTCCCCGCGCGTACCGTGGCGTTAAGATCTGGGATCTTTCCAGCCATAGTATAATTCCTTAATGTAGGGGCCCGCCTCCAAGGGTGTCCGAGCCCGATGAAGCCCGCCGTATAGGGGCATTGTGACAGTTTGAAAAGAGGTTTTATTACGCATTGCGACTTTGAAACTTGCTTTGGGAAATTTCCGGATGCAGGCATGGCGGCATGTCTATTCTGAACGCTCTTGTATTGTCCCGTCGCCCTGCCACCGCCTTTGTTGTTGTGGGCATGTTCTGGGGATGCTTTGCGGCCTATGTTCCGGTGATCAAGGCGCAATTGGGTGCCTCTGACGCGCTTTTCGGCACGTTGCTGCTGGGGTCGGCGACCGGGTTGGTATCGGCGATGTGGTTGGCGCCACGCGCGGACCGTATCCTTGGAGCGCGGGGGATGCAGGTGGGGACGGTGTTCCTTGCGCTTGCTTGGCTTTTGCCAGGACAGATGACGGTGCCATTGATTTTTGCCGCAACGATGGCCCTGGTCGGGTTGGCCTCTGGTCTGCTGGACGTTGTGATGAACGCACGGGTGAGCGAGTTGGAAGCCAAGCATGATCGCCCGCTGATGAACGCCAACCACGCGATGTTTTCGGTAGCTTATGCGGCGGGCGCGCTGATCGTCGGGTTTACCCGAGAGGCCGGTTTGCCCCCGACACCCGTTTTTGCGGGCTTTGGTGTTGTGGCGTTGCTCATGTTGCCGCTGCTACGGATGGAAGTGACATACGTTGAGGCCGAAGAAGGGTACGCCGGGGGCTATCCGCTGTGGCCGATAGCGCTTTGTGGTGCGATCGTTTTGGTTGCATTTATGTCCGAAGCCACGGTCGAGGCATGGTCCGCGTTGCATGTTGAACGCACCTTGGGGGGCGGTGCCGCCGAGGGCGCATTGGGTCCAGCGATGTTGGGTATCACAATGGCGATTGGCCGGTTTTCCGGGCAGGCGGTGGCTGCGCGGTTGCGTGAGGTGCCTGTGGTCATCGGGGCTTCGATTATTTCGGCCATTGGGGCTGTTATTGCGGCCTTGGCCCCAACCCCCTTTGTGGCCTACATCGGCTTTGGGATTTTGGGACTTGGTGTTTCGGTGATCGGGCCGATGGGGCTTGCCTTGGTAGGTAAGCTGGTCGCGCCACATCTGCGGACCGAAGCGATCAGCCGGACGGCTGTGATTGGATTTTCAGGGTTCTTTTTTGCCCCGATGCTGATGGGGTTGGTATCAGAGGCATTTGGACTGCGCCTTGCCTTCATTGGCGTTGCGGTCTTGCTTTTGGCGGCAGTGCCCTTGGCGATGCTGATACGCACTCAGCAGGGTTATTCACGGCCGACATCAGCAGACAGCAAACAAGGGTAGCTAAAAATAAAGATGGGCTGGAATTACCAGCCCATCTCTTGTTGCCAAGAGGTAAAACTAAGTGGCGTACATGCCATTAAGGTACAACAACGGCGACTGCTTCTTCTTCGTCATCGTCGTCATCGTTTTCCGCCACAGCGGCCGCAATCAACAGCGCAGCAAGAACACCCAAAACAATATATGTTGGGCTGACAGAGGATGCGGCTGGTGCAGCAGGCTCTGCTACTACGACAGGCGCTTCAACAATCTGATCGGAAAGGCCACCAGCGAAAGCTGATGTAGACATAAGCGCGAGCGCTGTTGCGAAAGCAGTGAGTTGGGTACGCATAAAATGCTCCTTGTTAGATATTTCTGACAACGGCGTGCTGATTTTGCATGCAGTTGCCAACATATCTAACGAAACGATGGAAAAAGTCTAGGCCCAACGCCCCTCAAACCCCTCTGGCACCAGCAGAATATCACGATCAAGCGTCTTCACATCGCGCCGTCCGCACAGGGCCATTGTTGTGTCCAACTCTTTGTGGATGACCTCGAGCGCTGTCGTCACGCCCTTTTCACCCATCGCGCCTAACCCGTTCACGAACGCGCGCCCGATGTATGTGCCCGTGGCCCCCATCGCGAGTGCCTTGAGAACGTCCTGACCTGACCGGATACCGCTGTCTAGGTGCACTTCGACCTTATCGCCGACGGCGTCCATGATCGCGGGCAGTGCACGGATGGAGGACAGCGCGCCATCAAGTTGCCGCCCACCGTGGTTGGACACAATGATCGCATCTGCACCGAGTGCTGCGGCCTTTTTGGCATCATCGGCATCAAGTATCCCCTTCAGGATTACCTTGCCGTTCCACATCTTCATCAGTTGCGCGACGCGGTCCCAATCAAGTGCATGATCAAACGCCTCTGCCGTCCATGCGCTAAGCGAGGAGGGATCCGATACGCCTTTGGCGTGGCCCACGATGTTCCCAAAGAACCGACGTTTGGTTTGCAGCATCTCAAGACCCCACGACCATTTAGTTGCAAGGTCTGCCATGCTGGCGAGGGTGAATTTTGGCGGTGCTGACAAGCCGTTCTTGAGATCTTTGTGGCGCTGACCCAAAATCTGCAAATCAAGCGTGATCACCATCGCCGAACATCCTGCGTCGCGCGCCCGATCAAACAAGCGCTGCATAAACTCATCATCTTTCAGGGTGTAGACCTGAAACCAGAACGGTTTTGTGGTGTTCTCTGCGACGTCCTCAATCGAGCAGATCGACATGGTCGACAACGTAAAGGGCACGCCAAATTTCTCGGCCGCGCGGGCTGCTTTGATTTCGCCGTCTGCACATTGCATCCCCGTCAATCCGACAGGGGCGAGGGCCACGGGCATCGACACATCCTGACCGATCATCTGGCTTGCCGTCGTGCGATTGGTCATATCAACCGCAATACGCTGGCGCAGACGAATCTGGTCAAAATCGGATGTGTTTTCGCGGAATGTCTGTTCTGTCCAACTGCCGCTCTCGGCATAGTCGTAGAACATCTTGGGCGTGCGGCGCTTATGCAGCCGTTTCAGATCAGCGATTGTGGTGATGACCGGCATAGCGCACTTCCTTGAATTGGTAATTATTTGTTACCGATTTAAGGGTTTTTTGCAAGACCTGCTTTGATGTGTATCAACCGCGATGGGTGCCGTCCGCCAGCGTTTTGACAAAGGCAAGCACGTCCGCGACGCTTTCACCAGCACCGATCTTTTCCACAATAGCGGATCCGACGACGGCCCCGTCAGCAATCTTTGCAATCGCCTCGGCGGCGTCAGGTGTTTTGATCCCAAAGCCCACAATGACAGGCAGGTCGGTTTGCGATTTGATCCGCGCCACTTCGGGGGCCACGTCGCCTGCTTGTGCTTCGGCGGTCCCGGTGATGCCAGTAACCGACACATAGTACACGAAACCGGATGTATTTTGCAGCACAGTCGGCAACCGCGCATCATCTGTTGTTGGGGTCGCAAGCCGGATAAAGTTGATCCCCACCTTTTGGGCAGGAATACAAAGCTCATCATCCTCCTCGGGGGGCAAATCGACAATAATCAACCCGTCGATGCCAGCGGCATTTGCATCTTTCAAAAACGCATCAACGCCGCGCGAATAGATCGGGTTGTAGTAGCCCATCATCACAATCGGCGTTGTGTCATCAATCTTGCGCAATTCCCGGGCATATTGCAGCGTTTTTTCCAGGTCTTGTCCGACTTCCAATGCCCGCTGTCCGGCCAGTTGGATCGTGGATCCGTCGGCCATCGGGTCAGTGAAGGGCATACCCAATTCGATGATATCAACGCCTGCTTTTGGCAAGCCTTTGACGATCTCAAGACCTGTGTCATAGTCAGGATCGCCCGCCATGACGTAGGCCACGAAAGCCTTCCTACCCTGCTCACGCAACTGCGCAAATTTCGCGTCGATTCTGCTCATCTTGGACCTTTGACTTTAGCTTAGGCATCCCTTTGCGACATGAGCATTGGAAAATCAATGGTCGTGGGAAAGAATAGGCGTGATCGATGATTTATGAGGCCAAGCCTGACGTAGCCATATGCCATGGCAAGATGTGGTGATCACGTCCGGCTGGTCAGGGGTTGATTTGTCTCTATAATGCGCAATTCAGGGTTTACAACGATTGCTGTTTTTGCGGGGTGCGAAATCTTGGGAAAGATTTCAGGTTGGATGGCCGCGGCTGGGGCTGCGCTCCTCGTTTTTTTGGGGGCCGCCGTTGTCGCGGCACCCTATGGGCATCCACTGATTGACTGGCGTGTTGTGCTGATTGTGCTGTTGGGCGTTTGTTCCATTAGCGGGAGCAATGCGTTTGCACGGCCCACCATAGGTATTTTGATGCCCGTTGTCGTGGGCATTTGCGTGCTTCCGCCAATGTTGGTCACCGCCGGTTTCGCCAAATTTGATGTCTATGCGGTTATTCATCACCTGCAGTTTGGCATGATGGACGCGGACATGGGGATCGTCCTGCGTAGCCTTGCGCCACTGGTCGCTTCGATTTGTCTTTTTGTTTTGGGGCTGTACTGGATCAAAAACCTGTTTGGTTTGGCAGACCCGATTTATTGGTATGGTGCGGTTCTGATCGCGACAGTCAACCCGCTGACTGTCAGCCTGTATGAGATGTTCACCGCGCCGTCATACAACAGCGACTTGAGTACGCGCATTGCGCCACCCACGATTGTTGAACCTCAGGTGCCGGCGGATGTTGTCATTGTCTATCTTGAAGGGCTCGACCGCAGCTTTGCGGACCGAGGTGAATTTGGCGACATTTACGCCCCGCTCGACGCATTGGGCGAGGAGGCGATCACATTCACTGGCGTTCGACAAATCGAGGGGACAAGTTGGTCGCTTGCCGGAATTGTGTCAACGCAATGCGGCGTACCTCTTGTGCCAAACGGGCTGCGCAATTTTTATAAATTCGATATGCAAACATCTTTCCTGCCCAATCAGACATGCCTGAGCGATGTTCTGGTGGCGCGGGGGTACAGCAACACCTTTGTCGTCGGTGGTTCAATCGGGTTTGGTGGCTTGGACCACTTTTTACAGACACATCAGTTTGATGCGTTGTTGGGCAAACGCGCGATATCAGGTATGTTTGATCCGCGATTCATCACGCGCGCGACGGCTGCGCGAAATCTGGACGATCAACTGGTTTTTGATGTTGCGTTGGAGGCCTATGCCAGTCTGGTGGTTGCGCCAGAGCCCTTTGCGTTGGTTGTCGAAACGATCGGACCTCACGGCGACTCAGGGACGTTATCACGTAACTGCACGGCAAACGGCCAGGCGATAGAAACTGGTGATCTTCATGCGACTGTTGACTGTACGATCACAAATCTGATGGCGTTCCTTGCGGACCTTGAAGCGCTGCGCGCAAAAAGGCCGACGCTTGTTGCTCTTATGTCTGATCACTTGAACCATGCATGGCCCAAAGAGCCCCATCTGGAAGGGGGCGGTCGTACCAACACCGTAATCATGCTGGGTTTGGATATGCCTGAAGTGCCTGAGGGCGTCACAATTGACCGGCCGGCATCGATGATGGATGTCTATCCCACCATCTTGACATTGCTTGGGCTAACAGATGTCGATGCCACAGCGGGTTTAGGCGTCTCTCTACTTGGTACGTCACCAACTCTGGTCGAAGAAAAAGGCTTTGTTCGGCTCAATCATGAACTGACCCGCAACTATGACCTCAGCCGGGCGATTTGGGGTCCACAATAGCTTGCGCTAACGGGTGTGCCTCCCTAGAAGCGGCTCAAGTTCAAGAGGAGAGCCGTGATGGGTTTCAAGATGGGTATTGTAGGTCTGCCGAATGTGGGCAAATCGACCTTGTTTAATGCGCTGACCAAGACAGCTGCGGCACAGGCGGCGAACTTTCCGTTTTGCACGATTGAACCCAATGTCGGTGATGTGGCTGTCCCGGATGCGCGGTTGGACAAACTGGCAGCGATCGCGTCTTCCAAGCAGATCATCCCGACACGCATGACATTTGTCGATATTGCGGGCCTTGTGAAAGGTGCCAGCAAGGGCGAAGGGCTGGGCAACCAGTTTTTGGCCAATATCCGCGAATGTGATGCCATTGCCCATGTGTTGCGCTGCTTTGAAGACGACGACATCACCCATGTTGAGGGTCGCGTTGATCCGGTCGAAGACGCCGAAGTGATCGAAACCGAATTGATGCTTGCTGATCTGGAAAGTATCGAAAAGCGGATGCAAAACCTTGTCCGCAAGGTGCGTGGTGGCGACAAGGAGGCAGTACAGCAGGTCAAGCTGCTGGAGATGGCACAGGAAGCGCTTGAAAATGGCAAACCGGCGCGCACGGTTGATGTGGATGCAGAAGACGCCAAAGCATGGAAGATGTTGCAACTGCTCACCACCAAGCCTGTTCTATACGTCTGCAACGTCGAGGAAGACAGCGCCGGGTCCGGCAACAGCCAATCCGCCCGTGTGGCCGAAATGGCGGCGGCGCAAGGGAATTCCCATGTTGTGATCTCTGCGCGTATTGAAGAAGAAATCAGCCAGCTGGAGGCTGACGAGGCCGAAATGTTTCTTGAGGAAATGGGGCTTGAGGAAGCAGGTCTCGACCGGTTGATCCGCGCGGGCTATGAACTTTTGCATTTGCAGACTTACTTCACTGTGGGGCCGAAAGAAGCCCGCGCTTGGACCATCAAGGAAGGCACCTCAGCACCGCAGGCGGCAGGCGTTATCCACGGTGACTTTGAACGAGGGTTTATCCGGGCTGAGACAATTGCCTATGATGACTTTGTGACGCTGGGCGGCGAGCAGCCCGCCAAAGAAGCCGGCAAGATGCGCGCAGAAGGCAAAGGGTACATCGTCAAGGACGGCGATGTGATGCATTTTCTGTTCAATACCTAAGAAGGTTTGCGCGCCCAAGTGCGGTACCATGTTTCTGCCCAATTTTTGGCGAATACCTGTGTGATTTATTAACCAAGCAGGCCGTGTGCGGACCACTGCGCCGATGTGCTGGGCATGAAACAATGATCGGAGATCAGATATGGTTTGGTTAAAGAGCACAGGAATGGCGATCTGCGTTTTCGCCCTGACAGCTTGCAATGTGAACAGTGGCGGGCAGTCATTTCCCGGTCGTGCGCAGGTTCAGCTGATGAGCGCCGATGGCGTCACGACAAGAACCTATGCCTGTTTGCCGGGCCAGTCGACGCGGCAGACGCAAGCGCGTGCGGCACAGGCGCATCGTTATGTCGATGGGGCGATCTCGCTCTGCCTACAGCCGTTTGGCAAGCCAAAGCGGCGGTGGTTTTGGTGCCGGTCTGGGCGTTCAGGCAGAACTGAACGCTGAAACGGTGCGCATATCACGTCAAGCCGAGGCCGAGTATCGGTGCCAACTTGTTGGTAGCCGAACACCAAACGCACTTTTTGGCTAGCCGTCTTCGTCCCCACGCAACCGCCGCTGAATTTTTGCGGCGCGTTCCGGCGGCAATGTGGGTGCATTGTCGCGCATCTGCTGGACCTTTGCCTCTGCGCCTATGATCAGCCCGTGAATATGTTGGGCTTCTGGCAGGTTTTTCCAGTATTTCCTGGGCATCTCTGAGGTCATCGCGCTGACCTTCAGGCGCGCTGGGTTGAAGATGTTACAGAAATATGTCCCCCATAATGCCTCTGCCCCGTCTTCGGGCAGGTCAGGTTTGGGTTGGCCGGGGTGGAATGACAAATTGCCATCCACGAACTGTGCCGTGACATCCGGGGTTGCAATCATCCAGTCCATATCGGCGAAACGCCGGGCAAAAAACGGTGCAGTGGGTTCAACGGTATGGTGCGTCGGCTCAAACCAAGCGGCAAAGCTGCGTCTGTCGCCTTTTTGACGGAGGTCCCGAAAACGCACAAAGGCCTTCATCTTGTGTTTGCAGCGATGCACGCCTTTTTCCATCTGGCGTAGTTTGGCAAGTTCGGGATCGGCGCGGTCCTGCATCAAGCCGGGCTGATGTCGCAGCCGCCAGAGCAATGCATAGAGCCGGGCAAATCGTTGCGGGTCTTTGTGCCAGACGACCCAATTCGCCATCTCAACAAAGCTCTGAGGCGCTTTGATACGTCGGGTGATGGGGGGCAGCGTTGTTGCCGTCGCAAACAGTTCGCCCATTTCATTGTCAAAGTCCCACAGTACGTCATCAGGTGATACACCCGCGCCGATCAGCCGCTTTGCGGCGTCACGCCATGCAACATCTGTTCCGATACGGGGAAGGGGCACGGTGTACATCAAAAAAGGCTCAGCTGTTGGGGGGTGGTGCAAAGCGCGCCCGCAGGTCGGCGCTATCTGTCAGCCCGCCGGGCGACCAGTCTTGTGCCGTGATAAAGGCGCGCGCTTTTTTCAGCGAGGCACCCATGCGCAGCAAATCATCATAGCGAATGTTGCGATGCCGCCGCGTTGACAGAATGCGCCCGACGGTTCGGGTGCCAAAGCCGGGGATGCGCAGCAGCATTTCTTTGCCTGCCTTATTCACATCCACCGGAAATTGGGCCCGGTTTTGCAATGCCCATGCCAGTTTGGGATCCACATCCAGATCAAGATTTCCGTCCGGTCTTGCGGATGTAATCTCTTTCACGTCAAATCCATAGAACCGTAAGAGCCAGTCAGCCTGATAGAGCCTGTGCTCGCGGACCAATGGCGGTTTAATCAGTGGAAGTTTTGCCGTTGCATCGGGGATTGGGGAAAAAGCTGAATAGTAGACACGCTTGAGCTTGTAGTCGCCATAAAGCTTGGTCGATTGCCCAAGGATCGTCGCGTCCGTTGACCCATCTGCCCCTACAATCATCTGCGTCGATTGTCCGGCGGGTACGAAACGCTTACCGCGCTTTCCGGTATAGCTTCGCTCGCTTGCCACTTCCTTGCGCGACTTCACATCACCCATCGCTTTGCGGATCGTGGCGGGGTTTTTTTCGGGTGCATACGCTTTGACACTATTGTCTGTCGGCAATTCCACATTGATCGACAAGCGGTCTGCATAAAGCCCGGCCTGTTCAATCAGTTCCGGCGCGGCGTCAGGAATCGTTTTCAGGTGGATATAGCCGCGAAAATTCTCGACCTCGCGCAGCCGCTTGGCAATCCGCAGCATGTCTTCCATCGTCTTGTCGGGCGATTGGATAATCCCCGACGACAAGAACAGCCCTTCGATATAATTGCGACGGTAGAATTCGATCGTCAGTTGCACGACCTCATCGGGCGAAAACCGGGCCCGCTGCACGTTCGACGACACCCGGTTGATGCAATATGCGCAATCATAGATGCAGAAGTTCGTCATTAATATCTTCAGCAGACTGATGCAGCGTCCGTCCGGGGCATAGGCATGGCAAATCCCCGACCCTTCGGTCGACCCCAACCCTTTGCCATCCCTGCTATCGCGCCGTGTCGTCCCACTTGATGCGCAGGATGCGTCATAGCGGGCGGCATCGCTGAGGATTGCCAGTTTTTGAGAGAGGTCCAGACGTGCCATATGTTCATGTTATGTTCCATCTTGGGTCGAAGCAAGGCCCGTTAGGAAAAACGAATGCGTCATAGCGCCCTAGAAGTGTGCGCGCAGAGCGGCGCTGTCATGAATACCGTGGCGGGCCAGAAAATCTGTTGCGGCGTGATCGCGTATCGGCGCGGTCTCAATCAGGGCAGCTTTACGCAAGATAGCCTCTTTGCGCTGGGCATGGGCGGAGCCGGATATCGCTGTTCCGGAGATCTTGGCTTGCATGTCCTGCTCTGACATTAGGTAATAGTGGTTCAACTGAATGACATCGTGGCGAACGAAAGCATCGCGGCGCTGCTTGTTTGGCGCACGCACGCCGCATGTGTTGACCGACTGATTGCCCATCGCTTTGGTCTCGAACCTATGCGGGTTCACCATGGTCACCTCGCAGGGGTCGACAACGCACTTGAAATTCAACAGCGCCCCTTCACTGACAGGCGCACGCTGGGTGAACGCAAAAGGCACGGCGTCTTGCGGTGTGGTATCATGGCCGTTGTGGCCAAACATTGTCCAAGGCAAAGATATGTTGGCAAAGGGCAGGTTGGTCAGCGCCTCTGGCAGTGTCATCGCATCGCGGGGCACCATATACTCGTCTGCATCGATGAAACCCATGCGGGCAAAGCGACTACCGAAGGTGCCGATAGCATGGGCATAGGCCAGC
Source organism: Yoonia sp. JB2-21 (assembly GCF_055693545.1). Lineage (NCBI taxonomy): Bacteria > Pseudomonadati > Pseudomonadota > Alphaproteobacteria > Rhodobacterales > Paracoccaceae > Yoonia > Yoonia sp. JB2-21. The sequence continues at coordinate 2,792,426 of NZ_JBVFUC010000001.1, forward strand.
ACCTGCTGGTGCAGGCGCATACCGGACCTGGCTTCTGACGCCTCAAGCGTCCAGGGCACCACCGTGACATCAAGGCCCGCGAAGGCCGTCGCAATCGCGACCGTGTCATCGGTTGAACCGTTGTCATACAAAATCACGTCGCTCACCCCGGCCAGCGCATGAAATGCAAGCCAGTCACCAATGCGGATGGCCTCATTCTTGGCGATCAGCACAAGAGCAAGCGGCGCGCGATATGTTGCAGGTGTGGGCGTTTTCACGGCTAACCGCGTTGCCAGCGCTGGCGTGGATTTGCGGAATGGCCAGATCATGCGACCGCTCCTTGGCTGACGGAGGCGAAGGCAAAGGGTCCCTCATTGTTCAGGCGGTCGATGATCGTCTGCGGGTCGCTTCCGGCGAGTTTTGGGTAATAGACCTGATCGAGAAAGCTCATGACAGCATCGCGGGTTGCCGGATCGAAGGTCCAATCGGCGGCCGCCTGCATCGCGGTTTTCATTGCATCCGGGTCTTGTGCGCGCATGGCCATGCCGGGGATCGCCCAAAAACACTTGCCGCAGGCCACGACCGGCTTGTCAAAGAACATCGCTTCCAACCCGACAGACGAATTAATCGTGATGACACCACGGCTGGATCCGACCTGCGCAAAAGTGTCAGTGGCATTGTCGAGATAGATTGGCGCATCAGTGCCTTCCAGCATATTGGCGACAAAAGCTGGCGTGCTGGGGTGCTCTTTCACCCGCAGATGCCATCCGGCGGGCAATGCCTTTGCGCTTTCGATTAGTGCCAGCACAAAGGCCTCGACAGTGGGGAACTGACCGCCAAAAAGACGCAGTTGGCTGTCACCGGGAACCTGAAGTGGTGCGAAAATAAAGGGTTCATTTAGTGCTGGCAAACCGGTCGCCTGAACAGGAAGTTGGTCAGGCGTTCGTTGCTTGATCTGCGCCCCAAGGGCCCGCCACGCATCTGGTGCGACACCGCTTTTTTCCAGCCATGTCTGATAGGGTTCGGGATCGCGGGGCAGGCAATTGGCGTAATTCACACCTTGGGGGTCCACAGTGACGCGTCCCGGGAAAGGCCCTAATTCGAATGACAGGGTCTTTGCGCCGGCATCCTTTGCCGCATCAACAAAAACACGTCTGGATCCGTTCAACCCATTCCACACAACCGCAATATGGGTGGAATGGCGTTCAAAATAGCGCCGGGTGCCATTGTACTGCATGCAGAGTACGCGGTTCCAAAGTTTGCGCGTGATCCGTGAGGCCGGGATGCGGCGTGCCGACAAGAGTGCGTGTTTTGCCCTGTCGCCGGTTTCCGGCCAGTCGCCCAACGCCATTGAGGGAAGGCGTTGCCAGTTTAGGTCCCCCAGTGGTTTCAGAGTGCTGTCAATGCGCGCGCGCTTCTCTTTGCGCGGATCAAGGCAAACAAAGGTGAATGGCTCAGCCATCCAAGTCCGCCCATGTCAGTTGGGTGTTGCGGGTGACAGCCGTTTTCAGGGTCTTGCCCACAACCTTGTCGAAGTCGTAGCCCGCAATTTCGCCCGAGCCGGGGCGTCGTGCCCAGATGTCCGCCTCGGTGATGATGTGCCCGCTAGGCAGGTCGCGATCCGCGACAACAGAGGCGCGCGCGAAGCGGTAAACATCTTCTTCGGCCCTGGTCCGCTGTTTGGGGTTGTGCAGGGCAGTATGAATTTCGCGCGACCGGTCAATGATCAAACGCAGTTCAGCCGGATCCATCGAATTGATGATGTCTGGCCCTTTGCGGTAACGCGTGTCCGTATAATGCCGTTCAAGAATGCAGGCGCCTAAGGCGACTGAGGCCAGCGCCATCTCTGGCCCGATCGAGTGATCGGAAAAGCCGACAACTGCATTGGGGAAGGCGGACTTCAGGTCAGTGACACCTTGAAGAGACACGATTTCCGGCGGGGAAGGATAGAGGTTGGTACATTCCAACAAGGCATAGTCAATTCCGGCGTCATCAAGGATTGCGACTGATGCGCGAATGGTTTCGATGCTTTGCATGCCGGTCGACATGATGACCGGTTTGCCCATCCGCGCGATATGCCGGATCAAAGGCAGGTTGTCGGCCTCACCCGATCCGATTTTGAAAGCGGGCACATCCAGATCATTCAGGAAATCAGCGGCAGCGCGAGAGAACGGCGTGGAAATCCAGATCATCCCAAGGCTTTCAGTATAGCGCTTGAGCTCTGTTTCATCCTCTAAAGACAGGGCGCATTCCGCCATCACATCCCAGATTGATACATCGGCATTCGGCGGGAATATCTGTTTGGCTTCATCGGTCATCTCATCTTCGATGATATGCGTCTGATGTTTGATCATCTCGCAACCGGCACCGGCGGCCAAACGGACCATTTCTTTGGCGACGTCCAAACTGCCCCCATGGTTGATGCCGATGTCGGCAATCATGAGCGGCGGGTGTTTTGGCCCGATCTTGCGGCCTGCGATGTCCATGGTCTGGCTCCTGCATCTGATGTTATGGCGTGTTTATGGGGTTTCAGGTTGCAGGGCAATTGGGCACAGCCCATTGCAATGAACCAACGCATGGTCCAAGTGACAGCGCAACAGCGCAGTAAGAGCCCCGCCATGATCCGTAAGTTTTTCAGAGCATTGAACCAAAAGGAACGCAGCCTGCGCAAATCCTTTGGCCATGACATCACTGATCCCAAGGAACGCCGCAAATCCCTGCAACATATGCGTTGGCTGGATCACGGAATTTTTCGGACGTTCTGGCATAATTTTGAACGGGTTGCAGACGGTGTTTATCGTTCTAATCAACCTGATCCTAAACGGTTCGCGGCCTATGCAAATATGGGCATCAAAGCGGTTCTGAACCTGCGGGGCGTCGAAAAACAACCGCATTACCTGTTCGAAGAAGAAAGCTGTGCTGCATTGGGTATGACTTTGGTGACGGTCAAATTGACCGCGCGCCGAGCACCCAAGGTGACCGCTTTGCGCGCGTTGCTGCACGCGTTCGAGACGATAGACCGCCCGTTTCTGATGCACTGCAAGTCTGGTGCGGACAGAACCGGGTTGGCGGCGATCCTGTATCTGATGGTTCACAACGGAAAAACGCTTGACGAGGCCCGCTCGCAGCTGAGTTTTCGCTACCTGCATATTCGCCGGACCGCCACCGGTGTTCTTGATCATTTCTTTGATGTTTATGCCGCGCGAAATGCACAATCGCCTATCGGGATCGTGGACTGGATCGAGACCGAGTATGACCGCGAGGCGGTAACGCAGAGCTTTTTGGAAAAACAGGCGGCGCTGAAGCCCTGGCAGGGATGGCGCTAGCGAACAGGACCGATGGGTCTTTTTCAGTAAGATGACCTTGAGGAAAGTTGGCTGCTTAGGCCGGGTCGCGTAGGCCGTCCCTTATTTGTTTGCCGAGCAGGTATTCGATCACATCCCAATCGAACGGACTGTCCACATCCAAACCGCGCTCATTCGGGACGATGAGCGGAATAACATGCCCCTCAAACAGACGTGTCGCGGTGCGCAAGTAGCTTGGTTTGACCACATAAACGAGCCCGACATGATCATAAACAATCGGCGCTTGCTGGCGCGCAACGACACCATGTGGCAGTGGCTTTGATACCTTTAGCGCGCCATTCGCGTCGGTTTCGAGCATGTTGAAGTATGGGTTTTTGCGGCTTTCGCAGCAAGACATCACCATATCGGGCGAGTGTTGGGCATAAAGATCAAGACCTGCGTCAATGTCTTTGGGCAACCGAAGTGGCGATGTGCAATCAAGATCCAAGAATGCGGCCGCGGGTCCCGTTTGTTTTTCCACCTCGCCCAACGCGTGCTGCCAGACATCCCATTTTGCCGCTGTGTCCGTGGCAAGTTCAGCAGGACGCAATCCGATATCAAGACAGCCGCGGCTTAGTCCGTGTTCATAGATTTCGGGGAGTCGGTTGACACGACAACATGATCCACCCGATTAGATTCCAGCAGCTGATCCAATGACCAGTCAATCAGATGCTTGCCGTGCAACATACGGAAGTTCTTGTTTGGCACACCTTTGCTGCCTGCCCGCGCGCCAATATGACCGATGATCATGATGAACCTCCTGCATTCGCCAATAAGGATGTGACCGAACAGTGCAGGGCGGTCAAGACTTGCGCCCCGTCCACTGAAACGGTCGGATATTTTCGGCGGATGCGCTGACGATGGTCTCGATCTTGGCGGCGCGTGTCGTGGCGCGTTTGGCGTTGAGCAGGATTTCCAGCGCGCCGCGTTTCACCGATCGTGGGAAAGCATCCCAGTTGGCCTGCGCCCCCGGTACTGCGTTGAATGCTGCTTGAAGATCCGCTGGGATCACGAGGTTTTCGACATCATCCAGCGCCGTCCAGCTCCCATCCGCCTTGGCCCGATTAATGGCCGCTTGTCCGGCGGATGTCATCAGCCCCTCTGCGATCAGCCGTGCTGCTTTATCCTTGTTCACGCGGCTCCAGTTCGATCCGGGTTTGCGCGGGCTCAGGTAAAGCATGGTGCGCAACGCGTCCTTTGCGCGTGGCAGGCTGTCGACCCAGCCAAAGCACAGCGCCTCATCCACGACTTCGCTCAGCGACAGATAACGGTCGGCGTCCACCTTTTTGAACGTCACAACCCAAACCCCGCGCGCGGTGTTGTGGTTCTGGGCCAGCCAGTCACGCAAGGCGGCACGGTTTTCGACCGTGACTTCTGGCGCATCCTGAAGCGGCGGTTTTGCCATTGCTAGCCTTCGTTGCGTGTCCCGGCGAAACGCGCTGCCCAGTCTTCGCGTTCTTCATCCGTAATCTTGCGGAACAGGTTTTCGGGCACGGTGAAGGCATGGCCTGCGGGCAATACCTCCAGCGCTGCTGCCACGTCAGTCGGCCATGCGTCGTTATCGGTCTGCATTGCGTCGATCATCGTCTTGGACGCGTCAGGAATGAACGCCGCCGACAACACCGCGTAGATGCGGATCAGGTTCAGGGCGAGGCGCACTTGCATCGCCGCTGTTTCGGGATCGGTTTTGAAGGTCGTCCATGGTGCGTTGGCTTGCAGATATTCATTACCCAGCACCCAGATCGCGCGCAGTTCAGCCGCGGATTTGCGCACTTCCATCGCGTCCATGTGACCTTCATAGGCGCGGATGCGTGTGGTCAGATCGGCGATCAACTGTTCCTCGGCAGGGCCATAGGTGCCACCTTCTGGCACGGCCTCGCTGAACTTTGACCGACAAAACTTAGTGATCCGGCTAACAAAGTTGCCCAGGACATCGGCGAGGTCCTTATTCACGTCCGTTTGGAAGTTTTCCCACGTGAATTCGGCGTCCGACGATTCAGGCGCATGCGATAAAAGCCACCAACGCCAATAGTCTGGCGGCAAAAGCTCTAGCGCTTGGTCCATGAACACACCGCGCCCGCGCGAGGTGCTGAACTGGCCACCATCATAGTTGAGATAGTTGAACGATTTGATGTAATCGACCAGTTTCCACGGTTCCTGCGTGCCCATGATCGTCGCCGGGAAAGACAGCGTATGAAACGGGACGTTATCCTTGCCCATAAACTGGGTGTAGGTCACGTCATCGGCGCCCTTGTCCGTGCGCCACCATCGCGCCCAGTCGCTACCTTTGCCCGCGTCTTCCCATTCCTGCGCGCAGGCGATGTATTCAATGGGGGCATCGAACCAGACGTAAAATACCTTGCCCTCCATGCCGGGCCATGTCTGGTCGCCTTGCTTGACCGGAATGCCCCAATCCAGATCGCGGGTGATGCCGCGGTCTTGCAGGCCGTCACCATCGGTCAGCCATTTCTTGGCGATCGACGTGGTCAAGATTGGCCAGTCTTTCTTGCTGTCGATCCACGCGGCCAGATCATCTTTCAGTTCCGATTGGCGCAGATACAGGTGTTTGGTCTCGCGCACCTCCAATTCGGTCGATCCCGAGATCGTCGAATGCGCATCAATCAGATCGGTCGGGTCCAACTGCTTGGTGCAATTGTCACATTGATCCCCACGGGCGCTCTCAAACCCGCAATTGGGGCAGGTGCCTTCAATATAACGATCTGGCAGGAAACGGCCGTCAGCGAGGGAATAGACCTGTTCTTCGGTGACTTCTTTGATCAAACCAACCTTGGCCAACCGGGTGGAAAAAGCCTGCGTCAGCTTGTGGTTCTGCGGGCTGGACGAGCGGCCGAAGTGGTCAAAGGACAGACGAAACCCGTCCGCGATCTGTGCCTGAACTTCATGCATCTCGGCGCAATAGTCGGCCACTGGCTTTCCAGCTTTTGCGGCTGCCAATTCCGCAGGTGTGCCGTGTTCGTCCGTCGCACAAAGGAAAAGCACCTCATGCCCGCGCTGGCGCAGATAACGGGCATACAGGTCAGCGGGCAATTGGCTACCGACAAGGTTCCCAAGGTGTTTGATCCCGTTGATATAGGGAATGGCAGATGTGATCAGATGGCGGGCCATGAGCGTGCGTCCTTGAAGATTTGCGCCTATGTAGCGACCTGCGGGACCAAGCGCCAGATGTTGCTGATGCTACCGGTCCCGACTGCGCCCCAAAAGCCGCCCGATCCCAAAGGTCGTGCGCGGTGCGTAGATGTAGCGCGTCCGCTCGTCCGGTGCTTTGCGCACACGCATCCGGCTCAGGCCGAAAATAACCAGCAACACATGGCCCACTGAGATGAAGTAGAACAGCGCTTCTGGGCCATAAAGCCCGATCAGCGCAGAGGTGGTGTAGGGGGCCGCGATGGCACCAAGGGCGAAAAAGAACATCAGCGCCGCTGACAGCTCGACCCGCTGTTCAGAGGTCGCAAAATCATGCGCGTGGGCGGTGGCCACCGAATAGATCGGAAAGGTGGTCAGTCCGAAAAGGAACGATGCTGTCAGGATGATGGTTGTACCGTGCCCGGCTGTCGCGACTGTGAAGGTGCAGGACAGGATTGCCGCAACTGAAAGCCAGATCATTACCCAGCGTCGGTCATATTTATCTGCAAGCCAGCCCACCGGGTATTGGGCGATGGCACCGCCGGCGACGAAGGCTGCCAAGAACGACCCGATTTGATTTGCCGTCAGCCCGACTTCTTGTCCGTAAATGGGTCCAACCATCCGAAAAGATGCGCTTGAAAGGGCCGCAACCAGCACAGCCGCGACACCAAGCGGTGAACAGGCCCAAGCAAGTGCGGGGCGCAGACGCGTGGCCTTGGGTGTTTCGGGCTGTGGCACGCGGGTCAACGCCAGTGGTAGCAGCGATGCGCAGCACAGGATCGTCAGAATATTATAGGCGATATAGGTTTCGACTGTGGCCAGGGCACCGATCATGAACTGCGCGACAAAGGACGCGCTGGTATCCGCGATACGGTAGCCCGCCATCGTGCGACCGCGCGTTTCATTGGTGACTTTGGCTTGTAGCCATGCCTCGATCACCGTGTAGCAGCCGGCGACGCAGATGCCTGATCCAATCCGGAAAAATGCCCAGAAATAGGGGTCCGCGACAACGACATGCGCGGCCAATCCTATTGCCCCCATCGCCGTAAAGGTGGCGAAGGCCCGGCTATGGCCGACACTGCCCATCAGGCGCGGCGCCCACCAACAGCCGATGAAGAAGCCAAAGAAATGCGCAGAGCCCAGAAAGCCGACTTGGGACTGGGAAAACCCGAGTTCGAGCCCGGTCAGTGCGTCCAACGGGCCGACACCACCCGATGACAGCTGTAGCAAAGCAACAGACAGAAACAGAGCAGCGAAGGAAATGATCATGCGCATGCATGAAGCTATGCGCCTGTTCCGCGCAGGTTTCTAGATCATAATCGACCAGTGATATGTCGTCTTTGGCCCCTTGCCCCTGCCGCCCTGCGCCTTAATGTCCAGCGCGAAACAAATCGAAGGCAGAACCGATGAAGCAGCTCCCCCTTGGTCGCACCGATATCATGGTCAGTGAATGGTGCTTGGGCACGATGACATTTGGCAATCAAACGCCGGAGGCGGACGCCCATCGCCAGCTTGATATGTCTTTGGATGCCGGGATCAATTTTCTGGATACTGCCGAGATGTATCCCGTTAACCCGATCCGGGCAGAGACGGTTGGTCTGTCTGAACAGATTGTTGGCAATTGGCTGACCAAAACCGGACGTCGGGATGAGGTCGTGATTGCCACAAAAGTATCCGGCAATAACCCGGGCTGGGTGCGCGAAGGGCGTGGCTATGACGGGGCGGTCATCCGCGAGGCGGTTGATACCTCGCTCACGCGGTTGCAGACGGATGTGATCGACCTCTACCAGCTGCATTGGCCGATCCGGGGCTCTTACATGTTCCGCCAGAACTGGACATATGATCCGTCGGGTCAGAACCGTCAGCAGACGATGGATCACATGATGGATGTGCTCGAAGCGCTGGGCGATATGGTCAAGGCGGGCAAAATCCGTAGCATTGGCATGTCGAACGAGAGCGCGTGGGGCATGACAAAATGGATTGATCAGGCAGAGGCAGTGGGTTTGCCGCGCATGGCCTCTGTTCAGAACGAATATTCCCTGCTGTGCCGTCTCTACGACACTGATTTGGCGGAAGTTGCGGTGAATGAGGACGTTACCCTGCTCTCATTTTCGCCTCTGGCCTGTGGTGTCTTGACCGGCAAATATCAGAATGGGAACGTGCCCGAAAGCAGTCGCTTGTCGATCAACGGGGAACTTGGGGGGCGCGTTACGGACCGGTTGTGGCCAGCCGCGCAAGCCTATCTTGATCTGGCTGCCAAGCACGGGCTTGATCCGGTCCATATGGCGATGGCGTGGCAACGCACGCGTCCGTTCCCTGTTTCAGCGATCTTTGGGGCGACGACCAGTGATCAGTTGACGCAGATCGTTGGAGGACGGGATGTGGTGCTGTCTGACGCGCTCATCGCTGAGATTGACGCGGTGCATCAGCAATTTCCGATGCCTTATTGATGGACGTAAGGTGGATCATTGATCCACCTTACCTGATGCTTCTGTGGATATCTCAATCTGAAACCGTGGCCCCGCATCGGTGATCTCTTCCAAACCCATCGCGCGATAGGCGGCTTGCGCTGTCGCATTGCGCGGATCGGTCCCAATGGTCAGCCCACCTGCTCCGCGCTGCTTTGCATAACCTTGTGCCGCCGTGATCAGCGCCCGACCGATGCCTTGGCTGCGTCTGGTCTCAACCACATGCAAGTGATGGATATCAAAGCGCGGCATGGCGCTGTGCACGGTGATGGTCTCTAACACCCCTGCATAACCAACGATCTTATCGGACTGACGGGCAACAAAGGCGATCCCCTTGGGCTGCGATCCGAAGAAGATGCTTTGCAATTGCTCCAGCGTGACTTGCGCTTCATCCCCATGAAAGGCGGACAATTCGCGGATCAACTCTTGGATGCGCCGCAGATCGCGGGGGGTAGCAATGTCGATTGAAATCTTGGTCATGTTCTTATCCTTGCTGTGGGGTTGCCCGCAAGGACAGACACGCGGCACACCCTTACGGGCGGCTGGTGTGTGATATCAGAACTGGGCCAGCCGCCGCGATATGGCGCTGGTAAAATAGACAGTGGTGGTCTGCATAGCGTTCGTCATATGGCGCTTGTGGCAGAGCGCGCGTCCGCCTGTCAAGAATTCTGGCTTGTGCGACGTTGGGAATTCAGCAAATGTCGCCGCAGCAAGGGACGGAGGACACCAGATGCCACTAGAGATGAACCGTGAGGTGTTTATTACCTGCGCCGTCACCGGGTCTGGCTCTACCCAAGACCGCAGCCCGCATGTGCCACGTTCCCCTAAGCAGATTGCAGACAGTGCGATTGATGCCGCCAAAGCGGGTGCCGCCATCGTGCATTGCCATGTGCGCGACCCGGACACCGGCGTGCCGTCGCGTGATCTGGCACTTTATCGTGAATTGACGGACCGCATCCGGGACGCTGATGTCGATGTCGTCCTGAACCTGACCGCCGGGATGGGCGGTGACATGGTATTTGGTGGTACCGAAAGCCCGCTGCCGACCATCGCGGGCACCGATATGGTCGGTGCCACCGAACGCGTCGCCCATATCGCCGAATGCTTGCCAGAAATTTGCACGCTGGATTGCGGTACGATGAATTTCGCTGAAGCTGATTATGTCATGACCAACACCCCCGGCATGTTGGTGGTCATGGGGCAGATGATGACCGATCTGGGTGTGAAGCCCGAGATTGAAGCGTTCGATACAGGTCATCTTTGGTACGCCAAGCAGTTGGTCAAAGATGGCGTCTTAGGCAGCCCCGCACTGGTGCAGCTGTGCATGGGGGTGCCTTGGGGCGCGCCGGATGACCTGAACACCTTTATGGCGATGGTCAACAATGTGCCCGATGATTGGACCTTTTCGGCCTTTGGACTGGGGCGCAGTCAGATGCCTTATGTGGCCGCATCGGTCCTTGCAGGGGGCAATGTACGCGTCGGGTTGGAAGATAACCTGATGTTGGATCGTGGCGTCCTTGCGACCAATGCACAGCTGGTCGAACGGGCTGCTGGGATTGTCGAAAATCTTGGGGCCAAAGTTGTTGGCCCGGCCGAAGTTCGCGCCAAACTGGGCCTGACCAAACGCGCGCCGGTGTCCCAATGAGGGCGCTTGCATTACTCCTTTTGCTCGCTGGATGCGCGACACAGGATAGCGGTGGTTTGTTTTCGGTCTACCGCGATACGGAAACGCCGATTTCCTCCAAAGCCGTGTTCGAACCGGACCGCTATTTGGGTGTCTGGCATGAGGTGTCGCGCTATCCGGTGCCTTTTCAGGAGGGCTGCGTCGGTGTGACCGCCGAATATGGTTTGCGCGACGACGGCTTGCTTTCAGTGCTGAATATTTGCCGCGATACGGAGGGCGTTGAAACCGGACGCATCGAAGGCACTGCCGAAATCGTCGGACCCGGCCGGTTGAAGGTGCGCTTTCCCTCGGTTCCGTTGGTCGCCGCAGATTACTGGGTGCTTTGGGTAGACGAGGACTATCGCACAGCTGTTGTCGGCGCACCGAACGGCCGATCAGGGTGGATTTTGAACCGCACCCCGGACATTCGTGCAGATCGGTTGCAGGCAGCGCGTGATGTTTTGGCATTCAACGGCTATGATCTGACCCGACTGGAGGAGTTTTAGAGATGAAACGTTTGGTATTGGGCAGTGTGCTGGCTTTGGCCGCATGTGATGGCACAGGCATGAGTGTCGGAGGTGGCGGTGGCGGCGGCCTGCGTGAATTCATGGTCATTGGCAACCGTATGTCGTTTGAAGAGTGCCGCGCGCGTGGCGGCCTGATCATTCGCGATAGCAACACTTCCATGGTGGCCTGCGATCCGACTATCCGGCGCGAGCCCGTGCCAGCAGACGAATTTGATAACCCCGCAAACAATCCCGCGGGCTAAATCATGGGCGTGAAGACAGCGGCCATCATCGGCGGTGGCGTGATCGGTGGCGGCTGGGCTGCCCGGTTCTTGCTGATGGGCTGGGATGTGCGGGTCTTTGACCCTGATCCAGAGGCCGGACGCAAGATCAACGAAGTGCTGGCCAACGCCCGCAGGTCCTTGCCGGGGCTGTCTGATGTGGCTTTGCCGGTGGAAGGGCAACTGAGTTTTCATGACACGATGTCAGCCGCCGTCAATGGTGTCGCATGGATTCAGGAAAGTGTGCCGGAGCGGCTTGACCTCAAGCGTAAGGTTTATCAGACCCTGCAAGAACATTGCCCGCATGACGCTGTGATCGGATCCTCCACCAGCGGGTTCAAACCTTCGGAACTGCAAGGCTGTGCCACCCGCCCCGAACAGATCGTGGTGACCCATCCCTTTAACCCGGTCTATCTGTTGCCTTTGGTCGAACTGGTGCCAAGCGACAAAACAGCCCCTGCGATTGTGGACCGTGCCAAAGACATTCTGACCGGTCTTGGCATGCACCCGCTGCATGTGCGCGCCGAAATCGACGCCCATATCGCGGATCGTTTTCTTGAGGCGGTCTGGCGCGAGGCGCTTTGGCTGATCAAAGACGGCATCGCCACGACGACGGAAATCGACAACGCGATCCGCTATGGTTTTGGCCTGCGCTGGGCGCAGATGGGCCTGTTTGAAACCTACCGCATTGCGGGCGGTGAGGCGGGGATGCGCCACTTTATCGAACAGTTTGGCCCTTGTCTGAAATGGCCTTGGACCAAGCTGATGGATGTGCCAGAGTTGACGTATGAGTTGATTGATGCGGTGGCCGACCAGTCTGACGCACAATCGGGCCAATATACGATCCGAGAGCTGGAACGCGCCCGCGACGACAACCTTGTGTCTATTCTACGCGGTCTGAAAGCGCAGGATTGGGGCGCAGGCAAGCTTTTGAACGCACAGGATCGCAGGGTTGAAGGTGCTGTGACGCTGCCCGATGATCTGAGCCAACCGATTGTGACGGTGCACCGCGCTGTCCCGCTAGACTGGACGGACTACAACGGCCACATGAACGAGGCGCGGTACTTGCAGGCGTTTGGCGATGCAACCGACCGGATGATGCTGCTGATCGGTTGCGATGCGGACTATATCGCGACGGGCGGAAGCTATTTCACCGCCGAGACGCATATTCGGCATTTGGACGAGGTACATGCCGGGGCCATCATTCGCATTGAAACCCAAGTGCTAAGCGGTGCAGGCAAGAAGATGCATCTGTTCCATCGCATGTTTGAAGGCGACCGTGAACTGGCAACGGGCGAGCATATGCTGATCCACGTCAGCCTTGAGACCCGAAAGGCATCCGAACCGGCGACGGCTCTCGCCGCGACTTTGGCGAAGGTGGCAAATGCCCATGCCGCATTACCAAGGCCCGAAGGCGTAGGCAAAGCCGTCGGGGTGCGCGGTTAGCCCATGTCTGCGATCAATTGATCGAAGTAGTTGCTAATGTCGCGTTGGCTGATACTGGCCGCCCGCACCAGTTCGTCAAAATGCGCGGTGATGGCTGCGACCCGCTCGGTGTCGCGAAAGACGAGATAGTTTTGGCCGATATAGATCACCGCCAGAAGTGGACCAAAGACCGTGACAGGGGCGGAATAGAGTTTGCGTTGATCAAAGAGATGCAGTCGCAAGGCCGGGTACAATTGATCATGCAGATCGCGGAACTTTTCGAGTTGTGGTTTGCGCAAAGCAGGAGACAGATCACGGTAATAGCCATCACCGCGCGCAAAGCTTTCAATCTCGGACAGTGGGATTGCGATTTCGTAGTCTGACCGCGCGCCGCGCATCCATTCCAGCCGGTCATTGCTTGCACCCATTGCCTGTTCGATCGTTTTGTCCAACGATGGCGCATACTCCCACCGCAGGATGTCATCGGTTTTGAGCATATCTGGCAATCCGGCAGGCACGTGGCGGATCTTGTAACCTGCCGCTTCCTGATGCCATGCAAAGATTTTCTCATCGACCAAGGCACGGGGGGCCTGCGTCATGGAAATCGCACTGGCGACCAGATCTTCGGCCTGTTCGGGGCGGTCTGACAGGCCCAAAAGCCAATCCGCGCTGACGCCAAGAACCGCAGCACAGGCTGCCACAAGCTGCCCGTTGGGCAGGCGTGCGCCATCATCCTTGATCAGTTGCGATAGGGTCGAACGGTCGACACCGGCTTGGCGGGCCAGGGCGCTTTGACTGATGCCCGTTTGATCCATGCCCACTTGTAATCGGGTGCGAAAGATGGCGGCGCGTTCACGCTTGTCCATAATTATTAACATAAAAGATAATGATCACGTTTTGGTAAATTTGTGAACTAGTTTCAGAATGGTTTCGGCATGCCTCTTGCGCATAAAGCTGCATGTATGGAACCAAAGACAGACACTTCGTCCAATGCAATCGCCTGGCCAACAGTATTCTTGATTGTTGGGTGCTACGGGCTTTGGATTGCCGCGCTGTGGGCTTTGCCGGTTTGGGCAGGCATTCCACTGGCGGCAATGACTATCGCCCTGCATGCATCTTTGCAGCACGAGGTGATCCATGGGCATCCGTTTTCGCGTATGTGGTTGAACGATTTACTCATCTGGCCGCCATTGACGTTTTTCATCCCTTACGTACGTTTCAAGGCGACCCATCTGGCGCACCACCGTGATGAGGTGATCACTGATCCATTTGATGACCCCGAGAGCAACTATCTGGACGCCACCGTGTGGGAGCGCCTGCCAAGACCTATCCAAATGGTCCTGCTCTTCAACAACACTCTGGCGGGGCGGCTGACACTCGGACCGATCGTCGGGACCTTGGCCTTCATCACCGGCGATTGGCGCAAAGGCGATGCCGTAGTGCGGCGCGGTTGGCTGATACATTTACCTGCGGTGATCGCGGTCCTGAGCGTCGTGATATGCGCACCAATGCCTGTTTGGGCTTACCTGATCGCTGCCTATGTTGCGATGTCGATCCTCAAGCTGCGCACCTTCCTTGAACATCAGGCACACGAACGTGCCAGCGGGCGGAGCGTCATTGTTGAACGCGGGGGTGTCTTTGGGTTCCTGTTCCTAAACAATAACTTACATGTCGTTCATCATATGCATCCCCGCGTTCCGTGGTACAGGCTGCCCGCCATGTATCAGACGCGCAAAGACCACTATTTGCGACGCAATGGCGGTTACTTTTTCGCATCCTACCGTCAGGTGATCACCGCATATCTGTGGACACCCAAAGACCCTGTTGCACACCCGCTCTGGCGGCGCTGAACGAATGCGGGCATAGGGGGCGGATGGAACTCTGGATTCCCATCACGATTGGTGCGGCGACCGCACAGACCCTGCGCTTCATGCTGCAAAAGCGGTTGAAAGGTATGGCGCTGTCGACGGCTGGCGCGACATTCGCGCGGTTCATCTATTCTTCGCCTTTGGTCGCTGTGATTGCGTTTGTCTACGCTTCAACGACCGGGCAGGGTGCGCCAGAGATTCCGGCTGCGTTTTGGCCCTATGCTTTGGCTGGCGGCACATCACAGATATTGGCCACCATGTGCGTTGTCGCCCTGTTCAGCCATCGCAATTTTGCCGTCGGTATCACATTCAAAAAGACCGAAGTGCTGCTGAGCGCCCTTTTCGGGTTCCTCATTCTGGGTGATACATTCACGACCCTGACAATTCTGGCCATGCTGATCGGGCTGGCAGGGGTGCTGTTGCTGTCAGACCCACCGGGGGGTGTTGGGCCGTGGCATCAGCGCATTTTCAATCGCGCAACCGCTTTGGGCCTTGGGGCCGGGGTGCTGTTCGGGATCTCTGGCAACGGATATCGCGGCGCATCATTGTCGCTGGTTGAGGGCGACGTGTTCTACCGCGCGATCATCACGCTGGCTTTGGTCACCGCATTTCAGACCGTCGCCATGGCGCTATGGTTGGCATGGCGGGAACGGGGTGAGATTACGCGTGTGTTGGCGTCCTGGCGCGTGGCGGGGCTGGTTGGGATCACCAGCATGATCGGGTCGATCTGCTGGTTCACGGCTTTTACCTTGCAGAATGCCGCCTACGTGAACGCCGTTGGACAAATCGAATTGCTGTTTTCACTGGTGATCGGTGCGTTTGTGTTTGGCGAAAGGGTGACGGCGCGCGAATGGCAGGGGCTGGCCTTGCTGACCTGTAGTATCATCATGCTGGTTTTTCTGCTCTAGATCGGGCTGCGTCCGTCCAGACGGCTGACCAGATGGGCCTCATCGTCATTGCGAAAGAAGGGCACATCTGTTGGCGGGCCACCGCGCTTGATGTGATTGGTCAGCTCTGCAAGGACCACTTGGGTGATGAAGGGCAGGTCAAATTGCCGGGCATCTGCCAAGGGCACCCATTGTAGATGGGCCAACTCATCTTCAGCGTTTGAAAAGTCATCGGGGTTGGTGCACAGCTTTGTAGCATCAGCAAGAAAAAATCGTGCGTCAAAGCGCCGGGGGCGTCCAGCAGGCGTGACGGCACGAAAAAGAAACTCAGAGCGGCGGCATTTGGCACATGCCCGGAGGCCGCAAAACCGCGCCAGCCTTGTGGCGGATCGCCCCAAATATCCGGATGACCCAGAATTTGACCTGTTTCTTCCCAAAGCTCGCGGATAGCGGCGGCAGCGAGTGCCACGGGCGATTGCGTGCTTTCACCAGCGAGGCGCGCTTTGTCGATGTCAGAAAGCGGTGTGGCAGGCACTGTCGCGTCATTTGCGTCCACTGCGCCGCCGGGGAAAACAAACTTACCCGGCATGAATGCGGCGTTGGCGCCACGCTGGCCCATCAAAACCGATGGCGTCGTCCCGGCCTCACGCAAAACAATAATTGTGGACGCGTCTCTGATAGCTGTTTTGTCGATCTGCCTGCCCTAGCCGCTGTGGCCGAACCCATGCATCCGGCGCGCCCATTGAATGGCCACGACCATGCCCTTCATACGCGGCAAAAGAAAGAGGGACAGCGCGACAGCCCCGATCGTCAGTGACGTGGCCATAACCCACGGCTCTGGCCGGAACTGCACCCACATAAAGTGAATAGCAAAACCAAGAATATGGCCAACCAACAAAATAGTCAGATAGGCCGGGCCATCATCTGCCCGGTGATGGTGCAGGGCTTCGTTGCAATGGGGACATGTGTCGACAACCTTAAGGTATTTGACGAAGAGATTTGCTTCGCCACAATTGGGACATTTGCAGCGTAGCCCCCTTAATACGGCAGGTTTTGTCGGGCGATCATCGAATTCGGTTTCGGCGTTGGACATAACGGGTGCTCCATCCTTCATCCTTCACATGACCTATCGGGGCGATTTTGGAAAGGGGCGTGTGGAAATGACGTATGGTTCGGCCACTCGAAACTTTTTTGCATGTCGCGCGACGGAACCTGTCGCCTGCGACGTTGAAGAGGGGTCAGCAGCGAGGAAACGCTGCGATCAACTGAGCAAAGGAAACGACAATGAAACCCAAGATTTTGATGGCAGCCCTTCTTTCAGGCCTCGTGATGAGTGCCGGCGCGGTGCAAGCACAAGAGCAACGCGAACGCCCAGACTTTTCAACGCTTGATCTGAATGGCGATGGGACCTTGACGCTGGACGAAATGCAGGCGCGCGGTGAGGCTCGTTTCGCCGATATGGACACGAATGGTGACGGCGCCTTGTCCCCGGACGAACTGACCGCACAGGCAACTGCCCAAGCCTCTGAGCGTGCGGCAACAATGATTGAACGTTTTGATGCGAACGGTGACGGTGCGTTGCAACTTGATGAAATGCCAACGCGAGAAGAACGTCGGGCAGCACAGATGTTTGACCGTGTAGATGCCGACGACGACGGAACAATCTCGGCAGAAGAATTCGAGCAAGCTCAGGAACGTATGGGCGAGCGTCGCGATGGACGCCGCGGGCATGGCCCCAAAGGCCGCGGTTGAGTGACGCTATTGTCAGGGGGTGTCTCATCTCCTGACAATTGCCTCTTTAGTCCAAGTTGGCTAGCAAACGTATAGATGGATGTATCGGCAGATCCTTTCGCGGGCGCCCCGGACGAGGCGCTTTTGGTTGCTTACGCCAACGGCGATGCGCTGGCCGCCCGTATATTGACGCAGCGCTTGCTGCCGCGCGTTCTGGGGCAGGCGACGCGGATGCTGGGCAATCAGTCGGAGGCCGAAGATGTGGCGCAGGATGCGATGATGCGCTTGTGGAAAATTGCACCGGATTGGCGACAGGGCGAGGCTCAGATCAGTACTTGGCTTTACCGCGTTGTGGCCAACCTTTGCACAGATCGCTTGCGCAAACGTCGTGGCGGTCTGTCTCTCGATCAGGTTGCCGAACCGATCGACGCCGCACCCACTGTGGCGGCGCAATTACAGACCAAAGCGCGTATGGCAGCTTTGTCCGATGCACTGGCACAATTGCCAGAACGACAGGCGCAAGCCGTATCATTGCGGCACTTGGAGGGGCTCGCAAATCCCGAAATAGCACAAATTATGGACATCTCGGTGCGGTCCGTAGAAAGTTTGACAGCGCGCGGGAAACGCGCCCTTGCCGATATCATGGCAGGGCGAAAGGCAGAACTGGGGTATGATGATGACGAACCCGAATGACGATATGCTGGATGATCTGTTGGCGACGGCACGGAGGGCTGCCCCGGCGCCAAGTGATGCGTTACTTGCGCGTGTCTTGGCTGATGCAGACGCGGCCCAGTTGTCGGCCCCTGCGGCGGGCACCGTGCGCCCGGGATTGTGGGCGCGCCTGCTGGATGCGATCGGTGGCTGGCCAGCGGTTAGTGGCCTTGCGGCTGCAACGGTCGCGGGCATCTGGGTAGGTGTTGCCCCGCCAGCGCCTGTGTCAGACCTGACAGCAAACTTGATCGGCGACGAGGTAAGCGTCAGCCTGTTTGCGACGGACCTGATGTTTGATGAAGGAGCGTTCTCGAATGACGGATGATGTGACGCTAAAGGGGCGGCCTGGCCGTCTGTGGCGGATCGTGTTGGTGATTTCACTGGCGTTGAATTTGGCCGTTGTCGGTTTGGTGGTCGGGACCGCTGCATCAGGTCGATTGGGCAAAGAGCCGCCGCGCAGTTTTGATTTGGGTCTTGGTCCGGTTGCGCGGGCGCTGGACAAAGATGAACGACGTGCGGTCGGGCGCAACCTGCGCCAAGATCGTGTCCTTCGCGATCTTAACCTGCGTGACCGCGTGACCGACATGGTGACCGCTTTGAATACCGAACCTTTTGATCCAGATGCCTTACGTGTGATTGTGGATGAACAGGCCTTGCGTATGGCCGATCTTCAGTCCTCGGCGCGGGGCGCTGTTGTGGAACAGATCATCGCGATGACGCCCGAGCGCAGACGTGAATTTGCAGATCAATTGGCCCAAGAGCTGTCGCGCGCGCGCCCGCCACGCAACCGCGATTCAGGCGGCTGATTTGCTCATGGCGACCTGATCGCGGCCTGCGGATTTCGCAGCATAAAGTGCTTTGTCGGCCTGGTCACATATCTTGTCGATTGTCGCCCGCTCGGCCGTGATTTGTTGACTGACAGCAACCCCAACCGACACAGTTACTTTGATGGCCGGCTGACCGTCGCCCAGTTCAAAAGGTGTTGTGTTGACCAGTTCGCGTAGTCGATCTGCCGCCAATCTTGCATCCGTGACCGATGTGCCGGGCATCGCGATCAGGAATTCTTCGCCACCCATTCGCGCCACAAGGTCAACGGCGCGCAAGTTTTCGCGGAGCCGGTCCGACAGTTGTACCAGAACCTTGTCACCGCCCGCATGCCCATGGGTATCGTTGATGGACTTGAAGTGATCTATGTCGATCATCATCACTGCCAATTCGCGCCCCGATTTTCCCGATTGTTCGGCCAGCCGTGCCAAATGGGGTTCGACGTACCGGCGATTGAACAACCCGGTAAGCGGATCCGTGACAGCAGCATTTAGTCCGCTGCGCACATTATCCCGCAGTTTGTCATGCGCGCGCTTGCGCGCGATGAGCCGTTTTGCCCGTAAGGCGAGTTCGTCCGCGTCGCAAGTGTCGGGGACAACATCGTCCGCCCCAAGGTCCAGAAACATTGCCGCGACTTCCGGTTTGTCCTTTGGAACCAAGACCAATTGTCCTGCCAGCCGCGTCTGCGTCCGACACCGCAGGTCCGAGACCAAGCCAAACAAACTGCTATAATGTGTATCCGCCTGAGAGGCATTGATGACGAACAGATCGTGCGTGGCATCTTCCCTTTCGGCGATCAATACATCCGCTGGGCAAGCAATTTGAATGGTGTTGCGCAATCCTGCGCTCAGGGTGGCAAGCAGTTCATCTTCGTCCTTGGGGCTTGGGCTGAGCAATGCGATTTTTGCCGCCCCATCGAAACTGGTTTTTGGTTCTTCAAAGCCAAGGGCGCGGCTTGTGCTTTCGCGCAAGAACAGTTCTTGCGTCGTGCTGCGAACCCGCAGCAGGCTGCGCATGCTTGCCAAGAGCAGCGCGTCATTGACGGGATGCGGAAGCACATCATCAGCGCCCGCGTCCAACGCCGCAAATCGGGCGCGGGATGTATCGGCGACCCCAACGGCGATAATTGCGATCGAGGCTGTTTCCGGTGCACGGCGCAGTTCACTGCAAAGCGCGTGTTGGTCCTGCGTCGCATCCGCAAGGTTGACCAAAATCAAGTCTGGTCTGTTCGTCGCAATGAGGTTAATTGCATCCGCTTTCGTCGCACAAGCATCAACGATAAACTGTGCGGCCAACATTTTTACTTTCAACACGATCCTGTTTGTCGCAACAGTGTCGATGATCAGTATTCGCCCCGGCATTTCTTGCACCCAATCTAGGAGCCATCGGCTCGATTCCATGCAAACAATTTCGGGAGTAATGGTTAAGAAACGGTTTCCAAGCGCGTAAGGTTTATGAATGCAGCAAGAACAAGCAGAAGTCATCGCACTCCAGGCACTGGGATGGCTGGCAGCCAATGATGAGTTGTGCCCTGTATTTCTGGGCGCCTCGGGCGGGTCCGTTGATGACCTGCGCGAACGTGCCTCTGACCCTGCGTTTCTTGCGGCGGTGCTGGACTTTATCACGATGGATGATGCGTGGGTTGTGGCCTTTTGTGACACGATTTCCTTGGGGTATGATCAGCCCTTGCGCGCGCGCTACGCCTTGCCGGGGGCGGAAAACGTGCATTGGACCTAAAGATCAATTCGCAACGTATCATCCGCTTGCAGTGCGCGACTTTGGCAAAGAATAATCTCGCTTTCGCGCTGCGTTTTCGACAAGACGAAGTCGCGATGCTCAACGGCACCGTCAAGCAGTTTACATTTACAAACACCGCACAGCCCATCCGCGCATTTCAAATCAACATGCACACCTGCGGCGATCAGCGCATCGGCGGCAGACTGACCTTCTGAAACCAAGATTTCACGCCCGTCATTCAGCGCAAGTTTGAACGCATGGTTGTCATAGTCAGGTTGTTCCGGCGCTGCAAAATATTCCAAGTGACGCGCGTCGTCGGGATAGCCGTTTGCTTGTGCTGCGTCCATGACGGCCGCCATATATACGTCCGGCCCGCAGGTGTAGATATGCGCGCCGTCGTGATATTTGGTGAGCTGGTCAAGATTGGCACGCGACCCTTCGTCCGAGATGTGCAAATGGACGTTGGATGCCCACGGTACGCTGGTCAATTCATCCAGAAAGCCCGCGTCGCTGCGGCGTCGCATACTGTAGTGCAACGAAAAATTGGCCCCTATGGCGTGCAGCCTGTGCGCCATCGCGATCATCGGGGTGATGCCTATCCCGCCACCCATCAACAAGGATTTTGTGGCATCCTCGGTCAGTGGGAAATGATTGATCGGGCGCGAGATAAACACGCGCCGTCCTTCCTCAAAAATGCGGTGCAACAATGCTGAGCCACCGCGCCCTTCATTTTCGCGCAAAACCGCGATCTGGTAGTTTTTGCGGTCCGCCGGATCACCACAAAGCGAGTACTGTCGAAAGAACTCTGGCGCGACGACAACGTCGATATGACCCCCGGCGGTTGCTTGTGGCAGATCGCCGCCGTCTGGCCGGGCGAACGTGTATTTGGCGATGTCTTGGGTCATTTGGGTGACCTTGCCGATCACGACAGGAATGACCGGCGTGTTGCCCTTGGCCGGGGTATAAATATGCTCGGCTGGCAAGCCCGCGGCGCGGCGTTTTCGGTGTTCCTTGGCCGATATCATTGCATCATGTGCCGCGATCCCGGCTTCGCGATCCATCGGCGCGGGCCAAGGGTAGGGCGGGGGCGCCAGCGGGGCGGGGTAAACGGCCAGCGTTTGATCCGCAAATTTGAGATCAAGATCGGTCTGCAATGCCCGCGCATTTACCGGATGGCGCGAGGGGCGATAGGCACCGTCGTCCTCCATCTCGAGATCCCACCACCACTTTTTGACGGTGTTGATGGATCCCTTCCCAAGCCTGTCATCAAGCTTGGCAAGCGTCTTGGCCGCTTGCGGGACGGTCATCGCCAGTTTTCTAAAGGGGGCCTCTGCAAACAATCCTTCAAGGTTCCATGGGCATGTTTTCATGCAGCGCCCACACATCGCCCCGTTCTTTTGGTTGACCCTGTAAGTCGTGCATTTTTGGCTATCAGACTTCCAGATTTCATACCCATTGAACATCAGTTTTGGCCCAGCTGTGATAGCGCCTGACGGGCATTCACGGGCGCATTTATTGCACGCATCGCAAAACGTCTGCAGGCCAAAGTCGATCGGCTTGTCGTGAGTCATGGGCATGTTTGTTGTGACAACCCCGGACTTTAGTCGGGGGCCGAGGAAAGGGTTCAGGATCACTTCACCAATGCGGCTGACTTCGCCCAGTCCCGATAGCAGCAAAAGGGGTGGATGTAATACCTCTTCATCCATCACCGAATGTACCCGTGCAGTATAGCCAAGGTTGCGCAGGTGCTGTGCGAGCACGCCGCCCAAAAGCGAGAACCGCAGATAAGCCCGCATGGATTGCGCGCAGGCGATCCAGTCGTCACCGGACGCGCCTTCCATTGTCTCGTGACCCTGATCGATGATCATCGAAATGGCATTTTCATGGTAGGGCGTGATGGGGTCACCCGCCGTGTCATGGCTATAGTATGTCCAGTCGGGACAAGCTGACAGGCCAACCGCATCAACCCCCAGAAAATAGAGTGCCGCCTTGATGTTGGCCGCGTTGTTTTCGGGCGTGTCTGTCACTTGGGTATCCGCAGCCGCACCATCTTGCAGCAAGACGAATGCGCCAAGTGAAGGGCGAAAGGCAAAAGCCGCCGCCGATTTGCGGACGTAATTGCCGTTCTTGGTCGCCTCTTGCACATGTTTGCCCATGTCCCCGAACAAGCCGCGCACAAAGAGATTAGCGCGCTTTGGCACCCGCGCGACGTTTGCACGGTCGATATAGGTGGTAGGCTCGGCCACGCGTTTGAGTGTCTCAAACGGATGCGGACCAAGGGCGAAGTCGCGTTTGGCAAACGGATCGCGCGTACGGGCTGATTTTGCATGATCACCCAGACCGGTCTGATAGCTACTGGGCGGTTTTTGTCCGGGTTCAATCGGTTGGTCGGGTGTCATCTCTAGGGTTGTCGTGATCACCGCAAGTCCAAACCGGTCACCTGTGAACGGGTTGATCAAGCTGCCATCCTCTAGAGCGGCCAAACCAGCCTGAACTGCCAAGGCGCCCAGATGCACGTCAGAGGCTGCCATCGAATGGGCGCGCGCCTCGTAGCCCAAAGTGCGGATGTAGCTTGCCAATGTGACTGCCGTTTCGGCACCGCGCAGACACGCACGCTGTGGTAGCGCATCTTTGATCCATGCCGTTCCCTGCTCTCCCTTTTTCGGCGCGCGTGGATGATCGTAAAGGAACACCAGTGCATGCGTATGATGTCGGCAGTCGACAGGCGGCATCGCCATACTTTCACGCAGGCCGGCCATGATGACGTCAATGCCAGCCGCAAGTGATTTTGGCTGGATCGTACGCAACTTGTCGGCAAGCCGGTCGACATCGGGATTGATGATGGGCTTTTCGAGCCACGCGTCTGCGGGAATTGCACAAACGCCAACCATGCTTGCATCGCAGTAATAGCCAAACGACTTCAGGTGGTTGGCGCGTTCGGTCAGATCATCAGGAATTTCCGCGATCTCACGCTTGACCAGACCATCGCGTGTTGCATCAAGCATGGCCTGATAGTCCTGCATCGCATTCACAATGCTTGACGGATCATGTGTCGCGCGAAACGTCAGCCCTTTCATGGGCGCAAGCCGGGACAAATCCGGCGCATTTGTGCGGCGCAGTTTTTCCACCGGGAAGGGCCCAAGATGCATTGGGCGGTTGCGATAAGAACGGAGTTTCAACATGTCGATTGACACCGTCTTGCGGGCAGGGTCCGGTGTCAATGCATGATAGAGAGGGCGGACCATGATCAAGGGTCTCATTTTCGACAAGGACGGCACTTTGTTCGACTTCAACGCGACCTGGGGGACCTGGACACGTGGGATGCTCGAAGCCGAGGCCGCGGGTGATCCGGCGGTATTTGATGCCCTTGCCAACGCGATGGGATATGATGTTGAGGCGCAGAAGTTTCGACCCGATAGTGTTGTGATCGCGGCGACCGTTGGCGAAACGGCGGATTGCATGCTCAGCGTCCTTCCAGACATGGACAAGGCGGCTTTGCTGGAGCGCATGAACAGCGCCACAGCAGAGGTCGCACAGGTCGAAGCAGTCCCGCTTTTGCCCTTCTTCACGGCGCTGAAATCATCAGGCTATCGTCTAGGTATCGCGACAAATGATGCAGAGGTGCCCGCCCGGCAGCATTTGGACAAGGCTGGGATTACGGCGCAGTTTGACTTTATCGCAGGGTATGACAGTGGATTTGGCGGCAAGCCCGCACCCGGTCAACTGCTGGGCTTTTGTGCGCAAACAGGTCTTGAACCAAAGGCCTGCGCGATGATTGGCGACAGCACACATGACTTATGTGCCGGACGTGCCGCAGGGATGCAGACGATCGGGGTTTTGACCGGACCGGCCCCAAGGGCTGAACTTGAACCTTTTGCCGATGCCGTCTTGCCAACGATTGGTGATATTCCGAACTGGCTGACTACAGAAAACCGGTGAAAACCCCGTTTCCGACATCATCTGTCGGTTTCCCATCATCCCCCGCAGTATCGGTTTGCGATGCTTGGCGGGTGTAGCGAGGGATGAATCAATGGCTGACACCGGCAAACCAAGACGGCGCGGGGGCGGACGTGCGGGCGCGGCGAACCGGCGCGGAAGCGCTGCAATTGAGCAGATGCCATGGCGGCTTCCGATCAACATAGACCGGCCGACAGAGCCATTGGACCCTGATGGGGTGCAGGCCATCCATGATGGTGCGATGCGTATTCTCGAAGACATCGGGATCGAATTTCTAAACGAAGAGGCGCTCGTCCTGTTCAAAAAGGCCGGATGTACCGTTAATGGAGCCAATGTCCGTATGGATCGCGAATGGGTCATGGAAATGCTGGGCCATGCTCCTGCGCAGTTTGACGTGACACCGCGCAATCCCGACAAGAAGATCACAATTGGCGGCAAGCATATTTTGTTTGGGAATGTCTCATCCCCGCCCAATTACTTTGACCTTGAGATCGGAAAAAAGGTGTCGGGCAGCCGCGCACAATGTGCTGACCTGCTGCGCCTGACCCAGTATTTCAACTGTATTCACTTCGCTGGCGGATATCCCGTTGAACCTGTGGATGTGCATGCCTCTGTCCGGCATCTGGACGTTGTCTATGATAAGATGACGCTGACGGACAAAGTGGCGCATGCCTATTCGCTGGGCAAAGAACGCGTCGAAGACGTGATGGAGATGGTCAAGATTGCGGGCGGGCTCAGCGAAGAAGACTTCACAGCCAAGCCACATATGTATACCAACATCAATTCAACCTCGCCGCTGAAGCATGATGTACCGATGATTGACGGCTGCCTGCGTTGCGTGCGTCGCGGACAGGCGGTGATTGTTACGCCGTTCACGCTTGCGGGTGCGATGGCCCCGGTCACGATGACGGGCGCCGTGACATTGTCGATCGCAGAGGCGATCAGCGCGATTGCATTGTTCCAGTATGTCCGCCCCGGTGCACCGTGTGTGATTGGCACTTTCACCAGCAATGTCGACATGAAATCAGGCGCCCCTGCCTTTGGCACGCCCGAGTACATGCGCGCGACGCAGATCACAGGGCAGATGGCGCGGTTCTACGGCCTTCCGATGCGGGCCTCGGGTGTTTGTGCAGCCAACGTCCCCGACGGACAAGCGATGTGGGAGACATCAAATTCGCTTTGGTCAGCTGTGCAATCCGGAACCAACGTCGTCTATCATGCGGCCGGTTGGCTTGAGGGGGGATTGATCGCGAGCCCCGAAAAATTTGTTATGGATTGCGAAGTCATCCAGATGATCCAACGCTATATGGAACCTCAGGTCGTCGCCACGACACCTGAGGATATCGCGGTTGATGCCATCAAAGAAGTCGGCCCAAACGGGCATTTCTTTGGGATTGAGCATACGCAAGAGCGCTATGAAAGTGCCTTCTATCAACCATTCGTGTCAGACTGGCGCAACTTTGAAGCATGGGAAACTGCGGGGGGATCTGGACCGCCGAGCGTGCCCATCGTACCTTCAAAGACATCATCGCACAGTTCGAAGCACCACCTATGGATATCGCCATAAAGGACGAACTGGCGGCATTCGTCGCGCGGCGCAAAGCTGAGGGCGGTGCGCCGACCGATTTTTAACAGAGCGATAGTTCAACGGGCGCCTTACGCCTCATCCCCAAGGCACTGTGCAAACTGTGCTGCAAGTCTGGTCAGCAAATCACCATAAAGCGTGGGCCCCGCCTCTAAGCCCTTGCCAATACCGTCGATTTTGGCCGTCTTTGCGTCCGTTCCTTCGATGATGACCGTTGCCCAGCGATCAGTGATTGCAGCGTCGCTGAAAACGCAGACGACAGATTGCGCTGCCATCTGTTCGCGGATACCGGCGATTTGTGCGGGCCCAGGCGTGCGCCCGTCAATGCCTGAAATTGTGGCTTGGGCGGTCAGCCCAAAGCGGGTCTCAAAGTACTGATACCCATCATGGGGCAGGACATAAGCACGCTCTGACAATCCGGCCAACTGATTAGCCAAGCTGGTTTCCAATGTCACCAGATCAGCAATCGCCGTTTGCGCATTTTCCGCGTAGGTGGCGGCATTGTCGGGATCGGCCGCGCTTAGCTGGTCTGCGATTGCAGCGACCCAAACCTGCGCAACTGTTGGGTCAAGCCAGCCATGTGGATCGAAATCGCCATGATTATGCGCGTGCGCTTCATCGTGCCCGTGATCATCATGTGCATCTGCGTCGTCTTTATGCTCATCATGGTCGTGGTCGTCGTCATGCCCGTGGTCATCATGGTCGTGGGCGCCTGCTTCGGTCTTTTCTTCTTGGTGATCATGATCGTCGTGATCGTCCGCGTCAATTTCACCATGCTCATCATGGCCCCGGATGTCACGTTTTTCCCATCCTTCGGTTTCCAGCAAACTCACATGGACGGCCGACGGGGCGAGCGTTTCGAGCGGCTCTTCCAGCCACGGGGTAAGCCCTTCACCCACCCAAAAGACGATGTCGGCATCACCCAAACGCGACGCATCACTGGGACGCAAGGCAAAATCATGTGGGTCGGCCCCAGGAGGCAACAGCACATCAGGCGTACCCAAATCACCCATGACCTGTGCTGCCAGGCTGTGGATCGGTGCGATGTCAGTCATCACGCGCGGGACCTCGGCGAATGCGCCAACGGGCAGCAATGTGAGTGCAGTGAGTGAACGAGATCATGGGTGCGGTCCTTGTTCTTTAAAGTCGCAATTGCTATAGTTTGTATGTTATAACATAACAAGAGACAAAGATGCCGCAAGATACCCTTGGGTTTGCCAGTCACGATCACACGACCTGTATCCGGTCGGCGCTGGATGCGGCGGATGCTGCTTGTGGTGAACGCGCGGTGCAATTGACGCCGGTGCGGCGGCGAGTGCTGGAAATTTTGTTGGAAAGCCATGCGGCAATGGGCGCTTATGATGTGCTCGCGCGGTTGGATGCAGAAGGTTTGGGGTCCAAGCCACCTGTCGCTTATCGCGCGTTGAGCTTTCTGGTGGAGCAGGGATTTGTCCACCGAATTGAGCGGCTGAATGCCTTCATCGCCTGCGCACATCCCGGTGCGCCCCATGATCCTGCGTTCATGATCTGCCGCAGTTGTGGCAAGGTGGCAGAGGCGCAGGCGCATGCTGCGATGGATCAGACCGCGGCCCAAAGCGGCTTTCAGGTCGAGCAGACGATGATCGAGGCCGAAGGCCTATGTCCTGCCTGCCAATCGGCGGCACCATCATGAGCCTGATTGATGCGCGTCATATTGAGTTTGGTCACGGAGGCCAGCGGGTCTTGCAGGGCGTCAGCCTTGGGCTTGATCGTGGCGAGATCGTCACCATCGTCGGGCCCAACGGGTCAGGTAAATCCACATTGCTGCGCATTTTGATCGGGGCGCTCAAACCGCAAAAGGGCCAAGTCACGCGCCAATCAGGTTTGCGTATTGGGTATGTTCCGCAAAAATTGCATATCGATCCGACCTTGCCGATCACGGTCAATCGGTTTTTGAATCTGCCACATGCAGTGGCAAAGCAAGAGGTGACCGACGCGTTGCGGATCGCAGGTGTTGCGGGTGTCGGGGGGCAACAGATGTCGCAACTGTCTGGTGGCCAGTTCCAACGGGTCTTGTTGGCCCGCGCGATTCTTGGCAAACCCCATGTCCTGATGTTGGACGAGGCGACACAAGGCCTTGATCAACCCGGATCAGCCGCGTTTTATCGTCAGATTGAAACGGTCAGGAAGGATCTGGATTGTGCCGTTTTGATGGTCAGTCATGAGTTGCATGTTGTCATGAGCGCATCTGACCGTGTGATTTGCCTGAATGGTCATATCTGTTGCGAAGGCACCCCAGAGGTCGTCTCGGCGGCACCTGCGTACCGCGAACTCTTTGGCACAGGGACGGGCGGCGCTTTGGCGCTTTATCGGCACGATCACGACCACGGCCACGACCATGATCACAATCACCACCACGAGGCGGCAGAGTAATGCTTGATGATTTTCTGGTGCGGGCTGCCCTGGCGGGTGTTGGCACGGCCATTGCCGCAGGGCTGTTGGGATGTTTCGTTGTCTGGCGGCGCATGGCCTACTTTGGTGACGCCACTGCCCATGCTGCTGTTCTTGGTGTCGCATTGGCGCTGCTGTTTGGCACGTCGATCACGCTGGGTGTGGGCGTCGTCGCTTTGACGATGGCATTCCTGATCCACGGGTTAAGCGGGCAGGGCGCTGCGGTGGACACCATGCTGGGTGTCTTGGCGCATGGAGCCTTGGCCTTGGGGCTTGTTGCGGTCACGTTGATCCCCGGTCAGCGCATTGATTTGGACGCGTATCTTTTTGGTGATGTGCTCAGCGTGACGCGCATGGATCTTGCCGTGATCTGGGGTGGCGGTGCCTTGGTGGTTGCAGCGCTTTGGTGGCACTGGTCGGCGATGCTGACCGCCACACTCAGCCCCGATTTGGCATATGCGGCAGGGATGAACCCGCGTCAGGCGCAATTGCTGCTGACACTGCTGTTGGCTGCTGTGGTCGCTGTCGCAATCAAGGTCGTGGGTGCCCTTTTGATCACTGCGCTGCTTATCATCCCCGCAGCAGCGGCACGCAACTACGCCAGCACACCGGAGCGCATGGCGTTTTTGTCGATGGCAATTGGCGCGCTTTGCGCCGTTGCGGGTCTGCGGCTTGCCGTGATTTTCGATACGGCTGTTGGCCCGATGATTATTTGTGTGGCGGCAACAATCTTTGCCGTGAGTGCCATTGGACGCAGCTTGCGCAAGTTCGGCACTTAATTGCCGCCCAACTGCCCTGACGCTGCCTTAGCGTTGCCCCGTTCTGTCGCGACAAGTACACCAATCGCACTCAAGCTTCGGGACGGATGCTATGAAAAACCTCGCTCGCATGATGGCCGTTTTGGCCTTTTCTTTTGTTGGAACGACAGCTGCTGCCAATTGCGTAGCGCCCCCGAACGTCAATGAATTGGCAACCCAGATTGCTGCCGGTGTCAACCAAAGCCGCCGTGCCAATGGCGAAGCGCCGTTACGGTTCAACCGCCGTCTGGGGCAGGCTGCGATGGTGCATGCTTGTGACATGCTGGCGAATGATTTTTTGATCACCGTGGATCGGATGGATCACGTCCACAGGCGCGCGTTCAAGAGGCCGGCTATGATAATTGCATTGTCGCTGAAAACATCGCTTGGGGATATCCACGCTCGCAGCAGATTATTTCTGGCTGGATGAACTCGCCCGGTCACCGCCGCAACATGCTGCACCCCCGGATCGAGGAGATGGGTATCGGCATCACGCAAGGCCCCAAAGGCCCCTATTGGGTGCTGGTTGTCGGCAAGCAGTGCTAGGCTAGACGTCGAGCCAAATCGTCACGGGTCCGTCATTGGTCAGGCTGACAGCCATGTCAGCCCCAAAAGATCCGGTTGCTGTGGCAATGCCCAAATCAGACATCTCTGAAATGAACTGTTCATAAAGCGCGCGTCCCGCGTCGGGGGCCGCCGCGGATGAAAAACCCGGTCTGTTGCCACGTGATGTATCGGCGGCCAGTGTGAACTGGCTCACGATCAGGGCGGATCCGCCGACATCCACCAGTGACTTGTTCATCTTGCCCACGTCATCGGTAAAGATGCGCAACTTGCTGATCTTTGTTGCAAGCGCCTTGGATGTGGTTTCGTCATCGTCGTCCATGGCGCAGACAAGGATCAACAGCCCTTTGCCGATTTCGCCTATCACAGCGCCGTCGACACGGACCGATGCCTCAGTGACGCGTTGGATGAGCGCCCTCACAACTCAGAAGTCCAGGGGGATTTGCACCCGCGCGGCTGACAGTGATCGCCGCAACCTTTGCGCCAAAGGCAGCAGCGGCGCGCAGGTCACCTTCAGCTGCGGATTTGATCCCGTCTTTGGTAAGGTGACCGCTCTGATGTAGCTGTGTCATAAACCCTGCGCTGAATGTGTCGCCGGCGCCGACTGTATCAACGACTTTGGCCTTTTCTGCAGGGACGTCATACGTGCCTTGCGCCGTGACAATACTGACCCCATCGCCACCACGCGTCAGCAGGATCACCCGCGCGCCAGAGCTTTCAAGCAAGGCGTTTGCGTCAGTATTCCCAACGATCCACTCAAGGTCTTCGTCAGAGGTCTTGATGATATCAGCGGCGCCCATCATCCGTGTAAGACGTGCACGATAAGCGGCCTCGTCGGTGATGAAAGATGGACGAATATTCGGATCAATCATGGTCAGGCGTTCGGGAGCTTCACGCAGCATCAGTGCTTCATAGGTGGCACCGCAAGGTTCCACGACAAGGCTGATCCCGCCAAAGAACAGCGCGTGGGCATTGGTGTCGGGCAGATCATTGACGGACAACATGCGCCCGGCGGTATTTTCATCATAGAACGCATAGGATGCGTGGCCGTCCGTCAATGTGACAAAGGCAAGCGTTGTGGGGCGGTCAGAGATCGCAGCAGGGCTGCTATCGACCTTTGACGCAGACAATTGCGCGCGCAGCACATCGCCAAACAGGTCCGATGACAAGCCAGAGAAGAACTGCACCGGCGCATCCAGTCGGCCCAAGGCCACGGCTGTGTTGAAGACTGAGCCACCAGCGTGGGGTGCGAAAGCACTCTCACCTGCCGCGGTCTCGCGTGGCAACATATCAATCAGGGCTTCCCCACAGCAAAGGATCATCACTCTCTCCCAGTTTTACTGGCTGTTAGCGATAACAAATCCTGCGACAAGCGCAAGGATAAGCCCGATCACCACAGCAAATGCGATCTTCCACGCAGAATAGGGCCGCTCGCCCTGCACCCGCCCGGTGCGCCCGTTCACAACAAAGCGGTAGGTTTTGCCGCGGTATTTGTAGGCAGCCAACCATACGGGCAGCAGAATATGTTTGAAGGTGACGTCATTGACGGCAGTATCCACAGTGCCCACGCGCTGGGCATCGCCGCCGATATCATATTTCACATCGCGGTGGATCATCCGGTCAATATAGGCGCGGGCCTCTTGAAACCCGTCGGGCAGTTCAACCTGATAACCCTCGGCGCGAAACCCGGCCAGGTATTCGGGATTGTAGGGTTCCAGCGATGACAGGTCCCAAGGCTCTAACCCGTCGGTGTATTTCTTGGGGAGGGATCGGGATGCGAGTACCAACACATCATCAAAGAAGCGTGTGACACGGCCTGACACCCCCCGCCAGCGCGTTTTGCGGACGCGGACTTGGCGGCGTTTGCCGTCGCGGACCACGGTTTTGGTTTCATAGTAATGCGTGCCGCGTTGGCCGGTGTAGCGGCTTTTGGTATCAGCATCGAAGGTCCAATAAGGG
This sequence comes from Yoonia sp. JB2-21, assembly GCF_055693545.1. NCBI lineage: Bacteria > Pseudomonadati > Pseudomonadota > Alphaproteobacteria > Rhodobacterales > Paracoccaceae > Yoonia > Yoonia sp. JB2-21. The sequence continues at coordinate 2,824,287 of NZ_JBVFUC010000001.1, forward strand.
ACATAGATGCCGTTCATCTTGCGTCCCTTGCGGGCATAGTCTGTCAGGCCATTTGGCGCGAACCACAGACTACCGAGCCATGCGACCAGAGACTTGCGCGCATGCGCTTCATCAAGTGCAAAGGGCAACAAGCCTCGCGGTTTGATATGGCGATGGGTGCCGGTGTCACTGACGACCGGCGTTGCACAAAAGGGGCATTCTGCGGCGTGAATATCGGGGTCGAACTCTGTTTGCGCACCGCAATTGGGACAAGCGTTGACACGCGTTTCTTCGATATCTTCATCATCAAGTCGCTGTTGGACGGCCTGCTGGAAATCAAGCTCTGCGATACGGCCCGCCCACGGCCCACTGCTTTCGATGGGTTGCACATTGCCGCAATGATCGCAGGACAAGTGATGATCGCCAGGATCAAACCGCAGGTCAGACCCACATGTATCGCAGGGAAAACGGTGGTCGCTTTGTGTGATCTGTCCGTCCGCCATCTAAAAAATCTTATGCATAAATCGAGGCATCATCAGCTTCAGCGCCCCATCAAACAGCACATTGTGCCGCCAAAAGTGAAACAACCCGTGCAACGTCCCCGCGCTTAGCAGCACCAAAAGTGCCGTCCAACCGGTATCATGCGGCATCCATCCAATGAGCGCTGCTGCATTCAGCGCGACGGTCACAGAAAGCACCGCATACATACCGCGATGCATCCATGGATAGGCCGCGCGCAGCGTGCCCGTCAGCTTTGGCCCCGGTTTGCATAGCATGCCTTTGGCGGCGGCCATACTGACCCAAAGCGCACCACCAATCACGAAGCTCCAGCGGACCCACGGCTCAGACGTGCCGCCCTTGATCATGACCAGTACCAGCATGAGCGTGGACCAATGCAGAAGGATTGTCAGCCTGCGTTGCGTCATGCGCCGGGTGGTGGGGGCGGCATGACGGTAAAGAGCTGAGCGAGCTCCATGACCTCACCAGCTTCTTTCCAGCCGTCCTGACCTTGGGTCCAGACCATGCTGTCGCGGGCCAGTTTGCCGTCAGTGACCATGCGACCCATTGCAGCCTTGGAGAACGGACCAGTCACTTCACCGCCCGCTGCGATATGCCAAACATGCTCGACCGGTGGGGGCGGTGGCGTAGGGGCGGCGCCCCATGGCCCTTGGTTCGCCATTTGGCCAGCCATCGCCATACCCATGCCAGCGCCCAGACCAGCGGCCATACCACCACCCGCGGGGTTGTTGGCAGCTGAGGTCATCGCCTCTGAAGCAGAGTATTGTGTGAATTTTCCCAAATCGCCCGCCAGACCCATCGAAGTGCGTTTATCCAGCGCTTCTTCCACCGCAGGGGGCAGGCTGATGTTTTCGATGTAAAGCTCGGGGATCGTCAGCCCGTATTGTTTCATCGTGGGATCAATGGCGCTGGCAACCAGCTTGCCCAGATCAGCGGTGTTCGCGGCCATATCCAACACCGGAATGCCCGATTGCGCAATCACACGGCTGAATTCCTGCACGATGATATTACGGATCTGATAGCTGATCTCGTCCATCGTGAATTCGCCGTCAGTGCCCACGATCTCGCGCAAGAACACGGCAGGATCGGACACTTTGACCGTATAGGTGCCAAAGGCGCGCAGGCGCGTCGGCCCGAATTCAGGGTCGCGCAGCATGATCGGGTTCTTTGTGCCCCATTTCAGATCGGAGAACCGAGTTGTGTTGACGTAGTAGATCTCGGACTTGAACGGGCTTTGGAAACCGTGATCCCAATGTTGCAGCGTTGTCAGGATCGGCATGTTGTTGGTTTCCAACATATAGAGCCCGGGGGTAAAGACGTCGGCCAACTGCCCTTCATGGACAAACACGGCGGCCTGCCCTTCGCGGACGGTCAGTTTGGCACCATATTTGATCTCATGGTCTTCGCGCTCAAACCGCCAGACCATCGTGTCACGGGTTTTGTCTGTCCAATGGATGACGTCGATGAATTCACCGGTCAGAAAATCGAAAATGCCCATGATATGGCCTCCGTCGTTAAATCAATATGGATGCATGGCATCCGGTTAGCTTTGTCCTGGTGCAAGATATTCGCGTGCAATTTGGCGTGCTATCGGGGCTGCAACAGCAGGCTCCATCCCGGTTTGCAGGCGCGGATCGTAAAGCATGCGCAGCAGCAATTCATCATGTGTTGTCAGCAGCGCAAATTCTTCGTCGTCATTAAAGATCGAAGGACGTGCGCCGGGGCTGTCGTTGGCAAGACCCATACCTTGGGCCAGTTCTTCGTGGATACAAGCCGACCGCATCAGCGTTGGATGCTCTGCACGGATCATCGCGACCGCTTTGGTGTAATCGGACCGCCCCGGCGCGAAGGTGCCAATCACAACGCAAAGCTGATCGCGCGGCAGGTTCACAAATGTGCGCACCGTTGCCTCCGAGATGCTGGGGATCAATTCGCGCAAACGTGGACCATAGGTGCGCCGGTCGTCCTCTCCCAAGAACAATACGCGGAAATTGGGGTTTCGGTCGGTAATCGTAATCGGAACACCAGTCGCACGCGTCAGACGCGCGGCGTAAGCGCTGACACTGGCAAGATCCACATCGCGCTGGTCAAGCGGGACCGTATCGCCAAATTCAACCGACATGCGGATGGGCTGGGTCCAGCGGCGCAGTTTTGACACTGTTGCTTGCGGACGTTGGAAGTCGCTGTCATCACGATATTCGTTAAATAGCGCGATGCGCACAAAATTCCGTGCCAGCTGCGTGTTGGTAAAGGGTGTATCCGGTCCGCCGCCATCACCCCGTAACAGGCCTTGCGCCAATAAGTCGTTTTGCAAGCGGGTATAGTATGTCACGAGATCCCGGCTTGCCTGACTTGGCGGCGTCACCGTCGGTCCTGCTGGCGGCTCTGGCTCCACCACGGGCGGCGGAGGGGGCGGTTCGACCGGAGGCACCAAAGGATCGCATGCCATCAGACCTGTCGCGATCACAAGCATCAGAACACGATTTGAAACGCCCCCAATCATGAGTGTTATTCAGCGCCCCCTGCGGTTCCGATCGTGTCACCGGTACCGGTTCCGCGTGCTTTGGCGGATGCAAGTGTCTCTTTCAACTCTTGCTCCATCTTTTGCAGCTCAGCCTCCGCTTCGGCCCTCTTGCGCTTGCCCTCATCCGCGATTTCAAGGCTTTCGTTGATTGTGGCAATCAGATTTGCGTTGGCCTCTTTCACAGCGTTGATGTCGAAGACACCACGCTCCATTTCCTCGCGGATGGTGCGGTTGGCCTGACGCAGATTTTCGGCGTTGGCTTTGAGCAACTCGTTGGTCAGGTCATTGGCGTCGCGCACGGCCTCTGCCGCCTCGGACGACCGTTGGATCGTCACGGCTTGGGCCAACTGAGTCTCCCAAAGCGGCACAGTATTAACGAGCGTTGAGTTGATCTTGGTGACCAAGGACTTGTCGTTCTCTTGCACCAGACGGATCGACGGCAGTGATTGCATGGTCACCTGACGGGTCAGTTTCAGATCATGGACCCGGCGCTCCAGATCATCACGGGCAGAGCGTAGATCGCGCAGTTCTTGCGCTTTCATCACGGCCTGATCTTCGGGGGCTGCTTGCACTTCGGCTTCTTTTGCAGGGATCGTTTTGGCATCAAGATCAGCGATCTTGGCCTCGCCAGCCGCGATATAGAGGCCGAGCTCGTCGTAGAACTGCAAGGTCTTGTCATAGAGCACATCAAGGCTTTCGATGTCTTTCAACAGCACATGCTCATGCTTGAGCAGATCGTCGGTGATATGATCAATCTGGCCTTGGACTTCTTCAAAACGGGCAGCGAATTTGGCCATCGGAGCAGCGCGACCAAGCAGGCGCTCCCACCAGCTCCGTTTGCGGCGAACATCCAGCTCAGAAATAGAAAAGCCGCGGATCGTCGTCACGATATTGCGCAAGCTGTCGCCAGCCGGGCCCACGTCTTTGTTGCGTACACCGGCTAGCATGGATTGGCTGATCTCTTGCAGCTCGGCCTGAGCAGAAGACCCGAACGAAACGATTGAATTGGTATCCTGGATATCAATTTCGGCGACGCGCTTTTCAATCTCGGCTGTCGTGGGAGGATCAGCAGCTTCGAGCGTCACAAGTTCGCCTTTCGGTTCTGGCAGTACGACGGCTGTGACTTTTTCCACTTCGGCAAGGGCCGCTTCGGCCTGTTGGCGGACGGTCTCTGACATTATTCGTTCCCTTTCGTTGTCATGCTCACGCCTTCACGCTTGAGGCGGTCGCGTAGCACGTTGATTTCAATATCCATGTCGCTGCGATCATCGATCAACATTTTGTCCGTGCGCGCGGCGAAGTTCTGCTCAAGATCATCGAGGAGCGCTTCATAATTCGCGCGTGCATCGGCGTCTTTGTTGCGGCTGTAGAGATCAACAAACTTGATCGTCGCGTCGCGTGCGCCCATCAGGTAGACGCCCAAAAACTTGCGTGCGCCCGTCAGGTCGCGGGGATCTTCCTCTACCGTTCGGATCATGCGGCGGGCGATTGTTTGAAAGTCTGAAACGCGATCACTCAGACGGCGATCGGACACTGTATCGATCTGACCTTTCATGACATCCAGATAGGTCTCGGCCTCATCCACAACACGGGCGACGCGATCTTGCTGGAAGCTATCAACGCCTTCCATGCGCTTGTCCGCCATCGGATCAATGCCGAATGTTGCGGTGTGCAGAGCGCCGGCCGCTACGCCGTACAGTGCCGCACCAACCACACCGGTATCGCCTGTGTAAGCCGCAATCGCGACACCCGCGCCGGTCAGAACAGACGCGAGCAGTTTGCGCGGCAAAGCTGGACGGCGCGCGATTTTGCGGGCGTTGTAGGCTGCCTCAGCTTCCAGACCTTCCTGCAACAGCCATGCGGCCAGCGTGAGCACAGCAGCCCCTACCAACGCAGTCACCAGAGTAACCGGTCCATCATTCAGGGATGTCGCAGCCAAAACGATTGCAGGCACATAGAGGAGTTTGACCCGCCCACCAGATACAGCGACAGCATGGTCACTTTGCACCTTGCCACGCGGTCCTGATGATTGTGTCCCATCGGGGCTGAATTTGCCGCCAAAGCGCTTGGCCATCAAACGCCCCCTAACCAACCGGACGTCACCCCGAAGAGCAAAACAACCAGCAAGACATAGGTGATCCGTCGAAATTTTGCAGGCATGTCGTCGGTGTCCTTTCCGGCGGCGGTTTGGCCGATTGCCATCATTGTCCCCAGCACCGCCGTGATTGCAATCACAACCACGGCTACAAAGGCTACAAGAAAGATCAATCGCACCATTTTCGCGTAACTCCGCCTGTTTTACCCAATGTCAGATAGGGTGGAGAGGGTGAATTTACGAGTGTTTCTGCAAAGCGGCACGTTCCGCGTTCAGTTTCCGTGTGTAGCCAGACTGGATGATTTCGACCGCAACGAGCACCACAACAGAGAAGTAGAATGTGGATTTCGACATCGGCAGAATATCCTGGCCAAAGACCATGATTTGCAGGCTTTCGTCGTGCATTGCGTGCGCTGCAGCGGGCCCTGCTTCGCCCAAAAGAACGACACCGACGATCAGCAGGATGAACAGGCCCAACACTTCATACATCCGGTTTTTTTCCAGAAAGCGCGTCACGCCATCGGCCAGGACCAGCATCGCAATACCAGACAGGATGATCGCAAAGGCCAGGATCGGAAACACGTCAGTAATCGCCAGCGCTGACAGGACAGAATCGAATGAAAAGATCAGGTTCATAATGACAATCAGGATCACAACCTGCACTGCGGATTTTGATCCTTTGCCCTCTACATCATGGCCCAGATCATCCATGGACAGCATATGCCCAATTTCCTTAACGGCCGTGTACATGATGAACGCCCCGCCAAAGACAAACACGATCGTGGCAAAGTTCACGCCACCTTCGATGACGCCTTCCCAATCAAGGATAAAGAACGGCTCTGACAGCGCGTCAATCAGTTGGATCATCGTGAAAAGCAGTACGACGCGTAACGCGACCGCAATGATGATGCCCCATGTCCGCACAGATTTCTGTTGTGCAACTGGTGCGCGTTTACTCTCAATTGAGATGTAGAGCAGGTTGTCGAAGCCCAATACAGCTTGCAAAAAGCACAGCATGATTAGGTTGATAGCGTTTTCAAGCGTCAGCAAGTCGGCCAAAGCAATGTCCCCCGGGAGTTTTTTGTTTCCCCCACCATGCACAACGTTTGCGTCAGAACAAGGTTCAACTGGGCCGCTTTTTCCCCCTTGTGGGGCGATTTACGGGCTTTCGGACCCGTTTTGGCGTTGGTTTGCCGGAAATGCCCAGCTGATCCCGCACAACGCGCTGCTTTAATTCTTCGACTTCGCCTTGTTTCAGGGCCGCCAGTTGGAAGGGGCCATAGCTAACCCGGATCAGACGGTTCACTGTGACCCCAATCTCGCCCATCGCACGGCGGATTTCGCGGTTTTTGCCTTCCCGCAGGCTGACGGTCAGCCAAGCGTTTGCCCCTTGCTGGCGGTCAAAGGTCACGACCATCGGTTGATATTGGATGCCCTCGACGGTAATTCCTGCACGCAGCACATCCAGCTTGGCCTCGCTGACCGATCCGTTGATGCGCACACGGTAACGGCGCAGCCAGCCAGTTGAGGGCAGTTCCAGCTTGCGTTTCACCTCGCCATCGTTGGTTAGCAAAAGCAGACCTTCAGAGTTCAAATCAAGCCGCCCGACTGACATCACGCGGGGCATATCCTCGGGTAGAGAGCCAAAGACTGTTGGGCGGTCTTTCTCATCGCGTTCTGTCGTCACGAGCCCCGCAGGCTTGTGGTACAGCCAAATGCGCGGTGGCTCGGGTTCGCCCACCTGTTTGCCATCCACCACAATGCGGTCCGCCTCGGTCACATTCAGCGCGGGGCTGGTGATCGTCTTGCCGTTCACGCTGACGCGGCCGTCTGCGATCATGCGCTCGGCCTCGCGCCTACTTGCGATGCCCGCGCGGGACAGAACTTTGGCGATCCGGTCGCCGGGTGGGGGGTATCAGTGCTCATGCCAGCCCCATAGCGGCTTTGATCGCCCCTTGCCAGAGATAGCAGCGGCAGTGCATGCAAAGGATATGGATTTTCGGACCTACATGAATGTCGCCATGGACGAGGCGCGCGCAGCTGGCGCAAGGGGCGAGGTGCCGGTCGGTGCCGTGATCGTGGGCAGCGACGGGGTGATCGCGCAGGCGGGCAACCGGACGCGCGAAATGAATGACCCAACCGCCCATGCCGAGGTACTGGCGATCAGGGCCGCCTGTGCGGCCTTGGGGCAGGAACGGCTGACAGGCTGCGACCTATATGTGACGCTGGAGCCTTGCCCGATGTGCGCCGCCGCCATCAGCAACGCCCGGATTGCGCGGCTGTATTATGGGGCAGCAGACCCGAAATCGGGTGGTGTCGCGCAAGGGCCCCGCGTCTTTAGCCACCCGCAGTGTCATCATGCGCCAGAGGTCTATGACGGGATTGATGCAAATGCGTCGGAAGCGCTGCTAAAAACATTCTTTGCTACCCGCAGATAGGCTTTTCGATGAACTGGTTTGAACAGATTGACGGCTATTGCGAGCGGACCGATTTCACCTATTGGTCCGAACCGCTGAACGCGACCACCAATCTGGCGTTCATCATTGCGGCTATCATCTTTTGGCGGCGCAGCGCGGGCGTGCCGATGGCGCGGGTGCTTTCCGGCATTCTTTTCCTGATCGGAGTGGGTAGTTTTCTGTTTCACACCCATGCCACGATCTGGGCCTCGGTCGCCGATGTGTTCCCGATTGGTATTTTCATTCTTGTGTACCTGTTCGTTGTGAACCGGGACATTGTGCCTATGGGGCATTGGTACGCGGTTTTCGCTACCGCCTTGTTCATTCCCTATGCGGCGGCACTTGTGCCGGTGCTGAACCAAATCCCATTCCTTGCCATCTCGAATTTCTATTGGACCGTCCCGATCCTGTTGGTGCTGTACGCTGCTTTTCTGCGCAAAAGACCGGGAATCGCCCAAGGCTTCTTGTTGGGCGCGGCCCTTTTGTGCCTCTCCATCACTATTCGTTCGCTGGATGAAATCCTGTGCGATGTCTTCCCGTTTGGCACACATTTCATCTGGCATGTGCTCAATGGGATCATGCTGGGCTGGATGATCCGTGTTTACACGCGTCATATGCTTGCGACTGCGGGGCAGGGGCGGTAAACGCGGATCAAAGATTTACCGGAGACGACCATGTCGATTGACACCGAAACAGCCCGCCGCGTGGCCAAATTGGCCCGTATCAAGGTGGAAGACGATGCACTGCCGGCACTTGCGTCTGAATTCAACGCGATCCTTGGCTTTATCGAACAGCTCAATGAGGTTGATGTAGAGGGGGTTGAGCCGATGACGTCAGTCACGCCACAGCGCCTGAAACGCCGCGAAGATGTTGTCACGGATGGCAGCCAGCAAGAAGCCGTCCTGAAGAATGCGCCTGATGCCCGGGAAGGGTTCTTTGCGGTACCGAAGGTGGTAGAATAATGTCTGATCTGACCAAACTGACCATCGCAGGCGCGCGTGACGCAATACGCAAAGGTGAGACCTGCAGCGCGGAGATTACGGCGGCCTGCCTGAACGCGATCTCTGATGCCGACGCGCTTGGTGCATTCGTTCACCATACCCCTGATATCGCCAATGCGCAGGCCGCTACTGCCGATCAGCGGATCAAGTCCGGTGATGCCCCAGATATGTGCGGCATCCCATTGGGGATCAAAGACTTATTCTGCACCAAGGGCGTCCCGTCGCAGGCCGCAAGCCGGATATTGGAAGGCTTCAAGCCGGAATATGAAAGCACGATTACGTCCAAGTTGTTTGACGCAGGCGCTGTGATGCTGGGCAAGCTCAACATGGACGAATTCGCGATGGGTTCGTCTAACGAAACCTCTGTGTATGGAAATGCTGTCAATCCATGGCGCCGCGCCGGCGACGACGCTGCGCTGACACCGGGCGGATCTTCGGGTGGATCGGCAAGTGCGGTCGCTGCGGATCTTTGCCTGGCAGCAACGGGCACGGACACGGGCGGATCAATCCGCCAACCTGCCGCATTTGTGGGAATCACGGGCCTGAAGCCAACCTATGGACGCGTCTCGCGTTGGGGCATTGTCGCTTTTGCGTCCTCGCTCGATCAGGCTGGACCAATGACCAAAGACGTGCGTGACGCAGCCATTATGTTGGGCGCTATGTCAGGGCATGATCCGCTGGACAGTACGAGTGCTGACATCGCGGTGCCCGATTTCGAAGCCGCGCTGACCGGCGATATTCGCGGCAAAACCATTGGTATTCCCAAAGAGTACAAAATGGATGGGATGCCAGCCGAGATCGAAAAATTATGGGAAAACGGCACGACAATGCTGAAGGATGCAGGCGCGCATATCGTCGACATTACGCTGCCACATACAAAGTACGCGCTCCCGGCCTACTATGTGATTGCTCCGGCTGAAGCATCGTCAAACCTTGCCCGCTACGATGGTGTCCGCTTTGGTCACCGCGCAAAGCTGGCGCAGGGTGATGGCATCACAGAAATGTACGAAAAAACCCGAGCCGAAGGGTTTGGCCCCGAAGTGCAACGCCGGGTCATGGTGGGGACATATGTGCTGTCGGCCGGGTTCTATGATGCCTACTACAACCGAGCACGCCGCGTGCGGGCGCTGATCAAGCAGGACTTTGACAAGGTCTTTGCTGACGGGGTTGATGCGATACTGACGCCCGCGACACCGTCTGCAGCCTTTGGTCTGGGCGAGATGGCGGACGCTGATCCAATCCAGATGTACCTTAATGACGTCTTTACAGTGACGGTAAACCTTGCTGGTCTGCCGGGGATCGCGATCCCAACAGGTCAAGACAAGCAGGGCTTGCCGCTTGGTTTGCAACTGATTGGGCGCCCGTGGGAAGAGGCCGCATTGCTCAACGTTGCCTACAGCCTTGAACAATCGGCAGGATTTGTAGCCAAACCCAACAAGTGGTGGTAAAGTTTTTCAACAGTGGACGCAGTCTGGTAGGTGAAATGTGATAAAACCGGGTCTTATTATTGCGGCGACGCTGATCGGCCTTAGTGCTTGTACACCGACCGTCGTTCCAACGGAACGCGGTGTCGGGTTCGACGATTTTTCCGACTTTGAGCTTGAGCGGGCACGGCGTGAAGCGCAACTACGCGCGCCACGGGGCACCATTGTGCCGGATCCACGCGTGAACTCGGTCCCCCCTCGGGCCAGACGCAGGGTATACCATCAAGTGCATTGGCGCAGGCCGGTATTGGAACTGCGGCCGCCAATACAACCGGTGATCCACTGCGAACACAGGGTCTTGATGCGTCACCAAGCAATCCTGCTCCGGCGTTGGCAAACTCGGACGGCAGCTTGTCTGATGAGCAAAGCTTTGACGCTGTTACCGGACGTGAGACGATTGAAAGCGATGCGCAACGCAGAGCCGCGCAGGCGGCCGCCCGCGAACAGATTGCTCCGACTGCCATTCCAGATCGGCCCGCAAACATTGGGCCAAATATCGTGGAATACGCATTGAATGCGCCGAATGTGAAAGGCCAGGAATGGTATAGTCGGTCGCTGTTGTCCGGGGATGGGCGGTTCCGCCGCAATTGCGCTGCGTATGCCACGCCCGATGATGCCCAGCGTGATTTCCTCGCGCGTGGCGGGCCAGAGCGTGACCGACGCGGCATTGACCCCGATGGGGATGGCTTTGCCTGTGGCTGGGATCCGGCGCCATTTGTGCAGGCGATCCGAAACTGAAGCTGACAACGCGCCAGTCGCCCAATTGTGGGCCACGTCGCGATGGGGCGAAACCTGACCTCGTTGTGATCCACTATACGGCCATGCAAACGGCTGAGGCGGCAGCGGATACGCTTTGTAATCCCGAAACCCAAGTTTCCGCACATTATCTGATAGCTGAGGATGGAGAGGTGATGTCGCTGGTGCCTGAGGCCATGCGCGCGTGGCACGCGGGTGTCGGTGCATGGGGCGCTGTGACGGATGTGAACAGCCGCTCTATTGGGATTGAGCTGGCAAATAGCGGATTTGCGCCTTTTGCCGCGGCGCAGATGGATGCCCTTGTCGATCTTCTGAAAGGGATCAAGGCCCGCTGGGACATCCGCCCCGAACGCGTGATCGGGCATTCCGACATGGCGCCGGGGCGCAAGATTGACCCCGGCCCGCGCTTTGACTGGCGCAGGCTGGCGTTGGAGGAGCTTTCGGTCTGGCCAGAACCGACCGTTGTCCAAAACGGCATCCTGCAGGCGGAAGACATCGTGCCTTACGTCAAATCCTTCGGTTACACCGCGACGGATGACCCCGCTCTCTTGCTGGGCACGTTCCGCCGTCGCTTTCGCCCTTGGGCGGACGGTCCCCTCGACACCACCGATCTTGCGATGATCGGCAACCTCGCCGACCGCTTTCCCGTTGACGTGAATGCCACTTGGGCCTAATCCCGGCATTGCGCGGATGGCTGGATGGCTGCGGCAGTGATGTCGAGGAAAGTCCGGACTCCAAAAAGCACGGTGCCGGGTAACACCCGGCGGGGGTAACCCTAGGGATAGCGCCACAGAGAACAGACTGCCTTGCATGCAGGGTAAAGGTGAAACGGTGGAGTAAGAGACCACCGCGCGAGCGGCAACGTAAGCGGCACGGCAAGCCCCACCGGGAGCAATGCCAAATAGGGACCTCGCGTCGCAAGACGGGGATGCTTGAACCCCAGACGGTCCGGGTTGGCAGCTAGAGGGCGCTTGGCAACAGGCGCTCCAGATGAATGGTCATCCATTTGTGGGTAACCGCAATGGACAGAATCCGGCTTATAGGCCATCCGCGCGCTTCGAGCAGTTTCGAATTTTCCCTTGGTCGGAAACGCTATCAACTGCATCGCTTGTTCAACGCAAAAGGCCGCGCATATTGCGCGGCCTTTTCACTGTCCCGGTCAGACGATCAATTACTTGATCTTGCCTTCCTTGTACTCCACGTGCTTGCGCACGACGGGGTCATATTTCTTGATAACCATTTTTTCGGTCATCGTACGTGCGTTCTTTTTTGTCACGTAAAAGTGCCCGGTCCCCGCAGTGGAGTTCAGGCGGATTTTGATCGTGGTTGGCTTCGCCATATCTCTTATCCTCTGATTGCGGGCCGGCGCGCGGCACATCGCGTTAATCTCATTGAAGCTGCCTTTTACCGCCGCGCGGGCCTGAGTCAACCGCAAAGCAACGTTGCCGATCAGTTTCCACGGCCAAAGGCAATGGCCAGCCCGCCCGCCGTCGTATTTGAGGCTGGCCTATTTCACCGCAGCGCTATCTTTGCCTCATGAAAGATATTGAGATTGGATCGGTTGCCGCCCTTTGGGCTTGGCTTGAAGCACATCATACGCAGCCAGAGAGCGTGCGTCTTGTGACGTGGAAGGCCGCACACCGGGATAAATACGTCAGTCGTGAAGAGGTGCTTGATGCGCTTATTGCCTACGGTTGGGTGGATGGGCGGCGCTTTGTTGTTGACGCTGATCGCACAGCGCAATTGATCGCGCCGCGTCAACAACAGGCGTGGTCGAAAAGTTATAAGGAGAGGGTCGAGAAATTGCGACAAGAGGGCCGGATGCGTCTCGCTGGCGAAGCCGCAGTCGCCGCCGGTCATGCCTCTGGCTTATGGGATTTCTTTGCTGATGTGGATGCGCTGATTGCGCCAGATGATCTGGCCAAGACTATTGATATGACGAAGTGGGAGACGCTTTCTCCATCGTATCGCCGAAACGTGCTGCGCTGGATCAAGTTGGCAAAGTCAGAAAATGTGCGGGCCACGCGCATAGAGGCTGCCGTTATTGCGACAGCCAAAGGCGAACGACTCCCGCAAATGTAGACAAAAGTTGCGGGCGGGATGTTTGCAACACTCGGGCTCAATAAGGTCGCGCAAGGCCCATTTTGACAAGGTCCCGTGCTAACCCAGTCAGAAGTTCGGGACCGACATATTCGGTATAGCCATGCCACGCCCAAAGCTGCGGCTGTCGCCGCAATGCGACGACCTTTGCGTCAGCAATGAGACTTGGCGATACGTTTTGCAACGCCTCCCGGGTACCGCCAATTCCCAAATCGGTGTTGACCGCGAGGAAATTCTCAAACTCGATTGATTGTGCCGAAAAGCCTGCGATGGTCAGGTAATCGATGATGATGCCTCTGACAATTTCCACCCGGTCCGGCAGGTCAAGTAAACCGGTGCTGTCGTCAGAACCTACCGCCCTGTTGGCGATCTGGAACAGGGCCGATGTCTGGTCATCAATGAAACCCAGTGAGATACTGTCTGTCAGTCCGATCCTTGCGAAGTCTTGCGCTGCAAGATCAAAGACCGGATCGGTCATGCGGCTGGGGCACTGATCTTTGCTGGCGTCGCATTGAGACAGGGCGAACAGCGAAAGGTCGTCGACTGCAAATTTACAAGGGTCTTGGTGCGCCGCTTCACTCTCTGGCAGGTTTTGGTCTTCACCGCCGGTTATGGCGCACCGCATGAGATGGTTTGTCCCCGGGTCTCGAAAATCCAACGTATAGTCCATATCGAAGGCGACAAACGGGGGGAGCGAGACGAATGTACCGTCATAGAAGCTGGACAGGTTCAGATCAGTATTGTTGAACGCATATTGGTCAAGTATAGAACCGCCGGTGATCGCAAGGTAGCTTTTGGACGGCGTAAATCTTTCGGTCACTGCCGGGATGCCGTCGATCCAGATTTCTGGCCTTGGAAACCGTATACCCGTGAGATGAACACCCTCATCTTTTGTTCTGATTGCGAGAAGTGGCCGGTCGACAAGCAGACGCGCGACAAAGTTCGGACCTTGCAGGATATGAACGGAGTAGGCCGAGCTTTGCAGCATGAGACTGCAATCTTCACGTTTGTAGTCGCATCTGAATTGGTGTCCGAACTGTTGGCCGTCGTCGGACTGCAACTCAGGCAAGTCCAGAAATACCGTGGGTACAGGCAAAGTGATGGCGCCTCTCGCCTCCGTCCGGCTTGTGCCTTCTTGTTCCGCGTCAATGGCCCGCTGGATTGCGCGGCGTGCAAAGATATGATCTGAACTCCTGTCTTCATAGCTGTTGAGTGATGCTAGTCCGGTCGCGAAACGCATGTCTGATGGCGATACGACTGCGGTATGAACGATCCGCGTGCCTGCCGCGGTCCGGTACCAAAAGGGGCTGGCGATTGCATGGGTCAGAATGATGGACAACGCCACTATGGTTGGGAACCAGCGCCGGACCGAATAGCCAAAGATCCGCTTCGAAAGAAACCTTCTGATCATGTGACGTCTGGCCTCGCGCAATTTAGCTCAACAGTCATCAGTCATACCGCCCACATAATCAGCAAGAAGTACCCGATGCACAGAACCCACCAGCGCAGATAAATCGGCACTTTAGGATCGTCGCGCAGATCAGCTTTGTGTCTTTCTCTTTGGACCTGCCGCGCTGTCAACGGTGGACGGTAAATATCGTTCAGATATGTCCACGTCCTAAAGTGTTCTGGGTGCGTACGTTGAAAATGCAGCCCCTGCGAAAACCAGCCAAAGCGGGCGTCCAGTAGTTCAAGCCATTGCCGTTTGATGACATTGCTGGGCCGGACACCATCAGGAAAAAGATGGGTGTCAAAACCGCGCAACAGTTCTTTCTCGTAAAGGCGGGATTGGTCAAAATCCAGATCAACCAAACGATTGAACAGGGGTCGCCACATCTCTGGTCGTAGGTCGCTTTGCCCAAACAATTCTTGGGTTTCAGACACCAAAGCGGCCAAAGGATCGGGCCGGGGTTTAGTCTCATATTCTGGTGCCGGGGGACGGGGAGGCCGCGGATCGGCTGTCTGCTGTTTCGGCTTAGGTTCTGGTGGAACCGGAACCTGTGGCGAAGGCCGCGTGCTTGGCCGTTCGGCGGGCGATGGTGCGGGGGTGGCGGGCACAGGTGGGGCTATTGGCGCAACAGGGTTGCCTTGCGTCATGAGGAGGGCCTGTTCGTAGGCCCCGCGCAAGTTTTGAAATCCTTGCGAATCTTCTTGTGGGTCAATCAGTTTAAGTTTTTTCGCGTAGGCGCGTTTGATATCACGTTTGTCAGCACCTTTGGGATCAATCCCCAGAACTGACCACGGCCAGCCCCGGTTAGCGGACATAGGTTTCGCGCATCGCCTCTATCGCCTCTTGTGTCCGTTTCTGGGCCTTTGCGATGATCTTCTCGTCTTGGCTATCAATCGCGGTCAAGAAGCCAGCCAATAGACCCGCAACATGTTCCCTGTCCGCACCAAGATGCATCGCAAAAAGCTCGTTCAGCGCCTCGACGATTTCTTGATTTTGGCGGTTCTGCCGCGGGTGATGTTTCAGCTTTGACAGCCGCTTCAGGCTGGCGGCGCGATCCGCAGGATTAAGGGTCTTGGCACCACCTTCGATGACGATGGATTTTGTGTGCTGGGTCGAAAGCACAGTCACGTCAACCTCGAGCAAGCCATTCACGTCATAGGAAAACCGCACCGATATGCTCTCTTTTCCTGCCGCAGCGCGGGGGACGTCAATGCGTAGGCTACCCAGCCGGATATTGTCTTGGGCCAAGGGGGCTTCACCCTGAAACACTTCAACCAGAATTTCAGTTTGATGATCACGGGTCGTATTGAAAAAGCTGACACGGCTTGTCGGGATCGTCGTGTTGCGTTCGATGATGGGTGAAAACGCGCCATCAATCACCCCGTGCATAGTCTCATTGCGTGACATGATCCCCATCGAGAATGGCGACACGTCGGTCATTACGACGTCATCGAGGGCCGCATTCTTCTGGACAAGTCCAGCCTGGACAGCCGCACCCATCGCGACGACCTCATCAGGGTCCAAGCCACGTTCGGGCAATTTTTTGAACAGCTTGGACGCCACACTGCGCACCAGTGGCATCCGCGTCGATCCACCCACCAACAAAACCCGGTCAATCTCATCGACCGACAGCTTCGCGTCATACAAGCAGCGTTCAATCGGTCTGCGCAAACGGGCGGTCAGATCACCGCAAATCTCTTCGAATTGTGTGCGGGTAATTGTGACGTCAAAGGTCGTCTTGCCAATTTCCAGAGTAGCGGTTGCTTCCGGCTGCGATGAAAGCGATTGCTTGATGCGCTCAGCCGCACTCAGAATTTTTTCCTGCTCCAGCGCTTTCAATTTTTGAAAATTCAAACCCTGATGTTCGGCAATGTGCCTTGCAATCGCCTGGGTGAAATCCTCGCCACCCAAGAACGCATCACCCGAAGACGCGCGCACCTCCATCACACCGTCAAACATTTCCAGTATCGAAACGTCAAACGTCCCGCCGCCAAGGTCCAGAACGACAAATGTGCTTTCTGCCTCCTTGTCCTGTAGACCATAGGCAAGTGCCGCCGCAGTTGGTTCATTGATCAGCCGCGAAACCGACAGGCCCGCCAAGTCAGCGGCCGCAAGTGTCTGTTCGCGCTGGATTGAATTGAAATAGGCTGGCACCGTGATCACAAGGCTGTCGATGGGGGCATCAAACTGCGCTTTGATCACTTCTTGAAGCTCTTGCAGCACCAAAGCGGACAGATCAATTGCTGAATAACCGGTGCGCCCAAGCTTGAATTCTTTTGCGGTCCCGATTGCGCGCTTGAAGGCGGCAGCGGATTTATCAGGGGCCAGCACCAGACGGCTTTTTGCGCCACGTCCGACAAGCAGTTCGTTGTCATCGGTCAAAGAAACAACCGAGGGGATCAGGACCTCGCCGTTGTGGCTTTGGACAAGAATGATTTCGCCATCTTCAGTATAAACCGCCGCCAGCGAGTTCGTGGTCCCAAGGTCAATTCCGACGGCTAGACCTGTCATCGCTTTGGAAATCCTGTTGTTTGTTGTTTTGCCACGAAGGCATCACACAGCACTTAGCCCTTTGTTATGAACACGGGTTGGACTGACTTCAAGTCTTGTCCGATAAACTGTCTGGCGATTTGTGTACGGGGGCTGTGCCAGATCAGCGGTGCCGTTGCATAATCCGTGATACGTTTTACGATCGTCCCGTCAGCGGGCTTTTTCGTCCGGTTCACGCGAACGATATTCTTCTGCCTGACAAATCGGTCTTGTCATGCAGGCCATCTCATAGGTTTTCGGTGCTGAGCAGCCCGGCGGCGTTGGAATAGCCGTCGGTATAGACCCAGCCTCGCATCTAGTCAGAGGGTTGGCAGGGTGCTCGTCTTTGCGACCGACGCTGAACTGATGACGTGCGCGCGGTAAGGGTCGTCCTGACCACCATCATTCATCGCGCACATAGAAAAAGCCCCGCCTAACATATGTTAAGCGGGGCCCGTCGCAGACTTCGTGCTTCTGAGAGATTACTCTCTGTTTCCGAAAAGTTGCAGCAGGAACATGAACATGTTGATGAAGTCCAAATACAGGTTCAATGCACCCATGATTGCAGACTTTGCCAGCCATTCCTGATCGCCATGCGCGGCGTGCGCGATATAGTCGTTCTTGATCTTCTGCGTGTCATAGGCTGTCAGACCCGCAAAGATCAGCACACCCAGGATCGAGATCGCGAACATGATTGCAGGGGACTGCAGGAAGATGTTGACGATCATCGCAACGATCAGGCCAATCACACCCATGATCAGGAACGCGCCCCAACCGGAAATATCTTTCTTTGTTGTATAACCATACAAGCTCAGTCCAGCGAAGGCGATCGATGTGATCAAAAAGACATTGGCGATTGATAGACCCGTAAAGGCCACGAAGATCCATGCCATCGACAGGCCCATGACGGCCGCGAAGACGTAAAAGAACGTTTGTGCAGCAGCGGCAGAGAAGCGGTTGATCATTGCGCCGAACAGAAACACCATGCCGAGTGGTGCAAACATCACGATCCAGCCCAGGATATTCGGGGACAGCGTGATCGGATCGCGAAACACAGCAAGCAGCGCTGGTGTTGTGCCGACGGCCCATGCCACCGCGAATGTGATTAGCATGCCTACGGACATGGTGCCGTAAACTTTGTTCATGTGGGCGCGAAGACCCTCGTCGATTTCGGCCGTGCGTACCCCGCCGACCGTTCTAATTGTATCGTATTCAGCCATCTTTTGACCTCCAAGTGAAACAGCGGCGCCGCGAAACGGCATCCTTGCGCACGATATTGGCAGGCATCCGCGCTTTTTCAAGGCTGAACAGCGCCGTTTCGCAGTTTTCTGATCATTTTGGGCGGGAATGTCGCAGGTCGTCTGGGGTGCCGCACTAACCGCGCCAGTGATCTGGGATATCCCATGCTGTTTTGCGGCTTTCTTGCGCCACTTGACCTCGGGTAATGCCGATGTCGTTGAGCATGTGGTCGTCAAGGTCAGACAGCCGGCGGCGTTGGTGGCTAATCGCAAGCATTGCACCCAGTTTTGCCCAAATCGACCGTGGCTTGGCGGGTGGACTTGCGCAGAGGTGTATTTGTCTTGTTGAGGTGGTCATGCCATTTCCTTTCGTGATGTGTTTTTCTGTTTTAATTCGAATGCTTGATATATGGGTATGTTGCTGCCATAATGAAAATGAATACTTTTGAATTCATGTATCAGGATTTGTGATATGGCTCGAAATCTCGACTTAACGGCACTAAGATCGTTCGTTGCAGTGTCCGACGCAGGCGGGGTAACGCGTGCTGCGGGCATGTTGAACCTGACACAGTCAGCGGTTTCGATGCAGTTGAAGCGGCTCGAAGAGTCGCTGAATGTGGCGTTGCTTGACCGATCTGCAAGAACGATCGCGCTGACCCCGGCGGGCGAGCAATTGCTCGGTTATGCGCGGGTGATGCTGAAAACCAATGATGAGATTCTGAACAGGTTGACCGCAACAGAGTTTGAGGGCGAACTTAAACTCGGCGTGCCGCATGATATCATTTATCCTGTGGTTCCGGCTGTCCTGAAACGCTTTGCCGCTGATTTTCCGCGCATGCAGGTGCGGCTGATTTCGGCACCGACGCGAAAGCTCTTGGATATGTTTGGGCGGGGCGAGGTGGATTTGATCCTGACAACAGAAGAAACCTGCGGAACCGATGGGCAGGTCTTGGTTGAGTTGCCGTTGCTTTGGATCGGGGCGCGAGATGGGCTCGCTTGGCGCAAGCAACCCCTGCCCGTCGCCTTTTGCAGCAATTGCATCTTCCGTAGCGGGGTTTTGCAAGCATTGAACCAGCATAACACCAATTGGACGATGGCTGTCGATTCAGAGCTCGACAATGCTGTCGAGGCGGCAGTCAGCGCCGATTTAGCGGTTCATGTGGCGCTGAAGGGTAGTTTACCACCCCATACCGAGGTGATTGATCATGGTGGGCTACTCCCGGCACTGAAGCCGCAGAACATCAATCTTTATGTGCTCAAGCCGGAAGACCACGCAAGTCAGGCAATGACCAAAATCATCCGCCAGTGCTATGCAGAGCCTCGGTTGGTGCCGCAACGCCTTACGGCGTGACGACCACTTTGCCCGTCGATTTGCGGCTGCGCATCAGCTCCAGCGCGTCGGTCGCTTGATCCAGGGGCAGGGTATGGCTGACATGCGGTTTCAGCTTACCTTGCGCATGCCATGCCATAAGATCAGCAAGACTGTCAGTCAGTGCCTGCGGTTGAAAGCCAAGATAACCACCCCAATAAAACCCAATCACAGTGATATTCTTGACCAATATGATGTTGGCGGGGATTTGCGGCACGTCCCCGCTCGCGAACCCGATGACGATGATGCGCGCTTCGCGGTTGCAGGCACCCAGCGCCGCTTTGAAGGCGTCACCTCCGACGGGGTCATAGACCACATCCGCACCGCCGAGTGCTTTGACGGCGACTTTGATATCATCAGTCTCACTATCAAGCAGATGATCGGCTCCGGCGGCTTTTGCAACGGCAAGCTTGTCAGCCCCGCGTGCCACGGCAATAACTGTCGCCCCCATGGCCTTACCAATTTCGACGGCGGTTAACCCCACGCCGCCAGCCGCACCCAGAACCAGCAAGGTTTCATCTGCCTGCAGGTTTGTGCGCCGTGTCAAAGCCAAATGTGAGGTCCCATAGGCCACCATAAACCCTGCTGCTGTCGCATCATCCATTGTGTCAGGCACCGGACGACAGAGGGCCGCAGGAAAAGTTCCCTTCTCGGCCAATCCACCCTGACCACCAAAAACGGCAACCCGCGTGCCGATGGGGGGATGACTAACGCCGTCGCCGTGCGCGATGACGGTACCGCAGACTTCCATGCCAAGCGTAAAGGGCGGGATTGGTGTGTCCTGATAGGTGCCTTTCGCCATCAGAAGATCAGCAAAATTCAGACCGCACGCAGCAATATCGAGCAAGACCTCACCGGTGCCGGGCGTTGGGTCTGGGAGATCGGCCAGGGCTGGCTGATCTCCGAATGAGGCAACTTGAAATGCGCGCATGAACCGTCAATCCTTTATTTTAGCGAGTCCTTCACACTTATCGGGCTGAAGTTGTGATTTGTAAAATGGTGCAAATTTCGGCAAATGTACGAAAGTTAGCCGTCGAACCTGTCCTTAAGTTAAGGACACGGGCTGCAACCGTTGCGTGTTCTGTACGAATGCTATTTTGCAAGCGGCAGTAGATGATGGTCAATCCATCGCGGGCAAATTGCCTGGTTGCGTGGGGAAAGTAGCGCTGGATGCGTGAAGTCCCTTTAGAGTGAGGAAGACAAAATGAAACATCCCGTTGACGTACATGTCGGCAAACGGATCCGGCACAGACGGTGGATGAACGGAACAACCCAACAGCAACTTGCGGAAGCTGTTGGCATCAAGTTCCAGCAAATCCAAAAATATGAAACTGGCATGAATCGCGTTAGTGCGTCCCGACTTTGGGATATCGCTAAGGTTCTGGGCGTAAACGTTTCTTTCTTTTTTGAAGGACTTGAGGCTGACGGTAGCACAGAGGCGCAAAGCTCTGATATGCCGGGCGACATCTTGACCGACAAAGAAGCATTGGAGCTGTTGCGATCCTACTATGCGATCCCGGAGAACCAGCGCCGGCGTTTGTTTGATCTGGCACGTGTACTGAGCGAGGCGGCTTAGCCCACTACTTGACCTGTCATACTGCACCGCGTTAACGCCAAGCGGATGTCGGTGCAGACGAGGATCAACTCTATGACAGCCCCAAGTTCAACTCACGCGGAACTGATCCGTGTTGCGCATGAACTCGCCAATGTGGCCCGACCGGTCACATTGGCGCATTTCCGGTCAACCGAACTGGCCGCTGAAAACAAAGACAGCCTTGGTTTTGACCCGGTGACGATTGCGGACCGTGACGCAGAAAAAGCGATGCGGGACGTTTTGGCCAAGGAACGACCTGATGACGGGATCCTGGGTGAAGAATTCGGCCACCAATCAGGAACAACGGACCTGACTTGGGTCTTGGACCCGATTGACGGCACCCGTGGCTTTATCAGTGGCACCCCGACCTGGGGTGTGCTGATCTCTGTCGCTGATGCCACCGGTCCGCTGTTTGGCGTGATTGACCAACCATATATCGGTGAACGCTTTGTTGGTGGCTTTGGCATCGCGGAAGTTGCAGGACCTCAAGGACGGACGCCATTGCGGTGCAGGCCTCCGCGGTCGTTGTCTGAGGCAACGATACTGACGACCTTTCCAGAAGTTGGGACCACACAAGAGGGCGCCGCTTTTCATGCGGTGGCTGACCGTGCGCGACTGACCCGCTATGGGATGGATTGCTATGGATATGCGCTTTTGGCTGCGGGCCAAGTTGATTTAGTGATCGAGGCCGGCTTGAACGCTTATGACATTCAGGCACCGATTGCGGTCATTCGGGCGGCGGGAGGTGTCGTTACGGATTGGTCAGGTGGCCCGGCTCATGAAGGTGGGCGCGCACTTGCGGCGGCCAATCATCAGATCCATGCTGAAGCATTGGCTATCCTGAAGGAGAGGCCTCTTGGCTGATCTTTTGATCAAGAATGCCGATACTGTCATCACGATGGATGATCAGCGCCGCGAATTGCAGCAGGCAGATGTCTTGATACGGGACGGCGTGATCACACAGGTCGGTCACAACCTGCATGCGGGTGATGCGCAAATCTTTGACGCCGCAGGCAAGATCATCACGCCGGGTTTGGTGAACACCCATCATCACTTGTACCAAACGCTGACACGCGCAGTGCCCGGCGCACAGGATGCCTTGCTGTTTGGATGGTTGCAGAGGCTTTATCCGATCTGGGCCCGTTTTGGCCCCGAAGAGATGTTTGTGTCAGCACAGGTCGGCCTTGCAGAACTTGCGTTGTCCGGGTGCAGCCTGACCTCTGACCACCTTTATCTTTATCCGGGCGGCGCGCGGTTGGACGATACGATTGCGGCAGCCCAAGACGTGGGTTTGCGGTTTCACGCCACACGCGGCGCGATGAGCATCGGGGAAAGCGACGGAGGTCTGCCACCCGACGCGCTTGTCGAAGATGAAGCGGCAATCCTGAACGACAGCATTCGCGTCATTGATGCGTTCCACGATCCCAACCCCGGCGCGATGGTCCGCGTGGGCGTTGCACCCTGTAGCCCATTTTCGGTGACCCGTGATCTGATGCGCGATGCCGCACGTCTTGCCCGGGACAAAGGTGTTATGATGCATACGCATTTGGCCGAAAATGATGAAGACATTGCCTATTCGCTCGAAAAATTTGGCTGTCGCCCCGGACAATACGCCGAGGATCTTGGCTGGACCGGTGACGACGTCTGGCATGCGCATTGCGTCAAGCTGGACGGTCAAGAAATTGATCTCTTCGCGCGCAGCCAGACAGGCGTCGCGCATTGCCCCTGTTCTAATTGCCGCCTTGGGTCAGGTATCGCACCGGTGCGTCAGATGCGCGATGCCGGTGTCGCCGTTGGTCTGGGCGTCGATGGGTCTGCCAGCAATGACATCGGCAATCTTGTTGGCGAGGCACGACAGGCCATGCTGTTGCAACGGGTGCAAAACGGAGCAGATGCGATGTCCGCCCGTGAAGCGCTTGAGATCGCGACACGTGGCGGGGCGCAAGTTCTGGGCCGTGATGACTGCGGCCAAGTCGCGCCCGGGATGCGCGCCGATGTTGCAGTCTGGGATACCCAGGTGGTTGAAAATGCCGGGTCTTGGGATCCTGCCGCGCTGTTGCTTGCAGGGCCGATGAAGGTGCATGCCCTCTTTGTCGAGGGCCGACAGGTTGTAGCAGAGGGCCAGATGACGACGATCGACATGGACAAGGTGATCAAAAAGCAAAACGCGCTCGCGCGGAAACTCGCCGACGCGTGAATTTGCGTCAAATTTTGGCCATGATCCGCGCCATTGTGGTGCCGAACCGACAGCCCAATCCCACTCACGGATATAAGATGAAGACAGCACTCACAGCACTCATGTTGGCCGCTTTGGTCGCCTGCACCTCAACAACCAGTCCCCAACCGACGCCCGCGCAGGTGTCTTCTGCGCCTGTAAGTGCGACAGGTTTTGGCGCGGACCTTAATGCCTTTCGTACGAGTCAGGGGCGTGGGGCGATGCGGCCTAATGCGGCGTTGGCACGTGCCGCGCAAGCTCATGCAGACGATATGGCACGTCGCGGATACTTTTCACATGACAGTCCGGGTGGTCCAAATGGCAATGATTTTGTCGCCCGCGCGCGGACGGGCGGCTGTGCGATGTCAAATGGCGCTGAGAATATTGCAAATGGGCAGCGCTCCGAGCAGCAGGTTTTGACAGCATGGCAAAACTCTTCGGGACACCGCCGCAATATGTTGGTGCGCGGCTATACGCAGTACGGTCTTGGCCGTTCGGGAAACATCTGGGTGCTGAAGCTTGCGCAAAGCTGCTAGGTCTGCCGCCTTTTGCCCGCCACCCAAACGTCCCGCACGGCACGGTCGTCGCCCATCATAATGGTCGGAAACAGAGCATCCCAAATGTCGCCCGCGCGCGCGGCCCGCTGGGCGATTGCAGGCGTCGCATTTAGATCAAGTACGGTGATATCAGCTGCCGCACCAGCACCGAGATGGCCAATTTGGCCACCCATCTTCAACGCGTTGGCAGAGCCTTCGGTCGCCAACCACATCAACTGAGCGGGATGGAGGGCACTGCCCCTGAGCTGACCAATCTCGTAAGCCGCAGCCATCGTGCGCAACATCGAGAACGACGAACCACCGCCCGTATCTGTTGCCAGTCCAACCGCAACGGACGCTCTTGCCAACCCCATCAGATCAAACAACCCCGATCCGATGAACGTGTTGGACGTCGGACAATGAACGACGGCTGCGCCCATCTCGGCCAGCCGATCTCTTTCGCGCGGCGTCAAATGGATGGCGTGTCCGTATAGGCCCTTTTCACCCAATAGACCAAACATTTCATAGGTATCCAGATAATCGCGCGCGTCGGGGAACAACTCTTGCACCCAGGCGATCTCTGGTTGTTGCTCGCTCAGATGTGTCTGCATCAGGCAATCGGGATGCTCTGACCAAAGCGCGCCAAGTGCCGAGAGCTGGTCCGGCGTTGATGTGGGCGAGAAGCGTGGCGTGATCGCATAACTTGCGCGACCCACCCCATGCCACTTTGTCAGCAACGCTTTGCTGTCGTCATAGGCGGATTGCGCAGTGTCGCGCAGATTGTCAGGTGCGTTGCGATCCATACATGTCTTGCCCGCGATTACGGCCATGTTGCGCGCCGCTGCGGCTTCAAAAAACGCATCCACACTTTCTGGATGGATTGTGCAAAAGCTCGTCAGCGTGGTTGTGCCGTGAGCCAGCGCAAAATCAAGCGTCTGCGCCGCAATCTCGTCCGCAAATGCGCGATTTCCAAAACGGGCCTCTTCAGGGAAAGTAAAGGTATTGAGCCAGTCAATCAGCTGTTTGCCCCAACTTGCGATAATCCCGGTCTGAGGATAATGCATATGCGCGTCGACAAAGCCCGCACTGATCAATGCGTTGCCATAGTCGATGATCAAGGCATCAGGATATGCGTCACGCAGCGTAGCGCCGTCGCCGGTCTCAACGATCTTGGCCCCATCAATCAGCACCCCACCGGCGCTGTCAAAGTTCGTGACATCTGGCCATTCTTCAATCAGCGGATTGCCTGAAAACCCAAGGGTTTGGCCCAATAGTAAGTGCTTTGTCATATATTGAGCATATGGGTCTGTGAGAATGGCGTAAATCGCCGAAATCGACGTTGTACCGGCGTCATGAACGATTATGTTGCCTCTACAGCAAGGAATACCTATGGCCGAGGTCGAAAACTCCGACGACGAAGCGTTTGGCATCACCGACCGACTGGTCAGCGATGTGTTGGACGCTGTCGGGCGTGGTGATGGGGCTTTCCTCAGCGCGGCGTTGGACCCAATGCACCCCGCCGATGTCGCCCACTTGTTAGAACAAGTTGACGCGCGTGATCGTCGTGCGTTGTTGACGACATGGCCGGGCGGACTTGAGGGCGATGTTCTCTCTGAGCTTGATGAAGAGCTGCGCGAAGAGGTTATCGAACAGCTGGCCCCGGCCGAACTGGCCGAAGCTGTGCGTGATCTGGAAAGCGACGATGTTGTCGACCTTGTCGAATACCTCGATGATGTCCAGCAAGAGGCGGTTCTGGATGCGCTGGATGCCAGCGATCGGGTCGTCGTCGAACAGGCGCTCACTTATCCAGAAGAGTCTGCGGGTCGCCACATGCAGTCGGAACTGGTGCGCGCACCAGAGCATTGGACCGTGGGCGAGGCGATTGATTATCTGCGTTCCGACGTCGTGCTGCCGGATCAGTTCTACCACGTGATTTTGGTGGACCCAAGGCTTAAGGCTATCGGTTATGTGACGCTGGGGCGCATGCTCAGCCATCCGCGTGACACGCCCCTCCGCGATATTACAGAAGATACGTTTCGCACCTTTCATGTCACACAGGACGTGGAAGAGGTGGCACAGGCCATCAACCACTACCACATGATCACCGCGCCGGTTGTTGATGATGATGACCGTCTCGTTGGCGTCATTACCATCGACGACGCGATGGCGTTTCTCGAAGAAGAGGCCGAAGAAGACATCCTGCGTCTCGCCGGTGTGGGCGAGGGCAGTCTTACTGACAGGGTCATTGCAACGACGCGGCGGCGGTTCCCTTGGCTGGCTGTCAACCTCGTTACAGCCATATTTGCGTCAATGGTGATCTCACTCTTTGAAGAAACAATTGCCGGTTTGGTAGCACTTGCCGTACTGATGCCGATTGTCGCTTCGATGGGCGGCAATGCGGGTACCCAGTCACTGACCGTGGCCGTGCGCGCACTTGCGACCCGTGACCTGACGACCGCAAACGTCTGGCGCGTGATCAAACGCGAAGTGCTGGTCGGCCTGATCAACGGCGTGATTTTCGCGGTTGTTATGGGCGTTGTCGGGGTGGTGTGGTTTGGATCTGCAATGTTGGGCGTCGTCATTGCCGTCGCGATGGTTATCAACCTTGTGGTTGCCGGACTGGCCGGAACCGTGATTCCCGTTGCGCTTGAGCGGATGGGCATCGACCCTGCGCTGGCCTCTGGTGCCTTTGTGACAACGGTGACCGACGTTGTTGGCTTCTTCGCCTTTCTGGGACTTGCCGCAATGTGGTTGCTTTAGATGGACAAGACTGCTGCGCGCACTGCGGCTTTTGCGCGACGCAAAGCTGCACATAACCCGCATTTCCCGGCGGCAGGATACCTCAGCGAAGTGCTTGCCGGTCATCGCGGCGTGCCGATAGCTGGCTACATGGCTATGCGTACAGAGATCGATCCAACGCCGGCCATGGAAGAGGCCGCCGCGCACGGACCTGTCGGTGTCCCTGTCATTCTGGGGGCAGGCAAGCCGCTGAAGTTTCGGGTGTGGGAGCCTGATTGCGCACTGATCAAAGGCGAATTTGGCGCGATGATCCCAGAAACAGGTGATTGGATGACGCCCCAGATCGTGGTCGTGCCCTTGGTCGCCTTCGACCGCAAAGGTGGGCGTTTGGGTTATGGTGGCGGCTTTTACGACCGTACCTTGGAACAACTACGCGCAGCGCAAGCGACACTCGCGATTGGTTTTGCATATGAAGCGCAGGAAGATGCGCACCTGCCGCTGGAGCCAACGGATCAGCCACTTGATATGATCGTGACAGAGCAGGGCATCATCACACCCTGATCGTCTTCTCATGTTCAAAAATGCCTCGGGGGAGCCGAAGGCGGGGGCAGAGCCCCCAAAAAGCTACCCTTCCGCAAAGGCCGCCATCACCTCATCCGAGGCTTCAAAGTTCGATGTCACGCGCTGCACGTCGTCGTCTTCTTCCAGCGTATCCAGCAGCTTCATTAGTTTGGTGAGGCCGTCGACATCCAACTCTGTCGTCATATTCGGCTTCCAGATCAGCTTGGTCGACTCTGACTCGCCCAACGCGGCCTCAAGCGTATTGGACACCTCGTTTAGATCAGTGTCGGCGCAATAGATGACGTGGTTCTCGTCATCGCTTTGAACATCCTCGGCGCCCGCTTCAATGGCCGCCATCATCACAGAGTCCGCGTCAGCAACATCGGCGGGGTAAACCACCTCACCCTTGCGGTCGAACATGAAACCAACAGAGCCGGTCTCGCCGAGGTTCCCGCCGTTTTTGGAAAAGGTCGAGCGCACGGTTGATGCCGTCCGGTTGCGATTGTCGGTCATTGCTTCGACAATCACGGCCACACCGTTGGGGCCGTAACCTTCATAGCGGATTTCGTCGTAATTCTCGGCGTCACCACCTTGGGACTTCTTGATCGCGCGGTCGATCACATCCTTGGGGACAGAGTTTGATTTGGCTTCCTTGACCGCCAGACGCAGGCGCGGGTTTTTATCTGGGTCCGGGTCGCCCATTTTCGCGGCAACGGTGATTTCCTTGGCCAGCTTGGAAAACAGCTTAGATCGCAGTTTATCCTGCCGCCCTTTGCGGTGCTGAATATTCGCCCATTTGGAGTGGCCAGCCATCGGAAACCTCGTCTTTGTCGCGTTGATCTGCGCCTCTATACGGCAACCCGCACACGCCCCGCAACCCCGCGGCTAGAGCGGCCAGATAAAGGGAATCACGAAGGAAACGAGGGGCGCCAGCGACAGGTTCAGTGGCACGCCGAATTTCAGGAAATCCGTGAACTTATACCCGCCGGGGCCATAAACCAGCGTGTTGGTCTGATACCCGATAGGCGTTGCAAAGCTTGCACTTGCGGCAATCATCACAGCCACAACCAATGGACGCGGGTCAACACCCAAGGCACTGGCCAATCCAATTGCAATCGGCGTCATGACAACGGCAACGGCGTTGTTGGACACAAGCTCTGTTAGGATGCTGGACAGCAAATAGACGGCAAGCACGACGAAGAACGGGGGCAGCACCAGCATGACGGGCGAAAGCGTGTCTGCGATGATCGCCACGGCACCCGAAGATTGCAGGGCCGAGCCGACACCCAACATTGCAAAAATCAACGCCAAAAGGCGTCCGTCAACGTAGGAAAATGCCTCGTCCGCGTCGATGCACCCGGTCATCAAAACGACCGTCACCCCAATCATTGCCAGCATCAAAATGGGGGCGACACCCAAGGCGGCTAGCGTCACGACGCTGAGCAACACAGCAATCGCGACCCAAGCGTGGCCCCGGCGATAGGCGCGCTGCGACGGCTCGGACACATCGCCGAGGTTCATGTCTTCGGCCAAACGCTGGATATCCTCTGGCGCACCTTCCAGTAGCAAGGTGTCGCCAACCTTGACCACGATATCGTCAATCTGTGCGCTGATATTCGCATCGCGCCGGTGCAGCGCCAGCGGATAAACAGCATAGCGCCGCCGTAGCCGCATTGCGCCTAGCTTACGGCTGACCATGCGACAATTGGGGGTGATCAGAACTTCGACCGTTGTGGTCTCGACCGCTGACACCTGATTAACGCGGTGGACATCCTTGCTGTCCTGTAGCGACAAAAGCTCGGCCATATCCGTGCGCAGAACGACCCTGTCGCCAGGCCGCAATGCCACAGACTTCAGGGACCGCCTCAGCGATTTATCACCGCGCAAAACGTCGATCAGCCGCACACCTTCGCGTTTAAACAAAGCCACATCGCGCGCGTTTTCTCCGACAATATTGCTGTCAGGTGGGACCACAACCTCAGTAAAGAACTTCTTTTTTGACCTGTCTGACAACATCGTCGCCATGCTTTGCCGGTCGGGCAACAGACGCGGCGCCATGAAATAGAGGTACGTGAATGTCCACAAAACGACGACGACGCCAATCGGGAAAATCTCTAGGATGCCGAAGGGCTCGAGCCCCGATGATCGCGCAACGCCGTCCACCAACAAGTTGGTTGATGTGCCCAGCAAGGTCATCGTGCCGCCAACAATCGCGGCATAGCTTAGCGGGATCAGTAGTTTTGAGGCCGAGGTGCCCAAGGTGCGCGCCAGTTGCACAAAGACCGGGATCATCACGACGACCAATGGGGTATTGTTCATGATCGCGCTGGCGAAGGCCACAAACAGCAAGCCGCCGCCAATCGCGCGCGCGGGGCTGACCTTGGCCTGCCGTTCAGCGATTTGGGTCATGGCGTTCAGCGCGCCGGTGCGCACCAAGGCGCCCACGATGATAAACATCGCCGCAATCGTCCAAGGGGCGGGGTTGGCCAGTGCCATAACCGCCGCCTCATAGGGCAGCACACCGGTCGCCAGCAGAATGGAGACGCCGATCATGGCGACGACCTCGGTCGGATAAACTTCGCGTAGGAACATGCCGAACATGCCCAAAACCACCGCCATCGTCAGAACGGCACTTTGGGTTTGGGAAAGGCTCAGCAGGTTATCCATGGGTTCGAGTGTCGCCCAGCGGGTCAGATTGGGCAAGCCGTGGTTGCACTAGGCTGAGGCCGAGGCCCATGCAGGCAAGAGCAGCCCAAATCCAGACACTGTAGGTTTCACCCAAGAGC
The DNA here is from genome assembly GCF_055693545.1 of Yoonia sp. JB2-21. Lineage (NCBI taxonomy): Bacteria > Pseudomonadati > Pseudomonadota > Alphaproteobacteria > Rhodobacterales > Paracoccaceae > Yoonia > Yoonia sp. JB2-21. The sequence goes on from NZ_JBVFUC010000001.1 coordinate 2,854,218, forward strand.
AGCATCGCCCAGAACACGCCCGATCCGGTGACGATATAGCTGACCTGCCCGGCAAAGACCGATCCGGCCCGTGCGATCAGCCAGACATAGCCGGAATAGACCAGCACATGGATGATTGAGCTCAGCAGCATCGTAAGGTCCGCCAGAATGAAAGGGGAGTGCGGTACAAAGAACTGCCCTGTGCCCAGCGCCAAAGGAAGTGCAATCACGGTGCCAATGGCCGATGCGCCGAACAGGACCTGAAACGGATCAAGCCCCGCCGTGCCCCATTTGGCGACGATATTGCCCTCGCAAGCATAGCAAAATGGGGCCACCAGCGCCAAAGGCAGAAAGGCAATCATAGCGCGTTCTGGCAGGCTGGCGTCGGGTAGGGCGATCAATCCGACACCGATCAGGCCAAGGCAAAGCCCGGCTATACGGCGCAAAGAGAAACGATCATTGCCCAAGGCCAGCGCAATTGGAAAGGCCATCATCGGGATCGTGGCGATCACGATAGACATGATGCCGGAGGGTAGATGGAACGCCGCGCGGAAACTGGTGTAGCCGGGGATCAGCGTCCCGATGGTTGCGATCATCAGCCAAACGGCCAGCGTTTTGGCCGTAATGGGCATCCGCCCCATTTGCCGCCACCGCAACACGCCCAACAACACCGCCCCGATCAGCATCTGCCAAAAGACGATGCCAAATGGTTGATACCCCGCGGTGACCGTGATCTTGATCAGCGGTTGCGTCAGCCCCCAACCGGCACCCAGCAACAATAAAAACCCCGTCAGTCGCAGCCGTTCGGCGTTCATAAAGGGCCTGTTTGCGCCAGACGGCCAGCTTGGCGCACCATCGCGACCTTCGTGGCTTTGCCAGTCATGTTGTCTGTCTCAACGTAGAGACCGGACAGGGTGGCCTCCTCAGCCGCAGGCGTAAACCGCGCTTTTGGCATACCCGTGATAAACCGGCGCATAGGCTCTGCCTTTTCCATGCCGATGACAGAATTATAGTCCCCGCACATGCCCGCATCGGTCATATAAGCCGTGCCGCCGGGCAGGATCATCGCGTCACCGGTGGGCACATGGGTGTGGGTGCCAACCACAATGCTGGCGCGGCCATCACAAAAATGGCCCGTGGCCATCTTTTCGGACGTCGCTTCGCAATGAATATCAATCAGGCTGGCTGCAACCTGACCACCCATCGGATATTGGCGCAGCACTGCATCAAGGGCCGAGAATGGATCATCAAAGGGACGCTTCATAAAGACCTGACCCAAAACCTGTGCCACCAAAACTTTGCGTCCACCAGGGGCATTGAACACCCGTGCACCGACGCCGGGGGCAGCCTTGGAATAGTTGATGGGGCGGATGATCCGCTGCTCTTTTTCAATGAACGTCAGCATGTCCTTTTGATCAAACGCATGATCGCCAAGGGTCACAACATCGGCCCCTGCATCCAGCAGGATATTCGCGTGATCACCCGATAGCCCCATGCCAGAGGTCGCGTTTTCGCCGTTGACGACCACGAAATCCAGCTTCCACTCGGCCCGCAGTCGGGGCAGGTGGGTGGTGATCGCAGCGCGACCCGCGCGGCCCATGACATCGCCAAGAAAGAGTATTTTCATGCCCGCGTTGTTACGGGCATCGTCGTCATTCATCCAGCGGATTCTGCGTGCTTGCCATTGGGCGGTCTTGGTGCGACGGATGGGGCATGGAAACACCCGCGCAATCCCGGCCAGTCGTTGGCATCTTTTGGATGTTCTTTACGGGTCTGATGTTTGTGGCCGTGACGGCCGTGGTCAAACACGTGGGCGATGATGTGCCAGCGGCGCAGGCCGCGTTTCTGCGCTATGTACTGGGGCTGGTGTTCCTGATCCCGATGATCAAACCGATCTTAGCGGCCCATCTGACAGGACGGCAAAAGAAGCTGTTTTGGGCACGCGGGTTGGTTCATACAGCAGCGGTGATCCTGTGGTTCTTTGCGATGGCCCGTATACCTATCGCCGAGGTCACGGCGATGAACTATCTCTCGCCAGTCTATGTGTCACTGGGTGCTGCGCTCTTTTTGGGTGAACGCCTGCCACCACGGCGTTTAGCGGCGGTGATCATGGCCTTGATTGGGGCGATGATCATCCTGCGCCCCGGCGTTAAAGAGGTCGAGTTGGGTCATATCGCGATGCTAGGGACGGCGATTTGCTTTGCCGCAGGTTATCTGATCGCAAAACAACTGTCCGGCGAAGTATCTGCCCCCGTGGTTGTTGGCATGCTGTCCATTACCGTGACCATCGGGCTTGCACCCTTTGCGTTGGTGGTCTGGGTGACGCCAACATTGGAACAACTTGGGTGGCTGTTTCTTGTGGCCTGCTTTGCGACTGCCGGACACTATTCCATGACGCTGGCCTTTGCGGCTGCGCCGTTGACCGTCACGCAACCGGTGACGTTCCTGCAACTGGTCTGGGCCGTGCTGCTGGGCGCGGTAGTTTTTGGCGAAGCGGTCGACGGTTGGGTGATTTTTGGCGGTGCTGTGATCATGGCATCCGTTAGCTTTATTACCTGGCGCGAAGCCGTCGCGCGGCGCAACGTCACGCCTGCCGTGCCTGCGACTAAGGTTTAGGCTAAAACTTCTATGCCTCCGGCGGAGGTATTTTCAAACATGAGAAGGGGCGAGCCGCGCAAGGATTGAGCCTTGCGTAACGATCCCTACCGGCTCGCCGCCCTCAAGCACCTGCAAGGGCGCGCCACTGATTTGGTTCATGATATCCTGCACCGGTGTTTCGATATCGACGGTGGGGCCCTCAACCGTACCTGCGGTCATCACATCGCGCGCGGTCAATACACCCAGCGGGTTCATATGAGCCACGAAGTCAGCAACATATTCGTTCGCAGGGTGTGTGAAAATTTCGCGTGGTGTGCCACATTGTACGATCCGACCGCCTTCCATGATGGCGATGCGATTGCCTAGTTTGAACGCCTCATCCAGATCGTGACTGACAAAGATGATCGTCCGCCCGCGTTCCTTTTGCAGTTCCAGCAATTCATCCTGCAAGCGGGTGCGGATCAGCGGATCGAGGGCCGAGAAAGGTTCATCCATCAGCAGGATTGGTGCATCGGTGGCAAATGCGCGGGCCAGACCCACGCGCTGTTGCATGCCACCTGACAACTCTCCCACCAGCGCATCAGCGCGATCATCAAGGCCGACCATTTCCAGTTCTTGATCCACGCGTTTCAGCCGGGCGGCATGATCCATACCAGCGAGTTCCAGGCCAAGTCCCACATTGTCACGTACTGTGCGCCAGGGCAGCAGGCCGAACTGTTGAAAAACCATCGACACGCATTCGCGCCGCACCCGTCGCAGATCTGCGGCAGAACTCTTGCCGACGTTACAGGTCCAATCCCCATCATTGATCCGCACGTCACCCCGGATCACGGGGTTCAGCCCGTTAACGGCGCGTAGAAGGGTGGATTTTCCAGAACCGGACAAGCCCATTAGCACCAGAATTTCGCCAACTTCGACATTCAGTGAACAGTTATGCACACCCAAAATCTGACCGGTTTTCTGACGAATTTCCGGACGTTCAAGGCCTTCGTCCATAAGGGGCAGGGCAGTCTCGGGCTTGCTGCCAAATACGATTGAGACGTTATCAAACTCGACGGCATTCATCTTGCATCCTCCGCCCGAACAAATCGCAAGATACCGGCATCGCGTTCTGTTCCGACATCGTTGGGGTGGTTCTGCCCGTCATGGACCAGCACTTCTGGCAAGAATGGTGTTTGCCCTTCGAGGCACGCAAGATTGACGCCGATTTCATCAGGGTCCGATCGGCGACGGTGGTGCGTGTATATCCCGCAGGTCTTGCAAAAGTAATGCTCAGCGGTTCGGGTGTTGAACTGGTACAGTGTCAGGCTGTCACGCCCAGCTGTGTATGTGATATCGTACTTTGCAGCAGAAACAGCTACCGCCCCACGACGGGCGCAGAGCGAGCAATCGCAACGTCGCGCTGACGCAAAACCATCCGACAAGATCACGGTGAATTGCACCGCACCGCAATGGCAGCTTCCGTTTATCGCGCTCATTTCTGTTTCACCCGCAACATTCGGTCAAGCATGATCGCCACCACAACGATGACAAAGCCGCTTTCAAATCCCAGTGAGGTGTTTACCGTGTTCAGCGCGCGGATAACCGGTACGCCAAGGCCGCTTGCGCCCACGAGCGCTGCAATCACAACCATCGACAGCGACAACATGATTGTCTGGTTCAGTCCGGCCATGATTTGGGGTAATGCGCTGGGCAACTCCACCTTGAACAACACCTGTCTTTTTGTTGCACCAAAGGCCTGGGCCGCTTCCAGCAGTGGGGTCGGGGTCGAGGAAACGCCCAGATAGGTCAGGCGGATCGGCGCCGGCAGAACAAAGATCACTGTCGCGATTAATCCAGGCACCATCCCGATGCCAAAAAATACAATCGCCGGGATCAGATAAACAAAGGTTGGCAGGGTCTGCATCAAGTCGAGCACGGGCACCATCGCCTTGTAAAGACGGGGGCGGTGGGCGGCAGCAATTCCGATCGGAACACCGATCCCCATGCACACCACACAGGCAGACAGCACAAGCGTCAGTGATTGCATTGTCTCTTCCCAATAGTCCTGATTGAGAATGAACAGAAACCCCAGCACGATAAAGAGCGGCGTTTTCCACGTCCTTTGTACAAACCATGTCAAGGCCGCAAAGGCCGCGATGATAATGAAGGGGTGCGGTGTTTCCAGCACCCATAAGATCGCATCAATCAGCGCCTCCATCGCGTCCGACAGCCAGTCAAAGAAGAAGGCAAGGTTGTCGTTCATCCAGTCAAAGACAGATTTTGCCCATTTCCCTATCGGGATCTTATTGTCGGTGAGCCAGTCCATGTCATTCCCTTCAAGGCGACTTTTCGCGCCCTTATTGGCGTCACGTTATGAAAACTGCTCAATCTATGCTATAGTTAAGACGGCCATATTAGGCTTTTCGACCAAAACATATTTTTAATAAACATTTAGGAGCACTGTTATGGTGACCGCAAACTTTGACGAACGCTATCGTTCGAACGCACGCTATGTCGATATTGCAACAGCCGGTGATGAAGACCTTGGTCCGCTCAAACACCTGCCGGGCACGTGGAAAAATACGGAAAATTTCGCGGGTCGCGGTTGGAACATGATCGCGCTGCCGTTCATCAGTGATGAAGGGCCGCTCGATTACCGTTTGCTGATGAATCAGTACAACGAAGAACTGAAATTTACCCTAGTGGACAAAGGCGTTCCAAACCGTGGTGTGAACCGTGGTCCGCAACGAGGTGATCTGCCGGACATTAATACCGATCAGCTGGTCGTGACGCTGGATTATGAGCAGATGATCAAACAAATCGCTGCTGCGGACAATCCAACCAGCAATCTGGAAGGTGCCGCAAATCTGGCGATCCACCATGAACCCGGTTTGTTTTTGCATATGACCAATTTCACCACCGACGGGCTTGACGTTGCCCGATTGGCCACGGTGCCGCATGGCGATGCTGCACTTGCGCTGGGCAAATCAGAGATCATCGACGGACCGCCTGTCATCCCCAATATCAGCGGTCTGCCCCTGAACGCGCCGCCGGACATCAACCACCCCTATCTGGCCCCGTACAAGCACTTCTTTGACACGCCGTTCAAAGGGGTGGAGGGCGATGGCTTCCCCGGTTTTAACCCGGTCAACCCCAACGCACTGCTGCAGTTTTTGCCGCAGAACGTGAAGCGCACGACGGTGCTGCATCTGGACACGACGCTGGACGAGGCCGGGATACGGAACATCCCGTTTATCGTACGTCAGGCAAATGCTGCCGAGATGCAGTCCACCTTCTGGATCATGGAGATGGATACGGGCACTGATGAAGAACCCGATTTGCTCATGGCCTACAGCCAGTTCATCTTGCTCGACTTCTTTGAAAATCCGGCCGGAGACATCATCCGCTGGCCGCATGTTTCGATCAATGTGATGGAAAAAACTGGCAAGGCTGACGGGCAGAAAGCGCAGATGCCCACGCCAATGAGCTAGTGGTGTTGGCGCGCGTCTTCTGACGCGCGCCAATTTGACTTACATACCGAGTGAGGCTTTGACGGCTGCAACCGCATCACCGCCATCTTTGGTGGTCACCCCGTCTAACCAACCCATGAAAGCATCCGGGTTCGCAGACAGCCACGCGGTGGCCGCATCGGCTGGCTCTTCGCCATCATTCAGGATTGCGCCCATGATTTCATTCTCCATAGCAAGAGAGAATTCCAGATTAGCCAGCAAAGAACCGACGTTGGAACAGGTGTCCGCATAGCCGGCTGTGGTGTTGGTGAAGACGGTCGCACCACCCAGGTTGGGACCGAACCAATCATCCCCACCTTCCAGATAGGACATGTCAAAGTTGGCATTCATCGGGTGGGGTTCCCAACCAAGGAACACAATCGGCTCATCCCGGCCAGAGGCGCGGTCAACCTGCGCCAGCATCCCTTGTTCAGAGCTTTCAACGACCTCGAAACCGTCCAGACCAAAGGCGCCATCCGCAATCATATCCATGATCAGGCGGTTGCCGTCATTGCCGGGCTCAATGCCGTAAATCTTGCCGTCCAGCGCGTCCGCATTGGCGGCGATATCGGCAAAAGTCGCGATGCCCATGTCAGCGGCGGCTTTGTTGACAGCCAGCGTGTATTTGGCCCCTTCAAGGTTTGCGCGCACAGTATCCACAGTGCCCGCTTCACGGTAGGGGGCAATATCGCCTTCCATCGTCGGCATCCAGTTGCCAAGGAAAACATCAACGTCGCCTTCGGCCAAGGAAATATAGGTCACCGGTACGGAAAGCACTTTGATGTCGGTTTCATAGCCCAACGCTTCGAGAACGACCGTCGTGGCGGCGGTTGTTGCGGTGATGTCGGTCCAGCCCACGTCAGAGAATGTCACAGTGTCGCAATCGGCCAACGCCGGTGCCGCGGCGCAAATGGCCAGAACGGAAAGTGTGGATTTGAGGTTCATCAGTTTCTCCCAGGTTTTTCTTGATTGACGAGTCAATAAAGAACGATTTAAGTGCTCAGGTCCAGTACATTGAGGATCAGATGCCCAAGCTTGGAATGGAACCTATCCGCCGCGCGGCACTTGTTAAAGCCACGATTGACGAAATCGGGGCAGTCGGCAATCTGGACGTGACCGTCAGCAATATTGCCAAGCGCGCCGGCATGTCCTCGGCGCTGGCGCATCACTATTTTGGCGGCAAGGAACAGATTTTTCTGGCGGCGATGCGGCACACGCTGGCGCTCTATGCCGCCGAGGTGTGCGGCGCGCTGAAGGGGGCCAAGGGCCATCAGGCGCGGTTAGAGGCGATTATTCGCGCAGGGTTCACCTCATCCAACTTCCAGCCAGAGGTGATCGCGGCCTGGCTGAATTTCTATGTGCTCGCGCAGACGTCCACTCCCGCGCACGATCTGTTGCGCATCTACCAGCGGCGTCTGCACAGTAATCTAATGTATGATCTGCGCCCCCTGTTGGGCAACAGGTCCGCGGGGGCAGCTGCCCGGATTGCGGCACTGATCGACGGACTGTACCTGCGCCAAGGGCTATCGCGGGCCAAGAGCGAAGAATCGGATGCCACGACACAGGCGCTGGCCTTGCTGCACATTGAACTTGAAGGGCGAACCCAATGACCAAACCCAACATCCTGATCATCATGGTCGATCAGCTGAACGGAACGCTCTTTCCCGATGGGCCAGTTGACTGGTTGCACGCGCCAAACCTGAAAAAGCTCGCCGCCAGATCCACGCGTTTCGCCAATAGCTATACCGCGTCGCCGCTTTGCGCACCGGGGCGGGCATCATTCATGTCTGGGCTGCTGCCATCACGCACTGGTGTCTATGACAACGCTGCTGAATTTGCTTCATCCATACCGACCTACGCCCACCATCTGCGCCGCGCGGGCTACCAAACCTGCCTTTCAGGCAAAATGCACTTTGTGGGTCCCGACCAGATGCACGGGTTTGAAGAACGGCTGACGACCGATATCTACCCCCCTGATTTCGGCTGGACGCCGGACTATCGTGAACCGGGTGAGCGTATTGACTGGTGGTATCATAACATGGGCTCCGTCACCGGGGCTGGTGTGGCCGAGATCACCAACCAAATGGAGTACGACGACGAGGTTTGCTATAATGCGACCCGCAAACTTTATGATCTGTCACGCGGGCACGACGATCGGCCATGGTGCCTGACAGTCAGCTTCACGCATCCGCATGATCCCTATGTCGCGCGGAAAAAATACTGGGACCTTTACGCCGATTGCGATCACCTGCTGCCGCAGGTCGGTCCAATCCCATACGAGGACCAAGACGCCCACTCTCAGCGCATCCTCGATGCCAATGATCGCGATAATTTCGACATTAGCGAGGACGATATCAAACGCGCACGACGCGCCTATTTCGCGAATATCTCATACCTCGACGACAAAATCGGTGAGGTGTTGCAAACGCTCAAAGACACGAGGCAAGAGGCCACGATCCTCTTTGTGTCCGACCACGGCGATATGCTGGGGGAACGAGGGCTGTGGTTCAAAATGTCGTTCTATGAGGGGTCAGCACGTGTCCCGCTGATGATCGCCAGCCCGCAGATGGAACCGGGGCTGAACACCACGCCCGTCAGCAACATCGACGTGGCACCGACACTTTGTGATCTGGCAGGGATCGACATGTCCGAGGTGGAACCTTGGACGACCGGTGAAAGCCTCGTGCACCTAGGCCAAGGCGGCAGCCGCGACACGCCAGTGGCAATGGAATATGCCGCCGAAGGCAGCTACGCGCCACTGGTCTGCTTGCGCTATGGCAAATGGAAATACACGCGCTGCGCGCTTGACCCCGATCAACTCTTTGATCTGGACGCCGACCCGCACGAACTGACCAACCTCGCAGACGTCCCCGCTCATCAAGGCGCGCTCACCCAGTTGCGCGCCAAGTCAGAGGCGCGCTGGGACCTTGTCCAATTCGATGCCGCCGTACGCCAATCACAAGCCTGCCGCTGGGTGGTCTATGAGGCCCTGCGCAACGGCAGTTATTTCCCATGGGACTATCAACCGCTGCAAAAAGCGTCTGAGCGGTACATGCGCAACCATATGGACCTCAACGTCTTGGAAGAAAACCAACGCTTCCCCCGTGGTGAATAACCCCGTCTTTCTTCGTCCCTTCAAACTTCCGCCGGAGGCATCGGCCCTATGAAAGAATACCAATGCAAGCTGATTATGTGATCATCGGCGCAGGCTCTGCCGGTTGCGCCATCGCCTACCGTCTGGCCGAGGCGGGTAAACAAGTGCTGGTCATCGAACATGGCGGATCAGATGCAGGGCCATTTATCCAGATGCCGGCGGCCCTGTCCTATCCGATGAATATGAAACGCTATGACTGGGGTATGAAATCCGAACCCGAACCACATTTGGGCGGGCGTGAGATGGTCACGCCACGCGGCAAAGTCGTCGGCGGATCATCCTCAATCAACGGGATGATCTACGTCCGCGGTCACGCCTGCGATTACGACTATTGGGCTGAAAGTGGGGCACACGGCTGGTCCTATGCCGACGTGCTCCCGTACTTCAAACGGATGGAGCATTGGCACGACGGCGGGCACGGCGGTGACCCGGACTGGCGGGGCAAAGATGGTCCGCTGCATGTGACCCGTGGGCCCCGCAAGAACCCACTGACCCGGGCTTTTGTGGAGGCCGGACAGCAGGCAGGCTATCCCGTCACCGACGATTACAACGGCGAACAGCAAGAAGGCTTCGGTCCCTTTGATGCCACCATCTACAAGGGGAGACGCTGGTCTGCGGCAACGGCCTATCTGCGTCCGGCGCTCAAACGCCCCAACTGTACTATCACCCGCGCGCTGGCACGGCGTATCGTGATCGAAGACGGTCGCGCGACAGGCGTCGAGGTCAGCCGCGGCAGCAAGATCGAAGTGATCACCGCCAACAAGGAAGTCATTGTCGCTGCATCATCACTGAATTCACCAAAGCTTTTGATGCTGTCAGGGATCGGTCCCGCAAAACACCTGCAAGAGCACGGCATCGATGTGGTCGCCGATCGTCCCGGCGTGGGCCAAAACCTGCAAGACCATCTGGAACTCTATATCCAGCAATCAGCGACCAAACCGGTCTCGCTGTTCTCTTACTGGAATATCCGCGGCAAAGCCAAAATCGGGCTGGAATGGCTCTTGTGGAAAACTGGCCTCGGCAGTTCAAACCAGTTCGAAAGTGCCGGGTTCATCCGCTCCAAGGCGGGCGTCAAATACCCTGACATTCAATACCATTTCCTGCCTATCGCGGTCAGCTATGACGGTAAAATCATCCCCGAAGGCCACGGCTACCAAGCCCACGTTGGCCCTATGCGATCCCAATCGCGGGGGCAAGTCACCTTGCGATCCGCCGATCCCAATGACCACCCGAAAATCGCATTCAACTATATGTCTCACTCGCAAGATTGGGAAGATTTCCGCACCTGTATCCGGCTGACCCGCGAGATCTTTGCCCAGCCAGCCTTCGACGAATTCCGCGGCAAGGAAATCCAACCGGGCGACGATGCGCAAAGCGACGACGAACTGGATGCCGTCATCCGCGAACATGCCGAAAGTGCCTATCACCCTTGCGGGACCTGCAAGATGGGCGATCCAAATGATCCAATGGCGGTGGTGGACCCTGAAACACGGGTGATCGGGGTCGAGGGGTTGCGGGTCGCAGACAGCTCCATCTTCCCGCGTGTCACGAACGGGAACACCAATGGACCGTCGATCATGGTGGGTGAAAAGGCGGCGGATCATATCCTGCAACGCAACCCGCTCGCACCATCCAATGACAAACCGTGGATCCACCCTGATTGGGAAAGGGCGCAACGCTAAACGCGCTGTAACAGCGTTGACACATTATTAACCTTTCTTAACAAATTGGCTTGAAGGGCGGGGTGTAGACTCCCTAACTCGGGCGTATGGTCCGGCTCCTCACACTTCTGCTTATCATCCTCAGCGCGCCCGCATTGGCCGCCCCAAATGGTACCATCCGCGTCATTGATGCGGACACTATCGACGTAGGCGGCACCCGCGTGCGCCTGTTTGGGATTGACGCTCCGGAAATGGGTCAGCCATGTTCTGCAGATGGACGCGAATGGGATTGCGGCGCCTGGACCCGTGACGCAGTAAGCAACCGTTTCGAAGGTGCTTTTGCAGCTTGCCAAGCCCGCGACACTGACCGCTATGGCCGGGTTGTTGCGCAATGCACCGTTGATGGTCAGGACATGGGGCAGATGATTGTTTATTCTGGTCTGGCTTGGGCCTTTCGACGGTACTCTTCGCTCTACGACCTTGATGAAAAAGCGGCGGCGGTTGCAGGGCGCGGGGTGTGGGCCGTCGATGTTGAAACACCGTCTGACTACCGGGCGGCCCAAGTATCCGATCAGTCGGCACCGGAGCAGAACTGCGCGATCAAGGGCAACATCTCATCGGGTGGGCGGATCTATCACGTTCCGGGCCAAGAGCATTACAGTCGCACCCGGATCAATCCAACAAGTGGAGAGCGCTGGTTTTGTTCCCGGGCTGAGGCGGAAGCTGCTGGCTGGCGCGCCGCGCGCCGGTAAGCTCTGATTGTTGATCGGGATCAAGGCCGAAACCGGGTTCTTTGACTAAACTGGGACGGACACCAATCACAGGAGTCTATAATGTCCCATACGCCGCACGAACTTGTTGAAGAGTTCCCACACCAAATTGATGCGATACATGCGCTTAAGGAAAGCAACGCGCATTTTGCAAACCTGTCGGATGCCTACCATACGCTTAATCGCGCTATTCATCGGGCTGAGACTGACATCGAACCAACCGATGATCTGCACATGATCGAAATGCGGCAACAGCGTCTGGCGCTGAAGGATCAGATCGCCGCGATCTTGCGGGATGCTTGATCAAGCGGCTTCGGTATCTTCCACGGTTGTCTGAAAACGCTCAAAGAACTCGTCGGCCATCTTGCGGGCGAAACCACCGATAATCCGGCTCCCGAGTTGTGCCAACTTGCCCCCGACTTTGGCTTGGGCGGTATAAGTCAGTTCGGTGCCGCCTTCGACTGTTGCCAAAACCACGTCCGCTCCGCCTTTTGCAAAGCCGGCAACGCCGCCCTTGCCTTCTCCGGTGATTGTATAGCTCTGTCCCGGAACGACGTTTTCCAACGTCACTTCGCCTTTGAAGGTCGCTTTCACCGGACCGACCTTTTGTTTCACAACGGCGGCAAAACCCTCTTCGGGCGATCCGGTCAATTCCTCGCAGCCCGGAATACACGCTTTGAGGGTTTCAGGGTTATTGAGATGCGCCCACACCGTCTCAATATTGGCGGCGATGACTTTGGTGCCGTTCAGTTCCATCTTCAATCCTCCCAGAGACCACCATTGCAGCCAGATTTTGACGCCTAGTCAAGCTGATACGGCAATATGCCACGACGATCCGGATCAACCCGCAATTGGCGTTCCAGCGGCGGAACCGACCTTTGGTGGCAATGCCGCCGTTCACAAATGCGGCATGAAATTCCGATGGGCGCGTAGGCTTTTGCCGCGCCCACATCCATATGGTCAGCGTAGACGAGCGCGGGTGCATGGCGCACTTCGCAGCCGAGGCCGATCGCATAGCGTCGGGTAGGAACATCATAGGCACCGCCGGATTTGCTGACGTCCCGGGCAAGGCAGAAGTAGCGCGCACCGTCGGGGGTTTCGGCCAGCTGCCGCAGAAACTGTCCCGGCAATTCAAACGCCTGATGCACGTTCCACAAGGGACAAGCACCCCCATAACGCGCAAACTGGAGGGTCGTCGCCGAGTGGCGTTTGGTGATTGTACCTGCCTGATCGACCCGCACAAAAAAGAAAGGAATGCCTTTGGCACCCGGACGTTGCAACGTGGAGAGACGATGCGCGACCTGCTCAAGCGACGCGCCAAATCGGGCCGACAGGAGTTCGAGATCATGTCGTGTGCTTTGCGCCGCTGACAGGAAAGCAGCATAGGGCATCAAGGCTGCTCCTGCGAAGTAATTTGCCAGACCCACCTTCGCGATGCTGCGCGCCTCATCAGACTGAAAGCGGGCCAGATCCAAAGTGGCTTCCAGCAGGGGTTCTTGGCCCACCAATGCCAATTGCAGCAAAAGCTGAAAGGTCTGGGTCGCACTGCTGGCAACTTGCGAAATTGTCAGGGTTTTTGTGGTGGCATTGTAGTGTCTTACATCTGCGGCATCCCGGAACACCGTTTTGATCCCGTGGCTTTCAAGCATGCGGATCGCCGCGTCTGCCATCGCCTCTCCGGGGCTGGTGCGGGCGGCAAACCTTTCAGCGGCACGATCAACAGCGTCGATGTAGTTGTCGCAGTAGTGGAAAAAATCGCGCACTTCTTCCCAGGGGCTGGGTTGCAAGCGGGCGTCTTCGCGGCCAAGCGCTTCGTCGAGCGACGCCAGTCGTTCATGGGTTTGGCGGTAGGCGGCATGCAAATCCAGAAACGCGCGCGCCAACGCGGGTGCATTGGCGGCCGCAAGGCGCATGTCGGCAAGGGCGGGGGCGGGGCCGGTGAAGACCGGATCAGCAAGCGCTTCGCGCATGTCACCGACAAGACGGGCCTCATCTCCAGATTGCAGTTCGGTGACGTCAAACCCGAATTCCTGCGCCAATCCCAAAACCACCGCCGTAGAGACAGGCCGGTTGTTGTTTTCCATCTGATTGAGGTACGGCAGCGAAACGCTGAGTTTTTCTGCAAAGGCTTTTTGTGTCAGCCCAAGTCTGCCGCGCAGTTCGCGCAGCTTCGCACCCGCATAGAGTTTTTGAACAGCCATTTCGTTCCTTTGCAGATTTGCTAACAGACATTAGCTACTGCAAACTCGGCGTCAACCGACCCGCTTTTCCCGCCACACAACAAACAAAACCGACAAAAGCGCAAGGATGGATGTGCCAAGCATGATCAATTGCAAAGGCATCGTGCCAGTTTCGATCGTCAAAATTCCGCCAGCAAGCTGCGAAAGTGCCGCGCCGCCGCCAATCATGATCGCCCCGCCCAGACCGCTCGCTGTTCCTGCCAGATGCGGGCGCACGGAAATAGAGCCTGCCATCACGTTTGGTAGCATCACGCCATTGCCAAGCCCCAGAAATACGCAAAAGCCAAAGAAATTCAGCGGATGGTTCAGACCGCTGAGGGTCAGGGCGGCCGACAACCCAAGGCCAAGTATCGTGATGCCGGTACCGATAATGGCCATACGGTTGACACCAACGCGCACCGAATACCGCCCGGACCAATAGTTTCCGACAGCATACCCGATCGCGGGCGCGCCAAGAGCGATACCGCTCCACAGCGGGGATAATCCAAAAATTTCACTGGCAACAAAGGATGCGCCGCCCAACAGCGCAAAGAACGCACCAGAGCCGAATGCGGCACATAGCACATAGCCCCAGAACCGGGGTGAGCGAAACAGTTCAGGGTAGGTTTTGACTTGATCACGAAAGCTGGTGCCTGCGCCTTTGACGGTTTCGCCAAGATCGAAATACACAAGGGCCAAAGTGCCAAGCCCTGCGGCAGCCAGAAACACAAAGGTCGCGTGCCAGCTAAAGCTCTGTTCCAGTGCGCCGCCAATCATTGGGCCAACCATAGGCACCAAGGCCATGCCCATCGTGACATAGCCAATCATTGAGGCGGCTTCGTTCTGAGGAACGATGTCACGCACAATCGCCCGTCCAAGCGCCATTGAGGTAGCGACAGCCGCTTGCAGGATGCGGAAGAACAGGAAAACCTCAACTGTGGTTGCAAACAGCGCCCCAATGCTAGCGAGGACGAACACCGTTAATGAGCCCAGGACCAGAATGCGTCGACCAAACCGATCGGAAATCGGCCCGATAAAGACCTGTAGCACGGCTGTCGCTGCAAGATACCCTGACAGGGCAATCTGCATGATCGCATAATCGGTCTGGAAATAGGTTGTCATCGCCGAAAGTGACGGCAGAAAGATCGACATGCTTAACGCTGACATGCCGGTGATCAGCACGAGCGTGACGATATGAGGTGGTGTGGTCCGATCCAGAAAACGGATCGCCGGAAGAGTGGTCATGCACCAGATGTAGGCGTCCTGTGCTGGGTTGTCTATCGCGGTGTTCCACAAGTTAATTTGCGGATTTGCAAAAAATGAAATTAGCAAATCGGTAAGTTTGCAAATATGCCCTTTGCCCCTTCTGTCGGCCCGCACTTCGCGTTATGACACTCCAAAGTTGCAGGGGGCGATCCTATGGATGTGTTGCAAGAGCTGGAAACGCGGCGTGAAGCGGCGCGATTGGGTGGCGGCGAAAAGCGGATCGCTGCACAGCACAGCAAAGGTAAGCTGACAGCACGCGAACGCGTTGAGCTGCTATTGGACAATGGGTCATTCGAAGAGTTTGACATGTTCGTCGCGCACCGTTGTACAGACTTCGGTATGGAAAAAGAGCGGCCTGCGGGTGACGGCGTTGTCACCGGCTGGGGCACGATAAATGGTCGGTTGGTTTATGTTTTCAGTCAGGATTTTACTGTCATGGGCGGCTCTGTTTCTGAAACCCACGGACAGAAGATCTGCAAGATCATGGATATGGCGGTGCAGAACGGCGCGCCGATTATTGGGATCAACGATTCCGGTGGGGCACGTATTCAGGAAGGTGTCGCCAGTCTCGCCGCCTATGGCGAGGTCTTCCAGCGCAACATCACGGCCTCTGGTGTGGTTCCGCAGATCAGCTTGATCATGGGGCCGACGGCGGGTGGGGCGGTATATTCGCCTGCGATGACCGACTTTATCTTCATGGTCAAAGACAGCTCTTATATGTTTGTGACAGGACCTGATGTTGTCAAGACGGTCACTAACGAGCACGTCACAGCAGAAGAGTTGGGCGGTGCCGCGACGCATACACGCAAATCATCTGTCGCCGATGCGGCGTTTGAAAATGATGTTGAGGCCTTGGCCGAAGCGCGCCGCCTGATCGACTTCCTGCCGCTCAACAACCGTCAGAAGGCGCCAGTACGGCCCTTCTTTGATGATGTGAACCGGATGGAGGAAAGCCTCGACACGCTTGTGCCCGACAATCCCAACATGCCCTACGACATGAAAGAGCTGATCACGAAGCTGGCTGACGAAGGTGATTTTTACGAGATACAGGAAGAGTTTGCGAAGAACATCCTGACGGGTTTTATCCGGCTCGAAGGGTCAACCGTTGGCGTGGTGGCCAACCAGCCGATGGTTTTGGCCGGTTGTCTGGACATTGATGCCTCACGCAAAGCCGCGCGCTTCGTGCGGTTCTGTGATGCCTTTGAAATTCCGCTGCTGACGCTTGTGGATGTACCCGGCTTTTTGCCCGGCACGAGCCAGGAATATGGCGGTGTGATCAAGCACGGGGCCAAGCTGCTTTATGCGTATGGCGAAGCGACAGTGCCCAAAGTGACCGTTATCACCCGCAAAGCCTACGGTGGCGCATATGTTGTGATGGCGTCCAAGCACCTCAATGGTGATTTCAACTATGCGTGGCCCACGTCCGAGATTGCCGTCATGGGGGCCAAAGGCGCGACCGAGATTATTCACCGCGCCGATCTGAATGACCCTGAAAAGCTGGCGCAGCATACGCAGGACTATGAAGATCGCTTTGCGAACCCGTTTGTTGCGGCCGAAAAAGGTGTCATCGACGAGGTGATCATGCCGCAGTCGACTCGTAAGCGGGTGTGCCGGGCTTTTGCGTCTTTACGTGGAAAACAGGTGCACACGCCTTGGAAAAAGCACGACAATATCCCGCTGTGACGCCGATTTGCGCGCATATTGGCACGTTACTCGTGCCCCGGATCGCGTCTCTCAGCGAGAATACGCCATGCAGGCGCGCACAGCGTCGCGTCCAACGCTACCATATCTGGAGTGTAAGTTGAGTTTCGCCCAAAATATGGACGTTTGTGCAGTATTGCGCCGAAGGCTTGAGTCTTTGTTGCAACATTGCGCGCAGTTCGCCTCAGAGACCTTTGAGAATAAAGCGTTTTTGCCTAATATGATGTCACGCGAAGTGGATATCGCGCTCTCGTGGGGTCAAGGCGGCACAGATCGTCGAACACCCTGCACAACCAGAGGCAGGCAAGAAAAATGGTACAAGGACTTTTGGCTTTCACAGTTGCAGCGCTCATGGCGTTGGTTGCTGTGTCGGGCAGCCAAGACCGTGCTTTGCTGCAAGTTACGTCGGACGCAGCCGCACAACAGACGGTTGATTACAACCAGTTGGTTTACTAACGATTGCTTTTTTGGGCGGGCTTTCGGGCCCGTCCAATCCCACCTCCGACCACACGGAGGCGTATATGGCTAACCTTCCTTACATGGAAAAGCACCGGGGTTTTCCCGGGCGACTGCCGGGAACAGACTTTCAGTATACGCTGCGCCGGGCCAACAAAGGTGGCGCTACGCCCTTAATGCAACGTGTGCGCTACCCCGATCGAAGACCGCCAGACAAGCGCGCCGATGCAGGCTTTTTGCAGGCCTTGTGGGAGCATTTTGGCGAAGAGCCTTTTGTTCGTGGCAACCTAGATGCAGGCCGATTGAGCTGGTTTTTTGGTCGCGAAGTCGTTGCCGCGGAAGATCCGTTCGATCCCGAAAGTTATGAAGCGTTGCTGCGTATTGATGTGTCAGTGGCGCGGCAAAGCTTTCCTGAGATTTTGGGTGATGCCACATGAGCGCCCCATCGGTTCAAAAAGAACAGGAGAAACAATCTAAGCGGGAAGTCGCTTATTTGCCTGTTGCGCTGCGACAATGCTGTTCAATGAAGGCGTCTTCGGTCAGGGTTAACGCTGTAGATGTGCAGTCCAGCAATTGTACGTCTGCAAATTCTCTATACCGTTACCCTTCCCTAATCGGCCTGCTTACTCACCAAGCAGGCCGATAACGGTTTTCCGCCTGTCTGATGGAAAAATGACCGATGATATTGGATATCAAGCGGGAATTGCTATTCATCGGGGCGCAGTCGGCACCAATTCTGGGGCGACTTACAAAACAACGATAGGCTTAAGATTATGCAAAAGACATCAATCATCCTTGCAACAGTGGCAGTATTTGGTTTGGCGGGTTGCCTCGAAGGTGACGTGGAGCGCGGCGTGGCCGGCGCAGGTGCAGGTTTTGTTGCCGCAGAAGTGCTTGGCACAGACCGCACAGGTACAGTGCTTGCCGGTGCAGCCGCAGGCGTACTTTGCGACGACGCAGGCTTGCGCGCCTGTAAGTAAAACAGACACGCGCGCCCATGCCGGGCGCGCAATTTCTACAAACCGCCGTCGGGGTCATGCCTCGGCGGCGGTTTTGCGTTTTGGGGACGGATACTAATGTTCAAGAAAATTCTCATCGCCAACCGTGGTGAAATCGCCTGCCGTGTCATTAAGACGGCCCGTAAAATGGGGATCAAGACCGTTGCCATTTATTCAGATGCGGACCGCAATGCGCTGCATGTGAAGATGGCGGATGAAGCGGTGCACATCGGCCCGCCCCCGGCGAACCAATCCTACATTGTCATCGATAAGGTGATGCAGGCGATCAAAGACACAGGCGCCGAAGCGGTGCATCCGGGCTATGGTTTTCTGTCAGAAAATCCACTGTTTGCCGATGCGCTTGAAGCCGCTGGCGTGGTCTTTATCGGGCCGCCAAAGGGCGCGATTGAAAAGATGGGTGACAAGATCACCTCCAAGAAAATCGCCCAAGATGCCAATGTCTCGACTGTACCCGGATATATGGGTTTGATCGAGGACGCCGAGGATGCGGTGAAGATCTCAAATGAGGTCGGCTACCCGGTGATGATCAAAGCTTCTGCCGGTGGCGGTGGTAAGGGCATGCGTATTGCGTGGAACGATGATGAAGCCCGCGAGGGGTTCCAGTCGTCCAAGAACGAGGCTGCCAATTCCTTTGGCGACGACCGTATCTTTATCGAAAAGTTCGTCACGCAACCGCGTCACATCGAAATTCAGGTGCTTTGCGATGGGCATGGCAATGCCGTCTATCTGCACGAGCGTGAATGCTCGATCCAGCGCCGGAACCAGAAGGTGATTGAAGAAGCACCGAGCCCGTTTCTGGATGAGGCGACGCGCAAAGCGATGGGCGATCAGTCCGTCGCATTGGCGCAGGCCGTGGGTTACACCAGTGCAGGCACGGTCGAATTCATCGTCGATGGCGACCGGAACTTCTATTTCCTTGAAATGAACACGCGCTTGCAGGTGGAACACCCTGTGACAGAGCTGATCACAGGCATTGATCTGGTCGAACAGATGATCCGGGTTGCTGCGGGGGAAAAGCTGCCCTTTGCCCAGGATGATCTGAAGATCAACGGCTGGGCAATGGAAAGCCGCCTTTACGCCGAAGACCCCTATCGTGGGTTCTTGCCGTCTATCGGGCGTTTGACCCGCTACCGCCCCCCAGCAGAAGAGGCGACAAAGACACGTGCCGTGCGCAACGACACCGGCGTATTCGAGGGCGGTGAGATCAGCATGTATTACGACCCGATGATCGCCAAGCTGTGTACCTGGGCACCTGATCGGGCCACCGCGATTGAGGAAATGCGTTTGGCGCTCGATGGGTTTGAGCTGGAAGGGATCGGGCATAACCTGCCGTTCCTCGCCGCAGTCTATGATCACCCGAAGTTCACTAGCGGCAATATGACGACGGCCTTTATCGAGGAAGAATACCCCGAGGGATTTGAAGGTGTGACGCTGGATGACGACGCCTGCCAGCGCATTGCTGTCGCCGCCGCCGCCATGCACCGCGTTGCTGAAATCCGGCGCACCCGCATTTCGGGGCGGATGGACAACCACGAACGCCATGTGGGCGAGGATTGGGTGGTCAGTCTGCAAGGCAAATCACATGCAGTTGCGATCAAGGCCGATAAGTCCGGGGCTGACGTTGCGATTAGCGGTCAAACGCTGCGTGTGGAAAGCGATTGGACGCCCGGCGATCCGCTGGCGCG
Organism: Yoonia sp. JB2-21; assembly: GCF_055693545.1. Lineage (NCBI taxonomy): Bacteria > Pseudomonadati > Pseudomonadota > Alphaproteobacteria > Rhodobacterales > Paracoccaceae > Yoonia > Yoonia sp. JB2-21. The sequence continues at coordinate 2,874,217 of NZ_JBVFUC010000001.1, forward strand.
TTTGATGGTTGATGGTGCGCCTTTGGTCCTCAAGATCGGCAAAGTTTCTGGTGGGTTCCGGGTGCGCTATCGCGGCGCAGATGTGAAAGTGCATGTACGCACCCCGCGTCAGGCCGAATTGGCGGCGTTGATGCCCGAAAAGCTGCCGCCCGATACCTCGAAATACCTGCTCTGCCCGATGCCCGGCCTGATCGTGAAGGTCGATGTGGCCGAAGGTGACGAAGTGCAGGAAGGCCAAGCACTTTGCACCGTTGAGGCGATGAAGATGGAAAACATCCTGCGCGCCGAAAAGAAGGGTGTCGTCAAGGCGATCAAGGCCGGAGCAGGGGACAGCCTAGCCGTCGACGAAGTGATCATGGAGTTCGAATGAAGCCTTGGTTGGCATATGGCGGCGCTTTTCTTTGCGGTGTGGGCACCCTCGCGTTGCTGAATATGGCCGCCGTCACACTCTCACTTGCGGGATTGCAGGTTTCGGTCGCTGTCTTGCTCTTCGCAGGAATTATTGGTCCGGCCCTTGCGGGGTTCATCGTCTTCGGGCTGAGTTATGGAAAGTTCTCGGGAAAGCCGTTTTCCCAAGCTGAATGGGTGGTCGCATTCGTATTTTTTGCCATCATTATGGTGATTGCGGCTGTGCTTGTCGCGACTACGCTGCTTCCTAGCAGTATTTTAACCCTTGGTGCAGCATTGGTTCTTTTGGTTGGGGGCGCTGCAATATTACAGCGACGCCGCCAATGAAGGTGGCGCGCTACTGCCCCACAACCCGCCGGTCTGAAATCTCTTGCTGTCGCAACGGCATCTTGTCGATGGACCGCGATAACTCGCGAACGCTCCATGGGGCCGGTTTACGCAGGGCGACCCGCCCATCTTTGCCGACCAGGGCCATCATGTATCCGCGCGGACGCAATTGCATGCGCACATCGCTCATCTCGTCGCGGTTCGTGTCTGTGATGATGATGACATCGCGCACGGCGAGGCTTTCAATATCTGCCAAGAGCAAGTCCATTTGCTGTTGGAACCGTGGATCCTCTGGCGTATCGGCGAACACCACCAAGGGCCGCGCGACCCAATTCAGATCGTCGAGCACAATTTCGGCCCCGTCGAACACTTGCGTGCGGTCGTCTTCCCACCGTTCCAGAACGGTGCGTTCTTCGGCTGTGGCTGGAAATGCGATAAGCGCAGCGAGCGCGATGTTCGTCAATAACTTCATAATGCTAGATATAGAGGCGCTTGCGCCAAAAGCTAAGGGTCAACTGCCATTTGCTGCAAACAAATGCGCGTTACCCCATCCAACCCACGCCGGAGGCACCGATGTCTGATAAGAAAACATGGGAAGAGATTGCCCGCAAAGAGCTGCGTGGCAAGCCTTTGGAAGCGCTGACATGGGATACACTGGAAGGTATCCCTGTCCAGCCGCTTTATACTGCGGATGATACGGACGGATTGCCGCATATGGGTGGCATCCCCGGTGAGGCCCCGTTCACGCGCGGTGTGAAGGCCACGATGTACGCAGGCCGCCCCTGGACGATCCGCCAATATGCGGGGTTTTCGACGGCAGAGGAGTCGAACGCATTTTATCGCAAAGCGCTCGCTGCGGGGCAGCAGGGTGTGTCGGTGGCCTTCGATTTGGCGACCCACCGGGGCTATGACAGTGACCATCCCCGTGTTGAGGGCGATGTCGGCAAGGCCGGTGTGGCGATTGATAGCGTGGAGGATATGAAGATCCTCTTTGATGGCATCCCGCTGGATCAGGTTTCCGTTTCGATGACGATGAACGGCGCGGTTATTCCGATCCTCGCCAATTTCATTGTGGCCGGGGAAGAGCAGGGGCACCCGCGTAATGTGCTGTCTGGCACCATTCAGAATGATATTCTGAAGGAATTCATGGTCCGAAATACTTATGTCTATCCGCCTGAACCGTCGATGCGCATCATTGCGGATATCATTGAATACACAACGAATGAGATGCCGAAGTTCAACTCGATTTCAATCAGCGGCTACCACATGCAAGAGGCCGGTGCGAACCTGGTGCAAGAGCTGGCCTATACGCTGGCTGATGGTCGCGAATACGTCCGCACGGCCATTGCGCGCGGCATGGATGTGGATCAGTTCGCGGGGCGTTTGTCGTTCTTCTTTGCGATCGGCATGAACTTCTTCATGGAGGCTGCCAAACTGCGCGCCGCCCGCCTGTTATGGTCGCGGATCATGGCAGAGTTTGAACCAAAGAACCCCAAGTCGTCGATGCTGCGCACCCACTGTCAGACCAGCGGTGTGTCTCTGCAAGAACAGGACCCGTATAACAACGTGATCCGCACAGCTTATGAGGCGATGAGCGCGGTTTTGGGCGGCACGCAGTCGCTGCACACCAATGCGCTGGATGAAGCCATCGCGCTGCCCACCGAGTTTAGTGCGCGGATCGCGCGGAATACGCAGCTGATTTTGCAGGAAGAGACGGGCGTGACCAACGTGGTCGATCCGCTGGCGGGGTCTTACTATGTCGAAAACCTGACGCATGAATTGGCCGAGGCCGCTTGGGCCTTGATCGAAGAGGTCGAGGAACTGGGCGGCATGACCAAGGCGGTCGCCTCTGGTATGCCGAAGCTGCGGATTGAGGAAACGGCGGCCAAGCGGCAGGCCGGAATTGACCGGGGGACCGAAGTTGTTGTCGGCGTGAACAAATACCGCAAAGACAACGAAGACCCGATTGATATTCTGGACATCGACAATGACGCGGTGCGCTTGTCGCAAATCGCCCGGATTGAGGCCACGAAAGCGGCGCGCGACGATGCGGCTTGCGATGCGGCCCTCACCGAACTCACACGCCGCGCAAATGAAGGCGGCAACTTGCTGGAAGCGGCGGTCGAGGCATCACGTGCCCGCGCCACTGTGGGAGAGATTAGCATGGCAATGGAACAAGCATTCGGACGGCACCGCGCCGAGGTGAAGACTTTGGCAGGTGTCTATGGCGCGGCCTACGAAGGTGACGAAGGGTTCGCGGCAATCCAGTCGTCGGTCGAGGAATTTGCCAAGGATGAAGGCCGTCGCCCGCGCATGCTGGTCGTGAAGATGGGTCAGGACGGTCATGACCGAGGGGCGAAAGTGATCGCGACAGCCTTTGCTGATATCGGCTTTGATGTGGACGTGGGGCCGCTGTTCCAGACACCGGTCGAGGCGGCACAGGACGCCATCGACAATGATGTGCATGTGATCGGCATCAGTTCTCAGGCGGCAGGGCACAAGACGCTGGCACCAAAGCTAGTGGCGGCGCTGAAAGAGGCCGGGGCTGAGGACATCATCGTAATTTGTGGCGGGGTCATTCCGCAGCAGGACTATCAGTTCCTCTATGATAGCGGCGTGAAGGCGATCTTTGGTCCGGGGACAAATATCCCGAAGGCAGCGCAGGATATCCTGGGTCTGATCCGGGAAGCGCGCGGGTAGATGCCACGATGCTAAAGCTCGACCACCTTGCCATTGCCTGCACATCCCTTGCCGAAGGCACGGCATGGGTTGAGGACCAGCTTGGTGTCAAGCTCCACCCCGGCGGGCAACATGCGCGCTACGGGACACATAATGCCCTGCTTGGGCTTGCTGACGGGCTCTATCTGGAAGTTATCGCAAAGGATCCCGATGCCGCGCCAGAGGCCGGACATGCGTGGTTCGGGTTGGACCACTTCACAGGTCCGCCGCGACTGGCCAATTGGATTTGCCAAACAGATGACTTTGGCGCGGCTCCGGCCGAGGCCGGGAGGCCGCGCGCTCTGACCCGTGGTGATTTGTCTTGGCAGATTAGCGTGCCGGACGATGGCAGCCTGCCGTTTCAGGGCGGATATCCGACAGTGCTCCAATGGGCCGACGGTACCGTTCATCCGGCTGACAGGTTACCCGACAGCGGATGTCGTCTGGTTGCCTTGGATGTCAGGCACCCATCGGCCGCTTGGCTGTCGCAAATAGTTGGGCTTGATGATCCGCGTGTGACGATCGTGAGCGGGGCCATGCGATTGACAGCGACGTTTGAAACGCCCGGCGGTATCCGAACGCTGTCATGATCCGGACGGCCGTACTCAGCGATGCGGCCCAGATTGCGACGATCTGGAATGCGGCAATTCGGAACACGACGATCACGTTCAACCCGACAGAGAAATCAGACGAAGAAGTGGGAACACTTACGGCGCAGGATTGCCTTGTCTGGGAAGAGGACGGGCGCATCCTTGGTTTTGCGCGCTATTTCCCGTTTCGTGGTGGTGAGGGCTATCGCTTTACCGTTGAGCATACGATCATGCTGCATGCAGATGGCCGCAGACGGGGAGGAGGCAAACGTTTGATGGAGGCGCTTTGCGCGCTTGCCAAGTCCGCAGGCAAGCACAACATGTTTGCCGGTTGCAGCGCAGAAAACCCCGCCGCAGTGGCCTTTCATGCCCGCTTGGGCTTTCAAGAGGTTGCAACGCTGCCCGAAGTCGGGTTCAAGTTTGGGCGTTGGATTGATCTCGTTTTGATGCAGAAACGCCTTTAAAGGAAAGATTTTATGTCGATTTGGTCGCGGATGGCCGAAGCAATTGCCGCCCTTGCCAATGGCGAAGGGCTTTCGGCTGTTTTTGAAAAACTGCGCGCCTCACCAGACCGGACGGTGGCCTTCGCAATTGCCGTGATCGCGCTGGGTGCCAAGATGGCGAAAGCCGACGGGCTTGTGACCAAAGATGAGGTCGTGGCTTTCCGTGAGGTGTTCCTGATACCGCCTGAGGAAGAAGCGAACGCGGCCCGTGTCTTCAACCTCGCCCGGCAGGATGTTGCGGGCTATGACACCTACGCCCGGCGGATCAAGGCGATGTATGGGGATGATGACAGCCCCCTGTGCGACTTGCTCGAGGGGCTGTTTCACATCGCGATGGCGGATGGGGTCTATCACCCCAAGGAAGATGATTTTCTGCAAGAAGTGGCCGAAATCTTTGGCTTTGATGAACGACGCTTTCGCGGGATCAGGGCGCTCTTTGTCGCTGACGCGGATCGCGATCCACATGATGTTCTGGGCGTCGACCCGGACGCGCCAATGGCTGACGTCCGTGCGGCATGGCGCAAGCTGGTCCGCGAAACCCATCCCGATCAGATGATGGCGCGGGGCGTTCCAGAAGAAGCCGTCAAACTGGCGGAACGTCGTATGGTGGCGATCAATCGGGCTTGGGAAGAGATCCAGGGCGCACGCGGGTGAGGATCGCAACCTATAATGTCGAATGGTTCAACAGCCTTTTTGACAATGACGGCACCCTGATCGCTGATGACAGTTGGTCGGGCCGATGGGATGTCACAAAGGCCCAGCAGACAGCGAGTTTAGGCTTTGTTTTCAAATCATTAAATGCCGATGCCGTGATGATCATCGAGGCACCCGATACCAGTCCACGGCGTGACACCCGGACTGCGCTAGAGCATTTTGCGCAGCGGTTTGATCTGCGTGCCCGGTCGGCTGTCACCGGGTTCACCAATGACACACAACAGGAAATCGCGCTTCTTTATGATCCTGATGTTTTGCGTGCTAATCATGATCCTAAATCTGACGATGCTGCGCCGCAGTTCGACACAGAGATCCGGATGGATGTCGATGTCGACGCGCACCCCGATCCAATTCGATGGTCAAAACCGCCGCTTGAGATCGCGCTAAGCACGCCGAGCGGTCCTGTGCGCCTGATCGGCGTCCACGCGAAGTCCAAGGCGCCGCACGGTGCACGCAACGACGCCGAGGCCACCCGCATTTCGATCCAGAACCGTCGCAAGCAGTTGGCCCAATGTATTTGGCTGCGCAAGCGCGTGGAACAGCATCTTGCAGATGGCGACGATCTGATCGTTTTGGGTGATTTCAATGATGGTCCGGGTTTGGACGAATATGAAAAGCTGTTTGGTCGTTCAGGCGTTGAGATCGTCTTGGGCGAAGGCACGCAGGAACGCCTGTTTGATCCTCATGCACAGATGGTGCTGGGGCGCAGATTTGGTGCGGCCCCTGCGACGGCCCGGTTCAAGCGCAAGGGTGAACCCTTTTTACAGGCGCTTCTGGATTACGTAATGGTTTCGCCTGGATTGCGCCTGAAGTCGCCAAAGTGGCAAATCTGGCATCCGTTTGATCATCCGGAATGCTATGCCAATATCCCACTTCGCGAGGCATTACTGGCCGCTTCGGACCATTTCCCCGTCGTGCTGGACATTGATTTGTGATTTGAAATTGGGCGACTGTATTCCTATTTTGGCATTATGAGACAGTTCATCACAGTGACGTTCGTTGTGGGCATGTTGAGCGTTTCGGCTGCTGCCGAAGACACCCCAGACACAGAAATGGATGAAGGTCTGAACCTGTTGGAAGAGGGCGCGCGGATGTTTATGCGCGGGTTGATGACCGAGATGGAGCCCGCGATCGAAGGCTTGCGCGACAGCTTTGAAGAGCTTGGCCCGGCCTTTGGTGATTTTGTGCAGTCCGTCGGCCCTGCGTTTGCGGCCGTGCTCGAGCAAGTTGACGATTTTCGTCATTATCAAGCGCCTGAAATCCTGCCGAATGGTGATATCATCATGCGCCGCAAGCCGGATGCACCGATTTGGTTGCCACGAGAGGACGGTGCAGAGATTGATCTCTGATCTTGCCAAAGACGCTTTGGCTTAGTCCTTGTAGTAAGTCTGACCCCGATACCCATAAGCTTGGCGCTGTTTTGGCTCTGGCGGCGCCTTGGCGACCTCTTCTTTCGGCATTGTGTGTTCAACTTTGGGTTCGGTTAAATCTTCTCTAGACGCGACCAGTCTGACAATGCGCTTTCCAGCCGGTGCCTTTGGTGTAACGTCTGATGGCGTCTTTGATGCTGGCTCAACCGCTGATGCCGGAGGCACGACCTCATCATCGCGCTGCACCTGATAGGGTGCAAACTGCGCGACAAGTGGCGGGCGTGCTTCTTTTTCGTCAACCGGTACAGTGACAGGTGCTGCGTTGATATCAACGGTCTTGACGACATGGGTTGTTTTCAGTGACTTGAAATTGTCTTTGATCCCAGCGGTCTCAAACGTGTCATTCACATCGCAGACTTTGACAACTATGAAGGCTGTGTTGTCCTGGTTGGGGTCGCCTAGATCGTCGATTGCCTGCATCAAAGCCTCGGCAATGTGAGCGCTATGACAGGATTTCGTGGCGTGCAGGATCTTTGCGATCGCGTCATTGTCCAGAAATTGCAAGCCGTCGCTTGATGCCACGATGATGTCGCCTGCCACCAACGTTGTTGGTTCGTCCGGGCAGTCGATCTTGTCAATCTTTTCACCGGTAATGGCAGACGTCAGTGTGTTGCGGTCGGGGTGATCGCGGCCAACATCGGCAGGCATGGCGCCGACTTTGACGATCATGTCGATTTGTGGCGCCATTGAGTGATCTTTGTTCAACTGGCGTAACGTGCCGTTGCGGAACAAGAGCAACGGTGAATCGCCAATAGACACCCAATAAAGGTCGCGGCCGGTGATCACAGTTGCCAGCAATGTCGACCCCATGCCGTGCGTTTCCGGGTCTTCCGCGATGTGGCACGTCACGCGGTCATTTGCCGCGTTCGCGACCTTACTCAGCATTGCAGGAATATCCAGTGACGGATCATCGAGCTGCGTCTCATTCATTTTGAGTTCTGCGAACACTTCACACATAACAAGGGCGCTTGCGATATTTCCGGCAAGATGGCCCCCCATGCCGTCTGCCAAAACCGCAAACCCCGTTTCTTGACCAAGTGGAAAACTCGCGGCGAGGCTATCTTCTTGATAGTCTCGCGCACCCTGAGACGCCGCTGTTGCAGCGTCAAACTTCAGGGATTCTTTAAACAAATTCTTAACCATTAAAAACCGCTCAACTGCCCACTTTGGGCTGTCCTCAATACACTCATCGAAACAAGCTCTACGGCTAAATTCTCTCGATATGGCTCAAAAAGCTAGTCAATTAAGGCAAAAATTCGACTTTTAGGTGTCAGAAACGCGTTTGTTCATGTTCGGTTCATTTTTCACCCCAGTAACGGGAAGAAATCGTAAACAGTGACAGCATTATGTGCGCACTGTCTTCATTGACGTAACATCAGTTAAGAGGATTGTCCGCGCATCGCCACAAAATTGGCATGATTGAACGCCGTGGAGCCGACTCACTGACGTATTGTCCACCGCCCCTATTTGATAAAAATCACCTTGCTTGAAGCGCCCATTGCTGACGCCAGCGCATCGAAACGGGATTGCGCAACCTCACCAAAAAGTGGTCGTGCCTGTTCATGAAGCCTCAGGGTGAGTTCCTGTTTCTTTTGCTTCCACTGCAAGGTTCCGGGCTCTTCATCAGCCGTTAGCCACAGCATCGCGCCAAGGCGCATCGCCTTGCCCAGTATCTCGGCTTCTTTGATCTGGCCTGGTTCCAGCATGGCAAAGAGTGGGTCAAAGCGCGAGTTCGCTGTTTTGCTCGTGTAGCGGTTCATCAATGCCAGCCCCAGCAGGACGCGTTCGTAGTGCTTGAGCCCGCCAAGATTGGCCCGGGTCGCATTGTCAAAGGTGACTTCGGCGCGGTAATCTGGATGCGCGCGCCAGCTTACATCATGCAGCAGGCAGGCGGCTTTGATGATCCGCTTGCGTTGCCAATTGGCCCTTGGAAACAAGGGCTTAACAAAGTCATACAAGACGCGTCCAAACCCTGGCAAGCGGGCGTCCTTTGACTCGACAAACCGGCAGGCTTCAATCAGCGGATCACGTTCGCGCAGCTCGCGGGGCATTTGCTCGTAAAGCATTCCTTCACGGATACCGTAGGACGATACGGCCACATCTTTTGGTTTAAAGGTGCGCATCAACTCTTTCAAAACAATCGACGCAAGCGGCACCAACGCCATCCGGCTATCAGAGATGTTGCAGCGTCCCCGCAGGTCTTGCAGATCAGATTTTCGAATATACTCGGCTGTTTTGCTGATCTGGCGCGAAGTCATTCGGTATTCATGCAAAACCGTGAGCGGGTAGGCGCGCCGTTCCATATCCACGCGCGCTATTGCGCGCCATGACCCGCCGACCAAAAACAGCCGCATGCCGGTAACATTGCCCATGTCGTCATGTAGTTGCGCCATTGTCTCGCGGACATAGGCTTTGATGGCTTTCCTGCCCCCTTTGATCTCGCGCAGTTTCAGCGGACCCAATGCCGAGGTGACACGGCGCCCGACGCGCCCGTCTGCAAGGTCCGCCAATTCCATTGATGACCCGCCGATGTCACAAACAAGCCCGTAGCTCCCCGGCCATCCCAGCAGTACACCTTGGGCCGACAGACGAGCTTCTTCCTTGCCATCGATAATCCACAGTTTGATGCCGGTTTCGCGCAGGACTTCTTCTTTGAAATCCGATCCATCGGACGCTTCGCGCACGGCGGCTGTGGCAACGGCCGTCAACGGTGGGATCCCCATGCCTTTGGCCAGCGCAGCAAAGCGGCGAATTGCGGAAATGGCGCGCGCGCGGCCTTCGGGGTTCAAATGTCCGGTGTTTGACAGGCCTGCACCTAACGCACACATGATCTTTTCGTTGTAGAAGTACGCAGGAGAGCGTGCCGCTCCATCAAACACGACCAAACGCACCGAGTTTGAACCGACGTCGATAACACCAACGCGGCTTAGCCCCTTTGCAGCAGCATCCTCAAAGAGTGGACGTCCAAAAGGGCCCCAATCTATGGTGTCCACGTGTTTTGCTCCGTCATTAGCTCGGGCGGACGCTAGCCGAAAAGCCGCGCCTTTGCCAATTGTAGATTTGGTGGTAACCCAAACAAAGAACATCACAGCGACACGCGATGATATCCCGCGCGGTAAGAGATCAAAGAATGACAAACACGACGATCCGCGCCGTTTTGGACAAGTATAACGACCTGAAAGTCGTCGGCCGGGATTTGCGCGATCATGGCGGACTGACTTTGGTCAGTCTTGTTCATAACGAGATGTATTTTCTGCCTGCGTTCCTTGCGCATTACCGCGCTTTGGGCATCTGTCGTTTCATCTTTATTGATGACCGATCGACCGATGCGTCGCTCGCGTTTTTGGCAGATGAACCCGACGTCATGGTTTTGCACAGTCAGCATCGTTTTGGCGACAAGCTGGTATCTGAGGACGCACAGGTTTTTGGAAAATCGTCGATTTCCATGAACACGCTGTGGCGTCAGCTTTTGCTGTCGGAATATTGCACGGGCAGCTGGGCTGTCTGTGTGGATGTGGATGAGTTTTTTGATTTGCCCGACGGCATGACATTGCCCGATCTGGCAACGCGACTGGATGCCCAGAATGCACAGGGCGTCTGGTCTGTGATGCTGGATATGTATCCTGACCGCGTGCGCGAATTGGCCGAGATGCCGGGCAATGCAGGGTTAAATCTGGACGGCGCGTGGTATTTTGACGGTGAGCCGCACCTACAGTTGAACATCACCGGCGACCCAACACGTATCTACAGTGGCACCCGTGCGCGTCTACTACAACAATACGGGCTCAATCACCGTGTGAAACCTTGGAAAGCAGCCATCTCGCGTACGCTTGGGCGTCCACCTGCGCATTTCAACGACGTGCACAAGCCGGTCTTCCTGCGCTGGCGCGATGATGCGGTGATGACGGGTCCGCATACGGTGAATTTGACCTGTTCCGCGTCGATCCTGCTACCGATGCGCCACTACAAGTTTTCCGGGGAAACCTACCAACGAATTGATTGGGCCTTGAAGTCAGAAGGCTATGCGGGCGGATCGGTATACTATTCCAGCGTCGAGCGTTTGCTGCGGGTCATGGCAGAGGAAGATGCATCGTTCTTGTACCAGCGTTCTCGGTTGCACCGCGGCTTTGACGATTTTGTTATGACTGGAAATGCGCTTGGCTTTGACTAGTCTGCCGTGTGCGTCAATTGGGGGACATCCGACGCCCCCGCCGATCCGCGTCCAGACAGCGACGGATTTTCCATAAAGAACCTGTGGCAGTTAAATGCAAATTTGCCATCCGGGATCGTTGCGCGGGTAAAGCTGCCATCGGCAGACATAATCCAGCTTTGTGCAATATCGGCCATGTTGGCGGCCATGATTTGCCCAACGATCTGCGCTTTGACTGTCGCGTTCTTGATTTCGACCAATGTTTCAACACGGCGGTTCAGGTTGCGGCCCATCCAATCAGCAGAGCTGATATACACCTTGGCTTTTTTTGAGGGCAGATCGTTACCGTTGCCGAAACAAACGATACGCGAATGTTCAAGAAAACGCCCGACAACTGATTTGACCCGAATGTTTTCGGACAATCCCTTTACACCCGGTCGCAACCCACAAATACCGCGCACAACAAGGCTTATTTTCACGCCTGCCTGACTTGCCGCATAAAGCGCATCAATCACGTCGCTTTCGATCAGAGAATTCATTTTGGCCCAGATTACAGCCGGTTTGCCGTCCCTCGCGTTTGCCGCTTCGGTGTTGATACGATCCAAAAGCGTCTGTTTGAGCGTCAGCGGCGATATGTTGAGGTTTTCAAGACCTTCTGGCTGCGCATATCCCGAGATATAGTTGAAGACCTTGGTCGCATCCCGGCCCAGCTTTGCATCACAGGTGAAAAGGCTGAGGTCGGTGTAGATGCGCGCCGTAATCGGGTGGTAGTTGCCGGTCCCAAAGTGCGTGTAGGTCACCAGTTTGTCGCCCTCGCGACGGACGACAGTGCTAATCTTGGCGTGGGTTTTGTAGTTCAGAAACCCATAGACAACATGCGCGCCCGAGCGCTCTAATCTTCGCGACTGACGGATATTCGCAGCCTCATCAAAGCGCGCCTTCAATTCCACCAATGCGGTGACTGATTTGCCATCCTCGGCGGCCTCACAAAGTGCTTCGACAATCGGGGACCGCTTCGATGTTCGATAGAGCGTCTGTTTGATTGCCACGACATTGGGATCACGCGCGGCTTGGTTCAAGAACCGCACAACCATATCGAACGTTTCATACGGGTGATGCAGCAGCATGTCCTTTTGGCGGATCGCGGCAAACATATCGCCGTCATGGTCTTGGACCCGTTCCGGCACACGCGGCGCAAAGGCAGGCCACAGCAGGTCAGGGCGGCTGTCCAGCACCAGTTCCCCCAGATCAGCGATCCCGATAAGTCCGTCGACCTCGACAACGGTTTCTTCGGTCACATGCAGTTCCGACATGATCAGCGATTTCAGCGCACCCGGCGCCCCGGCTGACATCTTAAGGCGCACAACTTCGCCCCGGCGGCGACGTTTGAGCGCTGTTTCAAACTCGCGGACAAGGTCCTCGGCTTCGTCTTCCAGTTCCAGATCACTGTCCCGCAGCACTTTGAACGCACAATGCCCCTTGATTTTGTACCCAGGAAAGAGGCGTTCTATATGCAGCAGCAGAAGTTCTTCGAGAGGCAAGAACCTGTGGCCGGTTTTCGCAGGCAGGGCCACAAACCGGTCAATTTGGGCTGGAACCGGTAAAAGAGATCGCAGCTGCCGCTTGTCGCTGGGGCGTTCCAGTTGCAACGCCAAGGCAAAGCCTTCGTTGGGTAGAAACGGGAAGGGATGTGCTGGATCAATCGCCAATGGCGAGAGCACGGGAAAAACCTGCTCGATGAAAACATTTTCAAGATAGCCGATATCGTCTTTGCTCAGGGCATGACGGTCCAGAATATGGATGTCCTCGGCGGCCATCTGTTGTTGCAACTGCGTGAAAATAATCTGCTGGCGCGACATCAGCGCGCGTGCGTCCCGATCAATAACCACCAGTTGTTCGGCAGGTGTCAGACCATCAAGACCGGGCGTTGTGTTGCCTTCGTTTGATAGCTCGCGCAGGCCCGCGACACGTACCGTGTAGAATTCGTCAAGGTTTGTTGCCGATATGGACAAGAAACGGAGCCGTTCCAGCAGCGGCATGCGCGGGTTCTCGGCTTCCTCCAGCACACGCCAGTTAAAGCTGATCCAGCTTAGCTCTCTGTTCACGAAACGCGCAGGGCTTTCGAGGTCAATATCAAGCGTGGTTGGTGAGGGGTATGCGCCCTCTAGGAAATCTGCATTGGTCATGGGGGCCTTCTGCACCGCATATGTCGCGGTTCTGTGACAAGTATCGCGCTGTCAGCCTGCGTTGTCCAGTAACTCGGCGGCGAGTTGCTTGTTGATCTTGCGGCCCTGGGCTAGTGCTGCGGTGTCGAGGCGGGCGACGATATCGGCGGCGGCGGCGAAGGATCGTTCAATCCGGGTGGCCAGATATTGCACCAGCGCGGGCTGCGGATTGATTTGCCGGTCAGCAAACAGTTTCATAATCAGTGCCGATAGCAATGCGTCGTCCGGGTCCGCGATCCGCACCACGGTCATGGCCTGCATGCGGCTGGCAAGGTCGGGCAGGGCAATGGGCCAGCGGCTTGGGGGAAGTGCTGCGGTCAATAGCAGCGTCCCCCTGCAGCGCGCAGATTGTTATGCAGATGAAAAACAGCTTCTTCGGCGGCACTTGACAGCGTTTCCATGTCCTCGATGATCACAGTCGTTGCAGCTGTCTGAAAATCCGGTGTGATGTCAGCGGCTGGTTGCAGCAGCGCATCGCATTGGGCCTGAAAAACTTGTGCGAGGTGGCTCTTGCCACACCCCTGCGGGCCGATCAGCGCCAGTTTGCCCTCGGGCCATATCTCTGGGGTGCTGAGCATGGAAAACGCCTGTGCGTTTGCTTCCGAAACAAAAAAATCGCCCGGTCCCAGCGCAACACCTGTTGGCCAGTCAAATGCAAGCTGACCTGCCATCTAATCGCCCCCGGATTGTCCGCGAAACAAGAGGCTGTCTTTGTATTGGACAATACCCCAGCGAGCCACGACACCGATGATGGCTGCGATCGGGACTGCGACCAACATGCCGACAAAGCCGAACAGCGAGCCGAAGACAGACAAAGCAAAAAGCAGCCAAACAGGGTGTAGTCCGACCGAACCACCCACAAGCTTGGGCGTTAGGATGTTGCCCTCAAGGAACTGCCCAAGTCCAAAGATACCCGCGACGATCCCAATCCGAACCCAATTGGTGACATATGAAACGGTCTCGCCATCGGTAACTTCAACAGAACCCCAGAATTGGAAGATCGCCAGACCAACAGCCAAGACGCCACCGACCAGCGCACCAACGTAAGGGATAAAGGTGATCAGCCCGGCGATGAAACCAACGATAAGCCCAAAGTTCAGCCCCGCAATCATCAGCGCGACGGCATAGTAAGTGCCCAGCACAAGGCAAACGGTGCCTTGGCCGCGGATAAAGGACGCCAGCGTCGCGTCGATATCTCGTGCCAACATGCGCACGGTTTCGACATGATCACGCGGTAGCATCTCGTCGATCTTGGCGGTCATGTTGTCCCAGTCGAGCAGCATGTAGATTGCCACGACGGGTACGATCACAAGTAAGACAACAACGTTCAATAGCCCAATTGCGGAGCTGAGGATGCCATTGGCGATCTCACCGCCCCTGGATTGGATTGCTTCGCGTAGCGAGACAAACTGCTGGTACGCCGCACTTTCTTCGTCAAAAAGCTGAGGAAAGCGTTCCCGCAAACCTTCGCTTACTGTGTCGAACAGCTCTGGCGCCGTGTTGATCAGCAATGTTGCCTGTTCCACTAGATTTGCGACAACTAAGAACGTTAGTGGGATGATGACGACGATCGCTGTCAATGTGATGATCGCGACGGCGGCGATCCGGCTACAACCGGCACGCTCGAGCCTGTCAGCGATTGGATCAAGGCAGTATGCGATCGCGCCACCCAATACAAACGGCAGGATCACATCGCCCAGAAACCAAAGAGCCACCAAAAAGACGGCGGACGTGATGCCCCAGTATTTCGCTTGTTGTCCGACAGGAAGTGCCATGCATGATCCGTAGCTGCTTACCGCAATAGATGCGGTATGCGGCCTACTCGTGCAAGGGCCGGGGGCAAATTACTCGGCTCTTACAACCCGTGCTGCGATGTCAAGCTGGATCATATCAGCCACAAGATCACCATAGCCGCTGGCCCCAAAAGCCGACCGGCTGACCGCGCCACTGATGCGAAAGCTTAGCTGGCTCAGATCACCCGCCGCGGTGCCTTGCTGACGAAACAAGGAGGCATCCAGCGTGACGGGTTGCGTGACCCCCTTGATCGTCAAAAGCCCATCAATTTTGCCACCAGCGGATAGATTGCGTAGGTCATTGGGGCGGATTGCTGTAGATCGAAAACGGATCGTTGGATGGTTGCGCGCGTCCAGAACGCTGCCTGCTTTCAGGGCTTCGGTCGCAAAAATCAGACCGGTGCGTGTACCGCGAACGTCAACAGATACATCCACGGATGAAGCGGTGAATGTGTCGAAATCAATAACGATGTGCGCCTGCGACACGGGCATCGTGCCACGGTTTTCCGCGCCGGAGAGCGTGTAAATGAAGCCAACGTCTGAGCGATCAGATTGCAAAGCATAGCTAACGGGCGCCGCAAGGGCAGAAATGGGCGCAAGCAGCAATGCGATGAGGGTGAAATTGAAAAGACGGACCATTGGAGCAGTTCCTTTGAATGCGTGAAGACTACTCTGCTTACGTCTCGACCCGCGATTTTATTCAGCCTCATCGCTTATCTGTGATCTGAGCGCTTGCGAGGCACCGCAGCCCGGCTTACACCAAACCCCAACATTTACATCCATGAAGGTCGCCGCCATGCGCATGAGCCGCTATTTCCTGCCTGTCCTGAAAGAAACGCCCCGCGAGGCACAGATCGTCAGCCACCGCTACATGTTGCAGGCGGGGATGATCAAGCAAGCCACGGCGGGGATTTATTCATGGCTACCGTTGGGCTTCAAAATTCTGCGCAAGCTTGAAAACATCGTGCACGAAGAACAGCAGCGCGCGGGCCACTTGCCTATGCTGATGCCGACACTGCAACCGGGTGAGTTGTGGGAAGAATCCGGTCGCGATAATTCCTACGGTCCAGAAATGCTGCGCATCGTTGACCGTCACGGTCGTAAGATGCTTTATGGTCCAACGAATGAGGAAATGATCACCGATATCTTCCGCAGCCATGTGGGTAGCTACAAAGAACTGCCGCTGACGCTTTATCATATCCAATGGAAGTTCCGCGACGAGGTGCGCCCCCGTTTTGGTGTCATGCGCGGCCGTGAGTTCTTTATGAAAGATGGCTACAACTTCGACCTTACGAAAGACGACGCGTTGCACGCCTACAACCGCCACTTGGTCAGCTATCTGCGGACGTATGAACGTATGGGCCTCAAAGCGATCCCAATGCGTGCGGACAGTGGCCCAATTGGTGGCGAAGACACGCATGAGTTCCTTGTTTTGGCCGAAACCGGCGAGAGCGAGGTGTTCTATGACAGTGCTGTCACCGACCTGCATCTGGGCGACCGTGCTGTCGACTATGACAGCGTTGAACAATGTCAGGCGATCTTTGATGAATGGACAACGCCTTACGCGCGGACCGACGAAACCCATGACGCCAGCGTTTTTGCGGATGTTCCCGAAGACAGACAGCGCACTGCCCGTGGGATTGAAGTAGGACAGATATTCTACTTTGGCACCAAATACTCTGAAACGATGGGTGCTTTGGTTGATGACGGTAAGGGTGGGAAAGTTCCCGTCCACATGGGCAGCCACGGCATTGGCGTGTCGCGTCTGCTGGGTGCGATCATCGAAGCCAACCATGATGACAAAGGTATCATCTGGCCCGAGGGCGTGACCCCGTTCCACTGCGGTATCCTGAACATGCGGTCCGGTGATGAAGCTGCCGACGCGGCCTGCGAGGCGATCTATGCGTCGCTGACGGCATTAGGGCTGGAGCCACTTTATGATGACCGGGACGAACGGGCAGGGGCCAAGTTTGGCACGATGGATATGATCGGTCTGCCGTGGCGGATTACCGTTGGGCCGCGCGGGCTCAAGAACGGTGTTGTGGAACTGACCAGCCGCCGCACGGGCGAAAGCGAAGAACTGCCACCAGAAGAGGCGATCGCCAAGATCGCGAAGATCTATGAAGGTATCGCGTGAGCCTGACTGACGTCGATTGGTCGCTGATCCCGTCACCTTCGGATGACGGGAAGGCAGCGCATCTGGAAGGCACAGCGCTGCCCGATGTGACCTTGACCGCGACTGATGGGGCCGCAGTGACGCTGAGCACGCTGACCGGTCTGACCGTGCTTTACGTCTACCCGATGACAGGGCGCCCTGACCGTGATTTGCCCGATGGATGGGACCAAATTCCCGGTGCGCGCGGCTGCACACCGCAGTCTTGTGCGTTCCGCGACCACTTTGCGGAACTCAGCGAGTGGGGTGTGACGGGGCTTTATGGTGTGTCGATCCAGACCTCTGAATATCAGAAAGAAGCCGCCGCGCGGCTGCATCTGCCATTCCCGCTGTTGTCGGATGCGGATCAGGCCTTGGGCAAGGCGTTGGACCTGCCGGCGCTCGATGTTGACGGCCAGCATCTGCACAAACGCCTGACGATGATTGCCAAAGAGGGTGTGATCGCCAAAACCTTTTACCCGGTCTTTCCGCCCGACCAAGACGCCGCCAATGTGATTGATTGGCTACGCCGGGACGTGGATGCGCGCGCATAGGTGACAGGGGCGTTAACACCTCCGCAAAAACCTGCTACATTATGGCAAAACAAAATGTCACGAGGCAGCAGATGACACGATATTCCCAGAAATGGGCTCTGATATGATCAGGGCCCTTTGTCTAGTTGGTGGACTGACAGGTGCGGCAGGCCTGTCCCAGTTCCCTGAATTTTCTCAGCAATATATGCAACGTCTCGGCGGGCAGGTGGACGAGCTGACACGGCAGGTTATGGATTTTGACCAAACTGCACTGGCCGAGGGGCTGGGGCGCGAAGAGATGTTGCAAGCCATGTCCGACACACCCGTGGTGGCCGCGCAAGAAGCGATGTGGCGGCGCACCTTCGCCCGCCATGCGCGGTTAAGCGAAAATCTGATTGCACTGCGCGACGCGACGCCGCTTCAGCGTCTCGCATTGCCGCACCGCATGGCCGATGCCGCGACAGTGCAGGCTGTGTGGGCCGATTTCACCCCGGCAATGCCGTTGAGCGTTGCGGGTGCAGCCTCTGCTGGTACAGGTTTCTTGGGCGGATGGATCAGCTTTGCTGCGATCTTCGCCTTTTTCTCCATCCCGTTCAAAAAGACAACAAAACAGCGCGCAGAGCCGGTTAAACGCCGCGCCCCAGCCGTGAAATTGGATCCGCCAGTGACGCGGCCAACGCTTGTGGCCACTGCACCAGATACCCGTCCAAGACTAGCAGGTGTCCAACGATGAAGACTGCATTGATCGTTTGGGGTGGCTGGGACGGGCATGAGCCCGACAAAGTTGCCGAAATTTTCCGCGACCTGTTGGAAACGGCGGGGGTGCAGGTCACTGTGTCAGACAGCCTTGCGGTGTTTGACGATGCCGATGCCTTGCAAACCTATGACCTGATCGTACCGGTCTGGACCGATGGCACACTCAGCCGGGAGGCCGCAACGAATGTGGCTGAAGCCGTCGCGCGCGGCACTGGTCTTGCCGGATGCCATGGCGGGATGTGTGACGCGTTCCGTAGCAGCCCGCTGTGGCAATTCATGACCGGGGCCAATTGGGTGGCACATCCGGGTGGCGACGATGTGCGCTACCGTGTCAATATCACATCCGACGATCCATTGGTTGCAGGCTTGCCCGACTTTGATGTGCATTCAGAGCAATATTATCTGCACGTTGATCCCGCCAATACGGTTCTGGCCACCACCCGCACAGATGCTGTGACCTGGTATCACAGCCCGAACGGCCCGGTTGATATGCCCGTTGTCTGGACCCGCACGTGGGGCTTGGGACGCGTTTACTATAACGCACTGGGCCACCAGGCTGAGACGATCGCCTCTGGTCCCGCCTATGAGATGCTCAAGCGTGGCTTGTTATGGGCACTTGAGAGCAAGAGCCATGCCACTGGGCAAGATCACACGCAATTTCACAGCCCCGGAAACCACTGGTAGCTTGACCATTCCGACCGTCCGCACCACGTTGCGCGCAAAGACCAAGCAGGAGCAGACATGTCTGAGGTGAGGACCACGCGTCCCTTTGCGAAATTCGAATGGATGATCGCGTGGCGCTATATCCGCGCCAAACGCGCCGAGGGCGGCGTTAGCGTGATGACGTGGATCAGCCTTGTGGGCGTGACGCTGGCCGTGTTTGCTTTGATCGCGACCTTGGCGGTGCGCTCTGGGTTCCGGGCTGAATTCATCGACACGATTGCGGGTGCGAATGCCCACGTCAGTGTGGTGCAGCCGCGTGCTGTGATCGAAGAGTTTGAAGAGGTCGCAGATCGCATTCGCAGCGTTGAAGGTGTGCAATCTGTCGCGCCCTTGGTGCGCGGGCAGGCGATGGCCTCTGGTTCTGGTCGGATCGGGTTGGCGGATATCTACGGTATCCGGCTAGAGGACCTCAAAGCCTCTGACGCGATTGTCGATAGTGAGCGGACTGTTGGGAATATCGACGATCTGCCCAATGGGATCGCGATTGGCTCTGCTTTGGCTGATAATTTGGGCCTTGGGATCGGCGACCGGATTGAGATCACAACACGGTCGGGTGCGGCCACCCCGATGGGCACATCGACCCGGCGCAATGCCTATGACGTGGTCTTTATCTTCTCAACCGGGCGGTTCCAGATTGATGAGGTTCGCGCCTATCTGCCCTTTGACGTCGCCCAATCGGTTTTCAACCGGGATGGCGTTGCAGATGAGTTGGAAATCAGGCTTGATGATCTGAACCAATCCGAAATCCTCAAGCAAGAGATCGCGAATGTCGCGGGGCCGGGCATGTGGGCCTATAGCTGGCAAGACCGGGTTGGGCGTTTCCTGCGAGCGCTGACGATTGAAGACAATGTGATGTTTATCATCCTGTCGATCCTCGTCCTTGTGGCGTCGATGAATATCATCAGCGGCTTGATTATGCTGGTCAAAAACAAAGGCCGCGACGTGGGTATTCTACGCACGATGGGCCTGACCGAAGGATCGATCCTGCGGGTGTTCTTCATCTGTGGCGCGGGCATTGGCACGATTGGGACCGCGCTGGGCGTGATCCTCGGGTGCCTCTTTGCCATCTACATTGATCAGATTTTCAGCCTCGTGAACTATGTCGCTGGGGGTGGTGTTTGGGATCCGTCCATCCGCGGCATCTACAACGTGCCTGCTGAACTACGCCTCGTCGATGTGATCAAGGCGATGTCCCTCTCGCTGGGTCTGTCATGGATCATCACGATTTTCCCCGCGCGCCGTGCCGCCCGCATGAACCCGGTTGAGGCGCTGCGCTATGAGTGATCACACATTACAAGTGGCGGACCTGACCAAATCCTACAACGCCGGCAAACCGGGCGAAGTGCGCGTGCTACAGGGCGTGTCGCTTGATGTGGCACCGGGCGAGGTTGTGGCGTTGGTCGCCCCCTCCGGCGCGGGCAAATCAACGCTGCTGCATATCGCGGGGCTTCTTGATACGCCTGACGCGGGGTCTGTGGTCATTCAAGGCACGGATATGAGCGGTCTGTCAGATCGCAAACGCACAGCGGTGCGGCGGTCGACGGTCGGGTTTATCTATCAATTCCACCACCTGCTGCCCGAATTTACCGCGCTGGAAAACATCGTACTGCCGCAACTGGCAAACGGCGTATCAGAAACGGCGGCCCATGCACGTAGCATGGCCTTACTTGACCGGGTTGGCATCGCAGAGCGTGCGTCGCATCGCCCAGCGGCCCTGTCAGGCGGTGAACAACAGCGCGTTGCGTTCTGTCGGGCTTTGGCGAATGAACCGGCCTTGTTGCTGGCCGATGAACCGACGGGCAACCTAGACCCCGACACCTCCGACCGTGTGTTTGATGCGCTGATGGGGCTTGTCCGCGACACCGGACTGGCCGCTGTGATCGCCACCCACAACCTAGAGCTTGCCGCGCGCATGGACCGTCAGGTCCGGCTGAACGGCGGCGTATTGGAGAGCTGATGCAAGTATCTGTCACAGACATCGAAGCACAAAGCCGCGCGGCATTGTTGGCGCATGGCGCAGGTGACATGCAAGCGGCTGCCGTGGCCAAAGCCGTGGCACGGGCAGAGGCACTGGGGAACGTGATTTGCGGTCTCTACTATCTGGAAAGTTATTGCACGCAGCTGGCCTCTGGTCGCGTGAACGGCACTGTTGATCCGGTCGTGACACGTCCGCGCCCCGGTGCGGTGCTGGCGGACGCGCAGTTCGGCTTTGCCCAACCGGCGTTCGACGCGGCACTCCCACAGGCCATTGCGGCCGCGCAAGAAAACGGCGTGGCCACTTTGGCGGTCGCACATGCACATACCTGCACCTCGCTTGGGTTTTTCACCGAACAGATCGCGGCGGCAGGGCTGATCGGGATCGGTTTCACCAACGCATCCCCTGTCGTTGCACCTCCGGGGGGCAACAAGCGGGTGATCGGTACGAACCCAATTGCGATGACGGTGCCGGGTGATGGCGACCCGACGATGCATTTCGACTTCTCAACCTCTGCCGTGGCGCTTGGTAAAATCACGATGGCAAAGGCTGCGGGGGAAAGCATCCCAATCGGTTGGGCCGTGGATGAAAACGGTGAGCCGACAACTGATCCAGAGGCGGCCCTCAAAGGCGCGTTGGTCAGTGCTGGCGGTTATAAAGGCTGGGGCTTTGGCCTGATGGCGGAACTCTTGGCGGCTGGCATGACCGGATCGGTCAATTCGCTGGACGTTGCGGGTCTTAAGGTGGCTGAGGGCAAACCGCATGATCTGGGGCAGTTCTACATCCTTATGGACCCAGGCACTTACCACGCTGGTTTTGGCGCACGTTTCGCGCGGGTGGCCGAGGCTGTGGCGGAACAAGAGGGCGCGCGTATTCCCGGTGCGGGGCGCAGGGCGATGAACGAAGTTGATGTGCCTGATGCGCTTTGGGATCTGGTTCTTAAGCTTTCTGCGTGACAAAAACCCCTGTCGCCATCAGCGCAATTCCGGCGGCGCGCGTGAGCGTCAGCGGCGACGATTGCGCGCTGAACAGACCGAAGTGATCTATTGTAGCTGCAGCAATCAATTGTCCCAACAGTACGAAGAACACCGCGTTCCCGACGCCCATCGTGGGCGCAATCCAGGTGATGGACAGGACGTAGAAAGCAATCAGCGCACCCGCAAAGAACAAATGCTTCGGGGCTGTGGCGAGTTTGATTGCGGCCTGCGGGCCGGTCATTAAGGCCACCAGTGCAGAGACCGTCAACGCCACGACAAACAGCACCGTTGCCGCGACCGCGGGTGATCCGATGTGCCGACCTAAAGCGGCATTCAGCGCCGCTAGAACGGGTATGCCGATCCCGGCGGCAAGCATGATGAAGATATGGTGCGGCATGGGCGGTCCTTTGCTGGTTTTGACCCAGCTTAGGGCCCATATGATCCAGATCATAGCGGTACGCCCCGTGGATTTGTTACAATTTGGTCAAAACAGGAGGCAAATGATGCGGTACATCTTGATAGTTGCAGTCCTAGGTCTGGCGGCCTGCGTAGAAGAGCCGGTAAATGGCCAAACGATGTTCATGGAAAACTGCGCGAGCTGTCATGGGGCAGACGGGACGGGTAATGGCCCTGCGGCGCGTGGATTGGCTGTCGCACCGCCGGACCTGACCACAATTGCGGCCCGAAACGGCGGTATTTTCCCCACAAATCAGGTGATGAGCACGATTGACGGGCTGGACCGTGGCGCGCATTTTAGTGCTGCGATGCCCGAATTCGGGGCCGGTGATCTGGGCGAAACAGTGATCGTTGAAAACGAAGGTTTGGGCACGCCAGTGCCGACAAAGCTGCTTGTCCTCACGGAATATCTGCAGACTATTCAACAGTAACCAAAGCTGACATTCGCGTGAAATCAGCCGCTTATTGGTTTCGTGGGCGCTTGAGTGCGGTAGGTCTATGCCAACCGCTCATAAAGGATATTCCCCATGCGCCTTCTTCTTTCGACTGTTCTTGCTCTTTCCACGGCTGTCAGCGCGACAGCCGGCCCCATTAGCTTTGCCAATGGCTGGCAAGAACAACGCCTGTCGCTGTTTAGCTCTAACGACTATAGCTTTGGTCAGAACCTTGGGCTGGTCTCTGATGGGTCCGTTTCTATCGCCTGGACCCGTGTGGGCCGTGGGGAATGGGGTTCTAACGGGGCCAGCTGGAGCTGGACCGTCGAACAATCTGTCCCCGCCACTGACCTGAGCCGTAAGGGTGGCGACGACCGCAACATTTCGCTCTATTTTGTATTTGTACCCGAAAGCATCGCACCCAGCTTGGAAGGCGCGAACATCCGCAGCCTCTTGGGCAACAGCGACGTGCGCATCATGCAGTATGCATGGGGTGGCAACCATTCACGTGGTCAGGTGATTGCGTCACCCTATGGCCCCGCTGGACAAGGTGTGACGGTTGCATTGCGTCAGGCTGGCACAGGGTCGCACAGCGAAAGCGTTGATCTGGCGGCTGACTATGCCCGTGCTTTTGGTGGCGAAAAAGGCGCGCTGGTCGGTCTGGCGGTGTCCGGCGACAGTGATGACACCAACAGCACAATCCGTGCTGCGATTGGTAACCTTAGCCTACGTTAATCAAGCGGTGCCAGCAGCAGCGCCGCAAACTGGGTTTGCGGCGTGGTGCCTGCTATCTCTAGGATCAATTTGCGGCGCACGGCATCCGTGAACTCTGGCCCACTTTGGGCGGGCATGACAAAGGCGTTTGGCCCGCCGATGATATTCTGCTCATAAGCCAAAGGCAGGCTGTTGGCTGCAAATGCGTCATTGCGCAGAATAGGCAGCGCGTTGATCGTGATCCCATCGGCGACAACGGTATCACGGGCTTGCGTGATCGGCGGGCCGTAGGAATTTCCCATCGTATCGCCTGAAAAGTCGATGACCCGGCGAAAGCCCTGAATGTTATTGCCGTTGATTTGCTCCATACCAAAAAGCAGAGCGGACCCGATCGCATTGCGTCCACTTGCCTGACGGGGCGGGCCGACCAGTGCATCGGCAAAAGCCGT
The DNA here is from genome assembly GCF_055693545.1 of Yoonia sp. JB2-21. Lineage (NCBI taxonomy): Bacteria > Pseudomonadati > Pseudomonadota > Alphaproteobacteria > Rhodobacterales > Paracoccaceae > Yoonia > Yoonia sp. JB2-21. The sequence goes on from NZ_JBVFUC010000001.1 coordinate 2,898,244, forward strand.
CGCACTTTCCGCATCGGCAATGATGGTCCAGTCAACGACGGTGGCTTGATTTTGCGCCCACTCAACGTAAGTCACGGCAATTGAACCATAAAGCGTATTCTCAATCGCTGAAATGACGGCCGGATCCGTGATTGCTGTGGCGTAGGATTGACGCTGAAAAGCCAGCTCGTCCGCATCAATGGACCCTGACGCGTCAGCGAGCAACACAAGTTCCAGATCCGCCTCTATCGTCTGGGCGACGGACGCAGTTGCGAAAAATAAGGCGAGCAAGAAATACCGCATAACACAAAGCTAGCGCATCAAGGTGCTTGGAAAAGGGGGTGCTTGCGATCCGTCGGATGGGGAACGAATGACACACTTGACCTGCTTCTTTATCTGAGGCCGAGTTTTTGCCTTCACTGGCTTGTCTGAACCGGATAACCGAGAAAGGTATTCTTTGTGGAGTTCGGAATGATTTTCCTGCGCGCAATTCCTTTCTCGTTCTCGGTGCTATGGCGCTACGCAATCGTGTTGCCGTTGTTGATCGTCGCGATCATTATGTTTGGCATTGTCGCGATTGTCCCGGTATTGATCGTCACTCTGATCGCGCCTTTTCTTGGCGTGTTAGTCGCAGCGTCTTTTGGTGCGGCGGCCGGTATTGTTCCGATCATGGTCGGAACGCGCGTCGGTATGCAGGCCAAAAGACATCGGCCCAAAAACACCTATCTGGGTCTGATTTTGCCTGCGGTTGGCTATGGCATGTTCGAGGCGATTGCCGTTCTTTTCATCGCGATTGCCGCAGTTGCCGCATATGTTTTCATGACGCCCTTAACGCTGGCTGATTTTGAAGCCATTGACGCCAGCAATTCGGAAGCTGTTATCGCGCTACTGATGGGTACCAGTCCTGCGCTGTCATGGGGCTTGCTCTTGGGTGGCGGCGTCTTGATGTTTGCGTTGCGTGCGTGCTTGCTAATGCCGATCACGGGGGCCTCTATTGGTGCTGATCCGAGCGGACGCGCGCACACGCCTTTTTATGGGGTGGGCAGTGGTTTTGCATCGCTTTTCCCACTCGTTGTTCTGTCTCAGATCGGCACATATTTGGTGGTGCCAATCGTTGTTGCCTTGTCGATACCGCTTGGTATCGCAGATGCGCTAGCGGTCAAGCTGGCGCAAGCTGGCGAATTTAATTCGATAAGCGACCTCAAGCTATTTATGGGCGCTGAGGGTGCAACTTTCGTTGGGCTGTGCATCTTCTTCTTTTTGTTCTTCTTCAGCTTGCAATGTGCGGGCGGGGTGTTGGTCTACATGCGCCACCTGAAAGCTGCTGAAGAAAAGGATGAGGAATATGCCAAATCCGTCGAGGAGTATTTGGAGGCTGAAAAGCCTGCCCAGTCAGAGGGCGATATGATGGACCTTGTTCGCAGTCGTATGCAGAACAAAGGGCCGTGATCCTCTATTCAACGGCGGCGATATTACCGGCCATTTGGCGACCATCGCGCCCTTCGACCAGATCGAATGTGACTTTCTGGTCATCAGCCAGTCCAGTCAGCCCTGATTGTTCAACCGCTGAAATGTGCACAAAGATATCCGCTCCGCCATCCTCGGGGGCAATAAATCCATAACCTTTTGTGGTGTTGAACCACTTTACGGTGCCGTTTGGCATTGTCCGCTCTCCTTTTGTCGTACCCCCACCTGGGGCTGGGCTAGCACTTGGGCCCCGCGACATGCGGACTTCCCTTGGCCTTCATGTCCTAAGAATTATATGTTTTGTACAAAAGGCAAATGACACGTCGTCGCATTGCCGCGATCCGGTCAATCTTTGCTCAAAGAGGAGGCGTTATGCGTTTTTTTGGCCTAAAATCCTGCGATACCTGCCGCAAAGCGCTGAAATCATTAGCACAAGCGGGTCATGCACCCACGATTGTTGATGTGCGCGCTGATGGCCTATCGGATGAGGACCGCGCGTCTATTGTGGCGCAGTTTGGTAATGTTTCGGTCAACCGCGCATCAACCACATGGCGCGGGCTGAGCGATGCAGAAAAAGCGTCTGACCCTGTTGCCCTCTTGGCAGCTCACCCAACGCTTATGAAGCGACCGGTCATTGAACGGGATGGTGTCTGGACCATTGGCTGGAAAGCGGATGTTCAGGCACAATACCTTGGCGATTGATGCCTTTCTGCTTATGTAACTAATTGAGCAGTAAGGAGAAGACCCATGCGTAACGCCGCAAGTATACTCGGCATCATTGGTGGATTGATTGGCATTCTGGTCGGCTTATTTGGCTATGGCTATGCCGAACTGTCGGAAAACGTGACCGAAGTGGGTGAGGTTTTTGGCTTTCTGGACAACCCCGGTTTCATTCGTTTTGCAAGCTTCATCGCACCGTTGCTGGCAATCGCTGGCGGCGCAATGGCGAAAGCACGCGCGCTGTGGGGCGGCATCCTGATGTTGCTGAGTGCTGCTTGCTTTTATGCCGCTTTCGGTTTCAACGTCGGCACGATGTTCCCAATTGGCTTTGTCGCTCTCGGCGGCATCTTGGGGATTGCCGCCGGTAAACCGGATGAGCCTAAGGCGCACTTCTGAAAAGGCCGCGGTCGATCGAGATTGTACCAGCACCCTTGAACACAAGGATCAGCAGGCAGAGCACCCAAAAGGCGCGTTGATCGAGGATCAGCGCGTCTGACATGCGGTCAAACCATGCGCCCAGCGTACCTTCATGGGCGATCCCGCCATGACCATAGAGATCAGTCAAGGACTGCACGACAATAAAGCCGATCATGCCAACGGCTGCCAGTCGGGTAAACAAGCCGATGACGATCAGGATTGGCAAGACAAACTCGGCGATTGTGCCACCGGTGACAACGGCCCAGTGAAAGATGGTCAGTTGTGATGTATCATAGCCTGCAGCTTCCATCGCCTTTGGAAAGATCTGGACATAGGCACCTGAAGAGGGTTGCAGGATGCCAAAGATCCCGTCGCCCAGCTTGGTCAGGCCAGAATTCCAGTAGTACATAAAAAGAACTCCGGCAAAGACGAGCCGCGCAAGAATTGGCAGAGCTTCGTCACCGGCACGATTGATGGGGTGGGCCATTTCGGCAAAAGGGGAAGACGTCATCAGAGTATGGCCTTTCAGTAAATTTCAGTCACGGCACCTTGGGCCAACAATAGACCTAAGACGGCACCCAAATCGAGCGTGTCATCTGCGGTGGCCATGGCCTGCCCAAGCGACTGCCCATCCTTGAGCGCGTTGATGCAATCGGCACCTGCCGCATTGATCAGATGCATTGCGGGATCAAACCCTGCGCGCGTGATCAATACCGCTTCGGGCTGCGTCACCGGTTTTGGCGCATCAGCTTGGGTATTGACGCGATAGATCGCATGAATTGGATATTCCGAAGTCACGGTCTGGGTCGCCGGTGCAATCCTCAGTTTGGCGCTCATCAGTGCATCTGGCGCGATGGCGCCAAGCGCGTTGGCGTCAACGGGTGTGGTGTCAGCAGCGTGGTAGGCATGTCGCATCGCCAGTTCAATTTTGGCAATGTCCGGCAAATACCCGAACTTTTTGGTGGGTTCGAACCGGTCCAGAAACTGTGGCATCGCATCCCCGTAGAACATCATCAGCGGGGACTTTGGGGGATGTTTGCGCAAGTAGACACCTGCCATGGCGCGAAAGAACTCGTCGCCAAGCAATTTGCGGACGACGGGAAAGGCGGCTTCCAATGCGTCAGACAGGCTCACGGCCACATTGTTGCGATAAACGTCGAAGCGTTTGCTTGCGGCCGCGCCATCCGGGTTAACGATACCATCCGGCACGTCGACGGCTGGATCTAACATCGCGGTCTTAAAGGCGGTCTGCGTAACGGTCATGGTGTGATCAGCGCAAGAGCACTGTCAGCCCGCCTGATTTCATCCGCAAGAACGGGCCAATCAGGAACATCGGTATCCCACTCGATCAAAAGCGGCTTGGGGCCCGATTTTGCCAAAGTGTAGTCCAAAAGGGCCCAGACGGGATCGACAACCGCCTTGCCATGACTGTCGATCAGAAGTGGCGCGCCAGTTTCGTCTTCATCTTCGTCATGGCCGCCGAGATGGATCTCTCCTACGGCGTCCAAGGGAAAATCATTGATATAGTCCTGCGGCGACGTCTTGAGGTTCGTGGCGCTCACGAAGACGTTGTTGACGTCCAAAAGCAGCCCACAGCCAGTGCGTTGGGTGAGTTCGCGCAAGAAATCGGTTTCGGACATCGTGCTTTCAGCAAATGCCAGATAGCTGGACGGATTTTCCAGCAACATCCGCCGACCAACCGTCTCTTGAACTTGGTTGATATGCGTGGCGACACGGGCGAGCGTCTTGGGCGTGTAGGGAAGCGGGAGCAGGTCGTTAAAGAAGTGGCTGTCATGCGTCGACCATGCCAAATGCTCGGAGAAGCTGGCGGGGTTCAACCATGAAACAAGGTGCTTGAGGCGGGCAAGGTGAGCAGTGTCCAAGTCGCCTTCACCGCCAATGGACAAGCCGACACCGTGGACCGAAATAGGGAAGCGTTCGGCGAGGTGGCGCAATTGCGCCATGGGGCGGCCGCCATCGCCCATATAATTCTCAGCGTGAACTTCCAACCAACCCAACGGGCCGGGGTTTTCCAAAATGGCGCTGTAGTGCTGTGCTTTGTAGCCGACACCGGGACGCGGGGGAGAGTGGGGTTTGCTGTCGCGTCTAACATGTCAGGGCCTTTGGTCTTGGGGTTGGTAAGGTGGGGTCAACCCCACCTTACCATATTTTAGCTTATGCTGGCAGGTCGCGCTCAAGCGCTTCCAAAGAACCCATGCGCTCAGCGCCATCAGCAGCCGCTGGCAGTTCCATTGTTTCGCATGTGCCCGCAGGAACCAGTGTCCATGCGTTGCCCTGGTAGTCAACTGTGGATGTGCCTGCACATGTTGTGCCTGGGCCAGCTGCGCAGTCGTTTTCACCAGCGAGTGATACGCCGAAGCACTTGACGTCGCCCTCAGCAGCGGCAGTTGTGGACAGGCCTGCAACGGCAGTTGCAACAGCAGATGCGAGTACGAGAGTTTTTGTAGCGTTGGACATCGAAGTTTCCTTTGAGTTGGGTCATATTTGATCGTCACCGTTCTCCGGCGATGCCCAGACACTAACCGTCTCGTTTGCTGATATTCCATTCACAGGCCCGTGCATCGCGCTCCCGTGAGGTGATGTGAGCGGGCGTTTGCCTGCGGCAGCCTGCCGCAACCCGGATTAGCCTTAAAAAACAAGTCACCCGCCGATGTTTCCATCGGCGGGTTTGTTACAACTTCCAGCGCTGGAATGTTACAAAAGGTCCGGTGGCGTCGCGGACTTACCCAACTCTGCAACAATTTCTGCAAGAGTTGTTACAGAAGTCTTGTTTTCGCCCAACCTGCGGGCCGTCACAGTCTTTTCTTCCACTTCCCGCGCACCCAATGCCAGAATCACCGGCACTTTGCCGACAGAGTGTTCGCGGACCTTAAAGTTGATCTTCTCATTTCGCAGATCAGCCTCGGCCCGCACACCTGCGGCCTTGAGAGCCGCGACAACTTCCATCGCATAGTCATCCGCATCAGACACAATCGTCGCCACAACCACCTGACGGGGGGCCAGCCAGAACGGCAGCTTGCCTGCGTGCTCTTCGATCAGGATACCAATGAACCGTTCAAACGATCCCAATAGCGCGCGGTGCAGCATCACGGGCCGGTGCTTGGCCCCGTCTTCGCCGATATATGTCGCGTCCAGACGTTCGGGCAGCACAAAGTCCACTTGGTGCGTGCCGCACTGCCAATCGCGGCCAATCGCATCCGTCAGCACGAATTCCAGCTTGGGCCCATAAAATGCCCCTTCGCCGGGGTTCAACTCCGGTTCGATCCCGGCTGCGCGTGTGGCAGATAGCAATGCCTCTTCCGCGCGATCCCAGACCTCATCACTGCCCGCTCGCTTTTCAGGCCGGTCCGAAAACTTCACTTTGAAGTTCTCAAACCCAAGGTCTTTGTAAATGCGGCTCAGGAACGCGATGAACTCGGCGGTCTCGGACTCAATCTGGTTTTCCCGACAGAAGATATGCCCATCATCTTGGGTAAATCCGCGGACCCGCATGATGCCATGCAGGGCGCCAGAGGGCTCATACCGGTTGCATGATCCAAATTCGGCCATGCGCAAGGGCAGGTCGCGGTAGGATTTCAGACCTTGGTTAAAGATCTGCACGTGGCAGGGGCAGTTCATTGGCTTCAGCGCATTGACCGCCTTTTCGCGGGCATGTTCCTCGTCCACTTCGACGATGAACATATGGTCCTGATACTTTTCCCAGTGACCAGAGGCTTCCCACAGCTTGCGGTCCACCACTTGCGGTGTGTTCACCTCGACATAGCCGCCTTTGCGTTGTTGGCGGCGCATGTAGTCTTGTAGCTCGGTATAGACGGTCCAGCCATTGGGGTGCCAAAACACCTGACCGGGGGCCTCTTCCTGCATATGAAACAGGTCCATTTCGCGGCCAAGTTTGCGGTGGTCTCGCTTGGCGGCCTCTTCCAGCATATGCAGGTGGGCCTTCAGGCCTTCCTTATTTGTGAAGGCTGTCCCGTAAATCCGCTGCAACATCGCGCGGTCGCTGTCGCCACGCCAATAGGCACCCGCGATAGACATCAGTTTGAAACCATCGGCCGGAACTTGACCGGTATGCTGTAAATGCGGGCCACGGCACAGGTCCTGCCAGTCGCCATGCCAATACATGCGCAGGGGTTCATCGCCGGGGATGCTCTCGATCAGCTCGACCTTATAAGGCTCGCCCCGGTCCTTGTAGTATTGGATCGCGATATCGCGTTCCCAAATCTCGGTGCGGACCGCATCACGCTTGTTGATGATCTCTTTCATCTTCTTTTCGATCAGGCTGAGGTCTTCGGGTGTGAAGGGTTCCTTGCGGTCAAAGTCGTAATACCAGCCGTCTTTGATGACGGGTCCAATGGTGACTTGCGTGTCAGGCCAGATTTCCTGCACGGCACGGGCCATGATGTGCGCCAGATCGTGGCGGACGAGTTCCAACGCAGGTTCCTCGTCCTTCATTGTGTTGATGGCGATGCTGCCGTCGGCCTCAATCGGCCATTGCAGATCCCAGTGCTGGCCGTTCACAGTGGCCGAGATCGCCTTTTTGCGCAGGCTCGAGGAAATATCAGCGGCAATATCAGCAGCGGTGACGCCAGCGTTATACTGTCGGGCATTGCCATCGGGGAAAGTTAGGGAAATTTGTGCCATCTTGGGCTGTCTCCTCGTCTGTTTGGCGCCTACAAAACGCCCGGTTGCGGGTTATGTGTCGCGCTAAATGACCACAGTTCGAAAGAGTGTCAACAACAAGGGTCCAAGCTTGTTGATAATTCGCTCAGATCATCGCTAAGATTTCAGGGGGGCATCTATCACGCCAGATTTGTTTGAAGGGGCGAAAATTTGAAACGAGAATTTTTCATGTCTAGCGCGGCAATGCTGCTCTTGATGGGCTGCGGCGGTTCTTCTTCGGGGGACAATGTCACACAGAATGCATTCGCATTCGAAACATTTACGGATGGGGCCGCAAGCTTTGTGGCGTTGCAGGGAAGTGCGCTGCCACAAGGCACTGACACACCAATAACAGATCGTAGTGACCTGCCGGCGACGGGTGGTGCTACCTATGATGGTCTGATGTCTGTCGGCCTCGACAATGGCACTGCTGATGAAGTTTTGGGCACAGTGCGACTGACCACAAACTTTGGAAACAACACGTTCACAGGATCAGCGGGGTCATTTGTCAATACAAGTGATGAGGCGGTCAATGGATCGCTGTCCATTTCGAATGGTGTCTTTACATCTAGTGGTACAACTGCCGGAACGGCGGATGTGAACGGGACGATCGGCTTCGCGGCGGGCACGATGGTGGTGAGTGGCACTGCGACGCACGGGTTCAGCGGTGACACGGGCCAATATAACATCGGCGCGTTCCTTGATGGTGACGGCACAGCTCAGCCAACGGTAGGTGGGCCGATCGATGTGGATATGGCTTGGGTCACTGAGCGGCAATAGCGGTAGATTGCGCAGTCAATTGTATGCCCAGATATACGTTGACTGCGACACTCATCCCGTTAAAAGCGACATAGTTTCCGATCCGAAACCTATATGTTGGGGAAGTCACATGCCGAGCTACAACCGTACTTTTGATCTGAGCATTAACGATGTCGACCTGATTGAAGAGGCGTTGCGTGCCCGTGGCCGCGAATTGTCGGGTATGCGGTTGGCTTTGAAGGACGACAACCCCGCCCATTTGGAATCGATCCGGGTGGTTGAGCAGGACCAGCGCCAGACCGAAGAGCTGCTTGGCCGTCTGCACGACCAAAAAATCTTTTATCGTCCTAAAAAGTCGGTCTACGTCGGCGGCTAAATGTGCGCAAATAACCTGTACAGAAGCCGTACAGACAGCGTACATACGCTGTCTGTTCTTTGTTGATCAGAACCCTGCAGCAAACACCGCGTAAGTCATGATCAGGCAGCAGACCCATCCGGCGGTAAAGATGATCGGGCGCAGCGGGAAACCCGCCTTACCGCTGATGTAGCCAATGGCATGGGCGACGCGCAGCCAAAAGAAGGCAATCGCAGTCCAATATGTCAGCGCTGTAAACCCCTCGACCCGGTCAAGGATCAGCACCAGTATTGCAAATGGCACCAGCTGTTCCAGCAGGTTCAGATGCGCGCGGTACGCCCGCTGCACCCAAGGGCGATGCAGTCTTGGGTCCGCGATGCGAGTGAATCCATCGGGCGCATCAGCGGGCAGGGATCCTTGGGGTGCTGATGCGGCTCCGACGATGTAAGGCACCCAAAGGGAGGCGGCGAGGATTGCAAGGCATGTCAGAATGCCCAGTTCGGTTGGGAAGCTTTCCATGATCACACTCCTTACATGGCCGCTCTGAGGGCGGCGCCGGTTTCCAGATAACTTTTGAGCGATGAAGCCAAACGCGCCCAGCCTTCGGCGAAGCCTTCCTGACCGGGGGCTATGTCATAATGCTCAATCGTTAGCTTGCATTGCTCGCCCTGCGGCTCAATCAGATAAACCATGTGACTTGCCGGGGCGTCCGGCCCCATGAACAGTGGTTCAAACGTCATGGCGATCCGGCTTTTGGGGTCCAGTGCTGTGGTGGTCTGCTTCAGCATTGCACTGCCATCGGGGCGGATGAAGGCGGTGGTTTCATGGACCGCTGCGTTCCCTTCGACCACATTGCAGGCAAAGTGGTAAGCCGCCATTTGATCGGCCTCGGTTAATGCTTTCCAGAGCGCATCTTGGCTGCAGCGGATGAATGTTTGCATCATGAAATCGGGTTTTGCCATAGCGGTGTCTCTCTCTAACTTCGCTTTCAATTCAGTCACAGCGCGTGCTTGGCGTTGCAAAAAAGGGGCGGCCCATCTGTCCATGACGTCCTGCAAGGGCAGGGCATTCAGGTAGTGGTATTTGAACCGGCCATCCTTTCGGGTGACGATCAGGTTGGCCTCTTCTAAGACCTTCAGATGCTTCATCACGCCAAAACGGGACATCTCAAGCACCTGTTCAAGGTCGCTCAGGGATTGGCCATCGCGCTGGCGCAGACTGTCAAGCAGGTCGCGCCGGGCGGGGTCGTTGAGAGCTTTGAAAATTGCATCCATGGGAAACCTTATAGGTTACTAAATAGTCACGTGACAATAGGATAACTTAAAAAAACTTGCAGCCTTTGCCGGTGTGTGATGCTGTAAGTGCATGGAAAACAATAGTGAAACACCGATCTTTGTAACGCCGCAAGGCCGGCGCATTGCTTATCATTTGACGGATGGCACGGGTCCTGCGGTCGTATTTCTGGGCGGGTTCAAGTCCGACATGGGCGGCACAAAGGCCATTTTTCTTGAAAAATGGGCGCGTGATTCGGGGCGCGCTTTCTTGCGGTTCGACTATTCCGGTCATGGCGAGAGCAGCGAGGCTTTCACAGATGGCTGCATCGGCGATTGGTTCGAAGACGCCTGTGCAGCGCTTGGTCTTCTTGCGGGCAAGGTGATCTTGGTCGGCTCTAGCATGGGCGGGTGGATTTCATTGTTGGTCGCGCGGCAGATGCCAGAGTGCGTGGCGGGGATGGTGACAATCGCCGCCGCCCCGGATTTCACCGAAGACAGCATGTGGGCCGGGTTCGATGAAGTCCAAAAGGCGGAATTGATGGCGGGGCAGGTGGCTTTGCCGTCCGACTACGGGGATCCCTACATCATAACCCGTCGCCTGATCGAAGAGGGGCGCGACAGGCTGGTTTTGCGCGACCCGCTGCCGCTGCCCTTTCCGGTGCGGTCTTTGCAGGGAACCGCGGATGTCGACGTGAAAATGTCAGTGGCGTTGCGGCTGTTAGAGCACGCTGAAAGCCCTGATATGCGCCTGACCTTGGTTGATGGTGCGGATCACCGTTTTTCGGATGAAGATTGCCTCGATCTGATTGTGAGTGCTGTTGAAGATGTTTTGGGGCAGGTGGGTTGAAACCCACCTTACGCTCTGACGCCACGTTCTCCTTTGGGATCTCGGCCGCGCCTGATTAGGGTGCCCCAAATCCTTGGGAGGGGACGCGCATGGCATTATCACTGGGACAAAAGGCAGGCTGGGGTCTGGCAGACATGGGCATTGTTGTCTTTGTGATCGTCAAACAGTTGCTGATCCTGACCTATCTGACGACTGTTTTGGGCGTACCTGTCGGTATCGCAGGGTTTGTCACCACTGCCGTCCTTGTCTTTGATATGGTGACCGATCCCGTAATCGGATACCTTAGCGACCGGACGCAGAGCCGGTTTGGCCGTCGTGCCCCGTGGATGTTTCTGGGTGTCTTGGTCATGGCCGCTGGCATGGTCGGATTATTTTCGACGCCCGCAGGCATGCAGACGACTGGTAACCTGATTTGGGTCGTCTCCTTTTTCGTTCTTGCAACCGTTGGATTTACAATGGTCGCTATACCCTACGGCGCGCAGTCCGGTGAGATCACCCAAGATCCCAAAGAGCGCTCGGCCATGACCGGGTTTCGCATGGCGTTTGCGAGTATCGGTATCTTGATCGGGGGCGCGCTCATTCCGGGGTTGGCGGGGTCAATGGGGTATGCAACGGCGGCCTTGGTCGTCACGCCGCTGATGATTGGCGCAGTCTGGCTATCGCTTTGGGCGACGCGCAACGCGCCAAGGGTTGAGAACGCCGCGCAGGTCAACCTGTCGGGCATGTTCAGTCTGGTCTTTGCCAACAAGGCCTTTGTGGTTCTGGTTCTGATCTATGGGGTCATGACCCTTGCGATTGCAATGATCACCGCGGGGCTGCCCTTTGCCGCGCTTTATCTGATCAACGACAGTGGCGATACGATGCTATCGGGGGCCGCGACCGCATTGACCACACTCAGCCTGATGTTCGCGACATTTGTTGTTGGGTCCATACTGAGCCAGGCGATTTGGGTGATGTTGTCCAACCGTCTTGGGAAAGTTGGTGCCTTAATGCTGGGGCTGAGCCTTTATGTGGTCCTGCTCTATGCGCTTTATACAATGCTGCCGTCGATCAATGTCACCGCCATTGCAGGGATGTTCGTGCTGGCAGGCATGACAAACGGGTCTTATCAGCAGATCCCTTGGGCGATTTATCCTGATCTGATGGATATCACGCGCCGTGAGAGCGGCGTCGCAATCGAAGGGGCGTTTTCGGCAATCTGGCTGTTTGGGCAAAAGTTGGCCAATGCCGTTGCACCCGCAGTGCTGGGAATGACACTGGCCGCCGCAGGCTGGCAGGAGACGACGGACGGCGTGGTGACGCAGACCGACGGTGCGCTGGCCACCTTGCAGATGTCAATTACGGTGATCCCGGCCGCGATTTTGCTGGTCGCCATTTTTGGACTGGCCGTGTTGTATCGCCCGATGGCACGGCGCGCGCTTGCATGATTTGGCAGACATAGAGGCGGAACTCGCGGCCGCCGAAGCGCAGGTGCCACATTTGCGCGCGGGATGCGAAAAGCGGATCATCTGGGCCGATAAGCCCGCCACCAAGACGCCAGTGTCGCTGCTTTATGTCCACGGTTTCTCGGCCACGGGAGAGGAGTTGCGGCCCCTGCCAGACCGGGTGGCCGCAACGCTTGGCGCGAACATTCACTTCACCCGGCTGACCGGGCATGGGCAGGACGGCGACGCGATGGGGCGGGCGACGCTGTCGGATTGGCGCCGTGATGTCGCCGAGGCGATTTTGATCGCAGAGGCGCTGGGTGATGAGGTGATCATCATGGGATGTTCGACCGGGTGCACCTTGGTCACGCTCGCTTTGGCCGAAGGGGCCAAGGCGCGAGGGGTGATCCATGTCTCACCGAACTTTGGCTTGCGACACCGCGTCGTCCAGACCCTGCTGGATTTGCCCGGGTCACGCCATTGGTCAAAATATGTCGCCGGACGCTCGCGGTCGTTTGAGCCGATCAGCGAGGCGCATGCCGCCTATTGGACCGTAGAATATCCCACCGCTGCGGTGCACGTCATGGCAGATGCGGTGCGAGCCGTGCGCCATGCGGATTTGTCGGCCATTGGCACGCCAGCGCTTTTTTGTTTCAACGAGGCCGACCAGGTCGTCCATCCTAACGACACGCAAAAGGTTATTGCGCGCTGGGGCGGCGCGACACACACGGTCTTGCTGGAACAGACGCCAGATGACGATGAAATGGGGCATGTGATGGCGGGCGATATCTTTTCTCCCGGCCAAACTGCGCCGCTGGCTCGGCAGATATCAGCTTGGCTGGAAGCTTTGCCGGCACTTTGAAAGACTTGCGATAAAGGCCGCGACCGGTCACACTGTAAAAAACCTAAAAGGGTTGAGCAGATTGACAGGGCCATTTCTAAATGCCGCGTGAAACGCTGGTTATGATCCCGCCTATGCTATCTGACGCGCGGGTCTTTGCGCATCAGATGCAGGTTTTGTCGCGCGGTCATGCCGTCATGGTGGCACCACCAACCTGTGGCGAACGGATTGAAGAGATTGCCAGTCAAATTCTGACGTGGACACCTTCAAAATTCGCGCTTTGTGGGATGGGCATGGGTGGCATGGTCGCAATGGAGCTGCTGCGCCGCGCGCCAGAGCGGATCACGCGTATTGCGCTGCTCAGCACCAGCCCGCAAGCCGATACGCCAGAGGCCGCAGCCGCGCGTGAGCCACATATCATCGCAGCCCGCGCTGGTCGTTGGGAGGATGTCTTGCAGCATGAAATCAACTCGACCTGGATGGCGCCGAACACCGACAAGGTCGATCTTGTGCGACAACTGACGGACATGGGGCGCGATATTGGTCCTGATATTTACGTCAAGCAGGCGCGCGCGATGCAGCGGCGCAAGGACCAGCAGGCGACACTCCGCCAGATCGAACAGCCGGTTGCGGTGATGTGCGGGCGCCACGACGGACAATACCACCTGAAACGGCACGAGTTTCTGGCCGAGCTGATCCCCTATGCCACGTTAGAGATCATCGAAGGGGCGGGGTATCTGCCGACGCTTGAAGCGCCAGAGGCGACGACAGATGCGCTACAACGCTGGATGGCACAGCCACTGATGTTGCGTCCTTGATGCGCTGGATGATCCGTAACTAGAAGTCAGATGGCGACGCTGCATACATTCGCTATGCGAGCGTCTACGTTTGGCGAAACAGGCAGTACAGACAAGGTCGTTTTGTCAGTTGCAGACCCCCGTCGGCAAAGGTGCTAAACCCTTTTTTGCACGTAAAAGAAGAATTTGACCAATTGATGCTGCGTGCACCTGTTGCGCCAGGGAAAGGCTGAATGTACGCTTAACGTGTTTCGTTCTCATGTTTCTTCTTGAGTTTGAGCATGTTGCCTAAGTCACCCTTTGAACGCCAGCATGTTCCAATTGACCAAATTCTTTGCACGGTAAGGTAGTGCCGATACTATTGATATGCCGAAGAGGCGCAGTCGCAATGGAGCAAGCAAGAAAATGAAGTTGGTTGTTAATGTCGTCGTGGGATTGGCGGTCATTGGGGTTGTGGCCGGGGGTGTTCTTTGGTGGATGAACGCCAACGCACTTGACCGCAATGTCCGTGCTTGCCTCGAATTGAATGATCGGATCACTGGCAATTCTCATCAGGTTGATATGACAGAAGTTGTCTACACAGAGCCCCTCAAGTCCTACACAGATGGCACTGCAAGCTACCGCGTTCTCTACAAGGTCTCAGGCTTTGACAATTCGATTGAGACACGGTGTGTCTGGTAGCATATGTCGCCGCGCCGACATCGCGTCATTGCAATTGTTCTTGCACGCCTTGGTACTCGGTCCGCTGGAACGACGGTTTTTTGATCGTACGGGCGCAATTCGACCAGTCGTTTCGACCACAAACGCCAGTGCACTCTGATCCAGCCGCACCTTCGTCGCTACTTAATCGCAACGACCTTCGCTGATTTCCGCTTTGGCGCACCTGCATTGCTGTCAATGAAATCCAGCACCAATGGCCGGATATTGTTTCGCCAGCTACGTCCGGCGAAGATACCATAGTGGCCCGCACCGGGCTCTAGGTGTGACGCCTTTTTGTCGTCAGGCAATCCCGTCAGCAGGTCGAGTGCGGCAAGACATTGGCCCGGCGCGGAAATATCGTCTTCTTCGCCTTCGACAATCTTTACGGCAACGGTTGTGATCTTGCTCATGTCGACTTTGTGGCCAGCGACCACGAATTCGTTTTGTGCGATCTCGCGGCCCTTAAAGATACGTTCAACGGTTGAAAGATAGAATTCTGCCGTCATGTCCATCACAGCAAGATATTCGTCATAGAACGCGTTGTGACGGTCATGTTCGGATGCTTCGCCTTTTGCCACACGAATGATTTCGTCGCGGAACGCATTGGTATGGGTCTCGGCGTTCATTGAAATGAAAGACGCCAGTTGCAGCAGACCTGGATAGACCATGCGGCCGACGCCATCATATTTGAAGCCGACCCGTTGGATCATCGTTTCTTCCAGCTGTCCCATAGTGACCGAACGGCCAAAGTCGGTCACCTCGGTTGGGTTGGCATCTGGGTCCACGGGACCACCAATAAGGGTAAGCGAGCGCGGCTGGGCGTCTGGGTCAAGTTCCGCCAGATATGCGGTGGCCGCCAGAGCAAGGGGGACAGGTTGGCAAACCGCAATCACATGGATGTCTGACCCAAGTGTGCGCATAAACTCCATCAGGTAGAGCGTGTAATCTTCGATATCGAATTTGCCCGCGCTGACAGGGATGTCGCGTGCGTTATGCCAATCTGTCACATAGACGTCGGCATCCGGCAGCAGGCTGACGACAGTTTTGCGCAGCAGTGTGGCATAGTGACCCGACATTGGGGCCACAAGCAGGACGCGGCGCTTGCTGGGTTTCCGGCCGGGCATGGTAAAGTGGATCAGATCGCCGAAGGGTTTTTCAACGACGGTTTCGACAACAACAGGGTAGTCCTTGCCTTTTTCGCCTGAAACCGGGGGAATATTCCAGTCTGGCTTCATCACCATCCGTGCGAAAGTACGCTCTGTTACCTCGCCCCAGGCCTTGAGCCAATCCATCGCCGGATTGGCCCCCCAGGACATTACAGGGTAGGATGCAAAGGCATGTGCGGTCGCGCCGAGCCACTGATTGGTGTTGCGCATGCTTTCCATCAGGTCGTAGGTCATCATATACTTCATCTACAGGTCTCCGATGGTAGGCGCGGCATTATGCTGCACCTGCAGCATAGGCATAGGAACGTCAAAATGACAACAAACGATTTCGGTGTACAAGAAACAGTTGGCAAAAATGCGGCGAAACTGGAAGCTAATCTTGCACGTGTCGAGGAGCTGACCCAACGTTTGTTGAAGGTGATGGGCCACGGTCGCCAAGTGGCACCCTCGCTACAGGGCCCCAGCCAAGAGCTCTATGTCAAAGCGGCCACTGCCTATATGACTGAAATGATGCACAATCCTGCCAAACTGATCGAGCATCAGTTGGAATTTTGGGGCAAATCGGTGAAGCATTATGTCGAGGCGCAGCACCTTCTGGCGCAGGGCAAGCTGGAACCGCCAACAGACGAGACCCCCAAAGATCGTCGCTTTAGTCACGAACTGTGGGAAACGAACCCCTACTTCAACTTTATCAAGCAGCAATATCTGATGAATGCTTCTGCGGTGCAGCAGGCGGTTGAAGATATCGACACGCTCGATTCTGAGGAAAAGAAGCGGTTGCGCTACTTTAGCCAGCAGATGGTTGATATGATCAGTCCAACCAATTTTCTGCCCACAAACCCCGAAGCATTGGCATTGGCCGCCGAAACAGAAGGCGAAAGCCTTGTGGCGGGGTTAGAGAATATGATCGCCGACCTGGAAGCCAACGACGGCGATCTGGTTGTGACCTTGGCCGACAAGAACGCGTTTACCTTGGGGGAAAACCTGGCCACGACCCCCGGTTCCGTTGTTTTCCGCAACCATATGTTTGAGTTGATCCAATATGCACCCACCACCGAGAAAGTGTATGAGACACCGCTCATCATCTTCCCGCCTTGGATCAACAAGTTCTACATTCTTGACCTCAAACCGCAAAACAGCCTGATCAAATGGGCGGTTGAACAGGGTTATACAGTATTTGTGGTGTCATGGGTGAACCCTGACGCGGGCTATCGCGACACGTCGATGACCGACTATGTCGAAGATGGGTATCTGACGGCCATCAAAGAGGTGAAGGATATTTGTGGCGTCAAGAAGGTGAATGCCGTTGGCTATTGCATTGCAGGCACGACGCTGTCCCTCACACTCGCGTTGATGAAAAAGCGCAAGGATACTTCGGTGAATAGCGCGACGTTTTTCACCACACTGACTGATTTCTCTGACCGGGGTGAGGTCGGGGTTTTTCTTGACGACGACTTTGTCGATGGGATCGAGGCCGAAGTGGAAGAAAGCGGCGTGCTGGATTCGTTCTTTATGTCGCGGACCTTCTCTTATCTGCGATCCAACGACCTGATCTATGGCCCCGCGATCAAAAGTTATATGATGGGCAAGGCGCCCCCGGCGTTTGATTTGCTCTATTGGAACGGGGATGGAACAAACCTGCCCGCCAAAATGTCGGTCGAGTACCTGCGGGGGCTTTGTCAGAACGACAGGTTTGCGACCGACGGGTTCGAGATCGCTGGCGAAACCGTAACGATCAACGACGTCACCGTCCCTCTATGCGCGATTGCCTGTGAAACCGATCATATCGCCGCGTGGAAAAGCAGCTATACCGGGGTCACCAAAATGGGATCCAAGGACAAAACATTCATTCTATCTGAAAGTGGCCATATTGCTGGCATCATCAATCCGCCCGCCAAAAAGAAATACGGTCACTATACGAACCCAGAGTTGGGGCTGACGGCGGATGATTGGCTGGATGCCGCGGACAAACATGAAGGATCCTGGTGGCCGCGTTGGGATGCCTGGTTGTCCAAAAAGTCAGGCAAAAAAGTCACAGGACGCACGCCAGGAGACGACAATCACCCGGTTTTGACCGCGGCACCGGGGACGTATGTCATCAATAAGTAGCCGAAATCTCAAGGCAATTCGCGATCGCAGAAAAATTATGCTGCAGTGCAGAAAAAATACTTGAAATGCTGCAGTGCAGCACGCATATTGGTGTCACGAGATAACAGCGGGTGTCCCCCGCACCCAACCCGAAAGGCTGATTACAATGGCTACGAAAACACAAGACTTCACAGCGATCTTCAAAGACATGACAGGCGCGTTCCCGGTCGACACCAAAGCAATGGAAGCGCAGTTCAAGAACCAGACTGCTCTGGCCGAGAAAATGTCCGCAGTCGCAATCGACGCAGCTGGTAAATCTTCCGAGCTGTCCGCAAAGTGGACACAGGACACACTTGCCAAGATCGAAGCAATGTCCAAAGCAAAATCAGAGCCTGCTGACTATGCAAAAGCAATGACAGATTTCGCATCTGCCTCTGCTGAAAGCGCTGCAGAGCATATGTCTGCTTTCGCTGAAATCGCGAAAAAAGTTCAGACACAGACTATGGAACTTGTTCTGGCCGCTGGCAAAGACATGTCCGAGGACATGACTGCTGCTGCCAAGAAAGCACAGACAGAGCTGACAGCTGCTGCGAAAAAAGCAACTGCTGCAAAGTAAATGAAATCACCCTTGCCTCTCCCTGAGGGCATGATTTTTGAAAGACGGTGCGCGAAAGCGGGCCGTCTTTTGTTTTTGCGGCATTTGGATGCATGATGGCGCATGATCGACTTGCACTATACAGACCCAGATCTTGTTGCGCTTTATGATGTCTTCAATGGCTGGAGCCGCGACCGGGAGTTTTATGCGTCCTTAGCCGGCTTGGAACCAATCCGTGTCCTGGACGTAGGATGTGGAACCGGGATGATTGCACGCAAGATTGCGGGTCAGGGGCACGATGTTATCGGGCTGGATCCTGCACCGCAGATGCTGGACTTTGCTGCAAGCGCCCCAGGTGGCGATAAGGTACGATGGGACTGTGGTCGTCTGGCGGACCATCAGACCGACCCTTTTGACTTGATTTACATGATCGGTCACGCGTTTCAGTGCATGTTGAGCGATGCTGAGATCAGTGCGTTTTTCTCGGCGGTACGTCAGCGCCTAAGCCCCGGTGGCCGGTTGGTCTTTGAGACACGGAACCCGACGGTGCGGGCTTGGGAAAACTGGATGCAGGACCATACGACGGTAACCCGTCAACTCCCCGATGGGCGGCAGGTAACAGAATGGCACGAGCTGGATACCGTAAATGACGAAACCGTTGCGTTCCGATCCATCTACGTCTTCCCGGATAAGCGTTTGGTTTCACATAGTCTGCTGCGGTTTGCGAATGCGGATGACCTTAGGCGGTTGTCGGTTGGCGCGGGGCTGCAGGTGCACGCGATCTACGGCGACTGGGACCAAAGCCCCTTGGCCAGCGACAGTCCTGAAATCATTATGACCTTAGGTATCGCGTAAATATCTTTCTTTTTGCGCAGACGCGGCATAGGCTTCTCTGCACCGCAACATGCCTGTGGAGGGACGCCCGTGGCCACAACTGACAAACCACTGCTCATCAAGCGGTACGCGAGCCGTCGCCTGTATAACACCGAGACCAGCGATTACGTTACTCTCGAAGATATCGCCGTCTTTATCCGTGAAGGCCGTGAGGTGCAGATTGTTGACCTCAAATCCGGCGATGACCTGACCCGCCAATACCTGTTGCAAATTATCGCAGAACACGAAAGCCGTGGCGAAAGTGTGTTGCCTGTTGATGTGCTGACAGATCTGGTGCGCAGCTATACAAGCCAAGCCGCGTCCGTTGTGCCCCAGTTCTTGCAGGCGAGTTTCGACATGCTGCGCGAGGGGCAATCCAAGGCGATGGAGAATATGGGTAAGGCGAACCCGATGGCGAATATGCCGGGCTTTGAAGCAATGCGCGCGCAGCAAGAAGCGTTCTTCAAGGCCATGACGGGCGGCATGATACCTGGCACGGGCACGTCTGATTCCGACGCGGAAAAGGACGAGGGCGATCTGGGTGAGATCAAAAGCCAGTTGGCTGCATTGCAAGAAAAACTCTCGAAGATGAGTAAGTAACAACATATTTCCAGTAAGGTGTTGTTTTACCAAATTTCCAGAAATTTGGTTACTCAACAGATAATCTCGGTTGGCCCATCGTGACAGATGACGACGAAGTGGTGATCGGTCCGCACCAACCGAAATCGCCTGCGTCTGACCTCGGCTACGAACGCGCTGATACCAACCGCGTGGTCAACATCGGTGACTTGTTTTCGGATCACACCGCCATTGCGTGCCGCCTGACACTGGAAAACTTGCGCTAACTAATCGAAACCGACTGGTCTGAATGAATGTATGTTTTGCATAGACAAGACAGTCGACGAATAAGGTTAACGCAGACCTAACCTGAGGTGACAATCCGTTCCTTGAAAAACTGGGCGATTTGACCAGCGACGCGAGCGTTGTCGATTGGGCGCGACAGATTCTCACGCACCTCGGCCAACTGCGTGTCTGGCACCAGGCCGGGGCCTCGATGGGTGGCGAGCCCTTCGACAAATGTCGCGTCAAACTCTGGATGTGGCTGCACGGTGAACGCGCGCCTGCCGTAGATCAGCGCTGCGTTTTCGCAAAAGTCATTGCCGGCAATCACGGTCGCATCGGCTGGGCGTTGCGTCACCTGATCCTGATGCCACGCATTGAGTGCGACGGATGCGCCTTGCCAGTCATATTCGCGGCGGCCCACAGCCCAACCTTTCGCGAATTTCTCGACCTTGCCACCCAGCGCCTGCGCGATGATCTGGTGCCCAAAACAGATCCCAACCATCGGTATATCAGCGGCATAGACCCCCCGGATCAGCGCCTCTAGCGGCGGAATGAAAGGGTGGTCCTCATAGGCCCCATGCTTGGACCCGGTCACAAGCCAGCCATCGCAATCGGTGATCGCATCAGGAAACTGCATATCAACCACATTGTAAGTGACGAACTGAAAGCCGTGGCCGTCCAGCAAGCGCTGGAAATGGGCGTCAAAGTCGCCGCGGTCCGCAATGATTTCATCGGGCGCGTGGCCGGTCTGCAGGATGCCGATTTTCATGTAAGTCTCATTTTGGATATTATGATCAACTTACACCAGATCGAGATAGTGGTCGATCTGTTCTTCTGGCGTCATTTCCGCGAAATGCGCCATCTCTTGTCGTTTCGTGCGGATCAGATTGTCGACGAGTTGTGGATCGAAGATCCGTTTTGCCAACGCGCTGGTCTCAAACGCGTTGATTGCATCCTCCCACGTGCCGGGCACTTGCGGCAGCTTTTGGTCATAGGCGTTGCCGGTAATGGGGGCGGGGGGTGTCATGGCATCTTCAATCCCGACCAGAGCGGATCCGAGTACAGCGGCAAGAAACAGGTATGGGTTCACGTCACCACCGGCCAGCCGATGTTCAATGCGGCGCGCGGCATAACTCCCACCGGGAACGCGCACCGAAGCCGTTCGGTTGTCATAGGCCCAGCAGATGCTGGTGGGCGCATGGGCCCCCGGCACCAGCCGTTCATAGCTGTTGCCGTGGGGAGCAAAGATCAGAGCAAGCTCGGGGATACCTGCAAGACATCCGGCAATCGCGTTTTGTAGCAGCGGCGTGCCTTCGTGCGTGCCATTGGCAAATGCGTTGTTGCCGTCCTTGTCGATCACCGAAAAATGCGTGTGCAGCCCGTTGCCAGCATAGTCTTCATAAGGTTTGGCCATAAAGCTTGCCGCCATGCCGTGGTTGCGCGCCAGACCCCGCACCAGCATCTTGAAAAGCCAGGCGTCATCTGCGGCTTTCAGCGCATCGGGAACATGCTCTAGGTTAACCTCAAACTGACCAACACCCCCTCTGAGATCGCGGCCTCAGCGGGGATATTCATCGCATCACACGCCTCATAAAGTTCATTGAAAAACCCATCAAACGCATCAAGCGCCCGCAGTGACAGGATTTCGGCGCCTGCCCGGCGTTTGCCTGACCGCGGGGATTTAGGTTGCCGGATTTCTTTCCCGCTGTCGTCGACCAGATAGAACTCCATCTCGGTCGCGGCCACCGGGGTCAGACCACGGTCGTAATACCGGTCAAGAACGCGCGCCAACGCGTGGCGTGGGTCGCCGGTGAACGGTGTGCCATCGTCGTAGAAAGCCCAAAGCGGCAAAATGGCAGAGGGTGCTGCCAGCCATGGCATCGGCACATAGCCACGCTCGGTCGGTAGCAACAAACCATCTGCGTCGCCGGTCTCAAACACCAGGGGGCTATCGTCGATATCTTCGCCCCAGATATCAAGGTTCAGAACGGAAAGTGGAAACCGTGTGCCATCCTTCTCGAGCTTCTCTGCGAACCGGCGCGGCACGCGTTTACCGCGCGCTTGTCCGTTCAAATCGGCAGCACCGCAACGTAAATTTCGGATTTCGGGATGATCGTCGAGCCAACTCATCTGATAATCTGTGGTTTGAGTTTCATGGGTTTGCGCCGCTCCTGCGGAAGATGACGGTTCAGACGGTTGTTCACCAGCCCAAAGATACCAATTACGATCAATGTTAGGATGATGAAATATCCTGCGAGGATCGGATAGGGCACGAAAGGGTTAAACGTCTTATCTGCAAAGTAGTTTGCATAATAAAGCGCATCGCCCCGTTGTTGCGTGGCGGGGAAGCCGGAAAAGAACACCAAGGTCGTTGCGTGAAACAGAAAGATCGCCTCATTCGTATAGGCGGGCCATGCCAACCGCAGCATTGTAGGCCATATTACCCGTCGAAAGCGCGACCATCCCGACAGACCGTAAGCGTCTGCCGCCTCTGTATCGCCCTTGGGGATAGATTGCAGCGCGCCGTAGAAAATCTCGCCCGAATAGGCGGCGGTGTTCAGGAACAGGACAACCAAGGCGCCGAGCCATGCCGATGTCAGCGGGCTGAAGAACGGGTAGACGCCTTTGAGGCTGAGGAACAGGAAATAGGCAAAGAAGAACTGAATAAACAGTGGTGAGCCGCGGAAGACGAAGATAAACCATTCAGCAGGCTTGCGAAACAGCGGGTTCTGCGCGGCCTTGCCCATCGCAACAGCTGTGGCGAGAAAGAAACCAGAACAAAGTGCGACAACGCCAAAGTAGATATTCCAGATCATGCCAGAGCCGATCAGGACGAACTGCTGGCACAGCGTAAAATCAGTACGCGGTAACAGGCGCTCACCAATACCTTGGCTGCGCAACGCATAGTCTGCGATGGTTTCCCAGCAACTCATGCTGCCGCCTTTCGCTGCCGCTCGCCTGCGGCAGTCGCTTGGCCATGGGTCAGTTTGGCCATGATCCGGTCCAAGACGACCTCTGATACTTTGGTGAAACACAGATAAAACACCAGCAAGGCTGCGAAATACCACATCCGCCAATCAGGGTGCGGGTAGTCGGTGAATTGCGGCTGCTTCGCGCCGCCCAATTCGCGGGCCCAATAGACGATATCCTCGACCCCCAGAAGAAACAGCAATGGTG
This sequence comes from Yoonia sp. JB2-21, assembly GCF_055693545.1. Taxonomy (NCBI): domain Bacteria; kingdom Pseudomonadati; phylum Pseudomonadota; class Alphaproteobacteria; order Rhodobacterales; family Paracoccaceae; genus Yoonia; species Yoonia sp. JB2-21. The sequence goes on from NZ_JBVFUC010000001.1 coordinate 2,921,245, forward strand.
TGGCCTTGATTAGTACCATCCAAAGGTTCGAAAGGCCGGGCAAGGCGTAGACCCACATTTGCGGGACCAGCACGCGCCAGAATGTCTGGCGGCGGCTCATCCCATAGGCCTCTGCTGTTTCTAATTGGCCTCTTGGTACAGCGCGCATCGCACCAAAAAGGACATTGGCCGCAAATGCGCCAAAGACGATCGCAAAGGTCAGGACAGCAAGCATGAAGCCGTAGGTTTCATGGACCCATTGTGGGGCGTTCCCCAAAGGCAGTTTTGCCGCCGCGCAGACGATAAAGTCATTGCCTTGGCGGACAGGCTCTTCCCAGTCCGGGCATTTGACCCGGTGGCGCAGATACTCAAACGCTTGATCAAGCGCGATGACGAAGAACAAAAAGAAAGCGATGTCAGGGATCCCGCGGACCACTGCAATGTAGGTTTTCCCGATCCAGCGCAGCGGTGCGAACGCGCTGCGCGCAGCCGAAGCACCCGCAAAACCAAAGGCAAGTGATGTCGGGGCGGTGATCGCCAACAGCAACAAGACCGTGCCGACGGCATAGTACATCGACATATGTTTGATGGTGGTCAGATAGCAGCTAAGCCATGTAAGGCCTTCAAGGCTAGCCGGGTCTGTGCAGTAACTGAACATCAATCGCCTTCAACGCTTCGCCATTTATCCGTCCATGAATCTCCCTTGTCTGTCAACGCATTGTCGCCAATATTGCATAGTCGTTTTCAACTGAGGACCTTTTACGCATGCCGCAATCTATTGTGATCGTCGGTGCCGGGATGATCGGGGCGGCGACAGCGCTGCAACTGGCCAAAACCGGACAGGATGTGCGTGTCGTCTGCGCAGGCGGCGGCGATGCGACAGCGGCATCATTTGGTTGGATCAATGCCAGCTTTTTCATCGATGCCGATCACCATCGGTTGCGGGCCGAAGGGATCGCCGCATGGCGCAGACTGTTGCAGAACGAACCCCTAAGCGTGACTTGGCAGGGGTGTCTGTGCTGGGACATGGATGGGCCTGACATGGACCGGACGTCGGCCGAGTTGCAGGGCTTTGGATATCCCGTCGAAACACTCAACCAAGTGCAGATCGCGGCACGCGAACCCAGCCTGAAAGCCGTTCCAGACAAAGCGTTGTTCTTTCCAAGCGAGGGGGCGGCGCACTCTGCCGATATTGCCGGGCAACTGCTTTGGGCGGCGCAAAAATACGGGGCCCGTGTGATCCGCAACGTCAGTGTGACGGGCATTGCGATGCAGGGCGACCGCACCATTGGCGTTCAAACAACGCAAGGGTTGATCGCCACTGATCAAGTGATTGTTGCTGCGGGGATCGGCACACAGGCCTTGGCGCAAACCGCAGGGCATCACGTCCGGTTGGTGCCGCGCCCCGCCTACGTTATGCGCACAACACCGCAGCCGCCCATGCTTGCCCATATTCTGGCCACGCCAATTGGCGAAATCAGGCAAGAGCCCAACGGGCAAATATTGATGCCGATCGTTGCGGGGCATCAGGGCGATCAAACGACACGTCTGACACAAACGCCCGATGCTGCGGCAGAGGACGCTATGGCGCGCTTGCGTGGGCTATGCAGTGGGTTGGACGACGCACAATGGAGCGACATCGTGCGGGCCGAAAGGCCGATGCCCGCTGATAATCTGCCTATCGTCGGCGCGCTGAACGATGGGCTCTACGTGGCGGTGATGCATTCCGGGATCACGCTGGGTCCGGTGATGGCAGAACTGATCGCGAAGGACCTTGATGCTGCGATAGACAATGCAAGTACCGCGATGTTGGCCCCTTACCGCCCACAACGCTTTGCCAAAACGTAAAAGGGCCGCCAAAAAAAGCGACCCTTTCATCGGTTCCGAAGGCAGGCTTTAGAATGGTGCGCCAACGCCCCATTTTTCGATCAACGCATTCAGCGAACCGTCTTCCTTCATGGATACGATCGCAGCAGACAGCTTGTCGCGCAGTTCACCGTCGCTTTCGCGCACACCAAGACCAACACCGCCGCCGATCAGTTCTTCCTGCTCCAGCAGCATGACGTCGCCATCAGCATCTGCGATGGGCTGAAGGAATGATTTGTCAGCAAGAACCGCATCAGCTTCGCCTGACTTTACAGCTGCAACCGTTTCGTCAGGCGTTGCGAATTCCAGCAATGTGGCACCCGTGTTGGCCACGAAAGCAGCCTGAATTGTGCCGGTTTGCGCAGCAATGACGCCACCTTCCAGATCAACGTCGGCAGACATTGCAAGATATGCGGACGGATCAGGCTGTGTGTACGCCTCTGAGAAGTCGATGACTTCGTCACGCTCATCCGTGATGGACATGCCGGCGATGATCACATCGTAGTTGCCAGACACGAGGTTGGGGATAATGCTGTCCCACTCGTTGGTGACCCACTCGCAGGTCAGTTCAGCGCGGGCGCAAAGCTCATCACCCACTTCACGTTCAAAGCCGTCGACTTCGCCGTCGTCATTAAGAAAGTTGTACGGAGGATAGGCGCCTTCGGTGCCAAGACGGACGACAGCGTGGCCATCGGCGAATGTCATGGAACCTGCGACGGCTAGTGCAGCCGTTGAAAGGATAAGGTTTTTCATCAGTTTTCTCCCGATTGATGAGTATTATGAGACAGTTGCAGAGAGGAATCCCCGCAACCGTTCGGTTTTTGGTTGACCAAAGAGCGTGGCCGGTGGGCCCTCTTCTTCGATCTTTCCTTGGTGCAGGAAGACAACGTGATCGCTGACATCGGCGGCCAGACGCATATCGTGCGTGACGATAATCATCGTGCGTCCCTCGGCCGCGAGGTCTTTGATCACCTTCACAACTTCCTGTTCCAGTTCTGGGTCCAAGGCGCTGGTTGGTTCATCAAACAGCAGCGCTTTGGGCTCCATGCACAGGGCACGCGCAATGGCAGCCCGTTGTTGTTGCCCGCCCGAGAGCTGGGCGGGATAAGCATCGCATTTGTCGCCGATTCCGACTTTGGCAAGATATTTACGGGCCGCGGCCTCAACCTCTGTCTGATCGCGTCTCAAGACAGTTACGGGCGCTTCCATCACGTTTTGCAGAATGGTCATATGCGCCCAAAGGTTGAACTGCTGAAAGACCATCGACAGGTTGGTACGGATACGGATCATCTGATCATGATCCCCCGGATGGCGGGTCCCTCCGGCACCTTTCCAGGTGACAGGTTCACCACAGAATACCACATCGCCCTGCTGGCTGTCTTCAAGCAGGTTCGCGCAGCGTAGCAGCGTGGATTTGCCAGATCCGGACGACCCGATCAGGGACACCACATGGCCCGCAGGGGCGACAACATCGACACCTTTGAGGACCTCAAGATCGCCATAGGCTTTGTGAAGATTGCGAATTTCGATGACGGGGGCAGCGTTTGTCACGTTGGTGCAGCTTTTCGTAATTTCAGCGGGCAGTAGTGCCGATTTTGCAGGCTTTTGCAACGGTCTGCAGCAGGTTGACCCAGCGTCAGACGGGAATTGCCGCGTGCGTTGGCGGAAATGGCAGATCATAGGCACATGGCGGAAGTGCAATGATACCCTTGAGCCCGAGAGTCGCAGAATCGTGCGGCGACAGCCGTGTGATCGCATCCGCGATAGCCGCAAAATACAGTACCGGGTTCTGCCCTTTGCGCGTGACAAAGCTCTGCCCCGGGGATTGATCCGTTTGCCCAATGATCTTGAGTTGATCCGCGAGCGGATGTTCCGCCGCTTCAATCCACCAGGTCTGTGCGTCAATGGCCGCAATGTCGGCGGCTCCCTCTGCGATTGCGGCAATGCTGGCGTGGTGACTGCCGGTTTCGGCAAGCGTCTTGAACTGGAATCCGCGTGCCGCCGCCCAAAGTTGGGGCGCGCCGTAGCCTGATTGGGATAGCAGATCGTTACAGACAAACCTTGCTTGTGCCAGATCTTCGGGTGCCTGCGCTGCACTGTCGGCGCATGCAACAAACAGACTGCGATAATATCCGGGCTGGCACTCTGCCAACCCATAGTCGGCAGCACCGATCAGCGTCACATGATCCTTGAATTTTGCGCGGTATGGCAGATTGCAAATCTGGCTCAGGACAAGGTCCTTGCGCGCCCAGCCCTCCATATGATCGGTTTCATGATCCAGCGCATCGGGCGCGTTGAGTCCACGATCGCGCAAACTATCCCTGATCAACGCCCACAGCGCATCGTGCGCCGCCCGGTTGGACGCGCGCGCATACATCGGCAGGCTGGCAATCATCCAGCGCTGACTTTGAGACGGGCCCGGTGACTGTCCTGATCGGATACGCCCAATAAAGACGCGGTCATCCGCATCATGCTGTCTTCTTCGTCGTCACGAACGCCATCGGCCATCACAACCGACCAGAGCGCTTCGATCACACCGACGCGGTTCTCATAAGACACGGTGTCCTTGATCGCGCGGGTAAAGCGCACCGTATCTGGTGCTTCTGCTTCCAACGCTTCACATTCCGCGCGCAGTGCAGCCGCCTCCGGCTGCGACAGGTCGTAGCGTTTCATCAGCGTCTGATCGATTTGTACGATCTCGGACGCGGCATAGTCGCCATCTGTCCGGGCGATGCGCACGAGTAAGGCACCAAGGGCCAAACGACAGTCAACATCAGGCAAGGCTTTTGGGTCGGGGGCGGTCAGACGCCGAAGAAGATCAGTGAACATACCGTCTACATAAGGCGACCAAGCCGATCTTGAAAGAGGGCAGTCAGACACGCGGCCTCTTGCGCCAACCCGTAAGGGGGGTTCACGACAAATAATCCTGATCCCACCATACGGTGACCGGGCCGGGCTGGCGGAAACCTGACCTCATGGGTCAACGCCTCTGGCAGAGTGTTTTTCAAAGCTTTGATCATGGGTTGATGGGGGCCGTCGGTCAAAAGCGGATACCAGAGGATGATGACCCCAACGCCCCATTTGCGATGCAGCTTCGCAATTGTCTGGGGGATTGTCTGATAATCCGTTTTAACCTCAAAAGAAGGGTCAATCAGCAACAAACCGCGACGCGGGTCTGGTGGACACAAAGACATGGCCATATCCCACCCGTCCTTCTGCCGGAAAATGCCGCCATAGGGGGCCATATTGTCTTTGAGGGCGGCAAATTCCTGCGGGTGCAGCTCTGACAGGTGGATCGTATCAATCTGGCGCAGGCTTTCAGCCGCAATCAGCGGAGAACCGGGGTAGGCGTCCGGTCCGTGTTTGGCCCGAATACGCGCCAAAACCTTGGCATAGGGATGATCGGCAGCGAACCAGCCCTGCGCCACCGCAATCCCCTTCGCCGCTTCACCGGTCTTGCGCGCCGCCGCGTCCTGCAAATCGTAAAGCCCACGCCCGGCATGAGTTTCAAGGTAGGACAGCGGTTTGTCCTTGCGGGTCATATACGACAAAACCCATGCCAGCATGCTGTGCTTGTGCACGTCGGCAAGATTACCGGCGTGATAGATGTGTTGATATGAAAGCATAAGGCCGCCCCTGATGTCGCTGTTGGCTTAACGCAGTGAAGAAAGAGTGTCTATGTGCCGAAAATCGCCCAACTTTCCCCTGTTGCTTGCGTGATGATGGGCGCTACTTGTAGGATGAAGACGGAAGGCACTCATATGCACGAAAAATTTATTCTGGCCGTTATGCTGATCAGCGCACCGCTCGCCGCGGTTTCGCTAGAGCAGGCCAATGGGATTGAGTTCCGGTTTGGACTGGGGCCATCGCTCAGTCCCGGCTATTTTGGGGATGACGATCTCGATCCCGGCGTGAGCCCCAAGTTCCAGCTTGAGCGCCTGAGATTTGGCAGTCGCAGCTTTGGCGAAGAAGAGAATTATGGCCTTGGATTTGGTGGATCGTTCCGCTTTGTCGGTGCGCGGACGGCCGATGAATTCGAAGAACTGGAAGGTTTGGACGATATCGATCCTACGCTCGAGCTTGGTGGCGGGCTGGAATTTACAGCACCTGACTATGAAGTCTTTGCCAAATTGCGGTACGGGTTCATAGGCCATGAGTCGGTCGTCGCTGAATTAGGTAGTGATCTCTACTATCGCCCTACCGATCAGCTGACGTTCAAGGCTGGACCGCGCATTCTTTTGGGCGACGATGACTATGCGCAAACCTATTTTGGGGTCAGTGCGGCCGAAAGTGCGGTCAGCAGCTTTGATGCCTTTGACGCGCGCGGCGGTGTCATCAGTGCCGGTGCGCGGGCTGAGGCCACTTATGCGCTGAACGATGATTGGGAAGTGGTGGGTACGCTGAAGTACGAACAACTACGCGATGATGCGGCCGACAGTCCGATCACGCAATCAGAGGATCAGCTAAGCGGCAGTCTTGTTTTGACACGCCGTATTACGTTCGGATTCTAAAGGCTGGCTCTTACCCGCGGGCGGGCAAGACTTGTTTCTGACATTGTCCGTCTAGACCAGCCGTGACGTCTCAACCGCTGCCCGCACAAAATCGGCAAACAGCGGATGTGGTGCAAATGGTTTCGACTTTAGTTCCGGGTGAAACTGCACACCGATAAACCAAGGGTGATCTTTCCATTCCACGATCTCGGGTAGTTTGCCGTCGGGTGACATGCCAGAGAATTGCAGCCCAGCTTTTTCAAGTGTTTCGCGGTACTTCACATCCACCTCATAGCGGTGTCGGTGCCGTTCTTCGATGGCGGTGCCGCCATAAACCTCGGCCACTTTCGACCCTTCGGTGAGGGTGGCATTATAGGCGCCCAGACGCATGGTGCCGCCTTTATCGTCGTCGGCTTTGCGGGCCACCTTATGATTACCCTGCACCCATTCCTTCAGGTGATAGACAACCGGTTCAAAGCGCTTCTTACCGGCTTCATGGTCAAACTCTTCTGATCCGGCTTTGGCCATGCCAGCCACGTTGCGGGCGGCCTCGATCACGGCCATTTGCATGCCAAGACAGATGCCCAGATAGGGGATCTTTTTTTCACGGGCGAATTGTGCGGCCTTGATTTTGCCTTCGGTGCCGCGTTCGCCAAACCCGCCGGGAACAAGGATCGCATGGAACCCCTCCAAGAAAGGGGTCGCATCCTCATTATCGAATAATTCTGCGTCAACCCATTCGATCTTAACCTTGACGCGGTTGTGCATGCCGCCATGCGTCAGAGCCTCCGCGATGGATTTATAGGCGTCCTCAAGCTGGGTGTATTTGCCGACAATAGCGATTTTCACTTTGCCTTCGGGGTTGTGAATGCGGTCATAGACATCGTGCCAGACGTCCAGTTTCGGCTGTGGTGCAGGAGAGATATCAAACGCATCCAGCACCGCCTGATCCAGCCCCTGTTTGTGATAAGCCAGCGGTGCCTCATAAATGGATTTCAGGTCATAAGCGGCAACGACACATTGTTTGCGTACATTGCAGAACAGCGCGATTTTCTCGCGCTCTTTTTCCGGGATCGGGTGCTCTGAGCGGCATACCAGAATATCGGGGGCGATCCCGATGGATTGCAATTCTTTGACCGAGTGCTGGGTCGGCTTTGTCTTCAATTCCCCGGATGCTGCCAGATAGGGCAGCAAGGTCAGGTGCATGAAAATGCACTGACCGCGCGGCTTGTCGTGGGCAAATTGGCGGATGGCCTCAAAAAAGGGCAGCCCTTCGATGTCACCTACCGTGCCGCCGATTTCGCAGAGCATGAAATCAACTTCATCTTCGCCAATCGACAGGAAATCTTTGATCTCGTTCGTGACATGCGGGACCACCTGAATGGTCTTGCCCAGATAATCGCCCCGGCGTTCCTTTTCCAAAACGGTCGAATAGATGCGTCCGGAACTGACCGAGTCGGTGTTGCGTGCGGGGACCCCAGTGAACCGCTCGTAATGACCAAGATCAAGGTCGGTTTCCGCACCATCATCGGTGACAAAAACCTCGCCATGTTCAAATGGCGACATCGTACCCGGGTCAACATTCAGATAGGGATCAAGCTTGCGCAACCGCACAGAATAGCCGCGGGCCTGCAAAAGTGCGCCAAGAGCCGCAGAGGCGAGCCCTTTTCCAAGAGAAGACACCACACCGCCGGTAATAAAAATAAAGCGCGCCATCGGCAGGGGACCCCCGTGAAAAATTCCAAAAACTGTGGGAAAGCGCACCCGAAAATACGCATCATCACGGGGTTTGAGATGTAGCGGATTCGGTCACGATTGGCAACCACTGACGCAACATCATGTTGCCCCGCGCAGTGGCAGGGCAACTGCTAGTGGTTATTCGCCGGCTGGCACCAGAGGGTCATCATCGCCCAATGACGGTGGCAAAAGGCTGTCGCCAAGATCGGGCACTTCCACGCCATTTGCATTTGGATCAATGCCCAGGCGGTCGGTCACGGACGAACCTGCTGTATTGCTTGCCGAAATCAGCGTCAGCGCAATTGAGGTGCAGATAAATGCCACGGCAAGTGCCCATGTGAATTTGCTCATCGCTGTTGGGGCAGGGCGGGAACCGGTCGCACCGCCGCCGCCGCCCATGCCAAGACCACCACCCTCAGAGCGCTGCAAAAGCACAGTACCGATCAGACTGAGCGCAAGGATCAGGTGAATGATGAGGACGACGTTTTCCATGTCTTGCCTTTCAGGGCGTTCGCGAACACGCGGTATCTAAAAGCTGTAAGGCTTTCCCGCAACCCCTGAACAGCGCTTATTCGTCGACATCATCCATGTCCGCCTGTCCGGTCAGGCGACGGCGTACGATGGACCATGACAGTCCGATGGCCAAAACGATGGAAAGCGCAAATATCCCGATCCATGCATTCAGCGATGGATTGTCCAGACTGATCACCCCTTGGTCGAACAGAACCCAAAGCAAGGTACCCACCACTGCCAGGATCAAGATCATCCCGAAAATGCCGATAGAGCGGAGCGTGGCACGCAGATAGATGATGTAACCCACAAACAGCACGAGCCCAAAAAGCACAGTCATTGGAAGATTCTGTATCCACATTTTCCATAGCCCAGCGGACATAGTTCCACTGAGTGGGATTATATGTCGCCGCCAGCAACACAAATGCAAAGATCCAGCGGATGATGAAACCCATGTTATGCCTCACTTCTTTCGTCTTTGCGCAAACATGCCGTTTGGGTCGTGATGTGTCCAGCCACTACCATTGCGCGGCATATCTTATCGCTGCGGTTCAAAGTCCTTTGTGGCCAAAAGGGCCGCTGCCGCGATCATCAGGCTGCCACAGATTTTGTTGATCCGCCCAAATGAGCGATCTTTCAGTGCTGATGCGGCGCGCACGCTGACCCAGCCCCATAGCAATAGCGTCGCGCCATCCACCACCAGATAAGTAGCGCCCAAGATCAGTAACTGCGGGAGAATTGGCAGCGCCGGATCAATGAACTGCGGAAACAGCGCGCCGAAGAATACCACTGCAAACGGGTTTGCCATCGACGTCACAAACCCTTGGCGAAACAGACGCAAGGATTGATTGGGTGCAGGCGCGCGGATGTCTTTTTTCGGCTCTTTGGTCCGGATAAGCTGGACACCGATCCAAACCAGATAGGCCACACCCAGCCATTTGATCCAGACAAATGCGCTCGCAGATGTCGCGATGATTGCCGCCAGTCCAAAGGCCGCTGCCGTCATTTGGATGCAATTGGCCGAGAGATCATCCGCAATCGTATATGCGCTACGGCGCAGGCCATGCCGCATACTGTTGGAAATGATCAAAAGCTGGCTGGTGTCAGGTGGTGTTGCAAAGAAGACCGCCACGGCCGCAAGATAAAGAAGATAGGTTTCAATGGCCATTGGCGTGCTCTCTTTTGGTTTCTGCCTGTAAGGTAGTTTGCAACAGGGCAGCCGGTCAAACGCGGCTTCTGGATAGGGTTGCCGGGGCCGGAGTGAATTTCCGCCTTTCCCAACACACTGCACGCCGATATAGGGGGCGTCGGTTCAGCAAAGGAAGACAAACCTATGGCAAATGTTGTGGTCGTCGGTGCCCAATGGGGCGATGAAGGCAAAGGCAAGATCGTTGACTGGCTCTCGGAACGGGCTGATGTGATCGCGCGCTTTCAGGGCGGGCACAATGCAGGCCACACGCTGGTTATTGACGGTGAGGTCTTTAAGCTGCATGCGCTGCCATCCGGTGTTGTGCGTGGCGGAAAGCTGTCTGTCATTGGCAATGGCGTGGTGCTTGATCCGTGGCATCTGCTGGGCGAGATTGAAACCCTGCGTACCCAAGGTGTGTCAATCACGCCCGAGACATTGATGATCGCCGAAAACACGCCGCTGATCCTGCCCTTCCACGGTGAACTGGACCGCGCCCGCGAGAACCAGAATTCTGTTGCCAAAATCGGCACCACCGGGCGCGGCATCGGGCCATGCTACGAAGACAAGGTCGGGCGCCGTGTAATCCGCGTGGCTGATCTGGCTGATGATGCCACGCTGGAACTGCGCCTTGATCGCGCTTTGGTCCACCATGATGCCTTGCGCCGCGGTCTCGGCCTTGACCCGATTGATCGCGATGCGGTGCTGGCGAAGCTGCGCGAGGTCGCACCCGGTATTTTGGAATATGCCGCCCCGGTCTGGAAAGTGCTGAATGAAAAGCGCAAGGCGGGCAAACGTATCTTGTTCGAAGGGGCGCAAGGGGCGCTGTTGGATATCGACTTTGGCACCTATCCTTTCGTGACGTCCTCAAACGTGATTGCCGGGCAGGCTGCCACCGGTGTGGGTGTGGGCCCCGGCGCGATTGATTTCGTGCTGGGTATCGTCAAAGCCTACACAACCCGCGTGGGCGAAGGTCCGTTCCCGACCGAGTTGGAGGACCAAGACGGCCAGCGTTTGGGCGAACGCGGCCATGAATTTGGCACGACCACCGGGCGCAAGCGTCGCTGTGGTTGGTTCGACGCGTGCCTCGTGCGCCAAACCTGTGCGACATCAGGTGTGTCCGGTATCTCGCTGACAAAGCTTGATGTTTTGGATGGTTTTGAAACGCTCAAGATTTGCGTGGGCTACGAATTGGATGGTAAGGCATTGGATTATCTGCCAACAGCAGCCGACCAGCAGGCCCGATGCACACCAGTCTATGAAGAAATCGCGGGCTGGTCTGAATCCACCGAAGGTGCGCGCTCTTGGGCCGACCTACCTGCACAAGCCATCAAATATGTGCGTCGCATCGAAGAGTTGATCGACTGCCCCGTCGCCCTAGTTTCCACCTCACCAGAAAGAGATGACACCATTCTGGTGACAGACCCTTTCGCGGATTGAGGTGAGATGACGTACAAAGGACGCAAGCGGCTATCGATTTTTGTACTGGTGGTGGGGCTGCCGGTCTACATCATCCTTGCGGTGACCATCATGAGCGGGATGATGACGCAAGAGGTGCGGTTCCCCTGGGTGGTCGAGTTATTGGTCTACGTTGCACTCGGGATCGGCTGGGCGTTTCCGCTGAAATGGGTCTTCAAAGGGATCGGGCAGCCTGACCCGGACCAGAACCAAAACTAGCGACCAAAAAAGGCGGGGACATGCCCCGCCTTTCGCAGAATATCACATTAACCCTCAGCCCTGCGCGGCTTGGTCCCCGTCAGGGCGATATTGCGTGTTGTCCGCAACCTGAAAACGACCGTTGGCCAGCTTGACCAGACGTGATTGGCGCAGCAAGCGGCCAAAGCAGCGCAGGCCGTCTTCGCGTGTGATCTCTTCGCTGGAAGCAGATTGCACAACTTTCATGACCTGCGGGCGTGAAAAGTCGGGCGCGCCTTCAACAAAACAGATATAGGCACCAGCCGCTTCCAGTTGATCGACAAGTTCTGTGGCCCCATGTGCTGCGGCAAATTCTGCAAAACCGGCGGATTCCGTCGCGGTGTCAGCTTCTTTCAGGGCTGCGATCTGGCGCAGACGTTCTGAATTGGCGTCAAGTGGCTTGGATGCGTCGCTTGTTTCTTCGGCCTCAGGTGTCGGATCCGTGACGGGTTCAATAAACCGTGTTTTTGCGGGCTCTGGCTTTTGGGCGGCTTCCGCATCGGCATCATCTTCTGGTTCAACCTTCTGAGACGGCACCAGTTGCAGCGGTGCAGATGCAATCGCCTGGCTTTTGATCTTTTCCTCGGCGTCGTGGGCACCAAGATCATCTTTGAACGCCTCATCCGGATCAGGCTTGTTCGCGCCCGCATCGCCAAGCTGGCGTGCTGCTTCAGTTGCGGCAACGGCGGCCTTGAGCTGTGCAAAGGCGTCGCGATGGCGGCGGCTTTCGGGCTGGTTTAGGTGTTGATCGGTCTGCGACATGATGCGGCTCATCGCATCTTCGACACTGCGGGGCAGACCATGACGGGCAACGCCGCCTTCCTGACGCGCGGCGATTTCTGCTTCGACCTTTGCGACTTCCTTTTCCAAATCAAAGTCATCGTCGTCGTCAGATGCGCTTGCGGCATCGGCATCTTCGTCGGACAGTGGTGCAACGTCGTCGGCCGTCAGCACAAGCGGCTCTGTCTTTTGCCTGCCACTCTTGGCCTCTGCCGGCTCAGCTTCATCTGCGGTGACGGCATCGTCTGTTTCATCTTCCGCGGCTTCATCGTTGCCTGCGTCGACATCCTGATCTGCATCAGTTGCAGCAAGGTCATCCTCAGCCTCCGCGTCGGGCAGGCTGTCGTCCTCGTGGTCGTCTGCGGCAACGTCGTCGGTATGGTCGGATGTATCTGCTTCGGCGGCTTCTGCGTCATCGTCACTATCCGGCGCGTCGAATTCATCATCGTCGAACGCGTTGACGTCGTCGTCCAGCGCCTCTTCTTCGTTGGCGGTTTCATCGAACACGTCACGCAGATTGTCTGCCGCGTCACCGTCCTCTTGCGCAATTTCGGCGCTGTGTTGCGCCAAATCAGCCAGGCGCTGACTCAATGGGTTGGTTGATGTCGCAGCTTCTGCAGCATCGTCGCTCAGGTCCTCGGCAAACTCTTCGGTCTCGGTCTCCGGGCTGCCGTCCACTACCTCGCGAATGCGCTGCAGCTTGTCTGCGACACTGGCCTCGATATCAAAGTGATCAACTGCCGCGTCTACGTCAGCTTCGTCCGCCATCGCATCGCCTGCGTCATCTGTCTCGGGCACCTCGTCCAGTTCATCTTCAAGTGCGGCGACCTCATCCATCAGATCGCTGTCGTCATCATCTTTCAGGGCGCGCAAGCTGACGCTGTTGGCCTCGCCTTGGATCTCAACAGACTGGCCAGATTGTTCTTCTGTCAGGCGGGCCAGCGTATCCATGTCCGGGGCCAGCGGTGGCACATCCATAAACCGTTCATGACCCGCAAGATCGTGAAAGAACGCCACAACGGTTTTCATTGTCTCGACCGAATCTTCGAACCCTTCAAGACGGCAGGAAAAATTGCCGTAGGTCACATCAAGAATTTGGTTGTTCTCGTCCATGAGTTCACGCTTTCTTTTGGTTTTCAGCGGCGGCCCGCTGGACAGATACTGGTTCTTACTCGACAACAGACACACCTGACATTCGGGCTCATTTTGTGGCCCTTTTGGGGAATGTTTGTGAATAGAGGTGCAATCTTTGCCGTTAGAAACAATTGTTTCAAGTTCTAAACTAGTCTGTCTGGTAGGGGGAGCCCCAATCGCACGTGACGCAATTTCGGCGGTTTTTAAGGATGTTTCGACCTTTATTGGCGTTGATGGCGGCGCAAATCATCTTTTGGATGCGGCGGTAACGCCAGCTGCTGTCATTGGTGACCTGGATAGTCTGTCAGCGCGGGCACGTGCCACATTTGCGGATCAATTGTGTCATGTGCCAGAGCAGTCCTCGACCGACTTTGAAAAGGCGCTGGCGCGGGTCGCGGCACCGATCATTCTGGGGTTGGGGTTCACGGGTGGTCGCATAGACCACACGCTTTCGGTCTTGAATGTCATGGCACGCTTTGCGGATCGGGCTGTTGTTCTGGCGGACGCAGATGACATTTGTTTTGTCGCAAGACAGGGCGTGACCTCATTTGACGCGCCTGCGGGGACCCGCGTGTCAATCATGGCATTGGGCGATGCGACCGTGACGGTCGCCGGTGTGGTCTGGCCTTTTGCCGATCAACGCATGACCCCTGCGGGGTTTGCCAGCCCATCAAACGAAGCCACCGGTGGCCCGGTGACGCTGCAGGTCGATGGTCCTGCGCTGGTCACACTGCCCCGGGCGCTTTTGCAGACTGCCTTGCAAGCCGCCGTTCGCGCAGGATGATATAAAGTCCGGCACCCACGGTGATGCAAATTCCCACCGCTGCAAGACCATTGGGCAAGTCGGAAAAGATCAACCATCCAACGGCTGTGCCAAAGGGGATTTCAAGATATTGCATCGGTGCCAGCGTCGATGCGGGGGCAAAGCGTAAACTCCATGTCATGAACAGGTGGGCGAAAGTGCCGATCAGCCCCAATGCGCCCAACAGTACCCACGTTCGCATGTCGAATTGAAGGCTGACCTCGCCAAAAGTGGTGGGCAGAAACGTCAACACAATCAAAAGGATAAAGGTCGCCTGCATGCCGCTGATCGCCTGCAGTTTGATCGGGTCCATTGCCCGTGCGATCCGTCGGGTGACCATCATAAAAAGGGCAAAGACAACTGCAACGCCCAAAGGCAGCAGGGCAGGATAGCCGACTTCGACAAAGTTGGGCTGGATAACCAAAAGGGTGCCGACAAAACCGATGGCGCATGCGACCATCCGTTGTAGGCCGACATGTTCGCCCATGGCAAAATGGCCCAATAGCAGCATAATAAATGGCATGACAAAAGCGATGGCCAGCGCGTCCGCTAACGGCAGATACTGCAAGGCACGAAACATCAGTCCGATGCCAAGAATGTGCAAAACGGTGCGGATCAATGTCCAAACAAGAATGCCCGGCGGCATCCGAAACCCTTGTCCATTGAGTGCAACAAGTGGGACCAGAATGATCGCCTGAATGCTGAACCGCACAAAAACCAAAACGCTCAGGGCGACAAGCCCACCCAACAGCTTGGCAATGCTGTCGCCCAAGGGGGCCAGCACACAAAAGGCCAGCATCAGCATCACACCAAGAAAGGGGCGGTCATTCGTCATTGTGCTACCCTAGGCACAGATGAGACAGGCGGCAATCATCGCCCAAATTGCTTATCAATTTGCCCTGAAAACTCCCGCCGGAGGCATCAGCGCCCGCGACCGGAACGGACCCTAGCAATTGGGCACATTCACCGCCAAACCACCCAAGGCGGTTTCCTTGTATTTCTCGCTCATATCCGCGCCTGTCTGGCGCATCGTTTCAATCGCAACATCCAGCGACACCAGATGCACCCCGTCGCCGCGCATGGCCAAAGATGCCGCCGATACCGCCTTGATCGCCCCCAGCCCATTGCGCTCGATGCAGGGGACCTGCACCAGCCCTTTGACCGGATCGCAGGTCATGCCTAGATGATGTTCCAGCGCAATTTCTGCCGCATTTTCAATCTGTTCCGGGGTTCCGCCAAGAACGGCCGCAAGGCCGGCCGCGGCCATCGCGGCGGCACTGCCAACTTCCGCCTGACAGCCACACTCAGCCCCGGAAATTGACGCATTATATTTGATCAGCCCGCCAACTGCCGCCGCCGTCAGCAAAAACTCCGGCACGCGGGCCGCCGTGGCCCCCGGGACATGGTCCAGCCAATAACGAATGGTCGCTGGGATCACACCTGCGGCACCATTTGTCGGCGCGGTGACGACTTGGCCGCCCGCCGCATTTTCCTCATTCACGGCCATTGCGTAAGTCGACATAAAATCATTGATCGTATGGGGCGCCGTCAGGTTCATTCCACGCTCAGCCAGCAGCGCATCATAGATGCCTTTGGCACGGCGCCGCACTTGCAGGCCGCCGGGCAGGATGCCGTCGGTTTCCAAACCGCGTCTGATGCAATCGTTCATCACCTCCCAGATCCGCGCAAGGCCATTGTCCAGATCGGCCCCGGGCATGCGCGACAATTCATTGGTACGTTTCATCTGAGCAATCGATTTGCCCGCCATATCCGCCATATCCAGCATCTCTTTCGCGGTTTGAAACGGAAAGGGGACGGGCGGGCCGGTGTCGCTGTCTTTGCCTGCGGCAAGCTCTGCGTCGGTCAGGACAAATCCACCACCAATTGAATAGTATGTCACTTGAATAATCACATCGCCCTGCGCGTCAGTGCCGCGCAAAATCAGGCCATTGGCATGTCCGGGCAAGGCAGGCCCATAGTCAAAGATCAGATCGTCTTTGGGACGAAACTTTAATGTGCCAAGCCCTTCAGGCGTCACAGTGTGATCTGTCGCAATTCGCGCAAGTTCGGCCTCGGCCCTTGCCGCGTCGTAGGTTTCGGCCTGAAATCCCGCCAGCCCAAGGATCACCGCGCGGTCGGTTGCGTGTCCCACCCCGGTAAATGCCAGACTTCCGTGAAGCGAGGCTTGCAAACCCGCAACCCCGAAGGGCTGTGCGCGCAGGTGATCGAGAAAACGTCCGGCTGCGACCATCGGGCCGATGGTGTGTGATGATGATGGGCCGACACCCACCTTGAACATATCAAAAACAGACAAAAACATGTTAGAGTGCGGATCCTTCCGGTGGGTCGCAAGGTGATGGTTCAGAGAACGGTGTCGGACCCAGCCCTTCGGCCACGCTGGCACGCATAACAGCATCGCGTGCTTCTGTCCGTTTGGCAAATGCCAACAGGCGCGGCCAACGGGTCAGATCAAACCGACCCTGCTGGCCACCATAAAGCGCACTCCAGCGCAACATTGGTCCAAGATAACAGCCTTGCACTGTGGCTTCCTGGCAGTCCAACCAGTCGGCGTTTGGAGCCGCGTCCAAAAGATCCAAGTGCGCTGTCAGCCGCGCGCGGCTTTTGCGGCGCAAGGCCTCGATGCCTGCGTCAATGTAGTGTGACGGATAGAATAGGGTCCGCAATGTCGGATGCAGTGTGTTTGATAACCAAAACAGCCATTGTGTCGCGTGGGCGCGCGCCGGGTCTTGCGGCGCCGACATCAAACGGCCCTGTTTGTCGGCCAGCCACAACAGGATCGCAGCTGTCTCAAACATTGGTCCGTGCACGGTTTCCAGAACCGGTATGACCCCATTGGGATTAAGCGCCAGAAAATCCGCGGACTTGTGGGCCTGCCTGCGACGATCAACAAGGCAGGTGTCATAGTCCAGTTGCAGCTCTTCCAGCGCGAGGCGCACGCAGAGAGATGCGTTGTCCGGGGCATAGTGAAGACGCAATACGGTGCTCATAGTGCGTGGCTAACGGATCGTTAGCCGTCCTGAGATGTCAAATACGACGTTTCGCCGAAGAAAAAGCGCGCGACGACCGGCCGTCGGACATATGGTCAATTGGGGCCTCGCACCCCGCTGCAATCTTGCCTATAACCACGGTGAACGCGTTTTGGAGTGTGCATCATGGGTGGTCAGTTGTCCCCGATCGACAAGGTGAAATTTGTCGCCAGTAAACAGGCGACGGAATATGTCGAGTCCGGCATGAAGGTTGGTCTTGGAACGGGATCAACTGCGGCATGGATGGTGCAGTGCTTGGGCGAAATGGTCCGCGAAGAGGGGCTAAAGATCAAAGGCGTGCCGACGTCGAACCGGACGGCAAAACTAGCCCGCGAAGTTGGCATCGATGTGATCACTCTGGAAGAGGCCAAGTGGCTGGACATCACCATCGACGGCACGGATGAGTATGACGACGAACTGACACTGATCAAAGGCGGCGGCGGCGCACATTTACGCGAAAAGATCGTTGCGACCGCAAGCGATCGCATGATCGTGATTGCGGATGCCAGCAAGAAGGTCGACACGCTGGGCGCATTTCCCTTGCCACTGGAGGTCGTGCCGTTTGGTCTGCCGGTGACGCAGAACCTGATCGAAGAAACGCTGACCGGCATGGATGTGCTTGGCAACGAAGTCGTGCAACGCATGGCCGGTGGACAGCCATTTGTGACAGATGAGGGGAACTTCATCCTTGATCTGCACCTCAAGCGGATTGGCAATCCACGACAGCTCAGCCTTGTCATCAATCAGATCCCCGGCGTCGTTGAAAACGGATTGTTCATTGATATCTGTGACGTGGTCATTGTGGGCCACGGTGACGGCACTGTGACCACCCGTGACATCACAAACGACACATCTGACGTTGTACGTTTTGATGTGCTGGACGATGATAACATCTTTTCTGATATGGCCGACTGAACGGTCTGGCCAAAACCCATCAATATCGGAGCCCTTACAATGACATTTGACTATGACCTTTTCGTCATCGGGGGCGGTTCCGGCGGTGTGCGCGCCGCACGTGTTGCTTCTGCGACGGGGGCGAAAGTTGCGCTCGCGGAAGAATACCGCATGGGCGGTACCTGCGTCATTCGCGGCTGTGTGCCCAAAAAGCTGATGGTCTTTGCCTCGGGCTTTTCGGAAATGTTCGATGACGCGCGTGCTTACGGCTGGGACGTGACGGATGGCCCGTTTGACTGGACGCGCTTCAGCGCCAAGCTAAACACCGAACTTGATCGTCTTGAGGGTATTTATCGCAAGCTTTTGAACGGTTCGGATGTCGAGATTTTCGACGCGCGCGCATCACTGAAAGATCCGCACACTGTCACGCTCTCGACGGGGAAAGAGGTGACGGCCAAACATATCCTTGTTGCCACCGGTGGTCGCCCGGTCGTGCCCGACATGCCGGGGTCGGAATTGGGGATTACCTCAAATGAGATTTTCCTTCTCAAAGAGATGCCCAAGTCGATCCTGATCATTGGCGGCGGCTATATTGCGTCTGAATTCGCGGGCATCCTGAATGGCCTCGGTGTAAAAGTGACGCAGTTCTATCGGGGCGCGCAAATCCTTCGCGGGTTTGACGATGAAGCACGTGGCTTGGTTGCTGAAGGTATGCGCGCAAAGGGCGTGGACCTGCATCTTGGCACAAACGTCGTCGAGATGCGCGCCGCCACTGCTGATGATCTTGCCGGTGTGCAAGAAGGTGTGCCAATGGAAGATGGCAAGCCTGCGGCCTTGCCGCAAGGCGGCACTGGTCACGGGATTTGGGTCAAGGCGACCAACGGGACCGAAAAGGTCTATGATCAGGTGATGTTTGCAACTGGCCGGTCCCCGAACACAGACGGTATGGGACTTGAAGAGGCCGGCGTAAAAGTCGGGCGGCGGGGCGAGATCGTCGTGGACGACTATAGCCAGACTGCTGTGCCATCCATCTACGCAATTGGCGACGTCACCAACCGCGTGCAACTGACACCTGTGGCAATCCGCGAAGGCATGGCCTTTGTTGAAACGGTCTTTAAGGGCAACCCAACGCCAGTGGACCACGAATTGATTCCCTCGGCTGTGTTTACACAACCGGAACTGGGCACTGTGGGCCTGACAGAAGAAGAAGCGCGCGACATCGAACCGGTCGAGATTTATTGCACCTCATTCAAACCGATGAACCATGCCTTTGCGGGCCGCGATGACCGGGTGTTAATGAAGCTTGTGGTCAGTGTCGCAACGCGCAAGGTTTTGGGTTGTCATATCGTCGCAGATCATGCGGGCGAAATGATCCAACTTGCTGGGATCGCTGTAAAGATGGGTGCGACCAAAGAAGACTTTGACAGAACCGTTGCCGTTCACCCGACGATGGCCGAGGAACTTGTGACAATGAAGGAACCCATGCGCACCGCTTGATTTCACAAGATCAAGCCACACATGGCATGGAGAAGGCCCGCGACGGTGGGGCATCGCTGAAAGGAAGCATAGGAAACAATGGCAGGAAATAACGGTGGCCCGTGGGGCGGCGGTGGAAACAACGGCTCTGGCGGCAGAAAAGACGATGACCGCGACAGCGGTGGTCGCAAGCCAGGCAATGAAGGCCCGAACATTCCCGAGATTGATGAACTGGTGAACAAGGGCCGCGAACAACTGCGCGTGCTGATGGGCGGCGGTGGCAACAATGGCGGCGGCGGATCCGTCGGCGGCGGTGGTGGTCCTCAGATCACACGCGGCATGGTTGGCCTTGGTTTTATCATTGCTATCATTGCTTGGCTCGGTGCCTCATTTTATACGGTCCGTCCTGAAGAAAAATCGGTCGAATTGTTCTTGGGTGAATTTCGCGCTGTTGGTGAACCTGGTTTGAACTTTGCGCCTTGGCCCATTGTCAGCCGCGAGGTCATCGCGGTGACCTCCGAACGCAACATCGACATCGGCACCAGTCGGTCCGGTATGGACGCCGGTCTGATGCTGACAGGTGACGAAAACATTGTGGACATTGATTTCCAGGTGGTCTGGAACATCACGGATCCACAACTCTACCTGTTCAGCCTCGCCAATCCGCCACAAACAATTGAAGCGGTCGCTGAATCGGCCATGCGCGAGATTATTGCACAGTCGGACCTGGCCCCGATCCTGAACCGGGACCGTGGCGCAATTGCAGACCGTTTGCGTGATCTAATCCAAAGCACGCTGGATGACTACGATTCCGGTGTGAACATCATCCGTGTCAACTTTGACAAGGCTGACCCACCAGAGCCTGTTATCGCCTCGTTCCGCGCCGTTCAGGATGCGGAACAGGAACGTGACCGGGTGCAAAACGTGGCCGATGCCTATGCAAACCAAGTGGTTGCAGAAGCCCGTGGTCAAGCGGCGCAAATCCTCGAACAAGCCGAAGGGTACCGCGCCCGCGTGGTGAACGAAGCGACCGGTGAAGCCAGCCGCTTCTCGGCCGTTTTGACAGAATATTTGCTAGCACCGGAAGTCACACGCAAGCGCCTCTATCTGGAAACCATGGAAAGCGTTCTTGGTGGCGTCGACATCATCTTGCTTGATGAAGGCGACGGCGGGGGGCAGGGCGTTGTGCCATATCTGCCGCTGAACGATCTGCGTCGCAACACAACTGAGGGGTCAAACTAATGCGTAAGTCAGCATTCCTTCTGCCCGCCGTCGCGGTCATCGTCATTGGCATTATGTCATCACTCTTCATCGTGGACGAACGCCAAAAGGCGCTGGTCCTGCAATTTGGTCAAATCGTGAAGGTGCAGGAAGAGCCGGGACTGGGCTTCAAAATCCCACTGATCCAAGAGGTCGTGCGCTATGACGACCGTATCCTCAGCCGTGATCTCGAACCACTGGAGGTCACACCATCTGATGACCGTCGTTTGGTCGTCGATGCCTTCGCGCGCTACCGGATTTCGGACGTCGAACAGTTCCGTCGCGCCGTTGGTGCCGGCGGGGAAGAGGCTGCGGCCCGTCGGTTGGACAGCATCTTGCGCGCTGAAACGCGTGAGGTTCTGGGTTCGGTATCTTCCAACGATATTTTGTCGGTCGATCGCGCGGCGCTGATGTTGCGTATTCGCGCATCTGCAATAACCGAAGCGCGCGCGCTGGGGCTAGAGGTGATTGACGTGCGTCTTAAGCGCACTGACCTGCCGCCAGAAAACCTCAACGCGACCTATGAGCGTATGAAAGCCGAACGTGACCGGGAAGCCGCAGACGAACGTGCGCGCGGTAACGAAGCCGCCCAGCGTATTCGCGCGGGTGCGGACCGGACTGTGATTGAACTTGTGTCAGAAGCACAACGTGAAGGTCAGATCATTCAGGGTGAGGCAGACGCGCAGCGTAACGCCATCTTCGCCGAAGCCTTTGGTGCTGATCCGGAATTCTTTGAATTCTACCGCTCCATGACCGCCTACCAGCGGTCACTGCGTCCGGGGAATTCGACCATGGTCCTGTCACCTGACAATGAGTTCTTTAACTATCTGAAATCAGACGACGGCAACTTTGGCGAGTAAGCTGATCGGGCGATGAACACGGAAGGGCCAGCCACTGCGCTGGCCCTTTTTATTTGCGACTAACCATGTTTTGCGTCGGGCGAGATGGCCAATGACACTTTATTTGCCAAATCCCGCGAGATCAGCGCATCCAACGCTAGTTTCAGGCGGGGTGCGGCGCGCATATGTTTGGTTAAATCGGCGCGGGACCACACTACGATCTCTGTGTCCGCAGGCAGCGTTGTTGTCGCAGCACTTGGTGTGTCCCGCAGATAAGCGACCTCTCCGACGAAAGTGGGACCGGGGACATCAAAATGGACATTGCCCTTTTGGACAAAGAAAGTGCCTTTGACCACGAAGATCAGGTCGTCGGGCGCCTTTCCTTCCTGAGTGACGATCATGGGCTCGGTCAGTGTTTTGCGGGTGGCGACACGCATCACCTTGCGGAAGTCACCCGGGATCAATTCATCAAAGAGCGGATAGATATCTTTGTGTTCTTCGGGAACCGACCAGCTGGCGTTGCGCGCATAAAGTGCGGCCAGCCCGATCAGAATAGCGACCAACGTCATAACGGACACGCCAATTGCGCCCCAAAGAGGCGTGTCAGCTGCTTGGAAATAATAAAGAATATAAAGCGAGGTGCTGCACAGCATCGTCAGCCGCAAATAGGTCTGATTGATCAGAAGGTAGCCAAAGATCTGAACACCTCCCGCAAGCATGATCAAAACGGACGGGGACAAGAACTGCGGCAACATAGGCGATACTCGGGAACTCAGACATGATTTGCGATCAACAGATGCCCAAACCTATCACATTGCAAGCAACACACGAAAAATCACGTCCTATTGAGCGTTGAGTAGCGAAGTTTGCGTTGCACAATTGTCGCCCTACATAGAACATCATGTTCAGAAAAACGGGGCCTGCGTTTTGCGCCCCATGTCCAAGACAAAGGAGATTTGCCCAGTGAAGTCCAAGGCAATCGCAATTCAACAAGACCAACAGCGCGCCCGCCGGCTGCTGATGGCGTTCGTGACGACATTGGCCGTCGCCTTCGCATTGGTACTGGCGCAAGTGACGCTTGCACATGCGCAAAATCGGCCCGCAACATTTGCTGATCTTGCCGAACAAGTCAGCCCGTCGGTGGTGAATATCACCACCAGCACAACAATCGCCGGGCGCACAGGTCCACAAGGGCTGGTGCCAGAAGGATCACCGTTTGAGGATTTCTTCAACGACCTTGATCGCGGTCCCGGTGACGGGCAGCGTCGCTCTTCTGCGCTCGGATCAGGGTTTGTGATTTCCGAAGATGGCTACATCGTCACCAACAACCACGTGATCGAAGGCGCCGACGAAATCCTGATCGAATTCTACCCCGGCGGTGAACCCGGTGTCCCAGCCGAGCTTGTCGGGACAGACCCCAACACCGATATTGCCGTCCTCAAGGTTGACCTTGATGGTTTGCCGTTCGTTCCCTTTGGTGACAGCACAGCCGAAGGTTCACGGGTCGGCGATTGGGTGATGGCGATGGGTAATCCACTTGGTCAGGGCTTCTCGGTCTCTGCTGGTATCGTATCAGCGCGTGATCGTGCGCTTTCCGGCACCTATGACGACTACATCCAGACAGATGCCGCGATTAACCGTGGCAATTCCGGCGGTCCGCTGTTCAACATGAACGGCGAGGTGATCGGCGTGAACACGGCGATCCTTTCGCCAAATGGCGGCTCTATCGGGATCGGTTTTGCGATGTCCTCGGCTGTTGTGACCAATGTGGTCGATCAACTGATCGAATTTGGTGAAACACGCCGTGGCTGGTTGGGTGTGCGTATTCAGGATGTCACACCTGACATGGTTGACGCCATTGAAGGGCTCGACCTTGCCCGCGGCGCTTTGGTGACAGACGTACCTGCCGGTCCTGCTGAAAATGCTGGAATGCTGGCCGGTGACGTGATCATCAATTTCGACGAAATCGAGATCGAAGATACGCGCGAACTGGTCCGCATCGTGGGGAACTCCCCTGTCGGTAAAGAGGTTCCAGTCGTTGTCCTGCGTGACGGCGATACCGAGGATCTAGTTGTCGTTCTGGGCCGTCGTGAAACCTCTGAGGCGGTTGCGTTCCCTGCATCTACCGACGAAGAGGCAACGCCAGAACAGTCCGAAATTTTGGGATTGACCCTGTCACCAATCACACCAGAATTGACCGATCAGTTCTCACTGACGGTCGACACAGGTCTGGTGATCACAGGGATCAACCCGGATTCAGAAGCTGCATCAAAGGGCCTGTTGGAAGGTGACGTGATCACCGAGGCTGGGCAAGAAGCGATCACCGATCCTGCCGAACTGGAAGAGCAGATCACCGCCGCCACCGAAGCAGGTCGCAAGTCTATCCTGTTGCTGGTGCGCCGTGGCGGTGATCCACGCTTTGTCGCGCTGTCCTTGGAAGAATAAGGTCACACACCAAACAAGTCGAAAGGCGGTCCCCCGGGGCCGCCTTTTTCGTTAGGTGGCATTCTGTGGCAGGCCATCGGCAATGTCGTAATAGTCACCCTTTTCACTGACAAATATATGCCGGGCCAGCTTGGTATGGGTGGGCGTATCAAATGCGCCCATTGCGACGGCTGTCCAATCTTGGAATATCGGGTCCCAAAAGAGCGTGGACCCACAGGTCGTGCAAAAGCCGCGTCGCACTTTTTCTGATGATTGATACCAGCCGACTTGGTCTTCACCCGTCACCGTCAGGGCTGCGCGGGGTACATCCACCGAGGCCTCATAATGCCCCGAGTGTTTCCGGCACGCGACGCAGTGACAGGCATTGATGTCTGGCAAATCGCCTTCGACGGTGAAACGTACCGCGCCACACAGACAACTTCCCTGATGCATTGTCATCCTCCCTAGGCGGGGACCGGTCTTTGCAATTGGCGGGAGTTGATGATCAAAAGTGTGATCACGACAGCTGCACCACCAATATGCACCCCGATGGGTGCAGGCCAAATGCAGGCTGCACCGGCCAGCCCCACAATAACCCGCGTGATCGGGTTCAGCGGGGCCTCCATGCAGCCTTGCAACGCGCCCGCAAGGCCATAGATGCCCACAACGCCAAACGCGAAGATGACCAGCATCACCCCCCAGTCGCCTGACAGAAAAGGTGTGTAGGCCATCATCAGCGGCACGATATAAAGACCCTTGGCAAGCTTCCAACTGGCAAATCCGGTCGCCATTGCGGGGGCCTTGGCGATGGCCGCGGCTGTAAAGGCCGCAAGCGCCACGGGTGGGGTCACGTTGCTGTCCTGGCTTAGCCAAAAGATGATCATATGCGCAGACAGAATGGCCGCAACGGTCACATCTTGCGGCACGACCAAATCGCGCAAGGGTGCGGCGACCTCAAGCGGCAAGGCACGGATGATTGCTGTGGCCTCTTCCACCGACAACGCACCGGTCAGCACCGCAGGATTAGGCACCCCAAACATCAGCACTGCATTGCCCGCGTCGCCCAAGGTGCCAGCGGCCAGCGCGTCGATCACAAAGCGATCTGCGATCATGCCCGCAAGGGCAGGGGCCGAGAGCGTGGCCAGCACGATATAGGCCGCCGTCACTGGCAGGCCCATGCCCAAAACGAGGCTCGCAATCGCGACCATGATAATGGCGATCAGCAGGTTCCCACCCGCCCAATCCGCAATCATCAGGCTAAACGTATTCCCGATGCCTGCCGTCGCGATCACGTTGACCACAAGGCCCACAGCACAAAGCAGCACCGCCGTCATAATCATGCCCTTGGTGCCCATCACCATCGCCTCAAACACCGCGCGCGGACCCATCGGGTTCTGCGTCAGCCAACTTGATCCGATCACGGCCAAAATGCCAAAGACGGCAGCATAGGCAGGGGTAAACCCGGATACCAGCATGCCAATCAACCCACTAATCGGGATAACAAAACTCGCGCCGCCTTTCTTGAAGGCAGAGCCAACCGTTTCGCCATCGCTTTCCATCGGTTGCAGGCCCAAACGGCGGGCCTCGATCCTGACAAAGAAAACGACGGATAGGAAATAGAGCAGGGCGGGCAAAGCCGCGACCGCGACAATGGTCTCATACGGAATCTGGGTAAAGCTCGCCATCACAAACGCACCGGCGCCCATGATCGGGGGCATCAACTGGCCCCCGGTTGAAGACGCGGCCTCAACCCCGCCTGCAAACTTGGGCGGGAACCCCGCCTTTTTCATCAACGGGATGGTGATGACCCCGGTCGAGGCGGTGTTGGCTACGGCCGACCCCGAAATCGTGCCGGTCAAACCGGATGCAATGACAGCCACAATCCCCGGACCACCAACCAGACGCCCCGCAATTGCGCGAGCAATGTTGATGACAAAGTCCCCGGCGCCGGATCGTAAAAGGAACGCCCCGAAGATGATAAACAAAAACACGAAAGTTGAAGAAATCCGCGCAATTGTGCCAAACATCGCATCATCGCCAAAGATCGACCGAAAGGCGATGGACTCCCAACTTAGCCCCGGAAAGGAAAACACGCCACCAATGGTCTGGCCCCACCAGCCGACATAGGTAATCGCAATGATGATTAAGCTGGGGATCACCCAGCCGGTCAAACGGCGGGTCAACTCAATCGCGCCAACGATACAGATCGCGGCAGCAATCCAATCAAGGGTCGAGAATTTGACGCCGCGGTCATAAATGCCCTGCTCGGCAAAGGGCATGTAAATCGCAGCAGCCGCCACCAGCACACCCAAGATCAGATCAAAGGCCAGCATTGGCTTGCTGCGGGTCTTGCCGCTGATCAGTGGGTTCAGGACGGCCGCCAAAAAGGCAAAGCCAGCAAAGTGATAGGCGTTGCGTTGGAATTCGGAAATGATCGGATCAAAGGCGACATAGATGTGCCCAACCGCGATCAAAAAGCAAAGAATAGAGAGGGCCGTATTGGTCAGGCCAGCAAACTCGCGTTGGGCTGCGGGTTCGACGGGGGTTTCATCAGACATATGCGTCCCCTTATGTGCAAAACGGCCCGCACCTGTGTTGGCGCGGGCCGCGGTATTGTTAGTTTGCGATCAGACGCTCTGGGATTTCAATCCCTTGTTCCTGATAGAACCGCGCCGCGCCGGGGTGCAGTGGCACAGGCAAACCCGCAATCGCAGCTTCCAGTGCCATTGCCTTGGTGGCGGGGTGGATCGCCTGCAGGAACGGCAGGTTTTCATAGATCGTCTTGGTGATCTGATAGACATTTTCCTCTGGCAGATCAGCATGTGTCGCAAGGAAATTGGGCTGTGCGATGGTGTTGATATCCTCAGCCTGACCCGGATAGGTGCCAGCTTCGATCACGTAACGCGTCCAAAGACCACGCCCGCCATCGGCCATTTCCAACTGCTCATCGGTGAAGTTGAGCATTGTCACACCATCACCGGCCGCCGCCATCAATTGACTGACCGCACCGGTTGGAACACCCGCAGGCGTACCGATGCCCTTGACCTGACCGTTTTGCAGGGCTTCGGCCGATGGGCCATAACCTGCAAAGACCAGCTCATAGTCGTTTTCAATGTCGACGCCAAAGCCTGCCATGATCGTCGCGTTCGATCCGATGGTGCCAGAGTTCTGACGCCCCAAGGCCATGCCTTCGCCCTTGAGTGCGACCATGTCTTCAATTGTACCGGTTGTCGCGACATCAGAGGACACAACAAACTGCTCCACGTTTTGCCACAGCATGGTGACGGAACGCAGGTGGTCTTGCGGTTCATCAACGGGGCCCGTGCCGGTCGCTGCGTAGTAGCCAAACAGACCCTGCAAAATACCGAACTGCGCCTCGCCTTCACGGATCAGGCGGACGTTTTCGCCAGACCCGGCAGAGCTGATCGCGGACATGCCGATCTTTTGGCTTGGCTCCAGCTTGACCTTCACAAGCGTCGAAAGTGCAACGCCCACTGGATAATATGTGCCACCGGTCGATGCCGTGGCAAGGATATAGCTGGCCTCTTCGGCGTCTTGCGCCTGCGCCATAGGTGCTGAAACAGCAATACTCGCCGCCAAAACGGCCTTTGATAGATACTTCATATGATTCTCCCTATCTTTGGGCCTCACGCCCCAACGTATCGCGAAGGTACGTATTCGCAGGCCAGAGTCCACAGTACACATTCGTGTTAGCACCCGACTTGGCAACATTTAGGGTGGCGAGCCCGATAAACGTGCACTACTTAAGTTGCTGAACTGACCGATTTCAAAGGGACTGATGAGAATGGCCAAGATTACGTATGTTGAACATGGCGGCAAAGAACACGTCGTGGACGTCGCCAACGGGCTGACCGTGATGGAAGGCGCGCGCGACAACGGCATTCCGGGGATCGAGGCCGATTGCGGCGGTGCCTGCGCCTGTTCGACCTGCCACGTTTATGTCGATGACGCTTGGGTTGAAAAGCTGCCTGCAAAGGACGCAATGGAAGAAGATATGCTCGACTTCGCATATGAGCCAAACCCAACCAAATCGCGCTTGACTTGCCAGCTGAAAGTTACCGACGACTTGGACGGTCTGCGCGTCCAGATGCCGGAAAAACAGATTTGATCCGCACCTTTGCATTGGTGGCCATCATGGCCACCTCTGCCTGCGCCGAGACGATTGTTTCGGCGGAATATGCAGCACCTACAGATCGGTACGCGCATGGCATTTTGGGCGATGCGATTGAGTGGGGGACGCTTGAGATTGGCACGGGCAACACCGGAGGGTCTTTGCTGCAACAACCTGTTGTGCGCAAGACTACCTATGAATTCCGCCTGCCGCTTGATCGCGTATTCGAAGACGTCGCCCCGCGACTTGCTGATGTTGACAACGATGGCACACCCGAAGTCATTGTGGTTGAGACACACTTCCCCCAAGGCGCGCAACTCGCGATCTATGATGAAACCGGTAAGATCGCCGCAACCCCACATATCGGACGCACGAACCGCTGGCTTGCTCCCATTGGTGTGGCGGACCTTGATGGCGACGGACTGATTGAAATCGCCTATATCGACCGGCCGCATTTGGCGAAAACCCTGCGCGTCTGGCGCTTTGTCGATGGCGCGCTGGAGCCTGTCGCGGACCTGCCCGGTCTGACCAATCACCGCATTGGTGAACGCGACATCGGCGGTGGTATCCGCGATTGCGGGGACGGGCCCGAGATGATCACGGCAAGCGCTGATTGGACCCAAGTCATGGCCACAACCTTAACGAACGGTAAATTAGAGAGCCGCGCGATTGGGGCGCATGTTGATCGGGGGTCCTTTACCACGGCACTGGCGTGCCGTGTTTTGCGCTAGGTTATCATCACCACAATCGCGATTAACGCTGTGATTTCCGTGACTTGCTGGGTCGCGCCTAGGATATCACCCGTCTGCCCACCGATCTTGGCGCGGGCAATCAGCCCACAGCCCACAGTCGTTAAAATTGTAACTAAGGTAACCCATGGGTAACCACACAGCAGGGCAAAGCCGAACGCAATGCCCAGTGCCAACGACACGGTTTGCGTGGCGGGGCGACCCACAGACGTGCTCAAACCACCCTCTCGCGCGTTGGGCAGTATCGCCATCAGTGCTACCATACTGGCGCGGCTGACGGCCCCCACGGTGATGAAGGCCACCCAATAGGCACCCACCGAAATGATCACGACCAAAGCCAGCCAGCGCAGCAACAGCGACAGCGCAATCGCGCAGACGCCGTACACGCCAATGTGGCTGTCCTTCATAATGGCAAGTCTGCGCGCTTTGTCCCAGCCGCCCCAAAGACCGTCCGCACTATCGGCCAACCCGTCTTCATGCATAGCACCTGTCAGGATGACTGATCCTGCAAGGATCAACCCCGCAACGATTCCTGCAGGCAAGCCGATCCATTTCATCAACGCGGTAGCGGCAGCAAGGATCACTCCCAAAACAACACCAACCAACGGATAAGCCCAAGCCGAAGCGGCACCGCGTTCCATCGCGCGTGTGCCATCGACGATCACTGGTAACCGCGTCAGCAAACCCAAGGCGGCAGGCAGATCAACCCGGTCGATCAAAGCAGTGTCGTGTTTGTACAAAATGCGTCCTTCCGGGGTCTTTTCATCGGGGCGGTGTGCGTTAAACAAGAGCAAGAATTGACCGGAGCAAGATCGCGATGCAAGCACCATTTACCAGTATCTCAACCTTTCGCGATGCATTGGCGCAAGGACCCGGACCAGATGCGGCGGCACTTCAGAGCGCACAAGACCGCAACGGCCAACTGACCAAGCCGCCCGGCGCGCTGGGCCGATTGGAAGACCTCGCGATTTGGTACGCAAGCTGGCGCGGCGATGCGCAACCGCAGATCAACGCGCCGCAGGTGATTATCTTTGCTGGCAATCACGGTGTTTGTGCGCAAGGCGTCTCGGCTTTCCCGCCGGAGGTGACCGGGCAGATGGTCGCGAACTTTGAACATGGCGGCGCGGCGATCAATCAATTGTCCAAAGCGTTCGGGGCGAAGATGGATGTCTACCCATTGGCGCTGGACACACCGACAGCCGACTTCACAACGGCGCCTGCGATGACCGAAGACGCATTTGTCGATGCGTTACGAACCGGTTGGAACGCCGTAGATCCCGATGCAGACCTGTTGGTCACCGGCGAAATGGGGATCGGCAATACGACCTCCGCCGCAGCCGTTGCTGCCGCCGTTCTTGGCGGTGATGCCGCCGATTGGACGGGCCGAGGCACGGGTGTTGACGATGACGGTCTGGCCCGCAAAACAGACATCGTTGGGCGGGGTCTGGCACGACACGCCACGTCTGACCCGCTTGAGGTATTGCGCTGTCTGGGCGGGCGCGAACTGGCCGCGATGGCGGGTGCTATTGCTGCGGCACGCCACCATAAGATCCCCGTAATCCTTGACGGGTTCATCTGTTGTGCGGCCGCTGCCGCGCTACACAAGGCAGTGGATGGCGCGTTGGATCACACCGTTGCCGGGCACCTTAGTGCCGAAGGCGCGCATCAGCGTCTTCTGGATGCGCTGGGCAAAGAACCATTGTTGCGGCTGGGCCTGCGGTTGGGCGAAGGATCAGGTGCCGCTCTCGCAATTGGCGTGCTAAAGGGTGCTGTGGCCTGCCACTCCGGGATGGCAACCTTTGCCGAAGCCGGGGTCAGCGACGGCTAGTCCGACCTTTGTTCGTTGGCCTGCTGGCGCGCGGTCAGTTCCAATTCAAGCGCGCTGTTCAACGCGCGGGCGCGGGCCACATAGTCGGGCAGCTCTGTGATCGGAACACCGGGACGCCAAAGCTCGGCCAATTCGCGCAGGGCGTTGCGGTCGTGCTGAAAGAACGCCTGTTCAAGTTCGGCGGCTTCGAAATCTGACAATCCCAGATTTTCCAGCGCATAACGCCCGGCGCGCAAAGAGCTGTCAAACATCTCGCGGACAATATCATTCGCGCCGGCATCATAAAGTTCATGCACGTGCACCCTGTCGCGCGCGCGTGCGATGATGTGCAGGTCCGGACGGGCCTTGCGGGCATAGCGCACCAGTTTGTTGCCCGCTTCACGGTCATCGACGGCGACAACCAGCACTTTGGCATCCTCCAAACCGGCTGCGTTCAACAGGTCAGGCCGGGTCGGGTCCCCAAAAAAGCCGCGATATCCGAATTTGCGCATCATCTGCACTGTGCTGAGGTCGTTATCGACCACAACCGTTTGGAACCCTGCACTTTGGACCAGCCGGTTCACGATCTGACCGAACCGCCCGATGCCAGCGATGATGACGGTGCCTTGTTCGTCAACTTCGTCATGCGCCGCTTCTTCGGTGTCATCCATCCGGCGGATGATCATTTCATAAATAATGAACAGTAGCGGTGTGATCAGCATCGACAGTGCGGTCACCAGCAGCAATTGCCCCGCCAGCGCCCCCGTCAACACACCTTGCTGAAGTGAAAATGAAATCAGGACAAAACCAAACTCGCCCGCCTGCGCAAGCCCGAGGGTGAACAGCCAAATATCCTTCTTGTGCAGCTTGAACAGGACGGCGAGCCCGAAAAGGATCAGCCCCTTGATCAGCATCACGGCGACAGCGACGCCTATGATGCTGGTTGGCTCAGCAAACAAAAGTTCAAAATCGATCCCAGCCCCCACCGTGATAAAGAAAAGGCCGAGCAAAAGCCCCTTGAACGGTGCCAGATCGCTTTCAAGTTCGTGCCGGAATTCTGAGTTGGCCAGAACAACACCGGCCAAAAAAGTACCCAAAGCGGGCGACAGGCCAACCAATGTCATCAGCACGGCGGTCGCAACAACCATCAGCAGGGCAAGTGCTGTATACATCTCGCGCAGGCGCGCCTGATGGATGTAGCGAAACACGGGGCGGGTCAGAAAAACACCGGCGAGAATGACAGCAATAACAGCGCCCAGCGTCACAAGCGTCACGCCCCAGCCCGGCAAACCTTCGACAAGGCTTAGCGTCGCTGCGTGACCATCACCGTGTTCGACGGCTGTGCGGGTGAGCGATCCATCGGCCGCGGCTTGCAACACCGCTGGAACGGCGAGCAGGGGGAGTAAGGCCAACATTGGAATGACAGCGATATCCTGCGCGAGCAGAACGGAAAAGGTGGCCCGCCCACCGCTGGTCTGCATCAGCCCTTTTTCTGTCAGCGTCTGCAAAACAATCGCGGTCGAGGACAGGGCAAAGATCATGCCGATCGCGACGGCCGTTGACAGATCGTACCCCAGGACAAGACTACAGCCGCTGATTGCCACCATCGTCAGCGATATTTGTAACCCACCCAAACCCAAAAGCCGCAGGCGCATGTTCCAAAGTGCGCGCGGGTCCAGTTCCAGACCAATCAGAAACAGCATCATCACAACGCCAAATTCAGCGAAATGCTGCAAATCCTTGGTTTCGCTGCCGACCAGACCGGTGAGTGGGCCAATCAGAATACCGGCCAGCAGGTACCCAAGAACTGACCCCAAGCCCATTCGCGCCGCCAGTGGTACCGCAATAACTGCGGCACCCAGATAGATTGTCGCCTGAAATAAGAAGCTGTCCATTTTGCCGATCTGCCCCATGCCGCGAGGTCCTGTTCCGAACAGCGGTCACGTTTGACGTTCATCTTGTGATTGTTACATACCAGTGTAACGGTCAAAATTTCTTTGAGAAGTGACCAGTTTGTGAATTGTCATCCCTGTCTGGTGATATCAAAACTGATGAGACGACGGTGACGCGTTCTGAAGAGTATGAAAGTTCATTGATGACGCGGCCCGAAACAAAGCGTTCTTTACGCACATTGCTGATCGCCCAAGTCCCGGCTGACTTCGCCGATTGGTTGGACTTTGTCGCGATCGGTGCCTTGTTGGCCTACGT
Source organism: Yoonia sp. JB2-21 (assembly GCF_055693545.1). Classification (NCBI taxonomy): domain Bacteria; kingdom Pseudomonadati; phylum Pseudomonadota; class Alphaproteobacteria; order Rhodobacterales; family Paracoccaceae; genus Yoonia; species Yoonia sp. JB2-21. Next base: position 2,954,260 of record NZ_JBVFUC010000001.1, read on the forward strand.
ATGGCAGGCTGATCCTATCGTTTTTGCGCTGCTCGCCGTCAGTTTTGGTGCGCCCTATCTTTTGGTCGGCGTCTTTGCTGGTGTCGCCGTTGATCGGGCGGATATCAGACAGGTGCTGATCCTGAGCAACTTGGGCCGTGCCGCGATGACGGCGGCGCTGGTTTTTGCGCCCAACTGGCCCGTTTTGTTGTTTTTTGTTCTCTTGCGGGGCGTCGTTGACAGTTTTTTCACGCCTGCCAAACAGGCCGCCATCCAAGCGCTTTGTGACGACGACAACCGCATGCGCGTGAATGGACAGAGCCATGCCATTAATCAGACGGCCAAGATTGTCGCCCCTGCGCTGGGGGGTGCGTTACTGATCTGGATGGCCCCTCAGTCAATTTTTCTGGTCAATGTGGGGGTCTCACTTTTGGCGGTCGCCCTTTTCTTGCGAATGCCTGCCATCCCACGGCCTGATGCGGCGATAGGTGTCAAAGTGTCGATGTGGGACGAGGTTAAATTGGGCTTGATGATTGTCAACGGATCGGTGGTTTTGCGGCCGGCGCTGATGTTGATGGGCGCGGGGTATTTTGCGATGTTTTTCTACGACACGCTGATCGCTCCGCTGACCCGGAACCTTGGATTTTCGCAGACAGTGCTGGGGCTTACACTTGCCGCCGTGGGGGCAGGCGGTGTGTTGGGCGCGCTGGTTCTGGGGACGGCAAGAACACACAATAAGCCCTTCGTGCTTGTCACTTTGGGCGCTGGGGTCGGGGCATTGATGGTTATTGCACTTGGACTTTTTGATTTGCTTCATCAGTTTGGGGTACCGATCAGTATTTGGGTCTTTACGGGTATTTTTGCGGTGTTGGGGTTCTGTTCGGCGCTGACAATCGTGCCGTACCGCACCGTGATCCAGAACCATGTCGCGCCCGGCCAGATCGGGCGGATCACGGCCTTGAGTGAAGCGTTGAACACCTTTGCGCTTTTGACCGCCCCATTTATCGGGGCCGCGATCGCATCCATGTTTTCATACGGTGCCGCTTTCGTTGCGGGTGGGGTTGTCATGTTTTTCGTGGCCCGACGCAGTTTTCAGCTGCGCCGGGTCTATTGATCAAAGCGGAAGCGGGGCGTCCGGTTTGACGCGTTCCATGACAATCTGGCTTTGTACCCGGCTGACAGCAGGGTGGGGCAGCAAGACCTGTTGGACCAGCAAGTTGAGCGCGGCAAGGTCTGTGCAATAGACCCGCAGGAGGTAGTCGGCCTCACCGGTTAATGTCCATGCACCGACAATTTCGGGCCTGCTTTTGGTCAGCTGCACAAAGTCGCGTGCGTTCTGTTCGGTGTGCGTGGCCATCACAATCTGAACAAACCCCTGCACGCTGAGCCCCACCTTTTCAGGCGCCAGATGGGCCCGATAGCCGGCGATATAGCCCTCTGCCTCAAGGCGTTGTTTGCGACGCCCCGCTTGCGAGGGGGACATGTGCAACGCCTCTCCCAACTCTTGTGCGGTTAGCGTGGAATCGCGTTGCAAAGCTGCAAGAATTTTGCGGTCAGCGGGATCCAATATCATGCGGGAAATCCTCAAAAATTCGAAATAACGTGCGCGTAACGCGCATACATTCTAGTGAAACGATATCATGTCGCGCAAATTTTGCGAGTATATTGGGTTATCGTCTCCAAGATATGTAGGAGATCACCCATGGGCCCTTTCCCACACGACGCACCAAAATCCGAAATTACTGCACAAAACCCGACCGGGACTGACGGGTTCGAGTTTGTCGAATTCGCCCATCCAGAACCCGAAACACTGCGAGAGTTGTTCTCGAAGATGGGCTATACCCACACCGCGACGCATAAGACCAAGGATATCCAGCTTTGGCAGCAAGGCGATATCACTTACATTATCAATAACGCGCCGGGCAGCCACGCGCGCGAATTCGTCGCAGCGCATGGTCCCTGTGCGCCATCAATGGGGTGGCGGGTCGTTGATGCGCAGCATGCCTTTGACCATGCCGTCAGCAAAGGGGCGATCCCGTATGACGGTGCAGGCAAGACGATGAACGCGCCGTCCATTGTGGGAATTGGCGGTAGCCTGATTTACTTCATTGATCAGTATTATGAAGCGAACCCCTATAACGAAGAGTTCGATTGGATCTCTGACGCGCATCCCACTGGTGTTGGTTTCCACTACCTCGATCACCTGACGCACAACGTGCACAAGGGGAATATGGACGTCTGGTTCAAGTTCTATGGCGACCTGTTCGGTTTTAAGGAAATCCGCTTTTTTGACATCGAAGGGAAGTTCACGGGACTTCTATCGCGGGCTTTGACATCGCCTTGTGGTCGGATCCGCATTCCGATCAACGAAGATCGCGGTGAAACCGGCCAAATCGTCGAATACCTCAAGCGTTATAATGGCGAGGGGATCCAGCATATCGCTGTCGGCGCGCATGACCTTTACGATGCGACGGATGAGATCGCACGACGCGGCATCACGTTCATGCCCAAGCCACCCGAGGCCTACTATGACCTCAGCACATCGCGCGTGGTTGGCCATGAAGAACCCAAAGACCGGATGATGAAACATGGCATCCTGATTGACGGCGAAGGTGTCGTTGACGGTGGTGAAACGCGGATTTTGCTGCAGATTTTCAGCAAGACGGTGATTGGGCCGATTTTCTTTGAGTTTATTCAACGCAAGGGTGACGATGGTTTTGGCGAAGGCAATTTCAAAGCATTGTTTGAAAGCATCGAAGCCGATCAGATTGATCGCGGCGTGCTGAAGGCCGGCTAGCCCTTAGCCCGACGGTAGCTCAATGGCGAAGGTGCGCCCGCGCTTGACATAGTTCAGAGCATCATCGCCAATCGCTGTGACCTGTCCGCCATCAAGCGCGCTGCCGACCTCAACCCGCACATAGCGCCCATTGCTCAGACGCACGAGGGCGCGGCGGGCGTTGGGGCGACCATAGACACCGATCAGGTTGATGTCCCTCAGGCTGATGGCGTCCTCCTGAGTTGCTGCCCGCGCGACACCACCCGGGACCGGGGCAAAGTTCTGCGGTGCAACTGGTGCTGCTGCGACAACCGGGGCAGGGGTTGCGGCAGGGGCGGGTGCTGCCTGCGGGGCCTGTTGGCGGGCCTGCGCCGCAGCGACGACGTTGCTGAAGTTCGAAGGTCGCCGGTCCGGGCGCGGCGACAGGACAACGGCCAGCGCTGTGCTGTTGTCAAAGCGGAGTGTGGCATCGTCAACCTCAATCCCGGCAAGGATATCTGTGATATCAGGTGTGCCGGGGTCGACGGCGGGTGCCAACCCTTGCGGACGGAGCTGCGGGCGTAAATCAATGATCGCATTGGACTCCACGACTTCAGGATCCAAAGCGACCGCACCGCTGTCCTGCAATTCCAGATTGGCGATGCCAACGCTGCCGGGGGGGATGGTGTCATCGTCCGATGCAACCTCGTTCAGCACATCTGCTACAGCATCGTCGGCAATGTCTGCGATATCAGGCAGTTGGGCGTTCGCTGGACGCAATGGCGGCAAAGGATCAGGGCGACCGGCAATGATGATCACACCCTCTGGTGCGGGGGCCAGCAGCGCCATACGGTCAAGATCGCTTTGGGTCAGCGTGGGGCGTGGTGTGATCGTCAAATCAGGCAAGCCTGCAATCACAAGGGCACCCTCAGGCGTCAGTGTCCCTTCCGGTGTGGCCAGGATAAATCCGTTTGTGTCGCGCGGGAAAGCGACTTCGGGTGCCGGCGGGTTGGCCGGTGAAATAAAGCTGAGGTCTGTTTCCAGCCCGTCCAACAGGGGCATGTCAGGTTGCGCAATACGGTCTGGGGGCGTGTCACCTTGGGGCCGTAGAAAATCCAGCAGCAAGATGCCATTGGGGACATCAAAGAAGCGCGGTGCGCGTTGATAAACACCGGTGGCCTGATAGATGCGTTCGGCTTCATCCGGGCTCAGAACCTGACCGCGCAGCACAGGCGCACCGACTTCGGCCTGCGCTGTTTCTTGTATCGGCGGGGCAGGTGGTGCCTGAATTTCCGAAATTGCAGTATCCGCAGGCGCGGCAGCGATGATGTCAGGCGCTGTGACACCCCCAATCGTGCTTTCCGCCGTCAAAGATGGCAGCGGACGCTCATTCGCATCTGCCTGACCAAAGTCTGTGATCGTGATATCGGGGATGGTTGGCCCGGGGCCTAGTGCGGCTTGGGGTGTTGGTTCAACAACAACGGGTTCTTGCGCCTCGGCGGTCGTTGCGACGGGGTGCGCTTCGGGTACAACAGCGGCATCTGTGGTGTCTTGCTGGGACCAGATCAGCCCTCCGATCAATACGGCTGCTGCCGCGATACCGGCTGCGATCAATGCGGGCTTGGTGGTGCGTTGGCGGGCATCCTGTTGCGATGCGCGTTTTTTGGTCGGGGCCATCGCACCGAGCTTTGGCGCTTTCTTTGATCCAACCCCGGAAAATGCCACCAACTTTGGCTTTTTCTTCTTGCGCGGGCTTGGGTGGTATTCGGGGATTATGCTGTCAAGCAGCGGCAAGGCGGCAAATATCGGGTTTTCCGGGATCAGCGGCCTTTGCGGTGACTGAGCGACGGCAGGTTCGACAACAGGGGGATGATATTCCGACGGAATGGCATCTACCCAGATCTCTTGCGCCTCAGGGGCAGGCGTTTCTGCGACGGCTGCTGGTTCTTCTGCGGATACCGGCGCTGTGTCTTCAGTTTCTTCGATTTCAGGCGCAGCTTCTGCTGCCTCGTGCTCAAACGAAAATTCGGGGAGCGGTTCGTCATCGGGCTCAAAGGTAGCTTCGGCGACCTCATCACTAACCTCGGCCACTGGTTCTTTGGTTGCGTCCTGCGCGACCTCGGTGCTGTCTTCGGCAAATGCCGCTTCTGGCAGGTCATCTTGGGCGAGGTCTTCTGCGCCCTCTTCGACCTGTTCAACTTCATCCTCGACGTCTGGTTCTTCGGTGCTGTCAGACGCGCCTTTCCCAATCTCCTCTCGGACGAGTGACGCCATCGTATCTTTCGGGGCAAGCAGTTCGGCAAGATCGTCTTTATAGACGTCTTCCTCTATCTCTTGGGGAAGATCAAACACCAGAAGCCGCGATTTGATGCGTGTACCGACAACCATGACAGGCAGCGGATCGCGTTCAATAACGGCATCCTTGCCGACCAGACTACGGGCCATGTCTGTCGGCCCAAAGAACACTTCTTTTTGGAAGGTAAAGGGTTCTGGAACCGCAACAAAGGCAACGGGGCGGAACCTGTGTGCGGCGGCAAAGGCCTCTGCCTCTTGCAGCGTTTCGCGTGCGACGGCAGCGATATGTGTGCGCCCGCCAAAGCGCTCATAGTCAACGACCAATTCATCCAGCGCATAAGGCGTCGCGCCTTCAAGCACTGCATTGATATCGTCTTGCGTGGTTTGCGTGCTGTCGATGGCAGTGTATTTGATCTGATCTAGCGGGATGATCAGTTTTGTGCGCAGTCCATCAGGCGCAATTGCTTCTGCTTTTTCACGCAATTCACGCAGATCGGCGTCCAGCGTTTCGCTTTCGACATCGACACGACCAACCCGGCGCCACCCGCGTGGCACCCGGTGCAGCATTTCAATTCCATCGAACGAAAGCGATAGCGCAAAATTCGTGATCATCGGCACGCTCTAGCATGTTGGTTACATGGGCAAAACGCGTTTTGCCCCCACGCGCAAACCCTATAGCAGAAACCCGCCCACGCCAAGGGCGTGCGCGGGTATCCTTTGGTTAGGCAGTCGCCTTGGCCAGTGCCTGATCCAGATCGGCGATAATGTCATCGACATCCTCGGTCCCGATGGACAAACGCACGATGCCCGGACCTGCGCCTGCGGCCTCTTGCTGTTCCGCCGTTAGCTGGCGGTGCGTGGTGGACGCGGAGTGGATGATCAAGCTGCGCGCATCCCCCAAGTTGGCGACATGGCTGAAGATTTCCAGGTTATCGACCAGCTTAAGGCACGCATCATACCCGCCTTTGACGGCAACCGTGAACAAGGCACCAGCACCCTTGGGGCAAATCTTGGGCACAAGATGCGCATAGGGCGAGCTTTCAAGGCCGGCGTAGGTCACGTAATCCGTGCGGGGATCATCCTCGAGCCATTTGGCGACTTTCATCGCGTTCTCCACGTGCCGTTCCATCCGCAGTGACAGTGTCTCAATCCCCATCAGCGTATAGTGGGCCGCTTGTGGGTTCATCGTCATGCCCAGATCGCGCAGACCAATGGCAATGCCGTGGAAGGTGAATGCGAGAGGGCCGAAGGTCTCGGCGAACTTCATGCCGTGATAGGCGGGCTCTGGTTCGCTTAAGCTTGGGAACTTGTCATTGGCAGCCCAGTCGAATTTGCCGCTGTCCACAACGCAACCGCCAGTGACGGTGCCGTTCCCGGTCAGGTATTTAGTGGTTGAATGCACAACCAGCGTCGCCCCATGTTCAATCGGACGGCAAAGGTATGGCGTGGCAGATGTATTGTCCACGATCAGCGGAACACCCGCCTCATCCGAGATGGCCGAGATCGCATCAAGGTCGGTGATATGTCCGCCGGGGTTGGCGATGGCCTCACAGAACACCGCGCGGGTGTCATCGTCGATCGCGGCTTTCACTGCAGCGTGGTCGTCGAAATCCACAAACGTCGCGGACCAGCCGAAGCGTTTAATGGTCTGGCTGAACTGCGTGACCGTGCCGCCGTAGAGACGGCTGGAGGCGACGATGTTGCGCCCCGGCTGCATCAGCGGGAAGAGCGCCATGATCTGGGCCGCGTGGCCGGAAGAACAGCACACACCGCCAACACCGCCCTCAAGAGTTGCGATGCGTTCTTGCAACGCGGCCACCGTTGGGTTGGTCAGGCGTGAATAGATATAACCGACTTCTTGCAGGTTAAACAAAGCGGCGGCGTGGTCTGCATCGCGGAACACGTAAGCGGTTGTCTGATAAATCGGTACCTGGCGTGCACCTGTTGCCGGATCAGGGCGCGCGCCTGCGTGAATTTGCAGCGTATCAAAGCCATAGCTTGGGCCATCGGTCATGTCGGGTCTCCCTTTGAAATTATTTGACGCAACGTGTAGGCGGAAAGGCAGGCGTACTCAACGGGGCCTAGCAAAATTGACGACTTCGGATGGTCTTTAATGATGTTACGCATGACGCTTGCGGCTGGTGTATCAGCCCAGAGCGCCATGCGTTTGCAAACCGGACGCTAGGGTTTGACGATCTCAAGGTAGTGGGACGTAAACCCCTTTGCCATCCCCAAGGACTTACCGTCTGACGGGGCGCTTTTGATCGTCATGTCGGTATATTGCAGATTGGTGATCATAATACGATCGCCGTAGTAGATATCGGTGCTCGCGTCTTTGTCTCTCTTGCCAATGATGCGCCATGTGCGGTCTTTGCCTTTTCCCGTGGACATCCTGAGCCATTCATCGCGGCCCGGCGCACTCACTGTCTTCTTGCCTTTCATGCTGGGAAGGGCGAGCCGGAAAGTATTGCCAACCCGTATCGGAAGGCCGTCGGTGTGAAACCGGACTTTAGTCGCCTTGCTTTTGTTCGCACTCATGATCACCTGACCATGTTTGACGGTGCTGATGAAATGGTTGTTTTCGCCGGTTGTCTTGAGAAAGAAGCTATCGCCATTGCCAACAACCTCGCGCTTGTCCGCTTCGGACCGCAGCTTGTCCAAATCGGTCTGCATATCGGCGGGCAACTCGTGACCATCAAGCACGGTTCGCGTTGGTTCACGATTAAGAGCGTTTGGTACCGTCTTGATATAGTTATCCAAAAGCTTAACCGCATCCCCCGACTTGCCAGCCAGCGTTGCGCAGCGCTTGCGGAAATCGGCATTCTGACGCAAATCCTTGCTCAGAATTTCCGCCTCTTGGTTGATTGAGCTGCAAGCGATCTTTGCCTCTGTCAATTCTGTCATATTCTGCGTTGGCCCCTGCAAGAAATCAGCGTAGTCAAGGCTGACACCGGGAAGTTGCCAAAGATTATCAAATGCCATGCCGGTAATCGCTGCGTTCTCGGGCGTGAGGTCAACCCACCAATGGTTTGCGACCCAATCGACCAACTTGTCGGCTGTGAACTCTGTGGGCGGTAAGGGTGAGTGCCCGTCGCCATGCAGCTTGAACGTAAATCCCGAGCTTTCCATTTTGCTTGCGAACTTGCTTGTGGCGGTCACACTTCCGCCCGCCGTGGCACTTTCAGCTTTGAGAGAAGCGCTCATTTTTGTCTTCTCTTCTACCGAACTGCATTCTTTCATAAGCAGGACAGTGACCCAGCCACCGCGAGAGTATGAAACGCAGAAATAGCCTCCATAGGTTCCATAGAATTCGCGAAAATTGTCGTTGTCGCTGATCAGCTGCTGGGCATGCTCGGTGAACACCAGCTTTCCGCTATCCAGCCAACGCTGCCCCAGATCACGGTGTGCGGTGATCGATACCGCCAACGTTTCCGCAGTCATGTTGATATCTTGGAGAAAGCTTGCGCTGCCCGAAAACTTGAACCCCCAGGCCTTTGCATGCGCATCAGCCTTCAAATCGAGACTTTTGATCAGTTCAGATTTTGTTTCGGAGACACTGATGTCGAAGCCGAAACTTCCCTCATTCAGTGCCGGTGTGCGATCTTGGTCTGCGGCCGTGATTGACTCGGGCGTAAAGGGGGACACTGCGCAGAACTGGCTGTCGAGATGTTGAAAGCCTTTGCCGTAGTATTTCTCAGCGCCGCCGGCAACGTTGACTTCATTGTTCAGTGTTTCGATTTCCATAATAAACCTCTGATATGTACTTGTTAAAAAAAGGATCACCCACGTATGGCGTGTGGGCACCCCAGATTTAGCAGATTTTACGCGATTTACCTAGTCGCACTCCCACGCTAGCATTTCGGCGAACAGCGACAGCCCACAAAGGACAAAGCATGCCGCATCCGTTTCACCTGGCGTTTCATGTGTTGGACTTGGACGATGCGCGGGACTTCTATTCCGGCGCATTGGGCGCAACGGAAGGACGATCAACGGACACTTGGGTCGATTTTGATTTCTTTGGGCATCAACTCAGTCTGCATCTGGGCACCCCGTTCACGACAACAGCCACAGGCAAGGTTGGTGATCACATGGTGCCCATGCCGCATTTCGGCATTGTGTTGCCTTTGGACGACTGGACTGCGCTGGCCGGTCGTTTGGAAGAGCGGCAGACAGATTTCATCATCGCGCCGTCGGTCCGTTTCAAAGGGGAACCGGGTGAACAATGGACAATGTTTTTCCGCGACCCATCGGGTAATCCGATTGAGGTAAAGGGGTACGCTGATATGGCGGGGGTATTTGCGGCCGGGTAGCTGCGGTACGCATGAAAGCCAGGAAAGTGGGGATGTCTAGCGTGAGCCCGAAGTTTCGGATGCTGCGCTGCGCGTCAATGATCCGTCTTGGAAAGTAGACCAAAACCGCCGTAGAAAATATTCCCAAAGCTGCTGTTGGTCTGGTCCGCTGGCTTTGCGATGTATCTTGTCAAAGACCGGCCTAATTGATGGGGTCGCAATTTTTACTTATTGGATAGTAGCAACGCAGGAAGTTGCGTCGTTTGTATTTCTTGCGCCAATCTCTCCCTTTTTCCCGTCTTTGCTAAAGAGCGACTTTGTTGCGCTATGGTGGAAACTGCTATCTAAACTAAAGGCAAGGGGAGATTGATGGCAGATACACTTCTTGGCGGCATAGTAATCAATGAAATACTTGCGGACCCCAATACATCTGCAACGTCGGGCTTTGATACAAATGGCGACGGCTCTTTTGATGATGAAGACGAATTTGTCGAACTCCTGAATACCTCCTCGGTGGCCATTGATATCGGCGGGCTGGAGCTTTGGGACGCGGGTAACGGAAATTGGTTTACCTTTCCAACGGGAACAATCCTGCAACCCGGCGGGCATGCGATGGTAATGACCGGATCAGAGGCCGTGCCGTTGACGGGCAATGCAGGTGATCTGTTCTTTTATGCTGATCGGGGTAGTCCCGTGATCAATAATGGCGGCGACAATGTTGTCGTGTTTGATCCGGCCAATGATCAATACATCTCGGCGAGGTATAACGGTGACGCGCTGGATGACCCAACAACCTATGCTGGCTTCTCGGCGACGGCGACACGGTCGGGAAGCGGGGAAAACTTCGGCTCAGACGTTGATGGCAGTTCAATACAGCGGGCGCCAGATGGAGCAGATGTATTTGTAAACAATGAAACTCCCACTCCGGGTACCACGAATATTTGCTTTACCAATGGTACCCTGTTTGAGACGGCAGGGGCCCCTGTGCTGATTGATCATCTAAAACCAGGTGATCTATTAAAGACGTATGACGGGCGACTGGTCGAGATCAAATGGATTTGGGCGCAACCGTGGTCGGCGGATGAGCTGCGCCAAAATCCAAAACTCTGGCCTGTCGTCGTCAAACAAGACGCGCTTGGGCGGGGACTGCCCAAGCGCGATCTACGCGTTTCACAACAGCACCGTCTGTTGGTAAGTTCGCGAATTGCAAAGCGCATGTTTGGGCAGTCCGATGTTCTGGTTCCGGCAAAAGACCTTTTGGAAATTGATGGGGTCACACTCGTCCCCGATTGTGTTGGGGTGACCTACTTTCACATTCTGTTTAATACGCATGAAGTGATATTGGCAGAAGGTGTTCCCGCCGAAAGCCTATTTCTGGGGCCGGAGACTTTGAAAATTCTAAGCCCTGAGGCAATTGCAGAGATTTGCGCAATCTATCGGACCAAGTCGGAAACGCTGGGAAACAGTGATTTTAGTTCAGCATGTCTACTCGTCTCGGGCAAGCGAGCGCGCAAATTGGCCTTTCGGCACATAAAGAACGTGCAACCTTTATGTGCTGAGGCACAAACGCGACAGGCAGACGCAAATTGATCAACAGCTATTGGTCAACTGCGCCTCGATTGGTGAATGGCTGTTCCTGCCGGCCCAAAACCAGAACAATTAATCGCTGTGATTGTCCGCAAACCACATAGTGTTGTTTTTTCTGCAATCGCAGGACAATCAAAGCCGCCATCGGCTTCGCGAAGGTTAACGGCTTCCTCGTTCGCGGAGCGACTTCTCACCCTACCGCATCCACAGTCCGGCCGATTTGATTTGGTTTCGGATTGCTTTTTCGTGTCGCGGCAAGTTGTTGCGGTCAAAAAGTGCGCGCACTTTATGGCCGCGCTTTTGATAAACCATGCGCTTGAACGGCTCGTGCAGTTTGAGCAGTTTCTTGATCTTATTGGGGGCTGTCACCTCTTCAAGCATCGCCACTTGCTGATCATTTGCCGTCGCATAAAATAGCGGCAATACCCGATAATGATAGGTCACATTACCGTCCAAACCGTGCAGTTCCGGCCCCGGGCGGCCGCCTGCGAGCCGGTGAATGACAAGTGGCAACACGACCTGATCAAGCCAAGGATCAAGGGGTTGTATTACCAGTTCAGGCGGCGGGTCGTCACGCACGCTGATCGCATATTCGGTGAATCGCGCAGCAAATTCGGCGGGATCATTGCCAAAAAACCATCCCGCGTTGAAGTAAAGGTAACGCTCCCAATATTCGTCGGGCTGTGTCAGATCGAGTGAGCTTTCAAACTCCAGTTCAAACCGGTCATAGAGCGACTTCCAGATCGCGGTATAGCCCGGCCAGTACAGCTCTTCCACGGGCCATGTGGGACCGCGCCGCATTGAAGCAGCAGGCCGGCGAAAGTCAAAGGCGACGTCAGCCAATTCACCGGTGATGAACGTGTCGGTGTCGAAGAAAACAAACGGCTGATTGGCGGGCAGGACGCGAAGCCCTTCGATCTTGTTGCCTTGGGGATAGGACTGCCCGAAATGTTCGGACTGAAATGGCACAACCTGCGCCCCCATTCCGGCAAGTTGCGCCTTGATCGCGTCCGACATGCGCGGGTCGCGATCCCACAACGGGCCGGGCTGCGGCTCTGCCACAAACAGTTGTCCGGTGAATTTGGGTGAATAAGCGCGCAATGAGGCCGCGAACAAGAGCGCCTCATACTCCAACCGTCCGCCTTGCCCGACGATCATGATGTTAAAGCTGGCGTCAGGCTTTTGGGGTTTAGCCATGTCGGGTCCGATCGGGTTGGGCGCTTATCTATCTATCTGCTAGCGCACCTTAGGCGCAACTGTCACGCTCCGTGAAATGCGACGGGGCCCTCATACGTGAAATCTGGTCCAAGCCGGATCGCATTTGCGGGCTGTCCAGCCACGAAGGTGCCCGCACTGCCGGATTGCCTCAGACATTGCGCCGGGATTGATGTCGCCATAGCCAAGGCCTGTTCAGGCGCAACGCCGACTTCGTTGACAAGCACACCAATGGCCTTTGGAAAATCCAGGTCGGCCCCCGCCAACGTGCCGTCTTCCAAGGTCAATCGACCGTCGTGACGCATGATTTTGCGGCCATTCAGGGTAAAGACATCAATGTCTGACCCGGCAGTTGCCATTGCATCGGTCACAAGAAAAATTGCGCCCGGCGATTGTTTGGCCGCCAGCGCAACTGCTATCGCGCTGGCGTGCACATGGATATTGTCGGCAATCAACCCCGCAAATATTCCCGGGGTGTTCAAGGCGGCTCCGACAAGACCGGGGGCGCGGCTTTGCATCTGGCTCATGGCGTTGAACAGATGCGTCACGCAGCACGCGCCTGCGGCGAAAGCGTCCCGCGCCGCCGCGAAGCTGCAATCAGTGTGACCCAGCGATACGATGACGCCTGCTTGGGTCAGGCGCGCAATCTGTTCTTGGGTGACGCTTTCCGGGGCAAGGGTGACCATCAGGTTTGGCAGGCGTCGGGCTGCGTCGACCAGTAGTGCCTCATCAGCCTCTTCCATCGGTCGGATTAGGGACGCCTCGTGCGCACCTTTGCGCGCGACGGCCAGATGGGGCCCCTCAAGATGCAACCCCAGCACCCCTGAAACGCCTGCCGCAATGGCCTGTTCCACGGCGATCACCGCGGCCTGAGTGCGGTTGGCAGTGTCAGTGATCAGGGTCGGCATGAAGGCCCGGGTTCCGGTTGTCGCAAGTGCGTGCGCGATGGTGGTCAATCCGGCAACGCTTGTTGCGTCGTTGAACATGAGCCCGCCACCGCCATTGACCTGTAGATCAACAAACCCCGGCCCAATCATGCCACCTTCGCAGTGGTCCACGTGAAATTCGGCTGGAATTTGGTCCACTGGGGCAATGCTATGAAATGCAGGGCCATCACACAGCAATGCCGCGTTGTGGTGCAGGCGCTGCCCGTCAAAGACCGTGGCCCCAGTGAACGCGATTTTTGTCATATCAGCCGCCATGTTGGACGCCTTGCTTGGCCAAATGTACCTTTGCAAGTTGCAAGGCACCATCCAATGCATCACCCGCAAGAGGCTTGATGCGTGACTGGATATCTCCCGGCAGGTAAGGTGCGTAAGACAGACCCAGGCCGCCCGCCAAACACAGGACCGATCCCGTTTCGCATGCAGCCGTTCTGACGCATGACATCAGGTAGTCGGCGCCTTCCCGCATCAATGCGGTAGCGTGGGGATCCTCCTTTTCAGCAGCCTCAACAATAGCCGGCGCAAAGGCCGCCATATCGCCGGGGCGCGCTGTTTTTGCAAAGCGGACCATTTCCACAAGGCTGGTGTTGAAGTGTTCAGACAGATGCTGGGTCATGCCGGAATGCGCGACCACACCGTCACAGGCAAGCACGGTGCGCTCCAAGGCAGCCCGTCCCAGCCAGCTGCCGGACGCCTGATCGGACAGGTGATAGCCCCACCCGCCAAAATATCGCAGGCGTCCGCCTGACTGTGCCGCCACAAAGGACCCGGTGCCAACAGAGATCAAGAGGCCATTCGCAGTGCCGAGTGCGCCCCGCGCCAGCGTCGCCCGATCATCCGTTACCGAGATATGGGCAAATGGCATCGCGGCCTGCACCAGTGTTATGTCAGATCGGCTGATGACGCCCGCCAGTCCGACATGTGCTGCGCATTTTGCGATGTCTTGCGCTGTCAGGCCCGCTTGGACTGCTGTTTCGTTGATGGCGGCCAGCACATTCGCCAACGCGGCCTCGGCGTCCGAAAACACATTTGCCGGCCCGCCCTGCGCCTGTGCGACACGGTGACCTCGATCAAAAAGGGCGACCCGGCACCCGGTTCCACCGCCATCAACGGTAAAGATGTAGTGTGAAGGCAAGTCCCGCATAGGCAACGGTTAGCACAACTGCGACCTGATACAATTTTGAAATCTAAGGAATGATTGCGCCAGACGGCAATTTTGCCGCTGACAACGCAAACAATGCACGTATGCATATGGTCATGAAATGGTGGGCGACCCTGGAATCAAATTCAGCACCTTAGTTGTGAGGGAAAAACGTTTTTAAATTCATTGATTTATATATCAGTCTTCACTGAGTGGGTGGGAATTTGTATCGAATTTTTACCCTAATGTATCGAAATTATACGATTGTTAATGGTCGCCACGACAGTGTTGGTGATCGGCCAACGATGCCAGAACATAGCACTCTTCCGAATTTCCTTCCCCATCGCATCCGTCTGCGATGCGAACCAGTTCGGTTTCCAGTGCCTTGAGCCTTAGCAGCTTCTCACGGACATCGGCTAGTTGGTCCTGTGCTATCTCAGTGGCCTCTTGGCAGGAGCGGTCAGGATGCTGCTGTAAATCAATCAACGCGCTGATGGCTTCGATGGAGAATCCGAGGTCACGGGCATGTCTGATGAAGCCCAGCCGTTCCAGACCCTCTTTGTCATACCGTCGTTGATTTCCTTCGGTGCGACCTGCGGACACCAGCAATCCAACCTGTTCGTAGTATCGAATGGTAGGAACTTTCACACCTGTTTGCTTTGACAGCTGCCCGATAGAAAACATGCGGTTTACCTCTTGAAGCTCTAGTCACTAGAGGTTGTAGATACGGTGGGACACAAAGAAAAGGCGATTCGTATGTCCTCTGATCCAACGACCCAAGAGACCCTACTCCTTGATTATTCGACAGGCCCGATCCAGTCACTGATTGCAGATCGTGGGTGGTCCAAACTTGAACCCACTGAACGGGCAGAAGCCGCATATGAGTTTGTCAGGAATGAAATCGCATTTGGCTATAACAGTGATGACACGGTGACAGCCTCTGACGTGCTGCGAGACGGTTACGGTCAGTGCAATACAAAGACCACGCTACTAATGGCATTGCTGCGGGCCATGGATTTGCCGTGCCGCTTCCATGGCTTCACGATCCACAAGTCTCTGCAACGTGGTATCGTTCCCGAAATCGTCTACCCCCTTGCACCTACCAACATCCTGCACTCTTGGGTGGAAGTTCTGTTGGACGGGAGTTGGGTCACCCTTGAGGGCTTCATCCTTGATGATGCCGTTCTGGCTGCCCTGCAAACAGCTTTCCCTGATCAGGATAGCATCTGTGCCTATGGTGCTGGCACGGACAACCTCCATGCCCCTGATGTCGGATGGTCTGGGCAGGACACGTATATCCAGAGAAGGGGGATCAACGCCGACTTTGGAATATTCGCATCACCAGATGCTTTTTACGCGGAACATCGGCAACTGCGTGGCATCAAAGGATTGCTGTATAGACTCGTGATCCGCCACTGGATGAACGCACGTGTGGAACGCCTTCGTCGTGGCCTTGTGCCGACCATCCCTAACGGTCCTGCAACTGCATTGCCCCCTCAACAGCCTAATGTGAAGGAGGCTATGTGATGTCGGGTTTCTGTGGACACGAAGCCAAGTTCGAAGGTGTATCTGCTGACTACAAACGCCGCCTATGGATCGTCATCGCCCTGAACGCCACGATGTTTGTGGTCGAGATGTCGGCGGGTCACTATGCCAAATCTCAGGCCCTTCAGGCCGATGCTTTGGACTTCTTAGGCGATGCCCTGACCTACGGCATTTCATTAGCAGTCATCGGTGCGTCAATACAGGTGCGCACGAATGCTGCATTGGCAAAAGGGTTGAGCCTCCTCTTGATGGGCCTCTGGGTCTTCGGCTCGACCCTTTACCGCGTTTTCTACGTTGGAGTGCCTGAAGCGGGTATCATGGGGGTCGTCGGTGTTATGGCACTGGCAACAAACCTGGCCAGCGTTCTCCTGCTGGTTCGATACAAGGACGGAGATGCCAACGTCAGATCGGTCTGGCTGTGTTCACGCAACGATGCCATCGGCAATGTGGCTGTTGTCCTTGCCGCCTTCGGCGTCTGGGGGACCGCGACAGGTTGGCCCGACCTGATCGTTGCAGGGATCATGGCTACGTTGTTCCTGTCGTCGGCGTTCCAGATCGTGCGTCAGGCGTTGCAGGAACGACGAGATGCCATGAAGCACATCCATGGGGCAACATGATGGTCGTTCTGTTTACCACCATGGGGATCGTTATTGCGTTCGGGACCTTGGCAGCGATTGTCTGGTCCATCGCTTATCCCGAACACCGACTGTGGCCTCCGAAGCAATATACAACACTGACACCGATTTTGGTTTGGGTGCCAACGTTCACCCTGTTCGGCACCATGATTGGCGTTGGTGTAATGGAGTGGGGTTCTTGGACCATTCCCGCTGCGATCAGATACGGTTTAGGAGGGGCGTTGATCGCCCTTGGCAATCTGGGTGTGTGGTCGGAAGTGCTGAAGTTTGGCGTCGGTCAAACTGGTGGTGCTTCTGGGGTGCTACGGACAGGAGGGCTGTATCGGTATTCCCGTAACCCGCAATATGTATCCGATATCATGATCGTTTTGGGGTGGGTCATGTTGTCAGCATCGCCTTCGGCATTCGTGATCGGGTTGGTGTCAGTATCGGTTCTCATCGTAGCCCCATTTGCGGAAGAGCCTTGGTTGAGACGGACCTACGGTGAGCAATATGCCGATTACGCTACCAAGGTCAGGAGGTTCCTATGAAGCGTAAGGGACTCGTTGACCATTGTGCGCTCATCCAAGACCCAAAGGCTTTGGCTGAGATCAACGGTTAACCGAGATAATCGATGATCGGACAATCGGGGCGATGATCACCACGGCAAGATGTCACCAGGTGAGCTAACTCATCATGAAGCGATTGAAGTTCACGTTGCTTCTCTTCGATCTCTTCCAAACGCTTGGATGCGATGCGTTTCACTTCTGCGCTGGTGCGGTCCTGATCCTGGTATAGTCCGAGTAGTTCACGGCACTCTTCGATGGTGAAGCCAAACTCGCGTGATCTTCGGATGAACAAGAGCTTTCGCACAGAAGCATCGTCATAGGTGCGATACCCTGCTTCAGAACGCGACGGAGCCTCAACGAGGCCAATGTCAGCGTAGTAACGCACTGTTTTGACGGGGAGACCCGCAGCCTTTGATGCAGCCGAAATATTCACCGAACTCACCTCTTGACCTTCCAGTTACTGGAGAGATTAGGTTGATGATGAATGAATTTCAAGGGTGCCGTTCGAAAGGATGGCCGCACCTGTGTAAGGAAAGTATGACCATGCCCAAAGATACCGCCACCAAAACTGCGACCCTCTATCGGATGGTGATGACCGATCACATGTGTCCGTACGGATTGAAGTCGAAAGACTTGCTGGAACGTCAGGGCTTTCAAGTTGATGATCGCCACCTCACCAGCCGTGACGAGGTTGATACGTTCAAAGCCAAGCATGATGTAAAGACGACGCCACAGACATTCATAGGCGAAACCCGCATTGGTGGCTTCGATGATCTGAATGCATACTTTGGGAAAACCACCAAGGCTGAAGATGCCACGACCTATAAGCCCGTGGTTGCCTTGTTCATGGTTGCTGCTTTGATGGCTGTTGCAGTCACCTGGCTCATCCTTGGCACCATGTTCACAGGGCGGACGGTTGAGTTGTTTATTTCGATTTCAATGGTCTTGTTGGGTCTACAGAAACTGCAAGATGTTGAACGGTTCGCCACCATGTTCCTGAATTATGACCTGTTGGCTCAGCGGTGGGTTCGATATGGATATATCTATCCGTTTGTTGAGACGGGTGCGGGGCTGCTCATGATGGCGGGCGTTCTCACATGGTTGTCTGCACCAGCCGCGTTGTTTGTGGCAAGCATCGGCGCGATCAGTGTGTTCAAGGCGGTCTACATCGACAAACGCGAACTCAAGTGCGCCTGTGTCGGCGGTGACAGCAAAGTTCCACTTGGGTTCGTGTCGCTTACCGAGAACCTGATGATGATCGGTATGGCAATCTGGATGCTCTCAAAGCTGTGATAAAAAAGCGTTTGACCCTCCACCAACTGGAAGGCTTAGCGATGGCAGAAAGATGTGAGGAGCAGTGCCTTCAATGAAATCGACTATCGCTATTGCTGCTATTCTGGTTGCAGGTGGTGTGGGCTACGCGATGTGGCCCACAGTACCGCACACCACAACGACAAACGCTGCCATCGCCATGGAAGACGGAGTTCTTGCAAATGTCCTGCTGCCTGACACGTTGTCGCAGAATGCCCAGATCGGGCAACTCGCCTATGAGGCCAAATGCGCGGCTTGCCACGGGCTGAATGCGGCGGGCCAAGATGGCGTCGCACCGCCGCTGGTCCACGTTATCTATGAGCCAAGCCATCACGGTGATGAAGCCTTCCAAAGGGCTGCTGCCATGGGCGTTAGGGGCCACCACTGGCCGTTTGGCGACATGCCGCCAGTTGAGGGTGTAACACGGGGCGATGTCACCATGATCATTGCCTACATTCGAGAACTGCAACGTGCCAACGGGATCAACTGATCTCCAACAACAAGACTGGAAACAACAATGAAAGCTATTCTACTCGCAGGCATGATCGGGATTTGGGCGACAGGTGCGATGGCACACTCGCCCCTAGACGCAACGACACCAGCTAACGAGGCCATCGTCACAGAGATGCCGACCGAAGTCTTGATGAACTTCAAAGGTGACATCCGCCTGACGCGGGTCGCGATCACACATGCCGACACCCACAGTATGGACATGGACCTTGGCGAACAAACGGCCTTCACGCAGGGGTTTGCGTTGCCGATGCACGACATGGGTGCGGGAACCTATGTGGTTGAATGGCGCGGGCTTGGTGTCGATGGCCATGCCCTGAACGGTAGCTTCAGCTTCACTGTCGAATAACGATGCCTGATGCGTTCGGTCTGGCGGCCATCGTCACAAAATTTGCCCTCTACCTTGGCGTGATGACTGCGGCTGGCACTGTCATGGCGACGCTGATGTTTCGGCTAGATCGCACACGTGGTTTGGCCGCAGCATTCGCTGTTCTAGGGTTGGCGGCGACCATCCTTGCCTTCTCATTACGCGGAGCCAACCTGACGGGTGATCTCAGCGGTATGACTGACCCAGAGATGCTGGGCCTGCTATGGACGACCCCTGTCGGTACGGCACTGCTATTGCGTTTGGTGGGTCTCGGCCTGTTGATCGCTGGCTTGTTCATGGGGCGTGTTGGAGCTTGGGTCTCGGCTCTCGGTGGAGTCGTGGCAATCTGGTCATTCGATCACGTAGGACACGTCTCTAGCCGAGACACGACGCTGCTCGACATCGCTTTGACGTTGCATTTGCTGACCGTCGCCCTGTGGATCGGTGTTCTCACTCCATTGAAACGCCTGGCATCGTTACCCGACACCTTTAACATGGCTGCGAACGTGGGGCATCGATTTGGTGTTGTTGCGACCGCCACAGTCCCCGTGCTGATCATCGTTGGTGGTTACATGGGCTACCAGCTTGTTGGGTCGTTCACCGCACTTATCGGGACTGGATACGGGCAAGCATTGATCATCAAGGTTCTTCTCATAGTTGCTCTGCTGGGGTTGGCTGCGGCCAATAAACTTCGGTTCATTCCCGCGCTCCGAGCAGGTGATTCAGCCGCTGCAAGCCATCTCTCCAAATCTATATCGGTTGAATGGCTGATCATCCTTGCTGTGCTTGGCACGACCGCTGTTTTGACAACACACCTGACTCTGCCAGCATGAGGCACCACATGAATAGACGATACTTCTTGGCCTCCGTTTCAGCCACCGCGATCTTACCTATGCCCATATTCGCAGCCGAAGATACGTTACGATTGAAGGCAGAAGCGGTGACGCAACAAATCCTACCAGATGGAAGTGGTGTGACATCCATGCTGGGCTTCAACGGATCAATGCCAGGTCCCGAACTGCGGGTGCGTCGTGGTGAGCGTGTGAACATCGATGTTGAGAACGGTCTTGAAGAAGGCACCGCAGTGCATTGGCACGGCATCAGGCTGGAAAACCAGATGGATGGTGTGCCGATGCTGACGCAAGAGTTGATCGAACCCTCCGACACCAAAACCTATAGCTTTATACCGCCAGACGAAGGCACCTATTGGTATCATTCCCATTACATTTCTCATGAACAGGTCGCACGTGGCATGATGGGACCGTTGATTGTTGAGGACGAAACGCCCCCAGATATCGATCACGACATCACCGTGTTGATGGCAGATTGGCAGATGCAGGAAGATGGTAGCCTGTCCAAAGAGTTTACCGATATGCACAGTGTCGCCCATGGCGGTTACATGGGGAATTTCGCCCGTGCGTTCCTGTCCCAAGATCAGGTGAAGACTGGAGATCGTGTTAGGTTTCGGTTGATTAATGCAGCGACGAATCGCATTTTTCCTGTAGCGGTAAGCGGCGTCAGCGGGTTGGTTGTGGCCTTGGATGGCATGGCTCTATCGGAGCCACGTCCTATGGCCAAGCTTACCCTCGCACCTGCACAACGGGCAGACTTGATCGTTGATGTCACTGGCCCCGTTGGGTTTGATATGCTGACCCGTCAGGGACCATATCAGTTGGCTGATCTGGCTGTGAGTGG
The DNA here is from genome assembly GCF_055693545.1 of Yoonia sp. JB2-21. Lineage (NCBI taxonomy): Bacteria > Pseudomonadati > Pseudomonadota > Alphaproteobacteria > Rhodobacterales > Paracoccaceae > Yoonia > Yoonia sp. JB2-21. The sequence goes on from NZ_JBVFUC010000001.1 coordinate 2,975,076, forward strand.
CACAAATACGGATAGGGTGGATGGGCCGATCATGGCTCTGTCACCGCCCAATCTGCCAACACCTACTGATCCCACGCAACATCTGACGTTGACGATGATGGGTGGTGCAATGGGCGGTCGCCACGATGGCGACAATATCTGGGCCTTCAACAACGTTTCGGACCTACAAGGCGACCCGTTCGGATCATTCCAAAATGGCGAGACTGTGCGGATCACATTTGTAAACGACACCTCGTTCCCGCACGGCATCCACCTGCATGGTCACCACTTCTACGAGGTTGATGAGAGTGGGGCCTTGGGCGATCTGCGAGACACAACTCTGGTAAACGCAGGTGAAAGCCGTGATGTGATCTGTGTCTTCGATAACCCTGGTCGCTGGTTGATCCATTGCCACATGCTCAGCCACGCCGTTGGCGGAATGCGCACATGGGTGAACGTTGCATGAGGTGTTTGATCCCGATCTTGCTGTCTTTTGCATCCCCAGTCGCTGCTGATCACAACTGGGAGCATCGCGACATCGTTGCAGGTCAAAGCCTGTATGCAGACAACTGCGCATCGTGCCACGGTGCCAACCTTGAGGGACAGCCGAACTGGCAATCTCCAAACGCTGATGGTGTGCTTCCAGCACCGCCTCATGACGGGACAGGTCACACGTGGCACCATGATGATGAACTGCTGTTCGAATATACTAAGCTCGGTGGCACTGCCGCATTGGAGGTTAGGGGTGTCACTGGGTTCAACAGCGGGATGCCAGGCTTAGGCGGAACACTCACAGATGATGAGATATGGGATATCCTCGCCTACATCAGATCAACTTGGTCTGAGCGGGAACGCGAAGTCCAAGCCAGCAGGATCCCTCCCCACTAACAATTCAGTGGAGTCGCTTCATCCACAACAGGACTTGCCCTCTTGTATCGGCGGGCAAGGAACCGTCGCATACGAACAGTAAACGCAGCAGTCACCGCTCAGTGGCTTGAGTACAGTTTGGCATGACTTGCATTCATAAAACCACTGACACGCATCTGTTGGCATCATTTCAGTTTCGACATGCCCACAGTCGGGACAGGTCAGTGTGGACTCAAGAACAACTACTGTTTCCGTCGTTGCCATATCGCGTACCCCGTAAGAATAAGAAACCCTGCCAGAATTGGCAGCAAAACTGCGTCGTTATACAGCACACCCAATAACCTAGTAAGACCGAGTGCGGTCAAAACGATTGGTAGCAACGGCGTAAAGCAACACAGCGCAGCAAGCAGCGTTCCCCCAATGCCAAATGCCAATAGTTTATTTTTCATATTGCTATCCCTCGTCGTACCGACTGTGCGGTTATAGCCAAGGTTTGATTTGCATTGGCACCCGCCATCCAGTCATAGCTCCTGTAGCGACTACAGGAGCAAGAGAAATGTTTACCATCGGGAAAGCTTCGCAGAAGAGCGGCGTCCACATTGAGACGATCCGTTATTACGAACGTGAGGGGCTTGTTCCGAAACCTGATCGCTCGGCGGCAGGGCGACGCCTGTATACCGCTGATGAAATCGCAAAGTTGCGTTTCGTAAAGCGTTGCCGTGATCTTGGGTTTCCGATGTCGATCATCCAAACGTTGCTTTCATTGAACGACCAGCAAGGCCGTTCTTGTAAGGAAGTGAAGAGCATGGCCGAGGACCAACTAGTCGCGATCAATGCCAAGATTGATAGTCTTGAACGACTTCGTGCGGCCTTACAGAGCCTGTCTGCGAGTTGTGATGAGGGGACATCTTCATGCCCGATGCTGGATAGCTTGATGAGCGAGGCTCCAACGGTGCCACTTTAGCTGACTATCAGCCAACTGATCTGAATGATTACGTTAGGCTGTACTGTCCACGTCCTGTTTGAACCACACGACCGTCATCACACAATGCCCGCAGTGCGCGATAGCAGGCTTCTTGACTGAGATTGATGCGGGTGGCCAACTCGGTCACCGTAGCATCGAAGTACCCTGCCTGAACCGCAGCCAAGATGCGGTCTTTGGCCGACGGGATTGCCAGCAACTCGATATGTGCGCGGTACTGTTGGACCTGAATTGCAAGCAACCTTGTGAAGCCTTCGAAGAACTCTGGATTGGATTGCAATGTGGCTTTGACATCTGCCTTTGCGATCTTCGTGACGCTCCCAGCTTCAGTGCAAATCGCATCGCAATGGTAGGTCTCTGAGAAGACTGATGCCTCAGCAAACAGCCCGCCCGAAACCGCCCTATGAAGGGTCAAAGTGTCGCCACCCAGCCCAGTACGTTTCAGCGTCACGCACCCAGAGACGACACGGTAAAGTCCTGATGTTGTCTGGTTTTGGCGAAACAGCACGTCACCTTTTTGCATGTCAATTGCGCGACACGCAGTCCTGGGTAGATGGGAGAAAGGATCAGCAATCATATGATTGAGATCATAAGCGGCCAGAGTGAAGTTGGATAGGGTTATCAAGAAATAGGAGGATTCAATGAAGCTAGGACTTTTATCAGCAGCCATGATGTTCGTCGCATCCAACGCCATGGCACAACATGCGCATACGTCGGGGTCACCAAACGAAGCGGGTCAGTCCCAGTTCGCAGCGATTTCTGAGATCGTGAAATTGCTGCGTGACGACACAGACACGGACTGGACGCAGGTAGATATCAAAGCACTGCGTGATCACCTCGTGGATATGGACAACGTGACGACGAGGGCATCGGTTGAGCGAAAGGTCGATGAGTTGAGTGTGACGTTCACAGTCACGGGAGATGATGTGGTAGCATCGTCCATCAGACGCATGGTGTTGGCACATAGCCCGATGTTGCAGGGATCATCGGATTGGACCGTCACCGCTGGGGAAATAGATGATGGCGCATCGATGCTGGTCCAGGTCGGGTCAGATGAAGAGCTAAACCAAGTGCTGGGATTGGGATTCTTTGGATTGATGACAATCGGTGCGCATCACCAACAGCACCATCTCATGATCGCGACTGGGCGGTCGCCACACTAACCGCTTCGTTTCTCACAAACGGTCGGTTACGAGGTTCTCGATTGACCCCAGTACGCACGTAATCCTGGCCCATATATCACTAGCATTAGGAATCTCATTACCCCCTATCGAAACCCTTCAGTGATGTTGATAGACTTCTGACGAGTATTGAGAAGGAGGATGTATGAAGGTTGGCTACGCAAGGATCAGCACAGATACACAGACCCATGATGCACAGGTTGCAGCACTGAAGGCGGCAGGGTGTGAACGCATCTTCACAGAGGTTGCGTCGGGTTCAAGGAAAGATCGCCCAGTGCTTGCCGAGGTCATGGGATACCTACGTCCTGATTCGTGTGACACTTTAGTGGTCTACAAGTTGGATCGGGTTGCACGAAGCCTCCCACATCTCATCGAAATCATGGATCACCTGAAGGCCAATGGCATCGAGTTCCAGAGTGTCACTGAGGCCATTGATACAAACACGCCTGGTGGGCGTTTATTGTTCCACGTGGTTGCGGCCATCGCTGAGTTTGAACGTGACCTTATCCGCGAACGTACTCAAGCTGGTCTGAAGGCGGCACGAGAAAAGGGACGTGTTGGAGGTCGGCCCCGTCAGATGACCCAAGAGAAGGTCATGGCCGCGAAAGAACTCCTGACTAACGGTACTGCCGTGAGAGACGTGGCAGAGGCCATGGGTGTCTCAGTCCCGACACTATACAGATGGCTACCTGCGTCGGTGCGGTGAGGACCCCTCGAACCCAGTTGCACACCCGCTGATCCAGACCTATCCGTAACGGATGAAGGTATCTATTCCCGTTACGGCTTGTCGGCATTGCAAAGCCGAACTCTCACCTAATAGCCATCGTTCTGATCGGAAGTTCTGCTCAGACCGATGCAAGCAAGCTGACTATAGACGCCGACGGAAGATTAAAGAGAAACCAGTCGAAGCACTGATACGGGGTGACAACGCCGACCTGATCAGGAACGTGGCCAGTCTGTACGCCACTGATCCCGCCCTCACCATTGCTGATGTGACCTATGGCAAAGGTGCGTTCTGGAGGAAAACGCCTCATCTGAAAATCACGGGATCGGACTTGCTGACCGTGCCAGACCGTCCATATGATTTTCGCAACTTGCCATATGACGACCAGTCGTTCGATATTGTGGTGCTTGATCCCCCGTACCTCGTCTGGCCTGGCAACCACATGTCGGATGACCGCTACCGCAATGCAGAGACGACCAAGGGCATCGATTACAAAGGCGTCCGTCAATTGTACCAAGACGGGCTCCTGGAGGCTGCACGGGTCGCCAGGCGACAGATATGGGTGAAGTGCAAAGACACCGTGGAGGGGCCACGTCAACGGTTCCTGCATGTACACCTGCTACAGGATGCTGAGGCATTGGGTCTGCGGGGGCGTGATCTGTTCGTATTGGATGCGACTAGCAGGATGCCGAACAACCATTTGTCCACGCAAAAACACGCACGGAAAACCATGTCGTATCTGTGGGTCTTTGATGTCTTGGATCAGGCACAACCAGCCGTTCACCGTCGCGCTGATGGTGTCAAATCTGAATGAAAGGGTTCAAAATCGCCCCCAGTCTTGTACTCAAACCCGCATCTTCCCTGATTTCATCAACTAACATGCCATTTTGGGCATAAGAGCCGAAGTGCGGATGTTGCAGATGGCAATTATTCGAGCAGGGCATCCGCATAGTCAAAGAAACAAGGTGCTTCGGGACTATCCTCGGCACACCAGTTCTTTACTAAGGCCAAAGACTGAAGGAAGCGATCAACTGTCGTAAGACCAAGATTGACCCACTTGCTAGGCTTCTTAATGACCTTGATCATCCCTGATCTCCACATGTGTAAAAACCACTCGGCATATGCTTCACCGTCTTTGTTCTTCTTGATCCATTCCAGTCGTTCAATCAGCAGAAGTTCATCAACCCGATCCTGATCAATCTTTGCACCAGTCACAGAAAGTGACTTACCCATGGAGAACGACTTGTTCCGTTTCGTCCATGTCTTGGACAGACGGGCATGGGCGATAGTCGCTTCTTCACGTTGCTTGGCAGTGTCGAACTTGATCTCAACCTTATCCATAGCAGCATATTCCAAGTACCCCTGACCACCACGAGTCCGTTCACCGTCTTCGGTTTCTTCTTCAGGCTGAACCTTTCTGACGCAAACACGATGACTGCCAGGGAACGCATCAACAACGATGTCACGCACCTGCCTCTTGGTCAGGAACGGATCGGAGATGTCACAGTGGATGTGGAACAAGGCGAAGAGTTCGTCTGGGCGGTTCACAGGATCAAATCCGTCAGGCCACTCATCTATCGGGAACATTGCTTGGAGGTATGCCGCAGTCTTCATCACATACGAAAACATGCCTTCGATCTGTACGCCGAATGAGAACCCAACCAGCTTGCATCGTAGGTTCTGCCGCTGGAGATCGGCTGCAAGTTTCAAGCATCCCCAAACAGGTACGATGCAAAGGTTGATGGTTGTTGGATGACGCATCACGTCTGGAAAGCCCGCCTTCTTCGCCTCCATACGTGCACCAGCACGATTGGCATACGAACGTCCGACCTCAAGTCCACATTCGTTGAAGCCTTCTGGTGACCTGTAGTCTTTGCGGCCACCTGGTTTTCTGCTGGCATTGGCCCGACGTGTGCGACGTGGCGATGCATGTTCACAAGCGGCTTTGTACTGGGCCTCCAGCTTATCTTGTTCATGCAGAACCGACATCAGGGTCATATCGCCAGTGATCTCTGCGGTGTTGCGCAGTACCCGTCTCTTGTTCTTCTGATCGGCTGCAAGGCCCGCTTTGCCGATATTGATGGCAGCAATACCGCTTCTCATCTGATGAATGTTTGGTCTCGTCATTGTTGGATATCCCCATACTCGTGATTTGCTCGACCCAAAGAACATAGTGAGATTGCAGGCGATGCGGTGACATCCATCTGAATTTTCTTGGGTGTGGGGGCAGAGATGCTGCTCGGAAGCTGGTGCATCATCAATGATGCCCAGTGTGTTAAGTGTTGTTGTGCCATGAAAATCTCCTCAGTTGTGATGCATTTGCAGTGCATCGTCGGCGAGGTATTTGGGGATTCATGACGAATAATGTGTGCGGTTCTGATCCATACTGCGATCTACCTTGAAAGCTGGCAAAGTCGGCAGTGCATGTGCACCCCAAACCCTAAATATGGGTAGGAGGATCACACGATGTCGGATCGCAAACAGGTAACAATTCGGGCCGTGAAGGTCACAACTTACGAACGTCTGAGAGAGATTAAGAGATCGTCACGTACGCCCTTGGGTGCCTTACTGGACGAAGCAGTTGAGCTTTGGTGGGATAGCTTGCCTGAGGAAGAAGAAGCTTGCGTTTAATATTTTTCCCCTCTAAGTATGGAGAAAATATTAAACGGAGCAGTTCATGCCATCTTTCAACGCGTCAATCGTTGACGAACATACCGCCATCGAAGCACGTCTTGCCGACTTTGGCCTGAACATTGGACAGTTCCTGTCAATTCGTGACTCGGCGAGGGCAGCGACTGATGATGCCAGTCCACTGATGCCACTGAATGCGCCAGGTACACTTGGCTATATCCATGGTGTAGAAGCTTTACGTGGGCAAGTCCTAGACGGGACATGGCAGATCGACAGGACACTTGGTGTGGAGGCTGTCATTAATCGTGAGATGGGCATTCGGATCGGCTACCAGAACGTCGATAAGGCTTGTGATCCTGTGTTCAAGCCCATGCCACGAACTGCAAAGGGACCAGCATCCGAGAAGATGTGTGGAGCCTCTCTATTCGAACACTATGGCATGGCACTGGAGACTGACGCCAACCGTCTGCCAAGTGAAGACGTTAAAGACCCTCTTGCAGATCAGGTGACAACTTACTTCGTTATGGTGGGTGAAGATGGAAGTGTTGAGCTTTCTCGTCCGATTATACGAAATCATCGTTATGCTGACTTTGTGGAACGTATTTTCATCGAAACCCCTGATGCCGATTGGGAAGAAAAGATCGAAGGTGAGGACGGTCCACTGGACGACTTTGATGTCGATGTCAGCTTTAAAGACGTAAGATAATGTTCTCAGCAGAACGACTGAAGATAGCCCGTCATCGGCGGAAGCTGTCTGGTAAAGGACTCGCTGAACGAGCAGGTCTTACCCCTGTTACCGTGTCCAAGGTAGAGAATGGACATCAGCCTGATGAAGATACGGTGGTCAAGCTGGTCGATGCATTGTCGTTCCCTCGTGACTTCTTCTTCATGGAGAACCCTGAGGTCCTTGACGCTCGTGAGGTCTCTTTTCGCAGCTTAAAAAAGATGAGCGCCGCCGAACGTAACGCATCCTTGGCTGCTGGTACGCTCGGCATATCATTCTATGAGTGGATAGATGAACGCTTTAATCTTCCCCAGCCTGACCTGATCGACCTGAGTAAGGAACGGGAACGCCCTGAAGTCGCAGCCCGACTATTGCGTCAGCACTGGGGGCTTGGGGACCGCCCGATTGGCAATCTCTTGAAGCTGTATGAAGCCAAGGGCATCAGAGTGTTGTCGTTATCGGAAAATACACGCAACGTTGATGCGTACTCGTTCTGGCATTCGGACAGTCCATACATGTTCCTGAATCAACAGAAGACCGCCGAACGATCAAACTTTGACTCAGCACATGAGCTTGCGCACCTCGTTCTTCACTTTCATGTGGATGCTGCCACTGCACCAACCGAAGATGCTGAGAAACAAGCCGATCAGTTTGCATCGGCGTTCCTGATGCCCGAGGCTGACATCAAAGGGCGGATCGGCCACGTGTATTCGGCTTCCCAGATTATCAAGGCCAAGGTCCGTTGGAAAACATCTGCAATGGCACTGGCGACTAGGCTCCATCACCTGGGTATGCTGACCGAATGGAACTATCGGTCAATCATCATCGAGCTTGGGAAGCGAGGTTACCGCACTGGCGAACCGATAGGGGTCGAGCGAGAAAACTCTATCATTCTGGAAAAGGTGTTCCGTGCACTCTGGGGCAATGGGCTTACGAAGTCAGGTATCGCAGAGGAATTGAACGTTCCATGGGAAGAGGTGGAAACATTGGTATTTGATCTGGCGGGCAAGCTACCCAGCCCATCAAGTGACTCAAAATTGCGTTTGGTAAGGTAGGGCCGAATCCATCAATCGTGCCATGTCATTGGCCCTCAGTTGGAGCGTACTGTTCAAGCATTTTCACCATGTCTGGCTTCTTTGCCCGTGAGTCGAAGATGCCTTGCTCCCGATACAATCTAGCCACCGCACTATGATGCAGTTTTACGGCCAGCAGGGTCGAGGGGTGAACCCAACAGGCCAATCTGCGGACTGGAATGCGGCAACCAGGTACGGCTCCAACAGCATGTTGTATCGATGTTCTTCGGTCAATCTCAACTTCCTCTTGAATACGGTTGGAACATGAAACTGGCGAATGCCGAGTTCTCGACGGATGGCATTCTTATGGCGGAGCTTCCTGAACAAGACCTGTTTTTCCATGGATGATACCAGCAGGTCAGAAGTCCTCCGATGGGAGGCATGGAACGTCGCCAAGGGCGTCACGTGAACCACGCAAGCTAAATGCTGCTGAGCGGCCATTAGAGGCGCGTACAGTCAACAGATTGCCAGCCGCTGTTGCTTCCCAGAGTGCGGTATAAGTATCGGCACAGACGGTGCACTCAGTATTGACACTGCCACCATCGGCCCACACGGTCGTTGGGAACGTCTCGCCATCAACGTCGAAGGTGATTTGCCCACCAGCCACAGGCTGACCACCGAGTTCGACATATAGACCACCATCCTCGCCGATATCGTTGCAGGAGAACGAGATCGAATTCCCAGTGGGATCACGTGTGCTGCTCTCAGAGAAGCCCTGGCGAAAGTCGTAGACCCATTTGCCATTGGTCGGCTGTGTCGATGCGTCCTGAGCTTCAGAGAGGCCCTGAGTGGCCCCACAGGCTTCCCAGTAGACGGTTGATCCATCCCGTTCGAGGCTCAGGCCATTTGCGGTCGGTGTCAGGGTCAGGTCTTCGCGGTATTCTTCGCCTTCTGCCGAACAAACTGCTGTGTACCTTGTACCAGTGCCATCGGGTCTCGGAGAGGTGAGTTCGCAACGATTCTCGACGCCATTGAGGGCATCACCTTGTATCGACAATGCCCCACCATCCATGCCGACCTGATCCGCAGAACAAGACCACGATGCCCCTGAGGGTTGGTAAAGACCATCGATGCTTTGAGCATGGCCCGCAATTGCCCAGCTTAGGGCAGCAGATTGGGCCAGTAACCATAGATTGGTTTGGTTCTTCATGAATGATCTCCTTCGCGGCGGCTCGATGATGTCAGTCTACAGGTGGCAACCCTGCCTGCTCAATCAGTCTGATGTCCACGTCTTGGCGTGACCGTCCGACACGAAACTCATCGTAAAACGCAACCATCGTCGGCTTTGGTATGTTCGGCTGGACCCGATCCCATCTCGTTGTAGAGCTACCGTAGATTCCACGTCGGACATTGGGACCTGGATACAGCGACGTGTCGGTGATGACCGAGATCGGGCCAGAATAGTCGCAGCGTTGGTCGCCATTGATCCAGACACGAAGGTATCCATCGGTACCTGCGCTGAAGTTCGTGTTGATCACTATATCCGTCCAACGTCCACGTGCTTGGTCAACGCTGAAGAGGCGGCAAACAATGCCCCAGTTGCGGCGCTCACCCCAGTTCAAGCCCTCGTTCGCATCGTCCATTTGGATGACAACATCTTGGGTGCGGTTGCCATTGCGGTAGGCTTCGCCACGTCCAATCTGCACCAGCTTGATACTGGGCGGATTGCTGCCCCCCATCTTCCACTGGCCAAACACATTCATCAGGCTGACACTGGCGGGGTATGATTGGATATTCTGGTTGTAGAAAGACCAGCCGTACCAGATGTCTTCACCAATGCGGGCTTGAGTACGGTTTGATGCCAGTCGCACTTCGCTGCGATACCGTGGACTGATGCAATCATCGCCGCCACAATCGCCATCACGCAGTTCATACCTCTCGCTGACCAAGCCAGCCCGCACAGGTTCACCTTCGGTGGAATATCGAAACCCATGGCTGTGCGGCATAAGATTCCGCAGATACCCGTTAGGGGCATCGGCATTGCGTGAGACGCTGGCGAGGTTTGTCATGCAGGCTGATAAAGCTAGGATCAGCGTTATCGGGAACAGACTTTTCTTCATGAATGACTTTCCAAAGGTGCGGGTGCGGTCGGCTGGTGGATAAACTGCGGTGCTGCTACCACCGACACGTCGTCGATTGTAAATCAGGCGATCCCTGGATCAGGTACTTTATGAATCGCGTCGCGCTCCCGTCGCCGTACGACTGGTAAACTTCGACCTCGACCACATCCGTCAGGTAGACGCTGTGGTTTCTCTTGATCCCATATTGGCGGCTGCTCTGCTCCAGACAGTCACGGACATTCTGGCGCTCTACGCCCTCTGCGATCCAGAAATACAGACCAACACCTGCTGCGATGCAAGCAGCCCAACCAATCAATCGCCCCATATCTAACCTTCTCCTTCGTCTCTTCCATCAACGTCTTCTGCGTCTGTGCGGGCGCTGCACCGATGAACACAGTGAAGTCCTACGAGGTCATTTGGCGTCACAAGACCATTCGTTGCTTGATAGATGCGATGCATCAGGTCTCTGCGGGGCACGACGGTGCCATCGGCAACGCGACTAATGGTGGCCGTGGTCGTCCCTACCGTTTGCGCAAAACTGGCCATGGAAGTGCTGTTGGAAGTGAGGAAGTCATTGAGTTTCATGTCCTTACGGTATTACGAATTACGTAAGTGATTCGCCACCCCAATGTTCGAATTTGGATCAGGGCTTCACGAGCGTTACAAAAAATGTAAGGGTGGAAGAGATATTGCTGACGAGACGAACACCTTGCCGATCCACCAAACCCTCAAGCAAGCCCGAGAACAGGCTGGCCTCACTCTGGAGAAGGCTGCTGAGCTTATTGGCATCAGCGGAGCCAGTTTCTCACGAATGGAGAATGGGCTATCGAAAATCACTATGGATCGGTTGGAGATGCTGGCCGCCTTGTACGAGGTGTCAGCCTCAGCTCTGGTCGAAGGCAGTATCGTGACGAGGCCTTCAACCATCGACATCGACCGCCTGAAACTGGTTGTGGAAGTTGTGCAAAAGGTGGTGAACGACCAGGCGGCACATCCGTCACCAGAGAAGATGGCCTTGGCCGTGAGTGAACTTTATCGCCTAGAAATCACTCATATCGTCAACGATGCCAAGGCAGAGTTCGATCCGACGCGGCACTTGGGCATCGTAACGGCTATGTTTAAATGATGCACCTGATTTCACCTCGTTCTTGGATCAGTTGCCTTCACCCATTTTTGCTTAACATCAAATTCAGGACCATCGTCATAGTGCCTAATCGCACCAGCCTCCTTGTGGCCCAGTATCGCCCGCTGAACCTGAATGTCAGCACCAGCACGTCGCATTGCGTTAACGAAAGTTGAGCGGAGTGAGTAGAGGGTCTTCTTGGGGTCTTTGATCGGTTCCTTCATCTTTTGGCGGAGCAGGCGACCAAAGTTGTGTCGGACAGAACCTACCTGATCTGTCTTGATTGACTGGAACGTTTCGAGGCCACCTGATGCAACCCACTCAGGGAAGTCTGCGATCTCGGGATGCAATGGAACAACCCGCGTTGAGCTTTCGGTTTTGCTGCCCGTTATTCGAATGAGTGTGTCGTTCACATCGTCAGGCTTTAGTCTGATAACCTCGACAGGGCGCATCCCAGAGAATGCGAGGACACGCACCACCATGTAGATCGCTTCACGCCGAGCATCTGAAAGGCCAATTGCTGGGTGACCCCAGTGTTCTTCGGCAGCCTCCAGGATACGAGTGAACTCCAAAGGTTCAAAGGGCTTCCATTTCCGCTCTTCGATAGGGCGTTTGTCTCTCGGCAACTTGACACCTTGCATCGGGTTCATCTCGACCATGCCCTCGTCGAACGCAAAACCAAAGATGCCCTTGATCGGAGTGAAGACCGCTTGGATCGAAGCAGGTTTTATCTGACCGATTAGGTCGTCGCGAAGTCGCCGCAAGTCCTCGACACGAACATGTCCAATTGGCACGTCCCCAGTGATCGCTGTTAGACGAGCGACCTCCCGACGATACTTTGATCGTGGACCTGGGCGTATCGAGTTGAAGTCACAATACCTCTCCAGCACCCTATTGAGTGTATTCGGATCGGGGGAAAGCTCGGATATCTTCCGTTCCAGCTTTCGTTTGATGAAGTCGTATTCATCTTTCTGATCTGGATCAGATGGCGGCTCCCGATCTGGACCGAAGCCAATATCATACGCAGCCTGCAACCTATCCAGGAATAGATCGGGGTACATTGGCATCAATGGAGTGTCGCGTATCTCGATCTTCGCAGCCGCAACCAAATCGGGGGCCAGAGTAGCAACGTACTCCTTTAACCCTGGTAACCCAGGCAGGGACTTCGTGCCTACGATAATGTCGCCACGTTGCAATTCTTCGATCCGAGAGTTGATCTCTCCAATCGGTACGTCCAATGAAGGTTTTCCTGCGTAAGCTGCCTCAGCTTCTGCCAGCATCTTCGCCGCCGCTTGCCAAGGTCGGGGGAGGTCATCTCTGGTAAAGAATTGTTTTTCGCCTTCCAACCGCTCCGTCATCTCGTAGAAGCCAGGCAGGTCTAATGGATCAGGCTCAGCAGCACGTCTGGCCCTGGCTTGTCGTACAGCAGCTACACCAGCCTCTCTTAGCTTGTCGGGGTTATGAAGGTTGGCGATAAGCTCGTCATGCTCTTCAGCCCAAGTCACTACCTTCTGAACGGCCTTGGAGTAGCTGACATTGCCACATGGTAGCTGCCATCGACGAATGCCGAGGTGTGCCTGCATCTTCTGAGGTACGCGACGCTGGTAGAAGTATCGACCACGGTCGATCTTGAGGTAGGGAACCTTCTCTTCGTCACTCATTGTATCGAAATCATATCTGTTTGTATCGAATATCGGCCATGTAGGGTGCATGGTAGCACCCCATGGTCATAAAAAACAGCATGTTGATTAGAATGGTGGGCGACCCTGGAATCGAACCAGGCGTGAGGTCGCCTCGAGGGAGTTACAGTCCCCTGCCACACCTTGCGGCCTGTCGCCCACTGCGGGGGTGACTACCTGCGGCCCCATGATGCGTCAACCACAAAAGTGGCCTGAGATGCGATCCTCTTCACAGCCTGACCAATGTCGGGTATCGCCTGCGTGAACGCAAAGGTTGGGACCGATATGAAAAAGCCAAAGTGGGTGATCGCAAAAGAGCAAGCCAAGCGGGTTGCAGCGCAGGAAACCGTTTGGCTGTTTGGCCTGCATGCGGTGCGCGATGCGCTTGAAAACCCGGCCCGTCAAAGACTGCGTTTGGTGGTGACGCGAAACGCGCTTGAACGGTTGGGTGACGCTGTCGAAAAGGGCGGTATTGAGCCCGAGATTTCTGACCCCCGCAAGTTTGCAGCCCCCCTTGATCCGCAATCGGTCCATCAGGGTGCGGCTTTGGAGGTCAAAGCGCTCGATTGGGGCAGCCTGGATGATGTCGCATTGGGCGAGGGACCAATGCCGCCGCGCATTGTCTTGCTCGACCGCGTAACAGATCCGCATAACGTGGGGGCGATTTTGCGGTCGGCTGAGGTGTTTGGCGCGCGCGCAGTTGTTGCCGTCCAACGGCACTCAGCGCCTGAAACTGGGGCACTCGCCAAGACTGCCAGCGGTGCGCTGGAGCGCCAGCCCTATTTGCGCGTCCGCAATCTGGCTGATGCAATGGAAGCACTAAAAGGCATGGGGTATCTTGTTCTTGGGCTTGATGGCGATGCAGACCGCACGGTCGAGGCCGCCGTGGATGGCAAACGTGATCGCCCCGTGGCGCTTGTGATGGGCGCCGAGGGTCCGGGTTTGCGCGAAAAGACCCGCGAAACCTGCGATGAACTGGTTCGCATTGACGCAGCCGCAGGATTTGGGTCGCTCAACGTCTCAAATGCCGCCGCAGTTGCCCTATATGCAGTAAAAGGCTGAACGTGAGGACCGAACAGATGGGTGCCACAAAAATCGCAACATGCTGCTATTGCGGCACCAAGGCCGCGCTTGTGCTTCGCGGCAAGGACAAGCACGAACTGACCTGTGGGACATGCGGCGCGCCATTGCGCAAGCTGAAAATGTTACCAACGCAGTCAGGACGGGCAACTGCGCCTGCGGCGACACCCGCCCGCCCGACCCACCGAAAACGCGTCGAGAAACACGCGCAATACCGGGTAGAGAAGCCCAAGAAACGTAAGAAATCCAAAGGCTTCGGGCAACGTGTGATGTCGGGTCTTTGGGACGTGGTTGAAGACGTCGTCGATGAGATTTTCGACTAGAGACTGATCACCTTCGCTCACGGCTGGGCGAGGGGGCTAGCCAGGCGCAGGCTGCATATCCCATTTTGCAGTTATGTTGACCCCGAACGCATCATCCGCCTTGTCGCGCCGCAGTTTTATCTGTGGGATCTCTCTTCTGCCGCTGACTATGCGCCCGGCATTCGCAGGCACCCCGGCCATATTTTCCAAGAACGGTCTTGCCATTCATGGGATTGATCCTGTCGGCTATTTCACCCAAGCGCGCCCTGTGCCCGGATCCGATGTGTTTCGCCTGCAGTGGCGCAACGCCATTTGGCGGTTCGCATCTGCGGATAATATGACGGCGTTTGAGCGCAATCCACACCGGTTTGCCCCGCGCTATGGCGGCTTTTGTGCAATGTCGATGTCACAGGGTGGCGTATCGGAAAGCCAGCCCGCCGCATGGGCGATCCATCAGAACCGCCTTTATCTGGCGCATTCCGTTGTGGCGATAGAGCGTTGGCAGCGCGACCCAGTGGCATATATCGCTCAGGCGGATGCCCACTGGCCAACAGTCCTTTGTCCGTAACCGCACGCGCAGATCACGTTTGCCTGAAGAGCTCTGTAAATCCTGTATGTCCTTCATAGCTGTTTGTCAGAGGCATACCGCTGGAACAGGTATGTTTCTTCTCACTGTCCCTCGTTCCATAACTTGCGCCCGGTTCAACCCGGGCGCTTTTTTGTTTGATCGGCGCGCGCTAGGGTGATGCCATGATATACTCAGATGATTTTCTGCGCCGCATTCTGGAGCGGACCAAAACCATTGCTGTTGTTGGTGTGTCAGCCAATCAGGTCCGCCCGAGCTTTTATGTCGCGCGATATTTGGGCCTGAAAGGATATCGCGTCATTCCCGTTAATCCTGGTTTGGCCGGCCAGACCCTACTGGGAGAGATGGTCTATGGCGATGTGTCTGAAATTCCCGATGACGTGGACATGGTCGACATCTTTCGCCGGTCCGAGGCTGTGCCGCCGATTGTCACGGCGTCATTGGCGCGGTGGCCGGGGCTTCAGACGGTCTGGATGCAGATCGGGGTTCAGCATCCTGAGGCCGCTGCGATGGCCCAAGCACGCCACGTCGATGTGATACAGGACCGGTGCCCAAAGATCGAATATCAGCGACTTTTTGGTGAGTTGCGGATGGGTGGGTTTGCGACGGGAATCATTTCTTCGAAACTTAGGCTCTAACTCTGGGTTGAGATCGCGAAAGTCTGTCCGGCTATTCACGTGGCGTTAATTTTGGCCCTGATTTCGCTGATTTCCATGCAAAAAGATTGAAAAAGCATTAAATTGCAATCGCTTATTCGTTGACTTGGCCCCCTGTGATCTACCTATAATCAAGTTCCTCTTAAGAGTGTTCGTTTTCCCATTGTTGCGTTGAACCTTAGGACAACAGATGCAAGAGACCCGTATTATCGATACTTCACAGACTTATGAATACGAAGGGCAGGCATTGCCCGCCGGATCGGTCCTGCTTGATGGCAAGTTTACGATTGACCGTCAGATCGGGGCGGGCGGCTTTGGTATTACATACATCGCCAAAGACAGCTTTCTTGAGCGTGCCGTCGTAATCAAGGAATGCTTTCCTGAGTCGATTTGTGTTCGGTTTGGCGAAAACGTCACGGTGAACTCGCACACCCACGAGCGTCAGTATCGCCACATTGTCGATATGTTCATGCGCGAGGCGCGCAGCGTCGCAAAGCTGCGCCACCCCAATATCGTCACCGTGCATCAGGCGTTTGAGCAGAATAGCACGGCATATATGGTGCTGGATCTGTTTGACGGGCGCGATCTGATGGACCTGATCGACGATGAGAATGACCTTCTGAGCCCCGATCAAATTCGCGATGTGATGGTGAAACTGCTGGACGCAATCGGTCTGGTGCATCGCAACGATCTGTTGCACCGTGATATCTCACCTGACAACATTCTGATCGACAAGTGGGGCAGCCCAGCCTTGATCGATTTTGGTGCCGCGCGCGAAGATGCAAGCAAGAAAACCAACAATGTATCGACCATGTTGGTAGTCAAGGATGGCTACTCTCCGCATGAGTTTTATGTCGCCGGAAGCAAGCAGGGACCGTATAGTGACCTTTATGCGCTGGGCGCGACGATGTATCACCTGATCTCGGGACAGGCGCCACCTGATAGCCAGACCCGTGTGGCTGAGCTGACCAACAACAATGGTGATCCTTACGTCCCGCTTGCGGGGCGTTTCCCGCAATACGAACCCAGCTTTTTGGATGCGATTGACAAAGCGATGTCCGTGCCTCCCAAGGATCGCATCCAAACTGCTGACGAATGGCTGAGCCTGATCGAGCAGGAAAGCAAGAAAGTCAAAACAGTCAATATCCCTGAACCAAAGGGATTGAGCAAAACCCTGAGCGAATTGATCGCTGAGACCAACCATCATGTGCGCAGCACGCCACTTGCCGCTGCCGCAACAGAGGCGATGCCAAGGGCACCGCGGCCTGCAAAAAGTGATGTGTTCCGGCCCGAATGGGTCGATGAGTTCAACCGAGAGACCGCTGAAGTGGCCGCGCGTCGCCGCGAAGAAGCGCGCGCCGCAGCCGAGGCTGCACGTCAGGCCGAAGAAACCCGTATTGCAGAAGAAGCACGCATGATCGCACAGGCGCAGGAGGCGGAATTAGCCCGTCAGCAAGAGGCGCGATCGTCAAAGATACTTGATTGGGTTTCACGCAGTCGCGCTTAGACTTCAGGTGCCGCGTGATGATTTCTCGGCAATCCCGGATGTACTCTGACGCGCCGCAAGTTTTGCCATAACATCGGCAAGCGGCACATCGGACGCGGCCAGCATCACCAGCAAATGATACAAAACATCAGCCGCCTCTGATGTCAGCGCGTCCTTGTCCCCCTTCACGGCCTCTATGACGGCCTCAATAGCCTCTTCACCGAATTTTTCGGCGCATTTTTCCGGGCCCTTGGCCAGCAATTGTGCGGTCCAGCTGCTGGCAGGATCAGCATTTTTTCTTGCGGCGATGATATCGGCAAGATCTTGCAGGGTCATGTCAGCCTCACTGGAATGCCGGCGGCGGCCATATGGGCCTTGGCTTCGCCAATTGTATGGGTGCCAAAGTGAAAGATCGATGCAGCCAGCACGGCTGACGCACCACCTGCGGTCACGCCTTCGACAAGGTGGTCCAAGGTGCCCACGCCACCCGATGCGATCACAGGCACGTTGACAGCATCTGAGATCGCCCGTGTCAAAGGCAGGTTGAAACCCGCCTTCGTGCCGTCGCGGTCCATCGAGGTCAGCAGGATTTCCCCAGCCCCTTTTTCAACAACGGTCTCGGCAAATTCTACGGCATCAATGCCCGTCGCGCGCCGTCCACCATGTGTAAAAATCTCCCATTTGCCGGGGGACACTGTTTTGGCGTCAATTGCCACCACAATACACTGTGAACCAAAGCGCATCGCGGCCTCGGCCACGACATCGGGGTTGGCCACGGCTGCAGAGTTGAAACTGACCTTGTCAGCACCCGCCAAAAGCAAATCGCGCACATCATGGTGGCTGCGCACACCGCCACCAATGGTCAGCGGCATAAAGCATTGCTCTGCCGTGCGGGTGGCCAGATCAAACATCGTGCTGCGGTTTTCTTCCGTGGCCATGATATCGAGAAAGCAAAGCTCGTCCGCGCCGGCGGCATTGTAGGCGATCGCGGCATCAACAGGATCGCCAGCATCAACCAGATCGACGAAATTCACGCCTTTGACCACGCGCCCTTCGGCGACATCAAGGCAGGGTATGATACGGGTCTTCAACATAGTCCGTTCTCTATGCACAATTGCGTGAAATGGGAAGGGGCAGGGTGGTGTCGCGTGATGAACTCCGGCTTAGTCAGGCCACTGGAAAACGGGAGCAATACCATGAAAATCTCACTCACTGCCGCCCTGATTGGGCTTTGCGCTGCACCACTTTGGGCTGAAAATATGATGAAATCCTCACCACTCTCTGTTGCTGAAACAATTGACGGGCTCGAAGCCGCCGTGAATGGCGCAGGCGCCACGGTCTTTGCCCGCGTCGATCACGCCGCAGGAGCCGCAAGCGTTGGCAAAGAAATTCCTGACGCGACCTTGCTGATCTTTGGCAACCCGGCCTTGGGTACTTTGGCGATGGAAGACGATTTGCGCGCAGGTCTCGTGCTGCCGCTGCGTGTGTTGGCCTATGAAGACGCGGACGGGAACACGCAAATGACGTGGACCCCGGCAGAGGATCTGTTTGCAGGTCTTGATATTGCGGCGGACGCCGACGTCGTTGGTAAGGTGAACGGCGCGCTTAACATGCTCACTGACAAAGCAATGAGCGCGAACTAAGCGCGGCCCACGCGCGCCAAAGCGTTGCGCGCAATCGCGATATGAAACGGCATGATGGCGGCAAGGTAGATCTTGCCGCCCATATTGTGTGGATTGACCCATGTCGCCAGACTGACGTGGCCTGCATGCGCCAGTACAGACACCCGAAAGTTCAGGTGCTTGTCGTCGAAACCTGCGATCAGTTCGTGATCGGTCTCCGTCTCAACCGGGAAAATACCAACCTTATCAGCCACGTCCGGCCCGTCATTATCAAGCCCAAAGGGGGCAGTGACCACCCGGCGGATGATCAGTAAGCCCTTCGCCCAGCCGGGGAAGGTTGTGATGACGTTGGCCGCATCGCGCGGGTTCATGGCAGAGGGAACACTGTAGCAATCCAGAAAGTCACCCGGTACGCGACGGTCATGTAGCGCGCTCACTTCCGGGAGTGCGGTTTTTCTGACCTGCACCATGTTCTATCCTTTCAGATGTGCCAAAGCCTGTTGCAGATCAATCGCCCCGTCATAAAGCGCACGGCCAGAGATCGCGCCGGAAATCGCGCCTGTCGCCTTTAACGCGGTCAAATCCGCCATCGACGACACACCACCCGAGGCAATCACCGGGATATCCACCGCACGGGCCAGATCAGCGGTCGCATCAATGTTCGGCCCCTTCATCGCACCATCGCGCAGGATGTCCGTATAGATGATGGCGGCTATCCCTGCGTCCTCGAACGATTTGGCAAGATCGGTGACCATCACGTTCGTTTCTTCCGCCCATCCCCGTGTGGCCACACGCCCGTTGCGCGCATCAAGTCCGACGGCGACCTTGCCGGGGAAGGTTTTGGCGGCGTCCCGCACCAGACCGGGATTTTCCACCGCAACAGTGCCAAGGATCACCCGCGCCAACCCTTTGTCCAGCCAGCGTTCTATCGTCGCCATATCGCGGATACCGCCGCCCAGTTGGGCAGGTACAGGACAGGCCTTAAGGATCGCCTCGACCGGGGCGGCGTTGACGGGTTCGCCCGCAAATGCGCCGTTCAGATCAACAAGGTGCAACCACTCACAGCCCGCGGCGACGAATTCTTTGGCCTGTGCCGCCGGATCGTCATTAAAGACGGTGGTCTGATCCATGTCCCCATTCACGAGCCGGACTGCATTACCGTCTTTGAGGTCAATCGCGGGGTAGAGGATCATTTTTGATTACCTTTTGTCTGTTTGGCTGCGTTTATGCATGGCCTTTACCGGATTGCAACGCACGGCTTTGACCCAACGTCTTACTTGATCGGGCGGCGGGGGCGAGGGCATGATTGCCCCAGAACTCAGGGAGGAATTGAGTATGAAGAAAATCGTAATGACAGCCGCCGCGCTGATGGCGCTGGCCAGCACTGCCATCGCCGACCCGCTAGAAGGGCTGTGGCAGACAGCCCAGGACGATAACGGCAACTTTGGGCATATTCAGGTTGCCCCATGTGGTGCGGCCCTTTGCGGGACATTGGTGCGATCGTTTGACGCCAGTGGTGCGCCGTTGCAGACCGATAACATCGGACGCCAGATTATCTCGGAAACGGTGGCAAGTGGTGGCGGCGAATATAGCGGTAAGGTCTACTCACCCGATCGCGACAAGACGTATAGTTCGCGCCTGCGCCTGACGGGCGATCAGTTGTCCGTATCCGGCTGCGTATTTGGTATCTGCCGTGACGGCGGGACTTGGGTGCGCGTGCAGTAGGCGCGACGGCAGTCAAAAGACAGCGCCTGCCCCGAGGGGCAGGCCCTTTTTTGAGCCTGGGTTTCAGTTCATATTGACTGATACCCAGCCATATTTAAAGGCCTGCTTTTGCGAAATGGGCCTCGGCCTGTCCTGTGCGGACATCAAAGCCCACGATCGTTTCTGAGCGTGTCGCCGACATCATTCTGCCTCAGCCGCGCGCAACCGCGCGATTGCTTCAGGTGCGTCCAGGTTGCCCAGTTCCATCGCTTGTTGCAGTGCCGTCCGCCCATTGTTGTCGCGTGCACTTGCATCAGCGTTCGCATCCAAAAGTGCCATAAGGATATCCGTGCTTCCCATCGCTGCGGCCAGCATAAGTGGGGTCCTGCCAAATGAGTCTGGCGTATGAATATCTGCGCCCAACGCCATCAGTGCCTGGAAACTCTCTGTTTTGCCGCCCATCACGGCCAAAGAGAGCGGTGTCAGTCCGAGAACATCTCTGTGATCGATATCCGCCCCCGCTGATAGCAGCATCCGGACAGCCTCAGGGCTGCCCCATTGTGCCGCAACCATAAGCGCGGATTGGTCATTGTCGTCCTTGTGGTTCACATCTGCCCTAGCGTCGAGCAACGCCGCCATGACGTCCAGATTGTTGTCAAAGGTTGCTTCCAAAAGCGCGGTTTTGCTTTTGGCATCTTGCGCATCCACATCGGCCCCTGCGTCAAGCAGTAGTCTTGTTGCTTCAATCCCACCATGACGTGCAGACAATATGAGTGTGGGTTCGTTATCGGGCCCAGGCGCATTGATGTCGGCCCCGGCCTCGATCAACGCCGTTATGCTGCCCAGGTCCTGTTCCAGAACCGAGAAGGTAAGCGGTGTCCATCCGTCATCATTTTTCGCATTCGGATCCGCGCCTGCGTTTAGCAACGCAATGGCAATATCAGGCGTCCTGTTGTCAAGCGCCATCATCAGTGCCGACTGTCCGGTTCTGTTCGTCTGATTAAGGTCCGCGCCTGCATCTATCAACGCAGCAACGATATCAGCATGGTCATCGTCAGTTGCCCACATGAGTGCGGTTTGCCCGTTCTCGCTGGCGTAGTTCACGTTCGCCTCAGCTGCGAGCAGCGCCACGACCCCATCCAGACGGCCCATAAATATTGCATGATTAAGTGCCGTATCGCCATATTCATCCCGCGCGTTGATATCTGTGTCCAGAATGGCGGATTTGATATCGTCTTGCGACGCGCTGTCCCAAAATGCGCTGGTACACAGCGTTGAACAGGACTGGGCCAGTGCAGGTGACGTCATAGATAGCGTGATCAACAACAGGCCTCCGGACAAATATGGGTGCAAAACTCATCCTCCGGATGCATCAAAGTTGGCGCAACATACTGAGACCGGAAAACGGATTGCAAGCGCCGAGGTGCAGCGCGATGAGTATAAAGCTATCCGGCTTGACGTGCGACAACTGAAATGAACTTGGACAGGTGTTAGCTCTGCGGCTCTGCCCGTTGTTTACCCTGACCGCAATCCTGTTTCCACAAGCATCCCGCGTCGCTTGGCCTCGTAGTAGTAGCCGCGCGCATACCAGTTGACGGCCGTTTGCTCGTCGCCGTCGGATATCAGCCATGCGCCGCGCAGATAGCGGCCTGCGTAGATCAGGTTTGTTTCGGCATCGAGCAACCCTTCGGGTGATCCGCGATAGCCCATCGTGCGTGCCGTTTCGGGCAGGATCTGCATCAGGCCATAGTAGGGACCGTTGCGCGCCGCCGGATTATGCGTGCTTTCGCGGATGATAACGCGGTGCAACAGGGTCACCGGAATGCCGTGCACCCCAGCATATTTGTTGATGAGCGTACGAAGTTCCGGTGTTTCGTTAGGGTAAAGCGGGATGTCCGCCGCGCGGCTGACACTTGGCGTATCGCGACGGCGATTGCCGCATGCGGCCAGCCCGCTGGCGGCGATGATCATGAAATGGCGACGGTTCAACATGGGTTCTGCTCTCGTTCGGGCGCTCTTGTACGGCGCGGTGACGGGTCGTTTACCTTGGCGACATAGAACCATCGTTAAGGATGTCTTTCCAGACAGGCCCATGGAGTCCGACGATCTGCCGACGGGTGGTTGACCCACGGCTGACAGTCGTTTGACGCGCATTGCTATGCAATATCAACTGGTTGGTGCCTTAAGGGGTCCAACGCAAAAAATTGCCGATCATTCGCAAACCGGCGGCCTGACTTTTTTCTGGGTGGAACTGTGTGCCGATCATTGTGTCGCGTCCGATAATGGCGGTCACATCACCGGCATAGTCCACATGGGCCAAACGCTCAGCCGGGTTGGTCACATCCATCGCGTAGGAATGCACGAAATAGGCGTGATCGCCTGTCGCAATCCCGTCCAGCACAGGGTGGGGATTGTCGATGACCAGATCGTTCCAGCCCATATGAGGGACCTTCAGGCGCGGATCAGCGGGCGCAATTTTGCGGATATCGCCTGAGACCCAATCAAAGCCGGGGGTTTCCTCATACTCATGGCCTGTCGTGGCCATCATCTGCATGCCGACGCAAATACCAAAGAAGGGGCGCGCGCGGATCGTGACGGCCTCGACAATCGCCTCTGCCAATGCAGTGCGGGCAAACAGTTCGGCCCGGCAATGCGGGAAAGCGCCGTCACCGGGCAGGACAATACGGTCAGCCTTGGCCAAGATGTCAGGGTCGGAGGTCACAACAATGGGGCCGGCCCCGACGTCCGCCGCCATCCGCTCAAACGCCTTTTGTGCGGAATGCAGGTTGCCGCTGTCGTAGTCGACAAGTGCTGTGGTCATAGGCTGCCTTTGGTCGATGGGATGGCGTCCGCCTTGCGCGGGTCGGTTTCAAGCGCTTCACGCAGCGCGCGCGCCACAGCCTTGAACGCCGCCTCAGCGATGTGGTGGGCGTTGAAGCCGTGCAGCTTGTCGATGTGCAAAGTAATACCGCCATGTGTGCTAAGCGCCTGAAAGAATTCGCGCACCAGTTCGGTGTCAAAGGTGCCAATCTTGCCAAAGGGCAGATCCAGATTGCAGATCAGGTAAGGGCGCGCCGATAGGTCCAACGCACAGCGTACCTGCGCATCATCCATCGCCAGGTGGCAACTGCCATAGCGGCGAATACCGCGCTTGTCGCCCAAAGCCTCGGTCAAAGCCTGACCCAGTGCGATACCCACATCCTCGACCGTGTGGTGATCATCAATGTGCAGATCACCCTTGGCGCGGACTGTCATGTCAATCAAAGCATGGCGCGACAGCTGATCCAGCATGTGGTCAAAGAAACCAACACCGGTTTGGTTGTCATAGCTACCGGTACCATCAAGGTTGATGGTGACGGTGATATCAGTCTCGGCGGTGGCCCGTGTGATCGTCGCTGTCCGCATGTGCGCGTCCTTTGATAGTGCACCCGCTCTATAGGCGGAACGAAGGCAGGGGCCAAGCCCACCCAAAAACTGTTGTGACTTTTCAGCAAAATTTAATGGTTCGATTCTTATGGTGACGTCAGTTGCCAATGATCAGGAGAATCCGATGAAAGCCCTCATTCTACGTCACGATGCTCAGGCATCTGTCGCTGTCGCCCGTGAACTTACTGACAAAGGGTTCCAAATTCTGTCAGTTGATACACTTGCGGTGGCGCATGCACTGATCCGCATTGATACAATTGACCTGCTTGTTCTGGATGAGCGGGTAGAGGGGCAGCTGACCCATTCTCTCGCGCTCTCAGGTGAGCGGAAAAACCCTTACCTGAGTGCCATATTGCTGACTGATCGGCCACGGGAAGAGACCGATGACCTTTATGACTTGATTCCGTCGCTTTATGCGCTGGTTGGTGGGGAAACACCGGCAAACCTGTTGGGCCAACTTGCCTTGTCAGCGGTCAGCAATGTCGACGCTGCCGCGGCGCGGGTGGCTGAAAATGCCGCGATTGATCAGGCGGAAGAGGCAGCCAGCGTTGAAGCTGCGCCACTGATCTTGACCCCATCGGATATGACCACGCCCGCAGAGGTCATTGATGACGATATGCCAACTTACGCCGATGTTGCCATTGCGGCACCCGCGTTGGCCGAGATTGAGCGACGCATGCTTCTGGACACGACAGATGACACTGTGAGCGCTGAAGTTGCAGCACTATTTCGAAAGCACCCTTTGCCGCATTTCTTGCAGGCGGATCGCGTTGTCGCTGCAAAAGTGGGGTAACCGTTGCGGCAAACGCTGTGCCCCAAAAACAAAGAACCACAGCAAATGCTGTGGTTCTTTGTTTTTAAGCTTCGAAATGGAGCGGGCGATGAGATTCGAACTCACGACCTAAACCTTGGCAAGGTTTCGCTCTACCCCTGAGCTACGCCCGCAACCGCTTCGTTGCGCTGATCTATAAAGAGTTTGGCGGTTCTGCAAGACATAAATCGCAAGAATTTTTGTTTTTGTTGGGAGCCGAAACTTGAGCCGGTACTTAATCGCCATAGTCGCCAAAGACCTGCGCGCCGGTTTCAACGTCAACGCTGTGAAGGATCAACCCATCGTGGGCCAGCAGCGCCAATCCGTAACTGCCCGCCTCATCTGATGACAGGCTAGTATTGTCCTTGGTCAGCGTCACAACCCCCTGGTGGCAGGTGCTTTTGAAGACGGTCCACGGAATCCCGCGTGCATTGCCGCTAATGGTTTGGTGCAAATGCCCGCAGATCAGATGCAAGTTGCCATGGCGCGCGAGCAGATCCAGCACATCGGCCCCATTGCGCAGGCTGATTTTATCCATACCAACGACACCGGTCAAAAACGGTGGATGGTGAATGCAAACAATCGCATGGCGTCCGTCTCGACCGGTCAATGCGTCATCGAGGAAGGTGAGCCGCTCCGCGCACAAGAAACCCGCATGATGCCCGGCGGGATGGGGCGGCCCATCCAGCGAATCCAATATAATCAGCCGGTGCTGCCCGATATCGCGCCACTGCTGAATATGCCCGGCCGGCGTTTGAGGGGCGTCGGGGAATTGGTTGAGAAAGACCGCACGGATGTCGTGGTTGCCCATCATCGGGATGACCGGGATCGCGACATCGGCCAAGATGCGGTGCAATGCGCGATATGCGTCGGGTGACCCTTCATGTGTGAGATCACCAAGCAAGATGAGGGCCTTGGCATCGGGATGGGCTGTCAAGGCGGCCTTTAGGACTTGCGACAGGCGCGCAGAAGGGTCCAGGCCAATGATTTTTTTGCCGGAATCACGCAGATGCGGGTCGCTGAGAAAGAGCAATTTCTGCATGCCGCCTAACCTTTGAACTGGATCAAGTCCCACCTGTTCCCAAAAGGATCACGAAATACTGCGACCTGACCATAAGGTTCATCGCGCGGGGCTTCTTCAAACTCTACGCCTTTTGCCGTCATCAGCTCGTAGTCCTTGTCGAAATTATCGGTCTGCAAGAACAGCCAGACGCGCCCGCCACCCTGATTGCCGATCGCAGATTCTTGTTTGGGGCCAACCGCACATGCCAACAGAAAACCTGTTTGTGCGCCCGCAGGGGCCACACGGACCCAGCGCTTGCCATTGCCAAGATCCGTGTTTTCCAGCAACACAAAGCCAAGTTGATCAACGAAAAAAGCGATCCCTGCGTCGTAGTCGGGCACCAGCAGGCTGATGAAGGCAAGCTGCCGCTGCACTACCACGTTGCGGGAACAGGATCGTCCGACATCTCAGGAACCATATCGGGCGTGACTGCGCCACTCGCCACCATTTCGCGGATCGTATAGCCGCCGTACATCACACCATCGCTCGCAAACACGGCCCAATCAGCGATTTGCTTGCTATCGAATGTGACAGTGTCGCCAGCGTTTACCCCTTCCATAAATTGAGGCTGATTTGCCAATACGCCGATCCATTCGTTTGCAGCGGTTTGGGCGAATGGGGTGATCCAGATAATCTCATTACCATTTGACGCTGGCATGCTGACCTTGAGCATCGTTTGTGGCCCGGATTGCCCATCGGCCAGGGTGTTTTCGAGGAATGTATCCAGCGTGCCACGGGCTTCGGCGATCGCGGCGTTCATGCGCGGATCGTCTTTCGAGAAGTTGAAGACCGGATCACCGTCGGCCCAGATGGGTGCGCCGAACGCTAGAAAAGCGATAGAAGCTAAGATGGTAAGCTTTGACATTGCATTCTACTCCAACTCGACCAGCAGGTCCTTGGCGTCGATCTGGCCACCTGCCTGCACATGCACAGCCTTTACGACCGCATCACGTTCGGCATGGATACCGGTTTCCATCTTCATCGCCTCGATCGTTAGCAAAAGATCACCCTCCTTGACCTCTTTGCCGGCAATTGCTGCAACCGTGGCCACAACCCCCGGCATCGGCGCGCCGATGTGGTTGGCATTGCCATCCTCAGCCTTGGGGCGCGAGATTTTTTCCGCCGCAGCCAGTCGGTTCATCACACGAATTGTGCGCGGTTGACCATTGAGTTCAAAGAAAACTTTGACCTCGCCATCTTCGTTCATGTCCGCCACAGCCTGCAGGCGGATTTCCAGTGTCTTGCCGGGGTCAATTTCGGCCACGATCTCTTCGCCGGGTTCCATCCCATAAAAGAACGTGCGCGTCGGCAGCGTGCGGACCGGGCCATAGGTCCGGTGCCGTCCCATGTAATCAAGGAAGACCTTGGGATACATCAGATAGCCATTCAGGTCTTCATCGTCGACGGTCTTGCCATCAAGTTGCGCGGACAAGTCAGCGCGGGTTTTTTCCATGTCAACGGGTTTAAGCGACTTGCCCGGGCGATCCGTGATCGGCTTGCCGCCCTTCAATACCTTTTTCTGGATTGCTTTTGGCCAGCCACCGGGCGGCTGACCCAGATCACCGTGCAGCATTTCCACAACGCTGTCGGGGAAGACAACATCAACGGTCGGGTCTTCGACCTGCGCGCGGGTCAGGTTCTGGCTCACCATCATCAACGCCATGTCGCCCACGACCTTGGACGATGGTGTCACCTTCACGATATCGCCAAACATCTGGTTCACATCCGCATAAGTTTGGGCGACCTCGTGCCAGCGTTCTTCCAGTCCCAGAGACCGTGCTTGCGCCTTGAGGTTCGTGAATTGCCCACCGGGCATTTCGTGCAGATAGACTTCGGATGCTGGGGCCTGCAACCCGCTCTCGAACGCTGTATAGTGGCCGCGGACCTGTTCAAAGTAGTTGCTGATTTCGCGGATCGCCGCAATATCAAGCCCGGTGTCACGTTCGTCACCGCGCAAGGCCTCAACGATAGAGCCCAGCGTCGGCTGAGAGGTGTTGCCTGACAATGCATCCATCGCGCCATCCACGCAGTCAACACCAGCCGCAGAGGCCGCCAATACTGTCGCAATTGCAGCGCCAGACGTGTCATGCGTGTGGAAGTGGATCGGAAGATTTGTTTCTTCTTTCAGGGCCTTGACCAGCGAAGTTGCAGCGGCGGGCTTCATTAGCCCCGCCATGTCTTTGAGGCCCAGCACATGTGCACCAGCGGCTTCCAGTTCTTTCGCCATTCCCACATAGTATTTCAAGTCGTACTTGGATCGGTTCGGATCCATCAGATCGCCCGTGTAGCAGATTGTGCCTTCGCAGACCTTTTCGGCCTTGATCACTGCGTCCATCGCGACGCGCATGTTTT
Source organism: Yoonia sp. JB2-21 (assembly GCF_055693545.1). Classification (NCBI taxonomy): domain Bacteria; kingdom Pseudomonadati; phylum Pseudomonadota; class Alphaproteobacteria; order Rhodobacterales; family Paracoccaceae; genus Yoonia; species Yoonia sp. JB2-21. The sequence goes on from NZ_JBVFUC010000001.1 coordinate 3,003,187, forward strand.
CGACCCAGTTCAGGCTGTCAAAGACGCGGAACACATCAACGCCAGACGTCGCTGCCTGTGCCACAAAGCTTTGGACCACGTTGTCAGGGTAGTTGGTGTAGCCCACTCCGTTGGAGGCGCGCAGCAGCATTTGCGTCATGATATTGGGCATTTTTTCGCGGATATCGCGCAGGCGCTGCCATGGGCATTCTTGCAAGAAGCGGTAGGCGACATCAAAGGTCGCACCACCCCAGCATTCCACGCTGAACAGCTGATGCATATTGGCGGCATAGGCGGGTGCCGCGTTGATCATATCTATCGAACGCATTCGCGTGGCGAGCAGCGATTGGTGCCCGTCGCGCATTGTCGTGTCGGTGATCAACAACTGCTTTTGGTCGCGCATCCAGTCGGCCACGGCCTCCGGCCCGAATTGGTCCAGAATGTTGCGGGTGCCGGGGGTCACGTCGGTCGTTGGCTTCACTGGCGGACGCGGTGGTTTCACGTCTGCGGCAGGACGTGGGCGGCCCGCTGTTTCGGGGTGCCCGTTCACGGTGATATCCGCGATGTAGGTCAGGATTTTCGTGGCCCGATCACGGCGTTTGGTAAAGTTGAACAGGTCCGGTGTCTCATCAATGAATTTGGTGTGGTATTCGTTGGTCAGGAAGACCGGATGTTTCAGCAGGTTTTCCACGAAAGCAATGTTGGTGGAAACGCCACGAATACGGAATTCGCGCAGGGCGCGGTCCATGCGGGCAATCGCCATCTCAGGCGTGGGTGCGCGGGCGGTGACCTTGGTCAGCAAGCTGTCGTAGTAGCGGGTGATCACAGCGCCGGAATAGGCGGTGCCGCCATCCAGACGGATGCCGGGGCCGGTGGCAGAGCGGTACATCTGGATGCGGCCATAGTCGGGGATAAAGTTGTTCTGCGGATCCTCAGTTGTGACCCGGCATTGTAGGGCGTGACCATCGAGTTTTACGTCATACTGCGACGCGCAGCCCGTTGCCTCGACTAACGACTTGCCCTCAGCGATAAGTATCTGGGCGCGGACGATGTCGATGCCGGTGACTTCTTCAGTCACCGTATGCTCCACCTGTACGCGCGGGTTTACTTCGATGAAGTAGAATTCACCGCTGTCCATATCCATTAGGAATTCGACGGTGCCTGCGCATTCATAGTTCACGTGCTGGCAGATTTTCTTGCCCAAATTGCAAAGCTGTTCGCGTTGCGTGCCCGACAGATAAGGGGCCGGGGCGCGTTCCACGACTTTTTGGTTGCGGCGTTGGACGGAACAATCGCGTTCCCACAGGTGATAAATCTGGCCGTGGCTATCGCCGAGGATTTGCACCTCAACGTGGCGGGCGCGCATGATCATCTTTTCCAGATAGCCCTCGCCGTTACCAAAGGCGGCTTCAGCCTCGCGACGGCCTTCAAGAACTTTTTCTTCCAGCTCATCCTCAGACATGATCGGGCGCATGCCGCGACCGCCGCCGCCCCAAGAGGCTTTCAGCATCAGCGGATAGCCAACCTCGGCCGCCTCTTTCTTGATCGCTTTCATGTCATCGCCCAGAACTTCTGTGGCTGGGATCACAGGCACGCCAGCCTCAATCGCGACGCGGCGCGCGCTGGCTTTGTCGCCCAACTGGCGCATGGTCTGCGCTTTGGGACCGATGAAGGTGATGCCGTTGGCGGCACAAGCATCGACAAAATCGGGGTTTTCGGACAGCAGGCCATAGCCGGGGTGGATCGCATCAGCACCGGACATTTTGGCGACGCGGATAATCTCGTCAATTGACAGATAGGCGGCAACCGGGCCCAGATCCTCACCAATCCGGTACGCCTCATCCGCCTTGAAGCGGTGCAGGCCCAGTTTGTCTTCCTCGGCAAAGACCGCGACCGTTTTCTTGCCCATCTCGTTGGCCGCGCGCATGATGCGGATCGCAATCTCGCCCCGGTTGGCAATCAGGATTTTTTTAAAGTCAGTCATGGCAGTCCCCTTCGCAGTTGCAGCATTCGTAAGGGGCAAATGATGTGACGTCTATAACGATTACTGGGTAGATCGCAGGCGATTTGCCAATTCTTTGAGCGTTTTGGTGCCCAACTGCCCCATATTGCTGATCATATCCTGCCGCAGAATATCCAGCACATGTGCCGCCCCTGGTTCCCCCAACGCGGCCAATCCGTAGTGAAATGCACGGCCCAGCATGACAAAATCGGCCCCCAAGGCCAAGGCGCGCAAGATATCAAGCCCACCCTCAATGCCGCTGTCGAAAATGATCGGCAGGTGCGTGGCGGCGCGCACCAAGGGCAGCGTTTCGATGGTCGCTGGTCCCCCGTCAAACTGGCGACCGGCATGGTTGCTGACCCAGATCGCGTCGGCACCTTCATCGGTCAGGCGCGCGGCGTCATCGGGGTTGCCCACGCCTTTGACGATCAGGGAGCCGTCCCAAACATCGCGGAGCGATTTGAAATATTCCCAATCGGGTGAGGTGCGCAGCAGGTATCCGACGTGTTCGTTCGAGGGCAGCGTGCCTTTGACGTCAGAATAGCTTTCCATCAGACGCAGGCGAGGCATGCCGGTTTTGCGGATGCCATTCAGCCACGCGGGGCATTGCGCCGCCTGTAATGCCAGTCGCGGGGTTAGCTTTGGCGGCTGGGTCAGACCGCCCCGTGTTTGCCTTTCACGGCGTGATGCGACGGGGACATCGACGGTTAGTACAAGGGTATGAAAGCCGCTGTCCTTGGCCCGTTTCAGAATGTCATCGCGAATACCCGGATCACGCGGGGGATAAAGTTGGAACCACGCGTGCGCGCCAGCATGGGGCCCCACATCCTCTGGCAATTGGCTGGCCACCGTGGACAGGGTGAAGGGAATGTTTTGGGTTGCAGCCGTGCGCGCCAGCATTTGTTCTGCACCGGGCCAGATTAGGCCAGACATGCCAACCGGGGCGATGCCGATGGGCAGCGGATGCGTTTGATCCAGCAGCGTTGCCGACAGATCGGGTGTGAATTCGCCATGCAGGATGGATGGGTTCAGCAGCACGCGATCCAACTGATCGCGGTTGCGTTTTTGCGTCGCCTCTACCCCGGTGGCGCTATCAAGGTATTCCCAGACGAAATGCGGGATGCGGCGGCGCGCGCGGGCTTTCAGATCAGCGATGGCGGGATAACGGCTGTGCAGGGTCATGCGGTGCACGCTATTGCGAGTGCTGCGTGCTTGGCAATCCTTCGAAGCCTCCGGCGGAGGTATTTTGGGAACATGAGAAGAATAGAACGGAAGTAGAACAAGGCTTTTCACGCGGGGCGGTTGGCGCTATGTGTGAGGGATGAGTGGATTTACCGAAGATGATGCGTTCGAAGCGGCGGCTGTGCCGCTCAGCCAGCGCGCGATGGCGCGGCCCAGTGCAGCTTATCTGGATGGGTTGAACCCAGCACAACGCGAGGCGGTTGAAACGCTCAGCGGGCCGGTTTTGATGTTGGCGGGTGCGGGCACGGGTAAGACCAAAGCGCTGACCACACGGATTACGCATTTGCTGGCCACCGGCACGGCGCGTCCGCATGAGATTTTGGCGGTGACCTTTACCAACAAAGCCGCGCGCGAGATGAAGTCGCGGATTGGCGGACTAATGGGAGAGGCCGTTGAGGGGATGCCTTGGTTGGGCACTTTTCATGCGGTTTGTGCCAAGCAATTGCGCCGTCATGCTGAACTCGTCGGTCTGAAATCGAACTTCACCATCCTCGATACCGACGACCAAATCCGCCTGATGAAACAGCTGATCGAAGCGGCTGGCATTGATCACAAGCGTTGGCCTGCGCGCATGCTGTCGGGCATTATTGATGGCTGGAAAAACAAGGCGCTGACACCGGATAAGATACCGGTCGCTGAGAGCGGCGCTTTTGACCACAAGGGCCCGGAGCTTTATGCCGCCTATCAGCGTCGCTTGCTTGACCTGAATGCTGTCGATTTTGGCGATATCCTGTTGCATATGGTCACGATCTTCCAAACGCACGAAGACGTGCTGCAACAATACCAACGCTGGTTCCGTTATATTCTGGTGGACGAGTATCAGGATACCAACGTCGCCCAGTATATGTGGCTGCGTCTGCTGGCTGCTTCGCATAAGAACATCTGCTGCGTGGGTGACGACGATCAGTCGATCTATGGATGGCGCGGGGCTGAGGTGGGCAATATCCTGCGGTTTGAAAAGGATTTTCCGGGCGCGCACGTCGTGCGGTTGGAAGAAAACTATCGCTCGACTGGGCATATCCTGGCCGCAGCCTCTGGCGTGATTTCCGCCAATAAGGGGCGGCTGGGCAAAACTTTGTTTACCAATGGGGATGACGGCGAAAAGGTCCGCCTGATCGGCCATTGGGACGGCGAGGAAGAGGCGCGCTGGATTGGTGAAGAAGTAGAGGCGATGCAGCGCGGGACGCGGGGCATGGCGCCTGTGGGTCTGGATGATATGGCGATTCTGGTGCGCGCTTCCCACCAGATGCGTGCCTTCGAAGATCGTTTTCTGACCATTGGGTTGCCTTATCGTGTCATCGGCGGCCCCCGCTTTTATGAACGGATGGAGATTAGGGACGCGATGGCCTACTTCCGGTTGGCCGTTTCCCCCGATGATGATCTGGCGTTTGAGCGGATTGTGAACACGCCCAAGCGTGGTTTGGGTGACAAGGCGGTCCAGACGATCCAGCGCACTGCACGCAGCAATGGCGTGTCGCTGGTTGAGGGCGCGCGGTTGGTGTGTCAGGGTAAACTGCTAGGTGGTAAGGGCCTGAAGGAGCTGACGATCTTGGTCGCCGGGTTGGATCGTTGGGCCGGGCAAGTGCGGGCAGAGGCAGATACCCATGTCGAACTTGCCGAGATGATCCTCGATGAGAGCGGCTACACCGGCTTTTGGCAGAACGACAAAACGCCCGAAGCGCCGGGCCGCCTCGAAAACCTCAAGGAACTCGTCAAAGCGCTGGAGAATTTTGAGAACCTGCAAGGCTTCCTCGAGCACGTCAGCCTGATCATGGATAATGAGCAGGAAGAGCAGGGCGAGAAGGTCAGTATCATGACCCTGCACGCCGCCAAGGGCCTTGAGTTTCCGGCGGTCTTCCTGCCCGGCTGGGAAGATGGATTGTTTCCGTCGCAACGCTCCATGGATGAAAGCGGGATGAAGGGCTTAGAGGAAGAGCGTCGCCTTGCTTACGTCGGTATCACGCGGGCGGAGGAGATTTGCACGGTTTCCTTTGCTGCGAACCGTCGCGTTTATGGTCAATGGCAATCGGCCATGCCCTCGCGGTTCATCGATGAACTTCCCGAAGACCATGTCGAGGTCCTGACCCCACCCGGCCTTTATGGCGGAGGTTTTGGGGCGGCTGGCATGTCGACCTCGGCCTCGCCGGCGGCGCAAGGTGTGGTGGGCTCTGACCTGCATGAAAAGGCGCATAAGGCCGATGTGTATAATTCGCCCGGCTGGAAGCGCCTGCAATCGCGCAGCCAGCAGCGCGGCATGTCGATGCCATCTGAGGCGCGCAATATGACGATTGATATGGATGCGGTTAGTGCGTTTACGGAAGGCGAGCGGGTGTTCCACCAGAAATTCGGCTATGGCGAGGTGATGGGGATTGAGGGCGACAAGCTGGTCATTGAGTTTGACAAGGCCGGCTCAAAGCATGTGGTGTCGCGGTTCATTGTGAGTGCCGATAAGGCCGATGATGTGCCTTTCTAGGGAGCAGAGATTTTTCTTGTAAAATCTTTGCTCGTAACAATTTTCGTGAAAATTGTTCGCCGTCAGTGCGTCAGCATTGGATAGAGTGAGACGACCAACAGCACCGCCATTGAGACGTTGAAGATCCGCAACCGCTTGGCCGTGCCCAGCCAGCGTCGTACTTGTACGCCCATCCAAGCCCAGATCGTGATCGACGGCAGGTTGGTGGTCGCAAAAATCCCAGCCACCATCAGAGATCCGATCAGCACGCCTTGTTCTTGTGGTGCATAGGCGCTGATCGCAGTGATCGCCATGAACCATGCCTTTGGATTGACCCATTGAAACGCCGCTGCTTGCAGGAAGGTGAAGGGTTTACCGGTGACCTCTTTCGCCTCGGGCGGGACCGCGTTGGCGATTTTCCATGCAAGCCAGAGCATGTAGGCCGCGCTCACCACTTTCAGTACAATGTTGAGCACCGGATAGGTTTCGAACACTTGCAGCAGCACGAGCCCCACCATCGTCACCATGAACGCATGCCCCAGTGAGATCCCCAGCATATGCGGCACTGTGCGCCGCAGTCCGTAATTGGCACCTGACGCCATCAGCATCAGGTTGTTCGGGCCCGGTGTGATGGAGCTGGCTACGGCAAACCCGATGAGGGCGATGAGGACTTCATAGGTCATTGCGCAATGATAGGCGGTCTGGAACACAATGAAATTGCTAAAATGGTGCAGTTTACTGTATTACTGCAATCCATGACGAAGATTGACCCAGTCAACGACAAGATATTGCGCGCATTGTCCCGCGATGGGCGTATCAGCAACCTGCAATTGGCGGATGCCGTTGGTCTGTCGCCGTCGGCCTGCCTGCGCCGTGTGCAGGAATTGGAGCGCAGTGGTGTGATCAAGGGCTACCGCGCGCGGCTTGATCCCGCACAGACGGGCCGTGCTTATGTGGTTTATGTGGCGGTCGGTTTGGCCGAACATACCAAAGCTGCACAAGTCGGTTTTGAGCAGGCTATGGAGCAGGCCGATGAGGTGGCCGAGTGTCACAATGTGGCAGGGGCCTTTGAATATATGCTGCGTGTCGAAGTGGCGGATCTACCAGCGTACAAAGCGTTCCACACCGATATCCTTGGAACGGTGCCGCATGTCCGTTCCATCACCAGTTATATGGTGATGGGATCGCCAAAAGATGTGCGCGGTTGAATTGCAGACCTGCGCAAGCTTTGTTACTGCGCAGGGTGCCAATAATCGTATTTCACCTTTTGCAAATCCGGTGAGTTTCTGCGCAAGTTAGGCAAGCCATTGGATCAGGAGTTCTCGTGTCTCTCTTCTTTATTGTTGCTTTGCCATTCTTTGGGGCTTTGCTGCCAGGGTTGATGAACGCTGCGGGCCGTTCGGCGACCGCTGGGGTCACATTCACTGTGACATTGGCGGCCTTCATCGGCTTGCTGACGAACCTGCCCGCCATTTTGGCCGGTGACGTGGTGATGGCGCGGGTCGATTGGATGCCTGCCCTTGGCCTGAACTTTACGTTGATGCTGGACAGCTTGGGCTTTTTCTTTGCGATGTTGATCCTTGGCATCGGCCTATTGATCATTGCCTATGCCCGCCAATATCTGAGCCGCGACGACCATATGGGCGAGTTTTTTACCTACTTGCTGCTGTTCCAAGGCGCGATGGTTGGTATCGTTATGAGCGATAACATACTGCTTTTGTTGATTTTCTGGGAATTGACGTCGCTGTCGTCCTTCCTGCTGATCGGGTTTTGGAAACATCTACCCGAAGGTCGGCAAGGCGCGCGTATGGCGCTGACTGTCACCGGCATGGGTGGTCTTGCAATGATCGGTGGCATGCTGATCCTGGGCCAGATTGTGGGCAGCTATGACCTGAGCGTTATTTTGCAGAACCGCGAGTTGATTCAAGCTGATCCGCTTTATGTGCCTGCGCTGATACTGATCCTGCTGGGCTGTTTCACAAAGTCCGCGCAGTTCCCGTTCCATTTCTGGTTGCCCCACGCGATGGCGGCCCCAACGCCGGTGTCGGCATATCTGCACTCTGCCACGATGGTGAAGGCCGGTATTTTCCTGATGGCGCGTATGTGGCCGGTTCTGTCGGGCACGACCGAATGGTTCGTGATCGTCACGACGGCGGGTTTGATCACGATGGTTGTTGGTGCGGTGATTGCGCTCTTTAAACACGATCTTAAGGCGCTGCTGGCGTTTTCAACCGTCAGCCATCTAGGCCTGATCACGATGCTTTTGGGCACGGGCACGGCCTTTGGGGCGATGGCTGCGGTGTTTCACATCCTCAACCATGCGACCTTTAAGGCGGCGTTGTTTATGTCTGCGGGGATCATTGACCATGAGGCGCATACCCGCGACATCCGGCGGTTGGGTGGTTTGAGGACCTTAATGCCGATTACCTTTATGATCGTGTCGCTGGCGGCGTTGTCCATGGCCGGGATTCCGCTGCTGAATGGTTTTCTGTCCAAGGAAATGATGCTGGAAGAAGCCAATCATACGGTGCTGTTCAATAATCCTTGGCTGGTGCCGGTGCTGGCAACGATTGGGTCGTTGTTTTCGGCCGCTTACTGTTTCCGTTTGATCAGTCACGTCTTCTTTGGTCCGGTACGCGATGACTATCCGGCAAAACCACATGATCCCGGTGCAGGGCTTTGGTTGCCGCCTGCGCTGTTGATCATTCCGGTTGTTGTGATTGGCGTCGCACCATTTTTGGCAGAGCCATTCGTCAAGCTTGTCACCGCTTCCGTGTTGGGCGGTGCCGCCGAGATGCCGTCAGCGCATTTGAAAATCTGGCATGGGTTGGTGCCTGCACTTTATATGTCGATCATCGCAGTTGTCGGTGGTTTGGCCATGCTGGCGATCTTCCGTCCGGCGCTGCGACTTTGGGATATTGCACCGCGCCCTGAGGCAAAGGTCATCTTTGAAGCCATCGTGGAAGCCGCCGCGCGTTTGGCGCAAGTATTGATCCCGCCGCTGCACAATGGCGCGTTCTCGCGCTATGCCGCGATTGGCACAATCACGATTGTTGTGGCCGGGTATTATGCGTGGACCACCGGCACGATCGGCGCGCCAACGCATGCCGTGCAAACGGCTGATCCGGTTCTGATCTCTGGGTGGGGCATGTTGGTTGCGGCAAGCATCGGCATGGTCTTCCTGCATCGCAATCGTTTCTTGTCACTGATCCTTATCGGGATTGTCGGCCTGATGGTGTCGATTGGTTTCGTCTTCCTGAGCGCACCTGATCTGGCGATGACCCAGTTCACGGTTGAGGTGGTGACGATCATCCTGATGCTGCTGGCCTTGAACTTCCTGCCCAACCGAACACCGATTGAAAGCTCTGTTTTGCGGCGCATGCGCGATGCCGGTGTGGCGATTGCCGGTGGTTTGGCCAGTTTTGCGCTGGCCTATCACTATATGCTGCGCGATCCCGTGGCGGCGTCGATTTCTGAGTTCCACCTGGCGAACTCCTACAAAGGCGGTGGCGGCACCAATGTTGTGAACGTCATTTTGGTCGATTTTCGCGGCTTTGATACCTTCGGCGAAATCATCGTACTCAGCATCGCGGCCTTGCTGATTTACGCCCTGACCGAGACTTTGCTGGACGGTCCAGTGCGCGCGCGCTTGCTGAACCGTAAGCCCGATCAACCACGCGCGGGTGACATGCACCCGATGATGATGGTGGTGCTGACACGCGGCATGATGCCGGTTGTGATGATGGTTGGCTTCTACATTTTCCTTGCCGGTCACAATGAACCCGGTGGTGGTTTCATCGCCGGTCTGATCGTGTCGATTGGTTTTGTCATGCAGTATATGGCGAGTGGCTTTTCCTGGACGTCTGCACGTTTAAAATACCCGTATCACGGGGTCATTGGGGCAGGGGTTCTGGTGGCCGGGTTCACTGGGATTGGGTCATGGTTCGTGGACAAGCCGTTCCTGACCTCCGACTTTACCTATGTGCGCATCCCGCCGTTTGAAAAGTTTGAACTGGCAACTGCGGCGCTCTTTGATCTGGGTGTGTTCTTGTCGGTTGTGGGGGCGGTGATGCTATCGCTTGAAAGCTTCTCACGATTGGCGCGTACGGCCTCATCATCTGATAGCCCGCACCCAATGGATATTGATCCATCACGGACCGATCCATTGCCCTACCAGCTTGAAAAGGAGGGTGTGTAGCATGGAATTTCTGATCGCATCCGCCATTGGCATCATGACTGCCGCCGGGATCTACCTGGTGCTGCGCCTGCGGACCTTCCCGGTGATTTTGGGCATATCGCTGCTGACCTATGCCGTGAACGTCTTTTTGTTCACCTCGGGTCGCCTTACCGTTGGCGCGCCGCCGGTGCTGCGCGACGATGTCACGACCTATACTGATCCGCTGCCGCAGGCTTTGGTGCTGACGGCCATTGTGATTTCCTTTGGTATGACGGCCGTTGTCGTGATGATCGGCCTTGGCGCGTTCTTGGGGTCAGATGATGACCACGTTGACGACCGACCGGACGGCTCGGAGGGTTCATCATGACCCATTGGTTGATTGCCCCCGTGGTGCTGCCTGCGATGTTGGCGCCGTTCATTGTGTTGGCAGCGCGTTACCATATAGGTATCCAACGTGTCTTTTCGCTTGTTGGTGTTCTGACCCTGATCGTGATTTCCGGCGCGCTTGCTTGGGCGACGTCCGACGGGACGATCATGTTGTATCAGCTGGGGGATTGGGCGGCACCTTTTGGCATCGTGTTGGTGGGTGATCGCCTATCCACGATGATGGTTTTGCTGACGGTTGTTCTGGCGCTGTGTGTGCTGGTTTACGCCATCAGCTCTGGTTGGGATGATCGCGGGCGGCATTTCCACGCGCTGTTCCAGTTTCAATTAATGGGCATCCTTGGGGCGTTCCTGACGGGCGATTTATTTAACCTGTTTGTGTTTTTTGAAGTCCTTTTGATCGCATCCTACGGTCTGATGATCCACGCAGGCGGTAACGAAAGACTGCGGGCTGGTGTGCAATACGTACTGTTCAACCTCATCGGTTCAACCCTGTTTTTGTTTGCGCTGGGCGCGATCTACGCCGAGACGGGTACGCTCAACATGGCTGACCTCGCCAACCGGGTCACGCTGATTGGCCCAGAGGAAACCGTTGGCATCCGCGTTGCTGCCGTCTTGCTGCTGCTGGTCTTCGCCATCAAAGCGGCGCTCGTGCCGCTGCACTTCTGGCTGCCCTCCAGCTATGCCGAAGCCCCTGCGCCGGTTGCGGCCCTCTTTGCGATCATGACGAAGGTTGGCGCCTATGCGATCATCCGTGTTTACACGATGATCTTCCCGCCTGATCTGGCGGTAACGTCGGGCTTGCACAATACGTGGTTGTTGCCAGCGGCATTGATATCGCTGGCCATCGGGATGACGGGTGTTTTGGCGGCCAAGAAACTGGACCGTCTGGTGGCGTTTTCCGTCATCGGGTCGATGGGTATGGTGATGGTGTCCATCGCGCTGTTCACGCCCGAGGGGATCGCGGCGGCACTATACTATATCATCCATTCGACCTTGGCCGGGGCTGCGTTGTTCTTGATCGCGGATATTGTGCGTTGCGGTCGTGGCAATCTGGAACTGACACCACAAGCACCTGTGGCTGGCGCGACACTTACCGCGGGCCTGTATTTCGCCGCAGCGATTGCAATGGCAGGTCTGCCGCCACTGTCTGGGTTCTTAGGGAAACTGCTGGTGTTGGATGCCGGTTTTGACAGCGAATTGATGGTCTGGATTTGGGCGATTGTGCTGGGGTCTAGCCTGATCAGCATTGTGGGGTTTGCCCGCGCGGGCAGTGTGTTGTTCTGGAAGGCGCAAAGCGTCGCGCCGAGCGATGATGACCCGGTGAAGTCACATCCCGCGATGATGTCTTATGTTGCGGTTGGCGGTCTTATCACGTTGCTTGCGGCGCACACAGTTTTTGCAGGTCAGGTGCATGGGTATAGCACCAAGATCGCCGCGCAACTGTTCGCACCTGCGCCCTACATCTCGACCGTGGTGGATACAGCGGGCAAGCTCAGCGACCCAACGAAAGAGGAGGATCACTAACATGGCACGCGCGTTCAACTGGCTGATGCCACACCCTCTTTTGACGCTGATTCTGACGATTGTCTGGATACTATTGCAAAACGAACTGTCGGCCGGGATGGCGGTCTTTGGTCTGATCCTTGGGATCATCATTCCGTGGAGCACATCAATTTGGTGGCCAGAGTCCCCTAAAGGGTTCCGCGCTGGTAAAATGATCAGCTACAGCTTTGTGGTGATCTGGGACATTGTTGTCGCCAACATCCAAGTGGCCTGGATCGTTCTGACGGTGCCAGTGTCCAAGCTGAAGCCAGATTGGATTGTTGTCCCGCTTAAACTGCGCGAACCCGAAGCGATCACGATGCTGGCAGGGACGATTACACTGACGCCCGGTACCGTCTCTGCCGATCTGTCGAGCGAAGGGCACAGCATTTTGGTGCATGTGCTGCATACAGATGACCCTGATGCCGTGCGTGAGGATATTCTGACCCGCTATGAGGCCCGCTTGTTGGAGATTTTCTCATGATCCTTGCAACACAATTTCTGAACATTGCACTGGTGATCACCTTTGTCGCGCTGGCCTTGGGGCAGGTGATGTCGATGGTCCGATTGGTTTTGGGGCCAACGTCGGGCGACCGTATCCTTGCGCTCGATACGATGGTGATCAACGCGCTGGGTCTGGTGATTGTGCTGGGTATTCACCAAGGCGTGCAGGTCTATTTTGAGGTTGCCTTGCTGATCGCCATGTTGGGCTTTGTATCCACCGTTGCGATGGCGCGGTTTATTCTGCGGGGGGACATCATCGAATGACGGCTGTTATTATCGGCACTTACATCACCGGGCTGTCCCTTATCATTGGGTCAGGCTTTGTTCTGGTAGGTGTCATAGGGTTGCTGAAATTCAACGACCCCATGACCCGCCTACATGCGCCGACCAAGGTGGGCACGGTGGGGATTGGTATGCTTTTGATCGCCTCGATCATTCACTCTTACGATATTGGCAAGCCGTCCTGGCATGAGTTGTTGATCATGGCATTCTTGTTTGTGACGGCTCCGATTTCAGCGAACTTCATCGCCAAGGTGAACATCCACCGCCGCGCTTGTGATACACCGCCCGAACCGCCGCGCGATGATACTTGGTCGACGCTCAACGTGCCGGAGGATGACGCAGCTTAGTCGCCGTCGCGGACGTCCCGAACCCACGCCACCAGAGTTTGGCGGGCCTCTAAATCCATTTGCACCGCGTTGGGCGGTGGCATGGCGTGGCTGACGCCAGCTTGCAGGTAAATGTCAGACGCATGGCGCGCAACGTCGCTGGGCGTCTCTAAGTACACGCCCTTGGGGGCCCATTGCATATTGCCCCAGACAGGTTCGCGTGCGTGGCACATAGAACAATTCCCAATGACAGTATTGTAGGCCGCGTCAAAGCTGGGCGCTGACGCGAACTTTTCCTCATAGGGTGTGAGCGCGCGTGCCTCGGCCTCTTGCCATGTGTCGCCGGTGCGCACGGTGGACAGCCACGCGATGATGAGCATCAACAGGATGGTGACCGCCCATGTCCAATGCGGCCCTTTGCCGGTCTTGTGCATGGTGTTGAAGTAATGCCGGATCGTGACGCCAGTGAGGAATATCAGGCTGGCGATGATCCATGCGTATTCGGTGCCAAATGACAGCGGATAGTGGTTCGACAGCATCAGAAACACGACCGGCAACGTCAGATAGTTGTTGTGGGTCGAGCGCACCTTGGCGATCTTGCCGTATTTGGCATCCGGCGTGCGCCCTGCCTTAAGGTCTGCGACAACGATACGCTGGTTGGGCATGATCTGAAAGAACACATTGGCGGTCATGATGGTGGCGGTGAACGCCCCAAGATGCAGCAGGGCCGCGCGCCCAGTGAAGATTTGGTTGTAGCCCCAGGACATCGCCACGAGGATTGCAAATAGCAGCAACATCAGCAGGGTCGGCTGTTCGCTGAGCTTGGACTTGCACATCGCGTCATAGGCCAGCCAGCCGATTGTCAGCGAGCCCGCAGAGATCACGATGCCTTGCCAAAGCGCCAGGTCAGCTTTGGTGGGGTCCAGCAGGTATAGCTCTCCACCCACCCAATAGACGATCATCAGCAGCGCAGCGCCAGACAGCCATGTGGCGTAGCTTTGCCATTTGTGCCACGTCAGATGCTCGGGCATTTGGGCGGGGGCGACCATGTATTTGGTGGTGTGATAGAACCCGCCGCCGTGCACTTCCCACTCTTCGCCGGATGCGCCTTCGGGCATGTGTTCGGCGGGCCGTAGCATCAAATCGAGTGCGATGAAATAGAACGACGCGCCGATCCACGCCATCGCCGTGATGACGTGCAGCCAGCGGACAGAAAAGGCGATCCAGTCCCAGAAGATAGCAAGATCGTACATTGAATTCTCCCGACGTCTCGATTCTTCGTCACACTATGCGACTGTGCATTCTTCTGGTATTCCTTGATGACGCCAAACAGCATCAAAAAAACAAGTAAATGTCCTACTTCAATAATATCCGTACCTTCGTCCGCGTCTACGAGCTTGGTAGCATGTCTGCGGCCGCGCGCGATCTGCGGATATCGCCGGCGGTGACATCGGCCCGGATTTCGCAGTTGGAAGGGCATCTGGATGTGCGCCTTTTTCAACGTACGACCCGCAGTTTGACCCCGACAGAACAGGGCAAGGCCTTCTATGGTGGGGCCTGTGAAATCTTGGAATCCGTTTCAAACGCGGAAACTCAGGTGGTCAATATCACCGAGAACCCCAAAGGCGCGCTTTATGTCGCGGCCCCCCTTGGTGCGGGGCGTCGGTTGATTGCACCGCATGTGCCAGAATTTCTGCAACTCTATCCAGAGATTACCCTGCGTTTGCGCCTGACGGACCGTAAGGTGGATATGACGACAGAGGGCCTCGATCTGGCGTTCTTTCTGGGTCAGCCAGAAGACAGCAACCTACGTATTCGCAAAATCGCCGACGTTGAACGCATCTTATGTGCGTCACCCGCCTATATCGCGGCGCATGGCACGCCGAAAACGGGTGATGACCTTGTGTCGGGCGACCATGAGTGTCTGAATTTGCGATTTCCGGGTGCGGCAGAATTTCAATGGCGGTTGATGACGCCGGACGGCCCAAGGCGGTTTCGCGTGAAAGGGCGCTACGAATCTGACGATGGGGATGTGCTGACCGATTGGGCGCTCAGCGGGAATGGGATCGCTTTGAAACCACTGTTTGAGGTGGCTGAACATGTCAAAGCAGGGCGGCTGGTGCCGGTGATGATCGACACGCCGCCCGCACCTATCCAGATGGCTTGTCTTTTTACCCATCGCCGGAGGCAAGATCCGAAAACGCGGTTGTTTATGGAATTCGTGATTGAACGGATTAGCGCCGTGGTCAGCGAAGCGGCCTAGCTGCCGCGGTAGGTGGAATAGCCAAAAGGCGAGAGAAGTAGCGGGACATGATAGTGTGACGCCTCTGACATCCCAAAGCGTAGCGGGATCTGGTCAAGAAATCGCGGGTCCTCGGACGGTGCGCCCGTCGCATCAAGATATGCGCCTGCGTGAAATACCAGTTCATATGTCCCTGTTGCGAACCGTTCAGCGGGCAAAATCTGTTCGTCCGTGCGCCCGTCATCGTTTGTTACCAGCGTTTTCAGAAGCTCCCGTGTGTCACCCGTGATCCGAAACAGCTCAATTTTTAGCCCTTCTGCGGGGCAACCGCGCGCCGTGTCCAGAACATGCGTCGTCAGGTATCCGGTCATCGCATCTCTCCTTGTGACTTGCGTTGTTGATGCCAGACTACCTTTGGAACTGCAAAGCACAGCAAGCAAGAGGCTCTTTCGTGAATTTTTTGAAAACGAAATTGATTGGATCGTATTATAGAAGACCAAATCTTTGCAGGAAGGCCGCAGTTTGACCCGCTACCCACGTGATATGACAGGCTATGGTGCCACGCCCCCTGCCGCCAATTGGCCCAATGGTGCCAAGATCGCGGTCCAGATTGTGTTGAACTACGAAGAAGGCGGCGAGAATAACATCCTGCATGGTGATGCCGCATCAGAGGCTTTTTTGTCCGAGATCACGGGCGCTACCCCTTGGCCGGGCCAACGCCATTGGAACATGGAAAGCCTATATGAATACGGCTCACGTGCAGGGTTCTGGCGTTTGCACCGCTTACTGGGCGATTTGCCAGTCACCGTTTACGGCGTGGCGACTGCCTTGGCCCGTGCGCCTGAACAGGTTGCCGCGATGCAGTCCGCCGGTTGGGAAATCGCCAGCCACGGTCTGAAATGGGTCGAGCACAAAGACATGCCCGAGGATGTGGAACGTGCCCAGATGGCAGAGGCGATCCGGTTGCATACCGAGGTCACAGGCGCCGCACCGCGCGGCTGGTACACGGGCCGTTGTTCGAACAACACCGTCCGTCTGGCCGCCGAGACGGGCCAGTTCGCCTATGTCGCCGATAGTTATGCCGATGATCTGCCCTATTGGATGCGCTTTGGTCGCGCAGATCAGCTGATCGTGCCCTATACGATGGATTGCAACGATATGCGCTTTGGCATTCAGGCGGGGTTCACCAATGGCGATCAGTTTGAAAGCTATCTCAAAGACAGCTTTGATGTGCTGTATGCCGAGGGTGGGGCAGGTGCTGCCAAGATGCTGTCGATTGGGTTGCACTGTCGTTTGATGGGACGTCCGGGGCGAGCTGCGGCTTTGGCCCGTGTGATCGACTATATCAAGTCGCACGACGACGCGTGGTTCGCGACCCGGCTGGAGATTGCCGAACATTGGGCGCAGGAACATCCTGCCACGACGCGCATGCGACCATCTGAGATAGATCAGGCAACGTTTGTTGCCGAATTTGGCGGTATATTCGAGCACAGCCCCTGGATTGCCGAAGGCGCATATGCGCTGGAGCTTGGCCCGACGCATGATACCACACAAGGTGTGCACAATGCACTGGCGCGGGTGTTCCGCGCCGCGTCAGAAGAACAGCGCCTTGGCGTGCTGACCGCGCACCCTGATTTGGCTGGTAAGCTGGCGGCTGCGGGTCAATTGACCGCTGAAAGCACCGCAGAGCAGGCAGGCGCGGGGCTAGACCTTCTGACCGATGCGGAACGCGAGACGTTCCAAAGCCTGAACGCGCAATATGTCGACAAGCATGGGTTTCCGTTCATCATTGCGGTGAAGGACAACACCAAGGCCAGCATTCTGGCAGCCTTTCACGCGCGTATCGAAAATGACCGCGATATCGAATTTGCAGAGGCCTGCCGTCAAGTTGAACGCATCGCGCAATTGCGCTTGATCGAAAAGCTGGGGCCATGACCCGGACGATTCAACTTGAGCCGTTGACAGCCACGGCGTTTGCGCCGTTTGGGGACGTTCTTGAGGTCGCTGGCGATCCCGATAAGATTATCAACCAAGGCCTATGCGGGCGCTATCATGACCGCGCCGATATCGACATCGTGGATGGCAAGGCAGGCATCAGCCTGTTCAAAGCCCAAGCCCGGCAGTTCCCGATCACGCTTGATATGATGGAACGGCACCCGGACGGCAGTCAGGCCTTTCTGCCGATGTATTTTGAACCCTTTGTTGTTGTTGTAGCCGCGGATGATGGCGGCATACCGGCCCGCCCGCGCGCGTTCCTGACGACGCCAGGGCAGGGGGTGAACTATGCGCGGGGCACTTGGCATGGGGTGCTGACCCCCATTCATGCGCCCGGCTTATTCGCTGTTGTAGATCGGATCGGTGACGGCCCGAACCTGCAAGAGCATTGGTTTGATACTCCATACATCATTGGAGGTCCGACCTAAAACGCCAGCGGGACGACTGGCTGATCTGTCTGACAAGGGGACATACTATGGTAGACACTACAATCGGGACGCTGGAGCAACTCCGCGATCCTAACTATACACCGGCGCTTCATCGTGCTGTGCCACTCGGGATCCAGCACGTGCTGGCGATGTTTGTTTCAAACGTCACGCCCGCGATTATCATTGCGGGGGCTGCCGGGTTTGGCTTTGGCTCTGATGCGGGCGCGCAGGGTTTCCCTGACATGACCTATTTGATCCAGATGTCGATGCTCTTTGCAGGGATCGCGACACTGTTCCAGACCATTGGTTTTGGCCCGGTTGGTGCGCGTCTGCCGATTGTACAGGGCACAAGCTTTGCCTTTATTCCTATCATGATTCCGCTAGTTGCGGGCAAAGGCGTTGAGGCGCTGCCTGCGCTGTTCGGCGGTGTTGTGATTGGCGGTCTTTTCCATGTGCTGATTGCGACTTTCATTGGCAAAATCCGCTTTGCCTTGCCGCCTTTGGTGACAGGTTTGGTGGTGACAATGATTGGTTTGGCCTTGGTCAAAGTCGGCATTCAGTATGCGGCTGGTGGCGTGCCAGCGATCAATTCGCCTGAGTATGGATCGCTGCTGAACTGGTCCGCAGCTTTGGTTGTTATCTTTGTGACGCTGGCATTGAAGTTCTATGCGAAAGGCATGTTGGCCGTGTCTGCCGTCGTGATCGGTATCATCGTTGGCTACTTTTACGCCACGCTGATGGGTATGGTCACATTCGAAGGCATTGCGACAAGCTGGGATCGTGCTGCAACAATCGCCTTTCCAAGCCCTTTCAAATACGGGTTTGAGATCAGCTTCGCCGCTGTGATCGGTTTCTGCCTGATGGCCTTTGTGTCCGCCGTTGAAACGGTGGGCGACGTATCAGGGATCACCAAAGGTGGTGCAGGGCGTGAAGCAACGGATAAAGAGATTACGGGTGCGACTTATGCTGACGGTGTTGGTTCTGCGGTTGCGGGCGTCTTTGGTGGGTTCCCGAACACGTCGTTCAGCCAAAACGTGGGCCTGATCGCCATGACCGGTGTAATGAGCCGCCATGTCGTGACCATTGGTGCTGTTTTCCTGATCATCTGTGGTCTTGTGCCCAAGGTCGGTGCCGTGATCCGCACGATTCCGATTGAGGTCTTGGGCGGCGGTGTGATTGTCATGTTCGGGATGGTTGTGGCCGCTGGTATCTCGATGTTATCAGATGTGAATTGGAACCGTCGCAACATGGTGATCTTTGCGATTGCCTTGTCGATTGGTCTGGGTTTGCAGCTTGATCCGAAGGCGGTTCAGTACCTGCCGGATACGCTGCGCATTCTGATGACGTCAGGCCTGTTGCCTGCGGCATTGATCGCAATCGTGTTGAACCTGATCCTGCCGGAAGAACTGACAGGTGAAGCGACCGAAGAAGTCTCTGGCGGTATGGCCGGACATGGGACCGGGGCGTTGCCGAAGGGTGGCGAATAGGTTCGACTGATCTGAAAATAGAAAAGGCCCGGTCACAAGACCGGGCCTTTTCGTATCCGTCAGGCGTATGCCGCATCCACGATGAATTCGACCTTCAGTTCAGGCCGTGCCAGCTTGGCCTCGCCGCAGGCCCGGGCAGGGGCGTGGCCTGCGGGAACCCAAGCGTTCCACACCTCGTTCAGCCCCGCAAAATCATCCATATCCGCCAGCCAGATCGTCACCCGCAGCATCTGTTCGCGCGATGATCCCGCTCTGACCAGCAGGGTGTCGATCTTTTCAAGGCAGGTGCGCACCTGATCCTGGATCGTGTCCCCTTCGGCCACTTGGCCGGTCAGGTATGCAACACCGTTGTGCTTGACGATCTTTGAGGAGCGTTCCCCGGTTTCGATCCGTTCAATCATTCCAATTCCCTTTTGCCTAGGTTTGCTCAGCGCAAGCGCAGCTTCATGTGACGGTTCACGTCTTTATACAGCAGATAGCGGAATTTGCCCGGTCCGCCTGCGTAACAGGCCTGCGGGCAGAAGGCACGCAGCCACATGTAATCACCTGCTTCAACCTCGACCCAGTCGTTGTTGAGCCGGTAGGCGGCTTTGCCTTCCAGCACGTACAGCCCGTGTTCCATGACGTGGGTTTCCAAGAACGGGATCACTGCACCCGGCTCAAACGTGACGATGTTGACGTGCATGTCGTGGCGCAAGTCGGCAGGATCAACAAAGCGGGTGGTCGCCCATTTCCCATCGGTGCCGGGCATTACAGTGGGCGCAATGTTGTTTTCATTGGCAACAATGACCTCTGGCTTATCCAGTCCCGGTACAGCCTCATAGGCTTTGCGGATCCAATGAAAGCGCAGCATGTCGTTGGAGGTATTGTGCAGCGTCCAGTCTGTTGCAGGCGGTATGAAAGCATAGCCACCGGGTGTCAGCGTATGCACCGCACCGCCGATGTTGACCGTCGCATTGCCTTCGGCAACAAACAGCACAGCTTCGGCATCCGGGTCTGGTTCAGGCGTGTCAGAGCCACCACCGGGCGACACTTCCATGATGTATTGCGAAAACGTCTCGGCAAAGCCGCTCATCGGGCGGGCGATGATCCAAAGGCGGGTGTTATCCCAAAACGGCAGATAGCTGGTCACGATGTCCCGCATGGTCCCTTTGGGGATGACGGCATAGGCATCGGTGAAAATAGCCCGGTCGGTCAGAAGCTGGTCTTGGCCGGGGTGCCCGCCCGTTGGCGCAAAATAGGTCGCTGGCATCTTTGGTCCTGTTTGCTTGGATTTGTGTTGAATATGGGCGGGTTCAGCCTGTGATACCACCCGTCATTGCGCAACAGCACTTTTCGCCTTGGTTTGATAGTCTGACGCATAGCGACCGTTCGTGCAGAAAACCGGTTCATTGGTGCAGGATCGCTTTCTTTATTGGGCGATGCGCCAAAGTGTCAGGTCATGTTTCACACCACAAAGGAAATGACCTCATGTCTACAATCACACGCACCTTCATTTTATCAACTGTCCTAACGTTTACCACTTCTGCGGCTTTCGCCGACGGATATTACGCCAAAGGTTATGTCGGGCCGTCCACACTGCAGGGCAGCGACGTGACAATTGATGATGTCACCTCGGACCTATCCTATGAGGGCGGGATCACCGGTGGCGGCGCGATTGGCTATACCTACCCTGACAGCCCGTTTCGCGCAGAACTGGAATACACCTACCGCTCTGGCACAGTGACGGATCTTGACGCCAGCGTTGGCTCTGGCGGGGATTTTGCGTCCACGTCCCTTTTGTTGAACGGCTACTATGTCTTCGACACCGGCGCAAAGTTTACGCCCTATGTCGGCGCAGGTTTTGGGTATGTAACCGAGATCGATTTTGACGTCGAAGATGCGGTCGGCGCGGATGAGTTCAGCGAAACCGGCCTGTTTGGCTATCAACTAATGGCGGGTGCGGAATACCCTGTGTCTGATCAACTCGCCGTTTTCGCCGAGGCACGCTATTTCAGCGTGAATTCCCCCGAGCTGAAAAGCGAGAGCGGAGGCACGTTGAGCGCGGACTATGACACGCTGGACATCGTCACCGGCGTTACATGGTCGTTCTGAACCTATTCCCTCACCCAAAACTAGATGGAGGCCGCTATGGCTTTTCTTGACACAGACTTCGTTCACCGGGTGCCTATCACAAGCTTCGATGGCTACCGGGGATTTTTGAACCTTACGTGGGCGGCAGTCGCACTTGTCGTGATCACCGGGGGGCTGCTATCGCTGGACCCCCGGCTGCTGGGCAGCGAGCTGACGTGGCTCAAACCGTTCAAGTTCGCAATTTCCTTTGCCGCACTCTTTGCCACTTTGGCGATCTTCACCAAAACCTTGTCGGAGGCCAACCGCTACGGCGTCATTGTCATCGGCGCGGTTCTGGCCTGTGCTGCGGCGTTCTTGTTCGAGATGGCCTACATGATGGGGCAGGCTGCACGGGTGGAGCTGTCGCATTTCAATGAAAGCTCGCCCTTTCATGAAACGATGTATGGTTTGATGGGTGTTGGTGCGACTGCATTGATGGCATCCATCGCGGCCGTCGGTGCGCTGGTGCTGCTCGATAAGTCGGCCAACATCGGCCGTGCCACACGTCTGAGCATTGTGCTGGGGGCGTTGATCACTGCGGTTCTCACATCATGGATCGGGGGCGAGTTGGCAGGCAACGGCGGGCGCTTTGTGGGCACACCCAGTGTCGGTGGTCCGACGATCCCTATCGTTGGCTGGTCAATGGAGGTGGGCGATCTGCGCCCTGCGCATTTCCTGTCCTTGCATGCGCTGCAAGTGATCCCTTTGATCGGGTGGTATGCTGACCGGGCCGCGCGGTCTGACTTCATCGTCTGGTCATCGGCGGCGCTATATAGTTTGCTCACGGTTGTGATCTTCTTTCAGGCGCTGGGTGGCGCGCCGCTTATCTCGCTATAGGACGACAGACCTTGATTGCTTCGCCTCAACCTCGCCAAACAGGATGGATCGCGTATCTTAGCGTTTGTGCCATGGGCCTTGCTCTTGCGCTGACGTGGTTGGGGCCGCGATCCTCCGAAGGGTTGGGCACGCTCAATGCGCTGGCTTTCTGGCTGGCGCATGCGGGCATGGGTCTGGTGATCTTGGCGACGGTGCAACTGGCGATCGGGCGGATCTCGTGGGTCGGCAAGCTGCCCCCGGTAGCGCAGGTGTTTCTTGGCGGTGTTTGTGCTGCGGTTATCTTTATTCCGGTTGCCGTGGGTCTTGATCTGATTTTTGACGCGCCAGAGGCGGCGGACGACATCGACGGTAGCCTTGTCATGGAACTCGTGATGGAGTTTGTGCAGGTTCTGGTGCCTTTCGTGCTGATCTGGCTGCTGATCAACGCACCAAGTCTGGTCAAGCTAGAGCGCGAGGAGGCGCAACAAACAGACGTGGCCACCGCCGATCCTGCTATTGCGTTCTGGAGCAAAGTTCCCAAAGCGCTAGGGCGTGACCTAATCGCGCTGAGCGCTGAACTGCATTATTTGCGAGTCTATACCAGCGCTGGCGATACGCTGATCTTGTTTGCCTTTGGCCGCGCCATAGAGTTGCTGGATGATGAAGCATCCTGCCAAATCCACAGATCGCATTGGGTACGTTTTGCACATATTGATGCGCTGGATCCATCGGATGGCAACCTGACCTGCGCGATGGATACAGGGCTGCGGCTTCCTGTCAGCAGGCGCTACCGCAAGGCGGTCAAGCTTGGGTTTTCCAAGTAACTAAGCCCCCCAAAAACGAAAAAACGGCCATGCCCGGGAGGAGGTGGGCATGACCGCTCTTATTATCAGCGCCTCCTTGCGTCTCGGGAGGAGAAGAAGCAAGGCGCGTCCTCGCCAGCGTTGCTCGGGAGGAGGTGAGCGCGACTGGCGGTATCATCGGTTCCAACCCGGGAGGAGGATGGGCGGTTCCGAAACTGGTTGTCATAAAGCGGCGACATCCGGGAGGAGGTGGATGCCGCCACCTTATTGTGGACCCTGCGCCTCGGGAGGAGGTGAAGCGCGAGGCCTTGTTCAGATCTGCCTAAAGGGAGGAGGTGGCAGACCCGAATACGTTGCTCATTTGCCGTATGCGGCTTCGTAAGCGATCGCCTTGATCGATGCGCGAGCAATTCCAAGGTCGGCGAGGTCACGGTTTGACAGCGTCTCAAGCTCCGCGAGTGTTGTGCGGTAAACTTTGCGTTTCGCGGCACTTTCCGCCATATCAGTCCGGAGCGCGGCAAAGCGCTGCCCCAAAGAGAAACCTGCAAAACCTGTATCTGTGTTGTATGTCATCTGTTCGTCTCTACTCATGTCCGTCGGATGATTGCTTTCATCCCGTTGCATCCAACATGTATGACGATGCTGCGCTTGCACAATGTTCGTTTTGACATTGCTGCTATGCAGAAAATGCATAAGCATTGCTGACCTACTGTCATCAATCTGACTCATTTTTGTGCATCTGTTTCCTGACCCTTGCGCTTTGCCCAGAACCTGCCAGATGGTGGGTGGAATTTAGACACTTTTGAAACTTGAGGTCTCAATATGGCTGTTACGCGTGATGAAATTTTGACCGCCTTGTCGCGACTCACTTTGCCGGGTGGCGATGATTTGGTGTCGCGCGACATGATCCGTGCCCTGACAATAGACAGTGGCGCCGTTCGATTTGTGATTGAGGCGGCGGATCCGGGTGAGGCCGCAAAGATGGATGGCGTTCGGCGTGCGGCCGAAGATATTGTGCGGCGGTTGCCAGGTGTTGAAAGCGCCTCTGTCGTGCTAACCGCGCATGGCCCTGCACCCAAAGCGCCAGAACCACCATCGCTCAAGGTCGGTCGTCATCCCACACCACAGGCCGGACCTGCGAAGGTTACGGGTGTTGATCGCATCTTGGCAATCGGATCTGGCAAGGGCGGTGTCGGCAAGTCGACGGTCTCGTCAAACCTCGCCGTGGCCCTTGCCAAAGAGGGGCGGCGTGTTGGTCTTTTGGACGCCGACATTTATGGACCCTCGCAGCCGCGCATGATGGGCGTGAGCAAGCGCCCGGGCAGCCCGGATGGCAAGACGATCATCCCATTGCAGGCGCATGGCGTTACGATGATGTCCATTGGCCTGATGATGGAAGAGGGCAAAGCCGTCGTGTGGCGTGGTCCGATGTTGATGGGTGCCTTGCAGCAGATGCTGGGTCAGGTGCAATGGGGTGAGTTGGATGTGTTGATCGTCGACCTGCCGCCCGGAACCGGAGACGTGCAGCTGACGCTTTGCCAAAAAACCGAACTGACCGGGGCTGTCGTTGTCAGCACGCCGCAGGATGTTGCCCTTTTGGATGCGCGCAAGGCGCTTGATATGTTCAACTCTCTGCGGACGCCTGTGCTGGGCATGATCGAGAATATGTCGACCTTTGTTTGCCCGTCTTGCGGCACCGAAAGCCATATTTTTGGCCAAGGTGGTGTTGCGGCAGAAGCCGAAAAGATCGGCGTGCCGTTCCTTGGGGCGTTGCCGATTGATCTTGAAACCCGGCTGGCAGGTGATGCGGGTACACCTATTGCGGCCGGTGATGGCCCGATGGCAGAGGCTTACCGCGTGTTGGCGCGCCGGTTTATCGACGGTGGCATGGCTTGATTGCGATCCGCAAAGCCACGCTTGCGGATTTTGATGCTATCTGGCCGCTTTTGCGCGATGTTTTTCGCGCAGGTGATACCTATGCTGTTGATCCGCAGATCAGCAAAGAGGATGCCTGCGCGTACTGGATGACGCAGACGGCCGCGACTTATGTTGCCGAAGGGCCGGGCGGCATTGTTGGAACATACTATATAAAGACCAACCAGCCGGGTGGCGGTGCGCATATCTGCAATTGCGGCTATATTGTCAGCCCGGCAGCACGCGGGCAGGGGATTGCCGCGCAAATGTGCGAACACTCGCAGACAGAGGCGGCCCGGCTTGGATACCGCGCGATGCAGTTCAATTTCGTGCTTGCCAGCAACGACGGCGCCGTCCGACTTTGGCAGCGGCTGGGGTTCGACACGATTGGCGCCATTCCAGATGCGTTTGATCATCCAAAGCAGGGCATGGTGGATGCTTACGTGATGTATAAGCGTCTGAACGGCTAAATCCGCGCCCCGCTGGCAAATCGGTCACAGCGGTGGGATTTCATGGAATCGGCTTCAGATTCGAATCATAAATCTGCAAAATTTTGTGTAATGGTGATATCAGAACACTTTTTGACGATGTATTCCTCGTCAATCACAAAATAAGTGGAATTTTCTTGAACTTATGGGAAAGCATTGATCTGCACTACATCTTGTGTTCTAGTTTCAGAAAAACCCTACAAATACGTATTGATCGGGCTGCCTTAGTCCAGATGTTGTTTTCTAGAGCATCCGAAAACACCATGTAGTACCATGAATTCCCAAAAAGTTGTTGCTTGGTGAGGAAACAGGTGTCACAACAGTCTCACGGTAATGACGGACAGACTTTCAAAAGGGGCAAATTAAGAACCCCAACCGGCATAAGCAGGTTTCATACAGGCTTCGCCATTACCCAATAGATCCGGCGCGTGAGCGAGCAGACATCCCCCCAGGTGGCACGCGCAGTCGGACTTCCCGTAAGGGACGAGGCGGCGGATTGATCAGTGGCAGCAGATCAATCCGCCGTTCTCACATCTAAGGCAAATTTCCGGGGGCAAGTGAGGACCGAGGGACAGTGGTTCTGAGTTTTACAGGCGAACACACCCAAAAGGTGGACGGTAAGGGGCGCATGTCGATCCCTGCCGATTTTCGTCGTGTGCTCGAAGCTGGTGATCCGGAATGGACCCCAGGCCTGTCGCCCCGCATGTATCTTCTTTACGGGGATCACCTGAAAAACCAACTGCACGGCTACACGGTTGATGAATTCAATGCGGTGGTTGAGCAGATCAATGCCATGCCCCGTGGGTCTGCAGATAAGAAGAAGCTGTCACGATTGATTATTGGCCAGTCCATTAAGTTAGACGTTGATAAGGATGGCCGCACGGTCATGCCGATTAAGCAGCGTCAAAAGCTGGGGCTGACAGATGGCGAGCTGACCTTTAGCGGTCTCGGTGATCATTTTGAGATTTGGAAGGCTGAGACATTCAGCAAAGAGGTCGCAGATGATCTCTCTGGTTGGTTGAGCGAGCAGGAGGATGGGTATGACCCACTCATCCTATTGGATGGCTGAACGATGTCTGCTGCCGCTGAAACCTCACCCCATATTCCTGTTCTGATTAGACCGCTCATCGCAGCGGTCTCGCCCGTTTCTGGGGTCTGGTTGGATGGAACGTTTGGTAATGGCGGATATACCCGCGAACTGCTGGCCGCTGGCGCCGATAAGGTGATTGGTGTGGATCGTGATCCGTTGGCCTTTGAAATGGCCGTAGATTGGATTGGCGGCTATGGCGACCGGATTGAAACGGTCGCGGGCGTGTTTTCCAAGCTGGATGAATGCGGTTCTGATCTGGATGGTGTCGTACTGGACCTTGGTGTCAGTTCGATGCAGTTGGATTTGGCCGAGCGCGGTTTTTCTTTCATGCGCGACGGCCCGCTGGATATGCGGATGTCCCAAGATGGGCCGTCCGCTGCAGATCTATGCAATGACGCGGATGAGGCGGAGCTCGCTGATATCATTTTCCTTTACGGGGAAGAGCGTGCATCGCGCCGGATTGCAAAAGCGATTGTTGCTGCGCGTCCACTGACGACCACATTGCAACTCGCGAAAATCGTAGAGGCGTGTTTGCCCCGCGCAAAGCCCGGTCAATCGCATCCCGCAACACGTACATTCCAGGCGCTGCGCATTGCTGTGAATAACGAATATGGCGAGTTGGCCGATGGGTTGATGGCCGCCGAACGTGCTTTGAAACCCGGTGGTCAATTGGCCGTTGTGACCTTTCATTCGGTCGAAGACCGGATGGTGAAGCGTTTCTTACAGGCGCGATCCGGCAATACAGCGAATGCGAACCGCTACGCGCCTGAAATCGAGCAGGTCACACCGGCTTGGCGCATAGAAAAGCGTAAGGCGATTGGGCCGGATGACGCGGAGCTGGCGGAAAACCCGCGTTCGCGTTCGGCCAAGCTGCGTGTGGCGATCCGTACGGACGCGCCAGCCGAAGGGATTGATCCGGCAAAGCTTGGCATGCCGATGAAAAAGAAAAAGGGGGGCCGGTAAGTGCGTGGTCTGTTTTATGTTTTGACGGCCTTGGCTGTCATGGGGCTCGCGTTTTGGGCCTATCAAGAGAACTACAAGACGCAATCGGCGATTGCTGAAGTGCGTGGTTTGCACAGCGAAATCGGTGCCGCACACGAGCGTTTGGGCATGTTGCGTGCGGAATGGGCCTATCTGAATAGGCCGGATCGGCTTGCTGATCTCGCTGATCTGAACTTTGACCGCCTTGGCCTGCTGCCATTGATGCCCGATGCCTTTGGTGCGGTTGACCAGATCATCTATCCTTTGCCGCCGATCTTGCCGATTACGAACCCGATTGAATTGTCCTTCGATCAGCTTGAGCAGATGGAGAATGACCTATGAGTCGCGCGCCCTTGCGTCCCTTGGCGCGCATCCTCAAAGCGCGCGCACGGGGTGAGAACCCTGACGCGATCGAAGCAGAAAACCGCGCCCGCCGTCATGAAGCTATGGCCGACAAGCAGCGCCAGCGGGCCGAAGGGCGTTTGCTAGTTCTTGGCTTGGCTTTCTTCTGCGCGTTTGGTCTGATTGGGATGCGGATGGGCGCGCTTGCCTCCTCTGTGCCAGAAGAGCCGCGCGCATCGACCGTTGGTAATGCGATTATTGGTCAACGATCAGATATCGTTGATAGAAATGGGCGTATTCTGGCGACCAACCTGCAAACACATTCGCTCTATGCGCACCCCCGCGATATGATTGATCCGGCGTATGCCGCGAACGGTTTGGCTGAAATCTTCCCGGAGTTGGACGAAGCAGAGCTGCTTGAAGATTTCGAGGGTGACCGCCGTTTTTTGTGGATTCGCCGCCAGATCAGCCCCGAACAGATGCAAGCCGTCCATGATATCGGCTCACCTGGACTGCTCTTCGGACCACGAGAAATGCGGTTGTATCCAAATGGTCCGATTGCCTCGCATATTCTGGGTGGTGCCAGCTATGGGCGCGAAGGTGTTGCCAGTGCTGAGGTGATTGGCGTTGCGGGGGTTGAGCGGAAATTCGATGCGTTCTTGCGCGATCCGGCGAATGAAGGCGCGCCTTTGGAATTGTCGCTTGACCTGACCGTTCAGGCCGCTGCCGAGCAGGTGCTGGCGGGCGGTATGTCGATCATGAATGCCAAAGGTGCAGCATCCGTGCTGATGGACATTCATACAGGCGAGATCATTTCGATGGTTTCTTTGCCTGACTTTGATCCCAATAATCGTCCGCGCGTACAGACGACCGGTGATCAGTCCGACAGCCCGCTGTTCAACCGCGCTGTGCAGGGAGTGTATGAACTGGGGTCCGTGTTCAAGATTTTCACAGTGGCGCAAGCCATGGAACTTGCGTTGGTTAACCCCAACACTATGATCGATACCCAAGGACCACTGACATGGGGGCGTTTTCGCATCCGTGATTTCCATGACTATGGGCCTGAGCTGAGTACCACAGACGTGATTGTCGAAAGTTCCAACATCGGGACGGCGCGGATCGCGATGCAGATCGGGGCGCAGCGGCAACGCGCGTTTCTGGATTCACTTGGCTTCTTAGAGCCCACACCGCTTGAAATGGTCGAAGCACCGACGGGTAAACCGCTGTTGCCACCTAATTGGTCTGAGATTTCAACGATGACGATTTCTTACGGTCATGGGTTGTCGTCGTCTCCGGTACATTTGGCCGCGGGCTATGCATCGTTGCTTAACGGCGGTACGCGGGTTGAACCGACTTTGCTGCGTCGCGAGATCCCGGTTGTCGGTCCGCGCATTGTCAGCGAGGCGGTCAGCGCCCGCGCCCGCAGCATGTTGCGTCAAGTGGTCGAGCGTGGCACGGCATCTTTTGGAGAGGTGCCAGGCTATGAGGTGGGCGGCAAGACCGGAACCGCAGACAAACCGCGCGCGGCAGGTGGCGGGTACTATGATGACAAGGTCATTTCGACCTTTGCGTCGGTCTTCCCAGCCAATGATCCGCAGTATGTTTTGATTGTGACATTGGATGAACCTTCCGAGAATTCAGGTGACAAGCCACGTCGTACCGCCGGATGGACAGCCGTTCCAATTGCGGCGGAAATGATCCGTCGTACCGCCCCGCTTTTGGGGCTGCGTCCGCAAGTGGACACGCCGCAACAGGTCGGTGTAACACTCACGGCAAACTGATCGAGGGCGCGGCATATGAAATCACTGGCGGAACTGGGGCTGACGGCACGCGGTGGGCGCGAGGCGCAGATCACTGGATTGGCCGTGGACAGCCGGGAAGTGAAACCGGGCTTCTTGTTTGCCGCATTGCCGGGCGCGCGCGTGCATGGCGGCGAGTTTATTCAATACGCGTTGCGCATGCAGGCCGGAGCGATCCTGACGGACGCCGCCGGGGCCGAGATTGCTGCAAATGAGCTCGCGGCATCTGACGCCGCCCTGATCGTCGCGCAAGACCCGCGCCAGGCATTGGCGCAGACCGCGTCACTTTGGTTTGGGGCACATCCGGAAATTGTGGTGGCTGTGACCGGGACCAACGGCAAGACTTCTGTCTCCACCTTCTGCCGTCAAATCTGGGAAGAACTTGATCTGGCGGGCGTGAACTTGGGAACGACCGGGGTTGAGGGCGCATGGAACCATCCGCTGAAACATACCACGCCAGAGCCAATCACGTTACACCGCGTTATGGCAGAGGCTGCGCAAAATGGTGTCACCCATGTCGCGATGGAGGCCTCATCGCATGGGTTGGATCAGCGCCGCTTGGATGGCGTTTTGCTGGCAGCTGCCGGGTTTTCGAATTTTACCCAAGATCATCTTGATTATCACGAGACCTTTGCGGCCTACTTTGAAGCCAAGATGGGCCTGTTCAAACGCGTTCTTGCAGAAGATGGCGTCGCTGTGATCAACCTCGATGACCCGAAAGGCGCAGAGGTGGCAACGATCTGCACGGCGCGCGGCCAAGAGATCATTGGCGTAGGGTGCCATAAAGATGCCCGCTTACGTCTGACCGGACAGCGATTTGATGCAACCGGTCAGGACCTTTTGTTTGAATGGCAAGGGCGTGCCCGTCAGGCGCGTCTTGATCTGATCGGCGGCTTTCAGGCCGAAAACGTGATGCTCGCTGCTGCCTTGGTGATCGCTGCGGGCGCGGAGTCAGAGAGTGTTTTTGAGTCCCTGCAATATCTAACGACTGTTCGCGGCCGAATGGAGTTGGCCGCCACGCGTGAAAGTGGTGCCGCGGTTTTTGTCGATTATGCCCATACGCCAGATGCTGTTGAAACAGCGCTGAAAGCGATGCGGCCACATGTGATGGGCCGGATTATCGTTATTGTTGGTGCAGGCGGTGACCGCGATGCGGGCAAGCGTCCTTTGATGGGTGCCGCCGCTGCGCAGCACGCCGACATTGTGATTGTAACTGACGACAATCCACGCTCCGAAGATCCAGCGAAAATTCGCGCCGCAGTGATGGCAGGCGCAGTCGATGCGGGCGGCTCAGACAGTATCACCGAAGTTGGTGATCGGGCTGAGGCAATTCTGCGTGGCATTGATATGCTGGGCGCAGGTGATGCCCTGCTGATCGCGGGCAAGGGGCATGAAACAGGCCAGATCGTTGGGGACGCGGTTCTGCCATTTGATGATGTTGAGCAGGCAAGCGTCGCCGTGGCAGCCCTTGAGGGGTGGATATGACGGTGCTTTGGACCTCTGCCGAAGCGGTTACCGCGACGGGCGGTCAATCGACCCGGAACTGGACAGCACAGGGCGTTTCCATTGACACCCGCAGTTTGCAGAAAGGTGATCTGTTTGTGGCGCTCAAGGATGTGCGCGACGGGCATGAATTTGTAGCACAGGCTTTGGAAAAAGGCGCAGCAGCAGCACTTGTCACCCATCGCCCTGATGGTGTGGCCACGGATGCGCCGCTCTTGATTGTGCCCGATGTGTTGGACGCATTGGGTAATTTGGGGCGTGCGGCGCGCGCCCGAACAGATGCAAAGATTGCGGCGATCACGGGCTCTGTCGGGAAGACGTCGACCAAAGAAATGCTGCGCGCGGTTCTGCAACGGCAAGGCAAGTGCCACGCGGCAGAGGCCTCTTACAACAACCACTGGGGTGTGCCTTTGACCTTGGCGCGCATGCCAGCCGACACCGAATATGCCGTCATTGA
Source organism: Yoonia sp. JB2-21 (assembly GCF_055693545.1). Lineage (NCBI taxonomy): Bacteria > Pseudomonadati > Pseudomonadota > Alphaproteobacteria > Rhodobacterales > Paracoccaceae > Yoonia > Yoonia sp. JB2-21. Next base: position 3,034,537 of record NZ_JBVFUC010000001.1, read on the forward strand.
GATCGGAATGAGCAACCCCGGTGAGATCACGCCACTTTCCCAAATGGCGCGGCCACATGTGACAATGGTAACCACCGTGGCGGCGGCCCATTTGGCGTCTTTTGACAGTCTTGCCGGGATTGCCGTTGAGAAAGCCAGCATCATGGATGGGCTGGAGTCGGGCGGTGTCGCAGTCTTAAATGCTGACATTGAGACGACGGACATCCTGCAGGACCACGCAAAGTCATTGGGTATAATGTCTGTTTTGTTTGGAGAAAAAGGACGCGATTGGCGGATCAAAGACGTGCGTTTGCGGGGCGACGTCACGGTGATCTCGGCCACCGGTGGGGATGAGACCTATCTTTTCAAGCTGTCAGTTCCGGGTCGCCATTTTGCGATGAATGCGGTTGGCGTGCTGGCGGTAGCCAACGCGCTTGGCGCTGATCCGGTTGCGGCCTCTTTGGATATCGCGGCTTGGGTGCCACCGGCGGGACGTGGCACCCGGGAAGTGATCGTCACCGATATTGCAAATGACGGCGAAAGCCTTGAGTTGCTTGATGATGCGTTCAACGCAAACCCCACATCGCTTGTTGCATCGCTAGAGGTGCTTGCCGCCTCGATACCTGCAGACAACGTCGGCCGGATTGTCAAAGGCCGTCGTGTGGCGATTTTGGGCGATATGCTGGAGCTGGGGGCGCAAGAGGTGCCAATGCACCGCGCTATCGCTGAGAATGCGCATCTTCAGAGTCTGGACGTTGTGCATTGCGCGGGACCACTGATGCACAACCTGTGGCAAGCGCTGCCAGAAGCCCAACGCGGGCGCTGGGCCGAAACTGCCGCTGAACTTGTCCCCCAGGCTGCGCGGCTTGTGGATGCGGGCGATGTTGTGTTGGTCAAAGGATCAAAGGGCAGCAAAGTCAGTCTGATCGTTGACGCGATACGAAAACTCGGGCATCGCCGCCCGCAACAAGACTAAAGGAACATCCATGTTATATTGGCTCACGGCACTGTCGGACGGCGGCGACTTCTTCAACCTGTTTCGCTACATTACCTTCCGGGCAGGCGGAGCCTTTATGAGTGCTCTGTTCTTTGGCTTTATCTTTGGCCCGCCCCTGATCAACGTGCTGCGCCGTAAGCAAGGTAAAGGTCAACCGATCCGCGATGACGGGCCCGAGGGTCATTTTGCCAAGGCGGGCACACCAACGATGGGTGGTCTGTTGATTGTCGGCGCGCTGACTTTTTCAACGCTATTGTGGGCGCGGCTCGATAATCCGTTTATCTGGATGGTGCTGTTTGTGACGCTGTCTTTTGCGGCCATTGGGTTTGCGGACGATTATGCCAAAGTATCAAAGCAGAACACCAACGGTGTGTCTGGTAAGGTACGGATATTGCTGGGGATCCTGATCGCGGCAATCGCGGGTTACTGGGCTGCGGCTTACCATCCAGAAGACCTGAGCAATCAACTGGCGTTGCCGATTTTCAAAGATACCCTCATCAATCTTGGTATTCTGTTCATCCCTTTTGCGATTATTGTGATCGTCGGAGCGGCAAATGCCGTAAACCTGACGGATGGTTTGGACGGTTTGGCGATTATGCCTGTGATGATCGCGGCGGGCACCTTTGGTATCATCGCCTATGCTGTCGGGCGGACCGATTTCACCGAGTACCTTGATGTGCACTATGTGCCGCAAACAGGTGAGATATTGATCTTTGCGGCAGGCTTGATTGGTGGCGGCCTTGGGTTCCTTTGGTATAATGCGCCACCTGCCGCCGTCTTCATGGGCGACACGGGCTCACTCGCGTTGGGGGGGCGTTGGGTGCGATTGCCGTTGCGACCAAGCACGAGATTGTACTGGCCATCGTGGGCGGTCTTTTCGTCGCGGAAGCGCTGAGCGTGATTATCCAAGTGCTGTATTTCAAACGAACCGGCAAGCGAGTTTTCCTGATGGCACCGATCCATCACCACTATGAGAAAAAAGGTTGGGCCGAACCGCAGATCGTCATCCGGTTTTGGATTATCTCGCTGATTTTGGCGATGATCGGACTTGCCACCTTGAAGGTGCGGTAATGATCCCGGTTCAAGGATATTCCGGGCGCGTCGTTGCCGTGTTGGGCCTTGGCCGAACCGGTCGCGCCGCTGCGGCGGCGCTGCAAGAGGGCGGTGCACATCCTGTCGTTTGGGACGATAGCGCGGTTGCGCGTGACGCCGCCGACGATGACGGTCTGGAATTGCGTGATCTGCACAGGCAGGACGCCTTTGACGACGTTGCCGCCTTGATCGTCAGCCCTGGTATCCCGCATCTTTACCCAAAGCCGAACCCGATCATCGCTGCGGCCTGGCATGCCGATGTTCCTGTAGACAATGACATTGGTCTGTTTTTTCGTTCCTTCGCGACGCCGGAGTGGGACAATTTTGACGTCACGCCCCGTGTAATCGCAGTGACTGGCTCGAACGGCAAATCCACAACCGCGGCACTGATCCATCATGTTTTGGTCGAGAACGGACGGCCCGCGCAGCTGGCTGGTAACATCGGGCGTGGGGTTCTGGATATCGACCCGGCGCATGATGGCGAAGTCGTGGTACTTGAATTGTCATCCTATCAGACCGATCTGGCGCGCAGTATGACGCCGGACATTGCTGTTTTTACCAACCTCAGCCCTGATCATCTGGATCGCCATGCGGGTCTTGGCGGCTATTTCGCAGCGAAGCGACGTTTGTTTGCCGAAGGTGGCCCCGATCGTGCGATCATTGGTGTCGATGAGGCTGAGGGACGTTACATCGTCAATCAACTGATCGAAGGGTCGGGGGATGATCGGGTGATCCGGGTGTCATCAGGACAGAAGCTGACCGGACCGGGCTGGAACGTTTTTGCGCGCAAAGGCTTTTTGTCGGAGCATCGCAAAGGCAGGCAAGTGGGTTCGATTGATTTGCGACCGATTGCTGGATTGCCGGGTGCGCACAATCACCAAAATGCCTGCGCCGCCTACGCCGCGTGCCGCGCTTTGGGGCTGGGTCCCAAGGGGATTGAGGCTGCAATGCAAAGCTATCCCGGCCTTCCGCATCGTAGTCAGCTTGTTGCCACGCGCAACGGCGTGAACTTTGTCAACGACAGTAAGGCCACCAATGTTGATAGCGCCGCGAAAGCCTTACAGGCCTTTCCCAAAATTCGCTGGATTTGTGGTGGGTTGCAAAAGGAAGGCGGCTTGGACCCGCTGCTGCCTTATCTCAGCCATGTCGCAAAGGCCTATGTGATCGGGCGCGAAGCGGAGGGTTTTGCCAGACAACTCGGCGGGGCAGAGGCAGAGGTCTGCGGCACAATGGATGTCGCTGTGGCGAAAGCTGCGTCTGAAGCGGACGCTGGCGAAGTTGTCCTGCTGGCACCCGCGGCGGCCTCTTTCGACCAGTATGACAGCTTCGAGAGACGCGGCGATGATTTTATCAGATGCGTGCGGGCTCTACCTGTCTGAGCGCGCTGCAATCGCCTGACCCGCTGCCCATCCTGATGACCAGGCCCACTGGAAATTGTATCCGCCCAACCACCCTGTGACATCGACGCATTCACCAATAAAGTAAAGCCTGGGGACAGACTTGGCCTGCATGGTCTTGAACGACAGCGCATCGGTGTCAACACCGCCGAGCGTGACTTCCGCCGTTCGGTACCCTTCCGACCCAGCGGGTGTGAGGGTCCAATCTGAAAGCTCATCGCAAAGTGACTTGAGTTTTGCGTCGCTCTGATCGGCGATATTGCCATGTAGGTCCAGATCATCTTTGAGGTGGTCCACAAGACGCGCCGGCAGATGTTGGGCAAGTACTGTTGTCAGCGCTTTGCGCCCGTCGCTTGTCCGGTTGCTTTTGAGGCTCTGCAAAAGATCATCGGCAGGGGTCAGATTGATGCCAATCCTCTGACCTTCTTGCCAATAAGAGGACGCTTGAAGCACGGCGGGCCCGGACAGGCCGCGATGCGTGAAAAGGATCGCCTCGTCAAAACTGGTGGCATCCACACTCACGCGAGCGGGGGCCGCGACGCCTGCGAGTGGTTTGAACCGATCGTCAGAGAATGTGAGCGGCACCAGACCGGGTCGGGGCGTAACAACCGGAAGACCAAACTGTACCGCAATTTGATAACCCAAACCTGTTGCGCCCATCTTTGGGATCGATTTTCCGCCGCAAGCAACCACAAGATTGCGGACCTGAATAGCTTCGCTGCGCCCGTCGCGGACCAGCGAAACAATGAACTGGTCGCCTTGATGGCTGATTTCCCCGACCTGTGTTTGAAGCCAGAGCCGCGCCTTTGCCTGATCCATTTCGGCCCGTAACATCGTGATGATGTCTTTGGCCGAGGTGTCGCAAAAGAGCTGACCCAGTGTCTTTTCATGCCAAGGGATGTGGTGCTGATCCACAAGGTCTAGGAAGTCCCATTGCGTATATCGCCCCAGAGCGGATTTGCAGAAATGTTTGTTTTGGCTGATGAAATTCTGCGGGCTGGCATGTAGATTGGTGAAGTTGCAGCGCCCGCCGCCCGAGATGCGGATCTTTTCACCGGGGGCCTTGGCGTGGTCAACGATCAGTACACCGGGGCCCGCGTGGGCCGCGCACATCATGCCTGCGGCCCCTGCGCCGATGATCAGAGTTTCTACCTTCATGGCCGCCCATATGGCGCAAGCGGTAGGGGAGATCAAATTTTGCAAATTTGATCATGCCTCCGGCGGAAGTTTGATCGGACATAGAAAGTCCAAGGTGCGGTTTTTCAGTGGAATCGTGGTGAATTGCGGGTTAAGGTGTCCGCAGACCCGGAAAACGGGCGAAGATAGGCAAAGAGCGGTGATCCATGACGGAAATGGTCTATGGGACGGTCCCGGTGCAATCCGGCGACCCGGTTCTGCCCCGGTGGTGGCGGACAATTGATAAATGGACGATGTCATGCATCCTGCTGTTGTTCGGGATTGGTTTGCTATTGGGTCTGGCGTCTTCGCCCCCTTTGGCCGCCAAGAACGGATTGGAGCCATTCCACTATGTCACCCGTCAGGCAATCTTTGGCGGTATGGCCATGATGGTGATGTTTTGCGTATCTATGATGTCGCCAACAATCGTGCGCCGCTTGGCTGTTCTGGGGTTTTTATGCGCCTTTGTGGCGCTGGCTTTACTGCCTGTTTTTGGCACTGATTTTGGCAAGGGCGCGACGCGATGGTATTCGCTTGGGTTTGCCTCGGTGCAGCCTTCTGAATTTCTCAAACCCGGTTTCGTCGTGATGGCGGCGTGGCTTTTGGCGGCGTCACAGCAATTGGGTGGTCCACCGGGTAAGATCTATTCATTTGTTTTGACGATTGCGATCGTTCTGATGCTGGCGCTCCAACCTGACTTTGGTCAGGCTGCATTGATCTTATTTGCATGGGGTGTGATGTATTTTGTGGCCGGTGCGCCAATGTTGCTGCTGATCATTCTGGCAGGTCTTGTCGTTTTCGGTGGAACGATTGCTTACGCCAACTCCGAGCATTTCGCCCGCCGTATCGATGGGTTTCTGTCACCCGACCTCGACCCGAATACCCAACTTGGCTATGCCACCAATGCCATTCGTGAAGGTGGTTTTTTTGGTGTTGGTGTGGGTGAGGGGCAAGTGAAATGGTCGCTTCCAGATGCACATACCGATTTTATCATTGCCGTGGCTGCAGAGGAATATGGGTTGATCTGTGTGCTGGTGATCATCGCGCTTTATGCCGTGATTGTCGTGCGTTCGCTGCTGCGGTTGATGAAAGAGCGCGATGTGTTCATCCGCTTGGCAGGCACCGGCTTGGTCTGCATCTTTGGTGTGCAGGCCATGATTAACATGGGTGTGGCCGTGCGATTGCTGCCTGCGAAGGGGATGACTTTGCCGTTTGTGTCTTATGGCGGCTCGTCGTTGATTGCTGGTGGCATTGCCGTTGGTATGTTGCTGGCGTTCACGCGCAGTAGACCCCAAGGCGCCATGGAAGACATCTTGTTGCGCAGGGCCAATCGATGAGCGCACCTTTGCTGATTATTGCGGCCGGTGGGACCGGTGGGCATATGTTCCCCGCGCAAGCTTTGGCCGAGGCGATGCTGGAAAAAGGTTGGCGCGTGCGTCTGTCTACGGATGCGCGCGGTGCCCGCTATGCGGGCGGTTTTCCTGATGCGGTTGAAATTAATGTTGTTGGTAGCGCCACGTTTGCCCGTGGTGGTTTTTTGCAAAAGCTGCTGGTCCCATTTCGCATTTTGGGTGGCATTGGCGCGGCGAAGTGGCGGATGTTTCGTGAGCGACCTGCCGTGGTTGTCGGCTTTGGTGGTTATCCGGCAATCCCGGCAATGGCGGCGGCATGGGCGTTGCGTGTTCCGCGCATGATCCATGAACAAAACGGTGTCTTGGGTCGTGTGAACCAGCTGTTTGCCAAACGCGTGCATCAGATTGCCTGCGGGACTTGGCCGACTGAATTGCCCAGTAACATCGAGGGCATGCATACAGGCAACCCTGTGCGTGCATCTATTCTGGAGCAGGCCGGGTCGCCTTATATTCCGCCCGGTGACTATCCGATGTCGGTATTGATCATGGGCGGATCGCAGGGCGCGCGCGTAATGTCAGATATCGTGCCCCCCGCCATCGCCGCCTTGCCGCAAGAGATCCGCCGCAATATCCGGGTAAGCCATCAAGCGCGCCCCGAAGACCTGAAGCGGGTACAGGAATATTACGACAGCGAAGTTATCAAAGCTGACGTGCAGACATTTTTTGATGATGTGCCGCGCCGTATGGCGGATGCACAGTTGGTCATTTCACGCTCTGGCGCATCGACGGTTGCGGATGTCAGTATCATCGGTCGGCCCGCAATCTGGGTACCGCTAGCAAGCGCAATCCGCGATGAGCAAACCTCAAACGCGCGTCAGTTGGTCGAGGCGAGGGCAGCGGTTGTGATGACCGAGGCGGAATTTGAGGTCGGTCCCTTAACCGAGAAGCTGACCGAATTGCTATCGGACGAGCAGGGTATGATGCAAATGGCAATTGCGGCGGCGGCTTGCGGTGTGCCGGATGCAACGACGCGTCTTGTAGAGTTGGTTGAAAATCTGGCAGAGGCAGGCAAAAAATGATGGATGGGAACCCAGTGATGAATGCAGCAACGAAACTGCCCCTTGATGTCGGTCCGATCCACTTCGTAGGAATTGGTGGTATTGGGATGTCTGGTATCGCCGAGGTTTTGCTGAACCATGGTTATACCGTTCAGGGGTCAGACCTGAAGGCATCCAAGATTACGGATCGGCTCAAGTCCCTTGGTGCGATGATTTATGAAGGTCAGCGTGCCGAAAACCTTTCTGGTGCAGAGGTTGTTGTGATCTCATCAGCCATCAAACCCGGCAACCCGGAACTGGATGAGGCGCGGGCGAAGGGCCTGCCAATCGTGCGACGCGCCGAAATGCTGGCCGAGCTGATGCGGCTGAAGTCGAATGTTGCGGTTGCGGGCACCCATGGCAAGACGACGACAACGACGATGGTTGCGGCATTGCTGGATGAGGGTGGCATTGATCCGACTGTCATCAATGGCGGCATTATTCACGCCTATGGCTCAAACGCCCGCATGGGGCAGGGCGAGTGGATGGTCGTTGAGGCCGACGAGAGCGATGGTACGTTCAATCGCTTGCCTGCGACTATCGCGATTGTCACGAATATCGATCCCGAACATATGGAACATTGGGGAACGGAAGAGGCGCTGCACAAGGGCTTTTATGATTTTGTGTCGAATATTCCGTTCTACGGTCTTGCCGTGTGCTGCACTGATGATCCAGACGTTCAATCGTTGGTTGGCAAGATCACGGATCGCCGGGTCGTGACCTATGGCTTCAATGCACAGGCGGATATTCGTGCAGTCAATCTTACCTATAAGGCCGGCGTTGCGCATTTTGACATCGCGCTACAGGCCGAGGATATGGTGATCGAAGGCTGCCAACTGCCGATGCCCGGGGATCACAATGTGTCAAACGCTTTGTCTGCTGTGGCCGTTGCGCGGCATTTGGGGATGAAGCGGGATGAAATTCGCAAAGCCCTCAAAGAGTTCAAAGGCGTCAATCGCCGGTTCACAAAGGTTGGTGACGTCGGTGGTGTCGCCATTATTGACGACTATGGTCATCACCCTGTTGAGATTGCCGCTGTGCTGAAAGCTGCCCGGCAAGCCACAGAGGGTCGTGTCATTGCCGTTCACCAGCCGCACCGGTTCACGCGGTTGTCGCATCACTTTGATGAATTCTGCGCGTGTTTCAATGACGCCGATGTTGTTGGAATTGCCGAAGTGTTTGCGGCTGGCGAAGAGCCGATCGAGGGCGCGGGGCACCGCGATCTGGTGGCGGGACTGATCCGTCACGGACACCGTCATGCGCGGACTGTCGAATCTGAGGATGATCTTGAGCGTCTTGTGCGTGAGCAGGCAAAACCCGGCGATATGGTTGTTTGCCTGGGTGCGGGGACAATCAGCACATGGGCTAATGGATTGCCTGACCGTCTGAAGGCGTGAATGATCCTATCATCCTGATCGGGCTTTGGGTTGTTTTGGCGTTCGTGATGGCGGCTTTTCCATCGACGGACAATCACTGGCGGCGCGCCTACATCCTGATCACCGTTGGTGTGCCATTGTTGATCTGGATTATCTGGCAACATAGTATCTTGTTTGGCTTGCTTGGATTGATGGTTGGATGCATGGTCTTGCGTTGGCCGGTGTATTTTGCCTGGAACTGGGTCAAGAAGAGGCTGGGAAAGGAGAGCGAATGACGCAATTGCTTGTTTTTGGCGGCATGCTAATTTTTGCAATGATCCCATTCGTACTGATGACCTGGCTGATGCGGTCTGGACAAACAGGTCTGGCGCTCACGATTGTGTCGGTCATCGGTGCGACGTTCGTGATTTTTCTTTATGCCAGCGGACGGCCGTTCGGGGTTGATCCCGTGTTTGCGATGACTGTTGCGATGTTAGCCTGTGTGCCCGCGCTGTTGGGTAGCACGGCGGGTACTTTCCTAGGCTGGCTTTTGCGCCGACAGGATGACCGTCGCGTCTGAAGCTCTATTTCAACAAAAAAACTTGAACATAGTTCATAACCATGGCATTGAATTGAACACTGTTCAAGTATGGAGTCGAATCATGAATGAAAATCTGATTACGTTTGTATTTGCGCCCGTGGCATTCGTGGGCAGCAGCTATCTGGCCCATCGATTCGGCGCAGTCCGTAACAAGGCGGCGCTATTGGCCTTGGCTGCAGTCTGGGTGCTTTTCTCCGCAGTGATGTACGGTGCTATGGTGAATGCGACGTGGAATTGGGGCGACTACCTTGTGGCACTCGTTTTCATCAGCGCACCTACAGCGCTGGGCATGGTGGTGAGTGGTATCACCGGCTGGGTGCGGTCTAACCCTCACCAAAAGCACTAATTTTTTAATCAAGATATGAACATAGTTCAAGTTGAAGGTAATTGAGATGAATGGTGATATCATTGTATTCGGCATTGGGTTCCTTGCATTTCTGATCCCGTTGCTTGCGACGTTCTACTTTGGAAAGCGCCACAACCGTTTTGGTCTTGGGGCGGTTTGGCTGATCTGGGCGGCCTTTACAGGACTGTTCTTTTTTGGAATGACCACGACTGACGGTTGGGACCCATTAGGATTTGCGATCTTGCTGATGTTCCTGAGCGGGCCGAGCGCGCTTGGCGCTTTTATCGGCGGTATCGCAGGGTGGTGGACAGAGGATGCTGGCAAGACATGACTGACTTTCCACCGGTGCGCGGTACATTGACGGCGCACCGATCACTGGCAGAGCTTACCTGGATGCGCGTTGGCGGTCCTGCGGATGCCCTGTTTCAGCCCGCCGACATCGAAGATCTGGCCGCCTTTCTGGCTGAACTTGACCCTGCCGTTCCTGTGTTTCCAATGGGCGTCGGAAGCAATCTGATCGTACGTGATGGCGGGATCAGTGGCGTTGTCATCAGGTTGGGCCGTGGGTTCAACGGTATCGAAGTCAGTGACAATGGCGCTGTTGCGGGTGCAGCGGCGCTTGACGCGCATGTGGCCCGCAAGGCCGCTGATGGCGGCGTTGACCTAACTTTCCTGCGCACTATTCCCGGAACGATTGGCGGTGCCGTCCGTATGAATGCGGGATGCTATGGACAGTACATTGCAGATGTCTTGCAATCTGTAACGGTGGTGCTGCGCGATGGATCCATCGTCGAAGTGCCTGCCGACAAGTTACAATTGGCTTACCGGCAAAGCACGCTCCCCGATGGTGCAGTTATTGTCGCGGCTCGGTTTTCTGCACCGAAAGGGGATGTTGACAGCCTGCATCAACTTATGGCCGATCAATTGGCAAAGCGGGACGAAACCCAACCAACAAAGGACCGGACCGCTGGTTCCACTTTCCGCAATCCTGCTGGATTTTCTTCCACCGGACGGGCCGATGATGTGCATGACCTCAAGGCGTGGAGGGTCATTGATGAGGCCGGCATGCGCGGTGCTATGATAGGTGGTGCAGTGATGAATACGATGCACTCTAACTTCCTGACCAATGCGGGCGGGGCAACGGCCGCCGACCTAGAGGATTTGGGCGAGCTGGTGCGGAAAAAGGTTTACGATTCCCAAGGGATCACGCTACAATGGGAAATTAAGCGGGTTGGTCATCATCTGGATGGAAAAACCGCGAAATAACGGGCCAAAATGGCCATGACCTTAGGCAAAGGTCGCAATAAATGACGGGTCGCAAAAGGCCCGCGTATAAGGCGGTAGGGTATGTCGAGCTGGACAAACCCGAAAGTTGTTGTTCTGATGGGCGGCCCATCTGCGGAACGTGAAGTTTCGTTGAGTTCGGGCCGTGAATGTGCGGCGGCTTTGCGGGAAGCGCAATGTGAGGTGATCGAGGTCGATGCTGGCCCCGATGTCGCTGCGCGTCTGATCGAAATTGCACCCGATGTTGTTTTCAATGCCTTGCATGGTCGTTGGGGCGAAGATGGGGCGATCCAGGGTATCCTTGAGTGGTTGCGCATCCCTTATACGCATTCGGGCATTCTGGCCTCGGCGCTCACCCTAGACAAGCAACGCACCAAGGATGTTTATCGCAAGGTCGGCTTGCCTGTCGTTGAGAGCATTCTTGCTGCGGCCGATGATGTGCGTGCAGCCCATGTGATGCCACCGCCGTATGTTGTGAAGCCTTACAACGAAGGTTCCAGCGTCGGCATCTACATCGTCAACGAAGACGCCAACGGTCCGCCGCAGCTGGCCGATGATATGCCTGAACAGGTCATGGTCGAAGCCTTTGCCCCGGGTCGCGAGTTGACGACGACGGTGATGGGCGACCGCGCGTTGACGGTCACCGACATTATTACAGACGGCTGGTACGACTATCACGCCAAATATGCGCAGGGTGGATCGCGCCATGAATTGCCTGCGGATGTTCCGGCCGAAATTTTCGATGCCTGCATGGACTACGCCTTGCGCGCCCATGATGCTTTGGGCTGCCGCGGTGTCAGCCGCACCGATTTCCGCTGGGATGAGGCGCGCGGCATCGATGGTTTGATTTTGCTCGAAACAAATACCCAGCCCGGTATGACGCCCACATCACTCACGCCCGAACAGGCGGCGCATGTGGGCGTCACTTTTCCGGAGTTTTGCCGGTGGATGGTGGAGGACGCGTCATGCGATCGTTGATGCGGCGCCCCGTCCCACAACCTGCGCCGCGTGATCCTGCGCCTTCGCGCATGGTCTATCGCTGGCAGCGGTTGATGCTGACGCCGGGGTTTCGCGCCTCGGTGCGGATTGGTGTGCCGATCCTGCTCATCCTCACGATTGCAGGGTCCTGGTATTCGCAGCCCGAAAACCGGGCCGCTTTTATGGCGTCCATTGAAGAAACCAAACAGGGTTTCCAGCAGCGCCCGCAGTTTATGGTCACAACGATGAACCTGACCGGCGGCGATCTGGCGATGGCGGCCGATGTGCGGGCGTTGGTACCTGTCGAATTTCCGGTGTCGTCCTTTGATCTGGACCTCGAAAAAATCCGTGCGGATATCGAAGCGCTGGATCCGATCAAATCCGCCAGCGTGCGGGTCGGGCAGGGGGGTGCGCTTGAAGTTGCACTGAACCCGCGGGTGCCAGCCGCCCTGTGGCGCGATGGTGCGATCTTGCGCTTGATTGATGCTGATGGGGTGCAGTCTGGCCAAATTTCGGCGCGCGCAGATCGCCTTGATCTGCCATTGATTGCGGGCGACGGCGCAGAGGCAAATATCGACGAAGCGCTCCGCTTGTTTGCGGCAGCTGGTCCTTTGAATGACCGGGTGCGCGGCCTTGTTCGAATGGGTGAGCGGCGCTGGGATATGGTGCTGGACCGTGATCAGCGCATTCTTTTGCCAGCAGAAGGTGCGGTTGCGGCGCTGGACCGCGTGATCGCACTTAATGATGCGCAAGACATGCTGAACCGCGACGTGGCTGTCGTGGATATGCGCAATGCAGACCGGCCAACGCTGCGCATGAACGAAGAAGCAGCGATTGCGCTGCGCCGGGTCAATACAACAACAAACGAAGATGGGGCGAGTAACTGATGGGCGATCTATACGACAGCCAACGGGCAATGCGGCAAATGCGGAAAGCAGCGATGCAGCGGGGCGTGGTGGCCATTTTGGATGTGGGCACGTCCAAGATCGCGTGTTTGGTGTTGCGCTTTGACGGACCAGAGCAGTTTCGGACCGATGGCGTCGGCTCGCTTGCCGGGCAATCGCAGTTTCGCGTGATTGGTGCCGCGACAACGCGGTCGCGCGGTGTCCGATTTGGTGAAGTTGACGCGATGCAAGAGACTGAGCGGGCGATCAGGACCGCTGTGCAGGCGGCCCAGAAGATGGCGAATGTGCGTGTGGACCATGTGATCGCCTGTCTGTCGGGTGCGCGTCCTCGATCTTATGGGCTGGATGGCACGTTGGATGTGTCCGGCGGTACTGTTACTGAACAGGATATCTCTCAAGTGATGGCGTCTTGCGATGTACCCGATTATGGCGCTGATCGCGAGGTTTTGCATGCGCAACCGGTGAACTTTGCGCTGGATCATCGCTCTGGTCTGGCTGATCCGCGCGGGCAGATCGGCAATCAGCTGAAGACCGATATGCATATGCTCACTGTCGATGCGCATGCGATCGAGAACATCTTTTACTGCATTAAACGCTGCGATCTTGAACTCGCTGGTCTGGCGTCATCCGCCTATGTGTCGGGCATGTCGTCCTTGGTTGAGGACGAGCAGGAACTTGGTGCGGCGTGTATCGATCTTGGTGGCGGGTCCACGGGCATTTCCGTCTTTATGAAAAAGCACATGATTTACGCGGATAGCGTGCGGATGGGCGGGGAACATGTGACCTCTGACATCTCGATGGGTTTGCAAATTCCAGCAAACACGGCCGAGCGGATCAAGACCTTCTATGGTGGCGTGATGGCCACCGGCATGGATGATCGCGAGATGATCGAAATCGGTGGCGATACCGGCGATTGGGAACATGATCGACGGACTGTCAGCCGGGCAGAGCTGATCGGGATCATGCGTCCGCGCGTCGAGGAGATTTTGGAAGAAGTCCGGGAGCGTCTGGACGCATCCGGGTTCGAGCACCTGCCAAGCCAGCAAATTGTTCTCACGGGTGGCGGAAGCCAAATCCCTGGATTGGACGGACTGGCAAGCAAGATCCTCGGGCAGCAGGTCCGTTTGGGACGTCCTTTGCGCGTGCAAGGTCTGCCGCAGGCCGCAATTGGGCCCGCGTTTTCCAGTGCTGTTGGCCTGACGCTTTTTGCGGCTAACCCTCAAGACGAATGGTGGGACTTTGAAATTCCGGCAGATCGCTACCCGGCCAAGTCACTGAAACGGGCCGTGAAATGGTTTAAAGACAACTGGTGATGCGCAATATCTTGCTGATCCGTCGATATCCGGCGGAATAAGGCGAATTTTTGTCCAGATTTGGTGGATATTTTGTGTTTTTGTCGTGACCTTTGTGCATCACATCGTTAATGTGAGTCTCAATAAGCAGTAAACGCCCGCGGGCACGGGCAAATATAAAAACAGGCGGATCGAGTTATGACATTGAATCTATCCCTCCCGGGGCATGAAGAACTGAAGCCACGTATCACCGTGTTTGGTGTAGGTGGTGCTGGCGGCAACGCAGTGAACAACATGATTGAGCAAGAGCTTGATGGCACTGAGTTCGTCGTGGCGAACACAGACGCGCAAGCGCTGCAGCAGTCGCGCGCGACGGCAAAAATCCAGATGGGTCTGAAAGTGACCGAAGGTTTGGGCGCAGGCGCACGGGCAACCGTTGGGGCCGCCGCTGCCGAAGAAAGCATCGAACAAATCGTTGATCACCTCGCCGGTGCGCACATGTGTTTCATCACCGCTGGCATGGGCGGGGGCACCGGGACAGGTGCTGCACCAATCATCGCGCAAGCGGCCCGCGAGTTGGGTGTTCTGACCGTTGGCGTTGTGACCAAGCCCTTCCAGTTTGAGGGTGCCAAGCGCATGAAGCAAGCCGAAGAAGGTGTTGAAGCCCTTCAGAAAGTTGTCGATACGCTGATCATCATTCCCAACCAGAACTTGTTCCGCTTAGCGAATGAAAATACCACCTTTACCGAAGCATTCTCGCTTGCTGATGATGTGCTCTATCAAGGCGTCAAAGGCGTGACTGACCTGATGGTTCGTCCCGGCTTGATCAACCTCGACTTTGCAGATGTCCGCGCTGTGATGGATGAGATGGGCAAAGCGATGATGGGCACAGGCGAAGGCGAAGGTGAAAACCGCGCCATTCAGGCCGCTGAGAAAGCCATCGCGAACCCGCTTCTGGACGAGATTTCGTTGGAGGGCGCCAAGGGTGTGCTGATCAATATCACGGGTGGTTATGACCTGACGTTGTTCGAACTTGATGAAGCTGCCAACAAGATCCGTGAAAAGGTCGATGGCGACGCGAATATCATCGTGGGCTCCACGCTGGATACTGGCATGGAAGGCAAGATGCGCGTGTCTGTTGTGGCCACGGGTATCGACGCGCTTGAGAAGTCTTCAGAGACACCTGTTCCGCGTCGGTCCATGGCCGCGCCGCTCGCGCCTGTCGCTGAGGTTGCCGAGGTCGCTGAAGCGCCGCAAGTCGAACCTGCCGCAGTCGTTGCTGAGGCTGTGCCAGAACAAGCACCTGCTCCGCAGGAGCGCAGCTTGTTCGAAAACCTAGATGTGCCGGCACCACAGCCTGTTCAACCGCAACCTGCACCCGTACAGGCGGCGCCAGTTCAGCAACAGCCAGCGCCCGCACCACAGCCAGCGGCCGTCGATGATTTGCCGCCGCCGGCTTACACGCCACGTCCAGAACCTACATTGACTGAAGCAGACAATTTTGTCGCGCCACGTGCGGCAGCTGCCCCTGGTACGCCGTCGCCCGAAGCGATGGCGCGCCTTCAAGCCGCCGTCAATCGTGTGCCAAATGGTGACGTGCAACAGCCTGCCGCCGCGCCAGCGCCGGTGGCGACTGAAGCGGACAAACCGCGCTTTGGTATCAACTCTTTGATCAACCGGATGACCGGGGCGCAGGCTGAAGGAACACAGCAACAGCCGGCCCGTACGCAGCCACAGGTAACAGCTCTGCATCAGGAACCTGAGCAGGGTGATGATCAGGACAAGATCGAAATTCCCGCATTCTTGCGCCGTCAAGCGAACTAAGCACCAAAAATATGGTGCGATGACGCCACGGCACGATAACAAGAAAGGCTGCATACGTGCAGCCTTTTATTTTTTGTTTTCAGAGTGTTAGGGATTTTGCCTTGGTGTTGACACAGTTTGTGACACTGATATTTCAGACCGTTGTAAAGAGTGAGTTGAGAGATGAGTGATTGCGACTTACTTCGATATCACGGGACAAAATTCTGCAAGGGCGAACTCACGCGTGCAAACGACACTGAAATCTGACGTCATCTTTGAGGGCACTGGTCTGCACTCTGGCGAAGCTGTGCGTGTCGTTCTGCGTCCTGCGGCCGCGAACAGCGGGATTGTATTTCGTCGTACTGATGTTGCCGGAATGCCGTCACTCCCCGCGAATTTTCGCGATGTCATTGTGTCGCCTTTGAATACTCGTCTGAGCAACGCGCAAGGTGTGACCATCTCAACGATTGAGCATCTGATGGCTGCGCTTGCGGGTTGCGGCGTCCACAACGTAATCGTTGATGTTGATGGGCCCGAAGTGCCAATCCTTGACGGGAGTGCTGCGAGTTTTGTGCGCGGGATCGTTGTGACGGGCCTGACACGATTGTCCGCGCCATTGCAGGCGATCGAAATTCTGCGCGAGGTAACTGTGTCTGATGGCGACGCGGTTGCAAGCTTGTCGCCGTCGACAACCCTTCAAATCGATTTTGAGATTGAGTTCACCGATGCCGCGATTGGCCGTCAGAAAAAGACGCTGAACATGGCAAACGGCGCGTTCGTCCGAGAGTTGTGTGACAGCCGCACATTCTGCCGCTCTGCTGATGTTGACGCGATGCGTGCAAACGGTCTGGCGCTTGGCGGTACTGTTGAAAATGCAGTTGTTGTGGATGGCGACAAGGTTCTGACACCAGGTGGTTTACGCCACGCAGATGAGGCCGTGCGCCACAAGATGCTTGATGCGTTGGGCGATCTGTATACAGCGGGTGCACCGATCCTCGGACGCTATACAGGTTCGCGAGCGGGTCATGCGATGACAAACAAACTGTTGCGTGCCTTGTTCGATCAGCCAGAGGCTTGGCGTTTTGTGCGCTGTGACGCAAAAATTGCGGCACGTTTGCCGGGTGTCGGCGTCAGCGTTGCTGATCTGGACGCCGTCGCTTAACAGCGTTCCCACCGACAGTTGATCGCAGCAGGATCAAAAGGCATTTTGCACCCGATTTTTCTATGTTAGACCGTGCGTAACCGTCGGGGCGTCGCCCTGAGGCGAGAGCAGTCAAGTGTGAGTGAGGGCGCGAAAAATGTCATTCAGTAACGGCAACAGCAACCGCTGGATGTTTCGCATCGGCGCCGTTGTCAGCTTGGCGGTTTTGGCGGCCTGTAGCCAAGAACGTGGTGGCGAGCCCCTTGATGATCTGAGCGCGCAAGCCATTTTTGAACGTGGCGAACGTCAGATTGAGCGTGGACGGCCAGACGATGCTGCCTTCACGTTCGGAGAGATTGAGCGGCTGTATCCATACTCAGAGTTTGCGCAACGCGCACTAATCATGCAGGCTTTTGCCTACCATCGCGACGAAGATTATCCCAACAGCCGCGCTTCTGCGCAACGCTACCTCGACTTCTACCCAGCCGAACAAGATGCGTCTTACGCGGCTTATCTGTTGGCGCTATCCTACTATGATCAGATCGACGAAGTTGGACGAGATCAAGGGCTGACATTTCAGGCACTTCAGTCATTGCGCCGCGTGATCGAACAGTATCCCGACAGCGAATATGCGCGCACTTCGGTGCTGAAGTTTGATCTGGCGTTTGATCACCTGGCCGCGAAAGAGATGGAAATTGGGCGTTACTACCTTAAGCGCGGCAACTACGTCGCGGCGTCCAACCGGTTCCGAACTGTTGTCGAGGATTTCCAGACAACGACCCATACAGCAGAGGCGCTGCACCGATTGGTGGAAAGCTATTTGTCATTGGGGCTGGTCGAAGAAGCACAAACTGCCGGGGCAATCCTGGGCTATAACTATCAATCCAGCGAATGGTATGAATCCAGCTTTGCTTTGCTCACGGGGCAGGGGTTGTCCCCTGATGCAGCGGGCGACAATTGGTTGGCGTCAATCTACCGGCAGGTATTGCGCGGTGAGTGGCTGTAATCATCGCGGGGGCGTCCCCGCCCTTTGGGCTTTGTGATGCTGCGCGGTTTAGACATTCGAGATATGTTGATTATCGACCGCTTGGAACTCGCGTTTCAGCCCGGCCTGAACGTGCTCACGGGGGAAACAGGTGCGGGCAAGTCGATTTTGTTGGACGCGTTGGGGTTTGTGCTGGGTTGGCGGGGTCGGGCGGAACTTGTGCGCCAAGGTGCCGATCAAGGCGAAGTTACCGCGTGGTTCGATTTACCGGCAGGTCATCCGGGGTTTGCTGTTTTGGAAGAAGCGGGGATCACGGTTGACGATGAATTGATCCTACGACGTATCAATACACGCGACGGCCGGAAAACAGCATGGATCAATGACCGCCGCGTCAGTGGCGAGGTGCTGCGCAATCTGTCGGAAACATTGGTCGAACTTCATGGCCAGCATGACGACCGTGGCCTGCTGAACCCACGCGGCCACCGGCAGATGCTTGATGCCTATGCCGGGCTGAGCGTGGAACTCGACCGGGCCCGAGAGGCGTGGCGCACCCTTTCAGTTGCAAAACGAGAACTGGCGTCGGCAGAGGCCCGGATTGCAGAGGCACGCGCCGAGGAAGATTTTCTGCGCCACGCTGTGGCCGAACTGGATGCACTTGCGCCAGAGGCTGGCGAAGAGGCTGCGCTGGATACGCAGCGCCGCTTGATGCAGGCCGCTGAGAAAATCCGTGCCGACATTGCCAAAGCTGCTGAGGCCCTAAGCCTGCAAGGGGCTGAAGGTCAAGTTGGTGATGCGTCCCGGTGGCTTCAGGGTGTTGCGACGGAAGCAGAAGGACGCCTTGATGAACCTCTTGAGGCGCTGGAGCAAGTGATGCTGGGATTGGATCAGGCGCAACGCGGGGTCGCTGACTGCCTTGATGCACTGTCCTTTAACACGGCCGAGTTGGAAGATGTCGAAGAACGGTTGTTCGCAATCCGTGGTTTGGCACGCAAGCATGGTGTTCAACCGGATGCATTGCGAGGCTTTGCTGACGATCTGCGTGGCCGGTTGGCAATATTGGATGATGGCGCGCGGGATTTGGATCTGCTCATGCAGGCGCTGGAGACGGCACAGTCAGGCTATGACGCTGCCGCTCACGCGCTGAGAAAAAGACGAACAAAGGCTGCAAAACAACTTGACGACGCAATGGCGAAAGAGCTTGCCCCGCTGAAAATGGAACGGGCCGTCTTTGCGACGACACTGACGGATGCAGAGCAGGCGGGCCCGGAAGGCATTGATGCGGTTGCTTTCACAGTGGCAACAAACCCCGGCGCTCCGGCGGGACCGCTGAATAAGATTGCATCGGGCGGTGAGCTCAGCAGATTTCTTCTGGCGTTGAAGGTTTGCCTGACCCAAGCCGGCGAAGGTCTGACAATGATATTTGACGAAATTGACCGCGGTGTCGGCGGTGCGACAGCCGATGCGGTTGGACGGCGGCTTGCAGAACTGTCTCAGGATGGTCAGGTGTTGGTTGTCACCCACTCACCTCAGGTGGCGGCGCTTGGCGGGCATCATTGGCGGGTTGAGAAGCAGCAGACCCAAGATGAGACGCTTTCAACGGTCGTCGCATTGGATGACGTGGCCCGCGTCGATGAAATCGCGAGAATGTTGTCTGGTGATCGTGTGACAGAGGCTGCAAGGGACGCCGCGCGCGCACTGATCAATGCGTAAATGAAGCGGGCGTCGCACGAATGCGACGCCCTGAACATATACCGGTTACCCAGCCCACTCATAATTGCATATCTCGGCCACTCACCTCCGCGATATACACTGTCCATTTCAGAAGGAACTAGAAGAGCCTTCTCTAACTACATGTACTGTTTAGCAAAATTGCAGGTCAGCACATTCTTACTCACCACACTGAGAAGCAACACACGCTTCTTGACACGTGAATATCAGAAGCTGTCAGTACCCATCAACCTATACCAAAGTATGTCAATATTACTGACATAACCATTTTAAGTTGATCATGTTCCGAAGTTAGTTTCGTGTCATTTTCGTGGGGACCTACGGAAAACTTTCCGAATACTATTTATAAAACGGGCGTTTCCGCAGCGCATCCGATAGTTTCGCGGGAAAGTCTTCTAAATATTACGTAAGTAAACTTTGCGGGTGATACACGTCTAAGTGGTTTTCGATTTCGTCTGCCTCGTCGTATGACGAGCGGCAGAAACCTCACTATTCATTTCAATTTTGAAGTAAATTCGGACGACCCCGTGCGGGACCGATCATTCGTGCAGGTTAGCGAAACAATGATGTACCAGATGATGGATTAACGAGCCTTTATGCGTTGCACAACCATATCATTGTGCCACGAAAAAAAAATTCATTCGGACGTTACGGCGACACAGTGCTAACGCAAAGGTCAGAGGTTTGTCCAGCTGTTGGGTGTTGTCGCAGCCTTGGATGCGACTTCATCACGCGGTGCCAGGGACCAAAGGAGCCCAGCGGTCATTCCTCCAATGCCCGCAAGGATGTACGCGAGGAAAGCCACAAATAGAGTCGAACCAGACAGTAAAGTCACGATCGCTGCGATCGTGCCAAAAACAAATCCGAAGGCGATATAAACAATGAACACCAACAACTCCTTCATGTATGGGACCTACACAAAGCGAAAAGATTGTTCGCTATGTTTTATTTGCCCAAAGATAGTGACGAAACTTTGTCCACATTCTGTTTAGATTACACGCGGAGCGTTAACATAAGCTTAACGCCGCAACCGCGATCCAGAACAAACTCCACCACTAATCCAGCCAGCGATATAGCCACCAAAGTGTGTTTGCCAAGCGAGAGCACCATCGTACCACACGTAGAGAGCGAGATTTAGCCCAATCAAGAGGCCAATAACGGCCAAAATCCGCAGTTTTCGGCGAAATCTGCTGCTTTCGGCCTGCCATTGCCAGCTGAGCCAGAGGCCAGCAAGCCCAAAAATTGCGCCTGATGCCCCAACCATTGGGATATTTCCCGGGCTCATCACTGCAAAACACAGTGCACCACCCACCGCACTCAGCAGGAAAATCAAAGCGAAACCAACCTGCCCAGTCCGTGCGCTGATCACCGGCCCAAGCGACCAAAGCGAAATTGCATTCCCAAGCAGGTGGCCAATGCCGCCGTGCAGGAAGGAATAGGTGAAAAACATTGTCGCTGATTGAAAGGGATAGTGAGGCCGCCATTCCCCTAGCAAACCGGGCCAGAACGCGCCGAAATGAAAAGCGTTACCGCGCCACTGGCGAGAACCTATCAAACCTTGATCAGACGCTTGCAAAACCAGTTCGATCCCAACAATTGTGACAACAATAATGAAGACTACAGCACTAGCAGGCGAATTTGCCCTCAGCATGCGACCTTATCGTTTCCACGCGATTTGACGATCAATTGTCAGAAAAATGGTTTCGCTGCGACTAAAGGTACCATCATCGTCTCGTAGGTCAACGCGTCCGCCGGCACTGAGTTCCCAGAATTCGGCAACGGTCACACCGTACTGCGCGGATACGCTCCCTGTGGCGAGTGGCTCGCTGCCGTCTGCGTTGCTTGCCTGCGCGAAGTCTACGCCAAAACGCATCGTACTGACCGGGCTGAGCTCTTGCAGGAAACCTGCACGAAAGGTTGTCGTTGATCGGTCGGACCCAGCCGTCAGCGCATGTATGGCTGCCACGTCGAGCTGTCCGGCTGGGCGTGGTAGAATATAGTCGAGCCGTCCGGTGAGGCGGGGGTCACCGTCTTCGTCTTGCGCAAAACCGAGGGACCCATTCAGCGTACGACTAGCCAATTCATAGCGACGATCGATTGCTCCCGCCCAGAAAACGTCACCATCGTCTTCGCGCGTTGCACTGAGTCTCGCGGTCAAATCGCCCAAGGGCCGATCAAAGATCAGGGCGCTTTCGAGCGTTGTGAAATCTTCGGCTTCTGCGCCATCTTCGTCTGTGACGGTGTAGCGCAGATCAATATTCCCGGTGGTTACTGCGTTGAAGTCCAGACGCAAGCCCGCGTTGACGCTGCTGGTATCACTGTCGATCAAGCCGGCACCAGCATCCTGATATCTCAAAAGACGCTGGCTCAGGCCGACCCGATATCCTATCGGTGCCGTTTCGCCCCAGCGGAGTGATGCTGCCAATGTGGCTTCTTGACGAATACCGGTGCCTGTTAGGTCGTCAAAATCGTCCGGTAAGACCAGTTCACCATCGGCGTTTATGAAATCATCTATGTCCCGCAGAAACGCGATGTCGTCACGGTTCAGGGTTGCGGAAACGTTGAGAACAGCGTCAGCGCTATTGCGTTCATAAGCCAGCCGGAGGTTGGTATCGTCCCCGGAAAACGTGTCGTCGCTCAGCCGTAGCCCCGTGTCAACGTCGAACGCAAGGCGTTGTTCCCGTGTCTCCGAAACAACGCCGAAACCAAGCGTTGTCACGCTGTCAAAGCCTTCATCGGCTTCTGGCGTTGTCAGATCTCGGTCGGTGCCCGCCTCGAAGGATTGGTTTAGGTTAAACGTAAAGAACACACCGCCTGGCTCGGCTTCTTGCGCAAAGCCCAGGGCAGGGCAGAACCATGCCAAGACGATCAAACTATGTGTGGTTTTCATGTTGCCGCCCCCCAACGGTGTCATAAGGACCGCAGCCTTACTCAAAGAGCTTTCGTTGCGGTATGACGATCACATCACCTTCATGCATGCGAACAGCGCCATTTCGGCTGCTCCCATCAAGAATTTTGTTGTAATCGATGGTGTAAATCTCTGATCCGCGACGGAGCTGAATACGTCTTACCGCAGCAAAGTTTGTGAAACCGCCAAACTGAGCGAAGGCCTGCATCAGTGTTGTGCCCGGTTCGAGTTCGATACGGCCGACTGTGTTTGCCTCGCCAACCACAAAAATTGCCGTTACGGGATCCTCTTCCTCTTCTTCTGGGGCAAGGGCTTCGACAGCGACGAAAACGCTTGGGCGGCTGACAAAGCTTGGCTCAAGGCGTGTCGCGAGTGTTGCCTGAATTTGATCAATAGTCCGGCCACCAGCGCGCAGATTACCTGCGCCGGGAATGGAAATGCGACCATCAGGCGATACCAGCACCGTTCGGTTGAGGCTTGCATCCTCAACAACTTCGATGCGAAGGGTATCCCCCGGCTGCACACGGTATTCCTGGGCAAAAGTCATCGTCGAAGCAAAGACTAGGGTCAGAATGAACCCCAAAAAGGTTACAAATCGGGTCATGACGCGGCCTCTCGTAAATCAACCAATGGGGCGGACTTAGTATGTCCGCAAACCTAATTCTACCGCGAATATTGCGGCTTCCCAACGCAAAAGCACGTTGCCACATGCGCAAAACCGGAAAATGGTGCCTTATTGACCCAGTTCTTGTAGTTTCGCGCGGGCAATATCGAACTGCGGCAAAGCGCTCTCACCTGCAAGTTGCAGGGCGCGGGTCAGTTGCTCTTTAGCAGCTTCGGTTTCACCCAAGGCCGCATAGGTCATCCCAAGGTGATATTGAACCAACGGATCATCTGGCAACCCCGCAGCGGCCGGTTCCAAATAGGTCTTTGCTTCCGCATAGTCTGATTGCCGATAGGCGATCCAACCGTAGGTGTCCTGAAATGGCGGTGCGTCCAACTCACGCAGTCGTTTCGCAATTGTTGCAGCGCGGGCGATGCTTTCGGGGTCATCTTTATGTGTCGCAATCAGCGACGCCAGATTGTTGGCGATCATGACAGCGGACGAGTTCGCTGCATACATATCTTCGTAAATCGCGATAGCGCCGTCGATATCACCGCGTCCTTCGTGCAACCCCGCACTAATCCAGCGCAGGTTCATCGCGTCGGGTTGCGAGACGAGTGCGGCATCGACAACGGCTTCGGCTTCGGCGGCTTTGTCTGTAGAGACTAGCAGGTTATATAGTCGCAAGACCGGACCCTCGGCCTGCGGATTGTCAGCGATCAATTTACGAAAGACCTCCTCCGATGAGGTAAAGTCACCTGAAATCGCAAATAAGCTCGCGTTCAGCATTTGAAGGGTGCTGTCGTCTGGATTGTCTGTAAGTGCCTGATCCAAGTAACTCCGGGCGGTGTCGATGTTTCCTGATTGCAGGTGGATTTGAACCACCTGAGCAATGGCCATAACATCAGCGTTGCCCTGTTCGATCTCACTTTGCAGAAACGCGAGGCTATCCTCGACCCGGTTTTGACCCAGTAATAAAGCGGCCTGCAACGAGGTTGCTGCTTCCTGCGCCTGCGGGGTGTCGGTTCTACGCAAGGTATTTGCAATTCCTTGCGCTTCGACCCAGGCGCCTTCGCTCAGCAAGACCCGGGCAAGTGCTGTCATTACATCAATGTTCGTCGGGTTTGCTGTTCTTGCGTCAGTCAAAACGTTGCGCGCTGCTGCTGTGCGCTCTTCGCGCTGCAAGAATGATGCATAGCGCATCGCTTCTGCAGGCGCAGAACCAGAGACGTCGACCGCAAGCGCCAGCCTTTCCCCCGCAAGGGCAATACTGCCTTCACGCTCATGTGCTTGCGCCATCAATGTCAGTATTTCCGCGTCACGGGGCTGTTGGCCCAATGCGCGGCGTAGATCAAGGATCGCTTCGTTGGCGCGGTCGTCCTCGATAGACCATGCCGCGCGTAGCTTAAGCGCTTCAACATTTGAGGCGTCGTCGGCGAGGATGGTATCTACCTCGGCACGTGCGCCATCAATGTCACCGGTGGCAATCAGCAAACGGGCGAGTGTATTCCGGATGCGCCATGTCTGTTCGTTCGGCTCGGCTGTACTGAGGATATCTTCGAAAGTTGCGACAGCTGCATCCTGTTGACCTGCTTCGAAACCGATGACGGCAGCCAGCGACTGGTAGACGGCTGCATTGGGCGTGCCATCGTTGGCCGCTGCAAGCCGGTCGAGTTCCTGCCTTGCGGCCTCTGGGCCCTGTGATGCCTGAATAAGTTGTACGACGGTCAGATGACCCTCGGGGGCACTGGTGTCATCGCCGGCCAGATCACGCAGATAATTCTCTGCACCTTCCAGATCGCCTTGTGTAATGTACCAAGCAATCAATGATTGGGTCAGTTCCGGGTCCTCGGGGAACAGTGCCACCATTTGTTGCAATTGAGCGCCGATACCGGCCATGTCCTGTACCTGTACAAGAAGGCGCAAGCGCAGCGTGTGATACAAGTTGCTTTCAGGGGCCCCAACCAAAGCCATGTCAATCAAGGCCATTGCGTCCAACGGTGTTTCGCTGCGCAGCAGATCGTCGATAACGATACGGCGGGCAACATCATCGTTTGGATTTTCATTCAGTAGCGCGCGCGCTTGCGTGGCAGCGGTTGCAAGAGCCGCCGTATCCTGAACCAATGTCGCCTCACGATATGCCAGAGCTGCCCCGATTGATCGTGCTTTGGGATCGTCCGGAACCAAAGCCAATGCGGCCTCGCCATGCCGTTTTGCCTCTTCCCAATTGTTGATATCAACAGCGATACCCGCGAGGATCAGTCTGACCTCTGCGGTGTCTGGGTACTGTTCAATGAGGCGCAGATATTGGCTATAGGCTGCGGGGATATTGCCCTGCTCGACGCGAATGTCGGCAAGCTTATGGCGCGCGTCCTGATGGAAGCCATCATGCTGAAAAACATTCAGAAATTCGATGGCAGCCCGATCTAGGTCGCCCGCTTCCATCAGACCTAGGCCAGACTTGTAAAACTCATCAGCCTTTTCGGCACCAGTTTTGCAAGCGGCCAAAGTAGTGAAGCTGATGAAAATCAGGCAAACGCGAAAAAAGCGTAGCATTAAAAGACCTTGTATCCGTGGAAAGGGTTGGGCCCTATCTTAGTACCCGGTCCCTTTTATCACAACACGGACGGTTGCCAAAAGCAGTCTGATATCTTGTGCAAACGACATGTCCGCAACGTAGTCGGTATCAAACCGTGCGCGGTCCGCGAATGTGCTTTCATTTCGCTCAGACACCTGCCAACGACCAGTAATACCAGGGCGCTGCGTGTAATAGGCGCGACCGGGGTACATCTCGACCTGATCTGGCATCATCGGACGTGGGCCAACAAGGCTCATGTCGCCAATCAACACGTTCCACAACTGTGGCAACTCATCCAATGATGTCTTGCGCAGCATGCAACCGGTCCGCGTAATCCGAGGATCGCATTTCAGCTTTTGGGTCAGCGCCCACTCCGCTGCCGCATCGGGGTTCTTGGTCAGGTAGTCGGCCAACATCTGGTCGGCGTCGGCAACCATCGTGCGCAGTTTCCAGATACGATAGATTTTGCCATTGAGGCCAACGCGGTCCTGGCTGTAAAAAGCTGGGTTTCCGTCACGGGACACAACAAACGCCAAAATAGCGATGACCGGCGCGACAAAGGGCAGCGCCAAAAGAACACAGACGACATCAAATACGCGCTTTAGACCCAACTCGTACGGGCCCACCTTTGGCAACACCGGGGCGATGGCCCGCGATTTCGCATGTTCTGGAACTTCAGAATAATCTGTAGTCATAATTTTCTCACTCGTTCTAACTCTTACGTGCCCATAAATTGCGACACACTCTCAACAGGGATGGTGCCTTCAAGGCACCGACTTCTAAAGTCATTTATCAATGTAGTAGACGCAGCAACATATTGTGCCGCTATCTACACATCTTAACGGATTGTTAGCCATAAAAACATACAAATCTTCGCGAAAAAACGATTTGTGACGTAGTTTTAAGCGATTGATAATCCATATTTTTCCCTATTGTTGCTGCTTGAGCATCAATGTGTCGCGTATTGACGTTTACCTAAAGTAAGTGATTCCATACCTTTCCAACTCTGCTGGCGTGAAATGGAGTTTTCAGCTAGAGAAAGAAGCTGCACCGACTCGGGCACGAGTGGGCGGCTAAGGATGCAGAGTTGCATTGTATTGGGGTTCCGATGAGTCACGCGATCAACATCTATTTGGATCACTTTGGCTTGCGTGAGCGACCGTTCAGCTTGGTGCCTGACCCGGACTTTATCTATTGGTCGCCTATGCATGAACGTGCCTACGCGATGTTTGAGTATGGTATTGTGACGCGTGCGCCCATTACACTTATCACCGGCGAGGTGGGGGCCGGTAAGACTACTTTGCTACACCATCTACTGAAATCGCTTGAAGATGATCTGCAGGTTGGGTTGATTTCCAACGCTCACGGCAACCGTGACGAACTCTTGCGCTGGGTATTGCAGGCACTGGATCAAACGGTTCCGGCGGGAGCCGACTATGTTGCGCTCTTTGGGCAATTCGAAGAGTTCCTGATAGGAGAATATGGTGCGGGCCGCCGTGTCGTTTTGATCTTTGACGAAGCACAGAATCTAAGTCGCGAGTCACTTGAAGAGTTACGCATGTTCACCAACATCAACGCTAACAAAGATGAACTGTTGCAACTGGTGTTGGTTGGGCAGCCTGAGCTGCGCGATAACGTGCGCCATCCTAAGCTGACCCAATTTGCGCAACGTGTCGCATCCAGTTTTCATTTGCCCGCACTTAACGCAGACACCGTGCGTGACTATATTAATCATCGATTAGATGTTGCTGGCGCGAAAGATGCCATATTTACGCCCGGAGCCTGCGATAGAATATTCAGTGAAACCCGCGGTGTACCGCGCCTGATCAACCAACTCTGTGACTTTTCATTGCTCTATGCCTATACGGATGAAGAGAAGATGGTGACTGATAAGATCGTTGAGCAAGTGTTGAATGATGGTGTGTTCTTCGGGGGTGGTGTTGAGGTTGATGAACCGGAAACCAATGCATTCCGGCCCAAAGATGTAAAAAGTGATTGGTAACGATGGACCTTAAATTCTATCTCGCAGTTTTTTGGCGACGGTTTCCTTACTTCCTTATATTGTTGTGCCTCGGCACAGCGGCAGGGCTTGCCGTCGCTTTGACGATGAAACCGATTTACGTGGCCGAAGCACGGCTGGTTGTCGAACAACAGCAAATTCCGGATGATTTGGCAGCCTCCACGGTGCGCACTGACGCGTCAGAACAACTGCAAATCATTCGGCAGCGTATCCTGACGCGGGACAACTTGCTTGAAATGGCGAACCGACTGGGAATCTATCGCGATGTCGAGGCATCAGACAAGCGGCTGACCCCAGATGAGCGCGTGGATGATTTACGCCAACGGATCAATATCATCACAACGGGCGGGTCTGTTGTACGCGGTCAGGCGACGGCCATCATCGTCAGCGTCAGTTTTGATGCTCCGACGAGCCAAATGGCCGCCGCAGTTACCAATGAAGTTGTTACGCTCATCTTGCAAGAAAACGTAGAAATGCGGACGACGGTCTCTGGCCAGACGTTGGAGTTCTTTGCACAGGAAACAGCTCAACTGGAGCAGGAGCTGTCTCAGATTAGTTCAGAGATGCTGGCCTTTCAGGAGGCAAATCTTGATGCGCTTCCGGACAGTCTCGAATTTCGTCGGTCCCAGCAAGCGGCGGAACAAGAGCGTTTGCTTGATCTCGAGCGGGAAAAAAACCAGTTGCGAAATCGGCGTGACCGTTTGGTCGAACTCTATGAACAAACCGGCGAGGTTGGCCTGGTTGGCGTTGTAGCGCGCACTGCTGAAGAGGCAGAGTTGCAAGAACTGCAAGACGAGTTGACGCGGTCATCTGCTGTTTTGTCCGCGGATAACCCGCGCATTTCGGTCCTGCGCGTGCAGATTGCGGCATTGGAGCGTATTGTTGCGGGGCAACAAGCGGCCGAAGGGTCGCTGGGCGTTAACCCTGAAGGCGCACCACTGACCCCATTTGAGCTGCAATTGGCTGATTTGGATGGGCAGATTGCCTTTATCGATGAACAGAAAGTCATCATCAACGAAAATCTGGAGGCTTTGGCCGAGTCTATCGGTGCAACACCAGGAAACGCACTGACGCTCGCGACCCTAGAGCGGAACTTTGATAACCTTCGTGCGCAATACGACCGTGCGGTGCGGAACCGCGCGGCGGCGGAAGTTGGTGACACGATCGAAGCTCTGTCAAAGGGACAAAGGATTTCGGTGATCGAACAGGCCATTGCGCCAACCAGCCCGTCGCGCCCCAATCGCAAAAGAATAGCTGCGATGGGTGTCGCAGGGGGATTGGCGATGGGATTTGGGCTGATTGCGTTGCTTGAGCTGTTGAATACATCGGTTCGGCGACCTGCTGATATGATCAATGGTCTGCAGGTCACGCCTATTATGACGATGCCATATATGCGCACGCGACGGGAAATCTGGTTCCGACGCTTTGTTATTCTGTCCGCAGTACTGATCGTGTTGATCGGCTTGCCTGCCGCGCTTTGGTATATTGATGCAAACATTCGGCCGCTGCAGCCTCTGTTCGAAGAGTTGCTGCGTCGTGCTGGTTTGACATAGGAAGAGGCGAACTCGACAATGGACAAGATACAAGCCGCAATCGCCAAAGCACGCGCTGCCCGCCAAGAAGGCGGCACACAGATACCTGTGCCACCGCCGCCCGCCGCGGAACCCCAAGTCCCGAGCAATGATGGCGTGCCGACCGGACCAAAAGTTCCGCTGCGCCGTCCAGATGCAATTTCACGCATACTGGCTCCAAAACCACCAACGCCGCAGATCGCGCGTGCTGTTGAATGGCTGCCTTTGGCAACTTTTGCGCCGCCGCCAAAGCGCATGGAACGCAACCGGATTGTGACATTTGACAACGGGGCCAAAAAGGCATCCGGTGCCGTTGCATTTGACATGTTGCGTACAAAAATCCTGCAGGAAATGCGCGCAAATGGATGGAAGCGTTTGGCGATCACGTCGCCCGGCCCAAAGTGCGGGAAGTCGACAACAGCTTTGAACCTTGCGTTTTCGTTGTCCAAACAGCCAGAGACTTACACTATCGTTGCGGAAATGGATATGCGCCGTCCGTCATTGGCCAAGACGCTTGGCATATCTGGCAATGCGAACTTTTCAACCGTACTTGAGGGGAAGGGCGATTTTGCTGATATCGCCAAGCGCCCACGACCTAACCTAGCATTTGGTGTCAACTACAACCAAGCGCGCAATCCTTCCGAGCTGTTGCAAAGTTCAACGGTTGGTCGGGTGCTGTCTGACATTGAAAAGCGGTTCGAGCCTGATCTGACGATTTTTGATATGCCACCGATGCTGATCACGGATGATACCATGGCGTTTATGGGGCAAATTGATTGCGTACTTCTTGTCGCGGCGGCAGAGTCGACAACACTTGACGAAATCGATGTTTGTGAAAGGGATCTGGCGGCGCAGACCAATGTGTTGGGCGTGCTTTTGAACAAATGTCGTTACATGGACAAGAAGACCGGCAAAAGTGGCTATGAATAGTACTGTATGTCAGTGAATGCAAAAAAGGGCCGGCGCGATGCCGACCCTTTTTCTAGTCGCGGTCAATAGCCCCACTTCACGCGATATCTTTTTTCCGGCGCATCACAGCGACGCCGCCAAGGGCCGAAAGAAGCAACAGCAGGCCCGCCGGCAATGGCACGGCAGCTACGTCAATACGAATGGCCATATCGTCAAAATCCCGGTCGCCTGCAGCGATATCGTCAAACAGGACGTAGAACGAGTCGCTGTCGATTTGCACAAAACCCATGGCAAAGTGCGGTGAGTTTGGATGTGCCAAGCCGTGATTGAGGAATAGTCCAATACGACGCAGTGGCGCATAGGTTCCAAAGGCGAACTCTAGAAGGCCGCTTGCTTCTTGAACAACTGAAAACTGATCGCCGACATCACTGGAGCGCCAACCGCGGTTAAAGAACGCGCCGCCACCGACAGAAGCCCCGTAGTTGTAGTTCCCAGCCTCAGCACCAATGAAGGTGTAGGTAACGTTTGCAGCCGCACCAGCCAAGTCGAGGAACAAACCGTTTTCAGCGGATTTCACATCGCCTGTAATGATGTCGATCGTTGTGTTGAACGCAGCATCAACATCGTTCCCGCTAACTGAATGGGTTTGGCCACTGCCTACAAAATTCAGCGTTGCTGCTGTTGCTGTGGAAGCTGTCAAAGCCAAGCATGTCGC
This sequence comes from Yoonia sp. JB2-21, assembly GCF_055693545.1. NCBI lineage: Bacteria > Pseudomonadati > Pseudomonadota > Alphaproteobacteria > Rhodobacterales > Paracoccaceae > Yoonia > Yoonia sp. JB2-21. Next base: position 3,065,350 of record NZ_JBVFUC010000001.1, read on the forward strand.
GGCTATCGTCAGGAAATTTTTCGTCATAGTATGTACCACCAATCGTAAACCGAACAAACACTGGAGCAAAAGCGCCGATTAACTTTCTGTTAACTACCAAATGCTGTTTTTGCAGTCGGAGCAAGCAAAAAACCGCCAAATGTGACCAAAAGGTCAGATTCGCTCTTTTGGGAGAGCTATCTTGCTTCAAAACTCGTTGCTTTCCGGCGGGATCAGCTTTGTTGTTTCTGTTTGGGAAATAATTGATCATCGCTGATGACGAAGTTTTTCACCGCACGCTTTTTGCATCATTTTCATTCATGCGTTGTCTCAGATGCCGATGTAGTGGACCAAGCGACAGCCAGCGGGTTATCTTTTCCAGAAAGAAGGTCGCAGTACCATGTTGCTTGATACCAAAGCTCCAAATCGCCAGCTTGTTGCGCAGGGCCAACCTGACAAGCGTAAGCGTCCGAAGTTCGAGCGGAGGCATTTCTCGCGCGTATCCCCGGTTTTCCATGAGGGGGCCGGTCCGTGTTTCGATCAAAGCGATGTCGTAGGGATCGGCTTTCTTGCGCCATTGCTGTACTAAAGCTGGATCAGGTGCATCATAGGTCGTGCCCTCGTAGTACGACATGATTTGTGATGTGTACGGCAATCCCAGGAAATCGCAAACTTCTCTCAGCGTATGCTCTGTGTTTTGAAACAGTGTTTCATACTTGAATGTCATAATGCGTTCTTCGGGCTGCGCACCGATCCCATCGTCCCATGCTTTTTCGGTTTCAATCCAGTGATCTACGGCATGATATGTCGTGCCGGCCCAGCCCATTACGATGGATGATCGCGCGACATCTCGTGGATCGCGCAGCATGTGAATAAATCGGGCATCGGGCAGCGTCGCGACAATGCGGTCCAAATGACGGTGGATATTGATGGAAAATACGCGTTCTGTGTGCTCTTGGCGGAGTGTGTTCAGAAAATGTTCCAGCAAGTCCAAACCGTCTGTTCCATTAGGGATCGGCATTACGTGGTGCTGATAAATGCGGTCCAATTGCAACCCATCGATATCGTATCGCCAGCCGGTGGGATGGCTTGGATCAGGATGCAGATAGTCGAACAGATAGTCCATTTCGCCTGGGTTGGCGATGTCGGGGTGTGCATCCAACATCAGCCGGAAGACTGTCGTTCCTGAGCGCAATGCGCCGTAGACAAAGACAATGTCGCTGGCATCCAGAGTTTTCATATCAACCACCTTTATAGTCCGGGCACAAAGCGCGGCAGGACAGCCGTTGTTTCGCGGAACATGTCCTGAAGACGTGCTTCCGCTTCCGCCTCGGTCTCATGGTCCAGGATGGGTGTTGTCAGGCGGACCAGCGCGCCGTCAGTGCGGCCAATTGTAATGCTATCCCACAACAAATACATTTTGGCTGCAAAGTCCCATGCTGTATGGCGCCCATGCTGTTCGAACCAGTAATAAACGAGCATGCGCGTTTGACCTTTTTGGATGATGGCGCGGTTTAGGTTGTATGGTTCGGCAAATCCCATTTGGGGGGCAATATCAATGCGGTCAAGCTTGGCAATCTCCCAACCAGCCCCGGGCAAGCAAACCTCAGGAGAGTGCGTGCCGCCTTTGGTTTGATCATTGTACCAGGCGATAAACAACCCAACGGGCGCAGTTTCTGCTGCACTTGAGAACTGGACAGAATGGTAGTCGTCAGCTGCCAGAGACGCTTGGACGCCGTCTGAAAGAGCTTCGGGAATACCACCTTTCCAGCCGCCGAGTGTTGTTGGGAACACGACAAATGGTTCACGGTCCACAATCGTCGTGCCAACTTGCGCCCGTGTTTCCCATGCGATCGCACCGGTACCCAATAGCACGGCCGACAATATCAATGCCCGTGACGGTGCAATCAGGCTCACGCGGCGCGCTTGTGCCCCCCACCCGCTGGTGTCGAGGTCGAGCGCATCGATCAGGCTCATCTTTGATCCGGTGAAGCGCAGCATCGCCCATGCCAAAATGAACAAGAGCACGACGCAGATCATAAAGATGATCCAGCCCTCGAAGAAATGTGTGAAACCTTCGAGATATTCGAGGCCAACATAGTTCACCAACCATCCCGCGAAGGCGATCCGTACGGAATTCATAACGATCGTGATCGGGACGGCAGCCAGCAAAAGTATGGCCTTATGCCAGACTGTCCCTTTGAAGAGCACAGCAAAGATGTATGAAAACGACATGATCGGGAACAGGTAGCGCAGACCGGAACACGCTTCGGCGACATGCAACTTGTAGACGCCCAAATCAATAATGTTGCCTTCAAGAAAGACCGGTACGCTAATCAGTTGCAGCATCCAGACGCCCAGCTCGGACGAGATGATCTGCAGGTAGGTTGAGACTTTGTAGTAAATCAAACCGGGTAGCGGCAGCATATAGACCAGATGCACAACCGGCGGCCAAAAGTGCTTGCCCTGTTGCCATCCCCAAGAGATCAGCAAGATCGCACCCACCCAAAGAATGATTGCATAGGCGACGACTTCGTCAATCTGGCTTAGTTTTCCGAGGATCCCGAAGAGGACGGCAAAGATCAACAATGCTATGCCGGGGCCGCGGTCTGTCACGGGGCCGGGCTTTATGGGTACTTCTTTCAACTGCCGCAGAAATAGCAGGAGCGATAGGACAGGGATCAATGGTCCGTGACTATACTCTGGCAGCTGCCATGCCACCAAAAGCGCATTGAACCCTTCCTGAAAGAAGAAGAGTGCCGCAATCGTTGAGAGGGCCAGCCAAAAGACACCGGCGTGAATATACGCCGCAAGACCAGATGCGGGATGATGTTCATGAGTGGCAGTCATAAGGAATCACTTGTTACGTTTGGGCAATTAGATACCTGTTAAAACAAAATTGAGGCAATCCGATGGTGAGAACTTTACATGATCGCGCCGCCCAGCAATAGATCGTAAAGACAAAAAACTCTCTGCGCGCTGGATTAATCATTGCAAACGTCAACTATCAATTTCCCCAAGGCCTACGCAAACTTTTGTCGATGGGTCCCCGCGTGATGACAGATAGATCAGTGGCAGATTTTGAAACCTATCAGAGCACGCGTCATTTTGGTTCGCTCAATGGCCTGCGGTTCTTTTGCATCGCGGCGGTGCTTTGGCATCATGGCCCGGTATGGACATCGCAAGAGGCTCCAGCACAAATTCTAACGCGTGGTTTCGTAGGGGTTGATTTTTTCTTTGTTCTCAGTGGGTTTCTTATCACAACTCTTCTGTTGCGTGAGGCCAGTAGAGACGGGGTGTTTTCACTTCGCGGCTTTTACTGGCGTCGCTTTCTACGCATCGTTCCAGTCTATTTCTTGGTCGTCACTGCGGTTGCGCTCTTTTACATCGGGGTCAAAGGTGAGACGAGGTATTCGACCCAGCTTCCGTACTACTACCTCTTCCTGTCGAACTTTCTGACGTCGGACATCCCGCTATTGTCACCGATGTGGTCACTTGCCGTGGAAGAGCAATACTATCTGATATGGCCGGTGCTGCTGATGATTTTGCCCCGCAAACTGCTGATACCCGCATTGATTTTCACGATCGCCGTGAATGTCGTTGCAGTGATCGGCTGGCTTGGTGTCTTTGGTATCGGCGCTTTTGAGGTCGGTCCCCTACGATTTGCAATGTTCAACGCGACCTACGCGCCCATCCTTATTGGTTCTACGCTGGCACTGTTTTTGGATCGCAAACAGTCGTTTGACGCTCTTTCAGGCGTATTGGGCCGCACGCCGATGGCAATCGTTAGTGTGGTGGTGCTCGTATCTTTGCTGCAGTGGCTACCGCAGGATTTGATCGGGTGGCCGAACCTCATACTGCACCTCGCGATGGCGGCTGTTCTGACGGCGATCGTTGTACGCGAAGACAATGTGTTTGCATCGTTGCTGTCGGCAAAGCCCATCGCGCGCGTTGGTGAGATCAGCTACGGGATCTATCTTTATCACCTGATCGGTTTGCACATTGCGACTGTTGGTTTGGGTCGGCTAGGACTTGCGGATCAAAGTTGGGCTATTTTATTGCTGTATAGCGTCATTTCCATTGCTATTGCTGAGATGAGCTTTCGTTGGTTTGAAAGCTATTTTCTGTCTTTCAAGCACAAGGGCTGGGGCGCATCACGGCGTGCACTCTAGCTGAGCTGTGACGTTTTGCGTGGGACAGATTCGCATTTTGTTATTCCGATTTTGTGTTGGAGTGGGTATGATCACACTGACTAAGCCAAAAATATTTTCCACGAGTAATTTGAGTATGTGAGGTAACATTTCTATGGCTCAATCTTCTTTATTCGCGTGGCCGTCCTCCAGGGTGTTGAAATCTGTCACGCGTATAATCTACTGCGGTATTCTGATCGTATTTGGTTGGACGAGTATTGTGCTGGCTCAGCCGGCCCAAGGTCTCCAAAACCCAACCGTCTCCTTCAATCTGGCAGACGCGAATGACTATAGCCCGGGCATGCAGTTCATTGACCTTGTCAAAATGATGCGGCCGTGGATCGGGCACGAGGAGCAGGACGGCTGGGGCGGCATGAACGAGCAGGAATTGCGCGACGCCGGGTTTTTGGACGCTGACGGATGGGTCAAACAGATTCCGCCCGGATTTCACCGTGTGGGAACGATTTGGAGTTGGCAAAGTTTCCGCGATATCGCCGGTGATGATCATGCCGGTACTTACGTCCTGACCTATGATGGCGAAGGCGAAATCAATCTACGCGGCGGGGTCCGTGTGGTAGCATCGAGCCGTGGGCGCATTGTGTTCGAGAATGAGAACGCAGATACCTTTATTTTGGACATTTTGCGGACTGATCCTAACAATAACGGCAGCTACATCCGCAACATTTCAATCGTATCCGAGAAGAACATGGACTTGCATCAGGCAGGAGCAGTGTTCAACCCGGCTTGGTTGGAGACGTTGGAAGATGCGCGTGAAATTCGCTTCATGGACTGGATGCATACCAACGGGTCGACCGTCACGTCCTGGGAAGACATACCTTCGGTACATGGTCCGGGGACCTATCGGGGTATGGCAGTTGAATATATGGTCCAGCTTGCCAATGAACTTGGTGCCGATCCTTGGTTTACAATGCCGCATCTGGCGGATGACACCTACATCCGAAATTTTGCAACCTATGTCCGTGACAACCTCGACCCCGCTCTGACAGCGCGCGTTGAGTATTCCAATGAGCTTTGGAATTTTTCTTTTGCCCAAACGCATTGGTCACGTGATCAGGCAATAGCGGAATGGGGCGAGGAAGCTTATGTCGACTATCACGCCAAGAAGGCCGTGGAAACGGCGTTGATCTGGGAAGAAGTATACGGTGACGAGGCAGATAGCGGCCGTCTGACAAACGTCTTGGGCGCCTTCCTTGCCAACCCTTGGGTGACGTCTCGTCTATTGGAGGCACCTGTATGGCGCAAAAACGAACCTGACACTTTTGTTGATCCTAAATCAGTGTTCGAGGAAATCGCCGTTGTGACCTATTTTGGTGTGGCAACGATGAGCAACGATGAAATGCGTGCAGAATTGATTGCGAAGGTGAAAGATCCAAGCGTTGATGCCCACGCATGGCTGGCCGAACAATTGATGGACCCAGACTATCGTGGATCGATACCAACAATAGAGAATTTTCTGGCCGAGAATTCCGCTATTGCCGAAGAAAACGGCATGCGTTTGGTTGCCTATGAGGGCGGTCAGCACGTCCATCACTCTTTTGCAGTCGCTGGTCTGACAGAGCAGGATATCGAAGCGCTCAATGGTTTTATGGCCGACTTCGTCCGGGGCCCTCACATGGCTACCTTGTATCAGATGCTTTGGGATACGTGGAAAGAACATGGGCATGGCGCCTTTATGCAATTCACTGATATCGGTGCAACCAGTCGTTGGGGTACATGGGGGTTGCGCAATAGCCTGACGGACAGCACCCCCCGTGCGGAGTTGCTGACGTCCCTCAACGCCAAGACGACACCTTGGTGGGAAGGGGCCGAGGGGGGGCTTTCCGTCAGCAAGGCGTCACAAACCGCGGAACAAGCAGCATGGATACGCTGATTGGGACGGACCAAGAAGACTATCTTATGGCGGGCATGGGCGATGATATTATCGTGGCCTCGCCTGGAAGAGATGGAATCAATGGTGGTCCGGGTTTTGATCGCTTTGTTTTGTCGCAAGGCGTTGCGCAATATGCGCTGCGTGCCGAAGGTGACGGGTATCGTATGGCCGGTCCAGACGGTGATGATTTCATTATCTATGTCGAAGAACTGCAATTTGGCGATGGGGTGCTTTTGACATTGGCGGACCTTGCCGTAGACGCCGATGGTTCTTTGGTACTTCCAGCTTCAAATCAATAGGTTAAGCTTAGGTTGCGTACCTTGACGATCCAAGCTTAGCCCTGCGTTTGCAAACGACATCTTCTTGCCGTATGCACCTGCGACATTGGCGCTGAGAAATGCATCAAAAGTCGGATTGATAGAATGTGAAGTCCGATCTCTTTCGACCAAGACTTTTGAAGGACGACAAGTTGCGCTCTTACCCTCAAGACATTGCTAGCGGGCACGTCAATGCTGCTCACTATCCAACTTGTATGTCTGTCAATGATGATCTGTGCCGATGCATCGGCAATCCGGTGCTTGTCAGGGTTGCGCAATGACCCCGCAAGAGGCAGTTCACCAACAATGGGACGTTATTGTCATTGGTGCCGGTATGGGGGGCGGGATGATTACGCGCAGGCTCGCCGAACAGGGGTTGCGTGTTTTGGTGCTCGAGAAGGGCCCCAAAGGACACGACCAAGAGAGGCAGGGCATTGATCGCGAAATCACCCACCCAATTGCACGGCATGTCCGCAGCTACTGGCCAAAAAGGTCCACGCGACGGTCGACAACCGGGCGCGCGAGTTCTTTGCTCCTTTGGGCAGCGGTCTTGGCGGGTCTTCGGTGTTTTATGCGGGGACGCTGGAACGCCCCGAACGCCATGATCTAGAGGCAACCCCTGCCATGCCCCACCCAACCGGCGGGTGGCCGGTGTCGTATGATGCTTTTGCGCCGTATTTTGCGCAGGCTGAAGGGTATCTTCATATCTCTGGCAGCCATGATCCGCTTTCGCCTGAGCCTCCAGCGTCGTTGGCCACACCGCCCGAAATCGGCCCAAATGAAACGAAGACGATGGATGACCTGACCGCGAGTGGCCTACATCCTTATCGGCAACACTTGGCTTTTCGCGATATCCCCGGCTGTTTGTCGTGCCTTGGTCATAAGTGCCCACGCAATTGCAAGATGGACGGCCGTTCAGCAGGGCTGATGCCTGCAATGAAAACCGGCAACGTGACTGTGCTGACCGATTGTACGGTGACTCAAATCCTGTTTGATGCGGACAAGGTGATTGGCATCAAAACAGTATGTCACGATGTTGAAACGACCCTGACCGCCCGAGCCTATGTCCTGTCGGCAGGTGCGCTACATTCACCGCGTTTGTTGCTGATGTCAAAACGCGCCGATGGAACGGTTTGCGCGAATTCCAGCGACTGGGTTGGGCGCGGCCTGATGTTCCACCTTGATGAACTTTTTGCGCTTTGGCCGAAACGCGGTAATCGGTTCGCGGGTGCATCCAAGGCGATTTCTATCAGAGACATGTATACTGTTGATGGTGCCCGTATGGGAGCGATCCAGTCCATGGGACTAGAGGTTTCGTTTGGACTTATCGCCGCCCACTTGGCGGACATTTTTGATCAGTCAATTCTCGGCCGTTTTCGCAAGTTGCGGTATCTGATGAATGTTCCAGCCCTTGTGGCATCGCATCTTTTTGGAGAGGCGAAGATGTTTGTCGGAATTGTCGAAGATCTGCCATACCCGGAAAACCGTGTTTTGTTGCATGACAAAGATCCTGAAACACCGCGGTTTGTCTATAACCTCCCGGCAGAGCTGCTGGCACGCCGCAAGTTGTTCCGGCGGACCCTCAAAAAGAGATTTCGCGGTTATCGGATCATGCTGCTGCGTGTAACGCCCAGCATGAACTATGGACATCCTTGCGGCACGCTCAGATTTGGATCGGATCCTTCTGAATCAGTATTTGATGCCGACTGCAAGTCGCACGACTTGGATAACCTGTTTGTTTCTGATGCATCTTTCTTTCCGACATCCATGGGGGTGAACCCCAGCCTCATGATTGCGGCCAATGCGCTTCGCGTAGGAGATATCATCGCACAACGTCTGAATACGGAGACGACTGATGGAGAATGATCGTGGAAGTTCGCGTGGTGTGATTGTGGTCACAGGCGCGGGCAGGGGGCTTGGCAAGGCGCTATGTCTGGAGTTGCTCAAGCAAGGTCAAAGCGTCGCGGCACTCAGCCGGTCTTTGTCATCAATGCAAGAGCTGACAAATGCGGCGCCACGTGATCAGTTGCTGACGGTGCCAGTCGATATCGCAGATCCAGCGGCAGTCAGTACCGCTTTTGCAGAGGTTCGCGAAAAAATGGGCGCTGTTTCTGGATTGATCAACAATGCTGCGGTTTATTCTCGCCGCGATATTCTTGATGAAACCTACGAAAGCTTTATGCGCACTTTGAACGTTAATCTTGGAGGCATGATCGCATGCACTCAGGAAGCGCTTCAGGATATGGTGGCCATCGGAGAAGGCAAGGTTATCAACGTCACCTGCTATGCGGGCACGTCGCCGGCACCGGCGAGCGTGGCCTACTCGGTGTCCAAAGGTGCAACACGTATCTTCAACAATGCTCTTTTCGCAGATATTGAGGACCGCTTCCCAGATATTATTATCAACGAATGGCTTCCAGGGCCGCTGAATACCGATATGGATGTGCCGCAAGGTTTGGATGTTGCTGAGGTCGCTCGGTGGGGCACAAAGCTTGCACTGTTGCGGGATCCGGCCATTTCCGGGCTAATGTTTGATCGCGATCGATCCGTTGCCCGGCCCGTCGGGTTTAAACGGCGCGTGTTGAACCGGATCTTGCAGCGGCAGGAGCGCGTTGTCCACCTCGCCTAGTGGCCGTACTGGTTTGTCGCTTGGGTTCGTCTGAAGCGGCACTTGTTCGCCTCTCAAATCGGCCCAAGAGCGCCCCCGCGATCATCCAGGTAAGCGGCGTAAGCCCCGAGTTTGGCAAGAGATCAATCAGGTTCACAACCAGAACGATACACAGCCCCTGTGTTGCGATCGAGGTCCGTATATCCCCGCGAGCAAAAAAGCACGCAAAGACAGGCAGTGTCAGCAAGCCAAATTGTGCCAGGTAACCGATCCAGCCTGAATAGCCGAAAACGATAACCCATGCCCCATCGGGAACAGATGTGATCTGGCCTGTGTACTCGGAATATAGCAAGTTGCGTCCCCAACCGCCCCATCCGAGGAGTGGTTTCTCAGCCGCGCGATCAAGCAGTATGTCTTCGTTATCCAACCGAAACTTGAACGACTGTGCGCGGTCTTCATTGATGCTCAAAGCAAATTCATGGATCTGCTCGACTGGGGCAAGGCCCGCGGACCTGACCATGGGATAAAGCAGAACAACCAAGGCGAAAGCGGCCGCCATATAACGCCAGTGATGCGGTTTGGTGAAAAAGACTAAAGGGGCGAAGATGCAAGCCAGTGCAAATGCGCCAAGCGTCTTGCAGATGAACAAGATGGCGAACAGATACAGCGCAACGTAGAGCGGCAATCCTTTGTCCTGGGATGTTGCGGATGCCGTATTGCGCAAGCCAACACTTTTGCGTTTCTGTGCTTGCTTTATTTTGTAAAGGGCAACAGCAGCCAGAACTGCCATCAGGATAAACAGACTAACCCTCAGGCCGTGCTGTACAAATACCATGGGTCTGAAACCACCCGCCCGAACTTGTTGGCCAAAAGAATGTGCGTGAAACCCATAGATCCAGTTGTGGAACTGAGGACTCAGGCGCACTTCGACCAGAATCAGAATTGAATAGACAAGGGCTCCGGTTACAATTGCCCAAAGTAGTCGCATATGCGCTTCATGGTCGCTGAGATAGCGCCTTGCCAACAAGAATGGCATCAACATCACGGCCGCATTCAAGATCATCGAGAAGATATCATAGGCTCTCAGACCCGGAATAAACCTGATGCCAGCATCAACCCAGTCGGGGTTGGTCATAACGATCCCGACCGGTGCTACAAAAATTGTCAGAATGCAAAGATTAGCAATCTTGCTTGAGCGTACCGTAGGGCTGACCGAAACGGCAGCTAAGTCCTTGCGGCCAGAACGTGCCGCCTTGCGCAATCCCTGCTTTGGTTTTGCAAGTAAACACATAATCGCAGCGGCCAGGCTGGGCACAAGGACCTTGTCCGCCGACGGTAGCAGTGGAAGGTCAATTTCCGTGCGCTCCGGCAGGAAAAGATACCCACCCAGAATGGCCCAGATCAACGCTTGCTGTAACGGCAACCGGCGAAACAGCACGATAACGACGAGCGGGTACGCGAAAAGAACAAGAAAGGCGAAACTATTGGGCATTAGCGGACTATGATTTTCTGGGGCCGGATGGGGATATTTATCACTTTTGGCAGCTGTTGTCGCTATCCTGTATAGACAGCTTGGAAGCCCGAAGTTTTATGCTATGTAGCAGCGTCCGATTGTAGTCTGGCGTTTTGGTTTGGCAATGAGTTCTCACTTAACTGTGCTTTGATGGTATTAAATTTGTGCTCTTATAGAAACCGCGATAACGGCGGTGTTCTGATGATCGGTGCCGATATGACACTTCAAGCACGATATTTCTTCCTAGTATGACAGATACCCGTTCCGAAATTGGTGTGGTGATTATTGGCCGCAATGAAGGTGACCGTCTGCAGGCCTGCCTTGCTTCGCTGCCGTCGGATTTGGCGCGCGTCATATACGTGGACAGCGGATCGACTGACGGATCGATCGAAGCGGCCAAAGCGGCAGGTGCTCAGGTTGTTCAGCTTCAGACTGATGTTCCGTTCACGGCCGCGCGGGCGCGAAATGCCGGCCTTGCGGCATTGGGTCGGGATACACCTCCTGACTATGTTCAATTTATCGACGGCGATTGCTCCTTGGATCCTGATTGGATCAGGAAAGCGCGGGATTTCCTATCTGACAATCAAAAGGTTGCAGTTGTCTGCGGTCGACGTCGGGAGCGTTTTCCTGAGGCTTCAGTCTACAATCGCATGTGCGACGCAGAGTGGGATACCCCCATCGGTGAGACGGCAGCCTGCGGCGGTGACGCGCTGATGCGCTGGGCGGTACTTGATGCGGTGGGGGGGTATGATCCCCGTTTGATTGCGGGTGAAGAGCCCGAGATGTGTTTGCGGATGCGGCGGTTGGGCTGGGCGATATGGCGTCTGGATGCAGAGATGACATTGCATGATGCAGCCATGACCCGGATTGGCCAGTTCTGGAAACGTGCAGAGCGCGCGGGTTTTGCCGCTGCCGAAGGGCGGGCGATGTACGGCAAGGATCCCGAAAAACATGGCGTCGCCGCAACCCGACGCGCTTTGATTTGGGGGGTGTCTTTCCGTTGGTTATCCTTGGGGCGGCACTGATGGTTGGGCCGGTAGCATTGTGGGGCGTTCTTGTTTATCCAGCGCAAGTTGCAAGGCTTGCGGCCCGGGAAGGTGGCGATCTATTTGCTTGGCAGCAGGCAATGCTATTGACCTTGGGCAAGTTTGCTGAGACCCGTGGCATCGTTGCGTACTATTGGCGCAGATGGCGGGGACAACAGTCGCAACTGATCGAGTATAAATGACCGACCAAAACCAACCCACAACAACGCAACAAGCGTCGCTCGGGCGTCGTGTCCTGAAAGCGGGTAGCTGGAGCCTTACGCAAGTTGTTGTCGTGAACGGGCTACGCCTGACCAGCAACTTGATCATGACGCGGCTGTTGCTGCCCGACGCCTTTGGCCTGATGGCAATGGTCGGTCTGTTGATCGCGGGTATGACGCTGTTTACCGACATTGGCATTAACCGGTCTGTGTCGCGCGAACCCGATGGGGACCAAGACCACTTTCTGCGGGCCGCTTGGTTTTTTCGGATTATACAAAGTATCTTGATTGCCAGCGGTGTTTTCCTCGCAGCAGTTGGTCTTTGGCTCTTTGCACCTAGTCTTGCGGCAGAGGGGTCCGTGTATGCAGATCCGCGTTTGCCAACGCTTGTTGCGGTTGCAGCTCTTGTTCCGTTGATATTTGGTTTGGAATCGATGGTGACAACGCTGGCCATGCGAAACCTCATGCTGAAGTATGTGACGCTGATGGAAATCGGCGCGCAGGTGATCCAAGTCATCGTGATGATTGTGTTCGCCTGGATTTCACCAACTGTTTGGGCGCTCTTGGCCGGTATGCTGACCGGGTCCCTTGTTAAAACGATTGTCAGCCATCTGCTTATCCCGGGGCCGCGCATGGGTTTCGTGTGGGATCGCGAGATTGCGCTGCGTCTATGGCACTACGGTAAGTGGCTGATGGGCTCGTCTATATTCTCTTTTGTTGCGTTGAATGCCGACCGGATGATCCTTGGCGGCCTGATGAGCGTGACACTTTTTGGCATTTTCGTCATTGCACAAATCTGGGTTGGCACAGCCTCTATGGTGATTGGACGCCTGATTGATCAGGTTGGCTTTCCTGCCATCAGCGAGATGATCAGGACCCGTCCCAAAGACGTACCGCGGCTTTATCGCAAGCTGCAAACCGGGGTAGATGCGATGTGTATCGCGGCTTTTCTCGCTTTGCTATTTGGCGGTCAACTTCTCATCGATGTGTTGTACACGGATACCTATCAGGCCGCAGGCCGCTACGTGCAAATTCTTTCGGTGTCGTTTTTGTCGTTGCGGTTCTACAGCCACAATACGCTGCTGATGAATCTTGGAAATAGCAAGGAAATGATGCTGATTTCCATCATGCGCGCGGTGTCGATTTGCGTGATCCTGCCGTTGACCTATCACTATTTGGGACTGGATGCCGCACTTCTGGCCATCGCGTTGAACCCCTTGGTTTCGAGCTACTATTCCCTCAAGTTGTTGCGTCCATTCCTCGGCGATGGACAAGTACAGTTCGATTTGCTGTGGGTCGGTATGACGTTGCTTGTCGGCGGTCTGGTATTCGCGTTGGTCTGACCGATCAGTCGCGTCCACGTCGCCAGATAAAGGTTTCGCTGTTCTTGCTTTTGCTGGCGCGGATGTTGCTGACAAAAAAGATCATCACAAAGACGGCCGACGAAAATGGCGTGCGGAACAGGCCCATCATGTTGCTTCCCGTCTTGTTGCGCTGACTGTCATTGGCGATCAGATCCGGATACTGCTCTGCCAGTTCCATGTTTCCCTCGCTCCAGCGGTGCCGCACGTGGACCAGATTTCCAAAACCCTCTGGTAACGGCCAATCATAGGTCGCCTTGGTTTTGTGGCGTTCGTGCGGGCCAAACTGCAACCGGACGAAGCGGTCGTCAGAATAGATTGCGGGAAACTCTGCCCATCTGGACCGACCCGCGGCGTTCATGGCGTAAAGACCGATACCTGGCACGCCGTCGCGAACAAACGGCAGATTCGCCCAAACCTTGGCGTAGGCGCGGCTGGCGATGCTCCTGGGACGTGGAATATTGATTGTGCCGCTGGCATACCGGGGCTCGTCGCTGTCCAGCAGCAGCGCCAGCTCCAGCAAGAGAGGTGGGCTGAGGATGACGTCTGCATCTAGAAAGGCTCTAGTGGCGTACTTGGCAACAGCTTCGGCTTCGTTAAGGGCGTTCATCTTGTTTCCGCGCTCAATGTCCAGCACGACAAGGTCAAAACCCTTTTCGTGGAAAACCGCAACTTTCGCCTGCGCGAGTGCTACAGTGTTATCTTTGCAGCCGTTTGCAGCGACGATCACCTGGATGCCATGATCGGCAGGCAAGTCTGCTTGCGCCAAGACAGCATCAAGGCAGGCTTCGATGTAGTTTTCTTCGTTGTAGCTGGGGATAATGACTGTGAGCACTGATCAACCTATTGAAAATGATGTCTGGGATATGCCGCCATGTCCGTACTGTTGCAAGTCGCGAGTCAGGGCTGATCTCGTCTAAAGACCGATCAAAAGGCTAGCACATGGGGCAATCACGTCATTTGCCGCCGGTCAAAGCTACCATCTGTATGGCCAGAAAAGCGAAAGGCCCACACACAAGCATGGGCCAATACAGATACTGACAAATGCGATAGCGGGCGAGGGCCCCGTCGGCCATCGCAGATCAAGCGACCTTTTGGCAGGCAGCCTTACGTCGCATCATGCCAAAACCAGCAAGCCCCGTCAGCATTAATAATCCACCAGCGGGTAGTGGCACGGAAGGGACAACCGGTGCGAGATCGCCTGCAACGGCAAGGACATCTGTATCAGCGCTCCAGATCAGGTCACCAATAAATCCGCCACCGGCAAGGCCAGTAAAGTCAACAAACAGCTGCGTAAACGCATCCTCTCCAGTGGTGTGATCGCCTATTTGGACTTGGCCCGAATAGCTCGCTTGGATTTCACCTTCAAAATTGTCGCTGTCGCCACCACGTACGCGGAACTCGTGGCCGCGCTTTGTCGTTGGCGAATTTCGTGGATCATCGTCGGCATAGTCCCCAATATCCCACACCGTGCTGGCACCAACGAGATCAAAGGCGAGAGAGGCTAACCCCTTCATCGCATTGATCACATAACGCTGATTTACGAAGCCGATCGTCAGATCATCACTGATATGGTCAGTGCCGGCGTCCCAGACAGAGTAGGGGTTGGTATAAATCCACTCCCACGTCTCGGTCGTGCCATCAGTGTAGACTGCGGTAATATCAAGGCCAACAAGGTCACGTGAGCCAGTCGCGGTATTTGCGCGAATCCCGTGCTCCGAGTGGTATGCCGAATCAAGGTCATATTTCACGTCAACTGTGGCAGCCTGCGCCGGGGCAGAGACAGCCAATGCGGCGAAAACCGCGGGCAAAAATGCAGAGTAACGAAGTTTCATGGTCCACCAAACAATCAATAACCTCTTTGCTAGTAACACAAAATTTGCAGATGGGAAGGGATTTGCCGATTTGGTGCCACATTAGTTTGATTGTGCCTTAATTCGCCCACCATTGTGATGGTAATGGACGAATTTGGCATCAATTGTTAACAAATAAGAAACATTGCGTTTGGCGCTGGTTGGGATTACCTGACTGGACTGCAATTCTAACACTGCGAATAATAACAATGATTTTTCCGCCACCTTCTTTTTGCTGATCGAAAGGTGACATATTTTTGACTATTCTCGCTGGTATCCTTAACGCCGTGCACGAAAACATGTGGTTGATTTAATGAGTCTTAATTTATCTGACGGCGACGTGGCTGAAACCGACATTGCCATTGTCGGCATGGCCGCCCATTTGCCAGGGTCCGACACGGTTGCCGCTTATTGGGAAAACCTTAAGGAAGGGATTGAGTCGATCCGCCACTACGCCAAAGAGGAACTCTTGGCTGCTGGCGAGGCCGCGCATCGCTTCAATCGCCCAGACTACGTCGCGGCCGCTGCCCCGTTGAGTGGTTATCAGAATTTTGACACGGAGTTCTTCGGTCTTTCTGCTAAAGAAGCCGCAATCATGGACCCCCAGCATCGTCGTTTTCTTGAAGTGTCGTGGGAAGCATTGGAAAACGCAGGCCATATGCCAGAGCATGCCAAGGGCCCCATAGGTGTTTTCGCGGGCTGCGGCATGGGCAGCTATTTCTATTTCAATATCTGCTCAAACCCAAAGCTGGTAGATAATGTCGGCATGTTTCTGTTGCGCCACACAGGCAACGATAAGGATTTCTTGTCTACCCGCCTGAGCCACATCCTCGACCTCAAAGGTCCCAGCGTGAATGTGCAGACCGCCTGCTCGACCTCATTGGTGGCCACACATTATGCGACGCAGGCCCTGCTGTCGGGTGAATGCGATACCGCATTGGCGGGTGGCGTCACCATCGAGCTGCCGCAGGATCGCGGATATATCTACAAAGAAGGCGAAGTGCTGTCGCCCGACGGCCATTGCCACGCTTTTGACCATCGCGCCCAAGGCACCGTTTTCGGGTCCGGCGCGGGTGTTGTCGTGATGCGCCGTCTGAAGGACGCCATAGCGGACGGCGATCATATCTGGGCCGTGATCAAAGGATCAGCCATCAACAACGATGGCGCGGCCAAAGCCGGTTATCTGGCCCCTTCCGTCGATGGACAAGCCGAGGCTATTGCTGAAGCGCAGATGATTGCGGACACCCCCGCCGACACCATCGACTATATCGAATGCCACGGCACAGGCACCTATCTGGGCGATCCGATTGAGGTTGCGGCACTCACGCAGGCTTTTCAGGAAACGACCGATGAGGTTGGCTTTTGCCGCATCGGATCGGTCAAAACCAACATCGGCCACCTCGATACCGCCGCTGGCGTTGCCAGTCTGATCAAAGCGTCGCTATCGCTGCACCATCAGCAGATCCCCGCGTCTCTTGGCTATGAAAAGCCGAACCCGGCGATTGATTTTGAAACCTCGCCATTCAAGGTCAATGACACGCTCACAGACTGGATCAGTCACAAAGGTCCGCGTCGTGCCGGCGTAAACTCCCTTGGTGTGGGTGGGACAAACGCGCACGTCGTGTTGCAAGAAGCACCGGTTTTGCCGGCGTCGGACGAATCCGATTGGCCGTTCCAGATCCTGACGGTTTCGGGCCGCAACAAGGCAGCCCTTGATGCCAACTGCGCAGCCCTTGCCGCCCATTTGCGTGATAACCCCGATCAGCCATTGGCCGATGTCGCCTGGACCTTGCAAAAGGGCCGCCGCGCGTTTGAGCGTCGCCGCGTAATCGTGGCCGAGACCCATGAAGATGCCGCAGCCCAGTTGGAAAAGAACGACCCGCGCCGCGCGTTCAGCCACACAGTCGTCGGCGAAGACCCGGACTATGTTTTCATGTTCCCCGGTGGCGGTGCCCAATACGCCGGCATGGCCCGCGATCTCTATGAGACCGAGCCGGTTTTTGCAGAGTGGATGGACAAGGGCCTCGATATTCTGCAACCCAAGTTGGACTACGACATTCGCGCAGTTTGGTTGCCGGAACCGGGTCAGGAAGAGGCCGCTGACGCCAAATTGACCCAGCCTTCGGTACAACTACCGTTGATTATGATTGTTGAATATGCGCTGGCCCAATTGTGGATGAGTTGGGGCGTGAAACCTGCCGCCTTGACCGGCCATTCGATGGGCGAGAATACCGCCGCATGTGTGGCGGGCGTGATGTCTTTTGAGGATTGCATCGGCCTCGTGCATCTACGTGGCAAACTGTTTGATACGGTGCCTGCCGGGGGTATGCTGTCAATTGCCTTACCCGCTGATCAATTGGAGCCGCTCTTGGGCGATGACCTTGATCTGGGGGCCGTGAACGCACCACAACTCAGCGTGGCGACAGGCCCGCAAGCTGCATTGGATGACCTGGAAAGACGTCTGAAAGGCAAAGATATTGACTGCCAACGCATCCAGATCGACATCGCCGCGCATTCGCGGATGCTGGAGCCGATCCTGAAAGATTTTGGCGATTACCTGCGTTCGATTGAACTGCATGCGCCGCAAATTCCTTTTACCTCAAACCGTACCGGCGCGCTGATCACTGACGCGCAGGCCCAAGACCCTGAATACTGGGTCGGTCACCTGCGCGGCACCGTGCATTTCGCCGATTGCCTGACTACGTTGGCCGAGACCGAAGAACGCGTCTTCATCGAAGTCGGTCCCGGCCGCGCGATGTCCTCGCTTGCTGGTCAACATGGCAAAGTTGTCGCCAATCAGGTGATTTCCAGCCTGCGTCACCCCAAAGATGACATCGCGGATGATGCGTTCTTTATGGCAATGCTGGGTCGCGTCTGGGCCGTGGGTGGCACGTTTGACTGGGGCCAGATCTGGGGCGATGCGCGCCGGTTGAAGGTGCCGCTGCCGACCTATGCATTCCAGCATGCGGCCTATTTTATCGAACCGGGCACCGCGACTAGCGATGAAACCAGCGAATGGGTGACCCGCTCTGAAACGCCCGAAGATTGGGGGTATCGCCCTGCGTGGCTGCCGCGTTATGCGGCTTGCGATGTGGATGTGACGGGTGATCTGTCAGAGGCGGAAAAGCAAACTTGGTTGGTTTTCGCAGATGATGCTGGATTGACCGCGACGGCAGCGCTGCGCCTGCGCGACGCTGGCCATGATGTGATTACCGTGCGCCCCGGCGATACTTTTGCCCGCGACGGCGAAGTTGGTTATTTCATCGCGCCCGAACGGGGCCGCGAAAGCTATGATCAACTGATTTCAGACCTGAACACCCGCGATCTGATCCCGACACGTATTCTGCATGGCTGGATGATTACGGCGGATGAAAGTTTCCGTCCTGGATCAAGTTTCTTCCACCGTGTGCAGGAACAAGGCTTCTACAGCCTGTTCTTCCTTGCCCAAGCGATTGGCGGCGAAGACCTGCCAGACAATATCCACATCTGCGCACTCACAGCCGGGGCCGCGCAGCACAAGGATGAGGCACTGGCCCATCCCGAAAAGGCCACGCTTGCCGGGCCTGCACGGGTTATCCCGCGCGAGTTTCCACAGCTGACCGTCTCGACGCTTGATTTGGATTTGCCTGCAGCAACTGGCCGCGAAAAGCGCGGGTTTGCTAAGGTGGACACAGATAGACTGGTTGATCATATCCTTGAGGATGCGCTCGCCGAGCCGGGCAATGGAACGGCATTGGTGCGCAACGGCAAGCGGTTCGAACTGACATACAAGCCTGCGGTGCTGACCGATCTGCCCGATGATGGCCCGTTGCCCGTTCTGAAAGACAAAGGCGTCTATCTGATCACTGGTGGTTTTGGTGGCATCGGTCTGACCTTGGCTGAAGCGCTGATTAAGCAATGTGACGCCCGTATCGCCCTGCTTTCACGGTCTGCTTTGCCTGCGCGCGAGACTTGGAAAACCGCGCTCAAGAACACTCCGCCCACGTCGTCATTGGCCCGCCGGATCAAGGCCGTCCAAGCGTTGGAAGCGATGGGCGGCGAAATCCTGTCTGTTGCCGCAGACGTCAGCAACGTCGAAGATATCCGCGATGCGCGCGCGCAGGTCGAGGTCGCATTTGGCCCCGTCAACGGCGTGATTCATGCCGCGGGCCACATCGACGACGCGCCCATCATGGCCAAGGATGTGACCAGCATTGAAGATGTGTTCGCCCCCAAAATCCACGGCACGCAAGTGCTGGATGAGGTCTTCCCGGACGGTGATCTGGATTGGCTGGTGCTCTTTGCGTCAAGCTCCACGGCGACCGCCCCCTTGGGCAGGTCGACTATGTGGCGGCCAACGAATACCTCAACGCCTATGCTAAATCACGCAGCGGCGGCAAAACCACCGTGCGCGCGATCAATTGGGGTATCTGGGCTGACGTGGGTATGGCCGCTGACGCTATGGAAGCGCGCACTGGATCGGGCGTCCCGGCAGAGGCAATGGACGCTGCCGCCCCTATGCTGGATGCGATGACATTTGACCGTGCTGGCAACCGGATATTCACGGCCAATTACACCGTTGCCGACCGCTGGTTTCTGGACGAACATCGCACCAAAGCGGGCGATGCCTTGGTGCCAGGCACCGGCTATCTGGAAATGGCCGCCGAGGCCTTACATGAAATGGGTGAAACGGCAGCTTTTGAAATCCGCGATCTGTATTTCCTGCGCCCCTTTGCGGTTGGTGACACCGGATCAGTTGACCTGCGCCTCACCCTGCCACGCAGCGAGGCGGGCTATGAGTTTTTAGTCGAAAGTGGCAGCGATGGCGCCTATGCGCAAAACGCGCAAGCCAGCTTGCAAATCCTCCCGCTGGCCGCACCTGAACCCTTGGATATCGTGGCTATTGCTGCGCGCTGCGAGGCGCCGATTGAAGCAGGCGATCTCGGCTGGATCGCCTCTCCGCAAGAGGTGCACCTGAACTTCGGCCCGCGCTGGCGTGTGCTGCAATCAACCGCCTTTGGGGACGGTGAAGGCCTCGCCACATTGGCGTTGCCGGAAGCTGCGGTGAATGACCCGGCTGCGGGCTATTTGCTGCATCCTGGCATGATGGATTTGGCCACCGGCTGGGCGATGAAACTGATCACAGGCTATGCGTCACAGCACCTTTGGGTGCCTGTGTCTTATCGGTCAGTTAAAGTGCACGCACCGCTTCCCGCAGAAATCGTCAGTTGGGTGCGCAACGCGCGCGACAACACAGCAGACAGCGACATCGCGAGCTTTGACATCACGCTTGCCGCCCCTGATGGGACCGTCTGTGTTGAAATTACTGGTTTCTCCATTCGGCAAATGGCCGAGATGGCAGGCTTTGGTGCGCAGGATGAAGCCAAACCGACGCAGTCCGAGGACGAAGCCGCACGGCCTTTGTCACCCGCCGAAGAACGCCTGCGCCACAACCTGTCGCAAGGTATCCGCGCGGAAGAAGGGGCGGACCTGTTTCTGCGTGCGTTGCTCAGTCCGCATCAACAGGTGATCCTGTCGTCGCTTGATCTGGACGCGCTGATCGCGCAGGCCGGGCAAAAAGATGATGAAGATGCCGAGGACGGGCAGAAATTTTCGCGTCCGCAGTTGGATAGCGATTTCGTGGAACCCGAAGGGCCCATCGAGGAACGGCTGGCTGCCTTTTGGCAGGATTTGCTGGGTGTCGACCAGATCGGGGCCGAGGACAGTTTCTTTGATCTCGGCGGGCATTCCCTGATTGCGGTGCGCCTCTTCGCGCAAATTCGCAAAGCGTTCCAAGTCGATTTCCCCATTTCGGTGCTGTTTGAGGCTCCGACAATTCGCAAATGCGCCGAACTGATCGCCGCACGCGGTGTCACGGTGGACGGCGAAGAGGCACCCGCCGATGCGCCCAAAGCGCCGACGCGCCGGTTCACGCATCTGGTGCCGATGCACCAAGGCGAAGGCGGACATAAACCGCCGTTCTTCTTGGTCGCGGGCATGTTTGGCAATGTGCTGAACCTGCGCCATTTGGCGCATCTGATCGGCAGTGACCGGCCCTTCTATGGCCTGCAAGCGCGTGGCCTTTTGGGCGACGAAGAACCGCACCGCACGATTGAAGACGCGGCGACCGACTACATCGCTGAACTGCGGCAGGTCCAACCGCACGGGCCGTACTATTTGGGCGGCTTCTCTGGTGGTGGGATCACCGCCTATGAAATCGCCCATCAGCTACGCGCGCAGGGCGAAGAAATCGCGGCCCTTGTTTTGCTCGATACGCCTTTGCCGGTGCGGCCGGGTGTCGAAAAATCAGATAGGCTGCGCATGAAGTTGCAGGATATCCAGCGTGGTGGTCCGGGGTATTTCATCAATTGGGCCAAATCGCGGATCGCGTGGGAGCTCGAAAAGCGGCAAGGCCGCGATGAAAGCGCTGAGGAAGGCCAGCAATTTCATAACCTTGCAATCCAAGATGCATTCTTGGAAAGCGTGGGCGCTTATCAGGTCAAACCATGGGATGGTACGCTGGCGCTGTTCCGTCCGCCACTGGCTGCAAAATGGACGATAGGTGATCGTCTGATCAGCGAAGAGCGTGTCTACCTTTATGAAGACAACGACTGGACCAAATTTGCGCCTGGAATAGAGGTTTTCGAGGTGCCAGGAGATCATGACAGCATGGTGCTGGAACCGAACGTGCGCGTGCTTGCCGCCCGCATTCGTCGGTATTTGGAACGTCCCGTTGCATCGCCCAGCCTGTCCTACAAAGAAGCGGCTGAATAGATGTCGGACCGGCGGATCCTTACAATTGTACTGAACTACAAGACGGCTGAGATGACGCTGCGCGCGGCCGAAGCCGCACGCGTCGCGATGCAAGGCTTGCCGGGCGAGGTTGTGATCGTCGATAACGATAGCCAAGATGGTTCGTTTGATACCATGAGCGCGCATGTCTTGTCCGAAGGATGGGACAACACCCGCGTGATCCAATCCGGCCGCAACGGCGGCTACGGCGCTGGCAACAACGTAGGTATCAGGGCGGGCATGTCAGATGGAGGCCGGCCGGACTATGTCTATATCCTGAACTCAGATGCGTTTCCGAAGCCAGACGCGATCCGGGTACTCTACGAGCATCTGAATGCAACGCCGGGCACAGGTTTTGCGGGGAGTTTCATCGAAGGCGAAGATGAAATTCAACATACGACAACGTTCCGTTTCCCGTCGATATGGAGCGAACTTGAGGGATCAATTCGCTTTGGCCCCGTGAGTAAGATCTTGAAAAACTACCGGGTGCCACGCGAGTTGACACGGACCGTCCCTGTCGACTGGCTGGCTGGGGCGAGCGTGATGATGCGCCAAGACGTGCTTGATGAAATTGGCCTTTTTGATGAAACGTTTTTCTTGTATTTTGAGGAAACGGACCTGTGTCGGCGGGCGCAGCGCGCAGGCCATCAGGTCATGTTTCTGGCCGAAAGTGTTGTGACGCATCTTGGCTCTGTTTCCACCGGTATGAAAGAATGGAAGCGTGTGCCGGACTACTGGTTTGCATCGCGCTGGCACTATTTCACTAAGAACCACGGGCGCGCCTACGCTGCTTGCGCCACCACGCTGCATTTGTTTGGCGGCAGTCTGCACTGGTTACGTTGCAAGCTGACACGCAAACCTCATGGTGGCGCCCCGCATTTCCTGCGCACGCTCGCCCGTCACGATATTACCGCCCTATTTAAGCCTCAGCGGGGAAAGCTCATGCAGCCCAGCCCGCAAATTGGAGAATGATTTGATGTCTTCTTACAGTGCCCTAATCATTGGCAATGAATCTCTTGCGATCCAATGCGGAGAAATGCTGCGGGACGCGGGCCATACCGTTGCCGCTGTCGTGACACGCAATGGTGACGTCGCTGATTGGGCGGCCGGTGCCGGGCTTTCCGTTATCTCCTCAGATGCGGATTTGGTCGCCGAGTTGTCGGAGATTTCCTTTGACTGGCTGTTGTCGATTGCCAATCTGGACATGATCCCTGATGCGATTTTGGCCCTGCCAACCAGAGGCGCTGTCAATTTCCACGATGGGCCCTTGCCGCGATATGCAGGGCTGAATGCACCCGTCTGGGCACTGCTTGCCGGCGAGGTCGAGTATGGCATCAGCTGGCATATGATTGAGGGCGGTGTCGATGAAGGTGGGCTGCTCGCCCAGAGTTTCTTTGATGTCGCACCTGATGAAACGGTTCTGACGCTCAATACCAAATGCTACGCTGCTGCGATCGACAGCTTTGGCACCGTGATTGACAAACTGGCGACTGAAGCACCTGTGGTCACCGCTCAAAACCTTTCGCAAAGAAGCTATTTTGCCAAAAACGACCGACCTGCAAACGCTGCGCAGCTCGATTTCACACAGACCGCCCGCAAGATTACTACCCTCGTGCGTGCGCTTGATCACGGCGACTACTGGAACCCGTTGACCTGTCCGAAAATCGTGACGCACACGGGCGTGTTCCTTGCTGGCAAAGCAGTCGCCGAAAAGGCGACCTCTGACGCCAGTGCTGGCACAGTTATTGCCGTCGATGAAGGGTCACTGACTGTTGCGACGGCGACAGCTCCTGTCACTTTGAATGATTTGCGCAATGTGACAGGAGATGCTGTCTCGGGTCATGACATTGCGGCAGTGGGCGACCAGCTGCCGGCGATCACAGCGGATGAAGCTCTCGCCGCCGCACTGAAATCAACATTGAAGCACGAAGCCCACTGGCGCAAAGCACTTGAGACGATGTCGCCAGCAACCCTGCCGCAAATTGACATGAGCGCGCAGCCGGGAGAGGTGATCAACCTTGCATTGTCGGCCGACGCCGCCGACCTTGCCACCGCGATGGGCCATCTTGGGGATGCTTTGTCTGACGATCCTGTGACGTTGGCGTTGGGCGTTGTACACGATCACCCCGGATACTTTAACGACTGGGTTCCGGTGCGGGCCGGCGACGACTTGGCCGTCGCAAGAGATCGCGGTCCTTTTGCCGCAGATCTTTGCGCGCGAATACCCGGTGGGGTCATCACACCCGCGCTGGGGCTGTCGGAGACGGGACATATTCCCGGCACCGCTCTCAGCGTGGTGGGCACGACGCTCTATGCTGATACCGGGAAGATCAGCGTTGCGTACGCTGAACTTATGGCAGCGCGTTTGACGCATATTGCATCCCAGATTTCCAATGGTGAGACGGTTACACTTCTCCCGGATGCTGAGCGTCAGAAGGTTCTCTTTGAGTGGAATGCGACTGCGCAGGACTATCCTGCTGATCTATGTATTCATCAGGCGTTTGAGGCGCAGGTTGCGCGCACGCCAGACGCTGAAGCGCTGTCATTTGAGGGCGAAAGTCTGACATATGCGCAACTGAATGCCCGCGCGAATAGCCTTGCTTATCTGCTACGAGAAAAGGGGGTTGGCCCGGATACGATCGTCGGACTGCACCTGCGCCGTTCATCTGCGCTTTTGATCGGCGCTTTGGCTATCATGAAGGCTGGCGGTGCATATTTACCAATGGATCCGGCCTATCCAGCCGACCGAACAGCCCTTTATATCGCGGACAGCGGGACAAAGGTCATCGTCACGGACAGCACACTTGCGTCTGCCCTGAAGACCGAGGCTGAAGCAGTTCTGGTCGATACGTTGCCATTGGACGGCGACGCGGAGAACCCGAACAGCGGCGTCACCGGCGCGCATATGGCGTATATGATCTATACGTCAGGTTCGACCGGCAGACCCAAAGGTGTGATGGTTGAACATCGCAATGTCGCGAACTTCTTTGTCGGCATGGATGACCGTATTTCGCATGATCCTGCCAGCGTTTGGATGGCTGTGACCTCTTTGTCATTCGACATTTCTGTGCTGGAACTGTTCTGGACCCTCGCACGCGGATTTAAAGTTGTGATCTCAGGCGATGAAAGCCGCGCTCTGGTCGCTGGTGAAGGCGCTGCGCCTGGCGTTGGGATGGATTTCAGCCTGTTTTACTGGGGCAATGATGACGGCATCGGTCGCGACAAATACCGTTCCCTGCTGGAAGGTGCACAGTTCGCCGACAAGAATGGGTTCTGTGCAGTTTGGACACCAGAGCGGCATTTTCATGCTTTTGGTGGTCCGTACCCTAACCCGTCTGTGACCGGTGCGGCGGTGGCTGCCGTCACGGAAAATCTGGCTGTGCGCGCAGGCTCTTGTGTCGCGCCATTGCATCATACCGCGCGGATCGCCGAGGAATGGGCCGTTATTGACAACCTGACCAATGGCCGGACTGGCTTGGCAATTGCGTCCGGCTGGCAACCGGATGACTTTGTGTTGCGACCGGAAAATACGCCCCCCAGAATAAGCCTGCCATGTTTGACGCAATCCGGGATCTGCGCAAATTATGGGCCGGCGAAACGGTGGAGTTCCCCCGCCAGAACGGCGAAATGCACGGCGTGGTGACGCAACCACGCCCGGTTTCCAAGAAATTGAATGTTTGGGTGACGACTGCTGGCAACCCGGAGACCTGGAAAGAAGCCGGCACCAATGGATGTAATGTGTTGACCCACCTGCTGGGTCAGAGTGTAGATGAAGTTGCGGAAAAAATTGTCATTTATCACGATGCGTTGCGCGCGGCGGGCCACAATCCGGATGACTTTACTGTCACCTTGATGTTGCACAGCTTCTTGTCCGACACCCGTGATCACGCGCGTGAAATTGCCCGCGAACCGATGAAGGACTACCTGCGCGCCGCTGCCGGCCTCATCAAGCAATATGCATGGGCCTTTCCAGCCTTCAAAAAGCCGAAGGGTGTGGAGAACCCGATGCAGATCGACCTTGGCTCTTTGGACGAGGATGAGATGGATGGCATCCTCGAATTCGCGTTTGAGCGGTATTTCAACGACAGCGGCCTTTTTGGTACTGTTGAGGATGCCATCGAACGGATCAAAGAGGTCAAAGCCATTGGCGTCACCGAAGTCGCTTGTCTCATCGATTATGGTATCGACGTGGATTTGGTGCTGAAGGGGCTGAAGCCTTTGGCTAAAGTTGTGGCCGCCAGCAATCAAGAGGTGAATGACGACGACTATTCGATCGCGGCGCAAATTATCCGTCACAAGGTGTCGCACTTGCAGTGCACGCCGTCGATGGCGCAGATGTTGACGATGAATGACGAAGCCCGTGTCGCCTTATCACAGGTCAAGCATATGATGGTCGGCGGGGAGGCCTTGCCGGGTGCACTTGCAGATGAATTGCGCAAGCTGACCGGTGGAACTGTCGAAAATATGTACGGGCCGACTGAGACAACGATTTGGTCAACGACGCAAACCGCCGATCCGGGGCAGGGTGCTGTGCCGATCGGAACGCCTATCGCAAATACGCAAGTCTATGTCCTCAATGACGCGATGGAACCGCAGCCTATCGGCGTGCCGGGTGAACTTTATATTGCGGGTGATGGCGTTACGCGGGGGTATTTTCAGCGCGACGATCTGACGGCTGAACGGTTCCTGCCCAACCCATTTGCAGATGGCCGGATGTACCGGACAGGTGATTTGGTGCGTTGGCGCGAAGACGGCAGACTTGATTTTCTTGGGCGCGCGGATTTTCAGGTCAAGTTGCGCGGTTACCGCGTTGAACTGGGCGAAATCGAGAGCGTTATCGATCAGCATGCCGGTGTACAGCAATCGGTGGTCATCGCGCGCGAGGACACACCCGGCGTGGTTCAGCTTGTTGGGTATTTGCTGGCGGACGGCACGGTTGATGAAACTGCCTTGCGCAATGAGATGCTGAAATCCTTACCGGACTATATGGTGCCGCGTCACTTTGTGACCTTGGACGCTTTCCCTTTGACGCCGAACAAGAAGGTGGATCGAAAGGCATTGCCCGCACCAGTTCTGGGTCAAGCCAAACCAGCACCCGTTGCCGCTGCGTCGCCCGCACCCGCAACGCCTGCGGCGGCAGTAGCGTTGGGGTCTGAAGCGGAGATCAGCGAAAAGATTGCTGCCATTTGGTCAGGCATGCTCGGTGTTTCCCAGATTGGACCCAAGGACAGCTTCTTTGATCTTGGTGGGCATTCGCTTTTGGCGGTGCAGGCGCATCGCGAAATTCGGGCGACAATGGGTGTGCAGAAGCTGTCGATCACAGATATTTTCCGCGCGCCGACCTTGGGTGCTTTGGCTAAGATTGTCGCGAGCAAAGCAGGCACGCCTGCCGCGCCCGTCAAAGCGATGCCTGTGACATCTCCTGCGCCAGCACCTACCGCGCCAGCAGCACCTGCTGCGCCAGCGACACCTTCTGCCGGCGATCCATTGCAGGACGCTATGGCACGGCGGCGCGAAATGCGGGAACGGCGGCGCAATCGCTGATGCAGGCTATTCAAGCTGCATTGCAACAAATTCTTGGCCCGGATGTTGGGATTGGTTTTGCAGATCCCAGCGCACATGACCTAGATTTGTGGCCCGAGGAAGCTGCCATCGTTCAGCGCGCCATACCCAAACGCCGTGCGGAATTTGCGGCCGGTCGCCGGGCTGCGCGTCAGGCGCTGCAACAGCTTGGCTTAACTGCAGGAGCGATTACGCAGGACGCGAACCGTGCGCCCATCTGGCCTCAGGGTGTGACAGGATCAATCGCGCATTGTGACAGTCACTGCATCGCAATTGCAGCTGATCAGCCTGATAGGCTGACGCTTGGGGTTGATATTGAGCCTGCCACCCCGCTTGGCACCGATTTGACCAGCATTGTTTGCACGCCTCCTGAGCAGGAGTGGATCAATTGGCAATCAGATCCCGGCCTTGCCGCAAAGATGATTTTTAGCGCCAAAGAGGCCGTTTATAAGGCGCAGTACCCGCTCACAGGTGCCGTCATTGGCTTTGACGCGGTGACACTGGAGATCGCAGACGGTGGCTTTCGGACGCTGCCCAAGACAGACTTCCCAACTCTTATTGGAACGATCTTGACCATCGATGGTTTGATTTTATCTGTAGCGCATGTCTAAACGTTTGATCCTTGCTGTATTGACACCCGTCCTTGTTGTCCTTGGCGCGTTGGGCCTCTACGCCCGTGACCCAGAGCCATTGGACGCAGAAACATTTGCGAGCTTGTATACCGAGCCTGCACCCACTGTGAGTGGGCCAAGGCAGGTCTATCACCTGGGTCACAGCTTGGTCGGGCGTGACATGCCCGCGATGTTGTCACAGTTGGCTGGCTACGGGCATGAATTTGCAAGCCAATTAGGATGGGGTTCCACGCTGCGGTCACATTGGGATCCAGACGTCCCGGTGAACGGGTTCTCCGAAGAGAACGCCCATCCGGACTATCGCGATGCGCATGAGGCGGTAGGGTCGGGGGACTATGACGCGCTGGTCCTGACCGAGATGGTTGAGATTGCCGATGCGGTGCAGTATCACGACAGCCCCGTTTATGTGAACAACTGGGCGCAAAAGGCGCAGACACAAAATGCGACCGTTTATCTTTATGAAACGTGGCACCGGCTTGATGATCCGGCGGGTTGGTTGGAACGTCTTGACCGCGACAAGGCACTCTATTGGGAAGACGCCGTACTACGGCCCGCGTTAGCCCGGGCTGAACCGCTGAGACCTATATATGTCATTCCCGGTGGGCAGGTCATGGCTGCATTTGCGCGTGCCTTGCAGGAACAAGGGCCAGTCGGACCGCTGTCGAGCTATAGCAACCTTTTCCGTGACGACATTCACTTCAATGACTATGGCGCGTACCTTATGGCACTGACCCACTACGCCGTGCTTTATCAAACCAGCCCGGTTGGCCTTCCGCATCAGCTGTTGCGGGCCGACGGCACACCCGCAGACGATCCCGGTTTGCAGGCTGCCGCCCTGATGCAACGCGTCGTTTGGGATGTTGTCAGCATCTCGCCAATGACCGGTGTTCCAGCAGCGATTGCCGAATAGGTCAGCGCGCGGGAAACAAGGCGCGCAAGCTGGCGGCATTCTTGGCCTGATCATGCGCGTCCACCACGCGTGCCCGACCAGTCGCCCCGAGGGCTGTCAAGGTTGCATCATCAGCAGATAATGCCTGAGCGACAGCCTCTCGCAAGGCGGGAACATCTCCTGCCTCAACGATCCAACCGCAGTCTTGATCGACCAGCTCGGGGATCCCTGTGATCTTTGTTGTGACAACGGCGCGACCCATTGCGAGGCTTTCCATCAACACGATGGGCAAACCTTCAGCAAAGCTTGGCAGTGCAAAGATGCGTGCGCCCTTGATTGCAGCCCGGACCTCTTCTCCGGTTCCCCAACCGGCCAATGTGACATGCTTTTGCAATCCAAGTTCCACAATGCGGGCCTCAATCCCGGGACGGTCTTCGCCATCACCGATAAACACCAGATCAAGGGCGGGGTGGTCCGCGACAAGCGGCGCGACCGCTTCAACCAAAAGCGCCTGCGCCTTTGCCGGACACAAACGACCAACACAGACAATGCGGGCATTCTGAGGTGGGGGCGTCACATCGAATTCATCGAGATCAATGCCGCACCGCACCACATGAATTTTGTCGGCGTCTTCGCCTGAGGTCGCCTCTAGGATAACACCGCGGGCATAGTCGGTGATTGCCGCCACAAATGCGCTCTGCGCGACTTTGACTGGCAGGCCGTTGCCCGCAGGATCGTCGAACTCATCTGGTCCATGCGCTGTAAAGCTGTAACTGGGTCCACCCATCCGGCGGGCCAGCAGGGCGACAGCCGCTGAATTTGTTGAAAAGTGTGCATGAACATGATGGATGTCCTGCGCTCTGGCAGCTTGTTTGAAGAAGACCGCTTCAACCAGATAGGCCACGTTCTTGAGCCCTGTGCTGCCGGGCCGTGATGCCAGATGCAGCATCGTTGCAAATGCACGGACAAACCCGACAGGATTTGTTACCACTTCTTTCAGCGTGCGGGCCAGCAATGCGCCTGCACCTTGTTTCAGAATATAGGTCGTCTTGCCCACCTCGTCGCGATCACGGGGATCGACAGGCACCTCGGCCCAATCGCGTATCGCAAACCGTGCGATAGGTACCCCCGCTGCTTCATGCGCATGGATTTCGCGCCGCACGAATGTGGTCGACGTAATCGGGTAGGTATTCATCAAATAGGCGATGCCCATGTTAGAGCAATCCACGCAGGTAGGTGCCGTACTCTGTCTTGGCATAGCGGTCTGCCAGCGCGATTAATTGCGTATCATTGATCCAGCCCGCACCGTGCGCAATTTCTTCGGGGCAACCGGTCTGCATGCCTTGGCGGCTTTGCAGTGTGCGTACAAAGTTACCTGCATCCAGCAGACTGCCATGTGTGCCGGTGTCCAGCCACGCATATCCGCGACCCATACGCTCCACGTTCAGGGCACCTTCGGCCAAGTAACTTTCGAGAAGTGTTACGATCTCCAACTCACCACGCGGGCTGGGTTGAATATTGCGTGCGCGATCCGGTGCGCTGCCATCCAAAAAATACAGACCAGTGACCGCAAAATTCGATGGCGGCACGTCTGGTTTTTCGATAATTTCGGTCACGCGGCCCTCGTCATCCATGCCCACGACACCATAGCGTTCGGGATCAGCGACCCTGTAACCGAACACCGTACCACCGGTTGTTTGCTTGTCCGCACTGTCCAGCAGCTCGGGCAGTCCATGCCCGAAAAAGATGTTGTCCCCCAGCACCATCGCCGACGGACCGCCATCGAGGAATTCTTCTGCGATCAGATAAGCCTGCGCCAGTCCGTCCGGGCTGGGTTGCACAAGCCAGGTGATCGCGACGCCCCATTGCGATCCGTCGCCCAACAGGTTCTGAAATTGCTCTTGATCTTGCGGTGTTGTGATAATCCCGATGTCGCGAATGCCCGCCAGCATCAGCACTGACAGCGGATAGTAGATCATGGGTTTGTCATAAATTGGCATTAACTGCTTCGACAGACCTTGCGTGATCGGCCATAGTCGCGATCCGGTGCCGCCGGCCAGTATCAGTCCTTTACGTGTGCTCATTGATATGTCCTCGTTCTGCGGCACGCAGCATTTCTTTCAGGGCTTGACGCCAATCCGGGCGAGCAATGCCAAACACCGCCTCCAAAGAAGAGCAATCAAGGCGTGAATTGGCAGGGCGTTGTGCGGATGTGGGGTACTCTGCGGTCGTCACATCGGTGACAGCGACGTCGCGCTCTGCGGTTTCAAAGATGGCGCGGGCAAAATCGGCCCATGTCACATCGGGTGCACCGCTGAAGTGAAATACGCCGCTTGCCCCTTTTCCTGCAATGAGTGCTTTCGCAATGTGCAGGCAGGCGTTTGCGATGGCACCTGCCGGAGTGGGGCCGCCGGTTTGATCGTCCACGACCTTCAGTGTCTGGCGAGATTGCGAAAGGCGCAGCATCGTGGTGACAAAATTCTTTCCTGTTCCATCAAAAACCCACGCCGTGCGCAGAATGACATAGGCACCACCGGCCGCTGCAACGCCACGTTCGCCGGCAAGTTTTGTGCGGCCATAGGCACCCAAAGGCGCAGTCGGATCGTCCGGCCTCCAAGCAGGGCCATCGGTGCCGTTAAAGACATAATCAGTTGAGATATGAATGAATGGGATACCTTTTGCGGCACATGCTGTCGCCATTGCCTCTGGCGCCTGGGCATTGATGACATGCGCATCTTCTTCATGGTCTTCGGCGGCATCCACAGCCGTCCACGCGGCGGCGTTGATCACGACCTCAGCGTCACTTGTATTGATAGCCGCGGCACATGCATCAGGATCACTCAGATCGGCAGCGTTACGTCCCAATGCCGTGATTTGCACGTCCATCGGTGGCCCCACGGCAATCAGGGCCCGCGCAACCTGTCCGGTTTTGCCAAAGACCAGAGCTTTCATGCCTTGCCCAGTCGCGTTCCGACGCCATCACGATCCAGCAGCGGTTGCCACCAGTCTTGGTTGTCCAGATACCAGGTGACAGTCTTTGCAAGCCCTTCTTCAAGCGTGACAGACGGGCGCCAACCCAATTCTGCGCGCATTCGCGACGGGTCGATCGCATAACGCAAGTCATGTCCGGGTCGGTCCGTGACGTAAGTAATCAAATCCGCATGTGGCGTGCTATTGGGGCGATGCTGATCAAGCAGCCCGCAAATCATGTTCACGAGGTCGATATTGCGCGCTTCGTTTTCGCCGCCGATATTGTAGCTGCGGCCGATTTTTCCGCGCGTCAAAACCGTGAGCAGGGCATCAGCATGATCTTCCACATAGAGCCAATCGCGCACGTTTTCGCCTTTGCCATAAACAGGGATTGGTTTGCCATGCAACGCATTCAGAATGACAACGGGGATCAGTTTTTCTGGAAAATGAAACGGGCCATAGTTGTTGGAACAATTCGTCAACACGACTGGCAGGCCGTAGGTTTCTGCCCATGCCCGCACCAGATGATCGCTGGCGGCTTTGGATGCGGAGTAGGGGCTACGCGGATCATAAGGCGTATCTTCGGTGAACTGTCCCTCTGCGCCAAGCGATCCATAGACTTCATCAGTCGAGATGTGGTGAAAGCGAAATCCGTCCGGCTTCCCTTGTTCTTCCCAATAGCTGCGTACAGCCTCAAGCAAGGTGTAGGTGCCGGTGACATTTGTCTGTATGAACGCACCGGGCCCATCAATTGAGCGATCAACATGCGACTCAGCGGCCAAATGCATGATGGCATCGGGGGTGTGGCTTGTCAGGATCCGATCCATTGCTGCGCGATCACAAATGTCGGCCTGTTCAAAAGCATAGAGCGGATCATCTGCCACGCTGGCGACATTTGCCGGACAAGCGGCATAGGTTAGTGCATCAACATTCACCACCGCATGACCTTGTACAATAGCCTGACGTACAACTGCCGAGCCGATGAACCCGGCCCCACCTGTGACAAGAATTTTCATGGTGTGGGTCCGTATTTGAAGGGTGATTGAAAAGAATTGAACGATCTGGCGGCCGCGTCCTTGTCGGACAGCATGACCTGTTGAGGATCAATACCCCAATCGATCGCCAGATCCGGGTCGTCAAACCGTACGGCCTCTTCCCGTTCAGGAGCGTAGGTCGCGGAGCATTTGTAAGCGACAACGCAATCAGGGGCGCGTGTCACAAATCCATGCAGGAACCCGGCTGGGATCAACAATTGATTGCCGGCCGTGTCTGACAACTCGACGGCGACCCAGCGGCCGAATGTAGGCGACCCGTTCCTGATATCGACGGCAACATCCCAAACAACACCTTGCAGAACGCGCACCAATTTGGCCTGAGCAGCAGGCGGCGCCTGCATGTGGAGGCCACGCACCGTGCCAATATCGTAGCTGTAGGACTGATTGTCCTGTACGAAAGTGGTCATGATCCCATGATCAGCGAGAGTTTCAGCATTATATGTCTCACTGAAATGTCCGCGGTTGTCCGCAAAGCGCCGGGGCGTGATCTCGAGGACACCTTCAATCTTAGTCGTTCGTATCATGTCCTACCGCCGGGCGTGGTTATTTGCGCAAGCATCTACATCTGCTTATGTCGTAACCGCGTCATGCTCCACGCTTATTTCCAAAAAGACCGTATCGTTTTTATCACATCCGCACTGCGGACCATCAGGTTACGAAAACGTCAACGGCGCAATTTGCCAACCAGGTTGCGGGTCTTGCGATAAAGAAGCGGCGGCACCAGATCACGAACAACGCGTAAGGTCGCTTCATTGTCGCGGGCATCTCCTGATCCCGGACGCTGCTTGAACACAGTTGATTGCGACGTGCGTCCATCTTCCCATGTCGCCGTATAGTAGTACAGCGCAATGGAGAGGCGCGGGTCATCGTTGGGATGATTGACCGGTTCAGGGTTGCCGTGCATCGTGTTGTCACCGGTAGAAAAGCAGCACATCCGGTTCATGATTGGTGCGAAACCGGCAACCTTCTCACTCATATCGTCGGTCCAAACCTCGAACGAGCCACCATATTCTTCTTTCCAGTCGGGGTTGAGGTAAATCAAAAGGTTCAGACGTCGTTCAAGGTTCATGATCGAGTGATGATTGAAGTCCGCGTGGATCCCAAGAAAGCCAGTCGTGTTTGTGCGGTGAATACCCCCACCCATATAGTATGGGTCTGGTATCAGGCCGTTAATCCCTGACATTTTTTCAAGAAACTGAATGAATGGCCGCGAATTCAACGCGTTAAAGACAGCTCTGGAGTAGGTCGGCATCCGATCAGGATTGAAAGACGTCTTCAGCCTCTCGTTCCCGCTGGCATTTTCTGCGGGTTTGTCGCCCATCAGCAACGCCTCTTCGCGCACTTTTGATAGGATTTCAGGCGGCAGGAAGTCATCCACACAAATATAGTGATAAGGCGTCTTGGACTGATAGTCGGCCGCAATAGACTCCCCAATTTCCTTTGCCTTGGAACTTGAGATTTCGAGAGTTTTTGGCTCGAGTGGAAGAAAGGCTGACATCAGATTTACCTATAAAAACAATAGGGTTGGACACTAAAATATATTCATTAACGGGTCAAGTCATGTCGGGCTGACTTGACCCGCTAATGGCGGGGTCATTTTGTACGGATTTTGCCCATGAGATATGGGCCAAACGCCCAACTCCAAAATAACCATCGAATGTCGGCGGCGTGCGTTCACGTTTTCCATACCTTGCGTCGCAAGCGGGTTCAGCGCAGTATTTGCCAGTATTTGTAATGACGATGAATTTAACGATTGAATGCCCTGCGACGACGCAGGCGGTTTGGCAAAATAGAAACATGATTTCGACACGACCTCTGAGCGCCTACATCGGCAAATTTCTGCGCCGGCCCATGCCGGATTTGGTCCATTGCGCGCATGATCAGTGGGACGTGGCACGAGGGTGCGTGCACTATATTCCGTCGGCAATTTGTCTACCTGGACAATTTGATCGAATCAGAACCACTGAATTTGCCTCGTTAGAGACTGTTCTGCGGAGTTTCCGCGGAGACTTTGACACGGAGGAGGGACCGACTATTGGCTACCGTATCTCCGATGTCGATTTGGCGGATGGCGTGCTTTACGCCAAGGGAGGCGTACGACATCTGAAGGCCCGCAAAGCGCGCTCTTTGACATATAATGTTCCAACGGAAGTCACGCGTGGGGCCATGTATGAAAGCTGGCTCGGCAACCGTTGGTTTGGCAATTGGCTCATTGATGACTGTCTGACCCATAGTCTTGCTCAAGCCGCTGGGCCGACAGTGACGTCGTTCTTGCAACCGGTACATCATATGCCGCGTTACGAGGAACTGCTCGGTATCGCGCCGCAGCGCACAGATCACATTCATTTTGATGAATTGATATTGTTTGATGACACAGCCAACAATAACGCGAAGACACAGCGCGCCGCAGATATGCGCGCGCTCATTTTGGCTGGGCGTCATCCAACTCCGATGCCAGGCGTTTTCTTATTGCGCGGCCAAAGTGGCGATGCGCGCATCATGGCGAACGAACGTGATATAGCCGAAAAATTGGAAGTGAATTACGGCTTCCATACGCTAGATATCACAAAAGCGTCGGTCGATGACATCGCTATGCACTGCGGGAATGCGTCAGTTGTAATGGGGGTTGAAGGCAGCCAGCTTGTTCATGGGCTGGCAACAATGCCGGAGGGTGCGACGCTTTTTGTCATTCAGCCGCCAGACCGGACCGTCGCATTCCTGAAAACTGTGACAGACCGTCAGAATCAGCGCTTTGCATTCGTGATTGGTGAGGGCGAGACGTCGGGTTTTACGGCTGACTGGGATGACATAAGGCGCACACTTGATTTACTTGAATGAACAGATTTTCTTGACGGCCTTTCCCTCTTTGCGCGATGATCGTAGTCAGCGTGCTGACATCACCATATTTTAGTCCGTTGAGTACGTAGCTAAATATAATTTTTTGTTGGTCGCTTAGTATATGGGCGGCATGGATTTTAAGCAAGCGGCGAGGATTGGCGCGTGTTCCGGGTATTAAAGAGTGACTATTATCGCCATGGTGGCTCCGTTCTTGAAGCGGCGTTCATCTCACTGTTTATCTATCGTTACGGGCGTTGGGCTTCGCTGATCCACAACCCCGTCCTGAGGTGGTTTGCCAACAAAATCTATGGCATCTTTCGGGTTCTTATCTTGAACGTGACAAAGATATGGATCCCACCACAAGTTGTGATCGGGGAAGATTTTCATATCATCCACGCTGAAGGTAGCCTTTCAATTCACCCTAATGTTGTGATCGGTGATCGTTGCGGCGTGATGCACAATGTGACCATTGGCACAAATATGGCGGATGGCGCGCCTGTGATCGGTGATGATGTGTTTATTGGTGTAAACTCCACAGTCTTAGGGGATGTTCGAATCGGTGACCGGGTGCACATTGGCGCAAACACTGCCGTCGCAACGAACGTACCAGACGACTCCACGGTCTTTGGATCGCCTGCACAGATATTTCCGCGGTTGACGCCTTTTGTTCCGCCAAACACACAGACTGCCACAGGCGCCGGTTCCAAATGATGGATCAAAACCAAAGTATCTACCGTTTGTTGGCTGACAATCACCCGGCAAACACAGATAAAATTGCGCTGATCGACGCGGACCAATCCGTCACCTATGGCGCTCTTTCAAAGCTGGCAGATGACGTAGCAGACCGGCTAGTCAGCATCGGCGTTTCCCATGGCGATCGGGTGATTGTGCACTTGCGTAAAGGGATTTCTGAAGTTGCGGCCATGTTCGGCGTAGCGAAACTGGGCGCAGTTGTTGTGAACGTGAACCATCAATGGACTGCTGAACAGCTGTCATACGTGGCGGCAGATAGTGGCGCACGGGCAATGATTGTAGGAGCGTCTGCGCGTAAATCAGTCCTTGGCATGGAACAACCCGAAGGTTTGCTGGGTATTCTTTGTGCAAATGATGGCGGATGGGAAAGCCTTTGGCCCGACCACGCAACACGCAAACATGCAAAGGAATTTGTTCCATCGGGGCATGATTTGGCGATGATCATCTACACCTCAGGTTCGACCGGCATGCCCAAGGGTGTGATGCTGAGCCACAGCAACATTCTGATGGGGGCTGCCTCAGTTGCAGAGTACCTCGGACTGCGCAGCACTGACCGGCTTTTGTCAGTGCTACCTTACAGTTTTGACGCCGGACTTAACCAACTGACGACTATGATGATGTTGGGCGGCAGCGTTGTTCACCAACCGGTTGTTATGCCGACCGAGATTGTGCGAGCAATTAATACCCATGAGGTGACGGGATTTGCTGGCGTCCCACCGCTGTGGAACCAGGTTGTTCGGCTTTTGGACGATACGCCAACGTCAATGCCAACGCTGCGACTGATCACAAACACTGGCGGTAAGGTACCGCCCAACACACTTGATTTGATGCAAACGGTGTTCCCGGACGTTGATATCTACCTGATGTATGGTCTGACAGAGGCGTTTCGGTCTACCTATCTGCCTGCGCATAAATTCGCGGCTAAGAAGGGCGCGATCGGTCAAGCGGTGCCATACGCCGGCGTCTACGTCGTGCAACACGGGCATGGGGTTGCAGGTCCGGGAGAGCAGGGTGAGCTGGTTCATGCGGGGCCATTGGTCAGCATGGGCTATTGGCAAAAACCAGAACTCTCAAAGGAAAAAATTCGGCCCTGTCCCGAACTGAGACACATTATCGGTGACGCGCCAGTGGTCTATAGTGGTGATCTGGTCCGCGTGGATGATGATGGTGACTTGTGGTTCGTCGGGCGTATGGACGACATGATCAAGACCAGTGGTTTCCGCCTTAGCCCGACAGAGGTGGAGGACATCGTATCGCGCAGCGGCATGGTCATTGATGTGGTGGCTTACGGTGTCGAAAATGACGATCTGGGCCAAGTTGTGCATGTGGTTGTTTCAGGGACTGACGATTTCGATCAAAACGAGTTGCTGAAGCACTGCCGCAAAGCCATGCCGCACTACATGGTCCCGCGCCGCATAGATGTTTGGACCGGATCAATGCCCCGAACCGCGAGCGGTAAGCTGGACAGACCGACGGTTATCGCCCAAACAGTACAAGAAATGCATGAAAACACAGTATGAATTTACGAACGACCCGATCTGAAGGTACGAATTTGACATGACACTTACCGCAGAAAAATTGACGACTTTCCTCAAGGAAACCTTGAATGTTGAGGGAGATGTCGCGCCTTCAACAACGCTCTTTTCCAGTGCAATGCTCGATTCTGTGGCGATGATGAACGTGATTGGTTATGTCGAAGAAGTTGCGAGCATCACCGTACATCCGGGTGACGTGACACTGGACAATTTCGACACCATCGAGCGGATCGTGCAATATGTGCAGGATCAGGACTGAGATGGACAACCTTGATGCGCGTCTGGCGGCGGTGGCCGAAAAGTTTGGAACGCCAACTTATGTCTATTTGACAGACGCAATTGAGGAAAAACTCGTGACCATCCGGTCGACGCTTGGTGACCGGTTCTCGCTCAGCTATGCAATGAAATGCAATCCAAACCCCGGTGTCATCGGGTGGTTGATCGACAAAGTCGATTTTGTCGACGTATCCTCGATCGGCGAGTTACGTCTTGCATGCAAAGCGGGCTGGGACCCGGCGCGGGCGAGCTTTACCGGCCCGGGCAAGCGAGATGCGGAGATCACAGAGGCGATCGACCTTGGTGTTGGGGAGCTCGTGATCGAAAATCTGCGAGAGGCTAAGGTCGCAAGTCGGGTCGCAGGACAAACCGGGAAGGTGCAGGATATCCTGATCCGCCTTGCGCCATCCTCGGTGCCCAAGGGTTTTGGGGACCAGATGGCAGGTCGCCCCAGTCCTTTTGGTTTTGACATCGAAGATGCCGCAACTGAGTTACCGCATGTGTTGGCATTACCGCATCTGAATGTTGTTGGGCTGCACATCTACTCGGGAACACAATGTCTGAAGCCTGACGCGATTTGCGAAAACTACCGGATTTTCATGTCGGTGTTTCGGCAGATCTGCGAGGCGCATGACATTACACCCCACAAGCTTGTATTCGGCGCTGGTCTCGGAATCCCATATCACGAAGGTGATAGTCCGCTTGATCTAGACCTGATTGCCAGCGGAATAGGCGGCGATCTTGACAAATTCACCACA
The DNA here is from genome assembly GCF_055693545.1 of Yoonia sp. JB2-21. Lineage (NCBI taxonomy): Bacteria > Pseudomonadati > Pseudomonadota > Alphaproteobacteria > Rhodobacterales > Paracoccaceae > Yoonia > Yoonia sp. JB2-21. Next base: position 3,104,347 of record NZ_JBVFUC010000001.1, read on the forward strand.
GAACCGCGTTTCAAAGATGCGCAACTTATTCTTGAACTGGGACGGTTTTTGGTTGGTGAAGCGGGATATTTTCTGACCAGTGTCATCGGTGTCAAGCAGTCGCGCGGCCACACCATAGGCATCTGCGATGGCGGTATGAACAATCATCTTCCGGCATCGGGCCATTTTGGTATGGTCATCCATCGCAACTATCGCATGCACCGCGTTGGTGGTGGGGACGCTAGCGAAAAGTACAATCTTGTCGGCCCGCTTTGTACGTCGATTGATCGGCTCGCCGGTGGTGTCATGCTACCTGAACTGACCGAAGGTGATGTCATCGCTGTGCATGCCAGCGGCGCTTACGGTCCAACCGCCAGTCCGATCCATTTCATTAGTCATGCCGCGCCCAATGAAGTTCTGATTGAAGGCGAAACAGCGCGGGATGTTTCGCGCCGCTTTGAAAACTAGCCGTTTGGGCATGCCTTCCGAATTTTCCCTTGGAAGCGACATCCGCATGAAATAGACCGAAGAAGAGCTCAAGGCTTGTCTTTGGCGTACAGATTTTGACAGCGCACCCGCGCTTGCAAGAAAGCAGACCTGATGGGGAAGCCAGTAAAAGCGTTGCTGCAGCAGGGAATTGCTGATGCGACGACGGCCTGTCGGGACGCCGCCAAAGTGATGAAGACTCATGGACCGAACCAAATTCAATTTTGGTTCATCGCATTGGCTATCGGGATTGCGGCAGGGTTTGCCGCCGTGCTTTTTCGGCTGGGTATCTATGCCATCCAAACAACGGCTTATGGTACCGATGATGTTCTGACCCTGCATTCATTTGCCGCCGGTTTGGCGTGGTACCAAATCCTCTTGATCCCGATCTGCGGCGGACTGATCGTTGGTCTGATACTGGACAGGTTCACCGATGATGGCCGCGTGCGGTCGGTTGCCGACGTGATCGAAGGGGCCGCATTGTCCGAAGGTCGGGTCGAGGTGCGGCGTGGATTGGCCTCTGCCGCGGCATCCATGATCACGCTGTCAACAGGGGGGTCGTCAGGCCGGGAGGGGCCGGTTGTTCACCTTGCCGCTGTGATCTCGACAGGTGTTTGTCGCTGGATAAATGCCAACGGCATCACCGGGCGCGACTTGTTGGGGTGTGCTGTTGCTGCAGCGGTTTCGGCCAGCTTTAATGCACCCATCGCCGGGGCATTGTTCGCGCTTGAGGTGGTCTTGCGCCATTTCGCAGTCCATGCCTTTGCACCGATCGTCATCGCATCCGCAGTCGGTACCGTGATAAATCGGTTGGTGTTTGGCGATGTGACCGAATTTGTGTTGCCGGTACAGAACGCGCTTGGCTTTTATGTCGAACTCCCCGCCTTTCTGATCCTTGGTCTTGTTTGCGGGCTTGTTGCCGTCGCCTTGATGAAAGCGATCTTTTGGGCCGAAGATCTGGCCAACTATGTGCAAGGTGAAACAGGCATCCCGCGTTACTTGCGCCCGGCCATTGCCGGAGCACTCTTGGGGACTTTGGCCATCTGGTGGCCGCATATCATTGGTGTTGGATACGAGACCACATCCGCGGCACTGACGGGAGAACTGGTCCTGCATGAAGCGATCGTCTTTGTCATCCTAAAAGTCGTCGCCGTTGCGATTACGATGGGTGGGCGCATGGGCGGTGGCGTGTTTTCACCCTCTTTGATGGTGGGTGCGCTGACAGGTCTCGCTTTTGGTCTGATCGCCACCCCGATTTTTCCCACAGTGTCTGGAAGCGAAACGCTCTATGCTTTGGCGGGGATGGGGGCCGTTGCGGCGGCTGTGTTGGGCGCGCCGATCTCGACAACACTGATCGTGTTTGAACTGACGGGCGATTGGCAAACAGGCCTTGCCGTCATGGTGGCGGTATCGCTGTCGTCGGCCTTGTCGTCGCGACTTGTGGACCGTTCATTCTTTTTGACCCAACTGGAACGGCGCAACGTGCATCTTGCCGCGGGACCACAAGCCTATCTTTTGGCAACCTTCAAAGTTTCATCCATCATGCGCGCGATGGACGCAAAAAATGCGGCACCAGAGGATGAGTGCTGGGATTTGGTCCGTGAGGGCGTCTATGTGGACGGCAATGCAACCTTGGAGCAGGCGATGCCGATTTTTGATGGCGCGGGGCACCGCTTTATCCCGGTTGTCACATTGGGTGGTGAAGATGCCCCGCCAGAATTGTGGGGGGCACTGTTTCAGGTCGATGCCTTGCGTGCAATGAACCGCGCCTTGTCAGAGACCGCAGCCGAAGAGCACTCTTAAACCTGCTCGACGGCTACTTTTTCATGGTAAAATGCGATGTGCTCTTTGATCTGAGCAACCGCATCGATGGGGTTTTCGTAGGACCATGCGGCATTTTGAATCGGTCCACTCTTCGCCTCAATAGTGAAATAGCTTGCATCACCCTTGTACGGGCACTTTGATGTCAGGTCCGTTGGTTCAAGGAATGCCATGGCAAGATCGGTTCGCGGAAAGTAGATGACAGGGGGGTAATCACCTTCTGCCAGTTCAAGCGCGTTGGTGCTTTCGCCGATGACGGCACCGGCTGCACGCACAACCCAGGTGCCAGTTGCAGGGCGAATTTTGATATGATCAGCCATGGTGATTTCCTTTTCGTCAGCATCGGTCGTCGGGAGACTTTAGTGCGTCACTGTGACGGTGCTATGTCAAAGTGGCGCGCAAGCCCTGGTCAGCCATACACCCGTTTTTTCATCCAGTCGTGGAGCCAGAAGCGTCAATGTATCTGCATGATAGCGATCAATCCACCCCCGTTCTGCCTCTGACAGCATCCGAGTGTCGATCAGGCGGCGCTCAAATGGCACGTATGTGAGCGTGTCAAAGGACAGCATGTTGCGATCATCTCCGCCCTCAATGGCAGGAGCGTCGGTGACAACGATGAGGTTTTCAATACGAATGCCAAATTCACCTTCGCGATAATATCCAGGCTCATTGGATAAGATCATCCCGGCTTTCAACGCGACCTCTGATCGCCTTGAGATACCCTGCGGGCCCTCGTGAACGCTGAGATAACTACCCACACCGTGACCGGTGCCATGATCATAGTCTTGACCTGCCATCCAAAGTGGTGCGCGCGCCAACGCATCGAGGTGCTGGCCACCAACGCCGTGTGGAAACCTGACACGGCTGACAGCAATCATGCCCTGCAAGACCCGCGTATAGCAGGCCCGATGATCCTGCGTTGGTGTGCCAATAGCAACGGTACGTGTGATATCTGTGGTGCCGTCCACATATTGTCCGCCACTGTCTACCAGCAGCAAGTCGCCTTCAGTGATCTTTCGATTCGTCTCCTCAGTCACGCGGTAATGGACGATTGCACCATTTGGACCAGCGCCACAGATTGTTTCAAAGCTGATGTCGCGCAGCGCGTTGGTCTGCATGCGAAACCCTTCCAGCGCCTTGACAACGTCAATCTCGGTCAAGCCGCCCGTAGGCGCTTCGGCCTCCAGCCAGGACAGGAACCGAACTATTGCCAAGGCGTCGCGTTCGTGGGCGGCCTTCGCGCCCGAGATCTCGACGGCGTTCTTGCAGGCTTTGGGTAGGACGCATGGGTCGTTGCCTTCCACCACGTCGCATCCAGCAGTGTGCAGCTTGGTTGCAACGATTGCCGGGCAAGACCGCTTGTCGATAAGCACCTTGCCGGACAATGTTTCCAACGCATCAAGAAACTGACTGATTTCATACACCGAAATATCTGGGCCAAGATGTGCTACAATGGCGTCCGCTTTGCCGCTTACTGCAAACAGATCAACGCGCCCATCGTCATGTAGGATCGCAAATGCCTGCGGAACCGGATTGCGCGCAATATCGGTGCCACGGATATTCAGAAGCCATGCAATGCTGTCAGGCAGTGTCAGCACAGCGGCACTTTCATCCATATCCTTGGCCAATCGGGCGCGTTTGTCATTGTGCGCCTCGCCAGCGTGTTCAATGGCATGGGCAGTAAACGGGGCGTCGGGTGGCGCGGGCTGATCATCCCAAATGGCATCAATCAGATTGTCCGTTTCGATCAATTTGAAACGCGACAACGTCTTCCGTAGCTCCGCGATTTCCGCCACGGTGTGCAACCAAGGATCAAATCCCAGCGTGCCGCCAGACGGTAGTTGGGTCTCTAACCATTCGGCCAATTTGGTTTCTGGCCAATGCACTGGGGTGAACACATCAGCGACCTGCGCGCGCACCTGAACACGGTAGCGACCATCGATAAACACCCCTGCCACATCCTGTAACACGGCGCAAAACCCGGCGGACCCCGAAAAACCTGTCAGCCATTCCAATCGCGCATCCCGCGGGGCCACATATTCGCCCTGGTGCGCATCGGCACGTGGGACCAAGAACGCGTCAAGCGCACGCTCTGCCATCAGTTTGCGCAATGCGGCCAGTCGTGGCGGCCCCTGATCGGGCGAAGATTGCGCCTCAAATGTTTGAAACATCTACCACCCCAATCAACTTTCTATGTCCAATCAAACTTCCGCCGGAGGCTAACCTGCCTTCCGCATTCCCAAAACACGGGCGCGTTTGCGCGGATCACTATCAAAAAGGCTGGCCAACTGCTCGGTCATCGCACCAGCCAGTTGTTCAACGTCTGTAATGGTCACCGCGCGCTCATAATAACGGGTCACATCATGGCCAATCCCAATCGCAACCAGCTCAACCGCCTTGCGCTTTTCAACCATCGCGATGACATCACGCAGGTGTTTTTCCAGATAATTCGCAGGGTTAACGGACAAAGTTGAGTCGTCAACAGGCGCGCCGTCTGAGATTACCATCAGAATTTTGCGCTGCTCTTGGCGGCCAATGATCCGGCGATGCGCCCATTCCAACGCCTCGCCGTCGATGTTTTCCTTCAGCAGTCCTTCTTTCATCATCAACCCAAGATTGGGTCGGGTTCGCCGCCACGGTGCATCGGCGGATTTGTAGATAATATGGCGCAGATCATTCAGCCGGCCGGGCGTCGCTTCGCGCCCATCAGCCAGCCATTTTTCACGGGACTGTCCGCCCTTCCAGGCCTTGGTCGTAAAGCCCAGAATTTCGACCTTCACATCACAGCGTTCCAACGTGCGGGCCATGACATCCGCACAAATGGCGGCGATGGAAATCGGGCGACCCCGCATGGAGCCGGAGTTGTCGAGCAGCAGCGTTACAACCGTATCGCGGAAATCGGTGTCTTTTTCGACCTTGAACGACAGCGGCGTTGTGGGTGAGGCAACAACCCGCGCCAAGCGCCCCGCGTCGAGGATGCCTTCCTCGCGGTCAAACTCCCACGACCGGTTTTGTTGCGCTTGCAGGCGACGTTGTAGTTTATTGGCCAGCCGCGACACAGCCCCCTTTAACGGTTCCAACTGTTGATCCAAATAAGCGCGCAGGCGTTCCAATTCCACTGGCTCCGCCAAATCTTCGGCACCGATCTCTTCGTCGAACTCGACTGTTGATACCTTATAGTCAGGATCAGCATCAGACACCGGCTGCGGGGCAGGCGGCTCTAGCGGGGCCTCACCCTCGGGCATTTCGGCCTCTTCACCCATCTCGGCATCTGCCTGATCATCCATGCTGACTTGCGCTTGGCTGGCATCTTGTTGATCTTCCTGAGATTGCTCTGGTGTACCTTCGGCCTCTTCGCCCTCGCTGTCGTCTTCGCCGGTGCTATCAGGCTCATCCTGCTGATCGTCGCTGCCTTCTTCGGCTTCGTCTTCCTGATCATCGTCAAGACTGTCGGGGTCATCACCCAACTGATCGCCATACCCCATGTCGCTGATCAACTGACGTGCAAATTTCGCAAATGCCTGCTGGTCGTTCAGCGTGTCTTCAAGGCTGTCCAGCGTTCCGCCGCAGTGATCCTCAATAAACCCGCGCCACAACTCCATCACGTTGTCGGCCCCTTTGGGCAGATCGCGGCCTGTCGCCAGATGGCGGATCAGATAACCAGCTGCAACCGCCAAAGGCGCGTCTGAGGCTTGGGCGATTTGGTCGTAGCCTTTGCGCATGGCTTCGGTACCGATCTTGACATCGATATTGCCCGCAGTACCGGGCATGTACTCAGCGCCCACCGCCTCAATCCGGGCGGTTTCCATTGCTTCATAGAGGTCTTGGGCCATCTGTCCTTGAGGCATGTAGCGAGCAGAGACTTTAGGATCATGGAATTTGTGGCGCAGAGCGAAAGCATCTGCGGTGCCGCGCGCCAAAAGGACTTCATCTCGCGTCATGCGCCGGGACACTTGGGGCAAGCGGATCGTGTCAGAGGTTTGCCCCGCAGGATCAACCGAATAGGTGACCGCCAACTCAGGGTCATCCGCCATTACTTTGGTCGCTTCGGCCAACGCTTTTTTGAAAGGATCGGCTGGGTTGTCGGATGGTTTGTTCATGGCGGGGTCCTTTGCTCCGCCACAAACTAGAACTCAGCAAGGGTAAAGACCAGTCCCCGAGCGCTGCAATTCCTATTCGTCGACGAATTCGGGTTCCTCAAATGTGATCCCGGCCTCTGGGTCGATTTCGAACGGCTCTTCGGCCAAAGCATGCAGCGTCACCAGGTCCGCGGCTCCCGGCAGAAGCGCACCGTTCTCATCCACAAATGCCAGACGGGGACGGAAGGTTTTACCGCCTAGTTCGATTTCACCTTCATCGAACAGATACGCCAGTTCTGTCACAATCCCTTCGACGTTGGCTTTGGCCATCTCCTCGCTCATGTTTTCGGCGAACAGCGGTAGTAGCGTATGGGCGATCAAGGTCGATGCTGTTTCCGCCAGATCCTCATGGCTGACCACATAGTCGTCAGGCAGCGGGGTTCCGATCTTCATTTTCATGGAATGGCTCCGGTCCAAATAAAATTTCGTGGTATCATTCCTAGAAAACCGGCTGGAGTATGACAAGCTCGTGGCATTTCTGAACAGATTGAACTTAACTTAACAAAAGCCCCGTGCACTCGCGTTCATAAAGGGTTGCTTGTTCCCGGGCCCAAGCTGCGTCAGTCGCATCTTGATTGAATGTGGCGCGGGTCAATAGTACGCCCTGCGCCTGTTTTCCGGTCAATCTCCAGCTCAATACCTGTCGGCCCATGTCTGGCTCCATGACTGCCGATATCAATTCCAGCACAGTTTCTCTTTGGGCTTTGGTTCGTTCGGACGCATCGCCGTCAAACATCCACTGGTACTCCATAACGGCAGACAGGCGGCCAGCACAGGTCGCGAAGGTTCGCAGCTGCGCATGATCTTGGGCTCGCAATGCAGGGGCGAGTGAAAGCAAAACTGCACAAGAGGCAAGAAAAGTGTTCATACTGCATGTAAACCGGGCAATGTGGCGAAATTATAGCCCAAATTATTTGCTACGTACGAAAATTTGGTTGTGCCGACTGATGGCCACAGCAAAACGAGGCCCTGCTGCAAGGTCAGCAGGACCTCAAAAACGACGCTTTAGAAATTTGATCAGCCGAGGCTGAGGCTCGCAGCGCTTTCTGGCAGTTCCTCGTCAAAGCACCGCTGATAGAATTCAGCGACGGTCTGACGTTCAAGCTCGTCACACTTATTCAGGAACGACAGGCGGAAGGCATAGCCGACATCTTGGAAGATACGCGCATTCTCTGCCCAAGCGAGGACGGTGCGTGGCGACATAACCGTTGATAGGTCACCATTCATGAACGCCGTACGCGTTAGGTCTGCGACCGTCACCATCTGGCTGATCTGCTTGCGTCCCGGCTCTGTATTAAAGTGCGGGGATTTCGACAGGATGATCGCCGCCTCCGCATCATGGCTGAGGTAGTTGAGCGTTGCTACCAATGACCAGCGGTCCATTTGCGCTTGGTTGATTTGCTGCGTGCCGTGATAAAGGCCTGTTGTGTCACCGAGCCCAACCGTGTTTGCTGTAGCGAACAGGCGGAAATAGGGGTTCGGTGTGATGATTTCGTTCTGATCCATCAGTGTCAGCTTACCATCGGTTTCCAGCACACGCTGGATCACGAACATGACGTCCGCACGGCCTGCATCATATTCATCAAATACGATGGCCACAGGGTTGCGCAAAGCCCAAGGTAGAATGCCTTCATGGAATTCGGTGACTTGTACGCCGTCGCGCAGTTTGATGGCGTCCTTGCCGATCAGGTCGATCCGGCTGATATGGCTATCCAAGTTTACGCGTACAGCAGGCCAATTCAGGCGGGCCGCGACCTGTTCAATATGCGTCGACTTACCGGTGCCGTGATACCCTTGGATCATCACCCGGCGATTATAGCCAAAGCCCGCAAGGATCGCCAAAGTCGTGTCGGGGTCAAACTTATAGGTGCTGTCGATCTCGGGCACGCGGTCAGAGCGATCTGCAAAACCTTTGATCTTCATGTCGCTGTCGATGCCAAAGACTTCACGGACCGAGATTTCTTCGGTTGGTTTTGCTTGCATGTCCGTCATACCGTCCGCCATCTTGAGGCCCTTTATAAATCGCCGCGTATCGTTTCCTCGGAAATGCAACATAACGCGAGGCGCTGCAAGGGAAAGGGCGCAATTCATCTCACACGCGCAGCAAATGACAGTCGATCACATGCGCGTGGTTTCGTGCCTTTGTGCTAGGCGGGTTGCGGGCGGTGCGCATATATATATCGCAAAGCTAAAGGATATTGTCATGATGAACCGCCGTACATTTACTTTGACCGCGTTGGCAGGCGCTGTCGCACCTGCCGCACTTCAGGCCCAGCAGTTTGAAGTCACCCGCACCGAAGCGGAATGGCGCGCAATGCTGACCGCGGCGCAGTACCGTGTCATGCGTGACGAGGGCACAGAGCGCGCGGGAAGCTCGCCCTTGGACAAGAATTATGCAGATGGCACCTATTTTTGCCGCGGCTGCGATCTGGCGCTGTATCCGTCAGCAACAAAGTATGACAGCGGCACAGGTTGGCCCAGCTTCTATGATAACCTACCTGGCGCAATCGGGACGAAGCCGGACCGGAAGCTGTTACGCGTGCGCACGGAAGTTCATTGTCGACGTTGCGGGAGCCACCTTGGGCACATCTTTGACGATGGCCCGCAGCCGACCGGCAAACGGCACTGTTTGAATGGTGTGAGTCTCGTCTTTCGCGCCTGATATTTGCGGAAAAGTCCGCCGCGACCGACCATGAGCGATTCTAATGGTTAACAAAACGTAGCCAGAAATCTGCTGTTTTTTTGGACAAGTGCCTTAACAAAGCGTAAATGCGCCGACTTTATCGTTTCTGTATTGGAATAAATGGTAGGGAAAACCTTACCTTAGTCCAAGTTAACGCTACCAATTGCTGGTTTGTTCTTGAGAATGAGAACAGTTTGTGGCAATTTCTTGCCTATAGAATAGTTTTTTGTTGTGATGTTTCGCACAGACCATTGACCGGCCAAAAGCGTACACATCACGAACTAACGAGTTATGGGGGATAAACGCTATGTTCGCGCGTTTTGCAGAAAAAATGTACCTGACTAAAGGCGAGAAATCTTTTGCTATCGCTTACGCCGCTGTCATCGCAGTGACAGCGGGTATCACGATGATGATTGTCTCGGGACTTGAAGTGGCGAATGCCCAGCCCAAGCAATCCATGGTTTTTGTTGCCTGGACGATCCTTGTTGGCGGGGCCAGCGGTGGCGTGGCTTTGTACCTTGCACGCGGCTGGATGGGCCGTGCCGGAGCGATGGGTTTCGCACGCGCTGCTGTTGGCAGTGTGGCGGTCGCGTTGATCGCTGCGGTTGGTGCGGGACTGCTGATCATGCCGCTGTCTGGCGCAGTCTACGCACCCGTATTGCTGGTGTCAGAGTTTATCGCCAAACCTTGGTTGGCCGCTGCTTGGTTTGTGGTACTGATCGGCGCTCATTACCTGATGGGCTTTCTTGCTGAAGAACGTGCTTTTGGGATTGGACGCGCAACAGGGAACCGCGCAACGGACCGGTTGAGCACTTTGTCGCGGGCGCAACTTTACCACCGCGACTGATAGCGAAGTAAGAGTTGTTAGAAGTAAAGGGCGCCTTGGGGCGCCCTTAATCTTTGTCGCGGAAGTTACGGCTGACTTTAATCTGATCCCAAGCCCAAACAACTTCTGACAATTGTTCTTCTTGGCTGCGGTCACCGCCGTTCATATCCGGGTGCAGCACTTTGATCAGGGCTTTATAAGCCTTGCGAATTTCTTGTTTGGACATGTTGTCCTTGGCTTCCAAAATCTCGATAGCACGCCGTTCCGTTGGCGGTAGCTTGCGCCCCGCAGCCGCACCACGGCCAGGATTGCGCGTTGCGTTTTCTCCCAGAACTTGATGCGCATCGTCAACACCAAGCCGCGCCCATGCGGCTTCTTCTACCGTGCGCTTGAATGGCTTTGTCGGTCGTTCCCAAACACGGTCGCTATCCATTTGCGCGGCCAGCTCAGCCTCTGAAGTGCTGTCAAAGAAATTCCATTTGAGGTTATATTCGCGGACGTGCTGTTGGCAGAACCAAAAGAAGTCATCCAAAATATCGGGTGACTTTGGTGCGCGATATTTACCAGCTTCTTCACATCCCTCATGGTCGCAAACCCGTGTGGATGTTTCGGACGCACCCGACATACCGCGCCGTCCACGCGGATTCTTTTTCTTTGAACTCGACACTGACATGTCAAAACCAAAAGGATCATCTTTCTTCATGATGCGTCTCGCCTTTTCGACTCGGAGAAGTAACTTTAGACTCTGCAGCGAGAGATTGAAGAGGGCAGCTTAAAAATAATGACACTTGAAACAGAAATTCGTGACGCGCTGGGCGACCTTTCGCCAGAGCACCTAGAGGTCCTGAACGAAAGCGCCTTGCACAGTGGACATGCAGGCGATGATGGATCGGGCGAAAGCCATTGGCGGGTTGTCATCAAGGCCGCATCCTTGGACAACATGTCGCGGATTGGCCGCCACCGCGCCGTTCACGCCGCACTGGGCAAAGATATTATTGGGCGCATTCACGCCCTCGCTATCGATATTCAGTAACTACTCGGCTGCCAGGTCGGTCTTTTTGTCGGTTTCCGGCTTTGGATCCGTATCGATCTTTGGTGCATCCTTCGGCTCCGCCTTGGGTGTCGCCACGAGTTTCTTTTCGATCAGACGTTCCTCACCTGTTTTGGGGTGGGGTGCGGTGACGACAGGCTCTGGAGCAGGCTGAACGGTTTTTGTGGCATCTTTTGTGCGTCGGAACACAAGCATGTTCTGATAAACGGTTGTCTTGCTCATCAATCCTTCGCGCTGCTCGCTCGGCAAAGTATCCGCGCGCTGGTATTCCCAACCATCGGCAGCCAGTTCATTGATTGCTGTCTGCAATGCGTTGGCAAAGCGATCTTCAGCAGTTTTTACGCCGCGCGCCTTAAGTCCACGCACCGGCGCTGGAACGACTTTATATTCAAAGGTCATGGCCTCACCCCACTATTCCACCGGCATGGTGTATCAAACCTGAAGGTTTGTGCCAATGCATTCCATCGTTGCCTGAATGGCAGGGCTCAGAGCCCGAGCTTCGCCGTCACAATCTGGTTTACGGCCCCAGGGTTGGCTTTCCCACCCGTAGACTTCATGACTTGGCCCACAAACCAGCCCACCAACTTTGGATTGGCTTTCGCCTTTTCAACCTGCGCGGGGTTGGCGGCGATGATTTCTTCGACTGCGGTCTCGATCGCCCCGGTGTCGGTGACCTGTTTCATGCCTTCGGTTTCGACAATTTCGGCCGGATTGCGGCCCGACGTGTAGCAGATTTCAAATACGTCTTTCGCAATTTTGCCGTTGATGTCGCCGTCTTTAATCAAGCCGATCAGTTCGCCAAGCTGCTCCGCTGACACCGGACTGTCTTCGATATTGTGGTCTTCTTTCTTCAAACGTCCGAAGAGTTCATTAATCACCCAGTTTGCGGCAAGCTTTCCATCGCGGCCTTCGGCAACTTTCTCAAAGTATTCGGCGTTCACAACCTCCGCTGTCAAAACAGAGGCATCATAGTCTGACAGGCCGAAATCACTGATAAAGCGCGCCTTCTTTTGATCCGGCAGTTCAGGCAATGTTGCTTTGATATCATCGACCCAGCCCTGCTCAATTTCCAATGGCAATAGGTCAGGGTCAGGGAAATAGCGGTAGTCGTGTGCTTCTTCTTTTGATCGCATCGAACGTGTTTCATTCTTGTCGGGATCATAGAGGCGTGTTTCCTGTACGACCTCTTGCCCATCCTCAATTAGCGCGATTTGACGACGCGCCTCATAGTCGATGGCCATCTGAATAAAGCGCATCGAATTCATGTTCTTGATTTCGCAGCGTGTCCCAAGATGGCCGAAATCCTGGGTTTCCTGATAACGCTCATAGTCGCCCGGCTTGCAGACCGAGACGTTCACGTCTGCACGTAAGTTTCCGTTCTGCATGTTCCCGTCACAGGTGCCCAGATAGCGCAGGATTTGACGTAGCTTCAAAACGTAGGCAGCGGCCTCTTCTGGTCCACGAATGTCTGGGCGGCTGACAATTTCCATCAAGGCAACGCCGGTTCTGTTCAGATCCACAAATGACATCGCGGGGTCCATGTCATGAATGGACTTACCCGCGTCCTGTTCCAGATGGATCCGCTCAATACGTACTTTGCGGGCCATGCTATCGCCCATCTCGACAAGCACTTCGCCTTCGCCGACGATCGGATGGTAAAGCTGTGAAATCTGGTAACCCTGCGGCAAGTCCGGGTAAAAGTAGTTCTTGCGATCAAATGCAGAGGAAAGGTTGATTTCGGCATTCAAACCCAGCCCGGTTTTGACTGCTTGTGCCACACATCCTTCGTTGATCACAGGCAACATGCCCGGCATGCCGGCATCCACGAAAGCGACATTGCTATTGGGCTCAGCGCCAAACAATGTGGAGGCGCCTGAAAACAGTTTCGCGTTTGTGGCGACTTGCGCATGTACTTCAAGACCAATGACAAGCTCCCAGTCGCTGGTCGCACCTGCGATCACTTTTGGGGCGGGGGCATCATAGGTCAGATCAAGCATGGCGCGCTTCCTTTTGTCTGCGTTGCCTTCATGTAAAAGAAGGCGCAGGCAGCTTCAAGGCGGCATGACATCTCTAGTCGGGGTGGGGGGTGCGCATCCAGGCGCGTGACGCGGTAACAAGATTCACAGTGGGCGCGTGCTTGCCGCCCAATGCCAAGGTGGCACGCCGCAGCATCTCAATTCCCTCGTCGGAGTGACGCGGGATGGATGCCGCGGAAATTGGTTCACCAACAGTCACTTTGAACGGCTGACGGTCCTTGTTCAGTGTTTCATGGAACAAGGTGATGTCGCGAAGTGTCGGGTGGATCAGATCGAATAGATAAAACAGTGCAGAATTACGCGCTTGGATGTTGACCGGGATCACTGGCAAATCGAACTTGCGGGCAAGCATCGCTGCCGATGCCATCCACGGGCGTTCATGCAGTCGCAGTCTGCGCCGTTTGGCAAGACGGCCAGATGGAAAAATCACCCCAAGACGGCCCTCTTGCGTTGCCGTGCGCACATAAGACATTGTCTCGCGGGTTTTGGCGTGGCTGCGCTGTTCGGGGCGCCATTCGACGGGCGCTATCATCGTCTCCATCTGAGGAAAGACCCGCAGGATATCGCGGTTGGCGAAGAAATATGCGTCGGGACGGGCAGCACAGATCAAACCATTCAAAATGATACCATCGGCGATCCCCGTCGGATGATTGGCAACAATCAGGGCAGGACCATGTCCTGGGATTTGCCCCAGTCCACTGACCACGACCATTTTTGACAACCGATCGGCCATCGCGCCCATAATCTTTTCGGACGGTGCATCCTGAAGCGATTTGGCGATATCGAGCGTGGTGTTATATCCAAGAATGCGGTTCAGGCACCGCTTAGCGATGCGTGTTCCGGGGCGATCACTGTAAAGCCACGGGGCGCGTTCAGCGATCAGCGGGTCAATGCGATGTTCCATGCTGCTTGAATGCACCCGGCAACGTAACGGTGCCATGACAAACGTATGACACTCCGCCAACGGCAAAACCTTGCAGCATTTGCTTATCTAGTTCGGCAAAAACTAGCCCAATATGCGCGTCACCATTTCGCTGGTATCACGGGATAAGTCGGGCGCTTGTGCAATTCGGGTCAAGGCCGCGCGCATTTTCTTTTGCCGATCAATATCATAGCGTTTCCAAGTATCGAAAGCAGTCGACATGCGCGCCGCGGTTTGCGGGTTCAGCTGATCAAGGCGGATCAGCCAGTCAGCAAGCAATCCGTAAGCATCGGCTGATTTATGATGAAATCCTGCGGTGTTTGCCTTCAATCCAACAAAAACGGCGCGGAAACGGTTTGGATTTTTGATATCAAAAGCGGTATGTGCCGTCAGACGTTCCGCAATCGTCGCGGCCTCATGTGGTGGCGCAAGACTGACCTGTAAGCCGAACCATTTGTCCATCACAAGGCGGTCATGCTGCCACTGCGTCTCAAAGGTCGCCAGTTCTGGCGCACCTTTCGCGATTTGCAGCAAAGCACGCAACGCGCCCAGTTGCTGGGTCATATTGTCGGCCGTTGCAAACTGCTTCGTTGCCTGTTTTCCGCCGTCAAGCTTGCTGATCAGAGAGAGGATAGCATTCCCAAGCGCACGTTTCCCTGCCGGACCGGCATCGGGCGCATAGGGGCCGGTGACGACCATATCAGCATAAATGCGCGGCAAAAGGTCCTGCATATGCTGCGCAATATGCAACTTTAGCGTTTCATGTGTTTGATTTATCGCCGTTGGGTCCGGGACGTGCCCACTGTCAAAAATTGCTTGTGCGGTATCTTCTTCGCTGGGAAGGTGCAGGACCAATGCCCGAAAAGCGGGGTCAAGGGTATCGTCGCGCAGCACAGCCGCGAGCGCATCTAGGAAGGCCGTGTCTGGGGTCGCATCGTGGTGCACCATATCGACCAGCATCTCTTGGGCTAATTTGCGGCCTGCCTCCCATCGATTAAACGGATCGCTATCATGTGCCAGGATCACGGTGCGGTCTGCGCGCGTGAGGGCATCGTTCACCAACACCGGGGCGGAAAAGTTGCGCAGAATTGAAGGGATGGGTTTGTCGCTGAGACCATCAAACGTGAACGTCTGCTTGGCGTCCGTCATTTCGAGAACAGTTGTCGACAGGACTTCGTTGCCTGAAGGATCCAATAGTCCCAAAGCAATGGGTAGCACCATAGGTTTCTTCTCTGACTGGCCCGGTGTTTCCGGTGTTTCTTGCTGTAATTGCAGCGTGTAGGTGCCGTCGGAAAAATCATCTTGCACCGTCAGACGCGGCGTCCCGGATTGGCTGTACCACAAGGCGAATTGGGTCAGATCACGGCCGGTCGTGTCGGTGAAGACTTGCAGCCAATCTTCAATCGTCGCGGCGTCGCCGTCATGGCGATCAAAATAGAGGTCTAACGCCTTGGCGTAGGCGTCATCACCCACCAACAGCTTCAACATACCGATCACTTCGGCGCCTTTTTCATAGACAGTCGCCGTATAAAAGTTGTTGATTTCAACAAAGCTCTCGGGCCGGACGGGGTGCGCAAGCGGTCCATTGTCCTCGCGGAACTGATAGGCGCGCAGCACCATCGCGTCATCGATACGTTTGACTGCGCAGCTGCGCAGATCGCTTGTAAATTGTTGATCGCGAAAAACTGTCAGACCTTCCTTCAGGCACAGCTGGAACCAATCGCGGCAGGTGATCCTGTTGCCGGTCCAGTTGTGAAAATATTCATGCGCAATGATCGCCTCTATCCGTTCAAAATCCGCATCTGTCGCAGTTTCGGGCGAGGCCAGAACAGCAGAGGCGTTAAAAATATTCAGTCCCTTGTTTTCCATCGCTCCCATGTTGAAGTCATCGACCGCAACGATGTTAAAGATATCCAGGTCATACTCGCGCCCGTAGACATTCTCATCCCACACCATCGACTTTTTTAGCGCCTCCATACCAAAGGCGCATTTTGCCTCGTCACCACCTGGGCGGACCCAGATGTTGAGGTCAACCGACCGGCCAGATCGTGTGGTGAAACTGTCGGAGTGTGAGACGAGATCACCAGCGACCAACGCAAAAAGATAAGCTGGTTTGGGCCATGGATCATGCCACTCGGCCCAACCTTGGCCCGCGCTGGTGGGGTTACCGTTTGACAAAAGAACGGGCAGATCGCTTTCGATCCGGACAGTAAAGACCGCCATGACGTCGGGACGGTCAGGGTAGAAGGTGATTTTGCGAAAACCTTCCGCTTCGCATTGCGTGCAATACCTGTCGTTCGACATATAAAGACCTTCGAGTGCCGTGTTGGTACTTGGGCTGATCTCGACCTCTGTCTCAAAAATAAACGGGGTGTCCGGAACATCGCACTGCAATCCGTCTGCACTGAGATCAGGCGAGACGCTTTGTCCGTCGATCGTTGCGCTGATGAGTTTGATATCGCTGCCATGGAGGAAAAACGCGGTGTCCTTTACGTCTGGGTTCGGCCGAAAGGCGATCCGCGATGTCACCCGTGTAGCGGTTGTATTCAGGCGAAACGTCAGATGTACCTCGTCCACCAGATAGGCGGGCGGCGTGTAGTCGCGAAGATAGATAGTCTGAGGTGCTGCATCTTTCATTGGATGATCCTTGCTTTGGCTCTGCCACGGTAGAGCGCCTTGGAGTGACGCGCTACCGCCTATCCCAGAGGCACGCAGAAACTTGCAATGATCTGTCGGCGCTTTACCTCTTGCGCATGCCCAAGATGCGCCGCAAGGCTGACCTTCCCCAAAAGACCTGTGCGACCTGCGGTCGCCCATTTGGCTGGCGCAAGAAATGGGCACGGGTTTGGGAAGATGTGCGCTATTGTTCGGAGCGCTGCAAATCGGAACGAAAGTCATCCGCAACAAATTCGCAGTAGGCTTGTTGCCTATCGGAAACATTCGCTCTACCTCATGCGCGAAGCGGCTTGTGTGCCGCAGTATGCAGCCGATGTCAGGGAGGGCTTTACAGTGATGGATCGCGTCGAAAGAAACGGCTTAAAGGTCGCGGTAGAGTTATCTAATTTTATTGAAGAAAATGCTATAGTTGGTACTGGAATTGATAGTGCCAAATTCTGGTCCGGGTTTGCCGATGTTGTCGCTGAAATGACGCCGCGCAACCGGGCCGCATTGGCAAAGCGCGATGACTTGCAGACCCGGATTGATGAATGGCACGTAGCGCGGCGTGGTCAGGCACTTGATCGCACAGCGTATGAGGCTTTCTTGCGCGAGATCGGATATTTGGTGGACGAAGGTGCAGACTTCACCATCGATACCGCGAATGTTGACCCAGAGATCGCAACGGTCCCCGGGCCTCAACTGGTTGTCCCGATCACGAACGCCCGTTTTGCGCTCAACGCTGCCAATGCCCGATGGGGCAGCCTCTATGATGCATTTTATGGCACTGACGCGATGGGTGTGCAGCCGCCCAAGGGCGCTTATTCGCGCGGACATGGCGCCCGTGTTGTCGCACGTGCCCGCGTTTTTCTGGATGAGGCATTTCCAATTGCGGGGTCCAGTCATGCTGACGTGTCTCGGTACTACGTGCGCGATGGTGCGCTGCTGATTGATGACAACCCGCTGCGTGAGCCCGGAAAATTTGTGGGATATCGGGGCAACCCCAAAGCGCCGGACGCGATACTTCTTAAAAACAACGGTTTGCACGTCGAACTGATCTTTGATCGGGCACATCCTATTGGCAGTCGCGATCAGGCGCTGTTGGCAGATGTGAGATTGGAAAGTGCTGTCTCGGCTATCATGGATTGCGAGGACAGCGTGGCCTGCGTCGATGCTGCGGACAAAGTCGAAGCTTATGCAAATTGGCTCGGGTTGATGAAAGGGAATCTTTCTGCCGAGTTCCAAAAGGGCGGCCAAACCATGACGCGTCGCTTGGCGGACGACATTGCCTATGTGGCCGCAGATGGTGGTGGTCTCACATTGAAGGGCCGGGCGTTGTTGTGGATCCGCAATGTTGGGCATTTGATGACGAACCCAGCTATTCTTGATGAAAACGGGAATGAGGTCTTTGAAGGCCTGATGGACGCGATGATCACTGTGCTGATCGCGATGCATGATCTGAAACGGGACGGTGGCAACTCTGCTTTGGGGTCGGTTTATATCGTAAAGCCGAAGATGCATGGGCCCGAAGAAGTGGCACTGACCAACGACATCTTTGGCAAAGTCGAAGATGTGCTGGGTTTGCCCCGCAATACAGTCAAAATCGGAATCATGGACGAGGAGCGCCGCACGACGGTGAACCTCAAGGAGTGTATCCGCGCGGCCAAATCCCGCGTGGCGTTCATTAATACCGGTTTTCTGGATCGGACTGGCGACGAAATTCATACCTCAATGGAGGCGGGTCCATTTAGCCGAAAGGACTTTATCAAGCGCAAACAGTGGATTGGCGCTTATGAGGATCAGAACGTCGATATTGGTTTGGAATGCGGTTTTTCCGGCAAAGCCCAGATTGGCAAGGGCATGTGGGCGATGCCTGACATGATGGCGGCGATGCTGGAGCAGAAAATCAGCCACCCGCAATCGGGTGCCAATTGTGCCTGGGTGCCCAGTCCCACGGCAGCCACGCTGCATGCGTTGCATTATCACAAGGTCGATGTGATGGCGGTGCAGCAAAAGCTGCTTAAGAGTGGACGCCGCGCTTACGTGTCGTCGATCCTTGATATCCCGCTGGCGCAGTATCAGCGCTGGTCGGACGCGCAAAAGATCAAGGAAATCGAGAACAACGCGCAAGGTATCCTTGGCTATGTCGTCCGTTGGATTGATCAGGGTGTCGGGTGTTCCAAAGTTCCTGACATCAATAATGTTGGCCTGATGGAAGACCGCGCCACTTGCCGCATTTCCAGCCAAGCGCTCGCGAACTGGTTGCACCACGATGTTGTGAGCGAGGCGCAGGTGATGGAGGCGATGCGCAAGATGGCCGCAGTGGTTGATGGCCAAAACGCAGATGATCCAGTCTATCGTCCGATGGCACCAGACTTTACTGGGATCGCGTTTCAAGCGGCTTGTGATCTGGTCTTTAAGGGGCGTATCCAGCCGTCGGGCTATACTGAGCCCGTCCTACATCAGCGCCGGTTGGAACTGAAATCGCAGCGCAATCACTGAAACATTGGAGAGTCACTATGGCCGAAATTTCCACCAATAAAGCCCGTACGATCATCCGCAAAGCCTTAGCAAAGGGCGATGAGATGGGGTTCAAACCACTGTCAGTTGTCGTCCTCGACGCTGGCGGTCATGTTAAAGCGTTTGAGCGCGCTGACGGCGCGGCACCAGGGCGTTTTGGGATCGCACATGGCAAAGCCTACGGGTCGGTCATGCTGGGTATGGCAGGCACGGCGCAAATGGCACGCGCCGAACAGCAGGCCTACTTTATGGCGGCCGTAAATGGGGTCTACGGCGGTCAGGTTGTACCTGTACCGGGCGGCGTTTTGGTGCATGACAAGCGTGGGAATGTCATGGGTGCGGTTGGCGTCACTGGCGATACGTCGGACAATGATGTCATCGCCGCGATGGCAGGGATTGAGGCAGCCGGACTTATCGGAGAGGCCTAAACCCGTCCAACACATCATGCATGCTGCCAAAAATTGCGGCATGTGCGGTTTTGCCGGCGCAATTGTGCATTTCATCGGCTTTCATTGCGGCCCTTTGAGCGCTACTTAAGGTGGAACCGGAAAGGATCACTTATGGCGCGACCTGTTGTTGGCATCATCTCGAACTCGCATCTGATCAACGACGAGTACCTTGTGCAAGGTGCAGGTGCGATGAACGTTCAGGCGTTGTCTGAAGTATCCGGTGTGGTGCCAATCATCATTCCGGCTGAACCAGATTTGCTACAGGTCGAAGAATTGATGGCAACCTGCGATGGTTTCTTCTTTCCAGGTGGCCGCCCAAATGTGCACCCTGAAGAATATGGCGAGCTCGAGACGGAAGCCCACGGCACGTTCGAGCGTAAGCGCGATCGCCTGACGCTGCCGCTAATCCGGGCCTGCGTCACACGCGGCCAACCAGTCATGGGGGTTTGCCTAGGATTTCAGGAAATGAATGTCGCGATGGGTGGTTCGCTCTATCCCGAAATTCGCGATCTGCCGGGGCGCGACAACCACCGCATGCCCCCGGACGGTACGCTGGAAGAGAAGTTTGAACTGCGCCATGAGGTCACCCTGACAGAAGGTGGACCCTTTCATCGCATTTTTGGCAGCCACAAAGTGATGACGAACACGTTGCACGGGCAAGGGATCAAAAAGGCGGGACCGCGCATTGTCATCGACGGATATGCCCCAGACGGCACACCCGAGGCGATATATGTCGCGGATGCGCCGGGGTTTACGCTGTCGGTGCAATGGCATCCAGAGTGGAACGCAGATGCCGATCCCGTATCGCGCCCGCTGTTTGAAGCGTTTGGCGATGCCTGTCGGCGTTGGGCTATCGGCGGCCTGCGCAAGGCTGGATAGGCCGTTCAGTCAGGTTTGGTTGTTGGCGTGCGGACCACGTCGGGATTTTCGGAAAGCGCCGCGTCAAAGAATAAGATCAAAGGTCTTGATCAGCGGCAGCTCACGCGCCCGCGTTCCTGTCAGGTCGAACAGTGCGTTTCCCAAGGCCGGCATTGACGGCGGCGTGCCCGGTTCGCCAGCGCCACCCATGAAGGGGTTGGCCTCAAGCAGGCGCACCTCGAATTCCGGCACAGTGTGCATGCGCATCGCGTCATAGTCATAAAAGTTGCTTTGCTCTGCCATACCATCTGAGAACGTAATCTCGCCCTGCATCGCGGCAGAGAAACCATAAACTGCGCCGGAGACCATTTGTGCCTCTACAATGCTCGGGTCCAGCACTGTTCCCAGATCGCAAGCAATCCAGCACTTATTGATCTTGATCCCGTTCCCAGTGTCTTCAACCTCAACAACTTCAGCAACCGGGGTTCCGAAAGAGAAGGAAAAACCAACACCGCGCCCGATCTTGTCAGGTGTTTGACCAGTCCAATTGGACATATCGGCAATTGCCTCCAACACACCAGCAGAGGGGGCGTGTTCATCACGTGTCAGATCAAGTCGGAATTGCAGGGGGTCGGCGTCGGCTGCATGCGCCATTTCATCAATGAATGTATCCAGCATGAAACCATTGATCGAAGCGCCGACAGAGCGCCAGAAGCCGAGCGGAATATCTATATCGGCCAAATGCCCCGCAATCCGGAAATTTGGAATGGCATAGGGCTGGTCTGCGGCACCTTCAACATGTAGCCTGTCCGGGCCGGGTGGTACAACACCCGTCTGGCGCCGCGACGAGCTGTGGAGTACCGATGGTGCTGCAATTTTGCCGTCCAGCAGCACCGGTTTGCCATCCTGAACCACGCCGCGAAAACGCGCAAGCGCGGCAGGACGGTAGAAGTCGCGGCGGATATCCTCTTCGCGACTCCATGTCATACGGATCGGCGTGCCGGGCATCGCTGCCGCGATCCGCGCAGCTTGGGTGGAGAAGTCCATTTCGCCCCTGCGACCAAACCCACCGCCCAACAAGGTCGTGTGCAACGTGACCTGCTCAGCTGCCAGTCCAACAGCCTTGGCACAGGCGTCACGGATCAAAGTAGGCGCTTGGTTGCCGGACCAAACTTCCAGCGCATCGCCTGTGAACAGGGCGGTTGCACTCATCGGTTCCATCGTCGTGTGGGCAAGCCATGGAACGTAATATTCTGATTTTATTTCAGTGCCTTCCATGGCGTTATTCACGTTCCCGTCATCGCGCACGGTGCTATTGGGCTTTATGTTAAAAGATGCTGCGATTGCAGCCCGCAACCCGTCGGTGTCCGCTGGGTAGTTCGCCGGGCTCCAAGTAACATCGACAGCTTCGGCAGCTTGAATGGCCAACCATGTGTTGGTTGCAATGATAGCGATGCCATCGCCCAGATCGACAATTGCTTCGACCCCGTCCATGTCTTTGGCAAAGCTGTCATCATAGCTTTCCATGCCGGCGCGTGTGGGGCTCATACGGACCGTCGCAAACCGCATACCATCCAGCTTTTTGTCCGTCGCGAAATCCGCTGTTCCGGTCGATTTTGCGACCATATCAACGCGCGGCATTGGCTTGCCGAGATACTTCCACGTTGATTTCGCGCGCAATTCGACGTCGGGTGGAGTGATCGTGCGTACAGCTTCTGCCAATTCGGCATAGGCGATAGCCGTGCCATCGGCGGCAATGACTTTGCTATCTTGCGTATCCAATGTGCTCGCGTCGACGCCCAAACGCGCTGCGGCGGCGAGCTTTAGCGCTTCACGTGCAGAAGCCCCGGCATGGCGCATACGTTCGTAGAAATCTTTCATGGACGTGGAGCCACCGGTCGCTTGAAGGTTGAGCAGTTTTCCCACCTTGCCGACCTGTTCACGCACGCCGTGTTTAAATGGCGTGTCCTTATAGTGCGCACCGGGAAGCGCCATGCCGAGGAAAACCGAGTTATAGTAAGCCTGTGCCGGCGGGCCGTGCAGAACCTTGATGTCGTCCCACGCCACATCCAATTCTTCGGCAACCAATGCCGCCAGCGTTGTGTGCACACCCTGACCCATTTCCGCGCGGGGTGCGATCAGCGTCACACCGTCTTGATTGATCAACACAAAAGGGTTCAGCGTCGCTTCGCCGTCGCCGGCAATCAGTGGGTTTGGCGCGTCTTTGTTGATCTGGTAGGCACCAAATGCGACACCCCCGATGATGGCGGCAGATCCAATAAGAAAAGTCCGACGGGCGATTGTTCTGACACGTCCCATGATTATGTCTCCTCCGTCATGCGTGCGGCGGCGTCTTTGATCGCTGCGCGAATGCGCGGATATGTTCCGCATCGGCACAGGTTGCCCTGCATGGCGTCATCAATGTCTTGGTCGGTCGGTTTGGGGATTTCGGCAAGAAGTGCAGCTGCATTCATGATCTGACCAGATTGGCAGTATCCGCACTGTGCCACCTGATTGTCGACCCATGCCTGTTGAACAATGGCCATGTTTTCGGGGGTTCCGAGTCCTTCGATCGTTGTCACCTCACCCCAAACGTCGGCAATCGCGACCTGACAAGAGCGGACAGCTTCACCGTCAATATGGACGGTGCAGGCCCCGCAGGCCGCCACACCGCAACCGAACTTTGTGCCGGTCAGGCCGACTTCATCTCTCAGCGCCCACAGCAAGGGAACATCACCTGGTAAATCGATCTCAATTTCTGATCCGTTGATCGTTAGACTGGTCGCCATATGATCTCTCCCAAAGTGAACGGTTTAGTTTAGAATATGATCGACAGTTGCTGGTATGCAAGGGTCCAAAGGACAAAACGCGCAGAATGGCGGGTGGCGCCGATATCATTGGCTTGCGATGTCAGCTCAACTTTAATCCTTTTATGTCAGCAAGGAGGTTGGGTATCTTTTCTTTGAAGCGAAAGAAGCCGTGCGTGGCATGCGGCCACGCCGCTGCGTCATAATGGCGGAGCAGTTTGACAAGTCTGGTGCCTTCCAGCGCATCATGCGTTGGTCCGACAGGAACATAAGCCGTCACCACCTGATCTAATGCGTTTTCGCGCATCCAGTCTTCTATCTCATCCGGCGTCACTCGGCTTACCGGTCCCAAACGATCAGAAAATCGCATGGTGCAGTCCGCCATTGCAGCCTTGGTGAAGGACGTCACACGCTCGCTAACCTGCAACGGACTTCGGTGGGCCGTTGCCTGCAACATCGCAGCCGCCACGGGCTCTACCTGATCAAGCAACCAGCCCAACGATAGGTCCTCCTCAGTGATGAGCACACCCGTGCGCTTGTTGGGTTCGATGATGTCTGAGGTTGGGATGGGGTCGCGTGATGGATGTGGCAATCCGTCCAAAGGGGCGGCAAATGGCGCTAGCCCCTCTGGCTGAAATCGCCCGTGCGTATATTTTGCAATGTTGTCAGCGCGCGCGAGATAGGTTTTGCCAATGGTTTGTAGCCCGCCAACCCAGCGCCACGACAACGTATTTGAGGCCGGGTCCCCATCCAGCAAATGCCGTAAGAAAAAATCGGCACCCAATGCCCACGGCAGGCGAAGTGTGAAAATCCAGATTGATGCGAACCACATCCGTGCGTGATTGTGCAGATACCCCGTCTCGATCAGTTGCCTCGCCCAATGATCAAAGCAATCGATGCCGGTCTCGCCTTTGCAGGCCGTTTCCCAGTTGCGGCGGAGGCCGGCCTCAGTATGCACTCTGTTCAAGTCGGCATTCAGCGTCGTGCGGTACATCGCCCAGACGCCCGGCCGCATCTCAAGCCAACCTTTCCAGTATGTGCGCCAAAAGACCTCTTGCGTGAACTTCTCAGCCGTATGCGCACTATGGCGGCTCAGGACCGCTTTGAGCACCTCTTCTTCGGTGATAATGCGATGCCGGATGTAGGCAGAAAGCGTTGAGACGTGGGCGAGGTCGTCATAGTTGCGCTGGCTGGCATAGTCGCGGCCAGCCTTTGGGACAAAGTCATTCAGCTGTGTCAAAGCGGCCGCATAAGAAGGATCAAACATGAGCGTGAAGTAAACCACACGCCTATGCTTTCAAGCGACAGTTTGGCCTGATTGTCGATTTGCCGTTCTTGACACCGGCTTGTGGTCAGGCCAACGCTGCGCGCATGCTTGATTTACGTCCAGTTGGATATGTCATCGGTCTGCTTGTGGCGTCGCTTGGTATCACCATGTTGGCCCCATTGGGGGCTGACCTGCTGGCTGGCAATGGGCACTGGTTCGTCTTTTTCGAAAGTGCAGTGGTTACCGTCTTGACTGGGGGGCTCATTGCGCTGGCTTGCGCAAATGGCGTGACACAAGGCTTGTCCTTGCGACAAACCTTCCTTCTGACATCACTTGTCTGGCTCAGCCTGCCTGTTTTTGGTGCAATTCCCTTTGTGTTGGGGGCAACCGAAGCAAATTTCACCGATGCGTTCTTTGAGGCGATGTCCGGCCTGACAACAACAGGTGCCACGGTGCTCGATGATTTGGAAGACTTACCAGATGGCCTGAAGCTCTGGCGCGGTACGCTGCAATGGATGGGTGGTGTTGGCATTGTTGTTGTTGCGATGGTCTTTTTGCCAGAGCTACGCGTCGGGGGCATGCAAATCTTCCGGTCAGAAGGCTTTGACACCAGCGGTAAAATCCTGCCCCGTGCCGGTGAAATCGCAACTAGCATTTCCTTCATCTATGTTGGCCTGACGATCGCTTGCATCGTAGCCTATTCTGCTACCGGGATGGGTGGCTTTGACGCGATCGTTCACGCGATGACGACGGTGTCGACCGGTGGCATGGCAAACTATGATGCGTCATTTGCAACTTTTGGGCCGGGGGTGCACTACGTCGCCGTTATCTTCATGGTTTTGGCGGCGCTGCCTTTTGTTAGATTTGTCCAGTTGTTGGCCGGAACAGCGCAGCCATTGTTCAAGGATCGTCAAATTCAGGTTTTCCTGATGATTGTGATTTTTTGCGTGTTGTTGATGACGTCTTGGCTTTGGGGACGCGGCGGAACCTTTACGGAGAAAGGTTTTCGCGATGCGTTGTTCAACGTTACATCCATCATGACGGGCACAGGTTATGCCAGCGCGAACTACATGGCATGGGGCACATTTCCGGTCGTGATGTTCTTCTTGATCGGGCTGATCGGCGGCTGCGCTGGATCAACGTCATGTTCTGTCAAAGTCTTTCGCTATCAATTGGTCTTTGCGGCGATCAAGAGCCAGATCCGTCAGATTCATTCACCCCACGGTGTTTTTACGCCGCGGTATGATGGACGCCCCATCAGCGAGGACGTTCTGAACTCAGTCATCGCATTTCTGGTTGCCTTCATTCTGTCCTTGGGTGGCACGGCTGTGCTCTTGGGTCTCACCGGTCTTGACTTCATTACGTCAGTGTCAGGTGCTGCGGCTGCCTTGGCCAATATCGGGCCGGGCTTGGGGCTCGAGATTGGGCCTGCGGGAAACTATGCCAACATCAACGACACGGCAAAATGGATCTTGGCGATTGCCATGTTTGTGGGACGTTTGGAAATCATGGTCGTGCTGACAATTCTATCCATCAAATTCTGGAGACCCTGACGATGACAACCCGGCCCCTTGGTGCTCAGATTTCTCATATGCTCAAGGATCGGGGCGTTGACGTCATTTTCGGCATCCCCGGCGTGCATAATCAGGAAATGTACCGTGGGATCGAGGAGGCAGGGATCACCCATGTGCTGGCACGGCACGAACAAGGGGCGGGCTTCATGGCCGACGGCTATGCCCGCGCGACGGGAAAACCGGGGGTGGCCTATGTGATTTCTGGACCGGGGCTATGCAATATTATGACGCCGATGGGGCAAGCCTATTCGGATTCTGTGCCAATGCTGGTGATATCATCGGTGCTGGATGAAACCGTGGCCACGCGTGGGCAGTTGCATCAGATGAAAGATCAGGAAGGGGCAGCGGCAGCGGTTTGCGATTGGTCAGTGACGGCACGGACGGCCGAGGCGGCTTACGCGTTGATTGATCGGGCATTTGGAGAGTTTGATACTGAGCGAGAACGACCAAAGCACCTGCAAGTTCCTATCTCACTATTGGAGGCCGACGCGGAGGAGACCGTCTACAAGCGGACTTTTGAACGTTGGGGTCCTGTTAGGGTTTGTCGGGATGAATACGCATCAAACCAGATTGCGTTGGCGTTAGTCGAAGCCAAGCGCCCGATTATTGTCTTTGGCGGCGGTGCCAGAGCGATGGGTGCATCACTTTGTACTAAACTTGCAAAGCGTGCTGGGGCAGCCACATTTACAACTTATGCTGGTCGAGGGCTTATCGAGCCTAACTATCCGTTGAACTTCGGCTCATCCCTTGCGCGCCCAAACTCTGCGGAAGTGTTTGTCTCAGCAGACCTTGTTTTGGTGGTGGGTTCTGAGCTGTCCGAAGTTGATCTTTGGCGGCAAAGCCTTGGTCATGATTGCAAGGCAATTCACGTCGATATTGACCCTGAGCCTCTGACGGCACTGCCGCAGCCAGATATCCAGAGTTTTTTGGTTGGTTGCTATCCTATGCTTGAAGTTACTTATGATCTTCTGGCCGATAACGCGCCAAAAACAGAGTGGACGGCAAAGCTGGTTGGCGACCATGTTTCCAAATGGCGTGCCGAAATCGACGCCGAACGTCCCGGCATCCTCCCCGTCGCTGACGCTCTCAAGAACGCACTCCCAGCCGACACCATGATCTATTCCGACATGACCCAATTCGCTTACGCCGCCAAAGAGGTCTATCCGATGGACCGTCCCGGCCATTGGCACCACCCTTACGGCTTTGGCACGCTTGGTTATGCCCTGCCTGCCGCGATTGGCGGCAAGATCGGGGTGGGCGATCAACCGGTCATCGCGATCCTTGGCGACTATGGCTTTCAGTATACCGTCCCGGAACTCGCCGTCGCGGTTGAGATGGAACTGACCTTACCCATCATCATCTGGGACAACGGCAAACTGGGCGAGATTGAGGACAGCATGGTGCGCGCGCAGATCGCACCGAACGCAGTGATCCAACGCAACCCTGATTTCCTGAAACTGGCCGAGGCTTATGGTGCCGCGTCAGCCGAGCCCGCCAATCTGGCAGAATTCACAGAGACCATGCGAACAGCGCTCGCCGCTAAGGGCCCCACGGTTATCAGGGTCAAGTCGGACATCGCACTTACCAGCAGCTAACCAACACGGCCAGATCCGCCGCCTTGCGCGACAAAGCAACCGAGCTTATCGCTGGGGCAGCCGTACTTTGGTTTGTTACCACGCCTTGGCTTTCCAAGAACGCAATGATTTCCGTAGCGTCGAGTGAGAACTGCACGTTTGCTGGCAGGGTTTGCGTCGATCCGGCTTCTTCCGACAACAGCATCCCGAGCACAGCGCCGCTTTCGTCAAGGACTGGGCCGCCGGCATTGCTGACCTGCGTCAACATCGACAGGCGCTTGAAACGGGCATCACCATCAAGGCTGCGAATATCCTCGACCGCGCCGAAGGTCAGGGTCGGCGCATTGAGAACGCCGTTAAACGGATAGCCCGCGACGGCGACGCGGTCCTGCAGGCGGGGAATGTCTGACCGGAACGTCGCAACATTGATCGGTGATAGTGGATCTAGCGGGCGCAACATCGCGACCCCAAGCTGCGCGTCCAGCGCGACAACTTCGGCGGGGGTTTCACGATCAAATGTGATCCGGTCACAGCTTTCAACAACTTCAGGCGTTGTCAGAACGGTACCATCGGTCGCCACATAAAAACCGCTGCGCGAAAACTTGGGTTGGCGCACCGCAAGCCCTGCGATCATGTCAATTGCTTGGTCTTCACCGGGTGGCACAAGGTTGGGATCAAGGACACCATCCAACCGGGCAAAGCTCGACTGCATGACATCGAGGACACGCGCGCGGCGTCGGTCATCACCGGTTGGCCAAACCAGAACAAAGCCCTTGATTTCGCCGTCCTGCAACGTGGCGGTCGCGTAGGAATGGATGCTGTCGCCAATACCTTCGATTACAAAGCCGTCGCGTCCGATCCCGCGTTCACCCTCGGGGGGCATGATGTCGAGCACCTGAAGGACTTCAAAAAGCCCTCTCAGCCGCCCGGCGTCGCCGGGCTGCGAGATCATTAAAACCTGTGCCGACGGAAGACTGCTTTGACCTTCGAATTTTGCAAAGGGTGGCTGGTAATCGGTAAATGCAACAACAGCCGCAGGAATTGCCATTTGGATGCCGGCCGAATTGTCGCGCGTCAGTTCCATGCCAACATCGATCAAGACCGCATTGTACTGCCGGATCAGCAACTCGCGCTGACGGGCAGTCAAAACACCAGTGGGCTCTTGCGCATTGGCAATCTGCCAGCTTTCCATCGCAAGGCGGGTGCCACGGCCAAACGCGCCGTCAATTGCGGCACTGTAGAAACCGGCCCATTGCAGCGCTTCTTGCAACTCTTCACGCTCTTCACGTGACAGCGCGCGTTCTGATGCACGTGCTTCGCGCAATGTCTCTTCGGGGGCGGTTAATGGTGTCTGGGGCAGGGCGCTAATCTCTTGCGCGAAAGACTCCTCGGCCGATGGTCCGGCAGGTTCCGAACTTCCGCCGCCGATAGGCCAAAACTGTTGCTCAAACCGGCGGCCATTTTGCAGATAACTGTCAGAGGGAATTTGGCGGTTTCGCAACAACCGTGTCAGTTCCGCTCGCGCGAGGCTTTCGCTATAGGGCCCAAGGACGATGCCAT
Organism: Yoonia sp. JB2-21; assembly: GCF_055693545.1. Classification (NCBI taxonomy): domain Bacteria; kingdom Pseudomonadati; phylum Pseudomonadota; class Alphaproteobacteria; order Rhodobacterales; family Paracoccaceae; genus Yoonia; species Yoonia sp. JB2-21. The sequence goes on from NZ_JBVFUC010000001.1 coordinate 3,133,554, forward strand.
AGAACCCGCGACCCAGGTAATATCCCTGCACATCATCAAAACTGCGGGCATAGACACGGGCCCGTTCCGTCGCGTCGCTTAACGTCTGGCGGGCCTCGATCTGTACCCAGAAACGATCCTGAGCCTGCGCCGATAGGGCAGACAAGCAAACAAAAAGACCGACAACAAAAGCCCTGAACATCGTAAACCTCGGCAGCAGAATGGCGCATTGGCGTTTGTGTTGGCGTTGTGTGCTGCGTTGTGCAAGTCAAACAGGCGTGAAACGCAGCATCAGGCGACAAAAAATCGCAACCCGTTGCCCAATTGACCCTTCTCGCCCGGCACCCTATTGAACGGGCCAAAGCACACGAGGGTTCAGATGGCGGATAAACCACGCAGTTTTCAGGAAATCATCCTGCGGTTACAAACCTACTGGGCCAGCAAGGGCTGCGCTATTCTGCAACCCTACGATATGGAAGTGGGCGCGGGAACATTTCACCCTGCGACAACCCTGCGTGCGCTGGGCAGCAAACCTTGGGCTGCCGCCTATGTGCAACCGTCGCGCCGTCCGACCGATGGCCGCTATGGCGAGAACCCGAACCGGTTGCAGCATTACTATCAGTATCAGGTGCTGATCAAACCATCGCCGCTCGACATGCAGGACCTTTACCTTGGCTCGCTTGAGGCCATCGGGGTTGACGCATCGGTCCACGATATTCGCTTTGTAGAAGACGACTGGGAAAGCCCGACACTGGGCGCGTGGGGTCTGGGCTGGGAAGTCTGGTGCGATGGGATGGAAGTCAGCCAGTTCACTTACTTCCAACAGGTTGGCGGGCATGATTGCAAACCGGTCTCGGGCGAGCTGACTTACGGGCTAGAGCGTCTTGCGATGTACATCCTGAATGCAGACCACGTTATGGATATGCCGTTCAATGACCCGCAAACACCCATTCCGCTGACCTATGGCGACATCTTCAAACAGACAGAGCAGGAATACGCGCGCTGGAACTTCGATGTGGCCGATACTGAGGTGTTGCTGCAGCACTTTATTGACGCAGAAAACGAATGCCAGCGTATCCTTGACACATCTGCGGATGACCCCAAAACCGGGCTCAAAATCATCATGGCGCATCCGGCCTATGATCAATGTATCAAAGCGTCTCACGTCTTTAACTTGCTTGACGCACGCGGCGTTATCTCAGTTACAGAGCGGCAAGCCTATATCGGGCGCGTGCGGGCGCTGGCCAAAGCCTGCGCTGACGCATTCGTGCAAACCGAGGCAGGCGGGGCCGCGGCCTGATGGCGAGGATCTTGATTGTGGCCATGCTTTTGTCAGCGGCGGTGTTGGGTGGCGTGCTCTACTACCAGCAAGTCTATGCCTACTATGATAAGGTGCAGGCGAACGCGGACGCCGTGATGCTGACCTCTGTTAGCACCGGCGAGGCGGAACCGATTGTTGTACAAAGCTTTGAGGGCATTGACGCGGTCAGCAGCCCGCTACGCTACCGATCCTGCTTCGAAACGACGCTCAGCCAAGCCATGCTGACCGAAACCTTCGTCATCGTCGAAAATGCCGAACCGCGCGTCGCACCAGGCTGGTTCGACTGTTTTGATGCGGCCCAGATCGGCGCTGATCTGCAAACCGAAGCAATCGCCTTTATGGGGGTTGAGAACATCGAATACGGTATCGACCGCATCGTCGCGATCTATCCTGACGGACGTGGCTATGCATGGCACCAGATCAACGCATGCGGCGAGGTCGTTTTTGATGGCAACCCAGTTCCCGAAGACTGCCCCCCGCAGGAGACCGAATAGTGGCCGAGTATCGCCCCATAGGTGCCTGGCAGCAGGTGCTGAACCTCTTGTCTGGCGGCAAGGGTTGGCTGGGGTTCAAGGCACGCAAGAAACTACACCGGGCCTATGTGGCGCGGGCGCTCGCGCATTTTGAGGGGTTGGAGCGGACGCTGGGGCCGGATGACGTATGTGTCGACCTTGGTGCCAACTACGGCACATTTACCAAACAGCTTGCAGCGACCGGCGCGACGGTACATGCCTATGAACCCGACCCCGATACCTTTGCGATCCTGCAAAAGAACGTCGGGAACCTGCCCAATGTGATTTTGCACCAAGAAGCCGTGGCGCAAACCGAAGGAACATTGACCCTGCACCGGTTGGCCGCACATCTTGCCTCAACCGAGGAGAAACGATCATGGGGCTCTAGCCTGATCCCGTCTGATCGCGCGTCCGAGGGCGACGGCGTTGAAGTCAAAGTGGTCTCATTCGCGCAGATGCTGGCGACGGTTGGCCGTCCAATCCGCATCATCAAAATGGATATCGAAGGATCCGAGGTGGAAATCCTCCGGGATATCGTCGGTGCACCGACGCGATATGACATCGACACCCTTTTTGTTGAAACCCATGAGAAGCAGCGCCCAGAACAACTGGCTGATGTTTTGAGCCTCAGAGCCGCTGTTGCCAAAATTCAGCGTCCTGATATTCACCTCTACTGGCCGTAGACCGAAGCCTCTTCCTGAAAGCACCCAGTAATGCCTGATCTTTTGATAGAACTCTTCTCCGAAGAAATCCCCGCCCGGATGCAAACCCGCGCGGCGGATGATCTGCGCAAGCTCGTCACGGACGGTCTGGTTGAGGCCGGGTTGACCTATGCGGGGGCTGCCGCCTTTTCAACGCCGCGCCGTCTGACGCTGTCGCTGGATGGGCTGAGCGCCGAAAGCAAGGCCGTGCGCGAAGAGCGTAAGGGCCCGAAAGTTGGCGCGCCCGATCAAGCCGTTGACGGGTTTTTACGCGGGGCCGGTGTGGCGCGCAAAGACCTTGAGGTGCGCGACGACAAAAAAGGGCAGGTCTATTTTGCAATCATCGAAAAGCCAGGACGCATGGCGGTGGACATCATCGCCGAGGTGCTGGAAAAGACGATCCGCAACTTCCCGTGGCCCAAGTCGATGCGCTGGGGTGACGGCCCGCTGAAATGGGTCCGCCCGCTGCATTCCATCCTGTGCATTCTGAGCGATGAAGCCGGGGCAGAAGTCGTGCCGTTCGATGTCGATGGCATCACATCAGGCAACACCACGCGGGGGCATCGTTTCCTCGCGCCAGATGCATTTTCTGTCGTGAATTTCGATGATTACGAGGCAAAGCTAAAGCGTTCCAACGTTGTGCTGCGCGCCGATGAGCGGGCCGAGGCGATCTGGAACGAGGCGACGACGCAAGCCTTTGCGTTGGGCCTTGAAGTGGTCGAAGATCGCGGTCTGTTGGCCGAGGTCGCGGGTCTGGTCGAATGGCCTGTCGTGCTGCTGGGTCAGATTGATGATGACTTCCTAAGGTTGCCGCCCGAGGTGCTGCAAACTTCAATGAAAGAGCACCAGAAATTCTTTTCTGTTCGCAACCCCAAGTCCGGCCGGATCGAACGTTTTGTGACCGTTGCAAACATGGAAACCGCCGACAATGGTGCCACCATTCTGGCGGGGAACCAAAAGGTGCTGGCCGCGCGTTTGGCCGATGCAAAGTTCTTTTGGGAAAACGATTTGCGCGTGGCCAAAGGCGGTATGGACCCGTGGTTGGACAGCCTGTCGAATGTGACGTTCCACAACAAACTGGGATCGCAGAAAGACCGGATCGAACGCATCGCCGCCTTGGCGCGTGAGATTGCGCCAAGTGTGGGCGCTGACCCTGATCTGGCAGAGCAGGCGGCGCGTGTCGCCAAGGCCGATCTGTCGTCCGAAATGGTCTATGAGTTCCCAGAATTGCAGGGGCTGATGGGGCGGTATTACGCGACCGAGGCGGGTTTGCCTGCTGACGTCGCTGCGGCCTGTGAAGAGCATTATTCCCCGCTGGGGCCATCGGACGATGTGCCGACAGCGCCTTTATCAGTGGCAGTGGCGCTAGCCGATAAGATCGACACGCTGACCGGGTTCTGGGCGATTGATGAAAAACCGACCGGGAGTAAGGATCCGTTTGCGCTGCGCCGCGCGGCGTTGGGGGTTGTTCGGTTGGTTTTGGAGAATGGCGTCAGACTGAACACTACCCCAAGAATTCAGAAAGCCTACCTCACGGCTCTCAAATCCTTTGCTTTTGACAAGCAAAATGTCTTTTTGAAGTTTGGTGAAGATGAGGGCACGACTTTCTACACAGTTAGCTGTGTAGAGCCCAGTATTAAGGGGATCAATTTCTCATTAAACGAGGCGGTCGACGTCTCGATTTTTCTCTTAAGAGGTTTGGAAGAGACACAAGATGTGTTGTCGCAACGGATGTCAGTCCATAAACCTGAACATTCAGCCGAGACGCAACTTTCTTCGATATCAACTTTGGCTGAAAACCTCCTCTCCTTCTTCCACGACCGCCTCAAAGTTTTCCTCAAAGACAAAGGCGTCCGCCACGACATCATCGACGCCTGCATTGCGATGCCGGGCAATGATGACCTCACGCTACTTGTCAAACGGGCCGAGGCTTTGGCCGAAACCCTTGCCACCGACGACGGTGAAAACCTGATCCAAGGGTTTAAGCGCGCCAACAACATCCTCACCCAAGCCGAGGAAAAGGATGGGGTGGAATACTCCTATGGCGCGGATATCAAATTCGCTGAAGATGACGCCGAAAAAGCCCTTTTCGCGGCCCTCGATGCTGCAGATGCAAAAATCGCCCCGGCGATGGCTGCGGAAGATTTCAGCACTGCGATGACCGCGATGGCAGCACTTCGCGCGCCGATTGATGCATTTTTCACCGATGTGCAGGTCAACGCCGATAGCGAAATTCTACGGCGCAACCGCCTTAACCTATTGTCCCGTATCAGGAATATCTGTCTCAGCGTCGCTGATCTGACCAAGATCGAAGGCTAGACAGAAAAACTGTAAAGTTTTGTGTACAGGTTGGCGATTTCACGTTTATGCTGCACCTGAACAATAAATGGTGCCGCAGTGCAGCAACAAACGACATATGGACCGCTGACGCTGGTCACGCCGACCGCGCCGATGAAGGCGTCGGTGCATGGACGGCGTGCGAAATGCCTGCAACGGCTGCTGCGTCTCGACATGCCGGTGCCAAAGACCGTCGCCCTGTCATTTGATGCCGTGCACGAGGTCGCGCTGGGCAATTTGCCGGATATGGCGGCACTTCTGGCGCCCTTTGGTGACGGGCCGCTGCTGTCGGTGCGACCCTCCAGCCAAGACCCTGATTGGGGGGGCCGAGCGCGATCATCAATGTCGGCATGAACGACACCAAGTTGGCCGAGATGAAGCAGCTGCTGGGTGCGACGACGGCGATCAAGCTATATTTGCGGTTCATTCAGTCCTACGCGATCCACGTCGCACGCCTTGATCCCGATGAATTCTATTTGCCTGATGTGGCGGATGCGACAAGCCTCAAAGCGATGCTGGATACATTCGAACTCGAAACCGATACGCCATTCCCACAAGATCCGGCGGTGCAACTGGCCGAGGTTCTGCGATCAATGGCACGTGCCTGGGATGGGACGACCGCACGGCTTTTGCGCCAAGCCAAGGGCGCACCGGCGAATGCGGGACTGGGCCTTGTGGTGCAGGCGATGGCTTTGCACGGCGGGCAGGGCGAATGCGGGTTGGGTGTAATGCAGTTTGTCGATTCCAGTTCTGGCAATCGCAAGGTCATTGGCCGGTACCTTAGCAACGTGCAAAGCGAAGGCTATGACGTCGGATCCGATACCGAAGGTGCGATCTATCTGACCCATGATCCCCGTGGTCCCGCGCTCGAAGATATCTGCCCGGATCAATATGCAGAACTGGTGTCATACGGCGAGGTTTGCCGACGTCGCTTGCGCGAAGAAATGGAAGTGAAGTTCACGCTGTATAATGGGGCCGTGCAGATCCTTGATGCGATCCCCGCGCAGCGGTCTTCGCGGGCGTCAGTGAATATTGCGGTGGCCTTGGCGGAAGATGACATTATCCCCCGCGAAGAGGCCGTCATGCGGGTCAAACCTTCTGCGCTGTCAGAACTGTTGCACCGCCAGATCGACCCGGACGCCGAACGTGACATGATTGTGCGGGGCATTGCCGCAAGTCCCGGCGCCGCCTCTGGGCGCATTGTTTTAACAGCGAATGACGCACAGGCCAGTGCCGCGCGTGGCGAGGCCTGCGTTTTGGTGCGCCGCGAAACGACACCTGAAGACATTCGCGGCATGCATGCTGCCCACGCCGTGTTGACGATGCGCGGCGGCGTGACCAGTCATGCTGCGGTGATCGGTCGTGGCATCGGTTTGCCATGCGTTGTGGGTGCGTCTGACCTGACGATTGATCGCAAGAACGGGTTGATCACTGCCCCTGATGGTCGCCAGTTCAGGGCCGGCGATGTTATCACTGTTGATGGCAGCACCGGACAAGTGCTTGTGGGCGAACCCCCAATGCTGGAAGCAGCATTGGATGGTGCGTTTCAGACCTTGCTGGAATGGGCGGACGAATTCCGCGATATCGGTGTTCGCGCCAACGCAGATACGCCGGCGGACGCGCAAACAGCGCAAAACTTTGCCGCCGAGGGCATCGGCCTTTGCCGGACCGAGCATATGTTCTTTGATGGTGATCGTCTTGGCGTCATGCGCGAAATGATATTTGCCGAAGACAGTGAAGACCGCCGCGCTGTTTTGGATCGTCTGTTGCCGATGCAGCGCGCAGATTTTCAGGCCCTGTTCGAGATTATGGCCGGGAAGAATGTTTGCGTGCGGCTGTTTGATCCACCGCTCCACGAGTTTTTGCCATCTGACAAGGCAGGCATGCGTGATCTGGCAGAGCAAGTTGCCCTGCCTTTGCCTGATGTTATTGAACGCGTTGATGCTTTGGCCGAATATAATCCAATGCTGGGGATGCGTGGTGTGCGCTTGGGGATCGCAATTCCCGAGATCTACGAGATGCAGGCGCGTGCAATTTTCGAGGCATTGGTTGCAGTTGGCCAAAAAGGCATCGTGATCGACGTCGAAATCATGATCCCGCTTGTTAGCGCGATGCGCGAAGTCGAATTGCAAAAGGCACGGATTGACGCGGTCGCGACTGCGGTACAGGCGAAAAGCAAAACTGAATTCGACTACCGGCTTGGTGTCATGGTCGAAACACCACGTGCGGCACTGCGCGCGGAAGATATCGCGGAACATGCGCAGTTTCTGTCGTTTGGCACCAATGACTTGACCCAAATGACGTATGGTTTGTCTCGCGACGATGCCGGGCGTTTCATGTCGTCCTACGTTCAACAGGGGGTCTACGCCGAAGATCCGTTTCACACACTTGACCTCGAGGGGGTAGGCGAACTGATTTCGCTTGGTGCAGAACGCGGTCGGTTGGGGCGGCCAGACGTCGTCTTGTCGCTATGTGGCGAACATGGTGGTGATCGCTCTGCCATCGCATTCTGCCGGGCGCAGACTTTTGACTACATCTCCTGTTCACCATTCCGCGTACCGGTTGCGCGACTCACCGCCGCGCAACTCGCGTTGGAAGAGCAGGTGTTGCGCTAATACCAAACCACATTTTGTGGCATATATGCCGCGAAGGACCTTATTTTGGGAAATAGTCCGCCGTGTCACCGCGTTTGTGTTGCCGCTTTCTCAACAGTGATGAGCGGGGGGTAGACCTCTGCACATGTTTCCCTTAAGGACAGCCGCGCTAGCGCGGGGCAATGCCGCGTCGTTTCCTGGGTGGGAAAAATGACTGTTATTAAGGCGATTTTCGCCGCACTTTCTGCGGCAACCTTTTGTGTTGGGGCAACTACCGCCTCAGCCGACGAACTTCTTGCAAGCCGCTTGGGCGCAATACTGGGTCAAGAGCGCCAAGCGCTGTCCGTGGTCCCCGACAACCGGATGAGCATGCTGACAAGCTTGCCACCGGCCGCCGAGCGCGGTGTCGCGACACAAAGCGGCGTAATCTATGATCGTGAGTTTTTGGCGTCGCAACCCTTCATCGAAGGGGACGCTGACTGGCAGTGTTTGTCCGAGGCGCTGTATTTCGAAGCACGCGGTGAAACAGTGCGCGGGATGTTCGCGGTGGGCGAGGTGATCTTGAACCGGGTCGATAGCGACGCCTATCCAGACTCTCTTTGTGGTGTGATCAATCAAGGCACCGGTCGCCGCTTTGCATGCCAGTTTACCTACACATGCGATGGCAAGCCTGAAACAATTGCGGAGCCCCGCTCGTGGGAGCGTGTGGGCAAGGTCGCGCGGATCTTGATGGATGGTGTTCCACGCGCCCTGACTGGTGGTGCAACGCACTATCATACAAAGTCCGTGAACCCGTCATGGGCGCAACGTTTTCCGCGTACTGCTGCCATTGGCTATCACTATTTTTACCGTCAGCCCGTGCGGACTGCGTCCAAGTAGCGTCGCATGATTGCGGGTGAGCGTCGCGCAGACGCTTGCCGCTCCCTTTTCCCCTTAGTATCTCAAGGGGAAATGATCTTGCGATGGACGCCCCATGACCGATGACATTCGCCTTGCTTTCGCCCATCCAAGTGAGCGCGCAGAAGCCAGCAGCCAAACGCCTTGCGATCGTATTTCTTTGCGCGATTACATCGTAGAAGTTGAAATTGGGGCCTTTCAACAAGAACGGGGCACGTTGCAACGTGTTCGGTTCAATGTGGTTGTTGAGGTTTTGCCGCTAAGCGGGCCGATTGATGACGATGTTGATCGCATCTTGTCCTATGACAAGGTTACCGAGGCGATCAGCGTTGAGTTGGATGCTGAAAGGATCAACCTGCTCGAGACATTGGCCGCACGTGTCGCCGAACGTATTTTGCTGGAGCCGCAGGCAGAGCGCGTCTTTGTACGCATAGAAAAGCTCGACCGTGGCCCATTTTCGCTCGGGGTTGAGATTGTACGTTCGCGTGATGGCGTTGATCTTGCCGGGCAAGAACATGTTGAAGCGCCGCATCCCCGGATGGTCTATCTGTCCAATGACGCGGTTGTCGCCCCGCATTTGACAGCGTGGATTGACCAGCTGGCTGCGATGGATGCCCCGCTGATCCTTTGTGTCGGCCCTTCGGACGTTGCGGCACCACAGGCAGGCAATGCGATGGCACAACGTCGCATTGATCTACTTGCCATTGAGCAAAACGCATGGTGTTTGGCTGCACGCGACCGACGCTGCAAGGTTGTAGGGACGCGTACCGAATTGGACTGGGCGATGAAGAACGATCAGATTTGCATCTGGGCGCCATCCAAGATCGTGCTTGATGCGGTGGACGGTCCTTCTGCAAGCCCTCGTGACGCGGTCGCGTTGGTTGCATGGTTCGCCGCTGACATTGAAGCCAAAGAGCTAATGGTCATCGGTGCACCAGCCCCAATTGCAAGTATCCCAGTACGTGCGATCAAGGCAGATAGCAAAGTCCTGTTATGACAGAGTATTTCCGCCCCGTTGCGCGCTTTGGAGAAACGCCGACACGAGGAAGCTTTCCACTTGCGGGTGGACTATGCTGGTTCGATACGGTTGCCGTTCATGAGCGCGGCGGCGGGATGCACGCAATTTCTGCAAGCGAAGTTCCTGAAGATACTCTTGGCAAGCTGGTATCCGCCCGCGCCCCGATTGCCGGGCTGGAAATGACGGCACCAAGGATCATGGGTATCTTAAACGTGACGCCCGACAGTTTTTCTGACGGCGGACAATTCGGTGCGCCTGAACGCGCGCTAGAGCATGCCTTGTCAATGCAAACTGCGGGTGCCGCGATTATTGATGTCGGTGGCGAGAGCACACGCCCCGGTGCCCAAGAGGTTCAGATCGACGAAGAGATCAACCGCACGGCACCCGTGATCGCCGCCATTCGAAAGCAAAGTGCAGTTCCCATTTCGATTGATACCCGCAAGTCTGCGGTTGGGTCTGCAGCGTTGGAGGCTGGTGCCTCGCTTGTGAACGATGTGGCTGCATTTACATTTGATCCTGCGCTTGCAGATGTCGCAGCCGAGGCCAAGGTGCCGGTCTGTATCATGCATGCCCAAGGCTCTCCTGAGACCATGCAGCAGGATCCGACCTATGATGATGTTCTGCTGGATGTTTACGATTTCCTGCGCGATCGGGTCGAGGCTGCAGTGGCCGCGGGTATTCCGCGCGACCAGATCGTGATTGATCCCGGCATTGGTTTTGGCAAGACGGTCGAACACAATCTGGTCCTGCTGCGCGGTATTGCGATTTTTCATGGGTTGGGCTGTCCCATCTTGCTGGGCGCATCCCGCAAGCAGTTCATTGGTGAGATCGGGGGCGGGGCCGGTGCCAGCGACCGGGTAAGCGGATCTGTAGCTGTTGCACTTTTTGCGGCAAGGCGGGGCGTGCAAATCCTCCGCGTCCACGATATATTCGAGACGAAACAAGCGTTAGACTTGGAATGGGCAATCGGTGGGGCAGCAATCACATGACACGTAAACTCTTTGGCACAGATGGTGTGCGCGGCAAGGCGAACACCCATCCGATGACCGCTGACATGGCGCTTAAGATTGGCGCAGCGGCGGGGCGGTACTTTCGCAACGATGGTTCCAATGGGCATCGTGTGGTCATCGGAAAAGATACGCGCCTGTCGGGGTACATGTTCGAAAATGCGCTGACCGCAGGTTTGACCAGCACCGGTATGAACGTCCTTTTGTTGGGGCCTGTCCCAACGCCTGCGGTTGGTCTGCTGACGACTTCGATGCGTGCCGATTTGGGCATCATGATCTCGGCAAGTCATAATCCGCATCATGACAACGGGATCAAGTTCTTTGGCCCTGACGGCTTTAAACTGTCAGATGAGGCGGAAGCGGAGATTGAAGCGCTTATCGCAAGCGAGATTGAACCCGCAAAGGCGCAGAACATCGGTCGTGCAAAGCGGATTGATGATGGACGATTTCGTTATGCAGAGCGGATCAAGTCAACTTTTCCCGCCGATATGCGCCTTGACGGGCTGAAGGTCGTTGTCGATTGCGCAAATGGCGCAGCGCACCGTGTCGCGCCCGAGGTCTTGTGGGAACTCGGTGCGACAGTGATCCCAGTGGGTGTCAGTCCGGATGGCTTCAACATCAATGATGGGTGCGGGTCAACTGATCCGTCTGCCGCTGCATCCGCGATCCAGCGCGAAGGGGCGCATGTGGGTATTTGCCTTGATGGCGATGCGGATCGCGTGATGATCCTCGATGAGAATGGTCAAGTCGCTGACGGTGATCAGCTGATGGCGCTCATGGCCGGACGTTGGGCTGATCAGGAGCGCCTCAGAGGCGGTACTTTGGTAGCGACAGTGATGTCCAACCTAGGCCTTGAGCGGTATCTGGATAACCGGGGGCTACGGTTGGAACGCACGGCTGTCGGCGACCGCTATGTTGTCGAGGCGATGCGCGCGGGTGGTTGGAATTTGGGCGGAGAACAGTCGGGCCATATTGTGATGACCGACTATGCAACGACCGGTGATGGTCTTTTGGCGGGCCTGCAATTCCTCGCTGCAATGATCGAGACGGGTCAGCCAGCAAGTGCGCTCACTCGAAACTTTGAAACTGTGCCGCAGATGCTCAAGAACGTGCGTTATGCGGCGGGGCAGGATCCTTTGGGCGCTGATCAGGTAAAGAAATCCATCGCGGATGCGGAGGCTAAGCTGGTTGGCAGGGGGCGGTTGCTGATCCGCAAGTCGGGGACTGAGCCCCTGATCCGCGTGATGGCCGAATGTGAAGACGACGACCTGCTTGCACAGGTCGTCGATGAGATCGTCGCCGAGGTGGAAGCTGCAGTCTAATGTCTAAACGGGCGCAGGTTCGCCCGCGCCACTACTGACAACTTCTTGCAGTAGCGCCGAGACTGTGCCGCCATCCATCTTCATGGCTTGGGCCAGCCCGCCGACGAAAGCCTTTTCCCTGCCGTCAAGCCGTCCATCGGACGCAATAACCATGAGTACCGCACGCATCATGTCCAGCTGCTCGAGCTTGGTGCGGCCATTGGCAAGGCGTAAGAATCCTTTGGTTTCGACCTTTTCTTCGGCCAGTTGCGCCATTTCCTGCACCATTTCCAGCGAGATGCTTTCACCCGTCAACTCTTGCGCGACGCTCTGAATCGTGCCGATTTCGGACGGTGCAATGTAGCCATCTGCCTTGGCGGCGTGGCACATTGCATCGAGAATGGCTTTGGCGGCTGGCGATGCATGCGACACCATCGCCATCCGCTTGGCGGTACGACGGCGTACATTCAGCGCCTTGGCGCCCGCAACGGCGAGCAATATAGCCAATGCGCCAAGCCCCCAAAAGCCTTCAGCCAGTTTGCCAATCGCGAGTTTCGGCTCTGCCGGGATGCCCTCGGGGATCATACCTGCCGCTTGCGCGTCAATCACATCAGCCGCGCTCATGTCGTAATATTGGTCTGTTTGGCAATTTTCACCGGCAAGAGCATAGCCGTCCAACGTGCGCCAAAAGTTCACAAAGATCACCGCGCGGGTGGTGACAAGGTGGCATAGGGCCAAAGGTCCGTCGGCATCAGTCAACTCGGTTTCACTCACAAACAGCATGCTCTGCGTCGTGCTATAGCTGCCGCGTGCTTCGGCCTGAGTGCCCATAGTGGTCGTAAGGAAGGCCGCAAATAAGCCGATGAAAATAGTCCGCATTGAAATCTCCTGGGTAGCGTTGCGACCGGAGTGGTCGTCCAATGTGGCTACAATTAGAAGAAAATCGTACTTAATGCGCGCGGCGGAACAGTTTCTTGAGGCCGCCCCATTGGCTGATGACGAGCCCAAGCATAATCAGCCCGAGGGCAATAAAAAACCGCAGTGGTAAGACTTCGCTAAGGATCCATGCACCAAATATCATGGACCATAGCGGGACCTGATAATTGACCAATGTCATGAAGATCGCCCCGGCGGACCGGATTGTTGCCACCCGGATCAGTGCAGCCAAAGCAGTTGGAACAAAACCCAAAACGACAATGGCGATGGTCGGGCGCATTTCGCCCACCGCCGGGATCCCTTCGAGCCAGAGCATGGCCGGGATCAATGCAACCGAGCCTACGGTCAGCAATAGCGCAGCCATCGTAATCGGATCAATCGGCGGGCACCGGCGCGTCATTATGCTAGAGACTGCATAAGAAATTGATGCACCGATACAGGCCAGCTGACCCAGCGGTTCCATACCCGTGCCAATTGCAAGAACGCCGGGGCCAATCAGAACTGTCGCACCGATAAAACCAAGAATGACGCCCAAGGTATTGCGAAAACTCATTTTTTCGTCGGTAAAGACATGTGCCAGCGGTAAGACGAAAAGCGGCAATGCAGCCATTGAGATACCAGCGAAAGCTGACGGCACAAACTGTTGCCCCCAACTCAGCAGCGCGAACGGTAGTGCCGTATTCAGAAGCCCGATCAAAATGAGGTACCGGCACATTCGGGGTGTGAAGTTAGGTAACGGTCGTTGTAGCACCGCCATCAGCGCCACCAGTGCGATTGCGCCCAAAGTGGTCCGCGCGCCCGCGACCGTGAGCGGACCATACCCCTCAAGCGCGATCGCAACGACCATAAAGGTCGCCCCCCAGATCAACCCAAGAGCTGCGATAGAAAGCCAGTTTGCGGGGGTTGGTTGGGTTGTCATTTTGATCCTTATACTCAGCCGTGATGCAGCCTGCTGTCTTTGGGCGCTTGCGCGCGATCATGCAAGCCATAGTCCCGACAAACATCTGCTATACGCAGGCGATAGTCTGCAAATATACCGCCGCGACCCGCCGTTTGTGTGCTGCGGTGGTGCTGCGTATTGCGCCAAGTCGCGACGGCTGCTTCGTCTTGAAAGAACGACAGTGATAGCATCTTGCCGGGATCGACGAGGCTGCGAAACCGCTCAACCGTGATGAAGCCCGGTTGCGTATCGAGTTGAGGTCGCAACGCCGCTGCATGAGCAAGGTAGGCATTGGTTTGGTCTTGTCACGGTTTAGTTCCGGTCTCTTTCGAGCAATGTTTGCTATGAAGGAGACAAGGAATGGCAACGAGATACACTGACGAGTTTCGACGTGATGCAGTGCGCATCGCAATGACCAGTGGCCTAACGCGGCCTCAGGTTTCATCTGATTTGGGCGTTGGGCTTTCGACGCTGAACAAGTGGGTTCAGAAACACCAGCATGATGATTTGATGTCGGGCCCTCATGAAGATGTGGAACGGGAGAACGAGCGGCTTCGCAAGGAAGTCCGCCTGCTGCGAGAGGAGAGGGAAGTGTTAAAAAAGCGGCGATCTTCTTTGCAGGCCAAAGTCGGTGAGGTTCGCCTTCATCGACACCTGGAGAGAAGAATGGCCGATTGAGTTTCTGTGCCGCGTTATGCGGGTCACAGCACGTGGGTATCGTGCTTGGCGCGTCCGCCCAATGTGCCAGCGACAGCGCGATGATATGGTGATCTTAGCTCATATTCGTGACCAGCATCGCCTCAGCCTGCAAAGCTACGGCCGCCCCCGGATGACTGAAGAGTTACAGGAACTAGGGCTAGAAGTAGGCCACCGACGTGTGGGGCGCTTGATGCGGGACAATGGCATAAAAATTGTGAGAACTCGTAAATTCAAGGCCACGACAGACAGCAATCATGCTTTCAATATCGCTCCAAACTTGTTGGATCAGGATTTCTCTACTGATGGTCCAAACCAAAAGTGGGCTGGCGACATTTCATATATCTGGACCAGTGAGGGCTGGCTGTATCTGGCGATCATTCTCGACCTGTACTCCCGTCGCGTCATCGGTTGGGCGGTCAGCAATCGTATGAAGCGGGATCTGGCGATCCGGGCATTGGGTATGGCTGTGGCGCTGCGACAGCCCCCTAAGGGCTGCATCCATCACACGGATCGCGGGTCGCAATATTGTTCAGGCGACTATCAGAAACGGTTGTCCAAACATGGCTTCGAGGTATCAATGAGCGGAAAAGGCAATTGTTACGACAATTCCATGGTTGAGACGTTCTTCAAATCACTCAAGGCAGAGCTGATTTGGCGCAACCGTTGGGAAACCAGACGCCAAGCAGAAGGTGCTATATTTCAGTATATTAATGGCTTCTACAATCCACGACGCCGACACTCGTCATTAGGTGGCAAAAGCCCCTTGGCCTTCGAACGAAAGGCTGCATAAATGAACTGAGAGACCGGAATGTAAACGCGACAAGACCAGTTTGGCCCTCGGCTGGCTGTACTTCAAAGATGACGGCGATCATGCGGGTACCTTATGCGGGGTTGAGACACAGCGCAGAAATGTGCGGTCTTCCCGCATGATGAACTTGTTTTTCTGCGCGAATGCATAGTTCTTTCGACCTATCGGATCTGCTGCCAGCCTTTCGCGGTACTGCTCATAGGCGGCGAGTGATGACACATTGTAGATGCCGTAAGCGAGGGTGGATGACCCTTCGTGTGGTGCAAAATACCCGATCAGATCAGCGCCATTGCGCGGAATGGCTTGTCCCCAATTCTGCGCATAGGTGATGAATTTGTCTGTTTGGGTGGGGTCTATTTGGTATCGGATAATACAGGTCAGCATTTGACATGTCCTTGTTGAGTGTAACTGCCATTTGCCTATCTGATTGCTTGGGTCTAATGCTTCGGTTATGGTCGAACTATGCGAGAAGGACCAGATATTGCACGAGTCGCGACGTTGATCGGTGATCCAGCACGGGCAAATATGCTGACGGCACTAATGACCGGCAAGGCGCTGACCGTTACCGAATTGGCCGGAGAGGCTGGGATTACCGTTCAAACGGCCAGCACACATCTGGCAAAGCTGATGGGCGGCCAGCTGCTGCAAATGCGCAAGCAAGGGCGACATAAGTACTTTGCACTGGCCCATGCTGACGTTGCGACCACAATCGAAGCGCTGATGGGGTTAGCGGCAAGCCATGGTGCCACACGTACACGCACCGGCCCAAAAGATGCGCCCATGCGTCAGGCGCGGGTCTGTTACAATCATCTTGCTGGTCAAATGGGCGTGCAGATGTTCACGAGCATGCTGAACCGTGGGTTGATTTGGGAGAAAGGCGAAGACCTTGGATTAACCCCGCGGGGTGAAGTGTTTATCGGCGACTTCAGCGTCAGTCTTGATCCCCTGATGGCAGCTCGCGCGCCGCTGTGTCGCAGTTGTCTGGATTGGAGCGAACGGCGCACGCATTTGGCCGGATCACTGGGCCGGGCGATGTTGGCGCGGATGGAAACGCTTTCATGGGTGCGCCGGGACAAGGATAGCCGTGCCTTGTTGTTTAGTCGCAGCAGCCAGAAATCTTTTGCTGCAGCATTCCCAAACGTATAGGGGCACCCGGGGCCGGATGCCCTTTGTCGTAAGGTGGATCATGATCCACCTTACCTGTTGATCAGTTCTTTGCTTTATCGACCATTTTGCCTGCGGAGATCCATGGCATCATCGCGCGCAGCTTTTCGCCAACCTGTTCGATCTCGTGCTCATCATTGATACGGCGTGTCGCCTTAAAATATGGCTGACCAACGGCATTTTCCTGCATGAAGTCACGCACAAACTTGCCCGTCTGGATGTCGGTGAGAACGTCCTTCATCCGCTTCTTGGTTTCATCATAAGGCAGGATGCGCGGGCCAGATACATATTCACCATACTCAGCCGTGTTCGAGATGGAGTAGTTCATGTTCGCAATGCCACCTTCATAGATCAGGTCAACAATCAGCTTGGTCTCGTGCAGGCATTCGAAGTAAGCCATTTCCGGCTCGTAACCGGCCTCGACCAGTGTTTCGAAACCCATGCGGATCAGTTCAACAATACCACCGCACAGAACGGCCTGCTCACCAAAGAGGTCAGTTTCGCATTCCTGACGGAAGTTGGTTTCGATGATGCCGGAACGCCCGCCACCGATGGCAGAACAATAGGATAGGCCGATTTCCATCGCCTTGCCGCTTTCGTCGCGGTCCACAGCCACAAGGCAAGGCACGCCGCCACCTTTGGTGTATTCGCCGCGCACTGTGTGACCGGGCCCCTTTGGCGCCATCATGATCACGTCAACGCCGGGCTTGGGCTCGATCAGGCCGAAGTGCACGTTCAATCCGTGGGCGAAGGCAATGGCAGAGCCTTCTTTGATATTGTCATGGACATATTTCTTATATGTCTCTGCCTGCAATTCATCGGGCATGGTGAACATGATCACATCGCACCATGCAGCGGCTTCCGCGATACCCATTACCTTCAGGCCTTCGCCTTCGGCTTTGGCAGCAGAAGGCGAGCCTTCGCGCAGCGCCACGACAAGGTTCTTGGCACCGCTGTCGCGCAGGTTCAGGGCATGGGCGTGGCCCTGAGAGCCATAGCCGAGGATGGCGACTTTTTTGTCTTTGATCAGGTTCACATCGCAATCGCGATCATAATAAACGCGCATGTTGGCATTCCTTTGGTTGGTTTCTGGGATGCGTTATAGCGTCTGTCTGATCAGATGTGAGTGTTGGTTGGCGAAAATATTTGCAGTATTGATGATTGTTATGCGCAAAATAATAAAATAGTCGTGTTTTCATGCTTGATGATGTTGATCGCCGGTTATTGCGCCTGTTACAGACAGACCCTTCGCGCGGTGTGCCAGATTTGGCGGATGCCACCGGGCAAACCCGCGCGCGGGTGATCCGTAGGTTGGATCGGTTGCGTGATGAAGGCGTGCTGAAGGGCAGCCACGTCGTGATCAACTGGGCCGTCTTGGGCTATGCTGTGTCTGTCAGTTTACGGATTACGCTGGATAAGACTGTTTCGCGCGCGTTTGATGATTTTATCGCCGCTGCGCGACAGGTCCCAGAGATTATTGAAATCCAGACCTTCTTGGGGCGCGTCGATGTGCGGTTGTCGCTGATCGCGAAAGACTTGCCTGACTATCAACGCATCTATCGTGAACAGATTCTACCGTTGCCACATATCGCCGATATCGAGGCACTGATGACGGTGGCCAGTGTAAAAGCCGACGAAAGCCTGCCGATATGACTTTGGATGATCTGGATTTCGCGATTTTGCGGGCGTTGGCCGCCAGTGCAGAGCAGTCAACAAAACAGTTGGGCCAAAGACTGGGGCTCAGCCAGCCTGCCACATGGCGGCGGATCAAGCGGTTGCAGGATGCGGGCGTGATTGCAGGGCGCAGGCTGGATTTGGATGCCGAAAAGGTTGGCTTTGGCGTGACTGTATTTCTGGGGGTCAAGCTGGCAACGAAAGGGCGGGTCAGCCTTGAGGATTTTGAACGGGCCATTGGTGCAATCCCCGAGGTGCAAACCGTAGACCACGTGCTTGGCCTCTATGATTACCGCCTGCGCGTTGTGGCCCGTGATCTGGCCGATTTTGAACGTGTCCTACGCCGTCGCATTATGACGATGCCGGGCGTCGGCGACGTGGAAGCGAATGTGCTGTTGTCCGAAGAACGCAGACCGGGACCGATTTAAGCATCGCTTTGACGCCTATCGGAAATCTGGCCTGCTGGAATTGGCTGATCTGTATGAATGTATACCAAGATAGGCTTTGCGTTCATGGACGCCTCACAGTAGCCATCCATCCAAAGATGGAGGATTTCCCATGGATGGCGCACATTCACCCGTTGACCCAGATGGTCTGCTTGAGTTTTCAGTAGTCTTCACTGACCGGTCCTTGAACCACATGTCAAAGGCGTTTCAGGGCGTGATGACAGATATTTCGGGGATGCTATGTGAAGTCTACAACGCCGATCATGTCGCGTTGATCCCCGGTGGGGGCACTTACGGCATGGAAGCGGTCGCGCGCCAGTTCGGTGCAGATGCCCACGCTTTCGTGGTGCGCAATGGGTGGTTCTCTTATCGGTGGAGCCAGATTTTCGAAGCTGGGAATTTCACGGCGAAAACAACCGTGATGAAGGCGCGCCAATCCGGTAACGACACCCGCGCGCCGTTCGCACCTGCCCCGATCGAAGACGTGACAGCGGCGATCAAAGAGGCGAAACCCGATGTCGTCTTTGCCCCGCATGTCGAAACTTCCGCCGGGATCATCCTGCCGGATGACTATATTAAAGCCTTGGCCGATGCCGCCCATGAAGTGGGCGCGCTGATGGTGTTGGATTGCATCGCATCCGGCTGTGCTTGGGTTGATATGAAGGCGACAGGCGTCGATGTGCTAATCTCGGCCCCGCAAAAGGGCTGGTCTTCGACACCATGTGCGGGCCTCGTGATGATGTCTGATCGCGCGGTGGCGCGGCTTGAGCAGACGACCTCGAACTCCTTCACCGTCGATTTGAAGAAATGGCACAGCATCATGCAGGCCTATTTGAATGGCGGCCATGCCTATCATGCCACCATGCCCACCGATGGGTTGCGCGCTTTCCGTGATACGATGTTGGAAACCCGCGCCTTTGGTTTTGACAAGCTGAAAGATGCGCAATGGGCCTTGGGCAATGCGGTACGCAAGGTTCTGGCCGACAAAGGCATCCGCTCTGTCGCGGCTGAGGGTTTCGGCGCACCCGGCGTTGTTGTCAGCTATACCGATGATCCGGCGATCCAGAATGGGTCCAAATTTGCAGCCGAAGGCATGCAGGTTGCCGCAGGCGTGCCGCTGCAATGTGATGAACCTGATGATTTCCGTACATTCCGCTTGGGGCTGTTCGGGCTCGACAAGCTTTATGATGTCGACGGGACACTGGACCGCTTGGTGCCTGTATTGGACAAGGTGCTTTAGCGCGCACCAAGGCCCATTTGCATCAGCTTTTTGCGGACCGGACTAATGCCGTAAAGCGTCTCGATCCCCTTGCTGCGCAATGTCTGTAAACCCGGTGCACTAGCTATTGACGCGCGGTTAAGTGCATCAATGCCTTGCACCCGCAGTTTGATATCAGGGTGGCGGCGGCGGGCGTATTGATCCAGCATTGCGGGGCTGCCCAGCTCTTGCGGCTGCCCTGTGGCGAGGTCCAGCAGGCACGCCAAATCCGTTAGGGACATGTTCAAGCCCTGCGCGCCGATTGGCGGCATGACATGAGCGGCCTCTGCTACCAATGCCGTGCGCGGACCGGTGATACTCTGGGCGATTTGGCTGATGATTGGCCAAATGCTGCGACGGGAAGCCAGCTTTAGCGGACCATAAAGGAGCGCAGATCGGTCATTTGCAGCGTCTTCAAACCCGGTCGCATCCAACGCCGACAACCGCGTTACTTCTGCTCCGTTTTCCATCCAAACGACGGCCGAACAGGGCGTGCCGTCATGATCGGGTAAGGGAACAAGTGTAAAAGGCCCGCCAGAGCGATGAATTTCAGTCGAGATATTGTCGTGTGGGGCCGCATGAGTGACTGCAAAGGTTAGCGCTTTTTGTCCGTAGTGGGTGGTTTTCACGGGGATATCACATGCTTGTCGCACTGCCGAGCTCCGGCCATCTGCCCCAATCACCAGCTTTGCAGTGACCTGGGATCCGTCGCTGAGCGTTACAATCGTTTCGGCGCTGCGCGCCAGCATAGTCTTGAAGCCGACACCGGAACGAAAATCCACATTGGGCAGTTCGGCCAGTCGGGCGACCATTTCCCGACGCAACAGCCAATTTGGCAGGTTCCACCCGAAAGGACGGTCAGAAATGTCCGCGGCGTTAAAATCGCGCGTGACACGGGCGTCTGTTCCGATATCGACGATGCGCATAATTTGCAGCGGGGTTGCGTGTGGATCAAGACGATCCCAAAGACCAGCGACTGCCAAAAATTGTTGCGCCGGTTGCAAAAACGCGGTCGTCCGGAGATCGGAGCCTTCTTTGTCACCCGTTGTGATTGGTGGCGTCGGGTCCACGATTGTCACGCGAAACCCAGCGGTGCCAAATGCCGTCGCAGCGGTCAATCCGGCAACCCCGCCACCGGCGATAACGATATCTGTTGAAACCCGTCCCATATCCAAAGACATAGGCCCGTTTCACCTGCGCGGAAAGGGTTACGGGACCAGCTGCGACAAGAAACCTACAAGATCGTCTGTATGGTGGTGCACGTGGTCAAGATCGCTTGGCGTTTGATGCACGTGTACTGTCCGCATACCCAAAGCGTGCGGCACCGCCAAGTTGCGCACTTCGTCCTCAAACATGGCAGCCTTTGTTGGCGCAACACCGTCTTTGGCAAAGACCCGTGTGAATGCCTCATGTGTTGGTTTTGGTTTGAAATCGGCCTGTTCAACACCGTAGACGGCATCAAACTGAGCCGTGAGCCCGCGTGCGGCCAGAACGCGTTTGGCATGGCTGTTGGACCCATTGGTATAGACAATCTTGCGCCCGGGCAGGTTGCTGATTGCAACGCTCAGCCCGGCATCCTGCGTCAAATGCGACAGGTCAATATCATGAACATCGGCCAAAAAATGATGTGGGTCAACGTCGTGGTGTTCCATCAGACCGGTCAAGGTGGACCCATAAGTTGTCCAGTAGTCCGCGCACAGCTTTAAGGCGCGGGCATGGTCCAGCCCGGTGAGCCGCGCAACATATGCCGAAAATCGCGCATCCATTTGGCCAAAGAGGTCGGCGGACGGCGGGTACAAGGTGTTATCAAGATCAAAAACCCACGTGTCCACATGGGCAAAATGTCGGGCCAGCATGCAAGGATATTATGGGTGTTGAAACGGTGGTGCAATCGCTTTGGCTTGATTGCGGGGCAAGCCAAAGCGTATGGTTCGTTGATTACGAAAGGGACAACAGATGAATGATCCGCGTGCATCAAATAAGGATGCCTATGCCCTGATCCTCGAGGCGATCGATAGTCACATTTACAAACCCGGCGACCGGCTGGTGGAAAGTGAATTGGCCGAACGGTTTGGCGTTTCGCGTACACCCATTCGCGAAGCATTGCAGCGGTTAGAGACGCAGTCATTGCTGACGCGAGATGGTCGGTCCTTAATCGTCGCCTCTCTGGATCATTCGCAACTCTCTGAACTCTATGTAGTACGCGGGGAATTGGAGGGTTTGGCAGCACGTTTAGCCGCCCGCCACGCAACCCCAGAAGAGGTGAAAGTGCTGCGTGATATGCTCAACGCTGATCAGAAATTAGCGAATGATCCCAAAGCGCTAAGTCGTGCCAACAGGCGGTTTCACAAACAAATCCACCTCGCGTCGCATAACCGGTTTTTGGTGCAGCAATTGGATTTGGTTCATCGGTCCATGGCCTTGTTGGCGACCACGTCCATTGCCGCCGAGGGTCGCGGGGCAGAGACCCTAGAGGAACACGCGGCGATTGTCAGTGCGATTGAAGCTGGTGACGGAGACGCCGCCTATAAAGCGTTGCGCGATCACATTTCAGAGGCCTTTGTGACCCGGCTGAAACTCGATGCAGAGGCGGTGGAAGCTGCAGAATAGCCCTACTGCAGCCCACTTCAAAAAGTGCACGAAGCAAACCTTCACACGTCGACTCACAACTGACGGCTTCGTAGCTGCAATTTGACCCAATTGCGTTAAGCGAAGGTTAAGCGCTCATCGCTTTTGTGAAGCGTTCAAACAGATAGTAGCTGTCTTGTGGCCCGGGACTCGCTTCGGGGTGGTATTGCACACTAAAGACTGGCCGATTTGCGATGCGGATGCCACAATTGCTGCCATCGAAGAGCGATACATGTGTTTCTTCGACCCCATCAGGAAGTGTCTGGCTGTCGACCGTGAAACCGTGGTTCATCGACGTGATCTCGACCTTGCCTGTCTCCATGTCTTTGACGGGGTGGTTGGCGCCGTGGTGTCCGTGGTTCATCTTGATGGTCTTCGCACCAACCGCGAGTGCAAGCATCTGATGCCCAAGGCAGATACCAAAGACTGGCAAATCCGCGTCCAAAACACCTTTGATCATTGGCACGGCATATGCGCCTGTGGCTGCCGGATCGCCAGGGCCGTTTGAAAGGAACACGCCATCGGGGTTCAGGGCCAGCACCTCTTCAGCAGTTGCCGTGGCCGGCAAAACCGTCACGTCACATCCGGCACTCGCAAGGCAGCGTAGGATATTGCGTTTCGCGCCAAAATCGACGGCAACAACCTTATGTTTGGGATTGGTTTGGGGCGCATAACCTTTGGGCCAAGCCCACCGCATTTCGTTCCACGAATATGACTGTGTGCAGGTCACATCTTTGGCAAGGTCCAGCCCTTCAAGCCCTGGGAAGTCACGTGCTTTTTGAACAAGCGCTGCGATATCGAAGTTGCCTTCTGGATCATGCGCCAAGGCAACATGAGGTGCGCCCTGCTGCCGAATGGCGCGCGTCAGGCGACGGGTATCAACGCCGCCCATGCCGATGCGGTTCCGCTTGCGCAACCAGTTTGTCAGCTCGTCGGTCGATCGCCAATTTGAAGCATTGGTCGGGTCCCATTTGACAACCATACCTTCGGCGACCGGGTCAGCGGTTTCATCGTCGTCGGGGTTTACGCCGGTATTGCCGATATGGGGAAAAGTGAAGGTCACAACTTGGCCAGCATATGACGGATCGGTCATGATTTCCTGATATCCGGTCATAGCCGTATTAAAGCAAAGCTCTGCCACGGTTTCACCAGTGGCACCAAAACCGACGCCATAAAAGATCGTCCCATCCGCAAGGGCCAAACAAGCCGTTGGTTTCTGCGTCATGACGGATCCCTTCTTATGCCAAATTGTGCCGGGTGTACGCAGGCCCGTCCGTAGGGTCAAGGCCAGATCGTGCCTTGCAAACAAGGGCTGACGTTGCGGAGCCTGTGCTTGTCACGCGGACGCAGGCACACTATGTTGCCGGTTCGTTTGACGACACTTGTACGGGACACGTTTATGGACATGCGCGATAGGGTCAGTGCGGCTTTGAAGGATGCAATGCGTTCGAAAGAGGCGGATCGTCTTTCTACCTTGCGGCTTATCAATGCTGCGATCAAAGACAAAGATATCGCGGCGCGCGGTTCGGGCGATGACGAAAGCGGCGTCACCGACGATGATATTCTTGCGATCATGGGGCGCATGGTAAAGCAGCGGCAGGAAAGTGCGCGCGCCTATGAAGAGGGTGGGCGGCTTGAGTTGGCTGAGAAAGAACTTGCAGAGATCAAGATCATTGAAGAGTTCCTACCCAAACAGCTGAGTGAGAGCGACGTTGCCAAGGCTGTCGACGCTGCCATTGTCGAAGTGGGGGCGGAAAGTATCCGCGATATGGGCAAAGTGATGGGTGTCTTGAAAGGCAAGTTCACGGGTCGCATGGATTTTGGCAAAGCCGGACCAATGGTCAAAGACCGTCTGGGGTGAGAGCCGGACCATCACCCGTCATGTGGGCGCAGCGCCCGTTTAAGGTCATCATAAAGTGTTAGTCGCTCTTCGGCGTCCAGAAATGCGCCGATTTCGACCTCTCGATCACCCCCGCGGAGTGTAATGTAGTTCTCGACGGGCCCGCCTTTGGGATGCAAGTGGACCGTAACCCAGTAGCGGTTAGCCTCCCACACTTGCAGATCGCCCTTCGGATTGTGACGTGTCAGGTGAGCACGGGATTCATCCACTTTAAGTTCTTCTAAAACCTCGCCTCTCTTGTAGCTGACGTGCAGTGCGTACCAGATTCCAGCGATCATCATCAAAAAGAACGGCAGCAAGCCCCAAAGCACGGGTTGTCCGAGCAGTGTTAGCAAGGGTAGGGACATCAGTACGGCGGTGCCACCTATGAATATCACGAAGTCTTTGCGCAGCAGTGATCTGTAGGGCCACAAGCAAAGCTGCCACTGGGCGTCCTTATGCGGCGGTTCGGGTGTCCATTCGTAAGGCATGACGCAGGTCTATCGATTTGTGCGTAAAGTTCAAATGTGCAGGTTTGTCGCTGTTTCAGAGTCTATTTACGAAACGGGATATCGGTCCAAGTACTGTTCAATTGTGCGGCTCGGCGGGTCATGCGACGATGAGTTTGAACTGCGATCATCTTATTTACTTTTTGATGCAGTCTCTTTCGCCAGCCTTTGTAATTCACCCGTGGTTTGACCAGACTATATGTAACGCAGCGTGGTTCGGCATTACTGGGCAAGAAGGCGTCGATCTTGCTGTTTTTTTGCTGAATGCAGACCGCCGGATAAATTTGCCAAATACGCAGATCCGATAACGGGTTGAATTTCGTGCTGTTGAGAAGGACGTCCACGGGCTTGTGAAATACTTCAGTTGTGGCAACTAACGCGGCCGCCACATCAGTCCGCAGCATGTAGCCTGCCGCGCCAAGTGAAAATGATCTAAGTTCACGCAACTCTCGGTGCGCGGTGACATGTGTCCCATCTTTGGACATGAGGACATGTTTATTGGGGAAGGTTTCGAGCCTGATAATTCTGACGTCGGGCGGTATCCAAGCGCAGGTCCTAAGCAGGTCTGCGATGTCGGCGGAAAGTGATATGTCGTCCTCAAACAGACAGCCCCATTCTACACCGCTATCCACGATAGATTGCCACGCCTTTCGGTGGCTCAGAAAACAGCCAATCTCTGACTTGGTGAGCGGTTTGGTCTTAGGTTGCGCCGGGTTTACGGTTTGGCAAAACGCAGTGTCGAGCGCTTCGCCATCGATCGCCGCGATCCGTTCTGCCGGAAGGCCGTGCGCTTGCAACATCGCTTGCATATAGCTGCGGCGAACAGGCGCGCGATCGAGGTTTATGTAAAAGCATGCCGGCGCATCAGTTTTTGACGTCATGGTTTTGGTCCTCGCGGCTTTGACCCACTTACTGGAATACCAAAGCAAAAGGCCCCGCCGCGAGGGCGAGGCCTTTCTGAGTATGGAAGACGCTAGTGCGCGTGCTGCTTGTCCCAATCAGACTGTTTTGGCAGCGTCTCAAACGTGTGCTCTGGTGGTGGGCTTGGTAGTGTCCACTCCAACGTATCCGCATATTCGTTCCAAGGATTGTTCTCGGTGACGCGCTTGCCCTTTGTCAGTGTCCAAACCATCACACCGATGAAGAACAGGAACGATGCGAATGATAGGAACGCACCCCAGCTTGAGATGTAGTTCCAGTAGGCAAACGCCTCGGGATAGTCGATGTAGCGGCGTGGCATACCCTGACGGCCCAAGAAGTGCTGTGGGAAGAAGGTCAGGTTGGCGCCGATGAACATCGCCCAGAAGTGCAGCTTACCTGCCCATTCAGGATACATGCGGCCCGACATTTTCGGCAGGTAGAAGTAGATACCCGCGAAGATCGAGAAGACTGCACCAAGGCTCATCACATAGTGGAAGTGCGCCACAACATAGTAGGTGTCGTGATACACACGGTCCACACCAGCCTGCGACAGCACGATGCCTGTCACACCACCCAGGGTGAAGAGGAACAAGAAACCCATCGCCCAAAGCATTGGTGTTTTAAACTCAACCGAGCCGCCCCACATCGTGGCGATCCAGCTAAAGATCTTCACACCTGTCGGCACCGCGATGACCATCGTGGCCAGCATAAAGTAGGACTGCTGCGTCAGCGACATGCCCACTGTGTACATGTGGTGCGCCCAAACAACGAAGCCCAGAACACCAATTGCAACCATCGCATAGACCATCGGCAGATAACCAAAGATTGGCTTGCGGCTGAAGGTTGCGATGATGTGGCTGATGATGCCAAAGCCCGGAATAACGATGATGTACACCTCAGGGTGACCAAAGAACCACAGGATGTGCTGGTACAGGATTGGATCACCACCGCCTTCAGGCTGGAAGAAGGTCGTGCCAAAGTTCCGGTCTGTCAGCAGCATCGTGATCGCGCCGGCCAGTACGGGCAGGGCGAGAAGGATCAGCCATGCTGTCACAAAAATGGACCAAGCAAATAGCGGCACTTTGTGCAATGTCATGCCCGGCGCACGCATGTTCAGGAAGGTCGTGATCATGTTGATTGCACCAAGAATCGACGAAGCGCCGGAAAGGTGCACAGCAAAGATTGCGAGGTCCATCGACATCCCCGCTTCTGACGTTGAGAGCGGCGCATACATGACCCAACCAACCCCAGAACCAGCCTGACCATTGCCGCCCGGCGCCAGCATGGACGCGACACCAAGGGACGCACCGGCCACAAACATCCAGTAAGACAGGTTGTTCAGACGGGGGAAAGCCATGTCCGGCGCACCGATTTGCAGCGGCATGAAGTAGTTGCCAAAGCCACCGAAAAGCGCTGGGATAACCACAAAGAACATCATCAGAATGCCGTGGTAGGTGATCAAAACGTTCCAAAGGTGACCGTTTGGCGTACATTCACCCGCTGCTGCGGCTGTCATACGAGCGCCTTCAAGACACATGTATTGGACACCGGGCTCCATAAGCTCCAACCGCATGTAGACGGTGAAGGCGACCGAGATAAAGCCAAGCACACCTGCGGTAAACAGGTACAAAATGCCGATATCTTTGTGGTTTGTGGACATAAACCAGCGGGTAAAGAAACCGCGCTCGTCTTCGTGTGCGTCGCCGTGGATGGCTGCGTCTGCCATGTGGCTCTCCTCGTATTGGCTACTTTTAACACCGCCGAGTCGTTGCCGGGCGGACGTTTGGCAATCTTCTAGTGTGTCAAAGCTTAAGGAGCAACAAAGGATGCACCGAATTGGCTGGGTTACTTTGGCGCAGGGTCATCTGGCGTCTGGCGCTTCTGCGCAATAAATACCAAATTTTCACCAGATATCTGCGTGGAAGCACGCCAGGCTGAGCACATACAGCCCGCAACGCAACGAACCGAGCATCCAATGGCAAGTATCAATACTGTACCGCGCGCCGTTTGGCTGGTGCACTTTGCTTGCGTGTGTACGGTGGTTCTTTGCCTTGGACATATGCAGATCACAGCTTTAACCGACACTGTCGGCTTTTCGAGTAACCGCGATTTCTACTACGCTACGCTGCATCCGATACGGACAACGGTCCGTATGGGTTTGTTGATAGTGGGACTGGGCGGCATCGCCATCTGCATGGCGCTTTTGGGGCGGCATGGGCACCAGTCCGTGCTACGTGCGATCTTGGTGCTTTCTGGTGTCTGCGCGGGCAGCGCTTGTTTTGGAGCGCTACTGCTCATCACCGTCATGGTCCCTGCAATGATGCGCGGCGAGGTGGCGTTAATTGAGGTGTTGTTGGCGGCTGCATTTCTTGTGCCGTCGCTACTGGGAGTGATTGTCGCCTTGCGTCTATTCCGCAAAACAGTACCGACATTTGACCGACGGTTACCCCTACTATCGCTTGTTTTGCTTGGACTGCAGTCGGCCTTGCTGGTTCAAGAGGGCATCCGGGTCTTTTTCCCCACTTTGATGGTGGTTTGCGCTTTTCTAACCTTGGGCTTTGTCGTGTGGCTGCTGGCCGTTGCGCGGGACCGTCGTTTGTCCGGGTGAAAGGGAGACAAGCTCTGATCCGCGGCCTAAACTATATGTTGCGGCAACAGCGGCTGGAACGAGCGACAAAAACACTTGGTGCCATTGTGGCCGTCCCGATGTCTGATTGCCAGACCGATCTGTGAGGAACCGATGTTTGAGAATACAAAAACCGAGATGCTCTTTGCAACGCCGTTTGCACGGATAAAGGTCGCGGACCATGATATTCTGGACGCCGAATTGCTGGCTGAAGGGGCGCGCTTACGCGGACAAAGCGAAGGGGTGCAAAAGTCAAACCGCGGCGGTTGGCACTCCGAAGGCAACATATTCGACAATCAAGCCGAGTGTATCCAGCAACTCCGTGCTGCGGCTGTGGCCGCGATCCATGATCTCACGCGGCAGGTCACTCAGCGGGTTGACCCAGTTGATCTTGATATGAAGCTGAGTGGATGGATGAATGCCAATCCCCAGGGGGGCTTTAACGCGCCGCATACGCATCCGGGTGCGCATTGGTCAGGTGTCTACTACGTGTCGCAACCCGATGTGACTGACGGCAATTCCAGTATGATTGAGTTTCTTGATCCGCGTTCCGATTTGCCCAACTGGCGTATTTTGCGCGCGAACACATTTCGACCGAAGCGCAAAATCAGGCCCGAAGCGGGCGAAATGATTTTGTTTCCGTCCTATCTCGTGCATTGGGTTTACCCCAATGAGACCAACAATGAACGTGTCACAATCGCATTTAACGCGACGTTCAAGAAAAAGCGCAAGAAGCGAAGTTGATCAGCTGCCGAACCGGTCTGCGAAGGTGGCTTTCAAGGCCACATCCAGATCGTCGATTGTGACGGGCAGGCCGAGATCAACCAATGATGTCACCCCGTGATCGCGGATGCCGCAGGGCACGATCCCATCGAAATGACTGAGATCTGGTTCGACGTTGATCGAGAGCCCGTGAAAAGAAACCCACTTGCGCAAGCGAATGCCAAGGGCTGCGATCTTGTCTTCGGCGATGGTGCCATCGGGGTTCAATGGTTTATCGGGTCGTTCCACCCAAACGCCGACACGCCCTTCACGGATTTCGCCTTTGACGTTGAAACTGTCTAAGGTGGCGATCACCCAGTTTTCCAGATATTTCACAAACTGGCGCACATCATGGCCGCGTTTCCCAACGTCTAGCATTACATAAGCCACGCGCTGCCCCGGCCCATGGTAGGTGTACTCGCCCCCGCGCCGCGCCTCATAGACCGGGAAACGGTCCGGATCGACCAGGTCATCCGGCTTGGCCGAGGTGCCAGAGGTATAAAGCGGGGGGTGTTCCAGCAGCCAGATACATTCATCCGCCGTGCCATCAATGATCCCCGCGACCCGGGTTTCCATAAAGGCCAGCGCGTCTTCATAGGGGGTCAGCCCATCGGTTGTGATCCATTCCACCATCTAGGGCGCATCCATCCGTGATTTGGGTAGCAGACCTGCGGCCTTGACCGCGGCCATATAGCTTCGGCTGACGGGTATCTCTGCGCCATGCGACATGGTCAAGATGGCGCGCCCATTTTCGCGCCGGGCCGCTGTGATCTGATCGCGCGCGACCCAGTGCGAGCGGTGGACACGCAAACCATCCACCCCGGCCTCTTTGATCGCGTCTGAAAGGCGGATCAGGACCAGTGCGTTCCCCTTGGTCGTGACCACATCGACATAGTGATCAGTGGCCGTCATCGCGACAAGCGCACCGCGCTTGTCCAAGGGCAGCCGGGCAAGGATATTGGGTGTGTCCTTTGGGGCGGGGGATCGCAGAAAGCCTGATGCCACCTCGATCACCGCCGCAATCGCCATGACGATCATAAATAATTCCACCGCATCCCAGATCGTGTCTGGCCAGACGGCAAAGACCGCCGCATTTGTCGCAATCAAGAACGCCGTCACCGCCACACCGACGGAGGGCACCGTAAAGATCATGCGCCGCATACGGCCCAATCGCGGCGTCAGTTTGGCAATCAGGATGATGACCAGCGTCCCAAGGCTGAAGGTCGCGCAGGCCACAAACACCCAATACAGCACACGCGGGATCAGCGTCAGTTGGCGCAGGGTGTCGAACGGACCCGATATCCCAAGGATCACACCGGCGCCAATCATGCCGACCAAAACAGGTCGGCGCAGCAAATCCGCGCGCCATTCACGCAGCGCGGATGACACGACCGCGCCGTTCACGCAGCCCGCCTTGCATTGGCGCATAACGGCTTGGTTGCGGGGACGGGGGTGGCACGGGTTGCATAGCGTCAAAACTATGGAAGCCCGGATGACTTTTGAACCCCTCTTATCAATCCCGCTGATCGTGCAAGCCCATGTTCTGGCAGCAGCCCTGTCGTTGCTTTTGGGGCCTGTTGCTTTGCTGCGCAAGTCACGCGACGAGTGGCACCGGGCTGTGGGTTATCTTTGGGTTCTGGTGATGGCTGCCACCGCGATCACGTCGTTCTGGATCAACAGTCTACGTCTGATCGGGCCCTTCGGTCCGATCCATGCTCTATCGATCTATGTGCTCTGGACGCTCTGGAGAGGGATTACACAGGCGCGCATGGGCGACATCGCGCGGCACCGCGCAACGATGGTAGGCCTCTATTTTTGGGCGCTTTGTATTACAGGGATACTCACCCTGACGCCGGGACGGCAGTTGAACCAGTTGATCCTTAGCGGGTCTAACATGCTTGGGGTCTTGGTGCCTGCCTTGGTCATTGTCGCACTTTTGCTGACAGTTTATCGCAAACGCGTTTTGCCCCTTGGCAAGATCGGGGACAGGCACTAGAAGCAGCCGAGCCTAAGATCGTGCGGTCGTGGCGGAATTGGTAGACGCGCAGCGTTGAGGTCGCTGTGAGGTAACACTCGTGGGGGTTCGAGTCCCCCCGACCGCACCAAGGTTTGGTAAATCCACTACCCTTGTTTAAGATTAGGAACTTCGGATATGCCCGATGTGCACCTTGCGTCTAGCCTGTCACAGTTCGGAATAGTTGACCATAGCAGTGGCTTGAGCAGAACCAATGTGACGGATCTTAGATATCTTTGCTGGCCCGTTGGCATCGTCTGACACAATGTAACACGTGTAGCGGCGACCGGCGGCAAAGATACAATGTTGAGAAATATGCCTGCTGAGCTTCGGACATTCAAATCAGTGTCACGTTGTAAGAGTGTTGGCTCGGTCCCCCGGTCTGACGTTTGTGTCTCTGGGGGCCGAGCCATGGGTGTATCAGTTCACGATATCTCTGGTCCAGACCTCAACGCGTCGGTTGATGGCGCGCCCGTTGACGGTTTCGTTGCAACCAAGTGGCGACATTTCTCCGTACCCGATGACGCTGACATCGTTTGCGAACTGCGCAGCACCTCTAGTCTGTGCCAGAACAGTGTCGCGAACTTGGTTCGCTCTGGCTTCGCTTAGCCCAACATTGATCTCGCCCAAGCCAATCGAGTCAGTGAAGCCGATGAACAAAACTTCTTTACCTTCAAAGTCACCGTTTTCAATCATGCGCGCCAGTCGGGTCGCATCGGCCTGCGATCTTGTATCAAGCCGGGCAGAACCGGGATCGAAGCGGAAAGTCAGGGACAGACGGTCAGCTGCAACAAGATCCGTCAGCATGCCCTGAATATCGTCATAGGTTGCATCTGCATCTGTCGGCAAAACAGCAGACACAAAGCGCAAGCCCTGTTCGTTCACTGAAACCGACGTGACGTCCTGGCCGATGTAGCCAGCTTCGGTCACAACAGCTTGAGCTTCTGACGACTTCACGAAGTCGACAAAGTCAGTTGCCGTCTGCGGAATACTGTTGACCGGCCGATACATGTAGATACGGCGTGCGAAGGGATACTCTTCGGTTTTGATCGTAAATTCGGTGGCAGGTGTCTGAATTCCGCATTCGCCGCGAATGGCCAGCGGCTTTGCCGTATTGAGTGCAGAAAAGCTGGTGTATCCAATGGCGCTCGGGTCACTTTCCACCGCTTCTGACACGGCCTTGTCAGAGTCCAGCAACATTGCTGCTTCGGCAATATTCTGGCGCGCAGGTTCCATCACAAGTGAATTGAAAACGGTGGTAGTTCCACTGTCATTTACCCGACCGTAAAGTTTGATTGGGCCCTGATTACCGCCAAGTTCAGACCAGTCTGAAATTTCACCAGAGAAAATTCGGGCGATGTTTGCTTCGCTGATCGCCCTTACGGGATTTTCAGGGTGGACGGCGATAGATAAAGCATCAAGCGCAAGAACTGTTTCTGTGTTTGCGCGGGTGATATCATCTGCGTTTTCACCGATCAGCGACGTCCGCTCATCTTCAAAAACAGGGCGTGTTGTCGCCGCAAGATCGGCTTGACCCGCAAGCAATGCTTGAACAGCTCTGGAAGAGTTTCCCTTGTCCATACGGATACTTGCAAAAAGCTCCCCCTCGCCAGTTTCCAGGTTCAAAAGCTCGACGCCATCCTCGTCTTCTGCACGGACGAATTGTGTGTCCTGCCGTTGGGCAAAATGCTGCAACAATTGCATCATCAACCCGTCAGACAGTTCACCCGAAGACGCAATGCTTACTTCGGTGTCGCTCAGGTTCAGTTCAGGGCAGCTCACCCCTGTACACGTATTTCCGGCAGCCTGGATTTGCAGTTTTCCAAATCCAGTTTCCAGTAGGTAGGTATCGTTTTCAAATCCAAGAAGACGTCCCTCAATGGTAACGGAATTGTCCGACGATTGGATGATAACCCGATCATTCGCTTCAGTAGATACCGGTGTGATTGTTGGGCAGGCATCACCAAAACAGTCTACGCGTTCGGCGCTGATATTGAGTGCGCCAAGGTCTGTCCGAACGGTATATGTCCCGTCTACCAGAGAGATGAAGCGTCCAGAGATGTCTACAGTGCCGTCTTGAGACCGCAGGTTAATTTCTTCTTGGGCCGTCGCTGATGTGATGCAAGCGACTGTAAGTGCGGTGGATAGCGTGAGTATTGATTTAAGGGTCATGGTTATCACCTTTCATTGCTTTTCTAGCTGGTTTTCAGCCGTAACTTGTGACTTTGGGGCAGGTCGGGGTACTTGCTAACAGCCGGCTGGCTCCATCTCGGCTTGCGCTGCAAAAGCCTGAGAGGCGGCTTCGATTTGCGGCTGAATGAGATCGTTGTTTGGCTCGTAATAGTCGGTGACGATTTCCCAACGTCGGATCCGGGAGTCCCATTGCTTGACTGCGACCAATCCAGTCCCAACATGGTTTTCGCAACTCACCTCAAGCGGCGGTACGAAACCTTCCATCCCAAGATCGATCATGTTCTGCTCGGTCATCTCTAGTTGCTCAAGGCCATCACGCACCATCGCAGGTGTCACGTCTGAAGAGCCGTGAATGTCCATCGCCAACCGGATCGCTTCGGTCGAAAAGATCGCGGCCATGATGCCCCGGTTGTAAAGGACCTCACCGATGTTGTTCATTTCACCGCGTGCTTTACCGGTTTGATAGACCAGCAAGCTCATGTCGTTGAAAATTTTGAAACCGGTTCCGACCGCATGGAAGGTCACAGCTTTGTACCCATCGGCGTCTGCGCCAAGTGGCTTGAGGTCGCTTTCGCTTGTCGACCACCAGACTCCAAAAAAGCGATCCATGGGAAAACCTGTCTCAACGGCCTTTTCAAGCGCGACAGTATTCATGACGCCCCAACCCCACAGAAGAATGTAGTCTGGGTCTTGCTCTTGCACGCGCTCCCACGTCGCATCCTGATCCTCACCCGGATGATCCACGGGCATCAGCATCAACTCAAACCCTTCTTCCTGTGCCAAGGCTTCAAGGGTGTTGATCGGCTCTTTGCCGTAGCCAGAGTTGTGATGCATGTGCATGATGCTCACACCTTCAAGAGAACCGCCTTCGACATCTTTGATATGGGCAATCTGGGTGGTTGCGGCGTGCCAGTAGTGGGCAGGAAAGTTAAAGGCATAAGGGTAGGTTGCCCCGTCTGCCGCAGCCGTGAGGCCATAACCCATAGTATGAAGAGGTATGCCAAGTTCATGCGCGCGGGGAATAAGCGCGTAGGTCACGCCTGTGGACAGCGGGTTAAAGATCAAGCCGCCTTGGTCAACCAATTCCTCAAAGCAGGCGATCCCGCGCTCTGTGTTGTAACCATATTCACATTCCGCAAGCTGTAGGCGTTTGCCGCCAATACCACCGTCTCGTTCGTTCAGCAGTGTAATGTAGTCTGCAAAACCATCTGAGAATGGAATACCGCCACTGGCATAGGGACCAGTACGATAAGTCATGGAAGGAACAACAAGTTCATCTGCTTGAACAAGGTCTCCTGCCAATAGCGCGCCGATTGTGGCGACTATTCCGGCGAAGATAGGTCTCATATTTCAAATCCCTCGGTTGTCGCAAAGTACTGCGGATTTCTGTCGCACCTGCATCGCATGCAAAGGTGATCGCAGTTTTGATGACCGCCCGATCAGTCGCCAAAGTGACGAAATCGGACGACAACCGGTATCAATTGTATCGAATTGTATCTTTAGGACATGAAGGAATCGGCGTCGCAAAAGCCAAAACGCCGCCGCGATGATTGAAAGAAACGTCACAATCAAAGGTGCAGCACGACGGCGTCTGTCTTTGGATCAGTACCAGTCGACTTTGGTGGCAAAGATGTATCCTGCGCCATAAACAGTCTTGAGCAACTGCGGGGACTTTGGGTCGTCATTCAGCCTCTTGCGCAACCGTGAAATCCGCGCATCAACGCTGCGGTCAAACGGGGCGTCATCACTTTGGCGAATATGATCCATAAGCTCGGCGCGGCTTAGAACGCGACCGGCAGATTTCAAAAGCAGATACAGCAATCTGGTTTCAGCGGCACTGATGTCGATTACATTGCCATCGGGGTCAGTCAACGTGCAGCCACGGAAGTCGGCCTTCCATCCAGCAAACGTAGCGAACTGGTCTGCTTGTGGATGGCTTTGCTCTGCCGCACTTCTGTTCCGTCTGAGAACCGCGCGGACCCGGGCAACAAGTTCGCGGGGTTCAAACGGCTTGACGATATAGTCATCAGCACCGACTTCTAGGCCAACGATCCTATCGGTGACCCCCCTTGCCGGTGACAACAATGGCTGGAATACCGTTGGTCTGGGCAAAACCCGTCACCACGCTGAGGCCATCCCCATCAGGTAGCGCCAGATCTATCAGACACAGATCAGGTTGTTGACGCATACATTGCGCGAGGAAGCTTTGCTTGTTTTTGAAGGTCTCGGTCAAAAAACCTTCATCCCGAAGTGTACGCGCAATTAGATTTGCGATGTCCGCTTCATCTTCCAGAATGTAAATCAGAGGTCTCATCAGGTTTCGGATTCCATGATGCTGCGTGCCATTTTTGCGCTGGAAAGTGCATTGGATAGATCGGCATTGCTGAACGGCTTGCGCAGAAGGGTTGTGCGATCATTCACCGACTTAAGGTGATCCGCAACATCTTGGTTGCCGCTCATTAAGACTACGGCGATATGCGGGTGGGTCTGATGCACGATTTTCATTAGATCGATCCCGCCCATCTCTCCGGGCATGATGACATCTGTGACGATCGCGAAAA
Source organism: Yoonia sp. JB2-21 (assembly GCF_055693545.1). NCBI lineage: Bacteria > Pseudomonadati > Pseudomonadota > Alphaproteobacteria > Rhodobacterales > Paracoccaceae > Yoonia > Yoonia sp. JB2-21. The sequence goes on from NZ_JBVFUC010000001.1 coordinate 3,169,239, forward strand.
CACCTTCAACAACGTCTAGAAGATCAATGGCGTTGGCCGCATTGTCTGCCTCAATCGTTGAGACCCCAATATCGGTTAACTGCCGGCAGACGACTTTGCGAACTTCTTCATCGTCTTCCACAAGCAAAACAAGTGGCTTGTCTTCTGACAGCACCAATGGTGCCGCGACCTCTTTTTGTGGTGGGACTGGACTTGCTTCGGCCGTTGTCGTGGGAAGGATCATTGTGAAAGTGCTGCCTTTGCCGAGTTGGCTTTCCACCCGGACTGCGCCATTTGATTGGCGCACAAAACTATAAACCATCGCCAGACCAAGGCCTGACCCTCCAACGTCTGCTTTAGTTGTGTGGAACGGTTCAAAAACCTGTTCAGTATCAGCCGGACTCATCCCGATGCCACTGTCGGTCAGGGTGACTTTCAAATAGCTACCTTGGGCAATGCGCAGAACACTGGCCTCTTCATTCTGCAAGTCAATGACCTCGGTCTTGATTTCAATTGAACCGGCACCCGAGATCGCATCACGGGCATTTACGACCATATTCAAAATGGCTGTTTCAAGCTCGGATCCATCAACCCGGACACAAACGTCAGGGGCACCAAGCTGAACGTCTAGATCAATGTTCTCTGGGATAGAGCTGCGCAAAATATCCACCATGTCCGACAAGGCATTGTCAGCGATGGTTGTTTGCGGATTGATTGGCCTTTGTCGGGCAAGATTAATCAAACGCTCAGTCAGGCTGGAACCACGACGCGCCGCGGAAATGGCGGGCCCAAGAAACTCGGATCGCAGATCGTGATCTTTGATGCGTTCTTCCAATGGAAGCAGGTTTCCCAAAATAATGGTAAGAAGGTTGTTGAAGTCATGGGAAATGCCGCTGGATAGACGGCCAAGCGCATCCATCTTCTGTGCACTCAATAGCGCGGTCGTTGCGGCCTTGTTGCGCGTCACGTCCACGCTCAGAATGTAGACGCTTGATGCATGGCCCTCCAGCGCTTTAGCAGGTCGCAAGTAGGTCCGAACATCACGGACGATGCCCTTGGGCATCCGAACCTTCATCTCGAAATCGACAACACCACCTCTTTGAGCAGGCTCAATATAGGCCTTGGCTTCTGCCATGGTTTCAGGATGAAGAACCTCTTCACAGTTCATTCCGACGATGCTTTCCGGTGTCAGACCATAGGCGCGCGCAAACTTACGGTTGGCGAACAGAAAGTTCATCTTGCCATCAACATGGGCAATACCGGCGGGTACTTCATTTGCGATCAGTTGAAGCCGGGCCTCACTGCTGGCGAGGGCGCGGGTGCGTTCAAACGCCTGCGCCTCAAGTTCCAATTCTCTCTTCTTTTGGAAAGTAATGTCCGTATAGATCGATACGAAGCCACCGCTTGGTAACGGCGATCCGCTTACTTCGATTACGGTGCCATCCGGTCGCCTGCGTTCCAGTCGATGTTTCTCAAAGCGGCGGGCAACGTCGACCCGTTCTGAAACAAGATCTTCGATGTTGCCGTCACCATATTCCCCCATCTCTGCCTTGCTGCGAATAAAGGATTCAAAAGACGCCCCCACAAAGGCCATTTCACGCGGCACATCAAGCAACTCAAGGAACCGTTCATTCCAGAATACAAGCTCAAGTTCTTGGTCAAAGATGGTGACGCCTTGGTTGATAAGCTGAAACACGTCCCAGGCTTGTGTCGCGTTCATTGACAATTTGGGTGACAAATTTTGAGCCCCGACCGTAGATTTGGATACAACTTAGCATCAGTGGTGGGGACACAAGAGAATTTCTTGCGCGTGTTACAATTCGGTACATTTACTCTTCTAAAGGTCCCGTCTGAATTGATCAGAGCTAGTGCGTATTCGAACAGGGGACTGTCAGGCTTACTTCAGTTGTGTCGCCAGGATGTGAGGTAGCACACCCCCAGCGCGGAGCAATGTGATTTCCTGATTGGTTTCTACAGCAACGCGGCAAGCGATCTTCTGCGATGATCCTCCATGTCGGTCCAACGTTACCGTCGTTGTCTGTCTGGGGGTAAGGCCGGCACTTGGCACATCAACGAATATGCGATCCCTTGGATTGATCTGCGACGACGCTGGATCGAATGCATCGGTGATCTCTAACGGTAGCACGCCCATGCCGATTAGGTTTGTTCGGTGAATCCTCTCAAAGCTTTTGGCGACAACGGCCTTGGTTCCCAGCAATGCCACACCTTTGGCGGCCCAGTCACGGCTTGACCCCATTCCATAGCGGTCGCCAGCGAAAATCACGGCCCCTAGGCCTTTGCGACCCAGTTCCGCAGCTGCTGTGTGCAAGGGAAGGATACCCCCACCATCAGTGACGGTTTCAGATGGTGCAAGTCCCGCCGCCAGATGGTTTTTGACCGACCTGTTCGTAAACAGACCACGCAGCATCACTTCCCAATTTCCACGATGGGCGGCGTAGACATTCAGGTTGTCCGGATCGCCACCCCTTGCGACCAACCATTGACCTGCCGCACTTGTCGGAGAAATCCATCCAGCAGGAGAGATATGATCTGTCGTAATGTCATCACCCAATACCATAAGGGCCCGTGCTTCATATCGACCAAGCCTTGTGCCGGGTGGGTGCGAGGCAAACTTTGGGCACCGCAAGTAGCTTGATTGAGAATCCCATGGGAATAGAGGCATGTCTGGCGTCGCAATATCCCGCCATGTGGGCTCTTTCGACGCTTTGACGAAGGCCTCTTTGACATCCTCACTGCGGTATCCTTGCGAGAGCGCTTTTGCGATGTCTCCCGGCTCGGGCCAGATATCCCTTAGAAAGATCTCTTGTCCGTCTTTTCCTGTACCCAGCGCATCCTTCAGAATATCGCCGCTGATATCGCCCTTGAGCGCATAGGCAATGACAAGTGGTGGGGATGTAAGAAACCCCAGGTCAAGTTTGGGATGCACGCGCCCTGGAAAGTTGCGGTTGCCGGACAAAATAGCAGCAACGGCCTTGCCTTCTGTAAGCGCGGTTTCGATACTGACAGGCAGCGGTCCAGAATTCCCTATGCAGGTCGTGCATCCGAAACCGACGATATCGAAACCCAATGCGGACAAATCGCCCGTCAGATTAGCTCGGCGAAGAAGGGTCTGGGCCGACGGAGAACCGGGTGCCAGCGAGGTTTTGACCCAGGGCGCGGGCCTAAGACCCAGCTGACGGGCGTTGCGCGCAAGCAGTCCTGCGGCAACGAGTAGGTTGGGATCGGATGTATTGGTGCAGCTTGTTATGGCTGCGATACCGACGGCCCCGTCAGGAACGGATGTCGTTTGCACGCCAGCTGATGCCAGAGGGCGTTCAATGGCGATTTCGACGCGCGCGGCGGCTTCACCAGGACGGCACCGGTCCTGTGGCCGACGCGGGCCAGCAATAGCGGGCGAAAGGGCTGAGAGGTCAAGGTTAATTGTCCGGTCAAAGCGCGGACTTGCCTCCGGATCGAACCACAGGTCCATCGCGCGAAAAGCCGCCTCAATGTGCCGATATTGGGCCGGCTTCCGTCCTGTTCGCTTGAGATATTTGATGGTTTCGGTATCCACAGGGAAGTACCCCGTCGATGCACCGAATTCTGGTGCCATGTTCGCCACGACAGCGCGGGTGTCGGCGCTCAACTCTGATACTCCGGGGCCGAAGAATTCGACGAACTCACCGGTGACGCCAAATGCGCGCAACCTATGTGTGACCTCAAGCGCCAGATCGGTCGCCAGCATATGTTGCGGCATTTGTCCTGTCAGTCGGACGCCAACCGTTTTTGGCACAGCCAGCGATACCGATTGCCCGAACATCACGCTTTCGGCTTCCAGCCCCCCGATTCCCCATGCCATCACACCTATGCCATTGATCATGGTCGTGTGGCTGTCAGTGCCCAGAAGCATGTCCGGGTGAGACACACCATCTACGTTGATTTCTAACACTGTCGCCAACTGTTCCAGGTTGATCGTATGCATAATCCCGCTGCCCGGCGGGTGGACGCGCAGTCCCTCCATAGCCAGCGATGCCCATTTCATGAATGCATACCGTTCGCTGTTGCGGACGAATTCGTTACCAGAGTTGCGCTGCAACGCATCAGCAGTGCCAAAGGCATCAACAGCAAGGGAATGATCAACCGAGACATCCACGGGCAGCTTTGGGGAAAGGATCTTAGGATCAAGACCTGCGTCTGCAAGTGCTTCACGCAGACCCGCTATATCCGCCAAGGCAGGCGTGCAGGTCGTATCATGCATTAGCAAGCGGTTGGGACGGAATACGAACTCAAAGGTGTCGTCGTCCTGCAGGAAAGGATCAAGCGAGCCGCCCGACCTGATATGATTTTCGCATAAAAGCCGCATGGTTACGGGCAGTTCGTCCAATCGCCCACCAACTTCTGCCCGCAGGTCTACCACCCGCAGGTCTTTGCCAGCTGCCTTCACTGTGCGTAACTTCATAACATGCGGACCAAAACGTCAAATCAGCTTTTTGGTGCTGTGCAAAACACCATCGGCATCGCCATAGACCCAGTCGCCAGGGGAAAACCTGACGCCACCAAAGCTGATCTCACAACCGACCTCACCCCATCCTTTCTTGGCGCTCTTCACCGGGCTTGTGGCGAGGGCGAAAACAAGCGTGCTCATTTCGTTGATTTCCGCGCTGTCGCGAATGGATGCATTCAAAATCAACCCTGCCCAACCGTTCTTGATGGCAAGATCTGCAAGGATGTCTCCTAGTATGGCAATCCGGGTCGAGCCGCCGCCGTCAACGACAAGTACGCGCCCGTTGCCCGGCGTCTCGAGTTGGGCACGCAGGACTGTATTGTCCTCGAAACAGCGGATGGTCTGAATAGGGGCTGCAACGTTGTGCACCGTTCCAAACAACCGAAATGGCAGATGAACAAGCGTCAAGTCCGAAGCGTGGCTGTCGATCAAATCGGCGGTTTTCATGTGGATCCTCAAATCTGTCCAAAAGTCGTGCGGAGCTCAGCGACATGCTCCTCGTTCAGAAGTCGGGTTTTTTGACCCTGCAACGCCATCACAAGCTTGGCTGTTTCTTCCAGTTCCTCAGCGGCACAGACCGCTGAAAATAACGTCTTGCCGCTCACGACCGGTCCGTGGTTCGCAAGCAAGACCGCCGAGTAATTGCCATTGAGCTCGCGGATCATATCGCCTGTCCGCGGATCACCAGGTTTGACATAAGGCAACAGTTTCACTTGCCCAACGCGCATGACGACATAAGGCGTCAATGGTGGAATACAGTCGTCTGGATTGATGTCTGACAGGCAAGACAAAGCCGTCGCCCACGTTGAGTGCAGATGCACAACCGCGCCGGCACTTGGACGGGTCTCATAAAATGCCTGATGCAGAAAAACCTCTTTTGTTGGTTTGTCGCCCGAAACGTGATTGCCGTCTGTGTCAATCTTTGAAATGCGTTCTGCCTCAAGCGATCCTAAGGTCGAGTTGGTTGGCGTCATCAACATCCCATCGGCCACCTTCGCCGATACATTCCCTGCAGATCCAACCGAAAAACCACGATCAAAGAGCGACCGGCACAAGCGCACCATATCCTGACGCAAGCGATGTTCTTCATCTGTCATGTGCCAGCCTCCATCACGTCCAGCGCCTTTGCAAAAAAGTCAGCAGAGCCAAAATTTCCCGACTTCAGTGCCAAGGCGACCAAATTTTTCTGTCCGAGTGTTAGGACCGGAACGCCGGGGTCGATCTCGCTGCCAATCATCATCGCGGGAGAACCAAGTTCCTTTGCAGCGGCCTGCGCGACCGCTCCAGACGTTTCACCTCCGGCGACAACGATGCGTCGATAACCCTTCTGGATAAGTCCGGTCGCCGTATCGGCAAATAGGGAATCCAGTTTCTCCGCTACGTGTTCGCGTCCATATTGATCCTGCATTTCTTGGACTTGTTCAGGCGTACCCGAGGAATAGACCAATGGTTGTTGACCTTCGTTGGCCTCGTAGAAGGCGACAAGCGTCTCCACCGTAACCGTGCCATCCATGACGCCCGGTACATCAATGGCAAGGCATGGGTGGTTCTCTTTATGAACGTCAATTTGCCGTCGCGTCGCGCCCGAACACGACCCAGCCAGAATGGCCGCCGGTCCTGACACCGGCCGGTCTTCAGTTGATCGATCTTGCTGAGATGCCTCGGCGATAAAGTTCCTTGGCAAGCCAAGCGCAATCCCGGATCCGCCCGTGATCAAAGGCGCTCCGGACAATGCCCGCCCGAGGGTGAGCAGGTCTTTGTCCGTTACTGCGTCCGCGACAACAAACCGGTCTGGGGTTTCGCCCAAATACTGTTGCACTCTCTCTGTACCCTCTTGCACGGACGCCAAAGGCAGATGACCTACCGACGACGGCGTCTGATGACGCAACCAGCGTCGGATGTCGGGGTCACTCATCGGGGTGAGCGGATGATTTTGCATCCCAGACTCGCTGAGCAAGACATCATTCACAAAAAGATGCCCTTGATAGATCGTGCGACCGGTTGTGGGAAACGCAGGGCAGACGACAACGCCGGTTGCGCCAAGCGCCTCAGCCAATGCGTCGGCGACAGGGCCAATGTTGCCCTCGCGCGTGGAATCAAAGGTAGAACAATACTTAAAGACAATCTGCGTGCATCCTTGCCCCAGCAACCAATGCAGCGCTGACAAGCTCTCGCGGACGGCCTCATCGATTGGGGCGGACCGACTCTTAAGGGATATGACGCCCGCCTCAATCTCTAGGTCGGATGGCGTGTCGGGTATCCCCGCATACTGCGCTGTTCGCAGGCCACCTTCAGGGGCTGTGCCTTTGGCCAATGTATTCGCAATGTCACTTGCGCCTGTAAAGTCATCGGCAATCACGCCAATCAGCATGTGGTGTCCTGTTCTTTCGTTTCCATGCGGCGCTTGATTTCGGCCATCGCCGCCTCAGGGCTTGTGAGAACTGGAAGAGACGTGACCTTGCGCACGTGCTCTGCCGCGCCGGCCATCGAGAACTGCGCCAACAAGACCACATCGGCCCCATCTATGGATTGGGCGGTCTGCGCAATGAGCCGGTTGTGTAGCGCATCGTCGCCGGCGCGTTTGGCCTCCAATGCACCGTCACAAAAGTACGACTTGATTTCGGCGTGGCTTCCACGTTCGTTTGCCGCTTCACGAAACTCCTCTTCCATCCCTTCGGCAGCGGGCGGGAAGGTGTAAATCATTGCCACGCGGTTTCCGTGACTGAAGGCAGTGTCGAACATGGCCTCGTTTGGCTTCATTACCGGAATACCCGCCTCAAAGTTGGCGCGATCTATCGCAGATCCGAACGCTGAACATGTAAACAGAACGCCGTCGGCTTCTGCTGCTTCCGCATAGCGAGTGAGGTCCACGATGCGTCGTAACAAGTCGCCCGATAGCTCTTGTGTCTTTTGCCTGTCGACTGACAACCCTTCCTCCAGGATTGAAATGGTTTCTGCTTCGGGCCACAGCGTTTTCGCTGCAGACTCGATGGGCTCAATTGCAACACGCGTTGCATGTATCAATGCTATTCTGGGGTGACGGGTCATTTCATCGGTATGAATAAGAGGTGGTGCCACGGCTGCAGCGGCACCACCAGTTGGTGTGGACGGCATTGCCCACAGGGAGGGTGCTCAAGCAGCAACGGATTCCTTGGCGATCATTTCAGCAACGTGTGCACCGAAAGCGTCGGTGTTAACGTTGCCGCCAAGGTCTCTGGTGCGTTTGGACGGATTATCAATAACTGCATCGACTGCATCAGCAATCGCTTGACCTGCTTCCATGAGCTTTGGGACACGTCTTTGTTCGCCGAGCCAGATAAGCATCATTGCAGCCGACAAAATAAGTGACGTCGGATTTGCCACGTTCTGCCCCTGAATATCAGGTGCCGATCCGTGCTGCGCCTGGGCACAACAAAGGCCAGTTTCGGCATTGGCATTGATTGAACCTGCGAGCCCCAAAGAGCCAGACAGCTCTGAGGCTAGGTCTGAGAGGATGTCGCCGTAAAAATTCGTGGCAACCACCACGTCATACTCGTGTGGCTTGCGCACCAAAAGGGCAGCAAATGCGTCAACGATCAGTTCTTCTGTCTCAACTTCGGGGTAGTCCTTGGCGACTTCGCGGAAGCACTCGAGGAACAAACCATCGGTCATCAAGAAAGAGTTGGCCTTGTGGATCGCCGCCACCTTTTTCTTGCGCTGCATGGCCAGCTTGAACGCTTCACGGCAGATGCGCATCGACCCGTGGCGGGTAATCTTGCGCACCGATAGGGCCATGTCAGGGTCCGGCATCATCTCGCCCACGCCCTTGAACATGTTGCGATCCGGATAAAACCCTTCGGTCGCCTCGCGCATGATCACAAGATCCATGCCGGGGGCCTTGTTCGGCAAAAACTCCCGGCTGCGCGCCGGCCGCACATTGGCGTAGAGGTCAAGGCCAATCCGAAAACCCGCTGAAACATTGCGTCCACCTTCGGCCACTGGGGGGTAGTCCATGTGCGATTGGGTTCCGAGGATCACCCCATCAAACTCAGTTCGTGCGCGGTCCAGCACGTCATCGCGCAGGGTAATCCCGTGCTTTTTCAGACTGTTGAACCCAGATTCTTCCTCATGGAAAGTCAGGCCGAGGTCAAACCTCTTGTTTGCGGCTTCAACTACTTCAAGAGTTGCTGCCATGATTTCAGGACCGATGCCGTCGCAAGGCAGTGTCATGATACGCATTTGAATCTCCTATCTTTGGCCAACGCCAAGCGTGTTGTGGCGCGTCGGCTTACTTGTCCGATGCAGCATTTGTTTCTTTAAGCTCTGCCGCCATGCGCTTCTTTACGCGACGACCAAGAATGACGGGCAGCAAGAACCCAGTGATCGCGATGGCCCACAGGATCATAGCAAGTGGGCTGCCAACCAGAATAAACCAGTCCCCATCTGAGATCGTCATGGCACGACGCAAGTTGACTTCCATTTCATTGCCCAAAAGGATGCCCAAGATAATTGGCACAATTGGCACATCCATCTTGCGAAAGAGCCAGCCCAAGAGGCCAAAACCAACCATGGTCATCACATCAACTGTCGAGCCCGAAAGGCTATAGACACCAACGACCGAGATCATCGCGACAATCGGCATCATGATCCGGGTCGGCACCAACAGTACCCTTGTGAAGATCCCAACAAGCGGCACGTTCATAACCAGCAGCATGACATTCGCGATGAACAGTGACGCGATGAGGCTCCAAACAATATCCGGGTTCTTCGAGAAGAGGAGCGGGCCGGGTGTAATGTTCAACTGCAAAAGCAGTGCCAGCAAGATGGCTGTTGTGCCTGAGCCTGGGATGCCGAGCGATAGCATCGGAACCAAAGATCCGCCGGCCGCAGCGTTATTTCCAACCTCGGGCGCTACGACGCCGCGCGGATCTCCGGTGCCAAAGGTTTTGCCTTCACGGTCCACTGTTGCCTTTTCAAGCGAATAGGAAAGGAAGGATCCAAGCGTTGCGCCTGATCCGGGAAGAACCCCGCATACGAAACCGATCACGGTTGTCCGGCCCATGGTGGGGATGCAACTTTTGATCGTGCTCCATTTAGGAAGCAGCTTGCCGATTTTCATCTGTTTCGCGTCGCCAGTGGCCCCGCCCTGATGTTTTTCGAGGAAGTAAAACACCTCAGACAGAGCAAAAAGGCCTACAACTGCAACAAGGAAGCTGACGCCATCAAAGAGGTATATTTGCCCGAACGTGAAACGTTGCGAACCGGTCTGGCTGTCACTGCCGACCATGGCAATGGCCAAACCAAAGGCCACAGCAAAGAGCGCCTTGCCTTGGTTGTTGCTCATGATGCCGCCCAATGTGGCAAATGCCATGACGTAAAGGACGAAATATTCAGCCGGACCAAACAGCAGCGCAATCTTGACGAGCTGCGGCGCGAGAAAAACAAGACCCCAGGTTGCGATGAATGCGCCAACAAAAGAGGCAATAGCAGAGAGGGTCAATGCCTGACCAGGCATGCCTTTTTGGGCCATCGGGTGGCCATCCAAACATGTCATCATCGCCGCGTCGTCGCCAGGGATATTCAACAGGATCGCGCTGATCCGCGACCCATAGAGGGCGCCGTAATATACGCTACACAACAGAATAAGCGATGGAATTGGACCAAGGCCGAGTGAAAAGGCGATCGGGATCAAGATCGCCACTCCATTTGAAGGGCCAAGTCCGGGCAAGGCTCCGACAATTGTACCGATGAAGCAGCCGATCAAGGCTAACAGCAGGTTTTGCGCTGTGAAGGCGAGTGCGAACCCACCTGCAAGAAGAGATAGTGTTTCCAACGGTTCTGTCCTTAAAACCCAAGAGGGCCCTTGGCCAGTGACAGGCCAAGAATGAGATGGAAGACGATATAGATCCCGACAGACGTAGATGCGCCGACGATCAAAGACTGCAAAGGCAAGGTTCCCAGCCGCCATGTGAGGTATGCCGTTGCCAAAGCGGTCGAAATAATGAAGCCGATCTCCGGCAAAAACCGTCCATAAAGCATCATGACCACGGTCGCCGCCAAGATTTCCAAAACTCCGCCCAAGCTTGGCCAGTCTGGTTCATCGTCCGGACGGAGGATCATGTAGACGGATGTCAAAGCCAGCCCTGCGCCGATGAGGTAGGGGAATGTCCGTGGGCCGACGAGGTCGACCATGAATGTCAGTTTGATCGTGGACGCGGCCCAGATGTAGAAGATGGCAAGCGCCAACCCCACACCGCCAAAGATGCGGTCGCTCATGATGTCCTCCCAGGAAGATTTGAGTGCTGGCTGACCCGCTGCAAAGCAAGTCAGCCAGACGGAACCATTACTCGATGATACCGATTTCTTTTGACAGTTTGGTCACATCTTCAATGCTCTGTGCGACGAAGTTGTACATGTCGTCACCAAAGTTGTTGAAAGGTGCCATAGCTGCGGCTTCAAGGGTTTCCTGGAAAGCAGGATCAGCAACCATTGTTTGAATGGCGTTGCTCCAGAATTCCTTGGCCTCATCAGAGGCACCTGCTGGCATGTACAGACCGCGCCAGTTAGCGCCGATCACGTCGTAACCCTGCTCTTTGGCCGTTGGGATGTCAGGGAAGTTGCTCAAACGCTCTGGGCCCATGATCCCCAGGATCCGGATATCACCAGATTCAAGAAAACCCAGCATTTCAGAGAAATCGCCGGACAAAGCTTCGACCGAACCAGAAAGAAGACCTGTCATGGCTTCACCGCCGCCAGAGAAGGAGACGTACTTCAGTTGTGTGACGTCCTCCATGCCAGCCTCACGTGCAAGCAGCATTGGCTTGATGTGGTCAAAGCTGCCAACAGACGAACCGCCTGCGATACCAACAGACTTTGGATCGGCAAGAATATCATCCATCATTTCATTCAATGATTGATACTCAGAGTCGGCCGGAACAGCGATTGCACCATATTCCGCACCAAACGTCGCAAGGAAGTGAACGTCATCTTGCTCTGCACCTTCGTAGATGCCCTGAGCAATCCGAGCACTGGTCGACATTGATGCCGCAACGATGAGGTTGTTGTCCTCGTTGCGCTCTTGCGTAACGTGCGCGAAGGCAACACCACCGCCGCCGCCTGACATATTGGTCACCTGCATCGAGTCTTCGATGACACCAAGGTCAAAAAGGTATTTTGCGGTTGTCCGGCAGATGAAGTCCCATCCACCACCAGGATTTGATGGTGCAATGCACTGCGGGCTTTCAGCTTTGAATTCTGCTGTCGCGGTTGTTGCGCCAGCTACGGATGCTGCAATGGCAAATGCGCCAATGCGAGTAAGTTTCATAAACACGAGTGTCCTCCCAGGATGTTGTGTTCCGATGCGCGATTCTCACGCTGCCACCCGGATTGCATATTTATATCCATAAAGCCAATTCATTTTTGATTTTATGATAGCAAAAAAGCAAGTTAGCACTCGAACCGCAAAGTGACATGCGTTTAAGAACTTGATTTTTAACAGGAAATAAGAATAATATATCGTTCAATCTTAGCGCGCTGCATTCTTTTGGTCAGACCAAAGTCCAATTTTAGAAAGTAAGAGCCAATTTTCTTGCTGTGGAGAGCATAAATCTTTTGGATTTCTATGTGCATAAAAGCATATACCCGGCTATGATGTGGACATGATATGCAATCTACGTCCGATTTGCGAGAAAAAGAAGGCAGTAAAAAGTGCGAACAAGTGAACTGTCAAATAAAATATCGAATCGGATTCTTCATGACATTCTTGCGGGAACGCTGGAAGGTGGTCAGCATATCAGCGCACAACAAGTCGCTGATCGTTACGGTGTTTCACGAACGCCCGTGCGCGAGGCGTTGATTAGTCTTGAAGAGCTAAGCGTCCTCGTGCGGCACGAGAACCGCGGATACTTTGTAGCGCAGAAGCTTCCAAAAAAGGTCAAGGATCGGCTCGCAGATGCTGACCCGGCAGAGGCTGATGACTATCAAAGACTTGCGCACGACTGGCTAACCAATGAGATCGCTGAAGAAGTGACCGAACAATCACTTCGGCAAAGATACGATTGGACCAAGGCCAAAGTCAGCGAGCTTCTTGTCCGCGCTGCCAAAGAGGGCTGGGCGGAACGAAAGGAAGGCTACGGTTGGCGTTTCCTTCCTGTTGCGAAAACCCCTGAAGCCTTTGATGAAATCTACCGGTTCCGGTTGGCGATTGAGCCAGCAGCGATGCTCGAACCCTCGTTTGAACTCAACCGCAAGGTGCTGGATGAGCAAAGGCGGATTCAGGAAGGGATGCTTGAAATGGACTCGGATGTAGCGCGTGGTCAGCCGATGTTGGAAAACGGTTCCCTTTTCCATGAAGAAATCATCAAACTGTCAGGCAATCCATTTTTTCTGATGGCCTTGCAGCGCGTCAACCGGATGCGCAGGCTGATGGAGTATCGCGCTGAAATCAACCGCGAACGATTAGTGGAACAATGCACCGAGCATCTGGAAATTCTGTCCTTGCTTGAAAGCGGCAACATCGTGGATGCATCTTACAGGATGCGTCAGCACCTCAGTGGCGCCCTTAAAGTTAAGTCGCCTTTGACCTGGAGTTGGGCGGCGGACGCAACTGGCGTGGAACGGTGAATTGACGAACACCAGCAAAGGGAAACCAAATAAACCGCATCGCGTTGCGCTCGTGGCTCACGATCAAATGAAAGACAAGCTGGTGACGTGGGTCCAGAAGAATGCAGAGGTTCTAAAGGGCATGACCCTGTATGCTACAGGTACGACTGGTGGCCGTATCGAGGAAGCCACGGACCTGTCGGTCACGCGCCTGAAAAGTGGCCCGCTTGGTGGCGACGCACAGATCGGTGCCATGATTTCAGAGGGTCGGCTGGACACTTTGATCTTCTTCATTGATCCTCTGTCTGCTCTGCCACACGATGTAGACGTAAAGTCTCTCCTCCGGCTCGCGACGCTCTATGATACGCTGCTTGCCATCAATGAGGCAACTGCATCGAAGGTCCTTGGCGACTAGCTGTCGGTAACTAGGCTTCGGATCTGTCAAAAATTGCGTTTGGGGTAAGTATCCGCAAGACTTGGATCGTGACTGTTGTTGGCGCCAGTACCGTGAAAGAGGCCGCAAGCTCCCCATTCATCAGTACAGGCGATTGCATGCGTAGACGTGTTTTGATGGCTTGCCTCACATTCGCCAAATCAACTCTCAATCCCTCAATCCAAAATTGCGCTTTCCATTTGCTTTATGTAGGCTAAACGCGAGGAAAACGCTGAGGAAATACAGGTATGAGCGATCACGATATTCCCAAAAGACGCATTGTGTCATCGCGCCATCTGGCAAACGGGGAGAATTGGGAAGCCTCGGAAATCGAGTATGGTATGATCATTGCCTATAACGCATTTTCGCGGTGGATGACCCGCTGCATGTCGGCGGCGGGCAACACTGACCTGACCCCTTTGGAAATTCTAGTTCTGCACAATACCAATCACAGGGGTCGGGACAAACGACTGACAGATATCTGTTTTCTGTTGAACATCGAAGATACGCATACTGTGAATTATGCGTTGCGAAAGCTGATGAAGATGGAACTGTTGGTATCCGAAAAGCGTGGCAAAGAGGTGTTTTATAGCACCTCAAGGACGGGCGAAACGCTGTGCGAAGCCTATCGAGAAATGCGGGATCGCTGTTTTCTTGACGGGCTGTCTCGTCTGGATATGACAGGCGATGAGATGCGTGAAATCGCGGCGAGCCTGCGCGCCCTTTCTGGCCAGTATGATCAGGCCAGTAGGGCGGCAGCGTCGCTTTAGCTTGCCATAAACGTCGGTAGGAAAGTGACGATCTGCGGAAATAGGCAGATCAGCAAGACACCAAGTAAAAGCAGTAGGAAGAATGGGAATGCTGCTTTCGCGATACGCAAAATATCAATTCCGGTCAGGCCCTGAATAACAAATAAGTTGAACCCGACGGGGGTAATCTGGCTCATCTCGACGACGATGACCAGATAGATGCCAAACCAGATCGGGTCGATCCCAACGGCGCTGACCATTGGCATGATGATGGACGTGGTCAGTACAATGACAGAAATGCCGTCAAGGAAGCACCCCAGAACGATAAAGAAGATCGTCAAGGCAAAGAGCAGGGCGGCGACAGATAGGTTCATGTCGGAGATCCATGCTGCCAGATTACGCGGCAGGCCCGTGAACCCCATCGCGACCGACAGGAAGGCTGCACCAAGCAGGATGAGCGCGATCATGCAGGATGTCCGCGTCGCGGACATGACCGCTTCACCAAATAATTTCCAGCTGAATGCCCCGGAAGTCCAAGCAAGGATGGTTGCCAGCACAACACCTAACGCCGCCGCATCCGTTGGTGAGGCAAGCCCCCCGTAGATTGAACCGATGACACCGCAGATTAGCAACGCAACGGGGATCAGGCGACGCGACGCGCGGAATTTTTCACGCAACGAAAATGTCTCGTCGATGGCAGGGATCAAATCAGGGTTCATCCATGCGCGCACCGCGACATAGCTGGCAAACAGGGTCATCAACATGATGCCGGGGATGATCGCTGCGATGAACAGGCGGGCGATGGATTGCTCTGTCGCAACGCCGTACACGATGAGGATGATAGACGGGGGGATCAGCAGGCCCAGTGTTGCAGAGCCCGCGAGTGTGCCAAGGATCAGACTTTCGGGATAGCCGCGTTTTGTCAGCTCTGGCACCGACATACGCCCGATGGTGGCAGCGGTCGCAGCCGAGGACCCAGATACGGCCGCAAAGATCGCACAGCCAAAAACATTCACATGCAACAGGCGCCCCGGTGCGCGGCTCAGCCAGGGTACAAGGCCCGTGAACATGTCATCGCTCATCCGGGATCGAAGCAGGATTTCTCCCATCAGGATGAACAATGGTAGAGCTGTCAAAGCCCAACTGTACGAATGCCCCCAGAAGGTTGATGCCAAAACCAGACCAGACGGTGCGTTTGAAAAGAAGACAAGTCCGGCAAGGCCAACGAGCGAGAGGGAGATGCCGACCCAAACCCCGCTGGCGAGTAGCAGAAACAAAAATCCCAATAGAACAAGGCCGACCATAGGATCTGACATAACTATACCTCGTCCGGGCTAGAAAGGATTGGTTTTCGGGCGGCGAGCAACTCAAACAGTGTGTGGATCACTGCGACCAACAAAAGACTGATACCAAAGGCTGCAACACTTTGCGGGACCCACAGCGGGATAGGGACAATACCATTCGACAGATCGCCATAGTGGATGCTCTCACGCACAAGATCGCCCATGAAATACGCCGCGTATCCGATCAGAACAGCCGCAATCACCAACACAAACACCTCAGCGATAAACTGAGCCTTTTGGGGCAGGCGTGATACGACAAGGTTGACCCGAATGTGCCCTCCGGCCCGCAAAGTATGGGCCATTGCAAGGAACGTCGCCCCGGCAAGCATGAAGCCTGAAAAATCAGCATACGAAGGAATCGTTGACGGCAAGATCCCAGGTGCGATGCGCCCGAAGGCGTTCAAACAGATCTGGGCCGAGATCAAAAGGCAGATGCACAAGATCAACCCGCCCGCGATCATGCCGCATAAATCGTAGAGTTTTTGAAGTAAGCGAGACATCGCATTGGCGTCCTTTGATCGAAAAACTGGCCAGTCGCACAGATGCGACTGGCCAGTTCAGGGAAGGTTTAGTTGTTGTAGGCGTTCAGAACGGCACGAGCGCTGTCTGATGCGGCGGCATCCCAAGTGCCGAGCATTGTCTCGCCGATGCCTTGCAGACCTTCGATCAGTTCGGCGCTTGGCTCGTAAACGGTGATACCATTTTCAGCAAGGGCGGCGGTCATGCTGTCGGCTTCCGCCGCTGACATTTCCCAACCGCGGGTCTCGGCGGCCTCTGCTGCTTCCAACACCGCAGCTTGCGCGTCAGCATCCAGCCCGTCGAACATGCGTTTGTTGATGACAACAATGTTCTTTGGCACCCAGGCGTTGATTGGGGTGTAGTGGGTCACAAAATCCCAAGCGGTCGAGTTCACGCCAGTCGAGGGGGACGTGATCATCGCCTCGACCTGGCCTGTGGCAAATGCCTGCGGGATGTTGGACGCTTCGATCTGGACAGGCGACGCGCCCGCCAGCGTTGCGAATTCTTCCAACGCGGCGTTGTATGCCCGGAACCGCAAACCGTTCAGGTCATCAACTGTTGCGACTTCGCCGTTGGTGTAAAGCCCTTGGGCTGGCCACGGCACAGAAAACAAGGGCATCAGACCCTGTTCTGCCAATAGTTCTGTGATGACAGGCTCTTGAGCGGCCCAAAGACGGGCTGCGTCGTCATAGCTGGTGGCAACAAATGGCTGGCTGTCGACGCCAAAGGCCAAATCTTCGTTGGACAGGCGCGACAAAAAGAATTCGCCGAGCGGGACCGAACGGTTACGAATTGCGCCTTTAATTTCCGCGTGCGGGAAAAGTGACCCGGCGGAATGAAGGGTAATGTCCAAGCGGCCGTCTGTTGCTGCACGGACGTCGTCAGCGAATTGCGCAATGTTTTGTGTGTGGAATGTGCTGTCACCGTATGGCGTTGGCATGTCCCAGCTCTGCGCCGAGGCGGTTGTGGCGCAGGCAAGCGCGGCGGCGCCGAATATGAAGTGTTTCATGAGGTGTCTCCCTATCTGATCAGAACGGATCAACAAATTCGAATCCATTACGTTGACAATTTGTCAGCGTTATACCCATAAAGCAACAACAAATTGATTCTTGGAGGGTGAGTTGGATCACGCGCAGACAGGTAAATGGCAATTTTGGGTCGATCGCGGTGGTACCTTTACGGATATTGTTGCACGCAAACCTGATGGCACGCTCAAGACGCACAAACTTTTGTCCGAGAATCCAGAAGTATACCCTGACGCAGCCGTTTATGGGATCAAGTCCCTTCTGGACGTTGATCCGAGCGCGGACATTGCATCTGGCCAGATCGCGGCCGTCAAGATGGGTACGACCGTTGCGACCAACGCGCTGCTCGAGCGCAAGGGTGAGCGAACGGTTTTGCTGATCACAAAAGGCCTGCGGGATCTGTTGCGGATTGGATATCAAAACCGTCCTGATCTGTTTGCACTCAACATCAAACTGCCGGAACTATTGTATGAAGAGGTGATTGAAGTCGAGGAACGCGTCGCGGCAGACGGCACAGTCATCGACCCACTTGATACCAACAAGGCACGCGAAGCTTTGTCACGGGCATATGGCATGGGGTTTCGGTCCGTGGCAGTCGCGCTGATGCATGGCTACAAATACACGAGCCACGAAAAACAATTGGGTGAGATGGCTTTACAAGCTGGGTTCACCCAAGTTTCGCTCAGCCACGAAGTAAGCCCGCTGATCAAACTGGTCTCGCGTGGGGATACGGCCGTTGTTGACGCCTACCTTTCTCCGATCCTGCGCCGCTATATTGACCAAGTTGCCTCTGCCCTGAATGCAGGCAAAGGTGGTTGTGACAGTCTGATGTTTATGCAATCGAACGGGGGCCTTACAGACGCCGGGCGTTTTCAGGGCAAAGATGCAATCCTGTCCGGCCCGGCAGGTGGTGTTGTCGGCATGGCGCGGACTGCAGCAGATCTTGGGTTTGATCGTCTGATTGGCTTTGACATGGGCGGTACGTCAACAGATGTCTGCCACTACGCAGGCGAATTTGAACGGTCGTTTGAGACCGAAGTCGCGGGTGTGCGGATGCGGGCACCCATGATGTCAATCCATACGGTCGCGGCTGGTGGCGGCTCGATCCTGTCCTATCGCGACGGGCGCATGCAGGTCGGCCCCGAAAGTGCTGGCGCCAATCCGGGGCCGGCTGCCTACCGTCGTGGCGGGCCTTTGACTGTGACGGATTGCAACGTGCTTCTTGGCAAACTGCAACCCGACCAGTTCCCATCGGTATTTGGTCCAAATGCCGATGAACCGCTCGATGCAGATGTTGTAGCCCAAAAATTCACGGCGCTTCGGGCCCAGATCGGTACGGACAAAACCATCGAAGAGATCGCCGAGGGCTTCCTGCGTATCGCCGTTGAAAACATGGCGAATGCGATAAAGAAAATCAGCGTTCAGCGCGGATACGATGTGACCAAGTACACAATGAATTGCTTTGGCGGTGCAGGGGGCAGCATGCCTGCCTTGTGGCCGATACGCTCGGCATGGAGAGCATTTTTATACATCCGTTCGCGGGTGTACTGTCAGCGTTTGGGATGGGGCTCGCCGATGTGCGGGCGATCCACGAACATCAATTTGCCGGATCGATCAATGATACTGAGCAGGCCGAAATAGCCCTTAGCGATTTGGTCGCTGCGGCGCAAGCAGACGTCCTTGCCCAAGGCATCAGCAAAGGTGATATCTCAACGGTTGTCTCTGCACATATTCGTACTGACGGCGCACATCAGACGTTGGAAGTTCCCTTCAGCACGGCTGAAGATATGACCGAAAAATTCAACGCTGCCCACAAAACACGCTTTGGATTTGTGCCCCATGATGCAGAGTTGATTATCGATTTGCTTACCGCCGAGGCCATTGGGTCCACGGGGGAAAATGTGACCTTGTCCAACACGTCCCATGTCGACGCAGAGACAAAAACTGCACAGATGTATTCGCACGGTGGATGGACCGACGTGCCCTTGGTCGATCGCGCGACGCTTGCGACTGGCGCAACCTTGTCGGGTCCAGCTATTCTGACGGAACCGACGGGTACCAACATTATCGAGGACGGCTGGCAGGCTGAGTGCATGCAAGGTGGAAATCTCCTGCTGCGCCGCGTTGTTCCGCTCGAGCGTTCTGAGGCCGTTGGTACATCCGTTGACCCAGTCATGTTGGAGGTGTTCAACAATCTGTTCATGTCTATCGCTGAGCAGATGGGCGCAACACTTGCGAACACGGCCTATTCGGTGAACATCAAAGAACGGCTCGACTTTTCATGTGCGATCTTTGACCAGCATGGGGATCTCGTCGCGAATGCGCCGCATGTGCCGGTGCACCTTGGATCCATGTCGGGAAGTGTACGATCCATCCTGACCCAGAACGCAGGCAAGATCCAACCCGGTGATGTGTTCATGATGAACAATCCGTTCAATGGCGGCACCCATTTGCCGGACGTCACGGTGATTACGCCGGTCTTCGACGATGCAGGCGAGAACATCATTTATACTGTCGCATCGCGCGGCCACCATGCGGATATTGGCGGTACAACGCCGGGCTCCGCCCCTCCCGATAGCCGCCACATCGAGGAAGAAGGTGTGCTGATCGACAATTTCGTCTTGGTCAAACAGGGGGTGCTGCAAGAACAACAGACGCGTGAACTGCTGTCGTCTGCGAAGTACCCGTGCCGGAACGTCAATCAGAACATGGCTGATCTTTCTGCGCAGATTGCCGCGAACGCAACGGGCGAGCGCGAACTGCAGAGGATCACCCGGCAGTTTGGTCTGGACGTGGTGCACGCCTACATGAGCCACGTGCAGGACAATGCCGAAGAAAGCGTGCGCCGTGTGCTGGATGTGCTGCATGATTGTCAGTTCATCTACCCGATGGACAGCGGTGCCCAGATCAAGGTTAAGATCACCGTCGACAAGGGCGCGCGCACTGCCGAGATCGACTTTGCGGGGACATCCGACCAGGACGAACTCAACTACAATGCGCCTCTGTCGATCTGTCGGGCTGTGGTGCTTTATGTTTTCCGTACGTTGGTTGGCTCAAATATACCGATGAACGAAGGCTGCATGAAACCCTTGCAACTCAAGGTGCCAAAAGGGTCCATGATAAACCCCGATGCCCCCGCCGCTGTGATTTCCGGGAATACAGAGGTGTCGCAAGCCATTGCTGACACGCTCTATGGCGCGCTTGGGGTGATCGCAGGCAGTCAAGGAACAATGAACAATTTTGTTTACGGCAATGATACCCACCAAAACTACGAAACTATCTGCGGTGGAACCGGCGCGGGCGATGGTTTCGATGGCGCGAGTGCCGTTCACAGCCACATGACGAATACGCGCATGACCGACCCAGAGGTGCTGGAAACAAGATTCCCCGTCCGTGTGCAAGAGTTTTCCATCCGACGTGGCTCCGGGGGGCAGGGGAATTCAAAGGAGGAGACGGGATCGTGCGCAAGTTGCGCTTCAATGAACCGATGACGGTCACAACGCTCACCTCGCACCGTCAGACCGCGCCGCATGGGGCTGCTGGGGGTGCGCCTGGTGCAACTGGCGAAAACGCGGTTGTGCGATTGGACGGAACCGTTGAACCCATGCAGGGCAACGATGTTGCGCAGATGAACGAAGGGGACATTTTTGTGCTGAAATCGCCCGGCGGTGGTGGCTACGGTGCCGTCAAACCATAGGCGGTGGTTTTCACGCTAGCATCGCAGCGAGGTATGCCCGTATGGTCCGACATTTGGGCTTTCTGAACAAGGCTTGGTTGGATGTCGTGAATGTCGATCTGCTGGCCGCGCATTGATGATCTCTACCGTTTCATCACGGCTTTCGGCGCATGCGAAATATACGCGACAAAAAATTGCTATGCCCGGTTTCCGGCAAAGGTGGCGAGATGTTCCAATCTTTGCCAGCGGCCCGATCAAGTGAACCTTTGATCAAACCGAACGTCGCGACGCTGACCTGAATACAGGCCATTGTCAGCAACACGAATGCGATAAGAAAAGAGGTGGACCAACCAATCGATCCGTCCCCATCGCCAAAGATGACATTCAGCGATGATGTCACTGACCCGCGCGAGGCCGTGAACAACAAGACACCGGACCAAAGCGCCATCCGGAACATATGGCGCAAGAGCATTGCGTTGCTTGCGCCTTGATTTCCCATGCCATGGAACATTCTGAAAGCCGCCGTTGGGCGAAATGCAAGAGCCGCCTGATAGAAGAGCGGACCAACAACCGGTATCGCGAAAAAGTGCCGCAGCGGTCCTTTGTTTTGCAGCTGGTCAAGATCTTTGATTGCAGTCGCGAAACGGTGCATCTGGTGGCGCAGCGGAGCAAGTTCTGCGTCGCGAGATGCCTTGGTCGATTGAAGATAACGGAAGCTATGAAACGGGTGCTGGGTTTGCCATGCGATGGCTTGCACCGCAACGCTGTAGGGGGCGTCGTCAATTGCGGGCTCTTCAGCGTCATTCGCAAAGAGCACAACACCCTTGGACGTGTACCAAAGCGACCGGCTGGTTCTTGCAGTGTCCGGAGCGGAGAGTATGTTCCAGATGTTGAAATAGAGATCGATGCCCTGATCAATTACAGCCCGACCCCAGTCGCGCTCATCCGTTGACAGGCCATGTAGAATGCCTTCAGGCTTGAAGCCGTCATGGGGGTGCTTTTGAATCCGGTCGGCGAAGGCGTGACTGTTCAACGTCATGTCGATGATAGCCGCATCGCAGTCTTCGTCCGGCAGGATGTTGTAGCGAGCGCCGTTTTTTGTCATGCGAGACAGCAATAGGGCCAGTGCTTCTGGTGTCCGTGCGGCGCATTCATCTTCATACAACGCATTCAATCCGGTTCGCACATCGTTCGGAATGCTAGACGGCGCGTGTTTGTCATGGGGTAGGGGGATTTGAACCCAATCAATCTGCTCTAGGAAGGTCGCCTTTTTTCGGTCCGCATCAGCCGCATTTGGCAGTCCAAGTGCGTCGTAGGCCTCCGCGTGCTTGCGCAGGTCGTTTGCGAGAGTTTCTCGGCCTTCGGTTCGGTCGTACCTCTCACGTTCATTCTTCAACTGCCAATCAGTCAGCAACTTGGGATGTGCAAAGCGTTCTATGGCGCGCAGTTCCGCTTGAAAACTGCGCCAGTGCAGCGGGTCGGCATCTGCGTAGATAGTCATTTGTGCCAAAGTACGACGATACTGTTTTGCCAAAGCATCCCATGAACGGGTCGCAGCTTGCGGAAGCAAAAGGGCAGGCGTTTTCATGCGGTGGGTCCCTTCGCTGCGGTCTCGAGCCAGTCTCCGGTTGCGATCCCATCAAGGGTCCAGTTGCCGATGCGCCAGCGCACGAGCCGTAGTGTGGGGAACCCAACATGCGCTGTCATGCGCCGCACTTGTCGGTTACGGCCTTCGCTGATCGTGATCTCAAGCCAGGTGTCGGGGACCGACTTGCGGAACCGCACTGGTGGATCCCGGTCCCATAAGGCAGGGGTATCGATAAGGCGTACTTTGGCGGGCCGCGTCGGTCCGTCTTTCAATGTGACCCCGTCACGCAGCGGTTGCAGGTCTTTGTCTATTGGCGCGCCTTCGACCTGCACCAGATATGTTTTGGTCATTTTGTTTTTCGGATCAGCTATGCGGGCCTGCAATTTTCCATCATCTGTGAGCACCAAGAGCCCTTCGCTGTCACGGTCTAACCTGCCCGCTGGATAGACGCCCGGCACGTCGATAAAGGCCGAAAGCGTCGGGCGTGGTGTCGGGCTTTTCGCATCGGTGAATTGCGACAGCACACCAAAAGGTTTGTTGAAGAGGATCACGCGTGACATGCCACCTGACATGCCCCAGATATGCGGCCTCGTCTACGCTGCTATGTAAACTCACCTGACGTCATTTTCCCACTTGCAACGAATCCTAAACCGGTGCTTATGCGCGATATAGACGCCAACGCACGCGCCTCTGGCCGGTGAAATGCAATCCACTTGTGTTTACGCAGCGACGGTAACGTCTCCCTTGGAATTTATGCGGTCTTTGTTGGGATATCCCCAAAGGCCCTCGTCTTTTGGAGATGACCATGACACTACATTTTTCGCCCGATGAGGCGGTCCCTGTTGCTGTTTCCCGTCTTGATGCCTTTGTGGCGCGCCGGTCATTTGACCGACCGACGCTGGTCGTGGACCTTGACCGTGTGTCAGCGCAGTATGATGCTTTGAAGGCAGGCCTTGGCCGCGCCAACATCCACTATGCCGTCAAAGCAAACCCGGCCCGTCAGATCATCGCGCGGCTGGTTGATCTTGGATCGCATTTCGACGCCGCTTCGCGTGCTGAAATTGCGTTGTGTCTGTCGGAAGGGGCCGAGCCATCAGAGATATCCTTTGGCAATACTGTGAAACGTGCCTCTGACATCGCATGGGCCCATGCGCAGGGGATCACGCTGTTCGCTGCCGACGCTGAGGAAGAGTTGGAAAAGATCGCAGCCCACGCGCCGGGCGCGTCTGTTTATATCCGTCTGATTGTCGAACTCTCGCAGGCAGACTGGCCTTTGTCGCGCAAATTTGGCTGTGACCGCGCGACTGCGTTGTCGCTGTTGGATCAGGCCAAGGCGCTGGGCTTGAACCCGGTTGGTTTTTCGTTCCACGTTGGTTCACAGACCCGGCAGGCCGCGATGTGGGCCCCGACACTGGATGTCTTCTCCAAGATATGGGCGGCAGCGCATGACGCAGGGCACGCGCTGTCCCTCCTGAATATCGGGGGTGGTTTCCCGGCCTTTTATGGTGAAGAAATTGAGGCACCAGCGGCCTATGCCGCGCAAGTGATTGCCTTGGTCGAAGATCGGTTTCCTGGTGTAGCGACAATCATGGCCGAACCCGGCCGTGGCATGGTCGCCGAGGCAGGGGTCATCGTGGCGGAGGTTGTACTGGTCAGCCGCAAGTCAGCCCGCGACCTGCACCGTTGGGTCTATCTCGACATCGGGCGGTTCTCTGGTTTGGCCGAAACCGAGGGTGAGGCGATCCGCTATCAGTTCCAGACAGCGCGCGACGCTGACCCGATGGGGCCATGCGTGGTGGCGGGGCCAAGCTGCGACAGTGCCGATGTTCTTTATGAAAAGCGCCCGGTGGCCATGCCATTGACGCTGCAATCGGGCGATCGTGTCCTGATCCGCAATGCTGGCGCTTATACGTCGAGCTACTCTTCTGTTGGCTTCAATGGCTTTCCACCGCTTGACGTCGTGGTGATCTAACCCGGGTTGCTGGCGTACAGTATACGGTTGTACGCCGGTAACCATTTATAAATTAACAGCATTTTTGTTTACACGGCCCGAAACGCCGCTAGTTTGCACCGCAGCGATAGTAACAAGGGCGCGTTTTGATGCCACCCATTGCCGATCATCCGTTGCGCTACACAATGGCGAACGAACTTCATGCGCGCCCGTTCCCGGCCGTGGATGCCCCCAGTCGTGCAGCATATCTGGCGATCAAACCGGCCGAGAATGCGGCTGGCAGGGATCGCGATGCAGACCGCGCGCATTTGATCGATCTGTTGGACCGTTTCGGCGCACAGCACCCGCAACCTGATGCAACCCACTACTTTGGCACCATCGGCAAGCACCAGCTTAAGTGGGAAAGCCATACTGAGTTTGTGACCTACACAATTTTTGGCGAAGGGCTGGCCGAGCGTCCTTTTGACGCCGCGACCTTTGGCGTCTTTCCCGAAGACTGGCTAAAGACGGCACCGGGCACGCGCGTTACGTCCGCGTTGATCCGGATAGAGGTGGCAGATGGGGACGATGGGATCATCGAAAAGGCACATGGCTGGTTTGTGCCCGAAAGCCTCGCGATCAGCCGGGTGGTTGGTGATGACTTGGTAATCGCCGGTGATTTTCGGATCGACCCGACGGGCCACATGCGTTTTGCCGTTTTTGCACGTCCGCATATCGACAATCGGCGCATTGGCCGCGTCGTACAACGTTTGTGCGAGATTGAGACGTACAAAGCGATGTCGATGCTGGGCCTATCGCGCGCGCGTCAACTGGGCGCCAAGATGGGTGAATTTGACCGGCAGTTGACCAGCCTGCTGGAAGACATGCGCGGCTCTGATGCCGATCCAGCAAAGGTGTTGCAGGCGCTGCTTGAAGTGTCAGCGGAGATTGAGAATACAATCGCTCAATCGTCATTTCGATTTGGCGCGACAGGCGCTTACGAAACAATTGTAAACCAGCGCATTGATGTCTTGCGAGAGGATCGCTTTGAGGGACGCCAGACATTTGGCGAGTTTATGATGCGGCGGTTTGATCCTGCAATGCGCACCGTGAAATCAACCCAAGGACGGCTGCAGGCCATGTCTGATCGGGCCTTGCGGGCCGGTGATTTGCTGCGAACCCGTGTGGATGTCGAACGGTCAGCGCAGAACCAGGAATTGCTGACGAGCATGGACAAGCGTGCCGATCTACAACTGCGCTTGCAGCGCACGGTCGAAGGGTTGTCAGTCGTTGCAATCAGCTATTATGCCGTGAACCTCGTGCTCAACATGACCGGACCACTTGAGGCATCACTCGGTGTCGGCAAGGTGACGATGGCAGCAATCGCGACGCCCATCGTGCTGGCGCTGGTCTGGTATATGGTCAATCGCATCCGCAAACATATGGAATAGTCTGTCGCACTTGTGTGCGGGCTGATCCATGCTAACCATTCGATGTAAAAGCAGCGGGTGTGTGATGCGTATTCTTCTTGGAACAGTTTTCGCGGTGATTTCGGGCAACGCCGTTGCCGGTGAACTGCCTCGGCCGTTGACGGATGCGGATTTCGCGCCTGTCGACGAGGCCGAGGCGCGGCTGGGACAGCTCTTGTTTTATGATCCGATCCTATCAGGCAATCGCAATGTGTCCTGCGGCACATGTCATCACCCGGCGTTTGGGACGGGCGACGGATTATCATTGGGGATCGGCGACGGTGGTGTCGGACTTGGACCTGACCGTGTCGCGGACCCAGACAATATGCCCGAACAGCGCATTCCGCGAAATGCACCGGCACTTTTTAACCTTGGTGCGCATGAATTCACGGTTCTGTTTCATGATGGCCGGATTGAGGTTGATGCCGACCGTCCGGGCGGTCTGCGCACGCCCTTGGACGCAGATATGGTTACCGGCTTTGCCTCACTTTTGTCTGCGCAAACCATGTTTCCGGTTCTTAGCCCTGACGAAATGGCGGGACACTATAGTGAAAATGACGTCAGCCAAGCGGTGCGCCGTGGCGTGATCACGGGTGCCGAGGGTGCGTGGGACATTATTGCGCGGCGGATCAGCGATAACCCGACCTATCTGGACCAGTTTGTAAGCGTCTATGATCATATCAGCGCGCCCGACCAGATCACTTTTGCTGATATTTCGAATGCGATTGCTGCTTTCATGGAATTCGAGTGGCGATCTGACAATGCGCCATTTGATGCGGTTCTGCAGGGCGCGGATGACTTGCCCGAACCCGCGGCTACGGGCATGGCGTTGTTTTATGGTGATGCTGGCTGTGCGTCGTGCCATAGCGGGCCGTTTTTGACGGATCACGATTTCCATGCGATGGGCGCGCCGCAGATCGGTCCTGGCAAGGCGGCCCGGTTTGAAAGTCACGCCCGTGACGAAGGGCGGTTTCGGGTGACAGGCGAGGTAGGCGATCTTTATGCATTTCGCACGCCATCATTGCGCAACGTGGCACTGACCGGCCCTTATGGCCATGCCGGTGCACATAGCGATTTGCGCGCATTTGTGCGGGCGCACCTTGATCCTGTCGCGGCTTTAGAGGGCTATGACATCGCCGCGGCGACCTTGCCGAATTTGCCAGTTGATGACGAAGCGGGCCTGGCCGATCACGATGCGATTGCCGCCGCCGTCAGCTATGAACCGCGGCAGTTTGATGAGGCGCAGCTGACCGCGCTGATCGCATTTCTGGACGCGTTGACTGACCCTATGGCCGTCGAGGGGCGCTTGGGTATCCCGGATGCAGTACCCAGCGGGTTGCCGATTGATCGTCCGCGTTAGCGGCTGATCGTCACGGCAGCATTTGCCTCGGTTTGGACCGCGGTGATGGTTCCGTCCGGCCATGTCACGCTGATCGTGGCCTTATCCGCGTCACCCAAACCGAAATGCAGCGGCAATGCCTTGCCACCGGCATGGCCACCGCCAACCGTATTTTGCTGGCTTTGCGTGCCTGCTTCAGTTTGGACTGTCACAGTCGCACCAATCGCATTGATGTTTCCGCCGGTTTGCAACAGCGCGACCGTCACCCAATGGCCCGTCTGTTCGGTCACATTGCGATAAAGCTCCATCGGCGCGCGCCTGTTTACCACCAATAGATCGAGCCGTCCGTCGCCGTCAAAATCTGCCAATGCCGCCCCGCGGGACCGCTCCTTGGTCGCGATGCCAGCGGCGGCAGCAGTTTCGCGGAATGTCCCATCGGCGTTTTGCATCAACAGGTTATTGGGGTCTCTGATCGCCAGTCCGGGCATCTGATCGACGTTACCTTTGGCAATGAACAGGTCAGCGCGCCCATCATTATCGACATCTGCAAACTCGGCATGCCAGCCAGTTGAGGGGCGGCCATCGTCGCCTGTATGCGGGCGCTGGGCATAGGTGCCGATGGTGAAGGGTGCGGCAGCGTAGGTGCCGTTGTCCTGCGCCATCTGCATCAGTTGATCGCCCATAGACGTCAGCATCACCTCGTCCCGGCCGTCGCCGGTTAGATCCCGGCTCGCAATGCCCATGCCCCAAAGCGAGATATTCTGCCAGCCATCCGCGGTCCCCAGAAACCGCTCTTCTGCAATATCCCACATCTGCTCATACCCGCCGCGCACGTAATAGTGGCGGTCGTTGGAAATACGTAAGGTTGGGCGACCACGCGCATCATTTGCCGCCAACATAGAGAGGGGACAAAAGCCGGGGGTGAGGGGGGTGGTGTGATAGTCAGGTGCGCCAGCCGCCAGCAAATAGTTGTCGTCACAAGCCCCAAATGGCCCCTCTGGATCAGCACGATCCACGTAATTTCCTACCGCCATAACAAGTCTGTCGTCACGATCCCACCATGCTGTAAACGCGGTCGTCCAGTCATCGGAAACGGGTAATTCACTGCTACGACCAAAGCGGCAATCACCTTGACCCACAAGCAGTTGGTTTTGCCCAACACGCATCACAAAAAGATCCATAATGCCGTCGCTGTTGATATCGAGCGGATAGGCACCTGTGACGCCCTGCAACGCACCACTTTCTGTGGCATCAAACTCAAAGTCTCCTTGATTGACGAGAAGTTGTGCCGGATTTTCACCGCCGGCCGCAAAGATGTCGGGCAATGCATCCCCGTTGCAGTCAAACACAGCCACGCCACCACCGACAAAATGTTCCCATCCGCCACCATAGATATGGCTGGGCAGGCCCTCTGATCGGTCTTCGAACAGTGGGTCGGCGGCAGCGGGGAGGGCCAACAACATGCAAAATGTGACGCGGATCATATCTTGGCGTCGCCCAAGGCCGCATCGGTGACAGCGGCGAGCGCAAGGGCCGTAGCCCCGCGCGCCCAGACCAGATCGCCCCACGCGTGAATTTCAACCTTACAGGGTTGATGCCCGTCACTGAGCGTCAGTCGTTGCATCTCTGCCAGAACCTCGTCCGCATAAAGATAGTCATATTGCATACGTTCGCCCGACAGAATGATCAGCCCGGGATCAAAGAGTTGGACAACATTCGCAAGACCAACCGACAAATACCGCCCCGCGCGGCGAAAAATCGTGCGCGCCGCGTCATTGCCGGCTTTTGCCTGGGCAAAGAGCGCATCAAGCATCGCGTTTGGACTTTGCAGGTTACGCGGGTTGCGGTGTAGCGCCGTGGCTGCTTCACGGGCCAACGCATAGTCGGCAAGGTAGGCTTCCAGACAGCCGCGTTGCCCACATCTGCACAAGGCCCCGTCGAGATGGACCTTGGTATGTCCCAACTCAAGCCCCATACCGCGTGCGCCACGAAACAGGCGATTGTCCAGCACCAACCCCATGCCGACGCCATTTTCAATTGTGACAACGGCAAAGTCCGAGATTGACCGCCCCGCACCGAACCAAAGCTCCGCGAGGGTCAGCACATTTGCGTCATTGTCCACATGCAACGGAATACCAAAACGTGCGACAAAGGCGGTGCGCAGGTCGATATCAACGTCGGTGACCTGCGGCGACCACGAGATAATACCGGCCTCGTGGTCTATGATGCCGGACATGCCGATGCCTACTGCGGACACATCTGCAAGAGACTTTTGCGCATCTTTGAGTACGAGATCCATCAGGACATCGATCTCTTCCAGCAAATCGTCCAGCGATTTCCGGGCCGGCGGGGTCGGCAATGTGGCGTCAGCTAGAATGTTGCCGGCGAAATCGGTCAGGACAGCAGAATGGGCTTCATCCGATAGCTTTATACCAATGACATGATGCGCCTCAGGGACGACCTCGAGCGCGACGGGTGGGCGACCACGGCCCGCCTCGCGTGGCAGGCCTTCCACTTCGCGCAAAAGACCGGCGCTGATCAGATCAGCCGTCAGTGTTGTGGCCGAACCAGCGCTGATGCCCAGAGCGCGGGTCACATCAGCCCGAGCAGCGCGTCCGGCTGCACGCACATGTTCAAAAATTTGTTGGCGCAGCGGTTTGGCCTCAGCACTGTCAAGCGGCAGCAACGGGCCACACCCATCAGGCGCGCCCGATCTCGTCGTTTTGCTGCGTTATGACATCATACATAGTTCAAACCTTGAATTAATATGGCTCAACGGAACTGCAAAAATCCGTGTTTTTTCGAGATTGCCCAATAATTTGACGATTTCAAAGCAATTTCTTTCGCATTCAGGGCAATTTTTATTTTGACAACTGAAATTAATTAGGCATCCTGCACGATGTAGGGTCAAAAGACCCACGCCCCAATGCATGGGGCACACTATGGGAGGAAAACATGCATAAATCCGTTATCACGGCAGTCATTGTGGCTGCTGGTATGAGCTCTGCTGTATTTGCCGATGGCCACAGCGTGACAGTTGGTGTTAGCTGGTCTGACTTTCAGGAAGAGCGCTGGAAAACTGACGAAGCCGCTATGTTGGGCGCACTCGAAGCTGCTGGGGCAGAGTATCTGTCCGCTGATGCGCAGTCTTCTGCAACCAAGCAACTGGCAGATGTCGAAAGCCTGATCACACAAGGCGTTGATGCACTGATCATTCTCGCGCAAGACGGCGCGTCCATTGGTCCGGCGCTTGATGCGGCCGAAGCGGCGGGCATTCCTGTCATTGGCTACGACCGCCTGATCGAAGATCCGCGCGCTTTCTATCTGACGTTTGACAATGTCGAAGTTGGTCGCCTGCAAGCTGCCGCCGTTTTGGAGGCGCAGCCAGAAGGCAACTACGTCATGATCAAAGGCTCGCCAACTGACCCCAACGCCGACTTTTTGCGTGGCGGTCAGCAAGAGGTGCTGCAAGCTGCCATCGACAGTGGTGCAATTACGATCGTTGGCGAAGCCTACACAGATGGCTGGCAGCCATCGAACGCGCAGCGCAACATGGAGCAGATCCTGACACAGACCAACAACGAAGTTGATGCTGTTGTAGCATCCAACGACGGAACCGCCGGTGGCGTTGTTGCTGCTTTGGCGGCGCAAGGCATGGACGGTATTCCTGTCTCTGGTCAGGACGGTGACCATGCCGCACTCAACCGTGTCGCCCTTGGAACACAGACGGTTTCCGTCTGGAAGGACAGCCGTGAGCTGGGCCGGAACGCAGGCGAAATCGCCGTCGCATTGGCCGGTGGATCCATGATGAAAGAGGTCGCAGGTGCGGCTGAGTTCATGTCGCCCGGTGGTGTGACTGTGAATTCTATGTTGTTGGCACCACAGCCGATCACACAGGACAACCTGAACCTTGTTCTGGAAGCTGGATGGATCGAAAAAGACGTTCTTTGCCAGGGCGTCACAGGTCTTGCAGTCTGCGAATAATCTGACGAACTAAGATATAAGCCCCATCCGCCGGTGCGGGTGGGGCTTTCTAATGAGGCGGTCCGGCGACGGGCTGAAGGGGAGGGAACCAATGTCCGGCGGACTTGGGAATTTAATCAAAACACTACAGATCGACACGCGACTTTTGGGCATGATTGGTGCATTTATCGTGATCTCTGTGGTGTTTCACATCGCAACCGGGGGCACATTCCTGACCCCTCGCAATCTATTCACGCTGACATTGCAGACAGCATCAGTCGCGGTGATGGCGACGGGGATGGTTTTTGTGATCGTGACACGCAACATTGACCTTTCTATTGGGTCCTTGCTGGGCATCATCGGCATGCTGATGGGTGTCATTCAAGTGCAAATTTTGCCCGATATAGTTGGTTTCGGTAGCCCGTCCATTTGGATCATCACGGTTATTGTTGGTCTGTTGCTTGGTGCAGCAATCGGGGGTTTTCAGGGCTGGCTGATCGGTTATCTAACGATCCCGTCCTTTATTGTGACCTTGGGTGGGTTGCTGATCTGGCGCGGTGGTGCCTGGTGGGTGTCCAAAGGCACCACGATTTCACCTCTAGACCCGACTTTCGTCAAATTGGGTGGTGCCAGTGGGACCATTGGTGTGACTGCAAGCTGGGCGCTTGCGATCGTTGGCTCGATCTTGACGATCCTTTTCTTGATCAACACCCGGCGTAAGCACATCAGCCATAACTTTGCGGTCAAACCGCTGTGGGCTGAATACGCACTCGGTGCGATCCTCGTGGGTGCGATCTGCGGCATCACCGCGATCATGAATGCCTACCTGGTCCCAACACGTATTCTGGAACGCCGGTTTGCCGCGGACGGATTAGAAATGCCTGAAGGCTATACCGAGGCCTACGGTTTCCCCATCTCGGTTCTGATCGTTCTTTTCGTGACAATTGCGATGACCATCGTTGCCAAGAAAACCCGCTTCGGGCGCTATGTCTTTGCGATGGGAGGCAACCCTGACGCGGCAGAACTGTCAGGCATTAACACCCGCATGCTGACCGTAAAGGTCTTCGCACTGATGGGCGCGCTGACGGCCATCGCCGCAGTGATCGCATCGGCCCGTCTTGGATCAGCGGGTTCGTCCTTGGGTGAGCTTGACGAATTGCGCGTTATCGCTGCCGCCGTCATTGGTGGCACGGCCTTGGCTGGGGGCGTCGGTACCATCTATGGCGCGATCCTTGGTGCCTTGATCATGCAAGCGCTGGTGTCGGGTATGGGCATGGTGGGCGTGGATTCACCTTTGCAAAACATGATCGTGGGTGGCGTGCTGATCCTCGCCGTCTGGATCGACATTGTCTATCGGCGCAAAACAGGAGACGCGTGATGAGCACCCCACTTTTGGAAATGCGCAATATCTCGATCCATTTTGGC
The DNA here is from genome assembly GCF_055693545.1 of Yoonia sp. JB2-21. Lineage (NCBI taxonomy): Bacteria > Pseudomonadati > Pseudomonadota > Alphaproteobacteria > Rhodobacterales > Paracoccaceae > Yoonia > Yoonia sp. JB2-21. The sequence goes on from NZ_JBVFUC010000001.1 coordinate 3,201,761, forward strand.
GGGATCAAAGCGGTTGATGATGTGTCAATCGACGTGATGCCGGGCGAAGTTGTGGGCCTGTTGGGCCACAATGGTGCGGGCAAATCCACGCTGATCAAAATCCTGTCTGGTGCCTACAAGAAAGACGCAGGCGAGATTTACGTGGATGGCAAAAAGGTCGAAATCAACAGCCCGATTGACGCCCGCGAGCATAACATCGAGACGATTTATCAAACGCTTGCGTTGTCCGACAACCTTGATGCCGCATCCAACCTGTTTCTGGGACGCGAAATCACGACCAAGTTTGGTCTGGTCGATGATACCGCGATGGAGGCTGAATCGCGCAAGATTATGGCGCGTCTGAACCCGAACTTTCAGCGGTTTTCAGAGCCGGTGCGGTCGCTGTCAGGCGGTCAGCGTCAGTCGGTGGCGATTGCGCGCGCGGTCTATTTTAACGCGCGTATCCTGATCATGGATGAACCTACGGCTGCTTTGGGTGTGCACGAAACAGCGATGGTCGCGGACTTGATCAAGGAGCTGAAGGCCCAAGGCCTCGGCATCTTCCTGATCAGCCACGACACCCGCGAAATGATGGACCTATGTGACCGGGTTTCAGTGATGAAAAACGGGCAATTGATTGGTACTGAACGGGTCGAAGACGTGACCGAGGATGACATCCTGTCCATGATTATTATGGGCAAAAACCCCAAAAAGGCCGCCTGATGTTCATTGGTCTTGATCTGGGGACGTCAGGTCTCAAGGCTGTTTTGATCAATGATGCGCAGGCGATTGTGGCGGAAGCCACTGCACCGCTTGAAGCGGTGCGTCCTGCACCCGGTTGGTCAGAACAGACACCTGCGACGTGGTTGGATGCAGCGGATACTGCGATGACTGCGCTTGGGGCACAGACCTCTTTGGCGTCGGTACGCGGGATTGGGTTATCGGGTCAAATGCATGGCGCGACCTTGTTGGACAAGGACGATGAAGTGCTGCGCCCATGCATTCTTTGGAACGACACGCGCTCTGCCGTAGAAGCCGCAGAACTTGATGCGGATCCGCAGTTTCGACAAGTGACCGGCAACATTGTGTTTCCTGGATTTACCGCGCCAAAACTTATGTGGGTCGCAAGGCATGAACCTGCGATATTTGCCAAAGTTGCCCGCGTGCTGTTGCCCAAGGATTATCTGCGTCTGTGGCTGACCGGTGAAACTGTGGCAGAGATGTCTGATGCTGCAGGCACAAGCTGGCTCGACGTGGGCACACGGGATTGGTCGGACGATCTGCTGGCTGCCACCGGAATGGCCCGCGCACAGATGCCCCGATTGGTCGAAGGGTCAGAAGTGTCTGGCAAAATCCGCCAAGAGCTGGCAACGCGGTGGGGCCTGCCCACGGATGTCGTCGTTGCCGGTGGCGGCGGTGACAATGCGTCAAGCGCTGTTGGTGTTGGCGTGGTGAAAGCAGGCGATGCGTTTGTGTCATTGGGTACGTCGGGCGTTCTATTTGCTGCATCCGACGCCTATCAGCCGGATGCTGCGACGGCGGTGCATACTTTTTGTCATGCGTTACCAGACACATGGCACCAAATGGGTGTGATTTTAGCCGCCGCCGATGCATTGAACTGGTTTTCCGGAATTGCGGGGCAATCCGCGGCCACACTTACGGGGGGCTCGGATCGCTTCAGGCACCCGGCCGGCCTGTGTTTCTACCATATCTGGGGGGTGAACGCACGCCGCACAATGATGCTGACGTGCGTGGCTCTTTTTTGCATCTTGATCACAGCACGGACGAAGTGGCGATGACGCGCGCTGTATTGGAAGGTGTGACCCACGCGATCCGCGACAGTTATGACGCCTTGACCAGTACCGGCACGCAGATCAATCGCCTCATTGCTGTTGGTGGTGGTTCAAAGTCAGACTACTGGGTGCAGGCGATTGCGACATCTCTGGGCCTGCCTATTGCACTACCGATCGCCGGCGATTTTGGTGGTGCGTTCGGGGCCGCACGCCTTGGCATGATGGCCGCAACCGGGGCAGGGGTCGAAATCGCGACCCTGCCGCAGATCGCCCGAACCGTTGACCCCAACACATCACTCACCGCGGCCTTTGCCGAGGCCCACGCACGCTACCGCGCCAGCTATGGTGCGTTGAAAGGACTGAAATGACCAACTTCTTCAAGGGTATTCCTGCCATCACATTCGAAGGCGCCGACAGCGACAACGAATTCGCCTTCCGTCACTACAACCCTGATGAGATGGTGATGGGTAAAGCGATGAAGGACCACCTGCGGTTCGCGGCAGCCTATTGGCATTCATTTGCATGGCCCGGTGGTGATCCATTTGGTGGGCAGACCTTTGAGCGCCCATGGTTTGGCGACAGCATGGATGCCGCGCGGATGAAGGCCGATGTAGCGTTTGAGATGTTCCAGATTTTGGGCGTGCCGTATTTCTGCTTCCACGACGCTGATGTGCGGCCCGAGGGTGCGACCTTTGCAGAAAGCACAAAGAACCTAGAGCAAATTGTTGATTACTTTGCTGAAAAGATGGATGCGACTGGAGTGAAGCTCTTGTGGGGGACGGCCAATCTCTTCTCGCACAAGCGATTTATGGCGGGCGCTGCAACAAACCCGGACCCGGATGTCTTTGCCTACTCTGCGGCGACGATCAAAACCTGCATGGATGCGACGATGAAATTGGGCGGTGAAAACTACGTCCTGTGGGGCGGGCGTGAGGGCTACGAGACGCTGTTGAATACAGACATGGGGCGCGAGCGTCAGCAAGCGGGTCGCATGTTGCAGATGGTTGTCGATTATAAACACAAGATGGGTTTCAAAGGTGCGATCCTGATCGAGCCGAAACCGCAGGAACCCACCAAGCACCAGTATGACTACGATGTGGCGACAGTTTATGGCTTCCTCAAGGAGTTTGGGCTGGAAGGCGAAGTCCAGATGAATATCGAACAAGGGCACGCCATCTTGGCGGGGCATTCGTTTGAGCATGAACTGGCAGTCGCGCGCGAGCTGGGCATCTTTGGGTCCATCGATATGAACCGCAATGACTATCAATCAGGCTGGGACACAGATCAGTTCCCGAACAATGTACCTGAAATGGCGTTGGCCTATTACGAGGTGCTGCGCGCGGGTGGGTTTACCACTGGTGGGACCAACTTTGACGCCAAACTACGGCGTCAGTCGCTGGATGCAGAGGATCTGATCCTTGCCCATGTGGGTGGGATGGACGCCTGCGCCGCCGGTCTGAAAGCCGCCGCTGCGATGATTGAGGATGGCAAGTTGGAGGCCGCACGCGATGCGCGCTATGCCGGCTGGGACACAGCGGACGGCAAGGCGCTTTTGCAAAGCGATCTTGCAAGTATCGAGGCCAAAGTGCTGGCAGACGGGACGAACCCGGAACCACGCTCGGGCCGGCAGGAACGGCTTGAGAACCTGGTGAACCGTTACCTGTAACACCGCAACCTTGTACCTTTTGCGCGCCACCCATAACGTGACGGGCAAAGGAACGGTGTGTTGCGGTGATTGGCACAGTCTTCAAAGCGCTTGGGCGCAGACATATGGATGTGACCCTGCGCACGGGGTCTGACTATGTCGTGCGGATCATTGAGCGTCCTGGCCTTTGGATGGATGGGGCGGCTCTTGCTGATCTGAGTGCACAGTTGCGCGTCATCGCAGCGCGGACGCTGGAGGCGGGCAGCCTGACATATGGTGTGTTCTCGGGTGACAAAGAACGGATGGGATCGGTCATCATTACGCTGGTGACCCGGCGCGACGGGACGCCCGTTGCCTTCAATGCGCTGGCAATCATGGCGTTGGATACAGCCCCGCATCCCACGGATGTGCTGCACCTTGGTCTGGTTATGGTGGATCCCGATGAGCGGTCCAAAAACCTGTCTTGGGTGCTCTATGGGCTGACCTGTTTCTTGATCTTCTTTCGTCGCCAGTTCCGCCCGGTGTGGGTGTCGAATGTCACGCAGGTGCCAGCGGTCGTGGGCATGGTGTCCGAGATGTTCTCGGATGTTTGGCCCAGTCCGCGCCAGGGGCGGCGCACGCTCAACCATCTGCTGTTGGCGCGTGAGATCATGCACAGCCACCGCCATGTTTTTGGTGTCGGCTCAGATGCCGGCTTCGATGAAGAAAATTTCTTGATTACAGATGCTTATACGGGCGGATCTGATGACCTGAAGAAGACTTGGGAAACAGCGCCCAAGCATCGCGATGATCAATATAATAAGTACTGCCAAGAGGTGTTGGATTATGTGCGTGGTGATGATGTCCTGCAATTGGGGCAGATGGATATCGCCGCAATGCGCAAGTACCTCACCCGTGAGGTACCAAAGTCCGCAGTGATTGGCCTGCTTTTGACCGGCGGACTGGTGACGCTTCGGCGGATTATCCTCCCAGCGGTCCATTGGGCTGACACGTCGCGCAGTTGGTCAATCCTAAGGCCTTATCGGGCGCGCGACGAATGATTGCCGCCGCCACGATTATCACACAACTGTTCTTGTCTTGTGCGGCCTTGGTAGGGCTCGTTGCGTTACAGGCCGTACTTGTGCGGCGCGATGCATGGGACCCAATCAATCGGCGATTTCTTTTTGGCGTGCGGATCACAATGGTGCTGTTTGCTGGACGTGTGTTGATGATTTTGACAGGGGTTGATGCATTTCGGATTCTTGTGCTTTTGGCCGCGGCGATTATCCCGCTGGCCGTTCTGATTCTGACAGAAGGTTTGTTGCGCCGACATGCAGCGCCGTCAATCAAAGCGGTTATTGGTGGCGGTGCGGTGTTGTTCGCGGTGTCATCGCTATGGTTTTCCGACAGTATCGACCCAGCGAGGTTATTTTCGCTGCTTGGGTTTCAGCTATTGGGCTTTGTGTTGTCGGGCTGGTTGATCATCACGCGGGACCGCGCATCGCTATCTGCTGGCGAAAACGCGACGGTGGTACGGCTCGGGCTGTCATTGATCTTGTTTATTCCATTGGCTGCGGGCGATTTTCTGTTGCTCTACATTGGCTTGCCGATCCAGTTTTCGGCGCTTGGAGTTTTGATCCTCTGCTGGTTGGCGATCGGATTGGGACGCACGCATCTGGGGCATCGGGCGACTTTGATGAACCTTGGCGTGATGGTGGGGGCCGCTGTTTTGGTGGGGGCAATGCTTGCGACTTTTGCCGGGCTTGGCCGTGACGGGTATTTGCTCATAATTGCCGCCATCATGACGACGCTGTTTTTGGTCGCAATCCTGAGCGACGCGCGTGCGCTGCGCCTTGAGGAGCAAAGCGTTGGCCTGCTTCGGCAGTTGGCAACTGCCAGAACCGATGATCCGATGACATTCCTGCGCGATCTACAAAACCACCCTTTGGTCGAAGGCGCGGTGGTTGTCAGCGAAGACAGTCTATCTGGGTTGCAAGAGGGCGTGCTGACGCGGATATTTGACGCCGCACCCGTTCTGCGCCGCGCTGATCCCCCACAATTGGGGCCGGTTGCTGATGACCACATCACCTATCTATTTGAAAGATATTCGGCCACCCATGTGATGTTGGCCGTCCGTCGGCCGCGGGTTTTGGTGGCGCTCTCGATGCCGTCGTTGAGCGCTTCACCCTCGGCCGAATTGGAATTGCAGGTCGTTCAGCGTATGGCTGCGCTGATGGTGAAACGAGAGGATGAAACCAATGCGTGATGATCGGGCCGAGGTGCGGCGGATATTTGATGCCGGCGTTCAGGCGGCAGACCCCTATCAGGCGGTGAATACCGCTGTGGGTGATGTTGATCGTCCCGCACTGATCGTTGCAATCGGTAAAGCGGCGCGCTTGATGGCCAAGGCCGTCTTGGCACGATTTTCTGGTGTCCCTTGTTTGGTTGTCACAAACTATGAAAACGCCAAGGCGCTTGATGGTGCAAATGTGATGGCTGCAGGTCATCCGGTCCCGGATGAAAACGGTGCCGCGGCGGCGCGCGCCGTCATCGCCGCGCTCAATGTTGTGGACGGACCCGTCTTGGCTTTGATTTCGGGTGGTGGCTCTGCGTTGATCCCTGCGCCCGCAGGATTATTGACGTTGGCGGATAAGGCCCACGTGAATGAGGTATTGCTGGCATCGGGACAGGATATTATCGCGATGAATTTGATCCGTCAGCAGTTGTCAGACCTGAAAGGTGGCGGTTTGTTGCGACAGGCCGCACCACATCCGGTGACGGCTTTGATCTTGTCTGATGTCATTGGTGATGATCTGTCAGCGATTGCGAGCGGTCCAACGGTGGCACCGCTTGGCACACCTGCTACGGCCACGGCCGCTTTGAAAGAGGCGGGGCTTTGGGAGCAATTGCCTGCCGCAGTCCAAGCACATCTTGAAAATGCGACGACCCTTTCGCCCTTGCCCGTCGCGCGCAATATGCTTGTGGGATCAAACGGGAAAAGCGTTGCAGCTATGGCAAAGGCGGCTGGCAAGGTGCACGTGATTGAGACGCCCATTGTCGGTGATGTGGCCGATGCCGCACGCGTCATTTGCGATCAGGCCATGATTGGAACCACTGTTTGGGGTGGCGAAACGACCGTTGTTTTGAAGGGAACAGGCCGCGGGGGCCGCAATCAGGAACTTGCGTTGCGGATCGCGATCGAAGCGAAAAAGCGTGGCTGGACGCAGTGGGTTTGTCTGCAAGGCGGCAGCGACGGACGCGATGGTCCGACAGATGCCGCAGGTGGCCTGGTGGATCAGGATACCCTTGGAAAGATCAGTGACTTGGACCGGTTGTTGGCCAACAACGACAGCTACGCGGCGCTGCGAGAGGCAGGTGATTTGCTGATGACGGATGCGACGGGGACCAATGTGGCCGACCTTGGCGTGATGATCCGAACGGCCTGAGCCTCCGGCGGGGGTTTATTTGGGCAAGATGATAAGCAGCCCTGACCTTAGTCAACGGGCAGTCCGCTGGGTACTGTTGCGGGGCGCCCCAAGGGGCGGCTCAAGGCGGTTTCGCCGGTGAGTGCGTGCAGGAATGCCACAAGATCGGCGATATCAGCTTCGCTCAGCGCAATAGGGCGCATGTCGATTGCTTCGGTTTGCCGGGCCATTTCGCGGCTGTCTTGCCTGATCGCAAAGTCCGCCGCCGTTAGCCAGGGAACATCGGGCAGGTTTGCCATATCCGGGGTCCAAGCCGCGCGCGCGCCTATCGGGTCCGCATGGTGGCGGATCATGTCGGTCAGCGTGGGATAAGCCCCGTTATGCCCGTAAGGTGCGGTAAGCGCCACGTTGCGCAAGGAAGGCGTTCTGAACTTATAGGCATCCTCCAACAGATTGGTTTCGGCCATGCGCCCCACATCGCGCGAGATTTGGTCCCACGCCCGCGTGCGCCCCGGCCCGAACGCGGGCAGGCCAAGTGCGTGAAAGCTTTGGTCGGTGAACAAATCACCTGCGTGGCAGGATGCGCAGCGATTGTTAAAGAAAAGCTGACGCCCCCGTTCGGCATCATCGGGCAGGGGGGTGCCGGTCAGCCATTTGTCGTAAGCGCTATCAAAGGATTGCCATTCGCTGATGATGAACGCACCCAAAGCATTACCGATTTCGACGATCGTGACATCAGCGGGTTCGTCAATATGATCAAAGGCTTGCACGAACATCTGACCATAAGCGGGGATCGTGCGCACCCGTTTGGCGATGATGGGCCAGACCACATCAATCCGGTCGTGCGTTGCCCCTGCGATTTCATTCTCGCGCGGGTTTCCGGCCATCTCAAACTGGGCGATCATGGGGAAAAGTGCTTGGGCCGCGACGAGGTTGTCGAGGCCTTCGGGCAGCCATTCTTCAGCAGGTGAATCAAAGCCATTGCCATAGATACCAGAGCGGGTCAGCCGTCCGTCATGGAATAGCACATCAATGTTATTATGCCCGAGATTCCAAAGGCTTGGCGCGTTGCGCGGGATACGTTTGCGGATCGCGTCTGCCCCTGTGCCCGCTGTGCGTTCGGGCCCCACACCAACGCCGCCTTCGCCGATGCCCAGCGACAGGCCATCGCCGCCTGCATGATCGTGGTGATGGCAGGTTCCGCATGAAATATTTTTGTTACCTGACAGGATCTTATCGTAGAATAAGAGCTGTCCGATGCGGGCTTGATCCGGGTCTGTGGGGATGTAATCATCTGCGCTGATCCCCTGCGCTGTCGCCAATCCAGCGCTGAAAATAACCGCAAGGAGGGCCGTATGCACCGCGTACATACAGCGTACAGAACCTGTACATACATCTGTACGGCTTTGCTGCTTTTGGCCACCCCGGCGCGCGCCGATATGGAGGTTGCGCGCGATCTGATGGAGGCGGGTGAATACGCCGAAGCGCGCGCGCTTTTTGAGGTTTATGCGCGCTCCGGCAATGCCGAGGCTGAGGAACTGATCGGGGTCATGTACGCCCTTGGCCTTGGTGTCGACCGCGACGACGAGCGGGCGTTTGACTGGTATCTGCGGGCGTCGTTGAAAGGGCATGCCGGAGCGCAATCGGGGCTAGGGTGGTACTATGAAGTGGGGCGCGGGATACCGGCCCCTGATATGGTCAGAGCCTACCTTTGGTATGCTTTGTCGGCAATAGGCGGGGACCCGGATGCGCTTGATTCATTGGAGTTGATTACGCCGAGGTTGACGGCGGACGAGCGGGCGCGGGCAGAGGTGCTGGTGGATGACTACAAGGGGTGGATGTATCCGTTTCGGTGAGAGGGCGGTTTGCGGACATTGCTTTCCTCTATTTTACCGGTGAGCTATGCCACATCGACCAACCGCCCGGCCCCGTCCGGGCATCGCCCGACCTCCCCCCGGAGGGCGATTCTGCTGCGTTTCAACATACTTGAAGGTCGAGGTCATTGAAATGCGTTGCCAAGCCGTGATGTTGGTGCCCTCCAGGTCGGGCGATACCCGAACGGGGCCTGCGTTACACTTTGGGCTCAAACCGGCTATTCCCCATTCTCAACTCAACCGCCCATAAAACGTCATCCGCGCACTCTCAGACAGGGCGATATCGGGTTCTGCATTATAGGCCAGCACCGCCAACATCCGCGATTTGTCGCTTTCGTTCGGCGACACTCGATGGATGGAATTGCGTCCGCGGAACAGGACCAAAGTGCCGGGTTCCATCGCCAGCACGTCGGGTTTTGTTTGGCCCGACAGTAATGCATCAACGCCTGCGAAATTCATTTCTCCGGCGTCGGCATCGCGCAGGTCTTTGAGGTATTCGAACCGGCTGCCCGCCTTTGGTTTCTGGATCAACAGGGTGATGGCGAAGGATGAGTTATCGAAATGCCAGCCAAGTTCCTGGCCGCGGTTGGCATAGTGAATATTGATCGAGGATAGTGGGTCGGCATACGCGTGCAGCGCCTTTTGCCCCGTGACTTTAGAGATGAATGTCCGAAAATGGGGGCTGTCGTACAAGGTGCGCAGGGGCGAGTTTTTATCAATCACATCATCGCAGATGCATCCCTTTGAAGAGACGACTTGCCGGTTGGCGGGGTGTGTGGCCGGATAGTCCGGATTGTGCGGTGTCAGGTAGACAGAGTGATTTTGCGCGCAGAAATATGCCTGCGACTGACCGTCCTGTGCTTCTTGGCGCATCAATTCGAGCGCGGTTGGGCGGATAAAGTCGGGCAAAACCAGAACGCCAGTGTCATCGAGTGTTTTACGGCAATTGGCAACAAATGCCGCGCCATCAATGGCGTAGGTATCGTGATCAACGATGTCGGTGATTTGCATGGGTGTGTTCCGTCAAGATAAGCCGGGATGCATTAGAGTGGGTTCTGGGAAAAAAGAGAAGGTGTATTGATGCGAAAAGGGCCGCCCCAAGAGGCGACCCTTCCACAAAGCTCTGGCAAAGTAACTTAGTTCAGATCACTTGCGTAAGCGTCGGCCAGTTCTGCCTCGACCTCGGACACGGCTGCCTGCAATGCGTCCAGCATGTCACCGCCGCCGTCTACATTTTCGCGGAACCATGCGTTGACTGGTTCTGCTGCTGCTGCGAATGCCGCTTTCTCTTCCGGGCTAGGCACATAGATGTCGCCGCCGCCTTCAACGAATGCTTCATAGGCTTCGATTGACTTGCGCTTGGGTGACGCGAATGTCGCCTGTTGTAGCGCAGAGAAACCATCAACAACCACACGGCGCAGATCTTCTGGCATCGCGAGGAAGTTGTCGTTGTTCATCCACCACATCGCACCCATGTAGGAATGCCCGTCAAGTGTCAGGTACTGCAGCCCTGCATCAGGGAATTTCATGCCCATGATGTCGGTGATGCCGTTAGCAGTCCCTTCAACAACGCCGGTTTGCAGCGATGTGAACAGCTCTGGCCATGGGATCGGTGTCGCAGATGCGCCCATGGCTTCGACAAGCTGCACAGGCAGGTCAGCCACAACAGTGCGCAGTTTCAGGCCTTCCATATCAGCAGGGCTCGTCACACGGCGTTCTGTGTTGGCAAAGTTGCGCCAGCCGCCAGTGTTTCCGATGGTCATAAGGCGGATGGTGTTGCCGCTGTCCTCTAGCGCTTTGTCACGCATGGTGCGGACGAAATCGCCAGACAACACAGCCTCTGCCACGCGGTCAGATGACATCAGATAGGGCAGGTCAAGCACCTGCACATAGGGGAAGATGCCTGCGGCACCGCCCGATGTGGAAATATAGACGTCGATAGAGCCTTCGGAGACACCTTCAAGGCATTCTGCACCGGTCGCGCATAGCTGCGTGCCGATGAACAGTTCAACACCGATGCGGCCGTTGGATGCCGCTTCGACGTAGTTTTTGAAGACAACCAGACCGTCATAATCTTCGTCATTTTCGTTTGAGTTGGCGGTCGCGCGGATCGTGAACTCTTGATGTCCATCCGCCCAAGCGGCGAACGGTGTCGCCAGCAGTGCGGCGGTTGCCGCGATTTTGGTGAACTTTTTCAGCATTATCTTCTCCCTATTGGTGCTGTTAGTTGATGCCCGGTGCCGGGCTAATGCAAGCGCTAAACCCGATTTCCGGGGCGCAGCCGAGGAAACCTGTCAGGTAAGGCACTGTCATGGAAATGGCGGGAATATAGGTGATCAGGAAGATCACCAGAATTTCCACCGCAAGGAACGGCAGGATCGCCTTGGCGATGGTTTCCACCTTTTCGCCCGAGACCGTACTGGCCACAAATAAGACCAATCCCATCGGTGGTGTGGCAAGACCCACGGTGAGGTTCACGCTCATGATGATGGCAAAGTGCACAGGATGCACGCCGAGGTCGACAAAGATGGGGCCAAGGATTGGGCCGAGAATGATGATTGCTGGCCCCGCGTCGAGGAACATCCCGACGACAAAGAGCAGGATGTTGATCAGGAACAGCAAGATCAGCGGGTTTTCCGACAGCCCGAGCATGAACTCGCTCATGATCTGCGGGGCATAGCTGAGGCTGACGACGGTTTTGAACGCGACCGCCGCGCCTACCAGTAATAGCACGGCGGATGTGGCGAGTGCGGAGCGGGTCAGCACCTCGCCCAGATCCCGCAGTTTCATAGACCTCAGGACAAAGAAACTGACTACCAGTGCGTATGCGACTGCAACGGCCGAGGCCTCGGTCGGGGTGAAAACGCCGACAAGGATACCCCCCAGAATGATGATGGGTGTTTGGAGCGGGGCGACGGCTTTCTTGCAAATCATGCGGAAGTCATGGCTGACTTTGCCACGATAGCCCATCAGCATGAAGTGTGCGGCAACAAGGAGCGCTGCAAAGACGATCCAGAGGTTGAGGCTGTGAATTTTATCGCCCGCCTCATTGATCGTCGATAACCCTACGCGCGTTGAAAGCCCGGCATAGATTGCCATTAGCAACCCGCCGACGTTGATCCGCACCAGCACAAAGCTGACCCAATATTCAACCGTTGTGATTTCCTGGTTCTTGGTGACGATCCGTTCGGCTTTGGGCAGGTCATAGCGGTCGGCCATCAGGCGCACCATCACCATCAGACCCACGCCGACCATGATGCCGGGCACGATGCCGGCCAGGAACAGCGAGGCGACGCTTTCGCCCATCACATAGGCATAGATGATCATGATACCCGAGGGTGGGATGATTGGTCCGATAACCGACGATGCGGCTGTGATGGCGGCGGCGAATTTGCGGGTGTAGCCGTTTTTTTCCATCGCGGGGATCAGGGTGGACCCCAGCGCAGAAGTGTCGGCGACAGCGGATCCCGACAGGCCCGCGAACAGCATCGAAGACAGAATGTTCACATGCGCCAAGCCACCGCGCAGGTGGCCCATGAAGGCTTGCGAAAACTCGACCAAGCGCAGGGTGATGCCGCCCCGGTTCATGATCTCGCCCGCCAGCATAAAGAAGGGCAGCGCCATCAGTGGAAAGCTGTCCATGCCGTTGTAAAGGTTGCGGTAGAGCCCTGCGACGACGTTACGGTTGTCGCCTTCCAGCATGATAAGCGCGAAGGGGGATGCCAGCAATGCAAAGACCACTGGCAGGCCGACCATGATCAGGACGAGGAAGAGCGGCAGAAACCACAATAACATCAGTCGGCCCCCTGAAAATCATCGGCGCTGAGTGGTGTCAGCCGGTCGCCTTGACCCATCAACTTGATGGTTTGGCGGATCATCAGCTCAATGTTCACAAGGATCAGTAGGTTTACCCCGACCCAGAGCGAGGCATACTGGAAGTTGTTTTGAAACTTGTTGCCGCATTTGCCGTACTCAAAACCGAATGGCCACTTGAGGGATGAGGAACAGCCGCGTCCGGAAATGGTATCAAGATGGTTATTCAAGCCGCGGTCCCATGCGATGACCAAGACCCAGAGCGTGATACACAGCAAAAGCAGTGTCAGGATGCCAGAAACGATCCGAGGCAATGCGCGTTCAAGCATGTCGATAGACACGAAACCGCCCATCCGGAAGGCGAGCGGTGCCATTAGACCTGTCATCCATAGCATCCCGAAACGCGCGCCTTCCTCGGTCCAGTTTGGCGCGTCGCTGAGCACATAGCGGAAGAAGACCTGGCCCAAAATCAAAGACACCATGATGGCAAGTGCAATCACCGCGATGACCTTGCCGATGGCAAGGATTGCGGTGTTAAACCGTTCGAGCGGCCACAATAGGCCAAACAGGACCGACATCGGCTCCTCCCCTGTTTATGTCGGGCTTTTTTGCCCTTGTTGTTGGGGCTTTGCCCCCGCCGCGATGCGGCCTTGCCAGAGTTTTTCTGGCAAGATGATATGATTAGCTTGCGTTAAATTGTCCGTATTTTCCGGCGTGAAAGACGAGCGGATCGCCGCCACGGTGGTGTGCTTTGGTCACGCGGCCCACGACGATGACGTGGTCGCCCGCATCGTGGGTGGCGTCGAGGTTGCATTCAAACGTGGCGAGCGCCCCTTCGATGATTGGCATGCCGCAATGTGACAGATGCGTCGGCACTTCGCTGATCGCTGTCTTTGACTTGATGATCGCCGCACAGATATCGCGCTGATCGGCGGCAAGCACATGCACTGCAAAGCGCCGCGAGCCTGCAAAATGTTCGAACCGTTTGGAGGCCTTGGCCGGTGACCACAGCACCAAAGGCGGATCAAGCGACACGCTGGCAAAGCTGTTGGCCACAATCGCAACGGGGCCTTCGGGGCTGTCGGTCGTGATCACGGTGACGCCTGTGACAAAGCTGCCCAATGCGCCGCGAAAGCTGTCGCTATCGGTGCTGGGGTCGAAAGTCGCGATGGTGCCTGCGTCCATTATGGTACCTCTTTGCCAAGTGCGGCTGTGTAGAGTTCGAACCACGTTTGACGGTCCATGTTTACTTTCAAAGCGTCTTCTAAAGCTTTGATGCGGTTAATATTATTGGTGCCCATCACTGGTATGATATTGGCTGGGTGCGCGAGCAACCACGCCACGGCAACCGCGGAGTTATCGACGCCGTTGTCTGCGGCAACCTTGCTCATCGCGTCCTGAATAGCGCCTTTGTCGGTCATCATGCTGCCACCGCCTAAGGGCGACCAGGCCATGATCGGCACGTTGCGTTCTTGCAGGTAGGCCACATCACCATTTGTGAACCCTTGGTGGGCGGTCAGTGACAGTTCGATCTGGTTGGTGATCGGCGGTGTTTTCATCGCTGATTGCAGCAAGGTCCAGTCGTGCAGTTTGAAGTTGGACACGCCGACAGTGCGCACTTTGCCCGAGGCTACGACCTCATCCAGTGCGGCACCCGTTTCATGGTGGTCCATCATCGGGTCAGGGCGGTGGATCAGCAGCGTGTCGATCTTGTCGATATCCATCAGCCGCAGCGAGTGATCGACGGATGCGAGGATATGCGCGCGGCTGGTGTCGTAGTATTTCACGCGGGCATCTGAATAACGTCCGGCGGGGGCCACGATATCGCATTTGGTCACGATCTCGATCTGGTCTTTCAGCGCGGGGGCGGCTTTTAGGGCCGCACCCAGCACCTCTTCTGCCGCGTAGCCGCCGTAGATGTCAGCCTGATCCATTGTCGTGATGCCTTGTGCGAGGCACGCTTCGATCTTGGCTTGGACATGTGCGGGGCTGGTGTCGTCAGCCTCGGCCAGCCGCCACATGCCATAGACGATGCGGCTGAAGGAAAGGTCGTTGGTGATATTGATCCGGTTCATTAACGGCGGGGTCCTGTGCCAAGTGGCGTTGCTGGTGTTTCGGATGGCACACGCCCGTATTCATGGGGCAATGAGCAGGTTTTAAGCTGTGGCATGACGCGTGCGCCAAAATGTTCGGCCTCTTCGATATGCGGGTAGCCTGAGAAGATGAAAGCACGGATGCCCATCTTTTGATAGGCCTCGATTTTCGTCATGATTTGGTCGGTTGAGCCGACGAGTGCGGCCCCGCAGCCCGAGCGCGCGCGCCCGACGCCGGTCCAAAGGCCGGGTTCGACGTAGCCGAATTTATCGGCCAGTTCGCGCGCTTTGGCTTGGTGGGCGACGCCGAGCGAGATGCTGTCATGGGCCCGGTCGCGGATCAGTTTGCCGTATTCATCATCAAGCTTTGAGGCGATGTGGTCGGCGTATTCTTTGGCTTCTTGTTCGGTGTCGCGCACGATCATGTGCACACGCAAGCCGTAGTCGAGTGTCCGATTGTGGGCTGCCGCGCGGTCGTTGACGTCTTTCATGCGCTGTTCAAGCTGCTTCATCGGCTCTGGCCACATCAGATAGACGTCACATTGCGCGCCGCAAAGTTCCAGCGCTGCGGGGGAGTAACCGCCGAAGTACAGGAGCGGCCCGCCGTTCGTTTGGTAGGGGCGCGCAGGATCGGAGGAGAGCTTAGAGATTTGATAGATGTCGCCGTCATAGCTGACGTCATCCTGCGTCCAGCATTTGCGCAGGATTTCAACCACCTCGTGCGAGCGTTTGTAACGGAAGGCGCTTTCGGCGACTTCGCCCGGGAAATCGGAGCTGATGACGTTGAGGGTCAGTCGCCCCTTCAGCATGTGATCCAGCGTGGCGACGGTGCGCGCCAGCATAATGGGTTGCATCTCACCGCAGCGGATGGCCGCAAGGAAATTGATCTTCTCGGTGAGTGGGGCCATGCCAGAGACGAAGGAGAGGGTATCTTGGCCAACTTGGTAAGAAGAGGGCGCAAGGATGTTACGAAATCCCTGCTTTTCTGCCGTCAGTGCAATGTCACGGCAATGTTCCCAAGACGAACGCAAATCGCCGTCCGGCACGCCAAGGAATTGATAGTCGTCAGAGCAAAGTGCGGAAAACCAGGAGACTTCGGCCGCATCAAGATCGGCGCTGGTGACCGGAACGATGGTCATTGATTCTCCTCCCCAGAAGACATTCTTTCTTCTTGCCTAGCATGCGAAATTCTATGTAACAATAGTGTATCAATTTTCATGTGTTGGCTCGGGAGGTGCCGCCATGGCGCACAGCTCGGCCCTACCGAAGTTCATTCAGCTGAGTGAAATGCTGATCCGCGAGATTGCAGCCGGGCATCTGGCAGATGGTGCGCGACTGCCACCAGAGCGTGATATGGCAGATGAATTGGGCGTGGCTGTCGGCACTTTGCGCAAGGCCCTGGCGGATGTAGAAGCCAAGGGGCTGCTGGACCGCGTGCAGGGGTCGGGGAACTATGTGCGCCACAGGCCTGTGGTGAATTCGGTCTATGCGTTCTTTCGGTTGGAACTGCTGAAAGGTGGTGGCTTGCCGACGGCAGAGGTCATGTCGGTGGACCGCTTGGCCAAGCCGGACGGTTTTTCGCGCTTGGGCGGTGATGCTGAAGGGCATCGCATCAGGCGCGTTCGATCACTGGATGGGGTCATGATCGCGCTAGAGGAAATTTGGCTGGACGGGGCGCAGCGCGCGGCGATTGCCATCTCGGACCTTTCGGATTCGCTTTATCATTTCTACCGTCATGAATTGGGTCTTGTGATTGCGTCAGTCGAGGACCGGATCGGCGTTGACGCGATGCCGGACTGGACGCCGGCGGCGTTTCACCTCAAAGCCGGGGCGACGGCAGGCTATATCGAGCGGGTCAGCTGGACCGCCGCCAAGGAACCGGCGGAATTTTCGCGCACTTGGTATGACGCCAAGCGCGCCAACTACATCTCTCGTATGGGAAAAGGTTAAGCGACGTGGATACGGTGAACTACGGCCTGATTGGCTGCGGCATGATGGGCCGCGAACATATCTTGAATATCAATTTGCTGCCGCAGGGGCGGGTATCCGTTGTTTATGATCCGGTTGCGGAACTGGCTGAATCAGCTGCGACCTTGGCTGAGAATGCGCATGTTGCTGGATCACTCGAAGAATTGCTGGCGTTTGATCAGTTGGACGCTGTTGTCATTGTCAGTCCCAATTATCTGCACGTGCAGCAGTTGCAGCAGATTGTAGCGACCCGACCAATGCCCATCCTATGTGAAAAGCCGCTTTATACTGACCCTGCGGATGCGGCTGTGCTGGACAAACTGTTTGAAGACTATCAGCACCCTGTTTGGGTTGCGATGGAGTATCGTTATATGCCGCCTGTCGCCGCGTTGATTGCGCAGGCCGAGCAGGCGACTGGCGGGATCAAGATGCTAACCATTCGCGAACATCGCTTCCCCTTCTTGCCCAAGATCGGGGATTGGAACCGCTTTAACGCCAAAACCGGCGGGACCTTGGTTGAAAAATGCTGTCACTTCTTTGATCTGATGCGTTTGATTTTGGATGATGAGCCGGTGCGGGTCATGGCGAGTGCCGGACAATCGTTGAACCACATTGACGAGCGTTACGACGGTGTGGCGCCTGACATCTGGGATAATGGCTATGTGATAGTGGACTTTGCGAAGGGCAGCCGTGCCATGCTGGAGCTTTGCATGTTCGCTGAAGGGTCAAAATACCAAGAAGAAATCAGCGCCGTTGGTCCCAAAGGTAAAATCGAGGCGCTTGTGCCGGGGCCGGGGCGGTTCTGGCCTAAGCTCTTGGGTGCGCCGCCCGTGCCGCAGATGATTATCTCACCGCGCGCGCCGAAAGGGCCCTATGTGTCCGAGATTCCGGTTGATCCTACGTTACTGGAGGCCGGTGACCACAATGGATCCACCTTCTATCAGCATCAGCGGTTCAACGCCGTGATCTGTGGTGAAGGTCAGGTCGAAGTTACCTTGGCCGACGGCGCAAAGGCGATCGCAATGGGACTTGCAGCGCAAGAAAGCGCGCGGACCGGTCAGGCAGTTAGGCCTTAACCGTTTGCTTCGTCTGCCGAAGAAAACTCAAAACAGTCATTGCCTTCGCAGGTGACCATCTCAACCGGAACGTGCAGGTCGCCATTTTCTGTTTTGATCACATATGCGTTTTGCACAAAACCCGCAAACTCGCCTGTCACTGTGAAATTACTCGCTTCAAACGTCAGCGCAATCTCGTCAGCGCTGACGCTTGAGGGTATGATAAGTGCCATCGCACCCAACACCAAACAACCGATTTTACCGTTTACATCCACCAACATTGAGCCCACCACCCATTACTCATTAAGTTTACACGTGTTAAGTATGAAACCACTTACCATGGGTCAATGAAATTTGGCGTTTTTCGTTCACATCCCGCCTAAAAAGACAGCATATTCCCGCTTTTCGCACGATTTTTCGCTTTTTTCGGCTGGTCAAATGATGATTTCGCACTAAGACGACAAGATTTGCAGGGTTTCGTCGCCGATATTGAAGTCAGCCGATTCGATTTGCCACAAGTCCTTGAGCAGCGCGCCATATACTGTGCGATAGTCAACGGTGTGCACTAGATCATCCTCTACAAGATCCGTTAGGGATGGATTTGCGCCACTAATCCCCCCGTTCACGCGACCGCCTGCGATGAATAACGGGGCTGCTGTGCCGTGGTCTGTGCCTGCGGATGCGTTTTCGCGGGCGGTGCGCCCGAACTCTGAAAAGGTGACAATGCTGACGTTTTCCCAAAGTCCGATTTCGCGCAACGCGCGGCTGAATGCGGCGACGGCTTCGGTCAGGTCAGTCAGCAATTCACGGTGCTGATCCGGTTGATTGTCATGGGTGTCATACCCATCCTGCACAACTTTAAGAACAGATACATCCACCCCGGCATCCAATAGTCGCGTCGCTGTTCGTAACTGTTCACCCAGCTCTGTTTGGGGGAAGTCGAAGCTGCGTGCGGGGCTGTTCTCAAGACGTTTGAGGATTGCGTCGCCGGTGACTTGTGCGCTGTCATATGTTTCCAGCACATGCGCAAGCGGTGTTTTGGCGGTCTCGGGTCGGATCGGATGCATTCCGCCGGGTAGGTTGTCGAAGGTTTGAAAGAACATCTCTTCATCGCGGATAGCGGAAAATCGACCTGCGCCATCAAGCGGACCCATGGCCCCGCCCAGAACCAAGCCGTCGGCGTCTGCTGCCCGGTTGGGGTTGTCTTGCAATCCGGCAGAGATCCAACCTTGCCGCACCTGACTATCCGCACCGCGCCCGGCGTTCCAAATTTCGATAGAGCGAAAATGCGATCTGTTCGGGTTGGGGTAGCCCACACCTTGAACAATTTGCAGATCGCCCTGTTCCCACAAGTCAGCCATGCCGCGCATCGCAGAATGCAGTCCGTTGTCTGTATCAAGGCGCAGTGTGTCGTCCGCTTTGATCCCGATTTGTGGCCGCAAGTTCCAGTAGGCATCGTCTTTCAGCGGGATTACCGTGTTCAGCCCGTCATTGCCGCCGGCCAGTTCGATCAGCACCAAGATGTTGCCGGGTTGCGGGGTTTGTCCTGCCGCCGTCACGAACCCAGGAAGTGTGATCAGTGGCAGGCTCGCTGCGGTCGCACCAAGTGATTGCAGCAGACGACGACGGCAAGGCGACAGATCATGGCTCATGGGGGATGCTCCTTAGTTCAGCTGAAAATACGGCGAGAGAATGATGTGGCGCAGGAGCGCTTGCGGATCGGATGCGTTCTGCTCCACGCGCCGTCCGTCGGCGGGCAAGGGCAGGGCGAGCAGCGACGCTTCTGCATTCAGGCTGTCAAAGCCGGATGCTGCGACTGCCTCAAGCCATGTGCGTGCATCGGGGTAGGTTGTCGGCGGTGTGGCTTCGGTTGATTGCGCGCGCTCTTGCGCTTCGACATACATATCGCGCTCTTGCTCGGAACGGCTGGCGATGGCCAAGCCGCTTAGACCGACCGCTGCCGAGGGCGCGTCGGACAGCAATACTTGTCCTGCAGGTGGCCCAAGTGTGTCGCGCCCAAAAGCCGCAACCCAGTTTGCTGCGCGCATGGCGTCACTGAATGGCAGCGCACCTTCGGTTTCATTTGGGGGGCGATTGAAGGCCCGCTGGTCTTTGGCGCTTTCGATCATTGCGGGCATATGTCCCATCAATGCGGCGGCCAAAGCGCGGTCTTTTGAGGTCATCCAGCCGATGTCATCGTTGGCGATCGCCTCTGCCTCAAGCCATATCCAGTCAAAGACGTTGTCGCCTTTGTGGGGCCAATCGGGAAAGCATTCTGGTTTGCAATCAGAGATTTGCATGACAAACTCAATGTTGTTTGGGCCAAATGCATCGACGAAGAATGAAACAGATCGCCAGTGATGCCCTGCAAACCGGACATCAAAAAGGGTCAGTTCAAGCAAGTGTTGCCCATCTTCCCAGCTTGCTGAGGACAACAGAAAAACCTGCCCAACGCTGAGATCATCGGGGCCCACATCATTGGGTGGTGCGGCAGCCGTACCTTGCATCATGTCCATCATCATCGGCGTGGGCGCTTCGGCCTCTTCCTGGTCATATTGGGCGAACCAAGTCAGCATTGTTGCACGTCCGCTGGCGGTGGCATCGTTGATCCACTCGGTCCCTTCCGGCCAGCCGCTGACGTTTGGTGGAAAGAACAGTGTCTGGCCCAGATCACCAATGGCCCAATTCAATCCATCAAGCTTGGGCATCGTGATCCCCAATGACCTGATCGAGCCGACCATCAGTTCGACGGGACTTTTCACCAGCGTACCGCGATTGCTGCTGTCCCAGAACGCATCGCTGAGGAAGATGGCGCGCAAAAGCGGCTGCATTTCCCAATCGGCGGCGCGCCAAATTTCGGTGAGGCGGGCAACCTCAGCCGGGTCTGGGTCGTGTGAGATGAACGCCAGCCATAGTTTTTCGACGATGTAGGGGCCGAATGTCGCGTTTGACATCACAATCTGCGGCAGGTCATCGGCTGTGTGGGCGCCGGTGACGCCCAGAATGGTTTTGTCACCTGCATCATGTTCTTCGGGATCAAAGATGTAGCTGCCATCGGCAAAGTCATTCACCGTATGGCCGGTAAGAGCGCGTGCTGCCTCGATCACGTCGGTTTCCGTGTAACCGCGCCCTTCGCCCAAGGTGAAGAGTTCCAGAAACTCGCGCCCGAGGTTTTCATTGGGGGCTTGGGCCTTGTTTTCGGTGTTGGTGAGGTAGGCCAGCATGCTGGGGTCTTTGAGGATGCCCGCCGCCAGATCAGTGAAATTCCCTGCGGCATGGGTCCGTAGCAGACGGTTTTGCTGGGCGGTCCATTGCGGGCGTTCGTGCGCGTCATAGCCAGTGGCGAAATGGTCATGCCAGAACAGCGTCAGTTTTTCGGTCAGGGGCGAGGGGGTTTCGATCATTTCCTTGAGCCACCAGCTTTGCAGTTGCGTGATCTCTAGCCAGCGGTTGCTGAAGAACAGATCGTTGGCCGTGTTCCCGAGCGTCCAAATCTGGTCATGCGGATAGTGCCACGCATCGACCCAAGCGGGCATGGGGTTTGTGGCGCTGGTGTTGATATCTGCCAATATCTGCGCGACGCCATCTTTGTAGGACAGTCCTGTCAGCGCTTCGATCTCGGGTGGGGATGCGCCGAACCCGGTGCGCGAAATCAGGTGGCGCGCCTCTTCGCGGGTCATGGCGTCTGGTCCGGCCGAAAGCGTGGCAGGGGCCGTCACGGCAATCAGCGAGCTGGCTAGGTATTTGAGTATCCGGCGCATCGTATCCTCATATGCTTGGTGCATGTGAGGGTATGATATCACGGGTTGTCAGGGGATCGGCAGACATCTGCCATGTCTGAATTTAAGCCGCACCGCCAGCGCGCGCATCTTTGGCTGTGCCATAGGTTGGAAGATCTGCTGCGGTTTTGCCATGAGCAGCCATCAACGTATCCCGCACAAAGGCGATATGGGCGGTTTCTTCGATGATCTCGGCCAGATATTGCGCGGCCGTCAGTGTTTTGCCAACGCCAATTGTTCCGTGGTTCGCCAGCACTGCGGCGCGCACGGATGGGTCTTGGAAGACCGGGCTGATCTCAACCTCGGTCTGGGGGCCGCCTTTGTCAGACAATGGGATCAGCGGCATGCGTCCGATCTTTTCGATCGTTTGCACTGTGAGGCAGGGGATTTCGATCCCCGCGCTGGCAAAGCCGGTCGCCCAAGGGCTGTGACAATGCACGATGGCGTTGATGTCGGGGCGGATGCGGTAAAGGTCGAGGTGGAAATCCATGTCCTTCGATGGCTTGAAGGCTGAGGGCTCAACCGTCCCATCCAGATGTACCACCTGCAGGTTATCGCGGCTGCATTCTGCGAAACCCACGCCAGATGGTTTGATCACGATGGCCGGGGCTGATGATAGCCGGACTGACAAGTTCCCGCCTGCGTTCGTCTGCAACCCAAGATCAAAGCAGCGTTTGGCAGACCAGATCAGCGCGTCTTTTTTGGCTTCGATGTCGGATGGGTCAAGCATGGGGCGTGTCCTTTGTGATGTCGTAAAGCGCGTCGGCGGCGGCATGGGCCGTTGCTGCGTCATTGATGTGACCGTCGAGGCGGGTCAGGGGGATATGCGTTTCAAGCGTGTCGGTGAAGGCCGCGCGCAGGGCGGCGCTTTCGATGGCACCACCGGTGCGGTCTTCGGAGGAAAAGCCGCCCATGGGGATCAGGACGCGGACGGGACCGGTTGCGGCGCT
The DNA here is from genome assembly GCF_055693545.1 of Yoonia sp. JB2-21. Taxonomy (NCBI): domain Bacteria; kingdom Pseudomonadati; phylum Pseudomonadota; class Alphaproteobacteria; order Rhodobacterales; family Paracoccaceae; genus Yoonia; species Yoonia sp. JB2-21. The sequence continues at coordinate 3,224,114 of NZ_JBVFUC010000001.1, forward strand.
GAGTGCGGTCCCGAGGATATTCGCGCATTTGACGATTTCATCTTCGGTGCATTGCACGTGGGTGAACAGCGGCGAATGAGAATAATGCGGGCGGGCGCGGTAGACTTCCGGCATCAAGGCAGGCTCGCCCATGCCGATGAAATTCACCCCACCGGGCAGCACAACGCGGGGCAGGTGGCCTGTACTGGTAAAGCGGTCAGGCATATCCGCGTGCAGACCTGCGATATAGCAGCGGGTCAGTTCATGGGGCGTGTAGTCGATGGTCGACTTGAAAGCGCCGATCTTGGCCCAGCGTGTGTAGGCGGCCCCGCCAAATCCATTGGCGTGAAAGACGGTGACCTCGTCACCCCCCGCCTTCAGCCGGTCGCAGAGCACGTCTGTGCCGGGGCCCGTGACACCCAGAGATGTGACGCCGATCGAGGGTGAAAGCGAGGCCGGTCCTGTTGGTAAGCTTGCATCATAAAGCCCACCAGTGATCGCGGCCGCACGGTCGAGTGCGGCGCGTGTCGTAGCGTTCAACCCGCAAAGGTCTGCGATTGTCGGCACCAGCACGATAGAGCTGTCAGCGATCACATAGCGCGGATCAAAGGGCAGGGTGGTCACCAAGACTTTGGGCATGCCCACGGGCAATGATTTCAGCACGCGCACCGCGATCTGCCCGCCTGTGCCGCCACCAATGGCAACAACCATGCGCCGTCCGGTTTGGGGTTTGGCTGAAATCTCGGCGATGGCCCGGTCGGTGGCTTGTTCCATCCCTGCAATCTTGGCCTTCGGCGACCAATGTGCGCCCTGCGCGTGCAACGAAATGTCGATGGTTTCGACCGGGACACCAAGGGCCGTCAGCGCACCGATCAGATAGTCGGCCTCTTCCTGCTTTGTATCGTAGGTGGCCAGCAGAAGGACGCTCATTACCCTTTCACGGCCCCCGCTGTCATGCCGGTGATGATCTGGCGGCTGGCGACAAAGGTGAAGATGATGGGTGGGATTGCCAGCAACATGCCCGTCGCCATGATCACGCCCCAGTCGATGTCAAATTCGGTCAGGCTGTTGACGATTGTCACTGGCACTGTGCGGCTGTTGCGGTCAGCCAAGGCATTGGCCAGCAGGAATTCATTCCAGGCCACGCGGAAGGTAAAGATCGAGGCGGCAGCGATACCCGGTTTGATGAGTGGCAGGACCACCAGAAAGAAGACCTGGAAGGGGCCAGCGCCATCCATGCGCGCGGCCTCTTCCAGCTGGATCGGGACTTGGACGATGAAACTCTGTAAGATCCAGATCACGAAAGGCAGGTTGAGGGCGACGTAGACGAGGATGATCCCGCCCCGCGATCCATCAATGCCGAATTGGAAGGTCCAGATGCCGAAGACAGGGACCAATAGAACCGCAGGCGGCACCATGCGCATCATCAACGTCCACAAAGATACCACATCGCGCCCCATGAACCGAAAGCGGACCAGCGCGTAGGCCGCCATTGTGCCGATGACCAATGTGATTGCAGTTGAGATCAAGCCAATGACCAGTGAATTAACGAGGGCACGTCCAAAGGTGGGGTCGCAGCGGCGCAAGTGTTCCGGCTCATACCACAGGAAATCGCAAAGGGCTGTTTCATAGTTCCGCAGTGTCGGCATGAACAACAGGCTGGACGCGTCCGACATGATGTCGACATTCAGTTTCAGTGACGTCACCAGCATCAGATAGATCGGCCCAATGGCCATCACAACCAATGCGATCAGCAGCGCATAGAAGGCCGGGTTCTGGCGGTCGTAGGTCTTGTCGCTCATCCCTCTTCCTCCACTTTGCGCAACCGCGCGATGCGGGCGTCTTGTGCTTTGTTGTAGATGAACATGGTGAAGGTCAGGATCAGCAGCACGATCAAAAGCAGGTTCGACATGGCCGCCGCTTCGCCCAGTTCACGGAATTCAGATGCTGTGCGGTTGATGCGCAGCGACAGAATTTCGGTCGACAGTCCCGGTCCGCCGTTTGTCATCACAAGGATCACCTCAAGCACTTTGAAGCTGTCGATGAGGCGCAGCAACAGCGTCACGATCAACACGGGCAGCATAAGCGGCAGCTTGATGTAGATGATTTGCTGCCAGCCGGTGGCGCCGTCGATCTTGCTGGCCTCAATGGCAGAGGCGGGCAGGGACTGCAGTGCAGCGAGGGACAGAATGAAGATAAAGGGTGTCCATTGCCAGACGTCGGCGATTACGACCGATGCAAAGGCCCAATTGCCGTCTGACAGCCACGGTATCCCGTCGAAACCCCATGATTTCAGGGTCTTGTTAAAGATGCCCACGGTCGGGTGATACATGTACCGCCACATCAGACCGACAACGATCGGTGCGATCATCATGGGCAGGATGAACAGGGTACGCAGGACCGACATGCCGCGGATGTTGCGGTCGAGCAGCAGAGCGAGGCCAACGCCGAGGAACATCTCGATCGTGACGACGACAGCGGCGAATTTCAGGGTGACCCACATGCTTTCGCGGAAGGCGTCATCGCTGAACAGTTTGAAATAGTTGCGCAGGCCTACAAAATCGGCTTCGCCAATGCGCTGGCTGGGGTTCCAGTCCAGAAAGCTGGCGTAGATCATATAGCAGATCGGGTAGAACAGGGCGAAGAGCAACACCAGTCCGGCAGGGGCCAGGAACAGGTAGGGCGTCATGCGGTTTGTGCTGGCGATGCTCATGAAGGCGCGGCCTTATAGGTCAGGTGAAAGGGTGTTGGGCCAGCGCACAATGCGCCAGCCCAACGTGGGAGGTTACTGCCAAGTGTAGTAGCCAGCTTCGTCCATTGTGGCGCGGGCACGTTCGGCCACACCGTCAAGTGCTTCTTGCGGGTCAAGGCCCTCGGTCAGAACTTGGCTCATGGTTGTGCCGATATCCGCGTTGATCGTCCCCCAGGTTGGGATGATCGGGCGCCAGTCCGGATCAGCATAACGCAGCGCTTCGCCGAAAGTCGCAGAGTAGGGGAAGCGTTCGTTCAACTCCGCATTCTCGTAGGTTGAGAAGCGTGATGGGTTGCCGCCAGCCATTGCAATTGCAAGGTCCTGCTCTTTGCTGGTCAGCCATTGCATCAGCAAGAACGCAGCTTCTTTGTTTTGCGCGTTCGATGGGATGCCGATACCGAAACCACCTGTCTGGCTGCCGCGACGCACACCTTCGGGGTGCAGGGCATAGCCGACGTTGCCAACAACGGTTGATTTGCTGGGGTCTTCAAACCCGGCGGCAAAGGCAATCGAGTCCATGAACATTGCAGCGTTACCCTGCTGGAATGCTGCGGCGGCTTCGGCAGGGCCGAATGTTGTGCCGCCTTCAGGGCCGCAATCCACGATGGTTTTTAGCGCGTTTGCTGCTGCAACACCTTCGGGGCTGTTGATGATCGGGTTCCATTCGCTGTCAAACACACGACCGCCCAGGGGGGCGAGGTGCAGCAAGAACGCGTGGCTGGCTTGGTGGCCGGATGCCGCGCGTGATGCCATGCCGCCCATGCCGGGTTCCAACTCAGGGATTTGGCAGGCGACTTCCAGCAGCTCATCATATGTTTCGGGCACGTCGATCCCGTGCTTTTCAAAGATATCGCGGCGGTAGGCCAGAACGGATGTCTCGGATCCGAAGGGGATACCAAAGAGCGAACCGGTTGGGCCGGGCAGATAGCCCTTTTCACCACCAGCAACACCGATGTTGGCGACATAGCCGTCGATCAGGTCGCCAGCGTCATAGTTTGGATCGGCCAGACGCGGGTTCATGAAATAGCGTGCGAGGTTTTCCAGCTGATCGGCGAACACATAGTCAGCCTTGGAAAACACAACATAGGAAATCAGGTCATAGTCGCCTTCGTCCTTTGTCAGCTCCAGCGTCTGACGCTCGCGCATTTTGAGATATTGCAGCTGATCAACTTCAACTTCGATGCCGGTTTGTTCTGTAAACTCGGGCAGCACTTCCATTACAGCGTTGTAGTGCGGATGTGCTGGGAAGTTCACGACAAGCGTGGTTCCGGCATAAGGGGCGTAGACGTCGGCGGTGTGCCCGTCGGCGTAAGCGCCCCCTGTAAACGTCAGTGTCACCGCAACGGCGGCGGACCATAGATTGGTTCTATTTGACTTCATGTCATCCTCCCAGATGGTTAGGGGCCAACACATGGCCCTTGTTAGGTGGCGTTACAGCGCCATCTCTGTTTGTGGATCAAAGAAATGAAGCTCATCCCCTTGCACCGTGAATTGACGTGTTTCGCCTGCACGAATGGGTGTTGCTGTGCTGACCTCAATCGCGACTTTTTCGCCGCCCAGCTCTGAGATCAGAACCGATTGCGCGCCGATATATTCAGACAGGATCACCGGCATCTTCAGACCACCGGGGCCCTCGGCAAAGCTGGATGGCCGGATGCCCAGATGGATGTTGCGGTCTTTGTGCGCCTGCAGGCTGGCCTTGCGCGCATCAGGCAGGGGGATAGAGAACCCATTGCCTTTGGCATGTAACGTGCCGCCTTCATCGACCAATTCAGCCGATAGGAAATTCATTGTGGGCGAGCCGATGAAGCCTGCGACGAATTTATTCGCCGGGCTGCGATACAGCTCTTCGGGTGTGCCGGCCTGCATGATCTTGCCGAATTTCATCACGACAATCTTGTCGCCCAATGTCATCGCCTCGACCTGATCATGGGTCACATAGATCATGTTTTTCTTGATCCGCTGCGACATCAGCGCCAGTTCGGCGCGCATTTGACCGCGTAACTTGGCATCAAGATTAGAGAGAGGTTCATCAAACAGGAACGTGCCTGCGTCACGTACCAAAGCGCGGCCCATGGCGACGCGTTGGCGTTGACCACCGGAGAGTTCAGCGGGCTTGCGATCCAGATAGGCGGTCAGATCCAGCGTTGCTGCGACCTCTTTCACGCGGCTTTCGATGTCGGATTTGTTCATCCGGGCCAAACGCAGGGCGAATGACATGTTTTTCGCGACGTTCATATGGGGGTAGAGGGCGTAGTCCTGAAACACCATCGCGAGGTCACGTTCTTTGGGTTCCAGCATGGACACATCACGCTCGCCAATCATGATCTGCCCGGCTGTGACGCTTTCAAGTCCCGCAATCATGCGCAGGGTTGTTGATTTGCCGCAACCTGACGGGCCGACCAGCACAGTGAATTCACCATCCGCCATCTCAAGATTGAGATTTTCGATCACATTCACCGCGCCATAGTCCTTGCGCAGTTGCTGAAGCCGTATTTCTGGCATTTGGTGTCTTCTCCCCGTCGTCGAGGGTGAAAGAATATTACTTTGTATACAAAAGCAACCAAAAATATCCAAAATGTCGGCTTTTGGTGGTTTTGCTGATAAAACCATGCTAACGATTGCGAAACGTAAGACAAGTTAGGATGCCTTTATGGACCGCCCCACAGCCTCTTTGCGCGAATCTACTGGCCAGAAAATCGAAAGCGTGTTGCTGGATGATATCACCGCGGGCCTGCTACAACCGGGTGAGCGGTTGGATGAAACCAAGCTTGCAGAACGCTTTGGTGTATCAAGAACGCCGGTGCGCGAGGCGTTGAGCCGTCTGACGGCGCATGGTGTATTGGTCGCCGGTGAAAAGCGCGGCGTGCGTGTTGCGCAGTATTCGCGGGCTGAATTAGGGCAGATGTTCGAGGCGATGCAAGAGATCGAAAGTATCTGTGCGCGCCTTGCAAATCAACGGGTTACGCTGCTTATCCGGTCCGAGATTGAAGCGGCACAAGAGGCTTGCAAGGTCGCTGCCGAAGCAAATGATCGGATCGCGTATATCCGGGCCAATGAGGCATTGCATCTGTCAATCTATCGCGCGACAGGGAATGCCTATATCTCAGAACTCGCATCTGATTTCCGCCGCAAGACAGGACCGTTTCGCGCCAAGAAGCTGGAGACGCAAAGCGACCTGATGGCGTCCGTGGCTAATCACGAAATCCTGTTGGCCAAGATTTTCTCGGGCGATAGTCAGGTCGCGGTTGATGGTATGCGCGAGCATATGACGGAAAGCTTTATGCGCGTTTTGGCTGTAAACAGCTAAGCTTTTTCCGTTCGGACGGAAAAAACTCCGGTAACTGTAGACACTATTTTATTTTTGTATACAAAAGTGGCGACTCATGACCGGAGGATACTATGGGCGTCGCAGAGACCAAAATTTACCCGATTAATACTGGCTGGCTCGAAGCCGACCTTGGCACCTATATTTTCTGGAAGGGGCCTGCGGGCAAGAAGATCTGGAACCCGGTCTATTGCCACTACGTAGACACCGGCACCCACAAGATACTGATTGATACAGGCCTGTGCGATGAAGAGCGCGCCACCAAGTACCACCACAAATGTGACAAACGTGGTTGCTTGCAGGTGCATGAGCATCTGGAACAAAAGCTTGGCGTGCATCCCGATGAGATTGACGCGATCGTCTTTACCCATCTGCACTGGGATCACGTGCAGAACATGAAGCAGTTCAAGAATGCGCGGTACATCGCGCCCAAGGCCGAGATCGAAATGGCCTACAACCCGTTGCCTTTGTATTATCGCACCTACGAATGCGGCATTCTGGATATTGAGCCTGCCTATGCGGGTTGCGTGTTTGAGGCGGTTGAGGACGAGTGTGAGGTGCTGCCGGGCATCACGATGTTCCACACACCCGGCCACTCGGTCGGGCACATGGCCGTTTCGGTGTCCACATCGGCGGGTGATATTGTCGTTGCGGGCGACGCCATTTTCCAAGAACGCAACATGGAACCGAACCCGGATGAAAAGTGGCGCTATTGGGTGCCTGCACGTTTCGTGAATAGCTTTGAAGGCTGGAAATCGGTTGAGGAGTTGGACAAGCGTGCGGACTATATCTTGGCCTGTCACGACAAAGTCGCCAACGAACGCTCTGACGTGTTCCCCTATGAGGGGATGCCATTGCGCAAACGTCGTCAGGTGATCCCCGGTTATCAGTTCTATTTTGGTGACATGCCTGCCGGTGCGGTGGACAAGGCCGCACCAGCGCTATCGCAGGAAGAGGCGGACGCATATATCGCTGCACTTGTGCCACCAACGCCTGACCCGTGACCCAAGCGATCGACAGCATCGCCGCGATTGCGGATCAGTTTGATGCAATCGTTTTGGACCAATGGGGGGTGCTGCATGATGGCAGAAACCCTTATGCACATGCACAAGCTGCCGTTGCGGCCCTGCATGGTGCTGACGTGAAGGTGGGTGTGCTGTCCAATTCAGGCAAGCGGGCTGCAACAAATGCCGCCCGGATAGCCAAGATGGGATTTGATGCGGCAAAGTTTGATTGCGTGATGACGTCCGGAGAGGCGCTGTGGCAGACCTTTGCCGCAGAGGACCCGCTTGCGCAGACGCTTTATCCAATCGAAGGGCAGGCAGGGGATGCCGCCGTTTGGGCAGAGGGGCTTGATATCACTTTGGCGCAGACATCAGCATTGGCCGATGCGATTTTGCTTATGGGGTTGCCAGATGGCACCGGTCCTGACGGCTATGACGCTGACCTGACTGCGGGTTTGAAGCGGGGTTTGCCGCTTTATTGTTCCAACCCTGATCTGACGTCGCCCCGGGGTGGCGGCACATACGTGATGTCGCCCGGTGCGCTGGCGCATCGGTATCACGAGATGGGCGGCACGGTGCATTTTTATGGCAAACCGCATCGGCCGGTTTTCAAGGCGATCGAGGCCGCGTTTGATTGTCCGCCTGAGAAAGTCCTGATGGTGGGGGATAGCCTGCACCATGATATTTCTGGCGCACAAAACGCCGGATGGGCCAGCCTTTTGATTTGCGGTGGTGTGCATGCGCCGGACCTTCGCGCTGATGCGTTGCTGGATGATGTCGCACGATTGGCGCAAGCGGTCGACGTGAACGCCCCTGACTATTTGCTTTGGGAATTGAGGTAAGAACGATGGATGAATTGCTGACCACGGATTTTCGCGCATTCTCTGCTGAACTTGGCCAGGATCCGCTGCGCGTTCAGGGACCCGGTGGAAACACGTCCATTAAGGCGGGTGACATTATGTGGATTAAGGCCTCTGGCACGGAACTTGCCAATGCCAAAACCGATCCGATTTTTGTGGCCGTCGACCGCAACGCCGCCAAGGAAGAGGCATTTGGGGCAGGGGACGGCAGTTGCAAGACGGCCGTACTTGATCCGGCGAATACCTTGCGCCCCTCTATCGAGACAACATTTCACGCAGCACTTGATTGGCCCGTTGTCGCGCACACGCATTCGATTGCGACACTTGTGCATGCTGTCAGCCCCGAGGGGCGCAAGGTGGCGGCAGAGAAGCTTGCAGGATTGCCGGCTGTCTTTGTCCCTTATGCAAAGCCCGGGTTACCTTTGACGCGGGAGATCCTTGCGCGTGTCTCATATGACACTCAGGTTGTTGTTTTGGAGAACCACGGCTTGATATGTTGTGGCCAGAGCGTCGCGGAAACGGCGCAGATGATGGCGGAGGTCGAGCGCCGCCTTGCCATAGCAGAAAAGCCGCGTCCGGCACCGCCGGATGGTCCATGTCCGGCGGGGTATGAGCGCGTCGCTGAAAGCTGGATGGCGTTTGATGCCCGCGTGACCGAGTTGGCGCTGACAGGTTCTTATTATCCCGATCATGTGGTTTTCCTCGGGCCTGCTTTGACGGCGGATCATACAGATCCGGATCGCCCTGCGGTGCTGATACCCGGCGCGGGCGTCTATCTGAAGGACGGCGCGACATCATCACAACGCGCCATGATCCGATGCTTGTCAGACTGCTTGGGTCGCTTACCAGATGACTGGACCGCGCAACCGATCGGCGAGGCGGCGGAAGCATCATTGTTGAACTGGGATGCAGAGAAATACCGCCAAGCTTTGGCCGCGCGTTCATGACAGGCTATAGTCTGGGGATTGATATCGGCACGTCTGGTATTCGCACGGCTGTTTTGGATGAAGACGGCGCGGTGCTATCAACCGCGCGCGCGCCCCACGGCCCCAATAGGACTGACAGAATTGATGCGATGGCCTGGTGGCAGGCAGTAAAGGCATGTGTCGCTGCACAGGTGGCGGCGCTGGATGCGCTGGGTCTGGCTGCTTTGGATATTGTGCGCATCGGCGTTGATGGTACATCTGGCACCATGGTGTTGACGGACGATTGGCTGCGTCCGGTGACCCGCGCTTTGATGTATAATTCGGCGGGGTTTGACGCAGAGGCCGCGATCATCGCGCGACATGCGCCAGAGGTCCACATCACCAAGGGCGCGAATTCCGCCTTGGCGCGGGCCCTGCGACTGCAGTCAGAAGATACCGAAGGGCGTGCCGTCCATTTGCTGCATCAAGCTGATTTTATTCTTGCACAACTGCTGGGGCGCGGCGGTGTGTCTGACGACAACAATGCCCTAAAAACCGGATACGACCCGGAAACGGAAAGCTGGCCCGATTGGTTTGCGGCGACGGGTCTAAAGGTTGACCTATTGCCTCAGCCGGTTCGGGCGGGCGCACCCGTCGGAATGATTTCGGACGTGGTTGCGCAGGATCTTGGGCTGTCGCCAACGACGCAGGTTCATGGCGGAACAACGGATAGTATCGCGGCCTTTTTGGCTGCGGCACCGCTGCAAACCGGCGCGGCTGTGACGTCGCTGGGCACGACCCTTGCCATCAAGGTGCTAAGTGATCGTCGTGTTGATGATCCAACGGTTGGACTTTATTCGCATCGTTTGAGCGATCTTTGGCTGTCCGGCGGGGCATCAAATACGGGTGGGGGTGTTTTGGCGGCACATTTTGATCCGGGCACCTTGGCGCAGCTATCGCGCCACATTGATCCAGCGATCCCAAGCGCGCTGGACTATTATCCGCTTTTGCAACCCGGGGAGCGTTTTCCGGTCAATGATCCCGACTACCCCCCAGAATGACACCACGGCCAGGTGATGACGTGGTCTTTTTGCATGGGCTGTTGGAAAGCATCGCCCGCATTGAAAAGCAGTGCTATGACAGTATCGCAGCACGCGGGGGGATTTGCCCTCGGTGCTGTTTACGGCGGGTGGCGGGTCGCAGAATGCCGTTTGGACAGATATCAGGGCGCGTGTTCTTGGGGTGCCGATGCAAGGCGCTGAGCAGACCGAAGCTTCGGTCGGGGTCGCGCGGTTGGCATTGCAGAATGCCAATGCTTAGCCGTCATCTATTTCGGCAATGAAAATGTAGCCGGCACCGTAAACGGTTTTGATTATGCGCGGATTTTGTGCGTCGTCGCCCAGCTTGGTCCGCAGGCGTGATACTTTGACGTCAATGGACCGATCAAAAGCGTCGTCTGCGCTGCTGCCCAAATAGTCGAGAATCTGTTCGCGCTTAATCAGCCTGTTGGGGGAGGCCAAGAACATCTTTAAAATCTCATTTTCGGCAAAGGTCAGATTTTGAAGAGCGCCTGTATCTTTGGTCAACTGCAACAGGTTCAGGTCAGCTGTCCAACCGCCAAACCGCACAGTGTTTGCGGGTTTTGGAGCGGCTTCCGCACTTGTCCGGCGCAGGATCACCCGCAATCTGGCAATGACCTCTTCGACCTCAAATGGTTTGATGATGTAGTCGTCTGCGCCAAGCTCGAGCCCGACGATCTTGTCCTGTGTCCGAGAACGGCCAGAGATGATCAGGATCGGTACATCCGACCGGCTGGCAAAACGGTGTACGAGCGCAAGCCCATCGCTATCAGGCAGTCCCAGATCAATAATGCAAGCGTCAGGAGAGATTGATCGGCAGGCCTGCTCAAACTCAGCAGCGCGTCCAAAGGATCGGACGCGAAACCCCGCCTGTTCCAATGCATCCGTCAGTATGCTGCGTATCTCGGGCGTGTCGTCAAGAACTGTGACCAATGGGGCAGGTTTCATAGAATGGTCGCCTCGTTCATCTTGGTGGCCAAGGCATCAAATTCAAACGGTTTGTGCAAGAGCGGATATGAACAGGCTGCCGATTTACAGTGTGGATCCCCGGGCGGACGCCCTGTTATGATCAGAACCGGCAGATTGCTACCTGAGTTGCGCAGGTGTTCTGCAAGTTCAAACCCGGTTCGGCCATCCTTCAACATCAGATCGGTCACGACAAAAGTAATGTCGCCCAAGGCGGCCAGCGTCTGCGCTTCGTCAACGTTGTCTGTTTCCACGACAGCGTGCCCCATACGTTGCAGATAGCCACGTACCGTTTGTCTGATGTCGACATTGTCTTCCACCAAAAGAACAACACCAGGTTCCACTGGTTCGGCAGGCAAATAGGGCACGAGGATAGATACTTGCGCGCCCCCGGATGTGTGGTTGGCCAGTCTTACGGTACCGCCACTGGAGCGCGCAAAGTCAAAAGTTGTCGACAGCCCAAGGCCACGGCCCGCTCTGTCAGATTTTGATGTGAAAAACGGGGCCAGTGCATTTGAGAGCGCATCCTGAGAGAAGCCGGTGCCACTGTCCTCGACCCGGAAAGTCAGAAAGTTTGCATCATCAACAAAGATATCAAGGGTTACGGTTCCTGTGCCCTCAATCGCATCAATGGCGTTCAGAACCAGGTTCAGCAAGGCATCTTGCGCAAAGCCCGCATCAATCATCAGATGTGATGCTGTCACATTGTTTTTGACGACAAATGCAATGCGGCCGGGCACAGCCGCTTTGGCCAATAGGGTCATTTTTTTCACGAAGCCGGCAAAGTCCGTCAAGCGAATATTGATGGACCGTTGTGCGTCCAATTCGCCAAGCCCGGCAATCAGGTCGCCGCCACGTCTGGCCGCAGATTTGATCGTATCGAGAAACTGGTGTGCTTCCGGCGGTAGCCCATCCATCCGCGACAACCGGTCTTGTTCGCCCAAAATAATCGTTAGCAGGTTGCCAAAGTCATGGGCCAGCCCGCTGGTCAGCTGCGCCGCTAATTCGCGCCGCTTTGTATGTGCTAAAGCCTGGCGCGCGCGGACCTGCTCTGTCACATTGGCAGACAAAAGGTATGCGCCCACGACTTGACCACTGTCGTCTATGTCCGGCGTAAAGGCGACCCGGTTGTGACGGCCGGCCTGCTTGTGTTCGAATTCGACAACGGGTGCGTCACCTTCCAACGTGGCCGCAAAAGCATCGGCGATGTTGTCAAAGACATCCTGCCCCAATGCATCCACCATATGCAGGCCAACAATATCGTTGGAGCGGCCGGGCACGATCGAATTCAGTTTGTGATTGGTGTAGGTGTATATCCCGTCGCGGTTCACGCGTGCGATGTGCGCGGGAATCATCGAGTTGGTGAGGTTCAGCCGCGCCCGGGACGCCAACAGCTGATGTTTGGTTTCTTCCAGAGTTGTCACAGTTGCCGTCAGTGTGCGGTTGGCGCGGGCCAGCTCTTCTGAACGCGAAATGAGTTCCTCGGACAGATTTGCAGAGCGGGATCGTAACAGGGCCTCTTGGGTCTTCAGTTCGGTAATGTCAGAGTAGACAGCCACCCAACCGCCATCCTGAATCGGGCTGCCTTCTACCGATATTGTGGTGCCATTTGCCCGTGTGCGTTCAAAATAGTGCGGCTCAAAGGCTTTAGCCTGGGCAACTCTTTCGGCCAGAAAACCGTCGACATCCGACAGGTCGCCATAGTCGCCGCGTTCGGCCAAAATGCGCAGGGTTTCCTCAAACGAACCACCCGGCTCTACGAGGGCCTTTGGCAGATCAAACATGCGTTGGAATTGCAAGTTTGCCAACACTAAACGCAAGTCTTGATCATAGATCGAAATGGCCTGGCTGATCAGGTTCAAGCCAGCCTGCGTCAGAGTTTCATCGGTCGCGGACATACGTGTCATCTGATATCTGTAGCAGGTCGGGGCTGCACCACAAGTCCACGTGAGGCTTGCAAGAATTCGAAACATTTCGGATAAACTTCTGAAAAACTTATCTGTCAGAAAAAGTTTTGCAGGCCCTCGGGGGACATATTCGGGGCCGTTCGCGATTGCGTTTGGGAGGATGCATGACAATTCAAAAATCGCCAGATCATCTGGACGCTGTGCCGCACCTGCTGGCACGGAATGCATCTTTGTATGGTGACAAGCCAGCCTATCGGGAAAAAGAATTCGGGATATGGCAAAGTTGGACTTGGGCTGAAACTGCTCAGGAAGTTGAGGCGCTTGCATTGGGATTGCTGGATCTTGGCGTGAATGTTGGTGACCATGTTGCCATCATCGGCCGTAATCGCCCCGCCCTCTATTGGTCTATGGTCGCGGTTCAGTCTGTCGGCGCCGTTCCGGTCCCGCTTTATCAAGACGCCGTGGTTGAAGAGATGACCTACGTTTTGGAAAACTGCAAAGCGCGCTTTGCGATTGCCGGTGATCAAGAACAGGTCGACAAGATTATCGAAGCCCAGGAAACCGTTTATGGGATCAAGCATGTGATCTACTATGATACGCGGGGCATGCGCAAATATGACCATAGTGAGATTACGTCTTTCGCCGACATCCAAAACGAAGGCCGGGCCGCGAAGGAACGCTTGTCAAAGGAGTTGAACGCGCGGCGCGATGCGTTGGGCTATGACGACACCTGCGTGATGCTCTATACGTCTGGCACGACGGGGCGCCCTAAGGGTGTCGTTCTGTCAAACCGAAATGTCATAGAAACCTCTAAGAATTCATCTGATTTTGATCATCTTGGCGCGGGCGAAGAAACCTTGGCCTATTTGCCGATGGCTTGGGTTGGTGATTTCATTTTCTCGGTTGGGCAGGCCTATTGGTCTGCGTTCTGCGTCAATTGCCCTGAGAGCGCCGAGACCATGAACGCCGACTTGCGCGAAATTGGACCAACCTATTTCTTTGCGCCGCCGGCGATTTTCGAAGGACATCTCACGCAGGTCATGATCCGCATGGAGGACGCCAGTCGCTTTAAGCAACGGATGTTCTCTTTCTTCATGGATCACGCCAAGACGGTTGGTCCAAAGCTTTTGGATGGCAAAAGCGTTGGCTTGAAAGACCGGATCATTCACACGCTGGGCAAGTATTTTGTCTATGGGCCGCTAAAAAACCGGCTGGGCATGAGCCGGGTGCGCGTCGGCTATACCGCAGGCGAGGCGATTGGGCCGGAACTTTTCGACTTTTATCGCAGTCTCGGTATCAACCTCAAACAACTCTACGGTCAGACGGAGGCAACGGTCTTTATCACTCAGCAACCTGATGGCGAAGTGCGCTCCGACACCGTTGGTGTGCCGTCGCCGGGCGTCGAGCTTAAGATCGCCGACAGTGGCGAAGTGTTCTACCGTTCGCCGGGGACATTCGTCGAATATTATGGCAATCCTGAAAGCACAGCATCGACCAAAGATCCCGAAGGCTGGGTCGCGACGGGTGATGCCGGGTTCATCGAAGAAACGTCCGGTCATCTGCGGATCATCGACCGGATCAAGGACGTATCAAAGATGGCTGACGGCAGCCTTTTTGCGCCCAAATACATAGAAAACAAGCTGAAGTTCTATCCAAATATACTGGAGGCGGTTGTCTTTGGTGCCGGGCGAGACCGTTGCATGGCCTTTATCAACATTGATCTCACGGCTGTCGGCAACTGGGCAGAGCGCAACAACATAGCATACTCCAGCTATCAGGAATTGTCGCAGCATCCGCAAGTGCTTGATACCGTGCTGGAGCACATCAACGCAGTAAACGAAAGCGTCGCGCAGGATGAAATGCTGGCGGCATGTCAGATCCACCGGTTCCTTGTGTTGCACAAAGAGTTGGATGCGGATGATGGCGAAATGACACGCACGCGCAAAGTACGCCGCGCTGTCATCGCCGAGAAATTCAGCGATCTGATTGATGCGCTCTATGACGGATCAGACAGCATTTATACTGAAACCGAAGTCACCTATGAGGACGGGCGCAAGGGCAAGATTAAGGCGACGCTGGATATTCGGGATGCAACGGTTGCGCAGCCTAAAGTGAAGGTAGCAGCATGATGAAGGATGCAGCAGCGCCCTACGTGACCGAAGATGGACGCACGATCGGTGGCGTGATGATGGATCTACGCGGTATCACGCTGCGTTTTGGCGGTGTCGAGGCGATCAAGAACATCAGTTTCGACATCCGCGAAGGTGAAATTCGCGCAATTATCGGGCCGAATGGCGCTGGTAAATCATCAATGCTGAATGTGATTTCAGGGTTTTACAAACCGCAGGAAGGCGAGGTCTATTTTCGGGGTCATAAGCGCCCGCCGATGAAGCCTTTTCAGGTCGCCCGCCAAGGGGTCGCGCGCACCTTCCAGAATATTGCTTTGTTTGAGGGTATGTCGGTACTCGACAATATTATGACGGGCCGCATGGGGCATATCAAAAGCAATATGCTGGCGCAGGCGATTTGGGCCGGAAAGGCACAGCGAGAAGAAAATGAGAACCGCGAGGCCGTTGAGCGGATTATCGACTTTCTTGAAATTCAGGCGATCCGCAAAACACCCGTCGGCCGTTTGCCTTATGGCCTGAAAAAGCGGGTCGAGCTTGCGCGTGCGCTTGCTGCGGAACCTAATCTGTTGCTGCTCGACGAACCGATGGCGGGCATGAACGTCGAGGAAAAAGAGGACATGAGCCGCTTTATTCTGGACGTGAACGACGAATTTGGCACCACGATTGCCCTGATCGAACACGACATGGGCGTGGTCATGGACCTGTCCGACCGTGTTGTCGTGATGGACTATGGCCGCAAGATTGGCGACGGCACCCCGGACGAGGTGCGCAACAATCAAGAAGTGATCGACGCGTATCTGGGGGTGGCTCATGATTGATATCTTATACTTTCGGAGGAACGCCTAATGTCCGCTGATTTCCTCTATGGCATCGAAGTTGTCATCAACGGCCTGATGGCCGGGGTCCTTTATGCACTTGTGGCGCTGGGCTTTGTGCTGATCTACAAAGCCTCTGGAATTTTCAACTACGCGCAAGGTGTCATGGCGCTTTTCTCTGCGCTGACGCTCGCGGGTATCATGTCCGGGCAAGTACCTTTTGGACATCTGATCAACGCCATCTTTGGTACCGATATCCACTATTTTGGTTGGAACGTCCCGGTGCTGGCCGCCATCATTCTGACCTTGATCGTCATGGTGATCTTTGCATGGGGCGTGCAGCGGTTTGTGTTCCGGCATCTGGTCGGACAGGAACCTATCATCCTGTTCATGGCCACTATCGGGCTTGCCTATTTCCTTGAGGGTGTGGGCGATTTGATGTGGGGGTCGGATATCAAGACGCTTGCAGTCGGGCTGCCACAAGGTGGATCGCTGTGGGTGGAGGAAGCCACTGCAGGCCTTGGCGGTGACGACTTTTATGGCTTCTTTATTGACGAGCTGGATATGGCGGCGACCGTCGTTGCGATTATCCTTGTGATCGGGCTGATTGGATTTAGCCAATACACCAAGCAAGGCCGCGCGATGCGCGCAGTTGCCGATGATCACCAAGCTGCATTGTCTGTTGGAATTTCCCTGAATTTCATTTGGGTTCTGGTTTGGTCGCTGGCGGGGCTCGTGGCCCTTGTCGCGGGTATCATGTGGGGTGCCAAATCCGGCGTGCAATTCTCACTCTCGCTGATTGCGCTTAAGGCATTGCCGGTGCTGATGCTTGGCGGCTTTACCTCGATACCCGGCGCAATCGTCGGCGGGCTGATCATTGGGGTGGGTGAGAAGTTGTTCGAATACCTTATCGGCGCACCCTATCTGGGTGGCGCTACGGAGAACTGGTTCGCCTATGTGCTTGCGCTTTTGTTCCTTGTCTTCCGCCCACAGGGCCTATTTGGGGAGCGGATCATTGAGCGGGTTTGATACGACTATGATCCTTTTTCTTAATCGTGACTGGCGTTTGGATCTTACGCAGACACCACAGGAGGTGACCTGATGCTTTATCGTGAGGCCGGCGATTTCAAAACGTCTTATGTTGCGGACAACCAAACCTTTCCGCTGAAGCTGGACCGTATCGGGTTCTGGGTCACGATGGCCGTGGCTTGGTTGGTGATCCCCTTCGTGATCAATGACTATTGGGCCAGCTCGTTGCTGGTGCCCTTCCTGATCTATGCGATTGCGGCAATCGGGCTGAATATTCTGACCGGCTATTGTGGACAAGTTTCGTTGGGTACCGGCGGTTTCATGGCTGTGGGGGCCTATGCCTGCTACAAGCTGATGACGTCCTTTCCCGATGTGAATATTATGATCCATATCGTGCTGGCAGGCGGCATCACGGCGGCTGTTGGGGCGGCCTTTGGCCTGCCTAGCTTGCGGATCAAGGGGTTTTATCTGGCGGTGGCAACGCTCGCGGCGCAGTTCTTTCTTGTCTGGCTCTTCAACAAGGTGAGCTGGTTTTACAACTACTCGGCCTCAGGTCAGATCAATGCGCCCGAGCGTCTGGTTGCAGGTGTGGCTGTGACTGGCCCCAGCACACCGGCCTGGGCGCAATACCTGATCTGCCTGTTCTTTGTGACAGTCTGCGCCCTGATCGCGCGCAACCTGACGCGCGGTACGATAGGTCGGTCCTGGATGGCCATCCGGGACATGGATATCGCCGCTGAAATTATTGGTGTGAACCCGTTGAAAGCAAAACTTACCGCCTTTGCGGTCAGCTCATTCTTTATCGGCATCGCGGGGGCTTTGTTCTTCGCCGTCTATCTGGGTGCGGTCGAAGTCGGCGAAGCCTTTGGTATCCAAAAATCGTTCCTTGTCCTCTTTATGATTATTATTGGCGGTCTTGGATCAATTTTTGGCAGCTTCGCCGGAGCGGCGTTTCTTGTGCTGCTTCCTGTCGCGCTCAAATGGCTGGGCGTTGATGTGATGGGTTGGCCTACGGATCTGGTTGCGCATTTCCAACTGGTGATCGTCGGCGCTTTGATTATGTTCTTTTTGATTAAAGAACCACATGGGCTGGCGCAACTTTGGCGACTGGCAAAGGAAAAACTACGGCTTTGGCCGTTCCCTCATTAACGGGTGAAAACACCCAATTCACGATCGGACATACCCATGGGAGGAAAAAACCGATGAAACTTAAGAGACTGGCCGCAATGGCCTTGGCGGGCACGATGGCCGCCGCCCCAGTGATGGCAGACCTTGTTATCCCTGATCTGTCTTACCGCACCGGACCTTACGCGGCTGGTGGCACGCCATTCTCGGATGGCTATCAGGACTATTTCAACCTGCTGAACGCCCGCGATGGCGGCATCGGCGGCGAGGCGGTGCGGATCGTGGAATGCGAGACTGGCTATAACACCGAAAAGGGTGTGGAATGCTATGAAAGCACCAAGGGCGAGGGCGCGCTGATCTATCAACCGCTGTCCACTGGCATCACCTATCAGATCATTCCAAAGGCCACAGTCGATGAAATTCCGATCCACACCATGGGCTATGGCCGCACGTCGGCTGCAAATGGTGAAGTGTTCAACTGGGTCTTCAACTATCCTGCAAACTACTGGGATGCGGCATCTGTCATGGTGAACTACCTGCTGGATGAAAACGGTGGGGATCTTGCAGGCAAGAAAGTCGCGTTGGTCTATCACAACTCGGCCTACGGTAAGGAGCCGATCCGTACGCTGGAAGAACTTTCTGCCATGCACGGGTTCGAGCTCACCCAACTGGCTGTTGACCACCCCGGACAGGAGCAGAAATCGCAGTGGCTGCAAATCCGCCGCGAACGTCCTGACTATGTCCTGATGTGGGGCTGGGGTGTGATGAACCAGGTTGCTGTTCAGGAAGCCGCAAACATTGGTTTCCCGATGGAAAACTTCATCGGCAACTGGTGGGCCGGAGCCGAGCATGACGTGACCCCAGCGGGTGCCGGTGCAGACGGCTACAAGTCGCTGAACATGAACCGCGTCGATGCAAGCCTTCCTGTGTTTGATGAAATTAAGACGCTGGTTCACGACGCAGGCAATGCTGCCGGTGACGGGTCTAACATCGGTTCCGTACTTTATACGCGTGGCATGTATGCTGCGATGCTGGCTGCTGAAGCAATCGCCAATGCGCAGGAAATCCACGGCGTCGCTGATGTGACACCTGCGATGGTGCGTGACGGTATGGCGTCGCTGGAAATCACTGAGGCGCGAATGGCTGAGCTTGGTATGTCCCAGATTGGGCCAGAGTTCAGCGTTTCATGCGAGAACCACGGTGGTTCTGGTCTTGGCATTGTTCAGCAATGGAACGCGGCCGACGCCCAGTGGGTTGCCCTGACGGACTATATCGCGCCTGACGATAGCGTTATTGATCCGCTGATTGCCGAAGACTCTGCGGCCTTTGCAGCTGAGAATGGTATCGAGGCTGGCTGCCTCTAAATGCAGACTGGGTGGCCCTTGATGGGCCACCCACCCCCATCAACATGAATATGGATCAACGCGCCATGCTGGATGATACGAAGGCCGAAACCCTGCTGGACGTTAACAACATTGAGGTGATCTACAACCACGTGATCCTTGTGTTGAAGGGCGTTTCCCTCACTGTGCCCAAAGGTGGCATTACGGCCCTGCTGGGTGGCAATGGCGCGGGAAAGACGACGACGCTCAAAGCGATTTCAAACTTGCTGCATTCAGAGCGTGGCGAGGTCACCAAAGGGACAATCACCTATCGGGGTGACCGGGTGCAGGACAGTTCTCCTTCTGACCTGGTCAAGCGCGGCGTCATTCAGGTGATGGAGGGCCGCCATTGTTTTGAACATCTCACCATCGAAGAAAACCTGATGACAGGTGCCTATACGCGCCGTGATGGAAGTACGAAGGTCAGCGATGATCTGGAACTGGTCTACAACTATTTTCCACGACTGAAGGAACGGCGCAAAAGTCAGGCCGGCTATACCTCTGGCGGTGAACAACAAATGTGTGCCATTGGACGCGCACTCATGTCGCGCCCAGAAACAATCTTGCTTGATGAGCCATCCATGGGGCTGGCCCCGCAACTGGTCGAAGAGATTTTCACGATTGTAAAGAACCTCAACGAACAAGAGGGTGTGTCCTTCCTGTTGGCCGAGCAGAATACCAATGTCGCGCTGCGATTTGCCCATCACGGCTATATCCTTGAAAGCGGACGCGTGGTGATGGAAGGCCCGGCGGCGGAACTGCGCGACAACCCTGATGTGAAAGAGTTCTATCTTGGCATGTCGGACGAAGGTCGAAAGTCCTTTCGCGATGTGCGGAGTTACCGACGTCGCAAGAGGTGGCTGGCATGAATATGCTGGATCCGCGCGAGACGCGCTCAGCGGATGCGCGCGAAGCAGATCAGTTGGCCCTGCTGAAGACGCAACTGGCCTTAGATGTCGCAGAAGACATGACGGCGCTGAGCGACCTGTCAAAGCTGCCCGTTCTACGAAAGTCCGAGCTGAGCAAAGCACAGTCCGCAAGTCCGCCCTTTGGTGGGGTGCCAACCAAAGGCATTACCCGCTTGTTCCAGTCGCCGGGGCCGATCTATGAACCCGGTGGTGCCGGCGCGGATTGGTGGCGTTTCTCCAGCGCGTTGCGTGCTGCTGGCATTGGGGCAGGGGATGTTGTGCAAAATACATTCTCTTACCATTTCACCCCAGCAGGTGCGATGTTCGAGAGCGCTGCAATTGCGGTCGGCGCGCAGGTTTTCGCAGCCGGTCCGGGACAAACAGAACTCCAAGCCAGCGCTGCACGTGACCTTGGTGTTACCGCTTACGCCGGTACACCCGACTATCTTGGCGCCATTCTCGCGAAGGCGGATGAGATGGGCATCGACCTTTCGGGTATCACGAAAGCGCTGGTGTCGGGTGGCCCCTTGTTTCCGCCGGTGCGGCAGGCCTATGCAGATCGCGGCATCGCCTGTTTGCAGTGCTATGGCACCGCCGACGTTGGCAATATCGCTTATGAGAGCATTGCCGACGCCCCAATGATCGTTGACGAGGGGGCTTTGGTTGAAATTGTGACACCCGGAACCGGAGATCCTGTGATGCCGGGTGAAATTGGCGAAGTTGTTGTCACACCGCTTAATCAGGATTACCCGCTGGTACGTTTTGCGACCGGTGATCTGTCTGCAATGGCGCCGGGTCAGTCGGCGTGCGGGCGCACAAACATGCGCCTTGTGGGCTGGAAAGGGCGTGCGGATCAGGCCACCAAGATCAAGGGAATGTTTGTCAGGCCTGAACAAGTCGCCCGGTTGGTTGCGCGCCACCCTGAAATCGCGCGTGCACGCGTAGAGGTGTCACATGATGGCCAACGCGACGAGATGACCGTAAAGCTTGAAACGCAGGCCACGGATGCGGGGCTTTTTGAGACCACAATCGGTGAAGTCCTCAAGCTGAATGGCAAGATACAGTTGGTCGCACCCGGCCAACTTCCGCGGGACGGTGTCGTCATCGCGGATCTGCGGTAATCGGTGCCAAGCTTTGGTCGCTGCGTGGGGCACTATCGCGTAACCTAGGCAGACGTCATAGCCAATTTTGGTATCAGCAACAGCACGCCGCTTGGTGTTTATGCCGCCCTTGGACTGCCAGATCAGACTGTTATCCCGCAGCTTTTTCAACCGCAGGTCTGCGGCAGTGCGGTGGGTTTCCCCAGCCCAGTCAGCGATGATGCGGGCGAGTATTACCATATTGCTCCATTACTTTCAGCGATAGAGAAAGGGCGCCCCGGACCATTGCCGACCCAAAACACCGGTGTTTGCCTGTCTTTCCCCTCGGGGCTGGACTGGCCCGACGCGTGTGCCGTATGTGTGCCGCATGGCCCCGGCGACCGGTTCTTGGGTCATAGGAGGATTAGGAATGCCCAACAACGCAGCCATCGCAGCAGCCCGTTTGTCCGTCGCCCCGATGATGGATTGGACGGACAGGCATTGCCGGTATCTGCATCGGCTGATGTCACGTCATGTCTTGCTTTACACCGAAATGGTGACTGCCCCGGCCGTTATCCACGGCGATCGGGATCGTTTGCTTGGGTTTGATGACGCTGAACAGCCTGTCGCGCTGCAATTGGGCGGTTCTGAACCGCAGCAGTTAGCCGAGGCCGCACGCATTGCTGAAGGGTTCGGCTATGCGGAAATCAACCTTAATTGTGGCTGCCCTTCTGATAGGGTGCAGTCAGGGAGTTTTGGCGCTGTCTTGATGGAGAGCCCGGATGTGGTGGCGGCGTGTGTTGCCGCGATGATTGATGCGGTCAGTGTGCCGGTGACCGTGAAGTGCCGGATTGGTGTTGATGATCAGGATGCAAGTCAAGTGCTGCCGGATTTTCTGGCGCAGGTTTCGGCTGCGGGTGTTGATCGGTTTGCAATCCATGCACGCAAGGCGTGGTTACAGGGGCTAAGCCCGAAAGAAAACCGCGACATTCCACCCTTAGATTATGATTTAGTGATGCAGATGAAGGGGTTATTTCCCTATCTTCATTTGTCTGTCAATGGCGGTATTGTGACGTTGGATGCGGCCAAGGATTTTCTGGATCGCGGATTGGACGGCGTCATGATCGGACGCGCCGCCTATCACACACCGGCTGATATTCTACTGGATGCAGATGCGCGGATCTTCGACGACCCGATGGGCCGCACGGCAGAAGAGGTCGTAGCCTTGATGTTGCCTTACATCGCGGATCATCTTGCGCAGGGTGGGCGTTTGGGGCAAGTGACGCGGCATATGTTGGGGATGTTTCAGGGGCGCCCGGGCGCGCGGGGCTGGCGGCGGCATCTGTCAGAAAATGTCCACGCAGATGGCGCGGGTCCTGCGGTGGTCAGTGCGGCCCTTGAACATGTGACGCGGCTGGCGGCCTAAGGGGCAGTATCATGGAAGACTTGATGCAATTCGCAACAATGGCGGCTGTTCTGCTGGCGCTGGGTGCCTTTGCGGGGGTGCTTGCCGGGCTTTTGGGCGTGGGCGGCGGTATCGTTCTTGTGCCTGGGTTCTTTTATGTTTTCAGCGCTTTGGGCTATGACAGTCCGCAATTGATGCAAGTGTGTCTTGCGACGTCACTCGCGACTATCATCGTGACGTCTTTGCGGTCGGTCGCGGCGCATCACAAGAAGGGCGCGGTTGAATGGCCGATCCTGAAAGGCTGGGCGCTTGGCATCGTTGTCGGCGCGGGCGTTGGTGTGTTGGTCGCGTCGTCACTGCGATCAGGTGTGCTGCAAGCGATCTTTGGCATTCTGGGGGTGACGATCGGTCTTTATATGGCCTTTGGCCGCGATCACTGGCGGGTCGCCCAAGACATGCCACGCGGGCTGATGCGGGCAATCTTGTCGCCGCCGGTTGGTTTTCTATCAGTCTTGATGGGCATTGGCGGGGGGTCGTTCGGCGTGCCGATCATGACGCTTTGCAATGTCCCCATTCATCGTGCCGTGGCGACAGCCGCAGGCTTTGGTGTGATTATCGCAGTGCCATCCGTGATCGGGTTCCTTTTTGTGAATGTCGAGGCGGCACCGCCATTTACGTTGGGTGCCGTGAACCTCCTCGCATTTGGCCTGATCATTGCGATGACGCTGATAACAGCACCCCTTGGGGCCGCCTTAGCCCATCGGATGGATCCTAAACCGCTCAAGCGTGTATTTGGTGCGTTCTTGATCCTTGTCGCGCTGAATATGCTGCGCAAGGCGGCTGGGTGGTAGCGCGCGCACTTGAGCGCGATGGCTACGTCGTCTTTCCTTATGATGACGCAGTGTCGCGTTGGGCTGTTGCCGCAGCGGGTGTTGGACGACAAGTGCTTGCTCAAGGTGGTGAACGTCGTCATGGACAGACCTGGTTTGTGGGTGTTGACGCACTTCCAAATGCCCCTGATGGGAGTATTGAAGGTGTGCCACTCGTGGGTGCTTGGCAAAACCACGTTACGCCGCCTGTAGACTGGCACCGGGCACAGCTGTCCGTCGTTTTTCCCTGTTACCCAAGGCAAGACCCCGGTGAAAGCGATGCCGCGCATCGGTTTCGCCGGGATCGGGACGCTGCGCATGTCGATGGTCTTTTGCCTGTGGGTCCAAGGCGGCGGCGACATTTGCGGGAACCGCACAGGTTTATTCTTGGGCTGCCGTTGGACAGCACGACAGCAAGCCCGCTGGTGGTTTGGCGCGGCAGCCATTTGATGATGCGTCGTGCGTTTCAGGCAGCCTTTGCCGGCATAACACCCAATCGCTTTGGCGATTTGGATGTCACGGATGTCTATCAAGCGGCTCGTCGCACTGTGTTTGAGACATGTCCACGGATCGAGATTTTGGCCCAGCCCGGACAAGTCATTTTATTGGATCACCACATTTTGCATGGTGTTGCACCCTGGGCAGAAGGCATCTCCGCTGACAAGCGAATGATGGCCTATTTTCGACCGCAGATCGACGTTGAAGACTGGCTCTAGGCATGTAGGCGGTTGTAGTCGGCTAAGGCCTTGCCCGGCTCATCAACAAACAGGCTTGGCAGGATGCGTTGGCTGTTGATCTGATCGACCCTGATTTCGTCGAAACGATTGTTGGTTTCACACCACACCACGCAGGTCCAAAGACGGCCCCAGTAATCAAGCTGGAGCGGGCGCACGGTGCGCGTTTCTTTATTCATTATCAGTTCAAGCTTTTGACGCGTGCGGACGGCTTGGCGCAGCATGGGCAAATGTTGGAAACCGCGTGCGGCATCTGCAAAGGGATAGATCGCAAACCCATAGCCACGCGGTGCGCGGCTGCGGTCTTCTGGCATGACAGCGTCGATCTTCGCTGACAGTGTGCGGGCAGCCGTTGACAGTTCTGCATCGTCACTGTGGCTCACTGCGCTTAACCCGATGTGCAGCGCCTCCATCTCGGTCATTGTCAAGTTTAGCGGTGGGAGGGTGATGGCAGCCGTGACGCGGTAACCAATGCCACGGGCCCCCTCGATCGGGACGCCAGATGCGGCGAGTGTTTCCATATCACGGTAGATTGTGCGCAAGGAGACATGGGTTGCTTCCGCCAGATCGCCGGCCCGGTGGAGGGTTCCATCCCGCAGGATTTGAACAAGTTGCATAAGACGATCTGCGCGGCGCATGGGTTTCCCTTCGATTCGGGATAGTTTTGTCATTTTTTTGACAACTGACAAGTTTTTGTCACGAGCTATGAAAAACCCTTGTGAAAAAGGGGCTTAAGACATGGAATTTGGCCAGTTCACGCTTCCCTTAGCGCTGTTCCGCCCCTATTTGTGACAGCAGAGAGATTAACCGATGTGCGGCCCGGGCCCACAAAAGGAGAAAGACATGCTTAATAATATCGGCCTTCCCGGCCTTCTACTGATCGCTGTTGTGGTTCTGGTTTTATTTGGCCGCGGCAAGATTTCCAGTCTGATGGGTGAAGTCGGCAAAGGCATCACCGCGTTCAAAAAGGGTGTCGATGATGGCAAGCAGGAAATCGAAGACAGCATGGCCGAAGCCAAAGACGTGACCCCTGAAGAAGAAAAAGACAAAGTCTGATCGCTTTGCCTGACAAAAAGGACCGCGCCTGATGTTTGGCCTTGGTTGGAGCGAAATGCTGGTTGTCGGCGTCGTGGCGCTGATTGTGATCGGCCCGAAGGATTTGCCGGGATTGTTCCGCACGATGGGGCAGTTCACTGGTAAGGCACGGATGATGGCGCGAGAATTTTCAAATGCTATGAACCAAGCCGCGGATCAGTCCGGTATGAAAGACGTCCAGAAAACGCTGAATGCGGCGGCCAATCCCAAGAAATTCGGCGCAGACAAGATCAAAGAGGCGACGGGCATGACAAAAGGGCCCGCAACCACAGAATTGTCAGCGGAACGTCAGGCGGCCAAGGAAAAGATGAGTAAGGCGATGGGCGATGCCGCGGTCGCACGCAAGGCCCGCGAAGCAGAGGCCGCCGCCGCGGATGCGACCCCGGACAAACCCGCACCTGAGGGTAAGTCATGAGCACCCAAGACGATATCGACGACAGCGCCGCCCCGCTGCTGGAACACCTTGCAGAGCTGCGCTCGCGGTTGATCTATTCGGTCATGGCGTTTCTTGTCGGCATGATCATTTGTTTTTCCTTTGGTGGCATGCTGCTTGATTTCCTGCTTGGCCCAATCGAAAGAACCATGCGTGACCTGGGCAATCCGAACCCGGTGATGCAATACACCGCACCGCAGGAATATTTCTTTACCCTGATCCGGATCTCGGTCGTGGGTGGCTTGACGCTATCTTTCCCAGTTATTGCCTATCAGCTTTGGCGCTTTGTGGCGCCCGGTCTTTATCGCAATGAAAAGAACGCCTTCTTGCCGTTCATTATCGCATCCCCGATTCTGTTTGTGATCGGTGCGTCTTTTGCGCACTACATCGTCGTACCTTTGGCAATGGCGTTCTTTTTGGGGTTTGCGGATCTTCCGTCTTTTGTGTCGGCCATCATGGCAGGGGCCGTGACGCCGCCACCGGGTACCGAACTTTTGCCCAGTGCTGGCGGTGGCTTGGGCTTGCCTGCAACCGCCAATATCGCCAACGACAGTGGTGTCGATATCGTTTTCAACGGCAAAGTGAATGAGACACTCGACATCACACTCAAGATGATCGTGGCCTTCGGTGTTTGCTTTCAATTGCCGGTTTTGCTTACGCTTATGGGCTCGGCTGGGCTGGCCAGTTCGCGCGGGCTACGCGGGACCCGGAAATATGCGGTTGTGGGTATTTTGGTTGTTGCTGCCCTTGTCACGCCACCGGATGTCACAACCCAGTTGATCCTGTTTGTCGTGGTCTATGGCCTGTATGAAATATCGATCCATCTGGTCGCGGCTGTGGAACGCAAAAAAGACCGTGCTGCCCGTGCTGAGGGTGTGATTGGCGAAGGTGAGAGCCTGTTCGACATAGACGAAGATGATGTGGGTGACAGTGACGCCGCCGCTGACGCATCCGTTGAGGAACCAAAGGCGTGAGCAAGAAGGCCCTGCTTCGCATTGCTGCGGCACTGGAACGTCTGAGCCCAGAGCCTGGCGCTGCGCCTGATTTTGCTGCGGCATCTGCATTTGTTTGGCACCCCAACCCTGATCGACTTGAGCCGGTGCCCCGTGTCAACCGGGTGGGTGTTGAGTTGCTCGTCGGGGTTGATCGTTCCCGCGATACGTTGATGGCGAACACGGCGCAGTTCGCAGCTGGGCTACCCGCCAATAACGCACTTTTGTGGGGTGCGCGTGGTATGGGAAAGTCGAGCCTTGTCAAAGCAGTACACGGCGCAGTGAATGTTGATCATGCCAGCCTCAAGATTGTTGAAGTACAACGCGAAGATTTGCCGTCAATCGGCCGTTGCCTTAACCTGCTGCGCGGCGCACCTGAGCGGTTCATTCTGTTTTGTGACGACTTGTCGTTTGGTCACGATGATGCGCACTATAAGTCGCTCAAGGCGGTTTTGGATGGCGGCATTGAAGGGCGACCAGAAAACGTGGTTCTTTATGCGACCTCGAACCGTCGCCATCTCATGCCGCGCGATATGATCGAGAATGAGCGCTCGACCGCTATTTCACCGTCCGAGGCCGTAGAAGAGAAAGTGTCTTTGTCAGATCGGTTTGGTCTATGGCTGGGGTTCCATCCGTGTGATCAGGACGCGTATCTGGCGATGATCCGGGGGTATTGTGACGCCTATGACGTTGCGATTGATGATACCACTTTGCGCGCCGAGGCGATTGAATGGCAAGCCACGCGTGGCAGCAGGTCAGGCCGGGTGGCTTGGCAGTATTTTACAGATTTGGCTGGCAGGCGGGGTGTGCGCCTGGGGTAAGGTGGATCATGATCCACCTTACGCGCTCAGCTGTCACGGCAGATAATCAGTTGGATCAAGGCTTTGCAGTCCGCGTCGTACTTCAAAGTGCAGGAAGCTTGGGTCAGCCGCCCGTACCTTACCAATGACCTGACCGCGCGATACGCTGTCGTTCTTTTCAACCGTCAGCGCGTCCATCTGAGTATAGACAGTGAGCAATCCATCGCTGTGCTTGAGCACAACAATTGCGCCACCGCTGGTGTCTGTCGTGACCGCTGCCACTGTGCCGGACCCGGCGGCTTGCACGTCTGATCCTGCTGCGGCACCGATGTCGATACCTTCGTTTTGCCCAGGGGTATAGGCCCGGATGATTGCGCCTTGGATCGGCATCAAGAAACGTGCATTGGAGCTGGCGGGTTGGGCTGTGGTTGGCGTTCCCAGATCGGGTGCTTCAGGTGCGGCCGCAGCCGGAAGAGGGGCCGCGGGTGTTTCTGCGGGCAACGGCAGTGCCGCGCTTGGGGGCACAGGTGTCGCTGTGCCGTCACCGGGTGCTGTGACAGGCGCAGGAGCGGGGGCGGATACTGCTGTTGGTGCCGTACCACCACCCTGCGGGATCAGCAGGAACTGTCCTTCACGGATTGTGAAGGCGGCGTCCAGACCGTTCCATTCGGCGATGTCTGGGACCGGTACATTATAAAGCCGTGAGATGGAGAAGGCCGTTTCACCGCGCTTGACCTGGTGGCGGATCGGCTCGTTGCCTTGCACTGCCGGTGCAGGCGACGGCGCGGCGACAGGTGCCGCTGCTGTTGGTTCAAGCGGTGTGGCTGTGACCGGCGTCCCGTTTGCGTCCGCACGGTCAAGCGCTGTCGTGGCGACGGCAGAGACGTCAAACGGCTGGATCGGCCCTGTTGCGACGGCGCCGGTCGCGGGGGATGGCTCTGTCACGCGGGTCGGCAATGCGATGATTTCGTCCCGGCGCAGGATCTGGTCAGGTTCGATGCCGTTGTACTCGGCCAATGTATTGGCATCGAGGCCAAGCCGGATTGCAATGCCGCGGATCGTGTCATCGCGCCGTGCAACGACAACTTGATAATTCGGGTACGAGATCACTCCGCGGTCGTCGGGTCGTGGTCGGCCCGGCAGGGACTGTACGGCAGAGGTGGTATCGAACCCATTGCCCACATCGCGCATATCAAAATCAAAATCGTCACAAGCCGCGAGTGTCGCCAACGCCACCCCGGTCATCATGATGCGTCGCACAGGAAAATGCCCGTTCGCCATCGTACCGCTCCTTTGCCAAGTCGCCCCTTATCTATGGGGTCGTACTACATTTTGGGGTAGTTTACTCTTGTCCGAGCCCTTCTAGCAAGGGGACAAAGCGTACGGCACGCAATTCATCGTAGTCAAAACCGGTTTCTGTGCGTGAAACACGGATCAGGCTTTGCACCGCATCGGACTGTCCGACCGGCAAAACCATGATCCCGCCGACGCGCAATTGCGCCAAGAGCGGCCCTGGTGGGTCTTCGGCCGCCGCAGTCAGCAGAATTCTGTCAAATGGTGCTTGCTCTTCAAAACCATGACTGCCATCGGCGGTGAATGTGGTGATGTTGGTGATGTCGTTCGCCTCAAACACGGCGCGCGCGGCTTGAACCAGACGGCGGTAACGGTCGACGGTGTAGACGCGCCGGGCTAATTTGCTCAGGATCGCGGCCTGATACCCGGACCCTGTGCCGATCTCCAGGACCTTGTCCCGTGGGCAGATTTGCAGCGCTTGGGTCATCAACCCGACAACAGAGGGCTGGCTGATCGTCTGGCCGCAGGCAATAGGAAGCGGCATATCCTCATAGGCGCGATCAGCGAAGGTGCCTTTGACATAGTCAGCGCGGTCGACCTGCTCCATTGCGGTCAGCACACGGGCGTCGGTGACGCCTTTGCTGCGCAACGCATAAAGGAATTGCATTTTGGTTGGTGCGTCAAAGGTCACTTCAGCGCATCCTCCAGCTTGTTGACCATACCATAGTCTGTCAGATCGGCGCGCATGGGCGTGATCGAGATATAGCCATCGAGGTTTGCGGCGGCGTCAGTGCCCGGTGCGGTCGGCTCGTGCTGAGGTCCGCCGCGCACCCACAGAAACTTGCGTCCCGTGGGCGATGTCTGCGCCTCGGCCCTGAAACGTGTGTTCAAACGGAAGCCTTGGGTTGTCGCAGCCATACCCTTCACGTTCGCGGCCGGGACGGGCGGAAAGTTGACGTTGTAGAACACTTTATAGTCTGCATCGTCCCAAAGCGTTTCATCCAGCAATGCGCGCACGGTTGCCGCGCCATGGTCTGCGGCGGCCTCAAATGGGTTATCAAGATTGGCGTTCTCGGGGCCGTAGAACTGGGACAGGGCAATCGACCGGACACCCTGCAATGCACCCTCGATGCAGGCGCCGATTGTGCCTGAGTAGAGCGTATTTTCGGCAGCATTGTTGCCGCGGTTGACGCCAGACAGGATCAGATCGGGTGCCGCGTCTTTCATTACATCATATAGCCCCGCGATCACGCAATCTGCTGGTGACCCTTCGGCTGCAAAGCGGCGCGGTTCTAACTCAGCAATCATGGTCGGGTGCGTGTAGCTGATGCAGTGTCCAACGCCCGATTGCTCAAACGCTGGGGCAACTGTCCAGACCTCGCCGTCTGGTCCGGCCACGTCATGCGCGATGTCGGTCAGAACCTTCAGGCCCGGGGCATTTATGCCGTCATCATTTGTGATAAGAATGCGCATGCCGGCCCCTTTGCTGCTGCCTTGTTCCTAAGCGAGCCAGCAGCGCGCGGCAAGCGTGCTCAATCATGCAACGCCACGTTCTGTCAGACCGTAGAGGGTGAGCAACGGTATGACCAAAAAGATCACCCATTGCGGCATAGGCTAAGGTGAGCCAAGCATCGCAATCCCGCAGCACACGAATAGTCCGACCCACCCATCGTGTCATTGCTCAGGCAGGCCGGTGCGGCGGTAGCCCAGGTAGATGTGCGGTGTCGCGCATTTCGGCAGGATTGCTTGTCTGACATTGGGCAGGGCGTTCGCGCAGCAACGACCTTGATTTACGTAGCGCACCTTGGGCTTGAGCAGTTGTTATTGACTGGTGAAATTGATGCCAAAGATGCGCTGGGGCGTCTGATGACATTAGTGATTTCTACGAGCCGTCAAGAATAAGCGGCAGCAATCGCGCTGCTTCCTTCGCAGGATCGGTGAGCGAATTGCGGTCTTCGCCGGGATAGAACCGTGCTCTTGTCGCCGTTGGCATCGGCTGCGGGGTCAGGATTTGGATGTTCGGCCCCGTTTTGGTGCTTTCCGCTGCCCAACTACGGGCGAGCGCGATCTGTGCGACTTTGGTCGCGCCGTAGGCCCCAAAGAACCGATCACCTCCGCGTTGATCGTCAAAGAAAACTGCCTGTCCCGTCTGACCTAAAAGCGGGCTGACGTATGCGATCAACCGGGCTGTCGCTTCGACGTTGGTCGTCATGGACTTTGCAAGGTCTTTGGGCCCGATGTGCCCGGCGGGTGCCAGCGGTGCGGCATGAACTGCCGTGTGCAGCCATAAATCAAGACGACCCCAGCGATCGAAAATCCCGCGACACAGCTGTTGCATCGCTTCATCCACGCAAATGTCCATTGGCGCGAGTGTGGCTTGGCCACCTGTCGCTTGAATGGCGTCATCAAGTTCTTCGAGCGCACCGACGGTTTTGCCGACGGCGATGATGTGATGTGTGGGCGCGAGCGCTTGGGCGAAAGCGGCGCCAAGTCCGCGCGATGCGCCGGTGATAAGTGCTGTTTTTGTCATGGGCTGCGTGATGTGCCGAACCGCAGCCAAGGTCAAGCATTAGCTGCGTGGCATCGCAAGCGACTGTGTCCGGCCCCAGCGATCAGTCAGCACAACTTGGGTTTCATCAATTGCATTCACCTGCGCACCAAAGGCCGTATCGCCGACATGGACGCGCGCGATCTGCCCGCGTGCCGATCTTAGCAAGGCCGTGGGTCCGTCATACGCCTGTATCAACCCAATGACAGAGAGCGTGCGGAGCTCTAATGCGTCAGGCATCGTGGCTTTGGCGGCTGCCAGAGCCGGGTTTGGTGATTCTTCAGACATTTTGAGAACTGCGCCGATTTTTTGTTTGGCGCGCTCATGCCAGACTTTTCACTTTGAAAAAAGGGGGTGAGTGCTTGTTGACGTGAGGTTTTATGCCGCAAGCATTGAGGTTTGATCACATTGCCGTCACGCGGCGACACTACAGCGTGGCTACTCTGCCGCGGTCTTTGCTTCGAACCCTTGTTCGATCATATCAGACGGGGCCACGGGGTATTCACCAGAGAAACAGGCATCGCAATAGGCGGGCGCCTTGGCATCGCGGCCCTTCGCTTCGCCCACGGCACGGTAAAGCCCGTTGAGCGAGATAAACTTGAGGCTATCGACGCCTAGGTGATCGCGCATTTCTTCTTCTGACATTGTGGCGGCCAAAAGCTTTTCGCGCTGCGGTGTATCGACGCCGTAGAAACACGGCCAGGCAGTCGGTGGCGAGGCGATGCGGAAATGAACCTCTGCCGCCCCGGCGTCGAGGATCATTTCCTTGATCTTGCGGCTGGTTGTACCGCGTACAACACTGTCATCGACCAAGATCACCCGTTTGCCCTTGATCAGCGCGCGATTGACGTTCAGTTTCAGGCGCACACCCATGTTGCGGATGCTTTCGGTCGGTTCAATGAAAGTTCGGCCCATATATTGGTTGCGAATGATACCCATCGCATAGGGAATGCCGGATTGTAGCGAGTAGCCAATCGCCGCAGGTGTCCCACTGTCGGGGACTGGGCAGACCAGATCAGCATCAACCGGATTTTCCTTGGCCAATTCACGTCCGATATTTTCGCGTGTTTCATAGACTGACCGGCCCCCAAGAATGCTATCGGGTCGGCTGAAATAGACATGTTCGAATATGCAAAAGCGTGATCGGTTGGGGCGGAAAGGGAAATGGCTTTCAACACCCTTTTCGGTCACCACCACCATTTCACCCGGTTCAATCTCGCGTACGAACTCTGCGCCAATGATATCCAGCGCGCAGGTCTCAGATGCCAGCGCCCAGCCATCCCCGATCTTGCCCAGCACCAGCGGGCGCACGCCCAACGGGTCGCGACAGCCGATCAGCTTGGTTCTGGTCATTGCCACGATGGAAAACGCGCCTTCAACCTTGCGCAGCGCCTCTTCCATACGGTCAGGGATCGTGCGGCCCATAGACCGCGCCATCAGGTGGATGATGCATTCGCTGTCAGACGAGCTTTGGAAGATCGAACCACGTTCGATCAATTCACGCCGCAAGGACAGCGCGTTGGTGATATTGCCGTTGTGGGCGATGGCCGCACCACCCATCGCAAACTCACCAAAGAAGGGCTGTACGTCACGCATCGCTGTCTGGCCTTTGGAGCCAGCCGTGGAATAGCGTACGTGGCCGATCCCGATGCTGCCGGGCAGACGTTCCATCATGGATGCCGATGTAAAGTTGTCGCGCACCAGACCCATGCGGCGTTGTTGGTTAAAGCCGGTTTCTGGATCATGGGTGACAATACCGCCCGCTTCCTGACCACGGTGTTGCAAGGCGTGTAGGCCAAGTGCGACAAAGTTGGATGCGTCAGTCACGCCAACAACGCCAAAAACGCCACATTCCTCTCGCAGTTTGTCATCGTCGAAGGGATGGGCGGGGGCATGGTGGTGGACAAGGGGGCAGCTCCGAATCCGTTTGCGTGATCTTGCTTCCGTCTTAGAGCGTCATGCCGCCCGTGTCACGAAACGATCATACTTCTTTGTCAGGAAAGACTGTTTCTGGCCGGGTTCAGTTGTTTGCACTGGGCAGCGGCGTAGACAGGCCGGGCAGATGCATCGCCAGCTTGGACGATCCGGCCAAATGCGTACTTCGAAGTCATGTCGCCGTTCTATGTTTTTTAAGAAAGACATTGATCTGGTAGCCCAGGAACAACGGAAAGCGGATCGCGAAAACGCACATGTTGCAGATCGCGGCGACCCGTAAGGCGCGCTTCGGTGCGGTTTTGGACAGATTTGTTCAGCAAAACAAGAAAGGCCACCAGCGATGTGGTGGCCTTTGCAATCTATGTTTGGATCGTCGCTACTGCGCAGGTGCGCCGCAGTTCCCGACCAGTTGCTGATACTGCTCTGTGATCCAGCCCAAGGCCTGCTCTGGGTTCTGTTCTTCGATCTGTCCGGTCAATTGCGCAAAGACTTCGGCTGAGCGACTGTCGTCGATTGCGGCGAACTGTTGCGTCGCAAAGATCGTGTCATAGACAAAGAAAGCCACTGCGACCAACAAGATCCCGCGTAGGATCCCAAAGAAGAAGCCAAGGCCTTGATCGACGCCGCCCAGGGCGGAGCGCTGTACAACGCTCGAAAACAACGGCGTAAAGATAGACACTACAACGAGTGCCACAGCAAAGACCGCAGCAAAAGCGGCGATGATGGCCAATTCGCAGCTGTCGCCGATAAACCCGCCAATCACCGGGATTTGACGAACAAGTGGTTCAACCTGATCGGCAAAAATAAAGGCGACGATTGTCGCGCCAATCCAGCCAACGATCGCCATCGCCTCGCGTACAAAGCCACGGCTGTAGGCGAGTACGCCTGACAGCAAGACAATGATCGCGACGCCTGCGTCGACGAGTGTGAAACCTTCCATGGTCTGTCTCCTGCGATTGACGCTACCTTGCGCCAAATAACTCTTCTACAAATCCGGCAAGGTCTGTTGCGTTGCGCAACCCCAAGCCGTCCACCTTCGGCTGTTTGGCCTGTTGTGGGATGATCGCAGTTGTAAAACCAAGTTTCTGCGCCTCTTTCAATCTATTTTCCGTTTGAACGACCGGACGGAGCGCGCCCGATAGGCTGATTTCCCCGAAAACGACGGCCTCTGCCGGTAGTGCTGCGTCTTCGCGGGCAGAGACCAGAGCGGCCGCAACTGCAAGGTCTGCACCGGGTTCAGAGATGCGCAAACCCCCTGCTACGTTGAGGTATACGTCCAATCCGGTGAAGGGCACACCACACCGAGATTCGAGCACCGCAAGGATCATCGCAAGCCGTCCGCCGTCCCATCCGACCACTGAACGCCGCGGTTGGCTGTGTGGCGAAGGAGCCACAAGTGCCTGAATCTCACAAAGCATGGGACGCGACCCTTCGATGCCTGCGAAGACGACCGAACCGGGGGCAGGGGTGCCGCGTTCGGACAAAAACAGAGCAGAGGGATTCTTGACTTCTGACAGGCCTTTGCCCGTCATTTCAAAGACGCCAATTTCGTCAGCGGGCCCAAATCGGTTTTTTACCGCGCGCAGGATACGAAACTGATGGCCACGCTCGCCTTCAAAATAGAGGACCGTGTCGACCATATGTTCGACGACGCGGGGCCCAGCGATCGCGCCTTCTTTGGTTACATGCCCGACCATGACCACAGCCATTCCATTACGTTTGGCAAAGGTCGTGAGTTCGTGCGCCGATGATCGCACCTGACTGACACTGCCCGGGGCGCTATCGACGTTGTCGGCCCACATGGTCTGGATCGAATCGATGATTGCCAGATCAGGCTTTTCGGCCTCAAGCGTTGTCAGGATATCGCGTAAATTGGTTTCAGAGGCGAGCATAACGGGGCTTTTTTCAAGCCCCAGACGCCGGGCGCGCATTTGCACCTGCGCATTGGATTCTTCGCCGGAAATATAGATGACTTTCAAACCATTGCGGGCAAATCTTGCGGCGGCTTGCAGCAATAGGGTGGATTTTCCGATACCCGGATCGCCACCGACAAGCAGGGCCGAGGCCTTGACCAGACCACCACCCAGCACGCGGTCAAGTTCACCCACCCCAGCCTGTGTCCGTGGCGGTTCCTTTTCCTGCGTGTCCAGATCCGTTAGCGCAACGGCTTTCCCACGCATGGCACCAAGCGATTTACCTTTCGGGCCGCTAGACAGGGCTTTGGATTCGCTGATGGTATTCCAAGCCTGACAGGCGTCACATTGCCCTGACCATTTGCCAAAGGCCGCACCACATTCAGAACAGGAGAAATTTAGATCTTTTGCCATGTTCACCTTTTGGACCAAAACAGGTCTCGCGGCAATGGCTGGATGCGCATGGCCGCAACCGGGGCGGCCATGCGTGCGTTTTATTCCGCGTCGAGCTTGCCTGACTTAAAGAGCAACCCTGCCGCAACGGCGCCAATGATCGGCGCCACGATGAACAACCAAAGCTGGGCAACGGCGGTGCCGCCGACAAACAGTGCTGGTCCGACCGAGCGCGCAGGGTTCACTGACACACCTGTCACGTTGATGCCGACCAAGTGGATAACGACAAGAGCCAGACCAATTGCAAGACCTGCAAATTGTGCGGGT
The DNA here is from genome assembly GCF_055693545.1 of Yoonia sp. JB2-21. Taxonomy (NCBI): domain Bacteria; kingdom Pseudomonadati; phylum Pseudomonadota; class Alphaproteobacteria; order Rhodobacterales; family Paracoccaceae; genus Yoonia; species Yoonia sp. JB2-21. The sequence continues at coordinate 3,260,098 of NZ_JBVFUC010000001.1, forward strand.
GCACCGGCGCCGGTGGCACCCAAGATGACGACCATGAACAGAAAGGTTGCAACGACTTCAAAGATGAAAGCTGCGACCATGTTATACTCGCCAAGGTAGCCAGTGCCCCAACCGTTCTGGCCCAGGCCATTTTCCGCAACCGTATAGTCCGCTTTTCCGCTTGCGATCAGCAAAAGAACGCCGGCAGCAGCAATAGCGCCGGCCACTTGGGCCACGATATAGCGGATCGCCTCGCCCATCTGCATCCGACCAGCGGCAACGGCACCCAGCGAAACGGCGGGGTTGATGTGGCACCCTGATACCGGGCCAATCCCATAGGCCATCCCAATCAACGCAAGTCCGAAAGCAAAGCTGATGCCTGTCAGACCAATGTCGCCCCCAGCGATCACAGCAGCGCCGCAACCAAACAGAACGAGCGTAAATGTGCCAATAAATTCGGCGATTTCTTTTTTCATGGTGTCTCTCCCTCTTATGCCATCATCAGACCCGCTCCGGCATCAAAAAGTAAGGGGAAAAACTGGGCAGTGGCCTCAGCCCGCTGCTGGTGCGGCTTTTGCCTGAGGCGTCAGCGCCGAAATCGCGATAGAGGCAAGAATGCACGCCGTGAACATATAAAGTCCCCAGCCGGTTTCGACCTTGCCGATACCAACACCTTTGAAAACAACAATGTAGAGGGCGATCAGGAACACATCTGCCATCGCCAGTTTTCCGATCCATGATAAGACCGGTAATGTGTTATCTTTCAATAGGTTGAAGTGTACCAATGCCAGCCCGATCGTCTTGAGGTAGGGCGCAAACAAGGCAAACGCCGTGACCAGTAACGCCAAGGCAATGTCGCTTTCCCACAGGGCCTGCATGCCTGAGATGACGCTGATTTCGCTGAGCCCGAAAATCGGGAGCAATCCGGCTCGCATCAGGGGCGCAAACCATGCGATGGGAAACAGGATCAGCAAGGAAAGGTTTGCAACGCGCAGCACATTCAGCATGAGAAATTCCAATAAAACCTGTTGTTTAGATAGGAAATCTCAACCGCGCGGACAAGTCTATTTGCCAAAGGTCTTGCGTGCATAGCGTGCGCCAAGTTGTGTCAGAACCTCGTATCCGATGGTGCCTGCTGCGCGTGCCAGATCATCAATACTCTGGTTCGGGCCGACCAGAGATAGCTTGGTCGGCACATCGCTGACGTCGGTTACATCAATGGTCAAAAGGTCCATTGATACGCGACCGACCAATGGGCAGGGCGTGTCGCCGTGATAAAGCGTCGCCTTGTCCGACAAGATACGCATGATCCCATCGGCGTACCCGCCCGACACAGTTGCGATCCGTGAGGGGCGTTCGGCTTGCCAGGCATTTCCATACCCGACAACTTCGCCCTCGGCGACGTCGCGGATTTGAATGACCGGCAGTTCGACCTCGACGGCGGGCGTGGCGTCCTCAAATGGCAACCCACCATAAAGACCGATCCCGGGGCGGGTCAGGTCAAAGTGATAGTCCGCACCCAACAGAATACCGCCAGTTGCCGCCAGTGAACGGGGCACTGCGATACCGTCCGTCATCTTGTGAAACTGTTCCAGCTGGTACGGGTTCATCGGATGGTCTGGTTCGTCTGCACAGGCCAAATGCGACATCACCAATCGTGGATTTTGCGCCAGAGCAAGTTCCGCGACAGCGGCCCATTCCTGCATTTCGAGGCCCAAACGGTTCATTCCCGTATCAAGCTGGATGCCAAAGGGATGATTTGGCAGGGCTTCAAGGTGCAGGGTGAGTTGCTCAACCGAATTGATCATTGGCGTCAGGCCCAGCGTACGGATCAAATCCGTATCACCCTTCATATGGCCTGAAAAAACACAGATTTCTGGTTTTGGGCCAAGTTCCTCGCGGATCGCGACAGCCTCTTCTGCGACAGCGACAAAGAATTGGCGCACGCCCGCTTTGAAAAGGGCTTTGGATACGTTCGCGGCACCTAATCCATAGCCATTCGCCTTGACCACTGCCGCGGTTTTGCAGTTGGTCCTATCGTCCAATGCACGCCAGTTGGCGACAACAGCGTCAAGGTCAATGATCAGGCGTCCGGTACTCATGGCGACCTTTTGGCAGGCACGTAAAGTCGGAGCAAGGGTTTTGCGTGATCCAATCTCGCAATACTGGATTTCCTGCCATTCTCTTGCCAAGTTTTTGGGGTTATGTTCCTCGCAGTCTGGCAGTGAGGTGTGTTTTGGGCATTCTGAAAAAGGTAATCACGCAGTTGGAAACGCCGAGAGACCAGCGGCCGTTAGGCAGCGGTTGGCTCTCGGGTGCTTTGGCGTTGTTGGCGTCTTTGGCGGGACTACTCATCGTACTTTTGCGCTGGTTTCCCGAAACACTATCCTATCCAGAGATCGCCTTTATCCAAGACAGTGGTGTCGTTACTGTCTTTTTGCGGTTCACGCTTTTGTCCGGGTATGCGCTCTCCTTGCTGAGTCTGATCCTGAGCGCCCGTAAGTCATTGGGCTGGACTGCGTTGGCGATTTCTGTCGTCGCCTCTTTGATGGCGACGACCCAGCCACAAATTGGCACTGACGCGCCCCAGAGTTTCTATTTTGGCCTGGATTATTTTATCATCAACGTTCTGATCGTGGGGTTCCTGTTTGTCCCACTCGAACGGTTTTTTCCTGCACGCAGTGAACAGACAGTATTCCGTGCCGAATGGCAGGAAGACATGTTTTACTATCTTGTCAGTTCCATGCTGGTGCAGGTCCTTGGTTTTATCACCTTGGCACCATCCAACTATGTGAACGCGCAAATCCCGCTGGATGATGTGCGGATTTACATCGTCAACCTGCCGTTTTTTGTGCAGGTGATCATCATCATGATGGCCACTGATTTTGTGCAATATTGGGTGCATCGGGCCTTCCACACCTATCCAGTACTGTGGCGGTTCCATGCGATCCACCACTCCACCAAGAAAATGGATTGGCTGGCCGGCGCACGCATGCATTTCATCGAAATCGCAGTATTGCGTAGCCTGACAGCGGTGCCGATGTTCACGCTTGGCTTCAAGCCAGAGGCTATTCAAGCCTATCTGTTGATCGTCTATTTCTACTCCAGCTTTATTCACGCCAACATCGGCTGGAAGTTGGGCTTTCTAGAGCGGTTCTTTGTCACCCCGCGCTTTCATCACTGGCATCACGGGTCAGATCGCGCGGCGATTGACATCAACTATGCTAGCCATTTTCCGATCTACGACTGGCTGTTCGGCACCCATCACCTGCCGAAAGAAGAGTGGCCAGAGGCTTATGGTGTGATCGGGGACACGGTGCCGAAAGGGTATTGGAGACAGTTCATCCATCCGTTCCTGAAAGACAAACCCAAAGAACCGGCGGAGTAGGGCGGGGTTAACCCCCGCCACTACCTCTAGTTTGATCTTGGCGCGCCTTCTTCTGGCCGGTCGAGGATCTTTTCAATCTCGGCCATTTGTGCGGGTGTCAGCGGTCCATGCTCCAGCGCACCACACAAGTCATGCACCTGTTCTGGTGTGCGAAAACCGGGGATCGGCATGGCATTTGGCGTCCGCCCCCACAGCCAAGCAATCGCGCCTTGTGCCAGGCTACGCCCATCTGATTTCAACGTTTCGCGCACCGAGTTCAGCTGTGCCATGTAGGCATCGGTGATCCTGCCGTCTTTGAAATAGTCCTGCCAGCCGGGGTTGCTGCCACGGATCTCATCCTTGCCGAACTTGGTGTTGGCATCATATTTGCCGCCCAAAACGCCCATAGCGAGCGGCGAACGGATCAGCGAAAGCTGATTGGTCTCCTCGACCGCCGAAACCATCAGTGTGGCCGGGTTGAAGACGTTCATAGCATGCTCGACCGCTGTAAAGCCGGGGTGGTCCACGAAGGCGCGCAGGCTGTCTGGAAAGTCAGTCGACCAGCCGTAAGCAGCAATGATCCCACCCTCGTAAAGCTTTGCCAGCATGTCGAAGGTCGGACGCGCGTCCTCAACAGCCAGTTCGTTATTGTGGTGCAGCACCATATCGATCCGGTCGCGCCCGAGCCGCTTGCGTGACGCATCAATCGATTGCCGAATAACCTCAGGGTCGTTGTTGGGGCCGATCAGTTGTTTTGTTTCTGTGTCGATGTCCAAACCAATCTTGGTCGCGATGGCAACGTCCGGGTGTGCCTTGAGTGCTTGCCCCAGCACGACCTCCGAATGACCGCAACCGTAGGCTTGTGCGGTGTCGAAGTGCATGATGCCATGCTCAAGCGCTGCGGCTATCGCGGCCTTGGACACGTTGTCGTCGACCTCTCCCCAGCCCACAGCGCGACCGTCCATGAAGAACGGCCCGCCGATGGCCCAGCAGCCCAGGCCAAGGGTAGGTTTAGTCGGAATATGTTTGAAATCAGCCATCTGAGACCTCCAATGATGTGCGGTACATATTTATTTTGTGGTCGAGGAAATGCTTGCAGGCTTTCAACTCCGCTTCGCGGTGGGCAAGGGTGACGGCGTGACGTTGCAACAGGCCCAAGCGAATGGCCCTTTGTGCAGGGTCATTGCAGTCGGGCGCGTGGGCCGAGACGGCAAAGCGCTTGACCTCATCCAACGGCATGCCGGTGGCGCGCAGTCTTTCAAGCGTAGTCAGCCAATTGACGTCATCCGCACTGAACACACGCCATCCGCGCCCGTCACGCTGGATAGGTGCCAGCATGCCGGATTTTTCATAGAACCGAATGGTGTCTTGGGTCAGTCCCGAGCGGGCCGCAGCTTCGTTGGTTCGCATAGAGCATTCCTCCGATGGCCAACGAGTTAGCCTATTGGAGTCACTCCAAGTCAAGCAATGGTTTTAGAATTGTTGGTCTTCGCCTTGCTGCCAAGGTTTCACCAGATTGCCAAAGCGCGTGAATTCAGCGGTAAAGGAGAGCTCAACGGTGCCAATGGGACCGTGACGTTGCTTGCCAACAATGACCTCGGCCTTGCCATGCAGGCTCGACATCTTTTCCTGCCAAGCGGCGATGGCTTCCATGTTGTGATCTTCGGGCTTTTCACGCTCGACATAATATTCGCCACGATAGACGAACATAACAACGTCTGCGTCCTGCTCGATCGACCCGGATTCGCGCAGATCAGACAGTTGCGGGCGCTTATCTTCGCGGTTTTCCACCTGACGCGACAGCTGCGACAGGGCGATAACGGGGATGTTCAATTCCTTGGCGATGGCCTTGAGCCCCATTGAAATCTCACCAATTTCCTGCACGCGGTTTTCCGATGTGCCGCGAACCAGCTGGAGATAATCTACGATCAATACGTCCAGCCCGTGGGTCCGCTTCAACCGGCGGGCGCGCGCGGCCAGTTGCGAGATTGGGATCGCTGCGGTGTCGTCGATATAGAGCGGACAGGATTCAAGCTGCTTAGCGGCATCCACAAACTTGCGGAATTCCGGTTCTGTCATGTCGCCTTGGCGAATTTTATGCGATGAAATCTCGGACGCTTCGGCCAGAATACGGCCCGCCAATTGTTCGGCGCTCATCTCCAGCGAGAAAAAGCCGACAACGCCGCCATCTACGGCCCCTTCGCTGCCATCCTGCAACTGGCCTTTGCGATAGGCCTTTGCAATGTTGAACGCGATGTTTGTCGCGAGCGAGGTTTTACCCATCGACGGACGCCCGGCGAGGATCAGAAGATCAGATTTATGCAAGCCGCCCAGCTTTTTGTCCATATCCGTCAGACCCGTCGAAAGACCTGCCAATCCGCCATCACGCTGGTAAGCGGTATTGGCGACATTTACGGCCTCGGTCACGGCGGCAAGGAAAGACTGGAATCCTTTTTCGGAGACGCCTTGTTCGGCTAGCGAATAGAGCGCCTGTTCAGCCTCGACAATTTGTTCTTTGGGCTCGTGGTCAACATCCACCTTTGCGGCTTTGTCGGTGATATCACGGCCCAGTTTGATCAGCTCGCGCCGGGTCGCCAGATCATAGATCATCTGGGCATAATCACGGGCGGCAAAGGCAGAAATCGCAGCACCAGCCAAACGGGCCAGATAGGGCGGTCCGCCCAGTTCCTTGAGCCCTTCGTCCTCTTCCATGAATGTCTTGAGCGTGACAGGACTGGCCAGCATGTTCCGCCCGATCCGGCTGGCGGCGGTTTCAAAGATGCGGGCATGGACGGGATCGTAGAAGTGTTTCGGGCCGATGATGGATGCCACACGATCGAACACATCGTTGTTCGTCAAAATCGCCCCCAGAAGCTGTTGTTCAGCCTCGATGGAATGCGGCATCAGATCGGCGTCGGCCTCTTCGATGCCGGTGGCATTAAATGCTGTAATTTCGTTCATTGCTACTCACCTGTTCCCCCGGCTGTCCTATCAGTCGCCGCGCGGACATGGCCATCTGGAAATGATCGGGGATATCCGGCGGGATAAACCTGTGGACAACACCCGAAGAACCTTGAGCATACAGCAGATAGTGGTGTGACGCAAAGAGAACACAACATACGCGACCGCTAAGCGATTCTGAGGAAGATGGTCCCGGCAGACGGTGGATAAGTTTTTTAGCCCGGTGTCCAGCCCGCCGGATCGTTCAGATAGGCCTCGACCGCGTCCAAAGTCGCCGCGTCATAGGCACCCCGCGCTTTTGCTTCGGCCAGCACATCCCACCACGTGCAAAGGCTGATCAACTGCACACCGTGGTTGCTCAGCGTCTCTTCGACACCATCGAAAATCCCGTAGTAGAAGATGACGGCTGTTGCTGAACACGTGGCACCGGTTTCACGGATGGCATCCACAAACGACAGTTTTGATCCACCGTCCGTCGTCAGGTCTTCAACCAGAATAACGCGCTGGCCCTCTGTCATCACGCCTTCGATGCGGGCGTTGCGGCCATACCCTTTGGGTTTTTTGCGCACGTATGTCATCGGAATAGCCAAACGCTCGGCGACCATCGCACCGAACGGGATACCGGCAGTTTCGCCGCCTGCGACATTTTCAAATGCCTCAAAACCAGCTTCGCGCATGATCGTGACGGTCAAAAAGTCCATCAAGGTTGCCCGGACGCGCGGGAACGAGATGATCTTGCGGCAATCGACATATGTCGGGGCCTGCTTGCCAGATGCATGGGTAAAGGGTTCGGCCGCGTTGAAGTCAATTGCGCCAATTTCGATCAGCATGCCGGCGGTCAGTCGCGCAATTTCATCTTTTGCAGGAAAGGAAGTCGGTATCATTCAAGCAGCCTTCATTTTCAGTGGTTTAGTCCTCAACACGCCAATGCAGGTCAAAACCGGGATCAAAAACAGTGACCGGGCCGTCGGCGGTTTCAATCTGGGTGGGGTAGGTCACCGGATCACCCTTGGACAGCGTGATCGTATCTTCGTTCGGTTCCAACCCGTAAAAGCGTGGTCCATTGAGCGAGGCAAAATCCTCGATCTTGGTGATACGCCCGGCGGCGTCAAACACTTCGGCCAGACATGACATGGTGTTTGTCGCCGTAAAGATACCCGCGCAGCCGCAGGCCTGCAGCTTGAGCGGATCTATATGCGGCGCGCTGTCGGTGCCAAGAAAGAAGCGCTTGTCGCCAGAGATAGCGGCCTGCACCAGTGCCACCCGGTGGGCTTCACGCTTCGCGACTGGCAGGCAGTAAAAATGCGGTTTTATGCCGCCTGCCAGGATATGATTGCGATTGATGATCAGGTGATGTGTCGTGATCGTTGCCGCGAGGTTCTTGATGCTGTCACGGACATAGTCGACGGCATCTTGCGTGGTCACATGCTCCATCACAATCTTAAGGTCAGGAACTTTTTTGCGCAGTGGTTTCAGAATCTTGTCAATGAAAACCGCTTCGCGGTCAAAAATATCAATCTCACTGTTCGTGACCTCGCCGTGGACGCAGAGCGGCATGCCAATGTCTGCCATCACATCCAAGACTGGGCGGACTTTTTCAAAATCGCGCACTCCGGATGCCGAATTTGTGGTGGCCCCGGCAGGATAGAGCTTTACGGCCGTGGCAATGCCGGCGGCGTGTGCGGCGCGGACGTCCTCTGGATCAGTTGCTTCGGTCAGGTACAACGTCATCAGTGGGGTAAAGTCGGCGCCTGCGGGCACTGCCGCAAAAATGCGTTCGCGATATGCCACCGCTTGCTCGGCGGTCACGACTGGCGGCACGAGATTTGGCATAATGATGGCGCGTCCAAAATGACGCGTTGTTTCGGGCAGTACAGCGCGCAGCATATCGCCGTCACGTAGATGCAAATGCCAATCATCAGGGCGGCGGATTGTCAGGCGGGTCAGATGTCTATCAGGCATGGTCCGCAATTACACCGTTGCGCGGACGGACGCCATAGGCGTTGTGCAGGACTTGCAGATAGCCCGTATATTCTTGATATTCGTGCGCATCGGTTTTTGTCCTATGGGGGAGACATAGCATGCTTGGTTTTTTGGTCGCTGCGATTGCAGGTTTTCTGACGCCGCAACTGGAAGGCCCCGTCGCGGGCCCCATCATCAAGACGTTGGAGGGCGCGATCCCTGTCGCGGAAAATGAGAAACGCCTCATTGCATTCATGGCGGCGATCTTGATAGCCGCCGTCCTTGCCGTTTTCTTGGGCAGCGGCACAATCTTTGGCGTGATTTTCGGTGCAATTCTGGGCTATTTTGGAACGCGTATTTTTGATGTTCTTAAAAAGACCATCGAAGGGCGACGCGACAGTGAATAGAGCGTCAGCTCAATGGCGTCAGGACGGTGATGCTGCGAGTTCCTGGCGCTTATCTTTGAAGAACGTGTCATGGCCGCGGCGCAACATGTAGTCGCAAACGACCACGGCCAATTGTGGGTGCCCGGTTCGGATGAGACGGCGCACGAGGGCGCGTACGTAGGATTGATCATAGCGTCGCGCGCGCAACAACTGGGTAAAGCGTTTGCGGTCGAGCGCGCCGTCCATCGCCAGTTTGATCAAGATGTCATGGATCCCCATACGATCAAACGCCTGGTCCAATGCTGTTCCCAGCAGCGGACAGGGCAGGGCAGTGACATGACGCTTGCGAAACAGTGCAGCGTGACATGCGTCTGCCCGCTGGATCGGGTCAAATGCGATAAAGACGTCTTTGGCAGCTTCGATCATTTCGGGGGCGTACCCGTATCTTCCACGGAAATCATGGCGACGGGCCGACAAATAACGGGTGTCCCAACCGGCAGTGCTCGCATCGAGGGTGGCTTGCGGACGTAGCGCAATAACCGTGGCGCCGGGTGCCGCGACTGAAAATGCAGCGGCGGCATATGCAGCCCCGCCGTCACCGCCGTGGAAGACGATTTTTTCGAAGTCTTCGAAAAAGGCGTCATCAATCATTCGATCAAAAAAGTCATAGACCGCCGCATCGCGAAACCAGCTTTCTTGCATTGAAAATAGCGCAAGATGCGACCAGCCGTCATGACGTGCATAGGCAAAACCGCGAGGCTCTGCGTCGACGTTGAACGCCTGAACGGCCTGCGCGTTTTCGAAGGTGACCAGAAGGTTATTTCCGGCTTCAAGAAAGCCTGCAAAATGGGACTGGCCCAATTGCTCAAAGAACCCGAACTCTTCGCACAGATCATCAATGGCCCCGAGCCATGAATTGGCGTCGAGGTCCTTTAGATCAGTTTCGATGGCAAGTTGCCGGTCTTCCATATGCCTGCTCCGTCGTCGGGTCGACGCCCGATGTAGCGGGGCAATTAGCACGGCTTTGCGGCGGCATATGGGCGATCTTGTGCCTTTGCCTTACGTCACATTGTCCTAAAAGAAAGCTTGCAGCCCGGTTTGCGCGCGACCCAAGATCAAGGCGTGCACGTCATGCGTGCCCTCGTAGGTATTTACCGTTTCAAGGTTCACCATATGGCGCATGATCTGGAAATCTTCGCTGATCCCGTTGCCGCCATGCATATCCCTTGAGGCCCGCGCGATATCAAGCGCCTTGCCGCAGTTGTTCCGCTTCATCAGGCTGATCATTTCAGGCGCTGCCTTGCCTTGCTCCATTAAGCGCCCCAGTTGCAGGGCTGACTGGGTTCCAAGTGCGATTTCGGTCTGCATATCCGCCAGCTTTTTCTGAAAAAGCTGCGTTTGTGCCAACGGTTTGCCAAACTGCTTGCGATCTAGCCCGTATTGACGGGCCGCGTGCCAGCAGGCCTCTGCCGCACCCATCACGCCCCAGGCGATGCCATAGCGAGCGCGGTTCAAACAACCAAACGGCCCTTTGAGACCCTGAACACCCGGCAGCAGCGCCTCTTCCCCAACTTCGACGTTGTCCATGACGATTTCACCCGTCACAGAGGCGCGCAGGCTGAGCTTGCCACCCACCTTCGGCGCGGTCAGCCCCTTGGTCCCTTTCTCAAGCACAAATCCACGGATCTTGCCGTCATGCGCTTCTGACTTTGCCCAAACGACGAAGACATCGGCGATCGGTGCGTTGCTGATCCACATTTTCGCGCCATTCAGAACATAACCGTCGTCGGTCTTTCTGGCCGTCGTTTTCATACCCGCCGGATCACTGCCCGCATCGGGTTCGGTCAGGCCAAAACAACCAATCAAGGTACCCGCAGCCAAACCTGGCAGGTATTTCTGACGCTGGGCATCGCTGCCATATGCATGGATAGGGTACATCACCAACGACGACTGCACCGACATCATCGACCGATAGCCGCTGTCGACGCGCTCAATCTCGCGCGCGACAAGTCCGTAGGTGACATAACCGGCGCCTAAGCCGCCGTATTCTTCGGGGATCGTCAGGCCCAGCAGGCCGGCGTTACCCATCAACTTGAAAATTTCGGGATCGACTGTCGCCTCACGGTAGGCATCGGTGACGCGCGGTTGCAGCTCTGACTGGGCAAAGGTGTTGGCGGCATCGCGCAACATGCGTTCGTCTTCGCTCAGTTGATCTTCCAGACGCAACGGGTCAGCCCAGTCAAATGGACCAAGATCAGGGCCAAAGCCGGTTGTCTTGATTGGCGAGGAATCATTCATTGCGCGCGCTCCTGTCGTGATGGGTGCAAACTATGCTGTCCCATCCGCCGGGGCAATGGATGGCTTGACGCGGGCAGCGGGGGATGCAGTTCTAACAGCGGAGGACCAACACATGGCATTTTCAAGTATTGATGAGGTGCAGTCAGCGCTGGCGGCAGAGGATTATGTCTGCGGCCGCGCGCTTGCCACTGTTGTTTTTCTGAGCCTCAAGCTGGGTCGTCCTTTGTTTTTGGAAGGTGAGGCAGGCACCGGCAAAACCGAAATCGCCAAGGTGATTGCGGCCGCTCTGGGGCGTCGTCTGATCCGGTTGCAATGTTATGAGGGCTTGGATGCGTCCTCTGCCGTTTATGAATGGAACTTTGCCGAGCAGATGATCGCAATCCGCGCGGCTGAGGCTGCGGGGGATGCTGACCGCGATACCCTTAAGACAGAACTCTTCACCGAAGACTATCTGATTGCGCGGCCATTGCTGGAGGCGATGCGTCCACAGACGGGCGGCGCGCCAGTTCTGCTGATTGATGAGTTGGACCGCACCGATGCACCTTTTGAGGCGTTCCTGCTCGAAGCGCTCAGTGATTTTCAGGTGACGATCCCAGAGCTTGGCACGGTTGCAGCGCCAGAGCCGCCTATCGTGATCCTGACGTCAAACCGCACGCGCGAGGTGCATGATGCGCTCAAACGCCGGTGTCTTTATCATTGGGTGGACTATCCTGACTTTGACCGAGAGGTCGAAATTCTACAGGCCCGCGCGCCTGAAGCGGCGGATGGTTTGTCGCGGGAAATCGTGGCCTTTGTGCAAAGGTTGCGCGGTGAGGACCTTTTCAAGAAACCCGGTGTGGCGGAAACAATTGACTGGGCCAAATGTCTGCTTGCGCTGGATGTGATCAACCTTTCGCCCGCCACGATTGCCGACACGCTGGGGGCAATTCTGAAATATCAGGATGATATCCAGAAGCTGCAAGGCTCTGAGGCCAAACGTATTTTAGACGAGGCTAGGGCGGATCTGGAAACCGTCTGATGCGCTATCCAGAGCTTGCCCTGCCGGATGATCCGAAACTTGCCCACAACATCGCGCATTTTGCGCGGGCATTGCGCAAGGCTGGGCTCGCGATTGGGCCGGGTCGGGTGATTGACGCTGTCCGCGCTGTCGAGGCGGTGGGGTTTTCGCAGAAGTCGGATTTTTATTGGACGCTGCACGCCTGTTTTGTCAGCAAACCAGAAGAGCGCATGGTTTTTGCACAGTTGTTTCGGCTCTATTGGCGCGATCCGCAATATCTTGAGCAGATGATGTCGTTTCTGCGGCCTATGGTGCGCGGGACACATGAGGAACGCGCCGCACAACCCGCCGAGAAACGCGCGGCAGAAGCCTTGTTTGATGGTGAGGAACGCCCGATGCCACCATTGCCCGAAGGGGCAGAGGATGACATCGAAATAGATATAGATGCATCACAGACGGCTTCGGCAAAAGAGCGACTGCGCACGTTCGACTTTGAATTGATGAGCGCCCGAGAGATGGCGGTGGCCGCGCGTATGCTGGCCGGGCTTTCCCTGCCGGTGCCTCCGGTGCTGAGCCGCAGAACACAAAGCCTTGCAGGCAAGTTGCCGGATTGGCCCGCAACAATGCGTGGCGCGATGCGGCGGGGGGTGAGGTTGCTAACTTTGCGACAAAGCGCCGGCGCATCAGGTATCCCAATCTTGTGGTGCTTTGCGACATATCGGGATCAATGTCACAATATTCCCGCGCCGTTTTGCACTTTGTTCATGCTGTGGCCAATCGGCAGGGGCAGGGGTGGGCGCATGTGCATGCGTTTACCTTCGGAACCCGCCTGACCAACATTACCCGGCATTTGCGGCACCGGGATGTTGATGCAGCACTGGCAGCTGCGGGTGGGGAGGCGCAGGATTGGGAAGGTGGGACGCGTATTGGTGCGTGCCTGCATGTCTTTAACCGCGACTGGTCGCGGCGTGTGATGGGACAAGGGGCTGTTGTACTTCTGATCACCGATGGTTTGGATCGTGACGTTGACAATGATCTTGGCCGCGAGATGGAGCGGCTCAGCCTCACGTCGCGCCAACTGATCTGGCTTAATCCATTGTTGCGATGGGATGGCTTTGCGCCCAAGGCGAAAGGCATCAAGCAGATGTTGCCTTATTGCAGTAGTTTTCGTGCAGGCCATAACATCGCCTCTCTGGAGGGCTTGGCACAGGCGCTGTCCCGGCCTGATGACGGCGGTGAAAAGAAACGGCTGATGACAGCAATGCGCGATGAGGCGTTGGGTTGATGCGTAGATGACAGCGCTATGTTATTGTGCTGCGGAATATCGATTGAGATGTGCATATTATGACTGATGACATTACCGATCTGCCGAAACTTGCATTGGAGTGGCACCGCGCGGGGCGTGGCGTGGCCATCGCGACCGTTGTTGAAACGTGGGGATCAGCCCCGCGTCCGGTTGGCAGCCAGCTTATCATCGACGCTGATGGTGCAATGGAAGGATCAGTATCGGGTGGTTGTGTCGAAGGTGCGGTCATCACCGAAGCCATAGAGACAATCATCGACGGCAAATCAAAGGTGCTGGAATTCGGCGTGAGCGATGATGAGGCGTTTGCTGTTGGCTTGGCCTGCGGTGGCGAAATCAAAGTGCTGGTTGAACCCGTTGGTCGTGTTGTCCCAGTTGATCTGTTGGAGCGACTGGTCGAGGCGCGCGCAGCACTGGAACCGATCGCCTATGTCACCGACCTAGAGAATGGCAACCCGCGGCTACAGGCCGCTATGGCGTTCCGTGATCGCTTTCGTATGGATCGGTCAGGTGTAGAGGAGGACGGGCGCACTTTCGTCGCGGTCCATAATCCCCCACTGCGGATGGTCATTGTCGGCGCCGTTCACATTGCCCAGCATTTGGTCGGGATGGCAAAGGCCTGTGGGTATCAAGTGACCTTGATTGATCCGCGTCCCGCCTTTGGATCGCTGGCACGGTTTCCGGGAGAGACGATTTTGGAGGATTGGCCGGATGAGGCCTTGCGCGCGCTGAAGCTCGATGCACGCACGGCCGTTGTCACCTTGACGCATGACCCTAAGCTTGACGATCCGGCCATTGTAACAGTGCTTGAGTCTGAGGCGTTCTATCTGGGGTGTCTGGGTTCAACCCGCACCCATGCCAAGCGGATCGAACGGTTGAAAGAGGTGGATTTCACTGATGAGGAGCTGGCCCGCATTCATGCCCCCGTTGGTCTTGATCTTGGTGGACGGCATCCGGCTGAGATCGCAGTAAGCATTATGGCAGAGGTGACGCAGGTCTTGCGGAAGCAACTGTGAATTTCGGAACTGTCGCGACTTGTGATGCGCTGGGCGCCGTGCTGGCGCATTCCGTCCCGATCAAAGACGGGCGGTTGCGGAAGGGCCATGTTCTGACATCTGATGACCTGCACGCTTTGGCGCAGGCTGGTCACTCCGACATTACCGTTGCACAGTATGAACCCGGCGATCTGAACGAGGATGAAGCTGCTTTGCGGCTGGCCCATGCACTGGCTGGCGCAGGATTGCGGATCAGTCAGGCCGCGACAGGCCGTGTAAACCTCTTTTCGACAGGACCCGGTGTTACGCAAATTGATACAGCCGCGATAGAGGCATTTAATAGCGTCAACCCGATGATCACGGTGGCGACCGTGCCGCCATTCCATCGGGTGAACGCAGATGTCATGGTCGCGACCATCAAGATCATTTCATACGCGGTACCAGAAATGGACGTTGCAAAGGCCTGTGACGTTGCGCCCGGCGCGTTGACGCTCTTGCCTCCAAAGTACCGTGTTGCGGCGCTGATCGAGACAGAGATTGGCGCGGATCCATCTGCCAAAGGCCGGGAGGCGTTGGCCGGACGGCTGGACCGTTTGGGGCTGACGCTGACCCCCCGCGTGATTGTGCCGCACCAGACGGCCTCGCTCGCCAATGCCTTGCTGGCGTCCTTGGCTGAGGTCATTTTCGTCCTGACCGCTTCGGCAACCTCGGATGTTGAGGACATCGGTCCCGCAGCCGTGCGGCACGCGGGCGGGCAAATCACGCAGTTCGGGATGCCAGTTGATCCCGGAAACCTGCTTTTTCTGGGGGTGCTGGGTCAAAAACCGGTGATCGGGCTGCCGGGGTGCGCGCGTTCACCGGCGCTCAATGGTGCGGACTGGGTGTTGGAGCGGGTCATCTGCGGTGTGACCCTAACCCCCGCTGACTTTGCAAAAATGGGTGTTGGCGGGTTGCTCAAAGAGATCCCAACCCGGCCCAAACCACGCGCGGAAATCTAGGCGCAGGCGACCGCCACTTTGCAGGTGCAGCGTAAGTAGGGTGTTCTCATGCGCGGGTTAGCGTGCTTAACTCTGCGCAAAGCATAACATTCTTCGGGAGGAAACAATGGCATCGGTAACTATGACCGTGAACGGTAAATCCGTGTCCGGCGAAGTGGAGGGCCGCACCTTGATGTCGGACTTCCTGCGCAATGACTTGCAGATGACAGGCACTCACATCGGTTGTGACACATCGCAATGCGGCGCTTGTGTCATCCATGTGAATGGCGAGGCGGTGAAGTCCTGCACCATGTTTGCCGTTGAAGCGGATGGCTCCGAAGTGGCGACCATTGAAGGGCAGGCGAATGCGGATGGATCACTGAACGTGATTCAGCAGGCGTTTCAGGATCACCACGGATTGCAATGCGGGTTCTGTACGCCGGGTATGGTCATGTCCGCAGCGGCGCTGCTGAAAGAGAACCCCACACCAACCGAAGGTGAGATCCGCGAATACCTCGAAGGCAACATCTGCCGCTGCACGGGCTACCACAACATCGTCAAGGCGATCATGGCCGCATCTGGTCAGGACGTGTCTGCCATCGCGGCTGAGTAAGAATTCAAACGAAACCACAGGAGCCGCACCGGGAGGGGTGCCGTGCTGCTGTCAGGGAGGAGAATAACATGCCAAAAGATGGTGGAATAGGCGCCAGCACAACGCGCCGCGAGGACGTGCGCTTTTTGACTGGTAAGGGAAAGTATACCGCAGACATCAACGCGTTTGGCCAATGTGCAGCAATTTTCGTGCGCTCGACAGTGGCAAATGGTGTGATCAAGTCAGTTGATACCAGTGCCGCCGCAGAGATGCCCGGCGTGCTCGCGATCTTTACCGGCGAGGACTTTGCCGATGTTGGTGGCAACCCCGCCGGTTGGTTGATCAACAGCCGTGATGGCGAACCGATGAAGGAACCCAAGCGCCCGGTCTTGGCGCATGGCAAGGTACGCCACGTTGGTGACGCCTATGCTGCCGTGATTGCCGAGACAGAACAGCAGGCGCGCGACGCTGCCGAGGAAATCATCGCTGATATCGAGGAACTGCCCGCAATCGTTGATATGGCTGCGGCCCTCGCAGGTGATGCTTATGTACATGATGAGATCGAAACCAATCAGTGTTTTGACTGGGGGTGGATCGAAGACAACCGCGCGGCGACAGACGAGGCGATCAAGAACGCGCCACATGTCACGACACTGGAGTTGGTCAACAACCGTTTGGTGCCAAACGCGATGGAGCCGCGTGCCTCTATCGGGACCTATGATGCGGCAGGTGACAGCTATACGCTACAAACTACCTCACAGAACCCGCATTTGACCCGACTGCTGATTTCAGCCTTTGTGATGGGCATTCCCGAGAACAAGCTGACCGTGATTGCGCCCGATGTGGGCGGCGGCTTTGGATCGAAGATCTATCACTATGGTGAAGAGGCGCTGGTGCTGGCCGCATCCAAGAAGGTTGGACGCCCAGTGAAATGGGTCGCAGACCGGTCTGAGTCGTTCCTCAGTGATGCGCATGGCCGTGATCATGTCACCAAGATCGAACTGGCCTGCGAGACGGACGGCACATTCATTGCCTTCCGTACTGAAACGCTCGCCAATGTCGGTGCCTATCTGTCGAACTTCTCGACCGCGACACCGACCTTCCTGCACGGCACGCTGATGGCGGGCAACTACACGGTGCCCAATGTCTATGTGAACCTAAAGGCGGTGTTCACCAATACCGCACCGGTTGACGCCTACCGCGGCGCTGGGCGGCCAGAGGCGACCTATTCCATTGAGCGTGTCATCGACATGGCGGCCCGCGAATTGGGCATGGACCCGGTCGAGATACGCCGCAAGAACTTCATCAAGCCGGATCAGTATCCTTTCGCCAGTGCGGCGGGGCTGGAATATGACAGCGGCAACTACGACGCACTCATGGACAAGATGGAGGCGATGGTCGACCGCAAGGCGTTCGATGATCGCCGTAAGGCCAGCGAAGCCAAGGGCAAACTGCGCGGTTTGGGCATCAACGCTTATGTCGAGGCATGTGGCATTGCGCCATCAAACCTCGTTGGTGTGCTGGGCAGCCGTGTGGGCCTGTATGATGCGGCCACTGTGCGTGTGAACGCAACCGGCAACCTCAGTGTCATGGTGGGTGCACATAGCCACGGGCAGGGGCACGAAACCGTGTTCCCCCAGATCGTGGCGGATATGCTGGGGATTGATCCGCAGGCGGTTGATATCGTGCATGGGGACACGTCCAAGATTCCGTTTGGCATGGGCACCTATGGATCGCGCAGCCTAGCGGTTTGCGGCTCTGCTGTTGTGCGGGCGACTGAGAAGATTATCGCCAAGGCAAAGAAGATCGCAGCACATATGCTGGAAGCCTCGGCCGATGATCTGGACTTCACGGATGGGCAATTCACCGTCAAAGGCACCGATAAATCGGTGGGCTTTGGCGAGGTCGCGCTCAAGGCCTATATCCCGCATGACTATCCGCTTGAGGATATTGAACCGGGGTTAGAAGAAACCGCCTTCTATGATCCGGCGAACTTTACCTACCCGTCCGGCGCTTACGCCTGCGAGGTCGAAGTCGATCCTGAAACGGGCAAGGTTACGGTAGAGGCATTCACGGCATGTGATGACTTTGGCAACGTGATGAACCCGATGATTGTCGGCGGTCAGGTGCATGGTGGCGTGGTTCAAGGGATTGGACAGGCGCTGTTGGAAAACACCACCTACGATGAGAACGGTCAGCTGCTGTCGGCCAGCTATATGGACTACGTGATGCCGCGTGCGGATGATCTGCCGTTTATTGCCGTGGATCACTCAGACGGGACACCTTGCACACATAACCCGCTTGGTGCCAAAGGCTGCGGCGAAGGGGGTGCGATTGGATCGCCGCCGACTGTCGTGAATGCTGTGATCGACGCCCTGCAATCGGGCGGCAAGAACGTCACTCACATTGACATGCCTTTGACGCCCGCGCGCGTCTGGGCTGCCATGAACAACGCATAAGGGAGAACGCTCATGTATGCTTTTGAAATTGAACGGCCTTCTACGATTGCGGATGCGGTCAAAGCGCTGAAAGACGAAGATGCGCAGGCGCTGGGCGGGGGGCAGACGTTGATCCCCACGCTGAAACAGCGGCTGGCGATGCCTTCGGCCTTGGTCAGCTTGTCCGGGATTGGCGAAATGCGGGGTGTGTGCATCGGTGATGATGGTGCTGTCTGCGTGGGCGGTGCGACGAACCATGCAACTGTGGCCAAGGAAACCGCTTCATCATTTCCGGGCCTATCCGGGTTGGCGGGGAATATCGGTGATCCGGCTGTACGCAATCGCGGCACTGTCGGGGGATCGCTGGCAAACAACGATCCGTCTGCGTGTTATCCTGCAGCAGCGCTGGGCTCTGGTGCAACGATCATCACTAATGCGCGCGAGATTGCGGCGGATGACTATTTTCAGGGAATGTTTGAAACCGCCCTCGATGAAGGGGAGGTCATCACCGAAGTACGATTCCCAGTCCCGGAAAAATCGCACTACGAAAAGTTCGTCCAACCCGCATCGCGTTTTGCACTGGTGGGTGTGTTTGTCGCCAAATACAGCGATGGAGTCCGCGTGGCGGTCACCGGGGCGTCCGAGGATGGCGTGTTCCGCTGGAGCGAGGCAGAAGCGGCACTCTCGGCTGATTTTTCAGCGGCGGCGCTTGATGGTTTGTCGGTCTCTGCGGACGGTATGATTGCCGATCTGCACGGGTCATCGGCGTACCGCGCGCATCTCGTTAAGGTGATGACTGGCAGGGCTGTGACCGCAGCGGCCTAAACAAAAAAGCCCTCGCAAATGCGGGGGCTTTTCATTTTGGCGCTATGTCCAAAGGTAAGAGTTACTTCGGCATCGGCCCGATCAGCATGACCATCTGACGGCCTTCCATTTTGGGGAAGTTTTCGACCTTGCCGGCTTCTTTGGTATCTTCGGCCACACGCTCAAGCAATTCACGACCCAGCTGTTGGTGCGCCATCTCGCGGCCCCGGAAGCGCAGGGTGATTTTCACCTTGTCGCCGTTGTCCAAAAACTTGAACACATTGCGCATCTTCACTTCATAGTCGTGGTTGTCCGTATTTGGGCGGAACTTCACTTCTTTGATTTCGATGATCTTTTGTTTCTTACGGGCCTCAGCTTCTTTCTTCTGAGTCTCGTATTTGAACTTGCCATAGTCCATGATCTTGCAGACGGGTGGGTTCGCGTTTGGTGAAATTTCTACCAAGTCAAGGCCTGCATCGTCGGCCATTTCCATCGCACGTGCCGGTGTAACAACACCGACGTTTTCGCCTTCGGCACCAATAAGGCGGATCTCATCAGACCGAATGCGGTCATTGATCCGGGGCCCGGTGTCACGTTGAGGTGGGGCGTTGTGGGGTCTGCGTCCTATGGTCTTTATCCTTTGATTGTTCAAAACTCGTGATGGTGAAACTAAACACCCGACGGTGCAGCTTCAACCCGCAAAAGATGCGGTTTACCGCCGATTTTTCCCCGGTATTTGCCCTTCACCTTTCATAAACCATCTGACATATCCCGGCTCAAGGTCCGATGGGGGCCCAAATATGCAAGATTTGGAAGGATATGACCCATGCGTGCAATTATTATTCTCGTTGTTTTGGCGGTCGTTGGTTTTTTTGGTTACCAATATGCGGCCCAGGGGCGCAGCCCGGGTGAGGCAGTTGGTGTTTTGACAGGCGCAACACAGCAGGCTGAACAGGCCGCTGCTGTTGCGGAAGCTGAAGCGGCTGCCGCTGCAGAGGCTGCCGCGGCCGCAGAAGAAGCCGCCGCAGAAGAAGCTGCTGCCGCAGAAGAGGCTGCCGCAGAAGCTGCCGCGGCCGCAGAAGAAGCGGCTGCCACTGCTGCCGCAGAGGCAGAAGCTGCTGCACAAGAAGCTGAAGAAGCCGCCACTGCCGCAGCAGCGGAGGCCGAAGCAGCAGCGACAGCCGCCGCCGAAGAAGCTGCCGCCGCTGCGGAAGAAGCAACTGCTGCGGCGCAAGAAGCTGTTGAAGAAGCGACTGCTGAGGTTGCCGAAGCGGGTGAAGACCTGATGGCGATGGCTGGCGATCTGCTGACTGTTGACGGGTTTGACGCTGAAAAGGTGTCGCAACTGCTTGCCGGTTCTGACATTCCGGCAGACCAGCAATCGACATTGTCCAACGCGCTGAACTTCGCAAAGGATAACCCAGCGCTGCTTGAGCCAGTTTTGCAGAACATTAGGAACTTGCTTGGTCTCTGAGCCACGCGCGAGAAACAATAAAAGGCCGCGTCAGAAGTGACGCGGCCTCTTATTTTAGGATCGTGACGCGTTAGTCGAGAAAGGCTTTTTCAACGACATAGTGCATCGGTTTCGAATTCGCGCCTTCGACCAACCCGTACTCTTCAAACATGTCCTTCAACTCAAGGTTAAAGGCCATGTTGCCGCAGATCATTGCACGGTCTGTTTCCGGCGACAGGGGCGGCACGCCCAGATCAACGAACGCCTCGCCTGAACGCATCAGATCCGTAATCCGGCCCATCTTTGGGCTCTCTTCGCGTGTCGTTGTCGGATAGTATTTAATCTTTTTCCAAAATCCGTCGCCGATCACTTCGTTCAGCAACTCATCGGACTTCAAGCCCTCGATCAAATCGCGCCCATAGGTCAGTTCACCCACTTCACGGCAGGTGTGAGTGATGATCACTTCGTCATAGTCTTCATAGGTTTGCGGCTCGCGCAGCAAGGACGCAAATGGCGCAAAGCCGGTGCCGGTAGCAAAGAACCAAAGCCGTTTGCCGGGCAGCAGCGCGTCATGGACCAAAGTGCCAACAGGCTTGGGGCGCAAGATCAGCTCGTCACCCGGTTGGATGTGCTGCAGTTTGGACGTCAGCGGGCCGTCCTGCACCTTGATCGAGTAGAACTCGAGTTCCTCATCCCAAGAGGGTGAGGCGATGGAATAAGCGCGCAACAGCGGTTTTTGCTTGCCTGTTTCGGGGTGTGGGTCGCCCATTAGACCGATCATCACGAATTCACCCGAACGGAACCGCAAAGACGCGGGCCGCGTGACACGGAACGAAAACAAGCGATCGGTGTAGTGTTTTACTTCTGTCACCGTCTGCGCATCAGGCAGGGTCGGGACGGCTTTGGCTGTATCTGTGCTCACGGGTGTCGCTTCAGTCATATGTGTCATGGCAGCCCTGTTAGGGCCGCCCTCCGGTTTAGTCATTGATTTGGATCAGGGAAAGGGGCTTAGCCGCGCAGGCGTGCCTGATAGTTGTGATTTTGCCAATCGGCGCGGAATAACCACTGCGCTTCCGGCTGGCGCGCGGCAAGGTTGTCGTCGATTTCGACCTCGTCAAAACCGGACCGGCGTGCCATCGCATATTGGTCAGCCAGCACATGGCCCTTGGCGCGCAAGCGGCCTTTGTAGCCAGCACGGCGCAGCATGGCGGCCAGCGTAAAGCCGCGTCCATCAGCCGAGGAGGGGAAATCGATGCGGATCATCGCGGCATTATCCAGCCCGACAAGCGCCTCGGGCGCTGTGTCAGAGGGCAGATCGACGCCATAGTCACAATCATTCGCGGCCACCTCATCCAAAGCGACAAAGCCGCAGGCAAAGTCATCAGTGGTAAAGCCGTTATCTGTTACAATCACGCTCATGCGGCTTGTCCTTTTCGTGTCGCGCCATTCGCATCATAGTGAATACCGCATTCAGTTTTTTCGTTCCACGCCAACGGCCTGCACGCTGATCTTCATGATCGCTCACGCGGGTGGTGCAGGGCATGCAGCCGACAGAAGGATAGCCTTTGGCGACCAGCGGATGGCGCGGTAGGTCGTGCTTTGTCATGTAATCGCGCAAGTCCTGTGCGGACCAAGTATTCAGCGGATTGACCTTGATCTTGCGCCCTTCCTTTTCAAACAAGGGCAGGTCGGCGCGTTTGCCGCCCTGAAACTGCTTGCGCCCGGTGATCCAGCCGTCAAAATCTGCCAGTGCTTCGGCCAAGGGCCGTGTCTTGCGCAGATCGCAGCAGGCGTCGGTGTCTGCCTGATGCAGCAACCCGTCCACATCTTCGCGGAGCACCGCGTCGCGGTTGGGGCCGATGATGCGCACATCTGTCAGACCCAGCAATGCCGCCACCTCACGCTGATAGGTCAGCGTTTCGGGGAACAGCATTTCGGTGTCCAGAAAGATTACCGGCGTCGATTTGTCGATTTCTGCCACCATGTGCAGCAGAACCACGCTTTCGGCCCCGAATGAGGACACCAAAGCCATTTTGCCGATCTGCACATCGCTTAGCACATGCCGCAGCACGGTTTGCGCGTCAGATTTGCGGTGCAGGATATTGCGGCGCTCGGCCAGTTCCTTAAGCGGCATTGGCTTTGTCCTCTGCTGGATAAAGGATGGCTTTGAAAGGCTCCATCCCCAGACGGCGGTAGGTTTGCAGGAAGGTTTCGTCGGCATCGCTGCGCAGACCCAGATAACCTGTGACCAGACGTTCAATCGCAGGCACAATTTCTTCGGCGCTAAAGCCGGGGCCTGCGCGTTCGCCGATGGTGGTTGTCTCGGTGCCGTCACCGCCCAGCGTGATCTGGTAGTTTTCGACGCCTGCGCGGTCGAGCCCCAGAATGCCGATGTGACCCACATGGTGGTGTCCGCAGGCGTTGATGCAGCCAGAGATTTTGATCTTCAGCTGACCGATCTCATGTTCGATCTTCAGCTCATCAAAACGCGTCGCGATTTCCTGTGCGACAGGGATCGAACGGGCGGTCGCCAATGCACAGTAGTCCATGCCGGGGCAGGCGATGATGTCGGACGCAAGGCCGATATTCGCTGTCGCTAGATCAGCTTCGCGCAACGCGGCATAGACCGCTGCCAAGTCGGCCTTGTGCACATGCGGCAGGATCACGTTCTGTTCGTGGCTGATGCGCAGCTCACCATGGCCATACTTTTCGGCCAGATCAGCCATGACGCGCATTTGGTCAGATGTCGCATCGCCCGGCGTGGCCCCATGTTTCTTGATGCTGATGGACACGATGGCGTAACCGTCCGCCTTATGGGCGGCAAGGTTGGTGTCGGTCCATGACCGGAAAGCAGGGTTGGCAAGGCGTGCGGCCTCGTAGCCATCGGTGGATTTTGTGACGAAGGCTGGGGCCGCGAAAGCCGCTTCAATCTCAGCCAGTAAAGCCTGATCGTGGCCAGAAAACCCTTCGCGGATCGCGGCGAAACGCTCTTCCACCAGCGCTTGGATTTTTTCCAACCCGTTCTCATGCACGGTGATTTTGATGCGTGCCTTGTACTTGTTATCGCGGCGGCCCAGCAGGTTGTAGACGCTGACAATCGCCTCGCAATAGGGCAGCAGATCCGCCTTTGGCAGGAAGGCCCGCAACACCTTACCCACCATAGGCGTGCGGCCAAGGCCACCGCCAACGATGACTTCGAAACCGGGCTCGCCCGCGTCATTGCGCACCATGCGCAGGCCAATGTCATGCGCTTTGGTCACGGCGCGGTCGTATTCCGCACCTGTCACGGCGATCTTGAACTTGCGTGGCAAGAATTGGAATTCGGGATGGTCGGTGGACCACTGGCGCAGCAATTCTGCGATGGCGCGAGGGTCTTCGATCTCATCCGCGGCAGCACCGGCAAAATGGTCGGCTGTCACGTTACGGATCGTGTTCCCGGATGTCTGGATCGCGTGCATGCCCACATCTGCCAGCGCGTCCAGCATATCAGGCACGTCTTGCAGTTTTGGCCAGTTGTACTGGATATTCTGGCGCGTGGTGAAGTGGCCATAGCCTTTGTCCCAACGGTCCGCGATATAGGCAAGCTGGCGCATCTGTGCCGGGTTCAGCGTGCCGTAAGGGACCGCGACCCGCAGCATATAGGCGTGCAATTGCAGATAGAGGCCGTTCATCAGGCGCAATGGCTTGAATTCATCCTCAGTCAGTGAGCCGTCAATACGGCGTTCCACTTGTCCACGGAATTGGGCAACGCGGGACCGGACGAATGCTTCGTCAAAATCATTGTAGGTATACATTATGAAAGCTCCGCTTGCTTGCCGTGGGGGTAGTTGGATGGTCCGCGTGTGCGGAACGCTTCGCGAAAATGGGTGGGTTCGGGGCCATCTGCACCGGATTTGGCATCGGCCAGATAAGCACCTGCGATCTCGTCGGCCCGCGCCTGCGCTTCCAAAAGGCGCAGGTCGGCATGGGCCTCATCGGTCAGTAACTCGGCCTCGCGGATGTCGCGGGTCCATCTGTTGTCTTCGGTCAGCCAAACGGCGTCGCCTTCCAGCAACGCATTGGCGGTGACGACTTTGGGAGAGAAAGCCTTGGGCATTATGCAAACTCCTTGAGTTGGCGGGCATTGGCGGCCGCATCGCGCGGGGCGAGGCCGTAAAAGGTGATGGCGGGACCTTTGAGGTCTGCTTGGGTGAGCGTGGGTTCAAGTTCGGCCAATGTGGTTGCAATGATCTGCTGATCGGCGCGGCTGACGTTTTCGATAATCGTCACAGGTGTCGCCGGATCAGCGCCATGCATCAGCAAACGACCTTGGATAAAGCGGGCGGATTTCTTGCCCATATAGATCGCAGCGACCTCACCGGGTTGCGCCAGCGCTTTCCAGTCGTGATCGGCGTAGCCTTTTGTGTCGTGACCCGTAATCAGGCGCACCGCAGAATTGCGGCCGCGTTTTGTCAGGCCTTGCCCGATATTGGCGACAGCAGCAGAGGCGGCAGTGATGCCGGGGATGATGCGGTAGGGGATGTCATGGGCTTCAATCGCCTCAATCTCTTCGTCCAAGCGGCCAAAGACCGTTGGATCGCCTGCTTTCAGGCGCACAACATGGTGACCGTCCAGCGCGTGGCTCACGATCAACCCGTCGATATCGGATTGAGCCATGGATTTACCAAAACCCTCTTTACCCGCATCAATGATGATCGCTTCGCGGCGGGCCAGTTCAAGGATTTCACCAGTGACCAGACGGTCATGGATCACAACATCGGCCTTATCCAACGCATTGCGGGCTTTCAGGGTCAGCAGTTCGGGGTCGCCGGGGCCTGCGCCGACCAGATCGACAGAGCCTTCTTTGGCTTGTGTCATCACATGGGTGTCGAGGAGGGTTTCAAGCGCAGGGATCACGCCAGTTTCGCCATTGTCGGCCAGTGCCTTGGGGCCGGTGCCGAAATAGAACGCGGTCCAGAAGTCGCGGCGCTTGCGGCCCATGGGCAGAATATCAACCGCATGGCGGAAGGTTTTGCCGATACGGGCGAGGACGCCCAGTGACGTTGGCAGACGCTCTTCAAGGTCGGCTTTGATGGCACGGGCCAGAACGGGGGCAGCCCCTTCGGTGCCGATGGCAACAGTCACTGGGTCGCGGTCCACGATGGCGGGTGTGATGAATTGGCTGTCGGCAAGGTTATCGACGATGTTCACCAAAGCGCCCTCGGCATGGGCGATGGCTGACACGCGGGCGTCTTCCGCATCATCTTCGTTCGCGGCATAGAAAAGGGCAGCGCAAAGCGCGTCACCGGGTTCCATCGCGCGCTCAACAATCCGCAGCTTGCCCTGATCGGTCCATTTGCGGATGTCGTCAGCAATCTCAGCCGCGATGACCGTCAGATGCGCTTCGGTCTTCATCAGAAGGCGCAGCTTGGCCATGGCAGCATCACCACCGCCCGATAGGACAATGCGGCGGCCTTCAACGGCGAGGAAGATTGGAAAGTGCTTCATTGAGTCTGCCTTACGATTTCTTGGGTTCAATATAGAACAACGTTCTGATATTTACCTCCCCAAGGGCATTGATAAGGACATTTGTTCCACCAAAGCCTGAGTTAGGACCGCCTGTCCTGCAAAATCGGAGAATACAGAATGTCGGTACGGATAGACGCCACAGACCGGAAAATTTTGGCGGCAATGCAAGCGGATGCAGCGCAATCATTGGACGAAATCGCCAAGTCTGTGGGGTCGTCAAAGACGCCTGTGTGGAATCGCATTCGCAAGATGCGGGAGGCTGGGATCATTGGGCAGCAGACGGTGCTGCTGGATGCCGAGGCCCTAGGGTTTGAGGCTTGTTTCTTTGTCCTGATCCGCACGTCAGAGCATGATGCAGAGTGGCAGGGCCGGTTCCTGAAAGCCCTGAAGGTGCGGCCCGAGGTGCAAGAGGCGCACCGGTTGGCAGGGGACATTGACTATATCCTGAAGGTGCGTGTGCAGAACGCGCGCGCCTATGACACGTTTTACCAGGCGCTGATTTCAGAGGTAAAAGTGCACAATGTGACCGCACTTTTGTCGATGGAAGAGATCAAGTCGACGGTAGCGCTGCCGCTTTGAACAGACCGCTGAGCGACGTACAGTGCCCGTACAGAAGGTGTACAGATCCTGTACGTACAGCCGTACATTCGTGAACAAAGTTCAAGAATTTTCTTGACGTGCTGATTTTCGCTCCATAAATACATGAACAATGTTCAAATATGGAGAATCGACAATGACATCCTTTAGAATTGCCATCGGCGCATCGGTGCTTGCTTTGACCGCCGCCTGTGCCGCCCCCAGTGTCCAACATACCGCCCAGTCCGTTGATCACAGCGCGCAAGCAACCAGTCATGGGGTTAGCGCTGTCGCCTCAGGTGTTGCCACGGTTTCGGCTGTGCCGGTTGTTGCCACAGGTGCTGTATTGTCTGTCACCGGCGCTGCGCTGGAAAGTGTTGGCACCGCGTCTGTTGATGCAGGCGTTGAGGTTCTGGATGCGGGGTTGGGCGTGACGCCGACCCGCCAATGCATCCAAACAAACCAGCGAACCTCAACTTGTGTGGTGCCAAACGGCCCACCGCGTTTGAATTGAGGAGGGGATGATGAAACGCTTTGTAGCCGCCATCCTGTTGGCCGTGTCCACGCTGAGCCCTGTCGCGTCCTTTGCGGGCAGCAGCGCGGCCAGCAATCCTGTTTTGCCCGCCGATGATGTCGCCAGTTTTGCCAACCGTGTGCAGCGTGATCTGGCCTCGCGTGGTGCGAATGTCGCGATTGTTTCACGTGTTGGGCGCGACCCGTCCGTTTTGCCCGGTGGCATCAATTACACCCATGTGGCGTTCTGGGTCTACGCCCGAATCACGCTGGCAGACGGCAGCACGGGGCAGGGATACCGGGTATATAACCTCTATCAGCGTGAGGGGGATCTGACCCGCAGTGATCTGGTCCAAGATGCACCCGGTGACTTTTTTGCCGGAGCCCATAGCCTTGATGCGGGTATCATCATTCCCGGCGCGCGTTTGCAGCGCAAACTGCTTGATGTGATCGCGAGCCCGACCTATGCGGCTTTGCATAACGCGAACTATTCGGTGTTGGCCAATCCGCGGACTGGACAGTTCCAGAATTGCACGGAACATACGTTGGATGTCCTTATGGCCGCGCTTTATGACACATCGGACAGGCAGCAGATCAAAGCCAACATTGCTGCATATTTTGCCCCTCAGTCGGTGCCGCTGAACGGTCTGCAACGGCTCTTTGCGCCTGCTGCATCACAAGCGCTGACGACAGCCGATCATGGTGCGAATGTTGGTACAGCCACCTTTGGGTCGATTGCGCGGTTCATGCAAACCAATGACCTTGCCGATGAGGTGTACCGGATCACCCCAGCACAGGTCGTCAGGTTCTGACCATCAACTGTTCCAGCCCATGAAAATGGTAAACGTCGCCATATCGCGGTGTCCCGACCAACGACAGGTCGGGGCATCGTTCAAAAAGAACGCCGAGCGCGATTTTCAGTTCTAGTCGCGCCAGCGGTGCACCGACGCAGAAGTGGATGCCGCCGCCAAAGCTGGTGTTTTGCGGACCTTTGCGGGCCGGATCGAATGTGTTCGGTGCGTCGTAGGCCAAAGGATCGCGATTGGCGCTGCCCAGAAGACAGGCAATCTGATCACCGCGTTTGAAGCTGTGATCGCCCAATGTTACATCCTCATAGACCCAGCGCGTGAACATATGTAGCGGCGGGTCAAAACGGATGACTTCCTCCACGGCCGCATCGGTGATGTCTGTGATCCCGTGGTCCAGCAAGGTCTTGGTGCCGTTGCCCAAGGTATGCACCGTCGCCTCGTGCCCGGCGTTGAGCAACAGAATGCAGGTGGTGATCAGTTCGTCCTCACTTAGCTTTTCGCCGTGTTCTTCGGCTGCAATCAGTGTTGAGATCAGATCATCCGTTGGTGTTTTGCGCCGCTTGGCGATGTAGCTGCGCATGAAATCTACGAAATCACTGGTCGCGGTCATTGCGTCTGCCTCGATCTGCGGTGTGCGGCGGGCCTGGTACATTGCGACCATTGCGTTTGACCAGCGGACCAGATCATCGGCGCGCTCTTCCGGGACACCCAACAGGCGCGAGATGATCACAACAGGGACGGGTTGGGCATAGTGCGTCAGCAAATCGAATGGTGCGGATGGGAAGCGATCAACGAGGCTGTGACAGAGCGCGCGGACATCGCCCTCTAACGCCGCAATGGTCCGGCTGGTGAACGCGCGCAGCACCAAGGCGCGCAGCCTTGTGTGGCGGGGCGGTTCCAGTTCTAGCATGGAGTGTGCTTCGACATTGTAGAAGGGTTGCAGATGGTCGGGGATCTTTGGTGCCAGTTCCGGCGGGCATTCCCGGCCCATCCGCCTGTCGCGCAGAACGGCATGCACCATCTTGTGAGAGACGGCGCAGGCCATTTCATATTCTGACCACCAGATGAAATCGCCGGCTGCGCGCGCTGTGTCGTAGAATGCGTAGGGGTGTTGGATAAAGGATGCATCCGTGGGGGATTGGCTAAGTTCTTGCATAAACAAAGGTTTGCCTGACAGGTCAATCGCTTGCAAGACAGTGATTATGTTGGCGCGGAGCAATCAGTGACCGCACCCTTCCGGCCCCGCAACCCCACCGTGCGCCGCGACGTTCTGCCGCGCATAGCTTCACCGTCTTTTATGGTAATCTGCATGCAGTTGGATACACAAATCGTCTGGCAAAAAGGCGATGCGCTGCAGTCACACGCCAACATGGGAGGGACGTTCATGGCGAATGCGCCAATGGACGATGAAGCGTTCGATCGCTTCGAATATAAAAAGGCTGATCGACAAATCCGGTTAGCAAATCAGGAGCTGCCGCAAGTGGCCGTGTCGGCTCTTGCGCGCGAAGTTGTGAGGCGTCTCGCGTTTAGAATGCCACGAACCGCCAAAAAGAGGATCTGCCAACGCAGACAGATATCGATCTGTTGTGCGCGGCTTTGATGTCCAAAAAGGACGATGCGGCGGATAACTTTATCCTGGCCGCGCGTCGTGATGGCGTACAGCTCGAGGCGATTTATCTTGGCTATGTTGCCGGTGCCGCCCGCCGTTTGGGCGAGATGTGGGACAAAGACGAAATTTCGTTCATTGATGTGACGCTCGCCTGTGGCAAGCTCTACCGGATCATTCGTGGCCTTCGCCACGTGATCGCGCCCGGTATTTTAGATGACCGCGAGGAATGCCCTGCGATGTTCGCCCTTGTCCCCGGCGAAACCCATACGCTGGGCATTGAGATTGCAACCGATGTCTTCCGCCGAGAAGGCTGGGACGTGGATATGATGGTCGGACTTGACCATGACACGTTGGTCGAACAGTCGGATCGCCGCAGCTATCGTGCCATTGTGCTGGTCGCCAATTCAGACGGTATGATCGAGCCGCTGACCCGTTTGGTGTTGGCTTTGCGCATCTCGCATCCGCTGGCGCACCTTGTCGTAGCGGGCAATATCCTAGCGCATCATCCAGACATCAACGACCTTGTTGGTGCGGATGCGGTGATGAAAGATATAGAAAACGCGGTCAAAACCCTGCGCGATGTGATCGAAACAGCCTGAACGCTGACTTTAGGCTTTTTCCAGGGCCGTGATGATCGGTGAGAACTGTTCAGCCGTCAGGCTGGCCCCGCCGACCAATGCCCCATCCACATGCGGCACGGCAAAGATGTCAGCCGCGTTGCTGCCTTTGACAGACCCGCCATAGAGCAGCGAGAATTCAGCGCCATCATTGAAACGGTCCTGTAGGCGGGCGCGGATGTGGCTGTGGACTTCTGCGATTTGTTCGGTTGTTGGCACTTTGCCGGTGCCGATAGCCCAGACGGGCTCATACGCGATGACGGTGTTCAGCGCATCGGCATTCGCGGGCACAGAGCCTGCCAATTGGGTGTCGATGACATCAAGCGTGCTGCCGCTTTCGCGTTCTTCCAATGTCTCGCCAATGCAGATCACCGCGATCAGGCCTGCGTCATAGGCCGCTTGGGATTTGGCGGCGACCAATGCGTCGGTTTCGCCGTGGTCCGTGCGCCGTTCAGAATGACCGACCAGCACATAGCTGGCACCGGCATCGGCCAACATCTCGGCACTGATGTCACCTGTATGGGCACCAGATTCAGCCACATGGCAATCTTGCCCGCCGATATCAAAGGGGGTGTCCTCGCAGGCGCTGATTAAGGTGAAGGGCGGGCAAATCAGGATCGCAATGTCTGCATCGCCGTGCTTATCTTCAAGCGTTTGCAGCTCGCTCAGGGTGCTTTGCAGCCCGTTCATCTTCCAGTTTCCAGCGGCAATCTTACGCGGCATATCAAGGTCCTTTTGTCAGCAGGTGTCTCTTGCTACCAACTTCATGAACAGACGAAAAGAGACACAATGACAAGTCATACGATACCGCGCATTGATGCAACCGCTTTACTGGCTGGTGATGCCACCACCAAGGCCTTGGTTACCGAAGCCGCGACCGGGGTGGGGTTTATGACGATCCACAATACGCCGATATCGCCTGCGCAGGCGGAAAGCGTTCTTGCGGCCTATCGCGACTTTTTTGCTTTGCCAGCCGAACAAAAGGCGGCCTTTGATATGGCAAAGACCGGATCGAACCGGGGGTGGGGCGCGCCGGGGTCAGAGCGTGTAGATCCGAATGCAAACCCTGACTATAAACAGGTGTTTGATTGCGGGTTAGAGCTGGCCGCTGATGATCCTCTGTCAGTCTTGCCTTGCTATGCGCCAAACCAGTGGCCGGCCAGCCCGCCTGATTTCGCGGCGACTTTGAAGGCCTATTACACGCAAGCCACCGCATTTTCGCTCGATCTGCTTTGCGCGATTGTGGATGCCGTTGGCCATGACGGCAGCTATTTCCGCGATCAATTTGACCGACCAATGGCGCTTTTGCGTGGCAACTACTATCCAGAGCGCCCAGCATGGGCAGGCGAGAATGATTTTGGGATTGCAACGCATACCGACTATGGCTGTCTAACATTGCTGGCGACAGATGGATCACCGGGGCTAGAGGTCCGCAAAAGAGGCGGCGGTTGGATCGCACTGTCAGCCCCGCCGGGTGAGTTCGTTATCAACTTCGGCGAAATGCTGGAGATGTGGACCAACGGTCGTGTCAAAGCGACCTCGCACCGGGTGGTCGGCACGCAGGCTGAACGGATATCGGTACCACTGTTCTTTAATCCAAACTACGATGCGAACGTGGCCCCGTTGGGATCGGGAGAGGTGATCAACGCACGAGGCCACCTGGAAGCGCGATTTGCTGAAACCTATGTGCATTTGAAGGCGGGTTAGATGTGGCCGGCTGGGGCTGTCGTTGCCTGATGACGTTGGTTTTGGTTTTTATATTGAGAAGCCGACCTTGATGTTTCGGGGCGCGAGGGTCTGCTTTGAGCCCAAGGTGAATGATGCTGCGGAGTGCCCGAATGGCAGCTTTGATGACGGCCACACCATTTTCATACGCGCTTTTAGGTCATTGATGAATTGGTGCATGTTCTTGCAATGAAGAACCAAAAGAAGCCACTCTATCGTTCCGTGAACACCCGAACTCATGGCGTTCGCCACGGGTCGGGAGCAAAGTCGAAGTGGGACAGGAACACGAAAGCATCGGCAAAAAACGGTTCGATGAAAAAATCGATGCACTCGGGACAAAGACACGGCTTTGACTATACTCCACTCTTCAAGTTTTTGCTTTCCCGAGTTGGCAAAAATTGGCCCGAAGTTCATAGCGAGGCCGTTTCAAGATTGGATCGCGAAGAACCTATTTCTTGGATAGTTGCGGATAGACTCTCGGAAGGTAAACCTTACGTTCGAGTTGGCGAAAGTACTTACTTTAGCGGGTTGTATGTGGATGAGAACAACCTGCTGGCGGTCGTTGACTGCCAACTGACAGAAGATACGATGCGCCCTTTTTGTGCTTGCTGTACTCACACATTAAATGGAGTACGCCTCACGACCCCGTACTCAGATTCCTCCGATTAGAATGTCTGTGGATACAAAGCAGACGTTTCCATCTCTGTGCAAAACGACTGTTTTGTCCACAGTGTACCCACCAAGCGCCAACTTTCGAAAGTCCGCACGCAGCGCGCCATCCGAAATGTACTTATACTAGATCACTAAGAATCTTCGCGCCCAGCGACAAGCCGTATCAGGGTCGTCCAGCGCGCTTTCGGGCAGGGACCAGTAGGGCATGTTGTGGAATTGCTCGGCCCCTTCTTCGGCCAATCCAGCGGCGAGGTCTGGCGTTGTCTTGACGTAGATCCGCCCTTCGCTGCTGACCAGCGCAAAGACTGTGCCTGCGTGATAGAGGCAGATCCCGCCAAACATCTTGCGGCTGGTCAGTTGCCCAAGGTCAGAGAAAAGATCAGTGGCGAAAGCGATATCCGCGTCCGATACGGCCATCAGCTGGCAGAGATGTTTTCGTCAAATTTGATCGACTCACCGCAGCCGCAGGCATCCACCACATTGGGATTGCGGAATTTGAAGCCGGATTCGAGCAGCGAGACTTCGTAGTCAATTTCGGTCCCGAAAAGGAACATTTGTGCCATCGGGGCAATCATGACCCGCGCGCCGTCTTGTTCGACGACTTCGTCGAGCGGATCAACCTCGGTTACATAGTCCATGGTGTATTCCATGCCCGCGCAGCCGCCTTTCTTGACGCCAATGCGCAGCCCCTGATGGCCATCTTTTTCCATCAGTTTTGCGATTTGTGCCGCTGCTTTGTCAGTGATGCTGACCGCTTGTTTGCCTGGAATGCCGAACATGGATGGGCTCCTTTGATCTTTATGTAGGGCAGTTGGTGGCCCCACTCAAGACGGGGTCGGGTCCATGCCGTAGAAAGTGATCAGCGAAAGGGTTGCAAAGCTGACCAGCAACGCCCATCCGAAAGAGGCCAGCGTGCCGATGATGACATATTCGCTGGCTTTGGGGTCCTTGTCGAAGCGCAGGATAGATTTTGCAGCAATCAGGAAACCGACACCGGCAGGATAGCCTGCAAGAACCAAGAGAAAGATAACGGCCCGTTCGAGTTGTCCGATCAATTTGCCCGCTTCTGGTAGGCTATCTGGCATGTCGATTGCAAAATCTTGCATCAACAGACCGATGGCCGGGCCGCCTGCAAGCACACAAAGGATCAATCCTGCAGTGATCGTGAGCAGATACTGTGCAAAAGACGTGGCTTCGGGCCAAAGTATGCCCAGCGCGGGCCAGAACCATAAAACACCCATGATTGTGGCGTAATGTGCAAGCTGGTCGCTGATGTAGGCCCAGAGTGTCGCCGGTGCCAGATGCGTTTTGATCAGGTCAATGCCCAAGTGCAGCACCGCAATGGTGAGGGCGGGTAGAACCTCGCCCCGCAGGGCCAGCAAACTGAGCAGGAAAACCACGCCGATGTGCGCTGCCATGGCCGTTGGTTTTTTCTTGTTGGCGATGATCCAGCTGTTTTGCAGCGGATAGTCCGCCAGCAGATGCGCGACTAGCAGGGCGAGGGCGGTCGTCAGCATGAGATTGCGCACCGTTGTGCCGGTAGGTGACCGTCGGTCACGGCAGAGACCCGACCTTTCCGGCTGTCTTTCGGAATGACAGTCGAATGTGGCTGTCTTTCCGAAAGACAGTTGTATTTAACTGTCATGTGTAGAGGCAGTTGAATGTGGCTGTTTCTTACCAAAACAGCCATATATGGCTGTCGATCATGCATCGAGGACCTCACAGGCGTCGACGAATGCATCAATGCCGGACGCGTCCACATGCTGCTGGATGGTTTGTTTCGTGACATCCAAAGATGTGGCCAAAGCGGACTGTGACGGCTGTGCAGGATCAAGTGCCAACAAGGCCACTTCGGCCTGTGCCTCGGTCCAGCGTTTGATGATTTCCTCTGCGAGCCGCAGGGTCACGGCAAGCGCGCCTGCGCTGCCCGCAAAGATCATCTCACGTCGTCGCGGCATCTGCTCTAACGCCTGGCCGGATTGCGTGAACACAGGACCATGCGCATCGGCCAATGTCTCACCGGGAATCGTGCCTGCGCCGATGGCAAGGGCGATCCGGGTATCAAAGCGTCTGTCGGTCATGCGCACGGCGGCACGGCAGGCGAACACCGCGCGCAGTGCAAATTTTGGCGACACAGCGATTTGCCAGCCATCACCGCGGTTGCGTGTCAAATAGGCAGGGGCACCTTGCCAGACAGCCATCATTTCGGCCGCGCGCGCAAGATTATCAAAAATCCGGTCCAGCCCGCCCTCAGGCAGCTGAGAAGATTTGACGATATCGCCTGTTAGAACGGCATAGTTGGCCATTGGTCCCTCGCGTTTGCCGCTATGCTGGCGCGGGCGGGGGCCAAGTGCAAGTCGCAATAGGGTCTGTGTTGAACGGAAGGGGGTTACATAAACCCAAGTTCAAGGCGGGCTTCGTCGGACATCATGTCCATGCCCCACTGCGGCTCAAACGTCATTTCGACATCGACATGTTTGACACCGGGCAGGGGTTCAATCGCGTCCGCGACCCAACCGGGCATTTCACCTGCCACAGGGCAGCCGGGGGCAGTGAGGGTCATAATCACGCTGACGGCGTTATCTTCTTTGATATCAATCGTGTAGATCAGGCCAAGATCGTAGATATTGACTGGAATTTCAGGGTCATAGACAGACTTACAGGCGCCCACGATATCCTCGTAAAGCGGATGATCTGTGGTTGATGGCGCAATCAACGGCGCACCTTCTAGCTGGGCATTTTGGTCGGTCATGGTCAGACAGCCTCTTATTCCTGAGCAAACATATAGGGTTTGCAGATGCAGGCGTAAAGGGGGGCAGGGAGCGGCAATTTGATTGTTGGTCAATGTCTTGCAAAGCCGCAACCTGTTGCCAGTTTGGCGCAATTGGACCTATCCGTCCTGCGAAACCCTCGCTAAGCTTTGCAGTAGGGAGAGACGATGGAAGCGACGGTACTGACGTTCGAGATGATGGTGGTCCTTGGGCTGCTGGCATTTACGATATTTCTGTTTGTCTCTGAAATCATTCGCATTGATCTGGCCGCCATCCTTGTGATGGTCATCCTTGGTGCGCTCAGCACCTTGCCGGGTTTGGGAAACCTTGCGGATCGCGCGCAATTATTCTCTGGCTTTTCATCAAACGCGGTCATCTCGATCATTGCGGTGATGATCATTGGGGCCGGGCTGGACAAGACCGGCCTGATGTCCAAGGTCGCGACCTTGATCCTGAAACGCGGCGGCACGACCGAGGCGCGGATTATCCCTATCGTATCGGGCACCGTGGGCGTGATCAGTTCGTTCATGCAAAACGTAGGCGCGGCAGCCCTGTTTTTGCCCGTCATCAGCCGGATATCTGCCCGAACAGAAATTCCGATGAGCCGTCTTGCCATGCCGATGGGGTTTTGTGCGATCCTTGGCGGTACAATCACAATGGTTGGATCATCGCCGCTGATTTTGCTGAACGACCTGCTGATTTCCGCGAACAACACTTTGCCCGCTGATCAGCAAATGGAGACCTTCGGCCTGTTTTCGGTGACACCTGTTGGGGTGATGCTGGTGCTGACGGGTGTGCTCTACTTTGTACTGTTGGGCCGCTGGATTCTGCCCGGCAGGCGGGGGCGCGGCGAAGATGCGGGTGCAGCCCGCTCCATGCAGACCTATGTGGAAAACACCTATGGTTTGCGCGCCGATATGTTCGAGGTGCGTGTGCCGGAAGGGTCCATCCTCATCGGTCAAAAGCTGGCGGATATCATGGTCGCCCACCATATCTATATTCTTGGGACATCCTACAGAGGTCACAAGGTGATCGCGCCGATGGCAGACACCGTAATTGAGGCGCCTGCACGATTGGCAATACTCGGCCTGCGTCGCGTGCTGCATGACGAGTTTGCAGAGCCTTATGGTTTAGAAATTTTGCCCGCTTTGGACGTGTTTTCTGATGATTTTGCCGCTACAGAGTCCGGTGTGGCCGAGGTGGTGATCCCGCCGGGCTCAACCGTTATCGGGAAATGTCCTATCGAATTGCGCCTGCGCCAGACCCATGGTCTGTCCATTCTGGCGATCCACCGTGGCGAAGACACGCTGAGCCATGTTGAAACCGAGGACCATGTCGCGACCCATGTTGGCGAAGTTCAATTGCAAGCGGGCGATACATTGGTCGTTCATGTGCAATGGGAGCGGTTAACGCGGATGAAGTCGGATCAGGATTTCGTCGTGGTCACATCCGATTTCCCGCAAGAAGAGCTGCGACCGCACAAGGTAAACTGGGCGCTTGGATTCTTTCTTATGACGCTGGGCCTGATCTTGTTTACCGACCTTTTGTTGTCACTTGCTCTGCTGGCGGGGGCGGTTGGCATGATCCTGTCGCGTGTGCTGTCCATAGATGAAGCCTATGATGCTGTCGGCTGGAGTACCGTATTTTTGTTGGCCTCTCTGATCCCGCTGGGGCAGGCCGTCCAGAACACAGGCACCGCAGCATGGATCGCAGAGCAAATCCTCGCCCTGCTGGATGGCTGGCCGATCTGGGCGCTGCAAGCCGGTGTCGCGATCCTTGCGACGATCTTTACGCTTGTGATGTCGAATGTTGGCGCGACCGTCCTGCTGGTGCCGCTGGCAATTTCCATTGCGATTTCTGCGGGGGCGATCCTGCAATCTTTGCGCTGACGGTGGCGATTTCGACCTCGAATTCTTTCCTGATCCCCACCCATCAGGTGAATGCGCTGATTATGGGCCCAGCCGGCTATCGGGTTGTGGATTTTGTCCGGTCAGGCGGGATCATGACCGTTCTGTTCCTGATCGTATCAATGACGGGGCTCACGATATTCTTTTGACCGGTGGTATCTGCCGCCGGGTGAGGCCCCTTCACAATTCGTCCCAAATCGCCCATGACCGGGCACATGAATAAACGTTTTTCTTTCGCCCTGAACGCCACGGATGGCAAAGCCCGTACTGGCGTCATCTCGACCCCGCGCGGTGATATTCGCACGCCGGCCTTCATGCCTGTGGGCACAGCTGCAACGGTAAAGGCGATGATGCCCGAAAGCGTGGCCGCCACGGGTGCCGATATCCTGCTGGGGAATACCTATCATTTGATGTTGCGCCCGACCGCTGAGCGGATTGACCGTTTGGGCGGCCTGCATAAGTTCATGAATTGGGACAAGCCGATTTTGACCGATAGCGGCGGTTTTCAGGTGATGAGCCTCGCTGATCTGCGCAAGATGACCGAGAAGGGCGTCACGTTCAAAAGCCATATCGACGGCTCCAAACATGAGTTGACGCCGGAACGGTCGATGGAAATTCAAAAGCTGCTCGGCTCTGATATTGTGATGTGTTTTGATGAATGCCCGGCCTTGCCTGCGGATCGCAAGCGGATCGCTGAGAGTATGGAATTGTCGATGCGATGGGCGCAGCGGTCACGCGATGCATTTGGTGACCGTCCCGGTTATGCGCTATTCGGCATTCAGCAAGGTGGGCTTGAGGAAGATTTGCGCGCGCAGAGTGCAGAGGCGTTGAAAGCGGTTGAGTTTGATGGCTATGCGGTCGGTGGTTTGGCCGTGGGCGAGGGGCAGGAGGCGATGTTTAGCGTGCTGGATTTCGCGCCGGATCAGTTGCCTGCTGATAAACCACGCTATCTGATGGGTGTGGGTAAGCCAGACGACATCGTGGGCGCCGTGAAGCGCGGGATCGACATGATGGATTGCGTGTTGCCCAGCAGGTCAGGGCGCACCGGGCAGCTGTTCACCCGGCGCGGTGTGGTGAATATCAAAAACGCCCGTCATGCCGATGATCCGCGTCCGTTGGATGAAGCGTGCACCTGTCCGGCTTGTTCAAACTATTCGCGCGCTTACCTGCATCACGTGTTTCGCGCACAGGAGATGATTTCGGGGATGCTGTTGACGTGGCACAACCTGCATTATTTTCAGGAAATCATGCAAGGGATGCGCGATGCGATTGCAAAAGGGCAATTTGACGTTTGGGAAGCTGAATTTCATGCCACCCGCGCGAAAGGTGATATTTCAGCGCTCTAAGCATCATTTCACCGAAGTTTCCGACTATTTCCGCATTGCGTGTTCACCCTTTTGCAAATTCGCGGCTTGCAGCACGTGAATATGGCGGGCACTGTGCTGCCCAACAAATCATTTATCTGGTTGAAACATGGGGTGCGCCGCCCCACATAATGAGGCCAAGAGGAGACGCCCCATGTTGCCGCTAAGCGGGACGGAGGCGTCTTGCCAAAAAAGGAAAAGAGCATGCAAGAACCGTTGAGTTCATCCTATCCCGTTCTGCCATTGCGCGATATTGTGGTTTTCCCCCATATGATCGTGCCGCTTTTCGTGGGACGCGATAAATCTGTTCGCGCTCTCGAAGAGGTGATGCAGGACGACAAACAGATTTTGCTGTCCAGCCAGGTGGATCCCAGCGAAGATGACCCCGATCAAGAGGGCATCTACAAAATGGGCGTGCTGGCAAATGTCCTGCAGTTGCTGAAATTGCCTGACGGTACGGTCAAAGTACTGGTCGAAGGCCGCGCGCGTGTGAAGATCACAGAATTTGTTCCCAATGATCGCTTTTTTGAGGCGTCATGCGCCTATCTGACGGAAACCGAGGGCGATCCGGCGGAAGTTGAAGCCCTTGTGCGCAATGTTTCGGCTGAGTTCGAGCGTTATGCGAAGGTCAAAAAGAATATCCCCGAAGAGGCGATGGCCGCTGTCGGCGACGCGACTGAGCCTGCGAAGCTGGCTGATTTGGTGGCCGGGCATCTTGGCATTGAGGTCGACCAGAAGCAGGGGCTTTTGGAAACCCTGTCTGTGTCGGAGCGTCTTGAGAGGGTCTTTGGCATGATGCAGGGCGAAATGTCCGTGCTGCAGGTCGAGAAAAAAATCAAAACCCGCGTCAAAACCCAGATGGAGCGGACCCAGCGCGAGTACTACCTGAATGAGCAAATGAAGGCCATTCAGAAGGAACTTGGCGATGGCGAAGAGGGCCAGAACGAGGTTGATGAGCTTGAGGCGAAGATTGCCGAAACCAAGCTGTCCAAAGAGGCCCGCGAGAAGGTGGACGCGGAGCTGAAAAAGCTCAAGAACATGTCGCCTATGTCTGCGGAAGCCACCGTTGTGCGCAACTACATGGACTGGATTTTGGGTGTGCCATGGGGCGTGAAATCACGCACCAAGAAGGACCTGCACAAGGCCCAAGCCGTGCTGGATAACGACCACTATGGCCTTGAGAAGGTCAAGGAACGGATTGTTGAGTATCTGGCCGTGCAGCAACGATCCAAAAAACTCAAAGGCCCGATCATGTGTTTGGTTGGCCCTCCGGGTGTGGGTAAAACCTCGCTTGGGAAATCTGTGGCGAAGGCCACGGGTCGCGAATTTATTCGCATTTCCTTGGGTGGTGTGCGTGACGAGAGTGAAATTCGCGGTCACCGCCGGACCTATATCGGCTCCATGCCCGGTAAGATCATTCAGGCGCTGAAAAAGGCGAAAACCACAAACCCGCTGATCTTGCTCGATGAGATCGACAAGATGGGGCAGGATTTCCGTGGTGATCCTGCGTCGGCGATGTTGGAAGTGCTTGATCCAGAACAGAACTCGACATTCGTCGATCACTATCTGGAGGTCGAATATGATCTTTCGAACGTGATGTTCCTGACGACTGCGAACTCTTACAACATGCCAGGGCCTTTGCTGGACCGGATGGAGATCATTTCGCTGTCGGGCTACACCGAGGATGAAAAGGTTGAGATCGCAAAGCAGCACTTGCTGCCGAAGGTCATGAAAAACCACGGGTTGAAGGACAAGGAATTCTCGGTCGCTGATGATGCATTGCTGGCGATGGTCCGGGTGTATACCCGCGAGGCTGGCGTGCGGAATATGGAGCGTGAGCTGGCCAAGGTGGCCCGTAAAGCTGTCACGATGATCGTGAAGAAAGAGGCGGATATCATCAATGTGACCGCCGGCAATCTGGACGATTTCCTTGGTGTCGAAAAGCACCGCTTTGGTCTGGCGGAAGAAAAGGATCAGGTTGGTGTTGTAACCGGTCTGGCCTGGACATCTGTCGGTGGCGAATTGCTGAACATCGAAGCGCTGCGCCTGCCAGGCAAGGGGCGGATGAAGACCACCGGTAAGCTGGGCGATGTGATGAAGGAATCCATTGATGCGGCGTCATCCTACGTGCGGTCGATCGCACCTGAGATCGGGGTGAAGCCGCCGAAGTTCGACAGCATAGACATTCACGTGCACGTCCCTGACGGGGCGACGCCAAAGGATGGGCCAAGTGCCGGTCTGGCGATGGTCACCTCCATCGTGTCTGTCCTCACCGGTATTCCTGTGCGCAAAGATATCGCCATGACCGGCGAGGTGTCTTTGCGCGGCAACGCGATGCCCATTGGTGGTTTGAAAGAAAAACTGCTGGCGGCCTTGCGTGGTGGGATCACGACAGTGCTGATCCCCCAGGACAATGCCAAGGACCTGCCCGAGATTCCCGACAACGTGAAAGAGGGACTGACGATCATTCCCGTCACCCATGTGTCGGAAGTTCTGGAGCACGCGTTGGTGAGCAAACCCGAGGCCATCGAATGGGACGAAGCTGCGGAAGAAGCAGCAGCGGCTTCTTTGAAGGCACAAGGTACTGGTGAAGGCGCGCGTGCGCACTAAACCCTGAACTTGATGACAGCGGCTAAGGCGCTTCCCCATAGGGTGGCGCCTTTTTTGTTGAAGGCGACACACCCACATCGACGCAGCTTGTTCATAAGCCTGTATTGGCGACGACTGGGATTGCCACCGGACCCGGTGCGGCGGTCTTCAGAGTCTGCTGACAAGCAGCACTGCATAAAAGATCGCACATGATGCCCCGTGTGTTTTTCAGACGGAGAAATGATGCCTGGCCCGGTCTCGTGTTTATATCGACTTGACCTTACCTGCTGAAAGGCGCGGTAATGGTGCCAACCAGTCAAGGAGCCGATATGGCACGCACCCCCAAAAGCCCTGCGCCCGCGCAGACATCCGATGTCAAGCTGATCAAAAAGCCCGAGTTGCTTGACG
This sequence comes from Yoonia sp. JB2-21, assembly GCF_055693545.1. Lineage (NCBI taxonomy): Bacteria > Pseudomonadati > Pseudomonadota > Alphaproteobacteria > Rhodobacterales > Paracoccaceae > Yoonia > Yoonia sp. JB2-21. Next base: position 3,301,678 of record NZ_JBVFUC010000001.1, read on the forward strand.
AAATCGTTGCCCGCACGCACCTCAAGAAACGCGATGTCAAACCCGCCGTCGAAGCGGCATTTGCCATTTTGGCGGATGCTTTGCGCGACGGGGCGGAAGTGAATGTGCCGCCATTGGGCAAACTGCGGGTTGTGAAAGCGAAGGCGCTTGAGGGTGGTGCATCAGTGATGACGGTCAAGCTGCGGACGCCCAAGAATGCGACCGTATCGGCCGCAACAGATGATGACGCATGATCATTCTTGCGAACCGCTGACAGCCGATGACCCATCACGAAATTTACGTCCTGCGCCACGGCGAAACCATGTGGAACGCAGAAAACCGGATGCAGGGTGAATTGAATTCACCCCTGACAGACAAGGGTCAGCGTGATGCGGCACGTCAGCGCGATATATTGGCCCGGCTGGACTTGCGTGGCTTTACCTTTTTGACCAGCCCACAGGGCAGGGCGTTTCAGACGGCGGGCATCGCACTTGCCGGTATCGCGGACCATATCCGCACGGATGACCGCCTGCGTGAGATCGGGGTTGGCGATTGGTCGGGTCGTTTGCGCGACGAGCTTCCGATGCCCAAAGGCAAAGATCCGTTTATGGCCCAATATGAGATCGCACCAAATGGCGAAGGTTTCGCGCGCCTCAAGCTGCGCTGCCGGACGTTGCTCTCTGATCTGACGGGGCCATCGGTGCTGGTTACACATGGGATTACCAGCAGTATGATCCGCGGACTTGTTGTTGGGGAAAAGGCGCATGCGGTGCACACAACACACGGGGGGCAGGGCCGCGTTTATCACCTCAAAGATGGTGAGCAATTCCTGTTGGAATGAGGCTTGCACTGCGCGCGTGGCTGGTCTAAGTGATGCGTCGTCGGGTGATTAGCTCAGTTGGTAGAGCGCTTCCTTTACACGGAAGATGTCGGGAGTTCGAGCCTCTCATCACCCACCATGTCTTCGGTATTTTTGCACTTAGACGCTGGCGCGATTTTCAAGTACCATCGCGAGGCAATTCCGCGAACGCCGGGAGGCAACTGATTTGGCACAGAGTTACAACCCCTCCAATATCTGGGCACCTTTTGGAGCGTTCTCTCAATCCGTGGTCGGCGGAGGTGGTCGCACCATATACCTTAAAGGTCAGGTGGCCCTTGATCGGGACGGCAAGATCGTGGGGCAGGGGGACATGGCGGCGCAGGTCGCGCAGGTGCTGCGGAACGTATCTGACATTCTTGCGTCGCTTGGTGGCCGGATGAGTGACATTGTGTCAATTCAGCAGTTCACCACGGATATTCAGGCGTTTATGCGCTGCGGCGAGATCCGATCGACGTTCTTTGAGGCACCTTTTCCGGTGACGACCACGCTTGAAGTCTCGTCCCTTTATGACCCTGCCTTGCTGGTTGAGATCACGTGCATTGCAGAGATACCGCTTGACCGCCTTGTGGTGCCGGATGCGGCGCTTGACATGCACGGGTAGCGTCAAAGCTGTCATTCTATCCTGTTTGTGCCGTCTTTGGTGCATTTATGCACATTTTCTATTCGTGATGCGCTCTATCTTTCGTTGGCGCACGCTCTATCTTCTCGCGGATATCGCATGAGGAGACGCAAGATGAGCTGGAACCCCGCACTCGACCCTGACTGTCCAACCGGCGATGACGTTGACGCTATCGAAACAGTCATCGTCCCGCGCGCCCGCGACCTTGGCGGGTTTGAGGTGCGTCGTGCTTTGCCTGCGCCCAAGCGTCAGATGGTGGGACCCTTTATTTTCTTTGATCAGATGGGCCCGGCAGAGTTTGTGACAGGCAAAGGTATCGACGTGCGCCCGCATCCGCATATTGGTCTTGCCACGGTCACCTACCTGCATCGCGGGGCTATTCATCATCGCGATAGCCTTGGCACCGATCAATGGATCGAACCGGGGGCCATGAACCTGATGGTCGCGGGGCATGGCATCACGCATTCGGAACGGATGGACGGTGAGGCGCTGAAAAAGCCACAGAGCCTGTTTGGTATTCAGTCGTGGATTGCCTTGCCCAAAGGGGCGGAGGACCGCGAGGCGGCTTTTATTCATGCACCCGCCGCTGATCTGCCCATGATGGAGGGTGAAGGCAAACAGGTGCGGTTGATTTTGGGTGACGCTTACGGCGAACGCGCGCCGGTCGAGACGCCATCCGAGATGTTTTATCTTGATGCCATTCTGGAACCGGGGGCAGGGCTGCCGCTGCCCGATAACCATGAGGATCGTGGCGCTTATGTCCTTGAAGGGGCTGTAGAAATTTCCGGTCAGGTCTTTGATCAAGGCAAGATGATGGTGTTCCGTCCCGGTGACCGCGTGAGTATGAAAGCCGGTGCACAGGGTGCCCGCGTGATGCTTTTGGGTGGTGCGACGATGGATGGCCCACGCCATATCTGGTGGAATTTCGTCGCTTCCAGCAAGGAGCGTATTGACGAAGCGAAAGAGGCGTGGCGGGCCGGTGATTGGGAAAATGGTCGCTTTCAATTGCCGCCCGGCGACGATGCTGAATTTATTCCACTGCCAGACCGCTAAGGCCGCTTGACGGGGCGCTTCGGCGCACTTAGAAGCAGCCCACGTTCGATAGCAATGTCGAACAAGCAGATGCGCGGTTGTAGCTCAGCTGGTTAGAGTACCGGCCTGTCACGCCGGGGGTCGCGGGTTCGAGCCCCGTCAACCGCGCCACTGCCTTTCCCCCAGATATGCCGGGTCATGCAACGGGTTTAACGGGCTTTGATGCTATTTTTGCTTCAGAGGCATCAACACCCTTGTTTTGCGACGTTTGGCCCATACAGAACCCGTACAGATAGCGTACAGATCCTGTACATACAGATGTACAAAGCGACGCTGGTTAACGCCCCGCGCGGCGGCAAATCTGAACAACAAGTAAATTTCCCAATGATCCGCGGCAAAAACACAGGTAGCGATGCGGTTTTAGCGTTGACGGCCCGCGCTTGCGCGATTATCCCGCCCGATACGCGCGGTTGTAGCTCAGCTGGTTAGAGTACCGGCCTGTCACGCCGGGGGTCGCGGGTTCGAGCCCCGTCAACCGCGCCACTTTTTCAGAATTACTGTTTGCCTTACGCATAGACTTTATGTCTCCGTGTAAGGGCTCTTCGGGCCATTTTGATCAAGCGTTTTTCTAGGTTGTGCTATTGAAGGTGCTGTACAACTGGCCCCATAATCACGCATAGAGCGAGTCAAGTCGGCGCGTACATTGCTTTAACAACGGAACGTCAAAAATGCTGGAAACAATTGCGCTTTGTACGGTTTTGTTCGATTTTGGTGGTCTTTGGACAAGCTTAATGCCGGAACCAATGAAAGAAGAAATTCACAATGAATTGGGTGTTGATCCGTGGTCAGACGATGCTCAGTCAATTACGTCCCTTGCACTAGGATTTGCCGCCGGAGGGGACCCCGAGGTTGCATGGAAGGCGCTTCTTATTGCTGAAAAACGCTATCAAGAAATGACCCCTGATGAAATCATTTCGTCGACCATGGACTGCGCAGCGAACTACTCAAAATTTCTTGAAAATCTCTAGCCGAAGAACTGCCGTCCCATAAATATCTGCTGGTGTGAACGTTGGCGTTTCAGGCTTAGCGTTGTCCCGTCATTGCATCCAAAATTCGCGCCCAGCTTCTGATCCCTTTGTGGAACGACGACAGGTCGTATTTTTCGTTGGGGGAGTGGATTGCGTCGTCGTCTTTGCCAAAGCCGATCAGCATCGCGTCCATATCCAAGATATCCTTGAAATGCCCCGCAATCGGGATGGACCCGCCGCAGCCCACATAGGCCGCCGCGTTGGGCCATTCGTCCGATAGTGCTTTGCGCGCTTGGTCGAAGGCGGGGTGCGTTGTCGTCATTTGACCCGCCGCACTCGCCCCGTGGTCGCTGAATGCCACCGTGCAATCGGCGGGTAGCATGTCTTGTACCATTTTGCGGAAACTCTCGCGGATTTTGAGCGGGTCCTGCGCGCCGACCAGCCGGAAGCTGATTTTGGCAGAGGCCTCGGACGGCAATACCGTTTTGAAACCGTCGCCGGTGTAGCCAGACCACATGCCGTTCACTTCGCAGGTGGGTCGCGACCAGATCATTTCCAGCGGGCGGCGTCCGCGTTCGCCTGCGGGTTCCGATAGACCGACTTCGCCCAAGAAATGCTTTTCGTCGAATTTGAGGTCGTCCCATGCGGCGGCCAGTTCGTTTGAGAGTTCGGGCACCCCATCGTAAAAGCCCGGCACGGTGATCCGTCCGTCCTCGTCATGCAAAGCCGCAATGATGCGCGCCAGCACCCGTGCGGGGTTCATGGCCAGCCCGCCGTACATGCCGGAGTGCAAATCTTTGTCAGGTCCCGTGATCGTTAGTTCTTCGCCCAAAAGCCCGCGCAGTTGTGTGATGATCGCAGGCGTGCTGTCGCCGTAGAGCCCGGTGTCGCAGATCAACGCGATATCGGCAGTCAGTTCTTCGCGGTTTTCTTCCATGAAGGGGGTGAGAGAAGGAGAGCCGGATTCCTCTTCACCCTCAAAGAAGATCGTGATGTTGCCGGGCAGGGTGCCATGTTCTGCTTTCCATGCGCGGCAGGCCTCGACAAAGGTCATCAGCTGCCCTTTGTCGTCAGACGATCCGCGCCCACGGATGACCTTGCCTTTGGCTGTGTTTTCGATTTGCGGATCAAACGGGTCGCGGTCCCAAAGTTCAATCGGATCAATGGGTTGCACGTCGTAGTGCCCGTAAAACAGGATGTGCGGCCCGTCGCCACCGGTATGTGCGACCACCATCGGGTGGCCGGGTGTTGGCCGTTTGGATGCCGCGAACCCAATGGATTGCAGGTCTGCCACCAGCCAATCGGCGGCCGTATCACAATCACCTTTATACGCCGGATCGGTCGAGATCGACGGGATGCGCAGCAATTCCAGCAGCCGGTCTGTCGCGGCGGGCAGGTCGGCGTCGATGCGGGCGAGGACGGGATCAAGGGTCATTGGGGCGGCCTTTTGGATGATGGATTTGCGCGCAGCGTTGTCTCAATTTCGAGAGAGGTCAATGGGCGGGATCGCTGCAAGCGGTGATCGTCCGGGATAAAACGCGCGGTGCTTGATGCAAATCAATGAAGCCTTCAGATCAAGCAGCCATGAATGTTGAAACGGGAGTGACACTTTGTAGCGTCTTGTCGGAGGCTCCAGCGCTCTATATGAGGTTTAGAACGATTCAAAGCACACCACGACATGTGTGTTTTGTAGCGAAGTAAGAGGACGAACGACGTGGACTATAGCGCCCAGTTGGATACTGCAATTGAACGTTTGCACGAAGAAGGCCGGTACCGGACTTTCATAGATATCGAACGCAAGCGCGGCCAGTTTCCGCATGCCACATGGCGCAAACCCGACGGGTCCGAAGCGCCTGTTACGGTGTGGTGTGGCAATGACTATCTGGGCATGGGTCAGCATCCTGTCGTTCTGGCCGCGATGCACGAGGCAATCGAAGCGACCGGTGCGGGGTCTGGGGGGACGCGCAATATTTCTGGTACAACGGTTTATCACAAGCGCCTTGAGGCGGAACTGGCTGATTTGCACCGCAAGGAAGCCGCGCTGCTGTTCACCTCGGCCTATATCGCCAATGACGCCACGCTGAGCACGCTGCCCAAGTTGTTTCCCGGTTTGATTATCTATTCCGATGCCCTGAACCACGCCTCTATGATCGAGGGTGTGCGCCGCAATGGTGGTGCCAAGCGGATTTTCCGCCACAATGATCTGGCGCATCTGCGCGCGCTTTTGGAAGCTGATGATCCTGATGCGCCCAAAGTGATCGCGTTTGAGTCGATCTATTCGATGGACGGTGATTTCGCCCCGATTGCAGAAATCTGTGATCTTGCTGAAGAATTTGGCGCGCTGACTTATATCGACGAGGTGCATGCCGTTGGCATGTATGGCGCGCGTGGTGCGGGCGTTGCCGAGCGCGATGGTCTGATGGGCCGTATCGACATAATCAATGGGACTTTGGCAAAAGCCTATGGCGTGATGGGTGGCTACATCGCGGCAAGTGCCAAAATGTGTGATGCGATAAGGTCTTATGCACCGGGCTTTATCTTTACGACGTCACTGCCCCCTGCGGTAGCTGCGGGTGCTGCGGCCTCTGTCGCGCATTTGAAGACGGATCAATCACTGCGCGAACGTCATCAGACCCAGGCAAAAATCCTGAAACTGCGCCTGAAGGGCATGGGTTTACCAATTATTGACCACGGCAGTCATATTGTACCGTTGATTGTGGGCGATCCTGTCCATACCAAAAAACTGTCAGATATGTTGCTTTCGGAATTTGGCATTTACGTGCAGCCGATCAATTTTCCGACCGTTCCGCGCGGGACAGAGCGCTTGCGCTTTACACCGTCACCGGTACATGGGCCGCGTGAGATGGATGCATTGGTTGGCGCTTTGGATGGATTATGGTCACATTGTGCGCTAAATCGCGCTGAACTCGCAGGTTAACATTATATACACCTGTGCATAACTTTGCCGGACGTGTTATTTAAAGCCTAGGCGCCTGTATTGTTTCGATTCGTTGCAAGCATGCGCTTAGGGGCATTGAGCGACGGGACAGTCGATGATCGGGAAGACCTTCAAGCGCACTGACGCATCGGAGGACGTTCAAACCGGGGGGTTTGACGCCTACGATCTACGTTTGGGCGATTTGATGCGCGGAGAGCGTGCAACAATGGGCAAAAGCCTATTGGATGTGCAGCGCGAGCTGAAGATCAAAGCGGCCTATATTGCCGCGATTGAAAATGCCGATCCTTCTGCATTTGATACGCCGGGGTTTATTGCTGGTTACGTGCGATCCTATGCCCGCTACCTTGGCATGAACCCGGATGAAGCTTTTGCGACCTTTTGCGAGGAAAGCGGTTTCGTCACGGCGCACGGCATGTCGGCCGAAGCTTCGTCACTCAAGGGTAAAAGCTTTGATGCTGTCGACACACCCTTGGGCAAAGATATTTTTTCATCGTCTGCCACACCTTTCATTCCCGCAGGCGAGGCCGTGTTTTCCGCTGTGGAGCCGCGCGCGATCGGATCCGTCATGGTCCTTGTCGCTTTGATTTCTGCCTTGGGATATGGCGGATGGACCGTGTTGCAGGAAGTGCAGAAGGTACAGTTTGCGCCGGTCGACCAGACACCGGTCGTTTTGTCCGATCTTGATCCTTTGGCCGGGGCCACAAATGCGATCCAGACCAATGATGTGCTTGCTGATTTCCAGGCGCCAAATGCGCAGGCGCTTGACCGGCTCTATCGTCCGCAGGCGCTGGACGTCCCGGTTTTGGTTGCGCGCGATGCGCCCATCTCGACGTTGAGCCCTGGCACGATTGGGGCGTTGGTCCCCGATGCGGGCGTGCCTGCTGCGCCAGAGCTGACTATTGCAAACGCTGATTTGCCGTCTCCACCGGCGATCCAGGTGGTGGAACCTGATGTTCCAGAATTGCAGCTGGTTGCGGTGCGTCCGGCGTGGGTGCGGGTGCGCTCTGCTGATGGGACTGTCATCTTTGAAGGTGTCATGGAACCGGGCCAGAACTTTGTTGTGCCGGCGACCGAAGAGCCTGCAACGCTACGTGTGGGCGAAAGCGGTGCGATGTATTTTGCCGTCAACGGTGTGCACTACGGGCCTGTCGGACCTTCGGGTGTTGTGACCTCGAACGTGGCTTTGACCGCACAAAGCCTGACAGAGACCTATACCGTGGCCGATTTGACGGCCGACACCGACCTTGCAGAGATCGTCAATGTGGCTGAGGTCGCGGTAGACGAATAACCGCAGTTGCTGATGCTTGCTGATGCAGGTTTCGCGGCTTAGGTTGGGCGCAACTGATTGGCAGACGAAAGCCCGAACCTCATGTCCTTGAATCATATCCGCCCCTGGCGCAATATTTACCGTCGCAAGTCGCGCCAGATTATGGTGGGTAGTGTGCCGGTTGGGGGTGATGCGCCGATTTCGGTGCAGACCATGACCAACACGCTGACCACGGATGTGAAGGCGACCATTGCGCAGGTCAACGCAGCCGCAGAGGCCGGTGCTGACATCGTTCGCATTTCCGTTCCCGATGAGGCGTCGAGTGCTGCACTCAAGCAAATCGTGCCTGAAGTTGCTGTTCCCATCGTGGCCGACATCCATTTTCACTACAAACGTGGGATCGAGGCGGCCGAGGCGGGCGCATCCTGTTTGCGCATCAATCCCGGCAACATCGGTGACGAGAAGCGTGTGAAGGAAGTGATCAAAGCGGCCCGCGACCACAATTGTTCAATCCGCATCGGCGTGAATGCCGGGTCACTTGAAAAGCACCTGCTGGATAAATATGGCGAGCCTTGCCCTGATGCGATGGTGGAAAGTGGCCTGAATCACATCAAGATCCTGCAGGACAATGATTTCCACGAATTCAAGATTTCATGCAAAGCGTCGGACGTGTTTATGGCGGCCGCGGCCTATCAGCAATTGGCAGAGGCGACGGACGCGCCGATCCATCTTGGCATTACCGAGGCGGGTGGTTTGATCAGCGGGACCGTCAAATCGGCCATTGGCATGGGCAATCTGTTGTGGATGGGGATCGGCGATACGATCCGTGTGTCCCTGTCTGCGGATCCTGTGGAAGAAGTGAAGATGGGATTTGAGATCCTCAAATCCCTTGGGCTGCGTCACCGCGGCGTCAATATTATTTCCTGCCCGTCCTGCGCCCGTCAGGGGTTTGATGTCATCAAAACTGTCGAGACGTTGGAAAAGCGGCTGGAACATATCAAGACCCCAATGTCCCTGTCGATCATTGGTTGCGTCGTGAATGGTCCGGGTGAGGCGCTGATGACGGATGTGGGCTTTACCGGCGGTGGTGCGGGTTCTGGGATGGTCTATTTGGCAGGCAAGCAGAGCCATAAGCAATCCAACGCGGATATGGTCGATCATATCGTTGAGCAGGTCGAAAAGAAGGCGGCGGAGCTGGAAGCCCAGAAAGATGTTGCGGCAGAGTAGGGGCCACCGCCCAAAACGCGCCTGATACCGATCGCGAGGGCTAAGGCGCCCCGTCAAGATCGTGTCCAGACGGGGTGAGGTGCGCTACATCAGCGGATGTCGATCAGCCGTGGCAGGCTTCGGCGAAGGCGTCAAAGGCCCCCCAAATTTCGGCACTTGCCTGGCTTCGCTGTGGATGAACCAGAACAAAGTCAAATTCTGCACCTTCGCGCGCGGGGAGTTGGGCGACAACTTCGTTGGCGTAGACGTCAATCGTTGTCCGGGGTGATCGGGGCTCAAAGTTATCCAATGAAGAATCGATGGCCGCCCCCCCACGCATGGCGGCCGTTGCGCCGCGGTCCATGAAACCTTTTGACAAGGGCACCTGCCCACCTTGTCCTTGGACCGTTTGATCATATTGCAGTTTTGATGTGTCAAACTGCGCGCTGATCAGGTCAATGGTCGAGACGTTGCGGCGGCTGATGTGGAAGTAGTTGTTGAAATACAGGATGTGGATATTGCAATCCGCCCCTGCGATCAGCAATCCCGACTCCTCATCCTGATACTGAGCCACTGCGCGCAGCGCATCTAAGGCTTGCGTGATGGCTTCGGAGTTGTCCTGTCCGGGTTCGGATTGTTCTTCCAGCAGTTTGGACAACGCGCTGAAACAGGAGATCTGTGCCGCGGGGTCGTCCGTGATGCTTTGGCAATTTTCCGTCAAGGTCGACAGGGAATATTCCTCTCCGTCAACATTTATTAGCTGATCAGCATGCACGCCGGTCGCCATGATACCCAGCGACATTGCAAACCCACACATCCGCATATTCATTTACTGTACTCCGAAACGAGATCGCCGCACTTTTGGCAACTCTCTCACTGATAACTCACTACATACTTGGCAAACTGTCGTCTGCCGTGACGACCAGGGCAAATCAACCTGAGTTGCCTTGGTCAGAATTCATGCCGGACATTAGTTGTCCAGAACAAATTCGCTTTTGTCCATCCCATACGCCTCTTTCGCAGAGGTCACACGGATGCCGATTGTCTCTTTCAGGGCGATCCAAACCAGACTTGTTGTGACGCCAACATAGGCCATGATGATCAAGACCGAAGAGAGTTGACCAACGACCGACGCGTCTGGGTTTGTGAAGCCCGCCGCGATGGTCCCCCAAGTGCCACAGAACAGGTGGACCGGGATCGCGCCGACAACATCATCAATTTTGAAATAGTCCAGCAGCTGCATCGCCCAGTACAAGATCAGGCCACCGCCCATACCAACGGCGAATGCCCAGAAGGGAGATGGGAAAAGAGGCTCTGCCGTGATTGCAACCAAGCCGCCAAGTGCGCCGTTGAGCATCATAGACAGATCGAAGCGGAATTCGCGGAGGTAAGACAGCCCCGCAGCGACGATCACGCCACCTGCAGCGGACAGGTTGGTATTGAGGAAGATGCGCGACACGTTCGCGGCGTCCCCGTCAGTGGAGAAGCTGAGATAAGAGCCTGCGTTGAAGCCATACCAGCCCATCCACAGGATCAGCGTACCAACAGTTGCGATTGGCAAAGAGTAGTTCCCGAGGGTCATTTTCTTGCCGTCGACAAAGCGGCCTTCGCGTGAGCCGAGAAACAGCACACCCGTCAGCGCGGCAACGCCGCCAGTGACGTGAACAACCGAACTGCCGGCCAAATCTCTGAAACCAAGGTCAGACGCCAGAAAGCCACCACCCCATGTCCAGGAGGCCTGAATAGGGTAGATGACGGCTGTCATCGCAGCGGTGAAGATGAAGAATGGCAACAGCTTCACACGTTCGGCAACGGCACCGGACACAATCGACGCAACGGCGACGCAGAACATTGATTGAAAGAAGATGTCAGCGGCGCCCGCGTGCCCGCGGCCGATGAAATCCGACCGCCCATCAGCGACATCCATCACTTCGATGGCACCTTCAAAACCCAGAACCCCGGGCAGGATCCAGCTTCCGTTTGGGAACATGAAGCCGTAACCGCTGAGGATAAATGCGGTTGACGCGATGGCAAAAATACCAATGTTTTTAGCGCATTGTGCGACGACGTTCTTTTCGCGGACAAACCCTGCTTCAAGCATCGCAAAACCTGCCGTCATCCACATAACAAGGACGCCGCAGAACACGATGAACAGCGTATTCATCACAAAGGGTGAGACCCCAGACGACGCCTGCTGTGCTTGCGCAGGCCCCGCAATCAAGGCGGCAAGCAATGCCGCTCCAACTACTCTTTTTATCATTTTGTACTCTCTACTTTCCAGATACTGATTAACACTCAAGTTTTCACTTAGCTGAAATTTCGGGCAGAATTATGACCAACACTGCTTAATACTTATGCGAAATGGAAACGATTTATTTCTTAGATGTGCCGATATCACGATCATTTGTGTCGGTGGCCCAGACAGATTGCCCAGTGTATATTGGGGCGACGTCGCGAAAGCGCTATACTGCAATATGTATAGCAGGTCTTGCCGACGAAAGTAACGGCGTTCTGCGGCGGTTTGCAGACTGATGGGAGACACGCGCATGATCTCGAGATTTTTGACACGTCGGACACTTCTGGCCTCAAGCGGGTCTGCCGCCCTTGTTGCACCATTTGGTTTGGTTGCGCCGGCGCAGGCGCAGACACTCGCACCAACGCCGACGATGCGCGGCGGTGCCAATAATTACCGCCCCGGTGCGCCGATTGTTGAGCGTATTGGGGGCGGAGGATTCTGGATGACAGGCACTGTCCGCCGCGCGGGCGATGGTGCGCCGCTGCCAGGGCAACGCATTCAGATTTGGGCGCATACGACCGAGGGGCATGAACGCGATGCGCACAGTCACGGCGCGACGCTTACGGACGACAATGGTGTGTTTCGGCTTGAGATGCCGCAGATCGTTCCCGCCTTTGGACAACCTCACGGGCATCTTGCCTATGACGATGACGCGTTTGAGTCCGTGTTCCTGCGTCCGGTGATGGCAAGTGCCAATGATACGAGTCTCGAAGCGCATTTTGTTTTGCAGCCTTCATAGCCCTGAGAACTCCGTCGCAAATGAGCCGGACACGTATGGCCCTGATATGGACAATGCTCGCCCTGGTGGCCGTTGTCCCGCTTGTGCTGGCGGCTATCAGTCCTTTGTTGGCTTGGCGTGAGCCCATCTATATTGTAGCCGGCTTTGCCGGTATTATTGCAATGGTGCTGATGTCGTTTCAGCCCTTGCTGGCCATGGGTTCCGTGCCGGGTATCGAGCGCACCAAAGGTCGCCACATGCACAGACTTGTCGGGTTCGCACTGGTTCTTTTGGTGATCGTGCATGTTGCGGCGCTTTGGATGACCAGTCCGCCCGATGTGGTCGATGCACTTCTTTTTGTGTCACCGACGCCATTTTCGCTTTGGGGTGTAATTGCCATGTGGGCAGTGTTTGCATCGGCAGCCTTGGCAGTGCTGCGTTACCGGTTGCGTTGGCGTGTGTGGCGCATGGCGCATTTGGTGTTGGCTGTTGTGATCGTGGTAGGCACCGTTGTTCATGCCGTTCTGATCGAAGGCACAATGGAAACGATGTCAAAATTTGTGCTCTGTGGGGTCTTGCTTGGCGCAACTTTGTTTGCGCTTTTGCGCCTGCGTGGCAGAGCACCGATCGCACGTGGGCGCTAAATTGCGCCGCCCCATGCTGATCGGTTATCCCTTTCGACCTTAGCCGTACCAGGCCCCCATCTTCACTTCGATGTCGCCTTCGACCATCGCTGCAAATTCTGCGGGGTCTTGTGTGCCATTGTCGCGCCCGCGGTAGTGGTAGGGGTAGACGTAAGTTGGTGCAAATTCAGCAACTGCTGATGCCGCTGCTGCTGCGTCCATCGTGAAGGGCAGGTTCATGCAAACAAAGGCCAGATCGATGTTTTCGAGGGCGCGCATTTCGGGAATATCTTCGGTGTCACCAGAAATATAGACCCGCAGCCCATCCACGGTCACGACATATCCGTTGTCGCGCCCTTCTGGGTGGAAGTTCAAACGCTCTTGGGTCAAATTATAGGCTGGGATCGCCTCGATCGAGACGCCGCCGGCATTTGCCGTTTCGCCATTTGCGATCGCGCTCGCTACGGCCTGCATGTCAGCAGGCAGCATGTCATAGACGCCGGGATTTGTGATCATGATCGTGTTTTCGCCCATGATCCCGGCAAGGGTACCGGCATTAAAGTGATCGCCATGTTCATGGGTGATCAGGATCATGTCTGCGGGCGGCATGTCGCTGTACATGTCCGCTTCGCCAACCGGATCCACATATATGGTTCCAGCCGGGGTCTGCATGACGAATGACGCGTGATTTTTTGGTGTGACGATCACCTCGCCTGTGTCAGACGCGAAGGCGTCAGCGCCGTGCCCAGCGGCACTGAGTTTGTACGGCAGCAGTGTGATGCCTGATACGGCGGCGGCATTGGTAAGAAACTTGCGGCGGGTCTGCATCTGAATACTCCTGAGCTGTTGATGGCCTTGTTAGCACAGCTAGTGCGGCATTGCGTCGCGTCCAATCACGAAGGAGCCGCGCTTGCCCATTGACGCTCTGCGGTGCGATGGGCAAACAGATGGCAAATCAAAAGGGCAGGCGATGCGTTTATCGAACCGAGGTGATGTAGATCCGTTCATTGTCATGGACGTGATGGAAGCCGCCCGCAAGGCAGAGGCGGCTGGCCGTCACATCATCCACATGGAAGTGGGCCAGCCCGGTACCGGCGCGCCTGAGGCCGCGAAGGCCAAACTGATCGCCGATATGGCGGACCCTTTGGGCTATACCGTTGCTTTGGGCCTGCCAGAGCTGAAAGAGCGGATCGCGCAGCATTATGCGGACTGGTACGGGGTCACGCTTGATCCCGCGCGTGTCGTTATCACAAGCGGGGCGTCAGGCGCGTTTTTGTTGGCATTTTCAGCCCTGTTCGACAATGACGCGCGGGTCGGGTTGGGGACGCCGTGCTATCCATCCTACCGCCAGATATTGCGTGCTGTTGGTCTGAGCCCTGTGGATATCCCCACTTCATTGGCCCAGCGGTTCCAGCCTTTGCCTGCTGATGTTGCCACACATCGTTTGGATGGCCTGATTGTGGCCTCACCTGCGAACCCCACAGGCACGATGCTGGACCGCGAAGGTCTGGCCGCGTTAGCGGCGGCCTGTCAGGCGCAGGGGGCGGCGTTGATCTCGGATGAGATTTATCATGGGATTGACTATGACGCACCGCCGGTGAGTGCGCTGCAGGTCACTGATGATGTCTATGTTGTGAACTCTTTCTCAAAGTATTTCTCGATGACGGGATGGCGTGTGGGGTGGATGATAGTGCCTGAAGATCACGTGCGACAGGTCGAACGGTTGGCCCAGAATATGTTTATCTGCGCGCCGCACGCGGCCCAGCGGTTGGCATTGCACGCGATGGATTGCGGCGATGAGTTGGAGACCAACAAGCGTGTCTACAAAGCCAACCGTGACTTGATGATTGCGGGGCTGAAGGCCGCTGGCCTGACCCGGTTTGCCCCGCCGGATGGTGCGTTTTACGTCTATGTGGATGTGTCGGCCTATACGGATGACGCGCTGGGTTTTGCCGCCGAAATCCTTGAGCATGCGGGTGTCGCTGTGACCCCCGGTCTTGATTTTGATGCAACGCGCGGTCACCACTGGCTGCGGTTTTCATATGCGCGTTCCATTGCGGACATCACCGAAGGGTTGGACCGATTGGCTCGCTTTATGCAGGACCGTCAGGTATGATCCGTTGGGTGTTGGCATTTATTTTTACCGCCACTCTGGCCGCAGCCCAGGTGTCGGTTGATCCAGATCGCACGGCCGTCCGCGACGGTTGGTGGACGCTGGAAGTGGATGTCGGGCTCAGCCAGATTACACCTTACCGGGTGTTTGCGCTTGATGAGCCGCGCCGTTTGGTTGTGGATTTCGAAGGCGTGACCTTCGGTGCGATTGAGCCGCAGAATATTCTGTCCGGTGATCGCGCGACGGACGTACGTGTTGGTCCGTTGCGCCCCGGATGGTCGCGGATGGTGATTGATCTGGCGGAGCCCTTGGTGGTGGCGCAGGCAGGCATGGTCGCCGCCCCCGAAGGTGCCGATCTGAGCATTGTGCTGGAGCGTACAACCGCCGAAGAGTTCGCGGCCAGTGCCGGCGCGCCACCTGATCCGGGCTGGGAGATTGTAACGGGGTTTGATCCGCGCGAAGCCGCCCGATTGTCGGAGAGCGAGGACTTTGTCGTTGTCATTGATCCGGGTCACGGCGGTATTGATCCCGGAGCCAACCAAGGTGGGATCAAAGAGGCCGATCTGATGTTGGTGATGGCCGCTGAAACGGCTGTTCTGCTCAATAATTTGGACGGGGTGCGTGCCGTATTGACGCGTGACGCGGATACCTTTGTGCCGCTCTCTGCGCGGATGACGATTGCGCGGCAAGTTGGGGCGGATTTGTTTATCTCGCTCCATGCGGATGCTTTGGAAGAAGATGAAGCGCAGGGCGCATCGGTTTACACCCTGTCCGAAGGTGGGGGTTCGGCGGCTGCGCGCCGGATTGTTGAACGCCATGAACGCGGTGATTTGCTTGCCGGTGTCGATCTGAACGCGGCCGGTGATCGCGTGGCGACGGCACTGATGGATTTGGCGCGGGCGGAGACGGGCCCAGCGGGCCGTCGGTTTGCCGATGCTCTGGTGGCATCAATGCGCGCCGAGGGTGTGCGTTTGAATGTGCGACCGCGCAGGGAGGGACAGTTTGCGGTCCTGACGGCTGCGGATTTTCCAAGTGTGTTGATCGAGGTCGGGTTTTTGTCGAACGCCCAAGATCGGGCTGTTTTGGCGACGGGAGAGGGCCGTGCGCAGATCGCGCGAGCAATCCGGGACACTGTCGCGCTATTGGCCCGATAGGGGAAATGCGGGTTATTTTTTGCGGTGATGAGCAGCGGTGTGAAATCTATGGGGCGCCGCGCGCAGCGGTGATGATCCGGCCCAACGCTTGTTTGGGAAGCAAATAGGCACTTCGTCTCACGTTCGGCGCACGTTTGCTTTGTTGGTCAAACCGCGTCATATGAAGCGTCGTTTGAGACAGCTTGCTCATACCCCTTTAGATTAGGACTGACTTCAGCGAAACCAATGGGGTCTTGATAATAACTATATATCTAGTTATGTAGATGGAATGAATGATTCTGCTAAAACCACTTATGCGCTCGCCGCCCTGGGTCACGAAGCCCGCCTTGATGTGTTTCGCCTGCTGGTACGAGCAGGGAATGACGGGATGATCATTGGGGACATTGCTGCCCATACGGGTTTACCGTTATCGACGCTTTCGCATCACCTTCGTGCACTTGTGTCCGCGGACCTTGTATCTCAAGAACGCAGGGGGCGAGAGGTGGTAAACCGCGCGGATTTCGCAGCCATGACTGCGGCCCTGTCTTTTTTAACCGCTGAGTGTTGTATGGGGGTGTCTCTCGTTCGAAGTGATGCGGCATGACAGACGTTCACCCTTTCTTTTGACCTAAAATAACTACAAAACTGGATATGTAGACATGACGGATACAACACAATCTCCAATCTGGCGGGGAACAACGCTTGCCCGTAGCCTTTGGTCTGACCACCGTGTTTGGCTCTTCACAGCCGTTATTTTGGTTGCTTTAACTCTCTTTGATCCGGCGCAGGGCATGGCCAGCCTTGGCTTCACAACGCGGGCGCTCTTGGGGACGAGTCCATATCTTCTTCTGTCAATCGGGGTTGCCGCATATGCGAGCGCGACAGGCGCCGATGGCCTGATCGCACGGGCGTTTGCCGGGGCACCTGCATTGATGATCCTGGTTGCGGCAGCGGTCGGTGGCTTGTCACCATTTTGTTCGTGCGGGGTCATTCCTTTGATTGCCGCGCTTTTGGCGATGCGTGTTCCGCTGTCGGCGGTCATGGCATTTTGGCTCGCCTCACCGGTGATCGACCCATCTATGTTCGCCTTGACCGTCGGAGTGCTTGGCTATGAGTTCGCAATTGCAAAGACGATTGCGGCCATCGGATTGGGGGTCATGGGGGGCTATGTGACGCTGGCGCTCACTCGGTTCGGGGCATTCGCCGATCCGTTGCGCGATGGTGTTGGCAATGGCGGCTGTGGTGCCTCCAACATTCGCGATCCAAAGCCACCGGTGTGGGTGTTTTGGCGTGAGGACGCCCGGCGCGCAAAATTCATGCGCGAGTCCGTCTCAACGACACTTTTCCTTGCCAAGTGGCTGACGCTGGCCTTTGTGCTGGAATCCCTGATGATCGCCTTTGTACCTGCCGATTTTGTCGCCCAGGCGGTTGGCGGAAATGGCGTCGGCTCGATCTTGACGGCCACTTTGGTTGGCGTACCGGCATATTTGAACGGCTATGCGGCGCTTCCGTTGGTTTCTGGTCTCGTGGAACAGGGAATGGCACCGGGTGCGGGTTTGGCATTCCTCGTTGCAGGCGGGGTTACGTCATTGCCTGCAGCTATCGCTGTCTGGGCGCTCGCCAAGCGTTCCGTATTCGTCTTGTATGTTGCGCTTGCCCTGTCGGGATCACTTGCCTCGGGCCTGTTGTTTCAAACGTGGGTCGGATCCTGAGCGACGCCACCGGATCCGCCGTCTGATTGGTTTTGGATGGCGTATCCACATGCACGGCTATGCGGCCATCTTAACCAAAAGGAAAACCCGATGAGCCAAACAACAAGAGCGTTCCGATACCAAACACATGGCGGCCCAGACGTCCTTCAGTTTCAATCGACGGAGCTAGACCCGCCGGGACCGGATGACATTCAGCTACG
Organism: Yoonia sp. JB2-21; assembly: GCF_055693545.1. Classification (NCBI taxonomy): domain Bacteria; kingdom Pseudomonadati; phylum Pseudomonadota; class Alphaproteobacteria; order Rhodobacterales; family Paracoccaceae; genus Yoonia; species Yoonia sp. JB2-21. The sequence continues at coordinate 3,319,443 of NZ_JBVFUC010000001.1, forward strand.
ACACACAGCGATAGGCGTGAATTTCCTCGACATTTATCAACGCCGTGGCGCTGATCCATCCCTTAAGCTCCCGTCTGCCATCGGCGTTGAAGGCGTCGGTATCGTCGAAGCTGTCGGCGTGCACAGCACAACATTCACTGCTGGAGACCGCGTTGCTTATGTCGGAGGTCCGCCGGGTGCTTACGCGCTCAAAAGAAACATTCCAGTGTCTCGGGTGGTCAAACTACCCGACACGATAGACGACCACACAGCTGCTGCACTGATTTTCAAAGGAATGACTGCTGAGTATCTGATCCATCGATGCTTTGCGGTTCAATCAGAACACGTTGTTGTCGTCCATGCGGCAGCTGGCGGCGTTGGTTCCATTGCTTGCCAGTGGCTTCAAGCCCTTGGTGCAATGGTCGTTGGGGTCGTCGGATCTGAGAACAAAATTGAGCAAGCGCAGGGAAATGGATGCAATCATGTACTGCTTTCCAACGATCCTGCATTAAGTTCAAAGGTGCATGCGCTTTCTGGTGGCGCGCATGTGGTCTACGATTCCGTTGGTCAGCATACCTTTGAGGCGTCTTTGGATTGCTTGCGACCGCGTGGCACCCTCGTCAGCTTTGGAGCATCGTCGGGTCCTCCTCCCAAGGTCAATGTTGGCGATCTGGCTCGTCGTGGATCGCTCTATCTGACCCGTCCTTCCATTGCGCATTACACGTCGGACCCAACCGAGTATCAGCGCGGTGTAGAACGCCTGTTCAAAGCAGTCGCTGTTGGCTTGATCAAGAAGCCACAAACGACTGTCATGAAACTATCTGATGCCCAGCGGGCGCACGAGCTAGTTGAGGGCCGCAAGACGATTGGTTCAACCATTCTTGTCCCTGATGCATCTGACTAGAACGCGCTGACAACTTGGGAGACACTTTTATTTCGGACAGGTTGGGTTCAGCCTTTGACGCCTCATCAATCGACATCCGTGATACTGGTCAGCCGGACACTCGGGCGCTGTTTTAGGCTGGCCATGACGCGATGGATGAGACCATTGCTGGTCCAGCCCCCTTGAAGTTCGCAATCAGTGGACTGTGTGAGGCAGACCACTGCCCGAATGCAGAGCCATATTGCGGCGCAGTTCCGGTTGCGGGGAAAACCGACAGGCCGGTTAAGCGGCGTTCCATTCACTTTCGGCGATGTTTAAGGCTTTCAGGCGTGAATAGACCGTTGTGGCGGGAAGTCCGAGAAGCTTTGCGGCCCCGCGCACGCCAGAAACCTTTCCCCCCGCGCGGCGCATACAGCGTATCAAGTTCTCTCGTTCAAGCGCTTTCAGGTCTTGCTGGGTCAATATCGCATCAGAGGAGGTTGTCGTGGCGTTCTGGAACTCAAAACTCAGCTTGCCCCCCGCGAAAGGATCGCGGCCCGTTCAATGACATTGTTCAATTCGCGAAGATTGCCGGGCCAATTATGCTGTTGCAATGCACTGACGTTGGCTTTGGACAATTTGACCGCAGGTAGCTTCAGCCGCTTTATCGCGTCATCCAGAAAATACTGGGCAAGATGAGGGATGTCCTGCGGGCGATCTTTGAGTGGTTCGCAACGCATCGGAAAGACGTTGAGCGCAAAGAACAGGTCTTGGCGGAACCGCCCGGCCTGAACCTCTGCGGCGAGGTCGCGGGTTGTGGTCGAGATGATCCGAAGAGAGACATCAACGGGCCGGTCATCGCCGATGCGGCGATAGCTGCCACTGTGGATAACGTCCAAAAGCTGTGCCTGAAAGTCGCGCGGCAGGTCGCTGACCTCATCCAGATGCAGGGTGCCTTTGGCAGCCAAAGCAATTTTCCCAACCGTGTCGCGCATGGCGCCTGGAAATGCGCCCTTGCGGTAGCCGAAAAAGTCCTGAGCGATGTGATTAGCGGATAGGTCCGAGCAATTGACGCGGATCAGGGGACGCTTTTGCCGGGCACTTCCTTCGTGCACAGCCTCTACCACCAGCGTTTTACCAGAGCCTGCCGGGCCAGAGACCAGAACATTGGTCTGCGTGTCAGCCACCAGTGCGATCTGCGCTTCGAGGTTGCGCGTGGGTGGTGAGGTCCCGATCAGCCCTGATCGTGACCGTGCGCCCTGAATTTCGGTGAGTAGATAGGCGTTTTCCTGCTCCAGCTCGCCTCTTAGTTTTTCCACTTCCGCGAGCGCTTCGCGGAGCTTCTTTTCATTCTCGCGACGCTCGGTGACATCACGAAAGATGATCACCGCACCAGCAAGCACCCCATGATCATAAATTGGCGTTGAGACATATTCGACCAGAATTGGCCGACCATCCTTGCGCCAAAAGGCATCATCATCCACCCGCATCGTCTTGTCGCGCCGGAACGTGTCGTAGATGGGGCAGGTGTGCGAAGGGAAGTGCGAGCCATCAAGATGGGTGTGGTGGATAATCTCATGCAGATTGCGTCCGATCAGATCATCCGCTTCCCAGCCCAACATCTCTTGTGCAGCGCGGTTCATGAATGTCGCTTTGCCTTCGGCGTTGATCCCGTAGATCCCTTCGCCAGCTGCTTCGAGGATCAGGTGATTGTTGGCTTCAAGCTCTTTGAAGAAACCGTAGATCCGTTGCCAATGCAGCAACCCTTCGCGGTGGTGGGCCTGTTCTTCGTAAAATGCGTTGCGGGCGCTCTGGGTGTCGAGATCAAGAAAGGAGAGCATGATCTGGTCACTGTCCGGCACCCGCGTCCCGAAGGTTTGCAGCCGCAATGATGCACCGGCTTCGGTGTGAAATTCCAAAAAGGCATCAATATAGCGCCCATAGTGCTGCACGGCTTCCAGAAATACAGCGAAGTCGGGCGCGGGGCTGGTCAGGATGTCCGCAATATCACGCCGGGTGAGTGCGGCTTGGCCGAAAAGCTTTTCCGCTTGTTCATTCCAGTCGCATAGCTGGCCTGAGCCAAGCGTTATCTGCAAGGCGGGCAAAGGGTTGGATGCGATGTGCAGGCGGGCGGTCGCAAACGGAATCATAATCCCTTGTAACTGATCCGCACGCGTTCACACGAATACGGAAAGTCGTAAATTACGATTTTCCGTAAGTGGCGCTGAAAAAATATGCAACATTTACAGAAGGTTATTAAAATTAAGGCAGTGTCAACGCCCCCTACATCCGGACGCTGCGATGCGGCAACCTTGTCGTCAGCGACAACAGGGGTGAAGTAAATGACAATCAAAAGCCTAGGAAACCCATTTTCGAAAGATAGCGATTTGCGCCATGGCGCGGGGTGTCCCTGTGAGCCGTGTCAGACTGCGAAGCGCGAACAAGCCGGGGCACCGATGTCGCGCGAGGACATGCTGGAGACTGCTGTTGAAAGTGCAATCGTCCGTGCGATCTTTGGCCATAGCGATGTCGGTCGCCGGTCCTTTATGGGAATGGTTGGTGGTACGACCGCAGCGGCTGCGTTGGCGTCTGTTTTCCCGCTGGATCAGGCCAAAGCCGCAGTCCTTGATGATCTTGGACCACCCGAGAAGACCGATCTGAACATCGGGTTTGTGCCGATCACATGTGCCACCCCAATCATCATGGCGCGGCCGCTGGGTTTTTACGAACGCTATGGATTGAACGCGCAGGTGATCAAAACTGCGGGTTGGGCCGTCGCCCGGGACAAATCTCTCTCTGGTGAATATGATGCATCTCACATGCTGACGCCCATGCCGCTTGCAATGACGCTGGGGGCAGGGTCTGTGGCCGAACCCTACATTATGCCCGCCGTTGAGAACATCAACGGGCAGGCGATTGTTTTGTCCAACGAACACCTCGACAAGCGCGACCCGAAGCAGTGGAAAGGCTTCACTTTCGGTGTGCCGTTTGAATATTCGATGCACAACTTTTTGCTGCGCTACTATGTAGCGGAATTTGGTCTCGACCCGGATGTCGATATCCAGATCCGCGTGGTTCCACCGCCTGAGATGGTCGCCAATCTGCGTGCTGGTAACCTTGACGGGTATCTTTCGCCGGATCCTTTCAATCAGCGTGCCGTCTATGAGGGCATCGGTTTCATTCATATTCTGACAAAAGAGATCTGGGAAGGTCATCCATGCTGTGCATTTGCTGCGCCATTGTCTTTCGCGACCGAATTGCCAAATACCTACGGCGCGCTTCTTAAGTCGATTATTGATGCGACGGCTTATGCCTCTGCTGCCGAGAACAGGGTGGAAATCGCCGAAGCGATCTCTCCGACCAACTATCTCAATCAGCCGGTGACCGTTGTGCAGCAAGTGCTCACCGGGACCTATGCTGATGGTTTGGGTGAGGTGCAGCGCGTGCCTGACCGTATCGATTTCGATCCTTTCCCCTGGCACTCTATGGGGGTGTGGATCCTGACGCAGATGAAGCGTTGGGGCTATCTTGAGGGGGATGTGGATTATAAGGCCGTGGCCGAGCAGGTCTACCTTGCCTCGGATGCGCGCAAAGTCATGACCGATCTGGGCTATGATGCGCCCGAGACCTCTTACAAGTCACATGTCATTATGGGTAAGACCTTTGATCCGGAGACGCCGGAGGCTTACGTCGATAGCTTTGCGATCAAGCAATGATGACAGGTCTGTCCGAAACCCAAAGGGCCGCTATCCTGTCGGTGTTGATCCTTGTGATTGGCTGCTTGATCTGGGAGGCGGTCATTCCGGCGCAAAAAGCCGCCGGGGAACTGACGGAATACGAATTGCTGACCGGTGGGGGGCAGCCGAAGGCGGGTGTGCCCCCACCAAGCCAGGTCCTTGCCAAAGCATGGGAGCAGTTGTCGAACCCGTTCTATGATGCAGGTCCCAATGATAAGGGCATCGGCATTCAGATCGGTTATTCGATTTACCGGGTTCTGACGGGCTATGCGCTTGCCGCATTGATTGCCATACCTCTTGGTTTTTTGATTGGCATGTCTTCGGTCGCTTACAAAACATTAAATCCCTTCATTCAGGTTTTGCGTCCTATCTCGCCCCTTGCGTGGATGCCGCTTGCCTTGTTCATCATCCAAGACAGCGAGGCGAGTGCGATTTTCGTGATCTTTATCTGCTCGATCTGGCCGATGCTTCTGAACACGGCGTTCGGCGTCGCGGCCGTACGCGAAGACTGGGTCAATGTGGCCCGCACACACGAGTTGGGTGCGCTGAAAACAGCGTTCACTGTGATCTTGCCTGCCGCCGCCCCAACAATTGTAACTGGCATGCGCATTTCCATCGGGATTGCATGGCTTGTGATCGTTGCGGCAGAGATGCTCGTCGGGGGGACTGGCATTGGCTACTACGTCTGGAACGAGTGGAACAACCTCGATCTGACCTCGGTGATCTTCTCTATCCTCATGATCGGCGTCGTGGGCATGCTGTTGGACTCAATGTTCGGCCTGCTGCAACGCGCCGTTGCCTACGAAGAATAGGGGACCGGAATGTCGACACCATTTCTAAGTATCGAATTGCTGACACAGCGTTATCCCGACGGGGCCGGCGGCGCGTTCACCGTCTTTGAAAATGCGAGTTTCGGGATCGAGAAGGGTGAGTTTGTCTGCATTCTTGGACATTCTGGCTGCGGCAAATCCACGATTATGAACATCCTCGCAGGGCTGTCAGATCCAACCTCTGGTGTGGTCAAGATGGACGGGTTTGCGGTGTCTGGCCCGTCGCTTGATCGGGGGGTGGTGTTTCAGAACTATTCTTTGCTGCCATGGCTCACCGCTTTGAAAAACGTCACATTCGGCGTTGCCGCGCGTTTCCCGGATTGGCGCAAGGACCGCGTGATTGAGCATTCCACCAGCTTTTTGGCAAAGGTTGGGTTGGAGGGCGATGCGATCCACCGAAAGCCAAGTCAGCTGTCTGGTGGGATGCGCCAGCGGGTTTCGATCGCGCGCGCCTTCGCCAATGAGCCAAAATTGCTGTTACTGGATGAACCTTTCGGTGCGCTTGATGCACTGACGCGCGGCACGATCCAAGACGAGTTGATCAAAGTGTGGAGCGGGACCGATCAAACGGTGTTCATGATCACCCATGACATTGATGAGGCGATCCTTCTGGCCGACCGCATCCTGCTGATGACCAACGGCCCGATGGCGCACGTTGCCGAAAGTGTCGAGATCACAATTCCACGTCCGCGCCACAGGACGCGCATTGTGGAGCATCCCAACTATTACGCGATCCGTAACCATCTGGTGCAGTTCCTGGGCCAGCGTTCTGCCGAGATGGCGGGGCAGGAAAACAGCGCAAGACGCCCGATTTCAGTTCGGATCGACAACATGGCACCAGACAAAAGCACTGACGATACCGCGCCGTTGCGCGCGGTCTAACCGGGGGCTGCCCCGAAGATGAAAAGACACGACAGAAAGGACAAAGTCGATGACTGAGATGCTCACCAAAGAGGATGTGACCGCAATGATCCTGTCGGCCAAGAGGACGGCCGGCATGACCTGGGAAGAGATCGCCGGGAAAATCGATATGTCACCTGTCTGGACCCACTCTGCGGCGATGGGCATGAATGCCTTTCCGCCCGAAAAGGCGGCCTTGATGACAAAGGTCATGGGACTGCCACAAGAGGCCGAAAGCGTCTTGGCGGAAAGCCCGACCAAGATTTGGGCGCAGGCCGTTCCGACAGACCCTTGTATCTACCGTTTTTACGAAATCGTCGGTGTATATGGCCCGACGCTGAAGGATCTCATCCAAGAGAAATTTGGCGACGGCATCATGTCAGCGATTGACTTCGATATGTCCATAACGCGTGTCGAGAACCCAAAGGGTGATCGGGTCAAGGTCGAGATGTCTGGCAAATTTCTTGGCTATAACAGCTGGTAGTCACCCGATGTATCCGCGTCCACCTGATCCTAGAGATGCACAACCCGCGCCGGCTTTGGCGCAGGCGGATTTGCGCATCGCCGGTGTTTGCCACACCTACAAGGCCGGCGACGGACCGGTGCTCTGTGGCATTGATCTGGACGTGGAGCCCGGTGAGGTTTTGGCCCTGATCGGACGGTCGGGATCGGGCAAGTCGACCCTGCTGCATATTATTGCCGGGCTGATCACGCCAAGCGCGGGCGCCGTGCATATCCGCGGGACGCGGGTCAACGGCCCAAGCCCAAGATGGGTGATGATGTTTCAGGCACCATCGCTTTTCCCATGGATGAGTGTGGCGCAGAATGCAGGGCTTGGCCTGCGCTATGCTGGCCAAGACAATGCAGCGCGAGTCGCTGAAGTGCTTGATTTGGTTGATCTTGCCGCCTTTGCGGACCGGAATGTGCAGGATCTGTCCGGCGGGCAGCAACAGCGCGTGGCACTGGCCCGTTCGCTGGCCCCCAGCCCGGAACTGCTGTTGCTTGACGAGCCGTTTTCAGCGCTCGACATGTTCACGCGCCAAGCCATGCAAACTGATGTGCGCGCCATTGCAAAGCGGCTTGGCCTGACCTTGGTTTTGGTGACGCATGATGTCTCGGAGGCTGTGCTGATGGCCGACCGGGCGGTGTTTTTAAAGTCCGGGTCGGGCGTAATTGAGGCGGATACCGTTATCGCACTTGGCGCTGACCAACGCCATGCGGCAGCGCCGGAATTCCACGCTGAGCTGGCGCGTCTCAACGACATATACACAGGCCTTCAGCGGCCGGATCACATAGGGGCCATCACATGACACAGGACAGTCAGGATCTACACGCCGCATGTTGCGGACATGACGGCGTTGACGCGCTGGACCACGACAAAAGACGCACGTTGGATACACTGGCAAGGGGCGGCCTGGCGGCAATGTTGGCCGGCAGCCTGCCGCAAATGGCGCAGGCGCAAGATGATGATGTTGTGCGTATTGGATACCTTCCGATCACGGACGCCACGCCGCTTTTGGTGGCTCATGCCAAAGGCTTTTTCGCCGATGAAGGTCTTGACGCCGAACGCCCCACACTGATCCGGGGCTGGGCACCGTTGATTGAGGGGTTTACGTCGAACAAGTTCAACCTTGTGCATTTTCTCAAGCCGATCCCGGTTTGGATGCGTTACAACAATGACTTTCCCGTAAAAATAATGGCTTGGGCGCATACCAATGGCTCGGCTCTGGTTGTTGGCGGACATACTGACATTGCTGATTTTTCAGGGCTTGGTGGCAAGCAAGTAGCGGTGCCGTTTTGGTACTCGATGCACAACATCGTTCTGCAATATGCGCTGCGTGCCTCGGGCATCAAACCGGTGATCAAACCACAAGGTGCGCCACTTGCAGCGGATGAGTGCAATCTTCAAGTTTTGCCGCCTCCGGATATGCCGCCGGCGCTCGCGGCGCGAAAGGTTGATGCCTATATCGTCGCAGAGCCGTTCAATGCTTTGGGCGAACTGCGTGCGGGCGCGCGGATGCTGCGTTTTACCGGTGACATCTGGAAGAACCACCCCTGTTGTGTGGTCTGCATGAATGAGCAGGTCACAACGGCAAAGCCCGAATGGACACAAAAGGTCATGAACGCAGTCGTAAAGGGTGCGATTTATGCCAGCCAGAATAAGGTGGAGGTCGCAGCTCTTCTGTCTAAAGACGGTGAGGGGTATCTGCCCGCGCCGGAGCAGGTCGTCACCCGGGCGATGACGCTTTATGAGCAGGATCAGGGCTATCTCGACAGTGGTGCAATCCAGAATCAGGCCGAATTTCAGAACGGCCGTATCGACTTTCAGCCATGGCCCTATCCAAGCGCCACGCGTCTTATCGTTGAGGCAATGACCGAGACGGTTGTCTCTGGCGATACAACTTTTCTGGCGGGGCTTGATCCCGATTTCGTCGCCGAAGATCTGGTTGATTATACCTTCGTCAAAAACGCCTTGGACGCAAACCCAAGCTGGCTGAACGATCCGTCCGTCAACCCCGGCGATCCCTTTGTGCGCGAGGAGGTGTTGAAGCTATGACCGCCCAAGCCGATCCTGTCAGCGCGTTCCCGGCGTTTTCCTTTGGTCGCTTTCGCGGTCTTTTAAACGCGGTGGTGGGTATGGGGCTGCTGCTGTCGCTGTGGTGGATCGGCGGCAGACTGGTGGCGAACAGTCCAGATTTGTTTGCGTTCTCGAGCTTTGCACCCGGCCCGACGCTGATGCGCCTTTGGGACATGATCGGTTCTGGCGAGGTGCTCGAGATGGCGGGTCCGTCGCTTTACCGTGTTGGGCTGGGTATGTTGATTGCCGCTGTCATTGGCGTGCCAATGGGCATTCTGGTTGGTCGCGTCGCGCACCTGCGTGAGATTACAAATATTCCCTTTCAGTTTCTGCGCATGATCTCACCTCTGAGTTGGATGCCAATTGCCGTTATGGCGTTTGACACATGGGATGGCGCGATCGTTTTCCTGATTGCTGTCGCGGCGGTCTGGCCCATTCTGTTTGCGACCGCCGCAGGTGTGCGACGCATTGATCCTGCCTGGATCAAGGTGGCGCGCAATCTGGGGGCCAGCCGCCGCCATATGCTGCAAACCGTGATTTTACCTGCGGTCGCTACGGATATTCTGACCGGGGTGCGTCTGGCGCTTGGGGTGGCGTGGGTCGTGCTGGTGCCGGCTGAATATCTGGGTGTCACCTCTGGGCTGGGCTACGCGATCAACGATGCGCGCGACACGCTGGACTACGACCGGCTGTCGGCCACTGTCGTGGTGATTGGCGTGATCGGCTTTGCGCTCGATCTCTATCTGCCAGAAGGCGATCAGTCGCCTCAACTGGACCCGTTCAACCTGACATCAATGGAGGAAACCAAATGTCTGAACCTGTAACCGCAATGACTGGCTGCCTTGCGCCAATCGACAAAGAGGGGCTCAATTCGCTGATCGAGACCGGCAAGGCCAACCCAGAGGTCATCAAGACGCTCAAGTGTAAAACCGTAGCCGAGGGCAAGTTTCGTCACGCCAACTATATCCGCAATCTGGAGCCCTACATCGTCGACGAGCCACCAGGTCTTTTGGGCGATGACACTGCGCCAAATCCGTCAGAGGCCTCTTTGGCCGCATTGGGCAGCTGCGTTGCTGTCGGCCTGCATGCCAACGCAGTTCACAAGGGGCTGACCGTTACCAAGCTTGAATTGCAGCTGGAAGGCGACCTTAACATCACCGCCGTTTGGGGCACAGGCGACCTGAACGACGCCAAGCCAATTGGTTTCACAGATGTCCGCATCAAGGTCGATATGGCGTGTGAAGATACGGCCCAATCAGAGATCGACGCGCTTGTCGCCCATGTCATCAAATATTCGCCGGTGTTCAACACCTTCTCGCGCCCGGTGAACATGGTTGCCGAAAGCGTCTGACCCATATCAAGCATAAGGACATCGCAATGACCCTACAGGAAAAGATCGCTGATCCCTTGGCCATGCTGACCCGCGTAGATGCGGTGGCCTCAAAACAACTGATGCCTTTGGCGCGCGAGATTGACGCGGGGCTTTACCCCGAAGAGATCATGCGCGCTTTGGGTGCGGCTGGCGCGTATGGTGCCCATGTGCAGTCCGAAGCGCTGGACATGGGCGCCACGATTGAGGCAATCGCGCGCAGCGGCGAGGAATGCATCTCTACTGCGTTTTGTATGTGGTGCCAGAATGCGCTGGCATGGTATGTCGCCTCCTCCGAGAATGAGACCTTGAAAGCGACCCTGTTACCAAAGGTGGCAAGCGGCAGGGTGCTTGGCGGTACCGGTCTGTCAAACCCGATGAAAACCTTCTTTGGTATCGAAAAGATGCGCCTGAAGGGAACGCGCGTCGCCGGTGGCTACACTGTGCGTGGGGCGCTGCCTTGGGTGTCCAACGTTGGCCAAGATGGATATTTTGGCATCGTTTTCTCGGTGACAGAGGGCGAGACAACCAAGAATATCATGGCAGTGGCGCGTGGTGATCAGCCGGGTGTCAAAACCGTTCTTGACCATGACTTTATGTCGATGGCGGGCACGGCGACCCGTGCGGTGCAATTCCGCGATGCCTTGATCGAAGATACCTTTGTTCTGGCTGATCCAATTGATGATTATCTGCGGCGCATTCGCCCGGGCTTTGTCCTGATGCAATGCGGTATGGCGTTGGGTATGATCCGCTCCTCCATCAAGTTGATGGAGCAGGTCAAGGACCAGCTGGGTCACGTGAATAAATACCTCGAAAAGCAGCCCGAAGACTTTGCGATGTTGCTGGCTGAGCTTGAGGCCGAAGTCATGAACCTCGCGCAGACACCCTACGATACGTCGATCCCGTTTTTCCGCCGTGTTATTGCGGCTCGCTTGCGCGGTGGTGAGGCTGCGGTCGATGCGGCACATTTTGCCATGCTCCATTGCGGTGCGCGCGGTTTTGTCAGCCAGGGTGCTGCCCAACGACGGTTGCGCGAGAGCTACTTTATCGCGGTCGTGACCCCCGCCACAAAACAACTCAGAAAAATGCTCGCTGAACTGCCTGTTGACTGAAACTCCCATATGAAAGGAATATTCATGACCTCCGTTCTCATATCTCCAGAAGAACTCCCTGCACTATCTGATGCGGTCATCATTGACACGCGCGCCCCCGAGGCCTTTGCCGCAGGACATATTCCTGATGCCGTGAACCTGCATGACATCTTCACATTTCTTGCGACATCAGACGCGGATGGTATGGCCGCGGTGACGGAGAAGTTCGCCGAAGCTTTTGGATCTGCCGGACTTGATGGATCCAAGACCGCTGTGATCTACGAACAGTCGATGAACACGGGGTTTGGTCAGTCCTGCCGTGGATATTTTTTGCTGAGCTATCTGGGTTATCCGTCAATCAAAGTGCTGCACGGTGGTATGGCCGCCTGGGAGGCCGCGGGTATGGTGGTGTCGACAAAAGCCAGCATGCCTGAACCTGCAACCTTCCCCGTTGATCCTGCCTCGGCCAGCCTGATGTTGACCGTTGATGACATGAAAGCGGCGCTTGGGTCGCCCGTTATCGCGCTGTTGGATGTCCGCGACGTTGATGAATGGGTGGCGACCAGCTCTTCACCCTATGGCGTGGATTTCTGCCCGCGCAAGGGCCGCATCCCCGGCGCAAAATGGATTGAATGGTATCGCATGATGAAGCCCGGTGCGGATGGTCCTGTCATGAAGTCCGCTGAAGAGGTTTTGGCCGAATGCGCTACCGTCGGCATCACACCAGATACGCCCACCTATATCTATTGCTTCAAAGGCGCGCGCGCATCCAACACGTTCCTTGCGCTGAAAGAAGCCGGTTTTAAGGATGTGCGCATCTATTTCGGCTCTTGGAACGAGTGGTCGCGCGACCCTAACCTGCCGATCGAGGAAGGTTTGCCCTATGCCGGGTAAACCGGCCATTGATTACTATTTCGCGCCGATGTCGGGATATGCCTATCTTGGTCATCAGCGCTTTATGGCTCTCGCCGATGCGGCGGGGGCTGTGGTGCGTTATCATCCGCTGGATATGTCGCAAGTGTTTGCAGCGGCTGGATCTTTTCCGCCCGCGAAATACCCAGAGGTCCGTCAGCGCCACCGCAAGGCAGATATGGCCCGTTGGGCAGAGAGGTTTGGCCTCCCGATCAATACGACACCTGCCTTCTGGCCGGTGCCGATGGGCTTGGCATGCCGTGTAATTGCTGCGTCAGGCGACGCTCGGGCCCATGTAACGCAGGCCATTCTGTCAGCCGTCTGGAAGTATGACCTGAACATCGCAGAGCCAGCCAACCTTCAGGTCGCTCTAACTCAGATCAACCTTGATGCTGCTGCGCTGCTAGAGGCGGCCGGCCTGCCTGAGACAGAAGCGCGTGCCAGTGACATCACGACCCGTGCCATTGACATGGGTATCTTCGGATCACCCACCTATGTTCATGCGGGCGCCTGGTATTTTGGACAAGACCGGCTTGATTTTCTAGAAGCAGCCTTGGTGGGCCAATGAACAAAGGCGGGTCCATTTTTGCCCTTTGGGACGATTGTTCCGACCTATCACCGCAGCAATCTAAGGACGGTATTGCGCGAGCCAAACAGTGTGCTGTCCGCAGTCAGGGTCTTCGGGGATGTAGTACAGGATTTTGAAGCCAGCGTCGGTCAGCAGGTCCCGGTATTCTGCAGGGTCAAGCGATGCATGATAAATCGGCGCATCACCGACAGATCCGATCGCTTCGCCGGCGATATGACCTGAGGTGAACATGAGCGCCGCGCGCGGGGCGGCGTGGGCGGCAAAGGTCGCGAACATGGGCCGCTGATCGTCTGCTGACAGATGGAAAAAGCTATTCCATGCTAAAATCGCGTCAAACTGGCGGTCGAGGGCAAGGCCGCGCATGTCGGCCTGCACGACTTCGGCCTTTGGCAGCGCTGTGCCATAGAGACCGACCATTGTTTTCGCCGCATCAACACCTGTGAGCCTTGCGCCGCGTTCGGTCAGATAGGTTGCCATCGGTTGCCCTGATCCACAGCCCAGATCCAGAACGCGCACCGCACCCGTGCTGCGTGGTGCTGTGGTCATGAACCGATCAAGCCACTGTTTTTCCATCAGATTACGATTGCGCCGCTTTGCCCAAATCTGGCCGACACGTTCGTAGGTGGGAATGACATCTTCTGCATGCATGCCGCCTGAATGGAGCGTCGTGATACCCTGCGCAAGACCTCATCAAAAAGTGACGACCCAAGCGGCATCATCTGGCCGAACGCGGCATTTGGCCTTTTGACGCTGGCACGTTGGGCGCGTATACCGTTCTTAAATAATCCAGGCTGGGGCCAGTTTTTCCGTGTTTCGTTTCATCATCTCATTTTTCGGCGGTCTTTTCACGCTGATGACACTTGGCCTGATCATGGTGGCGCTGGGGATTGGCGGTGTGCTGTTCCTCTATGGCCGTGATTTGCCAAGCTACGAAACACTGTCGCAGTACACGCCCAAAACCATCAGCCGGATTTATTCTGGCGAAGGCCAGATTATTGATGAGTTTGCTGTCGAGCGGCGTTTGTTCACGCCAGCCCCTGAGATCCCTGATATTGTAAAGCAGGCGTTTATTTCGGCGGAAGATAAGAACTTTTACGAGCATTCCGGTTTTGATGCGATGGGAATGGTTTCGGCCGTCGTTGATGCCGTGCAGTCACGCGGAGAAAACCTGCGCGGTGCGTCGACAATCACCCAGCAGGTGATGAAGAACTTCCTGTTGGATGGGTCGCGCAGCGGCGTTGCAGGCATTGAGCGTAAGATCAAAGAGTTGATCTTGTCGGTGCGTATTGAGGGCGTGATGTCGAAAGAGCGCATTCTAGAGCTCTATCTGAACGAGATTTTTCTGGGTCAGAACAGTTTTGGTGTAACGGCAGCGGCGCTGACCTACTTCAACAAACCGTTGACTGAGCTCACGGCGGGCGAGGCGGCCTATTTGGCGTCACTGCCCAAATCACCCAGTAATCGCCACCCGGTCCGGGATCGTGATGCGGCGATCTTTTGGCGTAACAACACGCTGCGCGAAATGTTTGAAAACGGCTATATTGATCAAGCTACGTATGATGGTGAACGTAATGCACCGCTGTTGTCAGTACAGGGCGGAGACTACCAAGATTTCCGCGATAGCCTGCCAGAGCGGGACTATTTCACCGATGAAATTCGCCGCCAGTTGAGCCAGAACTTTGGAGAAGAGGAATTCTTCTCGGGCGGTTTATCAATCCGGGCTACGGTCGATCAGGAATTGCAGGTCACCGCCCGCCATTCGTTGCAGCGCGCGCTGGAGAGTTATGACCGCGATCAGGGCATCTGGCGCGGAACAGAAAAGACAATCCCGGAAGAGACCTTGGGCGATGAAAGCCTGTGGCGGGCTGCGTTGTCGAACGTGACTGTCGCGCGTGATGTGGATTTCGGCGGGCAATGGTACCCTGCGGTTATTCGCGATGTAGCTGAAAATACGCTAACTATTGGGATCGAAGGTGTGCAGGAAACCGACGCCGAACCCTTCGTGGTGCCGCGCGAGGATATCCGTTGGTTGGTGGGTGATTTCTTTGACAACTTCACCCCCGGGGACGTGGTGCATGTCCGCCGTCTGCTGAATGACGAGGGCAATTTTGTGCGCTGGTCCTTGCGTCAGGTGCCCGAAGTGCAGGGCGGCTTTATGGCGATGGACGTCAACACAGGCCGCGTGATCGCGATGCAGGGCGGCTTTAGCTATCAACATTCCGTCTTTAACCGCGCGACGCAGGCGCAGCGTCAGCCCGGTTCGTCTTTCAAACCGTTTGTTTATGCGGCCGCACTCGATAGTGGGTATTCGCCCGCGACGATTATTGTGGATGCGCCGATTACGATCAATACGCCGCAGGGCACATGGCGTCCGCGCAATGCGTCGAACCAGTTCTATGGCCCGACACCGATGCGAACCGGGATCGAGCGGTCGCGGAACCTGATGACCATACGTCTGGCCCAAGAAATCAGCATTGATACTGTGGGTCGCTACGCCGAACGCTTTGGTGTGTATGAAAACATGAACCGCGTGCTGGCCGCCTCGCTGGGCTCGGATGAGACCACGCTGTTCAAGATGGTTGCGGCCTACGCGATGTTTGCCAATGGCGGCGAACGGGTAGAGCCGACTTTGGTCGACCGTGTGCAGGATCGTTATGGTCACACCGTTTATCGGCATGATCAGCGCAGTTGTCTGGATTGTAATCAAACAAACCTTCCTGAAGGTGACGCACCGCGCATCGTTACCAACCGTGACCGGGTCATGAACGAGATCACGGCTTATCAGCTGACTTCTATGATGAAAGGTGTTGTTGATCGCGGCACGGCGAGCAGTACGGTGAACCTGTCGGTGCCGATCGCGGGCAAGACGGGTACCACAAACGACGCCAAGGATGTATGGTTCGTTGGCTTCTCATCCAATATCGTTGCTGGTTGCTATATCGGGTATGATACGCCGCGCAGCCTTGGTCGTAGTGCCTCGGGTGGTGGTTTTTGTGGACCGGTCTTCAACAGCTTTATGCGTGAAGCGATTGATAAATATGGCTCTGGCCCGTTCCGCGCCCCTGCTGATTGTCAGTTTATCAACATCGACCGGTTCAGCGGCGCGCGCCTGCCCAACAGTGCCTCTGGCGACAATGTCGTCAGTGAGTGTTTCCGTCCCGGCGAAGAGCCTATTTTTGGCATCATGTTCGACGGTGGCTTTGCCATGGGGGCTGATCTGCCGCTTTTTGATGACGTGCCGCGCACGCAGCGTCAGGTCACCACATCGACCGGTGAAACCGCGACGGTCGGTGAGAAAGCAACCTTTGGAACGCTGTCCTCGGGTGGTCTTTACTGACCATGCGCTTGTGGCGCGCGGGGTGGCGCGCTAAGACCATCCAACACTGAATCCTCGACCATAAGACAGGTAGCCCCATGCGCGCGGAATTACAAAATACTGTAGAGGCGATTGAAAAGTCGCTTGCTCTGCTTGCCCAGCGAATGGACAGCGAAACGGCCCCGCATCGGTTGGAGGAATTCAACGCCCGCGTTGAAGATCCGACTTTGTGGGACGATCCTGAGGCAGCACAAAAACTGATGCGTGAACGTCAGCTCTTGGTTGATGCGATGGGCAACTATGACAGCATCAAACAGGACCTTGCGGACAATATCGAATTGATTGCATTGGGCGAGATGGAAGAAGACGCCGAGGTTGTCGCAGAGGCCGAGGCGGCCCTTATCAAGTTGGCAGACAAGGCGGCCAAGAAAGAGCTTGAGGCGTTGCTGGATGGTGAGGCCGACGGCAATGATACTTTTCTTGAGATTAACGCAGGGGCG
Organism: Yoonia sp. JB2-21; assembly: GCF_055693545.1. Classification (NCBI taxonomy): domain Bacteria; kingdom Pseudomonadati; phylum Pseudomonadota; class Alphaproteobacteria; order Rhodobacterales; family Paracoccaceae; genus Yoonia; species Yoonia sp. JB2-21. The sequence continues at coordinate 3,336,106 of NZ_JBVFUC010000001.1, forward strand.
GGTGGGACCGAGTCCTGCGACTGGGCCAATATGCTGGCACGCATGTATGTGCGATGGGCCGAAAAGAAGGGCTACAAGGTCGAATTGCAGGCCGAACAGGCCGGTGATGAAGCCGGGATCAAATCCGCGTCTTACAAGATCAGCGGGCATAATGCCTATGGGTGGTTGAAGTCTGAAAGCGGCGTGCATCGTCTGGTGCGGATTTCGCCGTTTGATAGTGCTGCCAAGCGCCATACGTCCTTTACATCCGTCAAGGTCTATCCGGTCGTTGATGACAACATCGAGATCGAGGTGAACCCCGCTGATATTCGGATTGATACGTACCGGTCGTCGGGGGCGGGCGGACAGCACGTGAACACGACAGACTCTGCCGTGCGCATCACGCACGCGCCGACGGGTATCGTCGTCACAAGCTCCGAGAAATCACAGCACCAGAACCGCGACATTGCCATGAAGGCCCTGAAGTCGCGCTTGTATCAGATCGAGTTGGATAAGCGCTCGGCCCTTGTCAACGAAGCGCATGAGAATGCGGGCGATGCCGGTTGGGGTAACCAGATCCGGTCTTATGTTTTGCAGCCCTATCAGATGGTCAAGGATCTGCGCACCAACTTTGAGACGTCAGATACCAAGGGCGTCCTGGACGGTGATCTGGATGGTTTGATGGCTGCGACTTTGGCGATGGATGTGTCGGGTAAAAGCCGCGCAGAGGCAAACGCAGAGTAGGGCGGGAATGTCGGTTTGCGGACCTTCCCATCGCTTATTTTGGTCTTTTCAGATGCTGCGCAGAACAACCGCCCGAACGCGACCTGCCTTATACTCTGGGTTCAAACATCTCCCAAACATTCCGCAGCCTCACCCTTATTGATCCAACGCAAGGACTCGGTGTTTCGTAGTGCGATAATCAGGCCAGCGGGGAGGGATCAGGATGATTGAGGCAAGCGACAAACCAGTGGTGCAGCGTTTGGTCCTTTCGGATGTTGCGGCCGTCTTGCGTGCCGGCCTTGGCGACTTTCGCCGCGCCCCGCAGTTTGGCCTCTTCTTTAGTGCGGTCTATGTAGGTGGCGGATTTTTGATGCTGTGGCTTGGGGCCGGGCATGTGACCTGGACCCTTGCGACATCGCTGGGTTTCCCCTTGATCGCACCATTTGCCGCCGCCGGTCTTTATGAAGTGAGCCGCCGGATGGAGAAAGGTGAACCGCTGGAATGGCGCCAGGTCTTGGGCATTGTCTGGAACGAGCGCACGCGGCAGTTGCCGTGGCTGGGGGCGATTATCGTTATCTACTTTTTGTTCTGGACCTTTCTGGCCCACATGATTTTCGCCTTGTTTATGGGGCTGTCGACGATGACGAATGTAGGTCAGAGCCTTGACGTGTTTCTGACACCAAACGGGTTGATGATGATCGCGGTTGAGTTGATTGTCGGTGCGGTTTTGGCCTTTTTGCTGTTTTCAATGACAGTCGTCAGCTTGCCGCTCGTGCTTCACCGTGAAGTGGATTTTGTGACTGCGATGCTGATCAGCATAAAAACGGTCCGGGCGAACCTGCTGGTGATGATGGTTTGGGCGTTGATCATTGCAGTGCTGTCGTTGCTCGCACTTTTGCCGTGGTTCTTGGGACTGATCGCCGTTTTGCCAATCCTGGGTCACGCGACCTGGCACCTGTACCGCCGTGCATTACAGTGAAACGAAAAAGGGCGCCCCGAGAGACGCCCAATTACGACAATGTCAAAAGGTTCAAACTTTCGGCTCTGTCGTTGGCATCTTTTTCGCGCCAGTTGCCAGCGGATCATCCTGACGCTGAACAGAGCCTTCGAAATGCGCACCGGACTCTATTGCGATTGTCTTGTGGATGATGTCACCCTCAACACGCGCAGTAGATGTCAGGCGGACCTTGAGGCCGCGAACACGGCCAACGATCCGGCCGTTGACAACAACATCGTCGGCAACAACTTCGCCTTTGACGGTCGCACCGTCGCCGACGGTCAGCATATGCGCACGGATATCGCCTTCGACCTGACCTTCAATCTTGATATCGCCAGAGGTTTTGACGTTACCAGTGATCAGCAGATCAGATGACAGCACAGAAGGAGACGGCTTTGCTTTTGGGCCTGTGGGCTTGTCGCCGCCCTTGGCAGCGTCGGCGGCTTTATTTGCATCAGCGTCGGACGCTTTCGGTCCGGGCTCATTGATTTTGGATTTAGAAAACATCTTGTCCAGCTCTTATATAAGTCATGGGGTTGACGGGGTTGCCGTTTACACGGACCTCGTAGTGAAGGTGGGGGCCAGTCGAGCGACCAGAATTCCCCATAGCACCAATTCGTTCGCCACGCGAGACTCTTTCCCCGACGGACACATCCATTGCGTTCAGGTGTGCGTATCTTGTCTCAATTCCAAACTCATGACGGATCTTGATCAGACGGCCATACCCCGACGACCAACCCGCATGTGTCACAACACCATCAGCTGTCGCGTAGATTGGCGTGCCAATCGGCCCAGCAAAATCAGTGCCGGCGTGCAACCGCCCCCAGCGTGGGCCAAAGCCTGATGTATACCGGAAGTTCGCCTTGACCGGAATTGAGAAGGGCGCTTTTTCAGCCGCAATCCGATACAGATTGATACGGTCCATCGCCGTCAGGATCGCGTTAGCGCGCAGTGCATCAGGGTCTGGATTCCCACCACGGGTCGAAAACTGGATCGGTGTCAACGGCCCGCCGGTGCCCGAGTAGCCGCGGCGCACCTGATCAATAAGGTTGTCAGGGTTCATGCCCGCGGCGCGAAACATTTCGTCCAGAGGTTCGACCGAGACCAGCATCGCCTCTTCAAGTTGACGGAAAATCTGGTCGTTGCGCTCTTGCAGAAGCCGCAACTCAAGCTGCATCTCTTGCGCCTGATCAATCGCGAATTCCGCGTCTGCTGCGATTTGGTCGCGTTCGGATGCCGTGTCTGCAAGCGCCGTTGCAAGCAAGCCCACAGTGCCTGCGGCGTCGTCGCTGATGGACGCTGTGCCTTCGTCCACATCGTCAGCGGACAGGGCGGCGACCTCGCGCCGGGCTTCTTCGCGGGCCCGCATCGTGTCGCGCAATGTGGCTTGCACAACTTCGAGACCGGTTTCCAGCTCGCGCCGCTTTTCTTCGGTGGCCAGCAGTTCGGACTGCATAATCGAAATTTGCCGCAATGCCGAATTGAACCGTTCTTGCGCGGCGAGGGCTTCCATCGCGCGCGCATCGCGTTCGGTCGACAAAGCGTTCAGGCGCTGTTCATAGGTCAGTTGATCACGCTGTGCTTGGGCGCGGAAGTTCCCTGCGCCAATGCTGTCCATCAACAAAATTGCGGTCGCGACAATGGTCCAGGCAACGACAATGATGCTGCCGGTCCAAGCCACCAACTGCGTTTCGGGCTTTAGTCTGATAAAACGCGTTTCAGTATCAGATCGCAGAAACAAACGTCTTTCCGGAAAGACGCGTTCCAGCATCATGTGGATGCGTGTTGTCAGTCGTGATCTCACGGTGGTGCCTGTCCTGTCCCGTTTGCTTATCGCCGGAGCCCACCCGGCAAGTCTTGAAACCGTTTAAATGCCTCATTGCGTCCCTGCAAGAATATTGCGCGCTTTTTGTGCAGAAAACCTTCGTTTATTGAGTGCTGGGCGGGGAATTGCCTATGGTTTGGTTGACCTATGGGCAGCTTGTCAGGTGCCCGAAAGCGGCCAGTAGAAGTCTGGTGGGATGCCGGCCTCTGCGCGTTTTTCTTCATTGAAGGGTGGTTTGAGCGGCCCGTGGAAATACTTGCGCACAAGGTCGTGGAATACGCCTGTCGGATCCAGATCATGCCGTCCGCATAGAAAGTGGAACCACTTGGATCCATAGGCGACGTGATGCACCTCTTCGGCGTATATCGTCTCGAGTGCCGCCACAGCATCGGTCAGTTTTGCCTGCTTGAAGATCTTGATCATTCCGGGTGTGACGTCCAGCCCCCGCGCTTCCAGCACCATAGGGACAACGGCCAGCCGCCCCATCAGATCGTCGGCAGTGTCTTCTGCGGCCCGCCACATACCAGCATGCGCAGGCAGTGCGCCATAGCGACTGTCCAAGGCTTCAAGACAGTCGCACATCAGATTGAAATGTTTTGATTCTTCGTCTGCGGCTTTGACCCAGTCATCGTAGTATCCGATGGGTAATTTGGTGTCGGAGAACCGCGCAATGATATCCCAATGCAGATCGACCGCATTCAGTTCGATATGCGCAACGGCGTGCAATAACGCGATGCGCCCGGCCTCTGTTCCCGGCTTGCGATGCGGGACGTCGCGCGGATTGAGCAGTTCCGGCTTGTCCGGACGGGCAGGCAGTCGCGGTGGTTTTGCGTTGCCTATTGCGATGTTTTCACCGGCTGCGCGTGCGGCTTGCCATTGCGCTGCGTATTGGCGCGAAAGGGCCGTTTTTGCCCGACCGTCCGCGGTCGTCAGAACCGCCACGGCCATTTCGGTCAGGGTCACAGGGCGCGGACCGCTTCAAGCACGGCATCGACATGGCCGGGTACGCGGACTTTGCGCCACGCTTGTGCGATCTTGCCGTCTGCGTCGATCAAATAGGTTGCCCGTTCTATGCCCATGTAGGTTTTGCCGTACATGCTCTTTTCAACCCATGTGCCATAGCGTTCGCAGACATCGCCGTCTTCGTCTGACAAGAGCGCGATCTTCAGCTCATGTTTGGCGACAAATTTGTCATGCTTTTTGACGCTGTCCTTTGATACGCCCAGGATCACGGTGTCGCGTGCGGCGAAGGCATCTACGGCTTCAGTGAAGCCGATCGCCTCTTTCGTGCAGCCGGGCGTGTCATCTTTTGGATAGAAATAGAGCACGACCTTCTTGCCTGCAAAGTCTGACAGCTTCACCATCTCGCCGCCATCACGGGGCAGGCTGATGTCTGGGGCTTTATCGCCGACGGAGGGCTGGGTCATGATATATCCTTTGCGTCGTGTTAACTTCTTGGTTTTGTTTTAGTCCGTGACAGGCAAAGATAAAGACCTGTGGCGCAATTGCCCCTAAAACTCGAGAGAAGATGGACCCGGCGACCCAAAAACAACGCGAAACCAAAGCTGAGCCGCAGCGCCCGAAGGGCATGCATCCTTGGGTATTTCGGCTGCGCGCCCTTTTTGTGGTTTGTTTGCTACCGCTCGTTTTTGCCGCTGCTGCTGCGGTGATGATCATCGACCGCGATATTACCGCCCCCAGTTGGATCACCGAACGAATTGAAGCCCGGGCGGAGACATTGCTGGATGATGCGACTTTAGACTTCGGGGCAATCACGATGCGGATTGGTTGGGATATGCACCCAACCGTGCGCATCGTTGATACGCGGTTGGTGGACCGCGGAGGTCTGACCCTGACCCGTGTACCAATAGTTGAGGGACTGATTTCGCCGCGCGGCCTGATCCTGCAACAAGACGTTCTGATGCAGGATGTTCGGTTGATCGGCGCGCAGGTAAATTTGCGACGTGCCAGAAGTGGCGAAGTCTCTTTTGCATTTAGTGCCGAGGGGACGGCCTTGGGTGAAGCGGCATCGCTGCCTGCATTGCTTGAACAATTTGATCAGGTCTTTGAACGTCCGGCTTTGGAAGCATTGGAAACCGTCCGGGCGGATGGGTTGGTTGTGAATTTTGATGATGCCCGGGCCGGCCGAAGCTGGATTGTTGATGGCGGTGTCGTGTCTCTCGATCTGCGTGGCGGAGAGACATCCATGCGCGGCAATTTTTCGCTTTTGTCGGGCCGGGCAGGGGTCACCAACGTGAGCCTGACCTATGCGAGCCCGCGCGGTCGTCGTTCTGCGGCAGTGAGCCTGACGCTTGATGATGCGGTCGCGACCGATATTGCCGCGCAATCGCCTGCGCTGAGTTGGTTGCGCGGCGTGGACGCACCGATTAGTGCTGCTTTGCGCACCGAATTGGATGAGGATGGCGCGTTGGGGCCGTTGAACGCCTCGCTTGAGATTGGCCGGGGCGTTTTGCAACCGAACCCGGCGACACAGCCAATCGCCTTTGATGATGCGCGCGCTTACTTCACCTACGACCCGGCGCGGGACCGGATCGCCTTTAGCGAAATAGCGCTGAAGACCGAGTGGGGCAGCTTGCGTGCAAGTGGTGATGCCTACCTGCGTGACTTCACTGATGGGTTGCCCCGCGCCCTGCTGGCACAGTTTCAGTTCAGCGATATTGCACTGAACCCACCGGGGTTTTCGAGACGCCACCTCAAATTCAGCAGGCGGCTGCGGATCTGCGCCTGCGCTTTGATCCGTTCACGGTTGAGATTGGCGAAATGGTTGTGATCGACGATGACACCCGCGTGCGCGGTAACGGCAGGATTGTTGCGACCGATACAGGCTGGGATCTTGCCTTTGATACGCAGATCAACCAGATCACGCCTGACAGGCTTTTGGCGTTCTGGCCTCTGACCATCAAGAGGGGCACGCGCGCCTGGGTGTCCAACAACCTAAGCGACGGTCAGTTGTTCAACCTGAACGCCGGTGTTCGGCGTGCCCCTGAACACGCAACGCAGGTGGCCCTTGGGTTTGAGTTTACGGGCACGACGGTGAAGTTTCTGGGCGACATTCCCCCTATCCGACAAGCAAAGGGTGTGGGTAGCGTTGAAAACAACAGCTTTGCCGTCACGATCGACGACGGGGTGTTGACTGCACCGCAAGGTGGTCCGATGCAGTTTGCGGGATCAAGCTTTACGATGGTCGATATGCGGTTAGACCCATCGCCTGCCATTGTGGACCTGAAGATTGACAGTTCGCTGACCGCGGGCCTGTCCGTGTTGAACCGACGTCCTTTCCAATTCATGGATAAGGCCAATTTGCCCGTAACGATTGCTGACGGGCGTGCCGCGATCCAGGGACAAGTGACATGGCCGTTGATGCCGCAACCTGATCCTGACAGTATTCTGTTTGAATTGACATCGCAGCTGCGCAATGTGCGCAGCCAAACACTGATGCCTGGCCGTACCTTTGCCGCACCGCGTCTTGAGGTTACAGCCAGCCGACGCGGGGTGAACATTGCCGGGCCCGCCCGGCTTGGCGACGTCGCGGCGGCTGGCGCGTGGGATCAGCGGTTTGGCGACCCGGATCGCCCCGGCAGCCAGTTGCGGGCGGACGTTGCTTTGTCACAGGCTTTTTTGGACGAGTTTGGCATTGCCTTGCCGCCCGGCAGTATCGCAGGCAATGGGTCTGGGACGTTGTCCGTTGATTTTCGGCAGGGCAGGCCACCGGCATTTCAATTGACCTCTGATCTGCGTGGTTTGACCGTCGGTATCCCGGCGGTGGGTTGGTCAAAAGGGCCGCGTACTGCTGGCAGCCTGACTGTCGCCGGTTCGTTAGGAGCGGCCCCAGCGATTGAAACCTTGGAAATCGCGGGTGGCGGCCTGCAAGCGCGGGGTCGGATTGATGTCAGTGCCACAGGCCAATTGGAGGCCGCACAGTTTTCGCAACTGCGTGTCGGCGATTGGTTTGATGCGCCACTCACTTTGCGTGGCCGCGGTGTGGGGCAACCTTTGGGCGTCGAAATCCGGGGTGGCTCGCTTGACTTGCGCAACGCGGAATTTGGTACCGGCCAAAGCAATGGTGGGCCTGTCAGCATCATCCTTGACAGGCTGCAGGTCACTGAAGGGATCGCGTTGACGAGGTTTCGTGGTGACTTTCGCAGTCAGGATGGGTTCCGCGGGCAGTTTACGGGTGCGCTGAATGGTGCTGCGACTGTTACAGGAACTGTCGCACCACGGGGTGGCCGTTCCGGCGTGCAATTGCGCAGTGACGATGCAGGTGCAGTGCTGCGTGCTGCCGGCCTGATGCGCAGTGCCATTGGGGGCACGGTCGACCTGACGCTTTTGCCAGAGGGCGCAGCGGGGACCTTTGATGGCACATTGCGTGTTCGTGACATCCGGGTACGGGATGCACCGGCTATGGCCGCCTTGTTGGATGCAATCAGCGTTGTGGGATTGCTGCAGCAGCTTGACGGGCAGGGACTGGCCTTTGATGAGGTCGATGCGCGGTTTCGACTGACGCCCGAGCGCGTGATTATCACCGAGGCAAGTGCTGTCGGCCCGGGGCTTGGCATTTCGATTGATGGGCTCTACACGCTCGCCAGCAAACAACTTGATCTGCAGGGCGTCGTGTCTCCATTTTTTTGGTCAACAGTATCGGATCTTTCTTGACCCGCCGGGGCGAAGGGCTGATTGGCTTTAACTACACTATCCGCGGCACATCGGATGCGCCGCAGGTTGGTGTAAACCCGCTGTCTGCACTGACGCCGGGCATGTTTCGCGAGATATTCCGCAGACCTGCGCCGGACATCCCCCAATGAAGCTGAGCGAATTTGACTTTGACCTGCCGGAGCGTTTGATCGCAACGCGCCCGGCCCGCCCACGATCTTCGGCGCGTCTTTTGCTGGCGCAGGGACGTGCGATCGAAGACCGCATTGTCAATCAATTGCCCGATATTTTGCAGCCCGGTGATCGTCTGATCCTGAATGATACCAAAGTAATCCCTGCACGCCTTTTTGGTTTGCGACACCGGTCGGGCGAGGCGGGTGACACTGCCGCCAAGATGGACGTCACGCTGCTGGAGCCGCGTCCTGATGGTGCTTGGTCGGCTTTGATCAAGCCACTGAAGAAGGTGCGGGATGGTGAGGTGATTGTCTTCTCTGATGACCTGAGCGCCGAAGTCGTAGGGCGCGGTGACGGGCAAGGCTACCTTGCGTTCAATCTGAAGGGCGACGACTTTGATGCGGCGTTGAACGCGGTGGGCGCAATGCCATTGCCACCCTATATTGCAGGCAAGCGTCCGGCGGATGAGGCGGATAAGGACGACTATCAGACCTATTGGGCACGCCATGCGGGTGCCGTCGCGGCACCAACAGCGTCACTACACTTTGATGGTCCGCTATTGGATGCCCTCGCAGCACGTGGCGTGCAGTTTACCCATGTGACGTTGCATGTGGGGGCGGGGACATTCCTGCCGGTCAAGGTTGACGATGTGCGCGATCACAAAATGCATGCCGAGTGGGGTGAGGTCACGCCGCAGGCCGCAGAAGAGATCAACGCAACCAAAGCTGCCGGCCACCGGGTGATCCCGGTGGGCACGACGGCGTTGCGGCTGATCGAAAGTGCAGCACGACATAACCTGATGCAGTCGTGGACAGGCCCCACGGATATTTTCATTACGCCGGGCTTTGCGTTTCAGATTGCCGACGGTCTGATGACCAACTTTCATTTGCCCAAATCCACATTGATGATGCTGGTATCGGCCCTGATGGGCACGGACACGATCCGGGCGATTTATGATCATGCCATAGCAGAAAATTATCGTTTCTTCTCTTATGGTGACAGCTCGTTGCTTTTGCCGAAGGGATAGGGCGCGAACGAGCGAGACCACGTCGCTATTGTGTGATGTTTTTGGTTTAGAATCGTGTGATAGGGCGGTTCTGCTTTGGCCGGAAAGGGCGCACGATGTTCCAAGTATTCACAGGCTCTTGGGCCTTGTTTGTCGGCATGTTCATGTTGATGGTTGGAAACGGCCTGCAAGGCACGCTGCTGGGTTTGCGCGGCGAGGCCGAAGGCTTTAGCACGCTGGCGCTGTCGATTGTGATGTCAGCGTACTTTCTGGGTTTTTTGTTCAGCTCGCGGTTCACACCTGAGTTGATCCGCAGGGTTGGGCATGTTCGTGTCTTTGCCGCTTTGGGATCAATGATATCCGCAGTTCTGATCGCATATCCGGTGCTGGTCGACCCGCTGCCTTGGGCGATTGGCCGCGTGATCATAGGGTTTTGCTTTTGTGGTGTTTATATCACCGCCGAAAGCTGGCTGAACGATGCCTCCAGCAATGAAAACCGCGGCAAGTCATTGTCGGTTTATATGATCGTGCAGATGGCAGGCATCGTCTTTGCCCAGTGGATCGTGACGACCGGCGACGTTGCAGGCTATGTGTTGTTTATTATCCCGTCTATTCTGGTGTCGCTGGCTTTTGCGCCAGTATTGCTGTCTGTCAAACCGATGCCCGCGTTTGAAACGACCAAGCCAATGCGGCTTCGCGATCTGATCAAGGCGTCGCCCTTGGCTTGCGTGGGGATGTTCATGCTGGGTGGCGTGTTCTCTGCACAGTTTGGCATGTCCGCGGTCTATGGCAGCCGTGTCGGGCTGAGCGTTGGTGAAATCTCGTTCTTTATTTCGGCGATTTATGTCGCCGCACTGGTTTTGCAATATCCCATTGGCTGGCTCTCAGATCGCATGGATCGGCGTATTCTGATTATCTGGGTGTCCCTCTTGGGGGCGGCCGGATCCATGATCGCATTCCTTGTGCCGGGGTATTTCTACCTGATCGTGCTGAGTGGCGCGATTGTCGGCGGCACGTCAAACCCGCTTTATGCGTTGTTGATCGCATACCTCAATGACTATCTGGAGAAAGAGGATATGGCGGCGGCATCTGGTGGGCTGTTGTTCATCAATGGGGTTGGCGCGATCTTAGGGCCGCTGACCGTGGGCCTGATGATGGATTTGATTGGTGACAACGGGTTCTGGCTGTTCACCGGGATATTGATGGCCGCAGTCGGCGGCTATGGTCTTTACCGTTCAACGCGACGTAGCCGTGATGACATTGAGACAGACTATGTCAGCTACGCGCCTGTGTCTGCGGCATCGACCCCGATTGCAGCGGAATGGGCCCAAGAATACTATATCGAGGAAGAAGCCGCGATGGAGGATGATACCGCACAGAACTGACGAAAGTGTCACTTCGAAAGATCAAGTGAACAGGGTCAGGATCAAAGGACTTGTCAGACGCAGATTTGTCTGTTTGCAATTGTAAAGAAATTGTAAACCACCAAGGAGCGGTGCTGTGGCAACCCCCGACGAGGTATTGGCGTTCTGGCTGGATGAGTGTTCACCAGCCGATTGGTATAAATCTGATCCTGAATTTGATAACGATATCAGGGAACGGTTTGGCGCTACATGGCAAGAGGCCGCTGAGGGCGCGCTTGGGCTTTGGCTGACATATCCTTCGGGGACACTGGCCTACATCATTCTCACTGACCAATTTCCGCGGAATATGTTTCGTGATAGCGGCGATGCTTTTGCGACGGATGATGTGGCGCGTGCTGCGGCCAAGATGGCGATTGACCGCAAATGGGACATGAAAATTGATGAACCTGCGCGCCAGTTTTTTTACCTGCCATTGATGCACGCCGAAAATCTTTGCGATCAGGATCGTGCTGTCCGACTAATCCATACCCGTATGCCAGAACATGGTGCCAACAACGTCGATCACGCCTGCGCGCACCGCGCCGTCATCCGCGATTTCGGGAGATTCCCCTATCGCAATGACGCTTTGGGACGCAAAACCACACCGGCTGAGCAAGTATTTTTGGATTCCGGCGGCTATGGTGCGGCAATTCGCGCGCAGCAATCATCAGCAAAATAAGGCGTCTTGCACCTATTGGGTAGCTGATATGACCTAAGGTCACTAGAGGTCGTGCGAAAAGTAGTTTAGTGTTCAACTAAATTTGGAACTGGAGGGCTACACGCATGGCAGCGCAGAACTTTGACCTGATCGTAATTGGTGCCGGACCGGGCGGCTATGTGGCTGCAATCCGGGGCGCGCAATTGGGGATGAAGGTCGCCATTGTGGAACGCGAACATCTGGGTGGCATCTGCCTGAACTGGGGCTGTATCCCGACAAAAGCGATGTTGCGGTCCTCGGAAGTATTCCACCTGATGCACCGCGCCAAGGAATTTGGCCTCAAGGCGACGGGTGTCGATTATGATCTGGACGCGGTCGTTAAGCGCAGCCGGGGTGTTGCGGGGCAACTGTCAGGCGGTATTGGCCATCTGATGAAGAAAAACAAAGTCACCGTCTTCATGGGCGAGGCGACGATCCCGGCGAAGGGCAAGGTGTCTGTCAAAGGCGAGAAGGGCACCGATACGTTGACCGCCAAGAACATCGTTCTGGCCACTGGCGCCCGTGCACGCGAATTGCCGGGGCTAGAGGCGGATGGCGATCTGGTTTGGACTTATAAGCACGCGCTTGAGCCCAAGAAGATGCCAAAGAAATTGCTGGTCATCGGCTCTGGTGCGATCGGGATCGAATTTGCCAGTTTCTACAACACACTGGGTGCTGACACGACTGTCGTTGAAGTTATGGACCGCGTGCTGCCCGTTGAAGACGCCGAGATTTCAGCATTCGCCAAAAAGCAGTTCGTCAAGCAAGGCATGAAGATCATGGAGAAATCTATGGTCAAGCAGTTGGACCGCGGCAAAGGCAAGGTGACCGCGCATATCGAGACAGGCGGCAAGACCGAGAAGATGGAGTTTGATACCGTCATCTCTGCTGTTGGGATTGTCGGCAATGTTGAGGGGCTGGGCCTGGAAGAGCTGGGCGTCAAAATCGACCGCACCCATGTTGTCACGGATGAGTTCTGCCGCACCGGTGTCGAAGGTCTTTATGCCATCGGCGATATCGCGGGTGCCCCGTGGTTGGCCCATAAAGCCAGCCACGAAGGTGTGATGGTTGCTGATCTGATTGCTGGCAAACATGCCCATCCGGTCAAACCAGAGAGCATTGCGGGCTGTACGTATTGCCATCCGCAGGTGGCCTCTGTTGGCTATTCGGAGGCGAAAGCCAAAGAACTGGGCTATGACGTCAAAGTGGGTCGTTTCCCCTTCATCGGCAACGGCAAGGCGATTGCTTTGGGCGAGCCTGAGGGCATGATCAAGACCGTCTTTGACGCCAAAACCGGTGAGTTGCTCGGCGCACATATGGTGGGTGCTGAGGTCACCGAGCTGATCCAAGGTTATGTTGTGGGTCGCCAACTCGAGACTACTGAGGAAGACCTGATGAACACAGTATTCCCGCACCCTACATTGTCAGAAATGATGCATGAAAGCGTGCTGGACGCCTATGACCGCGTCATCCACATGTGATGTGGGTCGCGACCATGGCTTAAGTGTCAAAGTGCCCGCCTTGGTTTGATCCGAGGCGGGCTTTTCTTATTCGATCACCAATGGGCGTGACCCGACTGATAACTCACCTTGCCCCGTGAAATATTGGATCAGATAGTCGCCCGGCTCCTCTGGCAGCGTCAGTGTGACCGGGTTTTCTGTGCCGTGATAGATATAGGTCTGCCACCGCGCGCTGCCTTCTGCGCCAACGGGGCCAACCCCGATATAGTCACCATCATAGCCCGGTCCGTCCCATCCGATTGTCAGGTCGCTGCCCGGTGCGGCGGTGTCAGGTGCGATCAGCTGAACCTCAAACCCCGTGACGGTGATGGCAGACGTTTGCAGGATCGACTGATCTTGGCCTGCGAAATACTGGATCAGGTAGTCGCCCGGCACGATGGGCACCAAAACATCCAGTGGGTTGCCATCGCGGGTATAGGTATAGTTTTCCCAACGCGCGGTGCCTTCTGCGCCGACCGGCCCGATCCCGACATAGTCACTGTCATAGTCGGGACCGTCATGGCCTATCTGTATCGTTGATCCGGCGACAGCGGTGTCAGGTGCGGTCAGGGTGACCTTGGCTGGTGTTACTGTCAAAGTCTCGGATGCGAGCACTTCCTGATCCTGGCCCAAAAAGTACTGCACCAGATAGTCGCCGGGGGTCACGGGCACCAATAGGTCCGACGGAGAGCCGTCTTCAAGGTAGAAAAAGTTGGTCCAGCGCGCCGTGCCTTCGGCGTTGGCCAACCCGATACCAACGTAGTCGCTGTCGTATGCAGGCCCGGACCAGTTGACCGATATCGTTGATCCTGCGACAGCTTCGGCAGGCAGGGTCAGGCTTGCGCCGACGGTCGTAGCCGTGAACGGGACTGAGGCCAGAACGCTGCGATCTTGCCCAAGGAAATATTGGATCAGGTAATCGCCGGGCTCTGTCGGCACGGTCAGTTCGGCTGGCGAACCGCCGTCAAAGTAGAAAAAATTTGTCCAACGCGCGCTACCTTCGGCGTCGGGCTTCCCAATGCCGATGTAATCGCCCTCATAGTTCGGTCCGGTCCAATCTATTGAAATAACAGAACCTGCCTCTGCCTCTGCGGGGGCCGTGATTGACGCGCGGGTTTCAGTTACTGTGAAGGGGACGGAGGTCAGAACGCTGCGGTCTTGCCCAAAGAAGTATGTGATCAGGTAGTCGCCGGGTTCTGTCGGCACTTCAAGTTGCGAGGGCGAGCCGCTTGCCACGTTAAAGTATTCGTCCCACTGCGCATTCCCTTCCGCGTCAGCGGCACCGATCCCGATATAATCGCCGGGGTAATTTGGCCCCTCCCATGCTACAGAAATCATGGAACCTGCTTGGCCTTCGGCGGGGGCATCGAGTGTGGCGCTTACCGCAAGGACCGATATCGGTACGCTCGTCAGGATGCTGCGGTCTTGGCCGAAGAAATAGCCGATGATGTAGTCACCCGGCGCGGTGGGCATTTCGAGCTTTTGAGGGCTTTTGCCGAGGGTGTAGTAGAAGTTGTCCCAACGGGCGCTGCCTTCTGCACCAACTTTTCCAATTCCAATATAGTCCCGGTTGTAGTCCGGCCCGGTCCAGCCAACAGTGATTTCGGAACCGGCCAAAGCCTCGGCAGAGGCGTCAATCGTGCCTTCGACCGGGGTGAGGGTGATGGCGGCCTCGCCAATCGCGGTGCGGCTATCGCCCAAGAAGTAAGTGATCAGATAGTCACCCGGTGTCATGGGCAACTCAAGCTCACTTGGATTGCCGGTGCGCGTAATGGTGGAGTTTTCCCAACGTGCGCTGCTTTCGGCATCAGCCAAGCCAATCCCGATGTAGTCGGACGCCATCGCGGGGCCTTCCCAGCCAACCTGAATAGTTGCGCCAACCGGTGCCGTTGCGGGCGCGATGATCCGCGCGGTCGGTAGCTTTTCTGCAAAGAACACTTCGACGGCTGTGCCACTGCTGACCACGACGAACTGTGCATCACCGGTGTCTTCGCCAGCGACGGAATATGCGCTGGCGGTGTAGGCACCCTCTGGCAGATCAAAGGTGAGGGGGTTGCCGATCGCATCTTCTGCGATCAGTCCATTGCCGTCATTGATGTCCCATAGGATCGGCGTGTCGATCAGCGCTTTGTCGTCACCGATGTAGGCTGTGAAAGTGACGGGAATTAAGACGGGTTCTGGTTCGGGTGCGGGCTCCATCACCATTGCGGTCATCGCAAGGTCAAGTTCATCGGCATTGGACGCCGTCAGGAACTGCCCGCCGGTTTCTTCTGCGATGCATTGCATTTGTGCCAGCGCTTCGGGGTCTGATACGTCAAAGCCTACGACATGGGCGGTAAAGTTGACGCCTGCCTCTTCCAATACGCGCGCGGCGGCGCATGGGTCGGGGTTGCAGGTCTCCACACCGTCAGACACCAGAATCACCGTCGCGCTGTCTTCTGTGTATCGCAGCGCTTCTGCTGCTGCGATCACGGCGTCTGTCATGGGCGTTTTGCCAAGCGGGCTGATACCGTTCACGGCTGTGACGATTTGATCGACTGTGCCGGGAACAGGGGCGACGATGGTTTCGATATCGGTGCAATTGCCCCGTTCGCGATGACCATAGACGGTCAGGCCAAGGCCTTGGTCGTCGGGGAAGTCTGCGAGCAGGCCGCCGACAACCTCTTGTGCGATTGTGATCTTTGCGGTGCCGTCAATCTGCCCCCACATCGACCCAGAGCCATCAATCACCAAAATTGTGTTGGGTTGGTCTTGGGCCGTTGCGGCCGTAGAGAGGCTTCCAAGTAAAATACAGGTGGGCAAAAACCGCATGAGAGCTCCTTGGGTAGATCATTTTCCCTCAGGAAAACATGCCGTCCAGAAGACCGCTAGAAGAATCGTGCGACAAGTCCGGAATTTCTGACCACTGACCCATGTCAGTTGGTGTCATGAGGGGGCGGCGAATAATTTTGCATATGTTCCTATTTTGTTCTAAATCTGGGGTGGCAGGTCTGCTTGGGCCTGCTATCTGATAGGGCAGAAGTCCTGGGGGTCGACATGGCTGAGCTGAAGAACATCGAAGTACGCGGCGCGCGCGAACATAACCTCAAAAACATCGACGTGGATATTCCGCGCGATCAGCTTGTGGTGATCACCGGGCTATCGGGATCGGGCAAGTCGTCGCTGGCCTTTGATACCATCTATGCCGAAGGGCAGCGGCGCTATGTGGAATCGCTGTCGGCCTATGCGCGCCAGTTTTTAGATATGATGGAAAAGCCGGATGTGGATCACATCTCTGGCCTGTCGCCTGCGATTTCAATTGAGCAAAAGACGACGTCCAAGAACCCCCGTTCGACCGTCGGCACGATCACTGAGATTTATGACTACTTGCGTTTGTTGTTCGCCCGCGCAGGTACGCCGTTCAGCCCGACCACCGGTTTGCCGATTGAAGCGCAACAGGTGCAGGACATGGTCGACCGTGTCATGGCACTGGAAGAAGGCACGCGCGGCTATCTACTGGCCCCAATCATCCGCGACCGCAAGGGCGAGTACCGCAAGGAATTTCTGGAACTGCGCAAGCAGGGTTTTCAACGGGTGAAGGTTGATGGTGAGTTCTATGAGTTGGATGAGCCGCCAACGCTGGACAAGAAGTTCCGCCATGACATTGATGTGGTCGTCGACCGGATTGTTGTGCGCGAAGGGCTAGAGACCCGGCTGGCCGATAGTTTCCGCACAGCACTCGACTTGGCCGATGGGATTGCCATTCTGGAAACGGCCCCGAAAGAGGGCGATCCAGAGCGCCTGACCTTTTCCGAGAATTTCGCCTGTCCGGTGTCCGGTTTCACGATCCCCGAGATTGAACCGCGCCTGTTTTCTTTCAACGCGCCCTTCGGGGCCTGTCCGTCATGTGATGGTTTGGGGGTGGAGTTGTTCTTTGATGAACAACTGGTCGTGCCCGATGTAACCCTAAAGATCGCCGATGGTGCTTTGGCCCCATGGCGTAAGGGCAAATCGCCCTATTTCTTGCAAACCATTGAGGCGATTGCCAAGCATTATGGTTTCAACAAGAACGCGCGCTGGAAGGATCTTGATCCGAAGGTGCAAGAGGTATTCCTGCGGGGGTCCGGCAAAGAAGAGATCAAGTTCCGTTATGACGAGGGCGGGCGCGTCTATCAGGTAGAGCGCGCGTTCGAGGGCGTGATCCCAAATATGGAACGCCGCTATCGCGAGACGGACAGCAACTGGATCCGCGAGGAGTTTGAGAATTTCCAGAACAACCGCAATTGCGGTACCTGCGGCGGCTACCGTTTGCGGGAAGAGGCTTTGGCGGTCAAGATCGGTGGACTACATGTCGGTCAGGTCGTGCAGATGTCCATCAAAGAGGCTTACGACTGGTGCCAAGAGGTGCCTGCTGCGCTGACCAAACAAAAGAACGAGATCGCTGCAGCGATTTTGAAGGAAATCCGTGAACGTCTGGGCTTTCTGAACAACGTTGGACTGGAGTATCTGACATTGTCGCGCAATTCCGGCACGCTGTCGGGTGGTGAAAGCCAGCGGATCAGATTGGCCAGTCAAATCGGTTCTGGCTTGCAGGGTGTTCTTTATGTGCTCGATGAGCCGTCGATTGGCCTGCACCAGCGCGATAACGACCGTCTTCTGACCACGCTGAAGAATCTGCGTGATCAGGGGAATACCGTGATTGTGGTCGAACATGATGAAGAGGCGATCCGCGAGGCTGATTATGTTTTCGATATTGGTCCGGGGGCTGGGGTTCATGGTGGTCAGGTGGTGGCCAAGGGCACCCCACAAGAGATTATGGCGACCGAGGGGTCGGTGACAGGGCAATATTTGATTGGTGCCCGCGAAATTGCGGTGCCGGCCAAGCGCCGAAAGCCGAAGGCCAAGAAGCTGAGCGTTGTGAAAGCGACGGGCAATAACCTGCAAAATGTGACGGTGGATTTTCCGCTTGGTGTTTTCACCTGTGTCACCGGCGTGTCTGGTGGCGGGAAGTCCACGCTGACGATTGAAACGCTGTTCAAGAACGCCTCGATGAAGCTGAATGGGGCCCGACAAACACCGGGGCCTTGCGAGACGATCAAGGGGTTTGAGCATCTCGATAAGGTCATCGACATTGATCAACGCCCCATCGGGCGCACACCGCGGTCGAACCCCGCGACCTATACCGGGGCTTTTACGCCGATCCGCGAATGGTTTGCAGGTATGCCAGAGGCGAAAGCTCGTGGCTACAAGCCCGGGCGGTTCAGTTTCAACGTCAAGGGTGGACGCTGCGAGGCCTGTCAGGGTGACGGTGTCATCAAGATCGAGATGCACTTTCTGCCGGACGTTTATGTGACCTGCGAAACCTGCAAGGGCGCGCGCTACAATCGCGAAACGCTTGAGATCAAGTTCAAAGGCAAATCTATTGCCGATGTGTTGGATATGACCGTTGAGGATGCGCAGACGTTCTTTACGGCCGTCCCGTCGATCCGGTCAAAGATGGATGCTTTGATGCGTGTTGGTCTGGGCTACATCAAGGTTGGTCAGCAGGCGACGACTTTGTCAGGTGGCGAGGCCCAACGGGTCAAGTTGAGTAAGGAATTGGCGCGGCAATCGACCGGGCGCACGCTTTATATTCTCGATGAGCCGACCACGGGTTTGCATTTTGAAGATGTGCGTAAGTTGTTGGAAGTGCTGCATGAACTGGTTGACCAGGGAAACTCTGTTATTGTGATCGAACATAATCTGGATGTGGTGAAGACAGCAGACCATATTATCGACATCGGCCCCGAAGGTGGGGACGGCGGCGGAAAGATCGTGGCGACCGGGACCCCGGAAAAGGTGGCGGGGGTCGCGGAGAGTCATACGGGGCGCTACCTTAAAGAAATGCTGAACGCGCAGAAGGTTGCGGCAGAGTAGGGCCCAAAAATTCTAGAATTTTGCGGGTGCCTCCCTTGGTCCGTTTGCCCGGACCAAGAAAGTCAGGGGCGTTTGCGTTTTTCGAACCTTGGCAGCATGGCTGAAAAGTCCTTACCTTCGCCGTCTTCGTCCTCCACAAATTGTGCATAGAGGTCGCGGGCGGCGCGGCCCATGGGTGTGTCCGCATCCACCGCAGCGGCGGCCATTTGCGACAGGTTGAGGTCTTTGAGCATCAACTCGGCTGCAAACCCCGGCTGATAGTCATTGTCGGCGGGGCTTTGCGGGCCAACGCCCGGGGCCGGGCAGTAGGCGTTCATCGACCAAGAATAACCTGATGAGGTGCTGACCACATCGAACATGGACTGCCGGTCCAGCCCCAGTTTGTCCGCGAGCACGAAGGCTTCGCTTGTCGCGATCATTGTGGCCCCGAGGATCATATTATTGCAGATTTTTGCAGCCTGACCGTTTCCGGCATCACCGCAATACACCGCCTTTTGCCCCATGATGTCGAGCAGGGGACCGACGGTCGCAAACGCCTCTGCCGGTCCACCGGCCATGAAAGTCAGTGTCCCATTTGTTGCCCCGCCAATGCCGCCTGACACCGGGGCGTCGATAGCCTGTAGTCCGGCGGACGCAGCTTGGGCGGCGACCACGCGCGCGCTTTCGACGTCAACGGTGGAGCAATCCATGTGGATGCTTCCTGTCGCCATGACAGCATGTATGTCCGCCGCGACACGGCGTAGAATTTCACCGTTGGGCAACATGGTGATGACGACGTCAGCATCTGTCGCAGCCTCTGCTGCACTATTTGCAAGCGTGAGGCCGGCAGGCTGAGCGACGGTGTCAAACCCAACGACCTGATGGGTTTTTGCAAGGTTGGCGGCCATCGGTCCGCCCATGTTCCCCAAGCCAATAAAACCGATTTTCATGATGCTGCCTTCCATTCCAATGCGTTGTCGCCCAAGTCATCGGTCATTTTTGCGATGTCTTCTGCGGAGACGTCCTTCCAATTCGCGTGTTGCCATTTCGGGGCACGGTCCCGGTCGATGATCGCCGCGCGAATGCCTTCAATAAAGTCGCCCTGAGCGACACAACGGTAGGTATAGCGAAACTCATGATCGAGGGCAGTTTCAATCCGGGGGTCTTTCCGGGCCTGTCTGATGACCTGCATGGCAACAGCCATTGCCAGTGGCGCGTTCCTGTCAATCAACTTGCGGACATGAGACGTTGCCGCGCTCTGCCAATCTGACACTGTGCGATAGATATCTGAGAGTGTTTGCCCGCCAAAACAATTGTCGATGTCTGCTTGCCACCCGTTGAGGCGCGCAATGGGCTGGGGTTCGCGCGCTTCTACGATGGTGTCCGTCGTGCCAGTCTCAATCAGGGCCGTCTTGAGGTCGTCCCATTTGTCTTGCGTGATGAAGTGATCCGCGAAGCCAGCGTAGATCGCATCCCCCGCATCCATGCGGTCCCCGCTCAGGCCAAGGAACTCACCGCAATGGCCGGGCGCGTTGGCAAGAAGGAGTGAGCCGCCAACATCGGGTATCAGACCGATGCTGCATTCCGGCATCGCGATTTGGCTGTTCTCGCACACGATACGGTGGGTTGCATGGCATCCCACACCGACCCCGCCGCCCATCGTAAAGCCTTGCAGGAAAGTAACTATGGGTTTTTCATAGTTGTGGATCTTTGCGTTCAGCCGATATTCATCCCGCCAGAAACGCCGTCCATAGTCGTAGTCGGACCGCTGCCCGGCGGCGTACATCTCAGCGATGTCGCCTCCTGAGCAGAAGGCTCTGTCGCCAGCGCCATCAATGATGATGAGGTCTACATCAGGATCGGCGCCCCACCCATCGAGCGCCGTCTCAATCGAGAGGCACATATCCCACGTCAGCGCATTAAGCGCTTGGGGACGGTTCAGCGTGATATGTCCGGCCCGGCCAGATTTGCGAATGATGATTTCGCTCATTTGATAAGGTCGCGCGCCGTGATCAGTCGCATGATTTCGTTAGTGCCCTCAAGGATTTGGTGAACGCGCAAATCACGGAGAATCTTTTCGACCCCATAGTCGGCCAGATATCCGTAACCACCATGCAGTTGCAGGCACTGATCTGCGACGTCGCTGCCAGCTTCGGTGCAAAGCTTCTTGGCCATTGCACAGAATTTGGTTGCATCACTTGCCCCTGTGTCGAGTTTCCATGCGGCTTGGCGCAAGAACGTGCGCGCGGACTGCAATGCGATTTCCATGTCAGCCAGCCTGAACTGGAGTCCTTGAAACTGGTCGATGGAGGTCCCGAACGCTTTGCGTTCGGACATATATATCAGCGTCTGGTCGAGGGCGGTTTGTGCTGCACCCAAAGAGCAAGCAGCGATGTTCAGGCGCCCACCGTCCAGACCAGCCATTGCGTATTTGAACCCCTTGCCCTCTTCGCCAAGCAGGTTCTCGGCCGGGGCCGGGCAGTTGTCCATTTGGACCTGCCGAGTGGGTTGCGACTTCCACCCCATTTTGTCTTCGAGACCGCCAAATGAAAGCCCCGACGCGCCATCTTCGACTAAAATCGCGCTGATCCCCTTGGGGCCGTCATCACTGGTACGCGCCATCACGATATAAGCATCGGAATATCCGCCCCCAGAGATGAATGCCTTGGTTCCTGTGAGTTGATATCCCTCGTTTGTCAGCGTTGCCTTTGTCCGAAGAGCCGCCGCATCTGATCCAGATCCCGGTTCAGTCAAACAATATGACAGAATTGTTTCCATCGTCATTACTTTTGGTAAGACGCGGGATTTTAGCGCGTCTGATCCGTAGGCGTCGATCATTTTGGCGCACATGTTATGGATTGACAAAAAGGCGGCAACAGACGCGCATGATTGGGACAACGCCTCAAACACCAGCGTTCCCTCAAGCCGTGATAAACCGGAACCACCACTCTCTTCTGATACGTAAAGACCGCCAAAACCCAACTCTGCCAATTTCGGCCAAAGATCCTTGGGAATGCTCCCATCGCTTTCCCAGGTGCGTGCATGGGGCGCTATGTGCTCTTGCCCAAAGCTCTGGGCCATTTCAAAAATTGCGGTCTGCTCTTCGCTTAGTCCAAAGTCCATTTTTCCTCACATCGTTTGAAAGTCTGCTTGTCCTGCGTGTCGATTTAATCATTCTTGTTTGCGGATAGTTACCCACCAGTCAGCCCATCGCAGGAGAAGCAATCTGATGACGACGCAACATGTGCGTATCGGTCTTGGGATCATCACTCATCAAAGGCCAGCCGGCCTTGCGCGTTTGATCCAAAGCTTTGCCAAATTGCGTGTCCCTGAGGGCGTTGAATGTGTGATCCTCATTGCAGAGAATGACGACGCGTCGACCCTTGACGCAATGATTGATGGGTGGCGCACCACGGTCCCCTTTGAGATTAGATACACGCTTGAAAGCGGGCGTGGCATCCCGCTGGCGCGCAACTGCGTGTTGGACATGGCCATTGCCGATGGGTGCGATTTTCTGACGTTTGTCGATGATGATCAGATTGTTCATCATGAATGGCTGCTGATGCTTTATGCCAGCATGTCGTTGCGAGGGCTCGATTTGTGTGGTGGCCCGCGCACCTATCTGGCCGATCCGGATGTGCCGCTGACGCGCGAAAATGAACTGGTTCTGCAACATCATATGACGATAATGAGTCGCGTGCATGGTGCGCGTGCGATGAAGACGATGACGGACCGCGAGGCCACCATAAGTGTCTATACCAACAACTGGATGCTGCGGCTTGCCCGTCAAAGAGAGTTGGGCGTGCGTTTTGATGAGAGTTACCGATTTACAGGTGGGTCGGACACCAAATTTTGGATGGATTTCCAGAGCGCTGGCGGCATCACTGGCTATGCCAGCGACGCGCGCACATATGAGATGTGGCCGCCGGACCGGTTGACGTTTTCCTATCTGTTTAGTCGGTCGCGCGATCAGTACGCGACCAGTCTGATGCGGTCTGGGCATGCACCCTCACAAATCAATGCGCTTTGGCGTTTGACGCGTAGTACACTTAAGGCGTCAATATTGCTGCTGCGCGCTCCGTTTAATGGCCGTAAGACTGTGCCGCTTGCGATGCGGATACTGGGCCGTGGTTTTGGTGTCTGGCGCGCAGCACGCGGTCAGAAAAGTAGCCTTTACCATCCAGACTAAGTGTGCTGCGGCCTTTGTGTTATTCCATCAGCGGGATGGAGAATTCGCCGCCTTCCTTAATCCCAGATGGCCAGCGTGATGTAATCGTCTTGGTCCGTGTGTAGAATTTGAACGCATCGGGGCCATGCTGGTTCAAGTCGCCAAACATGGAT
Organism: Yoonia sp. JB2-21; assembly: GCF_055693545.1. NCBI lineage: Bacteria > Pseudomonadati > Pseudomonadota > Alphaproteobacteria > Rhodobacterales > Paracoccaceae > Yoonia > Yoonia sp. JB2-21. Next base: position 3,359,295 of record NZ_JBVFUC010000001.1, read on the forward strand.
TTCTTCCAACCCCCAAATGTGTGGTAGGCCAGAGGAACGGGGATTGGGACGTTGATGCCGACCATCCCGATATTGATCCGTGAGGCGAAGTCGCGGGCCGTGTCGCCATCGCGGGTGAAGATCGCAGTGCCGTTGCCGTATTCGTGGTCCATCGCGAGGCCGATCGCTTCTTCATAGGACTGCGCGCGCATCGTGGACAGAACGGGGCCAAAGATTTCGGTTTTGTAGATGTCCATATCCTTGGTGACGTTGTCGAACAAATGCGCCCCGACAAAAAAACCATCTTCATAGCCCTGCAAGCTGAAATCCCGTCCGTCAACAACCAGCTTAGCGCCTTGATCGATACCGGATTGCACCAAACGACCGATATTTTCTTTGGCAGCAGCCGTCACCACCGGGCCATAGTCCACGTCATTGCCGGACGTGTAGGGCCCGACCTTCAGCGCCTCAACTTTTGGTACCAGTTTGTCGAGCAAACGATCTGCGGTGTCGTCGCCAACGGCAACCGCGACAGAGATGGCCATGCAGCGTTCACCAGCAGCACCGTAACCGGCCCCGACAAGTGCGTCGGCGGCTTGCTCCATATCGGCGTCGGGCATGATGATCATGTGGTTCTTTGCCCCGCCAAAGCACTGCACCCGCTTACCCTGCGCGCAGCCGGTGCCGTAGATATATTCGGCAATTGGCGTGGATCCAACGAAGCCAACGGATTGGATTGTGTCGTCATAAAGTATTGCATCAACCGCTTCCTTGTCGCCGTTGACTACCTGCAAGATGCCCTTTGGTAGCCCCGCCTCTTCCATGAGTTCGGCAAGCATCAAAGGCACGGAGGGATCGCGCTCTGATGGTTTGAGGATAAAAGCGTTGCCGCAGACGATGGCGGGGGCGAACATCCACATCGGGATCATCGCCGGGAAATTGAAGGGCGTAATGCCGGCGGTAACACCCAAGGCCTGTTTCATCGAATACATATCAATTCCGGGGCCCGCGCTGTCTGTGAATTCGCCCTTCAGCAATTGCGGCGCGCCGATGCAGTATTCCACAACTTCCAGACCGCGAATTACATCGCCTTTTGCGTCGGGCAGGGTTTTGCCATGTTCGCGGCTAAGAGCCTCGGCGAGTTTGTCCATGTCGCGGTTCAAAAGGCCGACAAAGGCCATCATGACCCGGGCACGACGTTGGGGGTTCACTGCGGCCCATGCGGGTTGGGCTTGTGCGGCGATGGCCACAGCTTTGGTCATTTCTTCGCCATTCGCCAGCGGAACCTTGGCCTGAACCTCGCCTGTTGCTGGGTTGAAGACGTCGGCAAAGCGGCCAGACGTGCCTTTGACGTGTTCGCCACCGATGTAGTGGGTCAGCTCTTGCATGGGATCCTCCGTTGCATGTTGTTTGCAGTATAGGCTTGCATTTTTGGCCGTAAAAGACAGATTATCTCAAAATCATTTTGCAAAAATATTGGTATTGAATGGATAATTGGGACGACATGCGCGTGTTTCTTGCCGTGGCGCGGGCTGAGGGTTTGTCAGGAGCAGCACCTGTTTTGAAAATGGATCCATCGACATTGGGGCGTCGGATTACAAGATTGGAGCGCAGTCTGGGCGCTGCGCTTTTTGTCAAATCACCGCAAGGTTATGCCCTGACCGATCTTGGTGAACGCATGCGGGATCGTGCGGCAGAGGCGGAAGTGTTGCTGAAGCGGGCGCGCGACGAAGGGCAGGGTGGGTCGGCGGCTTTGACGGGGCAGATCAGGATTGGTGCCCCCGACGGTGCCGCGAATTTTCTGTTGCCGCAGGTCTGTGCCGCAATCCAAAAGGACAACCCTGATCTGGAGGTGCAAATTCTAGCCTTGCCCCGCGTCGTCAATTTATCCCGGCGCGAAGCTGATATGGCCATCGCTGTCAGCAGGCCGGCAGCGGGACGTTTGAGTGTACAAAAAATAACGGACTACCATCTGCATCTTGCCATGCGCGCCGATGCGCCGCCACTGCATCAATTGACCGATCTGAAGGATCGTCAGATCGTTGGCTACATTCCTGACATGATCTTTGACAAAGAACTGGATTATCTGGGCGAGATCGGCGCATCAGGGGCGCGAATGGCATCGAACTCAGTTGCTGTTCAGTTGCAGATGATCCGGCAATCGGGCGTTGGTATCGTGCATGACTTCGCCCTTCCGTTTGCACCAGAACTGCAGATCGTCTTGACCGATCAGGTTGCCCTCACAAGATCATTCTACCTTGTCCGGCATACCTCTGACCGTCGCTCTGATCGGCTGTCACGCTTTGCAGATGCGCTGAAGCGAGGCATGCACGAGGAGGTCGCACGGCTTGAAGACACGGCAAGGTTGACAGAACGCCCTTCCATTTGAGACGCTAAAGACCCGGAGCAACACCAAGGAGCCCGCATATGCTTGTAGCCCAAATGCTGAAATCAAAGGCGACCGAGGGGGTGATTTCTGTCACGCCGACATCGACGGTGACGGATGCCGCCAAGCTATTGTCGCAACATCGTATTGGTACTGTGGTGGTTTCGGCGGATGGTGAAGCTTTGGACGGGATCCTGTCCGAACGCGATATTGTAGGTGAGCTGGGCAAGCGTGGACCCGCCTGCCTGAGCGATCCGGTGAGCGCCTTAATGACGTCAAAACTGATTACATGCAGTCCGTCCAATAACGCGTTGGAAGTATTGGAAATTATGACTGATGGTCGTTTCCGCCATTTGCCTGTGATGCAAGACGGCAAAATGCTGGGTCTGATTTCGATTGGTGATGCGGTGAAGGGCCGATTGGCCCAGCTGGCGATGGAAAAGGAGTCCCTTGAGGGGATGATCATGGGCCACTGAGCCGCGACTTGCTTTTTGATCTGCAATACTGTTGCTTGGCAAACACTTAAGACAAGACGAGGATGCCATGCGCGTAGGACTTTATCCCGGTACATTTGACCCGGTCACGCATGGCCATCTTGATATTATTGGGCGCGCCTGTTCGTTGGTTGACCGGCTGGTGATCGGTGTGGCGATCAATCGCGACAAGGGGCCGATGTTCACGCTCGAAGAACGCGTGGCGATGATAGAGGCAGAAGCGGGGCCACTGGGTATTGCCAAAGGCTGTGTGATTGATGTGCATCCCTTTGAGAACTTGCTGATTGATTGCGCGCGCGATGTTGGCGCGTCGATGATTATCCGCGGTCTGCGCGCGGTTGCGGATTTTGAGTATGAATATCAAATGGTTGGCATGAACCGTGTATTGGACAATTCGATTGAGACAGTCTTTCTGATGGCGGAGGCTGAGCATCAGGCGATTGCGTCCAAGCTGGTTAAGGAAATTGCGCGTCTGGGGGGGATGTGTCAAAATTTGTCACGCCGGCCGTCAATTCGGCCCTGAAAGAACGGTTTGGCGGTTGAATTGGGTCTGGATGCTGGCTGGAACCTACCTTCTTTATGCAACGATCATGGTGTTGGCGCATCCGCAGTTCTTGTATCCCTTTGGGCCTGATGAATTTGATAATCCCGACTACAGTCAGACGTTCGTATCCGACCGTAACGTCGCTATCGCGATTGCCGACGGCCCGGATGATCTGGCTGTGCTCTATTTCATGGGCAATGGGGGTGCGCTGAGCTACTTCAGTTTTTCCTTGGACGCGCATCAATCAGCAGGCCGCACCATAGCTGCCATGCAGTATCGCGGAGGTGGCGGCATTCCGGGAAAGCCGTCTGAGGTGGGGCTGAAAGCTGATGCGCTTGCCGCATATGACTGGCTTGCGGAGCGTCATGATGGGCCGATCGCCGTTCACGGGTTTTCGATGGGGACGGGTCTGGCCATTCACGTCGCTGCTGCGCGTCCGGTTGCGGCCATCATACTGGATGCACCCTATGTGAAAATGTGCGAGTTGATGACGAGAGCATCCTGGCTGCCTGCCTGTTATCTGCCCGGTGTCCAAAAGTGGAACTCTGCCGCAGAGGTGGACGCGCTTGGCGCGCCCGTTCTGATCCAGCATGGTGCCGCCGACCAATTGATCCCGATCAGGAATGGACAACGCATGTCAGACCGGATGAAGGCGGCTGGGCTGTCCGTGACATTTCATCGTGTTGAAGATGGCACACACAATAACCTTGCAGGCCAAGAGGGCTATGCCGGGCGGATTGATGCGTTCTTGGACGGTCTTTAGAAACAACGAAGCCGCCCCCGAAGGCGCGGCCGGTTTTCTTTCTACCTCAGTGGCTTAGCCGTAGATCGCCTTTGCTGCGACTTTGCTTGCGTCTTCGCGGAACATACCCAAGTCAATGGCTGTTTCAACGGGCATTGTTGCGAGCTCATGCTTGAGGCGGCTATAGGCCACGCGTTTCTGGACGGCGGTGCGAACTGTGTTCAATACGGTCATTTGCGTGCTCCTTTTAAGTCATCGCGTTTGCTTCGTACTCCACATCTAGCAATGCCGCAGCGCAGAACAACTGACAGTTGGGGCTAGCGGCTATGCAGAATACGCATGGCAATCTTCATAATTTGCTCAAGATTGTGACTTAGTTGCCGAAGGTTTTTTGAAGCTCTGGGTCGCTGGCAATGATGGTCTGCGTTGCTTCAACCGCGCCTTCAACGGACCAATGCGCGTGATCGACGATGAACAACTTATCATCCTTTGTCAGTGTCGGACATATCGGGTCACACAGCGCCTGTAAGCTTGATACGTAGTGGATAGCCGTGTCTGCAAAGTGGGTCTTTAGCCGGGCATCAAGTTGGAAATCAGCGCTGAAAGAGGCCTCGTCGTAGTAGGTGCGGACATCGTTCAGGTCATTGCTGCCCGCAATGGCCACATCAATGGTTGGTTCAAAGCCGGGTCTTGGCCCCCAAAAAATGAAGGGTATCTCCTGTACTTGGTACTGGCGTAAATTATCGGCCAAAAGGCGGATAAGCGTGGGGTTCGGGCGTTCGATGCCTCCTGCGACGGTCGACACCAGGGACCCGCCGCTTTGTGAGTAAACGATTGCATCTATGTTCTTGGCGTTCTCAACGATCCATGCCTGCCAGAACCGCATGAACGGCGCGCAGAATGACGTGCCATCCAGTGGCTTTGTCATGTTGCAGCCGTTCCCAGTCAACTGCACAATGTTGCGGTCAGGGTGGGCTGCATTCAACCCCATGAAAAGGTCGGCGGCATGGCTGTCGCCCAGCACCACGATGAGGTTGTCGGTTGCGTTTGGTAGGCAGTCGGCGAAGCCCTCAAAATACACACCCTGCGAATTTGTGGTCGCGTTGCAGGTGAATTCTCCTGTTGCTTGGGTGCGGGCGTCGATTGCTGTGTCCAGCTGTTCTAACAATGCGCGGATTTCAGGGGCGTAGCGACTTGGGACGCCCCGTTGGGTGTGAATTTGCCAGCTTGTCAGACCGATCATTAAGGCGCAGACGAGGCTGCCCCAGGCAAGCGCGTTTGGCGTCACCACAAACGCATCAGCGCGCTTGCGTCGGAAGGGGCTCTCAATGGCGTGATACATCAGTGCGCCTGCACCCAATGTTAGTGCCACAAGTCCAAGGATTTGCCCCGATGTCTTGGCCTGACCAAAAAGAAAGATATAATATACAATCAACGGCCAATGCAGCAAATACACAGAATAGCTGATCTTTCCAATATAGCGGATTGGGGGCAGGGCCAGCGCACGGTTCATCACAGCCGTTGGCCCTGCGTAAATCATCAAAGCGGTGGCAAAGGCGGGGATTGCGCTGTTGATGCCCGGAAATGGGTCCGTTTCATGCAAGTTGCCCGCGACGTAAAGTATGATGAGCAGTCCGCCCAAGGATGCAGCGTTCGCGGCGGCAGCATTGCGTGCTTCCCAGTTGGTCACGGCAAGGATCGCGCCCGCAGCGAAAGCGAAGATGCGAAAGGGAGTCAGATAGAAAGAAGCTGACGCGGAGGATGACAGCAAAGCTTGGCCCGCCGCTAGGCTGATTGCACTGCCGATCAAAATCGCAACTAGGACGCCGCGCTCGGAAAGCAGTCGCCACGCGATCAGCAAGGTTGCAGGCCATATCAGGTAGAACTGTTCTTCAACCGCAAGCGACCATGTATGCAGCAAGGGTTTATAAGCGGCCGCTGTATCAAAGTAACCTGTTTGCTGCCAAAATAGGACATTACTCACAGAAAGAAGCGTCGCAAGAGCCGCTTGCGCCGTTGTTTGGTACAGCGCTGGCGGCAAGATGAACCAACCGGCGGCAAGTGTCAGGGCCACAGTCACCAAGAGCGCCGGGCCCAGCCGGCGCAGTCGCCGCATATAGAATTGGCCAAATGAAAACCGCTCTTGCGCCAATTCTTTGCTGATCAGTTTAGTGATCAAAAAACCACTGATAACGAAGAACACATCCACGCCAACAAAACCGCCGGGGACGCTGGACAGTCTAACATGAAAGAACACGATTAGAATAACGGCGACAGCGCGTAGCCCATCAATATCATCTCTATATTGCACGCGTTTTGCCCTAGTGGTTCTCTGGTGGATCTGGCGTAGCACCCGCCACAATCTGCGACAAGGAAACTTGCAAACTGCACACAAAAAAGCCGGCCGAGTGAGGCCGGCCTTTAACCCGATCGTGCGGGGCTTTAGATCAGCTTACCCATTGCCACTGCAGTGTCGCTCATGCGGTTCGAGAAGCCCCATTCGTTGTCGTACCATGTCAGGATCCGCACCATGTTGCCGTCCAGCACTTTGGTTTGGTCAAGATGGAAGATCGAGGAATGCGGATCATGGTTGAAATCCGAACTGACCATTGGCAGGTCGGTGTAGGCCAACACGCCTTTCAGTGGGCCGTCAGCTGCTGCGACGATGGCACTGTTGACCTCTTCCACAGTTGTAGGGCGCGCGGCCTCAAATGTCAGATCGACAACGGACACATTCGGCGTTGGGACGCGGATCGCGACGCCGTCCAACTTGCCGTTCAGTTCTGGCAGAACCAGGCCGACCGCCTTCGCAGCACCCGTGGATGTCGGGATCATCGACAAAGCCGCGGCGCGCGCGCGGTAGAGGTCTTTGTGCATCGTATCAAGCGTGGGTTGGTCGCCTGTGTAGCTGTGAATTGTCGTCATAAAGCCTTTGGTGATGCCAACGGCGTCATTGAGGACCTTGGCAACAGGGGACAGGCAGTTCGTTGTGCAAGACGCGTTTGAGACGACAATATCGTCGCTGGTCAGCACATTGTCATTCACACCAAAGACAATCGTCTTGTCCGCATCCTTGCCCGGTGCCGAGATCAGCACCCGGCTGGAGCCATTATCAAGATGCGCTTGGCAGGCTTCTTTGCTGGTAAAAATGCCGGTACATTCTAAAACCACGTCAACGTCAGACCAAGGAAGTTCAGCAGGATTACGGATCGCTGTGACCTGCATCGGGCCACAGCCCACGTCGATGGTTGTTTCGGTCGTTGTGACAGTCGCCGGGAAACGACCATGGACGCTGTCGAAACGTAGCAGGTGTGCGTTTGTCTCAACCGGGCCAAGATCGTTGATTGCGACAACCTCAATATCCGTGCGACCGCTTTCGATGATGGCACGCAATACGTTGCGGCCAATACGGCCAAATCCGTTGATAGCTACTTTGACGGCCATGGTATTCTCCTCAGGGGCAGTGTTGGCGCTAACATTGCGATTTACGCGAAAAGGTCAACCGTTGATCATCGGTTTACCGCCAGAATGCCATCCATTCGATGAACGCAGTGGCCTTGCGCAGCAGAAAGATCGTGTTCTCCCAATCGTATTGAAAGCGATCAAAGGCCAATAGCCCGATGATGAGGAGAAACAGGATGATGGCAAGGCGATTTGTCATGCCAAATGCCTACCGCGCGTGCTCTAGAATGGCAAAGCCTGCATGTTGACGATTTGAGGTTTAGTGTAGCCGACCCATCGTCGCTGCCACATCAGCCATCCGCGCCGAGAAGCCCCACTCATTGTCGTACCACGCCAAGACACGGACGGTTTTGCCGCCAATGACTTTGGTTTGTTCGGGGGCAAAGATGCAGCTTTCGGTCGTATGGTTGAAGTCGATACTGACTTTCGCCTCGTCATCGTATGACATGACCATCCCCATATAGCCGCCCGCCGCTTCGGCCACCACGGCGTTCACGTCTTCAACGCTGACAGATTTCCCCGCCTCGAATGTCAAATCAACGGCGCTGACGTTTGGGGTCGGGACCCGCATTGCAGTACCGTCAAGTTTGCCCGCAAGCTCTGGCAATACCTCGCCCAAGGCTTTCGCGGCCCCGGTGGATGTCGGGATCATCGCCATTGCGGCCGCCCTTGCGCGGTAGAGGTCAGCGTGGCGGCGGTCGAGCGTCGGTTGATCGCCGGTGTAGCTGTGGATCGTCGTCATAATGCCGCGCTCAATCCCGATCGCGTCGTTGAGCACCTTGGCGAGAGGAGCGAGGCAGTTGGTCGTGCAGGACCCGTTTGAAACCATTCGTTCCGTCGTGCCCAATTCACGATGGTTCACACCGTAGACGACCGTGCGGTTCACATTCTTGGCCGGTGCAGATATCAGGACCTTTTTGGCGCCGCGATCCAGATGTACGCTGGATTTTTCGCCGTCGTTGAATTTGCCCGTGCATTCCAGAACGACATCAACGCCGTCCCAGTTCAGTTCTTGCGGATCATATGTCGACATCACGTCAATCGGTCCGCGTCCCAGATCAAGTGTGTTGTCTTTGACGGTCACAGGGCTCCCGAAACGGCCATGCACGCTGTCGTATTTGAGCAGATGGGCGTTGGTTTCAATCGGGCCGGTCGCGTTGATTTTGACGACTTGCACGTCATTGCGCGCGGCTTCGGTAATATGTGCCAAAGTACAGCGTCCGATGCGTCCAAAGCCGTTGATCCCGATCGTGACTGTCATGCCTGCCGTCCTTTGATGCGCGTTGTTCTTGAATTCGGTATACGGTGGTGCGCCGAGGCTGGGAAAGGAAAAATCGTTGATCTTCAATATGTTATCGTTAACAGCGCCCGTTAGCGATAACGAACTTCAGCGATTTCGGTGTGTTACCGCAAACAGTTTTCATAGCTGTCGAATCGCTACTTTGATTTGTAGGGTTACCGCAGCCAAAGGAGAGCGCATGCACCCTCTTATCACGCAAGATCATATCGCGACCTACCAACGTGACGGCGTTGTTTTGGTAAAGGGGCTGTTCGCAGAGTGGCTGGATGCGTTGCGCCAAGGCGTTGCCACGAACATGGCCAACCCGGGGCCCTATGCCGCCGAAAACCTGCATGACGGAGAGGCGGGGCGGTTCTTTGATGACTACTGCAACTGGAACCGGATTGCCCCGTTTGAGGATGCCGCGCGCCATTCCCCTGCAGCAGAGGTCGCGGCGGATTTGATGGGGTCGCAGACAACGCAGCTGTTCCATGACCATGTTTTGGTGAAAGAGCCGGGGACGTCGAAGCCCACGCCGTGGCATCAGGACAGCCCCTATTACTTTGTCGAGGGGGAGCAGACCGTCAGCTTTTGGTCGCCGCTTGATCCGGTGCGCGCCGCATCGCTGCGCTGTGTGGCAGGTTCGCACAAATGGCCTCGGGCTGTGTTGCCGACCCGGTGGTTGTCCGAGACAGATTTTTACCCTGACGATCAGGATTTTATGCCTGTTCCCGATCCGGATGCTGACGGCATGAAGATCGTCGAATATGAGATGGAGCCGGGCGATGCTGTGGCCTTTCACTACCGTACCTTGCATGGGGCACGCGGGAATGAAGCTGCGTCGCGCCGTCGTGCATTTTCATTGCGCCTGTTGGGGGATGATGCGCGCTATGTGGAACGACCGGGTCCGACATCGCCGCCGTTTCCCGGCCATGACATGCTGGCAGGGCAAAAGCTGCGGGAAGATTGGTTTCCTGTGGTGTTTCGGCGTTAAGCCTTATTCAAACCGCGCCTTGAGTTCTTCGAGAGTGAATGTCTGCGGCACAAAGCCTGCATCGGTCGGATCGTTCTCGGGGTCAGATGTCACGCAAAGCGCGTTGCAAAGCTGACGCGCGATTTGGGCGTCGTAGTCGATTAGCCAGACACGTCCACCCGGTGTGCTGACATAGCCGTCCGTGCCGGCCTCAAAATCACCGATCATGTCGTCGACTGAGGGGACTTCATTGTCGTAGAGATCGGAAAAGCCGCCGTGAGTGTGGTAGGAGGCCACGACATTGTCGCCGGGCCAGGGCAGGTCGCAGTAATCCTCACCGCCCGGCGCAGGTGCGGTGGCGAACAGGTTGCCTTGTTCAGAAGTCAGAATATAACCGCAGTACTCGCGCCCTTCCGCGATTGAGGTGGGCTGAATGTCATTGAGCACCTGCGTGGCAAATGCATCAATATCTGCGGTGTCTGCCCTGATCAGGGGGGCTTGGGCATTTTGGCTGCAACTGGCCAGAATAACCAAGCCTGCAAAGGCCACCACGCCGCCGATCTTGAGATATGTCATCGTGGTGGCCTTCATAGCTTATTTGATCAAGGATTTGACCTTGGCGACGGTGTCTTTGGCTGTGATCCCGAACTCTTCGTACAGACGCTCTGCCGGCGCCGACGCACCAAAGCCGTGCATGCCCACGAAACCGGACTTTTCACGCTTGCCGCGCTCGCCGAACAACCAACGGTCCCAGCCAAAGCGGATGCCGGCCTCGATTGCTACACGGACCGGGCCTGCGGGCAGAACGCGGCGGCGATATTTCTCGTCTTGTTCTTCGAACAGCTCCCAGCATGGCATGGACACGACGCGTGTGCCGATCCCTTCTGCCTGCAGCAGTTCGCGGGCTTCCATTGCGATACTGACCTCGGACCCAGTGGCCAGCAGGATCGCTTGGCGCTTGCCTTCGGCGTCGGCCAAAACATAGGCGCCTTGGGCGGTGAGGTTCTTGGTTTTGTGTTCGGTCCGCACGGTTGGCAGCCCTTGACGGGTCAGTGCCAAGACGCTGGGTGTCTTTTGTGACGTCAGCGCCAGTTCCCACGCTTCTGCCGTCTCAACCGTGTCGGCGGGGCGGAAGACGTTGGTGTTCGGTGTCGCGCGCAGCATGGCCAGATGTTCGACCGGCTGGTGCGTTGGTCCGTCTTCGCCAAGGCCGATGCTGTCGTGGGTCATCACGTAAGTTGTTGGGACACCCATCAACGCGGACAGGCGCATCGCACCGCGCGCGTAGTCGGTGAAACACATGAATGTGCCGCCATAGGGCCGCGCGCCGCCGTGCAGCGCCATGCCGTTCATCGCAGCCGCCATCCCGTGTTCGCGCACACCGTAGTAGATATAGCGGCCGTTGCGGGTGTCGGGGTGGAACACGCCCATGTCTTTGGTCAGCGTGTTGTTGGAGCCCGTCAGGTCGGCAGAACCGCCGATGGTTTCCTGCATAATCGGGTTGATCACCTGAAGCGTCATTTCCGAAGACTTGCGGGTCGCAACCTTGGGGGCGTCTTCGCTGATCTGCTTTTTCAGGGCGCGGATCGTGGCGGCAAGACGCTTGGGGGCTTCGCCGGCATAGGTGCGGTTGAATTCGGCCTGTTTGCTGGCCGACAGTGTTTCAAACCGGTCTTGCCACTCTTTGCGGGTGGCCGCACCGCGCGCGCCAATGGCTGCCCATTGCGCTTTGACGTCCGCGGCGACTTCGAAATCGCCTAGTGGTGCGCCGTAGGCTTCTTTTGCGGCCTTCAACTGGTGTGCATCGGTCAAGGCACCGTGGCCTTTGGATGTGTCCTGTGCCGCGTGCCCCAGAGCGATATGGGTTTTGCAGGCGATCATAGATGGACGCGGGTCTTTCTTGGCGGCGGCAATGGCTGCGTCGATGGCCTCTGGATCATGGCCGTCGATGGATTGGACGTGCCAGCCGCAAGCTTCAAATCGCATCGGTTGGTTTGTGATATCAGCGATATCGACGGTGCCGTCGATGGTGATGTTGTTGTTGTCCCAGAACACGATGAGATTGGACAGCTTTTGCATGCCCGCCAGCGCGATTGCCTCGTGGCTGACGCCTTCCATCAGGCAACCGTCACCAGCCATCACGTAAGTGTGGTGATTGATGATTTTCTTGCCCCATGTGGCACGCTGGATTTCTTCGGCGATTGCGAAACCAACCGAATTGGCGATGCCTTGGCCCAAGGGACCGGTCGTTGTCTCGATCCCGCGGGCATGGCCAAATTCCGGGTGTCCGGCAGTGCGTGCACCCCATTGGCGGAAGTCCTTGATCTGCTCCAGCGGCATATCTTCATAGCCGGTCAGGTACATCAGGGAATAAAGCAACATGGAGCCGTGACCTGCGGACAGGATGAATCGGTCGCGATCCGGCCAATGTGGCGCTTTGGGATCGAAATTCAGATGTTTTTCGAACAGTACCGTCGCAACATCCGCCATGCCCATTGGCATGCCAGAGTGTCCAGAGTTGGCTGCGGCAACCGCATCCAAAGTCAAAGTGCGGATGGCTGTGGCTTTCATCCAGTGGTCAGGGTGGGCGGTGCGCAGGGCTGCAATATCCAAGAGGGTCAGGTCCTATTTACGAAAAGTGAACATCAAGCGTCGCCTGCGTCATATCAGGCAGGCCCCCAAGATCAAGCGTGACGTCTAAGTCACTCATATTCTTGGGGCCCGGTGGTTTGCGGGCAGGGAGGGGATGTCTTACCCTCTGCTATCAGAGGCACGATTCGGCGCGACGCTGTCCCGCTGGGGGGCAAAAAAGCGGCGCGTGGCGTGGGTTATGGCAAAAGCAGAGGCAACTCTGTGCCACGAAAGGACGGGTGGATGAGTGATATCAGTGCATTGGAAAGTCGCATTACGGCGGCACTAGACCGGATAAGACAGGGTTTGGACGCGCCGCGTGCGCAAGTCCCCGCCGATACGGGATTACAATCAGCGCTGGACGACGAACGCGCGCAGAACGCGGAACTTGTTGAACGTGTCCGCATGCTCAAAGAGCGGCAGGATACGCAAGTGGCGCAACTGACCACGCGGGCCGAGACCCAAAGCAAGCATTTGATGAAACTGGACGAAGAGTTGCAGCAATTGCGCGCCTCGAATGTGCAATTGCGCGAGATGAACGCCAAGCTGCGGGAAGCCGTCACAACCGGCCTTGCGCCAGAACTGCATGATGCGGCAGTGGCCGCCGAGATCGAGGCGTTGAATGCGCAGCGGTCTGCGGATGCGGCAGAGGTTGATGCCATTTTGGCCGAACTCAAACCCCTGATCGAGGAGGCGTCCCATGCCGCAGGTTGAGATTACAATCGGAGGCCGCACGTTTGAAGTGGCCTGTCAGGACGGCGAAGAGCATTTCCTGCATTCAGCCGCCGCGATGTTGGATGCTGAGGCGGCCCATTTGGCCGATCAGATTGGCCGGATGCCTGAGGCGCGGATGCTGTTGATGGCGGGTTTAATGCTTGCCGACAGAACCGCCGGTCTTGAAGACAAAGTGCGCGAGTTGGAGGCCGAAGCCGCTAAGGTACGTGCGCAGGTTGAAACACTGCAATCGCAGCCAGCGCCTGATCCGATCCGTGTTGAGGTGCCTGTGGTGCCTGCGGCTGTGACAGATACATTGGCAGAGATCGCGGCGCGCGCTGAAGCTTTGGCCGCGCAAGTCGAGGCGCGGTAAGGGGAGGGCGCAAAGCCCTCCGCCCGGTGTTATGCGTTCGCTTCGCGGATCTTGTCAGCGGCGTCTTTGTCGTAGCTGACACCGTTTTCAGAAAACAGCGTGTCCAATTCACCTGAGAGCGTCATCTCTGTGATGATGTCGCAACCGCCGACGAATTCGCCTTTGACGTAAAGCTGTGGGATCGTCGGCCAATCGGAAAAGTCCTTGATGCCTTGGCGGATTGCGTCGTCGGCAAGTACATTCACGTCGCTGAATTCAACCCCCATGAAGTTTAGCACGCCTGCAACACGGGAAGAGAAGCCGCATTGCGGCATGCTCTTGGTGCCCTTCATAAAGAGTACGACATCGTTGGATGTGATGGTTTCTTTGATTTGTTCTTGAGCTGTCATTGTTTGCTATCCGTTTTTTGTGGGACAAAGAAGCGTGCGTATTCGTCGGGATCGCAAGGAACTTTGTATGTTGTGTGATGGCCAGAGATACCCGAGGAATACTCTGCATGAATGACGTGAAACCCGTCTTTGCGGTCCGAGCCGCGATTTCGGTCTGCGCCTTCTTTTCCGACAATCCGGAAAGCGCGCAAGACAAAGGCGGCCAGAACAAGACCGCAAAGCAAAGCTATGATCATGTTATATGTCACAGCGGCTATTCGGGTGCTTTCGTTGTTAGGGCCAGAGCGTGTAATTCGCCGTTGTTGCCGTCCATTTTGCCTTTCAGCGCGGCGTAGACAGCGCGTTGCTGCTGGACCCGGTTCTTGCCGCGAAAGCTCTCGTCGATCACCTCGGCGGCGAAATGCGCGCCATCATCACCTTGAACGGCAATTTGGGCGTCAGGGAAGCTTTCGCGCAGAAGCGTTTCGATTTCATGGGCGCTGATCGGCATTTTCGGTCCTTTTATTCGGTTGCGCTTAAGTTAGGTGCGCTTGTCCGCCGGGGCAAGGTCGGAGCCTCCGGCGGAAGTTTGATTGGACATAGAAAGACTAGGCAACAGTGCTTTCAAAGGACGTGCGGAACGTGTGGCTCAGCTCTGACAAGGGTGCGCTTTGGCTGCCGAAGGTGATTTGATCGCCGCCCGCCTTGCCAACTGTCTTCAGCGTTACACCCGCTTGAGTAGCGGCAATCATCAATGCTTCTGCTTGGTCGAAGTTACAAGCGATCAGGTAGCGCGCTTGATCTTCACCAAAGAGCGTTGGCGTATCTTCGACATCCAATGTGATGCCGACGTGTGCCGTTTCCGCCAGTTCAAATGCGGCAAGTGCAAGACCTCCGTCACTGAGGTCGGTGCAGGCTTTGATGAAGGCGTGATAGGTGCGGATAAAATCGCCGTTCGCTTTCTCGGCGGCCAGATCAACCGTTGGTGCGTCTCCTTCAGCACGGCCGTAGACTTCCGCGAGCAGTGCCGATTGGCCGAGGTGGCCTGTTGTTTCGCCCAGCAACAAAAGGACGTGGCCTTCGCGGACTTCGCCAGTGATCATCTGATCGGGGTTGTTGATGATACCGACCGCACCAATTGTCGGGGTCGGCAAGATGCCTGCACCGTCCGTTTCATTATAAAGTGAAACATTCCCCGAGACGATTGGCATATCAAGTGCTTTGACAGCTTCGCCAATCCCTTGGATGGCCCCAACAAACTGACCCATAATGCGTGGCTTTTCGGGGTTGCCGAAGTTCATATTGTCGGTTGTGGCAAGTGGCGTTGCCCCGACGGCCGTGAGGTTGCGGTAGGCTTCGGCTACGGCCTGTTTGCCGCCCTCGACGGGGTTCGCTTTGACATAGCGCGGCGTTACGTCGCTGGTGAAGGCCAGCGCCTTGTCGGTGCCATGCACCCGCACAATGCCTGCGCCTGCGCCGGGGTCCGTGCCGTATCGCCCATGACCTGTTGGTCATATTGTTCGTAGACCCATTGCTTACCGGCATAATTTGGACTGCTGATCAGCGCTTTGAGCCCGTCGATCGGATGAACGCCTGTGATTTCGCCCAAAGGTGCGGGGGCAGGGTTGGCTCCCAGGGCCGGTCATACTCGGGCGCGGAGCCGGATAGGGTGGCCAGTGGCAGATCGGCCATGACCTGGCCATTGTGTTCGACGATAAAGCGATCTTCGGCGATCGTTTCACCCACGATGGCAAAGTCGAGGTCCCATTTCTCAAACACCGCCCGCGCCTCAGCCTCAAGCTCGGGCTTGAGGACCATGAGCATGCGTTCTTGGCTTTCTGATAGCATCATCTCATAGGCGGTCATATTGTCTTCGCGCTGAGGGACAGCGTTGAGGTTCAGTTTGACGCCCAGCCCGCCTTTGTCGCCCATTTCCACCGCAGAACAGGTGAGGCCGGCGGCCCCCATATCCTGAATGGAAATCACGGCACCTGTTGCCATCAGTTCCAGCGTCGCTTCCATCAGGCGTTTTTCCGTAAAAGGATCGCCGACCTGAACGGTGGGTCGCTTTTCTTCGATTGTGTCGTCAAATTCGGCAGAGGCCATTGTTGCGCCGCCAACACCGTCGCGCCCGGTTTTGGCGCCAAGGTAGACGACGGGCATGCCGATGCCGGAGGCTGCCGAATAGAAAATTTTGTCCGCATCGGCGAGACCGGCGGCAAAGGCGTTCACAAGGCAGTTGCCGTTGTAGGCCGGATCAAAACGGACTTCACCGCCGACAGTTGGCACGCCAAAGCAGTTACCGTAGCCACCGACACCGGCGACGACGCCGTTGACCAGCTGGCGGGTTTTGGGGTGATCGGGTTCGCCGAAAGAGAGTGAGTTCATCGCCGCAATGGGGCGTGCGCCCATGGTAAAAACGTCCCGTAGAATGCCGCCGACACCCGTTGCCGCACCTTGATAGGGCTCAATGTAGCTTGGGTGGTTATGGCTTTCCATTTTGAAAACGACGGCTTGCCCGTCACCAATATCGACAACGCCCGCGTTTTCGCCGGGGCCGCAGATGACCTGGGGGCCTTCTGTGGGCAGGGTGCGCAGCCATTTCTTGGAGGATTTGTAGGAACAGTGCTCGTTCCACATCGCTGAAAAGATACCCAGTTCGGTGAAGCTTGGCTCACGTCCGATAATCTCGAGGATGCGCTGGTATTCGTCGGGGCTCAGCCCATGGGCTGCGATCAGGTCTTCGGTGATTGCTGGCTCTTGCATCTTGGTCCCCTTCGAGTCGCGCGTGTTTTACGGGGTTGTACCTAAGAGGGAAAGAGAGGTCTTTGCCTGAACGGTCTGATGTGGGGGTGCGCCCTGAGAATTGGCCGCCAACACGGGCTGCCATCCGGGTAAAAAAATGCCGGGCGCGAAGCCCGGCGAAGTCCAACAGGGAGGTGAAAGCGGTAAGTCGTAAAACTGCATCGCCTTCGAGGATTGAGATAGTGCGCGGTTTTTGACCATTCAAGAAAAAATGGTAAACTTTTTTGCAGACCCGCCATGCGCTGGGTGCATAGCCGGCCGGGTGTCCTTTTACTCTGCCTGTAGTCCGGCCAGAATTTCTTCTGCTTTTTCAAGAAGGTTGCCCTCTTCGAAGCGGTTCTCGACCGTGTAGACCGAGACGGAGCCAAATGTTCTGCTGTTGTCGCGATCTGTCAGAGTTTGCGCAGGTCTGTCCCCATGAAACCGCGCGGTGTCTATCAGGCAGTTCCCATATTCCTTGCGCAATTCGTCGCAGACCCGCCCCAGATCAGCCAAGAAGGCGCGTCTGTCTTCAGGGGACGCATTCGTGCGCCCTTCCTTTTGATCTGTCAGGCCAGCAGAAATAAACTCGCCATTTGAGATCCGGGTCACCTCGCCAATTGTATAGTTCGGGATGTAGGCAAAGTTAGCGCGTACCTCAAATTCCCCTAGAGCGCCGTCGCCGACGTTGCGCAAGCTGGCGCCATACATACGGCATCTGCTTGCAATCTCGACCAAGGTGTCGGTGCAGAAGTCCTGCATCAGTTTCGGCGCACGCAGCATTGCATAGATGTTTCGCAACTCCTCTGGTGGCGTGTCTTCGCCCTCGTTGAGAATGTCCGCAAGCGTCAGCCAGTAGGTGAAGATCGCCTTTCGGTGGCTATTGAGCTCCGTTAGGCTGACAACTTCCTCGACGACATTGTTGTTCATGATCATCTCACCGAAGTTGCGGCGCGCGCCGCCCACGGTTGCCGCCTCAGCCAGGGCACCGCCGAGATCCTGCGCGTCTGGAATGGTGCCACGATGATCGCCGCCAGCGGCTTGTGTGACGATGTCAGAGTAAATCTGGACCGTTTCAGCCTCGCGCGTGGCGGCGTCACCCAAAAGCGTGCGATCATGACGTTCCACAAAAAGCGTGTTGGTTGCATTCGGTGCGGCAAAAAGAGCCGACGGCAGCGCGCCAAGTAGCACGGTGCCGGCGCCTGCGACTGACACAAGGTTTTCGGAACTTGGAAGACCTAAGGTTTGCGTAAACCAATAGTCATACGCCTCTTGCCCATTGTCGCGCATGAACAACAGATTGCCGTCCATACTATTGCCGCCTTTCGCGCCAGCCCAGGCCCCCCAGCTTTCATCCGGTTTCCGGAAAGGGCGCGCCATACATTCAAGATCTTCAGGTTCTCCGCTAAAGCGGTAGAAATCCATCTGGTTGCCAAAGTCGCTGGCGCGGATTGCTTCGAAGGTAGCGTTCCCGATATTCCCTGTCAGTGCCGAACCACCATTTGCGACCATCGCGATATGTGCGATTTCGACGCCCGGTGCGGCGCGCACATTCCACACGATGTTACCGCCCAGTGTTTGGAGCACGACATAGAGCGGCCCACTGGTGTCTGTTATGATGACGTCGACGGCAGCCATGCCGCCACGGGCAACCGATAACATGCCCGGCGAATGGCCATCCTCAATTGCTTCCTCAATCGCGGTTTCCAATGATGATACGATGCCTGCTTCGTTCAGCAACTGCACCGGCGCTGTCTTGTGCGCATGTCCGACATTCAGGTTTATGAATGTCTCGTTTGCGCCGACAGGGCGCAAAGTGCACTCTTCGTTGTATTCAAAATAGGCAAGATCGCCAAACGCGCTATTGGGGCCGGTGGGTTCGAAACCCGCCATGATCGTATCAATTGCGATAGGCGTGCCGGATTGGGTCGCTGCATAACCCTTACCAACCACAAGACCCATGCGGTCGGTTGTAACCGGCTCTACCGGTATGGCACCCCGCTCTGTGGGGGGGCGATGAGGGTCCGCGCGCGGGCCTCTGCCTCGGCGGCAAGCCTTTCCTCGCGCTTTGCCATCTGCGATTCCATCGCTGACTCGAGTACGACCGCCTCGAAGCTTGGAAGGCCGCCAAAGTCTGGAGTGATTTTTGCGACCTGCGCGGAAATGACGTCTCTTATGCCACTGACGTTACCGCCGCGTTCTAGGAATATAATCCCGGCGACTGCTGCAAAAGTGGCCGTAACCAAAAGCGACATCATAATCGCGGGGCGGCGGTCGTTCCAGTTGCGTCGCTTTACAGTGCGTATTGGCGGTTCATAGTCAGCGACATGCTGTGGGCCCTTCCTGGCCTCAATCCGACGCAGCCTCTCGGAAAAGTTGTCTTGGGTCATGTTGTCTTTTGCTCCGACGCAAAGGATTTATCCTATTTTTGGCCGGTGATTGTTCTGTATTTTTGGCAAAAATATGGTGTTGCAGCGTCAAGAGTGCAAAGTGAGGCGCGACGTTAGGTTAGGCTAGCCTGCAGCCGTTTCGCGCATCTTCCGGCGATGTGCAAAAATCTCTTCCTGCACAAAATCACGAAATGCGCTGATCCTTTTGGATTGTCGCAACTCCTCGGGGTAGGCGAGGAAGACCGGCACCTCGCCGCTTTCAAGATCAGGCAGAACCCGCACAAGGTCAGGAAAGTCCTCTGTCACATAGTCAGGCAACACGCCAATCCCGATGTTATTCAGAACGCCCTGAAGCACGCCAAAGTAGTTGTTGACCGTAAACGTATTGGGAATGTCTGCCGTGATCAGGTGCTGCAGCAGCGTTGCTCCGGCCGCGACCTGTATTGAATTGAGGCTTTGACAGATCAGGCGATGTTTGCCCATGTCCTCAAGTTTTTCCGGCGTACTGTGCTTCGCAAGATATGCCGGAGTTGCGTAAAGCCGCATCCGCACGGACATCAGACGTTTGCGGATAAGATCGGCTTGGGACGGTTCTTTCATGCGGATCGCAACATCGGCTTCCCGCATGGGTAAGTCCAGCACGCGCTCTTCCAGCATCAAGTCGATTTTGAGGTCTGGATAAAGTTCGTAAAGCTTTGGGAGCCGCGGTGCGAGCCAGAGTGTGCCAAAACCCGTTGTTGTCGTAACGCGCAGTTCGCCAAAGACTTCTTCTTCGCTGTCCCGGATGCGTGCAGATGCGGCTTCGAGCCGCTTGTTCATGGATTTGGTCGCATCAAACAGCAATTCGCCCTGTTCAGTCAGGATCAATCCGCGCGCATGGCGGTGGAATAATGTGGTGTTAAGCGATTCTTCCAACGCCCGAATTTGCCGACTGACGGCCGACTGCGATAGATGCAGCGTATCACCTGCGTGGGTCAGCGAACCCGCATCAGCGACAGCGTGAAATATTCTTAGCTTATCCCAGTCCATAAAACCCTGTCAGCATCATTGTTATCGTTATCGGTTGGCGAACATTACGCGGAACCTGTGTTTTGATGCAAACGCCCATCGCATTTATTTTCTTCTTTGTAGGTCAGCTTTTATGACCTATAGTTTTTGACAAGTGATTTGTCGCGCAGGGAGGTGCGAAATGAGCCATCAGGATGTGTCCCTCAATGACCGCTACGACCTTGGCAAGAAGCAGATCTTGCTGAACGGCACACAGGCGCTGGTGCGATTAATGTTGATGCAGCGGGCGCGCGACAAGACAGCGGGGCTTGATACGGCGGGATATGTGACAGGCTATCGCGGGTCACCCCTTGGAGCGGTTGATATGCAAATGACCCGCGCCAAAGCCGTGTTGGAGCCGGCTCAGATCAAATTTCAACCGGGGCTGAACGAAGATTTGGCTGCGACGGCGCTTTGGGGCACCCAGCAGGCCGAATTGCGTGGTGAAGGCCGACATGATGGCGTTTTTGGTCTTTGGTACGGCAAGGGGCCCGGTGTGGACCGGTCCGGCGACGTGATGCGTCATGCCAATATGGCCGGCACATCCCCGCATGGCGGTGTCATCATGGCAATGGGCGATGATCACACGGGTGAAAGCTCGACCACCTTGCACCAGTCCGATTGGGCGATGATTGATGCCTATATGCCGATTGTGTCCCCTGCCGGTGTGCAGGAAATTCTAGATTACGGTCTCTACGCCTGGGAGCTGTCACGCTACGCTGGCGTCTGGGTTGGCCTTAAGACGATGAAGGACACGATTGAGGTCACCTCCGTGGTGGATGGATCACCTGATCGCATGTCGTTTGTGCGGCCTGATCTGGATCTGCCTGAGGGTGGTTTGAACATTCGTCTGATTGACACCCCACAGCTGCAAGAAGCGCGCATGATCGACCACAAACGCTTTGCCGCAGAGGCCTTTAGCCGGGCCAACAAGATGGATCAGCGCAAATGGGGCAAGCCGGGCGCCAAGATCGGTTTTGTCGCGGCGGGCAAGAACTGGCTGGATCTGCAGCATGCACTGTCACTGCTGAACATTAGCGAAGGCGACGCAGAGCGGTTGGGCATTACCACCTACAAGGTGGGTCAGGTTTGGCCCTTGGACATGGCGTCGTTCCACGAGTGGGCTGAGGGCCTTGATCTGATTGTTGTTGTGGAAGAAAAGCGCAAACTGATCGAAGTTCAGGTGAAAGAAGCCCTGTTCGATGATCGCAAGGGACGGCGTGTTTACGGGTGGCACAAGGGTGATGAGCATTCAGAGGGTCGCCGTGAAGAGGTGTTCCAGACCAAGGCTGACCTAAATCCCATTGTGATTGCTGAGAAACTGGGTGGCATTCTGACCGAAGAAGGCTGTTCATCGTCTGAGATTACTGCGGGTATGGCGGCCTTGGCGGACGCACGGCGCGCAGACAATGCGTCCGAGATTGCAGCGCGCTTGCCGTATTTTTGTTCTGGCTGCCCGCACAACTCATCCACAAAGGTCCCTGAGGGCGCGCGCGCCTACGCGGGCATTGGGTGTCATTACATGGTGCAGTGGATGGATCGTGATACGGTTGGCTTTACGCAAATGGGGGTGAGGGCGCAAACTGGGTGGGCGAAGCCCCGTTTTCGACCCGTGACCATGTCTTTCAGAACCTCGGCGATGGCACCTACAACCATTCGGGTGTTCAGGCTATTCGCTTTGCGTTGACGGCGGGCACGAATGTCACTTACAAAATTCTGTATAACGATGCCGTGGCCATGACAGGCGGCCAAGGCAATGATGGTGGCCTGACCGCAGATCAGATTTGCCGCGAAGTCATGGCGATGGGCGTGCAGAATGTCGCACTGGTTTATGACGAGAAAGAAATGGCGGATCTGTCGCAATTCCCTGCCGGTCTTGATGTGCATGGTCGTGACGAATTGCAAATTGTTCAGGAAAAATACAGCAAATACAAAGGTGTGTCTGTCATTGTGTATGTACAGACCTGTGCCGCCGAAAAGCGTCGCCGTCGCAAGCGTGGACAGTTCCCTGATCCGGACAAACGCGTCTTTATCAACACTGATATCTGTGAGGGGTGTGGCGATTGCGGTGTGCAATCAAACTGCGTATCGATTGTACCGGTTGAAACAGAATTGGGGCGCAAGCGTGCGATTGATCAATCTTCCTGCAACAAGGACTTTTCATGCGTGAAGGGTTTTTGCCCATCCTTTGTGACGATTGAGGGCGCGAAAATTCGCAAGGAAGCAACCGCGCAAATCGAATTGCCGGATATGGAAGAACCCGAGCTACCGGCCATTTCAGGTACCCATAACGTTGTGATAACTGGGGTCGGTGGAACTGGTGTCGTGACGATTGGTGCTGTTCTTGCGATGGCAGCGCATATTGATGGCAAGGGTGCAGGCATGATGGAGATGGCTGGGCTTGCCCAAAAAGGTGGGGCCGTTCACATCCATTGCAGAATTGCCGACAAACCCGGCGATATCAATGCGATCCGTGTAGCGACAGGTGAATGCGACGCGCTGATTGGTGGCGATTTGGTCGTGTCTGCCGGTGCAAAGACACTTGGTTTGATGAAGACCGGGCGGACAAAGGGTGTCGTGAACAGCCATCAAATCATCACCGGCGACTTCACCCGAGACACTGAATTCAAGTTGCCCGCCGATGAGCTTGAGGTCGCGTTGCAGGCTCGCGTTCGCGACGGGTTGGCCATGTTTGATGCCTCAGATCTGGCCAAGGCATTGCTGGGTGACAGCATCTATTCAAACATGATGGTGTTCGGCGCTGTGTGGCAAATGGGCGCAATTCCAGTGAGTTACGAGGCGATTCTCGGTGCAATTGAGCTGAACGGTGCTGCCATCAACAACAACATTCGCGCCTTTGAGTTGGGCCGCTGGGCCTATTTGAACCCCAAGGATGCGGCTAATGTTCTGGAACCGAACGTGATCAAGCTACCAGAAACGCTTGAGGATAAAATCGCATTTCGCGTCGCACATTTGACTGCCTATCAGGGCAAACGCCTGGCGGCCCGATATCGCAAGTTGGTCGATAGCGTAGAGGATGACGCGCTGCGCGAGGCGGTCGCAGCAGGATATCACAAGCTGCTGTCCTACAAGGATGAATATGAGGTTGCACGATTGTTGACCCAAACGCGCCAGAAGGCTGAAGCAGAGTTCGACGGTGATCTGAAATTGAGCTATCATCTGGCCCCGCCGCTATTGAGCAAAACCGGCCCGGATGGCCGACCGGCCAAGAGGACCTACGGGGCTGGTATGGCCTGGGCATTTCCAAAGTTGGCGAAGTTGAAGTGGCTGCGCGGTACTCCTTTTGATCCGTTCGGGCGGACGGCAGAACGCCGAATGGAACGCGCTTTGATCAAGGAATATGAGGCCGATATGGCTGAAGTTCTGCAGGTCATGCGCCCCGATACGCGGGATGCGGCCATTGCCTTGGCCAGTTTGCCACGCGATATCCGTGGCTTTGGCCCGGTGAAAGACGCGAATGCGCGCAAAGCAGCGAAGCGTCGCGAAGAATTGTTGGCCGTTTTGCGCGCTGCACCAATGCAACAGGCGGCCGAATGACATTCTATTGTCATAGGTTTGTTGTCTGACTGTGATATGCAATCAGAACGTGAACGACACAGGTTTGGTTTCATGGCACCGAAACTCCGCGAAGTTGCCCGCGATATTACTTATGCGTCTTCGGCCAAAGGTCGCAGTGGCCGCGCCGTGATCCGCGTGATGGAGAATGCAACGGGTCGGCTGCGCATGATCCGCAAAGCCAAGGGCTATGATCGTGAGGTCGCTGCCGGACAGGACTTTTGGCAGGTCATGGCGGAACGATATGGGCTGAAGTTGGATGTAGTCGGCGGGAGTCTTGACTATATCCCTCGGGACGGGTCGCTGATCGTCGTGTCCAATCACCCCTACGGCATTCTTGATGGTCTGATGATGGGGCGCATCCTGTCCGAACGACGCAATGGTGAGTTCCGCGTTTTGGCGCACCGTATTTTTCGGCGTGCGCCCGATCTGGAGCGCGTAATCCTGCCCATTTCGTTTGATGAAACCAAAGAGGCCGCCAAGCTAAATCTGCAAACTCGCACCGATGCGGTGGCCTACCTCAAAGGGGGTGGAGCGATCGGGATATTTCCTGGCGGTACTGTTTCGACATCGGCCAAGCCGTTTTCACAACCGATGGACCCCAGTTGGCGCACGTTCACCGCGAAGATGATCGCGAAGTCAGACGCGACGGTCGTCCCCATTTTCTTTGAGGGCCGCAACAGTCGTTTGTTCCAATTGGCCAGCCATCTGCACAGCACCTTGCGGACCGGCATGTTCATTCGTGAATTCAAGACCAAGATCAACAAACCTGTGCGCATTGTGGTTGGTGAGCCGATCTCTTCAGAGGTGTTGAGCACTTACAAAAAAGACCCCAAAGGGTGCATGGATTTCCTGCGCAAAGCCACGTATGAGTTGAGCCCAAGCCCGGTGGACCCAAGTTCGCTGGGTCATGAGTTTGAAGCGAAGTACAAGGCACGCAATGGCAGTGGGCATATTCGATAGCGGGCTAGGGGGGCTTACGGTGCTGGACTCCGTGGCGAAACGCCTGCCTGATCTTCCGCTCGTCTACATGGGTGACAGTGCGCATGCGCCATATGGCGTGCGCACTCCTGATGACATTTATGACCTGACGACGAAATCCACTCAGCGCTTGTTTGATGCTGGATGTGATCTGGTGATTTTGGCGTGCAACACGGCATCTGCGGCGGCGCTGCGGCGCATGCAAGAGGGATGGATCCCAGAGGGCAAACGCGTATTGGGTGTGTTTGTGCCGTTGATTGAGGCGCTCACAGAGCGGCAGTGGGGTGACAACTCGCCCCCGCGCGAGGTTGACGTGAAGCATGTGGCGCTTTTTGCGACACCTGCCACCGTATCAAGCCGGGCGTTCCAGCGTGAACTGGCCTTTCGTGCCATCGGCGTTGATGTTGAGGCGCAGGCCTGCGGTGGTGTCGTGGACGCCATCGAGGACGGCGATATGATTCTGGCCGAAGCTTTGGTGCGCAGCCATGTTGATGCGCTTAAGCGCAAGATGCCGGATCCTGATGCGGCGGTCTTGGGCTGTACCCATTATCCGCTTATGGCGAAGGAATTTCAGGCTGCGCTCGGCGCTGACGTTAAGGTATTCAGCCAAGCCGAATTGGTGGCCGAAAGCCTTGCCGACTATTTGCAGCGACGACCTGAAATGGTGGGGCCGGGAACGAAATCCGGTTTTCTGACGACGGGTGACCCCGATCAGGTATCGAGCCGCGCGACCCAGTTTTTGCGACGACAAATCACCTTTGACGCCGCCTGAACCCCATTTTCGAACATTCATCCTAAGGGATATTTTTATGACCTATAACGTCGCCATTCTAGGCGCTTCTGGTTACACTGGCGCCGAACTTGTACGCCTGATCGCAACGCACCCCAGCTTGACCATCACCGGGCTTTCGGGGAATTCCAAGGCCGGGATGGCCATGGCCGATGTGTTTCCACATCTGCGCCATCTGGACCTGCCGGTGCTGACAACCATCGAAGAAATGGATCTTAGCGCCGTTGATCTGGTGTTCTGCGCCTTGCCGCATGCCACGTCGCAGGCGGTGATTTCAAAGCTGCCCAAAACGCTGAAGATCGTAGACCTGTCAGCCGATTTCCGGTTACGTGACCCTGCGATGTATGAAAAATGGTATGGCAAGGGCCATGCGGCGACTGAGATGCAGGGCGAGGCAGTCTATGGCCTGACCGAATTCTATCGTCAACAGATCAAGGATGCACGGTTGGTCGCTGGCACCGGCTGCAATGCGGCCACGGGCCAATATGCGCTGCGGCCTTTGATTGAGGCAGGTGTTATTGATCTCGATCAGATCATTATCGACCTGAAATGTGCAGTATCAGGGGCAGGGCGCAGCCTGAAGGAGAACCTGTTGCACGCGGAATTGTCAGAAGGGGCGCACGCCTATGCGGTCGGTGGCACGCACCGGCATTTGGGCGAGTTTGATCAGGAATTCAGCGCCATTGCTGGCCGCCCTGTGCAAGTGCAGTTTACCCCGCACCTGATCCCAGCCAACCGCGGCATTTTGGCCACCACCTATGTGCAGGGCGATGCTGCGACTATATATGGCACGTTGAAGGCCGCGTATGCGGATGAGCCGTTTATTGAGGTGCTGCCGATGGGACAACATCCATCGATCAAACATATCCGGGCGTCGAACTTCTGCCATATCGGCGTGGCGGCGGACCGCGTGCCGGGACGGGCGATTGTGATTGCGGCCTTAGATAACCTGACCAAAGGGTCGTCGGGGCAGGCGCTGCAAAACGCCAACCTGATGTTAGGGCTGCCAGAGACGGAGGGGCTGATGCTGGCCCCTGTGTTCCCATGA
Organism: Yoonia sp. JB2-21; assembly: GCF_055693545.1. Taxonomy (NCBI): domain Bacteria; kingdom Pseudomonadati; phylum Pseudomonadota; class Alphaproteobacteria; order Rhodobacterales; family Paracoccaceae; genus Yoonia; species Yoonia sp. JB2-21. The sequence continues at coordinate 3,385,856 of NZ_JBVFUC010000001.1, forward strand.
GCGGTTTGAAAAGCCTGAAGAAACGCCGCCGCGTGCAGGTGATTTCTATCGCTGGGATCAGCATTGCGCTGGTCCTCGTGCTATTGTGGTTTCTGCCGGACGACAGCTTTCAGTTTTTCAGATCCCCGTCAGAGGTTGCAGAGGCACCGCCACCACCCAATGAGAGGTTTCGTATCGGCGGATTGGTTTCTGAGAACTCTATTGTGCGCGGGCAGGGTGAGCAGGTCAGCTTTTCCGTGACCGATGGAGGAGCCACGATTGAGGTGGTTTATACGGGTATCCTGCCTGACCTTTTTGAAGAGGGTCAGGGTATGGTTGCGCAGGGGAACTACATCAACGGCCGCTTTGAAGCCGTTGAAATTCTTGCAAAACACGATGAAACCTACATGCCGTCCGAAGTCATTGATGCGCTGAAGGATCAGGGTGTTTACGTGGACCCGGACGGTGCCGTCGCCACCAATTAACCTTTAAGACGCAGCATCTGCCCTGACCTGATGGAAGGGGCGAAGATGCAAACCGTAACTGAAATCGCACATGAAATTGTCTCCCGCGAGGGCGGGTATGTCAACGACCCGGATGATCCCGGCGGTGCCACGAACTATGGCGTGACAATCCATACTATGCGTCGGCTTGGCCTTGATTTGACCAAAGATGGACGGATTGACGAAAACGATGTGCGGGTGCTGACGCGGGCGCATGCGGTGTCCATTTTTGTCGAGCACTATTTTCGCGGACCACGCATTGACCGCTTACCGGCGGCCCTGCATGCCACTGTTTTTGACATGTATGTGAATTCTGGGGGCAATGCGGTTAAGATCCTCCAGCGCTTACTTGGCGACATGCGGATATCTGTCACGGTCGACGGTGTGATCGGTCCTAAGACCATCGCCGCTGTCAGGCAAGCGATGGACGCAGCGCCGACGCATTTGGTGGACGCCTACGGCATTGCTCGGCGCAACTACTACTATGATCTGGCTGACCGCCGACCGGCGAGCCGCAAATACGCGCGTCGCAGGGACGGTGGCAAAGGTGGCTGGATCAAGCGCGCAGAGGAATTCATCGCAGCGCGCTATCACCTCACAGATGCCCAGCACAAAGCGAGGGTTGCGCAATGGGTTTAATGACTGGTGTGATGACCTTTTTGTTTGGGGATGGCCGCAATGTGGTGGCGGAAACCGCAGAGGTATTTCGCGAAAACGCAGAGAATGGTGCGGTCCGCGCGGCCTCTGCGAGATCCGACAGCCTTGCGCAATTCGCGGCTGAGTTTGTTCATCCGCGTCGCGGCGTCTTTGACCGTGTTGTTGATGGGCTGAACCGTCTGCCGCGCCCGGCTTTGGCCTTGGGCACGATCTGGTTGTTCGTCATGGCGATGCAACGGCCGGAACAATTCATGAAGGGTATGGAAGGGCTGGCGATTGTCCCAGAGCCGCTTTGGTGGCTCATGGGGGCAATCGTCAGTTTCTATTTTGGCGCGCGCCATCAATTGAAAGCGCAGCAATTTCAAAAATCTGTCGCGATGAGCGTTGCCGTCGGTCAGACCATGAAACCTGCGCCACCCTCGCCGCCCACCAACGCGGCGTTGCAGGATTGGCTGGCCAATGATGCAGAGTGAAGGCGCAGGCCAACTGGAACGGCGGATCATTGCGCTGGAGATGCGCAACGCGGTGGATGAGGTCCACCGACTGAATGTATCGCGCCGACTTGGGGCGATTGAGGACACGCTGAAATGGCTTGTGCGGCTGATCATTGGTGGGATTTTGATGGCTGGACTGACCTATGCGATGCAGGGGGCTTGACCCCATAAGGGTGCGCCAAAATGTACCGCGCTTGTGACCTGCGGGGTATGTTGCCCGGCGATTGAATGAGCTAAGTACAGGTGCATGTTGATTGAACTTGGACACTTTGCTTTGATTCTCGCCTTTGGCATCGCCATTGTGCAGATGATTGTTCCGATGGTTGGCGCGCATCGCGGCAACGCAGGCTGGATGGCTTTGGCTGAACCAGCAGCGACGGCGCAGTTCATACTGACGGGCTTTGCCTTCGCGGTTCTGACGTGGGCCTTTGTGACTTCTGATTTCTCGCTGCAGCTCGTCTACCTGAATTCCCATACTGACAAGCCGATGATCTACAAAATCACCGGTGTGTGGGGAAACCACGAAGGGTCCATGTTGCTATGGATGGTGATCCTGACGCTTTTTGGCGCTTGTGCGGCTTGGTTCGGCGATGGTTTGCCGGCCCGGTTACGGGCGCGCGTTCTGGCCGTGCAGGCATCAATTGCTGTGGCGTTCTTTGCTTTTGTTCTGTTCACGTCCAACCCTTTCTTGCGGCTCGAAGTGCCACCGCTGAATGGCCGTGACCTTAACCCGCTTTTGCAAGACCCCGGTTTGGCGTTCCACCCACCGTTCCTGTATCTGGGCTATGTGGGTCTTAGCATGTCATTCTCATTTGCCATCGCTGCCTTGATCGAAGGCCGCGTTGATGCGGCTTGGGGGCGTTGGGTCAGGCCTTGGACGCTGGCCGCGTGGATGTTCCTGACGGTCGGCATCGCACTTGGTTCATGGTGGGCTTATTACGAATTAGGCTGGGGTGGATTCTGGTTCTGGGACCCGGTTGAAAATGCATCCTTCATGCCGTGGCTGATTGCAGCGGCGTTGCTTCATTCGGCCATCGTTGTCGAGAAGCGCGAGGCGTTGAAAAGCTGGACAATCCTGCTGGCAATCCTGGCGTTCGGGTTTTCTCTTCTGGGAGCGTTTATCGTGCGTTCTGGTGTGCTGACGTCTGTGCATGCCTTTGCCAATGACCCTGAGCGTGGCATGCTTATCCTCATCATCCTTGCGATTTTCCTTGGCGGTGCATTGACGCTATTTGCGTTCCGCGCTGGGGCGATGGAGTCCAAAGGTGTATTTTCAACGGTCAGCCGCGAGAGCGCGCTGATCCTCAACAACATCCTTTTATCTGTCAGCTGTTTTGTGGTTTTCATCGGCACGATCTGGCCACTGGTTGCTGAGCTGTTGTTCGATCGCACCCTATCAGTCGGCCCGCCCTTCTTTGACGCCGCCTTCACGCCCTTTATGGTAGCGCTTGCGATCGTTCTGCCACTTGGGTCCATCCTTGCGTGGAAACGGGGAACATTGGCGCGGGCCTCTCGGTCTGTTGTAGGATGGCTGGTGCTGGCCGTCGCTATGGCTGGGCTGGCTTATGCCATCCAAAGTGGAAACTCTGCACTTGGACCGATTGGCGTGGCCTTGGGGGTTTGGGTTGTCGGCGGTGCAATCGCCGATCTGTGGATGCGCAGTGGCCGCGATACCTGGTCGGAGCGTCTGCGCCGGATCACACGGCTGCCGCGCGCGGACTGGGGTAAGGCCACGGCCCATATTGGCATGGGTGTCACGATCTTTGGTATCGCTGCCATGCTGGCGTGGGAACAAGAAGACATTCGTGTCGCCCAGATCGGTGATGCATGGGAGGTTGGCCAGTTTGAATTCCGGCTTGATGACGTCGCTCAGGAACAGGGGCCGAATTATCTTACGACCATTGCCGATATTTCTGTTTGGCGCGGAGACCGGCAAATCGGTGATCTGCACCCGGAAAAACGGTTCTACCCCGTTGCAAATATGCCCACGACCGAGGCTGCGATCATGAATGGTGTTATTCGCGATATCTATGTCGTTGTTGGCGATCCTCAGGAAAACGGTGGTTGGGCCGTGCGCATCTACCTCAAGCCATTTGCCAACTGGATTTGGGGCGGTGCTATTTTGATGGCGTTGGGTGGGCTGTTTTCATTGTCCGACAGGCGTTTGCGGGTTGGTGCCGCATCAGCCAAGAAGACGCCAAAAGCGGTGCCTGCGGAATGAAGCGGTTCGTTGTCATCCTGATGCTGTTGGCGTCGCCGCTTTGGGCCGTTGATCCCAACGAGATGTTGGATGATCCCGCTTTGGAAGCGCGCGCACGCGCCTTGTCGCAGGAGCTTAGATGCCCCGTTTGCCGCAATGAAAGCATCGACGAAAGCAACGCGACCTTGGCGCGCGACCTTCGCATCGTCCTGCGCGAACGGCTTGTTGCGGGCGACACCGATCAGGAAGCGTTGGACTTCATGGTGGCACGCTACGGCGAATTTGTCTTGCTCCGCCCCAATGCGCGCGGTGCGAATTTGATTTTGTGGCTTGCGGCACCCGCTTTGCTGCTGATTGCCCTTGGCATTGGTTGGTCCACAATCCGGGCGAAACGCACGGTAGCAGACAGTTTGACCGACGCCGAAAAGGCCGAATTGGAAAAAATATTGGGGTCGTGACGCGCCGTAGGGCTTTCCTAAACTGATCAGTTCATTACCTTAGGGGAAACTTTGCAAAAGGATCACCCGCATGGACTATCAGGCCATCACACTTGTCATTCGCAATTCTGTCGCGGTGATCACCCTTAATCGTCCGGACATGATGAATGCCCTCAATACACAGATGCGGGCCGAGATTACCCATGCGGTCACAGCGGCCGAAAAAGAGGCACGGGTTATTGTGCTGACAGGTGCGGGCAAGGCTTTTTGTTCTGGCCAAGACCTTGGCGATGGTGGGAACGCCGCTGCGATGGATCTGGAACGCACCTTGCGTGACGAATATGTACCAATGCTGAAGGCGATCTTTGACTGCCGTGTGCCAACGATTTCCGCGGTCAATGGCCCGGCTGCCGGGGCAGGGGCGAACCTTGCGTTGGCGGCGGACGTGGTCATCGCCTCGGACGAGGCCTATTTCATTCAGGCCTTCACCCGCATTGGCCTGATCCCTGATGCCGGTGGCACCTATTGGTTGCCACGTCAAATGGGTGCGGCCAAGGCAATGGGTGCCGCACTTTTTGCAGATAAAATCACTGCATCTCAAGCGGAACAGTGGGGTATGATCTATGAAACTGCGCCTGCGGCCACGTTCCTTGAACATGTACAGGGGCGCGCTGCCCATCTGGCGCAAGGCCCAACCGTCGCTTATCGCCAGCTGAAAAAGGCGATCCGCGGGTCGTTTGAGAATTCTTTGGATGATCAACTGGCGCTGGAAGCGAAACTGCAAGGGCGCTGTGGCAAGACACGCGACTTTCAGGAAGGTGTTGTGGCCTTCCTTGAAAAGCGCAAGGCGGTTTATGAGGGACGTTGAGCGGCAATAAGAGTTACCGCGTCCGCCGGTGGGGCCCTCTCAACCCTACGGTAAACACTGCCATCAGTTGTGCGTTGCAGCAAACCATGTTCGATCAAAGAACGCCGTAGGATTGCTTGATCACCAAAAGCGTGCCTTGCGTTCAACACGTCATTGACTTGGCGTTCCGTCATATCTTGCCGCGCAGGAAGCGCCGCCCAGAACACCCAAAGACACAGGCCCTGAACAGAGGTTTGTTTGGGCCAGCGCGTCATTACGCCATCCTGCCAGACGCGTAGTGCACGCTCCAGGCGTTTGTCGGGTGTTGGCCCTTCGCTGGTTGGTTTGGCTGCTTTCAGATGCTGATAATTGTCGTACCCGGCCGCTTTGGCGACAAGGCCCAGCATAACTGCATGGCTGGGCAGTCCGTCATGCTGTTGCAGCGTCTGCCTGAGCGACTTTGTGAATGTGGACAGATCGTCAATGGTCAATGAGATGCTTTCGCGCGCCATGGCGTTGGCCTTTCTTAGCTTTGGCCGATCCCGCCTGTGTTGCGGGGTGATGGTCGCCCTTATCGTCCGGCCCTAGGAAAAGGTCAGCGATCTGCAAATGCCAATGTCAGGTTTAGCGTATCCCCGATATTGGGACGGCGACGCCTTGGTGAACTGATGACCAATTATACACTAGCGCGGCGGCGCAGGCCGGGGCAAGGCAAAGTAGACACTGTCTGACCATTCGCCATTGATGCAAAAAGTGTTCTTGGCGCTATGAGTTTCTTGAAACCCGAGTGATTTGAGAATGCCGACCGAGGCCGCGTTCCGCGGATCCGCATCGGCGGTCAGTTGCGCGTGATCGGTTACGTCAAAAAGGTAGGGGATGATGGTATTCATCGCCTCTGACACAATCCCTTGCCGCCAATAGTCAGGGTGGAGAAGAAAACCGACTTCATCGGTCTTGTGCATCCCTGCGGTACCGATGGCGCGACCATCCTTCTCAATCACGAAATAGGTCAACTGCTGGTCGGCGGAGGTGATCAGACGGTCAAGGTTTTCTTGCGTTCGTTCGGGGCTTTCATGCGGCGGGGTAGACCAATAGCGCATGGCGCGCGGATCGCGGAAAATCGCGTACAGGTCCATCAAGTCGCTTTGCACGGCGGCGCGCAGGATCAGGCGTTCGGTTTTCAGGATCATCAAAGAAAAGGGCCACCCGAAGGCAGCCCTGTATTCCTAGCGCTTTTCGATATCGACATAGTCGCGCTGCAGCTCACCCAGATAAAGCTGACGCGGACGGCCAATCCGAAGTTGTGGATCAGCCAACTGTTCTGACCATTGCGAAATCCAACCCACAGTCCGTGCCAACGCAAAGATCGGTGTGAACATCGAAGTTGGGAAGCCCATCGCCTCTAGAATAATGCCGGAATAGAAATCCACATTCGGGAATAGTTTCTTCTCGGCAAAATACGGATCGGCCAGCGCCTGTTTCTCAAGCTCTTTGGCGACTTGCAGGATTGGGTTGTTTTCAACGCCCAGCAGGTCAAGCACCTCATCCGCGCTTTCCTTCATCACCGTCGCACGGGGGTCGAAGTTTTTGTAGACGCGGTGACCAAAGCCCATCAGGCGATAGCTGTCGTTCTTGTCCTTGGCACGGGCAATAAACTCTGGAATGCGGTCAACGGTGCCGATTTCCTTGAGCATTTCAAGGCAGGCTTGGTTCGCACCGCCATGGGCTGGGCCCCAAAGGCAGGCGATACCAGCGGCGATACAGGCGAACGGGTTGGCCCCCGACGACGACGCCAGTCGCACGGTGGAGGTTGACGCGTTTTGTTCGTGATCGGCATGCAGCGTGAAAATTCGGTCCATCGCACGGCTCAGGATCGGGTTCACATTGTAGGTTTCCGCCGGAACGGAAAAACACATGTGCAAGAAGTTCGCTGCATAGTCGAGGTCGTTGCGTGGATAGATGAACGGCTGCCCGATAGAGTACTTGTAGGCCATTGCGGCAACGGTCGGCATCTTGGCGATAAGCCGGATTGTTGCGACTTCGCGCTGGTGCGGGTCGTTGATATCGGTGGAATCGTGATAAAATGCGGACATCGCACCCACAACGCCGACCATGGTCGCCATTGGGTGGGCATCGCGGCGGAAACCACGGAAGAAGTTGTGCATCTGTTCGTGGATCATCGTGTGATTGGTCACGAGGGATTCGAACTTTTCGAGCTTTTCAGCTGATGGCAACTCACCATAGAGCAGCAAATAGCAGACTTCGAGGTAGTGCGATTTGCCTGCCAGCTGATCGATTGGATAGCCGCGGTGCAGCAACACACCTTTTTCGCCATCAATGAATGTGATGGTGCTGTCGCAGGCCGCGGTCGAGGTGAAACCAGGGTCATAGGTAAAGACGTCTGCCTGCCCATAAAGCTTGCGAATATCGATGACATCAGGTCCAGCAGTCGGGGAGTGTACGGGCAATTCGTAGGTCTTGCCCTTGAGCGTCAGCTTTGCGGTATCGGTGTTTTCGGCCATATTTTAGTTCCCCTCTCGGTCCCGCGCCTGGTGAAAACGCAGCGGCATCATTCTTGTTGGTATCCGGTTAACTGCTATTCGTAACGAATAGGTTTCAGCGTGCGGCATCCTCTAGGCGGGCGATGGTTTCATCTCGCCCCAGGACCAACATCATATCGAACACACTGGGTGATACCGCGCGTCCAGCGAGAGCCGCGCGTAAAGGCCCGGCCAGCTTGCCTAGTTTCATGTCATGAGCTTCGGCAGTGGATGCGACGACCCCTTCCAGGATGTCTCGGGACCAGCTAGCATTTTGCAACTGCGGCGTCAATTCCGCCAGTATACCACGGGATACATCTGTAAGCTGAGATGTGGCCTTTTCATCGGGCGCTATCGGGCGAGATGTCAAAATAAAACGCGCTTTTTCAATGAGTTCCGGGAATGTCTTTGCCCGCTCTTTCAGGCAGTACATCGCCCTCACCATTCCGTCAGCCTGCGTTTCAGTCAAGGTATCGGCACCCGTTGCCGCAAGGTAATCCTGCATTTCTTGCAGCAGTGCAGCATCGCTCGCGACAGCGATATGCTGGCCGCAGATGTTTTCCAGTTTTTTGAAGTCAAATCTGGCCGGTGACTTGCCGATCCCGCTCAGATCAAACCATTCTTTGGCCTGCGCATCCGAAAAGAATTCATCATCACCATGGCTCCAACCCAGCCGGGTCAGATAGTTTCGCATGCCTGCCGCCGGATAACCGAGGGCCTGATATTCCGCGGCACCGGTCGCGCCATGCCGTTTTGACAGCTTTTTGCCGTCCGGGCCAAAGATAAGTGGAATGTGCGCCAAGGTCGGTTTCTTCCACCCCATTGCTTCGTAGATCAGGTTTTGGCGAAAGGCATTGGCAAGGTGATCGTCACCGCGCACAACATGGGTGACACCCATATCGTGATCATCAACAACGACAGCCAACATATAGACAGGCGTTCCGTCCGAACGCAGCAGGATCATGTCGTCAAGTTGATCGTTGGACCACGTCACATCGCCCTGTACCTCGTCATGCAGGGTTGTTTGACCATCTCTTGGGGCTTTGATGCGGATGACATACGGCGCATCGGGATGTTGAGTTTCGGCCGCATCGCGCCACGGAGAACGAAACAGGGTCGAGGTTTTCTCAGCCCGCGCTTTTTCGCGAAATGCTTCAATGTCTTCTTGTGTGCTGAAACACTTGTAAGCATGGCCTTTTGCCAACAGATCATGGGCGATTTCGGCATGACGCGCTGCATTTGCTGCCTGGCTTGAGGGTTCCCCGTCCCAGTCCAGCCCAAGCCATGTCAGACCATCAAGGATCGCCTGACGGTTTTCATCCGTTGAGCGCGCCTTATCCGTATCTTCGATACGCAAAAGAAACTTGCCACCGCGTCCACGTGCAAAGAGCCAGTTAAATAAGGCGGTACGGGCGCCGCCGATATGCAGGGCGCCGGTCGGAGACGGCGCAAAACGTGTGACGACTGACATGGGGTTGTTAACCTTTCGCTAACCAGCTTTCCGGTAGGGTTCCGGCTTGGGGGTGGGATACGAAACTGCGGGGTGAAGGACAAGTGCAGGCGCAGCTTGAAAGCGCGCTTCTGGCGCAACGTGGCGGGCTGATTGGCTGGGTTCCGGTCTGTTTGGGCATCGGTGTGGGCACGTACTTCAGCCTGAGTAACGAACCTGACATTGTTGTTTTGTCATGCGCTGCTGTGGTCGGCCTGGTGTGTCTGATCGGGGCCCGATTGGTGCCGGTCGCCTATGCCCCTATTTGCATGGCCATTGTGCTTGTTCTGGCAGGGCTTGGGCTGGCCAAGGCCCGGGTCTCTTTGCTGGATGCACCTATCCTGACCTTTCGCTACTATGGCCCTATTGAGGGGCGTGTTGTGAATATTGACCGCTCTGCCAGTGATGCGGTGCGACTAACCCTTGATCGGGTCGTGCTTGCGCGCATGGCGCCTGATCGGACGCCAGCGCGGGTACGCGTCTCTCTGCATGCGGATCAACCGTTGCAGGTCTTTACCCCCGGCGACGTCGTCATCCTTACGGGGCATCTGTCGCCACCCGCCGGGCCGGCCGAACCCGGTGGGTTCGATTTCCAACGGCATGCCTGGTTTTTGCAGATCGGTGCTGTCGGTTATTCGCGGACACCTGTCCTGCGGTTCAGCGTCCCGGACAAACCCGCGCTGGCAACGCAGATATTCGGGATGCGCATGGCGATTTCACGCGCGGTCCAAGAAGCGATGCCGGGCGAGCCGGGGGCCTTTGCCGCGGCGATCATGACAGGTGATCGTTCGGGGATGGGACAGGAGACGTTGACGGCACTCCGGGCGTCAAATCTTGCCCATTTGCTGGCTATATCGGGCTTGCATATGGGGTTGTTGACCGGGTTTATCTTTGCAGTAGTACGCTATGGCTTGGCCGTGATCCCGGGTGTTGCTTTGCGTTGGCCAACCAAAAAAATCGCAGCCATCTGCGCCTTATGTGTCGGTGCATTTTATCTGGCCCTTTCGGGCGGCAATGTCGCGACAGAGCGCGCCTTTATTATGGTGGCCGTGATGTTTGTCGCGATCTTGCTGGGGCGGCGCGCGCTGACGCTACGTGCCGTCGCGATGGCTGCGATGGTTGTGTTGATTTGGCAACCAGAGGCCTTGATCGGGCCCGGCTTTCAAATGTCGTTTGCCGCAACAACAGCTTTGGTCGCCGTGTTTGGAGCTTTGCGTCGGTTTGATCTGACGCGGCTGCCAAAATGGAGTCGTCCGATTTTATCGGTCGTTTTGTCATCCTTCATCGCAGGGTTGGCGACCGCGCCCTTTGCCGCCGCACATTTCAACCAGATTGCGCACTATGGATTGATCGCCAATGTGGTGAGCGTGCCGCTGATGGGTGCGCTCGTCATGCCTGCGGCAGTCCTCGCTGTGTGCCTTGCGCCCTTTGGGTTGTGGGAAATCGGCCTTTGGTTGATGGAAATTGGCCTGCGTTGGATCCTGTTTGTTGCCGGGTCGGTCGCAGGGCGCGACGGCGCGCTTAGTCATATTTGGGCGCCGGATTGGTTTGTCCTGCCTTTGTTATCTTTGGGCCTGCTGTGGATTATTCTGGTGCAGGGGCGCGGGCGGTACGCGGGGGCTGCGGCCGTGATAGGTGCTGCAATTCTGTGGCAGCAAACAGACCGTCCGTTGCTGTTAGTGGCTGATAGTGGATCGCTGATCGGTTTGAACAGCGCGGAAGGGCGGGTTTTGTCCAAGCCAAAGGGCAGCGGGTTTGTCGCCGGGATATGGCTTGAAAACGATGGCGGTCCGGTGTCGCAAGAGCAAGCGGCGTCAAGGGTGGGCCTTGCGCACGTAGGACGTATCACGCAAGCGAAATTGGGTGAGTGGATAGTTCTGCAAGTTTCTGGAAAAACCGCACTCGCGGGCATTGCGGGATGCGGCGGAGCAGATGTGCTGATCAGCAATCAGACCGATGAAATCGCCAGACCTTGCCAAGTCTACGATATTCGTCGGCTGCGCAACACCGGTGCGTTGGCGCTTGATCTGACCAAAAACGGCGATTTGTTGATCGAAACAGCCCATCGTGTGGCTGGCCAACGGCCTTGGAACATGCATCAAGGACCGCGGCCTGATCCGCAGACCTTGTCACTTGCGCAAAGAAAAAGGGCCGCCGAAGTGACCCTTTTCATACAGACCCGGTTGGATCAATAGGTACGGATCAGACCGACCAACCGTCCTTGGACCTTGACCTGATCATCGCGAAAGACGCGTGTTTCATAGGCCGGGTTGGCCGCTTCCAGTGCGATCGCGCTGCCGTTCTTGCGGAACCGTTTGAGCGTAGCTTCATGACCTTCGACCAACGCGACAACGATATCACCATTGTCAGCGACGCTGGTTTCCCGGATGACGACGACATCACCATCGTTGATGCCAGCATCAATCATCGAGTCGCCTTTGACCTCTAGTGCATAGTGATCACCAGCCCCAACCATGGACTGCGGCACTGACACATTGCGAGACGCCTCGCTGATCGCCTCAATCGGAACGCCCGCAGCGATGCGGCCCATCATGGGCAAGTCAACCGAGCCATTGTCAACCGGAAGAGCCGTAACAGGCGTGCTGTCTGGTTTATCACCGTCAATGACACGCGGCGTGAACCCGGTTTTTCCCTGCATCGCATCAGGCAGCTTGACAATTTCCAGTGCGCGGGCACGATGCGCAAGTCGACGAATAAAGCCGCGCTCTTCCAGTGCCGTGATCAGGCGGTGAATGCCGGATTTTGAGCGCAGATCAAGCGCCTCTTTCATTTCATCGAAGCTGGGCGGGACGCCATCACGTTGCACCCGCTTGTGGATAAACTCTAACAGATCGAGCTGTTTCTTCGTCAACATATGGCTGCTCCGTTGTCACGTTTTGCATATGTTCTATGCATGTTCTTGTTTTGTGTCAACAATACACTTGATAGGTGCGGCGCAGTTAAATGCGAATGATCTCGATCGTGTCACCGGCATCACGCGCCGGGTCGCCAACAGGACGTATGGCAAGACAGTTGGCGTCGGACAAAACAGTCAGCAGCGCGCTGTCCTGTCTGTCAAAGACGGTGACACCCTGTGGCCCAGCGTACGCGCGCATGTAGTGTTCCCGCGGCCCGTTGGCGGCAATAGGCTTTGCCAGTTGTCGCATTTCACGGGGTGCCGCGGCTTCACCAAGGCCAAGCATCTTTCGGATGACCGGAGCGAGGAATATGGTTCCACACACCATTGCCGAGACTGGATTGCCGGGCAAGCCGATCATCGTGGCGTGGTTCATACGACCCGCCATCAACGGTTTTCCGGGGCGCATGGCCACTTTGTAAAAAGATCGTTCCAGACCCACAGAGGTTGCGACATCTGCCACAATATCATGATCGCCAACCGACGCGCCGCCGATTGTCACAATGACATCCGCATCTGCAGCCAGCGCAAAAGACAACTCCAACGAGGCTTTGTTGTCGCGTGCGATGGGCAGGAGCCGCGCGTCCGCCCCAAGAGCTTCGATCAGGGACGCAAGCCCGTAACTGTTCGAGGCGACAATCTGGTCATCAGCCGGCGTTTCGCCGGGCTGCACCAATTCATCACCGGTTGCGATGATCGCGACAACCGGCCTGCGGGTGACGGGTACAGTTGCAATATTCATCGCAGCAAGAAGTGCGATATCCGCATGTCCAAGCAAGCGTGGTGCCTGAATAACATCGCCGATGGCGAAATCAGCGGCGGCTGGCCGCACATGTGATTGCTCATTCGGACTTTCATCAAGCGTGATCATCATGCCGGAACGGGTGACATTTTCCTGAATAATCACATGATCGGTGCCATCGGGCAGGGGCGCGCCTGTAAAGATCCGTACTGCCTGTCCTTGTGCCACACGTCCCGGCCACAGATGGCCCGCTGCGGCTTCGCCGACAACATCAAATGTTTGGCCGGGTCTGACCGCCGTGGCATGTACCGCATAGCCATCCATCGCGGATGCCGCGAAGGGTGGCTGATTGCGGGTTGCCGTGACGGCTTGTGCCAGAACGCGTCCATGGGCACCGATCAGTGGCACGTTTTCAGCTTCAAGGGGCGCAACAAGCGCAAAAAGATTGGCGAGTGCGGTCTCAACCGAGATCATGGATTTTCAAACCGGCCCGACTTACCGCCATCCTTGAAGGTCAACTTTATACCGCTGATTTCCATGTCCTTTTGCACCGCTTTGACCATGTCATAGACCGTCAGGGCGGCGGTGCTTACGGCGGTCAGCGCTTCCATCTCTACGCCTGTTTGACCACCGGTTTTGACCGTAGCGGCGATGCGCACGCCGGGCAACGTAGTGTCCGGGGTCAGGTCCAACGCAACCTTGGTGATGGGCAGCGGGTGGCATAATGGGATCAGATCGGCAGTTTTCTTCGCCCCCATGATACCTGCAATCCGCGCGATCCCCAGTACATCGCCTTTGTCAGCGCGACCTTCTGTAATCAACAAGAGCGTCGCTGAGGTCATCCTGATGAAACCTTCCGCAACCGCGATGCGTGCAGTTACCGGTTTGTCGGAGACGTCAACCATATGCGCCTTACCCTCGCTGTCAAAGTGCGACAGGCCGGCCATTACAGTGTGCCCGTGGCGGGGTTTGCAAGAAGCGTCCGCGTGGCTGTTGCCACATCATCTTGTCGCATGAGGCTTTCGCCGATCAGGAATGTCCGCGCCCCGTAGCGCGCCATGTCAGCCAGTTCATCCGGTGTGTTCAATCCGCTTTCGCAGACGATCATACGATCTGTGGGCACAAGCTTGGATAGGGTGCGTGTGGTGTCCAGCGTCGTCTCAAACGTCTTGAGGTTGCGGTTGTTAATCCCCATGAGCGGTGATTTGAGTGCTGTCGCCCGTTCCAGCTCTGGCGCATCATGGACTTCGATCAGCACATCCATGCCCCAGCTGAACGCCGCCTCTTCCAGTTCCTGCGCCTGAGCGTCGCTGACGCTGGCCATGATGATGAGGATGCAATCTGCGTGCAGCGCACGGGCCTCGGCCACCTGATAGGTGTCATACATGAAATCTTTGCGCAGGGCGGGCAAATCGACAGCACTGCGCGCAGCGGTCAGATAGCTGTCGTCGCCTTGAAACGATGGCCCGTCGGTCAAAACAGACAGACAGGTCGCGCCGCCTTCGGCATAGGCTTGCGCCAACGCTGGTGGATCAAAGTCAGCGCGGATCAAACCTTTGGACGGACTTGCCTTCTTGATTTCAGCAATCAGGCCATACCCCTCACGCGCCGCGTTGGCGAGGTTGTCGGCAAAACCACGGGTCGGCGGGGCCTCTTTTGCGCGGGCTTCGACCTCGTCCAATGGCACGGCGGCTTTGCGCGCTGCGATCTCTTCCAGCTTATAGATTTTGATCTTTTGAAGGATGTCGCTCATGGGTCCGCCCAGTTGATTGGCTCTTGGCCATGATCAATAAGCCACTGGTTCACCTTTGAAAATGGGCGAGAGCCGAAAAACCCCGGTAGGCCGACAGCGGGGACGGATGGGCAGATTGAATGACCAGATGATGCGCTGACAGGTATTTGGCGTAGGACTGCGCCGGAGCCCCCCACAGAATGAAGGCGCGGGGCCGGGCGTCGAGCCGATCCAGAATCTCAACAACCAAGTCCTGCCATCCCAGCTTTGCGTGCGCCTTTGGCTTGCCGGGCGGCACTGTCAGCGCCGTGTTGAGTAGCAATACTCCTTGGTCTGCCCAGTCATGCAAAGAGGTTTTGCGCCGAACTTCTGAGGTATCATCATGAATTTCCTTGAATATATTGCCGAGGCTGTCCAGCCGCCCACCAAAATCAGTTGGGATCGAAAAGGCCAGCCCGTCGGCTTTTCCGGGGGAATGATAGGGGTCTTGCCCAAGGATTACGACGCGCGTGTCATCAGGTTGCGTGCATGCGAGCGCTGCAAACGTCAGGGCGGGCGGCGGCAGGAATTTTTGGCCAACCTTGCTGGCAATCGCCGGAAGGTTATCGGCGAAAAACGGCAAATCTGCCCAAGCACCCAATCCCGTCAGATCAAAAGTCACGCCGCCGATGTGATGCGGGCAAGCGCTTCAACCGCCTGTTTGGCTTTGCCTGCATCGATACTATCTTTCGCCCGTTCCACCCCGTCTTTGAGGTTGCTAACCTTATCCGCGACGACCAATGCGGCAGCGGCGTTCAGCAAGACAGCATCGCGGTATGCGCCCGCTTTGCCATCAAGCAGAGCAGACATGGCAGCTGCATTCTCTTGCGGTGTGCCGCCAAGGATATCGCGGAAATTGTGGACCGGCAGACCCGCATCTTCTGGATGGATTTCACGAGATGTGATCTTGCCATCTTCAAGGGCAGCCACTGACGTTGGTCCGCAGATCGTGATCTCATCTGTGCCGTCACTGCCGTGGACCAGCCATGCCTTTTCCGTGCCGAGCTGTTGCAGCGTTTCGGCCATCGGAAAGATCAGATCAGGGGCAAAGGCACCAGTAAGTTGACGCTTCACGCCTGCCGGATTTGTTAATGGTCCCAATATGTTAAAGATCGTTTTTGACCCCAATTCGACGCGAACGGGTCCCACGTGTTTCATGGCAGGATGGTGCATCGGCGCCATCATGAAGCCGATGCCAGCCTCTGCGATGGCTTTCTCAACAATCTCTGGTCCCACCATTACGTTGATGCCGAGTGCGCCCTGAACATCAGCTGTACCTGATTTCGAGGATAAATTGCGATTGCCGTGTTTCGCGACTGGCACGCCAGCACCGGCGACAACAAAGGCTGTTGCTGTTGAAATATTTAACGTGTGTTTGCCATCGCCGCCGGTCCCGACAATATCCATTGCCCCGTCGGGTGCTTTTACCGGCACGCAATGGGCACGCATCACCGCCGCCGCTGCGGCATATTCGGCCACGGATTCGCCGCGTGCACGCAAAGCCATCAAAAACCCTCCGATCTGCGCAGGGGTTGCCGTCCCTTCAAACAGATAGCCGAATGCTTCCTCCGCTTGGGCGCGCGATAGCGGGCCTTCGGAGGCCGCAAATATCAGCGGCTTCATTGCATCGCTCATGCCGCCACCTTGATCGTCTTGAGGAAGTTTTGAAGCATATGATGACCGTGCTCGGAGCGGATACTTTCAGGATGGAATTGCACGCCGTGAATGGGCAACTCTCGGTGCTGGACACCCATGATCGTACCATCTTGTAGAGCGGCTGTGATTTCGAGGCTTGCGGGCAGGGTATCGCGGTCGATGACCAGAGAATGATATCTTGTCGCCTCAAATCCGTTGGGCAGGTCCGCAAACAAACCTTTTCCCGTGTGCTGCATCGTTCCCATCTTGCCATGTACGATTTCGTGGCAGCGGGTGATTTTGCCGCCAAAGGCCTCGCCGATCGCCTGATGACCAAGGCAGACACCGATTAATGGTGTTTTTGTCTCTGCGGCGGCATGCACCATAGCTAAACAAATGCCTGCATCGGCTGGTGTGCCCGGTCCAGGCGACAACATAATCGCCTCTGGCTGCATGCCCATTGCCTCTTGCACATTGAGCACATCATTGCGTTTCACCACGACGTCCGCACCCAATTCGCCCAAGTAATGGACCAAATTATATGTGAAGCTGTCGTAGTTATCGATCAAAAGCAGCATGGTAAAATCCCGCGCAGGTGGAAATAGGGGCTACCGCAGCCCCGGTAAGAGGCGATATAACCAAATTAATACATGGGCCGGGACGTGAGGTGGCGTCAAGGTCGAACAAAGGGTGTGGGCAGAATGCGAAGCTTCATTCAGGGCAGTCTATGGGGGCTGGTTGTTGGCGGCGTGGGACTGAGTTTTGTCTCGCTTGTGAATGAGCAGCCAAACCTAGCATCGGGCCCGCCAGCGCCACAGTTGGCCGTACCCGAGCTGGAGGTCGTTGACGAGGGTCCGACGGTGGCCTTGCAGGCACCTGTTGAAGAGACGCCAACATTTGCGCCTGTCGCACCATTAGAGGATGTTGCCGAAGCCACGGATGCAAACCCGCAAGTGGACACGGCACCTGCCGCTTTGCCACAAACCGCTGATGTCGACGCGGCGATTGCTGCACCCACAACAGGATCCGAGCCCGCGTTGCAAAGCGATGCTGATGCGCCAATCGTGGCCCAAGATGAGGCAGAGCAGGTGGTCGCAGCGCCGCAAAGCGATGCGCTTGTGATCGATACAGCACCAGCTGCCCCACGTCCGCAAGACGACCCACCCGAGGTGATTGTCATCGAACTTGGCGTACCCGAGCAAGATGATACGCCAGTAACAGAGACACCAGCCGAACCGCTGATCACGATTGCGGATGAACCTGAGGCGCCTGCAGTTACCATTGAAAATGAGACTGACAGCGCAGCGCCGGTAGAAGAGAACGAGACCGACGTTGCGGCTGCCGAAGGTGAGATAGGCAACCCAGAGACCGAGGTCGCGCCTGAAGCCGTGCCAGAGACACCAGTCGAGGAGATTGAGGCACCAACCGTCGAAGATGAGGTCGTCGTCGCACCTGAGCCTGAGGAGGGCACGCCCGATCAACCGGCGCAAGTTGCTGATGCGGGTGAACCTGTCACTGTTACGCCTGCCTTGCCCCAAACTGATACACGGGTCCGGATCAATCGACCTGACGAGGAAACCGAGGATGCGGACGCGGTCCCATCTGAAGAGGTGTTGCCTGTTGATGTTCCTGCGGTTGAACGCTATGCGGCGGCATTTGAGAACCCCAATGATCTGCCAATGATTGCGATCATCTTGTTGGATGTTGGCGCGGATGCGTCGGTGACCGATGCGGTGTCTGACTTGGGGTTCACACCGACAATCGTGGTTGATGCACTTGCTGCCGACGCCGCCAAGACGATGGCTGCCTACCGTGCAGCCGGTATCGAAGTTGCGATGCAGGCAGACCTGCCGGATGGGGCGCAGCCCGTTGATGTCGAGGTGGCTTTTGAAGCTGCATTTGCGCAGTTGCCAGAGGTGGCGATGTTGTTCTCAAACGGGGAAGGTGCGTTACAGGATCGCGCCGTGACCACCCAGATTATGGAAATTCTTGCGGCGGATGGGCGCGGGTTTGTCACGGTTCAACGCGGGCTCGGCAATGCGGCCCGTATTGCTGCGCAAGAAGGTGTAACGGCTGCGACGGTCTTGCGGGATCTGGACGGTGGCGGTGAGGATGGCGGTGCGATTACCCGCGCGCTTGATCAGGCGGCATTCCGTGCACGGCAGTCTGGCGATGCTGTTTTGCTGGGGCGCATGACGCCACAAACCTTGGATGCGTTGCGTGACTGGGCCGCGGAGCTGGATCAAGAGACGCTGGCGATTGCGCCGGTATCTGCGGTGTTGCTGGGCCAGACGGAGCAGTAGGTAAAGGGCTTTAGTTGCCGCTGCTGCGAAACATCGTAGCGTCTGCCGCTGCTTTGCGAATGGCATTCGATTTGTGCACGGTTTCTTGATATTCGGCCTCTGGGTCGCTGTCATAGACAACACCACCACCAGCCTGAATATAGAGCTTTTCATCCTGCAAAACTGCCGTCCGCAAGGCGATGCACATGTCCATATCGCCGTTGGCGCTGAAGTACCCGCAACCGCCGCCGTAAACGCCGCGCTTCTCGGGCTCAAGTTCGTCGATAATTTCCATTGCACGAACTTTCGGGGCACCGGATACAGTACCAGCGGGCATGCCAGCAAAGAATGCGCTCAGCGCATCCTGATCATCCGCTAATTCGCCCACGACATTCGACACGATGTGCATGACATGGCTGTAGCGCTCCACGATAAACTGCTCGGTTGGACGCACGGTGCCGATCTTGCTGACTTTGCCGGTATCATTGCGACCCAGATCAAGCAGCATCAGATGTTCGGCCAGCTCTTTTTTGTCGGCCATCAAATCGGCCTCATGTGCGGCGTCCTCTGCCGGGGTCGCCCCGCGCGGTCGGGTGCCTGCGATCGGTCTTATTGTGACCTCCTTCCCGAAGACACGGACCAGTATTTCCGGACTGGCCCCAATGACCTGAAACCCACCAAAGTTGAAAAAGAACATGAAGGGTGATGGGTTTGTGCGGCGCAACGAACGATAAAGCGCAAAGGGTGGTTCGCGAAATTCTTGCGTCCAGCGCTGTGACGGGACCACCTGAAAGATATCGCCCGCTTTGATATAGTCTTTCGCCTTGTCAACAGCCGCAAGATAGGCGTCATGCGCAAAGTTTGAGACAGGCGGTGCCACGGGTGCTGGCTCGGCCAGATCGCGCGCTTCGCTGGGCATCGGTCGTTCAAGGCTGCGCTGCGCATCCATGACGCGTTCTGCTGCTTGCGCATAGGCCGCGCGCGCAGACAGTCCGGAATTGACATAAGCTGGGGCCACAAGGATCACATCACCTTTGACGCCGTCCAGCACCGCAACGATGGAAGGTCGCAGCATCATCGCGTCCGGCAGCCCAAGGGGGTCTGGGTTCACGTCAGGCAGATGTTCAACCAACCGGATCATGTCATATCCAAGATATCCAAATAGCCCCGCAGATGCCGCCGGTAAACCTTGTGGCAGTTCAATCCGCGATTCCGCGAGCAGGGCGCGCAAAGCCGAGAGAGGATCATCCTCGATGGGTGTGAACGCTGTCTCATCAAACCGGGCAGAGCGGTTCACCCGCGATGCCGTGCCGCGACATTCCCAAATCAAATCTGGGTTCATCCCCACAATCGAGTAACGCCCCCGAACTTCGCCGCCGGTGACGCTTTCCAGCATGAAGGCATTTTTGCCTGCGCCGGATAGTTTCAACATCAGCGACACCGGGGTGTCCAAGTCGGCGGCAATACGGGTGTAGACGACTTGATTGTCGCCCGCCTCGTATCCTTTTGCAAAAATTTCGTAGTCGGGCAGAAGTGCCATCGTCAGCCTATTGGAACTGTGCGTTGATCGCGTTGATCGTCTGTTGATTCAGTGCTTGTTCGGTTCGCTGGCGAACCGACGTGGCATAGGCGTCAAAGATATCCTGTGCGATGCCAGAGCGGGCATTCTCCGCGACTGCTTCGCGTTGGGCAATCACGGCCTCGTCGGTCAGGTCCGGTGCCGCAACAGTATCAAGGCGCACAATGATGGCGCGGTCTTCAGCATCAACAACGCGGACCTCTCCGATCGCCATTTCAAAAAGTTGATCGTTGAAGTCAGGTGGCGTGCCTTCAACGAAAGCACGGCGTGTCAGGTTTTCCTCGACCAACGGTTCCAGTCCGAGCGTGTCAAATCCGGTCAAAGGCAAAATGTCTGCAGCGATTTCTTCGGCTTTTGCAATTACGGCATTCTGCTGTGCTTGGGCCTGCCAAGCAGCAGAGACTTCTTCGCGAACATCGTCGAGCGGTTGAAGCGTGGGCGGGGTGATACCGTCAAGCCGCAGCGCAAAGATACCACCATCGGCAAGATCATGAATTTCCGCGAATTGACCTTCCTGCACCGCACCAGCTTCGCGGCGGAACGCGTCGTAAGCGGCGATGCCGTCGGTATTGTCGGGGGTCCAGTTGATTGTTCCGAGGCGCAGATCCGTGCGCTCTGCCAGATCTTCCATTGTTGCCCCACCGGCGAGCAGGTCGACGATGGGGTCCGCGTTATCATTGATGAATTCCCGGGCCGCTTCTGTCGCGAGTTCATCACGCAGTGCTGGCGCGGCTTCTTCCAGTGGTGTTTCCTGAGCCGACAGAACAGCATTCATCCTGAACAGGGCGGGGCCCAAGGGGGAATTGAATGGCCCGACCACCTCACCCGCCTCGGCGGCGAATACGGCGTCACCGGCGCTGCGCAAATCTTCTTTGCTGACGTCGCCCAAATCAATGTCGGCAAGCGTCAGGCCACGCTCGGCCACAAGGTCTTCAAAGGTCGTCTCACCGGCGTCAAGACGTCCCAAGGCTTCGTCGGCACGTTCTTGGTTCAGATAAACCAGTCGTTCAACCAAACGACGTTCTGGCTGAATGAATTCGTCGCGTCGCTGATCATACAGGCCAGAAACCGCCTCGTCAGTGACCACCATATCGTCAAGAATCATATTCGGTGTCAGCCAGACGTAGGTGATGTTGCGGCTCTCGGGCAGGGTAAACGCGGCAGGGTTTGTGTCGTAGTATTCCTGCTGTACTTCAGGCGTTGCGCCGGGAACAGGGGCCGTTAGATCCTCTGCATCGACGACAGCCCATGTAATGCTGCGTGTTTCTGAGATGTATTGCACCAACGCGTCGGCATAGGCGTCGGGCGCAGGAATGCCGCTCACCACGGCACCTTGCAAAAGGGTCCGCGCTGTTTCTTCGCGCAGACCCGTTTCAAATTCGGCGGCGGTCTGGCCCGATTGCTGCAATGCCAGGCGGTAGGTTTCGCGGTTGAAACCACCGGCACCCTGAAAGGCGGGGATTGCTTGCAGACGCTCAAAGACGCGCTCATCGCCGACGGAAACGCCCAGTTCGCTGGCCTCATTGTCTAAGGTGCGCAAAAGAACCACTTGGTTGAGTGCGACCTGATCAATGCCAAAAGCCTGCGCCTGTTGGAAAGTAATCTGCTGGCCAAACTGCGCAGAAAGCGCACGAATTTGTTCGTTCAGCGCGCGTTGGTAGGACGTCACTGACACTTCTTTGTCTCCGACCGTGCCAATGCTGCGGATGTTCCCGCTGAGCCCGCCCGTGCCAAACCCGGCGAGACCCAATAGGATGACGCCAACGATGATCCATGCACCGTACCGAGGTTTGTTTTTCTGTGCCATTGTCCCGACTGCTCCACCCGCTGGTTTGCGTCTGAATAAGGGCGGCAGGCCGGGGGTGCAAGCCTTAGAAATGCAGTTCAGACAGCCTGTTGAAAAGGGTTTCGACCCCAGACCGGTCGATGTTGGCAAAAGCGATGCGCAGCTGGCTTTCGCCGCCGGGTACGTGGTCTGGCATAAACATCGTGCCGGGCAGCAGCAAAACGCTTGCCTCTTTGACCAAAAGCGGTGCCAAATCCGCCGATGAGATGGCAAACGGATGCTGGACGTAGGCGAAGTAGGCACCACATCCCAGAAGCCGCCAATCCTTGTCAGCAAGCAGATGGAAATGGTCGTTAATCGCGGCACGGCGGTCGAGAATTTCCAACCTCTCACCAGCAAGCCAATCGCCCAGGTTCTGCATGCCCCAAAGTGCCGCGTGCTGACCCAATTGGTTGGGGCAGATGGTGACAGTATCGAGAAATTTTTCGATTTCGGACAGACGGGCTGTGCTGGCGACCACGGCACCAACCCGGTGGCCGGTAAGCCGGTAAGCCTTTGAAAAGGAATAAAGGTGAATCAGCGTTTCGTCCCATTGCGGGTCTGCGAACAGGGTGTGCGGCTCCCCGCTGCGGCTGTCAAAATCGCGGTATGTCTCGTCCACGATCAAGGTGATGCCATGGCCGCGTGCGAGGTCACGGAACGCGGTCAGTGTTGCGGCTGGATATTCGACGCCGCAAGGGTTGTTTGGGCTGACCAGTGCGATTGCACGCGTTTTTGCGGTGATCAGTTTGGCGGCGTCCGCGGCGGATGGTACCATGTCATCGCCCGTCATCAGCGGTACGGTTTTGACACCGGACATATCCAGCCACATGCGATGATTGAAGTAGTAGGGGACAGGAACGATGACCTCATCCCCTTCGCTGCACAATGTGGCAATAGATGCCGCGAAAGCCTGATTGCAGCCAGATGTGATGGCCACCTGGTCTGATGTGATGGTGCCACCGTAGTTTGTGCTCCACTGTGCCGCAACTTCTGCGCGTAGCGCTGGCAGGCCAAGGACGGGGCCATAAAGATGGGCTTCGGGTTCGTTCAAAACGATATGGGCCATCGCTTCTCGCAAAGGGGCGGGTGGCGGATCAACGGGGGCTGCCTGGCTGACGTTGAGCAATGGACGATCCGCGGAATGTGTCACTCCGGCAAGCCAACGCCGCGCCTCCATCACGGGTGGGGCAAAGGTCGCGTTCGTGCGTGATTGGGTCATAGCGTTATCCAAAAGGAGCGGCTGCGCCGCACGATATTATGAGGTGCCTCCGGCGGGAATTTCTTTGGCAAGATGATATGGCGGGGCCTTAGTCTTTGCCCCGGTAGGGTTCGACATATTGTAGCGCCATGTCCCATGGGAAAAAGATCCATGTGTCCTGACTGACCTCAGTAATAAACGTGTCGACCTGCGGGCGTCCTTTCGGCTTGGCATAAACGGTCGCGAAATGGGCGTTTGGGTAGAGTTTTCGCACCAATTCGAGCGTTTTTCCACTGTCCACAAGGTCGTCGATGATCAAGATACCTGTGCCGTCGCCCATCAGATCCTTGTCCGGTGCCTTGAGGACTTCTGCCGCGGATTGATCTTGATGGTCATAGCTTTTGACGCTGATTGTATCGACCGTGCGAATGTCCAACTCGCGCGCCGCAATCATGGCCGGGGCCATGCCGCCCCGTGTGATAGCAACAACGGCCCGCCACGCGCCATCGTCGGGCCCTTTCCCGTCCAACCGCCACGCAAGCGCGCGGCTGTCGCGGTGGATTTGATCCCAGCTGATGTGAAATCCTTTTTCATGGGGCAGGCGGTCAGTCATCGGATGAAATCCTATTCTTTGGTGATGTCGGGTGCATCGACGGCCTTCATGCCGATCACGTGATAGCCGGCGTCAACATGCAAGACCTCACCCGTGACGGCGCTGCCTAGGTCAGACAGCAGATAGAGTGCCGAATTTCCGACTTCTTCTTGGGTGACAGTACGTCGCAGTGGCGCGTTATATTCGTTCCATTTCATGATGAGGCGGAAGTCACCGATGCCCGATGCTGCGAGCGTTTTGATGGTGCCTGCACTGATCGCATTCACGCGGATTTTATCCTTGCCAAGATCCTCTGCGAGATAGCGGACAGATGCTTCGAGGGCAGCTTTGGCAACGCCCATCACGTTGTAGTGGGGCATCACTTTTTCGGCCCCGTAGTATGTCAGCGTCAGACAAGAGCCACCGTCTGTCATTAACTTTTCGGCGCGCTGAACAACGGCTGTGAATGAGTAAACCGAGATATCCATCGACGTCAGAAAATTGCTGCGACTGGTTTCAACATAGCGACCACGAAGTTCACTTTTGTCTGAAAAACCAATGGCATGTACGACAAAGTCCAACTTTCCCCAACGCGTTTCGAGCGCCGAGAAGAGTGCGTCAATCGATGCTTCGTCACCGACGTCGCAGGGCAGCACGATATCGGACCCGACGGATGCTGCGAGTGGCCCCACACGTTTTTTGAGCGCTTCACCCTGATATGAAAATGCGAGCTCGGCACCAGCGTCGGCACAGGCCTTGGCGATGCCCCACGCGATTGATTTGTCGTTGGCTAGCCCCATGATCAGGCCTCTTTTGCCCTGCATCAGTCCAGAAGTCATCGCGATCGTCCTTTGTTATTTGCCCGTTGGCTTATACGTCGTTTAGGGGATTGCAAGCGGTCCAGCAAGTATCTGAACAATGGCGCAAAAAGCTTGCTACTGTTCCCGATTGCTCTTAAGCCTACGGATGGGGGTTTTGTTAGGGATCAGCTATGTCTGACCGGGACGGCATTTTTGCGGGACCAGACCCGTTCGCCATTGCGCGGCAGTGGCTTGATGCTGCCAGCGAGACAGAGCCCAATGATCCCAATGCAATAGCTCTTTCGACTGTTGATGCTGATGGCTTGCCGAATGTACGTATGGTTCTTTTGAAAGACATCGAATTGGATGCATTTGTGTTCTACACGAACTATGACAGTCGCAAAGGGCAAGAAATTGCCCAATCTGGCAAAGCCGCGTTCGTTCTGCATTGGAAATCACTCGCAAGGCAGATACGTGTGCGGGGGGTCGCTTCGAAAGAAGATGGTCCCATCGCTGATGACTACTACAAGTCGCGCTCAATTAAGAGCCGGCTAGGTGCTTGGGCATCAAAGCAGTCGCAGCCGTTGACGTCACGTGCCGCTTTAATGGCAGATGTGGCGAAGGTAACAGTGCAAAAAGGTTCGGACCCGGAACGGCCGCCTTTTTGGGGTGGTTTCCGGATTGTGCCTCTGGAAATTGAGTTTTGGTCTGATGGTGCATTTCGATTGCATGACCGGTTTCGGTGGTCACGCAGTGGAGTCGATCAGGATTGGGAGATAACGCGACTTTCTCCTTAACTGTCACAATTTGTGACAGAGTGGGATGTAAGAAATGGTTCTTCGATCAGGATTAAATGAAGAGACAAATATGGATAGCGGCGGGGACGACGCCGCTGTTCAAAAGGAAGACACGATGGAAACGCACGACACCGGGACACAACGTCAGGTGCAAGGACAGGTAAAGTGGTTTGATCCCACAAAGGGGTTTGGCTTCGTCATTTCGGACGAAGGTGGGCCAGATATTCTATTGCATGCAAACGTTCTGCGTAATTTTGGGCAGGGCTCCGTCGTTGACGGATCAATTATTTCAATCGTTGTACAGGATACCCAGCGCGGCCTGCAGGCGACAGAGGTGCTTTCTATTACGCCGCCGCAGGCTGAAGAATCGCTGCCTTTGCGTGACATGGTCGAATTCACACCCGAAGACATTGCCAAGCGGCCGATTGAGCCCGCGCGCGTTAAGTGGTTCGACAAGGCCAAGGGTTTTGGGTTCGCAAATGTATTTGGTAACAACGATGACGTTTTCGTCCATGTAGAAGTCCTGCGTCGATCGGGCCTGTCTGACCTGCAATCGGGCGAAGCGATTGGCTTGCGTATGGTCGATGGCGAGAGAGGCCGCATGGCCATCGAGGTGATCGGTTGGGAGGTCGCTGCCAAGTGAGGCTTTTCACTGTCGTTTGTAGTTTGGCTGCGTTTGCGCAACCCGTTTTGGCAGAGTGTACCGATGATCGCATCACCGTCGCGGGTGATTTTGGGCAGGCCACTTTTTCAATTGATGTGGCCGACGACTATGAAGAGCGTGCGCAGGGGCTGATGTTTGTCGAAGACATGCCGATGCTGTCCGGCATGCTTTTCATCTACGAGCGGCCTCAGAATGTCAGCTTCTGGATGAAGAACACTTTGATCCCCTTGGACATGCTATTTGTCAGTCCAGAGGGTGAAATCCTCAATATCCACGAAAATGCCGTTCCCGGTGACCTAACGCCGATTCCCGGTGGTGATGGTGTCCAGATGGTGCTTGAGATTAATGGGGGCCTTTCCTCTCGTCTTGGCATCGAAACGGGCGATCTGATGCAACATCCAAGCTTTGGTCCGGACGCAATTTTGCCTTGTGGCGAAAAGACTGAAGGTTAGGGCTTTTCAAATCAGTTTCGTGGGGCTAAAGACACGCCATGGTTCGGGGCGTAGCGCAGCCTGGTAGCGCATCTGTTTTGGGAACAGAGGGTCGGGAGTTCGAATCTCTCCGCCCCGACCACTTCACTAACACCACGTGATTGACATAGTGATGCGCCGCAGAATGTGCGGTGTTTCGGTTGTCTGCGACGGGTTATTTGGTGGCAAATGTGCCATTCATTATTTGTTAATACTGGTTAACCTCGCAGTGGGCGCTGCGTGCCCAACTTCACAAGATGTCTGAAGAGATTTGTCTAAGTCTGCCGACTGAAAGGGTTTCTGGATTTTGAGGTTGGGGACCCGGATGTGGACAATCTTGTGCATGAATCACTTCCTCGTGACCCGCCCAGTTTGACGCTAGGTCGTCAACTCAATAAATCCGTATTTTGTGTTAAAAATTCGTTGACCCACTAGGGCTAGATGCGTCACCTTGTGCGAGCCGACCGAAGCCACACTAGATGTGGTGTTGGCACGGGGACAGCTTAGCAGGCGGGTGTAGAACTCTAGCACCGCAAAGACGTTATCCTGATCGTTGATCAGGCCAAGACGCTTATCGCCAATGCATACTGTGTTCGCATGTAGTTTTGGCCGCGATTGCGGCGATGTTGAGAATAATGCCGCAACGACGGCGCACAGGATATGGGGCAGACCAATGAAAATTGACCGTAATTTCACGAAAGCAAAAACAGGCGCTTACGGCGAACTCGAATTCAAGACAGCGACCTCCGAAATTCGTAATCCTGATGGTACAATTGTGTTCAAGCTGGATGATTGCGAAATCCCGGCAGGATGGTCGCAGGTTGCATCCGACGTCATTGCGCAGAAGTACTTCCGTAAGGCTGGTGTGCCGTCCGAACTCAAGCGGGTGAAAGAAAAAGGCGTACCTAAGTTCCTGTGGCGGTCGGTGCCAGCCAAAGGCGCAACATTTGGGGGCGAGACGTCAGCCAAGCAAGTTTTTGACCGACTGGCCGGTGCCTGGACCTATTGGGGCTGGAAGGGCGGTTACTTTTCTTCAGAAGATGATGCGCGCGCCTATTTTGACGAGATGCGGTATATGTTGGCGACACAGCGTGCAGCTCCCAACAGCCCGCAGTGGTTCAACACTGGTCTGCACTGGGCCTACGGCATTGATGGTCCCGCGCAAGGGCACCACTATGTGGACTATCAGACGGGTGAGTTGACAAAGTCTGAATCCTCTTACGAGCACCCGCAGCCGCACGCCTGCTTTATCCAATCTGTCGGCGATGATCTGGTGAATGAAGGCGGCATCATGGACCTGTGGGTCCGCGAGGCGCGCCTGTTTAAGTATGGCTCGGGCACTGGCACGAACTTCTCGTCCCTGCGCGGTGATGGAGAAGCATTGTCCGGTGGTGGCAAATCATCCGGCCTGATGGGTTTCCTGAAAATCGGTGACCGCGCTGCGGGTGCGATCAAGTCAGGTGGCACAACACGTCGTGCGGCCAAGATGGTCATTGTTGATGCCGATCATCCCGATATCGAAGAGTTCATCAATTGGAAGGTCATTGAAGAGCAGAAAGTGGCGTCGATCGTTGCTGGCTCCAAAATGCATGCCCGTTATCTGAACGCGATCTTTGCAGCGATCAAGTCGTGGGACGGGCAGGAAGTCTCGGCTTACGATCCGAAGACAAACGACACATTGGCCGCTGCCGTCAAAGACGCGAAAAAGTCCGCTATTCCAGAAACATACATCAAACGCGTGCTGGACTATGCAAAGCAGGGCTATACCAGCATTGAATTCCCAACCTATGACACCGACTGGGATTCAGAAGCCTATTCCTCGGTCTCGGGCCAGAACTCTAACAATTCCATCCGCGTCACCGACGCCTTCCTCAAGGCAGTGGAAGACGACGCCGACTGGAAACTAATAAACCGCCGCAACGGCGAGGTCGCCAAGATCATCAAAGCACGCGAATTGTGGGAGCAAGTCGGGCACGCCGCATGGGCCTGTGCCGATCCGGGTATCCAGTATCATGACACGGTGAACGCGTGGCACACATGCCCCGAAGACGGAGAGATTCGCGGCTCAAACCCTTGTTCTGAATACATGTTCCTTGACGACACGGCATGCAACCTTGCGTCTATGAACTTGCTGACTTTCTACAAGGATGGGCAGTTTCAAGCCGAAGACTACATGCACGCCACACGCCTGTGGACCGTGACATTGGAAATCTCGGTCATGATGGCGCAGTTCCCGTCGAAGGAGATCGCGCAACGGTCTTATGACTTCCGCACCTTGGGTTTGGGCTATGCCAACATCGGTGGTCTGCTGATGAACATGGGCCTCGGCTATGACAGCGACGAAGGCCGTGCGATGGGCGCTGCCCTGACGGCGATCATGTCGGGTGTGTCTTATGCGACCTCTGCCGAAATGGCGAGTGAGCTGGGTGCGTTCCCCGGCTACAAGAAAAACAGCAAGCATATGCTGCGGGTGATCAAGAACCACCGGCAGGCGGCGTTGGGAAAGGTCGACGGTTACGACAACCTCGACGTGAAGCCTGTGCCGCTCGACCACGCCAACTGTCCTGATCAGCGCCTGATCGAATTGGCCGTTGGCAGCTGGGACGAAGCGTTGAAGCTGGGCAAGAAGCACGGCTATCGCAATGCGCAGGTGTCTGTCATCGCGCCGACCGGCACGATTGGTCTGGTCATGGATTGCGACACGACCGGGATTGAGCCAGACTTTGCACTGGTGAAATTCAAGAAACTGGCTGGTGGTGGCTACTTCAAGATCATCAACCAGTCTGTGCCCGCAGCCCTTGAAAAGCTGGGCTATGGTTCTGCGCAGATTGAAGAGATCATCGCTTATGCGGTGGGCCACGGGTCCATTGGGCAGGCGCCTGCGATCAATCACACCTCGCTGATCGGGCATGGGTTCGGGCAGGCCGAACTGGACAAGATTGAGGGCGCACTCGCATCCGCTTTTGATATTCGCTTTGTCTTCAACCAGTGGACGCTGGGCGAAGAATTCTGCACGAAGTCGCTGGGTATCCCAGCCGAAAAGCTGAACGATCCAACTTTCGATCTTTTGCGCCACCTTGGGTATTCCAAGCAGGACATTGACGCGGCCAACGATCACGTCTGCGGAACGATGACGCTGGAAGGCGCGCCTTTCCTGAAGGAAGAGCACCTCACAGTGTTCGATTGCGCAAACCCATGCGGCAAAAAAGGCCAACGTTATCTGAGCGTAGACAGCCACATCTACATGATGGCTGCGGCGCAGTCGTTCATCTCGGGCGCGATCTCTAAGACGATCAACATGCCAAATGATGCGACGATTGAGGACTGTCAGAAGGCCTATGAGCTGTCCTGGTCTTTGGGGGTAAAAGCCAACGCGCTGTACCGTGACGGCTCCAAACTGTCCCAGCCGCTGGCCGCTGCTTTGGTTGAGGATGACGAGGACGCGCAGGAAACGCTGGAAAGCGGCAACCACCACGAAAAGGCGGCTGTTCTGGCCGAAAAGATCGTTGAAAAGATCATCGTACAGGAAGTGCGCAATCGTGAGCGTGAAAAGATGCCACAGCGTCGGAAGGGTTACACCCAGAAGGCCATCGTTGGCGGGCACAAAGTCTACCTGCGCACTGGTGAGTATGAAGACGGCCAGTTGGGCGAGATCTTCATCGACATGCACAAAGAAGGCGCGGGTTTCCGTGCGATGATGAACAACTTTGCCATCGCCGTATCGGTGGGCCTGCAATACGGTGTGCCGTTGGAAGAGTTCGTGGATGCCTTCACATTCACCAAATTCGAACCAGCGGGCATGGTGCAAGGCAACGACAGCATTAAGAACGCAACGTCCGTTCTCGACTACATCTTCCGCGAGCTTGCCGTCAGTTACCTCGACCGCACCGATCTGGCGCATGTGAAGCCGGAAGGCGCATCGTTTGACGATATCGGTCGGGGCGAAGAAGAAGGCGTGTCAAACATTCAGGCACCAACTGAAAACACGGCATCGCGGTCGTTGGAAGTGCTCAAGCAAATCTCGTCCACCGGCTACCTGCGCAAGCGGATGCCGCAGGACCTGGTGGTGCTGCAGGGCGGCATGGGGGCGACGGCACTGGCGACCGGAACAGATGCGGCAGCGGCATTGCAAACTCTTGTGCCAGAAGTCAGCGAAGGCGTTGTGGCGACAGGTGCCGCCACCACAATCTCGGCCCGTGATAAGGCTAAGATGCAGGGCTATGAGGGTGAGGCCTGTGGTGAATGTGGCAACTACACGTTGGTGCGCAACGGGACATGCATGAAATGTAATACCTGCGGCGGGACGTCTGGATGTAGCTAAGATTTTTGTCGAAAAATCTTATGCACAGAAGGAATTTCCAGAAATTCCTTCGCTGATAACAGAGCTTCAAAGCAGGTACGCTTGCTTTGACGCGGATCGAGCCGCAGGCAAATAAACCGAGCGGTACATAATGAGTGAGCTTGATCAGCGAAACTCAGGGAGGGCCTAGGCCCTCCCTTTTTTATGCCTAACCACAAAGCGGCCCTTTTCAATGCGTCCAACACATGCGCATCATTTTCGAAACGTGGGGACATGCTGATGACCGATTTTCTACTGCTTGCCTTTATTTTTCTCATCGCTGGAGTCGTCGCAGTTCCGATTGCCACGCGATTGGGGTTGGGCTCGGTGCTCGGCTATCTGATTGCAGGCATTGTCATCAGCCCGGTTCTGGCGCTGCTGAATGTCGACGTCATCTCGATCCAGCATTTTGCAGAGTTCGGCGTTGTGATGATGCTGTTCCTTGTTGGGTTGGAGTTGGAACCGAAACGGCTTTGGGCCATGCGGGGCCAATTGGTTGGCTTGGGTGGCGGACAGATTGGGCTGACGGCGGCGGTGATTATGGGGATTGGGCTGGCGTTTGGGCTGAGCTGGAGTTTGGCCCTTGCCGTAGGTTTGATCGCAGCATTAAGTTCAACAGCCATCGTGCTGCAAACATTGAATGAAAAAGGATTGATGAAAAGTGACGGTGGGCAGTCCAGCTTCTCAGTCCTTCTTGCGCAAGACATCGCTGTGATCCCGATGCTTGCGCTGATGCCGCTATTGGCCATGCCTGAATTGCTGGACTTGGCAAGTGACGCTGCACATGGTTCTGAGGCCGCACATAGTACCGATGCGGCACATGGAAATGATGATCATGGCGGAGACGACCACGGGGCGGGCATGAGCCTTGTTGCGGGCCTGAGCGGATGGCAAACCGCGCTCGTCAATGTCGTTGCCATTGCTGCGGTCGTGGGGGCGGGTAGCTTCCTGACCCGCCCGATCTTTCGCTTCATTGCAGGGGCAAACCTGCGTGAGCTATTTACCGCAACCGCGCTGATGATGGTCATCGGCATTGCGTTGCTGATGACGCTGGTTGGTTTGTCACCCGCACTGGGCACGTTTCTTGCGGGTGTTGTCCTCGCGAACAGCGAATATCGGCATGAATTGGAGTCTGACATCGACCCTTTCAAAGGGCTGTTGCTGGGTCTTTTCTTCATGACCGTCGGCGCCGCGATCAACTTCACATTGCTCGCGGACAACTTGGCATTGATCCTTGGCCTGACGGTCTTGTTGATTGCGGTAAAGGCCGGTGTGCTTGCGGTTCTGGCCCTTGTGTTCAAGTTGCGTGGTGCCGATCGCTGGCTGCTTGCACTCAGTCTTGCGCAGGCCGGCGAGTTTGGCTTTGTCCTGCTGTCTTTCTCAGTTAGCAATGCGATCTTGCCGCAACTGCTGGCCGATCAATTGCTGCTGGTCGTTGCGATTTCGATGATGCTGACGCCATTACTGTTCATTTTCTATGATCGCGTAATCGTGCCGCGTTACGCGGCAGCAGACGAAGGCAGAGCGGACCAAATCGAAGAGCAAGGCGAGGTTATTATTGCAGGGGCGGGGCGTGTCGGCGGCATTGTGCGGCGTATCCTGAGCGCTGTGGGCTACAGTCTCACCGTCATTGACTACAACGCGCAACACCTTGAAAATATGCGTCGTTTCGGGGCGCGCATCTACTATGGCGATGCGACACGGCCGGATCTGCTCCATGCTGCCGGACTACATAGCGCGAAGGTTTTTGTCGCGGCAATTGATGACAAGGAAAAGCTCACCGAATTGGTGCGCTATGTCCACAAAAACGCTCCGAACGTCCATATCATCGCGCGCGCCGTCGACCGACACCATGTGTATGAACTTTGGTCGGCTGGCTGCCGCGATATCATCCGTGACACCTATGACAGTTCTTTGCGTATGGGGCGGTCATCGCTTCAAGCTCTGGATATCCCACAAGATCGCGCACAGATGATGGTCGATGCGTTTAACCGTGCGGATCGGTCTTCGATGATTTCACTGGCTGATGCTTATGATCCGAATATCCCTGTGATGGAGAATGAGGCCTATATCACCCGCGTGCAAGAAATCCTTGGCCCGCGCGAGGCGGCGATGAACGCAGAGATGATGCATATTCTGGATACCGGCCAGATGCCGGAGGAAGATGAGTTTCTGGAAGGGCCCAGCGGTTAACGCGGGATATCCACCCCCGGGTCCGCCAATGTGAACCCGTCGAATTGGAAGCCGGGTGAAACGGTGCAGCCAACAAGCGTCCAATCGCCGGTTGTTGCGGCCTTTTGCCAATGGCCTTCGGGTACGATGCTTTGCGGTAATTCATCGTTTGCAAGGTCGGGGCCAAGCATGATGTCATGCGCGGGCCCATCTAAAGAGGGGGCTAATGACAGGATCAACGGTGCCCCTGCATAAAAATGCCAAATCTCAACCGCATCGACGGCATGCCAATGGCTTTCTTGCCCTGCTTTCAGCAGGAAATAGATGCAAGTCCCCGTCGCGCGCCCCGCGTTTTCGGCGATCCAAGTCTGGCGATAGTACCCGCCCTCAGGATGGGGGGCGAGGTTCAACTGAGCGATGATATCGTCTGCGGTCATTTCAGGCATGGGATCTGCGGTGCTGTGTCCAGCGCATGGTGACCGCTCAGGCGGGGGTCGGGAAAGACTTCTACGGTGCGTTTGACCGGCGTGAAGCCGGCCTTGAGGTAGAAGGGCAATGCTTGGGGTGAATCAAGGTGGCAGGTGCAGACGTGAAAGCGGGTGATATTGCGCGCGAACGCCTCTGACTGTGCCAGTGCCATCATGGGCTGCCCCAGCCCTTGGCCTGTGGCCTCGGGCACCATGCCGAACAGGATAAGCTCACAAGCACTTTTTTCGCGAAAGTCGAGCTCGATCAAGCCGATGGCGTCCTGATCTTGATAGATCACCCAATAGTTCACATTCGGATCCGTCAGGATTGCGGTCATCTCCACATCGGGGTTCGATAGGCCAGAGGTCCACAGCCACGGGCTGCCCACTTTGCGAAACAGTGCGCGAAACTCTTCCAGCCCAAGGTCTTCCTTGCGCGCGCTAAAGCCCTCCGGGAACGGCAAGCGCGCAGGCATGGTTGGCGCGGTCATCTCCAGCGTCGTGATGACCGTCACCACCTGATCAGCGGGCACATCATATTTGCCCGTCGTCAGGGTCATGCTTTTAGGATGCTCCGGCCCGCGTAAACGGCTGTTTCACCCAGCAATTCTTCAATGCGGATCAATTGGTTATACTTCGCCAGACGGTCGGAACGTGACAGCGAACCGGTCTTGATTTGCCCGCAGTTTGTAGCCACGGCAAGGTCTGCAATCGTCGCATCCTCCGTTTCGCCGGAACGGTGTGACATGACGTTTGTGAACTGCGCGCGGTGCGCCATATCGACGGCCTGCAACGTCTCGGTCAATGTGCCGATCTGGTTGACCTTGACCAGCATCGAATTGGCGGAACCCTTGATGATCCCGTCAGCCAAACGTGTCGGGTTGGTCACAAACAGATCGTCACCGACCAATTGCACCTTGTCGCCGATCATATCTGTCAGGGTTTTCCAGCCATCCCAGTCATCCTCGGACATGCCGTCTTCGATGCTGATGATCGGGTAGTCCTCAGCCAATTTAGCCAGATAGGCTGCGTTTTCTTCCGATGTCAGCGACACGCCTTCGCCAACCATCTCATACTTGCCGCCTTTGTAGTATTCGGTCGCGGCACAATCGAGGGCAAGGTAGATGTCTTTGCCGGGCTCATAGCCTGCCTTTTTGATCGAGGTCATGATGAAATCAAGCGCGTCACGTGTGCTGGCAAGCTTGGGGGCAAAACCACCTTCGTCGCCGATGCCGGTGTTGTGACCTGCTGCGCTCAGTTCTTTCTTCAGCGTGTGAAATACTTCGGATCCCATGCGCACAGCCTCGCGGATGTTTTCCGCGCTGACTGGCATGATCATGAATTCTTGGATGTCGATGGGGTTATCGGCATGTTCGCCACCGTTGATGATGTTCATCATCGGTACGGGCAGGGTGCGTGCGGATGTACCGCCGATGTAGCGGAACAGGGGTTGTGCTGTGAAATCTGCGGCCGCTTTGGCCACCGCCATGGACACGCCAAGGATCGCGTTTGCACCCAACCGACCCTTGTTAGGCGTGCCGTCGAGTTCAATCATTGCCATGTCGATGGCCACTTGCTCGGTGGCGTCAAAGCCGAGGATGGTTTCGGCGATTTCACCGTTGACGGCAGCGACAGCTTCCAGCACGCCTTTGCCCATATAACGGCCTTTGTCGCCATCGCGCTTTTCAACGGCCTCATGCGCGCCCGTCGACGCACCCGATGGCACAGCAGCGCGGCCCATTGTGCCGTCTTCCAAGATCACATCAACCTCAACTGTGGGGTTGCCTCGGCTGTCAAGAATTTCGCGGGCGTGGATGTCGATGATCGTGCTCATTGGCTCGGTTCCTTTGGGGGGTCTGTTAGCGATATCAGCGCTTCTATAGCGCGGGATTTTCCGTAAGGGAAGCGCGGCGCAAACGTGCCTCGCGCCACAAGGTGAAGATGCCAGAGGCAATGACAACGGCCGCCCCAATCAAGGTGGCCGCGTCAGGGATTTCTCTGAATGCGATGTAGCCGACGATCAGTGCAAAAACCATGCGGCTATAGCGGAAAGAAGAGATGATCCCGGCATTGCCCTGACGCGTGGCCGTAATGATCGCCAGATAGGCCAGCATCGCGACGGCGATACCGGCGGCAAGCAGCGCCCATTGCGGTGCGGTTGGCATGACAAAGGACTGGCCTTGCAAGACAACCAATAGAAATGCCGCAGGTGTCACCATGCCGAAGGCATGAATGCCCAGTTGCGGCCCGGTCAAGTCAACCGTCAGACTGCGGGTGATCAGGTCGCGGGCAGCAAGGCCCAGCATACCGCCCACCGCCAGCAAAGTCGCCGGAACAAAGCCATCCATGCCGGGTCTGATGATGATCAACACGCCGACAAACCCCACGACAATTGCAATCCAGCGGCGCCAACCGATGCTTTGGCCCAGAAACAGCGCCGCCCCCATTGCCACCACCAATGGTGTCGCCTGGATCACGGCGGAAGCAGTGGTCAGCGGGATCAGTGCGAGTGCGGAGACGAAAAAGCACGATCCGACGACCTCGCACGCGCTGCGGATGATGACTTTGGGGTTCAGATAGGCCGTTTGCCAAAGCTGCTGGCCCTGGGTTGCAGACCAGACCAGAAAGGC
The DNA here is from genome assembly GCF_055693545.1 of Yoonia sp. JB2-21. Taxonomy (NCBI): domain Bacteria; kingdom Pseudomonadati; phylum Pseudomonadota; class Alphaproteobacteria; order Rhodobacterales; family Paracoccaceae; genus Yoonia; species Yoonia sp. JB2-21. The sequence continues at coordinate 3,421,885 of NZ_JBVFUC010000001.1, forward strand.
CGCAAACCCACCAAAGCAGATAATACCGAGTACTTGCCCCGCAGGAAGAGCGCCGGCCAATGCTTTGATCAACGCATCTTCCACCGCAAAGCAGAACATCGCAAAGACCATAAAGGCCGCACCACGGATATTGTCCAAAGATCAGTCGTCCTTGTTGGTCAGAGGGACGGCATAGAGTTCCAACCGGTGTCCCATCAGGCGATACCCAAGTTTGGCCGCGATACGTTCTTGCAGTGCCTCGATTTCAGGGTCAACGAACTCGATCACCTCTCCTGAATGTACATCGATCAGATGGTCATGGTGGTCGCGGTCAGCCGCTTCATAGCGGGCGCGCCCGTCGCCGAATTCATGCTTCTCCAGAATGCCTGTCTCTTCAAAAAGCTTGACCGTTCTGTACACCGTCGCCAATGAGATTTTTGGATCCACTGCGGCGGCACGATTATAAAGTTCCTCGACGTCCGGATGATCGGCGGCATCTTGCAAAACAGATGCAATCGTACGCCGCTGATCGGTCATACGCAGTCCGTTTGCTTCGCAGCGTTCAAGAATGGTCGTCATACAGGCCTCGTCATAGCATATGTCCGTGATAACGGCGCATGCGGCTGGTTTCCAGTGGGTCAGATCAGAAGAGTGCCCTGCATTGTCCGCACGGCCTTTCCACTGATGGTGACGGCGATGGATTTTCCCTGCTTGGTGGCTGCGAAAATATGTGACGGACGGCCCATTGCTTCGCCCTGTAGGATGCGAAGGGTCAGGTCTTGGTTCAACGTATCGGTCAGCAGGGCGGCAAGCGCGGCAGATGCGCTTCCGGTTGCGGGGTCTTCGGGGATGTTGCCAAGTGGTGCAAACATCCGCGCCTCAATGTTGTTACCATCTCTGATATAAGCAAAAACCGCAAAGCTGATCCCGGCAGACAGGTGTTTAGCGCCTTCGCGCATTACGTCGATGACCGGAGCACAAGCGTTCAGCTGACTTTTGTCATGCAGTTCAGCAATGACAAAAGGCAACCCAACGCTTGCTTGCACGGGTGCGTGCGTATCAGACTTGATCGCTGCAGGCTGGAGCCCCAATGCAGCAGCAATCACCGCAGGATCGGGCGTTGCCAATCGCTCCAACGGGGCAGCTACGGTAAATGACGCAATGTCGTCTGCAAATTTGCAGGGAATGGGCCCAACACCAAGTTCCAAAACCATATCGCCGACATGCCCTTCGTCGCGCAACGCAATTGCTGTGCCAACCGTTGGGTGCCCGGCAAAGGGCAGTTCCTGCGTGGGCGTGAAGATCCGCACTTTTGCGGTATGGGCGGGATCCTCGGGTGGATAGACAAAGGTCACTTCCGAAAAGTTGAACTCGCGCGCGATCATTTGGAGTTGGTCCTCTTGCAACTTGGTTGCATCGGGGATCACGGCAAGTTGGTTGCCACCAAACGCGCTGTCGGTGAAGACGTCATAGACAAAGTAGTTGGTCATTGGTTTTCCTTAAGATGCGGTCTTGGGTTTGGCGCTGTTGGCGACGGTTAGGCCTGTCGCAAAACCGCGGAACGGACGCAAACCTAAAATGGGAACGGCGACAGCGGCCAGTCGCGCAGCCAAAGCAAAGGCGATGCTGACTTTCGCCATCAAAGCGAGCACAACCCATTCACGATTGAGATCCGACGATTTGACGTACAGTGCGCCAGCAAACAACAACAGGCCTATCATTGCTCCGAACGGTGCATTTGAGAACACGATGTTAAGGACAGTTGCAGGCAAAACATCTGCTACCCCAAGCATGGCGACTACACAATCAGGCAGCATCACCGCAAAAGAGCCCACAAGCGAGACAACCACGATGCCAATGGCGGACGGCACCGTCAAAAATATATGGTTGATTGCGCCAAAGCCCCCGGCGAGCACGGTAAGAAGCGAGGTAATCTGGAGAAGCGTCATACTTTGGCTTTCGCTCGGTGTTGGCTTTGGCTTAGCACCCCTGTCAATGCGGGCCAGTGTTAGCGACCGGGCAGTCGCATCCATGTCCCGCCCAGCGCGCGCACGCGCGCGCCTGTGCCAATCTTAAAACGGGCGAGGCCGGGCGCATTTTCGGTATCAATGGTGCCAAGGTCCAGGCGATGAAACCCTTGTTGCCAGAGTATTTTTGTGGCTTCGATGATCATGCGGTGGTGTGCGCCAAGCGTGCGGCCACGTGGTGTGGTCCAACCGACATGATAGGTCACAACCGGGTCATGCAACAAAAACAACATGGCAGCGATGGGCAAGCCGCCTTCGGTGGCGGTGAGAACGCTGACATGATTGGGATGACAGTCTGCATAGGCTGTGATGAGCGCATGGGGTAGAGCCCGGAACCCTTTGGCTCGTTGCTGCGCGATGTCCGCCTTTAGAAGCCACGCATGCGCAATCGGGTCAAATGTTGTCTGACTGATCTTGAATGGCGCGTCTTGTGCTTTGCGCCAGATGTTACGCCATTTGGGTTTCATCATGGCGATGAGATCGCTGTCTGTCCCTTGCAGATCAAGTTCTGCCACGAACCCATTGGTCATCAGACGCCGGAACCCTGCGGCGCGCAGTGCCAGATCATCGGGCGTGTTGGCATTAATGATCCGCAGGCCTGACCTGGCAAGCCCAGTCGTATGAGCCGCAGTATCCTGCCAAACCGGACCACGAGAGGCCATGAGCTGTCCAAATTGCCGCACGGCCAGCACAGGTGCGGCACCCGCAATGTCAACCAGTTGCACCTGCCGCCCCATGCGTCGCAGTGCCGTGGCAAAATATTGGTGCTGCTGAAAAGGGAGGGTCGGCTCAGCTATCATGCCGGTTGTTAAGCCATTTGAAACCTAAGCTGTGGTTAACGGGGGCATGACAAAAAAGACGAAACCTGTTTCCGGTGTGCACGCGCCTGCTGCAAAACCGACGATCCTGGGTGCCGCGGTACTGGCGGCACTTATTACTTTTCCAATCGCGGTGACGATCCTTTTTGTAGACTTACTGCTGCTTTAGCCAAGTTGGACCAGAGCGTGGCGCTTCTTGCCAGCGCTTAGCTTGATGGGCTGTGCAAGGGCGTCGATATCAAGGATAAGCCCCGCTTCGGTCAAAGCGGCGTCATTCATCTTGGCCCCATTTTCTTTGATCAGGCGTTTGGCGTCCTTGCCGCTTTTGGCAAGGCCCGACTTTACGATCAGCTGCACAATAGAGATGCCATCGCCCACCTCATCCGCCGAAAGGGTAAGTGTCGGCAGGTCATCCCCAACACCGCCTTTTTCAAAGACTTCGCGGGATGTTGCTTCGGCCGCCTGAGCAGCCTCGGCACCATGCAAAAGCGTTGTCACCTCATTGGCGAGGATGATTTTCGCTGCGTTGATGTCAGACCCTTCCAAAGCGCCAAGTCGGTCGCATTCTTCAACAGGTAACTCAGTGTAGAGTTTGAGGAACCGGCCTGTATCTGCATCAGTCGTGTTACGCCAGAACTGCCAGAATTCGTAAGGGCTGCACATGTCAGCGTTCAACCAAACGGCACCGGATTGGGATTTGCCCATCTTCTTGCCGTCACTGGTGGTCAGGAGGGGCGACGTGAGACCAAAAATCTCTTGGTCAAGCACCCGGCGCGTCAGGTCGATCCCATTGACGATATTACCCCATTGGTCCGACCCACCCATCTGCAACAGACAGCCATAGCGGCGGTTGAGCTCCAAAAAGTCATAGGCCTGCAAAATCATGTAGTTGAACTCAAGAAACGACAGTGATTGTTCCCGGTCCAGCCGCGACTTTACGCTCTCAAACGACAGCATGCGATTGATCGAAAAATGCCGCCCGATGTCGCGCAGAAAGTCGAGGTAGTTAAGACCATCCAACCACTCCGCGTTGTTGATCATCATCGCATCTGTCGGGGCATCGCCATAGTTCAAGTAGGCGGCAAAGACTTGCTTGATGCCTGCTATATTGTCGTCAATCTGATCGGGGCCCAGCAAAGGACGTTCATCCGCACGGAACGATGGATCGCCCACTTTTGTTGTGCCACCACCCATCAGGGTGATTGGCTTATGTCCGGTTTTTTGCAACCAGCGCATCATCATGATCTGGATCAGTGACCCAACGTGCAGTGACTTTGCCGTTGCATCGAAACCAATGTAGGCAGGGACAACACCTTTGCTCAGCGCCTCATCCAGTCCCTGATAATCCGTGCAATCGGCCAGAAAGCCGCGCGTCATCATGACATTCATGAAATCGGATTTGGGATGGTAGGTCATTGGCTTGTTCCTGCGTCTGTCTTAAGTGCACTCTATAAGCAGGACGGTGGCATAGGGAAAGCGGATGTTGCGGGCAGGTGTGGTCAGAGCTTTGGGGACAATGTCGGGAACGTCGCTTGATGGCGTTGATGCTGCGGTACTGGAGACGGATGGCGAGCGTATTTATGGGTTTGGCGCATCATCCTACAGCGCGTACACTGTCGAGCAACAAAAGGTGATCAAGGCACATCTGGGCAGCTGGCAGGATGATGACGTGGCTGATGCCGTTCGGCTTGTCGAGGACCAGCATCTTGATGTCATGGCGCCACTTGGTTTGGTTGATATCGCCGGTTTTCATGGTCAGACACTGGCCCATGATCCTGGCGGGCACGGTACGCATCAATGCGGTGATGGGCAGAGGCTTGCAGATGCATTGGGCTATCCGGTTGCATGGGATTTCCGCACCAATGATGTAGCGGCTGGCGGGCAGGGTGCGCCACTGGCACCATTCTATCATTTTGCTCTGGCGAAATGGATCGAGGCGGACACGCCGCTCGCATTTCTGAACCTTGGCGGCGTCGGCAATATCACATGGATTGACTCGACGTGTGACGATCCAACTGATCCCGAAGCACTGCTGGCCTTTGATACCGGGCCCGCAAATGCACCAATGAATGATCTGATGCGCACGCGCAGAGGGTTGGCCTATGATCTCGATGGTGCCTTGGCCGCGATGGGGCACGTGGACAGGCGTGTGGTTGGGGATTTCATGACAAATGCCTATTTTGCGCAACCGGCTCCAAAGTCACTGGACCGCGATAGCTTTGCCGACTTGTCTATCGCTGTTGCTTCGCTTGGCGATACGGATGCCTTAGCGACGCTAGCCGAAATTGTCGTGCAAACGGTTGCGGTCGCCATCGCTATTTGTCCAGCCATGCCGAGCACGATGTTGGTCACTGGCGGTGGACGGCACAACAGGACGGTGATGGCCGGTTTGGCGGACTGTTTGCCGTGCGATGTGCAGCCTGTCGAAGACGTAGGCCTCGACGGCGACATGCTTGAGGCGCAAGCCTTTGCATATTTGGCTGTGCGGGTTGCCCGCGGCCTTCCGATTTCGGGCCCTCGCACCACGGGTGCCCCCAGTCCCATGACCGGCGGGAGGGTTGCGCGACCATTCAAGCCCGCCGGCCAAATTCCTTGAAATAGGCGCTAAAACCCGCCGATTGGCGCACAATCACGCCTATTTGACGTAATTGTTGCAAATGTGCGCGAGGATTGGCCGAGTTTTCCGTCTGGCCTCCGCTCAATCCTGCCGATCCGATTCACAGCGGCGTGAGGCCCGTTGCACGTGCCGCAATGCATGCCACTTGTACCGAACACGACAACCGGATTAACGGAGAAGAAAATGAAAACGACATTTAAAATCGCCCGCACGAGCATGTTGGCTGCACCTTTGGCATTGGCCGCAGGTATGGCGTCCGCTGGCGGCTTGTCAGAGCCTGTTGCCGCCCCGGCACCTGCACCTGTACCTGTCGCACCAGCCCCAATCGTGACGGGCAACGACTGGACTGGCTTTTATGCTGGTGGCCAACTGGGTTATGGTCAGTTGGACTCAGATGCGATCGAGGACGATGATGATCCATCGGGTGCCGTCTATGGTGTTCATGCAGGCTATAACTACGATCTGGGTTCACTTGTCCTTGGTGGTGAACTCGACTTTGATGGATCAAACATTGAAATTGATACGCCAGACGCGGAGGTTGAATCCGTGGCTCGCGCTAAGTTGCGTCTGGGCTATGATGCCGGGCAGATCATGCCCTATGTGACAGCTGGTGTTGCGCGTCTGCAAACTACGGACGATCTTGATGGCGAAACAGATGGCAGCTTTGCAGGGCTGGGTGTCTCATACATGCTGAGCGATGCGTTCTTGGTGGGTGGTGAAGTGCTCCAGCACCAGTTTGAGGACGTCGCTGACGTGGATGGCGCTGATGTTGACGCAACAACATTGTCGCTGCGCGCGTCATTCAAGTTCTAAGGTAAGAACAGCATAAGCATCCATCAGCACTGTCCCTTCCCCAAAAACACTTGCGCTGGATGCTTGTTCAGGGCCTGCCATAAATCTGGCAGGCCCTTTTTATTGCAGCATTTTATCGATCACGTCGCTGCTGATCCCTTTGCCAAGATTTGCAAAATCCCCCATGCTAATCATCGCGCGTGCCGCATCATACATCGCACGATGTGTGACCCTTGCCAGCGAAGATCCCAAGGAGATGCGCGCAACTCCTGCTCTGGCAAATTGGCCATGCGTTTCTTGGGTGAACTGTCCCGCAACCAGCGCATTGACGGGTGCTGTTGTTGCCGCGCAAATGCGAACCAACGCGTCCATGTCTGGGGGAGGGGTGCATATAGACAATCCGCACCAGCAGCCTCAAATGCTACCAACCGGCGAATGGCTTCGTCCGTGTCGTAGGCTCCGGTCAAAATGCCATCGGCGCGCGCCGTCAGCACAAAGTCATGCGATAGGGCGCGGGCCGCGGCCGCGGCGGCAGCAATCCGTTCAACCGCTAAATCGAATCCATAAGCAGCCTCTTCCGGCAGCGCCGTATCTTCGATGCAAATGCCCGCAAGCCCCACCTCTGCAGCCAATTTGACTGTTTCTGCGCAGGTTTCGGGATCATCGCCAAAGCCGTTCTCAAAGTCGCCCTGCACAGGTAGCTTCGTGGCGGATACGATGTCTTCGGCATGAGAAAGTACTTCGTCCCGGGACAGGGTGCCGCCATCGGGCCGGCCGATGGTAAAGGCGTGTGCCGCCGAGGATGTGGCAAGCGCCTTTGCACCCATCGCCTGCATCATCTTGGCCGTTCCCTTGTCCCACACGTTGATCATCAGCAACGGGTCGCCCTTGACGTGAAGGGCGCGGAAGGTCTCTGCGGTATGTGTCATGGCTGTCTCCTGTCAGCGTAGTGTTTTTCAAGCGCGATGAGGTGTTGCTTGCGCCACAAGCCACCGCCGTATCCTGTCAGTGATCCGTCAGCTCCGATCACACGGTGACATGGAATAACGATTGCGATCTGATTAGCGCCATTGGCGCGGGCAACCGCACGTGTTGCTTGTGGTGCGCCAATCTCTTTCGCGACAGCCCCGTAGCTGCGGGTTTCGCCAGCCGGGATTTTGCGCAGCGCCTGCCAGACCTCGCGGGTAAAGGGCGTGCCATGCAGGGCGAGGGGGGTTGTGAACACATCAGAGGTCTTGTCGAAGAATGCATCAAGTTCAGCCGCGATCTGATCATGCGTATCGAACCGTCCAATGCCGATGCTTCCCTTGGCGGCCTTGTGCAGACGCTTCATTTCGGACGGCAGCGCCTTACGATCAGCAAATTCTAAAAGATGCAGTGCGCGGGTGTCGCAGACTGCGATCATATCACCCAGCGGTGTCTTGATATGATCGGCACGGAGCAGCGCGTCTTGGGCCAGACGTCCGGGGGCCAATCCCATCATCTTTGCAAAAGCTGCGCGAAATGCAGAGGGGCTGTCAAAGCCAGAGTCTAGCTGGGCTGCAATAACCGATCCGGTCTGAAGGGCTGTGAACCCGTGCGCCAAGCGCCGTGCGCGCGCCATTTCCAGAAAAGTCATGCCGAAATTACGCTTAAACGCACGCCGGATAGTCGATGCGTCATATCCCATACGCGTGACGTCTGCTTCGGACCAGCGATGGTCGGGCCTTTCGTCGAGTGCGGCCACAAGGTGCGCAATGGCCGGATCGCTTTGTGCTGCGGATTGGAGCGGATGGCAGCGTTTGCACGGGCGAAACCCAGCCTGAAGACAGCTTTCTATATCACTGTAAAAATGACAGTTTTCGCGCTTTGGTTTGCGGGCAGGGCAGGTCAGTCTGCAAAATATTCCTGTCGAAGACACGCCAACGAAGGCGCGTCCATCGTAGTTGGCATCGCGATCAAGGAGGGCCGCATAAAGTGTATCATCGTCAGGTAGGTCAAACATCATGACCCAGTTCTAACCGATTCTATCCGTCAGTGCCGCCTGAAATCGGGCGCTTACTCTGACGCGCGTGTCCGGGCAAAGGCGATCAGACGCGACAATGCATCAACATACTTTTCATCGGCAATCGTCATCGCGACACGGATGTGGCCAGCAGCGGCCTGCCCAAAGCTCTCGCCGGGCATCACAGCGATATGTTCGGCATCGAGCAGCGTATTGGCAAAACCTTCGCCATCCATACCAGTCGCACGAATATCGAGCATCACATACATCGCGCCCTGGGCGGGAACGGCGCGGAGCACATTTTGCCCCTCAAGCGCTTTCATCGTCAGATCACGGCGTCGGCGAAACGGTGCGGCAACCTGTTCTTCGACGGACTGACCTTGGTGCAGCGCAAAATCGGCGGCGTCTTGCACAAAACCCGCAACACCATAGGTCGTGTGGGTCGCCAGGTTGATGATGTGGCTGATTGTATCTTCTGGTCCGCATACCCAGCCGACGCGGCTGCCGGTCATCGCGTGGCTTTTTGACATGGAGCCTACGACAAGCGTGCGTTGCGCCATGTCAGGCAGGCTCCGCGGGCTGATATGGGGGCCTTCCCAGACTTGCGTGTCATAAACCTCGTCCGAGATCAGCCAAAGGTCGTTTTGCATGCAGGCGTCAGCAACCGCCTGCAAGGTGTCGCGAGAATACACCACACCTGTCGGGTTGTTGGGGGTGTTGATCAACAAGGACGTGGCCCCCACTGTGGCTTTGATCAAGGCGTCCAATGTTGGTTGAAACGCTGTGTCCGGAGTGGTGACCAAGGCTCTTGGCACGGCCCCTGCGCCACGGATCGTGCCAGGGTAGGTCGCATAGTATGGATCAATGTAGACAGCCGTATCGCCGGGATCGCAGACCGCCATATGTGCGGCAAAGAGCGCTGCTTGCCCGCCCGGCGTGATCAGGATGTTATCGGCCGTGGTCGCGACCCCGGTCCGGGCCGCAATCCGCGCCGCGACGCTTTTGCGCAATTCATGGGTGCCCGGGACCATCGCATAGCCCGTATGCCCACCCAATGCTGCCGTATGCATCGCGTCGAGAATGTCTGGATGCGTGCGGATATCATGTTCACCGATAGTGAGTTCTGTCACCGGCACGCCATCCGCGATCATACGGCGTGCCTTATAGAAGACGTCCCACCCGTCCGAGCCGCCACCGGTGATCTGTGTGATGCGATTGGATAATTCCATCCCGCGAGGGGAACGGCGAATTCAGGGTGAAGTCAAGAGTCCATGCCGATCAAATTGCGGGGCCCAGTACCGTCTGCGCCTTTGATGTCTGCGGGATTGTAGAGTGCGCATTTCTCCAAGCTCAGACAACCGCAGCCGATACAGCCATCCAGCTTATCGCGCAGATCTTCCAGAGCGGCAATTCGGGCATCAATATCACTGCGGAACGTCCTGCTGATCCGGGTCCAATCGGCCTTGGTAGGGGCTTTGTGATCGGGCAGGCGGCGCAAATGGGGGGCGATTTGCGCCAATGAAAAACCTAGTTTTTGCGCGGCCATGACAAAGGACAATCGGCGAATATCGGCCCGGCCATATCTGCGATGGCCGCCCTGATTGCGCACGGGTTTAACGATACCATGTGTCTCATAAAATCGGATTGCAGACACCGCGAGGCCGGTGCGCGCAGCGAGATCTCCGATGGTTAGACCTTGGGTCACGAAAAAATTCCTTGATCTAAAGTTAACTTGAGAAATTACAACAGATTCGAAATCGGTTGGAAAGAGGAGAAACGCCATGTTCCGATGGACCACTACACGCTACTGCGCAGATCCAGAGGCGCTGAGCGCGATGAAACGCGATGGATTGGGATGGGGACATGATCTTGAATGCGGATGCTTTCATGACATTGCCCCCAATAAACGACCTCGCAGGATCGCCCGCATGCTAAAATCACTCAAAAGGAGAACGTGATCATGGCCCATCTGGAACATGTTAACATTACCGTGTCGGACCCAAGGAAAACCGCAGCTATGCTGACGGATTTATTCGGGTGGCACACCCGTTGGGAGGGCGCATCCATGGATGGGCAGGGTTACACCGTGCATGTCGGTACAGACGACAGCTATATTGCGGTCTATTCTGGTTCCGCGCCGACGCAAAAGGTCCCCAAAACTGATGCAAGCTATCTGACACGCGGTGGGTTAAACCATGTGGGCATCGTTGTTGATGACCTTGATCTGATAGAGGCCAAGGTAAAAGCGTTGGGATTTACGCCGACTAGTCACGCTGATTATGAGCCAGGCCGCCGGTTCTATTTCCACGATAGCGACGGGGTTGAGGTCGAGGTGATCAGCTATGCCTAACCAATCGCATCCCGAACCTTCTTTGGCAGCGCCTTAAAGATGATGTCGTACGACACAGCGATGCGGTGGCGTAACTCATCTTCGGCGCTGTCAAAACCGACCAGGACCCAGCTTTTATGGAAATAGGGGGCTTTGGTTGCGGCACCAGCGTCGATGAGCATCGCCGCAGTTTCGACGCTATCGGTTTTCAGGCAAACGCCATCGATCCGATCACCAAAGCAGGCGAACATCTTGCCGCCGACTTTCCAGCTGTCCAATTCCGTTGCAGGATCAGCGGCGGTCGCACCGGGGTGCGCCGCACAGAGTGTATTGACGAGTTTGCGTGACATAACGCTAGGATGACGCAAGAGCAGAAGGCTGACAAGATGGTCAAATGGGTTGCTTTTTTGCGTGGGATTAACGTCGGCGGGCATCGGAAAATCCCGATGGCTGATTTGCGTGCGCTTCTGGTCGGCAAAACGTCGGCGACTGACGTTCAGACCTATATTGCATCCGGGAATGTGGTTTTTTCGGCAGATGGTGATGCTGAGACGCTGGCGGCGCGGATAGCGGGCGCCATAAATGCAGAATTTTGCTATGACGTCCCGGTACTGGTTTTGGGCGAACAGATGATGCGCGATGTGCTGGTGTCTTGTCCGTTCCCTGCGGAAGATGGCAAACTGGTGCACGCCTATCTCTGCTACGAGGCTCCGCGGATCGACCATGCGGGCATAGCAAAGCTGAAATCAGATACCGAACAGGTGGCTGTCGTCGGGCGGACGGTTTGGCTCTATGCGCCGGACGGCATCGGGCGGTCAAAGCTTGCTGCAAAGATGGAAAAGCTGATTGGTATCGAGGCAACCGCGCGAAACTTGAATACAGTTGTTAAGATGGTTGCATTGCTGGACGCATAGGGCGGCTGGTTTGCGGATTATCCTGAACGCGCGGCCGTCAAATTGACCAGTAATTCGTTTATTGATCGTGAGCGGATGATCATCACGATGCTTTTGGAATAGGCGGCTTAACCCGCTGCCGACACTGCCGGACACGCGACTGGAAACACATTTCCAAATAAGGGAATTCAATGCGCCTTTTGCGACCGGCCGCGCAAGACAACCGGACGGGGCCCCAAATGAAGAGCCAGCGCCGAACCGCTTCGATTAGCGACGCTTTCGGCGCTGGCTGTATTGTCACACGGATCGCGTAATGCCGCCATCAACGCGAATGTTCTGGCCCGTGATATATGCACCGCCCTCAGACGCCAAGAACGCAACAACGCTAGCGATTTCGCCGCGTGAACTGCCGTAGCGACCCATCGGGATCATTGAACGGAATTCTTCTTTTTCCGGCAGGCTATCGATGAAGCCGGGCAACACATTGTTCATGCGGATGTTTTCAGCCGCGTATTTGTCGGCAAAAAGCTTGGTGAACGCCGCAAGGCCGGCGCGCATCACACCTGATGTTGGGAAGACGGCATTTGGCTCGAACGCCGCAAAGGTCGAGATATTGATGATCGCGCCGCCGCCCTGCTTTTGCATGATCGGGGTTACGAGGCGAGAAGGACGCACGGCGTTGAGGAAGTAAACCTCCATGCCCTCATGCCAGTCGTCGTCTGTCAGCTCCAAAACCGGCGCGCGCGGGCCGTGTCCGGCGGAATTGACAAGCACGTCAATGCGGCCCCAATGATCCATCGCCGCGTCGATTAGCCTTTGCAGGTCTTCGTCAGATTTGTTCGTGCCGGTGATGCCGACACCACCAAGTTCTTTTGCCAAAGCCTCGCCTTTGCCAGAGGATGAAAGGATACCCACCTTAAACCCATCGGCAGCCAATGCCCGCGCGCTGTCTGCGCCCATACCGGACCCGCCAGCGGTGATCAGTGCTACTTTGACGTCTGACATTGTTGCTCTCCTATTCAGGTTTTCTTGGTGTCGTTGATAATATTCATAGTGGCCACGCCGCTGTTGCCCAATTCAACTGCGGCGAACGGCCCCCCGTGGCACATGTTGCCGGGGTCCTGGCTATCCATTGGTGCGGTTTCGGCGAGAATAGCAGCGGCGAATTTTTCGGCGTTGTCCTTGGGGCGATATCCCAAAAAGCTGGCTTTTGCATTGTCAACGGGAACGCGGTCGTTGTTTGACACACCATAAACGACGGAAAAGCCGGTCACGGGTGTCTCGATGCAGCGCTGTACAAGCTGAATGAGATCGTCGTAGGACAGCCATGACCCAAGCGCGCGGGCATTGGTGACTTGCGCGCACGACAAAATCCGCATGTGCACGCTCTCTAACCCGCGCTTGTCCCAGTACATTGACCCAAGGTCTTCGGCAAAACACTTCGCCAGACCATAGAACGTATCAGGACGATGCCGCACATCAGTGTCGATAAAGTCATTCTTGGCATGCATCCCAACGGCATGGATAGAGCTGCCATAGATGACCCGCTTGAGGCCATGTTGATAGGCGGCTTCCCAGATATTGTAGGCACCGACAAAGTTGGGGCCGAGCAGTTTTTCAAACGGACCTTCATCAGCATAGGCGCCCATGTGAACGACCATGTCGGCCCCTTCAAGGACGTGCATCATATCATCAAGGCTGGCCAGATCACCTTTGGCATAGGTTTCGCCGGGATAAAGCGTGCCGATATCATCGACTATGTCGGTAGACACCAGCTCGTCGCACATCTTTGACATCGGTTCGCGCAGGTAAGAGCCAAGTCGGCCAGCAGCGCCGGTCAGGACAAGTTTTTTCATGGGTTATATCTTTCTTTCGAGTTTTGCGACGGATGTGGCAATACGATCCATCGCGTGGTCCAGAACATCCAGAGAGGCTGCTGTTGAAATGCGGAAAAAAGGAGATAAATCGTAAGCACTTCCGGGGACGGCGGCGATGCCTGCGTCTTGCAGAAGGTAAGCCGTGACCTCAGCATCATCCGACAGCGTGACGCCATCTTCAGTCCGGGCGCCGATAAGGTCAGCACAGCCAATGAGACCATAGAATGCACCACCCGGCGGATTAAGCGTCAGACCATCAATCCTTGACACACGGTCCACAACAAGATCGCGGCGTGCCTCAAATGCCTGACATAACGCACGTACGGCGTCTTGTGGGCCATTCAGTGCGGCAGCGGCAGCAGCCTGGGCAACTGCGCAGGCCCCCGAACAAATCTGGCTTTGTACTTTTGTCATGGCGATGATCAGCGGCTTTGTTCCGGCACCATAGCCAATGCGCCAACCCGTCATGGCATAGGCCTTGGACACGCCGTTGACCGTCAATGTGCGGTTCTTCAAGGCAGGGTTAGCCGCAGCAAAAGAGACGAATTGCCTACCATCAAACAATATATGTTCATAGATCTCGTCAGACAGGATCAGCACATTGGGATGCTTCTCGAGTACGGAGCCCAAGGCCTTAAGATCATCTTCGGAATAGACAGCGCCCGCGGGATTTGATGGCAGGTTCAGCATGATCCAGCGTGTCTTTGGTGTTATCGCTGCCTCCAGCTGATCTGATGTCACGCGAAACCCGTTTTGGGCAGGGCATTTCATGACAACGGGGCGACCACCAAGAATAAGGACGATATCTTTGTACTGACCAAAGTATGGTGCGCACATCAATACCTCATTCTCGTGCTCTAGCGTCGCCATCATCGCATTGAACAACACCTGCTTGGCTCCGTTCGAAACGATTACTTCGTCGAGCGCATAGTCTAAGGCATTCTCGCGGTGCAGCTTGTCGACAACCGCCTTGCGCATTTCGAGGGTGCCATTGGTTGGGGGATATCGCGTCTCTCCGCGCAATGCAGCCTGGTGTGCGGCTTCGACAATATGGGCGGGGGTATCGAAGTCCGGTTCTCCGAGACCCAAGTCGATAACATCTTCGCCGCGGTTTTTGGCTTCCTTGGCGGCTTGGCTGACCCAGGCAGAGGCAGATGGCTTAACTGGATCAAGGCGGGACGCGGCGAAAATCACGCAAGCCCCCTTTCACGGTTGCCAGTAGATGATCGGACGCCTTTGCCAAAAGGCTGGCATCTGTCCCACAAGCCACAAAGGTAAAGCCATCGTTGAGCAACGCTGTCGCGAAGGCCGGGTCAAGAACAAGGGTGCCGACAGGGACACCCTTTGCGATCAGTTTCTTGGCTGCAGGTCTGATAAGTTCCCACACTTCTGTGTCCATCGGCTTGCCCGGTTTGCCCAGATCAGCGGCAATATCAGCGGGTCCAAAAAAGATACCGCTGATGCCGTCGACATCACCGATAGCCTCAGCCTGCTCAACAGCGGCACGGGTCTCAAGTTGCAAAAGGACGGCTGTTTCGTCTTCAATCCGCGCAATATAGTCGCTCACCCGGCCGAACTTCGTCGCCCGTGTCGCCCCTGAGACGCCGCGCACGCCGTGAGGTGGATAGCGGGTTGCCGCGACGGCTGTCTTGGCCTCGTCGACCGATTGGATCATTGGAAACAAAATGCCCGGTGCGCCCAGATCCAGCAGGCGCTTGACTGCAACCGTATCGTTCCATTCAACCCGGACGATCGCCGTCGTTTCGCTTGCCGCAAAAGCCTGCAACTGCCCCAAGACGCTGAAATAGTCGTTGGGGCTGTGCTCCATATCGATGAGCGCCCAATCGTAGCCCGCGGGCGCCGTGACTTCTGCAACAAAATTGCTGCACAGGCTGATCCAGAGACCAACCTGCTTTTCACCCGTGGCAAGTGCATCGGTGAAGGCGTTTTTTGCCAGCTTCATCAGATAATTGCCTTTTCAATTATTTTTCGACCCGCTGGGATGCGGTCAAAGTGGAACTGCGACATATCGAGGGTTTTGTAGCCACCATGCACCATGATTTCGGCAATGCCGCGGCCCATGGCAGGGGATTGCTGCAGCCCGTGTCCAGAAAAACCATTGAGGAAGAAGAAGTTCTCGATCTGTGTGTGCGGTCCCAAAATCGCGTTGTGATCAAACGTGTTGTAGGCATAGTGACCAGCCCATTCTGACGTGACCTTGATCGCTTCGAACTGTGGAATACGTGTCGCGAGGATTGGCCAGACATGGCTCTCCCAAATGCTATGATCCATGATGAAATCATCATAGTCGACCGCCGGATCAATGTCGGAGTGGCCACCGCACTGATATGTGCCACCTCCGTTTTCGCGAACGTGCACACCAGAAGGGTCGATCGTAAGCGGTAGGTCGCGATCCAGCGGTTGTTCGGCCGAGAATATCCATGAGTAGCGCTTGCGCGGCTCTACAGGGATTTCGATCCCGGCCATTTGCGCGGTTGCGGCAGCGCGCGGCCCGGATGCATTCAGGACCTGACCGCAGCTGATGACATCACCAGATTTCAGCGTCACGCTTTCGATGCGTGTGCCCGCCGCGTTTTTTGTGACTGCGATAACTTCGTTTTCGACGTATTCGACACCGCGTTCGCGTGCTGACTTGCGCCACCAATCGAAAACAGCAGTCGCGTCCCATAACCCTTCATCAATCAGATTGATCGACCCGAGAACGATGTCGTCCACATTGTAGAAAGGATAGGCCGCCTTGATCTGATCAGGCGTCATCAATTGCGTTGCTGCGCCGCAGTTCAGCTGGACCTTCTGGTTTTCGCGCAGCACATCCGCAAAGCCTGCGCTGTCGGCCAGATACATGTAGCCAAACGACCGGATCGACAGGTCCGGCACGCGGTCGTCGTTACCCATATAGCGCGGCAGGTTTTTGACGAAATCGGCTGCGAATTGGCTGATCCGCACGTTCAATTCGCCCGAGAACTGCTGTCGCATGCATGAATTGGTGTGCATGGTAGACGTGTTTTCATAGCTCAGATCGCGGTCCACGACCAAGACCTTGCCATCGAAGTCTTTGTCATCGGATAGGAACCATGCGGCCGAGGCACCCATCATCGCCCCGCCGACAATCACGACGTCATAGGATGTGCTTTTTGGTGTTTGCGTTTTCATACGGTATCTCCTCGCGCAACGGCGGCCTCGACGTCGGCAATATCTGCTGCGGACAGGTTATAATCTTTGCCGGCAGTTTCAGCAGAGATATACCCGCGTGCAAGATCCCGTTTGACAAGATCCTTGGACCGCTCTGCCGGATCGCCATAGCCAGCACCCCGGGAAAGGCCATGACGACTTTGCGTCCATGGGCTACGAACTGTTTGCCCTTGCCATTCATGGCTGTGCCGTCGTCTTGAACGATAGTCGTCGGCGCGCCAGCGCCCCCACCGCGCCTGCCGCGTGCCGGGTGGTCGACACGATCGAACATGGCTTGAATGTCGAACTCATGCCCTTCCTGTGCCCCGACTTCCATATATTGACCAAGACCGCCGCGCGTTTTGCCAGCCCCCTGAATCGGGGCGCAGTTCCTTGCGCCAGATAATGACGGGGCCTGCATGTTCGGTCGCTTCGATCGGCATTGTCATGACACCGGATGGAAACGCCGTCGCATTCAGCCCGTCATGTTCAGGCCGCGCGCCGGATCCGCCAGAGTTAAACGTAAGAACCTCAGAGCGTCGTGCACCGGCAGGGGCGGGCGCGTCGGTACGGGGGCGCAGCGACACCTGAAAGTTGCATAGACAGCCCGCACCCTCAGCGGGGACCAAACCCGGCACGATCTTGTCAAACGCATCATAGACTGCATCCGGTACGAAATGCCCAACGATATGTCGCAATGCAACAGGGGCAGGGTGCAACGCATTTACGATTGAGTTCTCGGGTGCTGCGATCTCAAACGGTGCCAGTGATGCGGCATTATTTGGAATTTCAGGTGCGATCGCGACCTTGAGCGCGTAACAGGCATAAGCCTTGGCATAGACCAGCGGGCAGTTGATGCCTTTTTTATCAAGGCCGGACGAGCCCGTGAAATCTGATACGATCTTATTGCCCTCAACGCTGACCTTTACCTTGAGGGTAATTGGACGGTCAAAACCATCCATTGTCATTTCGCCTTCTGCCGACGTCTGGGGCAGGGCTGCGATCCGCTCAATCGTCGCGCGGCGTGAGTTGTCGAGGATGAAGGTCGCAATGCCATTCAGATCATCGAGGCTGAACTCTTCCATCATGTCGACCAGTCGTCGGTGGCCGATTTCGTTGCAGGTGGCCAGCGCATAAATATCGCCGATCAACTGGTCGGGCTCACGCACATTGCCGCGGATGATGCGGGTCAATGTTTCGTCAACCGCGCCCTTGTCGGCGAACTTCATGATTGGAATGTAGAGGCCTTCTTCGTAGACCGAATGCGCATCAGCCCCAAAGCCGCGCCCGCCGATATCAACGATATGGGCTGTGCAGGCAAAGAATCCGACCAAGGCGCCATTGTGGAAAGAGGGCGTCACCATCGTGATATCATGCAGGTGGCCAGTACCTTCCCACGGATCATTCGTGATATAGACATCGCCGTCATGAATGTTGTCGCGCCCGATCCGCCTGATGAAATGGGCCACAGCGTCGGCCATTGCGTTTACGTGCCCCGGCGTGCCAGTGACAGCCTGCGCCAGCATGTTGCCGTCAACGTCATAGACACCTGCCGACAGGTCACCTGCCTCACGGACCGACGTCGAAAAGGCGGTGCGCACCAAGGCCTGCGCCTGTTCTTCCACGACCGAAATCAAGCGGTTCCACATCACCTGATAGGCGACTTTTGAATGTTCTTGTGCCATCGTCCTATCCCTTTTTCATAACGTCGATGCAGCCGTCAGGCTGTCGGATCGCATCCCGACTTGCGGGTACGATGATCGTGGTTTCATCCTCGACGACAGCAACGGGTCCCGCCGCGCGCTGTCCTGTTTCCATCTCAAAGCGCTTCACGATCTTTGCATCCAGATACTTACCAGTCGCGGCATCAAACAACGCCCGCGCGCCTGTTGATGCGGCCTCGGTACCGCCAGTGGTTTCTGCGATCCTTGCGACCTCTTCTGGCGGTGTCGTCGCATTGACGGACCAGACCGTGATTTCAATATCCATGCCTTCTACGGGGCGACCAAAAAGCTTGGTGTAATCTTCGATGAACCGTGCCTCGAACGTGGCCGCGTCCGGGTTCATGGCTTGGGCCTTTGTCAGTGCAATCGGAATTTCCCAACCCTGTCCCGTATAACGCATATACACCTTGAACTCTGACAGGATGGGACTGACGTCGTCGCAAGTACGTACAAATGCCGTCGCCTCGGATTGCAGGTCGGCCAGCAGCGTCTTGATACGGTCACCGTCGAAGTCAGACAGCTTCATATAGACTGAGCGGTTGGCCTCGAAGCTGAAAGGTGCGCGCAGGAAACCAATTGCCGAACCAACACCGGCACCGGGCGGTACCAACAACCGATCCACACCTAGCTTTTCACATAAGCGCCCGGCATGCAGCGGTGCTGCGCCACCAAAAGCGATCATGGTGTATTCAGACAAATCCTCACCGTTCTCGACAGCATGGACACGCGCGGCGTTTGCCATGTTTTCGTCCACCACTTCGGCCACGCCAAAAGCGGCTTCTACCGCGTCCATGTCCAACGTGTCTCCGACGTGGTGCGATAGCGCGGACTTGGATGCATCGGGATGCAGCTTGATCGAACCACCTGCAAAGTTTTCGGGATCAAGCTTGCCAAGAACAAGATCTGCATCCGTCACACCGGGCCGCGTTCCGCCGCGGCCATAGCATGCAGGACCGGGTTCTGAGCCCGCACTTTCGGGCCCGACGCGGATTTGGCGTAAGGCGTCTACATGGGCTAACGATCCGCCACCTGCACCGATTTCGACCATATCAATGACAGGGATCGAGATTGGCATGCCGGAACCTTTCTTGAACCGGTACGTCCGCGCCACTTCGAAAACACGACTGGTTTTTGGGGTCT
The DNA here is from genome assembly GCF_055693545.1 of Yoonia sp. JB2-21. NCBI lineage: Bacteria > Pseudomonadati > Pseudomonadota > Alphaproteobacteria > Rhodobacterales > Paracoccaceae > Yoonia > Yoonia sp. JB2-21. Next base: position 3,441,257 of record NZ_JBVFUC010000001.1, read on the forward strand.
GGTTCTTGATCAGGCAGATCTTGGCGGTTGTGCCGCCCATGTCAAAGGATAGCACTTTGTCCAGACGATAGCGGGCCGCGATGTGAGCGGCGAAAACGGCCCCGCCAGCAGGACCAGATTCGACCAAACGCACCGGGAAGTCTGCCGCGTTCTGGATCGAGATAATCCCGCCGCCGGAATGCATCAGGAAAATGCGGCACGCTACGCCTTCAGCCTTGAGGCGACCCTCAAGGCGACCAAGATAAGATGCCATCAACGGCTTGATATAGGCATTGGCAACCACAGTGTTGAAACGTTCATATTCGCGCATTTGCGGCGAAACCTCGGACGAAATGGACACCGCGACATCGGGGAGCTTTTCCGTCAAAACATCACGGACCAGCTGTTCATGCGTCGGGTTCAGATACGAGTGGATCAAACCGACCGCGACACTTTCAAAACCCGCCTTTGCAATCTGATCCACGACGGCCTCAACCTCTGCGCGGTCGATATCAACGAGTATGTGACCATTGGCATCGACGCGACCACCCACAGTGAACCGCATTTGCCGCGGCAATAATGGGTCTGGCAGGTTGAGGTTCAGATCATACTGCTCAAACCGGCTTTCAGTGCGCATTTCGATCACATCCCGAAAGCCCTCGGTTGTGATCAGGGCAGTTTTTGCACCCCGCCGCTCGATCAGGGCGTTTGTCGCTAACGTGGTGCCGTGAATGATCTGGTCAATCTGGGAGGGGGCAATATCGGCTTTTGCACAGACCTGATGCATGCCATCAATAATTGCATTTTCAGGTGCTGCGTAGGTCGTCAGAACCTTGGTCGAAAACGGGACGCCGTCTTTCTCCAGAACAACATCTGTGAAAGTGCCGCCGATATCGACGCCGAGGCGGATGGAACGAGCTGCCATCGTGGGCTCCTGCAATGGGTTACTCTGGCAGGTGGCCCGAAATCCAGCCAATAATCAAATCGATTAAATTTTCCACCCTGATCACTTTTAATGATCTAATGTATTTGCATTGCGTCCTTTGCTATCTGCGCGGCCCTTTCAACATAACGCGCGGTGCGCGCGGGGGCGTAGCGCGCAAAGAACAATAGGGGATCTGGCAGCCAATCGGCATGCACTTTGTGCAGATCACCTGCCGCAATCTCGGACCTGACCAACCGTTCCGGCAATAAAGCAACGCCCAAGCCCTCAAGGACCATCGGTAGACAAGCAGACAAGGCGCTGGAATGGACGATGCGCTCGCTCCTCAGCCCCAGTTCGGCCGCAGTGCGATGCAGGGATGCGCAAGCTTGCGTATGTTTTGCATGGGTGAGGATTGTCAGGTCCAGCAGCTCTGGCAGGGACGGTGCCGCAGTGACTTGTTGGACCAAATCGGAGTTCGCGACCCAGCAATAATGCTCTTGTCCCAAGGCGTGACTTGCAAAGCTCTTCGATTTGAAAGGCCCGGTTTGCAGCGCCAAATCAAGTTGCCCTTGCATAAGACGCGTATCAATCGCTGTTGAAAGATCAACTTCAAGCTGGACCCGAATATTGGGGTAGGCTTCCCGCATAAGTCGTAGGAAACGCTGCAACCATGTGCAGGCGACAAGTTCCGTGACGCCGAGCCTTAGGGTTTCTTCGATGAGTTCTTGCCGGCCAGCTTCTTCGATAAGCGCTTCCCCGGCCCATAAAACCTCACGCGTTTTTTGTAGCAACTTCTCTCCGTCAAGCGTCAAACGCACCGATCCTGCGTCACGGATCAACAATGTGACGTCAAGCGCGGCTTCAAGGGCAGTGATGCGTGCGGAAATGTTGGGTTGGGTGGTGCCAAGCGCAGAGGCCGCCGCGCGAAAAGTGCCTGCATCAACGACGAAAGCGAAAGCTTCGAGTTGTTTGAACGTGATCTGACTTTTGATCATTTCTGCCAAGCTGATAGAGAAAGGTGATTGTCAGCTTATACGTTCAAATCAAGTGGGCAAGGCCATTCAGCGCATTTCAAGCGGCGGGACGGAAACGTGGTCGTAAGATGGCGAATCCGATCGCAAAGCAGTGAACCGTTTAGGTCGAAGTAAGCCCTGCGATGTTCAGATCACGAACTTCGTTTTGATGGTAGATGGGATGTCTTGTCCAATGTCGCGCCGTTCGCGGCTGCGGAACGCGCGAATTCAAACGACAGCGTTGTGCGTCGGATCGATATCGCCAACAGCATATCAGCGGATGATTGAGTACTGGGCTGTACCTTTTCGGTCCGCTTGCGCGCATACTTATGGAAGTCGATTAACATCATATTGGATGTCTATTGGTTCAATCTGCCGAAAACTGGGCAGAATACGGAAACAATAAAGATACTTCTGGGCATTGTTGCGGCAGAATCCGCTTTGCAGTGCAGCGCGGCAGCACTGCATGCGGCTGGACGAACAGACGTTCACCTGCTATCAATCTGGTATGAAGAACACCTGCATCATTATTTGCTGCATTATTATCTGCTGACATCTGTCGCGGGTTGCTCTTTGTCGTTTCATAACAGAACTGATCTTGGTAAGCCCGCGGCGTAAGCTCGTGCGAGGCCCCTATGACGACCATCCGCCTGAACAATACAAAGACCCGCAAGCGCGAGGACTTTGTTCCGATTGACCCGCGAAACGTGCGTTTGTACCTGTGCGGACCGACCGTCTATGACCGTGCGCATCTGGGCAATTCGCGCAATGTTCTGCTGTTTGATGTGCTCTTTCGGTTGCTAAAAGAGGTCTATGGCGATGATCACGTAACCTATGTGCGCAATTTCACGGATGTTGATGACAAGATCAACGCCCGCGCCGCAGAGACGGGCCGTGCGATTGGCGATATCACCGCCGAGACAATCGGCTGGTATCACGACGATATGGATGCGTTGGGTGCGCAGCGTCCAACGCATGAGCCGCGCGCGACGGATCATATCCCCCATATGATTGCGATGATCGAAGATTTGATCACCAAAGGGCATGCCTATGCCGCCGAAGGCCATGCGCTCTTTGCTGTTGATAGTTATGCCGCGTATGGCGCGCTGTCAGGCCGCGATACAGATGATATGATTGCGGGCGCCCGGGTGGAGGTTGCCCCTTACAAGCGTAACCCGATGGATTTTGTCCTTTGGAAGCCGTCGCCTGATGGTGTGCCGGGATGGGACAGCCCGTGGGGGTACGGTCGTCCGGGTTGGCATATTGAATGTTCTGCCATGGCGTTTGAGCTATTTGGTGAAAGCTTTGACATTCATGGCGGCGGCAACGACCTGCAATTCCCGCACCATGAAAACGAGATTGCGCAATCAGCTTGCGCCCACCCGCATGGCGAATTCGCTCGCTATTGGATCCACAATGAGATGCTCCAGGTCGAGGGCAAGAAGATGTCCAAGTCCTTGGGCAATTTCTTTACCGTCCGCGATCTGCTGGATCAGGGTATTCCCGGTGAAGTCATCCGCATGGTCTTTCTGGGCACGCATTACAGCAAGACAATGGACTGGACCGAAACCCGGCGGATCGAGGCGGATGCCACTTTGCGCAAGTGGTACGGCATTTTGCATGGGCATGGGTTTGGTCCTGATCTTGTGACGGCGCTAAAAGCCGACGGCAAATGGGTGCCGGACGCGGAATTCATCGGCGTGCTGGCCAATGATTTGAACACACCGGGTGCCTTGGCCCGATTGCACGTGTTGTCCAAGGCGAAGACACCTGTCGCTTTGGCGGGTTTTGCGCATGGGCTGCAAATGTTGGGGCTGGTTAATGATTGGGCCGCAATCCCGCAGTTTGATGGTGGCGAAGCTGGCGCTGGCGTGGCCCCGGCCATTGCTGAACGCGTCGATGCGCTGCTCGCCGATCGGGCGACTGCCCGTGCGGCCAAGGACTGGGCGCGCGCCGATGAGGTGCGCGACATTCTGAACGCCGCGGGTGTGCAGGTCACAGATGTTGGCGGGCAGGCGACATGGGTACCGGGACCGGATTTTGATGCCGCGAAGTTGGAGGGGTTGTGATGGGAAAAGAACGTCTTTCCCTTTTTGACACGACCTTGCGCGATGGTGCCCAGACCCAAGGAGTGCAGTTTTCGGCGGATGAAAAGCATCAGATCGCTGCTGTGCTGGACGAATTGGGCCTTGATTACATCGAAGGTGGCTGGCCCGGTGCGAACCCGACAGATACTGAGTTCTTTGCAGCCCCCCAAAGACCAACGCGACCTTTACCGCCTTTGGCATGACTAAGCGGGCGGGCCGCTCTGCCGAGAATGACGATGTGCTGTCTGCGGTGATGAATGCGGGGACATTGGCGGTCTGTCTGGTTGGCAAGGCGCATGATTTTCATGTGACGACCGCGCTTGGGATCAGCCTAGAGGAAAACCTCGTAAACCTTTCTGCCAGCTTTGCGCATATCAAGGCGCAAGGGCGCGAGGGCTTGTTTGATGCGGAGCATTTCTTTGACGGGTACAAAGGCAACCCGGACTATGCGCTCAACGCGATCCATGCCGCCTATGGTGCGGGTGCGCGGTGGATTGTGTTGTGTGACACCAACGGGGGGACTTTGCCGCATGAGGTGTCCCAGATCGTCAACGCCGTCATCGCAAGTGGTATTCCGGGGGATCACCTAGCGATCCACACCCACAACGATACCGAAAATGCGGTCGCCAATACGCTGGCTGCGGTCATGGCGGGGGCACGACAAGTACAGGGCACATTGAACGGGCTGGGCGAGCGTTGTGGGAATGCCAACCTCACGACATTGATCCCCACGCTTTTGCTAAAAGAGCCCTACGCCAGCATGTTTGAAACAGGTGTATCACTGGATGCACTCAAGGGCCTGCGTCGTGCATCGCGCATGCTGGATGACATTCTTAATCGCGTTCCAGCGAAACAGGCACCTTACGTGGGCGCATCGGCATTTGCGCATAAATCGGGCCTGCACGCCTCTGCCATCGCCAAGGATCCCAGCACATATGAGCATGTTGATCCTGCGGCTGTTGGCAATACCCGCATCGTGCCAATGTCCAATCAGGCAGGGCAATCAAATCTGCGGGCGCGCCTGCGTGATGCCGGGCTCGAGGTTCCGGCTGATGATCCCGCGCTGGCGCGGATCGTGGAGCGAATCAAGGAACGCGAGGCACAGGGCTATTCCTACGACACCGCTCAGGCCAGTTTTGAACTGCTGGCCCGCGAAGAACTGGGCACCTTGCCGCGCTTTTTCGAGGTCAAACGCTACCGGGTGACCGTTGAGCGGCGCAAGAACAAGCGCAACCAGATGGTGTCGATCTCAGAGGCGGTTGTCGTCACGAAAGTGCGCGGCAAGAAGATGCTGAACGTGAGCGAAAGTCAGGGGCCCGATGGATCAGACCAAGGTCCCGTGAACGCATTAGCGCGTGCATTGTCCAAAGACCTTGGCCCATATCAGACGATTATTGATGATATGCAGCTGGTTGATTTTAAGGTGCGCATCACCAATGGCGGCACCGAGGCCGTGACCCGCGTGATCATTGACAGCGAAGACGGGCAGGGCCGCAGTTGGTCGACCGTCGGTGTCAGTGCAAACATCGTTGATGCGTCTTTTGATGCGCTGATTGATGCCATCAATTGGAAGCTGATCCGGGACGGGGCGACTGTATGAGGGCGGCGATCCTCGGGGCCGTGGTTTTGGCCGGATGCGGGACCGGCCCTTTGGCACCTGAGGGAACTGACTATGTGCAGTTTTCATCCGTGAGCGCAGTGGTGGGGCGTGCATCGGTTACGATCTACGCAAATGACACACTGCGCCAGGACAAGCCGGTTGCCGATGATCGTGCAATGCGACCAATCAGTTGGTCTGCCCTGCCTGTCGGAACTTACGCAGAGGCACGCGCGCGCGTGTCGCAGGATTTTCCCACATTGATTGCGGGTGCAGCTAACGGCTGTGCTGTTGACATGACCGTAGAAATCCTGCGGGTCAGTCCGCCGATTGCCGGTCGCAGTGAGGTGACTGGCGGTTGCACGACTGCCCAGTTTGCAAAGACACGCGCGGCGGTGTTTGCGTTGTTGCCGCCATGGCAACCTCCGACAGTCGCCGAGGTGGCAGCTCAATGAGCGTGATTGCTTGCGCTGAGTTGGTAGAACGCGCGGATCCGCTACGGTTCCGCGCCACGATGGTGGCACCTGTTGCGGCCCGCCAAATCCTGTTTCCGCTCTATGCGTTTAATGTCGAAGTGGCGCGCGCGCCCTGGGTGACGCAAGAGGCCATGATCGCCGAGATGCGCCTGCAATGGTGGCGGGATGCGCTGGAAGAGATCGCAGCGGACGGCACAGTGCGCAAACACGAGGTTGTTGATGCGATTGCAGGGTGCCTCGATGCGGAAGGCGCGCAGTGCTTGGATGGTTTGATCGCGGCGCGACGTTGGGACATTTACAAGGACCCCTTTGAAGACAGGGCCCATTTTGACAGCTATGTTGATGCGACCTCGGGTCACCTGATGCTGACGGCTGCGCGGCTTTTGGGGCCTTGTGATGCGGGTGTTGTCCGTGATTTTGCCTATGCTGTTGGCGTGGCAAATTTCTTTCAAGCGATCCCGGCACTTGAGGCGCAGGGTCGGCGCCCTTTGGTCGATGGGACCCCGGCCGCTGTAAAGTCTTTGGCAGAATCCGCACTTGTCCGTATGAACCGCGCCAGAAATACGCCTGACCAAGTGTCCAAGGCTGCCTCTGCTGCTTTGATTGCGGGATATCATGCGCGCCCGATCCTGCGCGCGGTGATCGCGAACCCGTCTTTGGTGGCGCAGGATGCACTTTTGATCAATCCGGGACGCGACAGCTTGCGCTTTTTGAATGTGACGTTGCGCGGCTGGTGGCGTTAGTCCCGTCGCTAGACCGCCATTTTAGGCTGTCGCACCAACCAGATCAGCGACCCACCCGCCAGTACCAAGAACGGCACCATTGCGAGATTGACTGCATTCCACCCTTCGACGGGTGATCCGCCAGAGCAATTCATCAATCCACCGGATGCCAGCGATGCAATCGTCACCATGCCGAACACGATCATATCGTTCAACCCTTGGACTGTCCCGCGGTCCTCTGGGCGATGTGCGCCAGCAAGCATCGTGGTGGCGCCGATAAAGCCAAAGTTCCAGCCCAGTCCCAGGAGGATCAACGCCACATAGAAGTTGGTCAACTCAACCCCCGAGAGCGCGACGCCGCCGGCAAATGCCAGAATAACGAGGCCCAGCGCCATAATCCGCTCCACCCCGAAACGTGCGATCAGATGTCCGGTAAAGAAGGATGGTGCGAACATGGCCAGAACGTGGGCCGAGACGATGTCATTGGCGTTGTCGGTCGTAAAGCCGCAGCCAACGACGGCCAAAGGTGTCGAGGTCATCACAAGGTTCATCAGTGAATAGGACACCATCGCGCAGATGATCGCGACAAGGATGCGAGGGTCACGTAAGAGTTCCATCCGTGTGCGACCGGCGGCTGTTGACGCTTCTGGTTCTGTTTTGGAACCTTTTGGCAGATCGAGCCAGAGGAACAGCATCATGCCGACAAGATTAAGCACAATAATGGCGAGGTAGGTCCCGAGGAACGGGATCACAAAGGCATCTGAGACCAGTTTGTTCAGCTGTGGCCCCACGATTGCCGATAATAGCCCGCCTGCCATGACGTATGAAATTGCCTTTGGACGAAAGGCCTCAGAGGCGGTGTCTGTCGCGGCAAATCTGTAAAAGCCCTGTGCCGACATATAGATACCGGTCAGACAGGACCCGGCCAACAGAATCGGGAATGAACTGATGTAAAGTCCGTAGGCCGAAACGGCAGCCCCGACAGCGCCGGCGAAAGCCCCCAGAAAGAACCCGAACTGACGTCCGTTGCGCTGCATCAGCGGGCTGATCCAGGGCGCTGTGGTCATGGACCCAAAGACGATGAAGGATATTGGCAAGGTCGCAAGGCAAGGATTGCTGGCCAGTTGTCCACCGGCCAGCCCGCCGACCACGAAGATCATCGGAAGTTGTGCGCCAAGTATCGCCTGTGCCAGCACCAGCACGGCGACGTTTCGTTTGGCTCTGGTGTCGTCAATATCACTCATACCGTATCGGTACGCCCGGCGATGGGCAGGTGCAAGGCCCGGTTAGGCCGCATCAATAATATGTCCGAAACTGCCGCTGACGTTGTGGTGGATAAGCCCCATGGGCGGCAAAGCTGTTCCTTCGGCGTCCTGGGCGCTGAAAAGCGGAGTGCCATTGGCCCTTGTCGTTGTGGCGTAGTGGAATTCGTGGCCTTTCCACGCGCCTTTCACGGGGCCGGTGGTTGCCGTCAGGTCGCGGTAACCGAGGTGCAGCTTGCGTGTGGCAAAGGATGTTTCTAACCGCAACAGGCCAGCCATTTCGTGCGTGGTCCCCTTCGCATCGGTCAGCGTATCGCCAAGCGTCATGTAGCCCCCGCATTCGCCGTAGATTTGTGCCTGGCTGGTACGCAATGTGTTCAGGAACGTCGTATTTGTGGCGAGCTTGCCCGCGTGCAGTTCGGGGTAGCCCCCCGGCAAGTAGATGAAATCAGCCTGCGGCACCGGATCATCATTCAGTGGTGAAAAGAGCCGTAACGTCGCACCGGCATCACGCCAGTCTTGCAGCAAATGCGGATAGCTGAAGGCGAAAGCCGCGTCCTGTGCGATGGCGATGTTTTGCGCGGGAGGGGGCGTTTTATGTCCGCCCTGTGCGCCTTTATCGGATGCAGCATGTGTTGCAGCGCGGGCAGATCGCAACTTGCCGCGATGAGCGTCGCGGCCTCCTCCAGATAGGCCTCAAGATCGGGGCGTTCCTGGGCTTGGACAAGGCCCAGATGCCTTGAGGGGTGCGCGAGTGTTTTTGTGCGCGCGATTGCCCCGAATATGCGTACATCTCCCAGCGCCCGGCCTAGCATGTGTTCATGCCGTGTTGAGCCCACGTTGTTGAGGATCACGCCTGCGATACGCACCATGGGATCGTGTCGGATGAAGCCTTGTGCCAGTGCTGCGACCGACCCCGCCATCTTTGCTGCATCGATAACCAAGAGAACGGGGAGGTTGAGGATTTTTGCCAGATCAGCGGTGGCCCCCTTGCCGACGGGCGGTGCGCCATCAAAAAGGCCCATAGCCCCTTCGATGATCAAAGGCAGCGGGCCCGCGCTGCGTGTTTTGATCCTGTCGGGTGTCATGGCCCAAGCATCCAGATTCAGGCATGGCTGGCCGCAGGCGGCTTCGTGAAATCGCGGATCAATGTAGTCGGGGCCCGACTTGGCGGCCCTGACCGGCACTTCGCGTCTTCTGAGTGCGCGTAGAAGGCCGAGCGTGACGGTGGTTTTGCCGCTGCCGGATGACGGTGCAGCAATAATGAAGCTCATCGCGCGTGGAGGCGGTTGGGTGCCTCCGGCGGGAGTTTTTTTGGCAAGATGATAGTGAAAACCATGCCGTTAAGCTGATTCTGCGGGGCGACCACGGCCCAATGGATCAAGGTTGCGTGGTGCTTCGCCTGCCGCCATGTTTTGCCAGTCCAACACCTGCCGCATCAGAACCGACTGCCCGACGCAGATGATCGCTGGCGGGACCAGTTGGGCGTTGGCAATGTCGTCTACGATTGTGCCGAGCGTGGTTTCCAGCACCTGTTGTTCATCTGTTGTTGCCGTTGTCACGACGGCTGCGGGCTCATGCGGGCTGCGTCCGGCATCCATCAGTTGCGTGGCGATTTGGGCGATGTGTTTCATCCCCATGTAGATCACGATGACCTGGCTGCCTTTGGAAATGCTCGCCCAGTCGAGTGAGCTTGGCGTGTTTCCCGACTGATCATGGCCGGTCACGAAGGTCACCGATTGGTTCACATCGCGGTGCGTTACGGGAATGCCCGCATAGGCCAATCCGCCAATCCCCGCAGAGATGCCGGGGATGATCCTGATGGGGATATCGTGCTGCACCAATGTTTGCGCCTCTTCGCCGCCACGCCCAAAGACAAAGGGATCGCCGCCTTTGAGCCGCAGCACCCGTTTGCCTGCGCGTGCCAGATCGACCAGCCGCAGCGAGATGTCGCGCTGTTTTGCTGATGGTTTGCCACCACGTTTGCCAGCGTAGATATGTTCGGCTTGTGGTGCCCAGGTGAGGATTTGTTCTTGCACCAGTGCATCATAGATCACCACATCTGCCTGCCGCAGCGCGTTGACCGCATGCAATGTCAGCAGCCCCGGATCGCCCGGTCCGGCGCCACATAGCCAGACCCAGCCGGGTTCAAGCGTGGGCCATGTGTGGCTGGGCAGGGGTATGTCAGTGCTCATGCATTCTTTATGCCGTTGATCGCGGGACTTGGAAAGGTGACAAACGACCTCGGATTGTTGATTGCCGTCATGGGCGTGCCTGCCTATCGTCGCAACCGATGACAGATGAGACCACGACAGAATTGCGCCGGGGCTGGACCACGGGGGCCTGCGCCACGGCGGCGACCAAAGCGGCGCTGATGCAGTTGTGGGGCGGGACCTTTCCGCGCGAGGTTGGGATTACCTTGCCGCAAGGCGAAACGCCGGTTTTTCCGCTGGCCTTGGCCGAGGCGGGCGATGGATGGGCGCGGGTGGGTATCACTAAGGATGCGGGCGATGACCCTGATGTGACCCATGGAGCGCTGATTGTGGTGACGGTATCGGCCTCTGACGCCGGTGTTGTTTTTGTCGCCGGTGAGGGTGTTGGCACGGTGACCAAAGCCGGTTTGCCAATTGCTGTGGGCGAGCCTGCGATCAATCCTGTGCCGCGTCAGATGATGACGGATGTTGTGCAGGAGATGGCGACGCAGTTTGATCGTGCCCCTGATGTGCAGATCGCGGTTTCAGTGCCCGGTGGCGAGGCGCTTGCGCGCAAGACATGGAACCCTCGTTTGGGGATCGCAGGTGGTCTGTCGATCCTTGGAACGACGGGGATTGTGCGTCCGTTCAGCTGCGCTGCATGGATTGCGTCGATCCATCGTGGGATTGATGTGGCCCGCGCTGATGGTCTGGTCCATGTGGCTGGATGCACCGGGTCCACGTCCGAGGCTGCGGTGCAGGCGCTTTATGACCTGCCGGATCATGCGATGTTGGATATGGGTGATTTTGCGGGGGGCATGCTGAAGTATCTGGTGAAACACCCGATTGCCCGGGTCACGATTGGTGGTGGCATTGGCAAGATGACCAAACTGGCGCAGGGGGCCGTTGATCTGCATTCAGGGCGCAGTCAGGTCGACTTTGCGCGGCTGGCTGCGATGGCGGATGAGCCACGTGTGGCGGGTGCGAACACAGCGCTGGAGGCTTATGAGATTGCGGGGCCTGTTTTGGCGGCGCGTGTGGCCGAGACTGCGCTGTTGCAGGTGCAAGGGCGCTTTGGCGAGGCGGGGATTGCCTTTGATATTGTCGTCATTGACCGCAAGGGTGACATCATCGCACGGGCGGGCGCATGACTCTATTGTTGCTTGGTGGGACAGGCGAGGCGCGCCAGATTGCGGAACAATTGCAAGGCACGGACGCGGTGATTTCGCTTGCGGGGGCCACGCGGAACCCCGACAAACAGCCACTGCCGACACGGATTGGCGGGTTTGGCGGGGAGGACGGTTTTTCCCGGTATATGCAGGAGGCTGGTATCTCGGCCGTGCTGGACGCAACCCATCCTTTTGCGCATCGCATTTCTGAACGGACCGCACAGATTTGCCAAAGCGCTGATGTGCCGTATGTGCAGTTTTTGCGGTCCGGCTGGCAGCCTGAAAACGGTGATAACTGGACTGAGATTGCCAGTGAAGCCGAGGCGGCGGATCATATTCATCGTGGCGCCGTCGTGTTTCTGGGTACGGGCAGGCAGACGCTGGACCGCTTTGCCAACCTTGAAGGGTGCGAGGTGATTTGCCGCCAGATTGATCCGCCGGAGCATGCCTTTCCCTTTGTCGGTGGGCGCTTCCTTGTTGGCAGACCGCCGTTTTCGGTCGAAGACGAAGTTGCCTTGTTTCAAAAGCTGGGCGTCGAATATTTGGTCGTCAAGAACGCGGGCGGTGCACCTAGCCGCACTAAACTGACAGCCGCGCGGCTGCTGGGTATCCCTGTTTTGATGATTGCGCGTCCCAAACGGGGCGATTGGCCAGTGGTTGAAACGGTTGATGCGGCCCTCGCATGGGTGCACGCGTTGTGAAGGAGCTGGTGATCCGTTCGGATGCTTGTGTGGCCGAAGGTGCTGCTTGGTTGTGCCGATCTGATCCGCGCATCGCGCGGGCGATGGATGGACTGCTACCGTTGCCCTTACGCCTGAAGCCTGATGGCTTTGCAGAGCTTTTGAGCGCGATTGTCAGCCAGCAGGTCAGTGTCGCTTCGGCCGCTGCGATCTGGGGGCGGTTGCGGGACGCTGACATGATTGATGTAGCAAGCGTGGCGCAAGCCAGTGATGACGCGTTACGCGCGCTTGGATTGAGCAAGCAAAAGGCGCGGTATGCGCATGCGTTGGCGGGGGCGGATATAGATTATGCAGCGTTGCGTAATTTGCCTGCAGATCAGGTGATCAAGGCCTTGACGGCGGTTCCGGGGATTGGCGCGTGGACGGCCGAGATTTACGTGATGTTTTCACTGGGGCGGGCGGATGTTTTTGCGCCGGGTGATCTGGCGTTGCAAGAAGCGGCAAAACTGATCTTTGATCTGCCCGAACGACCCAAAGAAAAGGAGTTGCGCGTGATGGCCGAAGCGTGGTCGCCGTGGCGGTCGGTTGCAGCGCGGATCATGTGGGCCTACTACAAGCATCACAAACAACGAGAAGGCATCAGATGACACGGGCACTAGACGCACAACGGCGCGAGCCGGTCTCCGGCGAAATTCGATCATGCGTGGTTTTCCTGCATGGCTATGGGGCCAATGCGGCTGACCTGATTGGATTGGCTGATCCTTTGGGCGAACATATGCCCGACACTTTGTTCATCTCACCCGATGCCCCCGAAGAATGCCTTGGCGCACCGATGGGCCGGCAATGGTTCCCGATCCCTTGGATTGATGGATCAAGCGAGGAGGAAAGCAAGCTGGGTCTTGAACGCGCCGCCGCTGATCTGGATGCATTTCTAGATGGTGTGATGGTGGATGAGGATCTCTTGCCGGAACAGGTGATGGTCTTGGGGTTTTCACAAGGCACCATGATGGCCCTGCATGTGGTCCCGCGCCGTGAAGACCCGATCGCTGGGATTGTCGCGATTTCAGGGCGCTTGCTGGAGCCTGAGTTGTTGGCCGATGAAACGCAAAGCCGCCCGCCGGTCTTATTGATCCACGGGGATCAGGATGATGTTGTTCCGCCACAGTCATTGCCTGCTGCGGCAGAAGCTTTGCAAGAAGCGGGTTGGAAAGAGGTGTATGCTCATATAATGAAGGGTACCGGCCATGGCATTGCGCCAGACGGTCTTTCCGTAGCCTTGGCGTTTATGCGCGACAGATTGGGGCTCAGCTAATCGGAGGGTAATTTGTTGTCTTCTGTTAAGTGTTCCTTACAAATTCTATGTGACCGTCGGCAAAGGGAATTTTCTCCCTTCTGTCAGTGCGAGCATCGTCATGCATAGCCCTATCGTTTCACTTTTGGGCCCGAAGAACCGGCTTGGCTGGGCAATACGTTATGTCATTTTGGCATTGGGCGTGGCAGGCACTGTCTTTGCGCATGACGTCTTGCAGGACAACGCGTTTCACGGCGTGACGCGCGATTATGTCGGTGCGATGGTCATGATTGGCTTGCCGTTGTACGCGGTCGCGACCGGCATCATGGCAGACATGGGTCGTTTGCGTGTTCAACTAATTGACGCCAGTCAAACGGATCAGATGACTGGCCTGCTACAGCGCGTCCCATTTATCAGACGTACCGAACGCAAATTGCAACAAACTGGTGTGTTGATGATGCTGGACATTGATGGGCTGGGGCAGATCAACGCCCAACATGATCATCACGCCGGTGATTTATGTCTGATGGCATTGGCGATCCGATTGCGCGAAGTCACCCGCACAACGGATATCGTAGGCCGGATTGATGGGGCAACGATTGCGGTCTATTTGCCTGGTACGGCTCTGGATTCTGGTCGCTCTGTGGCAGAACGTTTGGCGCAGGGTATCCAGGTGACAACCGGTACCACCCGTTTCGAGGTAACGATGTCCGTCGGTGTTGTTATGGCAGATGGACAAACGCCACTCACAGTTCTGATGCAACGTGCGGAGGCGGCACTTTTGCGGGCCAAGGCGCGTGGCCGTGCTCAGGTCATGACCTCGGACGAGCAGTTGGCTGCCTAAGCGGTCTAGGCCTTCACTTTTTATCGCATATTCTGGGGGTTGTCACATTACTGACGCGATATATAGTCTTACTTAAGAAGAATGCGGGACTGCCGCTTTGACTGCTCCCGCACAGCCTTTCTTGGGGTGTGATTTATGACGCAGACGGATTTCAGAACTGACTTCGTGCGCGCGCCCGGCGCGCTCAAACACTATCCGGCGTTAGTGCTGAACGCGGATTATCGTCCTTTGTCCTACTACCCATTGTCACTTTGGCCCTGGCAAGAGGCTGTCAAGGCCGCTTGGCTGGACCGCGTTGATATCGTCAGCGAATATGATGAGGTGGTGCGCAGCCCATCGACCATCATCAAAATCCCGTCGGTTGTCGTGCTCAAAGACTATGTCAAACCGCAAAAGCAGGTCGCTTTTACGCGGTTCAATCTGTTCCTTCGCGACGAGTTTTGCTGCCAATATTGTGGTGCGCGTGGTGATTTGACCTTCGACCATGTCGTGCCGCGCGCTAGCGGTGGGATCACAAGTTGGGAAAATGTCGTAGCGGCCTGTTCGCCCTGCAATCTGCGCAAAGGATCACGCTCGCTCAAGCAATGCGGGATGCATCTGCAAAAACCGCCGCGTCGCCCCGTGCAGGCGCAGTTGCACAATGTGGGACGAAAGTTCCCACCAAACCACCTTCACGACAGCTGGGTGGACTTTCTTTATTGGGATGCCGAACTCGAAGCCTAGACTTGATCTTGCTGGCGGGGTAGTGAGTGGGCGTTAGCGCTAACGTACCTGTCCATAGGAGAGTTGACTTATGGTTTCTCGCGTCATTCCGGTCGAAGAATTCGATCTTGTGATTTTCGGTGGCACCGGCGATTTGGCCCGGCGCAAGATTCTGCCCGGCCTGTTTCGGCGATTTCTGTCTGGACAGATGCCGGCGGGGTCTCGGATCATTGGCGCTGCGCGTTCCGAGTTGGACGCAGACGGTTACCGTCAGCTCATTGCGGATGCCGTTGCTGAATTTGGAGGCGAAGAAGCAACTAACAAGAAAGGCTTAGGCGCCTTTCTTAAGCAACTGGAATACGTCGCCATAGACGCGCGTGGTGACGGTGGTTGGGCTGAGTTGGCTAAGATCGTACGGCAAGATGTTGTGCAGGCATTCTATTTTTCGGTGGCGCCATCGCTGTTTGGTGATTTGGCTGAACGGCTGCACAAGAACAAAATCGCCAATAGCAAAAGTCGGATTGTCGTTGAAAAGCCATTTGGCCGCGATCTTGAGAGTGCGCGCACGTTGAACGAAACGCTGGCGGCCCATTTCCGGGAGCGTCAGATTTATCGTATCGACCATTATTTAGGCAAAGAGACGGTCCAGAACCTGATGGCCGTCCGCTTTGGTAACATGCTGTTTGAACCGCTTTGGAACAATCACTACGTCGATCATATTCAGATCACAGTGGCGGAAACTGTCGGTGTTGGTGGGCGGGGCGCCTACTATGACAAGTCAGGTGCTATGCGCGACATGGTGCAAAACCACCTGATGCAGCTGTTGTGTCTGATCGCAATGGAACCACCCGGACAGTTTGAAGCGGACGCCGTGCGTGACGAAAAGCTAAAGGTTATCAGGGCGTTACAGTCCGTTGATCATCATCATATTGTCCGCGGGCAATATGATGCGGGCCCTGATGGCCCCAGCTACCGGACAGATGCGGAAAACGAGCGGAGTTTTACCGAAAGCTTTATCGCGATGCGCTGCCATATTGCGAATTGGCGGTGGGCCGGTGTGCCATTCTATTTGCGAACTGGCAAGCGTATGAAGGCCCGATCATCGGAAATTACCGTTGTATTTAAAGACCTTGGCCATACGATTTTCGAAGGTGATGAGGCGCGGCATCGCAATATATTGTCCATCAGGTTGCAGCCCAACGAAGGTATGGATTTACAAGTTACCATCAAAGAACCGGGCCCCGGCGGCATGCGCCTGATTGATGTGCCTTTGGATATGACCTTTGCCGAGGCTTTGGGCGATGATGCCGAGGACGTCACAGACGCCTATGAGCGCCTGATTATGGATGTGATCCGTGGCAATCAGACCTTGTTCATGCGCGGTGACGAAGTCGAGGCGGCTTGGTCATGGACCGATCCGCTGATCGAAGGGTGGGAGGCGCGCAATGATGTGCCAAAGCTTTATGACGCTGGATCCGCTGGGCCAGAGGATGCGATGATGTTGATGCACCGTGATGGGCGCAAATGGCGCGAGATCAAGGTCTGAACCGCGCCGTACAGAACCTGTACATATGCCGTACATACAGCGTACGTACACTTGGTACACGAATAAGGGGGCTGCAAAGATGAAGATCGTCGATTATCCCGACGCCGAAATGATGATGATGGACTTGGCCGACACACTTGCCAGCGAGCTAAAGAATTGCTTGCTTGTCCATGATCATGCGTCTTTTGCTGTGCCGGGTGGCACAACGCCGGGCCCTATTTTTGACAGTCTTTGCGCTGTTGATCTGGATTGGTCCCGGGTGCATGTCATGTTGACCGATGAACGCTGGGTGCCCGAGACATCGGACCGTTCGAACACGCGTTTGTTGCGCGAGCGGCTGCTTGTGGAACGTGCGGCAAATGCTACCTATGTACCGCTCTATGCGGACGCCGAAACGCCGGAAGAGAAACTGCCCGATTTGGCCGCAGCGCTTGAGCCAGAGCTGCCGGTATCTGTGATGTTGTTGGGTATGGGCGCTGATATGCACACCGCCTCGATTTTCCCGGGTGCGGATCAGTTGGCGCATGCGCTCAACGGTGACGATAATCTGGTTGCCATGCGCGCGCCGGGGGCGCCAGAGCCACGGATCACCCTCTCTGCCAAAGTTCTGAAATCCGCGATGAGCCGCCATATTGTCATTGTCGGTGCCGAAAAGCGCGCAGCGCTTGAGAAGGCCCGAAACCTTCCACCGGAAGAGGCACCTGTCGCTGCCGTGTTGAACGGTTCAATTGTTCATTGGGCGGAGCGTTAAGCATGTGGAACATGTTGAAGGAACATCAGGCAAAGGTTGCCGGCCGTCGCTTTGAATCGCTGGTAGATACTGCGCGTGCTGCGGATTTCGCGGCACAAATGGGCGACTTGCGTTTGGACTATGCCAAGACCAACATCGACACCGAAGGTCGCAAGTTACTGATCGCGCTGCTGGATCAGACAGGTGTTGCTGCCAAACGCGATGCCATGTTTGCCGGTGAAGCCATCAACGAAACCGAAGGGCGCGCCGTGCTGCACACAGCGCTGCGCAACCTCGACGATGATCCCGTGGTTGTGGATGGCAAGGATGTGATGCCCGGCGTGCTGGAAACGCTATCACGCATGGAACGCTTTGCTGATGATGTCCGCAGCGGTGCTTTTGCGGGGCAGGGTGGTCAGATTACCGATGTGATCAATATCGGGATTGGTGGTTCCGATCTGGGGCCAGCAATGGCGGTACAGTCATTGGCACCATACCATGACGGCCCACGGTGCCATTTTGTAAGCAATGTTGATCCTGCGGATGTTGCTGGCGTGTTGCGTGTCTGCGACCCGACCACAACGCTGGTCATTGTGGCATCAAAGACCTTTACCACGATTGAAACCATGACAAATGCGCGCACCGCCCAAGCGTGGATGTCGCAAACTGTGACGGACACGGGCGCACAATTCGCCGCCCTCTCAACCGCAGAGGAAAAGACGACCGCCTTCGGCATTGATCCTTCCCGCGTCTTTGGTTTCGAGGATTGGGTCGGAGGCCGTTATTCGATGTGGGGGCCGATTGGCCTGTCGTTGATGATCGCGATTGGACCGGATGCATTCCGTGCATTCCTGCGGGGCGCACAATCGATGGATCGGCATTTTCAGGCTGCCGCATGGCAAGACAACCTTCCGGTCATGCTCGCTTTGGTGGGCATCTGGCACAATCAGGTGTGCGGTCATGCCACGCGCGCAGTTCTGCCCTATGACAACCTGCTTGCACGCCTGCCTGCCTATTTGCAGCAGCTGGAAATGGAAAGTAACGGCAAAGGTGTCAATATCGACGGCGTCGAACTGGCTGTGCCAAGCGGCCCCGTTGTTTGGGGTGAGCCGGGGACCAATGGCCAACACGCCTTTTATCAGTTGATCCATCAGGGTACGCGGGTGATCCCGTGTGAATTTTTGGTTGCCGCGCGCGGCCATGAAGATGACCTGCATCATCAGCACCAGTTACTTGTCGCCAACTGTCTGGCCCAATCCGAGGCCTTGATGCGTGGTCGGACACTGGATGAGGCGCGCGCCAAGGTCGCTGACAAGTTTGAGGGTCCCGAGTTGGAGCGTCAGGCGCGCCACCGGGTCTTTACCGGCAATCGCCCATCCGTCACGATCAGTTACCCAAAGCTGACGCCAGAGGTGCTTGGTCAGATCGTGGCACTGTATGAGCATCGTGTGTTTGTCGAAGGCGTTGTGTTGGGTATCAATTCCTATGATCAGTGGGGTGTTGAATTGGGCAAAGAACTGGCAACAGCGCTGCAACCCGTGATCGAAGGCAAACAGAGTGCAGCAGACAAAGATGGCTCAACTGCCGCACTTGTTGAATTTCTGCGCTCGCATGGGGTGTCTTAATGCGCGCCTTTTGGCATAAGTTCGCTGAAGACTAAGTTCAAAGGACCGACGCCATGATTGCGCAATATGTACCCTTCGTAATGGCCGCCGTATTGATTGCGGCGATGGCGCTGGAAATCAGGTTCGGTCGCATTCCGAATTGGCTGACCCTTTTGCCGGTTGTTCTTTTCGTCGCTTTGCTTGCGTTGGCTGAGGATCGCACGCCCTTATACTGGCAAGCCGGTCTTGGTGCTGCGGTCTTTGCCGTCGGCCTGTTGCTTTATATCTTTGCGGGGTTCGGTGCTGGTGCGGTCAAGCTTATGTCAGGCCTTGCCCTTTTTGTGCCCTTTGAGAAGGGGGCGAACACGCTTCTCGTCTTTATGGCGGCACTTTTTGTAGTGTCATTTCTCATCGTGCAACTACGCAAAGCCTTTGCAAATGAGGACAGCGCCTGGTTTATTTGGGCCAAACCCGTTTTGCCGATGAGCCTGCCGATTGGCATTGCGGGCCTTGCCGCACTCTTTTGCTTTAGCGATAGGTCTTTTGACCCGTGTTTCGGGTCAACGCGTTGCTTTCAACGCGGGTGCTGTGCAGCATATTCGCCAGCATTCGCTCGCGATTGATGCCACCGTTAACAATTCGTTAACCAATCTGACTCAATCTCAGAGGAGGTAGCATTCTGCCTGCCTGCCAGACATTTGGGCGACAGTTGAAAGTGCAGCCAACGGGACAGGATCATATCTACTCATGAAAACGACTGATACGTTTGAGTATGATGATCAGACCTTTCATCAAATCATCGCCGAAACCGCACATGCCGGTCTTCTTGTTCTGACACTTGATGCAAAAGTTGTCTGGGCCAACACAGCCTATCTGAACTTGTTCCAACGATCCAAGGAAGAGATCATCGGACGATCGCCGCTCGAATTTGCTGTACCGGAGCATAAACGGCCGAGCGCCGAAAGAATTGCTAGTTTTCGTTATGATCCCAATACGATGGGCCGGGAACGTGATGTGATCCGCGAGAACATTCGCAGTGATGGTACGACGATCTGGGTGCGCCTGAGTGCCAGCGCCTACGAACCGGCTGAAGGCGAAACGCTGGTTGTGGTCGTTTGCTATGATGTGACGGAAATGGTGCAAAAAGAGCGTGCATTGGCGGCCACGTCACATGAACTTGCCTACCTTGCCTCGCATGATGAACTGACGGGGGCCGTGAACCGATCTGAGGTCACGAAATATATCGAAACGACATTAGAGCATGCCCGACACACAGGGCGCAAAGTCGGCCTTATCCATCTTGATCTTGATAACTTCAAACTCATCAATGATGCACACGGTCACCTGATTGGTGATGCCGTTCTGGTTGCTGTTGTTGCACGGGTGCGTACACAGTTGCGGGCAGGTGACGTCATTGCGCGACTGGGTGGTGATGAATTTGTTATCGTTTGCCCGGGCCTGGCGTGCAATTTGGACCTCGACAAAATAGCTGAGCCGCTGCTTCAGGCCGTCAATCAGCCGCTTTTCATCGAACAGTGTATGATCCATTGCGGCGCCAGTATGGGTGCCACTATCTCGGACGGTCATGTCAATCGTGTTGAAGAGCTGTTGCTGCAATCTGATTTCGCCCTCTATGACGCAAAGCGTCGTGGTCGCGGTCGTGTTTCACGCTTTGATAGAAAGCTGCAGGAGCGCTATGCCCGCGCCACACGTCTGTCCGCCGATCTGAAAGACGCGGTCGTTGCCGGCGGACTGGATTTCCATTTTCAGCCGATCACCAGCCTTGATGGTCAGCGTGTCGATTGCATTGAAACGCTGGCTCGTTGGGACCATCCCACCGAAGGTTTCATTGATCCATCAGAATTTTTGCAACTCGCAGAAGGCCTCGGTCTGCTGGCCAAGATTGATTTGCTTGCGATGAAAGCTGCTTTGCATGCCAAGCAGCGTCTGAATAAAAGTGGATTGGTTGGGGTCCGTGTCAGCTTTAATGCGTCGTCTGCATTTCTTCTTGAACCCCGGTTGTTGGCGGTGTTGCATGATGCGGTCGCAGCGCATGGACTTCGGCCCGGCGATATTGTCATAGAAGTTCTTGAAACCGTTGCGTTTGAAGTACTTGGCCATGAAACGCGACCGGTGCAAGCCTTAACAGATTTGAATTTGGCCGGTTTCGGGTTGTTGCTTGATGATTTTGGCAGCGGTCATGCCGGTCTTGTGCACCTTTCCAAGTTGTCTGTGGACGGCATCAAGATTGATCGTTCGCTGACAAGAAGCCTGACCAGCTCCAACTCGGGCGAAAAAATCCTGCGGGCTGTTGTTGACCTGTGTCGGGAGCTTGAATTGAGTACGACTGTCGAAGGGGCTGAGACCTCGGAACAGGCTGAGATCCTCAAGATCATCGCGCCTGACTGCTTGCAAGGCTATCTTTATTGTGAACCTCTGGCGTTTGACGACGCGCTCAGCTGGATCTTGTCGACGTGCAGCGACCTGACCAGTTCGACGGCGAGTTAGAGAATGGTGTGAAAGACCGGTGCGACGCGCCACTGTCGAAAGAATGGCATTTTGAGGTGGAGCGGGTAACGGGAATCGAACCCGTAACTGAAGCTTGGGAAGCTTTCGTGATACCTTTTCACCATACCCGCACCTGTAGAGATGGCGTAGCTACCGTGCTCGAGAACGTCAAGATCAATCAAATCGACCGTTTAGGTGATTTGGGCGATTGAAGGTAGTAGAAACAGCACTGAGCTAATGGCCAGAACTAGCGCTAGGCAGCCTTTAGCCGGCGTATTTACGTTCCAATAAGTTGCAACAGTTAGATTCTGGAGAATTCTGATTTGACCCTCAATAGAGCTAAGAACAAACATGTCCTTGGATCTCAATTCGACGTCCTGATAGTTATTGCTATCAAACTCTATGAAGTTGTCTTCACCTTCAATAGTGTACCTTATGCTGTAGGCGCGGCTGTTAGATGACTTTTGTCCTCGCGACCTTTTTGCGCGATTTGTGCCGATAATTGTGTCGAATGTTTCTCGGCATGGCTTGCAGATAAGCGTGTGACCGCCTTCGTAGTCAATTTTGTACAGATGTTGTTGTTCGCAATGCGGGCAGACGACGTTTACTTGCACGGTTTCTCACAACAATAAATACCGTTTAAGTTGAGCATCTAAACTTTCTTTGGTCAAGTTTTTAGGTCCGCATCAGGAACTAACCGCGCCCTACGCCGCCTACGCCCACCTTCGCCACCACCGCCTTGATTGTGATTGACCTGCGGGATGGTCACGATGCTTTCGAGGATCGGGAAAGGTTCCACCGCGTTGGGGATGTTTGAAGCGTTGACGAAATGTTCCTGAAACCGCGGTTCAATCGCAGTTTCGATCTTGTGGATCTTGTGAACCGTTTCTTCGATCTCGGCGCGGGCTTGGGTGTTGAGAAGCGCGATCCGTGCCCCCGTGCCAGCCGCGTTGCCCGCACTTGTCACCTTGTCCAGTGGCGCGTCGGGGATCATCCCCAGCACCATCGCGTGCTTCGGGCTGATATGTGCACCAAAAGCACCCGCCAGCACGACGCGGTCCACGGTGTCGACGCCAAACTTGTCCATCAGCAATCTTGCGCCTGAATAGAGCGCGGCCTTGGCCATCTGGATTTGCCTGATGTCTGTGTTCGTGACCGTGATTTTTGGCCCGCCGTCTGCGGTGCCGTCAAAGAGCAGGTAGGAGTTTGTGCGTCCATCCTGAAAGCAGTTGGGCGATCCGGTTTGCTCGGCTGATCCGATCAGCCCAGGCCCATCAACAATACCTGCCATGCGCATTTCGGCGATGACCTCGATAATCCCGGAGCCGCAGATGCCGGTGATGCCGGTTTGTGCGATGGCGGCGTCGAAACCTTCCTCATCCGACCAGAGTTCGGACCCGATAACCTGGAAACGGGGCAGTTTGGTCACCGGATCAATTTGGACGTGCTCAATCGCCCCCGGTGCCGCGCGTTGGCCGCTGGTAATCTGCGCGCCTTCAAATGCGGGACCGGTAGGTGAGGAACAGGCGAGGACCTTTTCGCGGTTCCCCAGCAGGATTTCCGCATTGGTGCCCACGTCGACCACCAGCACGAGGTCTTCGGATTTGTCGGGTGCTTCCGACAGGGCCACGGCAGCCGCATCTGCACCAACGTGCCCTGCGATACAAGGCAGCAGGTAGACGCTGGAGGCAGGGTGCAGGTTCAAGTCTAACTCGGATGCGCGCAGTGAAATCGCCTCGGATGTGGCCAGCGCGAAGGGGGCTTGGCCCAACTCGTAAGCGTCGATGCCGAGGAACAGGTGATGCATGACCGGGTTGCAGACGAACACGGCATCCACGATCAGATTGCGGTCAATTTCCGCCTCGGACGCGATTTGCACGAAGAGTGCATTCATCCCTTCGCGCACCGCTGTCGTCATCTCATCCGATCCGGTGGGGTTCATCATGCCATAGCTGACGCGGCTCATCAGATCTTCGCCAAAGCGGATCTGCGGGTTCATGATACCGGAGGAGGCGACAACTTCCCCTGATTGCAGATCGCAGAGGTGGGCGGCGATGGTGGTGGAGCCGAGGTCAACGGCGAGACCGTAAAGCGTGCCATCATAGAAGCCCGGCCAGATATGGATGATCCGCGGGCTGAAAACCGCATCGCCAAGGTGGACGGCGACGGTGACTTTCCACCCCCTTGCGCAGGGCGCTTTGCAGGGTTTTGAGGACACCGAGGTCTGCTTCCAGTGCGGGCAGGGCCCAGTCGCGGCGCAGGGCGGCGACCAGTCGTTCCAGATCGCCTGAAGGGTCATGCATGTCGGGTTCAGCCACTTCGACGTAATAAAGCTTGGTCGAGGGGTTCATCACGATATCGCGGGCCTCGGCCCGTTTGCGCACGACCTGTTTGTGCACTTGGCTTTCGGCGGGAACGTCAATGACAACGTCGCTTTGGATCGTGGCTTGGCAGCCGAGGCGGCGGCCCTTTTTCAGACCGCGTTTGTCGTCATAGCGTTGTTCGACGCTGTTCCATTCGGAGAGTGCTGTGTCAGCAACTGTAACGCCATGTTTGGAAAACTCGCCATAGGATGGGGTGATCTGGCATTTTGAGCAGATCCCGCGCCCGCCACAAACGCTGTCCAGATCGACGCCCAGTTGGCGGGCGGCTGTCAGGACGGGAGTGCCAACCGAAAAGTTGCCGCGTTTGCCGGAAGGGGTGAAAATGACGAGAGGGTCGTTGGACATTTGTGCGCCTGTTTTGTCTGACGCTGAATGTATCCGGCAGGTCGCCAAAGAAAAGGCCCGTATCCGTCATAATGAACATGAGCAGCGGCATGAGCAGGCAGGGTTGGCTGATGACGCCCCTGATGCAGACTGATCACTCTTTCGGTTTGGAGCGCTGCGATTGAACGAGCAGGCGCAGTCGTGCGAGCATCGGGTAAAGGACGAACTTATATAAAAAACCAGAACGATCAGCCAAACAACAGCTGGCAGGAATTCATGTGCGTTCCAGGGCAGAGGATGGTCGGCATAGGTCCTGCCGAGGGAAACATCGTATATCGCAATATCCCGCCAGAGCGTCATGAGCATTTCACCCTTCGTGCTGCCCAGCGTTGATGATGAAGCTCAACGTGATATCTGCAAAGCTGGGTTATTGCCGCAGAGCTGCAACCGCGCAAATTTGCCGAAATCTGTAACCAGGAGCGGGATTTATCGCTCATTTGCTTGCCGTTAAGTAGCGGATGTCGTTTTTCGGGTGCCGGGTTACCGCATCGGGAACTTCTTTACGCTGGCGTCGTTCTTCACCACGTTGGCTCAAGTGATACTTAGCCCTTTCGTACCTCGCGCATCCATGCGATAGGGACGTGCCAACGATACCACGACAAAGGAGACTGTTTGATGGAGATCTCGCGAGGCACTCACCTTTGATGATGTTTTGTTGGTGCCGGGGGCATCCAGCGTCCTGCCGTCGACCGCAGATACACGCACCCATGTTACAAAATCCATCGCGATGAACATCCCACTTTTGTCTAGCGCAATGGATACTGTGACAGAGGGCCGGATGGCCATTGCGATGGCCCAGGCCGGTGGTATCGGCGTGGTGCATAAGAACCTGAATATCGAACAACAGGCCAAGGAAATCCGCCGGGTCAAGCGCTTTGTCTCTGGCACCGTTTATAACCCTGTCACCCTGCGCCCTGATCAAACCCTTGCTGATGCCAAGGCGCTGATGGATCGCTACCGCATCACCGGTTTTCCCGTCGTGGGCGAGGGCGGTAAGGTTGTTGGCATCGTCACCAATCGCGACATGCGCTTTGCACAGGATGACAATACGCCTGTCAGCGTCATGATGACCACTGACAATCTGGCGATGCTGCGCGAGCCTGCTGATCTGGATGAGGCGCGTTCGCTGATGCAGTCCCGCCGCATTGAAAAGCTGTTGATCACAGACGGCAATGGCAAGTTGACGGGGCTGCTCACGCTAAAAGATAGCGAACAGGCCGTGCTGAACCCGATGGCTTGCAAAGACGATCTTGGGCGCTTGCGCGTTGCTGCCGCCTCTGGCGTAGGTGACAGCGGTTTTGAAAGGGCCGAAGCACTGGTCGATGCCGGTGTCGATATGATCGTGATTGATACCGCCCATGGCCACTCTGAAGGCGTCGCTCAGGCGGTGGAACGGGCCAAGAAGCTATCAAACGAAGTGCAGATCGTCGCGGGCAATATCGCAACAAGCGAGGCTGCCAAAGCCCTGATTGGTGCGGGTGCGGATGCGGTGAAGGTGGGCATTGGCCCCGGTTCCATTTGCACAACGCGCATGGTTGCCGGTGTTGGCGTACCACAGCTAACCGCCATTATGGATTGTGCGGCTGGTGCCGGTAACGTGCCGGTGATTGCCGATGGTGGCATCAAGTTTTCCGGCGATTTTGCCAAGGCGATTGCGGCAGGAGCGTCCTGCGCGATGGTCGGGTCCATGATCGCGGGCACGGATGAAAGCCCCGGTGAGGTTATTCTATATCAAGGCCGTTCGTTCAAATCCTACCGTGGCATGGGTAGCCTTGGCGCGATGGCCAGTGGCTCTGCCGATCGATATTTTCAGAAAGAGGCCGCCAGCGATAAACTGGTGCCCGAAGGGATTGAGGGTCAGGTGCCATATAAGGGCTCTGCCCACGCCGTTGTGCATCAGTTGGTTGGCGGTCTGCGGGCGGCGATGGGCTACACAGGCTGTGCGACCATTGATGAGATGCGTAAGAACTGCAATTTTGTGAAAATCACGGGCGCGGGCCTGAAGGAAAGCCATGTGCATGATGTGCAGATCACCCGCGAGAGCCCGAATTACCGGGTCGGTTAGGGGCAGATGACCCCTGGTGCGCGCGTTGCTGCCGCAGTCGCGGTACTTGATCAGATCAATCAGGGTGCGGCTGCAGAGCAAGCGCTGACCGCTTGGGCGCGGGGCAGCCGGTTTGCCGGTTCCAAAGACCGGGCCGCTGTGCGTGATCATGTATTTGACGTTTTGCGGGCAAGGCGTTCTTTGGGTGCGGGTGATGGGCGCAGCTTGATGCAGCGACTGGCGCTGCGTGAGGGATGGGACATCCAAGCCCTTTTCTCTGGAGATGGGCATGCGCCGCAGCCGTTATCGACGGCAGAGCTGGCCGCTTTGCAATCGCCTGTGGGACTCAGCGATGATGCACGTTGTGATGTGCCAGAGTGGTTGTGGCCCAAGTGGCAGTCTAGCTTGGGTGATCAGGCAGAAGCCGCCGCGTTGGCGCAGCAAGGCCGCGCCGATGTTTTTTGAGGGTCAATCGCCGCAGGGGAACGACAAATGCAGCGATAGAAGCGCTTGAGCGTGACGGTGTTATCACCATCGTACATCCAACGGTATCTTGGTGTTTGCGAGTTATCCAGAACCCAAGAAGGGTCAAGACATCGGCCGCCTATCTGGATGGACGGGTTGAGTTGCAGGATGCAGCTTCGCAGGATGCAGTGGCGCGCGTGGCGGTTCCGGCTGGAAGCCGGTTTCTGGACTATTGTGCAGGTGGAGGCGGTAAGGCGCTGGCGGTTGCCGACCAGCATGACGCGACGGTTTTCGCACATGACATCGCGCCGCAGCGCATGCAGGATTTGCCCGCGCGCGCCCGCCGCGCGGGTGTTTCAATCGAGCTTGTAAAGACGCGTGATCTACCCACGATGGCGAAATGGGACCTCGTGTTCTGTGATGCGCCCTGTAGTGGGAGCGGGACATGGCGGCGGACGCCAGATGCCAAATGGCGTCTGACACCTGATCGGCTTTCTGATCTGATGCAACTACAGCGCGATGTTCTTGCGCGTGCGTCAGAATGTGTTGCGCCCGATGGTCAGCTCATCTTTGCGACCTGTTCTGTGCTGCAAGATGAAAATGCAGCGGCGGTTCGCGACTTTTGCGACATCCACAAAAATTGGCATGTTGTGCGACAGAACCAGCGCCTGCCGGACGCGGACGGTGATGGATTTTTTGATTGTGTCCTTGTGCGCAAGTGACGCAACCTAAAAGTGCAAATTGGACTTGCAAAGCAGAGTTAAGGTTTGCTTAATCGTTGTGTGGATAGGGTGTAGGGCGAACAACGAGGTAGCGTAAGTGCCCTTTGATCAATCGTTTGAGATGCGCACGGCATCTGTTGCAAAGGGTATGCCCCGAGTGGCGCATTTGGTGGTTGCTGGCTGTCTCTTCTTGATTGTCGCAGGCATTGTGCCCTTGTCATCTTTGCGTATCGGTTTCGGCATTTGCGGTGGTATTCTTTTGTGCCTCGCGGTGGGCGTTGCCGTTGCTCAGCATTTTGCGCGCCAAACCGAACAGCGGTTGTGTGAAACCGCCAACCGGATGATCAAACATGACCTGAGCATTGGCTTTGTCACCAATGGTGTCGGTATGGTTCGTTACGCCAACGGTCCAGCCGTCGAACGGTTTGGCGATGTCGAAGGTGTCGCATTGGGGCAGGTGTTCGGTACCATGTTGGCGAACCCCGATAATATTCTATCGCAACTGATTTTGCAGGCGGCGACTGGTGGCGGTCAGACTGAGGATATTGTCACACGGGGCGGTCACTTTCGACTGCGTCTATTGATCATGAGCGATGGATGCCATCTGTGGTGGCTTGACGATCTGAGTGTCGCTGGAACGGGCAATGGGAAGCATTTTAAGCAACCTGTGTTCCCGATCCTTACGGTTTCGCCGGAGGGGCAGGTTTTGCGAATGAACCCGGCATTTCGCAAACTGGTGGGCGGGGGGTTGGACCGTATTCAAGACATCTTCGATGAACTCCCCCTGCGCTCAGGGCATGTGCACGGCTTGCGGGCAACGCAGGGGCGGATCGAAATGATGGTGGCGATCATCGAAGGCAAGGAAAATACCCGCGATATTTATCTGTTGCCGGGGGCTGCTGCCGGTCAAATGCCACCGCAGCTGGAGGCGGGCTGGGATGCGATTGAAGATCTGCCTGTGCCACTGCTTAAGATATCCAGAGATGGCTTTTTGTTAGGCTCAAACCGCGAAGCGCGACAGTTGCTCAATATTGGCTCAACGAAGGGGCGGTTGTTGTCTGATGTGCTTGATGGCACCGGTCGACCGATCAACGATTGGCTTGCAGAAGCGCTCTCTGGTCATGGCGGACATGTCTCGCAGTTCTTGCACGGGCGCGGCGAAAAACAGGACACCTTTGTTCAGGTGACTTTGAATACCGCAGGTGCGCGCGATGACCTGCACCTGATCGCTGTGCTGAATGATGTGACCGAGCTTAAGACACTGGAGGCGCAATTTGTGCAGAGCCAGAAGATGCAGGCAATCGGGCAATTGGCAGGCGGTGTTGCGCATGACTTTAACAATCTGCTGACCGCGATTTCGGGGCACTGTGAACTTTTGCTTTGCAACAACGACGAACACGATCAAAACTATGGCGATTTGATCCAAATCCATCAAAACACCAACCGAGCAGCAAGCTTGGTCGGGCAATTGCTTGCCTTTTCACGCAAGCAAAACCTGCAACCCGAAACCATTGATCTGCGCGACACGTTATCCGACCTAACCCATCTGCTGAACCGGCTTGTTGGTGAAAAAGTGTCCTTGACGCTGGACCACGACAGTAAGTTGGCGCGTATTCAGGCGGACAAACGCCAGCTTGAACAGGTGCTCATGAACCTTGTGGTAAACGCGCGTGATGCAATGGACGGTGCCGGTGAAATTCGGGTTGTGACCAAAAACACCACGCTCAAGTCAGCATTGCACCGCGACCGTGCAACTGTGCCTGCCGGAGACTACGTGCTGGTGAAGGTTATTGATGAAGGAAAAGGGATCGCACCGGACAAGATCGGAAAGATATTTGAACCGTTTTTCACCACCAAACGCACAGGCGAAGGTACTGGTTTAGGGCTGTCGACCGCCTACGGGATCGTCAAGCAAACAGGTGGCTATATCTTTGTTGATACAGAAGTGGGGAAGGGGGCAACCTTTTCGCTTTATTTTCCCAGCCACGCGCCAAAAGGCGATGTGCAACCGGTGATCGAACGCCCCACGGCCCGGCATATCAAAACCAGCGCCGATGGTGTCGTTCTTTTGGTCGAGGATGAGGCCCCGGTTCGGGCGTTTGCGTCACGTGCGCTGCGATTGCGTGGCTACACCGTCTTGGAGGCGGACTGTGCGGAGGCTGCGCTTGAAATGCTCGGCAATGCTGACTTGCATGTTGATATTTTTGTGACCGATGTGATTATGCCCGGTCTTGATGGCCCAACCTGGGTGCGGCAAGCCCTGAAAGAGCGACCCGATACCAAGGTTGTGTTTGTCTCTGGTTACCCGGAAGATGCTTTTGACGATGGCCAGCCAGAGGTGATCGGGGCCGTTTTCCTGCCAAAACCCTTTTCGCTTCAGGCTTTGACAGAAACGGTACAGGATCAGCTGCAAGCGCCTCCCGTGCCGGTGTCGGCAATGGCTTAAGCCAAAGCCGCCAGATGAACAGCCGACCCGGTGAGCGCTGCGTAGTCATCCTCGACCACATGCACCGCAAAGTTGCTCATGAAGCCAGCAAAACGGCCCTTGTCGCGGAAGGCGTCGCCAAACCCAAACTGGGTCAGATGCGGCGCAAATGCGCGCGCCACACCGCCGACCAAATACACCCCGCCAAACGGCAGTTGGATCAAGGATAGATTGCCGCACACAGTGCCCAGAATGCGCGTAAACAGCTGCGCCGCTTCCGCCGCACGCGGGTCGGTGCCGTCGGCGCAGGCCTCCATGATATCGTGGGCGGCGCATTCGCGCGGGTCGTCTGCTTCTTGACCCAGAAACGCATAGACGCGTTCAAGGCCGCGACCGGATAGCACATCTTCGACCGCCGGAAACCCGTGTGCGGTGGATACGAATTGGCATAATCGCAGTTCCATCTCATTGCGGATGGGCAGATTGGCGTGCCCACTTTCCGAAGGGGTCACGATACGGCCATGTTCCAGGTCAAAGACAGGTGCTGCGTTAAATCCAGTCCCGATGCCGACGACCAGCTTCGCGGCATTTGCGTTGCTTTCCGGGCCGGTCAGGATTGTCCGGACTTTTTCAGAGGCGATATGCCCCAAGGCATGCCCCTGTGCCTGCAGGTCGTTCAGAATGGCGACTGTTTCCGCCTTTGTCGCGCGGGCCAGCGTGTCTTTGTCGATCGTCCAGTCGAGGTTG
Source organism: Yoonia sp. JB2-21 (assembly GCF_055693545.1). Lineage (NCBI taxonomy): Bacteria > Pseudomonadati > Pseudomonadota > Alphaproteobacteria > Rhodobacterales > Paracoccaceae > Yoonia > Yoonia sp. JB2-21. The sequence continues at coordinate 3,471,755 of NZ_JBVFUC010000001.1, forward strand.
GTCAATGTTGCACGTCCATCGCGCACGGGCCCCGCAACAGCCACACATGCCGCAACAGGATCGACACCGCCTTCGTCATCGATGTAGCGGCGCAAGACCGATTCAAGTCCCGGAAAATCGACGTTGCGATAGCGGCGGATCGTGCCGTCGACCAACGCACCGCTATTGGCCAGCGCCACCCGGGTGTTCGTACCGCCAATATCTGCAACAAGTGAATAGGTGTCTTTTGGGTGGGCCATCGTCATCCTTACCGTGCGATCGCTGCTTTGAGCGCGTGATAGGACGCTTTTGGCGTCCGCTTCAAGGTATCAAAGTCGACATGGACCATCCCAAAACGCTTTTCATAGCCGAAGGCCCATTCGTAGTTGTCCAAAAGAGACCAATAAAAGAAGCCTTGTACATTTGCCCCCTCTGCGATCGCTTGTCGGGTTGCAAGAATATGATCCGAGATGAAGCTGATACGTTCGGCGTCATAGACGGCACCATTTTCAACAGCGTCGCCCCATGCCATACCATTTTCGGTCACATAGAGCGGCAGATCACCGACATAGTCCCGCGACAGTCGCGTCAGAAATGATCGTAGACCGTCAGGGTAGATTTCCCATCCCATCTGCGTTTTATCGCCGGGACCTTCGTTGGATGCGATATGTGGCCAGACGGTGCCGCTGTCGGTTGTGACCGTATGGCGCGTGTAATAATTGACTCCAAGAAAATCGATCGGTTGGCTGATCTCCTCCATATCCGCTTCCCAATTGGCGGGCATATGGGGTCCAAGACCTTCGAGGGCTTCGGCGGGGTAGGTGCCTTGCACGATGGCCTCGATAAACCAGCGGTTCATAATCGCGTCCCATGTGGCAGTCGCGCTGGCGGCCTCTGCGCTATTGTCTTGGGGTTCGGTATGGTCGAAATTGAGGACAATTCCGCAGTTTTGCATATTCCTGACCCGAAGCCGCGTTATCGCGACCCCGTGCGCGAGGTTGATATGGTGCATGGCCCGGGCGGTGGCGCGGATGTCTTGCATGCCCGGCGCATGATGCCCCAGAAAATGCGACAGGTACGAGATGCACCAAGGTTCATTAATTGTCGCGATAGCTGCGACCCGGTCACCGATGCGATCTGTGATAACGTCCGTGAAATCACCAAAGTAATTGCAGGTGTCGCGGTTCATCCACCCGCCTTTGTCGGCGAGCGCCGAGGGCAGTTCCCAATGATAGAGCGTCTGAAACGGTTTCAGGCCACGCTCTAGCATCGCATCCACCAGCCGGTCGTAGTAGTCCAGTCCGTCAGCGTTGGGTGTGCGTCCGTCAGGCATGACCCGCGCCCAGGACGTCGAAAATCGGTAGGCGTCCATACCTGCATCTTTGAGCAGATCGAGGTCTTCTGCGTAGCGGTGATAATGGTCACAGGCCCGTGCGCCATCTTCTGCCCGCACAACATTGCCGGGGCCCGCCGCAAAGGTATCCCAATGTGTGGAGCCCGCACCGCCGAAGCCGTGGCCTTCGATTTGATAAGCAGCCGTGGCTGCCCCAAAGAGAAAACCTTCGGGGAAATCCGAGCGTTTGAAGTCCATTTTAGTCCTTTCGGGGGCAGGGCCGGTTGACGACCCCACCATTAACTCTGCTTCGAGCAATTTTTGTTGGGGCGGCAGTGCTGGGTCGGTGATCGCCGCCAAGAGCATTTCTGCCAGTTGGCGTCCGGCCTCACGGACAGAGGACCGTGTTGCCGTGAAAATCGGGACATCACCGCCGTTTTGAAGGTAGGACAGCGCGTCATCATGTGTGACGACCGACACATCTTTTCCCATGCTTAGCCCGCGTTCTTCGATGGCGCGACGCACGCCAAGGGCGCTGATCAATGACGAACATAGAATTGCGGTCGGCGCGTCATCCTTGCCCAGCATGTCCCGGGTGCTTTCGTAGCCAAACACCTCGGTCATTTCACCTGACCGCATGAGGGTTGGGTCAAGGGGGGTGCCGTGTGCCTGCAAGGATGCAGCATACCCATCACGCCGACGATGCGCGAAATCCATGACCTCTAAACCGTTGACGAGCGCAATTCTGCGGTGTCCAAGATCGAACAGGAAATCGGTCGCACGTTGAAACGCACTGCGGTTGTTTACATCAAGCCACGCGTAGGGCTTTTGATGTCCACTTGCGCGTCCATGCACCGCAAAAGGTAGTCCCAGATCGGTCAGCAAACCGATGCGGGGGTCGTCCATGCGTGGTCCGTGCACGATGACCCCGTCAACAGCACGCCGTGACTTTAGCCCCTGATAGACTTGACGTTCATCAGCATCTGCCACGATGGACAGGATCATCTCATAGCCATGCCGGGAATAGGTTTCCCCTGCGCCGGCGATGAAATCGCCAAAGATCGGATTGACCATTTCGTGCTTGCTGGACATCGGGATCACATGTCCAATCGCAAGCGCCTGACCTGTGGCAAGCCCCTTTGCCCGGGTCGAGGGGCGGTAGTTGAACGCTGTCGCCGCTTCTTCCACACGTCGGCGGGTGGCCTGACTAACCTCTGGATAACCGTTCAATGCGCGGCTCACGGTTGTTTGGCTCAATCCAAGGTTTTTTGAAAGTTCTTTGAGGTTCATCGTCGTCGGGCTTTATCCAAAGCGCTATCAAATTTCAAATATTGCTGCATTGCGGCATCGGCCGAAACGCATCGTAATCGTTTCAGTAGCATGTATTCGTGAGAATCCAAGCGCTTTTTATTCCAGTCACTGTTGTGTTGACAGCGGCGCAAACTTCGCTGACTGTGTCGAAATCCAAAGCGCTTTGGGAAACGATTCCTTTGCGTGATCGGGAACAACAGCACGTAAGTGTCGACTAACACACGCGCCTCGCTGGCGCGATTGGGAGGAAAATCAATGAAAATGAAACTGTATGCCAGTGTGGCGGCGGTTGCATTGACCGCAGGTGCGGTGAATGCAGGCGGCCATCTTCCGTTCACGCCGGGCGAGGGTGACTTCAGCTGGGACGACTACAACGCGTGGGCTGAGAGTGCGCCTGACTTGTCCGGTCAGGATGTCACGATCTTTGGTCCTTGGCTGGCCCCTGAAGATGATATCTTCCGTTCGATGATCGCCTATTTCACCGAAGCCACGGGTGCGAACGTTACATACACCGGCTCTGACGGTTTTGAGCAGCAGATCGTGATTGATGCTGAAGCTGGCTCTGCCCCGAATATCGCCGTGTTCCCGCAGCCCGGTCTGGCCGCGACGATGGCGGCGCAGGGTCTTTTGACACCGCTTGGTGACGAGATGGGGTCTTGGGTTGCTGACAATTATGCAGCAGGTCAGTCATGGGTCGATCTGGGCACATATGCCGACGCCGGTGGTGCCGATCAATTCTATGGTTTCTTCTACAATGTGAACGTCAAGTCGCTGGTTTGGTATTCGCCCGAGAACTTTGAAGATGCGGGTTACGAAGTGCCAGAGACAATGGAAGACCTGATCGCATTGTCCGAGCAGATGATTGCGGATGGTGAAACACCATGGTGCATCGGTCTGGGGTCAGGTGCGGCAACAGGTTGGCCGGCAACTGACTGGGTTGAAGACATTATGCTGCGCACGCAGACACCTGAAGTCTATGACCAGTGGGTCCTGAACGAGATCCCGTTCAACGATCCAAAGGTGATCGAAGCGGTCGAGACATTCGGTATGTTCGCCAAGAATGACGATATGGTCGCTGGCGGTTCTGCTGCTGTTGGCTCGACTGACTTCCGCGACAGTCCAACAGGTCTCTTCTCATCGCCGCCACAATGCTACATGCACCGTCAGGCGTCTTTTGCGACAGCATTCTTCCCGGATGATGTTGTGCCGGGCGAAGATGCAGATTTCTTCTACTTCCCATCCTTTGCTGAAAAAGACCTTGGCAACCCGGTTTTGGGTGGCGGTACTTTGATGGCTGTGACCGATGCATCAGACGCGACAATGGCCTTCATGGAGTTCCTCCAGCAGCCACTGGCGCACGAAGTGATGATGGCGCAAACCGGCTTCCTCACACCGCACTCTGGTGTGAATCTCGAAGCTTATGGCGATGACATCCTGCGCGGTCAGGGTGAAATCCTGCTGAACGCTACGACCTTCCGCTTTGATGCATCCGATCTGATGCCGGGCGCGATTGGTGCGGGCACATTCTGGACAGGCATGGTTGACTATGTTGGTGGTGCGTCCGCCGAAGAAGTCACCGGTGCGATCCAGGATAGCTGGGATGCGCTGAAGTAATCATCCCGACCCGAGGGTCTGAAAGATAGGTTCGGGCGCGTTGGTGCCCGAACCATCCAGCGGCGCAACCTGCCGCAAGAGATGCATCGCGAAGGGGAGGGCGCTATGAATCCGGCACTTCAAGGATTAATCACGATCATTATCGGGGTGGGCGGCTGTGTCGGCTACTTCTACGGGGCAAACCTGTTTCTTGATAAGGTCTTGTTCAAGGCAGAGGGCCCGAACGCGGGTCGGAACATCAACCGCGCCAACCAAATCCGGCCTTGGTTGTTCCTGATGCCTGCCTTGCTGGCGCTTGGTCTTTATCTTGCTTATCCTGTTTTTGCCACGCTACGCCTGAGCTTTCTAGAGCGTCTGCCCGGTAATGAATATGCATTCGTCGGCTTTGACAATTACACCCAGATGTTTGCAGAGCCTAAATTCATGGAGGCGCTGCGCAACAACGTGCTGTGGCTGGTTGTTGTCCCCGCGGCTGCAACCGGCTTTGGCCTGTTGGCGGCCCAACTGACCGACCGGCTGAGTTGGGGCAATATCGCCAAATCCATCGTGTTTATGCCGATGGCGATCTCTTTTGTTGGCGCTGCCGTCATTTTTAAGCTTATCTATGAAGCCCGCCCCGAGGATGTGGCGCAGATCGGTATCCTTAATCACCTGTATCTGACATTCGGTGGCGATGCCCCTGTGCAGTGGTTGCAGGTGCCATTCTGGAACAACTTCTTCCTGATGGCCGTGCTGATCTGGATCCAGACCGGTTTCGCGATGGTCATTCTGTCTGCTGCCCTGCGCGGGATCCCCGAAGAGACGGTTGAGGCCGCCATCATTGATGGCGCCAATCCGTTCCAGATTTTCTTCAAGATCAAGATCCCGCAGATCATGTCCACCATCGTGGTGGTCTGGACGACGATCACGATTGCCACGCTCAAGGTCTTTGACATCGTATTTGCGATGACCAACGGCCAGTGGGAAACCCAAGTTCTGGCCAATTACATGTACGACAAATTGTTCCGCGCGAACGACTGGGGTATGGGATCAGCCTCAGCGATGATCATCATGCTGATGGTGACGCCGATCCTGGTCTGGAACGTCTACAACGCCCGTAAGGAGATGCAGTGATGGATGCGATGGCAGGACGAAAGCCCGCAGTCGTCTGGGCGCTGAATATCTCGGTTGTGGCACTGGTCGCTTTGTGGCTGTTCCCGACGCTTGGCTTGTTTATCTCATCTTTCCGCACTGGTGATCAGATCACCGCGTCGGGCTGGTGGTCATCGTTGTTTCCGGCGGAGCAAACGCTGCAAATCCGTGTCGCAGACCCCGATGACAACCGTGTCGATCTGGGCAATGGCCGTTTCATGGTTGAAGGCAACATCTTTGAAGGGGCGGAATTTGAGGGCGAGTTAAATGCCTGGGGTACGTCCAGCCGCAGGTTGGGAGAGTTCGAAACCGGTGCTACTGCTGATTTGGGCGATGGTGAAACCCTGACAGTGCAGGCGGATGGCGCCTATGTTTGGGAAGGGAATGACGACCAGATCAGCGGGCGTGCACAGCGCATATTCCTTGATGTTGTCTCGCCGCCAGACTTTACCTTGCAGAACTATAGTTTCGTGTTGTTTGACGAAAACAACTCCGAAGGGATGGCCAAGGCGTTCTTTAATACGCTGACCGTGGTGATTCCTGCGACGATTATTCCGATCCTGATTGCCGCCTTTGCGGCCTACGCGCTGGCATGGATGGATTTTCCGGGCAGGGCGCTGCTGATTGCTATCATTGTGGGGCTTTTGGTTGTGCCCCTGCAACTGGCGCTGATCCCGCTGTTGTCGCTGCATAATGCGATCGGGATCGGGAAAGGGTATTTAGGGGTCTGGCTTGCGCATACCGGATTTGGTCTGCCGCTCGCGATCTATCTGCTGCGCAACTATATGGTTGGTCTGCCACGCGATATCATTGAGAATGCCAAGGTTGATGGTGCGACGGATTTTCAAATCTTCACCAAGATCATTCTGCCGCTGAGCTTTCCGGCGCTGGCCTCTTTCGCGATCTTTCAGTTCTTATGGACTTGGAATGATTTGCTGGTGGCCTTGGTGTTCCTGATTGATGCCTCAGGTCAGACGACCGTTATGACCAAGCAGATTGTCGAGCTTTTGGGCACGCGCGGTGGTGATTGGGAAATCCTAGCGACATCCGCTTTCGTGTCGATCGCCGTGCCGCTGGCCGTGTTCTTTGCGATGCAAAAGTACCTTGTGCGGGGCCTGCTGGCCGGGTCTGTCAAATAAGTAATCGCGGCCCCGAAGCGCGCCTTCGGGGTTGCACCCAACCTAGGATGAATGACGATGACGACGGCGCTCGCCACAAACTCAGAGATGGCCATTGATAAGAACTGGTGGCGTGGTGCGGTGATCTATCAGATCTACCCGCGTAGCTTTCAGGACAGCAATGGCGATGGCATTGGCGACCTTTTGGGGATCGTGCAGCGCTTGCCCTATATTGCCTCGCTTGGCGTCGATGCGATCTGGATTTCGCCGTTCTTCATGTCGCCGATGAAGGACTTTGGCTATGACGTCAGCGACTATTGCGACGTTGACCCGATGTTCGGATCACTGGCCGATTTCGATGCGGTGGTGGAAACGGCCCACCGTTTGGGCATCCGGGTGATGATTGATCTGGTTCTCAGCCATACCAGTGACCAACACGCATGGTTTGCTGAAAGTCGTGCCAATCGCACCAACGACAAGGCCAATTGGTATGTCTGGGCAGATCCCAAACCTGATGGGACGCCCCCGAACAATTGGCTGTCGATCTTTGGTGGCTCTGGCTGGCAGTGGGATGCGCGGCGCGAGCAGTACTATCTGCACAACTTTCTGGTGTCCCAACCTGACCTGAACTTCCATGAACCCGCCGTGCAAGACGCGCTGCTGGATGTTGCCCGGTTCTGGTTGAACCGCGGTTGCGATGGCTTCCGTCTGGATACGATCAATTTCTACATGCATGACGCCCAGCTGCGGAACAACCCGCCTTTGCCGCCAGAAAAGCGCAATGCAACGATTGCCCCCTCGGTGAACCCCTACAATCACCAGGAGCATCTCTATTCCAAAAACCAGCCAGAGAATTTGGAATTTCTGCGCAAGCTGCGCGCTGTGATGGAACCTTATGGCGCTGCTGCTGTCGGTGAGGTTGGCGACGCCCAAAAAGGTCTTGAGATTATGGGCGAGTACACTGCCGGCGATGATTTGATGCAGATGTGCTATGCCTTTGAATTCTTGGCGAAAGATCAGCCGACAGCCGCGCGTATTGTCGATGTGATGAAACGGGTAGACGAGGTGGCAGCCGACGGGTGGGCCTGCTGGGCGTTTTCCAATCACGACGTTGAACGCCACGCCAGCCGCTGGGACCTGCCGCCGGCGGCCCAACGCATGTTTTCGACGCTGATCATGTGTTTGCGCGGGTCGGTTTGTCTGTATCAGGGTGAAGAATTAGGGTTGCCAGAGGCTGATGTTGCATTCGAGGACTTGCAAGATCCTTATGGCATAGAATTCTGGCCAGAGTTTAAGGGCCGTGACGGGTGCCGCACGCCGATGGTTTGGGAACAGAGCAACCAAAATGGCGGGTTTTCTGCCGCGCAACCTTGGCTGCCCGTTGCCACAGAGCATCTGCATATGTCGGCCGCGGCACAAGAAGACGAGCCTGGCGCGCTGTTGCATCACTATCGCAAAGCGATTTCGTTCCGCCATACCCATCCCGCGCTGAGTGTGGGTGAGCATGATGGCGTGAAAGCAAAGGGCGATGTGGTGTATTTTACGCGGACGCACGGCACGCAGACGATATTTTGCGCGTTCAATATCAGCGAAACGCCATCCGATTTTGATCTGCCCAAGGGAGACTGGACACCCATCGGAGCCGAGTTGGGCAGCGCACATACATCCGCAGACGGGAGACTGCATCTTGGACCGTGGCAGGTTTGCCTCGCGCTCAGGACATAAATTCTAAGGGGAGTGAGACATGGCTGATCTGCTACTAACGGACGTTGCCAAGACATATGGCGGCACAGTTGATGTGTTGAAGGACATCAACCTCGATATCAAACAGGGCGAGTTGATCGTTTTTGTTGGGCCTTCGGGCTGCGGCAAGTCCACATTGCTGCGCATGATCGCGGGTCTGGAAAAGATCACGGGTGGCGAGTTGCAGATTGATGGCACTGTCGTCAATGATGTGCCGCCCGCGCAGCGCGGCATTGCAATGGTCTTCCAGTCCTACGCGCTGTACCCGCATATGACGGTCCGCGATAACATGTCCTTTGCCCTGAAATTGGCCAAGAAGACCCCGGCGGAAATTGACGAGGCGGTCAGCCGTGCGGCCAAGATACTGCAATTGGATGAATATCTGGATCGCTTGCCCAAGGCCCTTTCGGGTGGCCAGCGCCAGCGCGTCGCGATCGGTCGTTCGATTGTGCGCGACCCAAAGGTTTATCTCTTTGACGAGCCGCTTTCCAACCTGGATGCCGCTTTGCGCGTCGCCACCCGGATCGAGATTGCCCAGCTGAAAGAATCGATGCCTGAAAGCACCATGATCTACGTCACCCACGATCAAGTCGAGGCGATGACGCTGGCCACCCGCATTGTCGTGCTGGCCAACAAGGGGATCGCGCAGGTCGGATCGCCTTTGGAGCTTTATGAGCGTCCTGAGAACGAATTCGTGGCCCAGTTTATCGGCTCCCCTGCGATGAACCTATTGTCAGGTGAAATTGTCGAGACGGGCGCGCAGACAACGATCAAGCTGGATGCGGGTGGTCTGGCAAAATCTGCAGTGCCGACCCAACCCTCCGACAAGGGTTTGAAGGTCAACATTGGCATTCGTCCCGAAGACATGATCGAGACTGATGGGGATGATTATGCCTTTGAGGGCAAGGTCAACATTACCGAAGCCTTGGGTGAAGTGACTTTGCTGTATTTTGACAAGGTGGGCGACAATGACGCCGTGATCGGCAAGCTGCCGGGTATTCACGCCGACCTGCGTGGGAAATCTGTTCGCATGGCGGCAGCACCCGACAAGGTTCAGGTCTTTCACAATGGAAAATCGCTCTACTACCGCTGACCTCCAGTGCCACCAGTGAACCTTTACCTGATCGCACCGATGTCAGCCTATTGGTGCGATTTCCTTATTCTGGTTGAAGTTTCAGCGCTTCCAGAATGTCGACCACAGCACCCAAAACCGCTGGATCCGTGATTTCCGGACTAGGCATCAAGGTACCGGCGGCAAAGCCATCTGGGTCGTTAAGGTAGGCGGTCAAAGCCTCGCGTGTCCAATTCCCCGACTGTCCAAGCAAGGCGTCGGAGTAGTCATAGGAGGCCGAGGCAATATCAGCGCCAAACACAAGACCAAGAGGCGGTGCGTTCCCGCCCGGCACAATGCCAAAGCTGTGACATTCAGCGCATTGATCGAGTACCAGTTCAGTCTGGCCTTTTTGCTGGTCGGTCAGATCAAGATCAGCGATCTTGTCGTATGCAAACTGAGCGCTGGGGTCAAACGCACCCAATGACAGTTTGATCACGTCTTTCTGGTCAGTCCACAAAGCAATTTGGTCACCATGCTGATGCACGTAGCGGATGCGCGCGTCGACGTCGATCCGTTCGTTGAACAGCACCCGATCCCCGCGCATTCTAATACGGAACAATGTCCGCGCAGCGAGTGAGCCTGCGATAAGATCGCCGTCCCATGCCGGGTGAAAGTCACCGATTTGCGTCAGGGAGCTGATCGCCACCGATGGGAGCCAGGAATAAACTGGAGCCTCAAACGCTGGGTGCCGTCCGTAGTCAAACGAGCCTTGCAAGGGTAGGCGGTTGTAGCGGGTGCCCAGCGAAACCTGTGGCCAGCCATAGTCTTTGCCATCCTCGATCCGGTTCAGTTCGTCCCCACCGCGGCGCCCATGTTCGACCGCATAAACGATATCTTGATCATCAATCACGATGCCTTGCATGTTGGAGTGGCCTTGGCTGACGGTCTCGAACGCGCCTGTTTCGAGGTCAATCGCAAGCACCTTGCCATAGGTCGCGTCGGGATTTTGTGACAGTGCGATCGGCGAATAAGTCCCATCAATCGCGTAGTCGCCAGCAGCCAAATAGATTGTCGCGTCTTGCGACACACGAAAGCGGCCACCAGCCATATGTCCTTGGATGGCGCGTCCAACTGTTTGTGGCTCCAGACAGGGTTGGGTGGCAAAAACTGTGCGCCAGTCTTCTTGCGCGATAGCGAGTTCGCCTGCGCTGCCTGCGCCCGAAAGCGGAGCGGCCGCCAAGGTTGTACGGTAGCAATCCTCATCCGCAACCCACTGCGTGAACGACACGATCATCTGATCGTCGAAAACATCGATATCGTTGTAGCGAAAGTAGAAATGCGCAAAATTATAGGCCGGATTGGCGGCTTCAAACGCCAGCATCTCGTCCCAGCCGTTATCTGGTGGCGCGATGCTTACGGGCTGTGCTGTGTCGCCCGTCACATCAAAAAAGCGACCTTCGTGGGTCATCACGATCAGGTCGGTGCCGAGTGACATCAATGCGCCGCCGCTACCGCTACGTTCTACAGGAACGGCCACGGCCTCTTGATCCAGTGCTATGAAAATCGTTTCGATCTGAGGGAGTGCGATTGGCTCTTCGGGCTGCATGTCTTTTTCGGCCCCACCAATCAGCGGAACACTCGCACCGCTGATCAGGACCCCGGTCGCAATGGCGATGGCTGAAACAGCGATCAGCGTGGTCAGTTTGACTTTCATTGCGGTGACATCCTCTGGTTGGTCTGCTGTTGTCTAGGTAGTAGGTCAACGTCCCGTCAAGTTCGAAAACCGTGTGGGTATCGTGATGTGATCAACCGTGGCGGATGCGCGAGGCGCTTGGTGCTTGCCACTCCGGTGGTGATGTGATGCCATTGCAGGCAGTCAGCGCAGGAGGACCGCATGCAAACACCGCAAAACACACTCAAACAGGCGCTGCTGGCCGGGCAGGTACAACATGGGCTTTGGCTGACTTCTGGTACCGCGGTGCTGGCAGAGCTCGCGGGCAATGCAGGGTTTGATTGGTGTCTGATCGACGGCGAACATGGGCCAAACACGGTGTCTGACATGCTACCACAGCTGCAGGCGCTCGCGGCGACCGGAACGCCGCCTGTGATCCGTATCGCCAGTGCCGAGGTCTGGATGGTCAAGCAAGCGCTTGATCTGGGGTGTCAGACGGTACTGGTCCCGATGGTCGATGATGCGGCGACAGCCAGGGCGATGGCCCGCGCAATGCGCTATCCACCAGATGGCAACCGCGGGATGGGTGCCGCTTTGGCGCGTGCCACCAGTTGGGGAGCGGCGACCGACTACCCGCATGCCGCCAATGAACAGATGTGCCTGCTTGTGCAGGCGGAAAGTGCGCAAGCGGTCGACAACATTGATGCAATCGCCGCAACTGATGGTGTTGATGGCGTGTTTGTGGGGCCTGCTGATTTGTCCGCGGATATGGGATATCCCGGTCAGCCGGATCATCCGGCAGTCGAGGCCGCCATTGATCATCTGATTTCCCGCACCCTTGCCGCCGGAAAGATCGCAGGCATCGTTACCTTTGATGAAAGCCGCTTTGCAGAATATGCACAGAAAGGGGTGACTTTCCTTGGCGTTGGCGGCGATATGGCATTGTTCAACAGTGCCTTACGGCGGCTGGCAGGGCAGGTGACGCGTTAGGGTTCAGGCCCGCCGCCGCCGCCCGGTTCGTGCGCGCCCTTCGCCGGGTTTGGCGGGGACGCGGTTGAACTTGATCCATTCGTTACCTGATGCGTCGTTGTCGGTCAGGAAGTTGGCTGCACGGATGGCTTCCATTTCCTTGCCAGCGCGCGGTTTGGTCGATCCCATTCCGAACATCTGAACAAAGGCCTCGTCATCCATGCCTTCGGGCAGGACGATGCCAGCGGCTTCGATTTCCGCCTTCTTCTCAGCGATCTTTTTGGGACCTATGGGCAGTGCGACTGGGTTCATAATGGCCGATGTCATGCCAGCCGTCATGGCCATTGGCAGGAAGGCGTTGTTGATGCCGTGGCGGTTGGGCAGGCCAAAGCTGATGTTCGACGCACCACAGGTGGTGTTCACGCCTAGTTCTTCGCGCAGGCGTCGCACAAGGGTGAAAACCTGAAGGCCGGCAGTACCCATCGCACCGATAGGCATGACCAGCGGGTCGACTACGATGTCATGGGCCGGAATGCCAAAATCGGCGGCGCGTTCGACGATCTTTTTGGCGACGGCAAAGCGCACATCGGGGTCTTCAGAGATACCTGTGTCGTCGTTGGAGATGGCCACCACGGGCACGTTGTATTTCTTAACCAGCGGCAGGACGAGTTCGAGGCGTTCTTCTTCGCCTGTGACTGAGTTTAACAGCGGGCGCCCTTCGGCTGCGGCTAGACCGTTTTCCAGTGCACCGGGCACGGAACTGTCGATGCAAAGCGGCACGTCGGTGATTGCCTGCACCCGTTCGACCATTTCCTTCATCAGCGGGGGCTCGACGAAGTTGTTGTCGGCATAGCGCGGATCTTCGGCCATTTTGTTGGAGAAGACAGCGCCAGAGTTGATATCGAGGATATTTGCACCGGCGGCGACCTGCGCAAGTGCATCGGCTTCTACGCGAGAGAAATCACCGCGCTCCAGTTCCTCGGCCAGAATTTTGCGGCCCGTGGGGTTGATCCGTTCTCCGATCACGCAAAAGGGTTGGTCGAACCCGATGATGGCAGTCTTGGTTTTGGATTCGACAATCGTGCGTGTCATTTGCGGTCCTTAGGATTGAGAAGCAGGCACAGCGGAGGATCCGCCGTTTGCGATAGCCCAATTGGCGTTGGTCTTGATGCCGCCAAGTGGGAAGAAATGGACGTTGGTGATATTGAAATCGGGGTTGGCTGCCTTGTGCGCGGCAAGATCGGTCAGCACCTCGGTCGGCTCAAACGGCAGCAGCAGCTTGCTGACATCTTTGGCGCGCTTTTGCAGCACCTTGAGCGAGGGGCCGACCCCGCAAGCAATCGCGAATTTGATCATGGTTTGCAACTTGGCGGGGCCTGCAATGCCAATATGGATGGGCAGGGTGATGCCCGCCTCTTTGATTGCGTCGGCCCAGGCGATGATCGGCTTGGCTTCGAATGCAAACTGTGTGGCCAGTGCCATTTCGGCATCGGTACTGTCGTTGAAACGCTGCTTCCACTGCAACGCTTCCATAACAAGCTTATCGGTGCCGTCTTTATCAATATCACGGTTGCCTTCGGGGTGGCCTGCGACGTGCAGGCGTTTGAAGCCCGCCTTGTCGAACAGCCCGCTTTCCAAAAGCTGCATAGATGAATGGTAATCGCCATGCGGCTTATCCACGCCACCGGCCAGTAGCAGCGCCTGCTCAACGCCAGCTTCACCCTGATAACGGGCAATCCAATCGGCGAGGGTGGCTTCATCCTTGATGATGCGGGCCGGAAAGTGGGGCATGACGTTATAGCCATCGGCGGATAGGCGTTTGGCCGTCGCCACCATGTCTTCAATCGGCGTACCCTCGATGTGCGCGATATAGACGCGGGTGCCTGCGGGCAGCAGATCGCGGAAGTCTTCGACTTTTTCGGCTGTGCGCGGCATCACCTCAATGGAGTAATCCTGCAGGAACACTTCCATCTGCGGGTTCAGAGGTGTTTCAGCAACGTCTTTGTTTTTGCGAAAAGAAAGCAGGGCCATCAGCGACCTCCGAAGGGTGTCAGGGAAAAGGGGCGGGCTCTTCAAGCCCAACCATCATTGGCGATAAGGGTTTTGATACGGTCAACGTCATATTCGGCGTCAATTTTGGCGACGGTCGCTTCTGCGGCGTCTTGGTCGCTGCCGTCGACGGGAATGGGGGCGGCTTTGCGAAAACCGGCCATGTAGTCGTCTGACTCGGCAGCGCCTGATTTCATTGCGGCGCGGTCGATGGCCTGCTCAAACCGTTCGGGCAAAGGAAGCTTCACACCACGGCGTCCACGCCCCACGATAACCTGGGCTGGCATGTCGCGCCAATAGACGATTGTTACGTCGGCCATATGTGATTCCTCTTATCCTCTTGGGTCTTTTCTATCACTGCATTGATCTGCCCGATGCCGGTTTTCGACATGACGCGTGCAAGCAGCGACCGCATCCAGTCGTAGCCGATTGCCAGCGTTCCATCCATCCGCCCCTGTCGTCAAATTTTGCATAATGGTTCTGAACGATTGCGTGACAACCGCATCACAAGGCTTGTGCAAACGCCCTTGCGCGCATAGCTTGAAGGTAACTCGAAAATGGAGGGCGTAAGTTATGGCGCCCAAGCGTCCCAAAGGTGCGGGCGCGTTCCCTAAAGCGGTCGATACCCCCGCGCCAAAACCGCCTGATCCGGCGCAGCTTTATGCAGCATTGGATTTGGGCACGAATAGTTGCCGTATGTTGATTGCCCAACCCAAGGGCAGTCAGTTTCATGTGGTTGATAGCTTTTCAAAGTCCGTCCAACTGGGTGCGGGTTTGGAAAGCACTGGTCGGTTGTCGCGTTCGTCGATGAACCGCACGATTTCGGCTATGCGCATTTGTCGCGAAAAGCTGAAGCGTCATGGTGTGCAGCACATGCGTCTGGTTGCGACGGAAGCGTGCAGGCGCGCGCTGAACGGCGATACCTTCATCAATCAGGTGCGGCGCGAGACGGGGCTTAATCTTGAGATCATCAAGCCGGAGGAAGAGGCGCGCCTTGCGGTGATTTCCTGCGCGCCTCTGGTCAGCGTCAATACTGAACAGCTGTTGGTCGTTGATATTGGAGGCGGGTCAACCGAGTTGGTTTGGATTGACCTGACCCATGTGCCCAAACGCGAACGTCCGCGCGCGATTATGCGGCTACATGCGGGCTTCAAGTCTGATCCCGGTCCGTTTGCTGCGGCCAAGGTCGTGGACTGGATTTCGGTGCCGTTGGGTGTTGCCACACTACGCGATCAGTTTTCTGATGTAGAGGATGACGCCGCGCGATTTGCGCTGATGTCGTGGTTCTTTGAGGAAAACCTCGAAGAGTTTTCGCCCTATGCCGCCGCACAAGCGCGCGAGGGGTTCCAGATCATCGGCACCAGCGGCACGGTGACCACCGTCGCGGCCAGCCATCTGGGCCTGAAACGCTATGACCGGACGAAGGTGGACGGGTTGCGCATGACCTCGGACCAGATTGATACGGTGATCCGAGACTATCTGACGTTGGGCCCCGCAGGCCGCCGCGCTGATCCGCGTATTGGCAAGGATCGTCAAGCGTTGATCATGTCTGGGTCGGCGATCTTGCAGGCATTGATGCGGCTGTGGCCGACAGATCGTCTGTCTGTTGCGGACCGTGGCCTGCGCGAAGGTCTACTTTATGCCCAGATGTCCGCACATGGGGTCTTGGAAGACACGCCATTTTAGGGGTAGAGCGCTGACATGGCCAAGAAACCAACAAAAAATTCCTCCGGGCGCGGGTATCGCGACCTGACGGTCAAAGTGAAAACTGCCAAAGGGCGCAAGATCAGCTCGACCAATTGGTTGCAGCGGCAGTTGAACGATCCCTATGTTAAACGCGCTCAAACCGAAGGCTATCGGGGCAGGGCGGCCTATAAGATTTTGGAACTCGATGACAAATTTCGGTTCCTTGTGCCGGGGGCGCGGATCGTGGATCTGGGCTGCGCACCGGGCGGCTGGCTACAGGTGGCCGTCAAGCGGGCCAATACGCTGGGCGAGCGGACGAGCAAGGCGCAGGGCTATGTACTGGGTATTGATCTACAAGAGGTGGAGCCCGTCGCAGGCGCCGAGGTGCATCAGCTGGACTTCATGGAAGACGATGCCGATCTGAAAGTCCGCGAATGGCTGAACGGCAAGGCGGATGTGGTGATGTCCGATATGGCGGCATCCGCTTCGGGTCATAAACAGACCGATCACTTGCGGATTATCGCACTGTGTGAGGCCGCGGCCTATTTCGCTTTTGATGTGTTGGAAGAGGGTGGGACGTTCGTGGCCAAAGTGCTGGCTGGCGGGGCCGAGGGTGATTTGCAGAAACTGCTGAAGACACGGTTCAAGAAAGTTGCGAATGTGAAACCGCCTGCATCGCGGTCGGATAGTTCAGAGAAGTTTGTGGTAGCGACTGGGTTCAAGGGATAGGTGGCCTCGACAAGCCGTGTTCGCTCTGCGGACTAAGCGGTCGTTCGTTTTAGTCGTGTCAGATACCACATAGAACAACCGCCCGGCCGCGTCCGGGCATCGCCCGACCTCCCCCCGGAGGGCGATTTTGCTGCGTTTCAACATACTTGAAGGTCGCGCTCGTGGAAACGTGTTGCCAAGCCGTGATGTTGAGGCCCTCCAGGTCGGGCGATACCCGAACGGGGCCTGCGTTACACGTTGGGCTCAAACCAGCCCTTCGCAGCCAATCCGCACGGCCATCTCGTTTGTACTTCACCTCTCCATTGATGCCCCGCTCTCACCCCGCTATGTCGTGGTCTCGCAAGGAGTGATGTGATGCCACAGTTTCTATCCACAACTGACGCCGATTTTGAGGCCCGTTTTACCGCCCTTTTGGGTGCAAAGCGCGAGGATAGCCCGGATGTGGATCATGTCGTGGCCGAGATTATTGCCGATGTGCGGGCGCGGGGCGATGCGGCTGTGTTGGACCTGACCGCCAAGTTTGACCGGTTGGAGCTGACGGCCGAAACCATGCGCTTCAGTGAGGCTGAGATCGCGGCGGAATGCGCCAAAGTGTCGGATGCGGACCGTGCGGCGCTTGAATTGGCGGCGGAACGTATCCGTGCCTATCACGCGCGCCAGATGCCTGATGACGCGTCGTGGACGGATGAGGCGGGTGCCACCCTGGGGTGGCGGTGGACACCTGTGTCGGCAGCGGGGCTTTATGTGCCGGGTGGTCTGGCCTCTTATCCTTCGTCCGTCTTGATGAATGCGATCCCGGCGAAGGTCGCGGGCGTTGGCCGCCTTGCGATTGTTGTGCCCACGCCGAATGGCGTGACCAACCCTCTGGTGTTGATGGCCGCCAAAATCGCGGGTGTGGATGAGATTTATCGCATTGGCGGCGCGCAGGCGATTGCGGCCCTTGCCTATGGCACGCAAACGATTGCGCCAGTGGATAAAATCACGGGGCCGGGCAACGCCTTTGTTGCCGCAGCCAAGCGCCGGGTCTTTGGCAAGGTGGGCATTGATATGATTGCAGGCCCGTCCGAGATTTTGGTGATTGCGGATCGCGACAATGATCCGGATTGGATCGCGCTTGATCTGCTCTCCCAAGCGGAACATGACGAAAGCGCGCAGTCGCTTTTAATTACTGATGATGCGGGCTTTGGTCAGGCCGTCGCGGATGCCGTCGCCAAACGGCTTGAAACACTGGAACGCCGCGCCATTGCGGGCGCCAGCTGGCGTGACTTTGGGGCGGTGATCACCGTGAAGGACTTCGATGAGGCTGTTGCCCTGTCCGACCGTATCGCGCCAGAGCACCTGGAACTTTGCACCGCAGATGCAGACGCCCTGTCTGACAAGATCACCCATGCCGGTGCGATCTTCATTGGGGGTTGGACACCCGAGGCGATTGGTGACTACATTGGCGGTCCGAACCATGTTCTGCCCACCGCAAGGTCGGCGCGTTTTTCCAGTGGGTTATCCGTGATGGACTTTATCAAACGCACCACCCTGTCGCGTATGACACCCGAGGCGCTGGCCGCCATCGGCCCGTCTGCCGAACGGCTGGCCATTTCCGAAAGCCTTGAGGCGCATGGCCTGTCCGTGCGCGCCCGTCTGGACCGTTTGAATCGGGGCGCGCCATGAGCAAGATCATCCATATCGAGATTGACGACCGCAACTTGCCGCCCCCCACCCCTGAGATTGATCAGGAACGCAAAGTGGCGATGTTTGATTTGTTGGAAGACAACAGTTTCACCATGCCTGCACGTGACGGGCGCGAGGTGCCTGCGGGCCCCTATAAGCTGAACCTGTCGATCAAGGAACGCCGTCTGGTGTTTGATCTGAAACAGGAAGATGACAATCCGGCGGGGGAGTTTCATCTGTCCTTGGGTCCATTCCGGCAGGTGGTGAAGGATTATTTTCAGATCTGCGAAAGCTATTTCGACGCGGTCAAGACTCTGCCCCCCAGCCAGATCGAGACGATTGATATGGCCCGTCGCGGTATCCACAATGAAGGTGCGCGGGTGTTGCAGGAACGACTGGAGGGCAAGGCTGACGTCGATATTGATACGGCCCGCCGCCTGTTCACGCTGATCTGCGTCTTGCACTTCGGGGGCTGATCATGGCGGAGGAAGGCAAATTCGAAGACCTTCCGCAGTCGGTGCTGTTTTGCTGTGATCATAACTCTGTCCGGTCGCCCATGGCCGAAGGGATCATGAAAAAACTATATGGGACAGAGTGTTATATCCAATCTGTCGGGGTGAAGAACGACCTGGAGATTGACGGGTTTTCCATTGCCGTCTGCGCCGAGATCGGGGTGGAACTGTCGCGCCACCGGTCGCGGTCATTTGATGAGATGGAAGACTGGGGTGATGATCTGTCATCCTTTGATCTGGTCCTCGCGCTGTCACCCGCTAGCCAGCGGCGCGCGCTGGATTTGACGCAGTTTTACCATCTGGATGTTGAATACTGGCCGATCCTTGACCCCACCGGGCTGGGTGACAACCGCGAGGCGCGGTTGGAGCTCTACAGGCAGGCACGCGATCAGATCCGGGATCGTTTGGTTGCGAGGTGGGGGCCGGGGGCGGGATAATAATTTCAATTCCAGGAGGCGCGAACGATTTTTCGCTTTGCGGACAAAGCACCATTTCGCTGCGGTTGCGCGAACGTCCGGTTCGGACGCTGACCGGTTATTTCACAATCACCACCTGCCCCGTCAGAGCGCCCTCAACGCATTTTGCGTATGCGAGGCCAACGTCATGTGATGGCACTGGCTTGTGACCATGAAACCACGCGCCATAGCGCGGTTCGGAGACGTCCAGCATTCCAGGACTGACGACATTCACTCTCAAACCGCGCGGCATCTCTATTGCCGCTCCTGCGACGAAGCCAGCCAGCGCCCCGTTGGCGGTCGCGGCATTTGTCCCCATGCGGATTGGATCGCGATCAAGGACGCCGCTAGTCAACGTAAAGGAACCGCCATCTGAAATGACATTCAACCCGGCGAGGACAAGGTTCACCTGTCCCATCACCTTTTGCCGCAGACCGACCATGAACATTTCTTGGTCCATATCCGACAAGGGCGCGAAGGTCGCATCGCCCGCGCAAGACACGACGGCATCAACGCTACCGACCTTTTCATAGAGTGCCTTCACCGCTTGCAAGTCGCCCACATCGACCTGAACGTCTCCAGCGGAGCGACCGACGGTGACGATTTCGTGCCTCTGTTCAAGCTCTTTGCAGGCAGATCGCCCAATATCGCCAAACGCTCCTACGACCATTATCCTCATGTCTGATCCTTCAATATCTCATCGTACTTTTTCAGTTTTTGGTCGAGGATCGTGCGGCAGCGTTCTAATTCCGCCTGTCGAACCTCAAGGCTTTGTCGGTGTGATAGGAGCGCCGCCTTGCGCTTTGGGATTGTTGCATCGCCGGATGCATATAAGTCGGCGAACGTGCGCATCTCAGACATGGGCATCCCAGTTGCGCGCAGGGATGCCAGCAACTCCAGCCAATCGGCATCTGTCTTCGAAAATCGGCGCTTTCCGTCTGCGCCGCGTTGAACGAGCGGACAGAGTCCAGATTTCTCATAGTAGCGTATCGTTGAAACGCTAAGCCCGCTCAGTTCGGCCACTTCAGAAATCTTCATACGGTCGCCCCCTTTCACTCAGGTTCATACCGACCTGAAGCTACTTTAGGTCAAGCGTCTTCATCAAACTCATCGCGAAAGCCGCCATTGGTGCATCTTGCAGCATCAGGTAATTTGGGCTCAAAGCAGACGCTCAGCTCTTATCGTTACACCACTTCAACCCGTGTCCCCCAATCGCTGCACCGGTTGATCAACGCCTCTGATGGTACCCGGTCCGTCACGAAATGATCCACCTGCGCCAGTGACGCGATTTTCACCGCGGCTTTGCGGGTGAACTTGGTGCTGTCCGCTACAAGGATCGTGGCACGTGCCGCTTTGATTACCTGTTGGCTGACCCGAACCTCCTCCGGGTCGAAGTCGAGCAAGTCACCACTGAGGTCGATAGCCGAGGTGCCGATCACGGCAAAATCTACCTTGAACCGGTCAATGGCCAACGCGGCGAGGTCGCCCACCAGCCCGCCGTCGGACCGCCGTAGGCTGCCCCCGGCGACGACCACATCGCAGGTGGGGTTACTGGCGAGGATGTTCGCGACGTTGAGGTTATTGGTAACGACCATCAGATCGCGATGGGCGTGCAGGGCATGGGCCACCGCTTCGGTTGTGGTGCCGATATTGAGAAAGAGCGAGGCCTTGTCTGGGATTATCTGGGCGGCGCGCCGCGCAATTCTGATCTTAACGTCCCGGTTCAGCGCGCGCCTGTCGCCATAGCCGATATTGCTGACGCCAGAGGGGAGCACGGCACCGCCGTGGATACGTTCCAGCAAACCCGCGGCACAGAGCTGGCGCAGGTCGCGGCGGATGGTCTGAACCGCAACGCCCATTGTCCGGGCGAGCTCGGTCGCGACGACTTTGCCCTTCGCTTGGGCCGTGCTGCGGATCAGGTTGTGGCGTGCGGAAGTATCCATTTGTTCGTTTATGCTGATAACCGAACATTCGACAAGAAGAATGATCTTATTTGTTGATCAAATCCACATTCGTATGATCGCAAGCGAACATTCAAGACATTCTTACTTGCACCCAGACGGCCCGGAACTATCACCCAGATAAATCCTATGAGGTATGGTATGAAATCTGACTTTGACATCTTTATCGTCGGTGGCGGCATCAATGGTTGCGGCATTGCGCGCGATGCGGCAGGGCGTGGCCTGAAGGTTGCCTTGGCAGAGATGAATGATCTGGGCTCGGCCACATCGTCGGCCTCGACCAAACTGTTCCACGGCGGGTTGCGCTATCTTGAATTTTTCGAATTCGGTCTTGTCAAAAAGGCCCTTGTTGAACGCGAGGTCTTGCTTAAGAACATGCCGCATATTTCCTGGCCAATGCGCTTTGTACTGCCATATCACGCGGATATGCGGTTTGAAAATGACACGCCCACCTCGAAATTGCTGTCCACTGTGATGCCGTGGATGAAAGGGCGCCGGCCCGCGTGGCTGATCCGTTTGGGGTTGTTCATGTATGACAATCTGGGCGGCCGCAAGATTTTGCCGGGCACGCATGTGGTGGATCTCAAGAAACGCCCAACTGGTTTGCCACTCAACGACAAGTTTGAAACTGCATATGAATATTCTGACTGCTGGATCGAGGACTCGCGCCTTGTCGTTCTGAATGCCCGCGATGCCGAGGAACGTGGTGCCGCGATCATGGTGCAGACCAAGGTGATCAGTGCGGACCGTGTCGATGGCCGTTGGCAGATCGTGACTGAGCATGGGGGCGTTCAGCAGACCCATACCGCGCGTGCGCTGGTCAATGCAGGAGGCCCGTGGGTCGAGAACATCGTGCGTGGTGTTGCCCGGTTGAATACATCCGAGGGCGTGCGGTTGGTGCGTGGCAGCCACATAGTTACCAAAAAACTGTTCGATCACGACAAAAGTTATTTCTTCCAAGGCGAAGACGGGCGGATCATATTCGCCATTCCTTATGAGACGGATTTCACGCTGATCGGCACGACCGATGCCGAACACCACGATCTGTCGGAAAAGCCCTATGCCACGGATGAAGAACAGGATTACCTGTGCGCTTTTGCATCGCAGTATTTTAAAAGGCCAGTGACCCGCGAAGACGTGGTCTGGACTTATTCCGGTGTTCGTCCGCTCTATGATGATGGGGCAAAGTCGGCCACGGCTGCGACCCGCGACTATGTGCTATCCTTGGACGAGAACGGTGCGCCGCTGTTGAATATCTTTGGCGGTAAGATCACAACATATCGCAAACTTGCCGAAAACGCCCTTAAGAAGCTGACCCCATTGCTGGGTGGGACGCACCCCTGGACGCATGACGCACCACTTCCCGGGGGTGATTTCAAGGTGAAGGATCGCGATCAGTTGGTGGCCGACCTTCAGGGCGCGTACCCGTTTTTGACGCCTGCATGGGCGCTGCGGATGATCAAAGGCTATGGCACGGAGGCAAAAGACATTCTTGGTGCAGCCACGACAGTTGCTGATCTGGGGCAGGACTTTGGGGCAACACTGACAGAAGCCGAGGTGAAGTGGCTGATATCGCGCGAATATGCCCGAACAGCCGACGATGTGGTGTGGCGCCGCTCTAAGCTTGGTCTGCGCCTGACCGCGGATCAGGTCGCGACCCTTGACGCTTTCATGGCAGCTTGAAACAAAACAACAAACGGGGGTACACCATGAGCTATATTCTGGCCATCGATCAAGGCACGACATCCAGCCGGGCGATCATCTTTGACGCAAACATGCAGGTGAAGGCAACCGCGCAAGAGGAATTCACCCAGCATTTTCCGCAGTCCGGTTGGGTCGAACATGATCCGTCCGATATCTGGTCATCTGTTGCCTCAACCTGTCGTGGTGCGATTGAGAAAGCCGGGATTGCCGCCGTTGATGTGGCTGCCATTGGTATTACCAACCAGCGCGAAACAACGCTGATTTGGGACAAGAACACGGGTGAGCCGATCCATAACGCGATTGTCTGGCAAGACAGGCGCACCGCACCCTTTTGCGAGAAGTTGCGCAAGGAAGGGTTTGAGCCGACCATCACCCAGAAAACAGGCCTGCTGGCGGACCCTTATTTTTCTGGCACAAAGGTCAACTACATACTCGACAAGGTTGAAGGCGCACGTGCGCGTGCCGAGGCTGGGGATTTGCTCTTTGGGACTGTTGATTGTTATCTGATCTGGAAGCTGACCGGCGGCAAACGCCACGTGACAGACGCCACAAACGCCGCAAGAACAATGCTTTATGATATTCGCGAGGGGCGCTGGAGCAGCACGATTTGCGAACGCTTCGGCATTCCGATGCAAATGCTGCCCAAGGTGCTGGATTGTGCGGCGGATTTCGGCACGACCCGCGCTGATTTGTTTGGCACAGAACTCCCCATACTTGGCGTTGCCGGTGATCAGCAGGCCGCAACCATCGGGCAGGCCTGTTTTCAGCCGGGTATGTTGAAATCCACCTACGGTACGGGCTGTTTTGCGCTGCTCAACACTGGCGACACGCTGGTGGAAAGCAAAAAGCGGCTGCTGGGGACGATTGCCTATCAGTTTGACGGCAAACCGACCTATGCGCTGGAAGGGTCGATCTTTATCGCGGGCGCCGTGGTACAGTGGCTGCGCGATGGGTTGAAGATCATCCGCGAGGCGAAAGAGACGCAACCCTTGGCACAAACAGCAGATGCGGGGCAGGAGCTTTACATGGTGCCTGCGTTTACCGGGCTTGGTGCACCTTACTGGGATGCAGATGCACGCGGTGCGATCTATGGTCTGACCCGCAATTCCGGCCCGGCCGAGTTCGCAAAGGCCGCGCTTGAGAGTGTGGGTTTTCAGACGCGTGATCTGCTGGAGGCGATGAAGAGCGACTGGCAAGCCTCTGATACAGATGGGGTTTTGCGGGTTGATGGGGGGATGAGCGCCTCGGACTGGTCGATGCAATTCCTGTCCGACATCATCGGCGCGCCAGTGGACCGACCCACGGTGTTGGAGACGACAGCGCTGGGTGTTGCTTGGCTGGCCGGCAGCCGCGCGGGTGTTTATCCCGATCAGTCGGGGTTCGCCGCGAATTGGATGCTTGACCAGCGGTTTGAGCCGCAGATGGATGAGGCGACGCGGGAACGGCGGTATGCGGGGTGGCAAGATGCGGTGCGGCGGACGTTGACGTAGGGAGTCCGCTTTACTGACAAAGCATTCTCGTTAGGTTTTCAGTCCTCCGTAAGCGAGTGGTCGACTTAGAGAGGAGTTAACGTGTCACAAAGAACTCAGAAGGCCAATAAGTATAAAAAGGAAAACAGCGCCAACGATTGTGTAGCCCCATAGCTTAAACTGATGCTTCATACCAGCAACCGCTGCTTTTTCATCTGACTGCTTTTGCAGTAAGGAAAACATTTCGGAGCCACACTCAGAACAAGGAAAACGGGTAACAGCGACCGAGCAATTATGACACGAGATGTTTGCCCCGCTGCCAAGCCGACTCGAATTTCGAGGGTTGATTCCAACAACTATTGAATGCTGTTCGCAATTTGTGCAGGCTAAATCTCTCTGAGAATGTGATTTGGTACACTTTGGGCAATCGACTTCAAACATTTCGCCTTGTAGCGTCATTAATTTAGACCTTACCTTAAAAAACGCGAACCTTTGCGCCATTTCTGAAAAATACAATGTATGCGCTCGTTGGCTATATCTAGGTGCAAGTTATTTGGGCTGATTGCGTTGAAACGTTCGGTTTTCGAGCGATAACGATTAGCTTCGCGGAACACCCTTCCGAGAAATAGCGATATCGCACACGAGGTTTTCTAAACGGTCCCTTGCAAGAGCAAGCTTCGAACTTTTGAACGAAACTTCGTGCTAGTGAGATTTTCAACATAATCGATTTAAGACCATTCATTGAAAATTTTGATTCACCGCCGCCCCTTTTCCCACACCTCAAACTCCGACGCCCGTTTCTCGCGCAGCTTTGCCTCAACCTCTGCCGACAACTCTAAATCCATCACCGGTGATACATTCTTCTGTTTCAGCGAGATTTCGACATCCAGCCGCTCTTCCAGATAGCGGGTCACCTTATCCCATTGTTCATACTGAAACAGATGCTGCGCGCCGATCTCGCCGTCGTTGATCGTCAGGAACCGCGCTTGCGATCCGACGTTGGCAAATGGGGCAGGCGACCCTTTGCAGTATTCCCGCACGAAGTCATCGAAACTGACGTCTCGTGTGCTGTTCTCATGCCCGATCAAATCATCCCGCGTCCGATACCGATACCAGCTGCCCAGCCAATCAATCGGGTTGCGTACGATGGCCATGAGTTCGGGGTTTTGACCGCCGACCTGCTTGAACAGCGGTTTGAGGAATCGTTTGTAGCGATAGCAAGGCGCATGTTTCAGTTCGGGTGGATCGCGCAGCACGAGGGATGCGCGCGGTGCAAGCGCACCCTCTAACGCGGTCGATCCGGTTTTGGGTACTGCCATCAGCACCAGATTTTCTTTCCAGAAAACAAGCATTTGGTCGCTGTCTTTCGTCTATTACGCCGCCAATGCTAGGCGATAAACCATTCCTTAACCACCTTTGGATGAAGATGAGCAGTGAAAATTTATGTTGCAATGTTCTGCTTTTGATCTCATTAACGATGAGAACACAATGAGAACAAAAGCAGTGATTGCCGCCCCAAGGGTGGCGTGAAATAAGGACAGGACACATGGCAACGGCAGAACTCCTCAAAATGACAGATAAGAAGACCGCGGACAAAGAAAAGGCGCTGGAAAGCGCGCTGGCGCAGATCGAACGGCAGTTCGGTAAGGGCTCTATCATGAAGCTTGGTGGCCAGAATCAGATGGCCGACATTGAGGCGACATCGACGGGTTCGCTGGGTCTGGATATTGCATTGGGGATCGGTGGCCTGCCGAAAGGCCGCGTGATTGAAATTTATGGCCCTGAATCGTCGGGTAAGACGACCCTGACCCTGCATGCGATTGCGGAAGAGCAGAAAAAAGGCGGCGTTTGCGCCTTTGTTGATGCCGAGCACGCGCTGGACCCGCAATATGCCAAGAAACTGGGCGTGAACCTGGATGAGTTGCTGATTTCACAACCTGACACGGGCGAGCAAGCGTTGGAGATTGTCGATACGCTGGTCCGCTCTGGTGCCGTAAACATGGTGATTGTAGATTCGGTTGCAGCACTGACGCCGAAGTCCGAGCTTGAGGGCGACATGGGCGACAGTTCTGTTGGTGTGCATGCGCGTCTGATGTCGCAGGCGATGCGCAAGCTGACAGGGTCGATCAACCGCTCTGGCTGTATGGTGATTTTCATCAACCAGATCCGGATGAAAATCGGTGTGATGTTCGGCTCACCTGAAACCACAACAGGTGGTAACGCGCTGAAATTCTATGCCTCTGTCCGTCTGGATATCCGCCGTATCGGCGCGATCAAAGACCGCGATGAGGTTGTGGGCAACGCGACCCGTGTGAAAGTGGTCAAGAACAAGGTGGCCCCGCCGTTCAAACAGGTGGAATTCGACATCATGTATGGCGAAGGCATCTCGAAGATGGGCGAATTGCTTGATCTGGGCGTGAAGGCCGGTGTGGTCGAAAAATCAGGTGCCTGGTTCAGCTATGGTGATGAACGGATTGGGCAGGGGCGTGAAAACTCGAAGATTTTCCTCAAGGAAAACCCAAGCGTGGCGCTTGAGATCGAAGATAAGATCCGTGCGGCACACGGTCTGGACTTTGATCTGCCCGAAGGCGGGACCGATGACGGTGATGATGATCTTGTCGAAGTCTAAAGGTGCAGACGGCGACTGCTGAAACGCCGACACCATGAAACATGGTGGAAAATACTCTGGGATGGGGTGCCGTAAAACGCGGCACCCTTTTTCATATGGCCCACTGGTTTGCCACAAATTTGGCGTGCCGCGAGGCCAGTTTGACAAGACAGGGGGCGCCTGTGTCCGTTTGACTGTGGACAGCGTGCAGGTGCAGGGCTATTTCTGCCAGTCAACGTCAATGATCACCTGAAAGTCCGCCATGACCAGCCTTGCTGACATCCGTTCCACGTTTCTAAATTACTTTGGCAAACAGGGTCATGAGATCGTGGCCTCGAGCCCGCTTGTGCCGCGCAACGACCCGACAATGATGTTCGCCAACTCTGGCATGGTGCAGTTCAAGAACCTGTTCACCGGGGTCGAGACGCGCGACTATACCCGCGCGACGACAAGTCAAAAATGCGTCCGTGCAGGCGGCAAGCACAACGACCTTGATAACGTCGGGTATACAGCCCGCCACCACACCTTTTTCGAGATGCTGGGCAACTTTAGCTTTGGCGATTATTTCAAGGAAGAGGCCATTCCCTATACATGGGAGCTGTTGACCAAAGAGTTTGGCATCAACAAGGACCGCCTGTTGGTGACGGTTTATCATACAGATGACGAGGCCGCCGACATTTGGAAGAAAGTCACCGGTTTCACCGATGACAGGATTATTCGCATCCCAACGGATGACAATTTCTGGCGCATGGGTCCAACGGGGCCGTGCGGCCCTTGTACCGAAATTTTCTATGACCATGGCGATCACATTTGGGGCGGACCACCGGGATCGCCCGAAGAAGATGGGGATCGCTTTATTGAGATCTGGAACGTCGTCTTTATGCAAAACGAACAGTTCGAAGATGGCTCGCTGAAGCCCCTAGAAATGCAGTCGATTGATACCGGCATGGGGCTTGAGCGCATCGGGGCTTTGCTGCAAGGCAAGCATGACAATTACGATATTGATGTGATGCGCGCACTGATCGAGGCCTCTGCTGATGCCACGTCCACGGATCCTGATGGTTCGGGCAACACGCATCACCGCGTGATTGCGGACCATCTACGCTCAACCTCATTCTTGATCGCCGAAGGTGTGCTGCCCTCAAATGAAGGCCGTGGTTATGTGCTGCGTCGTATCATGCGCCGGGCCATGCGTCACGCGCATTTGCTTGGCAGCAAAGACCCCGTCATGCACCGCCTGGTTCCAGCGTTAGTCCAACAGATGGGGGCTGCCTATCCAGAATTGGGTCAGGGACAGCAGTTGATCGAAGAGACGCTGCTGAACGAAGAAATGCGATTTAAGCAGACTTTGGATCGCGGCTTGAAGTTGCTTGATGATGAGCTTTCAGGTCTGCCCGCAGATGCGGCTTTGCCCGGTGAGGCGGCGTTCAAGCTCTATGATACATACGGGTTCCCGCTTGATTTGACGCAGGACGCCCTGCGCGAAAAGGGCCGCGCGGTGGACACTGACGGCTTTGATGCGGCGATGGCCGCGCAAAAGGCCAAGGCGCGCGCTGCTTGGTCTGGGATTGGTGACGCCGCAGAGAGCGCCGTATGGTTTGATATCGCGGATGAAAGCGGGCCAACTGATTTTCTGGGCTATGATACGCTGACGGCTGAAGGGCAGATCGCCGCGCTTGTTGTCGATGGTGCGGTGGCAGATACCGCGGACGGGGCGGTGCAGATCGTGCTGAACCAGACGCCATTTTATGCGGAATCCGGCGGTCAGGTCGGGGATGCCGGTATGCTGGTGACAGAAACAGGCAAGGCCGAGATTACAGACACCAAAAAAGTGGCCGGCGTCTACGTACATTTTGCAAAAGTGACCGCGGGGACGGTGTCCAAGGGGCAGGGGGCCGAACTGGCGGTTGACCCTGTACGCCGCGCCAATGTTCAGGCCAATCATTCGGCGACGCATCTGCTGAACGAGGCGCTTCGCGCGGTGTTGGGGGATCATATTGCGCAGCGCGGGTCATTGAACGCCCCCGATCGGTTGCGCTTTGACTTTAGCCATACCAAGGCACTATCGCCTGAGGAACTGGCGCAGGTTGAGCGTGACGTGAATACTATTATTCGCCAGAACACAGCTGTTGAGACCCGGATCATGACCCCTGATGATGCACGTGCGATGGGTGCACAGGCGCTGTTTGGTGAAAAATATGGCGATGAGGTTCGTGTCGTGTCCATGGGCCGTCAGGAAGGATCTGGCAAAGGCACCAATGGGGCAACCTATTCACTAGAGCTGTGTGGCGGTACGCATGTCAAGCAGCTGGGCGAGATCGGCACTTTTGTGACATTGGGCGACAGCGCGTCCAGTGCTGGTGTGCGTCGGATCGAGGCGCTGACTGGGCAGGCGGCCTTGGACCACCTGCGCGCGCAGGACGCGCGGTTGGGTCTGGTTGCTGCGGCGCTTAAGGCACCAGCGGCTGAGGCGGCGGATCGGGTCAAGGCCTTGCTGGACGAACGCAAGACGCTGGCCAATGAGGTCGCACAGCTGCGCCGTGATTTGGCGATGGGTGGCGGATCAGGTGCGGGCCCCGCGCAGGAAAAGATCAATGGCATTTGCTTTATGGGTCAGGTCATGTCGGGGGTATCCGGCAAGGACCTGCCGTCGCTGGTGGATCAGTTCAAGGAAAAGGTCGGCTCTGGTGTCGTTGTCTTGATCGCAGACACAGGCGGCAAGGCCGCTGTGGCGGCCGGTGTGACGGCTGACCTGACAGATCGGGTTTCGGCGGTCGATGTGCTGCGCGCAGTTACGCCTGAATTGGGTGGCAAGGGCGGCGGTGGTCGTCCTGATATGGCACAGGGTGGTGGTGCCTCGGCAGAAAATGCGGATGCTGCGATTGCGGCGGCGAAGGCTGTTCTGGAGGAATTGAAATGAGCGCACTTTGGATTGCCCATGTGACCGTGACGGATGAGGCTGCCTATTCTGAATACGCCAAGCGCGCTACTGTTGCGATTGTGGATCATGGCGGTGTGTTTCTGGCCCGTGGTGGTGCTTATGAGCAGTTGGAAGGCCCAGATCGCCCCCGCAACGTCGTGGCACGCTTTCCCAGCCTGCAAGCCGCACATGATTGTTATTATTCAGATGCCTACCAAGAGGCGCTGGGTTTTGCCAAGGGCGCCAGCCAGCGCGAATTGAGCATCGTCGAAGAGATCGCTTGAAAGGTCAGCTTGGCGAAATGATGGCCCGCCACGCGCGGGCTGGAAAGTTGGATTGGATCGGTCTGCGGGCGGAACGCTATGCGCAGATTGATGTGGTCCAGCACGCCGAAGTCGCTGAGGTGGGTTTGATCGGCGATCATGGCCGCGCGGGCAAACGCGCGGTGACTTTGATCCAAGCTGAACACCTGCCGGTGATCGCGGCACTTTCGAAAAATCAGATTGTGACGCCAGAAGCGCTGCGCCGCAATCTAGTGGTGTCTGGTCTTAACCTTTTGGCGCTGCGCAAAGGGTTGCTGCGTATCGGTGAGGCGATCTTAGAAATCCACGGGCCATGTCCGCCCTGTTCCCGCATGGAAAAAGAACTTGGTCCCGGTGGGTGCAACGCGATGCGCGGCCATGGCGGCTGGTACGCCAGCGTCGCCATGCCCGGGATGATTAATGTGGGCGACGTGGTTGCGCCCGGTTAGCTGGCGCGTGCTTGCCGTTTCCGCTCGTGCGGGTCCAAATAACGTTTGCGCAGGCGGATCGCGTTTGGTGTGACTTCGACCAATTCGTCGTCGTCGATATAGGCAATCGCCTGTTCCAGTGACATGGTCACAGGTGTTGTCAGGCGCACCGCTTCGTCTGTGCCAGAGGCGCGCACGTTGGTTAGCTTTTTGCCTTTCAGCGGGTTCACCTCAAGATCATTTTCGCGGCTGTGTTCGCCGATGATCATGCCTTGATAGACGGCCTCTTGCGCGCCGATGAACATCTTGCCGCGTTCTTCGAGGTTCCAAAGGGCAAAGGCGACGGAGCTGCCGTTTTCCATGGAAATCAGCACGCCCTGACGGCGTCCTTCGATTTTTCCTTTGTATGGCGTCGTGCCGTGGAACAGCCGGTTCAGCACGCCGGAACCGCGTGTGTCGGTCAGAAATTCCCCGTGATAGCCGATCAGGCCGCGTGATGGGACGCGCGCGATGATGCGGGTCTTGCCTGCACCAGCGGGTTTCATCTCGGTCAGTTCGCCCTTGCGTGGACCGGTCAGCTTTTCAACAACAACGCCAGTGTACTCGTCATCCACATCGATGGTGACTTCCTCAACAGGTTCATGGCGCACGCCATCAACTTCGGTGAAAATGACCTGTGGACGCGAAATCGACAGTTCAAACCCTTCGCGGCGCATGTTTTCGATCAGGACACCCATCTGGAGTTCGCCGCGGCCCGAGACCTCAAACGCGTCACCGCCTGGGGTGTCGGCAATCTTGATGGCGACGTTGACTTCGGCCTCTTTCATCAAACGGTCGCGGATCACACGCGACTGGACTTTTTTGCCATCCTTGCCGGCAAGCGGGCTGTCGTTGATGCCAAAGGTGACCGTGATGGTTGGCGGGTCGATGGGTTGTGCCGGGATCGCCTCCTCAACCGCCACATCGCAGATCGTATCAGCAACGGTGGCTTTCGTCATGCCGGCAAGGGTGACAATATCACCAGCCTCTGCTGCGTCGATCGCCGTCTGTGACAAACCTCGGAAGGCCAGCACTTTGGAGACGCGGAATTGTTCGATTTTCTCGCCGTCGCGGGACAGCGCTTTGACGGTTTCGCCTGCTTTCAAAGTGCCCGATTCAACGCGTCCTGTCAGAATACGCCCGATGAATGGGTCCGCAGACAGTGTTGTTGCCAGCATGCGGAAGGGTTCGTCCTTGTGGGCGACCTGTGCCGGGGCAGGGACGTGGTCGATGATCAGGTCGAACAACGCATCAAGGTTTTCGCGTGGACCATCCAGTTCAGCGTCACACCAGCCCGACCGTCCAGAGGCATACATGGTCGGAAAGTCGAGTTGGTCGTCACTGGCTTCCAATGCCGCGAAAAGATCAAAACAGTCATCCACCGCGCGATCAGGTTCGCCATCGGGCTTATCGACTTTGTTGACCACAACGATAGGGCGCAGACCGAGCGCCAGCGCCTTGGAGGTCACAAATTTGGTCTGCGGCATCGGGCCTTCCGCCGCATCAACCAGCAAAACAACGCCATCAACCATCGACAAGATCCGCTCAACCTCACCGCCAAAGTCGGCGTGGCCGGGGGTGTCGACGATGTTGATGCGAATGCCTTTCCACTCAACGCTGGTACATTTTGCAAGGATCGTGATTCCGCGTTCGCGTTCGATGTCATTGCTGTCCATCGCGCGTTCTTGTGTGGCCTCATTCTCACGATAGATGCCCGACTGCTTGAGAAGTTCATCAACAAGTGTCGTCTTGCCGTGGTCAACGTGCGCGATGATCGCGATATTACGGATATCCATAGGTCTGCCTTTGTCTGGAGTTGTCGGGCGGATACCGTGCAATCGCAGCAAAAGCTAGCCCCTTTGTGTCGTGGCCCCAAGACTTGTTTTTGTAGAGAAAAAAGAAGGGGCCGCTCGTGGGCGACCCCTTTGGTTTTTTGCAGAGGGCAGAGATCTAAATCGCTTTGTTTAGGTTTTCGTCAATCTTCTCAAGAAAGCCCATCGTTGTCAGCCACCCCTGATCAGGGCCGACCAGCAGGGCGAGGTCTTTCGTCATGAAGCCACTTTCGACCGTATCAACGATGACCTTCTCAAGCGTGTCTGCAAAGGTCATCAATTCAGCGTTGTCATCCAGCTTCGCGCGGTGCTTGAGCCCGCCTGTCCATGCAAAGATCGACGCGATTGAGTTCGTTGACGTTGCCTGACCCTCTTGGTGCTGGCGGTAATGACGCGTGACAGTGCCGTGCGCCGCCTCTGCCTCGACGATTTTGCCGTCCGGTGTCATGAGTTGTGAGGTCATCAGGCCGAGAGAGCCAAAGCCCTGCGCAACAGTGTCCGATTGCACGTCACCGTCGTAGTTCTTGCAGGCCCAGACGAATTTACCCGACCATTTCATCGCTGATGCGACCATGTCGTCGATCAGACGGTGCTGATATTCAATTCCGATTTCTTCGAATTTATCTTTAAATTCAGTGTCATAAACTTCTTGGAAGATATCCTTGAACCGACCGTCATAGGCCTTCAGGATCGTATTCTTGGTTGACAAGTAAACAGGCCAGCCAAGGTTGAGGCCGTAGTTAAAGGACGCCCGGGCAAAGTCAAAAATCGACGCGTCCAGATTATACATCCCCATCGCCACACCTGCCGCCGGGCTATCAAAGACCTCTTTCTCGATCACGGTGCCATCTTCGCCTACAAACTTCATCGTCAGCTTGCCGGGACCGGGCATCAGGAAATCGGTGGCCTTATACTGGTCACCAAACGCGTGACGCCCGATGACAATTGGGTCAGTCCAACCGGGAACAAGGCGCGGGACGTTTTTGCAGATAATCGGCGCGCGGAAGACAACCCCGCCAAGAATGTTCCGAATGGTCCCATTGGGTGAGCGCCACATCTGTTTGAGGTTGAATTCCTCGACCCGTTGTTCATCGGGTGTGATCGTCGCGCATTTCACGCCAACGCCGATTTCTTTGATCTTTTCGGCGGCATCAATGGTGATCTGGTCGTTGGTTTCATCCCGGACCTCCATCGCGAGGTCATAGTACAGCAAGTCGATGTCCAGATAGGGCAAGATCAGCTTATCTTTGATGAACTGCCACATGATGCGGGTCATTTCATCACCGTCGAGTTCGACGATGGGGTTTTCTACCTTGATTTTCGACATCTTTTGGTCTCCGTGGCGAAGGGGAATCTGGGTTTTGGCATAGACTATCACACCGATTGCGGAAAGCCCTGTATGCATTTGTATACAGATAAGGGAAATGGTAGGCCCGGCAGGACTTGAACCCGCAACCAAAGCGTTATGAGCGCTCTGCTCTAACCAATTGAGCTACAGGCCCCCTTGTGGGTTTTGGAGTACCAGACCGGACCGTTGCGTCAAGACAGGAATGTTGGGCCGTGCCAATTCCTGTTCCCTTTGGCTGGATGATACGGTAACGAACGCCAAACACGACAGGAGCTGCCCCATGACCAAGAAAAACGGCCTGACCTATGCTGATGCGGGGGTCGATATTGATGCGGGCAATACCTTGGTTGAGCGGATCAAGCCCGCCGCAAAGCGCACCGCGCGCCCCGGTGTGATGGCCGGTCTGGGCGGTTTCGGCGCATTGTTTGACCTAAAGGGTGCAGGCTACACCGACCCGGTTTTGGTTGCGGCCACCGATGGGGTAGGGACCAAATTGCGTATCGCGATTGATACCGGAAACGTCGATACGATCGGTATTGATCTGGTTGCGATGTGTGTGAATGATTTGGTCTGTCAGGGCGCGGAGCCACTGTTTTTCCTAGACTATTTTGCTACAGGAAAATTGGAGCTGGACGCGGCGACCCGCATCATCGAAGGGATTGCCGCTGGGTGTGAAGCGTCCGGTTGCGCCTTGATCGGTGGCGAAACCGCCGAAATGCCGGGAATGTATGACGCGGGCGATTTCGATCTTGCCGGCTTTGCGGTTGGCGCGATGGAACGTGGTGCTGAGTTGCCCGCCGGTGTGGTTAAAGGTGATGTGTTGCTGGGGCTTGCTTCGGACGGTGTGCATTCCAACGGCTATTCGCTTGTGCGCCGCATCGTTGATCTGTCAGGCTTGGCGTGGAGTGACGGCGCGCCTTTTGCGGATGGTGAACTGGGTGCGGCATTGCTTGCGCCGACCCGGCTTTATGTAAAACAGGCATTGGCGGCCGTCCGCGCGGGCGGTGTGCATGCCTTGGCCCACATCACTGGCGGTGGTCTGACCGAAAATCTGCCGCGCGTGTTGCCAGACTTGGGTGCTCGCATTGATTTGAATGCTTGGGATCTGCCACCCGTATTTCGTTGGCTGGCGCAGACCGGCGGGATGGCAGAGGCGGAGTTGTTAAAGACCTTCAACGCGGGCATTGGCATGGTTTTGGTCGTCGATGCCGTTAAGGCCGATGCGCTGACAACGCTTTTGGGCCAGGAGGGTGAAACCGTGTACAGGCTTGGTACCGTCGCCGATGGTGAGGGCGTCAGCTACACAGGGACCCTTTTGTGACCAAACGGGTCGTGATCCTCATCTCCGGGGGGCTCAAATATGGTTGCCCTTGCGCACTCGATGCGCGGTGATCATCCGGCGCGACCGGTCCTTGTCTTGTCCAACGACCCTGCCGCGGGTGGCCTTGCGAAAGCCCATGACCTCGATATTCCGTCCTTGGCAATTGATCATAAGCCCTTTGGCAAAGACCGCGGCGGGTTTGAAGCGGCGTTGCATGAAGCGCTAAAATCGGCACGCCCGGACATTATTTGCCTTGCTGGGTTCATGCGTATCCTGACGCCGGAGTTCGTGGCGAAATGGGAGGGTCAGATCCTCAATATCCATCCTTCCTTGCTACCCAAATACAAAGGGTTGCATACCCATGCGCGCGCGTTAGAGGCAGGTGATACAGAACATGGCTGTACCGTTCATGAAGTAACGGCGGCATTGGATGACGGTCCGATCCTGGGTCAAGCGCGGATACCTGTTACGGCTGATGACACCGCAGAAACGCTTGCAAGGCGGCTTTTGCCGATGGAACACGCGCTCTATCCGCGTGTTTTGCGCCAATTTGCACAAGGGGACCGGAGCCCCATAATGTTGCAAGAGTGACCGTCTACTTTCCATCATGGGCCCGATGTCCTATCAGGGTTGGAATGCTCCGCACTTCTTTGCGATTGATGGACCAAAAATGAAAACAATCACCACGACCGCAGACTTGGCCGCGTTCTGCCAAGAGGCTGCAAAACGCGCTTATGTTACTGTTGATACAGAGTTTTTGAGAGAACGAACTTACTATTCCAAGCTATGTTTGGTGCAACTGGCATATCAGGACGACAATGGTGCGGATGCCGTTCTGTTGGACCCGCTTGCCGATGGCTTGTCGCTGGAGCCGCTTTACGATCTTTTTCGTGACCACGGTTGTGTTAAGGTATTTCACGCCGCGCGTCAGGATCTAGAGATATTCTACGTTGATGCCGCCGTTATTCCCGAGCCACTTTTTGACACGCAGGTCGCCGCAATGGTGTGTGGCTTTGGCGAGCAGGTTGGCTATGAAACGCTTGTGCGCAAGATCACCAAGTCAGATCTTGATAAGTCGTCCCGTTTCACCGATTGGTCGCGGCGTCCGTTGACCGATGCGCAGGCGAAATATGCGTTGGCCGACGTGACCCATCTGCGTGATATCTACGAATATCTGTCTGCCCGTCTTGCAAAGTCTGGTCGCAGCAAGTGGGTGGCCGAAGAAATGGCCGTGCTGAAGGATCCAGCCACATATCAGGCGGACCCCGACAACGCATGGAAACGGGTCAAGACACGGACCCAGTCTGGCAAATTCCTCGCGATTGTGCGTGAGTTGGCGCGGTTCCGAGAAAGCTTTGCGCAGGAGCGGAATATCCCGCGCAACCGCGTTTTTAAGGACGATGCGCTGGTTGAACTGGCCTCGACCAAGCCGCAGTCTGAAAAAGATCTTGGCCGGTCCCGGCTGTTATTGCGTGAAGCCCGCAAGGGCGACATTGCCGAGGGTATTCTGGCGGCGATCAGATCAGGTCAAGCTGTCAAGCCCGATGATATGCCACAGGTCGACAACAAGCGGACCAAACTGCAGGTCAATCCGGCACTGGCTGACATGTTGCGGGTGCTGCTAAAGGCCAAGACGGACGATGCCGAAGTCGCACCCAAGCTCATCGCAAGCTCATCCGATCTTGATGCATTGGCGGCGGGTGAACGCGATGTTGTCGCACTCAAAGGATGGCGGCGTGAAGTGTTCGGAAATGATGCTTTGCTGCTGTGTGAAGGGCAGGTTGGCCTAGCCGTGCAAGGGCAAAAGGTCGTTACTGTCACGCTTTGATGTAGACGCGGCGGAGCGGGCGACCTACATCGCCTTCTAGACTTGAACCAAGGGGTATCGGATGGCCAATCCTGATTTTGAAGAGCTTGTGGAGACCTTTGAATTTCTGGACGATTGGGAAGATCGTTATCGCCATGTGATCGACATGGGCAAGGCGATGGACCCGCTCGAAGACGCATTGCGCGTGCCTGCCACCAAGGTCGATGGTTGCGCCAGTCAGGTTTGGCTTGTGCCCAAGATTGAAGGCGACACCTTTACCTTTCGCGGCGAAAGCGACGCGATGATCGTGCGCGGGCTGATCGCTGTACTGATTGCGCTTTATAACGACCAGCCGGTCAGCGAAATCGGCAAGATTGATGCAGCGGCAGAGCTTGGGCGCTTGGGATTGAACGACCATCTGTCGGCCCAGCGGTCAAACGGGTTGCGGGCGATGGTTCAGCGTATTCGCGAGACGGCTGCGGCGGCGATCTAGGACAGGGCTGTCAGCGCGGGCGTCAGATCACCGTAGCCGGTAAAGCGCCGCTCAAACGCAAGGCCCAGCCGGCTGGCGCAGTCTTGCGCTTTGGCAGTCAAATCCGGGTTATCGGTTTGCGCCTGATAGACCAGTTTTTCATAGTTGCCAAAGTACATATCCCGCAGGTCAGGATGGCGGCCTAACCCCAATGGCTCCCACACAAAAGCGTCGAATTGGCGGACCAGAAAATCAGTCAGGTAAAAGGCGGTCATTTCATCGCGGGCGGCGAAAACCGCGTTTCCTTCAAAGAAAGAATAGCAATGCGGCCCGGCAATCATTTCAACGCCCAGTTCGGCACATGCGGACTGTAGCTGACCACCGGTACCGCAATCGGCATAGACCACGAAAAGCTGCTCATATGCGTCGCGATATTTGGCAACGGCGGCACGGACGGCGGGGACGATCCGTTCGGGGTGGTTGTGCAGGATGGCAGGCAGGCATTGCAGATCAAGATGCGCCAGCCCGTTGGCCTCTTTGATCGCCAAAATCTCGCGTGCCAATGCGCCACAGGCTATCAGCAGAACGCGACCTTCGCCCTTGGGGGCAATGCCCTGCGTGGTGAGGGTCGCATCGGTTGTCATGAACGGCTGCTGTATTTTCGCGCTACAAAGGCGGCGCACAAGGCGATCAGGCTAGTCATGGCAAGTGCCGTGGTGCTACCCCCGGTCAGGGCCATCACACCTGCAATGGTTATCCCGGCAAGGGCGATCACGACAACAAGAAGTACGATCAAACGTTCAATTGGCATGGCATCCTCCGTTTGCTCTCAAATAGGAACGCCACGCCAATTTTGTAAGATCAAACGGCTGCGGCACCTTGGTTATGCTTGCGTGCCATAAAGGTCTTGGCCGTTTCGACCGCGACTGCGGCATCACGACAATAGGCATCTGCGCCAATGGCTTTGCCGAATTCTTCGTTCAGTGGCGCACCACCGACCAGCACGACATAGTCGTCGCGCAGACCTTTCTCAACCATCGTGTCGATCACGACTTTCATGTAAGGCATCGTTGTTGTGAGCAGGGCGGACATGCCCAGAATGTCGGGCTTTTCCGTTTCCAGCGCTTCGAGGTAGGATTCGACCGCATTGTTGATGCCCAGGTCGACCACTTCGAAACCGGCACCTTCCATCATCATGGACACAAGGTTCTTGCCGATGTCGTGGATGTCGCCCTTCACCGTGCCGATCACCATCTTGCCCACGCGCGGGGCGCCGGTTTCAGCCAGCAAAGGCTTGAGAATGAACATACCGCCCTTCATGGCATTGGCCGCCAGCAGCACCTCTGGCACGAACAGAATGCCATCGCGGAAGTCATGGCCAACGATGGTCATGCCACCGACAAGGGCCTCTGTGAGAATACGGTAAGGCTCCCATCCGCGCTCAAGCAGGATGTTTACACCTTCCTCGATCTCTTCCTTCATGCCGTCGTAAAGGTCATCGAACATTTGCGCGACGAGGTCTTCGTCATTCAGTTCAGACAGGATGATGTCGTCTTCTTCGTCGGACATGGGCCAAGCCTTTGCAGTGGTTGTAAAAACATTAGTGCGCCTAATTGTGCTATGCTACCTGCTGATTTCCGACACGTCCATGATCGTGACCGACCTGTCATTGTATATGTTCTTGAAACGTTCTAATAATGATTATGGATGATTTACCGGTTCAGAAGTCACATCGCACGCCGGGGCGGGCGGCTGCGTCAAACCCGGATGTGCGGTTTGACAGGTTACGATCCGAGGCGGTGGATGATGGGTGGGGCGCGGAAGAAGACCTGCCTGTGCTGCGCACCGAGGTCACAGATGAAATCGCGCGATCGGTGATCTCACGTAACAGATCGCCTGATCTATCGTTTGATCGGTCGATCAATCCCTACCGGGGGTGCGAACATGGGTGCATCTACTGCTTTGCGCGGCCCAGTCACGCGTTTTTGGGCCTGTCGCCGGGCCTTGATTTTGAAACTAAGCTGATTGCCCGGCCCAACGCGGCAGCACAGCTGCGCAAGGAATTATCTAAGCCTCGCTATGACGCAAAGATGTTGGCGATTGGCACCAATACGGACCCCTATCAGCCGATTGAAAAGAAACGGGAAATCATGCGGCAGGTGCTGGAGGTACTGCGGGATTTCAACCATCCTGTCGGTATCGTCACAAAGGGCACGCTGATTGAACGCGATATTGATATTCTTGCGCCTATGGCGGCCAAAGGTCTGGTGCGTGTCGGGATTTCGATCACAACGCTTGATCCCGCAACCTCGCGCGCGATGGAACCGCGGGTGCCGATGCCAGCGGCCCGGTTGCGGACCATCCGGCGGCTGACCGATGCGGGGGTGCCGGTGCGTGTGATGGTGTCGCCCGTCGTGCCTGCCCTGACCGATCATGAATTAGAAGCGATCCTTGAAGCCGCAAAAGATGCAGGCGCTATCGCTGCATCCTCAATCGTTTTGCGACTGCCGCGCGAGGTGGCTGGGCTGTTCCGCGATTGGCTGGCCGAACACTATCCTGACCGGGCCGCGCGGGTGATGGGCCGTGTGCGTGAATTGCATGGGGGCAAAGACTATGATCCCAATTTCGGCACCCGCATGGTCGGGCAGGGCGAATGGGCCGCGATGATGAAGCAGCGGTTCAAACTGGCCACGCGCAAACTGGGGCTGGACAGGTCTTTGGCACCGCTGAGGACGGATCTTTTTGCGCCGCCGCCGCAAACGGGCGATCAGCTTTCATTTTTCTGATGGTCGGGATTGCTGGGCGCAACGGAGCCTCCGGCGGAGGTATTTTTGAACATGAGAAGATGTGTTCAGCACTTGTTAACCAGCTTTGGGCAATCTGACGCCACGGTACAGGCTGAGGAGCCGATGACCGTAACGTGAGAAGCCCCGCTTGGTCTGATGGCTAACGCGGGGTTTCCTTCATCCCGCTTCACCTTCACATGTTTCCAAATATCTCGGGGGAGCCGCAGGCGGGGGCAGCGCCCCAGCGAGGTGAGCCTAGCCGCGCCGGCGTCGCCCGCGACGTGGGGAGGCCGCGGGACCTGCACCATCTGTGCCGTCAGATGCGGATGAGAACCCACCAAGCGCCTCTGCGATCTGGTCCAGTGATGGCGGCGCATTCTTTGGTCGGGTCTCAAGCGCGGCGCGCATGGCACGCAGATGGTCAGGGGTTGTGCCGCAGCATCCCCCAATGATCGTCGCACCGCAGTCGCGGGCCAGCACCGCATAATCCGCCATCAGCTCAGGAGTGCCGTCGTAGTGGATGTGCCCATCGTGGTACTTGGGTATGCCTGCGTTACCCTTGGCAATAATGGGCAGGGTCGGGGCAGAGGCAGCAAAGCCTAACACGGTCCGCAGCAGATCAGATGCGCCAACGCCGCAGTTCGCGCCAAACCCAAGTGGTTGATGCGCAAGTTTGCCAACCTTTTTCACCATATCTGCTGACGTCAGACCCATCATTGTCCGTCCGGCAGTGTCAAAGCTCATTGTTCCACACCATGGCATTGCGGCCTTTTCGAACGCTTCGGCGGCGGCGGCGAACTCTTCTGGTGCGCTGATGGTTTCCACCCAAAGTACATCTGCACCACCGGCCTTGAGGCCTTCCGCCTGTTCATGAAACATCTCGACGGCGATGTCATGTGTCAGGCTGCCCATCGGGGCCATGATTTCACCGGTCGGCCCGACGGATCCGGCAACAACGATTTTGCGTCCTGATGCGTCGGCGACATCCCGTCCGATTTCGGCGGCAGCTTTGTTCAGTTCATGTACCCGGCCCTCGGCGCCATGAAGTTTGAGACGCGAGGCGTTGGCGCCAAAGCTGTTGGTCAGGAAGATATCACTGCCCGCGTCTGCAGCCCCTTTATAGAGCGCGGTGATTTTTGCCGATTCATCGACGTTCCACATTTCAGGCGCATCACCCGACATGAGCCCCATGTTGAACAGGTTCGTCCCCGTCGCACCATCTGCCATCAGCCAATCGCGGGTCTGCAACAATGTCGAAAGCGCGTTGGTCATGAAATACTCTGCTCTGCTATGTGTTGTCGTCTGCGGTGCCATGTCTGCACCCCAAGTGCAAATGCATAGCTTGCATATTAAAGATGCACGAAATGATAAAACCGCGCTATTACATGCGCGGTTTTATCTATTCTGTTGAAGCGGAAAGCTGGCTTACAGCTCGCTCATGAGTTGGGTTTTGGCTTCGACCATCAATTCTGACATTTTGGTACGGATCGTGGTTTCATCGGCTTTGTCGCCCAGATCACCGGATACTTTGCGGTAGACATCTTCGTCGCCGGCTTCTTCAAAGTCGGACTTGATGACTTCCTTCGCATATTCATCAGCGGCGTCGCCTGTTTTGCCCAGCAACGCGGCGGCCCAAAGCCCTAACAATTTATTGCGGCGCGCTTCTGCCTTGAACTGCATTTCGGCGTCGTGGGCGAATTTGTTTTCAAATGCGTTTTCGCGGTCGTCAAAGGTGCTCATGGCATTGGCCTTTCGATTGGAATGTCTGTTGTCCCAGATATGGCCCGACGGGTGCTTGCCCGCAAGGGGGGCTTGCACTATGACGCCAATAAGACATGGCCTGCTGCGGGCAATGTATGGGGTAAGG
The DNA here is from genome assembly GCF_055693545.1 of Yoonia sp. JB2-21. NCBI lineage: Bacteria > Pseudomonadati > Pseudomonadota > Alphaproteobacteria > Rhodobacterales > Paracoccaceae > Yoonia > Yoonia sp. JB2-21. The sequence goes on from NZ_JBVFUC010000001.1 coordinate 3,513,639, forward strand.
GATTGTTATGGCGCGCCGTAAGAAGATTTACGAAGGCAAGGCAAAGGTTCTGTACGAAGGTCCCGAGCCGGGCACATTTGTGCAGTATTTCAAAGATGATGCGACGGCATTCAATGCCGAGAAGAAGGCCGTTATTGAAGGCAAAGGCGTGTTGAACAACCGCTTGTCTGAGTATTTCATGACGGGCCTGGGCCAAATTGGTATTCCCACCCATTTCATCAAACGCCTGAATATGCGTGAACAACTGATCCGTCAGGCCGAAATCATTCCGCTTGAGGTGATCGTGCGCAACTTTGCGGCTGGTACGATGGCCAAACGCATGGGGATGGAAGAGGGCACCGCGTTGCCGCGCCCGGTTGTTGAGTTTTCGTACAAAGACGACAGTCTGGGCGATCCGTTGGTCCCTGAGGAGTACATCATTGCTTTTGGCTGGGCGTCACAGCAGGAAATGGATGATATTGTCAGCCTTGCCTTGCGCGTGAACGACTGGATGTCCGGTGTGATGTATGGCGTCGGGATCAAGCTGATTGATTTCAAGATTGAGATTGGTCGCGTCTGGGACAATGACTTCGCCCGTCTGATCCTTGCTGATGAGATCAGTCCCGACAGCTGCCGCTTGTGGGACATCGAAACGGGCCAAAAGCTCGACAAAGATGTGTTCCGCCGCGACCTTGGCGATCTGAAAGATGCCTACACTGAAGTCGCAAAGCGCCTTGGCGTTATGCCGTCGAATGTGACCCACGCCCCAACCAAGCCGACACTGATCAACTAAGAGGACAAGACCCGATGAAAGCCCGTGTACATGTGATGTTGAAAAACGGTGTTCTGGACCCACAAGGCGAAGCGGTACGCCACGCGCTTGGAAATCTTGGATTTGATGGTGTTGAAGGCGTCCGCCAAGGCAAGGTGATCGAGCTTGATCTTGCTGACGGCACTACCGAGGCGACGATCAACGAAATGTGTGACAAGCTTTTGGCGAATACGGTGATTGAAAGCTATCAGGTCGAGGTGTTGTGATGCGCGCTGCCGTTATCGTTTTCCCGGGATCGAACTGTGATCGTGACATGGCCGTAGCCCTCAAGGCGGCGGGGGCGGACGTCAGCATGGTTTGGCATAAAGACGCAAACTTGCCGAAAGCTGTTGATCTTGTCGCGGTGCCGGGCGGCTTTTCCTTTGGTGACTACCTGCGCTGCGGTGCGATTGCTGCGCAGTCCCCGATTTGCAAGGCTGTTGTTGCCCATGCAGAGCGGGGCGGATACGTGCTGGGCGTTTGCAATGGCTTTCAGGTGTTGACTGAAACAGGTTTGTTACCGGGTGCTTTGATGCGGAACGCCAACCTGAAGTTCGTCTGCAAAACATTTGATCTAAAAGTGGAAACATCGGCATCACCCTATACCGAAGGGTATAATGCCGGTGATACCGTTGGATATCCGGTGGCCCATCATGACGGCAACTACACCGTCGATGATGAAACTTTGGCCGCGTTGCGGTCTGCGGATCGGATCGCCTTTAGCTATACTGACAATCCTAACGGTTCTGTCGCCGATATTGCGGGTGTTCTGTCTGAGAACCGCCGTGTGCTGGGAATGATGCCGCATCCCGAACGCGCGGTCGACGAGGGTCATGGTGGCACCGATGGGCAGGCGCTTTTCCGCGGGCTTGTGGGGCAATTCGCTCAAGCCTGATCTGCGCGCTTGCTGCTGCCCGGGTGTGGCCCTAGACTGTGCAAATGTTGGGGTTTAAGCGTACAGCTGGCGTTAAAGGGCGTGGCAGATGGTATCTGCGGCTGTCTGTACTCGTTCTGAGCCTTTTGGCGGTGATTGTGATCTATGTATCCAATCAGCTGTTGACCCAGCGCTTTACTGAGACGATCAGCAACCGTTCTGAAGTACGCTTGGCGCTCTACGTCACAAACCTGATGAATGAATTGCAGCGTAATTCGGTTGTTCCGCAATTGCTGTCTCGTGATCCCGAACTGATCAACGCGCTGGAAAGCGACAATTATTCGCGTTCGACTGCGCGCCTCTTGTCCTTTGTCGACGAAATTGGGGCCGCCTCACTGACCTTGCTGGATCGCGAAGGTCGTGCGGTTGCCGCGACAAACCGCGAACAAATTGGTGTCGACCATCGCAATACCCCCTATTTTGTTGATGCCCTGCGGAATACGCAGACCGTTTATACGACATATTTGAATGACGAAGGTGCCTATTCTTATGTGTATTCTCGCCAGATTGAGTTTGGGGGCGAGTTGCTTGGCGTGATCATGGTTGAGGTCGACGGTCAGCGGTTAGAGACCGGCTGGGCGGGGGTGTCTGATGCCGTCTTGGTGATGGACAGCGAGGGCACAATCATCATGGCGACAGAGCCGCGTTGGCGCGGTTTGTTGGAAGAAGACGCGCTTGCCCGGCAGTCAGCCCCGTCAGCGATTGAACGAGCGATCCGGGCCACACAAGGGTGGGCGGCATTGCCTGCCGATGCTTACTTGCGTGGAGAAGCGGTGCTGCGTCGTGAGATGCGTGTGCCGCACCAGGGCTGGCGTATGGTTAGTTATACGACCTACACCTCTGTGCGCGAACGCGTAAATGGGATTCTTGCGCTCGAGGTGATGGGATTCGCGATCCTGCTTGCCTTGTTGTTCTGGACTGCATCCCGCCGGACTGCGTCCCGGTTAGTATTTTTCCAACGCGAGTCAGCAGAGCTTCGCGCATTGAACCGCAGGCTACAGCGGGAAATTGCCGAACGTGAGAAGGTCGAAAAGACGCTGCAAGTGGCCGAGCAGACGATTGCGCAATCCTCGAAACTTGCCGCGTTGGGTGAGATGTCGGCGGCGGTCAGTCACGAGTTAAACCAGCCATTGGCCGCAATGAAAACATACCTTGCGGGCGCACGGCTTTTGCTGCAACGCGAACGCCCCGAAGAGGCGCTGTCGTCTTTTCAACGGATTGATGACCTTCTTGAACGTATGGGTGCCATTACCCGGCAGCTGAAATCCTATGCGCGCAAGGGTGCTGATGCGTTTGAACCCGTTGATACAAGGGCTGCGGTGTCTACAGCGCTTGCATTGATGGAGCCGCAATTGAAAACCCGTGCGGTCAATATTATCCGCACATTGCCGGATGAGCCGGTGATGATTTTAGGAGATCGGCTACGTCTGGAGCAGGTGATCATCAATCTGCTGCGCAATGCATTGGATGCGACCAAATCATCGTCGAACCCCACGGTCGAGATTTTGCTGGCTGCGGGCGCGTCTGTCAGCATACAAATTCGCGACAATGGCGAGGGCATTGAAAACCTCGATGAATTGTTCGAACCATTTTACACAACGAAACAACCTGGTGATGGCGTCGGTCTTGGGCTTGCTATCTCCTCGGGCATCGTGAACGATTTAGGTGGGCGTCTCACTGCGCGGAATGCAGTTGATGGCGGGGCTATATTCGAGGTGCAACTGCCGACCATAAGGCAGGATGTCGCCGCGGCAGAGTAAGGAAAAAGATCATGAGCAAGGCCATGAAGATCGCAATTGTCGATGACGAAAAAGATATGCGTCAGTCGATTTCACAATGGTTGGCACTGTCGGGTTTCGACACTGAAACCTTTGCGTCCGCCGAGGATGCGTTGAAAGGGCTGGGTAATGATTACCCCGGTATCGTGGTCAGCGACATCAAGATGCCCGGCATGGACGGGATGCAGTTTCTCAAAAAGCTCAAGGGCGTTGATAGTTCGTTGCCAGTGATCATGATTACAGGTCACGGTGATGTGCCGATGGCCGTCGAAGCGATGCGCGTCGGCGCGTTTGATTTCCTTGAAAAGCCGTTTAACCCGGACCGCATGACTGAGTTGGCCAAGAAGGCTACGTCAGCGCGACGTCTGACCCTTGATAACCGTGCATTGCGCAAGGAACTGTCGGATGGTTCCGCGTTGATCAAAAAGCTGATTGGTCAGTCGCCACCAATGGAACGCCTGAAGGAAGACATTCTTGATTTGGGGCAGGCCGATGGTCACGTCCTTGTCGAAGGCGAAACAGGCACGGGTAAGACCCTTGTCGCTCACGCCCTGCATGCGGTCGGCGCCCGTGCCAACAAGAAATTCGTTTTGCTAAGCTGTTCCGCGTATGACGAAGAGACCCTTGGCCGGATCATCTTTGGCCCCGCCAATGACGACGAACCGATCCCGGCGATGGAAGAAGCACGGGGCGGGACGCTGGTGCTGGAAGATATCGAAGCGCTGAGCCACTCGTTACAGGCACGCTTGCTGACGGCGATCAATGATCAGGGCACGCCTGCTGAAACCCGGATCGTGGCGATCTGTAACCTTCAAGAGCAGGATCAAACCTGCGAAAGCGTGCTGCGTCCGGATTTGTTCTATCGTCTTGCCGCTTTGCGGATCACGGTGCCCCCGCTGCGCCAGCGCGGCGAAGATATTCTGACGCTATTCACGCGTCTGGGTGAGCAGTTTTCAGAAGAATATGGCTGCGATGCGCCCGAAGTCAGCGCACAAGAGGCGGCCCAATTGTTGCAAGCGCCTTGGCCGGGCAATGTTCGCCAGTTGATTAACGTCGCTGAACGCGCAGTTCTGCAAAACCGTCGCGGCACTGGCTCAATCGCGTCGCTTTTGATGGCGGATACCGAAGAGATGAAGCCTGCAATGACGACTGAAGGCAAACCGCTGAAGGAATTTGTTGAGGCGTTTGAGCGGATGCTGATCGACAATACGATGCGCCGCCACAAGGGTTCCATTGTTTCTGTGATGGAAGAACTGTGCTTGCCACGTCGCACGCTGAACGAAAAGATGGCGAAGTATGGCTTGCAACGGTCTGATTACCTTTAGATAAAGGGGGCGCCCTGCCAGAAACGTGGGCGCCATCCCGGCTGCGTGTTCGTCCGGATTGATCCTTGCTTAACAAAGGGCCCGGCTGATGCTGCAGGCGATTGCTGCTTCCTGGAACGACCGACTTTTGCGGTTGGCGTTCCTGTCAATTACCCTGATGGGTGTCGCTGTTGCGGCAATCACGCCATTTCAGTCGGTGATAGGGATCGAACAGCTCGGGTTTTCACGAGGTATTTACGCCTTGATCACGACCGTTGGTGCGGCTTTCAGCGTTGCCGCGTCAGTCATTGTCGGGATCTATACCGACCAATCCGGCAGATACCGCAGCGTTTTGGCCATTTGTAATATGTTTGGTCTGGTCGCTGCGGCCTGCGTCTTTTTCCTGCCGTCCAAGGCGACGTTCGTTCTGGCGCATGTCTTTCTGTTTCCGATCGCTGCAACGACATTTACGCAGTATTTCGCGATGGCGAGTTTGGCGGCCAGCAACAATGTCAGGCTGGACAAAGACCTGAGCCTGTCGATGGTGCGGGCTGCTTTTGCCGGTGCGTTCGGACTGACGCCACCTTTGATTGCAATTGCAGTGGCAGGAGGGATGGAGTTGACCGCGGTTTATGGGTTTTCCGCTGTGATGAACGCCGTTGTGCTGGGCTTGATCATCCGCACATGGCCGGCAGAGACGACATCGTTGAACCAAACATCAGGCATTGGTTTCTTTGCTGCCATCAGAGAGCTGTCCAGCCCGCGCGTACTGATCCGCCTTGTCCTGATCGCGATTATCGTTGGGGTGAACGGGCTTTATAATATCCTGCTGGGTCTCTTGATTTTGAACAACCTTGGCGGTGCCGAAGCGGACGTGGGATGGTTTGCCGGTGGCGTGGCGTTGACGGAAGTACCGGTGATGTTGCTGGCTGCAATGGCCTTGCGTCACATTACAAGAAGCGCTGCTATCTTGATTGGATGCGTTGTCTATAGTGGTTTTTTAGCAGGTTTTGCGGCCTTGCCGAACATGGGCGCGGGGTGGTGGATGATTATTCCGGCAGGCATCGGCGCCGGTATCTTGTTGTCTGTGACCGTTGGCTACGTCCAAGACCTTGTGGCCGACAGGCCGGGGGCAGGATCTTCGCTGGTGTCGGTGTCGCATTTTGGCGGATCTATCGTTGCGGCCGCAGTCTTTGCGGCTGCGGCAGGTTTTACCGACTATCAGGGAACGGCCTGGTCGGGTGCCGTGATTGGGTTGTGTGCTGGCGTGTTGCTGTTTGCGCTTGATGGCGGTCGCTTGCGTCAGGCCAGTCATGGCCGAAAGGCGCATTAGATCTGGGCCTGCTGTCCGCCCCATTCCCTAGCTCGTGCGCCAGCGATCTGCCCAATCCAAATCAGCAAAACATGGCCCCTGTGTCGCCTCGCTGAATTTGATGTCTGTGTGACCCGTGTTCCACTCTAACAGATAAGGGTCGCCTGCGGGGTCGATGGCGATGTCCCACCCGACGCATTGCACATATGGCATTTGACGATGCAGTCGGAGGGCAAGGTCCTTGCAGGCCTGATAGTGCGGTATCGTGATGTCGTTGAATGTCGCCTGTGTGTCGGGGTGCCGGTTAATCGGCGTCCAATCGGGCTGATACCCGGTCTGGGATAATTGGCCCGTTTCAAGATCAAAGGCGATGCGGACCGCCGTTTTTGCTGCAACGAAGCTGTCAGCGTTTCGGCCAGTATGGACAAAGCCACCACGTAGGGAAAATTGGCCATCTTCATCATGTGCTGTCGTAAACCGTAGCGTCGACAAAGAGCGTTGGGAAATTGGGTCAAGCGCAGGATGTTGGTCGACAATGCGTTGGAAAACGCCACTTCCTAGTGAGCGCAGCGCGCGGGGATCAAATGTATCGCGGCTCAAGAAACGCACGCCTTGACCGCGTCGCGAATGATCAGCTTTGAAAATAATGCGGTCGCCGTAAACAAACAGCGCGGCTGACAGAGATTTCTGGGGCGCAATCCTGCCGTCGGCGAGAATAACGCGACCATCCACAAGGCAGGCAATGTCGGGCAGCGCGTTTTTCTCAAAGAAATACTTCGTAAGCCCCCGAGGCGCGCCGATTTTGCGATAAGACAATCTGTCGACGTAATATTGCTTGTAGTAGTTTTCCGGGATCCAGCCTTCGCGGAACTCTCCGGCGATTGCACTGTAGACGTAGAGCCAGGGCGCAAAGGTCAGCGAACCCAACGCGTCTTGTGCGTATGTATCGCACAGCATTCGGGCGTCAGACGAGAGAGGCGCCTGTTGTCGCGCAAGAGCATCGAGCGCACCCTTGTTGTAGCGGCGGTGGGCCGCAGCGAGGCGACGTGCTTTTCTTTGTGTGGCCCAACCGGCGCGGACTTTCCTGCGCAATACCTTGAATTTCATGCCCCAGAGTCCTGCGTCCGCTGTTCAATCGCCTTCTTCTTGAGGTTGAAACAATCATGATGTGGATGCCGCGACAATACAATTTTCGGGTTCACCGACGCGTTTGGCGGCAACAGCGAAAGATTGGGATTGTAAAATCGCCCCGTCCTCTACTATGTATGGCGTACGGATGTTCGCGCGACGGTCGCGCGGTGCCATCCGATGAGATTCTCTGAAGTGTATTTGGTCATCTATCAAGACCCTTCAGCTGATTTGATCCGCCTTTGGGTCAGAAGAACGCCCTTGGTTGTGCGGCGAACGCCGACCGGGCCATGAACGGGTCCCCCGTGGGACCGGAGAGCAACGCGATGCAAAGCGCGCGAAATAGCAGGCGAGAAGCAGACACCCTATGGGGTGCTGGCAGAGCCCGCGCGCAAGTCGCCAACATTAGACATATAGCACGGACAACAGCGCCCCCAGGGGCGCGACCGGGGTTATGTGCGAACGGACAAAATGCCAAAGAAAATGCTAATCGATGCCACACACGCGGAAGAAACCCGCGTTGTTGTGGTCGACGGGAACAAAGTCGAAGAATTTGATTTTGAAAGCCAATTCAAGCGTCAGCTTGCAGGCAACATCTACCTTGCAAAGGTGACACGGGTTGAACCATCGCTGCAGGCAGCGTTTGTAGATTACGGCGGTAATCGTCATGGGTTTCTGGCATTCTCGGAGATCCACCCGGACTACTACCAAATCCCGGTCGCTGACCGTGAGGCGCTGATCGCTGAGGAAAAAGCCTATGCCGAGGCGATGAAAGCCGAAGCGGAAGCAGAGGAAGAAAAGCCCAAACCAAAACGTCGTCGTCGCCGTGCGAAAGCCGCGGAAGTGGAAAGTGATGATGCTGTTGTGACCGGCGAGGTTGAAACCCCAGAGGATGAGACCTCTGGTGATATCGCAGGTATGGAAACCATCGACCTTGATGAAAGTGTTGAGGGTAGCTCGCCTATGGAGCTGGTCGCTGAGACGCCTGTGGAAACACCATCCAACGATGATGATGACGAGGCTGATGACGATGATGACGATCAGCCCAAGTCTGATCCCAGAAGCAAAGACGAAACTATTGAAAGTGTCGCCGAAGAAGACGACAGCGAAGATGTGCGTCCAGTGCGCAAGCCACGCCCAAAGCGGTACAAGATCCAAGAGGTCATCAAGGTTCGCCAGATCCTTTTAATCCAGGTTGTGAAAGAAGAGCGCGGCAACAAGGGTGCGGCCCTGACAACGTATTTGTCGCTTGCTGGTCGTTACTGCGTCTTGATGCCGAACACTGCGCGTGGGGGTGGGATCAGCCGCAAGATCACAAATGCTGCTGACCGCAAGAAGCTGAAGGAAATCGCTGGTTCCATGACGGTTCCCGAAGGGGCGGGTCTGATTATTCGGACGGCGGGATCGCAGCGCACCAAGGCGGAGATCAAGCGCGACTATGAATACCTGCAGCGTATGTGGGAACAGATCCGCGAATTGACTTTGAAGTCATCCGCGCCTGCAAAAATCTATGAAGAGGGGGACCTGATCAAACGCTCGATCCGCGATCTCTATTCCAAAGAAATCGACGAGGTTATTGTCGCAGGCGAGGCGGGGTATCGTACCGCCAAGGACTTCATGAAAATGATCATGCCGTCCCACGCCAAGAACGTGAAATATTATAGCGAACAGCTTCCGCTTTACGCCCGCTATCAGGTTGAGGGCTATCTGAACGGGATGTTTAACCCAACGGTGCAATTGCCATCGGGTGGCTATATCGTCATTGGCATCACCGAGGCGCTGGTTGCTATCGACGTCAACTCTGGTCGGGCCACGAAAGAAGGCTCGATTGAGCAAACCGCGACAAAAACCAATCTGGAGGCCGCTGATGAGGTGGCGCGCCAGTTGCGGTTGCGCGATTTGGCCGGTCTGATCGTTATCGACTTTATTGATATGGACGAGCGGCGGAACAACACAGCGGTTGAGAAACGCTTTAAGGACAAGCTGAAGACTGATCGCGCCCGTATTCAGGTGGGTCGCATCTCTGGGTTTGGCCTGATGGAGATGTCGCGCCAGCGTCTGCGTCCTGGCATGTTGGAGGCGACAACCCAGATGTGTTCGCATTGTCATGGCACAGGGCTTTTGCGCTCTGATGACAACGTGGCCTTGTCTATCCTGCGTGCCTTGGAAGAAGAGGGCGTGCGTGGCCGGTCCAAAGAGGTGCTGATCAAAGCACCGATTTCGATTGCCAACTTCCTGATGAACGGTAAGCGCGAACATATCGCGGACATCGAGGCGCGCTATGGCATGTCCGTGCGGATCGAATGTGATCCGTTGCTGGTGTCGCCTGACTTTGCAATTGAAAAGTTCAAGACAGCCACGCGTGTCGTGCCTGATGCAGCGCCGTTTGTGAGTTCCATTGCGATGATGGACGAGGATGCTGATGAGAACGCTGGCATCATTGTGGACGCGGAACCGGTCGAGGATGCACCATCTGAGGTTGCCGAAGGCGAGGATCGGCCCAAACGTAAGCGCCGTCGGCGTCGGCGGCGTCGGGGTGGCGGCGGCCGGGATGGTGAAAACCAGAACGGTGAGACTTCAGAGAATGCCGATGGCAACACAGAGGCCCCGCAAGCCGAGGCTGAAACAGATGCCCCAGCCGCCGCTCAGGTAACCGAAGAGGCGCCTACGACAGAAGAGAAGCCGAAGCGGACACGGACACGCCGCAGAAAGGTCGAACCTGAGGCGGAAGACGCAACCGAAGCGCCAGCGGAAGAAAAACCCGCTGAAGAGGTGGCGGAAGAAAAACCTGCACCCAAGAAACGGACACGCCGCAAGAAGGCCGAGCCCGTTGAAGAGGTGGCGGTGGCAAAGGACGCTGTGGAGGATGCACCTGCACCCGAAGCGGAGGAAAAGCCGAAACCTAAACGTCGCAGCCGGGCGAAGCCAAAGCCAGCCGCGACTGAGGAGGCTGTACCGAGTGCAGAGGCGAAACCGGAGACAGCTGTCGCTGAACCCGCACCTGAGCCAGAGCCAGTCGCCGCGGCCGAACCAGCGGCAGAAAAGCCCAAGCGCAAAGGTTGGTGGTCGCTCGGTCGCTGATGTCAGCATCAATCGTTATCACTGGGGGCTGCGGCTTTCTTGGCGCAGCCCTCGCCAACCATATCGCAGAAAATGGCGTGACGTTGCCGGGTGGACAGCATTTGCGGCACCCTACCATCCAGCTTTGGGACCGTCCGAATGCGGTCGTCCCGGTTATTTCGAATACAAAGTTCACGGCGATAGATATTGCCGATCCGGTGGCGGTCCGTGCCGCGATGCCGAAGGATGTCCGACTTGTTTATCACTTGGCGGCTGTTGTCAGCGGTCAGGCAGAGGCGGACTATGACCTTGGTATGCGGGTCAATGTTGGTGGAACAAACGCGGTTCTAGAGGCGGCACGTGCTGTGCAACCCGGCGTGACGGTGATTGGCACGTCCTCTTTGGCCGTCTATGGCGGCAATCCTGTTGAGCCCTTGACCGAGGCTACAGAAATTCAGCCACAAAACACCTATGGTGTGACCAAGGCGATGGCCGAGCTGATCATGGCCGACTACCGCAGACGTGATTGGGTTGATGCGCGCACCCTGCGTCTTCCGACGGTCATGGTACGTCCGGGAAAACCGAATGCGGCGGCGTCTTCTTTTGCGTCGTCAATCATTCGCGAACCTTTGGCGGGTTTGCCGGCGGTTTGCCCCGTAGCGCCCGAAATGGCGATGTGGGTGGCATCGCCGGGTGCTGCGGTCGCAGCGCTTTGGCATGCGCCGTCTGTTGCCCGTCAGGATTGGCCGTTGTTTGGTGCTGTCAACGTGCCGGGTTTGTGCGTGCAGGTCTATGCGATGCTCGCGGCTTTGCGCGGGCGGGCTGGGGATGCGACCGCCGATCTGGTTGAAATGAAACCAGAGCAACGGATCATTGATATCGTCGGCACGTGGCCGACGTATTTTGATACAAGCGTCGCGCAATCGCTCGGGTTTGTTGGCGATCCCGAATTTGACGCGATCCTCGATCAAGCCTTCTTGATGAAGTAGAATTGCCCATCGGGTGTGTCGTCTGTGCCCACCAAAGCATGCCCCGCTTCAACGCAGAAATGCGGCATGTCAACAATGGCGGCTGGATCATCGGCTAGAACGCGCAAAATCTGTCCCGATGCAAGGTCTTGCAGCCGTTTGCGCGCCTTGAGAACGGGAAGGGGGCAGAGCAGCCCCTTGGCATCAAGATCAGCGTCATAGGTCATATGCCCGACCTAGGTGGGATGTTTCATTTTGTCCACCAAGTTGTGACATTTTGGGCCGTGACCTACGGCGCGTGCTCGCATAGGTAGGGTGCGAAGGAAGACCGAATGCTTGATACCGCTCTTATTTTTGACGCAGCTCTATTGCCCGCAATGTTCATCGCGATGTTGGCGGGCATTTTGTCGTTCCTCAGTCCGTGTGTTTTGCCGGTCGTGCCGCCGTACCTCGCATACATGGGCGGCGTTTCTGTCAGCGAGATGGAAGAAACGAGCCAGGCACGTAAACGCGTGTTTGTGTCTGCCGTGTTCTTCGTTTTGGGGCTGTCCACGATCTTTTTGCTGCTGGGTCTGGCATTTTCGACAATGGGTCGCATGATGCTTCAGGTCCAGGACTGGTTTGTCGTCTGTGCCGGCGCCCTGATTATGGTTCTGGGCGCACATTTTGTTGGCGTTTTTCGGATTGGCTTTCTGGACCGCGAATTGCGGGTTGATGCAGGCGATAAGGGTGGTTCGGCCTTTGGCGCGTATCTTTTGGGCCTTGCCTTTGCCTTTGGCTGGACACCCTGTCTGGGTCCGATATTGGGCGCGATATTGAGCCTAGCCGCATCCGAGGCCGACGTGTCGCGCGGCACGATCTTGTTGGCGGTCTATGCGCTTGGCCTTGGCATTCCGTTCCTGCTTGTCGCAGCATTCTTCCCACGCCTGAAAGGTGTGATGGCCTGGATGAAACGGCACATGGACCGCATCGAAAAGGTTTCTGGACTGCTGCTTTGGACTGTTGGTCTGATGATGATGACAGGGCAGTTTGCAGCATTCAGCTATTGGTTGCTTGAACGGTTTCCAGCGCTGGCATTAATCGGCTAACCTCGCGTCCAAGGCATCAGCAAGGGACGGCGATGAACGCGCAATCAAGGCAGGTCAGTCGACGGCGGGTGTTTCACATTCCCGGCTATGATCCGATGCACCCCAGACGTTATCGTGAGCTTTATCGCAAGGAGGCGGCAGCGCAGGCGCAGATCAGTGGGTACGAGATCGCGTTGAAGGCCGAGACATCGGAGCAGTCTTTTCGCTGGTCGGTTGGGGCCCGCATAGATGGGCAGCCAGTACTGTCTCAGATCGACGTTTTGGTCTGGTCTGACATCGTCCGCGACAGCATGGCCCAATCAATCCCGGCCACCTATTGGCAGCTTGTCCAGACGGCGTGGGTTTATATCTCAACCGGAACCTTGCGCCGGTTGATGTGGATGCGCAAAGGACCGGTCATTGCTGCGCTCTATCCGGTTGTGATGCTGCTGGGGCAATTGATCGTGGCGCTGGCTGCGGGAGCAATTGTCGGTGGTTTGTTACAAAGCATCGTCATGGGCGCACTGACATGGATTGGACTGACGGACGGGGTGATTTTTGTCACTCTCGAGTGGATCCTTTGGGGTCTGAGATGGGGACTGTTCATCGCGATCTCTGTTGCGATACTGCGCTGGTTCAAAGCGCGCGATAACAAGCTGTTCGCCTATTATCTGATGCACGACTACGCCTATTCGGCCCAACGACGTGGCGAGAACCCGCCGGAACTGGAAGAACGTATGGCCGTGTTTGGACAGATCATTGCTGCCGCGCTTGGCGAAGACGTGGATGAGGTGTTGATTGTGGGCCATTCGTCCGGTGCCCATCTGGCCGTCTCGATCATTGCGGATGTTATCCGCGCAGGACATGTGCGCCCCGATGGGCCGCAGTTGGCGTTCCTGTCACTGGGGCAGGTTGTGCCGATGGTGTCTTTCTTGCCCCGTGCGCGGCGCTTGCGCAGTGATCTGGCGCTGTTGGCGACGCAAGAGAACGTCACATGGATTGATGTGTCGGCACCCGGCGACGGGTGCTGTTTTGCACTGTGCGATCCTGTTGCCGTCTCAGGCGTTACGCCACCGGGCAAGCGTTGGCCGTTGGTCATCTCGGCGGCTTTCACGCAAAGCCTATCGCCGGCCCGCTGGAAGGCGTTGCGCTGGCGCTTTTTCCGTCTGCATTTTCAGTATCTTTGCGCCTTCGATCAACCAAAGGACTATGATTATTTCCAGATTACCGCCGGGCCGGTGTTTCTGTCTGATCGATATGCGGGGCGGAAGCCGTCAGGCTCGCGCATCGACATCTCGGTGTCGAAATACACCTCTTTGATGCCATGAGGCCGTTGCCGCCCAAACCCCCATCGCGCCCTGAGCGCGTATCGCTGTGGCGCTACATGCGCCTGTTTCGCAAGGATATTTTGTCAGCCCAGCCCGCCAAGCTGTATCGTGCTTGGATGGCGGAATTTCGCACGCCGTTTTTCCGCAGCTATTTGATCAACGATCCTGCGTTGATCAAAGAGGTACTGACAAAGCACCCACAACATTTCCCAAAGTCAGATCGGATTGGCGCAGGCTTGCGGCCCTTGTTGGGCAACAGCGTTTTTCTAACAAATGGTGAGACCTGGAAGCGCCAACGCCGCATAATTGATCCGGCATTTGAAGGGGGACGTTTGCGCGATACGTTTCCGGGGATCTGTGCGGCGGGGGCGGCCGGTGTGGCGCGACTGGCCGCCAGCGCCGATGGGACGCCGCAGGAGATTGAGGTCGTCTCCAGTCATATTGCCGCTGACGTGATTTTCCGGACATTGTTTTCAATTCCCATCGAAGATGAAACCGCGCAAGAGGTGTTTGAGGCGTTCCGCGCCTATCAACGCACACAGCCAATCTTGAACCTTGGTGCTTTTGTCCGAGGGCCAGCGTGGATGCCGCGGTTCTTTAAATCTGAGACACGGACAACGGCCAAGAAGATCCGCGCGCTGATCACGAAACTGACCAAAGATCGCCTTGCGCTTATTGCAGCAGGTGATGCGCCCAATGATTTGGCAACGAAGATCATGACGACTAAGGACCCTGAAACCGGGGACGGCTTCACACTCGAAGAAATGGTGGATCAGGTTGCGATCTTTTTTCTTGCCGGCCACGAAACCAGCGCAGCGGCACTGGCTTGGGCGCTTTATCTAATGGCGCTGTATCCCGAGTGGCAGACAAAGTTGGCAAATGAGGCCGCGTCGTTCAGCGGTAACTTTTCAGATTTGGCACAGTTGAAGCAAACGCGTGATGTGTTTCGTGAAACGCTGCGCCTTTATCCGGCCGTTCCGATGATGGTGCGGGAGGCATCGCGGGCAGAGGTGTTTCGCGGACGTCAGGTAAAGCCCGGCGCGCAGGTTGTCGTCTCTCCATGGCATTTGCACCGACATAACCGGATGTGGGACAATCCCGATGCGTTTGATCCGGGGCGGTGGGACACCGAGAATGGCAAGACCTGCGCACGTGATGCTTACCTTCCGTTTTCGGCCGGGCCGCGTGTTTGCACCGGTGCTGGTTTTGCCTTGATCGAGGGTGTTGTCTTACTTTCTGGTCTGTTGCGTGCTTATGAATTTAATGTCGTTGAAGGGCGCGAACCGGTCCCTGTGGCCCACCTGACGGTGCGGTCCGAGGCAGGAATTTGGCTGCGAATCAGATCGCGCTAAGACCATTTTGTTTCCAGTTTGCCCACAGACCACGCGATTCGCGTGAATTTTTGGGCAAGATGAAACGTCTGACGACCTGTTTCTTGATGCCAATTGCGTGAGCGGATTCTTGCATACCCCTTAAAAACATGGCTTTAACGCTATTATGCCGCCGTTGTCTAAAAAAGGCATAATTGCGAGGGTGCCCACATTGTGCCATAACAAGATAACAAGTGGTTGGCTCGTAAAGGAGGCCTTAGGTTAAATGACTATTTCGCTTCCAGGTTCATCAGGAAAAGGCCTTACAGGTCTGTTCAAGCGTAAGAAGACATCGCCGGTTGCAAAGCCGATGGCGAAGAAACAGTTGGACGGCAATCAGGTGGCAAAGCTTTTTGACAAGCAAGCCCGTACGGCCAAGCCAATCAAGCCCGCCAAGCTGAGTGAGACTGAGCGAAATGCAAGTGCGCAGTTGAGCAATTTGCGCGGTGCGCTTTATTCAGACGATTGATTTCGCTCGAGCGCGCGTTCTAAGACGAAGATGCGTATCGCAGAGGCAAGCCCGAGATCACCTCGGGCTTCATCTATTTTAGCGGCAAGTCCATTGATCGTTTGCCCATCGGCTTCGGCACAGGCGCGGAACGCATCCCAAAAGATATCTTCAAGCGACACGCTGGTCCGGTGCCCGTGCAAGGTCAGCGATCTTTTGACAGGGCGACGGTGGGCCATTTAATCGTCTTCGAATTTAAGTTGTGACAAACGATCACTGGCTTGTGCGATACGTGCCGCATCCAGCACCTTTTCTGCTTTTGTTTGACCAAAGCGCACGGCATTTTCGTCGGCCTTTGCTTTCGCCTCTGCACGCGTCTTTGCCTTGCGTACCTTGTTGAGGTTGATCGGCTTCATTTCGGGCCGATCATGTCCTCTGGACGGACAACCTTGTCAAATGTTGCTTCGTCGACAAATCCGAGGTTGATCGCCTCTTCTTTGAGTGTTGTGCCGTTTTTATGCGCTGTCTTGGCGACAGTGGTCGCGTTGTCATAGCCAATGGTGGGTGCAAGCGCCGTCACCAACATAAGCGACTCGCGCATCAGCTTCTCGATCCGCGTCCGGTCGGCTTGTATGCCGACGACACAGTTGTCCGTAAAGGTCACAGAGGCGTCACCCAAAAGTTGCATAGATTGCAATACGTTATAGGCCATCATTGGTTTCATGACGTTTAATTCAAAATGCCCCTGAGAGCCAGCAAATCCAACAGCGGCGTCGTTGCCCATGACATGAGCGCAGACCTGGGTCAGCGCCTCAACCTGTGTTGGGTTTACTTTTCCGGGCATAATGGAAGAGCCGGGCTCATTTTCGGGCAACATCAACTCGCCCAGACCGCAGCGGGGGCCAGACCCCAGCATGCGGATATCAGCGGCGATTTTGTAAAGGCTGGCTGCGACGGTTTTGAGAGCTCCGGACATTTCTACCAGCGCATCATGCGCAGCAAGGGCCTCAAACTTGTTGGGTGCCGTTACAAAGGGCAGGCCGGTGATGTGTGCCATATGCGCAGCAACCGTTTCACCCCAGCCTTTGGGCGTGTTCAGACCTGTGCCGACCGCTGTGCCACCTTGAGCGAGTTCATAGATGGCCGGTAGCGCGGCCTTGATGCGACGGATGCCCATCGCAACCTGATGGGTATAACCGGAAAATTCCTGACCCAATGTCAGGGGGGTGGCGTCCATCGTATGCGTGCGACCGATCTTGATGACGTCTTCAAACTCGGACTGCTTTTGCTCAAGTGCGGCATGAAGCTTTGCCAGACCTGGCAAAAGGACGTCATGGGCAGTCATGGCGACAGCGATGTGCATTGCTGTGGGGAAGGTATCGTTTGATGACTGGCCCATGTTGCAGTGATCATTGGGGTGGATCGGATCCTTTGATCCGATGGTCCCACCCAACATCTCAATTGCGCGGTTTGAGATCACCTCATTGGCGTTCATGTTTGATTGTGTGCCAGATCCAGTTTGCCAGACAACAAGTGGAAAGTGATCATCCAGCTTGCCGGCGACAACTTCGGCAGCGGCCGCAATGATCGCATCGGCCTTTTCGGCATCCAATTTGCCGCGCTCCTTGTTGGCCATCGCGCAGGCCTGCTTGATGACGCCCAAACCCCGTACGATCGCCACTGGCTGCTTTTCCCAACCGATTGGAAAATTCATGATCGAGCGCTGTGTTTGTGCGCCCCAGTACCGGTCCGCCTGAACTTCGAGAGGGCCGAAGCTATCGGTTTCTGTGCGTGTCTCGGTCATGAAGAATACCCTGTGTTTGCTGTTGTTGCGGCAGGAATAGCCAATCGCGTGGATGAAGGCAATTGATGACAACGGCGGCCCATCGTGTTGAAATACTGGTATTTCAGAGAGGAGATTTTAGATGTTTGGTTTCAACCCCAACGAAGAAAAGCCCTTCGACGCCAACTGGGTCAGCCCGGATACAGAAGAAGCACTGCTTGGTCAGAGACGACTTATTTCTGTCGTCGGCCTGACGGCCATACTGCTCCCGCCGACCGTAATACTTGTGGATCAATACTCAGAGCTGCCGTGCTTTCGCGACAGTCTGAGCCACTACTACTACAGTCAACGGTCCGGCGTTGTATTTGTGATGACTTTGGCGTTCATCGGCACATTGCTATCAGCCTATCGCGCCGAGGCTCCTTTTGTCAGATGGCTTGCACTGGTCGCCGGCATGGCGGGGTTGATCGTTGCAGTGTTTCCCACAGAAGGGGCAGGCTGCGAATTGGCCGCCTTTAACGCCCGCCTTTTCGGCACGGTGCAAGACCGTGTGCCAGCGGTGGATTTTGAGACCGGCTTCATCCTGTTTGCCGGCGTTGGCATCATTCACTATGCGGCAGCGGCAGTGATGTTTGGTCTGATGTTCTATTTCTGCGCGGTTGTATTCCGCAGACCGGGTGAGAATGACACGAAATCGGACGGCATCCAAAAAACAGACATCAAGAAGTTCCGCAATACGATCTATGCAGGTTGTGCTATCGTAATCGCGCTTGCGATGATCGTTATGGCGCTGAGTTGGGTGCCACAGGTAGGTGACCTGCTCCCGCGACGGATTATCCTCATTGGCGAATGGGTTGCCTTGTGGGCTTTTGGCACGGCTTGGCTTGTGAAAGGGCGTTTGTTTGGCACCAGCCTTGGTGCCTAGGTCTTGCGAAACTGGTCGAGGCTGACAACCTCAGCATCTTTGTGCTCTTCGTCCTGCGCATCTTCAGGTTCGACCATTTCATCCATCGGGGCTTCTTCGGCCTCGGCAACTTGAGGTTCTGAAGCTTGGTCCTCATCGTCGTCTTGCGTTTCGAACCGCAAACCAAACTCGACGGATGGATCAACGAAGGTTTTGATCGCGTCATAAGGGATGTATAGCGTTTCGGGATTGTCACCGAAATTCAGCGTTATTGTGAAACCCTCGCTGGTGACATCCAGATTGTCAAACCAATGCTGGATGACAACGGTCATTTCGCCGGGGTATCTATCGGATAGCCAATCCGCGATTTCAACATCCGGATGCATCGTGTCGAATGTGATGAAGAAATGATGCTGCCCAGGCAATCCGTCTTTCTGGACGTTTGTCAGCACTTCTTGGATCAGGCCACGCATGGCCCGGTGCATCAAGTTCCCATAGTCTATGGTGCTGGTCACGGCGTTGTTCCCCTTACGTCATATCACTACCATAAGGGATCTGAGCCGGGTGAAAAGGGGCGCTGTCACAACACTCCGATCAAGACATGGGCCACAAGGCTGAGTGTCGCAGATATCAGCAACACAAGCGGAAGCGGCCAATGGCGCCAGAGCAGCAGCCCACCCGTGATGATAGCCAAGCAGATCGCAAGCGGTTGGAATGTGCTGAGGGCAGGCCATACCGTCTGTATAGGGCCAAAAGTGATGTTGCGAACGTCGCCAAAGAACACATGCAGCGCAAACCATAATGATAAGTTGGCGATAACGCCGACAACGGCCGCCGTAATTGCGGCCAGAGCGCCGCGCAAGCGAGGCCGCCCGTCGAGCCAGTCGATCAAGGGTGCACCCGCGAAAATCCAAATGAAGCAAGGCACAAACGTCACCCAGAGCGTCAGTATGCCCGCAATTATGGCCATTGCTGTGCCGCCCTCGGCCAATCCCGCGATCATGCCGACAAATTGCGTGACGAGTATCAGCGGTCCGGGTGTCGTTTCGGCCAACCCCAAAGCATCCATCATTTGAGGGGTTGTCAGCCATTGGTATGACACCACGACCTCTTGGGTCATATAGGTCAACACGGCATAAGCCCCGCCAAAGGTCACCACAGCGAGCGTTGAAAAGAATATGCCAACATCTTGCAGGAATGCGTTTCCTGTGATGGCGATCAGCGCAAAAGGCCCCCCCAGATCAACGCACCGACGACGACGATGATGAGGCTGTTGCGTAGGTGGCTGGTCTGCCGGACGGGCGATGCCGTTTCTCCGGGCTTGGCGCATGCGCCGATAATGGCGGCAACACCGATCACGGCAGGAAATGGGAGAGCGAAGAAGAACAAAGCGACGAACGCCGCCACGGCGAGGAGCAAGTGCATCCTGCCTATCAAGGCCCGCCGCGCAATCTTCAGCAGCGCTTCAATCACGATAGTCACGACCGTTGCTTTGACACCCAAAAAGAGCGCTTGTACGATCGGTAAATTGCCATATGTGCCGTATGCCAAGGCAAGCGCCATGATCACAATTGCGCCGGGCAGAAAGAACAGCCCGCCACCGATCAATCCGCCAACAATGCCTTGCCGCTTCCATCCTGCGTACGTTGCCAACTGCATCGCCTCTGGACCGGGCAGCAGCATACAAAAGGACAAGGCGCGCAAGAATTGTTCTTCAGACAACCAGTCGCGCTTTTCGACGAGTTCTTTATGCATCAGCGCGATTTGCGCGGCTGGCCCACCAAAGGACAACAGCCCGATCCGCCCGAAAACGCGGACTAGCTCACCTTTCATGCCAAGCGTCCCGCTGGCCAATCGTGACCTTCTTCTTGTCCATCTCGGGCCCAGCGATAAAGCGCGTCGTAAAGCAGCATACCTGCGTCCAACTGGGCCGCATCATCACGAAACATTCGTGACAGCCCAACTGATACGGCCAGGAGGCCAGCGGCTTGCGGGGCAAGCGTATGATTGTCGGTGTCTGCCGCGCGCACCACGGTTGCAAGCGCGTCAAGGGCAGGGTGGCTCAGCCCAAACTGGCTGATCATCTTGTCAAATGTACAATTGTCGCCTTCGTGGCTCCAAAAAACACCTTCGATATCAAAAGGCGTTGCCGCAAAGCGCGCTGCGACGTCCATCACCGTGGCCGGCGGAACAAACAGAAATTTTGCGCCCGGATCGACAAAGCGGCGGATCAGCCAAGGGCACGCGATCCGGTCAATTTTGGGTCGGTGTCGGGTGACCCAGACCGCGCCGGGGACCGCGTCTGCTGGAACACGCGGTAGGTCGGCGTCGCGCCAACCATGATTGCCGCCAGTCAGCACCTGTGCACCGATCCCCTGTGCGCGCAAATGTGCCGCGACACCATGCGATAGCTTCTGCCCCTTTTGGCAAATGATCACAGCATCATTATCGCCAAGCCGTCTGATCAGGCCATCAATATCGGTGTGCGGGTGACGAAAGGCTGTTGGGACAAAATGCGGATCATCGGCAAAGTCGGCATCGATACAAACATCAATGATGACAGGGCAATGCGGCGTGCCGATCAGACGCATCAGGTTCGCGGGGGAAATTTCATTGAAAGCCGCCATAGCGCATCCTTTCTGAAGGTGTCAGTGGATGCGATGCTTCGGCCGGGGCCTCACGGGGTGTTCGCGGACCCCATGTTTCTTTTGTGCGGCATAGTTTGTGGCAGGTCAACCTTAGCCAAAGATGCGACTGATCTCGCGCAAAATCTTGGCCTTGATGGTTTCGGGATATTCCCTGTGCGTCCGCGCCGTCATGACAAAGCCGTCGCGGGTAATGACCGCACCGCGATAAAAATTCGTAATCGCAAGTCCCATTGACTCAATTGCGATTCCGTTAATCGTGACGCCTTCGCGTTCGGCCGCATTGCGTGCGGCCCTGACGTCCGTTCCGCCGTTCGGTGTGCCATCGCCAGAGATATCAATCACACGTCGCGTACAGTTTTGAACCTGATCAAACAGTGAAAGCGAAAAATAGATCGCTTCGGCCGGGGCCGTGTCGGACAGAACAAAAGCACGTTCCATCAACCGTGCTTTCAGTGCAAAGTTGTCCACGTCCAAGGCCGTGCGCATTTGGGTCCAGGGGATTGAAACAGTCTGTTTGTCGACACCAGACCATTGCACAACGGTCAATGTCGTTTCTCCCGCGACCAAAGTTTCCTTGATCTCAGGGTCTTGCAGGGCATCAGCCAAACCATCGGTTTGGATATGATACTCGGCACTATCGATGGAATTTGAGACATCAATGGTGAGCACAAGTGCCGTGTCACAGGCTTTGGCTGCGAGAGGTGTCAGGGCGAACGCGAAGGCAAATAGCAAGTGGGTCGTTTTCATGCCGAAACCTTGCGCAGAGTGCCCCGCCAATGCAAGTCACAAGGTACCCTTCTTGCAGAATTGCCGCAGGTCAATGAGGGTCTGGTCAGAGATCGAAAATGGTGGGTAAGTGCAGGTTTCTGTTGCCAGGTACCTGCGAACCCCGCCCAAGGTCGCAAAACCTTAGGAGTTAAAGGTCGATATTAGGCACAGCTTACGCTGCGACTGCCATCGGTGCATTGTTGTCATTTGCAACTATACAATTTGTACCGATAACGGTGGTAACTCACCGAGACAAAGCAAACCCCTTTAGACGTTCGTCGATCCTATTTCGTCCCCATTGCTGCCAAATGAGCAGGTTTTGGTGGAGACGCCGGGTACCGCCCCCGGGTCCGATCCGCTTATTACGAGCGCGTTTATGTCCATAGTCCCGAAGGACAAAGTAGATATAGGCGTCTGGGTGACTGCTCGCAAGGGCTAGCGTATCGGCTGCCCTTTGGCTCAAATTCGACGGTTGCCCAGTCCAATAGCCCTTTGTTTATGCGCGATAGGGTTCGATTTTGTCTGCGGAGAGCGCATAGCCAATTTCTGCCAGCTGAGTAGAAACCGACGAAACGCCGAACATTCCCGTCACATTCACGGCTTCGAAAAGCCCTTCGCTTTCGTAGGGTGTTTCAGTGGTGACAAAAACCAGCTGATTGGCCGGTGGTGGGGGAACATGGACGCAGGCCCCAACATAGGGCACCAGAATGAACGCTGTGACACCAGTTCCTTTGTAGTCAATGGGCACAATAAAGCCGGGCAGTCGGACAACCCGTCCGTTCCAGTCCGTTCTTACTCCTGCTGATGCTGGCTGCTGACTGACTAGAGGGGCCTGATCATGGTCGATCATGCCGCGCAATACGTTTGGGATGTTTGTCTGACCTTCTGGAACAAGATCGTCCCAGTTGAGGTCAAAGACGTCATCCGCTTGGGCCGCTCTTGGCAGCAGGCAGGTTGATGCGAGGCCTGCAAGAACGGCGCGTCGTTCCAAAACTTTGTCTACCATGTAAAAAGCTCGATCTCATCCGCTGCCAGAGCGTAACCGGTTTCCGCAATGTCGGTTGATTGAAGCTGCGTTGACATTGTTCCCGTGACCCAAACGGCATTCCACGGGTCATCCATCTGCCAAGGCGGATCAACCGTTGTGTAGACCAATTGATTTGGCGGCGGCGGCGGGGTGTGAATGCAGGCACCGACGTAAGGCACCAGAATAAAGGTCGATGTCCCCGCCGACGTCAGATCAAGTGGCACGACATAGCCGGGCATGCGGATGTAGGCCCCGGACAGCGCCTCGTTCAACTTTGTCGCGTTACCGTCAAAGATAGGCTTCCAGGTATCATTGAGCTCGTCCAGATCACCTTCGCCAATAATTTCAGAATAGGGCACGCCCGGGGGAATCAGCATATCCCATGTCACACGCAACGGGTCGCTGGCCCACGCCGCGTGCGGCGCCAGCGCCAAGGCGCCAGCAGAACCCAGCAAACGGCGGCGGTTGATCTGTGCGAGTTTAGAATTCTGTTTCATGATGTCACCATCATACCATCCGCAAGCGACATGCGATAGGCACGCAACGCTGGAACCATGCTCACAATTGCGCCAGCGGCGATGACGCCAAGGATCACAAAGACTTCGCGCAGGGTCGGGGCATCAATGGGCAACCACAAGCCAAAGGCACTGTCGACGATCGGTTGCGCGACCAGCAACCCGGCATACAGGAGTACAACCCCAAGCAGGGCACCGATGGCTGCCATAAGCATGGCTTCAAACACAAGCATACCAACAATCGTCAGAGGTCGCGCACCCATCGCCCGAAAAATAGCCATTTCGCGGCGACGTTCGTTCAAACTCGAAAAAATCGTCGCCATCATGCCGATCAGTGCGGTGACCACGACCATGGCCGAAACAACAAGCAGCGCGGTTTCTGCGATGCCGACGATACCCCATAGTTCCTGCAAAGCGACGCCCGGTAGGATCGCGAGCAATGGTTCCTGGCTGTATTCGTTGATTGCGCGTTGCAGCGCAAAAGTTTGCAGCGGACTTTCAACACCAACAAGCGCAGCGGTCACGGCTTTGGGTGTCAACACCATGTCGCGGATTACATCCGCCGGCGTCGACTGACCGGGGATCTGCGCGCCACTCTGCCAATCCACGTGAATCGCCTCGATCGCCTCCATGCTGACAATCACGGTGCGATCCACAGGCGTGCCTGTTTTTTCCAGAATGCCTGACACGCGAAACGGCTGATCCTTGTGTTCGGCAAAGGACGCAAGCCCATGCGCCACGACAATCGGATCATTGATGCCATAGCCCAATGTCGCTGCAACATCCGCCCCAATGACGGTATCAAACAGATCATCCATCAAGGCACCGTCGGATAGGACCAATGACCTGCCTTGCCGGTATTTGTAGTGCTCAAAAAACGCTTGTGTCGTGCCCATGACCCGGAATTGGCGATGGCTGTCGCCGAGAGAAATCGGGACGATCCAGTCGACCTCAGGCCGCGCTGCGATGTCCTGATAACTTTGCCACGCCACATTGTTAGTCGCATTCCCAATGCGGAATACGGAATAGAGCAGCAACTGAACAGAGCCGGACCGCGCCCCAATAATAAGATCAGTGCCCGAAATCGTGTCTGCAAAGCTGGATTTTGCACCAGTGCGTACCTTTTCAACACCGAGGAAAAGTGCCACCGATAAGGCGATTGCAAGGATTGTCATCCCGACAGTCAATGCGCGCGCCACAAGCGACGCGATGGCGAGGCGCAGGTTCAAATCACAGCCCTTTCAATTTGTGCGATGTCGTCGATGCGGATGACCCGATCAAAGCGTTCGCCCAGGCGCGGATCGTGGCTGACCATCAAAAGGGATGTCTCGTAGATCTTGGTTTGCTCAAAGAGGAGATCGAGAAATGCATTCTGGCTTCCAGCATCAAGTGCTGAGGTGGGTTCATCGGCGATAATCAGCGGCGGTTGACCGATCAAGGCGCGCGCGACCGCGATGCGTTGTTGCTGTCCGACGCTTAACGTATTTGCCTTAGCGCGCCCGATGTTGTCCGGCAGGCCAAGCGCGGTGCACAGACGCCGCGCATCAGCAATCGCATCGCCCGCGCGCCTGCGTCGCTGGGGGGCAAAGCGAAGCGGCAGCAGGATGTTATCCATCACAGAACCAAAGGGGAGCAAGTTGAACTGCTGGAAGATAACGCCAATCTGCTCGGCGCGAAACCGATCCCGTGCCCCGGCGGATAGTGTTGTGATATCAGTCTCCGCGACTTTCACATGGCCCCTGCCGGGAAGGATCGTACCACAGATGAGTGAGAGGAGAGTTGACTTGCCTGAACCACTTTCGCCCAGCAATAGGACGGACTGTCCTTTTTGCACCCTCAGGTGAGGCACATCCAGTGCGAATGCGGCGCGACCGGGCCAACAGTACGATACGTTGTTGAGTTCAAGTATCGGCTCCGCCACTGGCGTTCAGCCTCCTAAATTCAAAACCGGCGCATCACGCGCAACTTCGAACGCTTGCGCGCCGGTGGATGTGATCATCTGCACCTCTACTTCTTTCGCATTTGGGAAAGCTTCGAAATAGGCAAAAGTGATGGTGGCCAGCGCATCGGGGTTGTCACAATTCAGCATGTACTCTGCATGGAACTCCGTATGCCCTGCATCCGCTTTGTCGTCGTCATTATCATCGTGCGCGTGATCGTCATGATCATGATGCTCGTCTTCAGCGTGATCGTCATGGCCATCTTCATGGTGCTCTTCGTCATGTTCATCGTGATCATCCGCATCATGATCTTCTTCGGTTTCGAGTTCTGCCACCGCTGTCGCGACACGACAGGCCGCGGCATCCGGTACGACAAATAACTCAAGTGGTGCACTTAATGTGGTGATCGCTGCGTCAATCGCGGCAAGGTCGGCGTCGCTTTCCGCCGCATATTCAAACCCGACAATATCCGCCCCCGGTGCGTGAAACTCCATGGCGACAGTCACGCCGTCAATCACGATATTGAGCGCGCCAACGCCATGTTCGTGCGCGTCAAGCTGGCGGGTGTCTTCTGCAAATGATGGTGCGGCCGCGACAAGGGTGATGAGGGACAGTGTGTATTTCATAACAAATCCGTTTTGTAAGGGAGAAGGTGATTAGGCGGCGCAGGTGCCGCAGTGCCCGTGAATTTCAACGATATGCCGATCAGCTTGAAAAGCACTGCGGTCAGTCAGTGCAGAGAGTTTTGCAAGCAGATCACTTCCATCGTGTTCTTCGACCGCCCCGCAATCTTCGCAGATGGCCAAAACGGGGACGCTTTCAACATGGCTGCAGCGGCAGGGAACAAAGGCCTTCATGGATTCCAGACGATGCGCACGCCCTTGATCGGTCAAAGCCGAAAGGGTGCGATAGACTGTTGGCGGCGCGATATGCGGTTCAGTGACCTGCAGTTTTTCAAGGATCTGATATGCCGTCATGGGCCTATCGCAAGCCTTCAGCACATTCAAAATGTCACTTTGGCGGGCTGATGCGCGTTTTCTCATTGGGCAACCTCCATCCTTGATGAATCGTTATTTTATAAAGTAACAAATAGCAAGCGGATGTCGCAGCGAGTTGTTTTAGTGGATATGTCTGATGCGAAAGATCAGCCAATCACCCCGTGTCGTTAGATATTCAGCAGGATTGCTGGAACACCGACTGCTGCCTCAACAATGAAATAGATCCACTTTTTTTGCGATGTACCGTCCAGGATCACAGATGTGAATCGTCCAACCGCAGCACCACACCAGCAGCAACCAAGCATGACATATGCCTCAGGCGTGCCAAGCAAAAGTGCGCCAATTCCCATGCCAACAAAGAGTGCACCGACCGACGCGCGTACCTCTGACATTCCCATGGTTGTCTGGCCCATCGTTAGATCAAGGGCGCCCAGCGTGTAGCGCGGTGCCAACCAGCCAAAGCATCCCAATCCGATGCTCAGGATCGCAAAAATGATATTGATGATGTCCACAGTTCGCCTCGCTTTTGTTCGATTCTGAATGTGGTGCTCGATCTGCTCAGGACCAGTGCCTGTTGTGGCTTTATACAAATGCTGGTCGGGTCAGGTTTCCATGACTTATACGACATTGATCCCCCAGATACTGTTCTTGCACTTTATTTGTTTATTTATTGGAGAAAACACATGGCAGATATCGAACGCATTACGTTCCACGATTGGTCTATTGAGCCGGGCACATTAGGCGATGGGGCACATGAAGCATCCTTACAGTTTTCCGTGCGGGTCAGTGACGCGGCAGCCGCCGCAGATTTTCATCGCCGCTTTGGGTATAAGGTGGATATCTGGGGTGATCCCAGAAACAGCATCAATACGATCCCGCGTGACACTGATTTGGAGCATATTTTCAGCTTCAAACGACTGAGTATTCGTCCACGCTGCCGCTTTAACGGTGGGCGGATCAGCTGCACCTATGAGCGCGGTGAAACCGACATGTGGCCCTTTGCCAACAATGGGACGTTTGTGGGCAGCGATTTGACCGGTGGTGCGTTGGAATTTGCAGTGGGTCCAATGTCGGCGAGCATTTTGGCGGCAGATTTGGATGTTGCAGAAGGCGCAACACTGAATTTGCCACGCATGTTTGGCGGCGGAACAATCACTTTGCCGGCAGAGGATCGCATCTACGCGATTGTTTCGATTGTCGAGTACGGGACCGCGCGCGTTGTCCATCAGGCGCGCAGCCGCGCTGATCGCAATGTTTACGAAGAAGAACCCGCATAGGGTACTATCGGTCGTAGCCGCGCCTTTTGTGGCGCGGCTACGCTCTAGGATGCTTGTGAATATTGCGCCGCGATATTGCCGAACGCATCGTATCTTTGCGCGATGATGCGCGTTAACGGACGCCCTGCAGCGGTAATTCGAATGCGCGATCCGGTCTTTGTAACGTAGCCCGGGAAATCATCCAGAATAGCCGCATGAACGGGTGCCAGGCTATCTGCATCCGCATAGGCGCTCAGTTTGCCCAAGTCTATTTCAAAATCACACATCAGCATATTGATTGCCGCAGCCCGCATCTGGTCGGCACGGGAAAGTGCATAGCCGCGATGCGCAGACAGACCACCACTTTCGACCCGTTCAATATAGGCGGCAGTGGCAGAGGCGTTTTGGACGTAGCCCTGCGCAAATTGAGAAATAGACGATGCACCGATGCCGATCAGGCTGCGGCAGGTGTCATCGGTGTAGCCTTGGAAGTTGCGACTTAGACGTCCCGCCTTGGCAGCAAGTGCGAGGCTGTCGTGGGGTTTGGCGAAGTGATCAATGCCGATGGCCTGATAACCGCTTCCCGTAAACGCCAGGGCTGCCTGTCGTGCAAGATGGTAACGATTTTCTTCTCCGGGCAGCGCGGCGTCCGGGATCAGCTTTTGCCGCTTTGAAAAGGTTGGTACATGAGCATATCCAAACAGGGCGATCCTGTCGGGGTCCAACGCCCGGACCTTTGCGATGGTATTGGCCAGCTTTGCGCTTGTTTGATGTGGCAGGCCATAAACCAGATCCGCGTTCACAGATGTGATGCCCGCCGCACGCAAGCCTTTGACACAGGTTTTGGTCGCGGCAAAGCTCTGTCTGCGTCCGATGGCCTGTTGTACATCCAACGCAAAGTCCTGGATGCCAATGCTAGCACGGGTCATGCCCATTCCCGCGAGGGCTGCGATTTTGGCATCATCGACCAAGGTCGGATCAATTTCGACCGAAAAACTGAAGTTTGGGGCAGGGGGGATCACCTCTTGCACGGCCATCGCCAAATCGCGGATCATATCGGGGGGAAGGATCGTTGGGGTGCCGCCGCCCCAGTGCATTTGGCCCATTGTGACGCCTTTGGGCAGGGCAGCGCGTAGCAGCGCCAGCTCTTTCTTAAGGACCTGAATGTAGTTAGCGACCGGTTTCAGCGTTGTCGTGCCTTGTGTTCTGCAAGCACAAAACCAGCACAGCCGTTCGCAAAATGGGATGTGAATATAGACCGAAACTGGCGTGGCAGGATCAAGTGCTTGCAGACATGCCATTTGAAAGGCAACACCTGTTTGCGCGCTGAACGCTGTCGCAGGTGGATAGCTGGTGTAGCGGGGGACGCGGGCATCAAATAGGCCCATGCGCCGAAGGTTATCTATGTGTTCCATACGCCTGTTTTGGCAGAACGTCGTAAGGGGTTTCTTGCGCCAGATCAAGTCGCGCAAAAAATTGGACTGATCAACTTACCTGATTGATGAAGCAGGCCGATATCGCGGCGACCTGTTCGGGCGTGTTGTCGCGGCGGAAGAAAGTTTTGAACCCGGTTTCCGGGAACATCAGATAGGTCTGGGTTGAGTGGTCAACCAGATAATAATCAGGATCATCATCCTGCGCGCGGTAGTAGGTTTTATAGGCTTGGCTGGCCGCCTTGATCTGCTCTGGTGTCCCGGTCAGGCCGATCATGTCCTCATGAAAGTTATCGGTAAAGTCGCGCACCACTTCGACGGTGTCTCGGGGCGGGTCAACCGTGATAAAGACCGTACCAAGATCAAGCCCCTGTTCTTCCAGCATATATGCGGCTTGCGCATTGCGGGCTGTGTCCAATGGGCAGACATCAGGGCAGAATGTATATCCGAAATAGACCAGTGTGGGTTTTGTGATGACATCAACATCGGTCACCGTTTCACCAGTTTCAGATACCAGTTCAAACGGCCCGCCGATCGCACCGCCTGCAACAGCGGTATCGCCGCACGGATGCGGGGTCGCGTTCTGGGACTGCCATGTGTAGATGCCGAGTGCCGCAGCCGCAACAAGTGTTGTTGTTCCGAAGATGACAGCTTTCATCGATATCTCCTACGCGTTCGTTTGATGGGTGGTGCCTATCGCGCTTGTCACACCGCCGCAATGCGGTGACCTAGGGCAAAGTGCAGCAGACCCATTCAAAAGACCGTGTGTGAAATGTCCTAAGTCGCTCTGCGCGCCGACTTTCGTGCGGCACGGATGTATTTGGCCGCTGAGCGGTAGTGACTTGCCCCTGCAGCCTCTGCCCATCGTCCGGTTGTCCATTTGCTTTGTGTGCCCTTCATCGGGCCACCGTAGAGGGCTGTGTCGTCGTGACGATCAATGAAAGCGATCAACCGTTGATAGCTGTCGTGCAACAGGCCCCGCACATCTTTCCACGTCAGATCAGACTGCGTGTCGCGCAGATCTGCGTTGTAACGCCTAAGGTCGTTCCATTTGTATCCCTCTGCCGGAAAGAAGACTTGCTTTCCTGCCTGCCCATCCGCGTACCAGCCTAAAAATAGTGTGGTCCAATGCGCACGATGCCCGATCACATTCTTGATTGTTGTCCCATCATGCATTGTCGTTGCCTGTTCGGCGGTGATCCCCGCAACGAGTGTCGCGAGTTTCGCATAGTCTTGTTCTGTGACGGCGCGCAGGTCGGTCCGGTTGGTTGCAGCTGGCATCGATCGCTCCTGTAGACGATCAGCAATTTATCCAGCCTGCAGAAGTCGGGCTTTGATGTAGATCATCGTGCTGCGTCACGCACCACGTTTCGCCTGCCTTTGTGCGATCACATCTTTGGCAAGCTCCTGAGTATATGCGGCAAGACCAGCAAGGTGCTTATCTGCGGCCTGGCCGTCCTGTGCGTCCAGCGCATCGGCAATAGCTGTGTGTAACGCAACAATTTTTTCGCGTGACCGGGCGCTGAACGTAATCATATTCATCAAGGGCTGCATGGCTTCGACTGCGCCGGCCAGTTGATACGACAGAACCGGATTGCCGGCTGCATCCACCAAAGCCCGATGAAATGCGACATCGGAGGCGCAAAATGCCTCATCCGTCAGTCCGGGTTGTTGTTGCCTGTGCGCTTCGGCCCGCATTGTCGCAAGATGATCTGCCGTGCGTCGTGCCGCGGATAGAGGTGCGCAAGCGCGCTCCAATGCGTAGCGGGCCTCGCAGGCTGTCGCAAAACTGATCTCGTTCATCGACAAAAGCAGCGTCGATGTCGTGATTTGCTGGCCATAGGCATCTTCGAATTTCAGGCGGTTCACAAAGGCACCGCCGGTGGCGCCACGTTGTGTGCGGATCAGTGACTGCGCAGCCAAACGCTTGAGGGCTTCGCGCACTGTTGGTCGCGATACGTCGAACTGCTCGGCAAGTTCCGCCTCTGATGGTAGACGCTCATCCACGGGCAGTGCGCCGGATATGATAGCGTCACGGATCGCCTTGGCGATTTGGGCGGAAAGGTCGGCGGGGTCTTTGGGATCAATTTTCATTTGTCAGACAATTAAACGTCTGACATATGATTGCGCAAGTCTTGTAACGCAATTGGCCGTTTGGGAGAACCCTTTGGCGCACCTGATCCGATCATCGCTCTGGCTTTTGTTCTTTGGGACAATCCTGGTGGCGTGGTGGATCATGTATATGATGGCCGTCGACATGGACCTTGACTGGTTGGGTCGTCCGGGCCCGATGGGCGAGGCGATGGCCGCAATGGACCCACGCATGCCGATGGATATGCCGATGGATATGCCGATGGCGCGATTTGGTCCGCTGTTTGCGATGTGGGCGATTATGATGGCCGCGATGATGCTGCCCACACTAGTTCCGACACTGACGACTTATGAGCGGCTGATGGTCAGTGCTGATGGTACGCGGGCAGGGTGGCTTGGGGTCTTGTTGGGCTATTTCATTGTTTGGGTGGCCTTCGCGGCGCTCATCACTGCGGTCCAGCTTGCATTGCTCTTTGGCGGTGTTGTTGACATGCTCGGCATCGCGGCAAAGTGGTTCTCTGTTGTCTTGCTGGTCATCGTTGGTGCGTTCCAGTTCACGCGGGTGAAAGAGGTGTGCCACGGTGTCTGCCATGCGCCGATGGCCTATTTCCTTGGGCATTGGAAAACCGGTTTCTTTGGTGGTTTGCGCATGGGATTAGGCCTTGGTGCGTTTTGTGTGGTGTGTTGCTGGGGCTTTATGGCGCTTGGTTTTGTCGGCGGTGTGATGAGCCTTGCCTGGATGGGGCTTGCGACCCTGCTGATGATATTCGAAAAACTGCCCGATATCGGGCATCATGTGATCAAACCGACCGGGTTTGCGCTGATTGGCGCAGGGGTTGGACTGGCTGTCTTTTGAGGAGAGGGATGCAATATGGCTGATAAGAAACGTGCGCCAAGTGACAAGCTGCGGATTTCGCAGCGGATCGATCAGCGGATGGAAAGCAACCCGTTGCGCCGCAAGAAAGACCCGACTGATTGGGCGATCAAGGGCGAGTTGTTTTTGAACTGCTCTTGCACCGTTTTTTGTCCTTGCGTGGTCAGCCTTGGCGCGCACCCACCGACCGAAGGGCATTGTCACGCATGGATGGCGATTGCCATTGACGAAGGTCATTTTGAGGGCGAGGACCTGTCGGGTCTCAATGTTGGCCTTTTGGTCGATATTCCGGGTCGGATGGCCGAGGGAAATTGGAAGGTGGCAGCGTATGTGGATGAACGATCCACGCAGAAGGCCTACAACGGCATTTTGAAGATCTTTAGCGGGGCCGCTGGCGGAACCACGGGTTTGTTCACCATGCTGGTGTCTGAAATCATCGGGGCCGAGCGTGAGAAAGTCGAAATTGTCCGCGAGGGCACAAAACGCGGCATCTATATTGGGCGCAAAATTCAGGGCGAGATCGAGATGATGGCCGGTAAAGATGCCGATCATCCGGTTATGGTCAGCAATTCCAAATACTGGATGGGTCCAGACATTATTGCCGCGACAGGTGTGAAATCAAAGGTGCGCGACTATGGCCGCGTTTGGGATTTTGGCGGAAAATCGGCTGAGATTTGCCCGATTGATTGGAAAGGCCCCAAGCCATGATCACGCCAGAGTACTGCCGGACGATGGCGCGGTACAATGCGTGGCAAAACAAGGGCCTGCGCGAGATGATCCCGACGATTGACAACGACGCGCTCTACCGCGATCGCGGTGCGTTCTTTGGGTCGATCATGGGGACGCTCAATCACTTGTTGTGGGCGGATACGCTCTGGATGAGTCGGTTTGACGGCGGATCCGGCCCCGAAGTCCCGGCAAAAGAGCACTTTGAAATAACCCCAACACCCGCCGTTTGGGCGGCAGAACGGTTTCGAATGGACGCGCGGATCAATCTTTGGACAGAGAGCCTCAGTGCCATTGATCTCGTTGGGGATCTTTCATGGCGTGCAGCAATCGATAACCGTGAATTCTCGAAACCCATTGGTATGTGCGTGGTTCACTTTTTTAACCATCAAACACACCATCGCGGCCAGGTACACGCCATGTTGACCGCCGCCGGACAAAAGCCGAACGACACTGATCTTCCCTTTATGCCTGAGGACTAGCCATGGCTGTTATTGTTCCTTCGCGCCGCATCCGGCGGACCCCTTTTACTGATGGCGTCGAAGCCGCGGGCGTGAAAGGGTATACGGTCTATAACCACATGCTGCTGCCCACGGTGTTTCGCAGTGTTGAAGAAGACTATCACCACCTCAAATCGGCTGTGCAGGTCTGGGATGTTGCGGTGGAGCGGCAGGTTGAATTACGTGGTCCGGATGCCGCGCGATTGATGCAGATGCTGACCCCCCGCGATCTGCGGGGGATGCTGCCGGGCCAGTGCTATTATGTCCCGATTGTTGATGAAACGGGCGGCATGCTGAATGATCCGGTGGCGTTGAAATTGTCCGAGGACCGTTGGTGGATTTCAATTGCCGACAGCGATTTGTTGTTTTGGGTCAAAGCCTTGGCCTATGGATATCGTCTGGATGTATTGGTGGATGAGCCCGATATCTCACCACTTGCGGTGCAGGGGCCTCTGGCCGAAGATTTGATGGCGCGTGTTTTTGGTGATGCTGTGCGCAGCATCAAATTTTTCCGCTTTGGCTGGTTTGACTTTCAGGGTGTCAGCATGGCCATCGCGCGGTCAGGATATTCGAAGCAGGGGGGCTATGAGATTTATGTTGATGGTACCAAAAACGGTATGCCGCTGTGGAACGCGCTGTTCGAGGCGGGCAAGGATCTAGATGTTTATGCCGGGTGTCCAAACCTGATTGAGCGCATTGAAGGTGGGTTGCTGTCTTATGGCAACGACATGAATCGCGAAAATACACCCCATGAATGCGGGCTGGGACGCTTCTGTTCAACCCAGACGGCGATTGGTTGCGTGGGGCGTGATGCCTTGCTGCGTGTCGCCAAAGAAGGACCGACACAACAGATCAGACCAATATCAATCGCAGACGAGATTCCGATTTGTGACCATGTCTGGCCATTGATGGCGAAGGGCAAACGTGTGGGGCAGGTGACATCAGCTGCCAAGTCACCGGACTATGAAACAAATGTGGCTATCGGTATGGTCCGCATGACGCATTGGGATGAAGGGACCACACTTGAGGTATATACGCAGGATGGTCCCCGCGCGGTGACGGTGCATGAGAATTTCTGGATTTAGCACGATCTGCGCTGTCGGAGCCTCCGGCGGAAGTTTGAAGAGACATGGAAAGTTGGGCCTTGGGTGCCCTGCAAGAGAGGAACGAGATGTTTAACGCTTTGGTTGTTGAGAAGAATGAAGAGGGCAAAACCAGCGCCTCTGTCCAAGAATTGTCACTTGATCAACTGCCCGATGGGGATGTGACCGTCGCTGTTGAGTACTCGACGGTCAATTACAAAGATGGCCTTTGCATCGGTCCGGGGGGCGGATTGGTTCGCAACTACCCGCATGTGCCCGGTATTGACCTTGCGGGTACGGTGGAGGCGTCAGATGATGCGCGCTACAAGCCGGGCGATAAGGTGGTTCTGACCGGCTGGCGCGTCGGAGAGGCTTATTGGGGTGGATACACGCAGAAAGCGCGGGTCAAGGCCGATTGGTTAGTCCCGCTGCCTGATGGTTTGGATACCCGTCAGGCAATGGCTGTCGGAACGGCTGGATTTACCGCGATGCTTGCCGTCATGGCGCTTGAAGATCACGGGATCAAGGATGGGCCGCTCTTGGTCACGGGCGCTGCGGGTGGTGTCGGTTCTGTCGCGACCGCAATATTGGCCAATCTGGGCCATGAGGTTGCTGCGGTCACTGGACGCCCAGAGACTGCTG
The DNA here is from genome assembly GCF_055693545.1 of Yoonia sp. JB2-21. Classification (NCBI taxonomy): domain Bacteria; kingdom Pseudomonadati; phylum Pseudomonadota; class Alphaproteobacteria; order Rhodobacterales; family Paracoccaceae; genus Yoonia; species Yoonia sp. JB2-21. Next base: position 3,548,313 of record NZ_JBVFUC010000001.1, read on the forward strand.
ATTATCTAAAGTCGCTTGGCGCGCGCCAGATCGTGGCCCGCGAAGAGCTGAGTGAGATCACCCGGCGTCCGCTTGAGGCGGAAACCTGGGGCGGTTGTGTTGATGCGGTTGGCGGCGAGATGCTGGCCCGCGTCTTGGGGCAACTGAAATATGGAGCATCAGCGTCAGCCGTCGGTCTTGCGGGTGGCGCGGGTTTGCCTGCCTCTGTCATCCCGTTTTTGTTGCGCGGCGTGAATTTGCTTGGCATCGACAGTGTTATGCAACCCTACGACAATCGGGTGCGGGCATGGGCGAGGGTCGCGAAAGATTTGCCGATGGATAAGCTCGAGGCCATGATCCAACCCGCAACGCTGTCGGATTTGCCCGGATTGGGCGCAGGTATCTTGCAAGGGCAGGTTAAAGGCCGCGTTGTCGTCGACGTAAACGCATGAAAATGTGCTGCGAATTGAAGGGCTGCCCGGTATTCGGGAAGCCCTTTTTTGTTGCGTAAATGTGATCAATCTAAGAGTGGCCTGCATTCAAACCACTGATGCTGATCCTGTCTAAGAGATCGGAGATTGCCGCATCTGCAAAGCTATTCTTGCAGTTGCAGCGTCGTTTCGGGGTGACAAGCTGGCGCATTTTGGGGTTAAACTGTGGCACCGACCCGTCAAGATGATCGGACAATAGCAGCCAACGGGGAAACAATCATGGCTATCAAACCTCCTTTATCTGAACTTCCGATTAAGACCGCCGATGTCGGTTTTTATCGCGGGTTCAGCATTAATGTGACTGTCATCAGTAAGATAATTATCAGCGTTCTGGTTGTCTGGGCGATCGTTTGGCCTGAATGGGCTGGCGAAGTTCTGGGCGCATGGAATGCGGTGATCCTGAATAACTTTGCGTCTTGGTATATCTGGACCGTGACCTTCTTTGTGATCGTCTGTCTTGGCCTTGCACTGTGGCCGACAGCAGGGCGGCTTAATCTGGGTCAACCGGGCGAAAAGCCGGAATTTTCGAACTTTTCATGGTTCTCGATGATGTTTGGTGCCGGTATTGGCGTGGGCATGCTGACTTGGGCCGTTGCGGAACCGGTTGCACATTTCAAAAATAACCCATCGGTTATTCAGGGTGTAACCACCGCACTGGAGGCCGACAATGTGCGCACAGCGTACGTTTGGTCCTACCTGCACTGGGGTCTGGGCGCGTGGGCGTGTTATGCCGTCGCGGGGCTTGCTCTGGCGTTCTTTAGTTATCGTCGCGGTCTGCCTCTGACCATTCGGTCATCGCTGACACCACTGTTTGGCAAATCCTTGTCGGGCACTTTGGGTCACATCATCGATATTGTTGCTGTTGTGGCGACCATTTTGGGCGTGGCACAAACACTTGGTTTCGGCGTGGAGTAGTTCGTTGCTGGCCTGACCCGCATCGGAATTGGCGGTTTGGCTCTGGAAGATGGCTCTGCAACGACGCTTGGCATCATCTTGGCCTTGCTGGTCATCATGGGTGCCTCGACGTTGTCGGCGCTTTCTGGTGTTGGCAAAGGCATCAAATGGCTTTCGAACATCAACATGGTGCTGTCCATTTTGTTGCTCAGCTTTTTCATCCTGTTCGGTGCAACGTGGTTTGGTGCAACGGCTTTCTTCGTCGGTATCTGGGACTATCTGGTCGCACTGCCCGGATTGAGTTTCAACGTGTATCGCTCTGATGGTGTTGAAGGGTCTGAAGCCTTCCTGCTGGCACAATGGCAGGGTTGGTGGCCTGTGTTCTACTGGGCATGGTGGATTGCTTTTGCTCCATTCGTTGGCCTGTTTTTGGCGCGCATCTCTCGTGGTCGCAGCATTCGCGAATTCGTGCTGGGCGCGATGATCGTGCCATCGCTGATGTGCTTTGTCTGGTTCGCATGGGCCGGCGGTACCGCCGTCGATCTTGAACTCAACGGCGAGGCGAATGGGTTGATCCTTGATGCAGCTAACGGCGACAAGATCTTTGCGATGACCGAGTTCATGTTGTCACCCATCAGCCAAGCGCTCGCCTGGGGTATGGCGGTCATGATCGTTGTCTTGCTGATGACCTTCTTGGTGACCTCTGCTGACTCGGCCGTGCTGATCGTAAATACGATCAATGCGGCGGGCGACGAAGGACCAAAGGCGCGTCCACACATCCTGTTTTGGGGTGCAGCGCTTGGTCTAGTGGTTGCTGGTTTGCTGATATCAGGCGGTACTGGGGCTATTCAGACCGCGATGGTGATTGGCGCTTTGCCATTCTCGATCGTGATGGTTCTGATGTGTTTTGCCCTCATCAAAGCCATCTATAATGATGGTCGTCGCGAGGCGGCTGGCGTGCCAACCACCACATCCGAAATGGATGGAATGGCGACACCGGCAGAGTAGCGCTGCAAATACTGAAAAGCAGGGCCCCGTTGTTCACGCAGCGGGGCCTTTGTTGTTCAGAACCCAGGTGGAAGTGGGTCTGGCGCAAGAAACGCATTTAGTTGTTCGGCCTCTTGCTCTGACACTAATTCTGCGATCGCCCGCACCGAATAGTACCCAAAGCCGCGGCCATCAATCTGAACAGCCCAATCGGTGATTTGCTTCTCCTCAAAAATGATGCGGCTACCGAGCTGCAATCCTTCAAGCTGCATCGGGTTGTTGGCCAATGTGCCCGAGTAGCTGGAGCCGCCAGCAGGTGCGATATTCTCGACCCAGATGTTTTCGATCATCTCGGCTCCTTGCATGCCGACCTTCAGGGTTATCGGGCTCCAACCATCGGGGTTTGTGCCTGCGAGCGCAAGAAACCGCGGCAAGGTCGCGACCGCATCAATTTCTGCCTGCTGCATCAGTGCATTTTCGGTGGCAATGGTCAGCACGTTTTCATCAGGGCCGCCAACGCGGATCTGATCCCCAAGCATGGCGTAAGCGGTATAGCCAACAAGCGCTAGTCCGGCGATGAGACCAAACTGGCTGAGTGATTTTGAAAGGGACATTTGGCCTCCTTGGGTTGTGTATGACGCGGTTAATGACGGCCTGAGGCAGCAATATGTCGATCTGAGGGTCTTCGTTTGGCTTGACCTTTTCGGCAAGCTTTGTCCCCATAAGCGGATGGAATTAGATATCGCATGGGTGCGCGCCCAGTTTCCCGCTTTTGATCAGCCGTTGTTAGACGGTCAGGCCTTTTTTGAGAACGCGGGTGGGTCGTATGCCTGTCGGCAGGTGGTAGATCGACTGCATCGCTTTTATACTGAGCGGAAGGTCCAGCCTTATGCGCCCTATGAGGCCTCTCGCTTAGGCGGAGAGGAGATGGACGAGGCGCGGCGCAGGCTAGCGGCGATGCTGGGCGTTGATACGCATGAGGTGTCGTTTGGTCCTTCGACAACTCAGAACACCTATGTGCTGGCTCAGGCCGTGCGTCGTTGGATTAAACCGGATCAAAGCATTGTGGTGACCAATCAGGATCATGAAGCGAACAGCGGTCCGTGGCGGCGATTGGCAGAAGATGGCGTCCGTATTCTGGAATGGCAGGTTAATCCCGAAACGGGTGAATTGCAGGCCGAAGACCTGATTAAGCTTTTGGAACAGGATGTGGCATTGGTTGTTTTTCCACACTGTTCGAATGTGGTTGGAGCGATCAATGATGTGGCCAGTATTGTAAAACTGGCCAAGGCTGCTGGCGCACGAACTTGCGTCGATGGGGTATCTTATGCCCCGCATGGGTTCCCTGATGTCGATGCCTTGGGGTGCGATGTCTATCTGTTCAGCGCATATAAGACCTACGGCCCACATCAGGGGATTATGGTGATCCGTGAAGACTGGGGGATGGCGTTGCCCAATCAAGGGCATCATTTCAATGGTGATACGCTTTACTATCGCTTTACGCCTGCGGGGCCGGATCACGCGCAAGTTGCGGCCAGTGCCGGGATGGCCGACTACTTTGACGCCATGTCGCTGCATCATGGGGGTGGGGCAGGGGCCGCTGCCGCCCGTAAGTCACACGATTTGATGCGCGACCGCGAAATCGCCCTTTTGCAGCCACTGCTGGACTATGTATCGGCCAAGAATTCCGTGCGGCTCGTCGGTCCTGCCAATGCTTCGCGCCGTGCGCCAACGGTTGCTATGGCTCTTGAAAGCAACGCCGAAGCGGCGGCAGCCGCATTGGCTCCGCACGGTATCATGGCCGGTGGTGGCGATTTTTACGCACAGCGCCCCTTGTCGGCTGTTGGTGTGGATCTGTCAAAGGGCGTTTTGCGCGTCAGTTTTGTGCACTACACCGATCAGGCAGAGGTTGACGCTTTGATGGTTGCGCTAGATCAGGTCTTGTAAGCAGGCCACGCCGTCCTGCGCGGAGGTCTGATGAGCAAATCCCCTATTCTGATGTGGTTCCGGCGCGATTTGCGCCTTGGCGATCATGAAGCCCTGACAGCGGCCTGCGCCAGCGGCCATCCGGTCATTCCTGTGTTTATCTATGATGGTCTGGTGGCGGGATTGGGGGCGGCGCCCAAGATGCGCTTGGGACTGTCAGTGGCCGATTTAGCCAAATCACTTGCGGACAAAGGCAGCCAATTGATCCTGCGACGCGGTGATGCGCTGCAACAGTTGCGTAAGCTGATTGCGGAAACGGAGGCAGGGGCCGTCTATTGGTCGCGTCAGTATGACCCTGATAGTGTCGCGCAGGATAAGCCGATCAAGGCGGCCCTGAAGGATGACGGCATTGATGCACAAAGCCATACTGGACATGTCTTGTTTGAGCCTTGGACGGTCGAGACCAAGACCGGCGGGTTCTACAAAGTCTACACGCCGATGTGGAAGTCCGTCAGGGATAGGGATGTACCAAGCGCCTTGCCTGCACCGGGCGCGATACCGGTTCCAGACACATGGCCCAACTCTGATGATTTGACTGACTGGCAGATGGGTGTCGCAATGCGCCGCGGTGCTGCCATCCTGACCAGCCATTGCATGGTTGGCGAGGCTGCGGCTTTGGGCCGGCTTGGCGCATTTGTCGCCAACCACGTGCACAGCTACGTCAAGAACCGTGATATTCCTGGCGTGAAAGGCACATCCGGCCTGTCAGAAAACCTCACTTACGGAGAGATCAGCCCACGGACCTGTTGGCACGCTGGATGGAAGGCGTTGAGCGACGGAAAAGCCGATGCTGAGGTGTTCTTGAAAGAGCTTGTCTGGCGCGAGTTTGCGTATCATCTTGGCTATCACACGCCCCGGATTGTCCGCGACAATTGGAAAGAGGACTGGGACGCGTTTCCCTGGAATACGGACGAGACCCACCCAGAGGTGTTGGCATGGAAACAGGGGCGGACTGGCATCCGGTTTGTCGATGCCGCCATGCGCGAGATGTATGTCACTGGTGTCATGCACAATCGCGGCCGCATGATTGTCGCGTCCTACCTGACCAAACATTTGCTTTGCGACTGGAAGATCGGGATGAACTGGTTTGCCGATTGCCTGATAGATTGGGATCCTTGCAGCAATGGAATGGGCTGGCAGTGGTCATCAGGCTCTGGTCCGGATGCGACGCCCTACTTTCGTGTGTTCAACCCCGTCACGCAGCTGGACAAGTTCGATAAGGATCGCGCTTACATCAAAAAATGGATCGCGCAGGGGACCAAGCAGCCCAGCGAGACGGCATTGTCTTATTATGATATGATACCGCTGGGTTGGAACATGCACGCCGGTGATCGCTATCCGGATCCAATTGTCCCGGCAGACGTTGGCCGAACCCGCGCCTTGGACGCTTATCAGAACCGTGGGTTCTAGATGCCGTAGGGTAAGTTATCGCTAAATTTGAACGTTTTCCGTGACTTCAACGTATCAAAGGTTAACTTCAACGATAACAAAGCGTGCTGGTTCAGCATCGCGCACAAGAAAAGACGACAGGAAGACAGATGATCTTAACCAGTACCGAGGGCCAGACAGGGCTGCCACGCTATTTCGGCCGCGTATTCGACCAGATTAAGGATTTACGGAAAGGCCGCGTTGACATCATCCTACCAGACGGCCGCCATTTCCGCGCAGAGGGGCCGGAGCCGGGCTATGTCGCCGAGGTTCATGTGCACAATGACGATTTGTTTGCCCGCACTGTGCGCGAAGGGGACATGGGGTTTTCGGAGGCATATCTGGATCGCTGGTGGACCACCCCAGATCTGATGGCGGTGATGGATTTTATGCATGATGACGCTGATCACATCTACGACGGCTTTCCTGCACAGACCTTGGTTCGGGCCTATGAGCGCTTGCGGTTTTGGATGCAGCGCAATTCCAAGACCCAAGCACGCAAGAACATCAGCTATCACTATGATCTGGGCAACGAATTTTACGGGCTTTGGCTAGATGATACGATGACCTATTCATCCGCGATTTTTGAAACGGGGCAGGAAAGCACCGAAGCTGCTCAAACCGCCAAATATGCCAGCATGGTTGATCAGATGGGCGCGAAATCAGGCGACCATGTGCTTGAGATTGGTTGCGGCTGGGGGGCTTTGCTGAATATGCCGCCAAGGAACGCGGCATCAAGGTCACAGGCCTAACCATCAGTCAGGAACAACATGACTACGCCGTTGATCGGATGGCCAAGGCCGGATTGTCCGATATGGTCGAGATCAAGATGCAGGACTACCGCGACGAAAAGGGCGTCTATGACGGCATTGCCAGCATTGAGATGTTTGAAGCGGTGGGCGAACAATACTGGCCGACCTACTTTGAAACCGTGCGTGAGCGCCTCAAACCGGGCAAACACGCAACACTTCAGATCATCACGGTGAAGGACGAACGGTTTGAAAGTTACCGCAAAGGCGTGGACTTCATTCAGAAGTATATCTTCCCGGGCGGTATGCTTCCTGGACCGACTGTTTTGCGACAAGAGATTGAAAAGGCAGGGTTAAACGTGTCTGGGTCAATCGAGTTTGGCAAAAGCTATGGCCTGACATTGCGGCGCTGGCACGAAACATTTAACGAAAAATGGGACCAAGTTGCCGCGTTGGGCTTTGATGATCGGTTCAAGCGGATGTGGGATTTTTATCTGACCTCTTGTGCAGCGACATTTGATAGCAGAAACTGCGACGTAACGCAGATTACCGTGACGCGGACCGCATAAAACAGGCCGCGTGCGTCAAAAGAAGGTCGCAGTGCCATGCCAACAGCTGGACGTCTTGCCGGTGCCATCGTTTTCGCCCTTTTCGGGTGGTACCTTGGTGGTGTTTCGATTGAGTTTTTCCCGGAGTCCAATGCACCCGATTATTGGCTGCCGGCCAGCGCATTTATCAGTCTGATCATCGGTTGGAAAATCTGCGGCAGTCGTGCGGGCAACGGCTATAACCCGGCCATTGGCGTTGGGCTGACGTGCGGTTTCGCAATGGGTTTTTGCCTTTTATTTGTTGTCGCTTTCAACCAGATGATCGTGAATGCGACGCGGTTGCGCTATGATGGCCCGATGGACGCTTTGGTGGATGTGTTCAACCTGATGCTGGAATTCGGGCAATTCTTCTATGACATCCCCTTAATTGCGACATTGCTGATTGGTGCGGTCATCTGCGCGTGGTTTGCCGAATTCTTTGGTCAGCGTTACCCGTAAATCATGGATATTTTTGTGTATGGGACGCTGCGGTCGCAGGGCCTAATGGCTGCTGTGGCAGGTGGTGAGACGGGAAGCGCAGTCCCCGCGACTCTGCCACACGTTCGGGTGTGTCGTGTCGCGGGAAACGTCGTTCCCTTTATCGCATCTGAGGCAGACAGCGTCGCTGAAGGTCTGATCTTTGAAAATCTGTCTGATGCGCAATGCCAGCGCCTTGATCTTTATGAGGGGGCCTTTGGGTATACGTTGGAAGATGTCACGGCCGATTCTGGTGACGGTCCAAGAGACGTTAAATGCTACATCCCGCCAGCTGGTCTGACGGCGGACCCGGGGGATTGGTCGCTGGCGGAGTGGGAGAAAGATCATCTTGCCCCCGCACTTTTGGCCGCGACAGAGCTTTTTGCGCACGATCCGCTGCCATCTCAGGCCCAACTTCGCGCGATGTGGCCGATGATCGAGGCGCGTGCATGGTCCAAGCACCGTGCTGCCAAGACACCAGCGACGCGAAGATTTGCGCCCGGTGCGGGTGATTTTGTCGTGAAAAATTCGGGTCGGCCTGCCGGACAGTTCTTTCGATTTCAAAGCGTTGAAGTCTCTCATCGGACGTTTTCAGGCGATCAGTCTGATACCCAAGTGCGCGAGGGTTTCATCGGCATTGATGCGGCGATTGTGCTACCATACGACCCGGTGCGCGACCGTGTGCTGTTTGTTGAACAGGCGCGCCTTGGCCCGCGGTTGCGATTTGATCCGAACCCCTGGGTGCTGGAACCGGTTGCCGGGATCATTGACGCCCGCGAGACACCACAGCAGACAGCTTTGCGCGAATGCAAAGAAGAAGCAGCGATAGAGATTGACAGGCTGGAACCTGCCGGGTCGTTCTACGCTTCACCTGGGTCCACCACGGACTATTTTTACACCTTCGTGGGTTTATGCGATCTGCCTCGGACGGGGACGTACTTAGGTGGATTACCCGACGAGGGAGAAGATTTGCGGCTTCATACGATGGGGTTCGATGAAGCGCTGGCACTTGCCGATAATGGCGAGATCAATGTCGGCCCGGCGCTATTTTTGTTGCATTGGCTGTTGCGCCACAAGGACCGTTTGACTTGATGTCAGCCGGGTGCGGTTCTAAACAGATATAATAGAATGAAAGGCCTGCTACATGACAATCAAGAATGATCTTGCGGAGGCCGTTGGCAACACACCTTTGATCAAGCTGCGGGCCGCCTCCGAGGCTACGGGATGTACTATTCTCGGTAAAGCGGAGTTTCTTAACCCGGGCCAATCGGTCAAGGATCGCGCTGCCCTGTTCATGATCAAAGACGCTATCGCGCGGGGTGATCTGAAACCCGGGGGCACGATTGTCGAAGGTACGGCAGGCAATACTGGCATTGGGTTGGCGCTGGTTGGTGCCTCCATGGGATTCAAAACGGTTATCGTCATCCCCGACACCCAAAGTCAGGAAAAGAAGGATATGATCCGTGTGGCGGGCGCGCGTCTGGTTGAAGTGCCGGCTGTCCCGTTTGCCAACCCCAACAACTACGTGAAATACTCTGCCCGATTGGCCGTAGAGCTGAACAAGACTGAACCAAATGGCGCAGTTTGGGCAAACCAGTTTGACAATACGGCCAACCGCCAGGCCCATATCGAAACGACAGGTCCCGAAATTTGGGACCAAACCGACGGAAACATCGACGGCTTCACCTGTGCGTGCGGGTCGGGGGGGACCTTGGCAGGGGTCGCGACGGTTTTGCAGCCTAAAGGCGTGAAGGTTGGTTTGACAGACCCGGATGGTTCGGGGCTCTACAAGCTTTATACCGACGAAGTGCCGCCAGCCGGTAACTCGATCAGTGAGGGGATCGGGCAAGGTCGGATCACGGCAAATCTTGAAGGCTTTAGCCCAGATTTCACCTACAAGGTGCCCGATGCCGAAGCTTTGCCGATCATCTTTGATCTTTTGCAGAACGAAGGCCTTTGCATGGGCGGATCCACGGGGATCAATATCGCCGGTGCGATGCGATTGGCCCGCGACTTGGGCCCTGGACACACGATCGTCACGATCCTTTGTGACTACGGGACACGCTATCAGTCGAAGATCTACAATCCGGCCTTCTTGCGTGACAAAGGATTGCCGGTTCCTGCCTGGATAGAGGCAGAGGTGAACGTGCCGACGGTGTTTGAGGACGAATGACCCGCCACCTCTTCGCCATCCTATTATGTGCGTGTTTCGTGGTGTTGGCACCGGCGAGCATGGTCGCCCAGGAGGCAGAAACTCCGATCACTGACGCGGCCGAAGACTTTGTTGTGCAGGGCGACGCTGAAGCGGTCGATGATGGTTTTGAACGGCTTGCACGGCGCGCGGAAGAACTGGCGAGCAAAGATAACGCATCTGCCTTTGCTGTCAGTAGGTTACGCGCCGAACTTGTTGTGTGGCGCGATCAATTCTTTGCTGAGACCACGGTGAATTCTGGACGGCTCGCGACGGTTGATGCGCAAATGGCAGCGTTGGGGCCGGCTCCTGAAAGCGGCGAAGAGGCGGAGGCGGTTGCAGCACGTCGTGCGGCGCTCGAACAACAACGTCTTGACTTGATTGCACCCCAGCTGCTGGCACAAGAGGCGTTTGCGCGTGCGAATGGACTTATCGGCGAATTTGACGCGCAATCTTTACAACAGCAGGCCGACGCGCTGACGGTTCGCGGACCTTCACCTTTGAACCCCACACATCTGGCAGCAGCCGTCACGGCCTTTTGGGGATTGATCGAAATCATCGGTGTTGAGACCGTAGCAGGACTGAGGGTCCGTATGGAGTCAGGTCAGTTCGGACAAGTCCTGCCGCGTGCGTTGGTCTTGCTGATTGTTGGGGTTGGTCTTTTGGGTGCGGGTCGGCGGCTGGTCACGCGGTGGCGGGGGCAGTTTGCGGCCCGGACCAGCTATTGGCGTCCGCTCGTTCTGTTTTTGCTGTCATTGGTGCAGATCATCGTACCGCTGGTCGGTTTGCTTGCACTGACCGAAGCGCTGCAATCGCTTGATATCTTTGGGCTTCGCGGTGGTGACGTTGTCGGTGCTATCCCTGTTGCTGGCGCATTTGTCATTTTTGGATGGTGGTTGTCGCGGCATATTTTTCCTGCTGGCGCTGCCGCTGGCTATCTTGAATATGACGCGCAGACCCGGGCGTCGGGGCGACGCTATAGCAGCGCTATTTCGTGGGTTCTGGCCTTTGGCGCGATTGCTGGCGCGGGCTTGCAAACAATGGATATGTCGCCGGGCGCGCAGGCCGCGTTTGCATGGCCTGTGCTTGCTGTGCTGGGTCTCTTATTTTGGTGTCTTGGACGTGTGATTGCAACAAAGCCGAAAGAGCGTGACGATGCCGTTGTCTCGGCTGGTCGGATGCGGGGCTTGATTGGCAGATTTTGCACCGTGGTCGCGATTGTGGCGCCATTGATCGCGGCCTTCGGGTACGCGACCGCAGGGGTTGCCTTGTTGTCTCCGTCGATCTTGTCCGTCGCCCTGATCGGTGTTCTTTTCTTGCTGCAACGGATCGTGCAAGACATGGCGCAACCCAAAGAAAGCGACGACGACTATCGCGGCATTTATGCGCTGATCCCCGTGTTTGTGGCCTTTGTGCTGTATTTATTAAGCTTGCCGATCTTTGCGCTGATCTGGGGCGCGCGTGTCAATGACTTGACCGAAGTCTGGGCACGGTTCCGCGAGGGGTTTGCGATTGGGGAAAGCCGGATTTCACCAACTGATTTTCTGACTTTCGTCGCGGTATTTGCCGTTGGGTATGTCTTGACCCGCTTCATACAAGGTACGCTGCGCAAATCGGTCTTGCCGCGTACAAGGTTGGATCTGGGTGGGCAAAACGCGATTGTTGCCGGTTTTGGATATGTTGGCATTATTCTTGCGGCGCTGATTGCCATCACCAGTGCGGGCATTGATCTGTCAAACCTTGCAATTGTAGCTGGTGCATTGTCCGTCGGGATCGGCTTTGGTCTGCAAAATATTGTGTCGAATTTTGTTTCGGGGATCATTTTGTTGATTGAACGACCGGTTAGCGAAGGTGACTGGATCGAAGTGGGTGGTCAAATGGGCTATGTTCGCGCGATCTCGGTCCGCTCGACGCGGATCGAGACGTTTGACCGCACGGATGTGATTATTCCCAACGCCGATTTGGTCAGCGGGCAGGTGACAAACTGGACACGTGGTAATTTGGTTGGGCGCGTGATCGTTCCTGTCGGGGTGGCGTATGGCAGTGATGTCGACAAGGTCACCGAAATACTGCGCGGCATAGCGGAAGCGCACCCGCTGGTCGTGATGTCGCCGCCGCCTGCGGTGCTGTTCCAGGGGTTTGGTGCAGACTCGCTTGATTTTGAAATCCGCGCGATCTTGCGCGACGTTAACTATGTTTTGGTCACAAAGTCCGAAATGAACCACGAGATTGCCAAGCAATTTAGCGCTGCCGGCATTGAAATACCTTTTGCACAGCGTGATATCTGGCTGCGCAATCCAGAAGTATTGAAGGATATACCCGCGCCATGACCGAGCTGATGTTCCGCGATGACCCCTATGCGAAGGAAGCCAAGGGCAAAGTGATCTCCATCACGTCTGAGGGTGGGATCGTAACGAATGGGACGGTCTTCTATCCCACGTCGGGTGGTCAGCCGGGTGATAGTGGAACGCTCCGGTGGGATGGTGGCGAAATTGAGATTGCGACGACCGTGAAGGGTGAGGGGGACAGCATTGTGCTTGTTCCGGCAGAGCCTGCTGGTTTGCCCGATGTGGGCCAAGAGGTGACGCAGATACTGAACTGGGACCGCCGGTACCGCCATATGCGCGTGCACACGGCGTTGCACCTGTTGTCGGTGATCATTCCGTTGCCGGTGTCTGGCGGGTCCATTGGGGCCGAGAAAGGGCGGTTGGACTTTGATATGCCCGACGCGCCCGAGGACAAAGCGGCCCTCGAAGACGACCTAAATCGACTGATTGGCTGCAACATGGCTGTGACCGAGGAGTGGATTACAGAGGCGGAACTTGATGCGCAGCCTGATTTGGTCAAAACGATGTCTGTGCAACCACCGCGTGGCAGTGGTAAGATTCGCCTCGTGCGGATCGGCGTTGGGGCGGAAACTGCCGATCTTCAACCATGCGGCGGTACTCACGTGTCAAACACGCAAGAGATTGGACGCGTTCGTATTGGCAAAGTCGAAAAGAAAGGCCGTCAGAACAGGCGCGTCTATCTGCATTTGGAGTAGTGACTTGCGTACCGTTTCGATAATCACCGCTGCTTTCATGTGCCTCGCGCATCCCGCCACGGCAGAGAGCTATGCAGGGTGCAGCGCCGGGCAATCCCGGACCATAGCTGATGCGATTGCCACGGCCAAAGATTTGACCCTAAAGGCCGCTGTCGCAGTTGGGGACGACAACGACTTTCAACGCTGGTTTGGGGACTATTCGCAGGCCAATGCCGAAGAAGTCCGTACAAGCCTAAAGGCTATCGTAACAGCCTTGCGCGGTGGCGGCGTCACTGCACAGTGTCATACGATCTCTGATGATGGGTGCAGTGCTGGTGAATATGCTTGGGTCTTTTCGGATGAGCCATATTTGATGCATCTGTGCCCCTCATTTTTTGACCTGCCGCCGCTGACCGCATTGCAGCCTGGGGACCGGCGCAGTGACAACGGAACCCGTGAAGGTACGATCATTCACGAGGTGTCGCATTTCCGACTGGTTGCCGACACGGATGACCATTGCTATTCGCGGATCGACTGTTCTCGGATGGCGCAAGATGATGCGCGGCGCGCAATCGAAAATGCGGACAGCTATCAGTACTATACTGAAGATGTGACCTACTACGCCCGCCAACCGCTGGCAGACAAGCCACCGCCAGCACCGCGCGCCAACCGCTAGTCCCGTGTCAGGTCCTGGCCAAAGAGATCGCGCTCGATCGGTTGGTCGAGCATTTTTTCGGACTCAGGCAGACCTTCGCGCGACAATAGCACCGCAAAGGGGCGCAGGCCGGGAACATGGCTGCAAACCACCATCATCATCACCATGATTGGCACCGATAGGAACATTCCCGGGATCCCCCAAACAGCGCCCCAAAAGGCCAGTGACAGGATAATACCAAAGGATGACAAGCGCAGTGCGCGACCCATCAACATCGGATCAATGATGCTCCCGTTTATGAATTGGATGATGCCTGCGATGCTGAACACAGCCAATGTTGTTGTCGGGTCACCCAGCTCAACATGGGCAACAAGCGCGATCAATGCAGTCGCGATGATGGACCCAATGTTGGGAATGAAATTCAGCACAAACGTCAGAATCCCGATGGATGTCGCAAGCTCAATGTCGAACGCACGGGCCAGAACATAGATCATCGCGCCTGTGATCGCACTGATCACCGTCTTGACCAGAAGATAATAGTTCACCCGGTGAATGATGGATTGAATAATCTTGCCATTGCGCTCTGCCTGCGCTTCGTCTCCCGAGAGGCTGAGCAGTTTAGTCTGGAACCAGATTCGTTCCGCGAACAGAAAGCCGACGAACAGGATCACCAGCACCGTTGCTTGCATGATGCCGCTTGCCTGACTGGCGGCACCGCGCAGATAGCTGGACACATCAACCGAACGCAAAGCATTTGATATCGCCAACTGGCTGTCATCGCCCAACCATGTAAACAGCGAAGCCACAGCTGATGGTGCCCGATCGGCATAAGAAAGTGTTGTCACCAACACAGTGTTGACCTGCGCAAGCAAGATAGAGGTCAAGATGAGCAGGGCTGTGGTGATGATGCCCATCGCCGCAATGCTGGCCAATGCGTTTGGTACCCGAAAAGGCCCAATGCGTTGCCGCGCAATCACATTGATCACATCACTTGTCAGACTGAAAAGGATAATGGCCGTCGCCAACGAGATCAGCACAAACCGCGCCTGAACCAATAGGAAAAGCACGACGGCAAACGCAATGATAACAAGCGCCCCTGTTTGCACACGGGTTGTTTTGCTTGGCCTTTCAGCTTTGCCGGTTTTCGGCGGATCATGCAGCATGGGCGTTGCGGTCTCTTGTCATCGAAGTCTCGTTTGTAGGGCGGGCAGGGGGTGGCCGTAAAGAGGCCTCACAAACATATGTGTGGGGTCTTGCATTGGCAGGGCAGATAAGGCTAAACGCACGCCACGGACAGGTGGCCGAGTGGTCGAAGGCGCACGCCTGGAAAGTGTGTAGGCGGGAGACCGTCTCCAGGGTTCGAATCCCTGTCTGTCCGCCACTCCTTTGTAGCTGTAAGCGCCAGTTCGTTTGTCGGTTACCATTGCGTGTTCGTTCCTGCTTAAGCTGATATTAAACTCAAACGCCCACAACGGCCCAAACTAGACACAAATGTTTGAGGTCATTATGGCGTCACTACCTGCTATTCAGCTGTCACGAAAACTTCCGGCAATTATCGGAATCCTTTGCATTGCAGCGAGTGTCAGCATTGCTGTCGTTGGGTACCTTGATTTCAGAGCCGCGGTGACGCAAGACGCCCGCAAGAATTTACGCGTGCTCACAGAAAGTCGGGGTGCTGCACTTTCAGCATGGTTTGCGAACATCGACAGCGATGTTGCTTCGTTTGGCACCGATCCCAGTTTCGTGGCCGCGATCGGGTCGTTCTCAAGCTCTTACAACCTTATGATTGACAGTGCTGGCTTGCAGGCCGCCTATATCACGGAAAACCCAAACCCGGTTGGCGAGAAAGACAGGCTCGATCAGGCCGAAGGGTCGGTCCCGTATCATTTTCAACATGGTCAATATCACCCGTATTTTCGGCAGATCAAAGATGCGGCTGGATACTATGATGTATTCCTCTTCAACCTCGATGGCGATTTGGTTTATTCGGTATTTAAGGAAACAGACTATGCGACAAATTTTGTTGATGGACCTTATGCTGACAGCGGGCTTGGTCAGGCATTTCGACTAGCTGTAAATGGAACCGCGGGAAGTACCTATTTCGCTGACTATGCGCCGTATGCGCCGAGCGGTGGCGCGCCGGCATCGTTTCTTTCGACACCTGTTGTTGGCGGCATGGGCGAGATTATTGGCGTTGCGGCTGTCCAGATGCCCACCGACCAGATTAACGCCATAACGGCTAGTTTGACTGGGCTGGGTACGACAGGCGATGTCTATGTTGTGGGTCCCGACCTGACGACCCGCAGCGCATCGCGTTTCGACCCGGAAGGCGCGGTGTTGCGTGATGTGTCAGATTTGGAAAAGGCCCAGGCTGTTCTGGACATGGGGGCGTCCTTTGATGATGAGGCCACCGGTCTGGACGGTGCATCGGTGTTGGCGAAAGGTCTGACGCTTGATGTATTCGACGTGCAATGGGCCGTTATTGCAGAAATGGAGCTGGCGGAGGTGGAGGCCCCGGTCATACGGGTCCGCAACAAGATGATTGCGATCACATTGGCGGTTGCAGGGATCGGGGCATTTCTGGGCTGGTTGACTGCGCGGTCTGTTGTGAACCCCCTTGCTGCTCTCGGAGCGTCGATGAAAAGCGTATCGGAAAAGCACTACAATGTTGATCTTGTTGAAAAAGATCGTGGTGATGAAATAGGTACCCTGTTCATCGCGTTGGAGGAGTTTCGCGACAAGCTGCAAGCATCGGATGCGGCAGAAGAGGATCGACAAGCCTTGCAAGCCAAGCAGGTTCAGGTTGTCAATCGATTGAGCGTCGCGCTTGGGAAACTGGCCGACGGTGATCTGAAGCAAACCATCACGACGCCGTTTCACGGAGAGTATGATCAATTGCGGCAGGACTATAATCGCACCGTAGAAAACCTGAACGAAACGATTGGGTCAGTTGTTATTAAGGCGGGGTCCATCCGGCAACGGTCTGATAACATGAGTAAATCATCAGACGACCTGTCGCGGCGCACTGAAAATCAAGCGGCAACCCTGGAGCAAACCGCAGCCGCGTTGGATGAGCTGACCGCAAGCGTCAAATCGGCGGCGGACGGTGCGCGCCAGGTCAAAGAGGTCGTTGGCAGTGCGCGCCAGGATGCCATTGACAGCGAACCCGTCGTGACAAATGCTGTTTCAGCAATGACCGAGATTGAAAGTTCATCCGAGGAGATTTCTCAAATCATCGGTGTGATCGACGACATTGCATTTCAAACCAACCTTCTGGCTCTCAATGCAGGCGTAGAGGCGGCGCGAGCAGGTGAAGCAGGCCGTGGCTTTGCGGTGGTCGCGTCCGAAGTCCGTGCCCTTGCGCAACGGTCGTCTGACGCCGCAAAACAGATTAAGGGTCTCATTGGTGAAAGTTCCGGACAGGTCGAACGTGGGGTCAGCCTGGTTGGACAGGCCGGTGAGGTACTGACAAAAATTGCAGGTCATATCAACCATATCTCTGATCTTGTTGCTGAGATTGCATCAGGTGCAGAGGAACAGTCCATCGGGTTGGGTGAAATCAATATTGGTGTCACCCAATTGGACAAGGTAACCCAGCAAAACGCTGCAATGGTCGAAGAGGCGAGTGCGGGAAGTCATGCGCTGAACAGCGACGCTGCTGAAATGACCGATCTGGTTACCCGGTTTCAGCTCAAGCATGGTGCCGGCGCGGCGACGACGGTCGTCGACGATGTTGCCCAATTTGTCCCGAAACCAGCCCGCGAGCCAATTGTTGCAGATCCGGCACCGCTGCCAGCAAAACGTCAAATCGCAGCGACAGGTGGCAGCGCGACTGCCGCCAGTGAAAACATCTGGCAGGACTTCTAGACTGGCTGCGCGGGCAGCGATTGATGGCACGCGTGTCTACGTCTTTGACCGACGGTTGGCCGTGACGAAGATGCGCATCAGATCTGCAACACATGCCTGATCAGGCTAAGGACGCAAGCAAAATCAGGCTCGACGGTGGTGCCGCTGTTCAGATCCGGGGACCCGCAGATTGAGCGCAGCTCATTGTGATCAGCCTGCGCGCAGCAGTCCCGAATGAAGGTGGTGCAATTTTATCGTTTTCGGTGATGTCTGCGATAGGAAGGCGTATTTGGTGCATGCTTCTGAACGTCACAGAGGGCGGTGCATCGGGTGTGAACTGATAACCCGTCCCAATAGTCATCGCAGCCCAGATCAAAGCGCAAGGTCGGCCATCAAGGCATCCTTGCTGTACGCGGCCTTGGCGGCAGTTCGTTTGACGCGACCCTGTTCAATGACGACGAAATCGTCTGCGATCCTGTAGGCAAAATCAGCGTTTTGCTCGACAAGGACGATCGCCATCTCACCCTGGTTTCGCAGTGTTCTTAACGCCTCACCGATTTGTTGGATGACATTGGGCTGAATGCCTTCTGTTGGTTCGTCCAGCAGCAACACCTTTGGCCGTGTGATCAGAGCCCGCGCAATCGCCAATTGTTGCTGCTGTCCACCCGACAAATCCCCCCACGGCGCGACTGCATCTCTTTCAGGACAGGGAAGAGTGTGAAGATCAGATCCGGGATATGGTGATCCGTCTTGGGTAGGCAGGCAAAGCCGGTTTCCAGATTTTCCAGCACCGTCATCATCGGAAAGACCTCGCGGCCTTGCGGCACGTAGGCGATGCCTGCGCGCGCCGCGTGGTAGGCGGAGGTTAGTTGTACTGCTGCGGCATCAACAGATGCGATCCCGGCTGTGATCGGGTGCCGTCCTGAGATAGCTTTCAGCAGGCTGGTCTTGCCCACGCCGTTGTTGCCCATCACAGCGGTGATCTGGCCGGCTTGGGCATCAAGTGATACATCAAAGAGGATCTGGCTCTGACCATATTTGAGGTCGATATTTTTTGCTTCAAGCATGCGCGCGCCCCAAGTAGACGTCGATGACGGTTTGGTTCGATGTCACGTGATCCAAGCTGCCCTCGGCCAAGACGGAACCTTCATGCAGCACAGTCACCTTGCAATCCAGACGGCGCACAAACTCCATGTCATGTTCAACAACGACGACGGCACGCGTCTTGGCGGCCTCCTTCAAGATATCAGTTGTCTTTTCACGCTCTTCCGGTGTCATCCCGGCGGCCGGTTCGTCAACCAACATCAGGCGCGGTTCCTGAGCCAGCAGCATGCCGATTTCAAGCCACTGCTTTTCGCCGTGGCTAAGCTCACCTGCCACACGGGTCAGGCTGTTGGACAGGCCAATCTGCTCGGCCACGGCCTCGATCCTGATAGCGTTGGTTTTGGTCTTTTTATGCATCAGAACGGCGAATGGTCCACGTGGTGTCTTTAGGGCCATTGCAAGGTTTTGGCGCACGGTCTGCGCCTCAAACACGGTCGGCTTTTGAAATTTTCGCCCGATCCCCTCACGCGCGATTTGGCTCTCGGACATTCCGAGTAATGAGATATTCCGGTCCCCCCATATCACCTGACCCTCATTGGGCTTTGTCTTACCCGTGACGATGTCCATGAATGTTGTCTTTCCCGCACCATTTGGCCCGATAATCGCCCGCAATTCTGTCGGCGCAAAGTTGATCGACAGGTTGTTGATGGCTCGGAACCCGTCAAAGGTAACGCTGACACCAGACACCTCTAGCAGCATGCTCATTGTGGTTTCCTCACCAAATAATCAAAGAGACCGCCGATGCCTTTGGGGAAGAACAGCGTAACTGCGACGAAGGAAACGCCGAGCAGCACCAGCCACCAGTCTGTCCATTGGATCACATAGAACCCAAGGTTGATGTCGGGGGCGCCGCCGCCGGTGAACCAGCTTGAGAGCAGTGAGACAAAGGCCGCTCCGATGACCGCCCCGTACAGTCGCCCACGTCCGCCGATAGCGACCCAGACAGCCAGGTAGATTGATGCGATCGGTGCAATCTCTCCGGGGTTGATGATGCCTGCTTGCGGGTAATAAAGCGCGCCAGCGATGCCCGCGACAACGGCGGTGGTCGTGAAGATAAACAGTTTATAGCTTTCCACATGGTAGCCCAGAAAGCGCACGCGAGCTTCGTTATCGCGGATACCTTTGACGACGCTGCCCATCTTGCCCGACACGATCCACGCAAAGAATACATATCCCGCTCCCAGCGCCACAGCAGAGGCGATGAAAAAGATGATGGAAACAGTTGCTTGGCTGACGTCTTGATATCCGGGGATATTCTGCAGTCCGGACAGGCCGTTGTTGCCGCGCAAACCGCTGTCGTTCTGGAACAAGTAAAGCGCAAGGGCCAGCGTCATCGCTTGCGTCAGGATCGACAGGTAAACCCCCGTGACGCGGCTACGGAACGCCAGCCAACCAAAAACCAGCGCCAGCAAGCCCGGCACCAGTACCACCATCAAAAGTTGGAGGAACAGGCTGTCCGCGAAACTCCAGATCAGCGGGAATTCCGAACTGCCGACAACGCCGAAAATCTGGTTGCCGATGGCATCCGATACCTCTTGCGGGGTGGGCGGGATGGGCTGCCCGGCAAGGCTTTCGATTACGATTCCTTCTGTGCGGGCATACATCAGCCACATGCCGATGGCATAGCCACCAATCCCAAAGAACGCGAAATGCCCTAGTGACAGGATTCCACAATAACCCCAGACGACATCCATCGCGATCGCAACGAGGCAAAGACACAGGGTTTTGCCCAGCGTTTTCACGAATGAGGTTGAGATCAGATCAATCCCTGTCACCTCAGACATCAGCGTGACCGCGACGGTAAAAACAGCGAGGATCGAAATAAACCAAAGCACGGATGGGTTTTGGGCAAGGAATGATCTTTGCATGGGTTTAATCCGCCGCCGCACGGCCTTTGAGGGCGACAATGCCCTTGGGCCGGAATTGAATGAATAGGATGATAAACAGGATCATATAGGTCTGGGCCGCGAGCGTATTGGACGGGTTCAACCATTCGATCCCTTTTTGCAGGAAGCCGATCAGCGATGCGCCCGCAAGCGTGCCCCAGACGTTGCCAACACCGCCAACCACGACGGTCATGAAGCTTTGCACGATGTAGTCTGCTCCCATCTCGGACGTGACCTTGGCATAAAGCCCGATGGCCACACCCGCGATCCCGGCGATGCCGGACCCAAGGCCGAAGGTCAGCATGTTGATCTTGTCAGGGTTGATCCCCATAGACGCCGCCATACCGGGGTTTTGGGTCACAGCGCGCACCTCTAGTCCCAGTCGGGTGCGTTTGAGCACGAAAAGGATGAGCGCCAGGAAAATCAGTGCCATGACGAAAATCGCGATACGGATATAGCTGATGGCGATCACATCGTTGAACACCAACGCCCCATCCAGCCATTCTGGCGATGTCAGCGGGCGGGCTTGGGTGCCAAAAATGTTCTTGGCCAGCTGTTGTAGCGCGATAGAAATACCAAAGGTCGCAAGCAGGGTTTCCAGCGGGCGATGATATAGATGGCGGATCACGGTGCGTTCCATCAACACGCCCGCACCAAAGGTGATAGCAAAGGCCAAGGGCAGGGCGATGATGATCGACAGCGTATAATCGGGGACGAATTGCTGTACGACAAAGCCGGTATAGGCACCCATCATGATGAACTCACCATGGGCCATGTTGATCACGCCCATGACGCCGAAGGTGATGGCAAGGCCGATGGCGGCAAGAAAGTAGATCGAGGCAAGCGACAGGGCGTCGAGGCCAAGATCAACGCTTTGGCTGAAGCTTACTTTGGTCTCAATGGCGGTCAGAGCCGTGCGCGCCGCGTCGGTGACGGCCGGGTCAGGCTCGGCGTATTGCACAAAGAAACTATGCGCGGCGATAGCGTCGGCCTGTGTCGTTTCATCGACGCGGGGCGGGACGATGTCATCTGCGGCAAGCAGGTCGTAGGCCAGCGCGCGGGCGGCATCGGTGCCAAGGGTCGCGACTGAGATGCCCGCCACGGCGTCCCCATCAATGTTAGCGATCAGCGCATCGCGGATCTGTGTCGCCGTGATTAAAGGGGCTGCGAGGTCTGCCAGAACAAGGCGGGTGTAGGCTTCAGTCTCGGTCAGGTCCTCGCCCACGATCAGCATTTGCGCGACGTTGACGTCGTCGGCGATCGTCGGTGCCACGGTTTCAGAGCTTGCAAGAATGGTATTCAATACAGCACGCACATCTACGGACAGATCACCAGACAGCGCCTCAATCGCGGCAACCCGCGCGTCTGTTGTGTCAGCAAATAGCGCGCCCAACATGCCTGCAAGGCGGGCTTTGGTTTCCTTCAACGCGTCATCGGGTTCGCCTTCTATTGACGCAGTCAACGGCGCCAGTTGGCTGGCGTCCATGCTGCGTTCAATCGCTTCAACCGCCGCTTGGCGTTTGGCAATGTCGGGGTCAGATAATTGGAACTGCACCAGTGCGTCGCCAATGGCGCGTCGCACACCACCGTTTGGGCGAGACTCGGTCAGATCGTCGTCGCTGGCAGTCAGGGTTTCGCCGGTGTCGAGGTCTTCCAAGGTAACAGTGTCGCCGTCTTCCACCATGCGGAAAAACAACCCGTCGTTGTCACGTTGTACGATCTCGCGGTCGCGCCAGCTTTCCAGAAAGGGCAGGGCCTGTGGCAGCCCGCTGGCGACCAGATCCTCCAGTACCACACCGACACTACGGCGTCCGGGTTGCAGGACCTCGTCCTGGTGGGTTTGCAGAATGTCTTGAAGGGATTGCGCTGACACCGTTGCAGGAAGGGTCAGCAAGAGCGCGAGCGCTAGTGATAGCAGTCGAAACATGGGTATTCGGGCCGATCTGTCAGGCAGCAGATTGAGCGGGGCACAAGGGCGCCCCGCTCTGTTTGAGGTTTAGTAGTTCGAGGTCAGCTGGACGCAGGTCTCGGTCTCGGTGTTGTACATACCGCAACCCAATTCCTGCCAGTCCGACTTCAAGATCGCGGATTCTGGCAGATAGTCTGTCCAAGCATCACCCGGCACTTCGGCTGTCTGGCTGATGATGTCGAACTGACCGTCGGCTGTGATCTCACCGATCAGCACAGGTTTGGCGAGGTGGTGATTGGGCAGCATCACCGCGGTACCACCGGTCAGGTTCGGGAATTCCTGCCCGTACATCGCTTCGCGGACTGCATCGACGTCTGTCGTGCCTGCCTCTGTCACCGCATTCACCCACATGTTGAAGCCGATAAAGTGGGCCTCCATCGGGTCATTGGTCACACGCTCTTCGCCCATCTTGGCTTTCCATGCTGCGACCCATTCGTCGTTCAGGTCGGACTCAGCGGATTGGAAATAGTTCCAGGCGGCGAGGTGACCGACAAGGTCAGATGTATCCAAACCGGACAGTTCTTCTTCACCAACCGAGAAGGCAACAACCGGGATATCATCGGCCGAGATGCCGGCAGCAGCTAGCTCCTTGTAGAAGCCAATGTTGGCGTCGCCGTTGATGGTTGAGATCACGCCGACCTGCTTACCGTCGGCACCAAGGGCGACAACGTCAGCCACGATTGTGGCCCAGTCGGAGTGACCGAAAGGTGTGTAGTTCACAAAGATGTCTTCGGCAGGAATGCCGTTATCCTGAAGGTAGGCCTCCAGAATGTTGTTCGTCGTGCGCGGGTATACGTAGTCTGTGCCCAGCAACGCGAATTTCTCAACACCAAGTTCTTCAAGGAAATAGTCCGTTGCGGGGATCGCTTGCTGGTTTGGTGCTGCTCCAGTGTAAAACACGTTGCGCGAACTTTCTTCGCCCTCATACTGCACAGGATAGAACATCAGCCCGTTCAACTCTTCCAGAACAGGCAGGGCCGATTTGCGGCTCACAGATGTCCAGCTGCCGAAAATCACGTCAACTTCGCTGACGGTCAGCAATTCGCGCGCTTTTTCTGCAAACAGCGGCCAATCAGAGGCAGGGTCAACAACGACTGCTTCAATTTCGCAGCCCAAAAGACCGCCTGCCGCATTCTGGTTCTCAATCAGCAGCTCCATCGTATCCTTCAGCGTTGTTTCGGAAATCGCCATTGTCCCGGAGAGTGAGTGTAGAACACCCACCTTGATTGGATCAGCACATTCAGCGGCAGCAATCGCGGTGGTGCCAAGCAAGGCCGTCAAAGCAAAAGCAGTGGTTTTCATAGTCATAGGTCGTCGTCCCCATTGTCGCTGCGGGTCGTTGATGCGGCGCGGCTGCGCTTTCCAACGGCAAGTCAACCAAGATAGGGTGAACCCGCAACAGTGATGTTGTAGTCGCGTGGCGGAGTTGATCTGCCAAGACGGTCCGTCGCGCGACGTCGAAACTCTTTTTCGAGCACGCACAACGGACGCCATTGTCTGAAGATCGGCAAGAGTATCTGCCGCTTCGGAAGGCAAAGCAGCGGCAACCGCTCAATAAGTTGCCTAATTTTTGGAATTATGCCCGATTTGTGATCGCTTTGAAGACGTGAATCGCAGAAAACGATACAATCTCTGCGACAATTTTCGGCAGCATCTATGCGCGACGCAGCTCACTTTTCCAAAGTTTGGGGTGATTTGGCTCCGACGGTAGGGATCGAACCTACGACCAATTGATTAACAGTCAACTGCTCTACCGCTGAGCTACGTCGGAACACTCGCGCCCATATAGCAACGCGATTCCGGGACGTCTAGGGGGTTTTATGCTGTTTGTGCGAAAGTTCTGTTTGCGAAGTCAGGGCAAAGCGTGCGGCCGTCGACAGATGCGGTGTCGCACTGACTTGTCCGCGCTGATGCAGGTCTATGAGATGGGCAAAGACGTTACGTTCCGCAGCACCAAGAAGGGCGGCGGGGGCATCTGTGTAGATGGCCTGCGTCACTGCGCCGATTGTCTCTTTTCCGTCTGCAAGGACCGCCAAGATTTGCGCCTCGCGGGTGGTGCGATGGGCGATGAGCCATTCGATACGTGCCTTCGGATCCGTGATGGGCGCACCATGTCCGGGATAGTAGATGTCTGCGTCAACCGACTTCAATCGCGCGCAAGACGCCATGAAATCGGTCAGATCGCCATCAGGCGGAGAGACCAGCGAACTGGCCCAACCCATGACATGATCGCCTGTAAAAACTGCCCCGTTCCAGCAAAAACACAAATGATTTCCGATATGGCCGGGGGTATGCAGAACGGAAACCCGACCCCAGGTCTCTTCTATGATGTCGCCATCGCGTAGTAGATGATGTGGTTTAAAACTGTGATCGATACCTTCACCACCGCCAGCAAGGCCATCTTTGGATAGGGCCGTCATGATCTTGCTGCGGCCCGCCGCGCTGTCACCAAATGCATAGATCGGCGCGCCTGTCCGGTCGGACAGTTCAGATGCCAGCGGTGAATGGTCAACATGGCTATGTGTCAGCAGGATATGAGAAACCGGGCGGTCATCAATGGCCGACATAAGCGCCGCCAGATGCCTGGGATCATCCGGGCCGGGATCGATGATAGCAAGATCACGTTGACCAAGAATGTAACTGTTGGTGCCAAGGTATGTCATTGGCGAAGGGTTTGGCGCCAGCACAAGCGACAGGTCTTGTGCCAATTCTAGCGGCTGTCCGGCGACGGGGGCGAAATCAATCATCACATACGCTTTCCGTTTGCGATTAAGGCAGCTAGCGTAGCGCCATGTTCTTTGGCTGGCTCAAAAATTATATGCCGCGCGGGATTTATGCCCGCGCCGCGCTTATTTTGATCCTGCCCATTTTGTTTCTGCAACTGCTTGTCTCTGTCGTATTTATCCAACGCCACTTTGACGGTGTCACGCGCCTGATGACAAGTGCGGTCAATATTGAGCTTCGTTTTCTTGTTGATACTGCGAATTCAGAGACCAGTCTGGACGCCGCGCGTAGTGCCGTGGCCAAGATCAGCGGTCCGCTCCAAGTCGATACGGTTCTTCCGGCAGATGATGTCATCCCGGTCGACATCAAGCCCTTCGTCGATCTGACAGGTGCAATGGTTATCGACACATTAAGGGGCGGGATCAGTGATGTTCTTGCGGTCTCACTCAGTGATCGAAGCCGCGTCGTAGTCTGGGCGCAGACCCAGCATGGTCCATTGCGCATGGAGTTGCGACGGCGACGTGTTTCGGCGTCGAACCCGCACCAACTGCTGGTAATCATGGTTGTGCTGGGTGGTCTTATGACAGCAATCGCCTATTTCTTCCTGCGCAACCAGTTGCGACCCATCAAGCGCATGGCGCGGGCCGCGGCGGACTATGGCAAAGGGCGGATCACGCCTTTCACCCCAACCGGTGCAGTTGAAGTCCGCGCGGCTGGTATGGCCTTTCTTGAAATGCGCAACAGGTTAGAACGCCAGACGCAAAGTCGCACGCTGATGCTGTCCGGTGTCAGTCACGACCTACGGACACCTTTGACACGCATGCGCTTAGGACTTTCACTGCTTGATCCGGAAGATGCAGAACCGCTTGCCCATGACGTAGACGATATGGAACGTCTGTTAGACGCATTTCTTGATTTTGCCCGAAGCGATGCAAGTGACAGTCTTGAGCCTACGAAGCCATCAGACATCGTTCATGGCGTTCTTGCAGACGCCAAGCGTATGGAACAAGACGTGACACTTGCGGGCATCGAAGGGTCGGACGAACCGGTTGGCTTGCGTCCACTGGCCATCAGGCGGGCCTTGGACAACTTGGTTGGCAATGCTCTGCGCTATGGCAATAAGGCCGAAATCGGGGTCAGCGTGACTGACCGCGCCGTACGCTTTTGGGTGGAAGATGACGGACCCGGCATACCGCCGGAACGGTATGACGACGCGCTGAGCCCGTTTGTCAGGCTCGATCCTGCGCGCAATCAGGACAAGGGCAGTGGTGTCGGCTTGGGGTTGTCGATTGTTGCTGACATCGCGCGAACACATGGTGGCGTGTTGCGCTTGGGCGAAAGCACCAGGCTGGGCGGATTGAAAGCAGAAGTTGTTCTTGCGCGCTAAGGAATAGCATAAAAATCAGTCAGTTATGTGTCTATGATCGTCAGTGTCGCACGGCGGTCATGAATTTATTGCGGTGCGGTTGCTTTGCTGTAGGGTAACCGAATGACAGACAATATGACGTTTTTCGATGAGATGCTGGGCGGCGATGGCCCCCGGCCACCATACGAGGCATATCAAGGCTGGTTCGCGGGTCAGGACAACACACGACTTGCGAACAAGGCCCAAGAGGCAGAGGCCTTTTTTCGTCGAACTGGGATTACATTCAACGTCTATGGCCAGGCAGATGCGGAAGAGCGATTGATCCCATTTGATCTGGTGCCGCGTATCTTGTCGAACCGCGAATGGGTAAAGCTGTCGAAGGGCATTGATCAACGGGTCCGTGCGATCAACGCGTTCCTGCATGATATCTATAACAGACAAGAGATTTTGCGGGCGGGTGTCGTCCCGATTGAATTGATTGCTAAGAACGAAGCTTTTTTGCCGCAGATGATTGGGTTCAGCCCGCCGGGCGACATCTACACCCACATTGTCGGCACCGACATTGTGAGAACGGGACAAGATGATTTTTATGTTTTGGAGGACAATGCCCGCACCCCATCCGGTGTCAGCTACATGCTCGAAAACCGCGAAACCATGCTACAGATGTTCCCCGAGCTGTTCAGCAAGATCAAAGTGCAACCGGTCAGTGACTACCCCAAAAGCCTGCGCCAATCCTTGGCCGCCAGTGCACCGGCGTCGTGTGAAGGGCGCGCCTGCGTGGTTGTGTTGACCCCCGGTATTCACAACTCGGCCTACTATGAGCACAGTTTTTTGGCCGACCAAATGGGTGTGGAACTGGTCGAGGGACATGACTTACGTGTTGTTGACGGGCATATCGCAATGCGCACGACACGCGGATACAAACGTATCGACGTGATTTACAGACGCGTTGATGATGACTTTCTTGATCCGCTGACGTTCAACCCAACGTCGATGTTAGGGGTCCCGGGGATCATGGACGTCTACCGCGCTGGTAACATCACGATCGCGAATGCCCCCGGAACCGGTATCGCGGATGACAAAGCGATCTATAGCTACATTCCCGATATTGTTGAATTTTACACCGGTGAGCGGGCGATACTAAAGAATGTCGAGACGTTCCGCTGCTCTGAACCGGACATGCTGGCTTATGTACTGGATAACCTCGCCGATCTTGTGGTCAAAGAGGTGCACGGATCAGGTGGTTACGGAATGTTGGTCGGCCCAGCGGCGAGTAAGAAGGAACTGTCAGACTTTGCCGCGAAGCTGAAAGCCAATCCCGGAAATTACATCGCCCAGCCAACGCTGTCACTTTCGACCGTTCCCATCTTTACGCAAGCCGGGCTGGCGCCGCGCCATGTGGACCTGCGCCCCTTTGCGTTGATGTCGCCCCATGGCGTGAACATCACACCGGGTGGCTTGACCCGCGTTGCATTGACGGAAGGGAGCCTTGTGGTGAACTCCAGCCAAGGCGGCGGCACCAAGGACACTTGGATATTGGAAGACTAAGATGCTGGGAAAAACCGCAGGTGGTCTTTATTGGATGTTCCGGTCGCTTGAGCGCGCGGAAAACACTGCGCGTCTGGTTGAGGCGGGGTTTCGTATTGCGTTGACCCGGTCAACCGGTGCTGAGGCTGAGTGGAAATCGGTTATCGCCACCTCTGCATCGCAGGCGGCCTACAGCGCAAAATACAGCCACTACGACAGCGAGTCTGTGGTTCATTTCTTGTTGCAGGATACAGACAACCCCAGTTCGGTACTATCGGTGATCAAATCGGCGCGTGACAACGCCCGGTTGGTTCGGACCGGCCTCACTTCAGAAGTTTGGACCAGTGTGAATGAAACCTGGATGGTATTGACGCAATTGCTGAAAGATCCAATCCCGCAGACAGAACTGCCCGCTGCACTTGCGACGATCCGGGCGCAATCCGCTGTTGTGCGGGGCGCGCTGCACGGCACGATGTTGCGCAACGATATCTATGATTTTTGCAGGTTGGGCACATTTGTAGAGAGGATGGACAGCACGGCGCGGATCATTGACGTCAAATACTATTCTTTGCTACCTGCACCGTCGTTTGTCGGCAGTCGTCTTGATAACGTACAGTGGGAAACCATCTTGCGCTCAGTCTCTGCGCATCGTTCGTTCCGCTGGGCCGTAGACGGTGATTTCACGGCCCCCGCAATTGCCAATTTCCTGATCTTGGATGGGCGTATGCCGCGTTCGTTACGCTTTTGTGCCGGTAAGCTGGTTGATAATCTAGGATACCTTGGCCTCGACGATGATACGCCAAAACAGTCATTGCTGATGGCTGAGAAACTTTATGCAAGACTGAAGGATCGCGACGTATCGTCGATATTCGAAGAAGGGCTGCATGAGTTTTTGTTAAGCGTTATCAATGATAACGCTAGCATCGGTCTTCAGATTGAGCAGGATTACAGGTTTAACAACTGATGCAACTTCAAATTAGTCATACGACCACCTACCGCTATGATCAGCCTGTAGATTACGCACTGCAAAAGGTCCGTCTGCGGCCCCAGCGTGTTGCGGTGCAGGATGTTCTGGATTGGGACATTGCGATTTCCGGCGGCCAGGTAGAGACACATTATACTGACCACTACGGCAATCACGTTGATCTGGTGAACGTTGACGTGGGCGCGACACAGGTCACCATTACAGCAAGCGGTACGGTACAGACCAACGACGCAACCGGTGTTTTGGGGAAAGTTTATGGCCGCGCACCCTTGTGGCATTTTCAACAAGAAACAGATGCGACGACGGCCGGTGCAGGGATACGCAAGTTGGGCGATGGGACTGCACAGGCAAGCGATCGGATCAGCGCATTGCATGGGTTATCAGAGCGCATACTCGCAGCAGTCCCCTATGAAACCGGGCGTACGGGTAGCCAGACCCTTGCAGAAGAGGCTTTGAGCATCGGCGCGGGCGTGTGTCAGGATCATGCGCAGATTTTCATCGCCGCGGCGCGGTCTCAGGGCATACCGGCGCGCTATGTCAGCGGATACCTGATGATCAATGACCAGATTGAGCAAGAGGCCACACATGCCTGGGCAGAGGCACACGTCGATGGGTTGGGTTGGGTCGGTTTTGATGTGTCAAACGGTGTTAGTCCGGACGAAAAATATGTCCGGATTGCTGTTGGCCGTGACGCGCGTGACGCTGCCCCCACGGAAGGCCTACGGATGGGCGATGCACGCGAGCAAATGATTGTATCCCTACAGGTTCAGCAGTAAGCAGAGCGCAAGAATATCTTCAGGTAAATTCACATGACGTATTGCATTGGGCTCAAGCTGAACAACGGTCTGGTTTTCATGTCCGACACGCGGACCAGTGCGGGCGTGGACAATTTCGCGGTCAGCAAGAAGATGTTCACATGGGAAGTGCCCGGTGAACGTATGATTACTGTGATGACAGCAGGTAACCTGGCAACAACCCAGTCCATGATCAGCCTTCTGGAAGAGCGCTCAAAGGCAACCGAAGAACGTGATCCCAGCATTTTACAAGAAAAGACGATGTTTCAAGTGGCGCGTCTTGTTGGTTCGACGCTGCGAGAGGTGATCGACGATACGACGAACGATGGGCAGCTGAAACAAGATCAATTCTCTGCATCTGTGATCGTCGGTGGGCAGATCAAAGGTGGTAAACCTACGGTTTTCCTTGTTTATCCGCAGGGTAACTTCATTGAAATCACAGATGACACGCCGTTCTTTCAGATCGGTGAAACGAAATATGGTAAACCTATTCTTGTGCGGGCTTATGATCCGGAGATGAACTTTGAAGAGGCGATAAAACTCTTGCTGGTCTCCTTTGACTCGACTGTAAAATCAAATCTTTCCGTGGGCTTGCCGTTTGATCTTCAAGTATACGAGGCGAATAGTTTTGCCGTTGGCATGCAAAGACGGATTGAGGATAGTGATCCAATCTATCAGGCGATTTCAGCGGGTTGGGGTGACGCGCTCAAAAGCGCTTTTCAGCAACTGCCAGCTTACAAGATCTAGGTCAGACTATTCGCGGTGACGTATCCGTGAAATTCAGCGATTGCGTGCATGTCCGGGTCGCGTTCGCCAAACCCGCGAACATCAGGCACCATGCGCTCTTTCATCGGTTCGAATTCTTTCAGCGCGTGATATCAAAGCGGCATGACATAAAGGATACTGCCACGAGCATCGGCGCCGATAAGATCATACCAGCCAGCGGTTCGACGTCAGGGTTATTCCAGTCAAGAAGGGGGCACGATTTGCCGACGCCGCCACCTTGCAGGAAACCCGCCATAACAGCACAGGCACACCAATAACCCGGCGTGCCGCGCACCGGGCCAACAAGTGGGTTGCCATCAGGCGAAAAGGTAAAAGCCCCATTTACCCGGGTCTTAACCCCAACATCCTGCAAGGCAGGGTAGCGTTCAAAGCCAAGGATCAACTCCTTCTCGATGCGATCTGGATCCTCTTGTCGCAGCTCGAACCCATAGTCCCATGGCGCGCCATCCATGTTCCAATGCTGGTGATCAACCTCGTAGATGCCCAGCAGAATACCCTTCTGGTCCTGTCGCATGTAGGTGAAGCCTTTAAGGTCCACGGTCATAGGGACTTCGAAATCGAGTTCTTTGAGTTCGGGGATAGCGTCCGAAATCAGATAGTGATGGTTCAAAGGGCTAACCGGCAGTTCGATCCCAGCCATGCGCCCGACCTGCTTGGCCCAAAGACCTGCGGCATTGACCACATGTTCGGCGTGGATCGTGCCTTTCTCGGTCACAACGTCCCAGCCATCCGCTGTTTGGTTTAGCTCCAGCACGCGGTTATGCTCAGTCACCTCAGCCCCATGTTTTTTGGCAGCGCCGGCATAGGCATGCACCGTGCCCGTTGTATCGATATATCCTTCACGGTCCGCCCACATCCCACCTAGAATGCCGTCGGTGGACATAATCGGACAAAGTTCCTTTGCCTCGGCAGGTGTAATCAGACGGCAATCATCAATTCCGATGGATTGAAAAGTCCGATAAGCGGATTGCAACCATTCCCAACGATCGGGCGTTCCGGCGAGGGTGATCCCGCCCGTCATATGCAATCCGATGTTTTGACCCGACTCAGGAATTATCGACGGTAAATTGTTGCGCGTGGCGATATCGAACAGCTTTGTGGCGTTTGCGGCGGCTGCGATTGCGACAACGCCGTTCGGTCCGTCTTGGCGCATGAGGCCAGCCAGCAGCGAGGGACATGTGGCGGAGAGACAGGGACATTCCACCATATTTCTAAGTCATTGATTTGACTGGGTACTCAAGTGCGAAGATTACTTTGATGTTTCACTTCGTGGCCCACGATGCTCAGATTAGTACAAAGTTGTCAAACGTCATTGGGTTGTAAGCCGAAAGTTGATTGTGGTCTTGCAATGACATATTCGCCAGATGTTAACATAACGTACTGATAAGAAATACTTTTATCCGGATCTATAAAAATGAGATAGATACTGCAACGTACAGAATGCACAGTATCATAGTGAGACAACATACTGCCAAAGCACTTAGTACATATATGTATATAGTCGGCTTATGATACAGTGCGCGTAAGGCTTGAGATACACTAGGGTATTAAAATAGATTATAAGACAGAATGTATATGAAGTATCAATACAGACTTATTACATATGAGTATAGTATAGAGGTCAGAATACATAGAAGTAAGCCTTCGGCATGGGTTGAGACAGATACTGCAATATTAGGGTCATGCGTGATCTGTTGTAACAGTCCATGTATTCTATATGTAGGCAGGTGACATTAATGCCTTATAAATAAGAGACTTAAGCGCAATTAGTTATACATGTGTAGTCGTATTTGTATCCCCTATGTGTTCGCAATCATGTGCATTGGAAAAGAGATAGATACTAGCCTTACAAGCACGTGGACACATATTTAAATGCATAGGCAACTGCGTATAAGGCGGTGGTACAAATGTCCGTGTTAATCAGGTAGGCAATGGGGAAGATCGCGCGTGTGACAGCATAGATACCCGCACGGAAAAATTCACATTTTTTCTTTGGTGCCTTGCTATTGCCTGTTGATTTGCCGCTCTAACGCCTCAATGCGTTGCTCCAAGTCAATTTCACGCTGCCGTGTCGATCTGCAGTCGAATTGATTTGCCTGCAGTTCTGTACAGTTGGAGCGTAGGGTATTCATAGTGTACACTGCTGTTTCATCGCCCGCTTGAGCTGGTCCAACAAGGTACTTTGCAGCCATGTTGAAATCTTGCTCAACACCTTGGCCAAGATAGAACATCATGCCAAGTAATACATGGCCATCGTCAGGACTGTATCGCACGGCCTGAAGAAACCAAAATGCGGCCTCACGGTAGTCTTGTTCAACACCTTCACCCTTGTGGTATATGGAGCCAACGATTTCTGATGCCAGAGGAACGCCGTTCATCGCGTGCGGAGTCAACTCAGTAAGTGCAACGGTGTAGTCACCGCGTTCATAAGCTTCGATGCCAGCGATCATATCCTGGGCATTGCCAGTCGAAGCAACAAGCAAACATGAGACGTGTAATACAACCTTAATCTGCCAAACCAGCCTCTTTGTAACGGCTTCTCTGACTAGGTTGATCGTAGCACCTATCTTTTGGTGCTCTGTGGATCGTGAGCCACCCTTAGTCGTCTTAACTAGGTGCATATAGATAAATCCCAAAATGGTATAATCCTGTTATGGGATTAGCCGATTGCCTGACAACGATCAACAGGCAATCATCTTGACCAAGACACTTCGCTCACCACAGCACATCTTCCTTTGCAAGGAATTAAGAGAGGCGCGTATTGAAGCTGGTTTAACCCAATCATCCCTTGCTGAACGCATCGGTAAGCCCCAGTCGTATGTTGCGAAGGTCGAGACACAAGAGCGTCGTTTGGATGTTGTTGAGTTTACAGGGTGGATGATAGCTTGTGGTGCGCCGGAGAAAATTGCGGTGGTTTTCGAAAACCTGATTTCGCTGTGTGAAGAAGAACGATGAACTAGTCAGATTGGTGGTAAACGGAAGTTAGCTGCAGTCGCAAAACCTCTTTATTTACTTGTGACACGGCTGTTCTTGATGGCCCAGTCAAGCTGGCGCTCTTGCTCTGCAATCCGATGATATTCCACACTGTAAGCGGTCACTTTTCAGAATGTGCAAACTAGGGTTGTGGTGTATGGATTTGGCCGTAATACAAAAAAAGCATAAAAAATAGATGATTAACGAGTATATGTCGCGTATGATGTGATCTGTATTGGACGCATGGCATTTAGAGTGAGCTCAACTTGGACGATAACGGTCGCGAAATTTCACAAGTATCATTTTTCTTGGCCAAGCCGGAAAGCACCTTCGATACGGTTTTTCATAAGGATAAAGAGGGCGATCCAAAGTTCCCCAGTGGGTCTTCACTGCACGAAATTGAAGTCGGAGATGCCAGTTGTCGCTTTGTATACTTCGAAACCAATAGCAAGAAGAATAACCCGAAATGGCTAGATTTCGTAAATACGCAAATCGAAGAAAAGCTGTCCTTTAGCGCGGATAGTAAGAACCCCAACGGATTGCTATTGGTTTCAATAGGTGATCGAGTGAGCTACCCCCGAAATTCGGACACTGACGTAAGCTGCAATTTGTTGTCTGTTGATCTTCAACATGAAGGAGATTGACGATGTCGAAACGGAAGCAACATCACCCAGAGTTTAAGGCCAAGGTGGCGTTGGAAGCGCTGAAGGGGGAGGAGACGGTCAGCGAGTTGGCGAGCCGGTTTGGCGTGCACCCCACGATGATCCATCAATGGAAGCGGGCTCTGCTTGAAGGCGCGTCTGGTGTATTTGAGCGTGGTGGCCGGAAGGCACCGGAAGTCGATGAAGAGCAGGTCAAAGACCTGCACGCCAAGATTGGGGAGTTGGCCGTCGCCAATGATTTTTTGGCCAGAAAGCTCAAACCCTGGACCGGCAAGTGAGGCGTAAGATGATCGAGACCGCCAATGCCGACTTGTCTATCGGCAAACAATGCAAGCTGCTGTCGATCTCGCGGTCGTCATTTTACTACGAGCCCAAGGGCGAAAGTGAGATGAACCTCGATCTGATGCGCGTGATCGACAAGCAGTTCTTGGAAACGCCTTTTTATGGTGTGCGTCAAATGACGTGGCACCTGCGCAATGAGGATCATCTCGTGAACGAGAAGCGCATCCGTCGTCTCATGCGGCTCATGGGTTTGATGCCGATCTATCAAAAGCCCAACACCAGCAAAGCCGCGAAGGGTCACAAGATTTACCCTTACCTGCTGCGTGGGCTGCGTGTGGAACGGCCTAATCAGGTCTGGTGCGCTGACATCACCTATCTGCCAATGCGACGCGGCTTTCTATATCTGGTCGCGATCATGGACTGGCACACGCGCAAGGTGCTGGCTTGGCGTATCTCTAACACATTGGAGGCCGAGTTTTGCGTTGATGCCTTGAATGAGGCCATTCACAAGTTCGGCCCGCCGGACATTATGAACACAGATCAGGGCAGCCAGTTTACGTCGTTTGCTTGGACAGACCGGCTGCGACGATCAAACGTGCGCATCTCGATGGATGGCAAAGGCCGTTTCCTCGACAACATCTTCGTCGAACGGCTCTGGCGGTCTTTGAAATATGAATGCGTGTACCTGCATGCCTGGGAAACCGGATCAGAGGCGAAGGCAGGCGTCAGGAAGTGGATCGACTTCTACAATGACAAGCGCCCACATTCCGCCCTTGGCGGCAAACCACCTGCCGTGATCTACTGGCAGCGAATTGAAACAACTAACCCCGATCAGCAGGCCCAAAAAGTAGCTTAATTTACGCCAGATCCTGTCCAACAAATGGGGAGTAGCTCAGAGTCCTTCTAGCAGTTTTCGGGCGTTCATCTGCGAGTTTTCTGGATAAGAAGCAGTTAGAAACCGACTTTGGAATTCGCACGGCCATGAACATGTGCGGCAACGAAGAAATCCGGCAGACTAAAAGTCAGAGCAACACAATCACTACCACACATATCGACCGTCAAGTTAGTAGGCCTTCAGACTCGTTTGTCTTCGGTCTGAGTGAGGCCGAGGACCTGAAGTACATTTCCGCTCACATGAAAGGCAACAAGCTTGTAACGCTGCAGGGAAAAGACCGGCTGACCATTAAGGTTACAGGCGAGGATAAGCTGACTTGGGACAAGCTGATTGACCAATGCGGAGATTTCCTGCTCGCTTACTCAAAAGAAGATTACAAGGAGTTATTTCCAAACTACAAGAACTTCATAGCGGCGACGGAAGAACAGGCAGAGCAGCTTGACGCTGTATTGATAGATGCACTTAAAAACAAAAAGCTGGACAAACTGCAGCTCTGTATCCCTGAGTTCATCTCTGACGATGACTATAGCTTTTGCTATACAAACAAGAAACAGCGAGAAAACCTAGTATATTCTCACCTCGATGTTACTCAGCTAAACAAGCACTTGGACGCGGATAAGATCAGCGCGAAGTATCTTCAAAACAAGTCAATCTACGCCTACTCGCTCGAAGAGGACCGCATCCTAACCTACAGGAAATGGTACATTTATGACTGTCTGCTTTTCGAGGCAGAGATAGATGGTGCCTGCTTTATTTTGGCCGATGGCAACTGGTTGCGCGTAGAGGACGACTTCTACAACGCAATCATCAAGTTCTCGCAAAAGAAGGTGAAGGTCGAAGACTCCCTGATAACTGCAATAACATCCCGATCAACGACGATAACGATATGAAAAATAAGGAAGAAATATTCAACAACAAAGCATGCGAGGCAAACCCCGGCTGGGTGAAGTTTGATCGGGCAAAGCTCAAGATAGGGACTGGAAGGAAAGACAAGGAGTTTTGCGATATCTTGGCATGTTTTGAGGACGGTGTAGTGGACATTATTCACTGCAAACCTCTAAAGGACGCTTCGTCCATGAACTATCTCTTCTCGCAAGCCAAATTCTACGGTGACGCTTTTCTACAAGACCCTATCTTTCTCAAGGATATTAGGGGTCATATTCAAGCATCTAAATGCGTGCAGAAACAACGTTACCTTGACCATATCAGAGAGGAAATCGAAGCCATTCACGGTCATGACTACCGTGTGCGTCTGTGGTTGCTCTACGATCAGAAGCATGCGGTTCCGACCGTGGAAGAAATCCCCCTTATTGCGAAATACGAGATGATGCTCATGCACGATCACATGCGCCGAATCTGCAAGTTTAGAGATATCATCGTTAGCTTTGTCCCAGTGCAGAAGGCGGTCTACACGCGAGGCAAGAAGCCTTAAGCGGTTTAAGCAGAAGCAACCACATGGATACACAGAGCACAGTAAGAGTATCGCCGCGATATCTACGGCTCGAAGCGTTCAATGGCCTCGCATTTCTGTGCAAGTGTATGCCCCTCCTTGAAATACACCTGTTGCGAAACTCCTTGTCGTTCATGGCCCACAATTTCCTGATAAAGTGGCTCAGGAATACCTGCCTGTGCAAGCCGCGTCACCATCGTGTGGCGGAGGCTGTGGAACACAAGGCCGTTCTCTTTGAGGTCTAAGCCTTGGAGCAGTACGTTGTTGAACCAGCGGCCCAGATTGCGGCCATAGCCTTCCTTTGAGTTGAAGCTGAACGACGGGAAGAGGCGCTGATTTTCCGGCTTTGCGGAAACCCAATCAAGAAACCCAAGACCTACCAAATCAGAATGGACGGGAACGCGGCGTCTCGCGGCTTTGGTTTTCAGGCTTTTGTTTTCACCATCATCATTGAAGTCGATGTACCAAAGCGAATTCTCTTGTCTGATGTCGGACACGTTAAGCTGCGCGACCTCACGAAGTCTTGCGCCAGTGTAGAGGCCAAGCAGTGCGCCCCATTTGTAGTCTGCTTTCTTCACCAAGGGAGAGGTGTCGTTGACCAACTCGTCTTTGATCAACTTAGTTTCTGTTGGGGTATATGCCCTGCGGACCTCAACTGTTTGCTTTGCCTTTGCTACTTTCATTCCCTCAAACAGCTTTACGGGTGCGTGGCCATGGCGCTCTGCCCAGTCCCAGAAGCGGCGGAACGTGTCGATATAGTTATTGACGGTCTTGGACGTGATCTTGTCCATGTTTGGAACTGCGATTGCATCCGCCAACGGCAAGTCTCTGGTTTCCTTTTTTGTGCTGCGATTAGCTGGTAATGCTTGAACTACTTTTTTCAACTCGGCTGCATCGTGACGAGATATTTCGGCCAAGTTGCGGTCTGCTCCAAAGTACTCCAGCGGCACCGCCAGATAGGAACGAGCCTTCTTTTGCATCTCGCTTGACCATTGCGGCATATGCTCGGTCATGAAATCTTCAACAGCGGCCCCCAGAGCGGCTGAGCGGGCCAATGGCGCGATTGTAGGCGCATTGCGTGGGATTGCCAGGTCGTAGACCTCAAGGCTCTGGGTGCGGCTTAAGAACGCCTCGATCAGATCACGGCGACCCTTTCGCACTTCTTGGCGCAGATACGTTTCATTTTCGGTCCATTGATCCGGCGTCATGTTCGCCGATGCTCGAAAGCCGTCAATTGTTCCGATATCAAGATATTGGTCAGACAGATCGTCAAAGTTAGCTATGCCGTCTTTATGTACTTCGAGTTCTTGCCTTAAGAAGTCTAGCTCTTGTTCTTTCCATCCAGTGTTGTTTAGGCGCTCGACATACACATCAAGCACCTTCACAAAGTAGCTACGAACCATAGCCCGTATTTGATCTTGCCTAAGTCTAGCCAACGTCTTGTTATCCCGAACCAATCGCCCACAAGATGCAAGATGTCGTGCCAAATCGCCAGCGTGATCTGGGCACTTTGTCCGCAAGGATATTTTGACTGTCTGGCGTCCTTGACCTTCAACAACAGGAATTGGCCAACGAAAATAATAGACGCCGTGCCGTGACGCGGTGAGATAGGACGATAGCTTCATAAGCGTTGTGTTCCACTTTGTGTCGCACTTGCTATCTTATGCCTTAAGTCATTGATTTAGAATGTATTGGCGGAGAGACAGGGATTCGAACCCTGGGTAGGCTTGCACCCACAACGGTTTTCGAGACCGCCCCGTTCGACCACTCCGGCACCTCTCCGCGGTGGCGGCGTGTTACTGTGGCTTGTAGATCCGTGCAAGGGCCAAAGCACGTCGCACTGACAATTGCGTGCGTGGGCTTGGCAAATAGGGGGCAGGGTGCATAAGTCTGGCAGCACACCCTCTTGATAAGGATCGCCAATGCTTCGCTTTCTTGCCCCACTTGCCTGCGCCTTGACCCTTAGCCTGACACCAATCTGGGCGCAAACGCGTGATGAGGCCAAAGTTGATGCGTTGTTCGACGCACTTGGCCTGCCACAGATGATCGAAATTATGCGCGCAGAGGGTCTGACCTATGGTGAGACATTGGCGGAAGAGATGTTACCGGGCGGCAGCTCGGACCAATGGAACCAGGCCGTATCGGCGATCTACGATACCCAGATGATGCAAGAAGAAGTGCGTGGCGCATTTGGAGAGGCAATCGCCGGCGATGACATTGATGCAATGTTGGCGTTTTTCACGACTGAACAAGGTGAAAAGATTATCGGGCTTGAAGTCAGTGCGCGCGAGGCCTTGCTTGATGACGCGGTCGAAGAGGCCAGCAAGCAAAATGCTGCCATCGCAATGATGGACGAAACACCGCGTTATTTGTTGGTACAAGAGTTTGTCGACGCTAACGATTTGATCGAAACGAACGTCGTAGGCTCCATGAATTCAAGCTACGCATTCTACATCGGGCTGATCGATGGGGGGGCGATGCCCGCCGGTGTCACGCCCGAGACCGCACTGCAGGATGTCTGGGCACAAGAACCTGACGTCCGCAGCGAGACAACCGAATGGGTGTATTCGTTCCTTTTGATGGCCTATCAGCCTCTGTCGGATGAAGAATTAAACGACTATATTGCGTTTTCACGCTCTGATGCGGGTCAAGATATGACCGACGCTCTGTTTTTGGCGTTCAATGGGATGTTCGATGATATTTCACGTGCTTTGGGTCTGGCTTCATCACGTTTCATGATTAGTCAGGAGCTATGACGATCTACTCTTGGCATTGCACAGCTTGGCGATAAAATAAGATCTTAATCTTGCTGACAAGGACGTCTATCGTTGCACACTTTCAAACCTGCCGTTGTCGCACTGGTCCTTCTGGCCGCTTGTGATCAGACCACACCGATAGTCCCGCAGCCCGATCTGCCAGCCGATGACCCGCGCCAGGCCGAATTGCTCGCAGCCGAATGTACCATTTACTTCGCAGCGGTCACTCAATTGCAGGCAGAGGGGCGCGAGGTCAGCGGTGATCCAACCCGCGGTTGCCCGCCAGAGGCGGCTGGCGTCCCCACCGACATTAATGCGATGGTCAGCGTCCCACCGGTCACGCCGGGCTATCCGCAAACACTGTATGACCGGATGATTGCGCGCGGTATACCGACAGATGTCGCCGATGATATCTCTAAATCCAAAGCATTTTGGGATCTCGTCGCAAAACGAGACAGTCTGCTCGCCGGCTTCTAGCCGCCATAGACCATGAGTGCCGTGACCAAGGCGCCGGGCGTGGCTTCATAAAGACCCATGTCTGACTGCAATTGAATGATCCGAGCAGGGCGGTCGCGCAAGGGAATACCAGCAGCGTCCATCGCTTTGGTCAAAACCGGGCCGTCGCCCGCGCGGATATCATTCTTGATATCTTCATAGTTGGATTTCACGATCAATTCGACTTGGCCGCGCCGCTTTTCATATGCGGCATTGCCGATCACCGTACTGATGCCCGAGACAGGCAAAAGGAGCGGGTTGCCAAGATGATTTGCCTCTTGTGAACAGGCGGCGGTCAGAAGAATGGGGATCAAGGGCCAGCGCATGGGTTTTGTACCTTCTTTTTATGTTGACTTATGGGGGCATTGGTCAGATATAGCGCCATCTCTGCAAGGCATTTGCAGGAATATATGCGAAAACTCGCCCAAGGGCGCGCTGTCCACAGGTACCAAACGCCGGAAAACCCCGGGGCCTTAGAGACGCGAAAGATAAAAGGAAGATCAGATGTTTGCGGTTCTCAAAACCGGCGGCAAGCAGTACAAAGTGGCCTCTGGCGACGTATTGCGTGTCGAAAAGCTTGCTGCGAAGGCAGGCGACAAGGTTCAATTCAACGAAATTTTGATGGTCGGCTCCACAGTGGGGACACCAACGGTCAAGGGCGCTGGCGTTCAGGCCGAAGTGATTGACCAGATCAAAGGCGAAAAGACGATTAACTTCGTCAAGCGTCGTCGTAAGCACTCAAGCCAGCGGACCAAAGGCCACCGTCAGCAACTGACATTGGTTCGGATCGCTGAGATCCTTGAAAAAGGCGCTGACAAATCTGGCGTGATGGCGGCTGTTTCCGGTGCAGGCACAACTTATGTGACTGGCGCAAACGGTGCACCAACATCCAAGAAGGCGGCTGCGGCCGCAGAGCGTGCGTCGAAACCGAAGGCCGAAAAGCCAAAGGCAGCACCAAAAGCCAAGGCTGAGCCAAAGGCAAAAGCGGCACCGAAAGCCAAAGCAGAGCCGAAAGCCAAGGCTACTCCAAAGGCGAAAGCCGCAGCAGGCGCTGATGATCTGACACAGATCAGTGGTGTTGGTCCGGTGATTGTGAAGAAGTTGCACGCGCTTGACGTAACAACATTTGCGCAAATCGCGGCATGGACGCCAGAAGATGTGGCTGCTATGGACGAGAAACTGAATTTCAAAGGTCGTATCGACCGCGATGAGTGGCTCAAGCAAGCCGCAGAATTCGCTAAAGGTTAAGGAGAGACCAAATGGCACATAAAAAAGCAGGCGGTTCATCCCGTAACGGACGCGACTCAGCTGGTCGTCGTCTTGGTGTAAAGAAGTTCGGCGGCGAAGCCGTTGTTCCCGGCAACATCATCATGCGTCAGCGTGGCACAAAAATGTGGCCAGGCATGGGCGTTGGCATGGGCAAGGATCACACGATCTTTGCAACTGTCGATGGCGCAGTCAAATTCCACAAAGGCCTCAAAGGCCGCACCTTTATTTCGGTTCTTCCAGTGGCGGAGGCCGCCGAGTAAGCCGAAAGTTCCAAGGTAACGTATTTGGGGGGATCGGTGATGACCGGTCCCCTTTTTTATTCATAGTTTTGCCACCATGTCGATTTATGGGGTGGTGCTGAGGAATTGTTTTCGGGGAGGGAAGCAATGAGACATGAAGAGATCACAGTGCAAGACACAATAGAAGCCGCGCGCTTTGTGCTGCGTCCGTGCCGCAAGTCAGATGCTGGTCTGATTGCGATGTATGCTGGTGACGATCGCGTGGCCCGTGGCACCCGTGCGATGCCGCACCCGCTACCCCCGGTTCTGTTGAGGCGATGATCGAACGCGCAAGCCAGGCGCAAAGATCAGAAGATGTCTGGGTTATTGACGGATCTGCCCACGGTCACGCCGAGGCATTGGGCCTGATCAGTCTTGAACGGATGGATCGTGCACAATCCGAGATCTTCTATTGGATCGCACCCGCTTTCTGGAACACCGGTTTTGCAACCGAAGCTGTGCGCACATTGATTGCGGCCAATCCGCATCAATCTGACCGCATTTTTGCCGAGGTGTTTCAGGACAATCCCGGATCTGCGCGCGTCCTGACGAACTGCGGTTTCGACTATCTGGGCGATGCTGAGGCATTTTCGGTCTCGCGCAAGGCAAGCGTTCCCACATGGACCTACACGCTTAAACTCGGGTCATGACCGTCCCGACATTGCGGACCAACCGGCTCACGTTGCGCGCACCGCGTTTGCGTGACGTGCGGGTGGTGACGAAGGCTTTGAATAACTATGACGTTAGCCGCTGGTTGACGCATGTCCCCTTTCCATATGGTAAGACTGATGCTGAGTGGTTCATCAATGAATGCCAGCGAGGCGCGTTCACGGCTTGGTTTATCTGGGATGGCGATGAATTCGTCGGCACAGTCGGTTTGGACGGTGAATTGGGCTATTGGCTGGCGCAAGATGCATGGGGAAAAGGATACGCGACCGAGGCGGCGCACGCGGTCTTAGCGCATTTCTTCCAAACAACGGATGCAGAAACCGTGCGCTCCAGCCACTTCATCGAGAATACAGACTCGCAAAAGGTTTTGACAAAACTGGGCTTCGTTGATGTTGGTGCGCATGAACATTTCTCTAGGGCGCGCGATGAAAAAGTGCCCGGACGCACTATGGAACTGACCCGCACGCGATGGCAGGCCAAGAGCGATGCCTAGACTGACATACCGGGCGATTGGGTCAGACGACTTCCCAGAGTTGCATGCCATTGTTTCGCATTGGTCTGTTGTGCGACAACTGGGCCGC
Organism: Yoonia sp. JB2-21; assembly: GCF_055693545.1. Classification (NCBI taxonomy): domain Bacteria; kingdom Pseudomonadati; phylum Pseudomonadota; class Alphaproteobacteria; order Rhodobacterales; family Paracoccaceae; genus Yoonia; species Yoonia sp. JB2-21. The sequence goes on from NZ_JBVFUC010000001.1 coordinate 3,591,056, forward strand.
TGGCCATGGCCGCCACAAGAAAGCTTCACCCAAGGACGTTGCAGAGCCTACGAGGGGGACGGCTTTGTGTGGGGGGTATGCCTCGACGATCGCCTTGTGGGCAGCATGGCGGTCACGAACGGGGAGTTGGGATATATGTTTGCACCGGACGTGCAGGGGCAGGGCATCGCGACAAGGGCCGCGCGTGATGCGATCAAACTGGCTTTCTCTGAGGATGACAGGCCAGTCCTGTCTGCCTCTGTCTGGGAAGACAACCCGGCATCGGCCGCTGTGCTTCGTAAGTGCGGTTTTGTTCACTGGCAAACCCACTATACGCGCAGTCCGGCTCGATTGCCGACCCTTGTGCATCAGTACCGACTTCTGCGGCAGGCATGGGACCGCTTGAGAACAACCGCGCAGTAGGTTATCGGCTGCGTCACACAGCCTTAGAAAGCCAAACACATGAAATTTCTCGATCTTGCAAAGGTCTATATCCGGTCCGGCGCCGGTGGTGCGGGCTGCATCTCGTTCCGGCGCGAGAAATTCATGGAGTATGGCGGCCCCGATGGGGGTGACGGCGGCAGGGGTGGCGATGTTGTGGTCGAGGCCGTTGAGGGCCTGAATACTTTGATTGATTTTCGCTACCAACAGCATTTTTTTGCTGGCAATGGCCAGCATGGCATGGGCAGTCAGCGCACAGGCAAGGACGGTGAAACAAAAGTGCTGCGTGTACCTGTGGGCACAGAGATTATCGACGAAGACGAAGAGACTGTCATCGCGGATCTGACTGAGGTCGGCCAACGCATTGTCATTGCAAAGGGCGGTAACGGCGGGTGGGGCAACCTGCAATTCAAGACCTCAACCAATCAGGCACCGCGTCGCGCTAACCCGGGCCAGGAAGCGATTGAGCGAACAATCTGGCTGCGGCTGAAACTGATTGCTGATGTGGGCCTGCTCGGGATGCCCAACGCAGGCAAGTCGACATTTCTTGCCGCAACATCCAACGCACGCCCGAAGGTTGCTGACTATCCCTTCACAACACTCATTCCCAATCTCGGCGTTGTGGGCATTGATGAGGTTGAATTCGTTGTCGCCGATATCCCGGGCCTGATTGCGGGTGCCAGTGAAGGGCGTGGTCTGGGTGACATGTTTCTTGGTCATGTCGAACGTTGCGCCGTCTTGTTACATCTGATTGATGGCACATCCGGCGATCCGGCCCGCGACCTGACGACAATCATCGGGGAATTGGAGGCTTACGGCGGCGAATTGGCCAACAAACCGCGCATCACCGTATTAAACAAGATCGACACGCTGGATGACGAAGAACGTGAATTCCTGCGCGATGAAATAGCGACCGTTGCAAACGGCCCCGTGATGATGATGTCAGGTGTCAGTCGCGAAGGTATTCCTGACGTTCTGCGCGCATTGCGCAGTGAGATCGATGACAATCGTCTGCGCCACCGCAAGGCCGCTGAGGCGGCGGAACAGGGCGAGGCAGAGCCATGGCAACCCTGAGTGACGCCAAGCGGCTTGTCATCAAAATCGGCTCGGCCTTGTTGGTTGATGCTGACACCGGCGCCTTGCGGCAGGATTGGCTGACATCACTGGCAAGCGACGTTGCCCGGATCAGAAAACGTGGCACCGACGTCATTATCGTGTCATCGGGTTCCATTGCATTGGGGCGTGGCATTCTGGGCCTGCCACTTACGTCGTTGGCGCTGGAGCAATCGCAGGCAGCAGCAGCTGTTGGCCAGATCCGACTGGCGCGCGCCTATGAAGAGGCGCTGACGCCGCATGGTATCGTAACAGGGCAAGTTCTTGTGACACTTGAAGATTCTCAAGATCGTCGCCGCTACCTGAATAGCAGGGCGACAATGGAGACCATGCTTGGATTGGGTGTCACACCAATCGTCAATGAAAACGACACCATCGCGACTGACGAAATTCGCTATGGCGACAATGATCGATTGGCGGCACAGGTCGCGGTCACAGTTGGTGCCGATCAGCTCATTCTGCTTTCGGATGTTGACGGCCTGTATACTGGAAACCCGAAGATTAAGACATCGGCGAAACATCTTGATACTGTTGGCAAAATAACGCCAGAAATTGAGGCGATGGCTGGCGATGCAGGGTCCGGTCTGTCCAAAGGCGGCATGATCACCAAAATCATCGCAGCGCGTATCGCCACCGAGGCGGGGTGCGCCATGGCAATTTCCTTGGGCACAGAATTATACCCGTTGGGTAAGTTGGAAAATGGCGCGCCCGCGACATGGTTTACCGCCCAGACAGATCCACAGGCCGCGCGGAAACGCTGGATTTCAGCGATGAAGCCGCGCGGTACTGTGACCGTGGACGCGGGCGCCGTTGACGCGCTTCGGCGCGGCAAGAGTCTCTTGCCGGCGGGTGTGACGCAAATTCAAGGGAGTTTCGGGCGCGGCGAAGTTGTCGGGATTACCGACCCTGATGGCGCGCAGTTGGGCCAAGGCCTGATCCGCTACACCAGCGCTGAAGCGCGGCAGATTATGGGGCGCAGGACGGCTGACATCGTCGATGTGTTGGGCTATGAAGGCCGCGCTGCATTGGTGCACCGCGATGATATGGTGCTTTGAGAGGGGCAAGCGATGAACGATCATGACGCAATCGGGCCTTTGATGGCCAAGATCGGTGCGGATGCGCGCGCCGCGGCGACCATCTTGGCAACCGCGAGCTCAGAGCGAAAGTACGCCGCGCTTATTGGGGCCGCAGATGCGATCTGGGACAACCGGATGGCGATCATGGACGCCAATGCGGAAGATCAGGTCTTTGCCGAACAAAAGGGCCTTAGCCCTGCAATGATGGACCGACTGATGCTGAACGAACCACGAATACGTGCAATGGCGGACGGCCTGCGAAACGTGGCGGCGCAGCAAGATCCAGTCGGTGAGGTGATCACCGAATGGGATATGCCGACGGGCTTGCATATCCAGCGCGTGCGCACGCCGCTTGGTGTTATTGGCGTGATCTATGAAAGTCGCCCGAACGTCACAGCCGATGCTGGCGCGTTATGCCTGCAATCGGGGAATGCCGTGATCCTGCGTGGCGGTTCAGAGAGCTTTCATTCTTCCGCGGCGATCCACGCCTGTCTACAAAAGGGGCTTGAGCAGGCGGGTTTGCCTGCGACGGCGATCCAATTGGTGCCGACACGCGACAGGGCAGCAGTATCAGCCATGTTGACGGCGACAAACCACATTGACGTGATCGTTCCGCGCGGTGGTAAAGGGCTTGTTGGCTTGGTCCAGCGCGAGGCGCGCGTGCCGGTTTTTGCCCACCTCGAAGGGATTTGTCATATCTATGTGGGTGCCACCGCTGATCCGGCGATGGCGCTTGAGATTGTCCTGAACGCCAAAACCCGGCGGACTGGTATCTGCGGTGCGATGGAATGCCTGCTGATCGACTGGCGGTTTTACACGCAACACGGCTCCATGTTGATTGATGCCTTGCTGAAGGCCGGGGTCGAGGTCCGGGCTGATGGTGAGTTGGCGAAAGTTGATGGAACGACGGCCGCGCAACCGGATGATTTTGGCAAAGAGTTTCTGGACATGATTTGTGCAGCCAAATTGGTGGACGGTGTTGATGCGGCAATTGATCATATTCGCACCTTCGGCTCCAACCATACCGATGCGATCATTACTGCTGACGATCAGGCCGCTGCACATTTCTTTAAAGAACTCGACAGCGCAATTTTGATGCGAAACGCGTCGACACAATTCGCGGACGGCGGTGAATTTGGCATGGGCGCCGAAATTGGCATTGCGACAGGAAAGATGCATGCGCGTGGTCCCGTCGGTGCCGCTCAGTTAACCAGCTTTCAGTACATCGTGACGGGTGATGGGGCGGTCAGGGCTTAAAACCGGGCTACGAGATGATCGGCCCCATGTTTGACCTTAATGCTGCGTCCGGCTTCGGCCAAGACGCCTGGGAGTAAGGCAAATTGGACGTGTGCAGCGGTGTAATGGAAGCCGACTTGGGGTGACAACAAGTTATCCCAAAGCTCTTCATCAACGCTCAGGCGTGGCCCTTCGCCGCGCAGCACCCAGGATTGTCCGTCTTGCGTGATTTGCACATCACCACCCATCGGCAGCGCTGCCTCCAGCGCTTGCAGCATCAGGAGGGCGCAGCGCACCAACCGCCGTGGTTGATCGCCATCAATCTTCCAGATGTAATTGATACGCCCACCCGAGGCGACAGCCGCAAGAATGGAAAGGATCTCAGATCGACTGACAAGCTGATCTTCGCTGGCCGCACCATAGGCGATCCGAAAATACCTGATCCGCGCACTGGCGTTCCGAACGCTTTCATTGATCAGGTCCATCTCGGCCCCGGTGTCCCCATCTGTCAGAGCCAAAAGTTCGACACCATTGCCGATGGCGCCAATTGGGCTGATAAGGTCATGACAAATGCGCGACCCCACAAGTGCCGCTAAATCAGGTTGCATTAAGCATCCTCCATGCTGAGAAAGAAATGATGTCCGATATCACCGCGATCCTGGAGCCCGGCATGCTAGTCCGCCATCCTGACCAACCCGATTGGGGGACAGGGCAAGTGCAGTCAAACATTGCGGGAAAAGTTACAGTGAACTTTAGGGAGGAAGGGAAAGTTGTCATAGATGGGAAACGCGTGATGCTCGTTATCGTGAGTGACTAGATACAACCATGAGTAGAGTTGTAAAAATGTTTGTCAATGAATTTAACTAATCCCACCCAAAAAAGGTTACTAACTGGTTAACACCGGTAAATGTGCCGCACAGTAGAAGTCTCACCAAGAATGCCTGCTAAACAAACGCCCAAATTCAGGACGATTGTTTCACGCTCCGATGAAGTTCGGCGCGCATCGCAGCGTTTGCGTTATGACGTCTTTGTTCAAGAGTTGGGTGCCGATGGGCCCCTGGTCGATCACGCCAAAAGGTTGGAAGCTGATGCATTCGATGCCTATGCGGATCATCTCATATTGTTGGACGAAAACCGTGCGGTCGGGGATCAAGTTGTTGGCGCATATCGCCTGATGACGATGGCAAAGGCAACCGAGGCGGGGCAGTTCTACTGCGAAGATGAATATGACCTGACTTGCTTGCGTAAGAGTGGGAAGCGATTGTTGGAACTTGGTCGATCCTGTCTTCATCCCAGTTACCGCAACGGGACTGGCATGCTGCATCTGTGGTCGGCCCTGTCGGACTATGTAAATATCCATCAGATCGAAGTGCTGTTCGGCGTTGCCTCGTTCCACGGCACAGATACCGACAGTTTGGCGGCGCCACTCAGCCTGTTGTATCACCGTCATCTGGCCCCGGAACCGTTACGCGTCAAAGCGACGGGCCCAACCGCCATAGGCATGAATTTGCAAAGTGCTGCGGCGTTAGACCGCGTGACAGCGGTGCGCCAGCTCCCGGCATTGATCAAGGCATATTTGCGGTTGGGCGGCGCTGTGGGCGATGGTGCATTTGTGGATCATGCTTTCAATACCACGGATGTCTGTCTGATATTGGAAAGCGATGCTATTCAGGGACTGCAAAGGGCGATGCTGAGCAAAGGAACTGCACGTGGGTGAGACGTGGTACAGCGAAACAAAGCCCCCAGAAGATCGGTTAGGGGTGGCTGATTGGGTCCGGGTGATTGTTCGGGCCGTGCCGCTGATTGCACTGGTGTTTGGCGGGTTGCTGTTACTGGTTTTGGTCCGGCTGTTCGAGCGTCCGCTTTGCGGTTTGCGTCGTCCGGTGACCCCCTTTATCACGCAATTTGTCTGCCGAACGGCTTTTGTTATCCTCGGCATTTCATATCGCAGCTCTGGCCAGCCTATGACCGGGGCTGGCGCCGTCGTTGCCAACCACACCTCATGGCTTGACATCTTTGCTTTGAACGCGCGCAAGCGGATCTACTTTGTCTCAAAATCCGAAGTGGCGGATTGGCCCGGTATCGGCTGGCTTGCCCGCGCAACCGGCACAGTCTTCATTCGGCGAGACCGAAGTGAGGTGCAAGCGCAGATATCGTTGTTCAGGGATAGATTGGCCGCGCGACAGACGCTGTTGTTCTTTCCCGAAGGGACCTCAACCGATGGCTTACAGGTTCTACCGTTCAAACCCGCGCTATTTGCCGCATTCTTCGACCCGGTCCTGCGCGACACACTCCAGATGCAGGCCGTCACCGTGAGCTACACAGCGCCTTTGGGCGAGGACGCTCGGTTTTATGGGTGGTGGGGCGACATGGACTTTGGGCCGCATCTATTGTCGACGCTTGCCGCCAAACGACAGGGCGGCGTGCATGTGATCTATCACGCGCCTGTCAAAGTGGCCGACTATGCGGGCCGCAAAGTGTTGGCGAAAGCAATGGAAGACCAAGTGCGGGCGGGGTTAATCCAGCATGGCGCGGCGTAGATCACCAAGCGCAGCCGCTGGGTTGTCGGCATTCCAAATCTCATCACCGATGCCGAAAAAGTCGGTATGTGGCGAGAGACTTTTGATGAGGACAGCATCCAGCGCGCCCTCTGCAACAACCGGCACCTCAATCATCATCGACCACCACTCAAAAAGCTCCAGTTCAGCTTGTCGTCCATCGCCAAGGGTCGTCTGTCCAACAGGACCGAAACTGACGTAGTCGGCCCCCAATTCCCCCGCCGTCATGCCATCATGGCGGGAGTTGGTGCAATAGCTGCCCACAATAGATTCATCGCCCAAATCCTTGCGCACTTGTCGGATCGAACGCGCACCATCAGCCAGATGCACGCCGTCGAGCCCCAACCGTTCAACCAGTTGGATATGGTTGTCGATGACCAATGCGACATCGCGCGCATGGGTTACTTCGCGCAATGCGTCTGCAGCTTTGGAAATCCGTCCCTCATCCGTTGTGCCAAGTGACAGGCGCACGCACCCTACCTCTGTGCTATCAAGGCAGGCCGCCAATTGGTCAGGGAAACTGGACAAGTCGAACTCTGACGGGCTGATCAGGTAGATTTGCGGGTGATCTTGGGCGTCCGACATGGGGGCGTTCCGGTCTGCTATAAGTGTTTGCGCGCTTTTAGCCGGGAAAATCCGGCTTGGCTATGGGGTTGCGGTTCTTGCCTTGCCAAATCACCCGGCGTATCAGGCAGCGACTTTGCAAAGGATTGCCCATGCCCAGCGCTCATCTTCAACCCGCATTTGTTTTGATCCGTCCACAGATGGGCGAAAACATTGGTGCGGCGGCGCGGGGGATGTGGAACTTTGGTTTGGATCGGATGCGAATTATCGCGCCACGCGATGGCTGGCCGAACCAGAAGGCCGTTGCGATGGCAAGCGGCGCGGGCAGGCTGTTGGACGAGGCCCAGATTTTTGATGATACGCCAAGTGCCATTGCTGATTGTGACTATGTCTATGCGACAACGGCGCGTCCACGTGGTCTGACAAAGCTTGTACAGACGCCAGAGGCCGCGATGCAGGATGCGCGTCGCCGCATTGCCGAGGGTCAGAAAGTCGCTGTGCTGTTTGGACCCGAACGGTCCGGCATGGAAAACGATGATATTGCCCGCGCCAACGCCATTATCTCGGTGCCTGTGAACCCGGAATTTCCGTCGCTGAACCTCGCGCAATGTGTTTTGTTGACCGGGTACGAGTGGCAGCGCGAGGCGGTTGAGGCGGCGTTATCGCGTGTCGATGCTGTTGGCGATTGGGCCACACAGGTCGAAGTGGAAAAGCTCAGCGATCACTATGAAGAGCGTTTGCAGAGCGCAGGTTTTTTCTATCCCGAGCATAAGGCCGAGACTATGAAAATGAACCTGCGCAATATGTGGTCGCGCATGCCAATGACCCGCGCGGATGTGCAGATGCTACATGGGATGCTGCGCCAGATGGTCCGCTGGAAAGAGCGGGGCTAGATAGGCGTAAGGTGGATTATGATCCACCTTACATGTGGCACCCTGACGCTTGCGGATCATGGCTCTGAGTTCTAGGTAAATGCCAAGATCCAAGTGGAGGCCATCATGGCGACCAAACGCAGTATTTTCGAAGACGTAGGCGATAGCCCAAAGCAGGTTGCAGCCCCCGGCGGGATTGATCGCGCGGGGCAGGGTGCGCGCGGTTTGATCCGTGGCTGGTTGATGGTGCTCTTTGCTCTTGTTGTCGTGATGATTGTGGTTGGTGGACTTACCCGTCTGACTGACAGCGGGTTGTCGATTACAGAATGGAAACCCGTGACCGGGGCGATGCCACCGATGTCGGCGGCCGCTTGGACCGAAGAGTTCGACAAATATCGTGCGATCCCCGAATACCAATTGCAGAATAAGGGCATGACGATGGCCGAATTCAAGGTGATCTATTGGTGGGAATGGGGGCACCGGCAGTTGGGTCGGTTTATTGGTCTGGTTTGGGCGGTTGGCTTTGTTTTCTTCGCGGCGACCCACAAGATACCAACGGGTTGGACACTCAAACTGTTGTTCATTGGTGCCTTGGGCGGACTGCAAGGGTTTATTGGTTGGTGGATGGTGTCGTCTGGTCTGGAAGAGGGGATGCTGGACGTTGCCTCTTATCGGTTGGCCACGCATTTGGGACTGGCCTTCGTCATCTTTGGTTTTATCGCCTGGTACGTTTATCAGTTGGGGCGCATTCAGGCGGATTTGTTGCAAGCGCGACGCAGCGGCGATCCTCGGCTCGCCCGTATGGGCACGGTTCTGATCGGCTTTGCCTTTCTTCAAATTATACTGGGCGCCTTAGTGGCAGGCATTGACGCGGGTCGCGCCTTTCCTGATTGGCCGCTGATGGCCGGTGGGTTCTTCCCGCCAGAGCCGTTGTCGCTTAACCCTGTCTGGAGGAACTTCTTTGAGGATGCCGGGCTGGTTCAGTTCATGCACAGAATTGCGGGGTATCTCCTGCTCGTCTTTACTGTCTTCGTCTGGGCCCGCGCGCGACGCTCGGCCAATGAACACACGCGGTTTACGTTTAATGCGGTTATGGCGGTGATGCTGGTGCAGGTCGTTTTGGGGATCGTCACTGTTATCTATTCCGCGCCTTGGCAGATTGCGATTGTACACCAACTGGTTGCCGTCATCCTCTGGGCGCTCATCCTGCGTAGCCGTTTCGTGGCGCAATACCCAATCGCGCAAACCATCAAGGGGGCCTGATCCAATGACCGCATACGATGACCTTATGGCATTCCAGCGCGAGACCGAAGCCTTGGGACAGGTTGCAGGTCGCCTGGGCTGGGATCAGGAAACAATGATGCCGGAAGGTGCGACACCGCAGCGCGCCGAAGAGCATGGCGCGATGGCCAACGTCCTTCATGCGCGCCGGATTGATCCCCGTGTCGGTGAGTGGTTGGCAAAGGCAGAAGCCAACGATCCGGTTGCCGCCGCCAATCTACGCCACATCAAACGCAGCTATGAACGCACCGCAAAGGTACCTGCTGCTTTGGCGGCTGAGCTGGCCAAGACCACATCGCTGGCGCATCGTGTGTGGGCGCAGTCGCGCGCGGATGAGGATGTCGCGGGTTTCCTGCCCATGCTGCAAAAAGTCGTTGATCTGCGGCGCGAGGAAGCCGCGGTCATTGCAGGCGATGCGGATCCCTATGATGCATTATTAGATGACTACGAACCCGGTGCGACGGGTGAAAGCCTGAGCGCGATGTTTGCGGCTTTGCGCCCGCGTCTTGTGGCCTTGCGCACCGCGATCCTTGCGCGCCCAGCGCCCGCGATACTCACGCAATCGTTTGATGAGGCGGGGCAACTGGTCCTGTCACAAAAACTCGCCTTGGCCTTTGGGTACACGTTGGCCAACGGCCGTATCGACAAGGCCGTGCATCCTTTTTCATCCGGTTCCGGCCTTGATGTAAGGATCACCACGCGCACAAACCCTGAAGACCCGTTCAATTGCTTTTATTCAACCGTCCACGAGGTTGGCCATGCGGCTTATGAACAGGGGATCGATCCGCAACATTTGCTGACACCCCTTGGTTCTGGCGTTTCGATGGGCGTGCACGAGAGCCAAAGCCGGATTTACGAAAACCAGTTGGGCCGGAGCCGGGCATTTACCGGGTGGCTGTTTGGCCAAATGCGCGATCAGTTTGGCGATTTCGGGATCCCCGACGCGGAGGCATTCTATGCCACCGTCAACCGTGTCAGCGACGGGTTCATTCGCACTGAGGCTGACGAGGTCCAATATAACTTGCACGTCCTGCTGCGGTTCGATCTTGAGCGGGCGCTAATGTCTGGTGACCTCGCCGTGAACGACCTTGAGGCCGCCTGGAACGACCGCTTTGCCGCCGACTTTGGCTATGCTGTCGACAAACCATCAAATGGTGTGTTGCAGGACGTTCATTGGTCCGAAGGGCTGTTTGGCTACTTTCCGACATATACTTTGGGCAATGTCTATGCGGGCTGCCTGCACGAAGCGATGCGCGCGGCCTTGCCGACGCTTGATGATGATCTGGCGCGTGGCGTGACGTCGAAGGCAACGGGTTGGTTGCGCCAGAACGTCCAGCAGTTCGGTGGGTTGCGTAGCCCGGTTGAAACGATCGCGCATGCGACAGGCAGCACCCCGACAGAAGGGCCGCTTTTGGATTATCTCGAACACAAATTCAGCGGCATTTATCAGCTGTAAGGGTCGGATTGCCTCCGGCGGAAGTTTGATTGGACATAGAAAATCTAGGACCAGTCAGGCGGGCGTTTTTCCAAGAATGCACTGATCCCTTCGTTGGTGTCGTCCACGAGCATGTTTTGCACCATGACGTCGCCCGCATACGCATAGGCCTGAGCCGTGGTCATTTGCGCCTGATTGTAAAACGCCTGCTTGCCAATTTTCACAGCACTTGGCAACTTGTGGGCGATGGTGCGCGCCAGTTCGCTGGTTTCGCGCGCAAGCGCATCTGCATGTACAGACCGATTGATCAAACCAACGTCCTGCGCCTCGCGGGCGCTGATAAAGCGGCCGGTCGTCAGCATCTCAAACGCCGCTTTACGCGGTATGTTGCGGGTCAGCGCAACCATTGGTGTCGAGCAGAACAGGCCGATATTGACACCATTCACGCCGAAGCGGGTCTCATCATTCGCGATGGCAAGGTCGCAGGTGGCGACCAATTGGCAACCTGCTGCTGTGGCGATGCCGTGCACCTGCGCGATGACGGGTTGGGGCATGCATTGGATGCGTTGCATCATGGCGGCGCACCGATCGAAGAGATCTTTGAAATAGGCTGCTCCGCCGTCGGGTGATTGGCGCCCGGCTTGCATTTCCTTCAGATCATGACCGGCGCAAAACGCCTTGCCTATTCCGCGTAGGATCACGGCACGTACGGTATTGTCCTGTGCGATGCGGTCAAATGTGTCATGGAGTGCGGCCAACATCTCATCTGAAAGCGCGTTCAACCGTTCAGGCGCATTCATCGTCAGGGTCGCGATGTGATCGCTGTCTTCGCGAAGCAGGATTGTCATTTCGGCCCTTTCCGTGTTGCTTAGGTTCAAGCTAGTGCAGAGAGAGGCAAGATGAAACCAAAGATGGATATTGCCGGGCTGGAAGCCTTTGTTGCAAAGCATTTTCCACAGTTGGGAGATGACTTCTCGGTTGAGACGCTCAAGGCTGATGGTGTTTCGGTTCGACTGAATGTGCAGGATCGTCACTTACGGCCAGGCAACACCGTGTCAGGCCCGTCTATTTTTGCGCTTGCGGATGTCGGGATGTATTTAGCGATCCTGGCCCGTATCGGACCGGTTGCGTTAGCTGTCACAACGAATTGCTCCATTGATTTCATGCGCAAGCCTGCGGCTAGCAAGGATCTGCTGTGTGAGACACGGGTGCTAAAGTTGGGTCGTGTTTTGGCAGTTGGCGATGCGCTGATTTATAGCGAGGGACAGGATGATCCCGTTGCACGGGCGTCACTGACCTATTCTATTCCACCAACCTAAAAAGGGGCCGGAACAGGTCCGGCCCAGTCAGGAAGTGGCAGGAGGGGTCTAGTCCTGCCAGAACGGTTTGGCGGCTTCTGCTTGGGCAGAAAGACGGCTCAGACCGATATCGTCGAGCAAGTGCGGCTCGAGGTGTTTTAACGCGCGTCGGGTTTTGCGGCGCGTGTCCCAAAGTGTCACAGCGACTGCAAATTTGACGGCAAGACCTGCGGCGACAGGCAGCTTGACTTGGGCGTTCAGTGCATTGAGATGCGCGGTGTGGAGCGCGTGTGACATGGGACAACTCCTTAAATTGTATTGACACAATGTAGAAAAATGCTACCCTGTACTGGTACAATGAGAGCTGGAGAGCGTCTACAAAATGATTGTATCCGATACAATTTGGCAGCCAAACCTCTCCAATGTCGGTAAATCTAAATACAAGGCACTTGCGCAAGCGATCCGCGACGGCATCGCTTCTGGTGGTCTGGCGGCAGGGACAAAGCTGCCGACGGTGCGTGATCTGGCATATCGTGTTGGCGTGACGCCGGGCACGGTGGCCCGCGCCTATAGTTTACTGACTGAGGAGGGCAGGTTGATTGCGGAAGTCGGGCGGGGGACCTATGTGGCAGGGGCTGTGCGTCGAGAGCAGACACTAGAGCCCCCTTTGGTTCATTTGGTCGATGAAAGCACGGCCGACTTTCGCAGCAGCCGTGTGCCGGATGTGGGGCAGGGGTTGTTGATTGATGACGCGCTGATCCGATTGGGTCAGTCACATCGACGGCGGCATATAAACTATCCCACACCAATCACCGATATCGAGGCGCGTGAAGCAGTCGTCGACTGGATCGGTCCGGTGCGGATCGGCAATTTCGATGCCCATCACGTCGTGCTGGGAAATGGCGCACAGAATTGCGTGATCATGGCGCTTCAAGCAGAATTGCATGGCACGCGACCAGTGATCTTAACCGAAGAACTGGCCTATCCCGGGGTCCGTCATGCCGCCCGACTGCTGCGGGCCGATCTTGTGGGGGTCGCAATGGACGACGACGGGATTATCCCCGGCGCCTTGGCGGAAGCGTATCGCACCCATGGTGGGCAGGTCTTGCTAACCTCGCCCGAGGTGCACAGCCCGACCGCGATTAAAACCAGCTATGCCCGCAAGAAGGAAATTGCTGCACTGGCCGAACGCTTTAACCTGACAATTATCGAGGACGATTGCCACTGTATCGCCCCGACGGAGGTGCCGGGATATCGCGCGATACTGCCCAAACAATCTTATTATATCTCATCCCTGACCAAAGGCGTCAGCGGTGCCCTGCGCTTTGGCTTTTCAGTGGCACCCGCGGGCCGGTACCGTGAACTGCGACAGGTGGCGCAAAGTTCGTTCCACGGAATTGCACAGCCTATGCTGGATCTGTGCGCAGATCTGCTTAGTTCTGGTGATGCAGGTCGCGTGCGTGACAAGGTCGTCACCCATACCGCCGAACGGGTACGGTTGGCTGTGAACCGTTTAGGTGGATGGGATGTGCGCTGGCGCGAGGATGCACCGTTTCTTTGGCTGCAATTGCCGCAAGGATGGCGGGCGTCCAGCTTTGCGCTGGCTTGCGAGAGGAAGGGGATTTCAGTGCGTCCGGCCGATGAATTTGTATTGGCGGATCAACGTGCACCGAATGCCGTGCGTTTGGCGGTGACAACCTGCGTATCAGAGCCGCGATATTTGCAGGCACTTGATGATATGAACATATTGCTCGCAAATCCCGCTAGAACGATGGAAAGTTGATGGGGTATTTTAATACCTAAATCATAACACATTGTTTTTGTTGTTTTTATATCTCCTTATGGCGCTTGACTGCGTTTGAACCCCCTATATAACGCCCCAATCGAATGACACGTGGTGCAAACCACTCCAAACTTTTGGTGTAATATGAAAACCTTTACCGCAACTCCTGCGGATATCGACAAGAAATGGATCCTGATCGACGCTGAGGGCGTTGTTCTTGGTCGTCTTGCCTCGATCATCGCGATGCGCTTGCGCGGCAAGCACAAACCTTCTTTCACGCCGCACATGGACATGGGCGACAACGTGATTGTCATCAACTGCGAGAAAGTGCAGATGACCGGCAAGAAGCGTGAAGAAAAATACTATTGGCACACTGGTCACCCCGGTGGGATCAAAGAAAAAACCAAGGCTGACATTCTTGAGGGCAAGAACCCCGAGCGTGTTGTCATGAAGGCCGTTCAGCGCATGCTGCCTGGTGGCAAGCTGTCCCGCCAGCAAATGACCCACCTGCGTGTCTTCGCAGGCACAGAGCATGGCATGGAAGCCCAAAAGCCTGAAGTTCTGGATGTTGCATCCATGAACAAAAAGAACACGAGGACCGCATAATGGCCGATCAAGTAAACTCGCTCGAAGAGCTGGGCCAAGTCGCTGAAGGTGTGGAAGCTGCACCAGAGGCTGTGGTCGAAACTGTTATTACGCGCGAGCCCGTCCGTGACGAGCTGGGCCGGTCATACGCGACCGGTAAGCGCAAAGATGCAATCGCCCGCGTTTGGATCAAGCCGGGTTCCGGCAAGGTCACCGTGAACGGCAAGGACATGGACACGTATTTTGCGCGTCCCGTTCTGCAGATGATCCTACGCCAGCCGTTTCAGGTTGCAGGCGTTGTCGATCAGTTCGACGTCATGGCAACGGTTGCCGGTGGTGGCCTGTCTGGTCAGGCTGGTGCGGTCAAGCATGGTGTATCAAAGGCGTTGCAACTTTATGATCCAACATTGCGCGCTGCATTGAAAGCCGCTGGCTTCCTGACACGCGACAGCCGTGTTGTTGAACGTAAGAAGTACGGTAAGGCGAAAGCCCGTAAGAGCTTCCAGTTCTCCAAGCGTTAATCGCTGGCTTGCAGAAATTGAAAAGGGCGGTCCAAATGGTCCGCCCTTTGTCGTCCTTACTGTATTGAACAGGTATAAATGCGCTTAGTCCAGCGGAATGGCATACCTGATCCCCAGCGTTTCCAAACCGGGGTTCAGAGGCTGCGTATCCGCGTTGGAACGGTGATCGAACAGCATGCTTATCGTCGCGCCATTGTCCAGCACGACCCCGGCGCCAAGGGCCGAGCGGAATTGCAAAGCACCGCCAATGTCCGGTCCATCACCCCGCACCTGAAAACCGGGCATCACAGATACTTCCATAAAGTAATCGCTGGCGTAGTGATGACGCGTCGTCCATTTGGCACCGGCGCCGACCCAGACGTCACCGTCGGCGGTCACCGATGCCCCATATGAGGGCTGCAACGGGCCATAGCGTGTGTCAGCGTCGTAACCAAAATAGAGCTCTTCGCCTACAACTTCCTGTTTGAAGATAACTGCACTGGCCTGAAAGCTATAGCGTTCTTCAACGTCACGGGCAGCAAAACACCCCGTGGGGCAGTCGTTAAACGACATATCTGCCACGGCTGCCACAATGGCAATAATCGCAAGAGTTGGATCCATAGAATTACGTCCTGTCGATGCTATCGGGCGGGATAAGGCCCAGTCCCCGCAGATATATCCCGATACCTGTTTCAAGCAAATCTTCGGGCGGGAATGGGCTTTGCGTCCCCGGGTTTGACCGGGCAAAAAGCTCGACCACGCCGTGGCTCATCGCCCAGATATGGGCGCTGAACATTTGCGGGGGCGGACGCTGATCCGCGGGGATATGTTGCGAAAGCTCTTCTGCTGCTTTTTCCAGCACGCCCATCGCGCGGGTGGCGACTGCGTTCAGTTCCGGTGTGCGATTGATGGAAATACCGGACTCAAACATCGCGATGTAATAGCCTGGGTATTTGCGGGCGAAAGCCAGATAGGCGCGGCCCGTCGCCTCAAACGCGGCCAGGGCCGACGGCTGGCCGTCGCCGTAGGCGTGTTCCATCAAATCGCCAAACATCTCATAGCCTTGATGGGCGGCGGCAGCGATCAGGTCTTCGCGACCCTCAAAATGGCGATAAACGGCGGCAGGGGTTACCCCTGCCTCGCGCGCGGCCTCGGACAGGGTAAACCCGGTGGGCCCACGCTTTTCGATCAGCGTCAGACAGCCGTTAATCAGCGCCTCGCGCAGATTGCCGTGATGATAACCGCGTTTAGGCATGCCAGAGGTCAGGACCCCCCAATACTTTATCGTCGATAGGCGCCAGCGCCTTGGGGTCATGGTGGTCGTAATCCAACTGGCTTAGGACGTGACGGATCACCTGCACACGCGCGCGGCGTTTGTCGTCAGAGCGCACAATGGTCCATGGGGCGTGGTCGGTATGGGTGCGTTCCAGCGTTTCGCCAATAGCGTCGGTATAGGCATCCCATTTGCCCAAGCCCTCAACATCAATCCAGCTCAGCTTCCATTGCTTGAGCGGGTCTTTCTCGCGGTCCAGAAAGCGCTTTAGCTGCGTCGCTCGCCCTACGTTTAGCCAGATTTTGACCAGCTTGATCCCTTCATTCACCAACATGTCTTCAAACTCTGGCGTCTGGGCGAACCAGCGTTCACGTTGGTCCGGCGCGCAGAAGCCAAAAACATGCTCAACGACGCCGCGATTGTACCAACTGCGGTCAAAGATGGTGATTTCGCCCTTCGCAGGCAGATGCGCGATGTAGCGTTGGAAATACCATTGCGCAGCTTCGACATCCGTGGGTTTGGACAGCGCCACAAGTTTCGCGCCACGCGGATTAAGATTTTCACGCAACCGCTTGATTGTACCACCTTTTCCGGCGGCATCGCGGCCCTCGAAGACAATCGCGATGCGCTGGCCCGTTTCACGCGCCCACGCCTGCATGCGCACCAACTCAATCTGCAAGGCAGCCAGTGCCTCTTCGTATTCGCCGCGCTTCCAACGCGTATCGTAGGGATAGTCAGGATTGATAATATCGCTTTTGCCGGCCGATTTCACCAAAGCGCGTACGTCATCCGGGGCGTCCTCGTTGAAATAGCGGCTGATCCCGCCATCAAAGGGTAAATCCATGAAAACTCTCCCGAATGTCTTGGACAATATATGGGGGCTATTGGGGCAAAGCGCAATTCATATGCGGTTGGTGCTATTTGGTCGCTTGGAAGGCGCGGTCAATCGCATCAACGACAGCCTGAGGATCCGCATGATGCGGCATATGACCCACGCCCGGCAAACGGGTTGTATTTACTTGTGGGACGATCTTCTCGATCTCTTCGGCGTGCACGGTGATAGGGACGGTTGTATCGGCCTCACCGTGGACGATTTCAATTGGCAGTCTCAGTTCTGGATAGCGCTGCGAGAGTTCGACGACTTGCGGATATAAGGTGTTCACCTGCCGAATGTTTGCGCGCATGCTGTCCACCCGCAAGGTCAGCCCAATCCCGATGTAATCGGCATAACCGTCGGGCGGGCTTTGTGGGGCAAATGTCCCTTGCAGGCCGTCTTGAATGGCGCCATCTGGCGCAAAGGCAGAAATCAGCGGGATCGTCACAATTCCACCCAACAGGCTGCCATTTACTGTATAATATCCCCCTAGATCACCCGGCCAAGGCATGGTCACACCCGCCAAAGATACAACGGCGGATGCGTTGACGGGGCTGTCCTGATCAAGCCCCGCAACGGCCCAAGCATAGCTGACAATCCCACCAAAGCTGTGGCCAACAACAATCGGGGCTTCGATGCCGAGTTGTGTTGCCGCATCGCGCAGCATTGTCGCTTGATCTTGTGGGCTGTCGCCTTCGGTTGTGAATGGGCCGGTTGCCACACCGGGCACCCGGTCGCTGTAACCCAAACCGGGGCGATCAAAGGCGGTAACCGTATAGCGATCAGACAAGCGCCCAACCAGATCAAAGGTGAATTCACGCAGATTGCCGCCAGCGCCATGCAGCAGCACCACATCCGGTCCGCTGCCTTCTTGAACGTAATGCACCCTGCCGCCATCGACCTCGACAAATGCGCCCAAAGGCGGGTAGGCGGCCTCTGCCTTTTGGGCCAAGCGGCTTGTTGTGCAGCCGGTCAGGACTGCGCCCAGACCGATTGCGGCGGCGCAAAATGTAATTGCCTTAAGTGCCAATTTTATCCATCTCAAAATGTGTGGTCTGGTAAATTTCGTTTATCCAGTTGCCATATAGAAGGTGCGCGTGGCTTCGCCACCTGTTCTGAGGGTTTTGTGATGGATCGTCAGCGGGGTAGTAGTTCATCGGCACGTTAATCGGCGTGCCATTGCTGATATCGCGGTCATATTCCTGCTTGAGCGTGCCGCTGTCATATTCAAAGTGGTTAAAGATATAGAGCGCGCGATGCGCCTTATCCTCAACCAATGCGGGGCCCGCCTCATCGCTGGTGATCAACGTGGTCAGCCCGCCTGCGGCGTCAATTTCATCCTGTCGCATCTCGGTCCAGCGGCTGACAGGGATCACACAATCATCAGAGAAGCCACGCAGATAGGGCGAAGCCGGTGCGGTGTTCCGGTGCCGGAAACAGCCAAAGGCTTTGTGATCCAGCAGGTGTTTTTTGACGCCATGGAAATAGTTGATCATCGCCATCCCGCCCCAGCAAACCCCAAAGGTGGAATGCACATGGGTTTGGGTCCAGTCAAAAACCTGCGTCAACTCTTGCCAATAGGTGACATCTTCAAACGGCAGATGCTCAATCGGCGCACCGGTGATGATCAGACCGTCAAATTTCTCGTCCTTCACGTCCGAGAACGGGCGATAGAACTCCTCCATATGCGCGGCGGCAGTGTTTTTAGTCTGATGTTCGGACATGCGCACCAAAGACAGCTCAATCTGCAAAGGCGTGGCCCCGATCAGGCGCGCGAACTGGTTCTCGGTCTGGATCTTCTTGGGCATCAGGTTCAGCAAAGCGATCCGCAAGGGGCGGATATCCTGACGGGCGGCGGTATCTTCATCCAGCACCATGACGCCTTCGTTCGAAAGAACGTCAAATGCTGGTAGGGCGGCGGGTAGTTTGATGGGCATCGGTTTTATCCAGAGTAAGAGGGCAGAGATAGGCAGCTTAGCTGCGCATCTCAAGGGCGTCAGCGATCATGCTGACAAACCCTGCGGTATCTTTGACCTTCTCGACGGCCTTATGCGACACGGTAATGCCCCAGTTCTCGGCCATCGCCTTGTAGCGCGGTTGACGATGCGCCAGCGCCTTTGAAAATGCCCAGCGAATAAAGTTATCCGGGTTCACCTTGTCCGGTGCGACGTTGAATTCAGTCAAATAGGCATGCCAGGTTGCCACCAAAAAGGCTGGATCATACGACATCGGCTTTGGTTCCGCGTCAAAGCGGCGTATCAACTCGGCAGTATGTGTCTCTGAGCCTTCAATCCAAACCATCAGGGTCTTGGCGGATAGGTCAGTCAGGATCGGATCATTGGGATCATGGGCATCAACCCATTCACAGATTGACCCGCCCGTATCGCAGACGAAATGCGGATATTGATAGAGATCGACGGAACGGTCGATGAAGTAGCTTGTGTCGCGCAAGGCAGCGACTTCGGCCTGTTGGAATTCATCTTGGCGGCGGGTGTATTCATCCCATTCCAGACCACCCAATGCGGGATCCCCGGGTTTGCCCAGATATGACGACATCGGTTTTAGATCATCAAAAGAGATGTTCGAGCCAATATAGATTGAATTTGAGCGCAAAAGATCACGCAAGAATGGGACCTTCATCGCCTCACGCTTGGCGTTGTCAGCAATCTTTTCGCCCATGTAACGCGTGCCGATCCGATAATCGATTGAGTAGTGAAACCAGTCGCCACTGCTCCGCAGCATGTTGGACAGGTAGGTCTTACCCAAGCCCGACATGGCAAAAAACAGAACACGTTTTTGCGGCGCGTTGCGCCACTCTGATGCAGATGCGTAGATCATGGGACTTTGGGTAACGGGCCGTTTTGATTTGTGCCAGTGCTTTTTGCACCATCGGCTTTGTTGTGTGTCACTTGTGTGGAGACCTTTGAAGCCAGGCAAATGCCTGCGCGAGAATCGCCTTTCCATCGGCGCGGACCGGATCACCATGTGCCAGCAGAATGCGCTGCGTCGGCCAGTCAAAGACCTTTGCTAATTGCTCGCGCGCTTTTTTGCGATTGGCAAAGCCCAACCGAAACTTGCGCGGTACATTTGGCCGAGTTCCAATCATCAGATCAAGTTGCGCGATCACCTTGCGAAATCCGCGATGCCAGCCGTCGGGAAACTGCTAGATCAGGTCTGTAAATATGACGGTTCTGCTTGGCTTATGAAAGAAGACAACTTCGCGGGTGATAAGGTTGTCTATAGTCTGCTGGTCAAGGACATCCATCCAATCTGGGTTGGCCGCCGGCTCAAGCAATCCATCAAATTCAAGATCGGCGCGTTTGTCACGAAGTCCCGGCAAGCCAAACAGCTTTGCATTGGGGTATGCGATCTGCCACTGGTCAATAAACAGGTGGTGAAGATGATTTGGCGCGATCAAATGCGTTACCGGCCCTATTTCCGCGATCGCAACCTTGAGCGCGGACGAGAGCGTAACAGGCGACCAAATCAGCAGTCCACCATCTGACAATTTGATGACCGCACAGCGCGTAGCGTAACGAAAGCCAAGCACAAAAAGGTCAGTGCCATCGGCAGTCCAAATGTCTTCTGCAAAACGGGTGAGTGGCATAATGACACCAAAAATGGACTGACGCTGTTGTCGTATATCATATGCGCAGGATCAAGTCCGCAGCCATGCCAAAGCGGATTTAGGCCAATACACTTGGCCAGTTGGCGTCGCCGGCAGCGATATTGCCCGGTATGTCACGCTCCCAGCGGCGTTGCACCCGGCGCGAAAAGTTAAGGTACAGCTTGTCGTCTACGATGCTCCACGCCTCGGGAACAGTGGACGCCGTGTAGCCGCGGCTCACGGCAAATGCGCAATAGCCGCCGTATTGGGGCGCGTATGCCACAGGGTCTGCGGCAAAGAGATCGCGATTGTCTGCGGACGTAAAACGCCAAGTGGCACCCATATAGTCATATGTAATGGCTGCATCACCCGGCATGGGTGCGCCTTGTGTAAAGTAGGCCACTGCGTCTGTTCCATCAATCGCGATGCCACTCTCGGCATATATCTGAGGCGTTGCGGCCCGTGCGCTTGGGGCAAAAGCGATAGCGGCCGGGACCGAGGCCGCAATGGTCAGGAGATGGCGACGCGTGAGCTGCATGATGTCCTCCGAAAAGACGCGGGGTTAGACAAGTGTGCGGACGCCTTGTCAGAAGAAAGCCGTCCGCATGTTGTTTATGTTTAAGCCAAAACGCCCGGCCAGTTGGCGTCAGCACGTGCGATGTTGCCAGGAATATCCTGCTGCCAGGTTTGGCGCACATTCAACGAAAAATTGAGGTAGAGCTTGTCATCAACAATCGTCCATGCTTCTGGCGCGGTTGGTGCGGTTGCACCCTTGCTCACCGCAAATGCGCAATAGCCGCCATATTGCGGTGCATATGCTGCGGGATCGGCCGCAAAAAGATCGCGGTTTGCCTCTGACGTGAAACGCCAAGTGGCGCCCATATAATCAAACGTAATGGCTTCATCGCCCGGGATCGGGGCGCTTTGTGTGAAATAGGCCACTGCGTCGGTGCCGTCGATGGCAATGCCATCTTCGGCGTACACTTCTGGGGTGGCGGCCATTGCGCTTGGAGCAAAGGCAGCGACAGCAGGGGTCGCGACCGCGAGGGTCAAGAGGTGGCGGCGAGTGAGTTGCATGGTGTCCTCCGGGATCAGGTTGCGTGTGTCTGAAACCAAATGGGACAAGTCGTGGTGCAAAAGCTAGAGGTCACACAGACATGTGAGACTTGTTGCAAACAATATTATGCACCGCGCCAGATCCATCCCCCACCCAAAACACGGCTACTTTCAGTATCGTAGAAGACGCAGGCTTGCCCCGGTGATACACCCTGTTCAGCGACAAGCAGTTCGACTTCAGCTTCCGTATCTGAAATCGGCCGCAGGATCGCATCCGTGGGCGGACGCGTCGACCGCACACGAACAGCGATATGCCGTTCACCCTTGTCCATCAGCTTTCCGTCACCAATCCAATTGATCTCTCGGATCGGCACGCGGCGTGTGGCAAGCAGATGTTTTGGTCCAACAACAACCTGTTTGGTCGCCACATCCAGCTTCACAACATAAAGCGGATCGGCCAAACCACCGATTCCCAGTCCCCGGCGTTGACCGATCGTGTAGTGAATCACGCCCTTATGTGCGCCAAGAACTTGGCCGTCGGTATCGACAATGTCACCGGGTTCCGCCGCACCGGGGCGCAGTTTTTCGATCACGGCCGCATAGTCGCCATTGGGCACAAAGCAGATGTCTTGGCTGTCGGGCTTGTCCGCCACGCTCAAACCATATTTGCCAGCCAGGGCGCGTGTTTCTTCCTTGGATGCATGGTGCCCCAAGGGGAACCGCAAATATTCCAACTGTTCCTGTGTCGTTGAAAACAGAAAATAGCTTTGATCCTTCGCCGGATCAGCCGCCGAATGCAGCTCTGCGCCCTCTGCGCCAACTTTGCGCTGGATGTAATGGCCCGTCGCCATGCAGTCGGCGTCCAGATCTTTGGCCGTTTCCAAGAGATCCTTGAACTTTACACGCTCATTGCAGCGAATGCAGGGGACGGGCGTCGCACCGCCCAGATAGCTATCAGCGAATTCATCCATCACCGCTTCACGAAAGGTGTTTTCATAGTCGAGCACATAATGCGGAAAGCCCATTTCTTCTGCGACGCGGCGCGCGTCGTGGATATCGCGGCCTGCACAGCAGGCACCTTTCTTCGCCAGCGCTGCCCCATGATCATAGAGCTGCAAAGTCACGCCAACCACATCGTAACCTTCTTCTGCGAGCTTGGCCGCAACGACAGAACTGTCCACGCCGCCGGACATGGCCACGACGACACGCGTTTGCGCAGGTGGCTTTGCAAAGCCGAGTGAGTTCAGCGGCGTATCAAGTGACATGACGTTTCCAATTAGGAGGGTTTCGCCATGAAATATAGGAAAATGTTAGGTACTCTCAAGGGCCACTTATACCTCTCGTTAAATCCTGCGTCCCATAATCGGTGGTGGAGT
This sequence comes from Yoonia sp. JB2-21, assembly GCF_055693545.1. Classification (NCBI taxonomy): domain Bacteria; kingdom Pseudomonadati; phylum Pseudomonadota; class Alphaproteobacteria; order Rhodobacterales; family Paracoccaceae; genus Yoonia; species Yoonia sp. JB2-21. The sequence goes on from NZ_JBVFUC010000001.1 coordinate 3,613,963, forward strand.
GAAAGAGATGTACTTACGAAAAGTCGAAGGGCCAAGGTCGGTGACATTACCAGATGGATCAATCATGACGCGTGCCGATTTGCCGTGCCAGAAAACGCGTCGCTGGGTTGCGTCGCGCAAGGCTGCGGTTGTGCGGGCCGTGACCGCGGGGCTGATACTGCGAAAAGAAGCGTTGGAACGCTATGCATTGTCCGATGAAGAATTTTCCGAATGGGAAACTGCGGTCGGCTTGCATGGTGAGGCTGCACTGCGTGCGACATCCTTACAACGCTATAGACAACCCTAGGTAGAAATGCAATGTAGGTTGCGGGTGGTAACGTGTGGTTAACCTTTATTCGTATAGGTTGAACCCACCGAACTGAAAGCGGAGTGCCACAATGCGAGTCTTGCTAGTTGAAGACGACCCAACCACATCCAAAAGCATCGAACTGATGCTGACCCATGCGAACCTGAATGTTTATGCAACGGACATGGGGGAAGAGGGTATCGATCTGGCAAAACTCTATGATTACGATCTGATCTTACTCGATCTGAATCTACCTGACATGAACGGACATGAGGTGCTGCGACAGCTGCGCCTAAGCCGCATTGATACGCCTATATTGATCCTTTCAGGGGACGATGGGACAGAGAGCAAGCTAAAAGGCTTTGGTTTTGGTGCAGATGACTATCTGACGAAACCCTTCCACCGCGAAGAACTCGTGGCGCGTATTCATGCAATTATCAGGCGCTCCAAAGGGCATGCGCAATCGATAATCAAAACCGGGCAGATATCTGTGAATCTGGACGCGAAAACCGTGGATGTCGAAGGCAGTACCGTGCACCTGACTGGCAAAGAATATCAAATGCTTGAACTGCTTAGTCTGCGGAAGGGAACAACCCTGACCAAAGAGATGTTCTTGAACCACCTGTATGGTGGGATGGATGAACCTGAACTGAAAATCATTGATGTGTTTATCTGCAAACTGCGCAAGAAGCTGAGTGAGGCCACGCTGGGCGAGAATTACATCGAAACAGTTTGGGGACGAGGGTACGTTTTGCGTGACCCCGAGCCGGTGAGTGTTCCTGAAAAGATCGCGATTGGCGCGTAAGGGTTCCGGCGCGCGTCTATCCTATCGCGTGATGATATCAAACAACTCGACGCTGGACGCCGCGCAACAGCCCGCTTAATTATGACGACAATTCCCTCAGGGGCGTCAAAAAAGCGGGGCCACGGTGGTGCAAAATAGTGTAGCGGAACAGCCCGATAGCAGTGAACTGGCGGTTGATCGTCTAACGACTGACCAGGCGCAACGCGAACTCGCTTGGCTTGCCGCGCAGCTGAAGGCGGCGAACACCGCGTATCATACGGATGATGCACCAGATATCTCCGACGCTGCCTACGACAGCCTTAAACGACGTAATGCCGCGATAGAGGCACGTTTTCCCGCACTGAAGCGCAAAGATAGCCCGAGCGACGCGGTCGGCGGGGCAGTTGCAGAAGGCTTTGGCAAGGTGCAACATGTCGTGCGGATGCTATCGCTTAGCAACGCATTCAATGACGACGACGTCACCGAGTTTGACCAACGCATTCGCAAATATCTTGGAATGGATCCGTCTGCGTCGTTGGTCTACACGGCCGAACCAAAGATTGACGGCTTATCGCTTTCCTTGCGCTATGAGGCGGGAGCACTGGTTCAGGCGGCAACACGCGGAGATGGCGAAACCGGAGAGAACGTCACGGCGAATGCCCGGACGATCAAGGATATACCTCAACATATTGTCAATGCGCCGGATGTCTTGGAGGTGCGCGGCGAAGTCTATATGAGCCATGCGGATTTTACGGCCCTGAATGAACGTCAGGTTGCGACGGGTGGCAAAACCTTTGCCAATCCGCGCAACGCGGCAGCGGGATCACTGCGACAACTGGATGCGACAATCACAATGGCGCGACCGCTGCAGTTTTTTGCTTATGCGTGGGGTGATCTGTCAGCCCCATTGGCAGACACCCAATCAGGAGCGATTTCGCAGCTGGCCGCCTTTGGCTTTGCGACCAATCCACTGACACAGACGTGCGCGGGCCCAGCTGAGATGATCGCGCATTACAAGATGATCGAAGAACAACGTGCGACACTCGGCTACGACATTGACGGCGTAGTCTACAAAGTGGACGATCTGGCGCTGCAACGCCGTTTGGGGTTCCGCTCGACCACTCCGCGTTGGGCCATCGCCCACAAGTTTCCCGCAGAACTCGCGTGGACGGCGCTGGAGGCAATCGACATACAGGTCGGACGTACCGGCGCCCTCTCCCCAGTTGCACGCCTGCGCCCGGTCACCGTCGGTGGCGTCGTTGTGTCAAACGCCACGCTCCACAATGAAGACTATATCGCAGGTCGGGATGGTAATGGTGCACCAATCCGCGAAGGGCGCGACATACGTGTCGGCGATTGGGTCCAAGTGTATCGTGCCGGTGACGTCATTCCAAAAATAAGTGATGTTGATTTGGCGCGGCGTCCGGCAGGAACAGAAGCCTATGTGCTTCCTGACAAATGCCCAGAGTGTGGATCAGATGCCATCCGCGAAGAGGGCGACGCCATCCGCCGCTGTACCGGGGGGATCATTTGCCCGGCGCAGGCGGTTGAGAAGCTTAAGCATTTTGTGTCGCGCGCGGCATTCGACATTGAGGGCCTTGGCGCAAAACAGGTCGAACAGTTCTACGCAGACGAATGGATCGCGACGCCAGCGGACATTTTTACGCTGCGTGCGCGGTTTGGCGAAGGTTTGCAAAAGCTCAGGAACCGCGAAGGATGGGGTGAGAAAAGTGCGTCCAATCTATTTGATGCGATCGACGAGAAACGCAGCATTGGCCTCGCGCGGGTCATCTTTTCTTTGGGCATTCGTCACGTCGGTGAAAACAGCGCAACACTTCTGGCCAATCACTATACCTCTTGGGACGCATTTGAGACGGCAATGACAAGAGCGCGCGTCGGTGAAGGTGCAGCATGGGAGGAATTGACGAATATTGATGGCGTCGGTGCGGTGATGGCCACGTCATTGATTACAACGATGCAACAAGTCGCCGAGCGTGCATCAATTGATCGCCTTATCGCCGAGCTTGACGTGCAAGATGTAGAAGTTCGTGTCGACGATAGCCCCGTCGCAGGCAAAATCGTGGTCTTCACTGGCACATTGGAGCGTATGACGCGGGCAGAAGCCAAGGCGCGAGCCGAAAGTCTGGGCGCAAAAGTTTCTGGATCGGTCAGCACGAAAACAGATATTCTGGTGGCAGGCCCCGGTGCCGGATCCAAGGCCAAGAAAGCGGCAGACCTTGGCGTCGAAACGATGGACGAAGACGCCTGGTTGGCCCTGATCGGCGACGCATGAGCGGCCGACCCGAAGTTCTCTTTCCGCTTTTTGGTGCTTTGACCAAACTTGATGGTGTTGGACCAAAGTCGGCAGCAAACCTTGAATGCGTCGGGGTGGTCAAACCGTTGGACATGCTTATGACGCTGCCGTTGTCAGGCGTTGATCGCCATCGCCGGGCCAGTATTCGCGAAGTCGTAGCCCCCAGCGTGGCAACGGTCGAAGTGACAGTCGGCGATCATCACCCGCCCAAGGCAAGGGGGCGTCCGTATCGGGTGCATGTCGAAGATGCCGAAACGTCATTTCAACTGGTCTTTTTCCATGCCCGTGGCGATTATTTGCAGCGATTGCTGCCCACAGGGCAAAAACGTGTTGTGTCCGGGAAGGTCGAGATTTTTGACGGCATCGCCCAAATCGTGCACCCCGACCACGTTCTGCCAGCAGCAGAGGCCGACGAGATACCAGCCTTTGAGCCGGTCTATCCTTTGCACGCCGGGATTACCCAGAAAGCGATGTGGAAAGCGACGCGTTCGGCGTTGACGCTGATGCCTCAATTGCCTGAGTGGATCGACGCCAGTCTGAAAAAACGCGAAGGCTGGCCAAATTGGAACGATGCAATGCAGGCCGTCCATAGTCCGCAATCGACGTCAGATTTGTCGCCGCATGCACCGGCACGCGAGAGATTGGCCTATGATGAACTGTTGGCACATCAGCTGACGTTGGCGCTGGCTCGTGCGGCGACACGGCGGGCAAGAGGGATCGCCTCGGTGCCAACTGGTGCCTTGTCGGACAGGGTGCTTGCGGCACTGCCGTATCAGCCGACCGGCGCGCAAACACGTGCGGTTTCCGACATTGCCGCCGATCTGGCGGCCCCGGTACGTATGAACCGCTTGTTGCAGGGTGATGTTGGGTCCGGCAAAACTCTGGTCGCACTGATGGCGCTATTGGCCGTGGTCGAGGCGGGCGGACAGGGCGTTATGATGGCGCCCACTGAGATTTTGGCGCGCCAGCATTTGGACGGTCTGCGCCCATTGGCTGCGAGCGCGGGCATTGTCCTTGATATTCTGACGGGTCGTGACAAAGGAACTGCACGCGCGGCAAAGCTACAGGCGCTGGCTGATGGAGAGATTAACATACTTGTCGGCACGCATGCGGTGTTCCAAAAAGACATTGTCTTTAAAGACTTACGTCTGGCCGTGATCGACGAACAACATCGTTTTGGCGTGTCACAACGAATGGAGTTGGGTGCAAAGGGACAAGCCGTTGACGTATTGGTGATGACCGCCACGCCCATACCGCGCTCGCTCGCGCTTGCGCAGTATGGCGATATGGATGTTTCGGTCCTTGATGAGAAACCGCCAGGCCGCACGCCGGTTCAAACCGCACTTGTGTCTGCGGGGCGGATGGATGAAATTGTTGAAAAGCTACGCAATGCCGTTGCAGCGGGGCGGCAAGCCTATTGGGTCTGTCCGCTGGTCGAGGAAAGCGAAGTCGTTGACATGACAGCGGCCGAGGAACGATTTAAGCGGCTGCGGGCCACCTTGGGTGAGGGCGTTGTCGGATTGGTGCATGGACAAATGCCCCCCGCAGAGAAAGACGCAGCCATGGCGCGGTTTGTGGCGGGTGAAACAAAGGTGCTGGTCGCGACCACGGTTATCGAAGTCGGCGTCAACGTGCCTAACGCTTCGATCATGATGATTGAACATGCGGAACGCTTTGGTTTGGCGCAGCTACATCAGTTGCGGGGCAGGGTGGGGCGCGGGGCCACTGCATCTACATGTCTGCTGATCTACCAACCACCATTGGGCGAAACGGGGCGTCGCCGTTTGGAAATTCTGCGCGAGACCGAAGATGGTTTCCGCATATCGGAGGAAGACCTCGCAATGCGGGGCGCGGGCGATGTGATCGGCACTGCGCAATCGGGGATCCCAAGGTTTCGCATTGCCGACCTTGAGCGGCAGGCCGGGCAGATGGCCGTGGCTCAAACCGACGCGCGTGCGCTGTTGAATGATGATCCAGAGCTGAAATCAGAGCGCGGCCGTGCGGCTAGAACATTGCTTTGGTTAATGGAACAGGACAAGGCAATTCGTTTGATATCAGTGGGTTAAGGTGTTATTTCCAAAAATGTTCTCAAATGTTCCTAAAAAGTTCTTTACATGGCGTTAACCATATGAGAACAAAGTGGCAACAGAACATTAGAGGAACAAATGCCATGGCAGATGAAATCAAATCCGTAATCGCGCGTTCACGCGACACGATTTTTGCTGATGCTTTAGGTGTTGCCGCCTTGATGGTCATGCTTATCGTCGGATTAGCTTTGCCCGGGCTGATCTGATTTGCCGAAACGCTCTGACCTGGTCCAACACATTGCCCTGTCCCAAGAATGCAATGTTTGATGACCTGCCTGTCTGACGTCCAAAGCGGGGGTTTTGCCTCTCCCCATTGAACAACGGATCAGGTCAGATCGTTTTTACTTACCGCCGCCATCCTGCCCGGGGTGTGCGGCGGCTTTTTATGCTGTCGCTTGTTTGGCGTGGAGGGCATCGAGGGTTGCATCAAACGCGAGCATGATGGACGCATGGCGGTTCTTGTAGTCCTTGGCCGGCTGAAGCACCTCCAACCCGTCAAATGGGGCGGCAGGTACCGGGCCATCTGTCTTCAACATCGCAAAAAGCGCATCGCGTCCGGCTTGCACCTGATCCAAAGTCAGGCCGATGATATTGCCACCGACAATTGCTGCCGCGGCTTGTCCCAACGCGCAGGCTTTCACGTCCTGGCCGTAACCGGTGATAATCCCGTCACTGACATCTACATCAACGGTGACCGTTGAACCGCAAAGAGGCGCACGCTTTTTCGCTGTCCCAGTTGGATTTTCAAGACGCATGGTGCAGGGCATATCAGCCGCCAAAGCCAAAATACGGCCAGAGTACAGTTTGATCAGATCGTTTTCGGCTGACATTACGTTGCCCTTTTGACTATGCCCCCTTAGATAGTGCCGACCGCCCCGCTTGCAAAGGTTTTTGATATGTCTTTTGACCCCGCGACGCTTCGCTACAATGACGCTGGTCTCATACCAGCAATCGCGCAGGATGCGATGAGCGGCGAAGTCCTGATGATGGCATGGATGAATGCGCAGGCCGTGGCACAGACGCTGGAAACCGGTCAGGTGACCTACTGGTCGCGGTCACGGCAAGAGTATTGGATCAAAGGCGCCACAAGCGGACATACGCAAGAACTGGTGGATTTCCGGGTGGATTGCGACCGCGATTGCCTGCTGGTCACCGTAACTCAAACGGGCCCTGCTTGTCATACGGGCCGCCGAACCTGTTTCTACACAGAAGTGCAGGACGGCCAAGAAATCGAAGTCGTCAAACTTCCCTCAGACCGACCAAGCGCCTGATATCATTGGGCGTGGCCCCTTCGGCCCGGAATTTTGTCAGGGCGCGTGCGTCATCACGTTTGGCAAGCCGTTTTCCACTGTCATCGCGGATCAAGCGATGATGATGGTACGTGGGTGACGGCAGCCCCAGCAACCTTTGCAAAATGACATGGATCGGGGTGGCATCAAACAAATCCGCGCCGCGGATAACGTCTGTTACACCTTGTGCGGCGTCATCGACGACAACGCTTAAATGATAAGACGTCCCCATATCGCGCCGTGACAGAACGACATCACCAATCGCGCGGCGCATATGGTCGCCGGTCACGGTGATTACACCAGGCGTGTTGTAAAGCGCCTCATCAAAGTCGATCCGGTCCGATGCCGTCCGGCGCGTTGCCCGATCCATATCCAGCCTCAGCGGAACATTCGACGGGCGCGCACCGGGCGCGTCAGGATCAACTGATCCTGCACAGGTTCCGGGATATATAATCCCATCAGGTCCGAATGTGACGCCTTCTTGGGGCGCGCTCGCTGCCATCTCGATATCTCGTCGCGAACACTTACAAGGGTAAAGCAACCCGTCTTGCCACAACCGATCCAAGGCGGTTTGATAGCTGTCGAGCCGATCAGACTGGCGCGTCACGGACTCTTGCCAGCAAAGCCCCAACCAGCGCAAATCATCGTAAATCTGGGCCTCCCATGTGGCGCGCGCGCGCGATTGATCAATATCCTCGATGCGCAATAGAAACGTGCCGTTGGCCGCCATCGCCATATCATAGGCCAGCATTGCCGAATAGGCATGACCAAGGTGTAATGGCCCCGTGGGCGAAGGCGCAAACCGCGTAATCACAGGCGACGCAAGATGATAACGTCAGAGCCCATGCCGACATCGTCCAAATGTGGTCCGTGTTCGCGAAATACGACCTCGACACGGTTTTGCAACACTTCGGTTGATAGGGCCTCGGCGTAGCTTTCATCGGCCAAGGTCGGATCGTTGAACGACAGCGCCAAGACACCACCCGCATCTAATTTCGCCACCAGCGGTGCAAGTGTGGTGGCCGGTGCCGCGCCGAGGCTGACAACTCCGACCGCTGCAATGACCGGGTAAGCGCCGGTATCAAATTCCATGTCCTCGGGTGTGCTGAGCCACGTTTTGCGATATATGTTGCGCTTGACAGCCTGCTCTAGCATCTCTGCTGTCACATCGGTGCCATCTATATTGACATATCCCGCGCGCCGCAACGCGGCTCCGCCGATGCCTGTTCCGCATCCGAAATCAAGGATACGAACATCTTGATCCGCGACGGTCGACAACGCAGCCGCCAAGCGGTCGGGGGTGCGGTAACCGCGCGCCGACACCTCAGCATCATAGTTGTCAGCCCAATCTGCATAGACGGCAATCGTCTCGGCAACGGGGCGTTGGGTCCATAGGGATGGGCGCAGAACGTCTTTCTTGTCTGTCATGCTGCCAATCTAGAAGGAGCAGTCAGGCCGCGTCCAGTGCTGTCTGACCAAGCCAATTCTGCCAATCAGCCTTGGCGCGATCTGTATAGGCTTTGTACCTGTCCTTGCGGTTGCGCCGCCCGCCTTTGACACCCTCCAACGGGGGAAACAAACCAAAGTTAACGTTCATTGGCTGAAACGTTTTGGCATCTGCACCACCCGTAATGTGGGTGACAAGTGCGCCCATCGCCGTTGTATTCGGTACGGGTTCGAAGGCATGACCGGCGATTTCCGCGACCGCCATCCGTCCTGCAAGCAGACCCATTGCAGCGCTTTCAACATACCCTTCGACACCTGTAATCTGACCTGCAAAGCGAATGTTCGGCCTGCTGCGAAGACGCATTTGATCATCCAACAGGGTAGGTGAATTGATGAACGTGTTGCGATGAATGCCGCCCAGACGCGCAAACTCTGCATTCTCAAGCGCAGGTATTGTTTTGAAAACAGCCTTTTGCGCGCCATATTTCATCTTGGTCTGAAATCCGACAATATTGAACAAAGTGCCTAACGCGTTGTCGCGCCGCAGTTGTACGACAGCGTAGGGTTTATTTTCTGGATCATTGGCGTTGGTCAGGCCAACGGGCTTCATCGGGCCAAATCGCAAGGTTTCGCGACCACGTTCTGCCATGACCTCGATGGGCAGACATCCGTCGAAATAGCCCGCTGTCTCGCCTTCTTTGAAGACTGTTTTCTCAGCAGCGAGAAGCGCATCAATAAAGGCTTCATACTGTGCCTTATTCATTGGGCAGTTGAGGTAAGCCGTACGTTCCTCTTCGGTTTCGCCCTTGTCATAGCGCGACTGCATCCATGCGATATCCATGTCGATGCTGTCATGATAGACAATCGGAGCAATAGCATCAAAAAACGCCAATGCCTCCGCCCCAGTCTCGGCCTGAATGGCCTGTGCAAGCGCACCAGAGGTCAGAGGACCAGTTGCAACGATCCAACTACCGCCATCAGGAAGTTCCGTAATCTCTTCATATGACACAGAAATATTAGGGTGTGCTATTAGGGCAGCCGTGACGCTTTCAGCAAAAGGGTCACGGTCGACGGCAAGCGCACCGCCCGCCGGGAGGCGGTGTTGATAGGCTGTTTTCATAATCAGACCACCGGCCTGCATCATTTCCCAATGCAGCAAACCAACGGCATTCTGCTCGTGATCATCGGATCGGAACGAGTTCGAACAGACCATCTCGCCCAGGTTGCCTGTGCGATGCGCGAAGGTTTCAACCTTTGGTCGCATCTCATGAATGACCACCTGAAGCCCCGCGTTCGCGGCTTGCCAAGCAGCCTCTGATCCGGCCATTCCGCCGCCGATGATATTGAGTGTATCTTGCATGCTGCTGATTTAGTTCCCTGTCACACAAAAGAAAAGGCCCACACCGATGTGCGGGCCTCTATTCCTAAGGTGCGTTCGAGATTCAGAAACCAAACGCCGTCAACGTACGTGGATCAAACAGCGCGCCGCGACCAAATTTATATTCGGCGCCAACTGCGATGTAGTCAGAGTCGTCGAAGGTTGTGAAGTTGTCATCACCAAAACCCTGGATACGCCCGATTTCGGCATAGGCAGAAGCACCTTCAAGAAAGCTATAGCGTGCAACCAAAGACGTGTCAGAGACCGTGAGGTCGACAAGCTCTGATGTGTCGACATTAAAGCCAAGGTCTTCAACCGTGTATGAATCATAAGCCAGCCCCAAAGAAAAGCCGTTGGCGACGCCAAACTCAAATTCAAAACCAGCAACTGACAGAACGTCTCGTTCCCCAAACAAATCTGAGTCTGGGCTGCCATAGTACACCTGATAAGACAGGCTTTCGGACGCGCCACCAAATTCAATACCAAATGTAGTTGTTTCAAAGTCGCCCTGCGTATCAACAGCATAGAAAAGGCCAGCTGCCGAGGTCGGAGAGAACGCATAGTTTCCGCGCACGGTCGCATTGAAAAGGTTGTCATCAAAGTCATCGCTGATGATGCTTTCGATACTGCCACCAATGGCAAACGACGAGCCAATGCCAAAATCAAGCCCGCCATTCAAGCTGGTGACTGCTGCATCAGCGCTATCCTGATCTGCATTGATATCTTGATAAAACACGCCAAGCGTGGCGCCTGTGACTTCTTGTGAGATTGCGGGGCCAGCCGACGCTGTCACCATGGCAATGAGTGGGAGAATGCAAGTTTTCATGAATACATGTCCAGTTTTTGTTGTACCGGATCACTAGCCCCAAAGTTGAATTTCCGCAAAATGCAATTTTTCAAAAGAATAAGATGTGACTCAATCACAACAACGCGCCTGTCCGCAGCTGTAGGTATGGAAAAAAGGCATTTACCGAGAATAAAGCCCCGCCAATAGCGGCGGAGCTTTTTCGCAACCGTGCAAACGAGTTAGTCCGACAGCGGGCTCGCTTTGATCGCCTCATATGCGCCGCGACGCCCAAAGGTTGTGCCGCCATTGGGGCCCAAAGCAATGCTCGCCTGAATACCAAAGGTTGTTTCGTCGGTGTTGCTACCGTCTTCGTCGATGCCAATCTGACCGATAGTTGCGCCGAACTTTGGTCCCTGATCCATCGTATAGAAGCCACCAACCTCAATGGCGGACGCGGAAAAATCATCGCCGCGGTAGCCATCGAAATTACCACCCAACGCAAAGCTGGGCCCAAGGTTATATGTCGCACCCGCACCAAAAATGCTGATGTCGCGACCGATACCGTCTTCGGCACTCCCCAAATAACCTTCTGCGACGCCACTACCATAGTCATATGCGACCTCGGCACCAAACACGCCGCTGTTGTCACCGTCCGCGAAATCGCTGCCGATGAACAGGCCCACGTCCGTCGACGGGTTGAGGTTGTAGAAGATATGCGCTGTCAGGTTTCCGATACCCGACGGCCCGATGTCGAAGTCATAGCTCGTGGCGTCCAGGCCGATAGAAACTCCATAAAACGCGTCAAATTCCGCGGACCCGAAATAGGTCACGCTACCAAAATCTTCGCCATCCAGTACATCGCGAAATTCAATGCCAAGCTCGGCGCCGGTGAAACTCTGCGCAAGTCCAACGGTGGTGTTGCCAGCGACCAAAACGGTCGACAAAAGTAAGGTCTTCATCATGCTCGATACCTCATATGTTAATTGATGGGGCATTTTGCCCCGATTTATTGGGCCGTTTTGGCCATTGTTCTGCGAAGGCTCTGCTTAGCCGTCCACAGTGTCGTCTTCTTCATCGTCTCCTTGGTCGGCGATCCACGCCACACTCACGACCGTTTCGCCTTTGCCTGTATCAAAGACTTTCACGCCGCCTGCACCGCGTGAACGGAATGAAATCCCTTCGATGGGAACGCGGATAGACTGACCCGTCGAGGTGACGAGCATAATCTGATCGGACAGATCCACCGGGAATGATGTGACCAAAGGCCCACCCCGCATGGCCTTGTCCATGGCTGCCACACCCATGCCGCCGCGACCCCGAATAGGATAGTCATGGCTGGACGACAGCTTGCCAGACCCCTGCGCCGTGATCGTCAGGATCAGGTTCTCAGCCGCCGACATTTCGGCATAGCGTTCCTGGCTGATCGCACCGGCGACGGTCTCTTCTTCGTCATCAACTTCAGCATCATCAGCCAGTCCTGCCATCGCACGGCGCATTTTCAGATAGGCGGCGCGTTCTTCGGCCTCGGCCTTAAAGTGGCGGATGATCGACATGGACACGACCTTGTCGTTGCCTTGCAGTTTGATGCCACGCACCCCAACAGAGCTGCGCGAGTTGAACACACGCACATCTGTGGCCGGAAAACGAATGGCGCGCCCGCTATCCGTCACCAGCATCACGTCGTCATCATTTGACGCGATGCGTGCGTTGATCAGTGTGGTCTCCGCATGTTCATCCTCGAACTTCATCGCAATCTTGCCGTTGCGCATGACGTTGGTGAAATCCGACAGCTTGTTGCGGCGCACCGTCCCGGCAGAGGTGGCAAAGACCACTTGCAGGTCGTCCCATTCTTCCTCGGGCCGGTCGACAGGCATGATGGCGGCGATCGAGACTCCCTGCGGAATAGGCAGAATATTCACAAGGGCCTTGCCCTTGGCCGTGCGACTGCCCAGCGGCAGACGCCATGTTTTCAGCTTGTAGACCATGCCGTCGGTCGTGAAGAACAACAGTTGCGTATGAGTATTGGCCACGAAGAGGGTTGTGACCACATCCTCCTCCTTCGTCGCCATTGACGACAGACCTTTGCCGCCACGTCGTTGCGCGCGAAAATCGGCAAGAACTGTGCGTTTGATATATCCGCCAGAGGTCACGGTCACGACCATGTCTTCTTTTTCGATCAGGTCTTCGTCTTCCATGTCGCCGGACCAGTCGACAATTTCCGTACGGCGGGGGACAGCGAATAGCTCGCGCACCTCATGCAGCTCATCGCGGATGATCTGCATGATGCGTTCACGAGAGCCTAGAATTTCCAGGTATTCGCGGATCTTACCTGCCAGCTCCTGCAACTCATCCGTGACTTCCTTGACCCCGATCTGGGTCAGGCGTTGCAGGCGCAGTTCCAAAATGGCACGGGCTTGGGTTTCAGACAGGTTATAGGTGCCGTCTTCATTGGCGGTATGGGTCGGGTCATCGATCAGCTTGATATATTCAAGGATCGCCTCGGCAGGCCAGCGGCGTGACATCAGGCTTTCACGGGCCTCCGCCGCATCAGCAGACGACCGAATGGTCGCAACAACTTCGTCAATATTGGTGACAGCGACGGCGAGACCACACAGGATATGGCTGCGTTCGCGGGCCTTGCGCAACTCAAACGCGGTGCGGCGTGCGACAACCTCTTCCCGGAAGGTGATAAAGGAATTCAGAAAGGCATAAAGGGTCAGCTGTTCGGGCTTGCCGCCGTTCAGCGCCAGCATGTTGCAGCCGAAATAGGTTTGCATCGGGGTAAAGCGGAACAGCTGGTTCAGCACGACCTCAGCGGTGGCATCGCGCTTGAGTTCGACGACCACACGCACGCCGTTGCGATCAGATTCGTCCTGCACGTGGGCGATGCCCTCGATCTTCTTGTCGCGCGCAGCCTCTGCGATTTTGTCGATCATCGCGGCCTTGTTCACCTGATAAGGGATCTCATTGATCACAATCGCATAGCGATCCTTTCGCAATTCTTCGACTGCGGTTTTCGCGCGAACGATAACGGAACCACGACCTTCGATGTAAGCCTTACGCGCGCCGGACCGCCCAAGGATGATCCCGCCGGTCGGAAAATCAGGGGCAGGGATGTACTCGATCAACTCCTCAATCGACATATCCGGGCTGTCGATCAGGGCGAGCGTGGCATCAATGACTTCACCCAGATTATGGGGCGGAATATTGGTGGCCATACCCACAGCAATACCACCGGCGCCATTGACCAGCATATTGGGGAAACGGGAGGGCAGAACCGACGGTTCGCGTTCCTTGCCATCGTAATTGTCCATAAAATCAACGGTGTCTTTCGACAGATCGTTGGTCATATAGGCCGCGACCTTATCCAGACGCGATTCCGTATAGCGCATCGCGGCCGCACCATCGCCATCCATGGAGCCAAAGTTGCCCTGACCGTCGATCAAGGGCAGCGACATGGAAAAATCCTGCGCCATCCGCACCAGTGCATCATAAATCGCGCTGTCACCATGCGGGTGGTAAGAACCCATCACATCGCCCACGGATTTTGCGGATTTCCGATAAGATTTGTCGGCTGTGATCCCCTTTTCATACATCGAATAGATGATGCGGCGGTGCACAGGTTTCAGACCGTCGCGCAGGTCAGGAATGGCCCGCGACACGATGACGCTCATCGCGTAGTCAAGATAGCTGGTCTTCAACTCGTGTTCGATTGTCACCGAAGGGCCATCATACGCAGGACGCATGGACGGCATTTCTTCATCGTTTTCAGGTGTTTCTGGGGTGTTGTTCACGTGATCCGCCTGTCGAATTTGAGACTGCTATATTTGGTTGTGAACACTCTATCAGACACTTGATATGGGGTGCAACGGCGGATGCAGGTCCCGTTTAGCAGCCAGCCATGTGTGATGCTAACACTCTGTTTTTATTGACAGAAATAATCTTGTCACGCTCATATTATTGCAGTGCAATCGAGCGAGAGGAAAATCAATGTCTTCGGAAACCGAAATGATGCTGGCGGGATTTGGGCTGACTACGGCGGAAATGTTCTATCATATGCCCGATCACCCGCATGTTCTGAACACGTTTGTTTGGCAGGACTACGACCGCGCACCGGACCATGATAAGCTATTGAACTTTATCAGCTTTTGGCACGAAGAATTGGACGGTCCGCTGCATTCGGTTCGTTTTGTGCATCGTAAGATGATCAGCCCAGGCGAATGGCGCAACGTAACAGGCGAATTCAACTATCACTAAGCCCTAGAATTGGCCCGGCGTTGGCTGCGGGATCAGGGGAATATTGCTGGGCGTTGGCGCACAGGCCGCGAGTGTCAGTAAGGTGATGATAACAATCAGTGTTTTTTGCATTTGCTTACCTATGTCTTCTACGGTGCAAGTTAGCCTGATGGCCGGGGATAGCAAATAGGTTACCTGGCGTTCATTTGTTTCTGCTTAACGGGCCCGCTTGATCATCCCGAACAGGTCGCGGGGGTCATCAGGGTCCGCGATCAGGTCAAGATCACTGTAAAAGGGGGTCTCTTTGATGCGCTGGTGGACGTAACGCAATGCGCTGAAATCTTCGATCGCAAAACCAACACCGTCAAACAACGTGACCTCACTTGCAGACTGACGACCAGTCTGCGCGCCGGTGATGACCTGCCAAAGCTCGGTCACGGGGTGATCTTCGGGCATTTGCTGGATTTCGCCTTCGATCCGGGTTTGCGGCGGGTATTCGACAAAAACCGATGAGCGCGCGACAATATCGCGATGCAGTTCCGTTTTGCCGGGGCAATCGCCACCAATCGCGTTGATATGCACACCTGCACCGACCATGTTGTCGGTCAAGATCGTTTGCATATCTTTGTCGGCCGTGGCGACGGTGACGACATCTGCGCCCTCAATCGCCTCTTCTGGCGTGTTGCACGGGGTGATCTGAAACCCCAAACCAGCCAGGTTTTTCATGCATTTCTCTGTGGCAGCGCCGTCGATGTCATAAAGCCGTATGTTGTCGATCCCGCAGACCGCCTTAATCGCCAGACATTGAAACTCCGACTGCGCGCCATTGCCGATCATTGCCATGGTTTTGGCGCCGGGTGAGGCAAGGTGTTTGGTGGCTACCGCTGACATCGCTCCGGTCCGCAGAGCCGTCAGGATTGTCATTTCAGAAAATAGGATGGGATAGCCGCTGTCCACATCCGACAACACCCCAAAGGCCGTCACCGTTTGCAGACCTTCTTTCATGTTTTTGGGATGACCGTTGACGTATTTGAACCCATAAAGCGCCCCGTCTGACGTCGGCATCAGTTCGATCACACCCACGTCTGAATGGCTGCCTACGCGCGGTGTTTTGTCAAACATCTCCCATCGCGCGAAATCAGCCTCAATCTCGGCCGCCAGATCGGCCAGAAAGGTTTCGATCCCGATATGATGCACAAGGCGCATCATGTTATCGACGCTGACGAATGGCACCATAGCCAGTTTGGATGCTTTCAGGCTCATTGTTTGTCCCTTGTTGGGCGGTCGAACACGCGGCGACCAAGAAGTGAGGCGGTCAAATCGACCATCAGGTTTGCAGTCTTGCCGCGATCATCCAGGAATGGATTCAGTTCGACGAGGTCGAGGGATGTGACCAGATCGCTGTCTGACAAGATCTCCATCACCAGATGCCCTTCGCGGACGGTAGCACCACCGGGCACTGTCGTGCCGACAGCAGGGGCGATGGAAGGGTCCAGAAAATCGACGTCGAGCGACACGTGCAGCATGCCGTTTTCGGCTTCTACACGTTCAAGGAAGGCTTTCAGCGGTGCGCTGATCCCTTCTTCGTCAATGCGGCGCATATCAACCAGCATCACATCAGCGTCAGAGAGTATCGCATGTTCGGCGGCATCCACCGACCGCAGGCCAATCATACAGATGTTTTGGGTTTCGACCTTGGCGGGCAGGGGCGGGAAGGCCTCAAACCCCGGACGGCCAATGACATAGCCTACCGGTGTGCCGTGCAGATTGCCGCTGTCTGTGGTGTCCGGCGTATGAATATCGCTATGGGCATCCAGCCACAGCGCAAAGAAGGGGCGCCCTTCTTTTTGCGCGTGGGCGGCCATGCCAGCGACGGTGCCAGCGGCCAATGCATGATCACCACCCAGAAAGATCGGCATGCCGCGCGGTGCCGTATCTTGTGCTGCGGCCATCAGCGTATGCGCCCAGCCCACATTCTCGGCCAGTTTATGCACGAGTGGGTTGGTTCGTTCCGCTATGGTCACATCCTTGGGGGCTAGATTGCCCAAATCCTCGACCGTATGCCCCAGCTTCGTAATCGCCTCAGCGATCCCGGCAGTACGGTAAGCGTCAGGGCCCATCAAGCAACCTTGGCGGCGTTTGCCACAGTCGACGGGCGCGCCAATCAATATGCAGTGTTTTTGTGTCATGGGCGTAGTGTTGAACAAAAGAAGGGGTGGGTTAAGCATGCAAATTGTGCGAAATGTTCATAGATTACCCAAAGAGAGCGGTCAAAATGGACAAAACGGACACTCACCTGATTGCTGCCCTCAAACGGAACGGACGTGCATCCTTGTCTGAACTGTCAAGCCAGCTTGGTATCACCCGCAGCACTGTTCGCGTGCGTCTTGATAAGCTCGTTCAAGGGGGCGAGATTGCAGGCTTTACCATACTCACCCGCTCGGACGTCCGACCTGACGCGGTGCGCGGGTTAATGATGCTCGAGATCGCGGGACGCGGCGCGGAAAAAACCATGAAGCAGCTGCAACGGATGCCGCAGGTACAGGCGGTTCATTCAACAAACGGCACTTGGGACCTGATTGCTGAAATAGGCACTGCCACGCTGGAACAGTTTGACGCCACATTATTCGCGATCAGGCGACTAGAAGGTGTCACACGGTCCGAGACGAACTTGCTGTTGTCGACCCGGCGCTAAGGCGTGCCGCGACAATCCAACCGACCATCAGGCCAAATGACCAAAGCGCGTTCCAGCTTGCCATCGACAGGCTGAGGAACTCCCAGCTGACCTGATCACACATGACCACACGCGGGCCGGTGATCGTCAATAGATCTGCGCCGCTCAACCCCTCAAGACTGCCACCACCAGTACAGCTACTCGGTCCTTCCCAATAGCCGCGTTCGACACCGGAATGAAAAACCCCGATTGCAGCGGTTGTAGCCGTAGCCAAAGCCCCCATCAGAGGCAGAGCAGAGCCCTTTATGCGCAAGGCGACAAGCCCGATGATGATCGCGGCGACATGCGGCCACCGTTGCCAAAGGCACATCGCACAAGGTGGATATCCAAGGGCCTGAAACAGATAGGCGCCCGCCAGCAATGCGGCGGACCCACCAGCAGAGAGTGTGATCAACAAGGTCCGGGTCATAGCAACCCAATCATAGCAAAGCCGCCAATTAATAGCACACAAAAGAGGATAAACATTAGCCCAAGGCGTTTTTCGATAAAGTCACGAATTGGCTCGCCGAACTTCCACAGCAATGCAGCAACCAGGAAAAAGCGCAGGGCGCGTGCAAAAATAGAGGATACGACGAAAACCCCCAGCGAAAGCCCTGTAGCCCCCGACAAAATCGTCACAACCTTGAACGGCAGGAAGGTCACGCCTGCCACCACGACGGCCCATGCGCCATATTCGTTAAACACGGCCGACATCTCTGCCACGCTCTCGGTCTTGCCATAAAAGTCGAAGATGGGCTGACCCAATGTCTCCATCAAGGCCGCCCCGATGTAGTATCCAAACATGCCGCCCAGCACAGACGCTACGGTCGCCACGCCCGCAATCAGGAACGCCCGTGATGGTCGCGCAATAATCATGGGGATCATCAAAACATCCGGTGGGATCGGGAAGAAAGAGGACTCCACAAAAGATACGATCGCCAATGCCCACAAGGCATGGGGCGATTGCGCCAGTGAGATAGTCCAGTCATACAGCCTGCGTAACATACTCTGCCTTTGATGTTTCTGCTGCTTAGGCCATGTGGCGCGCGCACCGTCAAGCTTGTGTTGCCGACTATTGCGCTTAAACTGATCGCTATTCTTGTGTGGGGACAGACGATGAAGTGGCAGGGCAGACGCGGTAGTAGCAATATCGAAGACAGGCGGCGGCGTGGCGGCACGCGCCGGGCAGGGGGCATCGGCGGCATCGCAGGGGTGCTCATCTTGCTTGCCGGGCTCTATTTCGGTGTTGACACAAGCCAGTTCGTCGATCTAGGCGGTGGCGGGTCCGTACAAAGCAGCGGATCGACAGAGATTACACCCGCAGATGAACGCGCAGCGCAATTCGTCTCGGTCACGCTGGCAGACACCGAAGAGGTTTGGGCCGATATTTTCGCGCGACAGGTCGGAGAACCCTATCAAGCGCCAACGCTTGTCTTATTCAAAGGACAAACACGTTCGGCATGTGGTGGAGCGTCAGCGGCAACCGGACCATTCTATTGCCCGCCGGAACGTAAGGCGTTTCTTGATACCGAATTCTTTGTCACCCTTGAAAACCGCTTGGGCGCAGCTGGCGATTTCGCTGCGGCCTATGTCGTTGCACATGAGATCGCACATCACGTTCAAAACGAACTGGGAATTCTGGGACAGGTGAACCAACTCCGCTCACAGATGAGCGAAGCAGACTCGAACGCGATGTCCGTAAGGGTTGAACTTCAGGCTGATTGTTTTTCCGGGATTTGGGCGCGGGCCGCCCAACAGCGGTTCAACAGCCTTGAACGCGGCGACATCGCCGAGGCGCTCAATGCAGCCGCGCAGATTGGCGATGATACACTTCAGCGCAACGCAGGACAGCGTGTCAGACCACATACATTCACACATGGGACCAGCGAACAGCGGCAGCGTTGGTTCCGCCGTGGCTTCGAAAGCGGGAACCTGACGGACTGCGATACATTTTCGACAAACCGTTTGTAGCAAATCGCGATTGACGCGCCTTGGCATGCACATTAGGAGATGCGCTGTTGCCGATGTGGCGGAATGGTAGACGCAGGGGATTCAAAATCCCCCGATAGCAATATCGTGAGAGTTCGAGTCTCTCCATCGGCACCACAGGTTTTTCCAAACCTGTTTCGATCCTCTGATCAAGACGCACCACCGTTCCGTAAAAGCGCAGTTTGTGGCCAATCAAGCCGTTGTAAGTGATCTGGACGTGGCCAGCGGCACTTATAACGCAGCTTTCCCCTTGCAAAATTAGAGGTCGGTTGTATCGAAATAGTTAGCGCATGCTTTATACAAGTATGCAAAGGTCGCCTTGCGAGGCCAAATAGATCAAGTAGGTGTGTATCGACACATGCACAGAAGAAAAGAACGGCTGAATAGATATGACTAGAATGTCCGTAGCTGAGTGGGAATGAAGAAGCGCACATCTCATCAGGCGTCAGCCAGCCGTCAGGCAAGAACGCGACTTGAGCGGTTGAATGTGCTCGGGGCAGACATCGACTTCGTCACACCCGATAGCGATGATGCAGATGCCGGTGTAATCAGTTTTACCGATGGCGCTACCTTGCCCTTAGCACAGATTGATCGTGTGGTTCCCTGTTTCACGCCGGGCACAGCAATCGCGACACCGAAAGGTGAGGTCGCCGTTGAGGCACTCAAAGTCGGTGATCGGGTCCTGACCCGTGATAACGGGATTCAAACGATCAATTGGATCGCGCAAAAGCGGCTGGACCATACCCAGCTGAAGGCAATCCCGCAGCTACGACCAATACTGATCAAAGCGCGGTCACTGGGTGACGGACTTCCAGAACGTGACATGCTGGTTTCACCAAGCCATCGGATGTTGATTGTCTCGAACTACGCTGAACTTTATTTTGGCCAGTCCGAGGTGCTGATCAGCGCCAAGCATATGATCGCGATGGACGGGGTCGAGATATCCAACCAGCCCTATATTACCTACATCCATTTCATGTGCGACAACCACGAGATCGTTCTGGCAGACGGCGCTTGGAGCGAAAGCTTTCAGCCTGCGGATTTCAATCTCAAAGGCTTTGATGCCGATCAACGCACAGAATTGTTTCAACTGTTCCCCGAACTCGAAACCCCTGAAGGAGTTGCGGCATACGGTGCAGCACGACGAACGCTCAAAAAGCGCGAAGCAAAGCTGTTGTTTACCGGCTAAGATTGCGCCATGCGGCCCAGTCTTCCGGCGTATCCAGATCAAGGCGCGCGCGCTGATCGGGCAAACGCTGCAAATAGGTCTGATTTTTGAACGGTTTCACTAGGTCTTCACCGCCACCATCGCCACTGAGCGCGTCAAATTTGGGCCTTATACTGGCGTCAAAGATAACCGGATGCCCCGGGGCTCCATCGTTTGTTGCACCGCGCCAGATCACATAATCCGGGTTGGCGACACGTGCCGCGAAGATCGCGTTTATGTCCGCACTGCGCAATTCGACAAGATCGGCCAGGACAATCATAAATGCAGGGGCCTGCGGTAGTTGTGCAATAGCACCGCGCATGGTGCCTGACATACCCTCCACTGATTGCGGCACCGTCAATAGCGTCGCAGGAAGGTCCTTAATCACCCGCGCGCGCGGGTGTGCAGCGTCTGGCAAGGCGACAAAGACCGGATGGCCGGTCGACACCGCCAACCGTGTCTGGCGGTGAAGCAAAGGTTCTCCGCCGACATCCTCCAGCAGTTTGTCGGCCCCCGCATCCGCGAAGACTGGCCTGCTGCAAGGATCAGGATCGGGATCACGACCGCATGACCTTGCCATCAGGATCGAACAATGGCGTCATAATGCGACGGGCAGGGCGCAACTTTCCCATAATTTCTATCTCGACCTCTAGCGTATCCGCCGCCAAAGCGCGCGGGATCAAGGCGAGCGCAATCGACGTCCCCGCATGATGTGAATAGCCGCCAGATGTGCAGAACCCTTGTACTTTTCCATCAATGAACACGGGCTCATATGCCACGACGTCGGCATCCTCGGCGTCGACTTCGAACACGACTGAAATGCGGACAGGGGCTTGGCGCGCTCTGCTTCTGCAGCAGCGCGACCGATAAAATCGACATTCTTGTTAAAGTGGATAAAGCGATCCATCCCCGTTTCCGCCGCCGTATAGTCCGGTGAAAATTCTGACAGCCAAGACCCAAAGAACTTGTCCAACCGCAGTGACATCATCGCCCGCATCCCAAACGGAGCGAGGCCAAATGGCTGACCCGCCTGCCACAATGTCCACCAGAGTTGTCTTTGATCGACCGGGTCACAATAGATTTCATAGCCCAGATCGCCGGTATAGCTGACACGTTGCACAATGCAGGCAACCTGACCGACTGTCAGCTGGCGCACATCCATAAATTTGATACCACCGATGTCGGCACGCGTGCAGGCTGCAAGGAGTGCGCGAGCTTGCGGACCCGCAATCTGGAACCCGGTGCGTTTGTCCGAGATGTTTTCAACTGCGGCATCGGTTCTTGCATTGTGCATAAACCACCGATGGTGAATGTCCTGCGCACCATAGCTTGCCGTGATCTGGAACTCTGTTTCCGATAGGCAGGAGACAGTGAAATCGCCCCACAATCGGCCTTTGGGCGACAACATTGGCGTCAGCGACATGCGGCCAGGCTGCGGAATACGACCCGCCATGATCCGGTCCAGCCAATCCCGTGCACCTGTGCCAGTGACCGCGAACTTGCCAAAGTTGTGGACCTCGTTAATTCCAACGCCACCACGCACGGCGGCCACCTCGCGGGCGGTAGCCGCAAAGGCGTCTGACCTACGAAATGTTGGCGTTTCATAGGTTGGGTCGCCATCTTGCGCGAAATAGTTGGCAACTTCGAGCCCGAATTGATGCCCCCAGACCGCGCCAAGGTCGGTGAAGATATCGTACATCGGTGTCGTGCGATGTGGTCGTGCCGCAGGAAGCTCTTCATTGGGATAGCTGACAGAAAAACGATTTTGATAATTTTCGATCACCTTGGGCCGGGTGTAGCCGGGGGTGATCCACTTTCCGTAACGCCCCACGTCCATCGCGGTCACATCACGCTCGCATTCGCCTGATGTCATCCATTGCGCAAGCATCAGGCCGACACCGCCGCCTTGGCTGAAGCCGGCCATGACCCCGCAAGCAGACCAATAGTTTTGTAAGCCCGGCACAGGGCCCACCAACGGATTTCCGTCAGGGGCGAATGTAAAGGGGCCGTGGATAACAGATTTGACGCCTGCGGTCTCGAGAACAGGAAAGCGCTGATACGCGAACGCGATCGACGCTTCTATTTTATCAAGGTTGTCGGGTAACAACTCATGCCCGAAATCCCAGGGCGTTCCGTCAACAGCCCACGGCTGGCAGGGCTGTTCATAGAACCCGATACACAAACCACGTCCTTCTTGCCGCAGATAGCTTTCGCCGGCAGGGTCCATGACATGCGGATGCTCTGCGTCACGCTCATAAATCTCGGGCAGGTCGTCGGTGACGATGTATTGGTGCTCCATCGGATGCAACGGGACATAGGTCCCCGCCATGGCCGCAACTTCGCGTGCCCAGAGCCCGGCCGCATTAACCACATGTTCCGCATGAATGATCCCTTTGTCCGTCACGACATCCCACGTGCCATCGGCGCGCTGGTTGGTTTCAACGACTTTGGTATGGATCTCAATCACAGCCCCGCCCATGCGCGCGGCTTTTGCGTAGGCATGGGTGGTGCCAGACGGGTCCAGATGGCCGTCCAGCGGGTCATAAAGCCCGCCAACGATCCCATCGAGATTTGTAATTGGTGCGATTTTTGCGATCTCTGCGGGGCCGACAATCTCTGTCTCTAGCCCCATGTACCGGTGCTTTGCACGTTCTGCGACCAGCATGTCAAAACGATCCTGATTGTCCGCCAAAGTCACTCCACCCACATGGTGCAGACCGCACGACATGCCAGTGATCTCTTCCAGTTCGCGATAAAGCTTGATCGTATACCCCTGCAGCGCGGCCATATTGGTGTCGCCATTCAGCGTGTGGAAACCGCCTGCCGCATGCCAGGTTGATCCGGATGTCAATTCCGACCGTTCGACCAGCATTACGTCCGACCATCCCAACTTTGTCAGGTGGTAGAGGACCGACGTGCCAACAACGCCGCCCCCAATAATCACGGCTCTGGTGTTGGTTTTCATGCAATGAGCTCCTGTCGTTTTGGGCACTATGCCAACGAAAATCGGTCAGGCGGTTCTGGAAACGACATCTCGTGTCGCCCCGAGGCTATCCTTGTCATCCAGCATTGCCGACGCTGGAATTGTCAGCAAGCGAAAGGTCCCCTGATGCGTACCCATGCCCAAGCCGTTGTCATCGGGGGCGGCGTTATTGGCTGTTCGATCCTTTACCATCTGGCGAAACTCGGTTGGAGCGATGTTGTTCTTTTGGAACGCGACGAATTAACATCGGGGTCCACATGGCATGCAGCTGCAAATATACACGGCCTGCATGACAGCACCAACATCAGCCGCATTCAGCATTACACGATGAACCTCTACAATGCGCTGGAAGAGGAAACCGGCCAGTCGTGTGGTGTGTTTCAGCCTGGCTCACTCTATCTGGCGCAAACCGAAGAGCGCGAGCATCAGCTCCGGCTCCAAGCGGCAAAAGCCAAATTTTACGGGATGAATTTTCATGAAGTGGACCGGCCAGAGGCCGAGCGCCTACATCCCCTCGTTAACTATGACGGCATTCGTTGCATTATGTTCGAACCTGACGGCGGCAATGTCGATCCGTCCGGGGTGACAAACGCCTATGCCATCGGTGCGCGGCAACGCGGCGCAGAGATACACCGTTTTACGCCTGTCACAGCAACGGTGCCAAAACCGGATGGGACGTGGACTGTTGAGACACCCAACGGCAACATTGAAACCGAATGGATCATCAATGCCGCAGGGCTTTGGGGGCGCGAGGTTGCACGGTTGGCCGGGATTGAGCTGCCGCTATTGCCAACCGAACACCAGTATTTCGTGACGGAAACGATAGCCGAAATTGCGGCAATGGACCGTCGCTTGCCATCTGTCGCCGACCGTGACGGAGAGTATTATCTGCGCCAAGAGGGGCAGGGGTTGCTTGTCGGCGCCTACGAAAAAGACGTCCGTTTCTGGGCCGAAGACGGGACGCCGCAAGGCTTCGGGCATGAGTTGTTCGCCGACGACCTGGAGCGCATTGAAGACAACATCATGCGTGCGATTGATCGCGTGCCAGTCGTCGGCGAGGCGGGCATCAAACGGGTTATCAATGGCCCGATGATCTGGTCGCCGGACAGTAATGTCCTATACGGCCCGCACCCTGATCTGCGCAATTATTTTTGCTGCAACGGCATTATTCCGGGGTTCAGCCAATCGGGCGGCATGGGGTTGATGGCGGCGCAATGGATCATCAACGGCGAAAGCGACTATGATATGTTTGCGTGGGATGTGGCACGCTTTGGCCCTTGGGCTGATGCGAAATTCACAAAGGCAAGGGTCGGCGATCAATACGCGAAACGTTTTGCAATCCATTTTCCGAACGAAGAACGCGCGGCTGGCAGGCCGGTTCGCGTCCGCCCGGCCTATACCCTACAAAAGAGTATGGGTGCGGTGTTTGGGTTGAACTACGGCTGGGAACACCCGCTTTGGTTTGCAGATGTACCGGGTACAGAAGACACCAACGGGTTTACGCGTCAAAACTGGTTCGAACCGGTGGGGCGTGAAGCGCGAATGCTGCGCGAGACAGCCGGCATCATCGATATCTCAAACTTTGCGAAATATATCTGCATCGGGGCGGGGGCTGCGGAGTGGCTGAACGCTATCTTCGCCAATACCATGCCAACGGCCGTTGGCCGGTCCTGCCTGACGCCATTGATTGGCGTGAACGGTGGGATCGCGGGTGACTTCACGGTCACAAGGCTGGCTGAGGATGAGTTCATGATCATCGGTGGCGGTGCTGCAGAACGGTATCACCAGCGGTTCTGGAAAGAAGTGCCGCTGCCCGAAGGGACAAAATTTGAAAGCCGCACCGACGCTATGTGTGGCTTCAACATTGCCGGTCCACAATCACGTGCGCTGCTATCACGGCTCACAAATACCGACCTCAGCACCGAGAACTTTCCTTTCATGCGATCACAAAAGATCGCGATCGCCGGCATCGACGTCGTCGCACTTCGGGTCTCCTTCACTGGGGATCTTGGCTGGGAACTGCATTGTGCCGTTGATGACCAACTGCCACTTTACGAGGCATTACTCCATGCCGGACATGCCATGGGTGCAGGGCCGGTCGGATCACGCGCGCTCATGTCCCTGCGGATTGAGAAAGGATATGGGAGCTGGAGCCGCGAGTATTCCCCCGAATATTGGCCACAAGAGGTAGGATTGGCAGGATTAGTCAAGTTCGATAAGGATTTTTTGAATAAAAACAGCTACTTGAAAATCAAAGATAATGCGCCACGTGAGGTGCTGTCAGTCATTGAGGTGCAGCAGGTTCAGAATGCGGACGCGACAGGTGGCGAGCCCATTTTTCTGACTGACGGCACACCCGTTGGCCGCGTGACCTCCGGTACTTACGGCTACAGCGTGCAAAAGTCGCTGGCACTTGGGTATCTCAGGGGTGTCGCACCCGGAACAGCCGTCGATGTGATGATCCTTGGCAAGCCACATCGCGGTGTTGTTCTGGCGGAGCCACCCTTTGACCCCGCCGGAAAGAGGTTGCGCGCTTAAGGGATGATGCGCGTGTATTTGGTGCCTTCCAAGGTAGCTCCGATGCGCAGGCCGGTTTGACCAAAGACCACCGCAATAACAGGGGACAGCGACGTTGTCGTCTCAGCGCGCAACATCTCGCTGCGTTCGCTGATCGCATATTCGATATCTGCACCCGCAGCCCAGCCGGGGGACCTGCGGAATTCAACCAGTGCTTCTGATGTCATGAAAAACAGCACATGGCTGAACTGCTGCGCCCCAATCTGCAACCCTGCACTCCCCGAGGCAGCGGCATAGTAGTCTACCGTCGAAGGACCAACCCGTAGGGCACCGCGCCCATAGGAGCCACCAAGCCCCAAGCCCACTTCGGTGATCAAGGGCATGACCAAAACACCTGCCGCCCGCGACGCAAGGTCCCGCGTGCCGGGAAATTGGGTGTACATCCCGTTCAATGTGCTTTCAACTCGTGCATCGATGGTCGCGGCGCCAGCACCCCCGATACCATTGCCGCATGCTGCGAGTGACGTCGCCGCAAGCGTGCCGAGCGCAAAGCTACGCCGTGAAAATTCTGTCATGTGATATCCGCCTATTTGCCTGTGTTAAGGCGTTTTCCGCCTTTTATGCATGTAGGTATAAGCAAGTTCCGCTGCCGTGTCACGTGGTAAGGCCACAACGAACCTCCGACCCGCAACGGTAGACATTGCTTGTCAGGCATGAGTTCCTGCGATTGGTACGCGCGCTTCGCGCTAAGACTTGCCGACCATAGCGTCGGCCAAGCGCACCGTTTCACTTGCGGCCATTTCGATTATTTCAGTACGTTCTGGTGACATGAGCCCTTGATTGGCTGAGCGTTGAAAAATCCCATGGATTGGAAATGCGTTGACTTCGTTGATCAGCGGGCCCGCCTCGCACAAGATGATATCAAAGCCCAAAATACCATGGTGCGGAAAGAAACTATGTGCGGTCTTGCACAGCGCGACAGCCTTCGGAACATCGGGAAGTACATACCCCGCCAGCTCGACGTCGCCAAAGGCTGACTTATCAAGGGCGTTGACGTTCATATACCCCATGTCTTGAGCGCGCTTAATTGCACCTGTCTGTTCGTCGACCCAACACATCGCGTTAGAACCGCTACTGGCAAAGCCATCGGTCATCGCGCCAACAGGCGGTATTTTCTGCACCGTATACAGACATTGAATTTCGGACCGGTGCCGCACGGTGACGACACGAAGCGTCGCGGCAACTGGCCCTGTAATCATTTGTAGACGATGGTGGGGCACTAGCGTCCGCTGAAAAAGATAACCGTTTGAAAAATATGTGATTATCTCCTCAGCCAGACCTTCTTCAGGAACCGATCGACCGTCAGCTAACGCAACAAAGCCGTCAGCGAAATCAACAAGACTGACCGCACCAATGCTACGCGAGAGGTTGAGTGGCTTGCCAAAACAAGGGTAATTTTGACGGTCACGGAGAAATGCCAGCAGATCAGGTTTCGAACTCAAACACTTGACCCGTCCAAAGGACCGTTCAGGGTGATAGACCGCAAGATCTTCAGATGTCGGAAGCCCGTGAGACCGCAATAGCCCACCGGTTAAAACTTTGTCGTTAAAGAAGCCGTGTAGGCTGTTTGGACCAAATGGCGACAGCCTCAGGCACAGCTTGTGTGATGCCTTCTTTGATAGATAGGGTTTTGCCGTCGCCATCGGATCCGTCGCGGCATACAAGGCGTACAGATAGTATTCGCTGGCACTAAAATTCCATTTACGACCCAGCCGAACCAAATCCAAAAGTTGGCGCACGCGATCACGATAGCCGTGCTTTTGAACCCAATCCATATATTCGGCAACATTCAAGTCTCGGTTCGGCAGCGCCATCGTGAGGATGGTCATATGAGCCCTCGATGCCTATGCAAAGCCATAGTCCAGAATTTCTCTAGTCCGAAAAAAATGAAGGATGCAAAAAATGCATCCTTCCAACGAAAATTTTCGTGTGCCCGACTTATTCGACGTCGAGTGCTGGCGCTGGCTCTTCTTCGTCGTCGTCATCATCATCTGCAGCAACAGCTGCACCAATCAGAAGGGCCGCAAGCACACCGAGAACGATGTAAGTTGGGTTTATCGATGGTGCAGCTGGTGCCGCAACCATATCATCCATGGGTGGTTGTTCATCAATTGCTGGAGACAGCCCACCAGCATAAGCAGATGTCATACCGAAGGTCGCGGCAATAGTTGCCATAAGGGTGTTCATACGCATTAATCTTATCCTTTACTAACAGTGCAGCCGCGCTGAATGGACTTACACGCAACTAGGAGTGGACTGCGGGAGTAGCATTTGTCAACTATGTCATTGCCCTTAGGTCAAGTAAGGGCAATAAAACTAGGTGTTTGTGTGATATATCACGCGACTTGGTTAACGAGGAATCTCGGATGGACGAAGATATTTTGAAACAGGGCTTTACCTCTTCGAAAGGTAAATTTCATTTCGCCCGTTGGAGTGTTCCCATTTGCATGAACGTGATTGGCACCCAAGAACGTCAGAGGGCAGCGCTCGAAGACGCTCTTGAACAGGTCTGTGGTTGGAGCGGTCATCAACGCGTTGGCGCTGGGGCCACCGACGTGCCCAACAGCCTTTTTGTTTTCGTGAACGGCTGGGAAGAGCTTGCAGAGCTGCAACTGGGTCTCAATGAAACAGTTCGCACGATCCAGCTGGCCCAGAGTCTCAAAAAACAAGGGGCGTCGCAGTTTCGAAGGTTCATTTACGACGACCAAGGCGCCATTGTCATGAGTTCTAGGTGTTTATGACATGCAGAGCCGTCTCAAGGCGTATGCGGTTGAGCGCATTGCATTGGCGCAGTGCATCTTGACACATTTGAATTTCACCACGGGTATTCTGAAACTGCCCGTCGTAGAAGAGACACCCAATGGTTGGCAACCTGGCGCGGACCTTCTTCAGCTGATCAAAGCCGCGTATGACCAAGACATCCCACCTGTGTCACGCGATCAGTCCACCGCCAAATCAATCATGGACAAGCTGAAGCCTGCGGCGGCTTAGGCCGAAACCGCTCAGCCAAAGTTAGATCAAACTAACCGTTCAGAATGCGTGCCGCTGCGGGCGCGAAATATGTCAGGATTCCATCACATCCGGCGCGTTTGAACGCTAGCAAGCTTTCCATCATGACCTTTTCACCGTCCAGCCAGCCGTTCTGCGCAGCGGCCTGCAACATCGCGTACTCGCCGCTGACCTGATAGGCATATGTCGGCACACCGAAGGCATCCTTTACGCGACGGCAAATATCAAGATAGGGCATGCCGGGCTTGACCATGATCATATCCGCACCTTCGCGCAAGTCCCTCTCAACAAGGCGCAATGCCTCATCGCTGTTACCTGGATCCATCTGATAGGTGTTTTTGTCGCCCGTCAGTGCAGATGATGCCCCGACAGCATCGCGGAACGGGCCATAAAAGCTGGAGGCATATTTCGCAGTATAGCTCAGGATGGTGACATTCTGATGCCCGCTGGCTTCCAACGCATGTCGGATCGCCCCGATGCGGCCGTCCATCATGTCCGACGGCCCAAGAATATCGGCTCCAGCCTCTGCTTGCGCCAAAGCCATCTTTACAAGCGCATCGACGGTCCGATCATTCACGATCTCACCATTTTCAACAAATCCGTCATGGCCATTGATGTTGTAAGGATCAAGCGCAATGTCGGTCATCACCGCGATATCCGGGGCCACATCCTTGATCGCGCGGATCGCCTGATTGGTCAGATTATTTGGGTCCCATGCCATTGCGCAATCTTCGGTGCGGGCGTCCATTCCGGTGTAGGGAAAGATACAGATCGCGGGGATCCCGAGCGATTGCGCTTCTTTTGCTGCCACAGCGACCCGATCAACAGTCCGCCGGACCACCCCGGGCATTGATGCAACCGGCGTTTCCTCATCTTTGCCGTCCATCACAAAGACGGGCCAAATCAGATCATCCACAGTGAGCGTGTTTTGACGTGCCAAGGCGCGCAGTGCGGGACTTTGGCGCATCCGTCGCAATCGGGTCGCGGGGAAGGGGGCAAGGGTTGGTTTCATGTTCAAAGGCCCATCAATAAGCAATGAATTCTTGGTGGCATGTATTTTGCGTCATCACAAGGCTGGGCAACCCAGCGCGCGCGCGCTAGGTTCCGCGGCAGGAAGACAATCATCAACGGAACCACAGGCTTGGACTGGACCGAAGCAATCGCGCGGCTGATCGCGCTCAACACCTTTACGAGTGTGTGGTATTGGCTGGCAGTCATCGTCACATGGGCCATTGCCAGCAACTGGTTGATCGGCGTGCCGTTTGATATGTTATTTCGCGCGCGCAAATGCGCACCCCAAGAGATTGCCGATCTGGAAAATCTGGTCGACATAAATATCAGACGTATCGTTGCGACGAACGCAGTCTTTGGTATGGCGATCACAGGTCTTATCGGGTTCGGCCTCAGCGTGTTGGCATTGCTGAGTTTTTACTACGATCTGGAGCTTGCTAAGGGGCTGTTTATATTGACTGCTCCGCTCACTTTGATCGTTGTCATCAATATGCGATTGGCACATCAACTGCATGACGCGCCACTATACGGCAAAGATCTGGTGCGACGTCTGTTTATCGTGCGTCTGTGGACGCAGATTGTTGCGATGGTATCGCTGTTTTTCACGGCGATGTACGGCATGTACACAGCAATTTCGGCAACACAATTCTGGTAAGCGGTTGACACGAGACATGCGCCAAGTAGGTCAGCGTCATGGCTGATCCCAAACATCTTACCGTCAGCGGTGCGCCCGAAGGCTATGACGCGCAACTCGTCCTGGCTGAGCTTGGTAAGGGCGCGCCGGTCTTGCATGTCGCGCGTGATGACAAGCGGCTGGCCGCCATGCAAGCCGCATTGGCGTTCTTCGCCCCTGATGTGCCCGTCTTCGTGTTTCCAGCATGGGATTGCCTGCCATATGACAGGGTGTCGCCGAACACCGACATCTCAGCCACGCGCATGGCCACGCTCGCGGGTCTGGTGCATGGCATGCCGGATCGGTTCGTCCTGCTGACTTCGCTGTCCGCTGCAAGCCAACGCGTGCCCGCTCGTGGCATGCTGCGCGGCGCCGCCTTTAAGGCGACAGTAGGGCACCGCATGGATGAAGATGCGCTGCGCCACTTCCTTGTCCGCATGGGTTTTGCCCAAAGCCCCACGGTCATGGAACCGGGCGACTACGCCATTCGCGGGGGTATCATTGATATCTACCCACCGGGGCAAAGCGGTCCGGTGCGTCTGGATCTTTTTGGTGATGTTCTGGACGGCGCGCGGCGCTTTGACCCGGCGACCCAACGCACGACAGAAAAATTGACCGAAGTGGAACTTGCACCAGTCTCCGAGGTGGTTCTGGACGAGGCCGCGATCACCCGTTTCCGGCAGAACTACCGCTTGGAGTTTGGTGCCGCCGGTACTGATGATCCGCTTTATGAGGCGGTCTCTGCAGGGCGTAAACATGCCGGCGTTGAACATTGGCTGGGCTTCTTTCAGGATGATCTGGAAACGCTGTTTGACTATCTGCCCGCCGCGACGGTCACGCTTGATGATCAGATGACACCGATGCGCATTGCGCGGTGGGACAGCATCGCCGATCAATATGGCACCCGCATGCATGCGCTTAGCCAAAAAGGGCGGATGGACAGCGTCTACAAACCTGCGCCACCCGAATTGCTGTATCTTGACGATGCGGCTTGGGAGGCCGCGATGACGGACCGGCGCGTCATGCAGTTTTCGCCGCTGAAACAAGCAACCGGCCCGGGTGTCATTGATGCCGGCGGGCGGATCGGGCGCAATTTTTCACCTGAACGACAGCAGGAACATATCAGCCTTTTCAGCGCCTTGGCCGATCATGTGAAAGTGAAGCTACATGATGGTCCGGTCGTTATTGCGTCATACTCCGAAGGTGCGCGGGAACGTCTAGAAGGGCTGATTGAAGATGAAGGCATATCAGAGACCATCGCGGTCTCGGACTTCAGCCGCGTTGGCAAGCGAGGCTTGCATTTGGCTGTCTGGCCGCTTGATCATGGGTTTGAGGCCCCGGGGCTGACGGTTATCTCCGAACAGGACGTCCTCGGTGACCGGCTGATCCGGCAAACCAAACGTAAGCGACGCGCTGAAAACTTCCTCAGTGAAGCCAACAGCCTCAGCCCAGGAGATCTGGTGGTGCACGTCGATCATGGTGTCGGACGCTATACGGGTATGGAAGTCGTGACCGCCTTGGGTGCGGCACATGAATGTCTTCTGTTGGAATATGCCGAGGAATCAAAGCTTTACCTACCGGTAGAGAATATCGAACTGTTGTCGAAATACGGTCACGAGACGGGTCTGCTCGACAAGTTGGGCGGCGGCGCATGGCAGGCGAAGAAGGCAAAGCTGAAGGAACGCATCCGCCAGATCGCGGAACGTCTGATCCGTGTGGCCGCCGAACGTGAGTTGCGCACAGCACCGGCGCTGGACCCGCCAGATGGGCTCTGGGATCAGTTTCTTGCGCGTTTCCCCTATGTCGAAACCGACGATCAGCTTTCTGCGATAGAGGACGTGCTGGCCGATTTGGCCTCAGGCAAGCCAATGGACCGGTTGATCTGCGGCGATGTGGGTTTTGGTAAAACAGAGGTCGCGATCCGCGCTGCATTTATCGCAGCACTTTGCGGTGTGCAGGTGGCGATCATTGCGCCGACAACGCTTCTGGCCCGGCAACACTATCAGAACTTTGCGGAACGCTTCCGGGGCTTTCCCGTCAACGTCGCGCCACTGTCACGTTTCGTATCAACCAAAGATGCCAATCTGACACGGGATGGAATCACCAAAGGAACGGTCGATATCGTCGTTGGCACCCACGCTTTGCTGGCAAAGGGCGTCCGGTTCAAGAACCTTGGTCTGTTGGTCATTGATGAAGAACAAAAATTTGGGGTGCAGCATAAGGAGCGTCTGAAACAGTTGCGCACCGATGTGCATGTCCTGACGCTGACGGCAACGCCCATCCCCCGAACATTGCAACTGTCACTTTCGGGCGTACGCGACCTATCCATCATCGGCACACCACCCATCGACCGGTTGGCGATCCGCACATATGTCAGTGAATTTGACACCATCACAGTGCGGGAGGCGTTACTGCGTGAACACTATCGCGGCGGGCAATCCTTTGTTGTGGTGCCGCGCATTTCCGACATGGCAGAGATGGAGGATTTCCTCAAACGCGAGGTGCCGGAAGTCTCCTACATCTCCGCAACTGGGCAGATGGCAGCCGGCGAGCTCGATGACCGGATGAACGCCTTCTACGATGGCAAATATGATGTGTTGTTGGCCACCACCATCGTTGAAAGCGGTCTGGATATTCCGACGGCCAACACAATGATTGTCTGGCGTGCGGATATGTTCGGCCTCAGCCAATTGTACCAAATTCGGGGCAGGGTGGGCCGCTCCAAGACCCGCGCCTATGCCTATCTCACGACAAAACCACGCCAGAAACTAACGGATACCGCACAAAAGCGTCTGCGTGTGCTGGGGTCTATTGATACGCTCGGGGCCGGGTTCACCTTGGCCAGCCAAGACCTTGATATTCGCGGTGCGGGCAATCTGTTGGGCGAGGAGCAATCCGGGCAGATGCGCGAAGTGGGTTATGAACTCTACCAGCAAATGCTGGAAGATCAGATCGCGGCTATCCGCTCGGGTCAGGCCGAAGGGATCATTGATGACGGGCAATGGGCGCCACAAATCAATTTGGGTGTGCCGGTCTTGATCCCAGAAGATTATGTCCCTGATCTGGACGTGCGGCTGGGGCTGTATCGTCGCCTGTCAGAGCTGACAACCAAGGTTGAACTGGAAGGTTTCGCAGCGGAACTGATTGACCGTTTTGGCAAATTGCCACGCGAGGTGAACACCTTGATGTTGGTTGTCCGCATCAAGGCCATGTGCAAGCGCGCTGGGATCGCCAAGCTGGATGCAGGGCCGAAGGGCGCAACGATCCAGTTTCACAACGATAAATTCGCCTCGCCCAAAGGGTTGGTGGAATTTGTGCATGCCCAAAACGGCATGGCCAAAATCAAAGACAACAAGATCGTCGTGCGACGCGATTGGGCGAAGGAGCGCGACAAAATTCAAGGCGCGTTTAACATCGCCAGAGATCTTGCCCAGAAACTCGCGGAAGAAAAGAAGAAGGCGGGTTAGGGCGCCGACGCGCGAACCGGTCTACGTTTCGCCGGGGCGTTTGATCATCGTCGTCAGCCACAGCGCCAAAGACGCCATACCCAAGGTTCCAATCGCCATCGGCAAGGGTGTCCCGTCAAACTGCAACGCAATCGGCACCGCAAGAAAGACAGCGCCGATGGTCGCAACAGCCGCGATCACGGACGCCGCAAGACCCGCGATATGGCCCATCTCTTCCATCCCCAAGGCGTTGAGATTGCCGATCGTCAAACCCGCTTGGAAAAAGTTGGCCGTGACCCAGATGACATAGGCCGGAAAGCCCAGACCGAACGGACTTCCAGCGACAAGAACAAGCACGAAGGTCAGTGTGATCGCAATCTGGGCGGTGTACATTGCCTTGATGATCGCCCGCATCCCCAAACGCACCACCAGACGCGCATTAAGAAACCCCGAAGAAGCCGCAACAACGGCGATGCCACCAAACCAAAGATGAAAGACGTCGCCCTGACCATAAGTAATATCAAATACCTGCTGTGTGGCCGATAAGATGCTGAAAAGCATGCCGAATGTCAGGGTTTGAATGAATATGGAAAGGCGGGCCGTTGGATGTGAAAACATCTCCACCACCGCACTCCATAATGCTGCCACACTCAACGGGCGGCGGTTTTCGATGGTCAATGTTTCAGGCTGACGCAATAGCAGCCAGACGGTTGTCACCAACGAAAACAGTATGAAAGACACAAAGATCGTCGGCCAGTCAAAGGCGACAACGATATAGTGGCCGATGGTCGGTGCGAGCGCTGGAACAAGGGCAAAGACAATCATCACAAACGATAGGATGCGTGCCATGTCGGGCCCGGCGTAAAGGTCGCGTACCAATGCCATCGCCACGACCCGTGGACCCGCAGCACCCAAACCTTGCACCACACGTGCCGCAAGCATCACCTCAAGCGTTTGCGCTTGCCACGCGACGGCACAGGCAACAATATACACAACCGCGCCCCCGATCATCACAGGTTTGCGGCCATAGGCATCCGACAATGGTCCTGTGAAAAGGGTGCCAACCCCCATACCCAAAACAAAACTGGTGATAATCAATTGCGCGTGGTTCAGGTTGTCCGGGGACAAAGCTTCTGCCATTTCGGGCAACGCGGGTAGCATTGCGTCAATTGAAAATGCGACCGTTGCGGCAACCATCGCCATTAGTGCGATGAACTCCGTTTGAGGTAACGGTTTGAGGCTCATTCAGCGGCGTCGATCTGCTTCATGATGTCCTCGATCACGCCGACCCACATTTCCGGCGGTTGCGCACCGGGTACGGCATGTTGTTGCGCCACGATGAATGTCGGCACAGATTTCACGCCCATGTCCCGACTGTGCGTGTCGCGTGCGCGCATATCGTCGATGTCTGAATCAGAGGCCAACAGTTTGGTCACCATCGCCGCATCCATTTCGGCAGTGTCGGCGATATCGGCCAGAACCTCATGATCACCAATATCGCGGCCATCAACAAAATAGGCCTTGAACAACAGATCGACAACGAAGGACTGGCGATGCTCAATCCCGGCCCAATGGATAAGGCGATGTGCATCGATGGTATTGGGTGTCTTCTTGATTGCATCAAAGTTGATATGGGCGCCTGATTTTTCGGCATGCTCAACGACAGGGGCATAGGCCTTAACGGCGCCCTCCTTGCCGCCAAACTTACCCTCAAGATAGGCGCGCCTGTCCATGCCCCCGGCAGGCATGTCGGGGTTCAACTGGAATGGATGCCATTCGATGGTAAACGGGTGGTCGGGGAACTGCACCAGCGCTTTATCAAGGTTTGTCTTACCAATGTAACACCAAGGACAGATCGGGTCGGAAATGATATCAAGTTTGACCATGTGCGGTCTCCCATTCATCGCGCAACTTGCGGCGTAAAAGTTTGTTGTTGGCCCCGCGGGGAAGTGTCGCGCAGGCGACCCAGAGGCGTGGCGTCTTATAGGACGCCAGTCGCGCGGCGGCAAAACGGAGAAGTTCGCCTTCCTCTATCACGTCTGCGGCGACGTAAAACCCCGCAATTACCCAAACATCTGTGCGCACTTGCACAGCGCAGGCTGCGGCCTCTTGGATCAGCGGATGAGCAGTCAATACCTCTTCCACCTCAATCGGGCTGACACGATACCCGCCAGCGTTCATCATGTCATCGGCGCGCCCCGCATAGGTGATGGCACCATCGGCATCCATTGTGGCAAGGTCCCCGGTCAGGAACCAGTCACCCTGCATGCGCGCTGCGGTCTCATCGGGTTGGTCCAGATAACCCAGCATCAGGCCGGGGTCATCCTTGTGCACCGCGATCATGCCGACGTCGCCCCGCGGAACGGGCCCATCCGTCCCAACCAAGGCGACATTGCGCCCCGGTTGGATGCATCCAGCCGTACCATCAAGAGCAGGAGCCGTGGGTGAAGCCGAGATGAAGGTTGAACATTCAGACATACCGAAGGCTTCATAGACTGCTGTACCGGTCTTTTGCTGCCATTCTGCGTGGACTGAAGCGGCTAGCTTCTCACCCGCTGATAGCCCATGCCGCAGATCAGGCAGCGCAAGGATATCCGTGCGCAGTAACCTGCGATAAATGCCCGGTGCAGCGGCAAAGATCGTAGCCCGATGCGCTGCCATCAGTTCCGGCAACTGATCAGACGCCACATCGTGATCAGGGATCAGCGCGGTCGCCCCAATGGACCAAGGGTCCATCAACCCGGTGCCCAACGTATAGGTCCAGTTAAACGCGCCTGCATGCATCAAGCGGTCGTCCTCGCGCAGCCCATACCAGCCATCCCACATCATGCGACGCGCCCATATGGCCCGATGCGCATGGACAACAGGCATTGGGCGTCCAGACGTCCCCGACGTGTAGATGATATATCCGGGACGATTTGGGTCACCATATTGGACTGCGGCCGGCGGCAAGCCCCAAAAAGTCCGCAACGTCCCGAACGGCAGTGTATCATGTCCAAAGTGCTGTTCGCAGGCCCCGCGAAGTTCCAGTGCAGGGGCGATGTCTTTCCGGATATTTTGATACTCTAACGCGCTCAGATCGCTGGACAGCAACACTGGTACAATTCCGGCGGCAATTGCCCCGAGGTACGCGATGGGAAACTCAGGCGTATTGCCAAGCTGCAGGATGATGCGTTCACCCGGCTTTACCAATGCGCTCAGGCCATTTGCGGTGCCCAGTACCGCCCGTTTCAAAAACGCATAGTCAAAACTGTCGCATCCACCATTGGCGTCCAGTATTTCAAGCGCGACCTTGTCGCCAAGCCGATCCGCATGCGTCAGAACATATGCCGCCAGATTGAAATCCGCCGGGGCAGGCGGGAAGGGGTCAGATTGCACAAACGACAGCATGCAGTATCGCTATCGGGGACATGGCCCGGTTGCAAGATCGCGGGGGCTGACTATGAACAGGGCATGGCTGACAATGACCCTGAAAACCTGATCCGCATCGCTCGTGAAACCGGCGAAACCAGCGTGGCTGAACCGCTTGATCTGGGTGTGCGTGTGCGAGAATTGCGCAAGGCACGCTCCTGGACGCTCGAACAGGCCGCACAGCAGGCGGGGCTGGCTCGGTCGACTCTCTCGAAGATTGAAAACGGGCAGATGTCGCCAACGTATGACGCGCTGAAAAAGCTCGCCGTGGGTTTGGAAATCTCGGTCCCGCAACTGTTCACGCCGCCCTCAAAGGGGCAAGTGAACGGCCGCATGGCGGTGACGCGCAATGGCGAAGAAGCTGCGAAAGTCACGACCACCTATGAACACGCACTATTGGCTGAAACACTCACCACCAAAAAGATGTTGCCCTATCGCACCCGCGTCCGTGCCCGCAATATCGAGGATTTTGACGGCTGGGTGCGCCATGATGGCGAAGAATTCCTCTATGTGCTGACGGGCCAGATCCGGCTCTATACAGAGTTCTATGAACCCGTCGAACTCAAGCGCGGTGACAGCGCGTATTACGACGCTGCGATGGGGCACAATGTTGTGTCGATCAGCGCCGAAGATGCGACAATTCTTTGGGTCACATCGCTGAGCTAGCCTTGGGGAACAGTCTGGGCAAAACAAGTGCTGCGACGCCGACACCCACAATCTGCATCACAATGAACATCGGAACATGCGCGGGATTGATCCCGGCAAATGTGTCGGTCAGGCCGCGGGCAATCGTCACTGCCGGATTGGCAAAACTGGTGGACGAGGTGAACCAATACGCCCCGGTGATATACAGGGCCACCAAAGTCGGCACCGCGTCAGGTCGGCTTTTCAACCCGCCAAAGATCACAAACAAAAGGCCAAAGGTCGCGACACCCTCAGAGAACCACTGCGACACACCTGTGCGATCGGTCGTCGAGGTCTGCAAAATGCTCAGGTCAAACATCATATGCGCGGCCCATACCCCCAAGATGCCCCCGACGATCTGAACCAACGCATAGGGAATGGCATCGGCTACCGTAATTTCACCTCGCAACAGAAACGCCAGCGTGACCGCTGGATTGAAATGCCCGCCTGAGATCGGCCCAAGTGTCGTGATAATCACATAAAGAATACAACCCGTTGCAATTGCATTGGCGAGCAACGCAATCGCAACGTTTCCGTCGGACAGCGCCGCCCCCATGATGCCAGAGCCCAAGACACCAATCAGCAAAAATGCGGTGCCAAGCCCTTCAGCGAGAAGTTTTTGCATGGTATTGGTTCGCCCGGCTTAACAGGAAGTTGCTTTACTCCTCATACCACCAAACATCTGGCTGCCAACCGGGCCAATCACCAAAAATTGGAATATACTCAGGATGCCTAAGCTCCTTGGCCTGAGCGATCCGGCTGATGTTCCACTGATAGATAGGGATCACATAGCGACCGGCGGTCAAGACACGATCGAGCGCTTTGACAGCCGCGACAAAATCATCCTGGCTTTCTGATGTCAGCAGCCGGCCGATCATCGCATCCACGGCCGGTGACTGTACGCCCATCAGGTTTCGCCCGCCCACTTCGTTGGCCTTTTCAGAGCCATAGTAGTTATACTGTTCATTGCCCGGCGACAAAGAGACACCGCGACGATAGTAAACCATATCGAAGTCAAACGCGTCGGTCCGTTCTTTGAACTGGGCGCTATCGGCAACTGTCATGACCGCGTTGATACCGATCCGGGACAGCGACTCCATGTAAAGATCAATGATCGATTGCATCTCGGTCGCACCTTGATCCAACAATATCTCAAGCGCGAAGTCATTCCCATCGGCATCCCGCATAACACCGTCCTGCACGGTCCAGCCTGCGGCCTCGAACATCTCAAATGCAGCGGCAGTGCCGGCGCGGTTGCGCTCTGATCCGTCACTGACGGGCAGGGCATAACCCTCCAGTGTTCCGGGAAGCAAATCATCGGCAAAAGGCTCTAGAAATTCTGCGACGCGACCGGCGGCTGGTCCGCTCTCCATGCCCAAAGGCGAATTCGACCAGTAAGAGGTAATGCGCGGCTGCGCAGAGCCGGTCATGGTTTCGTTGATGAACTCAAAATTGAAGGCATGGATCAAGGCGTCACGCACACGCCAGTCGGCCAAATGGTCACGACGGGTGTTCATCGCAAAGCCTGTCATACCGGACGGGCGCTGGTGCTCGATCGTTTCTTTGACGATATCACCGCTTTGCACGGCCGGAAAATCGTAACGTGTATCCCAGCGGACGACGTTGAACTCCCGGGTTGCGTTAACTTCGCCAACCTTAAAGGCCTCGAACGCGGCTGTCTCATCGCCGAAGAACTCTAGCCGCACCTCATCAAGATTATTGGTGCCCACGCGGAACGGTACGTCAGCCCCCCAATAGTCAGGGTTACGGCGGAGCGAGACAAACCGACCGGGGTCAAAATCGTCGATCATATACGGAGAAGAGGTAATCGGAACGATCTCGGTCGTACTTTCTGCAAAATCAACGCCGTCCCATTGCGCTTTTTTCAGGATCGGACGCAGACCGGCCAGCAAAGCCAACTCGCGATCTTCGACGTTAAAGGTGAAACGGACGGTACGATCACCCACTTGCTCAAGGCTTTCAACCTTGGACCAGAAACCAAGGTAACGGGGGTGGCCGATGGTGCCTAAAGTTTCATAAGACCACATGACATCTTCGATAGTCACCGGGCTGCCATCTGAGAACGCGACACCTTCGCGCAAAGTGAATTCGACCCATTCGCGGTTTGGTCCGGTTTCAACCGATTCGGCCAAAACACCGTAAAGCGAGAAGGGTTCGTCCAAAGAGCGCCCCATAAAACTCTCGCCAAGGAAAAACCGCAACTGCCACGGGACGGAGCCTTTCCGGATGAAAGGGTTGAGGCTGTCAAAGCTACCAACCTCGGCTGTCACGATCTGACCGCCCTTGGGCGCATCCGGGTTGGCATAGGGCAGGGACACAAAATCAGGTGGTAAGGCAGGATCACCATACATAGCTATGCCATGCT
The DNA here is from genome assembly GCF_055693545.1 of Yoonia sp. JB2-21. Lineage (NCBI taxonomy): Bacteria > Pseudomonadati > Pseudomonadota > Alphaproteobacteria > Rhodobacterales > Paracoccaceae > Yoonia > Yoonia sp. JB2-21. Next base: position 3,654,659 of record NZ_JBVFUC010000001.1, read on the forward strand.
GGGGCTCAGCGTATGCCAACTGGCCCGCAACCCCCAATCCAACTGCTATTGTCGCAATACGCGATATTCTGCCAAAAAGACGTGTCATTTTCAGGTGCCCCCTGCTGCTTCGTTCTTTGTTATGCATCAACCGTAAAGAGGGTTCTCAACCTTTTCAAACTTTTAGCTTGGAGCCGCGCGAGGGATTGCTTATAACAAGGGCACTGCTCGATAGGTTTCTTGCCTGTATGAAACCTGCCTCAATAACTTTACGCCCGCCTTGTGCGGGCGTTTTTTTTAGGGCTATCGGACGCGTCGTCTGGCTTTTGCAGTTGCAGCATATATGGTGAGTCGCAACGCAAAGAATCGGAGCCAAGATATGTCGCTGACAGGAAAAACTGCCGTTATCACAGGATCAAATTCCGGGATCGGCCTCGGTGTTGCCCGCGAATTGGCCAAGGCCGGCGCCAATGTGGTGCTGAACTCCTACACGGATACCGACGAAGATCACGCATTGGCCGCTGAAATAGCTAAGGAAACGGGTGTTGATGCGAAATATGTCTGTGCCGATATGTCCAAGGGCGATGACTGCCGCCGCCTGATCGCAGATGCGGGGCGGTGCGATATTCTGGTGAATAACGCTGGTATCCAACACGTTGCCCCAGTACAGGATTTTCCTGCAGGTAAATGGGACGCAATTATCGCGATCAACCTGTCTTCCGCCTTTCACACAACAGCCGCTGCAATTACGGGCATGCGCGAGACAGGGTATGGGCGGATTATCAATGTCGCGTCGGCGCATGGGCTGACAGCATCTCCATATAAATCGGCCTATGTCGCTGCCAAACACGGCATCGTTGGGCTGACCAAAACCATCGGGCTGGAAACGGCGCAAGAACCGATCACCTGCAATGCGGTTTGTCCCGGTTACGTGCTGACCCCCTTGGTCGAAGCCCAAATTCCCGACACGATGAAGGAATACAACATGTCGCGTGAGGATGTGATCAAGAATGTCATGCTCGAACGGCAACCCTCCAAGGAATTTGCGACGGTCGAACAGCTTGGTGGAACGGTCGCGTTTCTGGCCTCTGACGCGGCGGCACAGATCACCGGCACGACGATCAGCGTCGATGGCGGTTGGACAGCGCTGTGATCAAGATCAATCTCGCTTTGCAGGGGGTGGCGCGCACGGCGCCTTCACATGGGGTGTGCTGTGCCGCATCCTGCAAGATGAAGATATTGAAATCGCAGCAATCTCTGGCACATCCGCCGGCGCATTGAATGCCGTTGCCCTGAAATCCGGGTGGGTCAACAACGGACGGCAAGGGGCGATCGACAACCTCGAATGGCTTTGGGGACAGATTGGCGCTGTCACGGACCCACTGTTCAGCCCCTGGATCGGCGCGATTGGATCCACAGCAGAGGCGTGGGCCAAAGCCATGAAATATTCGCCCGCTTACGCCGCATTCGACATGACGACACGGGTGTTTTCGCCATACGTTTATGGGCCCGCAATGCAGAACCCTTTGGAAAAGATCGTCAATGAATTTAAATATGACGCCGTCTGCGCCACGGCGGGACCTGAACTGCATATCTGCGCGACAAACGTGCGATCTGGCAAGATCCGCGTATTTACCGGGCCCGAGATTGCGCCAAACCCGATCTTGGCCTCGGCCTGCTTGCCGAGCCTGTTCCAAGCGGTTGAATTTGAGGATCCCAAAACCGGCAAGGTCGAAGCGTTCTGGGACGGTGGATACACCGGAAATCCCGCCCTTTACCCTTTGTTTGCCAATCACTTGCCGGACGATCTTCTTGTCGTGAACATCAACCCGCTTTATCGCGACGAGCTGCCCATCGACAGCCAGTCAATTGAAAACCGGGTGAATGAGATCAGCTTTAATAGCTCGCTGTTCCGCGAATTGCGGGCGATCGATTTTGTAAAACGATTGTTGGCCGATGGATCCATCAAACCCGGCACAATGAAAAACGTGCTGGTTCACATGATTGCCGACGATGCGTTGATGAATTCATTGAACGTCGCGACAAAATCGATCCCAACGCCAGTCATTCTTGCACGACTAAAGGAGGCGGGCGAGGCGGCTGCCGACACATTCCTGAGCAGTCACAAGAGCGACATTGGCAAGCGCAGCACAGTTAACTTGACCGAAATGTTCAGCTAAGCGGCCATTGAACCTTTATTCGGATCATCTGCGGAACAGGTCAGGCATGCACAAATTGTGAACCCGTCGGGACCGTGTTTGAAGAATGAACCAAAGCTGCTTGCGAGGCGGAGGTTGTTTTCTCCAGACGGTCAGACAGGCTGACAGGGGTTGAACCGCCCGAAGCCTCTACCCATTCCTGAAAGTCTTTCGATGCTGTGCGGAAGCCCTTCAAGAAAACGGCTTCCTTGAATTGTCGTTGCGCATACCGAACGAGCGTATCGCCGGCACTCTCTTTTCCGGTCAAGTCTGACAACGTTTTCAGGATATAGGCGTCTCTGACTTCAGGGCCTTTATCAGCGAGGAAGAAGTTGCATGCACAATCTGCGAAGGCAAAAACGTAACCCAGATTGAAGGCGTCAGCGACTAACAAATCCAGCGTTTGTTGCTTATCAAAGACAGACGCCATTTCAAATTGCTGCGCGATCATTCTCGTTGTCCAATGATTATCCCACGTAACAGACATTTCTTGGGTCACATCGACACCTCTTCACCTCACGACTTACAGGGTGCAAATTATGGACTAATGCGTGATACGTTAATGGGAAACCCAAGACCGAATTCCCCGATCAACAGTACTGGCAGCTGCCGGTGTCAGTCTTGATCAGACGCGTTACAACAGCTTGATCGCGAGCGCCCACATCACCATACCGATCAGCACATCCAAAATGCGCCACGCCCGCGCGGATTGCATGATTTGCGCCAGCAGACGGGCACCGTAGCCAAGGCTGAAGAAGAACACAAAAGAGGAGGTCACAGCACCGATCCCAAAGGCTGTTTTCTCAATTGGATCAACGTATTGGGTAGACACCGCGCCCACCAAACCCAATGTGTCAAGATAGACATGGGGGTTCAGCCACGTAAAGGCCGCACCTGTCACCAAAGTTGCCCAGAGGCTAGCACTTTTGCCCGACAGTTGCATGGCATAGGCACCCCGCCATGCCGCCCAAAGCCGCAGCGCGCCGTAGATGAACAGAAACCCCGCGCCACCCCACGCCATGATCTGCGGCAGCGCGGGATATAGACCGACGATATATCCAAAGCCTAAGACGCCCGCAGTAATCAACAATGCATCCGACACTGCGCACAAAAGGCAAAGCCAAAACACATGTGCCCGGATCAGACCTTGGCGCAAGACAAAGGCATTTTGCGCGCCAATCGCAAGGATCAGTGCGAATGCGGTGGCAAAGCCGGTGATGGCAGCCGACATCATGGATTATTCTGTCGGATTTTCTGTTTCAACGGCGTCTTTGCCATTGGGATAAACAAGACCAGCCGATATGACGAGTTTTGCCGCGTCCTCGACCGTCATATCCAATTCTTTGACGTCGCGCTGTGGCAGGAACAGCAAAAAGCCAGACGTCGGGTTCGGTGTCGTCGGCAAAAAGACGGTCACGAAGGGCTCACCATCATTCAGCTTGGCGTCAATTTCGCCCTTTGCATTTGTCGATATAAAGGCAATCGCCCAGATACCTTTGCGCGGATATTCGACAATACAGGCTTTATCAAAGGATGTTTCGCGCTGCGAGAACACGGTTTCCGCAATTTGCTTGGCGGCATTATAGATCGAACGGACAACGGGCGTCCGGTCAACCAAACGTTCGCCGATGCCAATAAAAGATCGACCAATCAGACCCTTACCGACCCAACCCACAAGCATGGTGAAGGCAAGAAAGATGACGACGCCAACGCCGCGCACATTCACTTCAATCAGGTTGTCGTCTTCGCGCCCCAACAAGTTATTCAACAGCGCCGTTGGTTGATACGCATCAGGAATAAAGGGCCAGACCCAACTATCGACCCAGCCGACAACGGTCCAAATCAGCCAAATGGTCAGACCGATCGGGGCAACGATAATCAGGCCCGCCAGAAAATTGCCGCGCAGCCGCGCGATAATACCCGGCTTGGTGCGCCGCTTTGCGTCGTCGGACTGGGGGTCAATCATCACTGCGTTCTCAAATTCTCTTCAACGCACACTTATGTCCTGCGGGGCATCACAACAAGCTGTGTTGCACCTGTTGCGCAGCTATTTCGTCATTGCGATGGCAATTTGTGCAGCAAGACGCGCATTGTTACGCACAAGAGCAATATTTGCGGTCAGCGAACGCCCCTTGGTCAAGGCAAAGATACGTCCAAGCAGGAACGGGGTCACAGCCTTTGCGCTGATGTTCTGCGCCGCAGCCTCTGATAAAGCTTGCTCAATGATCGGTCTGAGTTCATCGGCAGCGATTTCCGCATCCAGCGGGATCGGGTTTGCCACCAATTGGCCGCCCTGAAGCCCCATCGCGCTTCGCGTCTGCTGCGCCTTGGCAATGTCTACTGCACGATCCATGCGCAGCGGCGCGGCTATGTCTGACGTCGCAGACCAGAACGCGGGCAGCATATCTTGCCCGTAGGCAATCACCGGAACCCCAAGCGTTTCAAGAACCTCAAAGGTCTTGGGCAGATCAAGAATGGCCTTGGCCCCTGCACCAACAACAGTGACTGGTGTCTGCGCGAGCTCTTGCAAGTCCGCAGAGACATCAAAATTATCCTCTGCACCGCGATGCACTCCGCCAATACCACCCGTGGCAAAGACATGGATATCAGCCAAATGTGCGGCGATCATTGTTGCGGCGACAGTCGTGGCACCCGTACCGCCCGTTGCAATACAGGCCGCTATATCCGCGCGAGAGAGTTTTGCAACATCTTTGGCTTGCCCCAACGCGTCAAGCTGGTCGGCCTCCAACCCCACATGCAAAACGCCATCCAGCACCGCAATTGTTGCAGGAACGGCACCCGCGACGCGCACATCATCCTCGACCAAACGCGCGGTCTCCACATTCTGCGGGAAAGGCATGCCATGCGTGATAATGGTACTTTCCAACGCAACGATTGCTGCACCAGACGCCCGGGCGCTGCTGACCTCGGAGCCATAATTTATGGGAATCATAGGGGTGTTTCTCCGGACACGTACGTTGCGGCGGCGTTCAGCGCCCGCGCCAGGGCGGCGTCGCGGTCCATGCCTTGGGCCTCTGATGCGATATGGGCAGCCATAAAGGTGTCCCCAGCGCCAGTGACCCGTGTGACCATGACGGCCGGTGGGGTTTGGGTGATGATATCGCCTCTTGTGCCTTCCGACGCTGAATTACCGCCATCAGTAACCAAGACACGGTGCGCACCGCGCGTGATCAAGGCTGTCGCGGCAGATGCCGAATTCACGAAAGCCGTCTGACACAACAATCCGGCTTCTTCGAGGTTCACATAAAGGGTCGCCGACGGATGTCCCAGCAGCGCCAAAAGACGTTCAGCCTTGCCGGGCGAAGCAGGCGCAACGCGCAGATCAGCCGCTGCAAACAAGGGCGACGCCGCTATGGTTTGCAGCAACTCCTCGGTCAGATTGCCGTCAAGCGCGACGGGTCCTGCGAATGGCTCTGTTGCTGATCCCAACGTGCCGTTCTCCAGCGCACGAAGTATCTTATCGCCCGCAGCCTCAAGTGAATGTGCATCAGCAATCGCGGCGATCAGTCCATTTGCACCCTCAACAGCCATATAGACGTCCGTGGGCAGATCCTCAGAACGATAGATATGGTCGCACACCATACCCATGCGCTGCGCATCTCCAATCAATTCGTCGCCTTCTGCGTCACGGCCAATCGCGGTCAACAGGGCAGGGGTCATTTCAAAACGGCGCAGGGTCATAGCGATGTTCATTGCCACACCACCGGGCAGCCGCGTAATCCGACCCGGCACGTCAGAGCCAACGCGCATATGACTGGCGGCGCGTCCGATCACATCCCACAAAACAGAGCCAATACAAATGATGTCAGGGGTCTTGGTCATGCCCGCGTTCTGACCCAGTGTGCAGCCAAGAGCAAGCGTTACTCAGGCACTGCAAAGGTCAGGTTCGCCCAAAGCGTCTCCCACACGGCACCGGTCTGCTCAGCCAAGCGTGCGCTTGGTTCACGCAAGACAACAGCATCGGCCATATAGCGATAGCCGGGGCGCACAGGGAAGGTGGCGATACCTTCGTCGTTCGTCTGATGCAATGAAATGGAAACTGCGCCATTGGGCCCTTTTTCAAAAACCTCAACTTGGACGTTGGGGCGGACATCATTGCGGTAGTACACTTGCACGCTGAACCCGCCCGACATGTCATCAGTATAGGGGTTCGTCAAAGCAACTATTTCTGTCTCAAGACCCACGCGACGGTCTGCACCCTCGCTATTGCCCACGCCAAACAGCGCCTTGGCATGGCGAGAGTACACTTCCTTGAAGCCATTCAAAGATAGGCCGCGTGCCTCATGTAGAGAAAGAACATCACCAAAAGCCTTGTGATCGACGAATTTCTGAAACTTTTCCCACTCCTCGTAGTCCACCGTCGCGTTGTTTGCTTGATAAGCTGCTATATTCAGCCCCTCTGCCAACGGCGCTTGTTGCAAGGCAGGCGTATCACCGGGGCGCCCCTCAACCCGCGCAGATGCGTCACCGGCAAAGAGCACAAAATTCACAAAGCGCTGCGGCAGATAAGCCAGCTTGCCGCCGGCAAATTCTTCGCCATTGACAATGTTTGCCTCCAAGTTAGTTTCCGGCGCTACCTGATATTCTACAGGCTCAATCCAAAATTCATGTGCAGCAACTGGCGCTGCGATCAGACTTAGAGCGAGGGCTAAAATGCGCATCAAGACTTCCTTTTGGGTGACGCAAGGGTGGCCTTTCTTCGGGTCTTGTCAAGCGCGGTTGTGCTTTGGATCACGACCCTGTCAACGCTGCACGCGCATGAGGTGATCCCCTCTATCGCCGACATGCGCGTTGTCGATGGCGAGGTCACTTTTGAAATCCGCACCACGCTGGAAAGCTTTGTGGCCGGTATCGATCTCAGCGAAGCCTCTGACACCAATGACAGCGCACAAGCGGCCACATATGATGAGTTGCGTGCATTGTCACCGGAAGAGCTCACAACCCGGTTTGAGGCGTTCTGGCCGCAAATGGCACAAGCCATTACCTTGATCGCTGACGGCAAAGCGCTGACACCTGAGTTGCGCCGCGTGGACGTGGACGCAGTTGGCGATGTTGAGATCGTCCGATCATCGATCATCGCATTTGCAGCAGCCCTACCTGAAAATTCACAAACCGTCCAAATGGGGTGGGGGCCGGAGTTTGGTGTGCTTGTCTTGCGCCAAATGGATGTGCCTGCGCCCTATGACGGATACCTAGAGGCCGGCGCAGTGTCCGACAACATTCCGCTGGCGGGTGGCGGACAGGCCACGGGTTGGGAAACATTCGTCGACTACATCCCTGTCGGTTTTGATCATATTGTGCCCAAGGGGCTGGACCACATCCTGTTTGTGTTGGGCTTGTTCTTTCTGGCTGCACAGTTTCGTCCACTGCTGCTGCAAGTGTCGCTCTTCACTGTGGCGCACACGATTACTCTGGCACTGGCCGCGCTGGGGCACACAGAATTCATCGATGATTTCATGCAAGCCAAGCTGGGAATTGCCTTTATCGATATCGTTGAACCGTTGATCGCCTTATCCATCGCCTATGTCGCGATCGAGAATATTTTCATGAAAGGGATCAGCCCTTGGCGCCCGTTCGTTATCTTCGTCTTTGGCCTGTTGCACGGGCTGGGTTTTGCCTCGGTGCTCGCCGAATTTGGCCTGCCCGATGAGACATTTGTCGCGGCATTGATCGGCTTCAACGTGGGTGTCGAAGTCGGACAACTGGCAGTCATTGCCGTGATGTTCCTTTGCGTCTGGCAGGCTTTGCGAATTGATCGCGGCGCAAACGAAGTCAACCAAGGCTTTGCGGTCTACAGCGTGCTCCTCATCATCGCACTCGCCGTGATCGCCTTGAACCCCGCCGCATTGGTGACAGCCCTTGAAAGCCCGGTCTGGCTCTTTGCGGCGCCGCTGGCTGCCATATTTATCCTTTGCATCGCTGCAATTCAATTCCGCGACCAACAAGACAGCTATCGCCGCATGGTTGCTGTACCGGCATCCGTCGCGATTGCAGCAGTGGGGCTCTACTGGTTCTTTGAAAGGTCCTACGGCACGTTTGTTGGCGCCTGACATTATCATCTTTCCACAAAAACTCCCGCCAGAGGCATCAGGTACTTGCACCACGCGCAAACGCCCGCTAAGAGGCGCTCACTTAATCCCGCAGGTGGGGGCGGGTCGATTGGGGAGACATCCCAAAAGATCCACCGGTTGGGCCATCTGGTCTGATCCCCCGCTGAGGCTTGAAACCGGAAAAGGAAAACGACATGGCTCTTCCCGAGTTCTCCATGCGTCAGCTGCTTGAAGCAGGCGTACACTTTGGCCACCAGACCGCGCGCTGGAACCCAAAGATGGATCAATATATTTACGGCTCACGTAACGGCATCCACATCATGGATCTGACGCAGACTGTGCCCATGCTGGATCAGGCGCTGCAAGTTGTACGTGACACAGTGGCCAAAGGCGGCCGCGTTCTGTTCGTTGGTACCAAGCGTCAGGCAGCCAAGCCAATCATGGAAGCGGCAGAGAAATCCGCGCAGTTCTACATGAACCACCGCTGGTTGGGCGGCACGCTGACAAACTGGCAGACAGTATCTCAGTCCATCAACCGTCTGAAGGCAATCGATGAAGCATCCGCAAACGGCTTTGCTGGTTTGACCAAGAAAGAACGCCTCGGCATGGAACGCGAGCAGGGCAAACTGCAAGCGTCCTTGGGCGGCATCCGCGAAATGGGCGGTGTTCCTGACCTGCTCTTCGTTATCGACTGCAACAAAGAAGACCTGGCCATCGCCGAAGCCAATAAATTGGGTATCCCGGTTGTGGCAATCGTCGATACCAACTGCTCACCTGCTGGCGTTGATTATGTCATTCCCGGCAACGATGATGCCGCGCGCGCGATTGCGCTTTACACCGATCTGGCCGCACGTGCAGCCCTTGACGGTATGACAGCGCAGCTGGGTGCCGCAGGCGTCGACATGGGCGAGATGGAAGAACTGGTTGAAGACGTTGTTGCTGAAGAAGCTCCAGCCGAGGCACCTGCAGAAGCCACCGCTGAATAAGCGTCAAAAATTAGTCGGGCAGGGGCGTCATGCCCCGCCTGCAACGCATTATACCTCTTAAGGAGAAGTAACATGGCAATCACCGCTGCAATGGTGAAAGAGCTGCGCGACAGCACAGGCGCAGGCATGATGGACGCCAAAAAGGCGCTGACAGAAAACAACGGCGACATGGAAGCCGCTGTTGACTGGCTACGTACCAAGGGTCTGGCGAAAGCTGCCAAGAAATCCGGTCGTACCGCCGCTGAGGGCCTTGTTGCCGTTGCTGTCAAAGACGGCAAAGGTGTCGCGGTTGAAGTGAACTCTGAAACCGACTTCGTTGCGAAAAACGCCGACTTCCAAAAAATGGTTGCTGGCATTGCTGACGTGGCACTTGGCACATCCGACATCGACGGTCTGAAAGCCGCAGACATGAACGGTAAGACCGTCGAACAGACAGTCACTGACGCGGTCGCCGTGATCGGTGAAAACATGTCCGTCCGCCGTATGGCCGCTCTCGAAGGGTCGTCAGTTGTGAATTACGTGCACAACGCGGCCGCACCCGGCATGGGCAACATCGGCGTTCTGGTCGCAATGACAGGTGACAACGAAGCATTCGGTCGTCAGGTTGCGATGCACATTGCCGCCGCGAACCCGGCGTCGCTGTCCGAAGCTGATCTTGACCCGGCTGTCGTGGAAAAAGAGAAGCAGGTCCAGATGGATATCGCCCGCGAAAGCGGTAAGCCTGAAGCTGTGATCGAAAAGATGATCGTGGGTCGTATGAAGAAATATATGGCCGAAGTTACATTGCTGAACCAACAGTTCGTGGTGAACCCTGACCTGACAGTCGCAGCCGCAGCGTCCGAGGCAGGCGTCGAAGTCACAGGTTTTGTGCGCCTCGAAGTTGGCGAAGGCATCGAGAAGGTCGAAGAGGACTTTGCCGCAGAAGTTGCGAAACTGAACGGCTAAATCCTAGCTTTTTAACTGAATAAAGAGGGCGTGTCGGCATCAGCGGCACGCCTTTTTTGTATGATCACGGGGCTGTGAACATACTTCGGTCATATTCCACAGGCATTTGATGATCCCGGAACGCTGGAGATACAATTGATGCCAATTACGGTTGAGACTGACACGAACGACGAATTTGACTGGACGGAACGCACAACCGATGAGCTGACGCTCTTTGGGCGCACCATGACAACTGTGAACACGCTCTATGATGATGGGCACACCGAAGAAACCTACAGCATCAACGGTCAATTGATCACCCAGCAGATTGACGACCCCACGGACGTCTTTGACTTTGCAAGCCAACTGACGCGCTACACCACGTCAGGCGAATTGCAACTTATCAATACATTGGGCGATGACGGGCAGCGCAAGGTCGAAAATTTTGTCGACGGCGCGCTGGATACGGTCATTTTGACCGATGAAACGGACACCGCCAACAGCCCTGGTCTAAAGCCGTGGGAGAGCATCACCATCACGTTTGATGTCAACGGCAATGTCGACGAGCGCACAATCAACTACAATACAAACACCGGTTTCAACCTGCCAGCAACGGATACGACTGTGGCAAATTTTCTCTATGAAATCCAATATGATGCGGCGGACGAGGCTGATTGGCTCTTTATCGACAATGGCCGCAGCGGCACGTCGAATTGGATCATCACCTACTTTGACAGCGGCACGGTGACCGAAGAAATCTTTCGCAACGGCGTGGTCGAGCGCGTGCAAGAGGATGACTACGGAAATACCGAAAGCTGGCGTGACCGCTCAACGCTTTATGATAGTGAAGGCACAATTACCACGCGCTTTACCTTCAACGATGACGGCAGCACTTTGGTCGAAAGCTTTGTCGGTGGAACGCTGACGCAGGCAAGATTTGAAGACAATGATTCCAGCAACAACGTCGTCTCAGTCACGACGTTCTATGATGCCGACGGCAACGCCGTATCGCGTGACACACTGCTCAGGGGCAACATCATCGAGACCGAGGTTTTGCGCCAAACCACGGTCCAAACCGACGATGCCGGGACAAGGAACTGGTCAGAGATCGTGACCGTGACAGATGGCGACGGCGTGCTGATCGAGCGCGAGATAACGTATGACAACGCCAACACCCGGCTGGACAGCTACACCGACGGCATCTTGTCCACACGGCTGACGACAGAGGCGGATGGCGACCTGCGGTTGGATACATTTGAAAATGGACAGCGGGTGTCGTCAGATCGCACAGATGTCAGTGACACCAAATCCTGGGACACCATGAACCTGACCTACGATGAAAACGGCAAGGTCAGCACGCGCGATACGCTCTTTGACAATGGAACAACCCGGGCGGAAGTCTTTGAGGATGGACTGCGCGTTTCAACCGTACAGCGCGACCCACTTGATACAAAAAGCTGGACTGAAATCCGCACCACTTTCGATGCAAACGGCGACATCTCATTGCGTGAGACCACGAATGATAACGGCGTAGTCAGGCAAGACGTTTTTGAAGGTGGGCAACGCGTCCAGACCATTCAAAGCGATAATCTTGGACCAAATGGCGAAACGCCGACAGATGGCGGTTCGAAACCATGGCAAGAAATCACGGCAACCTATGACGAGAACGGCAAGATTTCGTTGCGCGAAACGACCTTTGACAACGGCGTTGAGCGGACTGAAACCTTCGCGGATGGTATACGCAATTCGCTCGTCGAAGAGGACACGTTCGACTTTGCCGATTGGGAGGCGAGGCAGACCGTCTATGATGCAAATGGACAAGTCGCGATACGCGCCACCTTGTTTGATAGCAGCGATGCGACTTACCGCCTGTTCGAAGATGGCGTTCTGCAGACGCTGATCGAGGCAGATGGCGACAACAGTGAAAGCTGGGAGGCGCGGATCACCGAATATACATCAGGTGGCCGGGAGACGACAACATATGACAATTTTCTGGACGTCCCGGAAGACTACGTCGATCTGTTCAGCATGGCGGTTGCCTAGGGTCAGCTTGCTGCTATCACAATGAAAACAGAAACGTCCTGCGGCGCACACACCGCAGGACGTTTCCCTTTTCTGGGGAGAAAAGCGCGGCACCGCACTTGGAAGACAGGCGGTGCCGCAACGATGTCTGCGCCAGTCCAATTTCGGGACGAGGATCCGACGCGTATCGTTGGTGCCGACGTAAACAAGCAAACCTGCCACGCCAGCGTCCGGTTGACCGGAAAAAGATCACAGAGCCTTGCAATGACAAGGTTTATGACCCCACGTTCCCAGGCCTAAGGCCACCACTCACGGAACAAAGCCAAGATTGCATTTTACCGGAACGTCAGAAAGTCAGGGAAACCTGACCTCACGCGAACTTTAGTAAGTTTTGTCCCGACGTCAGACGAAATAAGCTTTCGTCAGATCGCCTCGGGATCCATCACAAACATCTGGTTGTAGAAGGCGGCTTTAAGCACCGCCTGCGCGGTGGTTTCCACATCCAAAGCCTCGCGCGCCAGACGCAGGTGCTTTTCAACCGTTGCAGGCGTCAGGCCCAGCAAAAGTGCGATGTCCTGCGTTGTTTTGCCATCGCCAACCCACTGCAACACTTCGCGTTGCCGTTTGGTCAGATTGCGCTCGCCAGAATAGGGCAGGGTCAGCAGCTTAAGGTGCATAACATTGTTCATCACAATGATCTCTTCACCATGCTTGGTCCAGACTTGCTCAACCGCATCCTGCGTCATGCCTGCTTTTGCCGTCAGCGCAATCGCGCCTTTGGTGCGCTCGGAAATCGAGCGGAAGCTCACAGTATACCCGGCGGTGACGTCCATGGACTTATTGAACTCCATGACCCGCAATTCGCTGGCAGTCATGCTGTCGACACGGTTCATATCCATCATCCAACGCCAACTGCAGGCGCCATTGTTGGCCAGCGCCCACCGCAGCATCGGGGCATGATAATAAAGACCTTCATCAAAAAAGACCTTCATATATTCGGGGCTCTGCGTGGATAGCAACACCCAGTCCTGCGGATCGCCAAGCCCACCGCTCGACGTCCGATATCGGGTAAAGCCGTACATCAACCGGTCAAACCCATAGGTTGCCATTTGCCGGGTATGGATGTCCCAAAGCTCTTCAACGGTGCGTGCGTTGGTCAGTTGATCAAGTTGCATCACGAGGGTCGTCATTGGGTCTCTCCGATGTAAGAAAGAATGGCGTCCATCGCGAGCGGGTAACCCGCCGCGCCAAATCCGCATATCTGCCCAACGGCAACCGGGGCAATGAATGATTTATGGCGAAACGCCTCGCGGGCGTGAATATTCGAGAGGTGAAGTTCGATGACAGGGATCTCAATACTGGAAATAGCGTCCATGATCGCCACAGAGGTATGGGTATAGGCACCAGCATTCAGGATAATTCCCGCATGCACGCCGCGCGCACCATGCAGCATCTCGACCAGTTCACCCTCATGATTGCTTTGCGCAAAGGTCATATCGACGCCGAGCGCATGCGCCTTATCCTGACACATGCTTTCTATATCAGCGAGCGTTGTTGGCCCGTAGACCTCCGGCTGACGGGTTCCCAACAGATTGAGGTTAGGCCCGTTAAGGATCAGTATTGAACAGCGCATGGTTCGCTCTTACCACCTTTTACCATCTGGTCAGAATCCAAACAGGTTTTCAGTCTGTACTCTTAAGGTGGCGTATCTCATCAAGGAATTGAACTGGCAACCTTTTGTTGCCTTGATGGGTGTGGCGGCATTGCACACCCGGGCCGAAACCTGCAATCTGCGCCATGAAACAAACCGCAGGTCAGCGTCGTGCTGCGCTGCAACCGCAAAAAGAAAAAACTGGGACCGCATCCATGCGCATCATTGTCACTTGCATGAAAAATGAGGGACCTTTCCTGCTCGAATGGATCGCGTATCATCAATCAATCGGTTTTGATCGTTTTCTGGTATATTCCAACGATTGCGATGACTTCACAGACGCTATGCTCGACCGTTTGGCCGCGCTCAATATCTGCGAACACCTCGATAATCCCAGGATTGGCAGCCAGCGCCCGCAGGCGGTTGCCATGCGTGACATGTTCAAACGGCAAATCGTAACCGAGGCCGATTGGGTCATGTTCACGGATTGTGACGAGTTTCTGAATATTCACCTTGGTGACGGGCATTTTGATGATCTGCTGGACGCGATGGGCGACGCAGAAGCCATTTCTCCGATGTGGAAACTCTTTGGGGACGCCGGAATTGCGGAATTTGCAGATTTGCCCATCATTGAACAATTCACGCAGGCGGCACCTGAAACGCACCCGGTTTCGGTGAACGCCTGGGGGTTCAAATCAATCTTCAAGCCCACAGAAAATGTGGAACGGATCGGTGCGCATCGCCCGTTCTACAAGGATCAAGAGGCAATTGCCGGCAAATGGCTGACCTCTCGGGGGGACGCGATGGGCCCTGAAATGATCAATCAGGGCTGGCGGTATTTGCGGGCGACAGGGGGCTATGACTGGGTGCAACTGAACCATTATGCAATCCGCTCAGTGGATAGCTTTCTGGTGAAATGCGATCGAGGTCATGTGCTGCACACCAACAAACAAATTGATCTGGGCTACTACAACAACATGAACCATAACCACGTGGAGGATAAGACCATTTTCCGCCGGCTCGGTCCGTTTCACGACGCGCTGAACCTTTTGATGGCAGACGCAAAGCTTGCCGATTTGCATGCGCGCTCAGTCCAGCACCACAAAGACAAGGCAATCCGGCTACGGACCGAAATGCACGCGCTTAATGACGCACTGTTGGGCGTCGCGCCATCGTCATGAAAGTCGGGCTGTTCTCATGTATGAAAAACGAGGGGCCGTTCATCCTTGAATGGGTGGCCTATAACCTCAATCTCGGATTTGATCCCATCGTCGTGTACAGCAACGATTCCACCGATGGCACAACCGAATTGCTGGACGCTCTGGATGGCGCTGGCGTTATCCATCACGTCAAACAGAACCTCGCGCCAGAAGACGTACCACAATATACTGCGGCACGTCAGGCCTACGATCATTCCGCCTTTTCTGACGCTGACTGGCTGATGTGGCTTGATGCAGATGAATTTCTGTTCTGTCCAGATTATGACAATGATATCAAAGCACTTGCAGCACATTTTGATGTAAATTCGGACGGTGTTTGCATCAATTGGCTGAACTTCGGGGATTCCGGTATCCCCAATTGGGAACCGGGCTTGATCACAGAAAAATACATCCGGCGCGGCGCCGAAGAAGGCAGCCGCCACGTCATGTTTAAAACGCTGTTCAAGAAGACGGCAAAGGTGCGGGGCTTTGGGCTGCACCGGCCGTTCCTGAACGCCGGATTTCGTAATGACGGGCGTGGGATCGTCAATACGGCCGGCACACCCATGCATGACGACATTTACCGCAGCGGCGCGCATAAACGCCACGCATTGGGCAATGCACCATCAGATCTCGTCGCGCACGATGCGGCGATGCTGTTCCACTACGCGGTGAAAAGCCGCGATTGCTATGAAATGAAACGAACACGGGGGCAGGGGACAAAGGCCGGAAACGCCGCCGATCGCGCGTCACGCTTTGCTGAAAAATACTGGAAGATCTACAATCAAAACGGCGTTACGGACGATCGTATGCTGGCCTATACGCAGGCCACACGCGCCCGCATGCAACAGTTACTGGACACCCCGACGATTGCGCGGGCACATACCGATTGTAACGACCGCTACGCAGAACAGTTGCGTCTCCACCGCGCAAAGAGCTAGACACGCGTGTCGCTGCATTCAGCGATAAGCCCGCAAGGAAAAACAATGCCAAAAGACAAATCCAAAGATGATGCGAAAGCAAAAAAGGGCAAGCAGGCTACCAAACCTCGACGGATTTCAAAATCTGTCATCCGGCGGCGTTTTCTGCAAAAACTGCCCAAAGGCGGGCTCGCTGTTGAAATCGGCGTGTGGCAAGGTGAATTTTCAAGTGAAATTCTTGAATTGATTGCGCCAGATCAGCTCGTGCTCATCGATCCTTGGGCGCACATCGTTGATGACAGCCACTCAGAGGCTTTTGTCGGACGCACCGATAACACCAAGATGGACCGCATTTTTGCCAAAGTTTCCAAAACGTTCGCCAAGGAAATTAAATCTGGTCAGGTTGCGATGGTGCGGGATTTCTCTGTACCGGCTCTCGCGAACTTCAAAGACAGCAGCATTTCGTTTGCATATGTCGACGGCGATCATTCCTATGATGGTGTCAAAGCAGATCTGGCAGCACTTTTTCCAAAAATGAAAATCGGCGGGATCATGGCCTTTGACGATTATCACCGACGCGGTTGGTGGGGCGACGGGGTGATCCGCGCGATCAACGAGTTCCTTGGACAAAACCCACGCGCGTTGCGCATCAGGTCCGTTGTAGGCGCGCAAATAGCAATAGAAGTGCTGGACATCGCTGATTGAGGCTACCCCCAGGGTCGAATGCGGCATGGTCATTAATGGGGTATATCCCCTTGACATACGGTAGTGCATTTCCTATATAAAATGCATGAAACAGACAAACGTCCGCCAGTTCTTCCAACAGTTCCCAACAGACGAAGCGTGCCTTGAGCATTTGTTCAATGTGCGCTTCGGCCAAGGGCACACATGCCCAAAGTGTGATCGTGACGCTAAGTGGTATCCGCTCAAGTCCGAGAAGGCTTACTCCTGCCAATGGTGCGGCCACCATATCCACTCGATGGTCGGCAGCATCTTTGAAAAGAGCCGCACGCCGCTCCAGCTTTGGTTCTATGCAATCTTCCTATTCACCACATCGCGCCACGGTGTGTCAGGCAAGGAATTGCAGCGTCAGCTTGGCGTGACATACAAGACTGCGCACCGCATGGGTACGTTGATCCGCAAGCACATGGCCGAAGTTGACGGCGAAGCCCCTCTGGGCGGCTCTGGCAAGGTTGTGGAAGTCGATGAAACCTATGTGGGCGGCAAAACAACTGGTATGGACTGGCGCGACCGCAAAACGGTTGTCATGGGCATGTATGAGCGCGACGGCGATGTGATGTTTAAGGTTGTTGACGACAACACACGCGGTTCTGTGATGCCGCAGATCACGTCTAACGTGGTTGAGGGTACAGAAATCCACACTGACGAACTGCGTAGCTACAGGGGCGCTCAGATGGCCCCTTACACGCACAAGACCGTTAACCACAGTAAAGGCGAGTACGCCACGCCAGATGGCACCACGACAAACTCAATCGAAAACTTTTTGGTCACCTTAAGCGCTCAATCGCTGGCACACATATCAGCGTGTCGCCGAAGTATTTGGAAAGCTACGTCAAAGAGTTTGAGTACCGCTTCAATCGTCGGACGACGCCTGAGGTGATGCTGAGCGAGTTGCTTTCCCGCTTCCCTGATTTGGACGCTTAATCATCGCGTCTAGCTTATCAAGGTCGCCGTCTGGATCGGCCTCATGTTCTTTGATGAAGTCTTCAATCTGGCCCTTGCGGGCGTCGCGTAAGGTAGTGGTCACTATGTTGACACCTTTGATGCTCGATCCCCTTCAAGAGAGAAAGCGATGTGCAGCGCCCTTCTGGATGCTTTTCCTAGCGGAGCAAACACAACCATCAAAAGAGCAACTTCTACGAAAAACAAAACAAGCGTTAGTGGGCTTGATGCCATCATGCAAAAAATTCCACTCGCGTAAGTGTACGAGATCTCCTTGCGACGTGGATGTCCTGTGCGTGGCTCTTGAGGGCCGCTGTCGTCGCCCTTGAGGGCGTAAAACACTCCAGCGGGATACGACAAAATCATTAGCCAAGCACCCAGCCTGCTGAAAAGCGAGGTCGCCCAACCTGTCAAGATCGTCTCTTATGTGCTTTTTGATGCTTTCATCACTGATCAAATCTTCGATGTCTTCCGCGACCTTGATCCTAAGTGGTTGTATTGTCTTTGAAAGTCTTGCTGCAAGAAATGCATAGCAAGCAAAGCCAAGGGCGACCAAAGTCATAATCTGTAGAACAGTCATTTTCGCGTCCTTTTACCCCTAGGTTTAGTCTTAGCAGGATTTTTCTTTGTTTTCGAGCGTTTTCGCAGTCGTGCTTTTTTAACCTCATTTCTTAGCTTCTCATGATGAGGATATGTAAAGAACAAATGAACGACTGCCGCTATAGCGATGTAGATAACAACGCCTAACGGGTAGTTACGTAGTATAAAACTGGCAGTTTGGAAGATGTAAGTGAAAGATGTAAGCAAACCGTTACCAAGCGGATCGTCGTCCAAACCTGGTACATCCTGCAGAAAACCAGCAACTGCTCCGCAGAAAAACAAAAACTTGATGCCGGTCCAAACAACCCAAATAACCGACTTCCAAAAAAGCATATGAAACAACCATAAGTAATTTGAAACTGGTTAGTTTCCCACGTTGTGAAAATCAACTACGTATGCTGAGGGGATACACCCCTCATTACTTAACATAATACAGATTATGCGATGTTTTGCTGTGTAGGGGTGGATTCACAAACGAAGTGCAAATTCTGTATCAAAACAGAATGTTGCATGGAGGATATTGAATGGGAACCCACTACTCTCACCTGAGCTTAGAAGAACGACGTAAGATCGCAAAGTGGCGTGAAGCCAAAATGTCCATGTCTGAGATTGCGGATCGTCTGAGCCGCGATGTCTCAACGATCTACCGAGACGTTCGACGCAACCACTATGATGACCGGGAACTGCCACAGCTCAACGGTTACTACGCTTTGAACGCTCAGGACATGTATGAGCGCCGTCGTGCAGTTCATCGTAAAATGATCGTCCATCCAGAACTGAAGGCAGCCATTGAGGATCGGCTCAAGGCCGGCTGGTCGCCAGAACAGATCGCGGGGCGGATGCGTCTTGAACGCCACCCGATCCGCGTTAGCCACGAGACGATCTATCGGTTCGCCTATTCCAAAGACGGTCGCGATGAGCAGTTCTATCGCCACCTGCCTGAACATCGCCGTCGCCGCAGGCCACGAGGTTACCGCAGGCACAACCGAACGCATATCTTCGATGTGCAAAGCCTTTCACACAGGCCCAAGAGCATCGCAGCGCGCGCTGAGTTCGGCCACTGGGAGTGCGATTTAATGATGTTCCGCAAAGAGCATGGAAAGGTGAACGTGACCTCTCTGGTCGAGCGCGTCAGCCGATACGCGGTCGTGATGCGCAATGAAGATCGTCAGTCCAAACCGATCATGGAAGCCCTGATCCAAGGCTTGGCTCCCCTGCCCGCCGATGCGCGTCAATCAATCACGTTCGACAGAGGCACCGAGTTTTCGGCCTGGAAGCACCTCAAAGCTGGGATCGGTGCAGATGCTTGGTTCTGTGACCCGCAAGCGCCCTACCAAAAAGGCACTGTCGAGAACACGAACAACAGGTTGCGGAAGTATCTCCCCAGATCAACCGAACCGACGGCGCTGACAAATCGATATTTGAGGTCGATTTGCCATCGCCTCAATTCAACGCCGCGCAAGTGTTTGAATTACCGGACACCGGCGGAAGTCTTCGCGACCAAGCTGATGGAAATTCAGAACCGACTGGAATAGAACAACATATCAGTCTTCGCACTTCGCCTCGAGTTCACAAGCAGCAAAGCTAAAATGTCACCCGTGAGCAATTCAGGAATGTCACTCTGCCCTCAAAAATCAATGAGGGTGAGCGGACATGGGATGGGTGGTTATGAGCGAGCGCGAGTTGAACCGCGTGGAAGTGCTGGCGCAGGTCGATGATGGACGGTTGAGCGTCGATTATGCCGCGAACATGCTGGACCTGACACGACGGCAAATCTTTCGGCTGTTGAAGCGGTATCGTCAGGATGGCGCATCGGCGATCCGACACAAGGCGCGTGGCAAACCCCCGAACAATCGGATTCATCATGCAAAGCGTGACTACGCGCTGAGCTTGATCAAGGAGAACTACACAGACTTTGGCCCGACACTGGCGGCGGAGATGCTGGCCGAACATCATGGCTTTAAAGTCTCACGCGAGACCGTCCGCAAGTGGATGCAGGAAGATGGGATTTGGCTCTCTCGCAAACAGCGCCGGACATTCCACCAACCGCGGCTGCGCCGTGAATGCTTTGGCGAACTGATCCAGATCGACGGCTCGGATCACCGATGGTTTGAAGATCGGGGCGATCCCTGCACCCTGCTCGTCTTCATCGACGACGCCACCAGCACACTGATGGAACTTCGGTTCGTCAAATCGGAGAGCACCTTCAGCTATTTCGAGGCACTGGAAAGCTATCTGCTCAAGCATGGTCGCCCGGTCGCGTTCTACAGCGACAAGCACACCGTTTTCCGTGTTCCAAAGCCCAATGAACACATGACGGGCATGACCCAATTCGGGCGTGCCTTGGCTGAGCTGAACATCGAGATCATCTGCGCCAATTCTTCCCAAGCCAAGGGCCGCGTCGAGCGCGCCAACCGTACGCTGCAAGACCGGCTGGTCAAAGAGCTGCGGATCGCGGGCATCTCCAACATGGAGGACGGAAACGTGTTCCTCGCGGGCTTCGTCGAACGCTACAACGACAAGTTTGCAAAGGCTCCGGCCAAACCAAACAATCTGCATCGCGCCTTGAACATTGCGCCGGATCGCCTCGCCGAGGTCTTCTGCCCGCGGGACAAGCGTTATGTCACCAAGGATTTGACGCTGAAGTACGACCGCAAGCGCATCCGGCTCGAGGTCAATGAACTGACGCGCGGCTTAGTCGGCAAATACGTCGATGTCTACGAGATGCCGGATGGGCGCATCCAAGTCCGCGCCAAAGGCGTCGCCCTACCCTGCAGCATCTTCGATCCGCACCAACAGCGCGTGACCCACGCGGCAATCACTGAGAACAAACACCTGAGTGCGGTTCTGGCACATATCAAAGAAGAACAGGAGAAGGCAGCGCCGCCGCCAAAGGTCAAACCCGTCAGTGCCAAGAACGGCTACAAGAAGACCGGACGCCGCCCACCTGGTCGCCCGTCAAAGATGGAAGCCTACTACGAGCGCAGACGTGCAGAACGGGCAGCGGAGGGCTGACACTGCAGCGCCTATGCCCCCTCAAATACGGTTTTCATGCGAGCCATATCGTATTCGAGAAGCCAAGAATGCCGTGATCGGTACAAATCGGAAAGCGCTTCTCTACGCGTGGCGATAACATCCATGCCACGATCATCATACGGATGCAGGACAATCTGGTTTTCAAAGTCGACGAGGTACAAACTGGCGTTAGCCGCAGGTTGGATACCAAGTTCAGGACCAAGAGCCAGCCAAAGCGCTTCCTTGATTAAATCTGGGCCATCCAACAAAGTGCCAGCCCAATGACGATAAAGGTCTTCGCCAAATTCCTCGATGTGGTCCGCATCGTTTTGGGCAACAGCCCCTAAGTCCGTGAAGTCGCTCCGAGACAGCCCAATAGTTTTAAAAAGTTTCAAGTGTTTCTTCGGAGGGCTGGCCTCGCCGAAGGTCGAACTCAGCAGCCAGACGGATGATTGATCAAACAGGTCTGCCGCCACTGCATTAGCTCTCTCAAATGCTTGAATGAACCGTTTAATGGGACGCCTTGTGCTAACGCCTTCGCCACCCAATTCAAATCTGAGAGCCGCTTCGAATTCATAGAATAGTCCGTGGGGTAGTTCGGTACAGCCGAAGGCAGATTCAATTTCTTTCTTAGGATCAATCATGGACAATAAATAGCAGTCTGAACCGGCAACACGCCATAGCCTGCAAAGCCAGTCAGCCCTGCGATATGTGAGGTCTCCAGGCTGCTAAGCCTTGCTCCCGTCTCGCCTCTTGGTGACATTCCTGCTTTGCAAACCGGGTGACATTTCTACTTGGTTGCAACATTGCTGTCAGCGGGCGCGCGCTACCCTGAAGTGCGACTCCTATTAGAAAACAATGAGTTATCTAATAGGAGAACATTGCATGGGAGCTGTTTATTCGCAACTATCACTGCAAGAACGCCGTAAGATCGAGACCTGGTGGCATGCAAAGGTGCCCGTCACAGAGATGGCACGGGTTCTGAAACGCCATAAATCGACGATCTTCGCGAGATCAAACGCAATTTCTGGACCGAAGATGCGTTCCCGAAGAAGTATGCCGGTTACTTCGGTCATGCTGCTCAGTTGCAAACGGACAAAAGACGATCTGTGCAGCGCAAGCTGATTCGTCACCCTGAGCTGTGCAAGACCGTAATCGCACGGATCAAACAAGGCTGGACCCCCGAGCAGATCGGCAATCGCATGGTCTTTGAGGGCGCCAAACTACGTGTCTGCCAGGAAACGATCTACCGTTATATCTATTCCAAGGAAGGCATGGACAAAGAGCTGTGGTGGTACCTGCCCGAGCATCGGAAAGCGCGTCGGCCGCGCCGGGCCAGAAAGCGCCAGAAGCCTAAGTTTGACCGTGATGTCAGCATTTTGTTCCGCCCGGACGATGTGGCTCATCGCCGCCAGTTCGGACATTGGGAGGCCGATCTTGTCTTGTTCAAACAACGCTTTGGCCAATCAAACATCACATCACTGGTCGAACGAGTCAGCCGGTTCACCGTGCTGCTGAAGAACCCGAACAAGCGCACCAAGCCGGTGATGGGCAAGATCATGAAAGCGGTGCGCGACCTGCCCTACATCGCGCGTCGTTCGATTACTTTTGACCGTGGCACCGAGTTCGTCAGTTGGCCGCACCTTCAGGCCGAGATCGGGACCCAAACCTGGTTCTGTGACCCTTCCTCACCCTGGCAAAAAGGCACCGTCGAAAACACCAATCGCCGCGCCCGAAGATGGCTACCGAGAAAGCGCGACATCACGGCGGTCTCAGATCATGAATTGAAAATGATCTGCGACCGCCTCAACGCGACACCCCGCAAATGCCTCGGAAGGAAGACACCCGCAGAGGTCTTCCGCGAAAAGATGATGGAAGAGGTGAGACGAGCCCCCTACCCTTAGGCTAACAAGAGTTGCGGTTCACGTATCGCTAACGCCCAGCTGAATTTAGGAGAACACCGCAACATCGACAAATGGTCCGAAGCCACGACCACACGCAACACCATAGCTCCATGGCGGCTTGTCACGCGTCCAAAGAACCAACCGACCCCTCAGGAACGCGCCTCCGGGTCGGTTAGCAACTTAGTAAGACTGCAAACCCGCAAGACCGCGCATTGCAAACCAGACCTTGATCAACAAATGCAATCCTGCATGAAGTCATCGAACGAGACCGTTACGATGAAGGCCTGGTCGTAGTCTTTGTCCTCCGCCACACCGGCCTGCACTTCTGTTGGATCCAGAATGATTGTCAACAGATCGCCCTCACCTGCTTCAAAGCCCTCACCTTCCTGCAAGGCCAGTGCAAGAAGCTCATCCACATTCTCTTGCGTGCCATTATAGAAATCGCCCACGAAGCTGTCGATTTTGAACTCCGAATTACCATCCGTGAGCCCCCAGATCACATGTTGAATTTCGGCTTCGGTATAGTTTCGCCCTGCCGTCGGACCGGCCGTGTCCCCGTTGCTTTGACTTGTGAAATCCTGGTTCAGCAGCCAGTTGATGACATCAAGGTTCTCAACAAGGTTGTTGGTGAAAGCGGCACTGTCGACAGTATCTTCGGAGCCGACCGAGATATTCATCGAGACATCAACATCGGCGATAAAGTTTTCACCTCGTTCAATGCAATAGGCCGATTCAATAAAGAGCCCGTCCAGACGGCTGTCGCCTGTCCCCTCGATCGTGGCAGAATAGCCCAGACCGACCAAGAAGTCTCCTTGCGTCGTTGTGGCTTCGGTCGGCAACGTCTCAGCAATTGTGGCGGCGGTATTCAGCGCGCCTTTGATCTCGACCGCGACAACACCATCATCGGTACCGCCAAGCCCATCCGCGATTGTGTAGGCAAAGCTGTCATTGAATGTATCACCAATCAACATATCCGCCGCTTCAACGCCATCAATGACGGCATTTGTGCTGTCATAGTCAAGCGTGCCCGCCGCGTTCAATGTGACAACCGCACCACTATCCAGTGTCGTACTTTCGCCAACCGCAAGCGTAACGCCATTCACAGTTGCAAGTGCCACGGTGCCACCGGCCGCGTCACTGTCATTTGCCAAGACATCAATTGTTGTGGTCTCAAGCGCACAAACCATCCCAGCATCGTCAACCGCAACCGGCGCAACATTCTCCACGATCAGACCGGCATCGACAGTCAGATAGGCCTCGCCCACGTCAAGAACAATATCTCCGGTCTGCCCCGTCGCCGCATCCGCGTCACTGTCGCGTGCATCGTCAGCCCCGGTATTTGCCGTGGTAAAGTCGAACCCATCAACCTCGTCAAACAAGACAGCGTATGTGCCGGCATCCAGTTCATCGAATAGATATTGCCCGTTTGCATCTGTTGTCGTCGATGCCAGGGCCTCACCGTTTTCATCAAGCAATGTGACCGTCGCGCCAACAACCGTACTTTCGCCGTCATCAAAGACACCGTTGCGATTTGCATCGATAAAGACGGTATCGCCCAAAGATGCGGTCCCCGGGTCGACC
>NZ_JBVFUC010000002.1:0-3545 GCF_055693545.1 Yoonia sp. JB2-21
GGTGGATCCGGGGACGGGTGCGATCACGGGTGTGTTCTTTATGGATGCCGATAAGTCTGACACGCAAACGGATGGGGATATGCCGGTTGCGGGGGCTGTTGTGACGCTGCTGCAAGGCGGTGTGACCGTGGCGAGCACGACGACGGCTGCGGATGGCAGCTATGTGTTTGACGGCTTGGATGCGGGCGACGATTATGTCGTGCAGTTTGGCAATCCGACGGACAAGGTCTTTGCGGATCAGGATCAGGGCGGCGATGATGCTGTGGACAGTGATGCGGATGCGACCGGTCAGACCGCGCCTGTCACGGTTGTTGCCGGGCAGACGACGCCGGATGTTGATGCGGGGCTGGTTGATCCCGGCACGGCGTCTTTGGGTGGGCGTGTGTTTATCGACAGCAATGACGACAGCATCGACAACAATAATGGCGATGAGGCGGCTTTGGCTGATGTGACTGTCACCTTGGTGAACAGCGCGGGCGTTGAGGTTGCAACAGCGACAACAGATGCGGATGGCGCTTATCTGTTTGAGGATCTGGACGCGGATGATTACACGGTTGTGTTCCCGACCACGGTGAACGGGCTTGTGCTTGTGGACCAAGACGCGGGTTCCGATGACACGGTCGATAGCGATGCGGGGGCCAATGGGTCAACAGCACCGATCACGGTGAACATCGGCGATGATATCCGCGATGTGGATGCGGGTCTTGAGACCCCAGCGCCCGTTGTTGGTGGATTGTCTGGTCGTGTGTTTATGGACGGCAATGATAATGCTGTTGATGATGCTGAGATGGGTGTTGCGGGTGTGACTGTGACGCTTGTTGATGCGAATGGCGCGGATGTTGGCACGGCGGTGACGGGGGCGGACGGGTCTTATGTGTTTAATGACCTTGCGCCTGGTGATTACAGCGTGCGCTTCCCGGTTGATGTTGATGGCAAGGTGCTTGTGGGTCAGGATCAGGGCGGTGATGACGCGGTTGACAGTGATGCGGCGCCGGCGACGGGTCTGACGGCACCGGTGACGGTTGTCGCGGGGGCTGTGACGCCGGATGTTGATGCAGGTGTTGCGGATCCGGGCACGGCGTCTTTGGGTGGCCGTGTGTTTATGGATGCCGACGGCAATGACGTTGATGACGCCGAGATGGGTGTGTCCGGTGTGACGGTGACGCTTGTGGATGGTGCTGGTGCGACGGTTGGCACGGCGGTGACGGATGCGACGGGGGCCTATCTGTTTGAGGACCTGGATGCGGGGGACTACACGGTTGTGTTCCCGACGGCGACTGCTGACGGCAAGGTGCTTGTGGGTCAGGACGCGGGAGCGGATGACACGGTTGACAGCGATGCGGCCCCGGATACGGGTGCGACGGCACCGGTGACGGTGGGGATCGGCGACGCGATCCGCGATGTTGATGCGGGTGTTGCGGATCCGGGCACGGCGTCTTTGGGTGGTGTGTTCTTCCGGGATGCGGATAAGGACAATCAGGAGACGGACGGGGACACGGCGGTTGCCGGCGCGACAGTGCAGCTGGTGCTTGGCGGTGTTGTTGTTGCGACGACGACGACGGATGCGGAAGGGGCCTATCTGTTTGAGGACCTGGATGCGGGGGATTACACGGTTGTGTTCACGAACCCGACGGACGCGGTGTTTGTGACCCCCGACGTGGGCGGCGACGACACGATCGACAGCGACGGTGTGGACAACGGGGACGGGACCGCGACAACGGCGGCAGTCACGGTGGGCATCGGCGACGACATCCGCGACGTGGATGTCGGCGTGGTGGATCCGGGGACGGGTGCGATCACGGGTGTGTTCTTTATGGATGCCGATAAGTCTGACACGCAAACGGATGGGGATATGCCGGTTGCGGGGGCTGTTGTGACGCTGCTGCAAGGCGGTGTGACCGTGGCGAGCACGACGACGGCTGCGGATGGCAGCTATGTGTTTGACGGCTTGGATGCGGGCGACGATTATGTCGTGCAGTTTGGCAATCCGACGGACAAGGTCTTTGCGGATCAGGATCAGGGCGGCGATGATGCTGTGGACAGTGATGCGGATGCGACCGGTCAGACCGCGCCTGTCACGGTTGTTGCCGGGCAGACGACGCCGGATGTTGATGCGGGGCTGGTTGATCCCGGCACGGCGTCTTTGGGTGGGCGTGTGTTTATCGACAGCAATGACGACAGCATCGACAACAATAATGGCGATGAGGCGGCTTTGGCTGATGTGACTGTCACCTTGGTGAACAGCGCGGGCGTTGAGGTTGCAACAGCGACAACAGATGCGGATGGCGCTTATCTGTTTGAGGATCTGGACGCGGATGATTACACGGTTGTGTTCCCGACCACGGTGAACGGGCTTGTGCTTGTGGACCAAGACGCGGGTTCCGATGACACGGTCGATAGCGATGCGGGGGCCAATGGGTCAACAGCACCGATCACGGTGAACATCGGCGATGATATCCGCGATGTGGATGCGGGTCTTGAGACCCCAGCGCCCGTTGTTGGTGGATTGTCTGGTCGTGTGTTTATGGACGGCAATGATAATGCTGTTGATGATGCTGAGATGGGTGTTGCGGGTGTGACTGTGACGCTTGTTGATGCGAATGGCGCGGATGTTGGCACGGCGGTGACGGGGGCGGACGGGTCTTATGTGTTTAATGACCTTGCGCCTGGTGATTACAGCGTGCGCTTCCCGGTTGATGTTGATGGCAAGGTGCTTGTGGGTCAGGATCAGGGCGGTGATGACGCGGTTGACAGTGATGCGGCGCCGGCGACGGGTCTGACGGCACCGGTGACGGTTGTCGCGGGGGCTGTGACGCCGGATGTTGATGCAGGTGTTGCGGATCCGGGCACGGCGTCTTTGGGTGGCCGTGTGTTTATGGATGCCGACGGCAATGACGTTGATGACGCCGAGATGGGTGTGTCCGGTGTGACGGTGACGCTTGTGGATGGTGCTGGTGCGACGGTTGGCACGGCGGTGACGGATGCGACGGGGGCCTATCTGTTTGAGGACCTGGATGCGGGGGACTACACGGTTGTGTTCCCGACGGCGACTGCTGACGGCAAGGTGCTTGTGGGTCAGGACGCGGGAGCGGATGACACGGTTGACAGCGATGCGGCCCCGGATACGGGTGCGACGGCACCGGTGACGGTGGGGATCGGCGACGCGATCCGCGATGTTGATGCGGGTGTTGCGGATCCGGGCACGGCGTCTTTGGGTGGTGTGTTCTTCCGGGATGCGGATAAGGACAATCAGGAGACGGACGGGGACACGGCGGTTGCCGGCGCGACAGTGCAGCTGGTGCTTGGCGGTGTTGTTGTTGCGACGACGACGACGGATGCGGAAGGGGCCTATCTGTTTGAGGACCTGGATGCGGGGGATTACACGGTTGTGTTCACGAACCCGACGGACGCGGTGTTTGTGACCCCCGACGTGGGCGGCGACGACACGATCGACAGCGACGGTGTGGACAACGGGGACGGGACCGCGACAACGGCGGCAGTCACGGTGGGCATCGGCGACGACATCCGCGACGTGGATGTCGGCG
>NZ_JBVFUC010000003.1:0-64410 GCF_055693545.1 Yoonia sp. JB2-21
CATTTACGTACAATGCCAACAATCAGGTATCGACGGCTGTAGAAGTATTAACGTCACCGATGGGCAGTATGACCGAGGAAAGCACTTTTTCCTATGATGTTGCGAATGCGAGGTTGCTCAATGTGCGGGTCACGGCATCGCTTGGCCATAGCACGTTCAAGTCATTCTCCTATGATGAGGACGGTCGCGTCGCTGGTATGGCCTTAGAGTTTTCAGGTCCGGGGAATGCCAATAGAACTGAGGCCCATACTGTCAGCTATGACGACGCAGGTCGCTTAGTCGGCATCGCCGTTACGACAGCAGGGGACACGGGTGGCTACAGCGTGACTTACGACGAAGATGGCAGGCCCGTATCCTTTGTTAAAAAACCTTTGTTCAGCCCAGAGTTCTCTGGGACAGTAACCTACATGCCTGAGGAAATTGTAATAAGGCAATTTGGGGATGTCGGTGGCGCGGAAGAAATCACCACGACTTTTACACCCGGCCCTTGCCGTATTCCAGAGATATCAGATGGTATCGTGATTGATAACTTATTCAAAAGTCCGCTCGGCTTCTATGCCGACGGGGTGTGCCGGAGGTAGTCGTCGGGTGAATTCTTGCTCAGCCTGCCACACTAAAGACTAGTATCACGTTACGCTTTGCAATGATGAAGGAATAGATATGACGCGAAGTCTCAGCAAATCCTTTTTGGTTACTGCCTTCGTCGGTTTCGCGACTTTGGCAACCGCCGAAAACATTGAGAACTTGGAACAGGCGATCGAAATGGTTCGGTCTTCCGATGAAGTCGCACTGAGCGATGCCGCGCGTATCAGCGGCTTGGAAGTGGCGCGTTTTAGCAATGGCAGACAGACGTGGGCCATGAAGGTCTTTGATCAAGAGCAACAACATGGGTATTGAAACATTCCTAGTTATTGCGGCCATAGCCATTGTTATTTGGGCGTTTTGGCTTGATCATCATATGAAGAAGAAGCGCCGGGCAAGCTTACGACGGGACGATACATCAAATGTGTGGCTCTGGGTTGGCTTGGACGGCAAAGAGAAATCGTCTGAAAAGCATCCTGACGAACAAGGCGGCGCTTGGCATACTGGAGGTCTTGGTGGGGATGGTTCAGATGGCGGCGGTGGCGGTGAATAGGCCCAACTGGCCTGCATGTGCATGTGTGGTCGTCTCTTCGAAGCCGCATCATCCGCACACCGATGTATCGTTTGAGGTGGGCAAAGAGCATTTCGACCTGCAAACGACTGGTTTGGCGACATACATTGCGCCGTAGCAATAAACGTGCCGCACGCGCGAAAGGATGCTGCGTAAGCAAAGTGAGAAAATCGCATGACGGCTTTGTCCGCTTTTTTCCAGTTTGTTCGGCCCGCAGCGAAGTTCGGCTATGGCCCTTACGCCAGTCTCATCAATAGAAAATGCTAAGTGATTGTTTTCAAGGTCGGCGCAGTCTCACTGTTAAAGGTTTCCGACAGTTCCGCTCCATCCTACGTGGGCTCCACTCTCCACTCGACCCCCTCGATTGCAAACAAAAAGGGTTGGCGAATGCCAACCCTTTTCATAATTAGTCCACTAGAGGCGCTTCCTTAGCACTTAGGGTTCGGAGTGGTCGTGAGACCTCGTGGAAAACAGCTTTGCTGCTAAAGCTGACGTCGGATGCCATGCTATTGATTACAGCAAACACATGGCACATGCCCTTACGTGCTATCTGCTCTAGACCAATTAACGCCATTTGTCAACATTTAGGCCTGTTCTTCACCGTTCGGCGGGTCAGTTTTATTGATCAACTTGGTGACCAGAGTACCGTGTTGTCGAGCGTTCGTGAACGCTGTTACGACCGAATAAATGAAGCCATGTGTGTGATGATGCCGTGGGCGCATATCCTGCTCACAGGCGAATACAGGTGGAAAAACCGAACCTGACCCGCCTTAACGTACTATTCTGCACTCTCCCGGAATCTACCCCTAGCTGGTCACAGTCGTTCCAAGATAGGGATGTACATCGCTTTTGCAGCCGGTGTGATCGCTGGTGCCTTGACCGTTGGCGCAGGGCTACTGCTGACGATGGCGCGAGATGCAGGATACGTGGCCCTGCCAGAAATCGTTCTTTGGCCCATAACCGGCGCGGCGGTTTTTGGTGCAATATTCTATCTATTTGATCGCTTTGGATGGCACTGGCGTGGCATTCGTTCAGCGGACGGGCATTAGGCTGGCCAAGAACATCAAGAATGATGCCGATATCGCCCTCAGCAGCTATGATATTGGTAGTCTGCTTTATCACTGTCCCAACGATTATATCACACACCTGGTTGCCCGGGACTTGATGATACTCTCGAGTGTAGAGCTTTGGTTTGACGAACTGTCGCGCGACTACACAAAGGCTGCTTCATTAATGACGCCTGATGGTACTCGGCGCATCTTGGATGAACACGATAAATGGGACGGGCTTATCAAGCTGTCGCGCGAGTTGATGGAGCTAGCCCAAACGGTTGAGCGTGAACTAGCAAATCCCTACGATGCTACTCCGGTAGACCGTGACACACTGCGAAAGCGGCTGAATGACAACTCCATTCCTCTGGCACCTGAAATGATTGGTAGCGGTGTCCGCTTTTGAGAATGGGCATGAAGATTGTGACGACTTCTTAGCTCAATTAGTGAGTGGCTGGCTATTTGTTCATCGCTACATACCATTGCTGGGGCCTGGTGGTAGGGTCTTTGGTGCGGGGAGCTTGGACCGGCGACGTTTCATCTCTGCTGCGTACTCATCTGCGATAGTGTCAAACACGGCGGGCTTGTGTCCGTAACGGTTGCGTAGGACATCAGTTAGTGCCGCAAATCCGCGTTCATAGAATTTTTCACGTGTTGAGAGCGGTTCTTTCGCGTGGAACTCGAGTCGGTCTTCACGCTTTTCGAGGGATAGTTCTGATGCTTTTACGAATTGCTCTCTTTCGTTCAGATCAGTTTTTCTCGTTGCGGCGTCTTCCATCAGCGTATTCAACCGTTTGCGTGCCTGTGCCACCTCTTTGGCCCATTCCGAGACTTTATCGAATGCGGTAACAATTGCATTTCGGATTTTCTCAGGCAACGCCAACGGCCCAGACCCATCAGAGTTATTCAAAGCCCAATATCGTGCGCGGAATCCAAGCGTTGGGCGATTGTTTGGTGCCGCATCTTTGAGGACTTGGTATTTATGTTGTTGGTTAGCCATGTCGCTGCTGGATATGTCATTGTCAAACGTCCCAGCGAGGACGCGACTGATCGCCACCTGAAGATTATGAACCGCGCGTTCAACCATGGTCGTCGTCGCCTCCCAATCTATGTGCGCCTTGCGTTTCTCCTGCTCAAAGTTTGACTGATCAGTTTTCAGCTGTTCTCGTTCTGCATCAACATCACGCATGTCGCGAAGGCGTCGTTGCATCGCCTGTTCCAAGCTGTTCAGTCTTGCCTCTTTTTCTTTAATCGCCTCTGTGCGTGCCTCAGCGTCGGACTGTATGTCCAAAGCTTCACTGGCGCGATCCCACTGGTCGTCAGCCAGTTGTTGCGCATTTTTGATGAAGTCTTCTTCTTCGGCAGCCAAGTCTTGCAGACGTTCGATTTCATCCTGCGTTTCCGCTAGTGCTGCCTTCTTTGCTTTTAACCGAAGTTTGTAGGTCTTTAGCAGTTTTTCCTTTTTCGCGGTGAGTTCTTCCAATGCCTCTAGCTTGGCGACGCGCTCAGCTTGCTTCTCAGTTTGTATCTGTAGATCCGCTAGCGTCTCCTTTGCAGCTGCAATCTCAGGAGCTAGGTCGTTGTGCAGTTCAGCAACCGAGCGGTGTACCGTATCGGCATAATCAGCGCCAGCTTTCAGACGTTCGTACTTGCTGTGCCCGCGTTCGACACGCGCCACGAACCGCTTCATCACTTTGGCCGTGATCGTTTGCAGTTCGGAGGTGACGGCGCGTTTGGTTGTCATGCTGAGTGCATTGCCGTCGAGGTCGTAGGCGGGAAGCTGGAAGTGGGCATGGGGCGCTGTTTCGTCACGATGCGCAACAAGACCGGTCAGGGTTGTGTTGAGCCGTTCTGCGATCGCATCCGCAACGGCGCGATATGCCATGTCTTGTCGTTCTATGTTCAGGGCTTCGAAGTCTGCTTGCACGTCTCGGCCGAAGATGATGATGCCTGACATTGCGACGCTGGCGTTGCTCTTCATCGCGCGCTGCGTCTTGCGCTTGGCGCGCCGCAGCTCACATAATTTCCGCAATGCCGCACCGGTCTCTGGCTCAATGATGACAGAGTTAAGATGCATCCTGTCTTGGTTGACATAGCCGGGCAGGGGGGCGTGCCGCAGATCGTGCTTGCGTTGTCCTGCAGCGCGAGCTGCTTGGTCGCTTTGAATGCGGATCGATGCAGCGCGGGGGTTGCTGGCAGAAGGGTCGAACATTTGTTAGCTCCTCGAATCGATTACTTTGTAATCTAACCTACTAGACATAGCGATGCTATATCATAGGCAAAGGGAAGGTAGCATAGCTACCCTCCCTTTTGAAACCCACCCTCTTCGGCGATGCCTGCGCGGCCCTGATAGGACCTTTGCACTCCGATCGTACGCCCCCTCCGATCTAGTCGATCTGCGCAGCAGGGCACTACGTTCCCTACTTTGCCAAGCCGCTGAGGGCGGCTGCAAAACCGATCCTTCCCCTGCCTTGTGGCGGGCGATGTCAGGTTGGGTTTTGCAATTGCTGCCCCGGATGCTGGATGACTGCCAGCGTGCTATGACTGACTAGAAGCCGTGCGCATCAGCGAGCTATCATCGCCAGATTTCTTGCATGGATGTCAGGTCAGCTCGGCACCATGTTCGACGTCACTCCAATGCGCATTTGGTGGCAGTGACTTGGCACGCCGGGCGACATCCTCAAACCGGACGGGCATGTAGTCCCACACATCAACGCCGACGTTCATACTGTTGCGGGTGCCGCGCCAGTTGTTGTGCACGTGACCAAACATTTGGAGTGCCTGTCGTCTGGCATGGTTCCATGTGATCATCGGATAGTGGCATAACGTGTGTGCCTGCTTGTTCGGACCATCCCTGACCTCTGCCAGATGCGAGACACTGTCCCAGGGCAGGGCCAACGTCGGCTCCAGATCATGGTTGCCCACGATCAGATGTTTTTCGGCGCCGGGCAGTTTGGCGAACAGCTTTGTCAGCCAGTCACTGTCTTTAGATTTCGGCCCATGTGCAAAATCCCCGACGATCCAAAGCGCATCCTTGGGACCAACCATCGCCCACAGGTTCTGCATCAGCACCGCGTCCATATGGTTCGCGGACCGGAAGGGGCGATTGCAGAACTTGATGACATTGTCGTGCCCGAAATGGGTGTCTGCGGTGTACCAGTTGGTCATGGGTCTTCTCCGTCGTCGCTTGGTGGTGCGGACGGCTCATGGCGGATGCGGAGATGGGTGATCATCCTCGGCGAACAGCGCAAAGTCGCCCGCCATAGGTGGGGGCGCTAGTGTTGGGTGATATGTTTGCGCGATATGATCATGTGCACGTCATAGTGGGTTCGGTTTGAGCTGGCTATCCATTCTTACAGATCCATGTCCGATGCTTCGACATCCTCGCCGCTGAGCGCTTCATGCCGCTGTTACCTTCTTTGGAAATGAAAACGTTGCGACAGGATCAGCCCTTCCCAGGCGCAGTCCTTGCAGAACCCATTGCACTTCGACAGTCAGCTCAATCACTCCCGCCCAAGCGGCTTGCGCCTCGCGAAACCGGCCATAACCCGGTTGATCGCTTTTACAGGCCAGCGTGGATACAAAGTGCCCAATGTCACCATGAATAATCTGATCGCTGATTGCCTCGCACCAGGGCAGTTCAGTTTGCAACACCGGAATACTGCCGAACACGTCGCGCGTTTCCGCTGCTTCCTCTGTGCCATTTCGGCAGCCGGGTATCAGTCCTGTGACATCATCGGGGTCACCAAGATACTTGTCGATGCCGGCGACAGCATGTTTTGCCTCAAAGACGCCGATGGCAGGTGCCAGGATAAGATCAGCCCGACCCAGTGCTTCGAGTTGTGCCTCAAGTGGCAGGACACGCGTGTCGATCAGGGCGATATCAAAGCCGCGGGCCTTTGCGGATGCCAGCGCATCTTCCACATGGTCACGGGCCCAGCATTGGATCAGCTCTAACCGGTCCTTGTACACGTGGCAGGCAGACATCGCCTTGCGCCACTTTTGCAAGGTCGAAGAAATTTCAGCTTTTGGATCCGTCGTAGCCTGATCGGTGCAATCCATCACCATCACACGCTTACCCAAGGCGAGAAATCCAGTAGCGAGCGCCATCGTCGAGATCGTCCGGCCAGCGCCGCCCTTGGTTGTGAAGAATGTGATCGTGTGCATAGGAGCCCTCTGACGGAATTCATAGAATACTTCATTATTCATAAAATACTTCATGGTGGCAAGCACTCGTTAGTTGCTCACTCTGCTCATGAAAAAAGAAGTTGATGAAGAGCTCTTGGACGCGTTCAGTCAGACGCTGCGGCGGCTACGTACCTCCGCCGGACTGTCTCAAGAAGAATTGGCTCATCGCGCGGGTAAGAGTATTCGCTACGTATCGCTGTTAGAGAGTAGAAAGCATCAGCCCAGCTTGGCGACGCTTAAGAGAATTTGCGATGGGCTGGGGGTTTCGATGACTGATTTTGTGTGTGAACTCGAGGCGAAGTGCGAAGACTGATATGTTGTTCTATTCCAGTCGGTTCTGAATTTCCATCAGCTTGGTCGCGAAGACTTCCGCCGGTGTCCGGTAATTCAAACACTTGCGCGGCGTTGAATTGAGGCGATGGCAAATCGACCTCAAATATCGATTTGTCAGCGCCGTCGG
Organism: Yoonia sp. JB2-21; assembly: GCF_055693545.1. Classification (NCBI taxonomy): domain Bacteria; kingdom Pseudomonadati; phylum Pseudomonadota; class Alphaproteobacteria; order Rhodobacterales; family Paracoccaceae; genus Yoonia; species Yoonia sp. JB2-21. The sequence goes on from NZ_JBVFUC010000003.1 coordinate 6,851, forward strand.
TTCGGTTGATCTGGGGAGATACTTCCGCAACCTGTTGTTCGTGTTCTCGACAGTGCCTTTTTGGTAGGGCGCTTGCGGGTCACAGAACCAAGCATCTGCACCGATCCCAGCTTTGAGGTGCTTCCAGGCCGAAAACTCGGTGCCTCTGTCGAACGTGATTGATTGACGCGCATCGGCGGGCAGGGGAGCCAAGCCTTGGATCAGGGCTTCCATGATCGGTTTGGACTGACGATCTTCATTGCGCATCACGACCGCGTATCGGCTGACGCGCTCGACCAGAGAGGTCACGTTCACCTTTCCATGCTCTTTGCGGAACATCATTAAATCGCACTCCCAGTGGCCGAACTCAGCGCGCGCTGCGATGCTCTTGGGCCTGTGTGAAAGGCTTTGCACATCGAAGATATGCGTTCGGTTGTGCCTGCGGTAACCTCGTGGCCTGCGGCGACGGCGATGTTCAGGCAGGTGGCGATAGAACTGCTCATCGCGACCGTCTTTGGAATAGGCGAACCGATAGATCGTCTCGTGGCTAACGCGGATCGGGTGGCGTTCAAGACGCATCCGCCCCGCGATCTGTTCTGGCGACCAGCCGGCCTTGAGCCGATCCTCAATGGCTGCCTTCAGTTCTGGATGGACGATCATTTTACGATGAACTGCACGACGGCGCTCATACATGTCCTGAGCGTTCAAAGCGTAGTAACCGTTGAGCTGTGGCAGTTCCCGGTCATCATAGTGGTTGCGTCGAACGTCTCGGTAGATCGTTGAGACATCGCGGCTCAGACGATCCGCAATCTCAGACATGGACATTTTGGCTTCACGCCACTTTGCGATCTTACGTCGTTCTTCTAAGCTCAGGTGAGAGTAGTGGGTTCCCATTCAATATCCTCCATGCAACATTCTGTTTTGATACAGAATTTGCACTTCGTTTGTGAATCCACCTAGGTAAGTAATTATGACGTATAATCAGGGTTATGGTAATTACTGAGACTATTGACCAAACGAACATCATTAATTCTGTCAGATACCCAATGTCCGATGAATCTCATCAGGGTCGACGATTTTTCTATCAACAAGTGTATCAGCTTGGTCAGCAATACTAACAAAACCGGATTGTTCAATGCCTGCAAGCAACTCCAAACCGCGCTCACCTCTGCCGATTGCTGCTGAAATATCTGGCGTCATTGTCAACATTTCAGAGATCGCCATGCGCCCGCGCAACCCGGTCTCGCCGCAATCTGCGCAGCCAGCCCCATGACATGTATCGCAATTTGTCCGCACCAATCGTTGTGACAAAACACCCCGCAGTGTGGCCCCCACAAGATAAGGTGCTACGCCAAGGTCGAGCAACCGATCCACGGCGCTGAGCGCATCATTTGTGTGGATTGTCGACAAGACCAGACGCCCGACTAAGGCTGCGCGCACCGCAATCTCGGCGGTTTCTTCGTCCCGTATTTCGCCGACCATCACGACATTAGGATCCTGACGCAGGATTGCGCGCAAAGCCTTTGCAAATGACATATCGATGGCATGGTCTACTTGGACCTGATTGACACCCTCAAGTGCATATTCAATGGGGTCTTCTACAGTCACGATCTTGCGGTCTTCAGAGTTTATCCCCCGCAATGCTGTGTACAAGGTTGTCGTTTTCCCACTGCCGGTAGGACCTGCCACAAGGAATATACCATTGGGGCTGGCCATCAGCTTTTCGATCTCAGCAACTCTATCAACTGGAAATTTTAACGCATCCCAGTCAAGCTGCATGCGGTTGCGATCCAACAGGCGCAGCACGATACTTTCGCCATACTGGGTGGGCATGGTGGACATGCGTATGTCGATACTACGCCCGCGCACCACGATATCTGCCCGGCCATCCTGCGGCCTGCGTTTCTCTGAGATATTGAGGTTCGCCATGATTTTGAGGCGCGAGGCGACCGCATGACGCAGCTCATCGGGAATGACACGGTCTCGTTGGAGCGCACCATCAACCCGGTAGCGGACCCGCGCACCATGTTCTTGGGTTTCGACATGGACGTCTGAGGCACCTAACCCAACCGCCTTGCCGATAATGTCATTCACTAAAGTGATGACTGGCCCGTCATTGGCCAGTGCTTGCAGTCGTTCAACATCGCTGCTGGTGGCCGATTCGGCCTCTGCGCGGTCATCATTCAGCGCTAAATCCAAGGCCGCTTTGATTGTGGTTGGCGATGCCATTGCAGCGGTAACGGTGACGTCGAGCATGTAGGAAATGCCAGCCAACAAATCACGCGCGTCCGGGTCCGTGCAGGCGATTGCATAGACGCCCGCATCTTCTTGCGCGAGGACAGCCAAAGACCGTTTCATGAAATCTGGTCGCAAGAGCCCGCTGCGCAAAAGTTCAAGATTGATCATCTCTAGGGTCAGGTACGGCCGATCAAGGTACGCGGCCAAGGCCCGATAGACCGTTTCTTCGTCGAGCAGTCCAAGCTCTAAAATAGCGCGCTCTACACTTGTGCCTGTCTCGCGCGCGGCTGTGGCGACCCGCCGCAATGTTTGCGCAGGAAGAAGCGCTTGCTCACTTAAATAAGCAAGGTACGCGTCATCGTCAAAAGGTCGAAGATCGTCTGCCATGGGCGATTATGAAACACCTGAATTCACTCGACAGCATGCATACTATAAGTAGTGTACTAAGCGAGAGAAAAACGTATGCGTGAAACGCGCTCTAGGGCAGAAAATGGCATCCAACATCATAGCGCGCTTTGGTGATCTGATAGGGAAAGGGCTTTGGGATGTGACCCCACAATGGGTGCGCAGTCTGTTCTTAGCCGATCCGCCTGCCCGCACCCTGCACTTTGATGACAGCGGAGACCGCAAGACATTGCGCGCGCCTATATCTGCGCTCACCACCAAAGGGACAGCCAAACGCACGCAACTGGCTGATGTTGTTTTGCCGAAGGACCGCTTGCTGGGACGCACGATCCCTATTCCGCCAACGCCTAAGGCCAAGCATTATGCGATTGCTGATCTTGATTTGATGCGCCGGACCCCTTTTGCAAAAGACCAGATTCATTGGACGCTGAGCCCTGGCGCGCACGCCAAGTCTGAAAGGCTCACCCAATGGGTTGCAAAACGGACAGACATCGCACAATTCCGCGAGATGCTAGCGTCACATGGGTATGCCGTCCGGCGATTTATGGTCAGTGACACCGATGGCCCCGTCACGCTGGTTGATTTCACCGCTGATATTGCCCCAAAGGCGGGGCTTTGGCGTAAGCTGAACTTTGCTTTGGTGGCGGCAGCGGTTGTTGCTGCCCTAACGCTTTGGCTGCAACCTGCTTGGGAAGCTCGGGCTGAGACGGCACGGCAAACTGCAGCTATTGACGCACTCCGCCAGGAGGCCTTGACACTGCGCGCAGAAATCGAAGCGCTTGATCAGATCGACAATGAACGCACCGCTTTTGTGAATACCGTGATGCGACGTGACCGCGCGGTTGATGCGTTGCGGCAATTGACGGTTGCGTTGCCGGACAGCGTTTGGATCACTGACCTTCTGTTCACAGCAGATCGGATTACGCTGAATGGAGAGACATCAGGGTCTGCGGCAGAGTTGGTGCTGCAATTGACGCAAGGCAATTTTGGCTATGTTCCTGCCTTGGCGGGGCCAGTTTCGCGGACCGCCGATGGCAAAGAGCGCTTTAGCATGGTCTTTACGTCCAAGGGTGCTGGCCAATGATACAGCAGCGCAGCTTACGACAACTGATCGCTGTTGCAGCACTCGGCCTTGTTGCTGTGCTCATGTATTTGGCGGTATTTCAGCCGTTGTCCAACTGGCGTGCCACTGCTTTGTCGGGCCTGATCAAAGCACAAACGGAAACGGCACAACTTACCGCAAGCATTGCCCGACTGCGCGTCGAAAAGCAGTCCTTTGTGAGCGACGATCTTGCCGGGTTGACATGGGAGGCCGCGCAAATGGCCGAAGCAACCGCAAAGGTGCAATCGGCAGTCAATGATATGGGGCGCAGCGCTGGCATCTTGATGCGGTCCATCGCACCTACAAATGCCGCTGATACCGGCATTGCGAATGCGATCAGCTTTCGGCTGGAGTTTGAAGCACGGCTTGATCAGCTGGTTTCATTCCTGCGCCAGCTGGAGTTTGGTCAACCTGCATTGGTTATTACACGCACGAACTTGCGACGTCTTGCCCGTCCCAATGACAGAGGCGCGCAGCCCGATCTTTTCGTGCAGATCGATGTAGCAGCACCAGTCACGCTGAACGCAGGCACAGACGGATGAACGGTGCAGCAATCCTTCCTTTTGTCGGAACGCTGCTTCTGGCGGGCTGCGCCGGCGGTCTAGGGTATTTGGTTTTCACCAGTGAGCCCGCTGTCAGGTCAGACACTGACATTGGCGCGGTCCTCACCACGACAGACGCACCTGCCGAACAACCGCGCAGACCTGCTTTGCCCTCTGCGCGACCGGATGTGTATTATCAGGCGATTACGCAACGCCCGATCTTTGAACCAACGCGCAGACCCTTCAGCGCCACGCCCGCAGTAGAGACTCTGGTCGAACCTGCACCGGAGGTGCAACCAGAAATCGCCGTCGTGATCCCCGACAATCTAATACTATCTGGCGTGCTGGGTGGTGGCAGCAACAGATCAGCTTTTGTTGCATGGGCCGATGGCCAAGGCGAATGGCTCAGGGTAGATGATACAATTGAAGGTTGGGTTGTGACTGAAATTGAATCTGAGTGGATCACACTCACCGCTGGCGAGAATAGCTTTCGTCTGGAGCTTTTTGAATGAGAAACATTTTCCCCGGTTTCACAATGCGCGCTGTGATGTTGATCCTTTTTGCGATTGGTGTGGGCTGCACCCCGACACCTGACGGGGAACGGACCCGGCTTTTGGCAAATCAGCAGAACGCGGCGGGCACTGGTGGCAGTGCAATTGAACGCTTTCAAAGCCTGTTGAACGGCCCTGCCCCCGAGCGGCGTGTGCTGGGCACCGACGAATTCTTGTCAGATGGGCGTGATACAAACGCTAACCTTGTCGAGACTTCGACAGAGGGTGATTTCACACTAAACCTCATCAATGTGCCAATAGAACAAGCCGCCCGTGCTGTTTTGGGCGAGGCTTTAGGCCGGAACTACACTGTCCAGCCTGACGTGAATGGCACCGTCACTTTGCAAACCACGCGCCCGCTGTCTGAACGCGCCTTGCTTGAGACGTTTCAGACTATTCTGGAACTCAATGGCGCTGTAATGCAGGTGAATGAGAGTTTGATCAGCATTGTTCCTGCAAGCGGCGCAACACAGAGGGTCGGACGTGCCGGTGATGTGCAGTTGCTTGGTGCACGTGTGGTTGCGGTTCCGTTGGAATTCATCGGCACCGCTGAAATGGTCCGGCTTCTTGAACCGATCATCGGCAGTTCCGTGCGTCTGCAGGCTATCCCCCAACGTAACATCCTGCTGATCGCGGGTACCCGGGATGAGATTAACGCCGCAATTGAAGCAGTGAACCTGTTTGACGTCGATGTGCTGGAAGGCAAATCCGTTGGCCTGTTCCGTTTGCGGGCTGCAGAGCCAGAAGCGGTTGTGGAAGAGCTCAACGTGATTTTTGAGACCCGCGAAGGTGGTAGCTTGCAGAACGTGGTTACCTTCGTCCCCTCCACACGGCTGAGCGCTGTGTTGGTCGTGACATCCCGGCAGACCTATCTTGATGACGCAGAACGCTGGATCAGGGATCTGGACCGCACAGCTGGCGGCGCAACACGTCGCCCAGTCGTCTACAATTTACAGAACCGCAGTGCGACAGAACTGGCACCCGTGTTGACCGAAATGCTGCAAGAGGTGTCATCCGAAGAAGGCCCCGCCGTTCAAGGGACAGCCCGGATCGTGGCAGATGACACAAAGAACGCGATTATCGTTTGGGGTAACGACACCGAGCAAGAAAGCCTGGCGCGGCTGATCATCTCGCTCGACAGTACGCCTGTGCAAGTCTTGCTTGAAGCAACGATCGCTGAAGTGTCGCTGAACGACGAACTTGAATTTGGCCTGCGTTGGTTCTTTGAGAACGGCGATCTGAGTGGCACTTTCAGTGACGCAACAAATGGCGCTGTGGCCGCAAATTTCCCCGGCCTTGCGCTTGTGTTCAATGGCGCGGCACCGGGTGCTGCGATCAACGCCCTGAACTCAATCACTGACGTGAATGTGGTTTCCTCGCCCAGCTTGCTGGTGCTCGACAACCAAGAGGCCACGCTGCAAATCGGCGATCAGGTGCCAATTGCCACGCAACAAGTGCGCGATACCACGGCCGTAGATGCGCCAGTGGTGAATACAATTTCCTTCCGCGACACAGGAATTATTCTGAGTGTGAAACCGCGTGTGTCCAGCGGCGGTCAAGTCATCTTGGAGATCGAGCAGGAGGTCAGCAGCGTGTCCAACACAACAACCTCGGGCATCGACAGCCCAACAATTGCGCAACGTAAGATCGAAACCTCTGTGATCGTGGGTGATGGTCAGACCATCGCGCTTGGCGGATTGATCCAAGAAAGCAACAATCGCACCAATTCCCAAGTTCCCGGTGCAGGCGACATTCCGATTGTTGGCGCCCTTTTCCGAAACCGGTCTGATACTGCGGCTAAGACCGAGCTGCTGATCCTGATCACACCACGTGTCATCCGCAATGGCCAAGAGTCGCGTTCTGTCACCGATGAACTTCGCCAGCGCATTGGCGGGGCTGACGGGTTGATCACCAATGGCATCGCGACACCCAGCGTAGGCCACAGGATTGTGCAGTAACGGATATGCCGACATTCGCCTATGATGCTATCGACCAACGCGGCGGCCGCGCAAAAGGCGAAGTAGTGGCGGCTGATCAGGTGGCAGCATTGGATGTGATTGCTGCCAAAGGACTGACCCCGCTAGAGGTTACGCTGGGCGGAAGTGTCGAACCTTGGTGGAATCGCGACATCGCTTTGCTTGGCGGCTCGCAGCTAAAGACTGTGGAGTTGGAAAAGTTGTTTTCCGGCCTCGCGGCGATGCTGGCAGCAAAAACACCGCTTCCGCGTGCGCTGCGGTTTTGTATTGATCTGACCAATGATAAAATGATGAAGGCCAAGCTGCGCACCGCCCTGTCTGGCGTAGAAGACGGCAAACCACTGGCCGATGCGTTTTTGGCCGATGGCGTGCCCTTCCCTGAGCGGCTGATCGCAATGATCCGGCTGGGAGAGACGTCAAACACATTGGCCATTGTCGTCAACCGCACCGCCAAGATGTTAGAAAATGAGGCAAAGCTGCGCCGCGAGATACAGCAAGCCTTGATCTATCCGATTATTTTGCTGTGTATGTCACTGTTCGTTCTCAGCGTTCTTGTGTTTTATCTGGCGCCAACGCTCGCACCTGTTTTTGCCTCAGCCAACGCAAACCCGCCGGCCATCATCGGCGCGATGCTTTGGGTTCAGCGGACACTTACAACGCAGTGGCCCATGCTCGTCGTGGGGTTGGTTTGCGTAATTCTCGCGTTGTTTACCCTGCGCAGCCAGATCGTATCCGCCGCGCAATGGATCTTGCACATGTTGCCCATCACGCGTGGCTATTTGTCCAAACGCGAGACACTGCAATTGTGCCAAACGCTTTACCTGATGCTACAAAGCGGTGGACAGCTTACCGATGCGATCAAGATAGCAGCAGGAACAACAAGCCAAAGCAAGTGGCGGTCCATGCTACTGCAAGCACATAAAGATATCGAAGCGGGTCAAACCATGCGCCAGGCCTTGTTGGAAAACCCAATGATTGACCCAATGGCGCGCACGATCCTGACAACAGGCGAAGAAAGCGACCAATTGATCGCTGTGCTTGAACCTGCTGTTGGTACGCTGCAAGCACAAACATCCCAAACACTGTCCCAAGCGGTAAAGCTGCTGACCCCACTTTTGACGCTGATGATTGGTTTAGCTGTCGGGGCCATCATCTTGTCAACGATTTCAGCGATCATGGACCTGAATGATGTCGTACTCTAGGCGGCGCAATGCCGGGTTCTCGCTCACCGAGGTCTTGGTTGTGCTTGCCATACTGGCGCTGGCAACAGCGGTTTTTGCGGCAGCTCGGCCCGGTCCATCCCCGGCAATCCAACAAGAAGCACGCGTAAGCGCATTGATCGCAGAGGCCGCGCGCGCGCAACAAGACGCTATCATATCGGGCAACACACAGGTCTATACTTTGCCAGATCCGACCTGCGCCCAAGCCCCGCCAAACCTGGTTTTCTATGCAAACGGCACTGCCCAAGCGGCCAAGATCTGTCTGGTTGGCAATCAGCAAGACCAGTGGCTTTCGCTTGACCCTTTTACGGGTCAATTGAAACGTATCCCTGCACCATGAACGCGCGCGCCGGATATTCTCTGTTTGAGGTTCTTATTGCTTTTGTGATCATGAGCATGATTCTGGCGGCCCTCATCCCCGGCCAAGCGCGGCTGTTGGGCAGGGCGATTATGCAAGAAGAACGTCTATTGGCGCATGACTACGCCTTATCACGCATCGCGCAGGTAGGCGTTACTGAGACATTGATCGCCGGCAGCACGCAGGACACCTATCGAAATTGGCAAATCAACACGACAATTGATGCAGGGCAAACCACATTGGATGGTCTTGAGACAGTCATCATCACAGTGACCGTCAGCGACGCACAGGGCCGCAGGCTTGCCAGCGCGAATAGCCTGCAGGCAACCCAATGAACTGGCGTGACCGCAGCGGGCTAAGCCTGATGGAATTGCTGATCGCTTTGGTCCTCGTCTCGGTGATTGCGGGCGGTTTGGCAGCAGCGACCCGTTTCGGTGTGCAGTTGCTTGACCGCACTCAAGGCCTGCAAGACACCAGCCCGCAACTCGCTTTGCGCGGCCGGCTCAGGCATTGGATGACGACGGCAATGCCGCCAACGCAACTGGCCGGTTTCGATACGCGTTTCGACGGCGATACAAATCAGGTCAGTTTCACCACCCTTACCCCTGCTCCATTTGCCCTCGAAAGCGCTGCATTGCGGATGACGATTGACGCTGCACAGGGAAATCTCTTGCTGCGCGTTGATGAGCTTGATGACACCGGTGCGGTACTGTTCGGTCACAACCGAACCCTTGCAACAAGTGTCCAGAATGCAGAAATCAGTTATTTCAGCGACGATCCCGATGCCCCCGGTTGGCGCAGCACATGGGAGGATGCAAACACGCTGCCCATACTGATCCGGATTACGGCCGACCCTGAAAGCACCCCAGACTGGCCTGACTTTGTCGTCAAACCCATCTTTGCACAAAGAAACTAGCGGCCAACGTCGGTATTCTCTCCGGTGCCGCCACGGACGCCATCAAGCCCAAATGACAGAACGCTAAAGTCACTTCCAACCTCTGGTGCCATATAGACATATTCGCGGCCCCAAGGGTCAACTATGGATTCTGGCGTTTCCAGATAGGGACCAAACCAATCCGCCTCGCCTGGCGGGGATGTCAAAAGAACGCTCAGACCTTCTGCATCAGAAGGGTAACGCCCAACATCGACGTAAAATAACTGAACCGCCTGACGCAGTTGCGTTGCTTGTAGATCGGCTGTCTCAGTCTTCGCGCGGTCGAGATAACCGATCAACCTCGGACCAGCGACAGCTGCAATCAAGGCAATGATTGAGAGAACAATCAAAACCTCAAGGATTGTGACCCCAGATTTTGGGGTCCATCGGATCTCATTCAAGCGTCTCACATCAATCCTTTAGAACAACCAAATCACCCAGGTAGAAAGGCAAAGGAACGGGCCAAAAGCAACCGCTGTTGTGCCGATTTGGGAAAATGTCTCGCGCTGCATCAGCTTTGTCACGACTATGACCGCAATGCCGGCCAAAGCGGCTGCAAAGACAACAAGCGTCGTGTCTGCGAGACCAAGCCAGAGGCCAATGCCAACCATCAGTTTCACATCACCAAAGCCAAGCCCCTGCCAGCCGCGGTATTTCGCATAAGCGCCACCAACCGCCCAAAACAGAGCGGGCCACAAAAGCGCCGCGAGAATGTGATCCCACCAGAACAGACCATTCAGATAAGTATGAGCGGCGCCGGTAAGCGCCAAGAGGGCGGCAACCGTATCAGGGATCTCCAGCCGCTGCACATCAACGACACTGATCCAGATCAGCAACGCGGCAAGCACCAATGCGGCGGGTAGAGCAATGGGGAATTGCCAGTATCGCACAATCCCAAAACCGGCATAGAATAGGACATGCAGCGCTATCAGCATAAAGGGCGAGGATCGCGTAACTACCATGAGGATCGCATAAGGTGAGAGCGCCAACAAAACAATCGCGATCAGGTGCGCAAGGCGGCTTTGCCATTGTGGTTGTGCTGGCCTCGTTGATGGTGCTGACAACGCTGTTTGCCATCGCCAGCCAACGCAGCATGGCACATGTGCAAAGCCAAAACGCAGAACAACAGCTCACGGAGCAGCAAGCCGAAAACGCAATGATCCTCAGACTGCTACTCAACCTTGATGTGGAGGCTGTTGCGTCAGGGAACGTGGTGTTGCCCACGCCATTCGATGAGGTCGAGATCAGAGTGCAGGATGTCGGCGGCCTGATTGATCTGAATACTGGATCGCCTGAATTACTGGCACTCTTGTTTGACGCATTAGCGTTCCCCCCGACTCTGCGGCAGATTTTCGACGCTGGAGACAGCAAGGGCAGAGACTTTTGCGTATTGATGACGTGCTTAGAATTACCGGAGCTGATCCGGCGGTGGGGGACAAGCTACGACAGGTCGCAACGGTGCACTCCGGGCGGCGCGGCGTGGCAGCAAGCGTGGCACCTGATGCAGTGCGGCAGATCGCAGGGAACACCCATGAAACACCAGCATCCAACACAAATTTCGCGATTTATCGTTTGCGGGCCGGGTCTGAACTGCTGATGGGTGTGATCAGCATCGCAGGAGGCCAAAATCAGGCGCGTGTTCTTGCATTGAGGTAGGGGGTGGGCAAGAGATGCGATGGGTTGCAGACTAGCAATTTCCTTTGCTGACTTAGTCAGAGCCGCGGACCCACTCTGTCAAAAGACTTACTCGCTCATAATACTCTCCCGCGTTAAGTACCGGCCGGTCCAACAACGCTGGATATGCGGCCTTAATATGGGAAAATGCAATAACGCGGGCGCTTTTGAAATTGCATCCACACCCGACAGCAAAGTCACCTTCGACATCCCGCGACACAGATTTCGCAACTGACAAATCTGCGAACACATGATTGCAGACAAACGTTACAAGGTCATCTGGAACGTTGCGCATCAATGGTTGGTCTGTTTGAGGGTGATCGCCTTTCATCCAATCTCTGAACGAACCAGATTCATAATCTGTTCCTTATCTCCAGTGAAGTAGGTGTGCGTGCTCGGTCGATTTCGATATTGTGTGCCAATTGCGGCGTGGCGTCTAACGGTCAGTCCGGTATATTAGCGTCAGCAGACTTGCCACTTGTGACGTCTCTTTCGTACTTAACTTTGTCAACGTCAAAGAAAGCCGCTTGGGAAAAGCTATTTCCAAATCGGGCGGGGGGCTATAGTCCGAGACGTGAATATGGTCATTTTCATCTTTCTGAAGGAGCATTTCCAACTGCTCGAGAAGTAGCCTACCGCCGTCGGCGTCCACGTATAACGCCACCGAATTGTCACTCTCGTCCATTTCAACTGTTATCAAATCATCATCCTACAATGGCAGCCTAGTCTTTCCGCCGCGGCCAGTTGGTGAGCAAACATCCACGTGGTCGCCCATCTCAGGCAATTCATATCCTGTATTATCTAGAAAGTAAGTGAACCCGGTCCGCGGATTTATCCAGTTTTGCGGAACACCGCCAGGCAAAGATCGCGTCGAACACCGAGTAAACCCTTTACGTCTGAACATATCAGCAATCTACCACCACTTACGTCCTGCAAATGGATTACCTCCCAAGCCAGCATTGTGGGCCCACGCCGCCATATCCCCGGCGAAATACGTATGTGCTCCGCCTATCTCCAGATTGTGCACCAGTTGCGGCGTATCGTCCACTACAATGGCGATCACAGTCAGCGGTTCCATCATGGAATCCACCACGACATCCCCGGCCACCAAATCACCAGCCTGCGTCCAGCCTGCAGCCGCATCATAAAGCGGATGCTCGGCGGTCACACCAAGCTGCGAGGTCTCGCCTGCCCCATTCTCAAGCGTCAGGTAGAGCGCCGCAGCGGTCTGCCGCTGCATGATCGCGGTGACGGGGAAGATGCCGCTAATGCTACGGTCTTCGTCACGGGCGAGGACCATGCCACCTTTGCGCAGCGCTTCAATCGCGAAAGGGCAACACCTACATCTGCATTAGCTTTAACTTGCTACATGGACTTGACGTATGTCGCGACAACTGCACCGCTAAGGCAATTCAAGCTAGCTTTAGAAAAGGTTCAAAAAAGGAAAAATCATCATTGCTCAACCCTAACTCCTCTGAGCACCAAATCAGAGCCTCAGAAATCGATTCAAAGAAAAAGTCGCCACACTCAACCTCGTTTTGTAAATCATAATAGTAGACCACATTCACTGCATTAGGGTCTTCCAAATATTGCGACGTCTCAAAGGTGATATGACGTGGGATTCTGTCATCAGGTTCTCCAGAGAAAGTCTTGCGACTTATCTCTGTTGGATAGTTAGCAACGGCTATTCGATACCAAGACATTTATCGGCCTAGAAGCTTAATGACACCATTAAAGATCACTCGACCATTCCGAACTTCTTCCAAATGGCAATGCAAGTTTTTTGGATTACGCGTCTCATGGTCGCCCAATCGCCCTTGTCTTTGTCCATCTGCTGATCGGTAGCGTCCATTTCCCTCATCTGAGTAACCTGGTCCAAGGAAATTCTCTAACAGGTCCAGGCCGCCGTCAATTGGACAAGAACCAATAACTTTTTCCGGCGCCCGACCGCTACTATTATGCGCCCACGCCGCCATATCACCGGCGAAGTATGTATGTGCACCGACAACTTCGAGATTGTGCACCAGTTGCGGCGTGTCGTCTACCGCGATCGCAAGAACAGTCAGTGGCTCTTGATATTGATCAAGAACAACGTCCCCTGCCTCCAGATCACCCGCTTCGGTCCAGCCTGCAGCCGCATCATAGAGCGGATGCTCCGTCGTAATACCGAGTTGCGAGGTCTCCCCTGCCGCATTCTCTAACGTCAGATACAGCACAGACGCCGTCTGCCGCTGCATAATGGCAGTCACAGGGAATACACCACTGATCCCACCATCTTCATCGCGGGCGATGACCATGTCGCCTTCGCGGAGTGCTTCAATAGCTACCGCACCATTAGGCGTCTGCACCTCTGTCCCACGCACGAAGGACGAACCACCGGCAAAGGCGCCGCGGAACATTGCACCAAAACCATCACCTGGCCCACCCGGTGCGCGACGGCATCCACAGCGCGGCGCACGCACCGCTGTTCGACACCCGATTGTGCGGATTCGAGTACGCTTGTTCACGATGTCCCGTCCCGCCGCAAATTCACGCGCCACACTCGTTAGAAATGTTCCGATCCGACGCGCAACGCATCGCGCACCAACGCCAACCCGGGTTACAACCGCACGGCCCATATTCATCGTCGCAGCTGTTAACTGCGCAAACCGCGCGCTTGGGCTCAATCCGCTCGGATCCGTCCAGTTTGCCGGGTCATTCCATGTATAGGCATAGAGGTTCATATCTCCGCCGCCAAAGCCCAGCGGGTCAGATTGCAGGAACCGTCCTGTCAGCCGATTGTAATGCCGGGCGCCGTAGTCGTTGACTTACCTGTCAAAGTCTTTTACTAGAAACATATGTATCTCGTTTAGCAATTAATTCGGCGTAAAACGAGATCTGGTATGATTTCCTCAAAGTTAGTATCGACACCATCCTTAAAATGGGTATTCTCTAACATTAAAAATTCAAGACTATCTAGCGCTAGGATGGGCTCGACTGTTTCTAACGTACCGCAATTTATCAAATTTAAGGTTCTTAGTGCTGGAAACTGTTCCAAAAAATCTATCCGACCCAATTTAGGACAGTAAGAAATATCTAACTCTATCACATTATAGTTTGGAACACTTAAGGGTAAACCTTCAAGAGTTCTACAAGAGTGCAGCTGTATCCGAGCCAGTTTATCAAATTTTTCTAAGCCACTTAGTGTGCGTAACGGTGAACTAGCGACGGTAACGCTTTCAATTTCATGAAAAGCAAACATCGAGAAATCTATAAACCGTTTCGGAAGCCTTGATGCACCAAACGACCTTAAATTCGAAAATAATTCGTATCTGGGATGCGATTTTTCATAGTCAACAGATAAGTCTTCTATTTCGTAGAGGTTTTCAAAATTCATTCCCTTACGTTGTGCCGCTTTATCCGAAAAAGAACGTAAATTTTTCAAACCTTCTATTCTATTTTGATCGTCAAAATTACCACCAATGTTGATTGCTTCCAAATTTGGATACGAGATCTACAAACGATAAATCCTTTGTAGACCAGCCGTACAATGTATCGAAAGAAAAACGCAAATTAGATAGACCACGTTTCTCAAGGTAAGCATGCTGCTCATCTAATGGCCTAGCACCAACATTCAGCTGATGCCATCCATCGATATAATCAAATGGAAGTTCAATTAGTCTCGTGTAGGCGTCAATCTGTTTCATTATCTTGGCCTCGGTGAAAATATCCTATTCAGCAAATCAGGCACACGGCGTACGCGAGTTTCATCGCCACAGGCACCTTCGATCAAATACCGTTCCCACACCATCTTTGTATATTCGTCTGGCGCAGTCCATTTGAAACCACCAGAAGGCCCTTGTCCGGCTTGGTCTGAGCGTTCCCTGGCACTATCACCTGGTCTACGGCCATCAATATCGCAGGTACTTCCAAAATATTGCTTACGACCAAACAGCCATTGATACACACCCGAAGCATTATGACCCCAAGCCGCCATGTCCCCGGCGAAATACGTGTGTGCTCCGCCTATCTCCAGATTGTGCACCAGTTGTGGCGTGTCGTCCAGCCTTGTGGCGAGGATTGTCAGCGGCTCTTGATATTGATCAAGAAGGACATCCCCTGCCAACAAATCACCCGCTTCGGTCCAGCCTGCAGCCGCATCATAAAGCGGATGCTCCGTCGTAATACCGAGTTGCGAAGTCTCGCCCGCTGCATTCTCCAACGTCAGATACAGCACAGACGCCGTCTGCCGCTGCATGATCGCGATGACGGGGTAGATCTTAAATCGTGGGGATTATAGCATTTTATCTACCGCCCAGACATCCTGATCGCGGAAAAAATAGCCCATGCTACCCGGTGGCACCGTCGGCAATTTTTTGAGATGCGGAAACTGCTCCATCAGATGGCTTGCATGGGTCCAAGTCACGTCACTTCCTCCAACCATGTCATGATCGCGATCACAAACCATACTTATGACACCATCAAAGGAATGATACACGCAGGTAAGATGGCCCGGCTGCGCAATTACGTGCTTGCAAACAATCACCTTGAGGTCTGAGGGAAGTGTTTCTATCCAGGTCATTTGTATCCGTTCATAAACTTCCAAAACTCGAAAGGGGTCATATTCGATTTAGCAAGGTTGCACGGGCGGCAACATCCCCGTCCGTTCTCGAAATTTGTTCTACCACCGTGCGAATGTGAAATGAAATGATCGCCCACCTGCGATGGTGCCCCACAATAGACGCAATTTGGATCGCGCGCAAAAATATCTGCGGCCAAGTTGCCTGTGAAACAACGAGTCGGATCTCTCATACTGTTTGGTATGGTTGGCACCTTTGATCGACCAGCATTATGCGCCCACGCCGCCATGTCCCCGGCGAAATACGTGTGTGCTCCGCCTATCTCCAGATTGTGCACCAGTTGCGGCGTGTCGTCCAGCCTTGTGGCGAGGATTGTCAGCGGCTCTTGATATTGATCAAGAACGACATCCCCTGCCACCAAATCACCCGCTTCGGTCCAGCCTGCCGCCGCATCGTAGAGCGGATGCTCCGTCGTAATACCGAGTTGCGAGGTCTCGGCCGCCCCATTCTCCAACGTCAGATACATCACAGACGCCGTCTGCCGCTGCATGATCGCGGTGTCCTGATAGATATCAATTGGTGAAGGAGACAGCGGCTCCTTTGAAGTGTCAGTAGATATTGCTAGTCGAAGCACTACTCGTAACTAAGAAAGATCTCTCTCGCAATTAAATAGCCATCCCACCAAGACAGAATAAGGTTATCCTGCCGCATACGCTCCTGCTCCACAACCGTATGTTTCACACTCATTTCTTCCAACCTATGAATAACAGCATTGCAGATTGCCAAGGGTCCCTCACAAAGCAAGAAGTTGGAAGACTCAACGGTTTTTATAAACGCTGACATACCATCACCATTATTTAAAAACCGATCAATCGAAAATGGACATTTACTTTCCAACAGTTTCTCTTCCATTGGAGTAAGAATAGACAGTAAATCTGAAATAGGCTCGCTGCAGTATATTTTTACATAGGCTCCCTGATTCCAGGAAACCTCAGACATCTTTCTTAGAGAAAAGCCTTCTAAATCTGTTTCGAACTCATCTGATAAAAACCAGTCTTGCGTAATAAGTGCATCGCAAATACCATGAATTTCTATTTTTGCATACTCAATGCGCTCATGCTTCTCATTTGAGTTCCACCATGGGAGCCCTGAGATCGATATTTCTGCATAATCTTTCGATATTTCTATGCTATTCACAATAGATGGATGTTCGATACGATGGTCTTTAAAAACCTCTATCAGTTTCTTTTTCACGCCAAAGTCGCCTCCTCAGTTGATTATTAACCCATGATATCAAGGCCCATCTGTTCAAGGAATTTCACTTGGAAGAGAAGGCCTTGTCACACCTTGCGAATTGGTATGAGGTGTAGGGATTCCACAGTGAGGTGCGCTGTCTGGGTTTAGATCAACTCTCTTTAGTTGTGTCCACTTTGACGGATTACGCGGATTTATATTAGGTATATATGTCGCGTATTGTATCAAACGGCGACCTCCGCCGGGGCATGGGAGAAATTTCAGAGTAGTATGGGGACCCCATGCATCGTCTATTGGCCCGATCCGTCGTCTGGCATTATGCGCCCACGCGCCCATCTCCCCCGCGAAATACGTGTGTGCCCCGCCGATTTCGAGATTGTGCACCAGTTGTGGCGTGTCGTCCAGTGTGATGGCCAGCACGGTCAGCGGTAGTTGATCGCGGTCGAGGATCACATCCCCGGCCATCAGCTCTCCTGCCTCCGTCCAACCTACAGTTGCGTCGTAGAGCGGATGCTCAGCCGTCACCCCGAGCTGCGAGGTCTCACCTGCCGCATTCTCCAGCGTCAGGTAAAGTGCCGCAGCCGTCTGCCGCTGCATGATCGCGGTGACGGGGAACACACCACTGATCCCGCCGTCTTCGTCACGGGCGATGACCATGTCGCCTTCGCGGAGTTCTTCAATAGCTACCGCACCATTAGGCGTCTGCACCTCTGTCCCACGCACGAAGGACGAACCACCGGCAAAGGCGCCGCGGAACATTGCACCAAAACCATCACCTGGCCCACCCGGTGCGCGACGGCATCCACAGCGCGGCGCACGCACCGCTGTTCGACACCCGATTGTGCGGATTCGAGTACGCTTGTTCACGATGTCCCGTCCCGCCGCAAATTCACGCGCCACACTCGTTAGAAATGTTCCGATCCGACGCGCAACGCATCGCGCACCAACGCCAACCCGGGTTACAACCGCACGGCCCATATTCATCGTCGCAGCTGTCAGCTGCGCAAACCGCGCGCTTGGGCTCAAACCGCTGGGGTCCGTCCAATTGGCCGGGTCGTTCCATGTATAGGCATAGAGGTTCATATCCCCGCCGCCAAAGCCCAGCGGATCCGATTGCAGGAAGCGTCCAGTTGCTGGATCGTAATGCCGCGCCCGATAGTAATAGAGCCCGCTTTCCGCGTCATATTCCCGGCCTGTGAACCCCATGTCCTGGGCGATGGCCGAGACTGTGATTTCACGCCCGCCAAAGGCGTCATAGACATAACGCGCCGCCAGATCGCCCGTCGCCTGATTGGTCACCGCGATGATCGAGCCTTGGCGGTCTGCATGCAGGCTGTAGGCCGTCCCCGCCCCCGGAGTGGTGTCGGTGCTATAGCTTTCGAAAGCCAGTGGCTGGTCAATCTCTTGCCCATGCAGCCAGCGTTTGGTCAGCGTGCCATCCACGAACTCCAGCAAGCGATCATGTGCTGTCACATCACGCATGTTGCCGATGTCATAGACATAAGATGTCGTGACCCCGTCAACGGTCTTGGCGATCCGCCGCCCCAAGGCATCATAGGCATAGGTCGCCGTTGTCCCGTCACTGCTGTCAAAGCCGATCAGCTGGTTGACTGCGTTATAGGTGAAGGTTTCCACCACACCATCCGCCTTGCGCACCCGCTCGACCCGGTTGCCTTTGACATCATAGTCATAACTGTAGCTATCATCTTCAAGCAGCCGGTTATGGTCATCGACCACGTAGAGGTTGCTCAGATGCGTCGCCGTCCGGTTGCCCAATGGATCATAGGCATAGTCCTCGGTCGGGATCGGAGTGCCCCCGTCTACCGCAGGCACCCCTTCGGCCACTTGGGTCAGACGATTTGCTTCGTCATAGAACAGTGTTTCGGTCAGCGACGGATCTTCCAGATCACGCAACAGGCTCAGCGCTCCATCAGGCGCGTAGGCATAGCCTGACCGCGCAACAGTGGCCCCATTCTGCAGGTGTTCCAGGCTGATCAAACGGTCATCATCATAGGCCGCGACTGAGTTCCGCCCGGTAGCATTGGTCAGCACAGTTGGCCGCCCTGCCCGGTCGTAGTCCATGACATGGGTATCTGCCCAAGGCGTGTCGATGCTGGACACACGGCTCTTTTCATCAAAGCTGTAGGCCCAGACACCGCCAAGATCATCTGTCATGGATATCCGCTGGCTGAGCACATCATAGGTGTAGGTCAGCAAGGACGCCGTTTGCGGCCCAACAGTGCCATCCGTCGCCAGCGTTTCCAGCCGGTCTCGGTTGTCGTAGGTCATGGTCAACGCGCTGTCATTGTCAGACGCAGACGTCAGATTGCCAACGGGGTCATAGGCATAAGCAATGGTGTTGTCCGGCGTAACCACGGTCAATCTGCGCGACAGGCTGTCATATGTCGCGGTCTCAATCTGACCGTTTTCACGCGTCATCTGCACCAGATTGTCGCGGCTGTCATAACCCATCGCCATCACCTGGTTGAGCGGGTTTGTCCGCCCCACACGCCGGTCCAAAATGTCATAGGCGAAGGTCGTGACATTCCCACGCGCATCCTCAACCGTGAGCGGCTGATCACTGACGTTGTAGGTATAGTTGGTCACGTTCCCAACTTTGTCGACCATCTGGGTCATCCGACCAACGATGTCGTATTCGTAGGTTGTAGTGTGACCTTCCGGATCCGTTTCCAAAATCAATTCGCCAGCATCGTTGTACGTGTAGCTCGTGCTGCCGAACCCTGGAATGTCATCCATGACCAGTTCGTTCATCGTGTTGAAGAAATAGTCGGTGACCAGCCCTGTCTCATCAATCAAAGATGTGAGGTTGCCGCCGTCATCGTATTCATAAAACGACTTACCATCGACCGAGAGGTCATTGGCATCCAGAACCTCTTCTGATGTGACACGGTTCAACTCGTCAAAGGTACGGACCAGCGTGCGCTGCTGCGGCGTGCCCAACGCCTGGGTAAAGCCAATCATGTTACCCGCAGCATCATAGACCATTCTGTTCTGCGATCCGTCTGGTAGGGTCACCAGTTCGACATTCTGCCTGCTGTCATATGCAAAGGTTGTCATATTGCCACGTTCATCCGTCCTGCTCGTCAAAAGGCCGAAAGCATTATAAGTATAAGTCTCTTCCTCGCCCTCTGTATCCACCATGCGGATCAGTTCACCGAAGTCATCGTACGCGTAGGTTGTGACGTTGCCAGCATAGTCAGTCTGACGCACCAAGCGGTTAAAGATCGGCTCATACTCATAACTCATGACGCGTTCGAGTGGCGTGCCGACGGCAGATCGCATCTGGGTCATATTCCCGCGATCGTCATATTCCATCTGATCCGTGCGCGTATCAAAGCCCTCGGCACTTGTCGGCCGGATCAGCTGTGTCACACGGTTCTGATCATCACGCTCCATAAAGGTGCGCCGCCCAATCGGATCAAAGGTTTGGATGACCGCACCAAACTCGTTCAACAAGGCAAAACTTGTGCCACCTTTGTCGTCAACATGGGTGGTGATCCGGTCCTCAGGTGCCACATAGCTCAGCGGTTGAGGCGCAGTGCCTAAATCCTCAAGACCAAGAGATGCCGCAGCCCGTGTCTGAATATCAGACGCATTTGGGTAAATGCTGCCGGCATAGCGCCCAGCCCCGTTGTATTCATGGGTGGTGACGTTGCCACGCTCATCTGTGACTGCGGTAAGGCGGCCATCGTCATCGTAAGCGTATTGGATTGTTGTTCCATCCGGCTGCGTGATTTCAGCCAGCGCTCCGTCTGCATCGTCATATGTAAATTCAGTTGTGCGCCCATCAGGGTATGTTGTCGAGGCAAGGCGCCCGATAGCATCATAGGCAAACGTCGTTACACCGCCCACCTGATCGGTAACACTCGCCAAGCGGCCACCCTCGCCATAAGCGAATTCACGGCGGTTGCCCTGTGGATCAACCTCGGCTGTTTGCAGACCATTCGCGTCGAAGACCGCGATCAGACCGTCTGTGTAGCGGCGCTCGAATGTGCCGTCAGGCAAGCGCGTGAGTTGAGAGAACTCGCCGTCACCCGCCGCAAAGTCACCACTTGCATTAGGATCAGAAAAATTAACTGTCACGGAAAAGCGCTGCGTCGACAACAAGTCCAGGCTGCCATCTCCGTCTAGGTCAGCAATTGCCGTATCGCCAACGGACTGTGGGATCTGGCCAAATTGCGGCGGCTCAAATGTACCGTCGCCAAGACCGCGATAAA
Source organism: Yoonia sp. JB2-21 (assembly GCF_055693545.1). Classification (NCBI taxonomy): domain Bacteria; kingdom Pseudomonadati; phylum Pseudomonadota; class Alphaproteobacteria; order Rhodobacterales; family Paracoccaceae; genus Yoonia; species Yoonia sp. JB2-21. Next base: position 27,881 of record NZ_JBVFUC010000003.1, read on the forward strand.
CTGCCAATTGACCAGCTGCAGCACTTGATAGACCTGAGTAAAGTAGGTCGAGATTGCCGTCTCCATCCAGATCAATCAGATTGACGGGGCCCGCATCGTCTGCACCAACCGGACGCGTAATCTCGATTGAATCGCTATACTCACGTGGCCCGACGTTCAAAAACAGCTGCAAAATGCCATCATCACTGATCACAATGTCTTTGAAACCATCTCCGTTCAGATCGCCAACCGCGGAGTAGCTGCCAGCCTGTCTTTCAGGAGAGGAGCCCAAACCAAAGTTGGTAAATCCCATTCGACCGCGTGTGCCGCTGATGTAGGCGATCGCAATCCCAGAGCGGGCACGATAGACGATGTCAGTGAAACCATCATTGTCCATGTCAGCAGTGATGGACTGAAGCGGTGGACCTCCACTATATGAAAAGCCACTAAACGATCCCGTTCTGATAAAGTCGTAATCGGTACCATTACCGTAATAGTAGCCAGGCGTCAGGGAACCCCTCCCATTAAAGAAAAAGCCAGACGGAACGATAAAGTCGGTAAACCCATCATTGTCAAAATCAGCAATCGAGACAACAGAATTGCTTGAAGGGATTGTGGCATCCGGTGTGAAACTAGCATCGCCGTCATTCACGAGAGGAATGATATTGTCCACATCTTGATCAATAACAAGAAGGTCTGGCACCCCATCCTGATTGTAGTCCAGCTGATTCAAATTGATAAATGGGGGCGTGTAAAAACCGGTCTGGGGCACTGTGTCAGGCGCAGTAACTGGTTCGCCCTTCACGATCTCGAACTGACGGTCTCCAAAATTCAGGGCAACATTTGCACGACCAAACCCTGCTTCACCAAAGGCAAAGTCGGGAAGGCCATTGCCATCAAAATCACCGGTCACAACCCGAACAGTTCCTTCGTTCGGGAAGACTAATGGTTCAGGGTCGAACTCAGTAAAGGTTGGTTTTGGGTCGAACGTCACAACACCGTCATCGTCGATGATTGCTACGCTGCCGTCTGGGTTTTGTGTCAGTCTTTGCAGCCCGTCGATCGACCAGCCTTTGCCGTAAGGGCTGTCGGTTTGGTTTTGCACGTAAAGGTCCGCTTGGTGCCGGGCGGAGACGGTTGAGCAGTCGTAGTTTGCCGTCGCCACAAAGTCATACGGATAGCGCCCGGATGTCAGGCCTGTGGCATCTACCGGCATGGATTGGCGCAGGTTCACCGCCTCGCCGATCAGTGCGGGCGTGCTGCCGTCCGCCCCTTGCCGCGGGGTCCATTGTGCGTCGGATGCGATGGACAGACCGCCAACTTTGATCCGCGTGCTCATGGTCACGGGGAGTGATGCATCATCGGCGATGGTCACGTCGCCCGCCACGATGATTGTCGGATCGGCAGCGGCAGAGTGATAGCTCAAGCCCACTTGCTGTTGCCGATTAAAGGCAAAGTAACCGGGCAGCGTGTAGGTCTCGCTGAGGTCTCCCTCGAACACGCTCAGCTGACGGTTACCGGTGGCCTGATCAGCCGATGGGATCGTCTGCGGCGCCTGGGGCAGGAAGGTAAAGAGTGTCTCAGACGTGATGTTCGCGCCTGTGCTTCGCACACTGGCGACACCCGGATCAACAAAGGCACTTGCGGTACGGCGGAATCTCGGGGCCAGCACAGTTAGATTTGTAGTGTTTGGCGGAACGTATCGCGAGGCGCCGAGCTCAGCAATCAGCAGATAGTTGTTGCTATGCTCTACCGCGACGTACCGGCCAAGGACTGGGACATCTATAGGAAAGTCGAAGACTTTGCCTGGTGCCACACCAACAATGGGCTCTGACCGAAACTGCTCTTCTCGTGCATCATTGTAAACGACGACAGTTGCGCCATTTAGGCCCCTAGCAAATGAACCAGTTTCTCGACGACTGGTCACACTCACCTCGGACAAAAGGATATCCGCGCCTAAATCGACCTGAACAAACTCACTTGGACCATTCGACGTCCAAGCAAGAGTATTTATGTCTCCATCAAAAACAGCCTCAGGTTCGTCACCCGTACCTCTCCATCTAGAACTTACTGTTGCAGCAACCGGCATAAGCGGGTCTTGGGGTCCGCGAACAAATGTCCTTTTGTTTTCGGACTGTTGCCACAAGGTAAGATTTGTACCGACAGGCAGATTGTCAAAGTTGGGGGCAGATATGTCGATACCGGTACTAAAATTAGCCCCTGGCGCGCTAAACGCATACATCTGGCAGGCCAGCGTATCCTCTTGCAGCCCTTCTACAGGTGTCTTTTGTGGCAACGATCCAAGGCAAACCTGGCCTGTATAAGGTGTGCCATCAGCATTCAGGATCGTATCTGCGTTCACGGTGACTGACACACCAGTAACTGCACCAACCAAGGATGTAACTTGCCCTGCGACGACATCCACACACCCTTCGTTCAGCGGTGTCAGCAAAAAGTCATCGAGGTCACGATTTTGATTGGCCGTTACGGATATCTCGCGCTGTGTTGCGATATAACCGCCAGGACCGCTGTTGGTGCCCGGTTGCACAAGAATATTATCCACCCCAGCTGCAAGGCTCCCGAATGAGAACGTCCCTGTTGCATCTGTGACTGTTTGCAGTGCTGCGTTTTCGAGGCGAACGGGGATGCCGACCAGTGGGGTCTCCACCCCTGCGCCAAAGTCCACCGCGTCCAGTACGCGTCCAAAGACAGACGTATCACTTGCTGTCCCGGGCACGACTTCGATTGTAATTGTGGCATCATCGGTCAGCGCCCCATCAGAGACACCTAATGTCAGCGTATAGGTCCCCTCCTGCCCCGCTTCGGGCCGGAAGCGAACTTCACCGCTGGCCGTATCAAGGCTGAGGCCCGCCGCCAGCGGCAACGGGTTGGCATAGAACGTCGTCACATCACCGTCAGGGTCCATAGCGGTCAGATCAAGGGCAAATTCCAGACCAAGCTCAACCGTATAGGTCTCGCGCAGCGCACCGAGTACCGGGGCCGCATTGGTAGTCCCCGCTGTCAGCACGGTGGTTGAGGTCTCTGTCACTTCGCCATCTGAGGCAGAGATAGTCACCGTGTACTCGCCAGCAACATCCGGCGTGACGCCAAAAATACCACTCGGCAGCTCTTCTATCAGCGGGGTAGAGCCCGCAGGGGTTGTCACGTCAATGCTGAAGGTCAGTGCATCACCATCGGGGTCCACAGACGCGGAAGCATCCCAGATCGCCACATCGCCAATCGTCAGTGCATCGGGTGCATCAATCGAGAGGACCGGCGCTTGGTTCGGCACGGTCAGTGTGGTCGTGGCTGGGGCTGAGCTCAGAGCAAAATCCGATACGGTCAGCGCAAATGCGTAGCTACCCTTCATATCGGGCACAAAGCTTGCCAGCGCCAATGTAGGGTTTGCAATTTCAGCCGTGCTGCCTGCGGGGCGAGCAGTGATCGCCCACTGGTAGCTCAGCGCATTGCTGTCAGGATCAAACGAGCCAGTGCCATCCAAAGTGACGGATGTGCCCACGGGAGTATCTGCAACTGCAGCTATAACAGCTGTGGGTGTTGCATTCTCGACTGTGACTGTGATCACCGCAGGCTGTGCCGCAAGCAGGCCATCATCGGCCGCCAATTGGATCAGGAAGGTGCCTGTGGCATCGGGGGTAAAGGCAAAGCTGGGGCCTGTGACGATCTGCTGCGCAGGGTCGGCGGCATCCACGGTCACACTGCTGCCCGCCGGGCGCGACAGGATCGACCAGCGATAGCTCAACGGATCACCATTCACATCACCAGCGTAGTCGGTGGCCGTCAGTGTGGTCAGCGTGCCACCTGTGGTCGTAACTGCGGTACCGCGGCCCAAAACAGGGCGGATATTGCCCGCGCCCACAAAAGCCGCATCTGGCAAAGACACACCATTGGCATTGGCAACAACCAGTTGCACAGCAGCAGGGGCAAAGCCCCCTGCCCCGTCATTGATCAATGTCACTGTGGTGCTGACGGCATCCGGTGTTGCGATGACACCATCTACACCCGTCACACCTGTCGCAGACCACGCATAGGTCAGCGCATCACCCACAGAGAGCGCTCCATCTACGACTGCCACACCACTGGCATCAGCCAGGCGGTCGGGCCCTGCATCAGCGACGGGCTGGGCGGCAAGCGTATCAATCACAAGAGTTTGTGGCACAGACGCCAGCGCACCATCACGCACGATCAGCTGCGCAATATATGTGCCATCCACATCAGCCGTGAACTGGGCTGTTGGGTTGGCGGAATCCAACGTGGCCAAACTGCCCGCAGGGCGCGATAAAAGCGCCCAATCATAGCTCAACAAATCACCGTTGAGGTCATAGCTTTGAGTGCCGTTCAAGCTAATGACATCACCGTCAATACCGGGCACATCCACAACCGCACGCGGGCGCAGGGGGGCACCGGCAGGTGCAATCACAATCTGATCGGTACTAGCACGCAACCCATCACTGACGCTGGCTGCAATCAGCGCATCGCCGGTGAGGCTGGCAGGATCAATCGCCAAGCCACCCTGACCATCATCCACCACCGACACATCGCCAAGCAGCACATCAAAGGCCGCCGTCAGCGGATCACCGTCCAGATCGGTACTGCCCACCGCACTTAGGTTGGGCTGGGACGCCCCATCAATCTGGTCAAAAAACAAAGTGGCAACCGGCGCAAGATTGCGCGTCTCGGTTGTATCCATGCCTGCAGGCACAGCCCCCAGCCAGCCAGTTTGGCGCAGCGGGCCATTCGTCAGACGTACATCATCAGCAATAACAGTGCCGTTGGTTCCACCCGAGAAACCACGAAGCTGCGCGTAAGGGGCCAGCACATGGCCTGCAATCTTGGCGTTAATGTCCAGCGATGTGGCCTCGTAAAAGTTCCACAGCACCTTGGACGCCCAATCACCACTGCCCAGCGGGTTCATCTGGAAACGCCCAGAGGTGCCAGAGACATTGATGATGACCGTATCAACACCACTTACATCAATCGAGTAACCGCCGGTCTGCAAATCCTGCAGGCTGGTCTGCACAATGCGCGTGTTGGCGCCAAAGACAGCCTCATCCAGCGTGGCATTGGCGGGACCCCCAAAACGCTTGTTGTTCTGATCGGCGATGTCAGGTGCGGCCCCTGTCAGACTGGCCAAAAAGGCGGAATCTGCCTTGAACTGATCAAAGTCAAAGACCGGCAGACCGGTCGCATTCTGCACCAAAATCCCGTTGTTAAAGTTTGACTGTACACGCACACCTGTGATCAGCGCCTGCGCACCCTGCACCATATTGATATTAGAGTTGCGCAGATCACCATCGACAGCCAAAGCAGGCAGATCGGCTCCATCGGAGGGCAGGTTCGTGCCAAACTGGCCCGAGACCTGGGTCAAGGTTGACCCAATATAACTACGGCCCTGCACCGTCTGACGGCTTTCCACCCTGTTGGTGACCAGATTGAACGTGCCCAATGTCTCGGCCAGACCAAAGCCCTGGCTTTCTTCGCCGGTCAGATCAATGGCGAACAGCTGTGGTGCAGACACCCGGCCGGTCGCATCCTGCACGGTCAGTGCAATCTCATATGTGCCCGCCTGCCCCAGCGTGAGCGCCGACAAAGGTGCAGCGGCATCTGAAAGCACCGCAGCACCCGCCGCAGGTTCGGTGACAACAGCCCAAGCATAGCTTAGCGCATCACCATCCACATCATAGCTGCCCGTGCCATCCAGCACGATCGGCGCATCGACACCCGCCAGACTACGCGCCGCAACTCGTGCCACAGGGGTCAGGTTTTCTGTGCTGATCTCCACGGTCGTAGAATAAAGGGGCTCCGTCGCCGCAGGGTCCGCTGCATCAAACAAATCAAGGCGCGCCACATAAGTGCCCGCCACATCTACAACAACCGTAGGCCGCAGCGCGGTCGCATCGGAAAACGTCGCCACACTCACTGCAGGACGCGCATCCCAGTCCCACTGCGCGCGCAATGGTGTACTATCCTGCGCTGCAAACCCATCCGCAGGATCCAGCACAACAGACCGGCCGAGCTCAGCCTTCAGCGGTGCCCCAACACCGTCACCTGCAAAAGCAGCACCCGCCGTAAGCAATGAAAATGTAAAGAGAATAACGCGAAATAAAAACGCCGCCGCAGTTGCAGCGTGCTGAAATGAATAAAGCAAAGTAGTCCCCGTACAGATAAAGATTAGGTTAGTGTTAAACACCGATAACAAACCGTTCAACAAAAAGTTTGCAACCCAGAAGCGATTCAAATCATCGAGAAACAATGGTAAGAAAAGGGAGGCTTTTGTTGAGGAAAATGACCCTTGCCAGGCCACGCCTCGGCTAGACGCAAATGACCCAGCCCCCTGATCCGGGCTGTTCAGGTGTAGAATCCGTTCTTGTTTCTTTCTGTTGATATGGTTGCGGTCACGTCAGGCGTCAATAATTTTTTGTCGCGAGATCCTTCAGTGCCGCGTTGTCCAGCATCGCATCGGCCAGCATCCACTTCAGGCGTTTATTCTCGTCCTCAAGCGCCCGCAACTTCTTCGCATCAGACACGTTCATGCGGCCAGCGGCATCGTAATTGTAGCCATAGCCCGGCCCGTTGCGGTTGTCGAAAGTGATATTGCCTGCGGCGTCATAGGTCAGCTGGCGCGCACCGCTGCCGCCAAAGACGATCTGGTCCAGACGGTTGGAGGTGGTGGGATAGCTGTAGACATTTGTCGTCGTGGACCCACCCGCATAAGACATCTGCTGGGTGCGATTGCCTTGAAGTTTGCGCACCAGCCTCACTGTACAAACGAAAACAAAGCGGACGTTAGCCTTCCGGACCAGAGCTGCAGTCAATGCCCAGTTCCGCACCAGACCGTGACAGGAGTGCAAGGTGCCTAGACGAAAAATTAAGGCTTTCGGAATTGGCCTGCCCGGCTTCTACTATAGACGAGCTAAAGACTGCTACGCGAACTCTTTCGACACCAGGGACAAGCTCACGTAAGTCGTTGGTCATCGGTATTGCAAGCAATAAAGCATCCATCAAAGTCGATAAGTCACTGTCTTCACCATCTATGACAAATGCAAAGCCGCCAGTCTTCCTCTTACTTGCCTCTTTGCGGGTACTAGTTCTTTCACCTTTTCGCCAAGATTTTCGCGGGCGAACACCAAGCACTTCCGCTACTACGGGCGGATCCAATTCGTCGCCAAAGAGAAAAATGGAAACTGATTTGAAGTTGCTTGCCTTCGACATATCAATCTTCATCAAATAGGTTCCCTACACTTTCGTCGTCTTGGTCGATTACATCTCCCGTATCCGGATTGACAGAGTAATCATCGTCACCTCGAGAACCACCTGCAGCTTGTTTAATCCCATGGAAGCGGTTCTTGCTCTCTCTTGGGCCAACCCCATTGTTGCGGCCCCATTCTATAGCGCCACTATCGCCGGACCAATATCCGGGCGGCCTTGATGCTGACGAAATAATTGGTGGTGTGAACAAATCGTCGATCAACATCCCACATGCTTCTATGAAGTCATTTACAGGCTTCTCACAGTAAAAATAGCACCAAATGAAAGCAGCGCCCGCAAATGCCGCTGGTATTATGACCTGAGCAAACTCCCCCCTCGGATCCACATACCTTCCCGGGTTCTGCAACGCATATCCATACACGCTCGCCCCATCCACCAGCCCCAGCGGGTCCGCCTGCATGTACCTCCCTGTGGTGGGATCGTAGTCCCGCATCCAGTTCTGGTGCAGCCCGGTCTCGGTCTGGAACCATTGTCCGGGGAAGCGCAGCGCGGGGTTGGGTCCGGAGGATGCCTGCACCCCGCCGAAGGGCAGGTAGCTCGCCTCCCAGACCTTTGTCCCCGCATCATCCGTCGCAAACACAGGCCGTCCGATGTGGTCGGTCCGTACGTAGTAGAGCGTGCCGTTCTCGTAAACGCCCACGACCAACCCATTCGCCCAGATGTATTCGCGGATCAGGCTACTGGTGCCGGTACTCTCATTATAGAGATACTCCGCAATCCGGTTGCCCGCGCCGTCGTGGATGGAATGGATCGTCTGCCCGGCCTGCGTCTGCCGCCCCGGGGCTCCGCCCGTTCAGCGCTCAGACACGTCCACTGGACGTGCCTGCAAAACGCACTTCACCCTGCTGGCCGAGGGCGTTGTATGCATGCTCTGCCTGAATGACCCCGTTGATCGCAAAGGCGGACATGCGGCCTACTGCGTCGTAGTTATAGCCATGGCCCGGCCCGTTGCGGTTGTCGAAAGTGACATTGCCTGCCGCGTCATAGGTCAACTGGCGGACACCGCCGCCGTCAAAGACGATCTGGTCAAGGCGGTTGCAGGTAGAATTTACTCAATCACTTGTGGGTTTTGGTTTCCCGTTTTGTCACCGGTAATACTGCTACGAGTGCTAAAAAGCAGACGGTTGCACCGAGCAGTCCAAGAAAAAAAGATATATGTCCAGCAAAAAAACCGAAAACACAAAAATGAGAACAAGAACAGTAGAAAAACAGATAGCAACGAATGACGACAACCCGTCACTCAACTGAAAAGCTTCACCACACTTTCGACAATGAACTGAACTAAGCATTAACAACGACATCCTTTGTGTCATTGACGGCTTACATTCTTGTTCGGTTTTCTTACCATTTTCCATCTACATACCAAATTCTTGACATGAACATGGCAGCTCCGAGATATCATAGATTGGATCTCCCAACAACCCAGCACCCATCAAAGCCAACGGACTAGCGTCCGGTGAATTCTGAAGCATATGCCCGATATCACCTATGCTTGCGTAGGTCTGAAGATTCAGTCCAGTGGCTCCCGATCCGGCTGCCTTCGTGCCCGCACCTCTTCCTCTAGTGGCCAGCAACGTAAGTGCCCCTAGCGATTGTCCACCAATCGTTCGCCCAAGCAAGCGGACCTTATTATTCAATGCATAATCTCTCATCAGATCTCTTAGACATTGGTGCATTTCTTGATGTTCATTCAAATATTCACTAAGTCTTCGGTACTCGTCGTTGTTTCCGAAGCAATACCCACTGATACAGCGATACAGGCCACGATAGAATGAACCATATCCTCTAGCGAAGTCCTGTCCAGTTGGAGAGCTTCCAACTCCCCAGTCTGAGCCGGTTGGCAACGGCATGGTACTCTGTTCCCCTCTCAGATCCACATACCGTCCCGGGTTTTGCCGCACATACCCATAGACACTCGCCCCATCCACCAGCCCCAGCGGGTCGGCTTGCATGTACCGCCCTGTCGTGGGGTCATAGTCCCGCATCCAGTTCTGGTGCAGCCCGGTTTCGCTTTGGAACCATTGCCCGGGGAAGCGGAGTTCTGGGTTGGGTCCGGATGACGCCTGCACACCGCCGAAGGGCAGGTAGCTGGCCTCCCAGACCTTCGTACCCGCGCCATCGGTCGCAAACACCGGCCGTCCGATGTGATCGGTCCGCACGTAGTAGAGCCTTAATCTCTCCATTTTTGGCAGAAGCGAAAGTCACTCTAAGCCTGTAGAATACTTCCAGGCTGCCTCGACTTCCCTCCTTGCTATCTGCAAATATGATTTCCCCAATCGCGAGCGCAACCTTGTCAATCGTTTCATCATAACCTTCTGAAAAAAGCGATCTGACGTCGATTTCGGCAAGAAGTACCGGCCGACCGGACATAAGTCGGAAAATTGTGTACTTCATGGTATCACTGTCATACTCGATATGATGAAGTCTCTTCATCTTAGTGCCAAACACTTAATGGAGTTTGTGGTGCACCCAAGTTTTCGCATTCCCATCTCCTCTTTTCCGCAAGTCCGTAGCAAATTGCAGCCTTGTCGCGACGATTAGTTGTTCTACCAAGCGCGCGACATACATCTAGGTCGTCCTCGTAGAGTTGTTCACAGTCAACACCATCTTCATCATCGTCCGCCAGGCACCATTGAAAAAAGAGATCTATCGGATTGTATCGATGACTCAGTTCACGGACTAGGCCACCTGTATCCACCATGGACTGTCCAATATCCTCGGCGGCGCTTCCTGGACCGAAGATTGGTGCAGAGGTTGATCCCCCGCCCAGCAGACTTTTGCCTTGCTCCCCCCTAGGATCAATGTGCACGCTTGGATTGTTTGATACATAAATGTACACACTCGCCCCATCCACCAACCCAAGTGGATCAGCCTGCATGTACCGTCCAGTCGTGGGATCATAGTCCCGCATCCAGTTCTGGTGCAGCCCGGTTTCAGTTTGGAACCATTGGCCGGGGAAGCGCAGCTCCGGGTTGGGGCCGGAGGAGGCCTCGAGCCCACCGAAGGGCAGGTAGCTGGCCTCCCAAACCTTGGCCCCTGTGCCGTCCGTCGCGAACACGGGCCGTCCGATGTGATCGGTCCGTACGTAGTAGAGCGTGCCGTTCTCGACCACCCCAACGACCCGCCCATTCGCCCAGATATACTCGCGGATCAGGCTGCTGGTGCCTGCGGTCTCATCATAGAGATACTCCGCAATCCGGTTGCCCGCGCCGTCGTGGAGGGAATGGATCGTCTGGCCTGCCTGCGTCAGACGCCGGATGACCTGCTGGCCGAGGGCGTTGTATTCATACTCCGCCTGAATGACCCCGTTGATCGCAAAGGAAGACATGCGGCCTGCTGCGTCATAGTTATAGCCATAGCCCGGCCCGTTCCGGTTGTCGAAGGTGACATTGCCTGCTGCGTCATTGGTCGGCGTATGCTCGGGGTAACCATCTATCTCTGACTGGACAGGAGCGAGGTCACCTTACTGCACGTCAATATTTCTTCACCGCGCAAGCCTACCATGCATATAACTGATGACTCTTTCCGCGAGTAGAAAGGACATAATCGCTGGCACCCATACGCCAGTTACAAAATACAGCAGTTGACCGTCAAAGAATTGCCTAAGAGTTGCGACTGACATCCCGCTAAATGCTAGAACGCCCCAGTCAAAGAACAGTGGGTTGAGGAGGACCAGTGCTAAAATGGCGAAGTACCATCTTGGCCTCAGGATCGCGAGCAAGACGGCCTGAAAAACCACAATAACAACAAACGAATTGCTGACATGGCTGAAAGGGGCAAGTGCTGACATAACGGTCATCCAAATCACGCCAAAAATGCCCGCTAAAAAGGCAGCAGCAACGATCAATGAAAATTTAAGAAACAAATCTGAGTCGCTTGATTTCATCGTCTAACCTTCTTGAATTGGAGTTAATTACGGGACCACGTATTCGTACCCACCAATATCCTCTAGGCGATTACGAAGCCTAGTGGGCCATCGGGTAGGCTGTAGATCCCCAAATGGACCGACTCCTGACAGCACGTTCGAAACAGCGCTTGCGCAACCTAGCAAAGCGCCTCCGCCGAAACGTTCGATACGTTCGCGAATCATCTGTTCCTGTGCCGGAGTTGTCGGAAAGACAAAAGCCTGCGTTCGGAAGTCAGCTGGATTTGAAAATTGATAACTGAAAAACGCTCGATCCGTTTGCCTATTTCTAAAGTAACTATCTCCAGATCCTTGCCAATAAGGGCCGTTGCCATCATCTTCGAATTGACAACTACAGCTACCACTTGGATCGTAAATCATGTCGGGCAATACAATGCTTGCGTGACCAAATCCTAGTCCTCTCGGCGTCGAAATGAGAACTGTGGTTTCTTCCCCTCTCGGATCGATATACCGTCCTGGGTTCTGCAGCGCATAACCATAGACGGACGCCCCATCCACGAGCCCCAGCGGGTCCGCCTGCATGTACCGTCCTGTTGTCGGATCATAGTCCCGCATCCAGTTCTGGTGCAGCCCGGTCTCGGTCTGGAACCATTGTCCGGGCAAGCGGAGTTCGGGGTTTGGTCCTGATGATGCCTGCACGCCGCCGAAGGGCAGATAGCTCGCCTCCCAGACCGTGGTGCCCGCGCCGTCCGTCGCCAACACAGGCCGCCCGATGTGATCCGTCCGCACGTAGTAGAGCGTGCCGTTCTCGTAGACCCCAACCACCTGCCTATTCGCCCAGATGTATTCACGGATCAGGCTGCTGGTGCCCGCACTCTCATCATAGAGATACTCCGCAATCCGGTTGCCTGCGCCATCGTGGACGGAATGGATCGTCTGGCCCGCCTGCGTCAGCCTGCGGATGACCTGCTGGCCGAGGGCGTTGTATTCATACTCCGCCTGGATGACCCCGTTGATCGCAAAGGAGGACATGCGGTTCGCGGCATCGTAGTTATAGCCATAACCCGGCCCGTTGCGGTTGTCGAAGGTGACATTGCCTGCGGCATCGTAAGTGAGTTCGCGCAACCCACCCGCACTAAAGGCGATGTTGTCCAAACGGTTGCTGTCCAGCGGGTAGCTGTAAACATCCGTGGTGGTGGCCCCACCGGCATAAGACATCTGCTGGGTGCGGTTGCCGACACCATCATAAAGCCAATCCAGCTCACCCCATCCGCCATCCGCGGACGAGAGGAACTCGCGCGGGGAATAAGCAAAGCTTTGGGTCTGCGCCGGGGCGAGGTTGTCCGTCACCCCCGCCAGATTGTCGCGCGTGGTCCAGCTGTAGGTCTCATCGCGCAAGGCCAGGCCGCTGCGCATGTCCACCAGCCCGGTCAGCCGGTAAGAGCTGTCGTAGGATGCCGTATGGGTGCCGCCATCGCCATATTGCGCCGCGGTCATCGGGCCCATGGGCAGATAGGCCATGCTGCCGATCACATTCACAGCAGTTCCAAGCGTGCCGTTCACCGGATCATAGGCCTGCCACTGCACATCCGTCAGGTCGCCATCGCTGTCGTAGCTGAGCAGGACCTGCGATCCGCTGGGATAACCAACCTGGGTGGTCTGCCCTACCCCGTCAGTGTCATAGGTCACGCTGTAGCTGACACCGTCGATCTGCCGCAGGTCCTGATAGAAGGTGCCGCGTGCGGAGTCATTGCTGTAGCTGCTTTGCCCGGTTTGATCCGTCACCGTGGCCAGCGTGCCGATGTTATGCGGGATCGCCGGGTCATTGTGATAGGTGAAGGTCTGATCCAGCGTTGCGTCCGAGGGGAAGGTCTTTGATAGCAGCCGCCCCCCGTTGTCATAACTGTAGTTTGTTGCGACCCCTCGCCCGTCCGTCATGGACGTCACCAGCCCACGCCTGTTGTAGGTGTAGGTCATGGTCCCGCGATCCGCACTTGTCTCGTTCACCAACTCCCCAAAGCCGTTATAGGCGAAGGTGGTCGCGATCCCGCGTGGGTCGATGAAGCTGGTCATCTGATCGCTCTCATCGTGATCCATCTGGGTGGTGAAACTCGCTCGGTCCACCAGATCCGTCATCCGGTTCAGTGGGTCATAGGACAGCGTCGTGGTTAGGCTGGTCGCGTCGGTGACTGCGGCCAGATTGTCTTCGACATCGTGGCTGAAGCTAGTGGCTTGCCCGTTGGACCCAAGGCTTTGCAGGGTCCGTCCCAGCTCATCATATTGCGTTTCCGCCAGATAGCGGGTGACCGCTGCTGCATCCGCATATTCTGTGCGGGTGACGTTGCCCATGGCATCATGATCAAAGCTGATCGTTTCGCCTGACGGAGCGGTGATCGCAACCAGGCGTTTGGCCTCGTCATAGGTGTAACCCCATGTGCGCCCCAGCGCATCGGTGGACGATGTCATCTGCCCGATGATGTCATAGGTGTAGGTCGTAATGTCATTTACGCCGTTTGGTTCGAACGTGGATTGGGTCAGCTGTCCTTCAAGGTCATACTCTAGTGCCCACTCAAACCCCTGATGATCACGGATCAGCGTCGGCTGCCCGGTGACACCATAGGCCAACACCTCTTGCGTCAGCCCGTTGGGGTCCGTCGCCGTCAGAAGCTGACCGCGCGCGTTGTAGGTGTAGGTTGTGACGTCATTCACGCCGTCAGCTATCAGGCCCGGACCATCAAGCGAAGTGAGCACCTTCAGACCGGAGGCTAAGGCGGTGTAGGTATATGTCCACGTGCGAATGTCGCCAAAGTTCGGGTTCCCTACAAGCACGTCTTGCTGCGTGTAGGAGGTCAACAAACCATCCATATCGTAAGTGAAGGTCTCGGACAGCTCAGACGTCACGCGCGTCAATGGCTTGCGCAGATCACCCATCGGCCATGTGTAAGTTGTGACCCGTGGAGCCACACCGTCAGCATCCTCGGTGCGCGTCAGGATCCGACCGATGCTATCGCGGGTCATTGCTGTCCGCGCGCCATTTCTTTCGATCCGTTCGATAACGCGTCCGCTAGCATTGTAGGACAAGGTCGTGTCCGACGGGAGGCAGTTGGCCGTAGAAATCCCTTCCACGCCAACAATCCGATCCTGGCCTGCAATCTCCTCAAAGGAATAGACCGTCTCTTTGCCCAATGGGTTGGTCGCCGTGATCGAGAAGCCATTCGGTGTATCAACAGGCATGCCAACGTTGTACGTATCTACAGCACCGAAATGGCCGGTTGTGATAGCGCGAGGCTTAGATGTGCTAGACGCACTATCGTACTCAAACGCAGCGTAGTTGAACATTTTTTGGCCTGCTGGAACATAGCTAAACGCATGAATTTCGGAAACATGAAGCCACTGATTGCTATGCTGGACGGAGACGTACCGCGCACCTTGCAGGCCGCTCAGGTCAAACGAATGTACACTTGCTCGAGCAGCTCCCGTTATCGGATTAGATCGGTATAACTCATTGCGCAAAGCGTCATAGACAACGGCAACCGCGCCATTCAACCTTCTGGCGTCACCTCCACTGCGGTTGCGATTAGTGACCGAAACTTTCGCAAGCGCAAAATCTGCGCCAAGATCGATTTCAATGAATTCGCTCGGTCCGTTGAGTGTATGCGGAAATGTGCCAATCGAACCGTCAATGACAGTTTCTGGCGGGCCACCCCAACCAGACAGTCGCGAACTAACGGATGCGCCAACCGGTTCAATCACCTTTTCCGATGCGCTAGCCCACCTTAGGCGACCATCTGAAATATTGACAAGAAGATCACCACCGACAGAGCCCACGATATTGTCATAGGCGAACGCCTTGTCTGCCATAGTCAGACTCGCACTCAGGTCTGTGACAGTGGTGGAGGTCATCAGCAGTCGGTTGGTAAATAGGCCAGCGGTTTGATAACCCAGATCGATCGAGACATCCGCAGATATCGCAACACCATCGTAGTCAGTATCAATGTTAATCTCAGAGACGACGGGCACAGTAGCGCTGGGATTTAGTGTCTCATCCCAGATGAATTCGGCATATTGTCCGCGATTGTCAGCAACAGAGGAAACGCGATTGTTGCCATCGCGGTTTATGGTGATCAAGTAACCATCCGGCCACCGCATTTCCGAAAGCAACGATAAGTCCGAGTTTACATCAAGATAGAGATCTTCTCGACCCGACCCATGGCTTAGAACGTGACGCCCGCCTTCCGCTGCCACCGACGGGGTGAGCGTGTAATTGTGGTCACCACTGACGGGTGTTGCACCTGAGCCCGTAAAATGCAGGATCGTCCCATCAGCAAGGTGAACCACACGCGTGTTTGATCCATACACCTCGATGCGCTGCGACCATTTGGAAAACCAGTTTTGGCCCCATCCGTCGGTTGACATATTGACGCTTGTAAAACCATCGGTGCGGTAGAAACGTCTAAATTCGAATCTGGGATCAAGAGAAGACACCCAGTCTGTGACTGTCTCGCTCTTTTGTCCGGACGTCAGATATATCGGGTTTCCGACGCCGCACTCCATGCGATCTTCGGGTGGAGTACATGCCCCGAGCCTAAAGTTAGACGCAATGTGCACGTCCGGATCCAAATCGCAGTATTCATCACCGGCAACACTGAAGGTTCCAGACGGAATCACATTCCTATATCCGTCGTGAGCCGCATGGCAGATGTATTCAGTGCCGGTACGAACACCTTGGGCCGAATAATTTTCAAAAATCTCTATTGCAGTTATACGAGTGTTTTGAGCGGACGGCGGGTCATACACCTTTGCATTAATCAGACATTGAGTAGGAATGTCGGCTGCATGGAAGCTTGAAATTGTGCTTCTCGAGAAGAACGTCTCTTCACCTTCGTTGTGATGTGAAGACGCCTGAGTCGCGATGGAAAAAGCAAAGAGGGAAGAAACAACGATAAGTTGCTTATGGAAGCTTTGTTGAGTGAGGCAAGAAAACTGTTTGCTAACGGTCTGACAAATACCCACCGAAAAAGCTCCATTAAATTTAATGCCCTAAGCATCAAATACGCTGATCAGAAAATGCGCTTAGGTGTCTTCAATAACTACGATTTTGAAACCACATGAGGCAATCTATTGCAACCCTGAAATGTGTAGCTCACCAATCGTCAAGTCAAGTGTTGGCGAATACGGCACTCGATCTGCATCATCTTGTTGCGGTAACTGATACCGGTACCGCAGCAACTAATAGGAAAGGCGCGGTAACCGCGCCTTTGTCATGCAACTCAATGTGCCACGATCTTATCCTTCAAGCACCGGGACAATCTGGAATGTGATGGCTGCATTGGCAGCCAGCTGCCCCACCATCATCACCGCAATCCACATGATCAGCTTGCGGATAGTTTCCTAGACGCCTGCCTCGTTCATTTTCTTCTGTTCTTTTTCATAGTCAATCGGTGACAGCATGCCGTTGTTGGTGTGCTTGCGTGTTGGGTTGTAGAACATCTCAATGTAATCGAACACATCCTGCCTTGCAGCATTGCGCGTCAGGTACGTCCGCCGCCTGATCCGTTCTCGTTTCAAGAGCTGGAAGAAGCTTTCTGCCACGGCGTTGTCATGACAATTCCCACGGCGGCTCATGCTGGCATCTAGGTTGTGTTTGCTGAGAAACGATTGCCAATCCTTTCCGGTGAATTGTGACCCTTGATCTGAGTGGATCAGGACTCTGTGCTCTGGTTTGCGCCGCCAAACAGCACTCAGCAACGCTTGCAGTGCCAGGCCTGATGTCATGCGTGACTGCATCGACCATCCGACCACACGTCTTGAGAATAGATCAATCACAACGGCTAGATATGACCAGCCCTCATGCGTCTTGATGTACGTGATGTCTGTCACCCAAACCGTATCGGGCGCATCAACTTCGAATTGGCGATCTAATGTGTTGTCCGCGACAACCGATGGCTTGCCACCATAACGACCAAGGCGGCGTCTGTAACCGATCTGTGCTGTGATGCCCGCTAGACTGGCCAAACGTGCAACGCGGTTCTCAGAACAGGTCTCGCCAGCATCGCGTAGGTCGTCTGTCAGCTTCCGATATCCATAGACCTTACCGCTGTCGGTCCATGCTTGGCGGATCAGTTCCGTCTGCCGTGCATCTTCGAGCGCACGCTGGCTTAAAGGTCTTTAACCCATGCGTAGAACCTTGACGTTTAGAGTTTTTGCTGCGGGTTGACCCCTGCCTTTCTGCGCGGGTTCACGTGTTTGAGGGACTCTGTTAACACCTGTTAACTCGTGGGGGCATGTCCTACATCTTGCGCATTACTCTCCGAAACGAGCCAGCTGTAGATATTCTTCTTGACTTGGCATGGTGAATCGCATCCTAACTGGTGCCAAGTTGCGCAAATAAGCAACATTGAGCGGGAAAAGAGCAACCATGTTTCAGACAGCACCGATAGCGGCGGCGTCTCAATCCGAAGTCACCGATCAAATGGCGGCGCGGTTAAAGACGGCTTTGACCACACATCTAGAGCAAGTCTATGCACCAGATCAACGCAAGTCTTTGCGTCTGTTCAGTGCGACCGAAACGGCCGAGCTGTTGGGTGTGTCGGGGCAGTTCTTAAGGAAATGCCACAGCGACGGGTCTTTGGCTGAACCTGCGGTCAACAAAGGCGGGCGCAGGTCCTATTCTGGCGATGAAATCTGGGCGATGCGGCAAGCGTTAGAGGCTGGATCGCGCAGCCCAGGCAAATATGTGCCCGGTCGCCGTGAAGGTGACAAGCTACAGGTCATCCAACTGATGAATTTCAAAGGTGGATCAGCCAAATCGACGGCGACCATCCACCTGTGTCACTACCTTGCTTTGAATGGCTACCGTGTTCTGGCAGTGGATCTGGACCCTCAGGGCAGCCTGACAGGGTTTTGTGGTCTGCAGACCGAATTGGAATTTGATGGGCCGACCATCTATGACGCACTGCGTTACGAAGACCCCCTGCCCTTGTCAGATGTTATTGTTGATACGTATTTCCCCGGCCTTGATCTGGCCCCTGCCCGCCTGATCCTGAGCGAGTTTGAGACGGAAACGGCCGTGAATGCGGGGCGTGGTGCCGCGTTTTTCGAACGCCTGTCAAATGCACTCGCCCCTGTTGAAGCCAACTATGACATCGTCATCATCGACAGCCCCCCTGCCCTAGGCTTTTTGACGCTGACGGGTTTGTTTGCGGCGACGTCGGTGTTGGTGCCGATGACGCCCAGTATGCTGGACCTTGCATCGACTCAGCAGTTTATCGAAATGACCTCTGCCTATCTGGGTGTGATTGAGGACACGGGCGTGAGCATGGACCATGACTTTTTCAGTTTTCTGATCACGCGTGACGATCCCAGCGACATCCCGAGCCAGCAGATTGTATCGTTGATGCGGGCCTTGTTTCAGGAACGGATCATACCCTCGACCGCGCTGCGCAGTACTGCAATTGCGGATGCGTCGATGCTGAAAATGTCGATTTACGAAGTCGCCCGCGCAGACATGACTCGCAGCACGTATGACCGCGCACGGTCCAGTATGGATTCAGTAGGATCTGATATTGCAAACTTGGTGCAGCAAGCATGGGGGCGTAGCTGATGGCACTGAACAAGAACAAGACCGGGATTATGGCCGCGATTTCTGCCGCGACTGACGGCAAGGCACCGATTGGGCAAAACCGTGCTCACAGGTCGTTGCCAAAAGGCACTGTGGGATCTGTGCGCGCCGGATTGGGTGGCATTCAAGAGATTGATACCGCGTTGATCCTGCCTTGGGGTCCGCAGGACCGGCTGGAGTTAACAGCTGTTAACAGTGCCGAAGAAGATGTGTTGGACCTTGTGGAAAGCATCAAGCAAAGCGGCCAACAAGTGCCTGTTTTGTTGCGGCCTGCAGGCAACCATGACGGCAAGTTCGAGGTTGTTTATGGGCGACGCCGTATTCTGGCATGCCAACAACTTGACGTACCTGTCAAAGCGCTGATCCGCACCCTGGACGACAGTGAAGCCTTGATCGCTAAAGGGCTTGAAAATGCCAGCCGTCAGGACCTGAGCTTTTATGAACGCGCACGCTTTGCGCAGGCCATTCTGGATCAGGGGCATTCGCGCGAACATGCGCAGCAGGCTTTGTCGATCAGCAAGAATACTTTGTCCCAATTGGAACGTGTCGCGCGGTTGATTCCGGACCGCGTAGGTGAGGCAATCGGTCCGGCACATGGGGCAGGGCGCCCGAAGTGGATGACCCTTGCGGCGGCATTTGAAAGTGGCGCGCTGACAAACACGGACGCGATGAAGGTGTTGCATGGGATACCAGATGGCGCGGGTTCCGATGCGCGGTTGCACGCGGTTCTGGCCAGTTTGGGCAAACGCGGGGCCAAAGAAACACGTCCTGCTCAACGCGAGCCTGTGGATGGCGCGGTGGTGAAATCGACAAAGTCATCCGTCACCGTGACCGTCAAGCGGGCAGGGGAAACGACAGCATTTGCAGATTGGTTTGATGAAAACATCGACCGTCTGATCACAGAATCCTATCGATCATTTCAAAACGGGTCGGAGGGTAAGGGCAGTTAACACCTGTTAACGGCTTCATTGAGGACATGAGCAGACAAGGAGGATAACGCAAAAGAAACCCTCGAAACCGGAGTTCCGAGGGCTGCAACGCCCGGATGATATCCAAGGCGCAGATTGTCTTCGCACTTCAATCTTAGCAGTCCGCGAGATCACCGCACAACAAAAAACGCCTTTGGGCGAACGGGTATCTGCGGCGTTCTAACAAATATGGATGAATTTATGGAAATGCCCCACGGGGCAACTGGGCCTTATGGGTTCCGGACCGATCTTGCTGTGCCAAACGGATGGCGGCGGGTTTCACCTGCGTTGTTGCAGGCCGATGTCTTGGCGGACAAAGGTGCCAGTCTTGCCGTTGAAAAGGGCAGGGCCTTTGTCGCGGTCAAACGCGTTGGCGCTCATATCGGTCTGAAGGCGGGTGATATGATGCTGTTGGACACGCTAGGGGCCTTTACGCAGTCCCAAGACTGGGAAGAGGGCGCACGGCCCATCGTCTGGGCCTCAAACGCCTATCTGATGGAACAGACGGGGTTTTCGCTCTCTGCGCTGAAACGTCATGCGCGCCGCTTGGCCGAAGCAGGCGTTATTGCATTCAAGGACAGCCCCAATGGCAAGCGCTGGGGTCATAGGGACGCTGAGGGTGTCATTGTAGAGGCTTACGGCTTTGATTTGTCGCCATTGTCGGCCCGTGCCGAAGAGTTTGAGCAGCTACACGCCCTGTTGCAGGCCGAGCGCGCGCTGTGTCAGCGCCTCAAGCGTCAGATCACGGTGTCACGCCGTATGATCCGCGCACGCATCGAGGGGGCGCTGAGCGGGGCTCTCAGCGGCCCTTGGAGGCAGTTCATGGGACTGTTCGACGACCTTCTGGACCGTCTGCCGCGCCAAAACACGGCCTCTGAGCACCTGATGACCCTTTTGGGATGGTTCAAAGAGCTGCAGGACCGCGTTGAAGCGGCCTTTCTCAAAGCATCTCAGCCTGATGAGGTTGTGGACAACACTTCTGAAAACACCAGGGACGATCCGTTTATAGATAAAGAAGTGAACCCCAGCGGGGTCAATTCTGACCCTCATATACTAATTACAAAACAACCCTTTCCTGTAACCTGTAATTCCTCTGAAAAAGAGGACGCAGCGGCCGTCGTTCCAAATAATCAGCAGGAGAGCCAAGTTGATACGGAGCTCGAGAACTGGGTTGCTGACTTGCGCAAAAAGCGTGCTGCTCTTGATTTACCTGTGGTGATGCAAGCCTGTCCCGAATTTGCGTCATGGGCGCGCAATATGGGTGGATACCTCAAGGATTGGGGCGATCTGCACCGTGTGGCAGGGCAGTTGCGGCCGATGATCGGGATTTCTGAGCATGCGTGGAACGTGGCGCAGGAACAAATGGGCAAACAGGTGGCCACCGCAGCCTTGGTGCTTGTGTTCGAGAAACATGCAGCGGGCGAAGTTACTTCACCTGGTGGCTATTTGCGCGGTATGGTTCAAAAAGCCGGGGCAGGGGAGCTGCATCTGGAACGCAGTTTCTTTGGACGACTGAACGGAGTTGCTGCATGATGCGGAGAATAATTCACTTAATCACCGCTTTATGTGCGGAGATTAATATTGCCTCTGCGGAGAATAATATCTATTATCTCCGCAGATGGTGCAGAGATAAATGACTTACATACATGAATTGCCGGATTGGCCATACTTTACCTGGGATCAGGCTGCGCTCTCTGCGCAGCTTGCGGCTGTGCGCCACCGGCAAGGTAGGTTGCTCGGCCGGATGGAGGGGCTGGGCTTTGATCTGCGTAATGAGGCGATGCTGCAGACCCTGACCAGCGATGTAGTAAAAACCAGCGAGATTGAGGGCGAGACGCTCGACAAGAACCAAGTCCGATCCTCGATTGCGCGACGGTTAGGGATGGATATTGGCGGGCTGATTCCATCGGACAGGCACGTTGATGGCGTGGTTGAGATGATGCTGGATGCAACGCAAGGCTACGATCAGTCGCTTGATGCGGACCGCCTGTTTGGCTGGCATGCGGCGCTGTTCCCCACAGGGCGCAGTGGTATGACACGGATCACAGTTGGGGATTGGCGCAGCGCTGAGGTTGGACCGATGCAGGTAGTATCCGGCACGATTGGTCGTGAACGTATTCACTTTGAAGCGCCGTCTGCTGACAGGCTGCACTCTGAGATGGCGCAGTTTCTGGATTGGTTCGCAGACCAGCCAGAGATGGACCCAGTCTTTGCCGCCGCCATTGCGCATCTTTGGTTTGTGACGATCCACCCGTTTGAAGATGGCAATGGCCGTATCGCGCGTGCCATCGCAGATATGGCACTGGCGCGATCTGAAAACAGCCCGCAAAGATTCTACAGCATGTCGACCCAGATCCGACGGGAACGCAAAGCCTACTATGATATCCTTGAGACGACACAGAAAGCGGAACTGGATATCACCCGCTGGCTGATTTGGTTTCTGGAATGTCTAGACCGGGCTTTTGACGGGGCCGAGGACATTCTGGCGAATGTCTTTGCAAAGGCGCGGTTCTGGGAAATCCATGCGGGTGCTGATTTGAATGCGCGGCAACGCGATATCCTGAACCGGCTTTTGGATGGGTTTGAAGGCAAGCTGACATCTTCGAAGTATGCCAAGATCGAAAAGTGCTCTCAGGATACGGCCAACCGTGACATTAACGGACTGATCGAGATTGGCGCATTGCAGAAAGACGACGCGGGCGGGCGAAGCACAAGCTACTCGCTGGTCGTGGTGTAGGGTTTTCGTGACCAGTGAACTGACAAATAATCTTCTTTGAGTTGAATAAAATATTGATAATAACCAAATGAAGTATCGATGTTGGTTCACAGTACAATATGGGCCACGCTTAAGGGGTCTATTTTGTCTGAGCATGAATATTCTGTAGCTGGGGTCGATTCCGGCTGAGTGCAGAATAGGGCGCTAAGGATTTTCTCATTCAGGTTTGTGGGATAGCGATCCTTCGCTGCGTCGTGCACGAACTGGTAAGATGCGGGACAGAGCCGACATTGAGTTTTTGCACTTCGCTGACGCAGCAAGTTCTCGCATTTGCGGCACGCTCATCGTTGCAGCGCGGCGCAAGTCGTCATTCCGGTCATTCATAGGTGTCGATTTCGCCAGAACCGAGACTGCACTTTCGCTGCAGCGAAACCAATGACCGCTCCCGAGAACGTACCGCCGAAAAACTCACCCAAAGAAGTTGACTGTTGAAACATTACATTGCTCTGAAAGTTTCATGTAGGCTGCAGTAAACCCCTGCATAGACGCGATATAGTAATAAGGTTCACCGTCAAACGTGAAGGCGAGTTCACTACTCCTGTGCATTGCTTGCAACAGCTGCTGGCTATCGCTTTGATTTGGGCTGGCATGTGCCCAAAATAATCCTCCATCAACACCGCCCATGACCGTTGCTTCGACAGTATGGCCATCGTCAGGAACAAATAGCACGTTTTGTCCTGGCTGAAGCACTGTTTCATATCCGCGATGTGCACTTTCTTTCAGGATTGGCGTCGGGTAGCCGGCTGGAGGAGTGTTTTCATCTTCCGATATCGCTATCTCGAGCAAAGGAAAACCGTCGCTCCCAGTAAAGGCAGTGCACAATACTATCTCCCCGTTGTCTGACGCATTGCGTTCTACCGAAACGCGCCAATCCATAAAGGTCCAGTATTGAGGCTCAGCCCATGCTGACGTGACTGTTGTCAGAGTTAGAAATACTGTGAGTTTAAGCATGAATGTTGGTCCATATTCGATCGAGCGCCGCAGTAGCCGGCACCTTGATTTCTTGCATACAGCAAGTTTGTCAAAAAAGCTGCCGTTCATCTTGTGAATGTAAGATGGAACAATGGGCTCGACATCTGACAGTTTTGATCGGTTGACCGATGCCAAGAACAAACCTATCCAGAGATGGAATCACAATTCTCTGAAATGCCGTCCCTTGCTGCATCGGCCATCACGCTGCCTCGATACCATCCAAGCATTATCGGCTGATCATCAGATCCAGTTCGCCAAACGATTGTAAATTCCCAATCCTCCCAAGAGAGGTGAGAATTACTGACAGAAGCCCCCAATGGAATCTGGCCCAACACCTCGGCCGTCTCACTTGGTGCGGCATACAGATTTATAGGCGCACCACGATACCCAATACACACTGACGAACCACCATCAGTTGCGGGTTGAAATTTCAGCCGCCGCCGCAATTCGAGGTATCGCACGTCAGTCAGGCTGGTTTGGTTTGTATCTACATTGCACACACCGTCTGGAACGTAAGGCGCGCTCAACTCCAGCGCTTGTATCCGCGCGATCTGTTCCGCCACTTCGGGACTGACCTGCGGGGCCTGCGTGGTGCAGTCTGCATTATCAAACAAACTGCGACCCAATGGGGACGAAAAACAATACCCGGCATCATCCAACATCGCATTTCGCGAAAACCACAACTCCTCACAAGTTGGTTCAATATCGGCCAGCGCCAGAGTTGGCATGACTGCCGCTAGGCAGAGCAAGTAAAGAGGTTTCAAAAGATCACCTAATGCTAGAGTTTTACGCGAACTAAGTAAGCATAACGCAAAAATTCACTAATCCAAACCACGCTTCCTGTTCGATTTTATCCTTCGCACCAAGCTCTACCTGCGACCTGCCCCGAAGCCCCCTCATTTTCTTCGAGGGCTTGGTATCCGTATTTTTTCATCGTCAGTTTGGGCAAGCTTGTCGTGCACAGATAAATCTCTGCGCCCTTTGATTGAATTCTTCAATTATAGGTTGATAGCAGTAGGTGCAGATGCCTATATGGATACTGTAACGTCAAGTTTATAAAGAGTTTTAGGACTTGTTCGCAACAAAGGGGATCAAGGGACATGAGCATGATCGAACGTTTTGCAATTCTTGCCGGTCTGATCTGCAGCTTGGCAGCTTGTGAGGGTCGTTCTGGCGATAGCGACCAGATCACGGATGGTGGTCTGGATGGCGGCGCCCTCAAGGATGGGCTGGCAAATATCTGGGTGTCACCAGACGGGTGCCAATATTGGTACATCGATGATGGCATCGAAGGATATATGGCGCCGCGTCTGAACCAAGATGGCACCCCTGTTTGTCGCGGCCAGGAAACAAGCCGGGGCCCAATTCGAACGAAGGATGGAACGGTCATCCAGGTCGAACCTGAACCGCAGCTTTAATTCGACGATCGCAAGGCTTGCAGGGATTTAACGGTAACCAAGACGGGGTTTGAACATACGATGGATCAGTCACGGACCGGACTACGAGGAAACATGGTTGGGTATTCCCGCGTGCTGCCGTTACAGGATGTTCAAGTTGTCGACGGGTTGATGTTATGCTGTGAGTTGAGGCAGTCAGACTGCCTCCAACTCGGCGATACCTATGTGTTTCCGGCACCTGCACCAACCAGCTTTGCGCCGTTTGTTTTTGATGGTCAATCTTTTCGACTCATTGAAACAGCTGAACCACTCCTTTGCCCGATCGAACAGTTGTCGTTTATGAGCGATCATGCAGCGCTTGTCACAGCGTTCACTCTGTCGTCGATCAGCGCGGAGGCGCCAGATCCTTACTTCGGCTTGCCCCAGTTAATCGATCCAGTCAGGCGATACACCCTGATTGATCGACAGGTCTTTGAGAACCGATACAAGGCCAGCCAGCATTTCTTAGATCAACCAGTCTAGCAGAAGGGGGGCATCATTCCAGATAGGTTAGTTCTCCTCTATTCATTGTTTCGGCTGCCATCTTGACATTCACCCTCCTGATGATGGGTTGAATTTGTCGGTAATTGCGCTGCACTCTGATACCATACCGACTTCAAGCGGAAACCAGGGCTTTCGCATTTTTTTGGTGCCTTGCAACAAGCCTCTTTTGTTGCTTCCCCTTCGGTATCGCGCGCGCCGCCGTCTGAGTGTCTCGAGCATGTCGAAGTTCTGGAAACAGATAGAATAACTCGGTTTGTTGCTCGTCTGAAAGAGCCGCGATTGCCATGTCGCCACAATAAAAGCTTTCTGTTGGCGCTCCTTCAGCGATAATCACTTCATGCTGATCTAGCACGAGATGAAAATACTCCAAAGGGTGCGGACGTTCATCAATTTGGATTCCATTGATGCAGACTAGCTTCTTGGCCGCAATAAGCACCTCTTTGGTGTCGAACATACGTTTTGCAATGGGTGAAGACACCAACATCCGATGTTGCGGTGAGACCAGCAGGTCGCGACGCGGCATTTCTTGTCCCATTGCACCAGCTTTGATCCTAATGGGACGCATGTTCGGAGCTGCTTCTAACTGAGCGGCAGTCATCTTTCGTTTTAAGATCAACCTTATTGGCTGCAACCTACCATCACTCGTTAGGACTTTTTGACCGATTTCCAAATCTTCGACCGGTACTTGCCCTTGTTGAGTCTCAATATGCGTTCCATTGACAAAACAAGTAAACTGAGCGTAGGGACGCCCGCCGCCACCGACGTTCCCTTCACTGGTAAAGATGTACACCTGTCCAGGGACCATTGGGCTATTTGTAATAAACGCTGTCGTTGTATTGCCGCCAGTGTTGCCTGCGCCAATGGTGATCGAATACCCTTCGAAACCGCTGTCAGTTGTTATGACGTAATTCAGGATGATCGAAGATCCCGCAGTGTAGGTTATGCCGTCAATCACGACATCATTCGTCAACACTTGGCCAGTATTATTGACCTCCCCGAAGTTGTCATTGGGATCTGTCACAGTCACTTGCTGTGGGGCAGCACCCGCGTCTAGCTGTAGCTGAAATGGGGGAGAACCTGCCGCTTGCGCGCCACCCTCATTTGGCACCGCGTCATTGCCGCCCGAAGTGTCAAAGTCCGTTAGTTGGTATACATATTGCAGTACGAAGTCTGGCATCCAGTCCTCCTTCAGCCAATGGTTATATCAAGTATGCAGGTCGCAACTCTAGGTGTAAAGATACCGCCTATCCATAGGACGTTTTTAATGCAGACGCGACGGGCGGCGCCAAAACAACAGGGACAAACAGTGCGTCTTCATTGGCGGCCAAAACCAACTTGTCCTCGGTGGATTCACAAGCGCAAAGCTAAAATGTCACCCATCTGCAATTCAGGAATGTCACTCCCGCCCACAACGATAACAGGCAGAGAGATCGGGTAAGCCGATCCAGATATACCCGGGGTCACCCTGGGAGAACCCGACCGAAAGCGTCACTTGTTCGCAATCTGGTGAACGTCGGCTTTCACGTCGCGCCTTCAGATAGAACCAAATTATCTGGCCTAGGCAGCCGAGCGATAACGCTCCCTGAACTCTGCCATATTCACCGCAGTTTGAAGATCGCCGAATGGGGCGCCACTTTGGACGTCATGTAGCGCTTTCACGACTTGCCAACCGGGGAGCACAATATCGTTTGCAAAGACCGTCGCTGAAGATCGTTGGCCCCAAATGTCGGCTTCACTCAGTCCGCGTGACGTCAGACACGCATCCGATTGAAGACAGATATGTGCAAAACCTGGTCGGGACAGAACAAGCGGATCCGGTGCGAAGACGCAAGACACCATTGGTCCAGCCTGCCACCCACCGCCCCACAATCGTGTGGCGGCGAATGTCATACCCTCTTGGGGCACCATGATTTCGATCGTTTCCAGATCATTCAGCGCGGGGTTCCCCGCCGCATGCCACAGCAAGTTACCATGAAGAAAGAACGGCAGATGCATATCGCTGAGTTGCTTCGACAAGATCCCAAATTCGCGAAGCGATGACACAGCGCGCGCCCAAAGTTGGCGTTCGATCCTGCTCAACAATCGTTTGTGAGGTTTCAACGCAGGTCGCCCCCCGAGCCGGCGCGAGATACCCGCAAGCAATCTGTGATGGGAATAGTTGATAGCATCTTCATCGTTGTGATTGAGCCATGCAACTGCGGCATTCTCGGCAGTCAAGTCGTCGACATCAAAGACGGCTGTCCACAAGACCGGATCAAATCTAGGACGTTCCTGTTTGAACCGATGAAGCCGCTTCATTCTGCGCTTTCATCACGCTTGGCTTGACGCCGTCGCATGATTGCTTGGCGTGCGGCGGATAAATAGCCATCGGAAGGATTTTCTGTACGTCGCGTGAGGCTGTCTGGATGAAGTCTGCGGCGGGCCAGTACATCATCAGATTTTGCCAAATCGACACCGGCCTCTTTTGCATGGCCAAACCATGCAACCATCTCTCCGATCTTGTTTGGCATATCAACAAATGGACCAACCCGATCAAAGGTGGTGCGTTTGAGAACCATTGTGGTTCTGCTCCATCCGGCATGCTGCTCATCCACTGTTAGCGCTGAGTCAGGATCGTCATGAAATGCCTCCAACCGTCCAAAGTGCGCTGTCTGCTTTTGTTCATCCGCGAGCCGCTCCAGCTGGTGCGCCATCTTGTGCGGCAACCAAAGATCGTCGGCATCAATGAATGCCAATACCGGCGCAGCGCTGTTGGAGATCGCCGTCATACAGGCAGCACCAGGCCCTGCATTCTCTTGCGAGAACACGTCGCCCTGAGGCAACAGCTGCTTTAACACCGCAAGCGTGTGGTCAGTCGACCCATCATCCACGGCGATAATGCGTTGTGCCGCTACGCTCTGCCCTTGGATGGATTGTATCGCTTCGACAATAAAATTTGCGGCGTTAAAGCACGGAATGATGACGTCATATTTCATTCAACGCTCTCCGTTCGCTGTCATAGGCTGCCCGCAAACGGTCCATCTCAAATATGCCATCGACCCGGCTTCTGGCAGCATCCTTACGGCATCGTCTGGCATGTTGCAGCAATGCTTGCATCACTCCACGCGTGAGCGCGTCAATGTCGGATGTTGCCGTATCTGCTTCGGTGCGGCGATATAGGACGGAAACATCGTTCAATAGATGGTAGCGATCAGAGACCTCGAAAAACCGTAGTAAGAAGTCCAAGTCCTCTGCATGTGTCATACGCGTTTCGAAGTCACCGATCGACCTCAGTATATCTGCACGGAAGGTTGCCGTTGTGACGCTCACGCCCCTGAGACACACACCGCTTCCAATTGCGACATCTGCCAAACGTCCTGTCACCTCGCTAACGAGTTGGAGGCGGCCATAGATCAATTCGAGATCAGGGTTGTCTCGTAACAGCGTTGTGTCGCGTGCGATGCGCCCGGGCGCCATCGCATCATCTGCATCCAAAAACGTAACAAAGTCTGTATCGCCGGGTGTCAGCGACATCAGGCGGTTACGTGTCCGCGAAACGCCAATGTTTTCATGCGCGACCACCTGAAGTCTTTCATATGTACGCTCAAGCCCAGCAAGAATCGCGGCGGTCTCGTCTGTTGACCCATCGTTTGCGACAATGACTTTGGTCTGAGCGTCCATGTCTTGATCAAAGACGGATGCAATAGCCTCTTCAATAAACCGCGCAGCGTTATAGGCGGGAATGAGGACAACTAAACTCATGCGGACAACGCGTCCATAAACTCAACAAGCATCGCGTTGTTACGTTCAAGGTCAGGTGAAAGCGTCACGTCCAAAACGGGAATCCCGGCAAAAAGTTGGCCAATCACCTTGAGCAGCTTGTTAGATCTGGCAGGAACCTGGATTTCGGTGGAACGGTATAGATCAGAGAATACCGACCGTTTGTTTGCAGGCTCGATACTTGGCGCATCGCCAAGTCTGACCCGTGCAACACAGGAAACCAGTAACCGACCAGCCATGGCGCCGGGCCGTAGGTCATCAATGTCAAAACACCGTTTTGCGTTCCAGTTCAGAGGGCCATCCACAACATGCGCAGCGGCCTTGCCAAGACGCGCCAAACCTTCGGTCGATTGCTTTGCCAGCCTGCTGCAAGGATGAGCCGAAAACGTACCTTCGGGGCCACACGCCACAAGCACGTAATCGTCGCCAACCGTCTGCAGGCCAAAGGTCGTGGCGGCAAGGGCCGCCAGTGACTTACCGCTGCCGGACACACCGCACAACAGCATGCCTGCGCTGCTGGTTCCAATCGCAGCGGCATGCAGCAGCGAAGCGCCATAGGCCTCGTTCGACCAAGCTAAGAAGTTGGTTAAAGGGGCAGTGCTTTCCCAAATGGGCAGGTCTTTCTCTTGCGCAAGAAATCGCACACCGCGTCGCCGGGCTGGATCATAGATCTCCAATATCCCATGTTCATCGCTGTAAAAGCCGCACAGTCCCACACGCTCTAACCGACGCACCCGATTGAGAAAGAAATCGTCAATCCAGTTGTCGATACCTAATTCTGAGGCATGGCCATAGTGCTGCGCCACGATCACATCAGGTTCTGCTTCACCGGGTGCGTATGCCACTGATGCCCATTCGGTCAGCGACTTTTGCGCATCTGCCACCCCTATAGAAAGACGGCCCATCTTAAATGAGCTGAAAGAGGTATAGTCAGCCGCGTCGATCAATCTGTCGATTTGCCCGCGCAATCCCAGCTCAGGCTCGCTTAGCAAGGCGTTCATTTTTAAGTAGCGACAGGCGTTTGGGGCATAGGCTTACCGTCGGTATCGAATTCATGGACTGGATCGGCCAATATATAAGCTGCCAAATCGTCATACCCATCCACGACGAATTCTTGTTCCACGGAAAAACTACCGACTTCATCATCCGTCGGTTCTCGGCCACGTTCACCGGTCGGTGAGAGTGCCTCACATGATTGCAGCTTTTCAAATGTTGCCGTAACGCCAATAGCAAAATCTTGTTTCTGCTTTCGAAGAGCTGTGAGCAACGCGTCAAAATCGACTTGCGCGAATAGCAAATCCAACAAGCGCGCGGCATTGTCTGCGCATTCAAAGTATAACCCGGTGGCTTGATTCAATAGGATATAATCGTCATCGAATTTCTCAACAATGTAGTGCTCGCTGTTTAACGCATATGCCGCCATACTATCCTCACAACTATAAGTTTTTGGATGGTGCAACGTGACTCCCAGCCTGTCAAATATCAAAAGTCGTTTTGCAGATGGTATTTTACCCACCGGACGCCTACGACATCTTGTACGACTGGCTACAGGGCTTTCAACTGATCCAGCCGACTGGAACCGCTATATAGACGCACTTGGCTATGGGTTTCCCAACGAAGGTGAGTTCAGGCTTTTCCCATTGGTGCAATCCAATCTTGGAACTGGTTTTGAGGGTGGCCGCGCAGCTTGGTTTGTTAACCAAAACCAAAAGTCTCAGCAGGCAGCTTCGCGCAATGCGCTGGCGCAACAAGACGTACAAACGGAGCTCAATGATCATGGAATACGGGCGCGATGGACAAAAGGCACGGCGCTTGCAGACGAATATTACGACAAGCGAGAAGATCGTCCATCAGGGGATATTGATCTGATTATCCATTTTGACGATGTCTTTGCCCTGACGTCGGCAATGATTGACACAGGCTGGGAGAAGAAGCCCGGGCCAAAGCGGGCAGATCAGCACACAAAGTTTTCGGGTCATGGGATCACGCTGGAACGCCGAGATGGTGCAGAGGTCGATATAGTTTGGTCGCCGCGTTTGTCATTTGCATATGATCCATGGGTTGCCGAATGGTTGTTCTCAGCTGGAGCAGACATCACAAATGCAAACCCAACATGGTTGCTGATCGAAGCGATTGACCACGGCCTGTCTGCAAACCGTGTTTGGCCCATCCGCTGGGTTGTCGACGCTCTAAAGCTGCTTGAGCATCCAAACCAAATTGAGTGGGATGTACTTTTGCAAATTGCGGAACGGTATCAATTGCAGACGATACTGTTGGCAGGGCTCGAAACCATCAATGAGCTTTCTGGCACCATCCCTGCGCAATTGATCAAGGAGCTAAACGATCTACCGGCCAACAGATTGCACGGAGATGAATTGATGGCGCGGGGGACTTTGGACAACCCGTTTGATAACTTTGTTGTTTCACGGCGCTACAATTTAGTCATCCGTGCACCCATAAAGCACTATCGTTTGTATCCGCAGGCACCGTTTGACCGCATTGCCGGACAATCTGGACGGTTGCGAATAGCACTGGCGGCAAGAAACCTCGCATCAAGAACACGATACCCGCTTGGGGCGCCTAGTCTGGTGTGACGGTGGCACCGTAGGCTTTGGGAAAAATGCCAAGTGTAAATTGCACTGCCGCAACGATGCGCGCATATCTCCTTAGGGCACGTCCAATCATGCGTTTGCCTTGCTTGATATTGAAAGGCACCAATGCGCAGCCACCTATCAAACCCAAGGTGCCCCAGATAATATTGCCGTATGTGATTGACAAAAGTTCGGCTGCGTTGCGTACAGCACTGCCATACCCAAAGTCGCTATGATGCAGGCTATTAACCCTTAACGCCGAAAGAAGATTGCGGCGCGTTCGGTCAAGTCGATAAACCAAAGTCGACCGGGCCCCAAGACGTTCTTCGCTGACGATGGCGGAGGGCACCCAGACAGGATTAAAGCCATGACGCCTCTGTGCCCGTAGAAAGAATTCCAAATCCTCCCCGCCGGTTTCATTGAAGCTGCTATGAAATCGCAGACCAGCGCCAGTTTTTTGACAGTATACTGACGCCCGGATCGCAAAGTTTTGCGTCGTCATGACCTCTGGAACACTTCCCGGAGGCAGCTTCATGAACTGGTCTGGTGCTAGAAATCTGCTGAGCTCATCATCGTAGACATAGTTGCATGGGCCAAAAAACATATCGGCGTCCGTATGATCAGAAATCGCCAAGATCAATTGACTAAGCCAGTCGGGTGAGACCCACTCATCATCGTCTAAGCCGACAAACCAGTCGCAGTCTTTCTTCTGGACTTCATCAAACAGTCGATTTCGCGCCTGCGTCAAGCCAAGTTCAGAATGCAAATGCAGTTCTGGATTAAAAGGAAATTGATCGCTGATGTCAGAAAGCGCTGATCGTTTTTCATTTTCGACGATAACAACACGCGGATACAAGTCCGCCTGATCAAAGGCTGTTTGTAAGGAATCTATTAGTCTCAATAAAGCTTTGAGTCTGCCCCGCGTGCAGATTCCAATAACAATACTTGAAGACTTCAATAATCGTAGCTGCTGCCAGAACCTGAACTGCTGGATGCCGCAACCGCAACCAAAACGCCAACGATCACCAAGGGAATAACCCAGTTCGGCACAGAGCTCGTGCTGTCGACAGCTTGCACCGCCTCAGGAGTAGCCTCCACGATCGTATCAGAAAGTCCCCCGGCAAATGCAGCGCTCGCTGCAAACATTGACGATACAGTGATCAAAAAACGCGACATTTATTCACCTTAATTAACTGATTGCCTCGTTTAATCATTTACCGGGCAACACAGTCAACTAAAAATTGTGCCGCCTCAATTTTGCTACGCCATGCGATCAAAGCCGCCAACAAAACCTAAGCACTTTTTAGGTGTCTCGAGGTCTGTGCGGGCGTGGCTCAAGTCGCCGATGACACCCAATGCGCTCCTAGTACCAAAATCCGTCAAAACTAGCCGTTGGTTCAAAAATGGAGAAGGTCGGCTTCGTCCCGCAGACTGTGAGTTCGCTTGTGCTGAGATTTTGCAATCGCAGCGAATGGCTGGTTCGACGGGCCGCACCGCAGCATCTGATACCGTCAACGGACGGCGGCTATGGGCCGGACTAACTTAGAAATAAGGGGTTTTTAGGTCAGTATTGCTTACTTATTTAACATAAAACGCATTATGCGTGAAGAACATGTGTAGCGGTGGATTCACAAACGAAGTGCAAATTCTGTATCAAAACAGAATGTTGCATGGAGGATATTGAATGGGAACCCACTACTCTCACCTGAGCTTAGAAGAACGACGTAAGATCGCAAAGTGGCGTGAAGCCAAAATGTCCATGTCTGAGATTGCGGATCGTCTGAGCCGCGATGTCTCAACGATCTACCGAGACGTTCGACGCAACCACTATGATGACCGGGAACTGCCACAGCTCAACGGTTACTACGCTTTGAACGCTCAGGACATGTATGAGCGCCGTCGTGCAGTTCATCGTAAAATGATCGTCCATCCAGAACTGAAGGCAGCCATTGAGGATCGGCTCAAGGCCGGCTGGTCGCCAGAACAGATCGCGGGGCGGATGCGTCTTGAACGCCACCCGATCCGCGTTAGCCACGAGACGATCTATCGGTTCGCCTATTCCAAAGACGGTCGCGATGAGCAGTTCTATCGCCACCTGCCTGAACATCGCCGTCGCCGCAGGCCACGAGGTTACCGCAGGCACATACTTGGGGGCGCAGCAGCTGTAGTGGTGCTGCACATGCGAATGATTGCTGCGCTAGCGAAGGTGGAAAAATGAATGACGGTTTTGTCCCGCCCTGCCGTCATTCGAGTGCCTTGCAGCTAAGGTCCGGGGCGAGCCCGACTCGGCCATTCGCACAACCCAAAGCATAGATATGGCCGTCAGGGATCAAGTCGCGGACAAAACCGCCTTTCGACAATAGCGCCTGAAGGTCTGTTTCCTTCATTTGGATACGAAAGGCTCATCATGACCACGGCGACACCACTAATAATTTCTTACTGCGCCAAATCTGCAGATATTCGTTCAACCATCTTTAGGTAAGTTCCACCGATAGGCAGGCTCTGGTCGTCGCCAAGATCGACTTGAAATGAGCGGCCTGACTGTTTGATGCCCCGCAGGGATGCATATGCAACCCAGTGTGAACGGTGTACTCGCATGCCCGGATAGTTTTGAAGCTTCGATGCTAGCTCATTCATGGACGAATATACCGTCATTTCAGTGTCTTCGAGCACCACACGGGCATAGTGGTCCTGCATGGTTACCCAACGAATACGTGAGCCGATCAGTTCAGGATAATCATCAAAAAAGGCGATGCGCCCATAGTCAATGTCGGCTGCATCACCTAGCTCGTGGGTTGCTGACGATCGGAACATGAAGCGGAAATATGAGACTGTAGACCCGATCACAAACAGGCCCAGCAACAAATGTGGCACGCGGCCTGCGTCAAATGGACCGCGGCTGACATACTCTACGGCAAGTACCAACCAGAACGAACAGGCGATGCTTGTCAGCACCCCAAGAACGAAGCGTTGGAAGCGCGAAAATCTGTGCGAGAGTTTGACGCTATGCAAAAACTTGGGGACGGCCAGCTCAAACACAGGTCCGCAAGATCCCAACATTGCAGCCCAGTAGAACAGGCGCTCGATCAAAATGAAACGCGTGTAAGTCCCGAACGGCCCGATCAGCGTCAAAAGGCATAGAACGGGAAGGCTTGTTACTGCGACATACCAAAGAGTTGTATGCTTAGAGAAGTGGGAGCCAAATTTGATCAAAGGTCTACCTGCCAAAACTAGCTGCAAATTCGCGAAATTTTTCTGCATTTTGGCGAAAAACCTTGTGAGCACAAGTTGTTAGTCCAAAGCGAGCTTACTACGCTTAGAAGCGCTGCGGAAAAACAGGGATTTCTAACAATGAAAATAACAGCACTTCTATTTGCCATGTTCTTGTCAACGCCAGCCATCGCGCAGGATTACATCGATAGTCAGCTCGGGCAAAGCGGTACTGAGATACACGTCCAAAAGATCCAAATTCGTAACGATCTCTTGACGATTGTTCTCGCGATTGAGAACACAACTGACGATGTTATTGAGTTTAAAGGTGGCGAGGTTGACGACATATATTTCACAACAAATGACAAAAAATATCCCGTGCTCGAAGACTCGAATGGTGACGCCATTGGTGCGCCGATCAATAATGGCGGCGGCGGCGGGTGGTTTTTGTACACCGACTATGATGACCTCGAACCTAACAGTGTGACGCCGAGCTGGTTCAAGTTTGAAGCCCCTGAAGACTCAGATTGGCCAATCGAACTGGTGCTGCCTGGCGTGATCCCATTCGTGTTGGAAAAACCGGAGAGCTAGAGAGATGGGCTCAGTTCTTTGTTCGCCCGCAACGCTTTGCAGCCTCACCATGATTTTCATGAGTATGTCTGCGGCACGCGCCGAAGGCTATGATCCGAACGATCCCTTCAATCCGAAGTGGGAAGAAGATGTCGCTGCGTTTGAAAGCTTTGCAATCAGCGGAGAACCTCTCGCTTTGCTCTCAAATGGGAATGCTCTCGTCAGCAAGGCCCAAACATTCGAAGGTGCAACCGATATCGTGGGTGACCCCAGTGGTTTCGGTTTTACCGTTGATCTATCCGGCGATTACTTGTTCGATTTCGATGACTCTAACTTGAAACCCGATGCGCGGGCCGCGCTAGAAGATGTGATGCAATTGTATCTCGAATACGACGGCACAGACATTATGATCGAAGGGCATACTGACGCCAAAGGGTCTAACACTTACAATCAAAGACTGTCTGAAGACCGCGCAAATGCTGTCAGGGATTGGTTTATCGCACAAGAAATCGATCAATCCCTGTTGCGCTCGAGGGGGCTAGGAGAAACCAGCCCGGTTGCCCCAAATACGACCAACGGTCAGGATAACCCGGACGGGCGAGCGCTGAACAGACGGGTCGAAATCACGGTGACAACGCTCAAGAAAATCAACCACCTCCCCATTGTTAGAAACTGAACCGAACGATTGAGGCAACTTAAGACGAGCAAGGCTAGCTTGACTGTCTCGGGACGATTTTTTGATCAAAGACGATACAGATAGGATCTGATCATGCAGATGAAACGAAAGCTGCTTCTTGGAATGTGTATTCTGGGATTCGGAGCATCCGCAACCGTGGCCGACGAAGTCGGCAACCTGCGGGCATCTTCGTTTTTTGGTAAGGTCGAAGCTGGCCGAACGGTGGTGGGAACACTCAGCTATGACGATAGCGGACTGATAACTGAACATACTTCTCGGATAGATGGCGAAAGACCGTTCCAGTTGGTTCGGA
>NZ_JBVFUC010000004.1:0-59428 GCF_055693545.1 Yoonia sp. JB2-21
TTCATGAAGACAGCTTCGTTGTTGTCGGCTGCCATCACATTGTCAAAGATGCCCTGACTTGCGCGTACCCAAATCGCGCCGCGGTTGTCACCTTTAATCTTAAATACGGTGGTATCTTTCAGAACAAACCGGTCCTCGTTCTGAACGACACCGCTGCTCCATTGCAACGTATCTGGGTCTATGGTCCCGTCAATGAAGACGCCCTGAAATGAACTGTGTGCGGTGTTACCTTCAAACACCAGATCAGCCATCCCGCCGGGAACAAATTGGCCCGCGCTCAGACCATGTGGCGGGGTGTCACCAAGAATGAAGAAACCAGTATGCTCAGATCCGGCTGCATGGTTGCCGATCAAGACATTATTGGGGTGCTCAATCCAAAAGCTTGCAACATCCGACCGGTCAGTTGGAATTGTCGCCTCGCCTTTGCTCGCGCGATGGGTCGAAAACACAAGATTGTCTTTCACAACATTGCCCGTCTCGGACCCGTCCTCAAAAAAGATGCCGTGCCCGACCGTATCATAGACCACATTATTATCAATCAATGTGTTGTCAGTGCCGTGAACGGTGAATCCCTTGTTGTAGGTTTCATGGAATGATGAGTTGGCGATATATTGACCCTCAGCGTCACCCAGCATGTGCCAATGGGCGGCATACCGTCCTAACTCACCCGCCTGCCCCATTTTCGTGAATTCGGCACCGTCAATCCGCATTTCTGCGCCCATCATCGCCATGACATGGCCGCCCATCTGGTCCCGATCCGCGTTGTCGTCACCGGTGATCGTTACATTGCGCGACAACAGGGCAACTTCCCCGCGCATATCAATGTCCCACTCCTTGAAATCCCTGCCGGTTTCACCGTTGTCGTAAGTCTCGATCCGGCCGTAGTGGCGATGGTCGAGCGCCTCATCCAACCAAACCTTGCGCCCATCGTCGCTGACCCGCGTGATGGTGCGCTCTTCCGCCTCTTCCATGCTGCCCGATGTGGACGCAATGGCAATCCGGTCCCCGACTTCCCACTGTGTCCGCTCGGCCAGGCGAAGCACAGTGTCTCCGGCTTCTGCCGTGCGCCGCAACTGCGTCCAGCTATCTTTGTCTTGATCCGCTGCATGAATATCAATCTTGGACCCTGCGCCCATTGCCATCAGGAAGGCATCACCGCCATTCTCCCGCAGCATCATGGTCGGATCCATTGGACCGTTCAGCCCAACATTACGAAAGTCGAGGCGTTGATTGAAGCTGTCACCATCAAGGGTCAGTGTGAAATCATGTTCAAATGGATTGCTTTCGACACCAACGCGGAACTTGCCGCCGTTGATGGCAAGTGCCCAGTCCGTGGTAACATCCAGATCTTGTGTATCCTTCGCGGTCAGAATGCCTTCGATGATTAATCCTTCAACATCGATGTCTTGATCAATCCTGACCTTCTGACCACGTTCAATAAAGACAACGTCATTTGACCCTGCGTCGCCATAGACCTCTGACCAATCCACGGTACCCGTGAAGTCCGGTGCATCAAAAATATCCATTCTCGTGTCCTAACTCATCCATTCATCGTCATTCTTCGCCGGCGCAACTTTGAAGCTTTGGCTTCGAGAGGCTGTCACAATGTTCAGGGAACATCGGCATACGGCTGCATACTAAGTATTAGACCCTAGTTCTCTGAACTCGTCGACGCAAAAGAGAATTTTTAGGTAGGCAAGATTACGCGCAACTCCGCGATCATCAAAAGGTATGGATCAAAGGGGAATGCACCACCGTAAGCAGAGCCCTGATCACAATCGGCACCCAGCCGTTGCAATTAGCGCGGTTACCGGCGCATGCTTTTCTTGTTCAACCGTGGGGGCGGCTGTGCGCCCTCCTTCATTGCAAGGAAAGCATATTATGTCAGATTTGATCATCACCGGTGTCATCGACGGGGACCTTTCGGGGGGCCTGCCCAAAGCCATTCAACTTACGGCAGTGAACGATATCGCTGATCTGTCGCAATATGGGGTCGGCTCTGCCAACAACGGCAATGGCGGCGGCACGGTTGAGTTTACCTTTCCTGCGATCCCGCTGGTCGCTGGCACAACCATCTATATCGCAAGCGAAACCGACAGCTTTACCGCCTTCTTTGGCTTTCCCCCGGATTTCACAGGTGGCGTCGCATCCATCAACGGCGATGACGCGATCGAATTGTTTGAGAATGACGTTGTCGTTGATGTCTTTGGCGACGTGAACACGGACGGCAGTGGCGAGGTCTGGGAATATCAGGATGGCTGGGCATCACGCCCACCAGAGACCGGTGCGAACCCCATCTTTGATCCGGCCGCCTGGACCTTTAGCGGGCCGAACGCTCTGGACGATGTGACCGACAACGCCAGCGCCCCAAATCCGTTTCCCGTGCCCGGTGGTGTCACGCCGCCACAGGACGGCATTGCGATCAACGAATATCGGATTTCTTCGCCGGGTGGCTCTGACGACACGTCGAACTTTGTTGAGCTATTCACAACACCCGGTGCATCGTTAGAGGGGAAAACATTGCTCGTCCTCTCGGGCGAGTTTGCCCCCGGCAGCGTCGATTTTGCCATTGATCTAAGTGGTGCTGTTGCCGATGAAAACGGCTTTGTCCTGATCGGCAATGATCAAAATCCCAACCTCGGGACAGGTGATGTGGGCGTCGCCGGGCTTGATTTCTTTGGCTCACCGCAAAGTTTCTTGATCGTCGAAGGCTTCACTGGTGCGGAAGGTGATGATCTGGATATCGATGATGACGGCATCATTGACGCGCCACCGTGGGATGCGGTGCTTGATAGTGTGTCGGCGGTCGATGGCGATGCCGCGCCGGATGTGAATTACTCTGACACCGTCGTGCCTGCCGATGGGGATTTCACCGCCGCCGGTGCCGCCCGCGATATTGATGGCACGGGTGATTTCATCCCCCTGCCCTTTGGCGATCAGTCTGGGGATACACCGGGGTCCACCAATGATCCTGACATACCCGCGCCGCGCCTGACGATTATGGAAATTCAGGGGGCGGGACACGTCTCTGGCCTGATCAGTGATACACCGCTGGATCCCACCACAGGCGAAGGCAGTGCGCAGGTAACGACCGGCGGCATAGTCACAGCGGTCGATTCCAATGGATTCTATTTGCAGGACCCGGATGGTGATGGTGACATTGCGACCTCTGACGCGATCTTTGTCTTTACCAACAGCGTGCCAACCGTCGCGATCGGTGACGCGATAGATGTCAGCGGCACAGTCAGCGAATTCTATCCCGGCGGCCAAGGCAGCGGCAACCTGAGCACCACGCAGATCGGCGGCAATCTGGATATCACGGTACTGTCGAGCGGGAACGCCCTGCCCGCCTCTGTGGTCTTGGGTGCGGACGGTCGGCCCCTGCCGACTGAAAACATCGAGGATGACAACTTCACCTCGTTTGACCCTGAAACGGACGGCATTGATTTCTGGGAAAGCCTTGAAGGGATGCTGGTCACAGCACCGCAACCTGTCGCGGTGTCTGGCACAAACGGGTTCGGTGAACTCTTCGTCGTTGTGGACGGCGGCGACGGGGCGACGGGTCTGTCTGACCGGGGCACGCTGAATATCTTGCCTGATGATTTTAATCCTGAAAAGGTGCAGATCGACTGGGACTTTGGCCTTGATGCGGTTGATGTGAACACCGGTGCGGTACTCGAAGATGTCACCGGCGTCGTGTCCTATGATTTCGGCTACTTCCAGATCAATCCAACCGAACAGATTGTCGTGGCGGAACCGTCGATGCTGGAACCAGAAAGCACCTCGCTCGCCGGATCCGAGAACCAGCTGACAATCGCCAGCTACAACGTCTTGAACCTTGATCCGATTGTCGAAGACCAGGATCTGACCAACGGCGGTCAGGCCCGCAATGTCGATGATGACTTGGGCGATGGCCGCTTTGATACGATTGCCAATCAGATCGTGAATAACCTTGGCAGCCCTGACATCATCGGCTTGCAGGAAATTCAGGACAGTACAGGGGGCGAAACCGGCGATGGCGTCGTGTCTGCTGCATTGACGTTCGAAACGCTGATTGATGCCATTGATATGGCCGACGACGGGATCATGAACGACAGTTCGGGTTATGCCTATATCGACAACACTTTCATCACCGATCTGGCCAGCGGTGGTCAGCCGGGCGGCAATATCCGCACCGGGTTCTTGTATAAAGAGGACCGGGTCAGCCTTGTGGAAGGGTCCGTGCAAACGATTGGCACGCAGGACGCAGGCGGGGCTTTTGAAGGCGCGCGCTTGCCGTTGGTTGCCACATTCGCGTTCAACGGTGAGGAAGTAACGGTCGTGAACAATCACTTCTCGTCCAAAGGCGGCAGCGCGCCGATCTTGGGGGTCGAACAGGACTTTACGGATCGTCAGGAAGACGTCGATGTCAACGGATCGCTCGATGAACGCCAAGCGCAGTCAGAGGCGGTGGCTGGCTTTGTCGAAGACGCGTTGGCTGCTGACCCGCAGGCAAACGTCGTGGTTGTCGGTGATTTCAACGAGTTCGAATTCGTCTCGCCCCTGACCGGGCTAGAGGATGCGGGGCTGACGAACCTGACCAACACATTGCCCGAGGACGAGCGTTACAGCTTCAACTTCCAAGGCAACAGTCAGGCGCTTGATCATATTCTGGTATCAGGTGGATTGGCCGATAGTGCCCAATTCGACATCGTGCATGTGAATTCGGAATTCGCAGATACCGATGATCGTGGCAGTGACCATGACCCGCTTGTCGCGCAGCTGACCATCGGCGACGTCGCACCGGATACGGTTGATGTGGCGGTCGCGTTCGAGGGTCGCGGATTTTTTGGCACAAAGGCATTCGAGATTGTCGATGGCGTCACGGTCGATACCGATAACCTGTCATTGTTCAAGAATGCCGTGTCCTTCCGCGACATCGACGTGCGCCTGAAGGCCGAAGCACCGGGACGTGAAAAGCTGACCTTCATCGACGGCGAGGTCGGCGTCTGGTCGCGCGGTGACAGTTTCTTCAAAGGCGAGTTTGGCCTTGTGAACGATGATGAAACCCTGTCGTTCCGGCTGCAGAACGGTGACTTCGGCGATGCGACCGAAGCGTCCTTTGACTTTGCCCAACTGCGCGGCAATGGCGAGGTCGAGGTGATCTTCCTTGATGATGGCGTCATGATCGGCTCACAGGTGCTGGATGCCAGCGGTGGGATGATCACCGCTGACCAAGGCGGGGCCAGCTTTGATGCCATAGAGATCAGGGCCGTGGGCGACACGGCCTTTTCCCTCGACGGGTTTGGCTTTGAGCGCCTGCTCGAAGACGAATTCGTCTTTGCCTAAGGCACACGAACTGAGATCGGCTGCGCCAGAGCATGGCCGATCTCATCAACAGTTATATCAAGCCGGCCTGCACCCGTGCGCGTAGCGATAGGTTTTGGCGGCGGATAGTTTGCATCCTGAATGTTGGCTTCGATCTGTATCCAATTGCGATTGCCTGCCGCACCCGTGGACATTTCATTGACGGTAAAGCGTGCCGCGCGGGGTGCAGCGACGCTGGTCCCGTTCAAACGTACCATCGACCCACTGCGTGACCCCGCACTGATCACACCGCGCAGGATCAGACTATCATCCCCACGCGCCGATGCGTCAGGACCGTCGCGATAGGCTTTCGCCGCGTCGCGTGGCGGTGTCGTTGGACCGGCCGCAGAATAGTCCGACATTTCTCCGTTGCTTTGGGTCAGCGCCCCGATCACCATCGGCGACTTGCCACACGCAAACCCACTCAGGGTCCCTGCCCGTCTGATCGGACTGTTTGTGCCACTTGGATCAACCGCAAGCGGCGCACCGAAGCGGTCAAACCGTTGATAATCCGCGTTGTTGAAATAAGGCTGACGCCCGCCACGCCGAAAGCCGGGCAATGTATCATCGCGCTCGATCCAGACCTGCACTGCTTGATCAGGGGCAATCTGATCTGGTGTGACCTCGATTTGCCAGCGTCCTGCCGGGGCAAGAGGTGCCGGGATCAGGCTCTCGGTGGGGTTCAGGCTCAGCGTGATGACACCGCGCGCCGTCGGTGGCGGCGAGAATGCGAAGGACAGTCGCGCCACTTCGTCCCCATCATCATTGAACAGCGCCTGATAGGACCCCGCCGCGATCTGCACCGGACCGCTTTGCGCGCCGTCTGGTGTTGTCGCACGCACGGTAACGAACTTTGGCAGCGGGCTTGTCGCGCTGTAAGGCATCCACAATTGCACTTCGCTGGCGGTGCGGTCATCGGGCATTGCCACGAAATCAAGCACCTTTGCCGGACGGGTACCTGCGCCCTTGAAATCAAGCATGGCATGCGTGCGCGACAAGTTACCGTTCCCCGCAGGCAGCAAAAGCCGCAAAAGCTGTTCTTGCGTATCGCAGGGGGACAGGTCGGCCGTTGGTCCAAAATAATCCTCGATAACACGGGCAATCGGGCTGGTGCCGTCATGTGGGCCCGCAAAATTGCCATAGCTGAAATTGAACACAACCGGCGGGCGCGATTTATCAAGACAGCGGAACCGCGCGGCCTGTCGGGTCAGACGTATCAGGGCCAAAATCAGGCTGGGCAGGATGCTGCCGCCTGAAACATCCTCGGTCACACGGGTCGGCAATATCGCACAGATGATAGGCCGGTCCTTCACCGCTCTGGCCATCGGATATCCGGCGACCAACCCCATAATATGCGTGCCATGCGAACGGCGCAGCGAGGTCGGCGAAAATGTACCGTCGGCAAAATCAATCAAACCCGCCTGTTGGTAAAAGCGATCCTCATCCAACAGCTTTGACGTTGTGTTCGCCGACAGCAAATTGTCGATCTGTGTCTTACCAAGCTCCGCACCGACCGAAGCAGGCCCGGTCGGCGGTGTCGGCAGGATGGTCGCATAGTGCACCCGTGACGACACCAGTCCGTCACGAAAGACATCGTTGCCAAATGCAATCCCATCATCAATGACAGCCGTCACAACAGACCCATCAGGCACCTTAATAATCGGCAAGGGTCCTTTTCTGACCTCGGCGTCAAGTGCGATAAAACGCGGATCAACAATTGCGCCAAGGATGATCGCCGCGACGTTGAATTTATCGGCATACCCGTTCAACACCGCCAACAAGTCTGTCGTGGCAAAGATGACAACGATCTTATCCTCGAACGCGATCTGTTGCTCTTTGAGTGTGTAGTCGCTGGGAATGTGCAGCTGCGCGCGCAGATTATCATCAAACCTGTCCGCAAACTCCGCAATACTGGTGTCGCGCAGATCGACAAGAGCAGACCACCACACCATATCGACCCGAGAGCCATCCTCGGGCGGGGGCGGCAGAAATTTTTCCT
The DNA here is from genome assembly GCF_055693545.1 of Yoonia sp. JB2-21. Classification (NCBI taxonomy): domain Bacteria; kingdom Pseudomonadati; phylum Pseudomonadota; class Alphaproteobacteria; order Rhodobacterales; family Paracoccaceae; genus Yoonia; species Yoonia sp. JB2-21. The sequence goes on from NZ_JBVFUC010000004.1 coordinate 7,346, forward strand.
GCTGCCCAAGCCTGAAATCCAAGGCGCTGCTTAAACCGCGATCCTGCGCGACTTCTTCCCATACCAAACGCGAGGGCTGTTTTTTGGGTCCCTTGTTTTTTGTTACGCGCATGGCAGGTCCTGCCATTCGGCAACCGCCTTGCCCCATAGCCACTCCAACGGGGCCGACTGGACCTGATTTTTGGACAGTTTCCGTGACGTTTTGGCCCAGGGATTGGATGCTGGACCGGATCGGACCAGTTGCCGGTCATCTTCCGCGCCATAAAGCTGGTGCCAGTCAAAATCATCCGCCGCATCAAAGGCCGGACCAATGAACGTCGCGCTGGTGCTGTGCTGTGCAGCCGGATCGCAATGTTCGTGAATGAATTCCGCCAACGTCAGACCCAGAAGCGAGCCCGCAACGCTATCCATCGGGAAATGTACCCCAGCAACCGTTCTGTTGACGGCAATCCGCGATGCCAGACGCATCATCATCTCACCCCAAACGCCATCCTGCTGATATTGCGGCGTACCGGATGCCCGCAACAATTTCCAAAGCAGGCGTGCGGTGACAAAGCTTTCGGTCGCGTGACCGCTGGGCAATGCCCCATGTGTCGGCGTCTGGATCATCGGTTGCACTTGTGGCGAAAACTCCAACGGGCGTTTCGCAGCAATCGTGTATTTCATGCGCATATGGCTGTAATTTGCAAAGCGCAGCGCCGCGTTCAGCAACTCAATTGTGTATGGCGTACGGGCTGGGTCAATGAAGGCGATAGATGCGAAAAACGGCACCGGCGTGCCCAGTTGTGCCAGAATTTCGGCGGCACGGTCCTGCCGCAAATCAGCATACCCCGCCAAATAGCCCATCTGATCTTTGAACTGTTGGATCGTCGGCGCGGTCATTTCGACCAGCGGTCGCGCTTGCACCTTGGGCGGCTGCCCCGGTTTTGAATCCATGCGCCACAGATAGGCTGTCGCGGTCTCATCGCAGCTGGCCGAATAGGTGACGCGTGTGCCCAACTCAAACATAAAAATGCTGGCACGGACTTCGGGCGACAGACGTTTCAGGTTCGCTGTGTCTTCGCAGCAATTTTGCACAATATTCGGGTCAAGGTTCAGTGGCGCACCGACTATGCCGTCACGCGTGGTCAGCAATGACTCTGCGATCAACGGGCTTTCTGGTGCACCAAAGCCGCCAAATCCCCCGAAACCTCCAAAGCCCCCGAAACCACCGAACCCGCCAAAACCGCCGAATCCACCAAAACCTCCGAAGCCGCCAAAACCACCTTCGGGACCACCACCGCCACCGTTCGTCATAATCAAATCCCCTTAATAAATAGGTTTACAATTTTATTCTGGCACACCGGTTTCCCGTAATGTTGCCGCAAATTCTCGTCCTACGTCAAAGTTAGCACTGGGTGAGTTCTTAAGCCAAGCACTGACACTAAGTGCGGGCTGCAAACGCAACAGCTCCTTGGTGGTCTTGCGCGCTGCCTCTTCCTGACCCAACCGCATTTGTGCGACCGCTTTGACCCGCAAGGTAGAGGTATGCGTCCGGTTCAGCCGAAGCGACGCTTTGGCCAAGACCAGGGCGCGCTCACAATCGTCAGCAGCAATATTGGCCGATGCAGCCAAAGCCAGAAAGAAGAACCGATGAGGATCAATGGGTGCCAGATGCAATGCACGTTCGCTGTCACGCTTTGCAGCGTCACCTTTGCCCTGAAAGGCAAACAATGTCCCCCGCAGCAATCGGCCATTGGCATCATTAGGATTGGCCTCTAGGGCCGCATCGTAGCGATCTTCCGCCTCATCAAGCTCATGCAAAAGGTTGGTCAGCACAAAACCCTCGCTTGTCAGGGCCAAAGCATTTTCTGGATCAATATCCAGTGCCTTTGTCGAGCAGGCCAACGCCAGTTGTGCCTCTTTTTTTGCATCATCTGACCAGCCCTGCTGGACACGCAAAACATGCCAGCGCGCCATCCACGACAAAGCAGCCGGTTGGTTAGGGCTGCGTTCGATCAAGGTCCGCAGCATTTCGCCAGCCAACTCAAAATCAACCGGGGCCAGACGGTGCATCAAGCCGACGGCACCAATCAGCAACGTGTAGTTGCGCAGCGTCGATATCGGGCGGGCGCGGGCGCGGGCAATCTCATTCAGCGCAATCGCCTTGCGCAGCTTGGAGACGATATCTTCAGCGGCGTCATTCCCGCTCAACAGTGATTTGACATCAACCTCGATGCGCTCCGCCCACAGAACCTTGCTCGTGCTGACCTCTGACAGCTCCAGCATCATACCGACCTGCGCATCATGAGTCAGAACGGTGCCGGACAAGACGAAATCTGCACCCAAGACATGACCAATCTTGCCCAGACTTGCATCTTGCGATCGAAAAACAGTCGTCGAGAGACGCGATATGACATTGATGTCGGCGGACCGGGACATGGTCGCGATCAGATCATCGGCAATCACCTCGCCGATGGCTGTTGTATCGGCGGTATTGACCCGCGCACGCAACGGTACAATCGCAATCGTGGGCAGCAAATCTTCGGCGGCCAGATCGGGTAAAAGACGCCGCAGACCATCATCTTTGTGAACACGGAAGGCATGGGCGGTTTGACCAGTGTCCAAGGGCTGCTGGCCAAGATCTTCAAAATCAAAATCAGGCTCGCCATAGCACTGATCGCGGATTTCAACCGACGCGACCACCTCGGACGGTTGTGCAATCGCCGACAGGCCCGCGACGCGCAGGGTACTGGTCTCATCTGTTGCGCCTTGATCCTTTGGCACCAAGTCAACACCAATCCGGCTGGTCGGCCCACCCGGTGGCAGGCTCAGCTTAAGCGCGGCGCGCAACGCCTCGGACACATCCGCAAATGACAAAATGACGGTGTTTTTGTCACCCTGAACCAAACTGCCCGTGACCTGCCGCTGCAAGGCCACCACATCAAGCGGCACCCCCGTGTCAACCGTTTCGATACAGACCCACGCCACTCTGGATGCCGAAGCCGCATGTTGATCAAAAATCATGGCGGCATGTGGCGGGTCCGTGTCGCTTTGCGTCGCGCTGAGCAGATAACCAACCTTCGGGCGCGTCTTCAGAATGCTGCGGTCACGGTCACCCAAGGTCCGCCTGATGTCCGCAATACATTGGGTCAGGCTATCATCGGTGACGCTGACATTCTGCCAGACGGTCGAAATCAGGTCTTCTTTGGTGACAGTCTGATCAATATGCTCGACAAGGATAGCAAGCACCTGTTCAGACTGCGGGCGCAGGCCAACACGGTTTCCATCCGAATCCAACAGGCTGTTAAGCTTTGTATCATAGGTGAAATGGCCCAGACGGACCGTATATGGCACGTTGGTGACACGTGTCACTTATAGCTCCCTTCAACGCGCTTCAGGCCGCAACTGAAGGCGAAGTACATGTTTCCCAAGAGCAATTTACCGCGGATCGCCCATCGTGCAAGCTTTATGGGCGATGGATTGGTATGACCGCTATCGGGGCCGGTCGCAAATTTTCAGAAAATTTCAGATTAACTTTCAGGACTTTCGCACCCCAAGAAAGTTAACGTTAGGTCACTGCTTCATTGCGTGGGGGTTGACTGAGACGATGATTTCTTCCTGTCAAAGTCGGTCAGAACCCGCAAATGCGGTGGCAAAGATGAAACGAGAGAACGCCAACCAGCGTTGGTAAATTGTTAAAGAGTGGGGGTTGGAACACCAAATTTGCACCGTCGAAATTCGGATGAGCCGCAAGCATATCTGAGTGGGGGTTCGTGAGTGGCCAAAGGTGCAAATAATCACGTGTCCAGAGTTCTCTCTGGGTCTGAACAGTCCCGGTTCAGACCCGTTCATCTGCATCAGGTGGGGCCATTTTTTGGTTACGGCAGCACTTGGAGTTGAACGAGTGACACGCATAGATCGGCTGTGAGGTGGTTCAAAAGACCGAATTGCTTCTGGGAAGGGTCGGCGCGTATTCTAGAAAGTTATTTCAGCACCATAGAGGGCCCGGCACATGTTGTGTCGGGTCCGTTTTACTGTGGGTCTTCTGACTGCAGGGTGGTGGACCCTAACTCAACCGAACCTTCGCAAGAAGCTTCTTGCCCATGTAGCATGGGCGGTCCGTGCTTTGTGCGGCCACCGGCGACATTTGCAGCAACACGCCATATGGCTCTGACGGGTCATTACTTTTGACGATGGTGTATTCATGAAGCCGCGCAGGAACGTCCGTCTTGTCATCGTAAATAAGATCAAACTTATCCCAGATATCCGCATATTTCCATGCGGTCACCAGCGACTTAAAACCGGCATCGTCGATAATTGTGGCGGGTAGAGTGCTGTCAATCACGTCTCGCTCCCTTCTGCGTACTCAACTGATGTGGGGACTGTTTATCCAAACGCCCCGGATCAAATTAAAGCCAGCAAAGAATTAAAATTTGGTTTCGTTCAGGACGACAGCAGCATCTTTTCGATGTTGCATCACCTCGCGCAGCGTCGGCACCACGATCGCGGTGGGGGCTGGCTTGGCGGCGACACTGTCCGCCTTGGCTGTGATAATAGAATACTTGTTACAGAGTGACCGTTGAACGTGGCTAAGAAATCTAACCATGTCATACCTCCGTTGTAAGCCGCCAACATACATGCCCAGGAAAATTAACCTACCAAAATAGATGCTGACGTTGCGGAAACCGCTAGCCGGCGTCAGGTGCCCGCCGACGACAGGCAACGCGCCTTCAGGACGTCCATGGCTTGGTCGAACACTTTGACGCTTTCCTCGGCCCGGGCAGCCAGATGCGCACCCTCCAGCAACGCAAGACAGGCGCGGGCCTCTGCCAGCGGATTTATCACGCCCACGACGGATGTGTCTTTCTGCCCAAGTGTAAAAACGTCAGCAATCCATGCGACCATCGCAGCACGAAACCCTGTGATCGCGATGTTCACCTCATCAGGAAGGCTTTGATGGCTGGCGGTCAGCGAAACGCACAAACATAAGGTCTCTCCGTCGTTCAAGGCACCGCGATACAGCGCAATCAGACCAAGCAAGCGCTGCGCGGCCGTGTCATTGGCTGCCGCGATGTCGGCACACATCCGGGCAATCGTTGCGCTATACCGTTCCATCAGGGCGGCGGACAGACCGGCCTTGGTTGGGAAATGATAGTGGATCGACGCTTTGCGAATGCCGACAGCCTCTGCCAGATCTGCATAACTGAACCCGTCAAAGCCGCGCGCGCGGGCGATATGCTCTGCAACATCCATGAGGGCGGTTTTTGTATCTGTGCTCATGACGCCTCAGGCCTTTTCTTGTTCCAGCAGTGCTAACGCATTTCCAGCTGCTTCCAAAGCACCTTCCAGATAGCCACCAAAATGCGGGGCCGTCTCTGTCCCCGCGAGTATCAGCCGACCATCCATCAACCCCCGCAAACTGCGTGGCAGCCCATAGGTCGGATGGGCGTACAGCGGCTGCATATCGGTTTGGGTGGCGGTGTAGGGATCATAGGCCCAGTCTTTGACCGTCAGGACCAGCGGATCAGCCGCCTTTGGCCCAAACAGCCGGACGAATTGCGCGGCAACGGCGTCTTTAAGGGCCACCTGATCCGCGCGGGCCTGCGGCGGCACTCCAATGAACCCAAACAAGGCGTAGGGGCCGCCGCTTGCAGGCGACGCATCGTGAATTTCAACCATCGGCCCGTGCCGGCTCATGGCATCACCGGACAAGCCAGCCTCGCGCCAGAACGGTGTCTCAAAGACCGCCAGCGCCTTGGCCTGACCCGCCATCCAGGTCGCTGTGCTGTCCATGGCCTGATGTGCGACATCAGGTAATGCGGGCGTATAGGTCAACTGACTGGCCAAGCGAGGCGGTAGTGCAAGCACAACACGCTGCGCCACAAAGCGGCCACTCTGGGTGGCAACAACGACATGGTCATCATGCGCTGTGATCGCCGTCACGGGGCCCGACAGGTGCAGCCTTTCGGGTGGTAAATCGGCCGCAATGGCATCAATCAGCGCAGTGAACCCACCCTCCAACCGATAAGACCCGGCCATTGAGGAAAACCCCCGGCCCTGTTCAACCTGACCGCGCTCGTCCTCAAAGGTCAGGATCCCTTCGGCAAACTGTTCAAAACGACGCAAACCAAGACTGCGGATCAGGGCATCCATGCGGGGCTGACCGGGCCAGAACCACGCTGGGCCAAGATCAAAATCGGCCCCATCCTGTGATGCGCCCAATATCCGGCCACCAAACCGGTCGCGCGCCTCGACAAGTTGAAAGTCACGGCCCTGCGCGGCCAGATCGCGTGCCAGACGTAAGCCACTCAGACCGCCGCCGATGATCAGAATTTCAGTCCGCATGGCTCAGAACCCCTCGGATGCGGGGCGCAGGTCCAACTCATGCGTCCAGGTACTGGGCGGTTGCTGCGCCAACTGCCAATAGACGTTCGCAATGTCGGCGGGTTTCAGCATCTTTTCGGGATCAAGACTATGCATATCCCGCGATCTGGCAGTATCAATAATGCCGTCCAGGATCACATGTGCCACGTGAATGCCAGTGGGCTGATACTCCCGTGCCAATGATTGGGTCAGACCCCGCAACGCAAATTTAGCGGACGCAAAGGCGGAAAAGCGGGGGCCACCGCGCAGAGAAGCGGTCGCGCCGGATACAATCAAGGTCCCACCCCCAGCGCGCACCATCGGTTGCAGTACACCTTGGCCCAGGATGACAAGTGACTGCACCATCGACGCCCACGTCCGCTGATAGTCCTCCAACGTCGTGTCAGCGAACCGCGCAATCACAAGTTCGGCAGTGTTGTGAACCACAATCTTCGGCGGTCCATGATCAGCAATAACGCGTTCAATTACGGCAGCGGTCGCCTCTGCGTCGGTCAGATCAACCTGATGAAAGACACCGACCGGATCTTGCGGTCGGGTGCGGCCAAGGCCAACTGTGGTCATGCCAGCGGCCTCAAACCGTGCCAGCAGGGACTGCCCAAGGCCAGCCCCTGCCCCGGCGACAAGCGCCAATGGTCCTGCGCGCGCCATACCTCAGACCGCCGGTGGCACAGCAAATGGCAGATGGCCGGTCTTCATCCAGACCTTCGCGCCGTCGTCTCCGGCAACACCAGCAAGTGCAGCGCCATCAGGTAAGCGCAGCCAGCTATTTTTGGACAGAATATCACCATCAACAGTCATCGTGCCGTCAATCACCAACATCTCAATCCCGCCAGCGACATCCGCGGTCAGGGTCGCGCCAGCATCAACATGACGATAGGTGACCACTTCGCGATCATCAGTATGCAGGGTGGCGGTCGCCACACCATTGATCGGCGCGGCCAATTCTTCTGCCATTGTTTTACGAAACTGCGTGCGGTCCTCCATATCAAACTGCCACAGCTTCACAAAAATCGTACAACCCGGCTCCGACCCCGGTGTATGCGCTGAGGTCGGCGGATTGCGCACATAGGTGCCCGCAGGAAAATCACCGTGTTCATCCTGAAACACACCATCCAGCACGATAAACTCTTCGCCGCCCGTATGTGTATGCGCCGAAAACGCGCTGCCGGGCGCATAACGGACAATGGTTGTTGCCCGCGCAACCTCTCCGCCGATCCGGTCAAGCATGCGGCGGTCCACACCCTTCATGGGTGAGGCCTGCCACTCTAGCTGGTCCGCATGGACCACGACACGCGAGGTAAAATCTGAGTTCAGTTCCATGAAATCGTTCCTTTGGCTTAAGTGGCAGGCCCGCGTTATGCGGCGATCGAGGGGCGCGCGGCGACCCGCGCGCGCCATGCGTTGAGATGTGCGAGGCTTTGAGGCACCTCAACTTTGGCAAGGTCAGCAAAATTCAACCGGGCAAAAGCAGTAATATCGGCAATCGAAAACGCATCACCGGCCAGATAGTCATTTTCGGCCAAGACATGATCAAGATAGGCCATTGTTTGACCAGCGACCTCCTTTTGTTTGTTGCCCCACTCGGCGCATTGATAGACCTCTAGATCGGGACCCAGCCCCGGTGTGGCGTGATGAAAATATGCGCCAACCGCATTCAAAAGACCCGTTTCGGCGCGTGTGTTCATCATTGAAATCCGGGCGCGGTCCTTTGCATTTGTTCCCGTCAGGGATGGACCGTCCGTATAGACGGCGTCAATATATTCTGTGATCGCGTTGCATTGTGCGATATGTGTGCCGTCGTCCAACTCTAGGCATGGCACAACGGCGTCGGGGTTCTTGGCCCGAAAATCATCGGAACGGTGCTCGCCACCCAACACATCAACATGCACAAAATCGACATCATCCATCGCCCCTTTCTCGGCAAGTGCAATGCGCACACGATCAGTAGATTTGTGTTATCTACCTAGTAGTAGGTAGATATTCAAGTCACGATTTCCTGATGTCGCATTGCGCATGCATTTTCATGCCGTGAAAACAGCGCTGCTAGATGCAGAATAGGTCAGATATGTGGGCGAATTTCTCACAAGGCGAAGTCACCGGTGCAACGCTGCGCGCGCGGTCTCACCGTGCGCGATGCCAGAATCTTCTGGGTTTCGGCTTCTGCGCCTTGAGGTGCTTTTTCAAATCCGTAAACCCACCAATCTTGACCCCATCTATGAAGATCAAAGGCGTTGTCGTGATGTGATGTTTGTCTTTGAACGCATCGGTTTCGTGGCGGGTGCGCAGGATATGTTCGGCAACCTCAAACCCTTCACGGCGCAGCAGATCACGCGCAGCCGTGCCATACCCACAGGTATAGTTGGGCAGATCCATGCGATAGAGAACAGCCTTCGCCACCCCCTACTCCGGCCACAATGTCGTTTGCGGGTGAAACTGTGACCACGCAAACCAAAACGCCTGATGGCTGCCGACGTCTGCGCCATCAGCGTCCACCGCTTTGATCCCGCCTGCATCAAGCTCCAGCCGGATGTTTTCTACCGAAATCGCAGACCCATTGCGCAAGGCCACTAACGCCGCACTGCGCTGGAACGCCACTGGCTGGCCAGAGGCGGTGATCACACCGATAACATCTTCATGGACGGGCAAGCGCGGATCGACGTCACCGACCGGAAAGATCGGACCATCTGCATCACGGCCATTGCGGAAATCAGGATCACGACCAAGCGCCAGCGCTTCGATCAGGACGGTGGTCTGCGGATGTGCCGCTTTCCACGTGCCCCAATCGGTCGTAATCACATTGGCCTGCTCAAGCTTCAGCCCACGATCCGCCAGCGGCCCGGTCAACGCATCACCCCGAAAAGTATCAAACACAGAATAGGTGTTGAGGTCATACATCACCTTGTTGGAACGGCTCAAAAGCCCCGAAGTTCGCAAAACTGGGCGGGCAATCCCGGCCGGTAGCTGATCGGTGAAATAGGCCTGCGCCGCACCACACAACGTACAATATGGGATCCCCAGATCACGACCACCCAATGTGTCATTCACCATCTCGCGCACTTCCATGATGCGCCGCGGATAAGCGCGGTATTCACCGTTCACCTCTATCCCAAAGACGATGGCATCGTCATCCAACCATGTGGCCTCTGCGGCGCTGGTGACCTGCGGATTGTCAGCAGCAGGGATGCAGTTGCATGGCTCATCGGTGGTACCAAACGGACGATCATCAATCAAAACGCCACCCCAGGACACCAGCCGCCAGTCAACATCACCTTCACTGAAAATCCGGTCCCAACCGTCAAACACGGTGGTAAAGATAGCGCGTTTGGCGGACAGATAATCGGGTGGAGCTGGCACATCCCATGCGATCAGATGATCGGTAATCTCGCCCCAGTTATTGCGACCTCCGAAATTCTTGCCCAACAGGACCGACGCCGCCTTGGACAATTCCGCATTCACGCGCGGATCAGGGACAAACCGCATCAGATCGCTGATCAGCCAAACCAGACGGGGATCACCTGACTCGGCAATATCGCGCAACCCGATGGTCTGGTCCCTGCCCCATGCGCCCTCTGAGATGCTGTTCACAAAGGCCGCTTCGACAGAGGACTGCAAGCTGGGCGACAACGGCCCATCTGGTATCGCCGGCGGCGCGCCAAATTGCGCGATCACATAGCTGGGTAAGGCTTGTGTTTGCGCCTGCACCATCAAACCCCAGACGATGAAGAACGCGGCCACAACCGGCCGAACGTAAAGAGCAGATAACCGTGTCATGGGGGCGCCTTTCAAAATGCAAAAATCAATTTGCGTCCAGACATAGCCCGCCATCCGACCGTGCAGCCAATCACGTTTGGATCAGGTCAAAGTGAGCAATCGGCCCGCACCACGTTTCAGGATCAAAAACGACCAGATGCAAAAATTAAGTGCTTTCACTTCAGTGAAAGAAAATTTTTGACTGCGTTTATCGGGTCCTGAATTCTGGCAATGCGTGCAGGTCACCCAAGTGATCCGGTAAATATTGCATGTAGGCGTGATAACTTTTTGTTATCATGTCTCTTGTCAATGACGCTGAAAGCCGCCAAAACATGGCCTATGTCAACGACCCAAGCCCTGTCCAAGATCATGTCCCCTGCCCTATCAGACGCAGATCACACCACGCTGACGGATCTTCAGGCCCGAGGCACCCCGCCTAATACGTTGCGTGCTTATACACGGGACCTCATCTACATCACCGCGTGGAAGGTCGCCCTCTTTAACGCCCCCCTCAGCTGGCCAGAGAGCGAGGCTGTGGCCTTGCGGTTCATTGTCGACCACAGCCGCAGCCTTGAGGACGCGAACCCGGCTGACCCGGCCCTGAGCGCCGCTGACGCCCTGATCACCCAAGGACTGCGCAAAAGCCTTGCCTGCCCGGCCCCTGCGACGCTGGACCGCCGGATCGCGTCTTGGCGTACCTTTCACCGTGTGAAGAACCTCTCCAGCCCCTTTGACGCCCCCCTACTGCGACAGATCCGTGCGACGGCCCGCAAAGCAGCCGCCAAGCGCAGAGCGCCAAAATCGGCCAACCCGATCACACGCGATGTGCTCGAGGCGATCCTGGCCACCTGTGACGATTCCCTACGCGGCATCCGTGACCAGGCTGTGCTGATGCTGGGTTGGGCGTCGGGTGGACGGCGCAGATCCGAGATTGCGGAACTGATGCGCGCCGATGTCGATCTGAAAGACTATGACAGTGACGGGGTGATCTGGATCAACATGATGGCCACCAAAACGGGCAAAACACCCCGGCTGGTGCTGAAGGGCCGCGCCGCCAAAGCACTGGCTGTCTGGATTGAAATGGCCAAGATCGACGATGGGCCCCTCTTCCGCCCTATCACCCAAAACGATCATCCATTGGAACGGAAACTCTCGCCTGATGGCATCTATCAGATCGTGCAAAAGCGGATCGTACAGGCGGGGTTCCCCAAAGGTTTTGCCACACCACATGGGCTTCGCTCGGGTTTTCTGACGCAGGCCGCCATCGACGGCGCGCCGATCCAAGCGGCCATGCAGCTGTCACTGCATCGCAGTCTGACGCAGGCGCAGAAATACTATGAAGATATTGAAATCATTGGGAATCCAGCAACGGATTTGCTGGGGTAATCGCCCCTGCAGTGTGCTGAATAGCAAAGGGGGTTACCCATGGGTAACCCCCTTTGGTGTTTCATCGGCCGAGGTTACCCATGGGTAACCCCCCTGCCCGTCAAAGCGTCGTGACCCGTGGCTCTTTCTCGCGCAGGGCGCGCTGAAACGCCTGTACGGCATATTCCAACTGGGCCTTAGGCAACCCGGCAAAATCATCCTCGCCCACGATACGGCATTCGCCTTTGCGCGCCGTCACCTTCATGTCACCCACATGAAATTCGCGCTTTTCCTTGCGCTCAACCGGCTTGGGTGCTGCGGGTTCTTCCGGCTTGGCGTCAAGAAACTTCGCCAACACCGCCGCCTGCTCTTCTTCCGTGGCGCAGCCACGCAAGGCGGCACACAACGCCTTTGCACTCTCCACCGATTTTAATGCCCGCGCCACATCAACACCAAGGTTGCGCGACACCGCCTTTGGCCATTTCAGATCATCGCCAAGCACGCTCAGCAAAAAAACAAAACTCCGGATGTAGGATCGTTTCACCTTATGTAGCGCACCGTAAAGTCGCGGCACCATCGCGTCGGGATCAACTTCCTCGGTGCCCTCATCCTGAGCGGCCAAAATCGCCACCTGCGCCATCTCGGCAAAGCTGAGGTCTTCGCGCACGACGTTTTCCTCGACCATGTCGATGTAACGCGCCAACCTGTCGCCCTCGCCCACCTCGATGCGCGCAATGATCGTGGCAAAGCTGTCATCACCGGTTTCGGCAAAAAGCTGGGACAGCGCCGTAAACCGCCGCCAGCCTTTTTTCAGTTGCAATTGCCCGGCCGCATCGCGGTAAAGCTCCACCGGTTCTTTCTGGCCGCGTTCTCTGATCGAGGCTTTGAGTTCCTCCATCTCGGTCGATGCCGCAACGCCCTCTAGGTCCAGCCGGTCACGTGGCAGGTCTGTGGTCTGCACATCGGCCAATGGCACCGAAGACAACACGCGACCCTCTTCCTGCGCCGCACGATAGGCCTTGGCGTCACTGGCGTTCTGACGCCTCTGTTCCACCTTCGCTTCTGTTGTTTCCTGCAGACTTTCTGCCGCATCCCGCACCGCAGCCCCCATTGGGCCCACATTGCGTTCGCGTGGTTTGGGCGTTGCGGGCGTATCCAATGGCCCAAATCCGAATTTGTTCTTCGATGTCATTCCGCTGCCTCCGCTTTCGCGCTTTCCTGCTCCCAAGACTTCAACACAGTTGTTTTGAATTCGTTATAGGCCCGGTCGAAGCTTTGCCGCGCGCGCTTCCAGGTCTCGCGGGTCATCTGGCGATAGTCCTGTTCATAAACGCTCATCTGAAAGCGCCCCGATTGTTCAACAGCGCGCGTCATCTCGATCGGGTTCAGGCAGACGTCTGCACCAAAGACATTGCGAAACGCTTCCATCATTGCGTTATGCAGCGGATTGTTCGCCTCAAACCGTGTCATCAGCAAACGCACATCCATGAATTTTTTTGGCAGTGTCAGCCCGGCATCTTCGGCCAGACCCCCAAACCCCTCAGAGATATCCGCCATCGCATCCCCAAGCTGCCCCAGATAGCTGGTGGTGCTGTCGTATTCCCAATAGCCGGGACCGGATGGGATATAAAGAATGTCTGAGGCAAAGGCAGCATTCAGCGACTGGTAGCCAATCGCGGGCGGGCAATCAAAGATGATCAGGTCATATTGATCATCGGGCAGTTCATCCAAGTAACGCGCCACGCAGCCAAAGAAGCTCCAGGCTTTGTGCAGGCTGCGATACTGCGCGCTGGCAAATTCGACAAAGGCCGCGTTGGCGCAGGACGGGATGATGTCGATTGTCGGCCAACAGGTGGGCTGGATGAAATCCTGAAACCGCTGTGTCCCGATGGATTGCACATCTTCCGGTAATTCGCTGGAAGACGGGTAGGGGCAATCGTCAGGATCATCATAACTGTCTGTGATCCGGTCGGCCTCGCGGCACAGATCGCGGCACATGATCCCCCAGACTGTGTTCCATTCCTTCACCTCAACAATGCCCATTGAATGGGTCAGCGTCGCCTGCGGATCAAAGTCAATGCACAGCACGCGGTAGCCATCAAGGGCGGCGGCATTCGCCAGATGCTGGGCCACAACCGTTTTACCGACGCCACCTTTGAAATTGCTGACGGCGACACGCACGGCGCGTCCCTTGGGCCGTCTGGGCAGCAGGGATTTACCACGAAACTTGATGCGCCTGCGCAGCTCATTGATTTCATCCAGGCTGAACCAGCGCTGGCGACCGTCATCTTCGGTTTCGCCTTGGGGCAGGGAGGGATCATCCGCAAGCTTCTTGCGCAACGTATCAGCTGGCACATCGAACATAAACTGGCTGATCTCCCAGATCGAGAAGGGGCGGAGGGTTTTCACTTCGCCGGGCGAGAATGTCGCGCGGCGCACAGCGGCCTGTTGTGTGAGGCTGCGTTCATTCATCGCTTGCAGATCGGAATGTGTTCTCATGGGGTGCTCTTGTTTTTTGTCCTCAACTCGTGAATAACGGGAATTGAGAAAAACTGCAAAACGCAAATTTCAAATTTCCCGTTTTTGCGGATTGTTATGAGTATAAGGTCCGATTTGCGCGGTTTTTCACTATATTTGGTGACATGAGTTTCGTGATTTACTGGATAGGGTGACATGAGACGCTTAATATGGTGACACAGTCGATGTCCCCCTTAACCATATAACCTTATTTCATATATTTAGATAGAATTTGCCGCGTTTTCTCGTTTTTGGTCGCTTGTTGACAGAAAACGGGAATTCGTGTCTTGCTGGACCATAAGCAGAATCGGCGACAACAGCCGGCGCTTGAGGCAAGACAGTGAGATGTCATCATGGATGCGAAACGGTTGGTTGGCGTCAAAGCCAGCTCTCTGAAATATGATTTATTGACGGCATTGTCCGTCTCAGGCTTGCATCTTGATGCCCGTCACCAGATTTCTGTCTCTCGTCTGATCTTGCTGATCACGGCCCGCTACAATTGGCGACTGGATGAGTTTTGCGTCGGCCAACGCGATCTGGCAAAGATGTGGAATGTCACCGAACGCACCGTGAAGCGCGAGATCAAATATTGGCTTGAGAAACGGCTGGTCATTTGTAAGCGGCAGGGCGTGCGGGGCAGGGTAGGGGCCTACCGTCTGAACTATCCAGAGGTTTACCGCATTTCAGCGCCCTATTGGCAAAATGTCGGCCCGGACTTTCACGAACGCATGACTGAGACCAATCCGGTGAAAGATGCTAAAATCGTTGCCGTTGATTTTGGACAAAGGCCGCCGGTTGCTGACGCGCCGTCGCTGAGCCCTGTGAAGGATCCGCAGACATGGCGCGCTGCTTGTCAGCGTATGAAAGACCTTCATCCCGAACATTACCGCAACTGGATCGCACTTTTGCAGTTTGGATCAGATGATGGGGAAGTGCTTGCCCTGAATGCCGACAATCAGTTCGTCGCACATTACGTGCAAACCCATCTGCTGGGGATTGTCGCAGAGGCTGTTGAGGCCACATTGGGCCCGCGTCGCCGTATCACGATTTCGACCAGATAAAGAGGGCAGGGTGCGCGTGTTCAACAGATTTGCTTTTTGTTGAACACGTCACTATGTTCAACAAAAATATAAACTGTTGAACATATCCATGCAGCAACGCCATACCACAACCGCACATGCGGCCTATCACGATCTACTGGGGTCTTTGAAGGACGAGGCGGTGATGGAGGTGCGCGGCACGCCCACAAAGGTCACCCGTGGCGGTAAAACCTATTGGTATGACAGCTTTCGCATCGGCACTGATGTGCGCAAGACATATATTGGTGAAGACACGCCTGAGTTGGCCGCGCGGCTGGCGCAACTGACAGAGCTGCGCGCGCAGGCAGAGGAGCGTCAGGCCAACCGCACCCGATTGATCCGCATTTTGCGTGCAGAGGGATTCATGCGCATTGATGCGGCGACCGGTAGCCTGATGTCGGCGATGGCAAGGGCAGGGGTGTTTCGGTTGGGCGGTACAATTGTCGGCACGCATGCGTTTCGACTATACGAGGGTGAACTTGGCTTGCGCTATCGCTTTGATGATACCGCGCAGACCCGCGACATGGATATCGCCAGTTTTGAACGGCTTTCGCTGGCGCTTGAAGATACTGTTTCACCCCGCTTGCAAGATGTGTTTCGGGATTTCGCCTTTGATCCGGTGCCAAGCCTGCGCCCCGAACATGTCTGGCGCTGGAAGCAGACCCGCAACGAGTTGATGGTCGAATTCCTGACCCCATCCTTTGAGGCTGACGAGACTGTAAAGCCCTTGGCAGCCCTTGGGGTTGATGCGCATTCGTTGCATCACCTGAATTACCTGATCCAAGACCCGATCAAGGCGGCGGTCCCATATCGCAGCGGCGTATTGGTGCAGATCCCGCAGCCAGAGCGTTATGCGATCCACAAGCTGATTGTCGCAGACAGGCGGCAGGGTGGGCCGAACGCACTCAAATCCAGCAAGGATCGCGCGCAGGCGGCGTTCTTGATCGCCGCTCTGGCCGAGGACCGACCGGATGAGTTGCGCGAGGCCTATGCGGTGGCCCGCTCAACAGGACCAAGGTGGGATATGCGACTGGCACGGACCCTGACAAAAATGCCAGACACGCACGTCATTTTGGATGGCCTATAGAGCCCGTTGTCGGCGCAAAACAAACGGGTGTTGTAAGCCAACCCCCGGGGCGGCCCAATCCACTATGTCAGCTTAAAGCGCGCCAATACCTCCGGGTCGGGTGTGACACTAAGGCCGGGGCCTTGCGGTATCGCCACACGTCCGTCGTTGCGGGCCACCTGGCCTTGGATTTCCAAGGATGCCGTCAACAGGTCGTCGCGGAAGCTATTGTGCGTGGTGTCGAATTCCAGCATCGGCTCCCGGGGATGCAGGCCGCCGGGCAGGGGGGCATTGCCGCGAGCAGGTGCAGGTTTGCGGCCACGGCAATGGCAGATCCCCAGACGTGATTGATCACGGGCGTGAAATGGGCATGGCACAGGGCCAGCACGCGCTGATATTCGGTGATGCCACCAAGTGCACAGACCTCTGGCTGAGCGATATCAAGGCCGCGGTTCTCTAGGATGTTACGCCATCCCCAGCGCCCGAATTCGGCCTCTCCACCCGATATATTGGTTTGTAACCCCGCCCGCAGTTCGCGGTAGCCATCAAGGTCTTCCGGTGCAACCGGTTCTTCGAACCAATAGGCCCCCATTTCGTCCAGGGCGCGGCCCACAAAAAAGGCGTCCGAGGTTGTGTAGCAATGGTTGGCATCGACCATGAACCGTCCTTTGCCTTCGACGCCCTTTGCGACCGCAGCGCAAAGTTTCACATCAGCCTCTGGCCCCAGCCCCGTTTTCATCTTGGTTGCAACAAAGCCCGCATCAAGGATTGCCGCCGCTTCATCCGTAAAGCGCGCTATGTGGTCATCGACGCTTTCGCGTTTGAGCATCATGCCATAGCCATAGACGGGAACAGACGTCCTGTGTGCGCCACCCAGCAGAACGTGGATCGGTTGGTTTGTGACTTTGCCTGCAATGTCCCACAGCGCGATATCCACACCGGACAGCGATTGCATCGGCATCCCCTTCTGGCCGTGATCGCGCATCAGGTTGTAAACCTTGTGCCAGATCACGTCGCGATCCATCGGGTTCATGCCAAGGATCATCGGGGCGATCACCCCTTCAACGATGCCCTTGTTGGCGATGGCAATCGCGCCGGGGCCGAAACATTCGCCCCAGCCGGTCACCCCTTCGTCCGTTGACACCTCGACCAGATGAGCGGTGCGTTGGGCATAGAACTGCTGCGAGTAGCCAAGCTCCTCTGGAAGATCATACTGCAGAATATGGCTTTCGACCTTGGTAATCTTCATCAGGTGTCTCCGATGTCGGGGAGCAGTGCATCGCATATTTTCAGCGTCGACATCAGGCTCGCGCGGCCTTCTTCGGCGCTGACAAGAGGTTGCGCACCGCCAATGACGTCAATGAAATGGGTGAACTGTTGTGCAAAGGCGTCGGCGTGGGTCACGGGCAGGGTTCTGGCGTTGATGGCGTTCCACCAGCTGCGCGGGCCATCGTGGGTCCAAAGCTGCAAATCGGGGATGGACAATGACGCTTTTGTCCCACCGATGGCATAGCAATGCCCGGGCCGATGTGGATAGATTGGGTTCTCGCCGGATGTCATTTCCCAGCTCCAGGGTGCTGCGATCGTGTCGGATAGCGAAAAGGTGCCAAGCGCCCCGCTGGCAAAGCGGAGCATCATCACGGCCGTGTCTTCGACGGGTTGGCTCCGTTGCGCGTTGGACCGCATCGCCAGAATTTCGGTTACGTCGCCGCAGAAGTGACGCATCAGGTCGATGTCATGGATAAGGTTGATCATGACCGGTCCCGCACCGGGCCCTTTGCGCCATGCGGCATCAAAGTAGTCATCCGGCTTGTAAAGCCAGAACTGGCCCTGCACGGCGACGATATCACCCAATGTTCCTGCTTCGATTTCGGCCTTGGCGCGGGCCACGATCGGGTTGTGGCGGCGGTGATGGCCGACAAGAACGGGGATGTTGGCAGCACGGGCCTTTGTCACGATCCGGTCAGCGTTTGCTGCGGTGTCCGCCAATGGTTTTTCGATCAGAACAGGGACGCCTGCGGCAATGGATGCGCAAGCGTGATCGGCGTGCAGGTGGTTGGGTGTCGCGATGACCACACCATCGGGTCGCTGATGCTCCAGATAGCGGGCAGGGTCCTTGTAGTGCGGTACCTTCAGATCAGCGGCGAGGTTGGCCGCTGCGCTGGACGGATCCACGATCGCGGCAAGTGTGGCGTGTGCAGTGGCCTGCTCGATATGCCGTTGGCCGATCAGACCCGCCCCGAAAACCGCGATCTTTGGCTTGTCCATGGTCTATCCAAAACGCCCCGAGCAAGTATTGACCCAAGCCCCTGGATTAGTCATGCCCAGTATCATTTTGCGCCCTTCCGGTGCAGCTCTGCGCCCACGATCTCTTCGATGACGCGGGTGCAGACCCAGTTGTCGCCGTCAGGATATTTCGTGCGGCCGGCATGGAAAATCTGCATGGCGGCGGCAGCAGTATGTAGCGGCACGCCCAGCTCTTCGCCTAGACCCATCGCAATGGTCAGATCCTTGTGCATGGTGTGAATGCTGCTGCCAGTACCTTCGAACTGCCGGTCGATGATCTTTTCCAACGCGTTGTTCACGACGCCACACCCCGCTGAAGAGGTCGAGAAGACGTCCAAAATCACCTGTCCTGACACGCCCGCCTTGGCAGCCAGTGCCGCCGCCTCGAACGTGGCCGAGAATTGAGCGCCAATCAGCGATTGCAGGCAGGCCTTGACGGTTTGCCCATCGCCGGGACGGGTGCCGACCCGGTGGATGTTGGCCGATACGGCCTCCATCACAGGTGCATACTGGTCGAGAACGGCATCCGCGGCGGCGGCCATCATCGTCAGCGTACCGTTTTGCGCGCCCGGAAAGCCGCCCGAGACAGGTGTGTCGATGAGATGCACTGAACTTTCAGCCATATCGGCACCAATTGCGCGGGCCTCATTGGGTTTGATCGTGGCGGACAGAATGATTGCGCTGCCCGGCTTCATCTGTGGGACCAGACCGTCGTCGGCAAGCATGACCGCACGGGCCTGATCGCCGTTCATCACCATCACAAAGACAGCGTCACACGCCGTGCCTATCGACGCGACGTCCTTCGCGGCGATCCCGCCCATATCCGCAAAGGCCGCACGCCGCGCGGGGTCCAGATCTATCCCGTGAGTTTCGAACCCCGCCTTCATCAGATTTTTCGCGAGGCCAGAGCCCATGTCGCCTAATCCGATCACACCGCATTTCATGATCCTGTCTCCTCTTGCATGATGGCGCCCTTGTGCCCGATGACCCGTGCCGCAAGTGCGTGGCCTGCGGTCATCGCTGTGGCATTATCCTTGCCCTGCAACAGTGCAGCCAGATAGGCCGCGTTGAAGCTGTCACCCGCTGCGGTCGTATCGACCACATCGACTTGCGCGTCAGGCACGTCAGCGCAGGTCCCATCCAGCCCGACCGGTCCCAGTGCGCCGCGTTTGAGCGCGCCTTGCGGGATACCGTATCCATTGAACCGCGCCAGCACCTGTGCCTCGGTGGTGTCACCAAAAAGGGCCATCTCGTCATCAATAGAGGGCATACCAATGTCGCAGGTTTGCCAAGCGCGCATCGTCTCTTGTCTGGCGAGGGAGGGATCGTTCCAAAGGTGTGGGCGATAGTTGCTGTCAAAAGCGACGACGCCGCCGGATTTGCGGAACGCGGCGAGCGCGTCGCGCAGACGTTCCCGATTTTGAGGCGACAGGATCGCCAGTGAGATACCCGAATAGTAGACATGGGTCAGCCCATCGAGCAGATCAGCAATGGGTGGCATATCGTCGTCGCCCAGGCAGCGTGCGGCGGCCATACTGCGCCAATAGGTAAAGCTGCGCTCGCCTGTTTCGTCGGTTTCGATGGCGTAAAGACCGGGGTTGCGCGTGGGATGTGTAAAGACACGTGTGGCCCCGATGTGGTGGGCCGTCATATGTGATCTGATCCGATCAGAGAAGCCATCACGACCCAAACCTGTCACATAATCAACCGCCCCGCGCGGCAGACGACGGGCCATATAGAGCGCAGTGTTGTAGGTGTCGCCGGCCACACCCAGTTGCGCGTCTGCGCCATCGCTGGCCACAAGTTCCAGCATCACCTCGCCCAAACAGCCAACCTTGATGTTGCGCGCCATCGTCAAAGATCGTCAAAGGTGCTGCTGACCTGACGCCAGGCAAATTCCAGATGGTCCCGGATCGCTGTTTCCGCCTTGTCAGGATCACGGCGCAGGATGGCGTCAAAGATCGCCTTATGCGCTTCGTAGTTGGTCTGGTTGCGCTGCGGGCTGCGTGGCATGACGCGCCAGTGTTTGGACAGCCATTGGGTATAGGCGCGGTGTATCGATGGCAGGGCGGGGTTGCCCGGGATTTCATAAAGAATGCTGTGGAAGTTAACATCGGTTTCATAAAAGAGCATCGAATCCTCGATCGCGTTTTTGTTCGCTTCCAAAGCCTCTTCCATGGTTTTGATATCGGCAGAGGATGCAAGTTTCGCGGCGTCGCGGACAAGAGATGCTTCCATCCGGATACGGATGTCAAAAAGGTTGCGTACCCCTTTTGGTTGGCCCAAGAGCTGGGTGACGATGCTGCCCAGTACATCCACGGCAGCGTCATATCCCGGTTCTGCCACGATGGGTCGGAAACCGGGCTGCGCTTTGATCAAACCTTTGCCGGCCAGCATGCGCACGGCCTCGCGGACAACCGTGCGGCTGACGCCATGGCCCTGTACGATTTCCCGTTCAGGCGGCAGTGGATCACCGGCCTTAAGTTCGCCATCGAGGATTTGTTTTTCAAATCTCGCGACAAGTTCGTCGGCGGCCCGGACTTTTTGATCTTTCACCGATGCACCCATCGTTTTCCTTTTGTGCCACACGTCAGACTATCGCGGTTTTCGTATAACCAAATGTGCCAGAAAGCAGAAAAATTACAATCATCAATCTTCTTCTGGACGCATCGAAAGATTTTTGTCATACCAAACTGACATTTTCAGCGCCCGTGAGTATGACAAGCATGGCCCAAATCGACAAAATTGACGTAAAGCTTTTTAACGTGCCCCTTGCGGAAGTGCTAACAGATGCCAAGCACGGCGACCACACGCATTTCGAATTGATCACGGCGACTGTTTACACCGCTGATGGCAATGTCGGGACCGGTTATACCTATACCGGCGGTAAGGGTGGGCGGGCTATAGCAGCCATGATTGTGCATGATCTGACCCCCTTTCTTGTTGGTAAGGACGCCGATGACATTGATGCGCTTTACGACGCGATGGGCTGGCATGTGCACTATGTCGCCCGCGGGGGTATTGCGTCCTTTGCAATCTCGGCTATCGATATCGCGCTGTGGGATATCCGCTGCAAAGCTGCGGGCGCGCCCTTGTGGAAGATGGCAGGCGGCGCGTCTGATCGGTGCAAGGCATATTGCGGCGGCATCGATCTCAATTTCTCGCTTGATAAACTGGTTCGCCAGACAGAGGGCTATCTGGAAGCGGGCTATAACGGTGTTAAGATCAAAGTGGGTCAACCTGATTTGTCTGATGACATCGCGCGGGCTGCCAAAATTCGCGATGTGCTGGGCCCCGACCGTGCCTTTATGGTTGATGCGAATTACTCCATGACTGTTCCGCAGGCGATCGAGGCGGCCAAGGCGTTCAAGGATCAGGATGTGCTATGGTTTGAGGAACCTATCAATCCTGATGATTACTTGGGGTACGGTGCCATCGTGGCGGCCACCGGCGTGCCGCTTGCGATGGGCGAAAACCTGCATACGATCTATGAATTCGGGTTCGCCTTCCGCGATGCGCGCCTCAGCTATATCCAGCCCGATGCCTCGAACTGCGGTGGGATCACAGGGTTCTTACAGGTGGCAGAACAGGCGCAGCTGGCAGGCATTCCTGTGTGCAGTCACGGGATGCAGGAGTTGCACGTCAGTTTGGTGTCCGCTCAAACCCATGCGGGTTGGCTTGAGGTTCACAGCTTTCCGATTGATCAATATACAACCCGTCCTTTGCAGGTCGAGGATCACCTTGCCGTCGCACCAAATGACGCAGGCATTGGTGTGACCTTCGATTGGGACAAACTTAACGCCGCCCATGCGTCGATGGGCGCAACCTGAGGAACCGATATGACAGATACTATTCAGGCCGCGTTTTATCGCGGTGATCGCTCGTTTTTTGTTGAAGAGACGACGGCGCAAGCCGCAGGTCCCGGCGAAGTATCCATCCGCACGGCTTTTTGCGGCATTTGTGGCACCGATATGCATGTCTATCACGGCAATATGGATGCGCGCGTTGGTCTAAACCGGATTGTCGGACATGAGATGTCGGGCGTGGTGTCTGCTGTGGGCACTGGCGTTGACAGCGTCAAGATCGGCCAAAAGGTTGTTGTGCGCCCGCTGGATCATTGCGGCGATTGCCCTGCCTGCCATGCAGGCCATCGGCACGTTTGCCACAAACTCAAGTTTCTGGGTCTTGATACTGACGGCGCCATGCAAGAGGTCTGGACCGTGCCCGCGCACACCGTGCACACGCTCCCCGATGATATGCGGCTGGATCATGCTGCGCTGATCGAACCGGTGGCAGTGGCCTGTCACGATGTGCGCATGGCTGCCCTCAAATCGGGCGAAGACGTGCTGGTCATCGGTGGCGGCCCTATCGGGATCTTGTGCGCTATGGTCGCGCGCGAGGCTGGCGGCAATGTCGTCGTGTCCGAGGTGAACCCGGCCCGTCTGTCCATTGCCGAAAAGCTGGGCTTTGACACGATGAACCCGAAAGAGGTTGATCTGAAAGAGGCAGTCCATAGCCGTACGGGCGGTAAGGGTGCTGATGTGGTGTTCGAGGTTTCTGGGACGCAGCCAGGTGTTGACGCGATGACGGCCTGTGCCGCAACCCGCGGGCGTATTGTGATGGTCGCCATCCACGCCCAGAAACCCCAGATCGATCTGTTCCAATTCTTCTGGCGCGAATTGAAATTGCTGGGCGCGCGGGTCTATGAGCCGGTAGATTATGACAAGGCCATTGCTCTTGTTGCCGCAGGCGGCATTGATGCGGATACGGTCATCACTGATGTCAGTCCGCTTTCTGATATTCAGGTGGCATTCGAAAGCCTCGACAGCAGCCCGACGGCCCTGAAAAGCCTGATCAAGGTGGGAGACGTCGCATGACCCTTTTTGATTTGACGGGTAAGACTGCGCTGGTGACCGGTTGCAAGCGCGGTATCGGGCGCGGCATGGCCGAGGCGCTGGCGGATGCGGGTGCTGATATCATCGGCGTCAGCGCAAGCCTTGAGACGGCTGGCAGTGCGGTGGAAGCGGCGGTGACTGCCAAGGGGCGCAAATTCGCGGCCTATCAGTGCGATTTTTCGGACCGTCAGGCCGTGCGTGATTTCGCCGCCCAACTGGAACGCGACGGTCATGCGCCTGATATCCTTGTCAACAATGCGGGCACCATCAAACGCAAACCGGCGGCTGATCATGATGATGCCCTGTGGGACGAGGTGATCGACGTGAACCTGTCATCCCAATTCATCCTGTCGCGTGAAATCGGGCGCGGGATGGTGGCAAGGGGTGCGGGCAAAATCATCTTTACCGCGTCACTGCTGACGTTTCAGGGGGGTATCACGGTTCCCGGTTATGCGGCCTCGAAAGGGGGGATCGGGCAGCTGACAAAAGCGCTGTCGAACGAATGGGCGCCGCATGGTGTCAATGTGAATGCTATCGCCCCCGGCTACATCGCGACAGACAATACCCAAGCATTGCAAGATGACCCGGCGCGGTCAAAATCCATCCTGGAGCGCATTCCCCAGGGTCGTTGGGGTACGCCGCAGGATTTCGCAGGCCCGGCAGTGTTTCTGGCCTCTGACGCCTCGGACTATGTCAACGGTGAAATTCTGGTGGTCGATGGTGGCTGGATGGGCCGCTAAAGCAGGTCTGCGCTTTCGGGGACGGGGGACAGCAAGGGTTTGCCATCCTTGAAAGCGATCAGGTTGTCGACAGCCAGGTCGCCCATCGCCTGCCGCGTCTCAACACTGGCGCTTGCGACATGCGGCAGCAGCGTGACATGCGGCATCCGACGCAGAGCATCCGGTATGTGCGGTTCGTTTTCGAATACATCCAATCCAGCGCCGCCCAAAGTGCCGGCCTGCAAAGCTGCGACCAACGCCGCCTCATCCACGGTTGATCCGCGACCGACGTTGATCAGGTTGCCGTCTGGTCCGATGGCGTCCATCACGCGGCGGTCAATCAGATGGTGGGTTGCCGCACCCCCGGTGCGATGTTGATCAGCGTGTCACACGCCGCAGCCATCGCCGTCAGATCAGCAAAGTAGCGATAGGGCACATCCTGTTTGCCGCGCCCATAATAGAGGATTTCAGGGCGCCAGGGCGCCAGCTTTGCGGCAATCGCCTTGCCGATCCGGCCCAATCCCAGAATCCCGACTTTACGTTCATCGGCTGTGCGCGGCAGTGGTAGGTTTCCTTCTGTGGCCCAGCGGCCAGAGCGCGCATGCGCCATCTCGGCCTCAAAGTTCCGCCAGACGCTCAGATAGAGCATCACCGCAGTTGTTGCGACCTCTTGGTTCAGCACACCGGGTGTGTGGGTGACGGGAATGCCCCGGCGCGTGGCCTCTGCCGTGTCAACGCCGTCATAGCCAACGCCAAGATTGCTGATCACGCGCAGATTGGGCAGACGCGCCATCACATCCGGTGCAACACCTGTCGGGCCGTCGGTCAGCAGGTATGTCACCTCAGCCCCGTGTTCATCCAGCCAGGTCTGCGGGTCCACATCCGCCAGGAAGGTCAAATCGAAACTGGCTTCAAGCCGCGTCCGCATATGCGCTGTGGCGTTTGATACGACCAAAAGCCGTTTCATCAGTGGCTGTCCCGGGGGATATTCTTGCGGGCTGTATCCTGATAGCTCGGCGCGTCGCGCAGTGTCATGCCGGTATCGAGACCGCCAGCAAGTTCGCGGAAATACTGCTGCCAGGGTGTCTGGCTTTCAGGCATCTGGTAGCCGCCAGCGGCGACAAGGGCGCGGGCCCGCTCTGCGAGTTCTTCCATCGACACCAGAATGTCGGCCGTGCATTTGCCCAGATCAATCCGCACCCGGTCACCGTTTTGCAAGAGTGCCAGACCACCGCCCGCAGCGGCCTCGGGTGAGGCATTCAGGATTGATGGTGAACCGGACGTGCCCGATTGCCGCCCGTCACCGATGCAGGGCAGGGCGGTGATGCCCTTTTTTAACAGATAGGACGGCGCGCGCATGTTCACGACCTCTGCCCCGCCAGGATATCCTTTGGGCCCGGCACCGCGCATGAACAGGATGCAGTTTTCGTCGATGTTTTCGGTGGGATCGTCGATCCGGTGGTGGAAGTCCTCTGGTCCGTCAAACACCACCGCGCGCCCTTCAAAGGCGTCAGGATCATCAGCGTTTGAAAGGTAGCGCGCGCGGAATTCTTCCGAGATCACGCTGGTTTTCATGATCGCACTGTCAAAGAGGTTGCCCTTAAGGTTCAGGAAACCCGCGTCCGTGACCAGCGCATTGTCCAGCTTGCGAATGACGTCCGTGTTGGTCGCCGCCTTACCGGTGCAATTGTCGCCCATGCTGTGCCCGTTGACAGTCATGGCATCGGGGTTGGGCAAAAGGCCACCAGCGATCAGTTCCGCCACCACCGCAGGCACCCCGCCAGCGCGGTGATAGTCCTCGCCAAGATATTTGCCGGCGGGTTGCAGGTTCACCAGTAGCGGCACTTTGTAGCCCAGATTTTGCCAGTCATCATTGTCCAGTGGCACGCCAAGATGGGCCGCAATCGCATTGAGGTGAATGGGCGCATTGGTTGATCCGCCGATGGCAGAATTGATGACAATCGCGTTTTCAAAGGCAGCACGCGTCATGATGTCGGACGGGCGCATGTCCTCCCACACCATATCGACGATGCGTTTGCCCGTTTCATAGCTGATTTGCGCGCGTTCGCGGTACGGAGCGGGGATCGCGGCGCTGCCGGGCAATTGCATGCCCAAGGCCTCGGCCAATGAATTCATCGTCGTGGCCGTGCCCATCGTGTTGCAATAGCCCACAGAGGGTGCGCTGGACGCTGCGATTTCCATGAATTCATCGCCGGTGATATCGCCTTTGGCCATCAGTTCGCGGGCCTTCCAGATGACCGTACCGGATCCGGCGCGTTCCCCGTCCCAATAGCCGTTCAGCATCGGACCCACGGACAAGGCAATGGCCGGGATATTGACGGTTGCGGCCGCCATCAGAAGGGCAGGCGTGGTCTTGTCGCAGCCGATGTTGAGCACAACGCCGTCAAGTGGATAGCCCTGCAAGGTTTCCACCAACGACAGGTAGGCAAGGTTCCGGTCAAGGTTGGCTGTCGGACGCTTGCCGGTTTCCTGAATCGGATGCACAGGCACTTCGATAGGTGTGCCGCCCGCGGCGATAATCCCGTCACGTACCCGTTTAGTCAGTTCCAGATGATGCCTGTTGCAAGGTGAAAGATCGCTCCCGGTCTGGGCGATTGCAATGATGGGTTTGCCGTCTTGCAGCTCTTCGCGGGTCAGCCCGTAATTGAGGTAGCGTTCGAGGTAGAGCGCCGTCATCTCAGGATCGCCTTCGCGTGCAAACCAGTCCCGCGAGCGCAGTTTGTCTTTGGTCATCTTAGTCATGTCGGGCTTTCCAATGCGAAGAGAGTGAGTCTGTCTTGTCCTACCATAAACCGTCCCAAAAACAGGCGCGACACAAAAATCAACTTTGGGGCCATCGGATGCTGCCGTCCTAAGTTGTTCAAAAATATGCCTTTCATGAGGGATTTCTGCGCCTAAATTTTCGTTGCCACATGGTGCGAAGCTGACTAGTTTGGTCATACCAAAAATAAAAAGCCGCCAAGGCATGTCACTACGGACTATGGGAGGAACGAATGTCCATTCTTAAGAAATTGACCCTAGCAGGGTCTGCTGCTGCGATGTCTATCGCCGCGTCGGCTGCGCACGCGCAGACCACAAACCTGCGGATTCAGACACACTTTAGCCAGGAAACGCTGTCTGGCCAGATGGCGGGCGAATTCATCGAAGACGTCACTGCGATGTCCAACGGTGAAATCCAGATCGAGATGTTCTATGCATCCTCGGTGGTTGCCTCTGCTGAAACTTTTGATGCGGCTGCAACGGGGATCCTGGACTGTGACATGACCGGTGGTGCTTACCAGACCGGCAAGAACCCAGCGTTTCAGTTTACCGGCGATCTGACCGGTGGCTATGCGAACCCTTATCAACAGTACGCATGGTTGCTGCATGGCGGCGGGTATGATGCGCTGAACGAGCTCTACAACAGTTACGATATGGAATTTGTCGGCTGGTGGATCCCTGGTCCTGAATCGCTGTCTTCGACGCGCCCGATTTCCGGTGTTGCCGATCTGGAAGGGTGGAAGTTTCGTTCACCTCCCGGTGTGATCACGCTGATCTTTGAAAACCTTGGCGCATCTCCGATCGTCATGGACTTCAACGAAATCTTCACAGCGCTTGAAACGGGCATCATCGACGGGGCCGATGCGGCCAACCTGACCAACAACATCGGTCTGGGTCTTTATGATATCGCCGAGCACACCAACTATCCCGGCTTCCACTCAATGCCTGCGGACCACCTGGCCTGCAACAAGGGGGTCTGGGATGCGATGCCCGCACATCATCAGGCGATCCTGAAGATTGCGATGCAGGCGCTTGCGCTCAAGAACACCACCATCAACGAAGTCAAGAACGCCGAGAACTCGGTCACCTTGGCCGTGCAAGGTCTGAACATGTACCAGTGGTCCGAAGAAGACATGGGCACCTACCGTCAGGCTGTGCAGGATGCATGGGTTGAGTTTGCAACGACGCCAGAAAGCCAGAACCTGCTGAACGCTCACCTGAGTTTCCTGCGCAGCATCGGTGCGATGGAATAATGCCTTTTGGCCAATAAACGCGGGGGCGGCATTTCGGTGCCGCTCCTTTTTTGTGAGGCGTTTGGGGGCCCGAGGAGAACCCCCAAATGATCCGCGCCAAAACACCAAATGACTTTCGGGGGACAGCCATGACAGAAAAGCAAACAGGAGGACCGGCCGAATGGATTTGGCCGTTTGCGTTTCTGATTTGTGCGGGATGGCTGGTCTGGCATATTCCCGCGTTCATTCTGGACTGGATACCACCTGAAAACGCGAGCCTGTTCACGCAGGTTTCTGAATTGCACACCCGCAAAGAGGTCTTGCAGGATATGCCGGGCCTGTTCGGCGGCTTTGCCAATGTCGTTGACTATGCTGCCCTTGTTCTGATGCCCATCTTTGCGGTTCTTGGCGCACGGTCCATTGTTGTCGCCCCGATGGAGTTCGAGCACTGGCGTCGCTGGGACGGATTTGCATTGTTCATCGGTCGGGTCACAATGATCATGATTGTCGTGATGACCAGCGTGATGCTTTACGAAGTGTTCATGCGCTACGTGGTGGAGGCCCCCACGAAATGGGCCAATGAGTTGACCCTATGGATCGCTGGCTTCGTCTTCTTGTGCTCGGGCCTTTATGCCATGCAGCAACGCTGCCACATCCGCATTTCGCTTTTGTATGATGTCGTGCCGCGTCCTGTGCGCAAGCTGTTTGATGTCCTGTCGACGTTCTTTATCGTTCTGTTTGCGGCGGGTGTTGTCTATGGCAGCTACACGCAGGTGTTTATCAACAAGCTCTATCGCTGGGAAATGTTTGGCACGGCCTTTGACCCGCCGATCCCAGCCACTATCCAACCCATGATCCTGATTATCATGTGTCTGATCGCGCTTCAGGCTGTGGCCAACCTGATTGCAGATTGGAACCTCGAGCCCGAGACATTCATCGTTGACGAAGATGAGATCGAGGCCATCCGCCGCAGCGTGGAGGGCAAGTAATGGATATCGGGACCATTTCCATCATCGTTGTCCTTGGGCTGATCGTGCTGTTGGCCATCGGGATGCCTTTGGGGTTTGCCTCTGCCGTTCTGGCGCTTGTTGTGATGGTGCTGAAGTTTGAGCCCGAGGTGCTGTTGGCGCCTTGGACCTTTGGTGAGGGCATGCTGACCGGCAGGCCGGGAACCGGCCCGCTTTATCTTCTGACGCAGAAGATATTCGATTTGATGACGCAATATGTGCTGATATCGGTGCCGTTGTTCATCTTTATGGCGGCCCTTCTGGAACGGTCGGGCATTGCCAAAGAGATGTATAACTCGCTGAATTTCTGGCTGTCACGGACCCGTGGCGGGATCGCGATTGTGACGTCCCTGATGGCGGTGATCATGGCCGCAATGTCGGGCATCATTGGGGGTGAGGTCGTGTTGCTGGGCCTGATCGCTTTGCCCCAGATGCTTCGGCTGGGGTACAATCAGAACCTTGCCATTGGGACGATCTGTGCGTCTGGGTCGTTGGGAACGATGATCCCGCCCTCGATTGTTCTGATCATCTATGGGCTGATCACGGAAACGTCGATCAAGGCGCTGTTTACGGGGGCCTTTGTGCCTGGGTTCATGCTGGCGATGATGATTATCGCCTACATCGTCATCCGTACGCAGTTGCGCCCCGAAGATGCCCCGCTGCCAGAGCCGCAACCGGGCGATCCAACAGCATCGGAAAAACGCGGCATGTTTGGCGGTTTCCTGTCGTTGTTGCTGGCGGGTGGGGCGGCGGTCTTGCTGGCGCGCGCACTGTTTTTTACGGTCACCGGCCAGAATATTATGGACGCGGGCGAAGATCCCATTTCGCTTGGCATGACATCCCACCTGATGCCGCTTGCAATAGCCTGTGGTGTTGGTCTGGTGCTGGCGTTTGGTGTTTTTGGGCGCAGTCGCACGATGCAAGGATGGCACCACGGCAAGGGACTTGTGCCGCCCCTGTTGGTGATCGGCGTTGTTCTTGGCTCTATCTATGGCGGGATCACTGGTATTACAGAGGCTGCGGGCATGGGTGCCTTTGCCGTCTTTATGATTGCCGTGTTCCGGGGCGAAGCCAGTGTTGGCCTGTTGTGGGACGCGATGATGCGCACCTTGAAGTCAACCGGTACGATTATCTGGGTGACCATCGGGGCGGCTGCTTTGGCCGGGGCCTATACGCTGGCCGGTGGACCAAATTACATTGCCAACCTTATTGTAGGGTCTGAAATGCCAACGATGGTGGTGCTTCTGACGATGATGTTGATCCTGCTGTTCATGGGCGCTTTCATGGATTGGGTCGGGATTGTTTTGCTGATCATTCCAGTGTTCCTGCCAATCGTAAAACGCCTGCCGATTGAGGAATTAGGCTTCATCGGACAGTTGGAGCCGCAGCATATCTCGATTTGGTTTGGCGTTCTGTTCTGCATGAATATGCAGGTCAGTTTCTTGTCGCCGCCCTTTGGTCCTGCGGCCTTTTATCTGAAATCGGTGGCCCCGCCGCATATTTCCCTGACCGACATCTTCAAAGGCTTCCTGCCGTTCATCGGTGTGCAGCTTTTGGCGCTGACGGTCTTGCTGGTGTGGCCAAATATCGTGACACTTCTGCTGTAGAGGAGAGGACCCCATGCTTACGCCTGCCCAACATGAGCAATTTCAAAAGGATGGCTACCTCGTGCTGGAAGATGTCATCGACACGGCAACCCTGCATGCGGTGCGCGCGGAATATGCGCAGGTGATGGATGGGCTGTACGATAGCTGGACGCAGGAGGGCAAAGTCCCCCCGCCGACCCCTCAGATGGGATTTTTGGCAAGCTGGATCATGCGGTGGCTGCAGGTCTGGAGTGGTATCAACCGCTCGATATTTCGCTGCCTCATGCTGACATCTGCGATGGCACGCCCATGCATATTGGTCCTGCGGTGTTTCAAATGGCGACACATACCCGGTTGCTGGACATTGTAGAGAGCCTTCTGGGGCCAGAGTTGACGTCGAACCCTATTCAGCATGTGCGGATCAAGCCACCGGAGCGGCAGGTATCCGGCGATGAGACCCGCGCGCATATTGTGTCGACCGACTGGCATCAGGATCGTGGTGTGACGCTTGAAAGTGCTGATAACACGCAGATGCTGACCGTGTGGCTGGCCATCACTGATGCGACAGTCGAAAACGGTTGTTTGCAGGTCATGCCCGGCAAGCGCGACGCGATGCTGCCGCATTGCACGATGACCCAGGTGGGTATCACCGACACCTATCTATCGAAGGAGGGTGCGGTCCCGACGCCGGTGAGGGCGGGTGGCGCGGTAATTTTTGATCCGCTGACGCCGCATGCCAGCCTGCGTAACCTGTCTGATGAATATCGTTGGTCCTTCGATCTGCGCTATAATGTGACGGGGCAATCAACGGGCCGCGACCAGTTTCCCAGCTTTGTCGCGCGGTCGCTGGCGGCTCCGCATACCGCACTCAAGGACTGGCGCGCGTGGCATGACATGTGGACTGATACCCGCCACAGGCTTGCGCGCAGCGCGCATATTCCACAACACAGGTGGCCCTCGGATGGGCCGTATTGCGCCTGACGTGGGGCTTTTGCGACTGGACATAAGCGACAATGTCGCCGTCGTTCAAAAGCGGCTTGAGCCCGGCGACGTGGTGGATGGACTAACAATCGCCACGCCCGTACCGGTGGGTCACAAGGTTGCGCTGCGTGACATTCCGCAAGGCGCGGCCGTCATCAAATATGCACAGCGGATTGGCCTTGCTTCAACAGATATCGTAGCGGGGCACCATGTGCATACCCACAACCTTAGCTTTGTCCCGGTCACGGGTGAGTATGCCGTTGGCACCAATATGCGTTTCGCGCCGACCCCGGCCACTGCTGATACGTTCATGGGGTATGATCGTGGGGACGGACGCGTGGGGACCCGCAACTACATCGGAATTATCACGTCCGTGAATTGCTCGGCCACGGCGGCCCGGATGATCGCAGATCATTTCACGCCTGAGGTACTGGCCGCCTATCCCAATGTCGACGGTGTTGCGGCCTTTGTGCATGGTACCGGTTGCGGTATGGGCGGGGACGGGACCGGCTTTGAGGCGTTGCAGCGGGTCATGTGGGGCTATGCCCGTCACCCAAATCTTGCCGGTGTGCTGATGGTTGGTCTGGGTTGCGAGATGAACCAGATTGATTGGTTGTTGGAGGCGTATGGGCTGAAACATGGCCCCCAGTTTCAAACGATGAACATACAGAACGTCGCGGGTCTGCGCCGCACGATCGAGATGGGGATCGAGAAGGTTGCCGCGATGCTGCCAGAGGCCAACCGCGCGACCCGGACCCCGTGTCCGGTCAGTGCGTTGAAGGTTGCATTGCAATGCGGTGGATCGGATGCCTGGTCTGGGATCACGGCAAACCCTGCTTTGGGATATGCCTGCGACACGTTGGTGGCCCACGGCGGGACCGGCGTTCTGGCTGAGACCCCCGAGATTTATGGCGCAGAGCATCTTTTGTGCGAACGCGCGGCAGATCCGCAGACAGCCCAAAAGCTGATTGATATGATCCACTGGTGGGAGGATTACACCACCCGCAATCGCGGATCGATGGATAATAACCCCAGTCCGGGCAACAAGGCCGGGGGGTTGTCTACAATCCTTGAAAAATCGCTGGGGGCTGCGGCCAAAGGCGGCACGACCCCCCTGATGGGTGTGTTCAAATACGCCGAGATGGTTACGACGCCCGGGTTCACCTTTATGGACAGTCCCGGTTATGATCCCGTCAGTGTCACCGGACAGATTGCAGGCGGCTGCCAAATCGTGTGCTTTACGACCGGACGCGGGTCGGCGTTTGGGTCCAAACCCAGCCCCACGATCAAGATCGCGACGAACACTGATATGGCGCGGCGTATGTCCGAAGACATGGACATCGACGCGGGCCGTATCCTGTCGGATGGCATAGACATCGCCACGTTGGGGCGCGAGATTTATGAGGCAATCCTCGCTACCGCCTCTGGTCAGCAGACAAAATCCGAAGCACAGGATCTTGGAGATTTCGAATTCGTCCCGTGGCAAATCGGGGCTGTGATGTAAGGAGCGCATGACATGAGCACACAGAAAATCGGTTTTATCGGGCTGGGCCTGATGGGGGGTGCGATGGTGTCGCGTCTTCAGGACAAGGGGTATGGCCTGACTGTGCTTGGCAACCGTGACCGGACCGAGATGGACAAGGCGATTGCGTGTGGTGCCGTCGAAGCGGCATCAGCCCATGAGGTGGCGGCACAAAGCGACATTGTCATGCTGTGCATGGGGACATCTGAACATGTCGAAAGTCGCATGCGTGGGACGGACGGTGTGATCGCCGGGATGAAGCCGGGGACCATTGTGATAGACTTTGGCACTTCGCTGCCATCGTCCACGCGCGCGCTGGCACAAGAGGTCGAGATTGCGGGCGGTATCTATTTGGACGCACCAATCGGGCGCACGCCGGTTCAGGCGCGGGACGGGATGCTCAACCTGATGTGTTCTGGTGACGAGGATGCGTTCGCGCGGGTCAAGCCTGTGCTGCAGGATCTGGCCGAAAACGTGTTTCATCTAGGCGAGGTGGGCAGCGGGCACACGATTAAGCTGATCAACAACTTCTTTGGTCAGGTTGTGGCCAACGCCTTGTCCGAGGCCTTTGTGATGGCTGATCTTGCACAGGTTGATCGTCAAAAGCTGTTCGACGTGATGTTCGCCGGTCCGCTTGGATCACCTTTCATGGATTTCTTTGCGAACTACCCTTTGAATGACGACCCAAGCAAATTGGCCTTCTCGATCGAAAACGCGACCAAGGACGTGGGCTATTACGCGCAGATGGCTGACGCTATGGGCGCGCCAACTGTGATGGCCAAGGCACCTTTGGAAATGATGCGGCAGGCCTTGCAGGACGGGTTGGGTGATAAGATGGTCCCTGAATTGCTGGACCATTATCTGAAACACTACGGGCGTGTCTGACACAACGCCCGAAGGACAGATTGGCCGTGGTGTTGCGCTGGTCCTTTTGGCAAATCTCCTGTTTTCCGTTGTGGACACGTCGACGAAATGGCTGATTGGCGGCGGTCTGGTTGTGTTCCAGCTTGCCTTTATGCGCTATGCTGTTCATTTCCTGATCACTGCCATCGAACGGATGTGGCGGGGCAGGGCGCCGCAGCGCCTGCCGCGCCGCGTTGTCGGATTTGTTTTGCTGCGATCCTTCTGTCTGGTCTCATCAACATTGGTGAACTTCTTTGCGCTGGGATACCTGTCTCTCGCCGTCACATCAGCGATGTTGTATCTTGCGCCAGTTTTCGTCTGCATCTTCGCACGCCTGATCCTGAACGAGCCGATCCGCGCGGCACATCTGGTATCAATCGGCTTTGGCTTGATGGGGGCCTGTTTGATCCTTTGGCCGGCGGGTGAGCCTATCAACTGGTATGCGGTTCTGATGCTGTATCCGGCGATGGGGATGGCGATGTATCAGGTGCTGACCCGCAAACTGACCCGACAGGTCACTCCGGGTGTTTTGCAGTTCTACACCGGCGCAATGGGCACGCTCGCGCTGGCCCCGTTTGCGGCCATCAGCTGGGTGATGCCAACGTCGCCTTTGAGTTGGGGCCTGTTGATGGCCATTGGCGCGTTCGCCTGGGCCGGGCATGAGGCACTGACCCGCGCCCACGCCTATGCCGAAGCCAGCACCCTTGCGCCCTTTGGCTATAGTTTCATCATTTACCTGACGTTGGCGGGTTTGTTCGTCTTTGGTGCGGTGCCGACGTGGAATATTTTGGTCGGGGCCGCGTTGATTTTTGCGGGCGGCATGTATGTCTGGCGCAGCGGGCGCTGACGATACCACGCGCAATCTGTAGCGGTCTGGTTCGTACAACGTGTCGTGGGCAGAGCCCGTCAGATCATATCGAAAGTTTCGATCATGGTCACGGGATCGTCTTCGTATCTGGACCTTTGCGCAGCGTCGTCAATCCCCGGCAGGCCTTGGAACCGAACAGACATCGCGGTGCCGTCATCATGTTGACCGATAACAAATGTTACGCTGTTTTTCCCAAAGGCTGCATCGGTGACATCATCATTGTCCGATGAAAGATACGCTGCGAGTTCGATAAGATCCGCTTCATTGCTCAGCAGATGCGAGGTACCATTGACGGTCAGCGTCGCGCGATCCTCTGATGTGAAATCTTGGACCAGGTCCTGACCCCCGCCCGATACAAGAAAATGGTCGGCCCCTTTGCCACCGTTCAGGATGTCGTTTCCTGTACCGCTCTTTAATGTATCGTCACCCCGACCCCCGCGCACGAGGTTGTCTCCGCCTTTCACTTCGAGAGTATCGTCACCGAAGCTTCCGCGAACAGTGTTTATGCCATTTCCGGCAATGACGACATCATTCCCGGCCCCACCGTTGAGTTCGCCCGGTCCGTCATCGTCTTGCAGGATGTCGTCACCGCCTCGTCCAAGTAGTTTGTCCGCGCCGGTACCTCCCTCGAGCCTGTCATTGCCGCGCCCACCGTTGAGCAGGTCATCGCCGCTGCGTCCGAAAAGGATGTCGTCGCCTTCGCCACCAAGCAGTATGTCCGCGCCCGCACCCCCATCGAGGATGTCGTCGCCTGACCCCCCATCCAGCAAATCATCGCCACCGTTTCCAAAAAGGATATCGTTGCCGTCACCACCAAGCAGTATGTCTGCGCCAGCGCCCCCGTTGAGGATGTCGTCGTCTGGGCCACCTTTCAAAGAAAGCTGCGTGCCCTGCATTTCAACGTCAAAGCTTGTTTTTGTCGGGCTGCTTTCTGTATGTTCAATATTCACTTGGGTTGACGATTTTGGAGAATATCCCTCAACCGATGCATCGGCCTGCGGCCTATCCGCCGTGACTATCTTAGGAGCGTCAGTCTGTTCCGCCTTTGGCAGAGCGACTTCGTTGGTCAGTGTGATTTCTGCGTCAAACTCTTCGTCGCCGGTATCATCAATGTCATCTTCTGGGGCGGGTCGCTGTGCGGCTGTTGCCTCAACAGAGATAGCCAACATCACAAGCGCGGCTTTCAACGGTGCAGAGAAGACACCAAAAACCTTATCCTGAATATGCCGGAGCATTGGTTTCGGCGTGCCTGATCCGGTCTCGCTGCTTTGGGCCATCGCTGGCCTCGGGCGCAAACTCTCCAGAAGCGTCAGCACAAGGGCCGTCAGACCTGTACCGCGGATTGCAGCGGCGCGAAAATGTGCGCCAATCTTTGCGCATTGACCGTTTCTGTTGTTCGCAATTGGGGCATCGGAGGCGACCCTGGCCACGGCCTCGCGCAATGTGCGTCCTTCGTAACTCAGGCCAAGATCAGGAATGTCCAGCACAACAAAGCTATTGTAGCGCGCAGCATGGGCCAACAGTCGTCCATCCTCTGGATCAACAAAACTTGCCCAAGGATCGCCCGCGTCGGTCAATCCAAAGTCGATTTCCAGATCGCCAAAAAACGCACCAAGGACAGAGTGTAAGTACCACAACCGCCCAAGCTCTTTTTGGGTCCAGTCATGCGATAATGTCTGGTCATTGCATATTAGTCTGAAAACTTTGTTCATCATCTGCCGCCCGGAAGCATGGTTCACTTCTTTTGCGGAAACAGCATCTTGCTCAAACCAGGTTCGACATGTTCAAGCACTGTTTTTGCAAATTCGCTGCGCTTGACGCCAATGCCATCGGCCCATTTTTCGTACAAATCCTGAGGGATGCGGCAGGTCCCGTTCTCGACCTGAGAAATGAACGAATAGTAGCGCAGCTCCAGATGGTCAGCGAGTTGCGCTTGTGTCAGGCCCGCAAACTCGCGCTGGTTCTTCAGCCAAGACCCCAAGGTACGCCTGAGGTCTTTCAGGTTATCATGAGGCAATTCTAAGTTCTTGATACGTTGCGCCATCACGTGGTTCCAGTAAATGTGTCAAAGTCGTTCATGCGAGAGGCTACGCCAATCTACGGCAAAATGGCAGCCACCCTATACTTAGCATCCTCACAGATGCGACCATAGTCCTTTCTTAGAACATATGGCCACATTGAAAAGACGGGCTAAGCAGGGGGCGTGGGTCCTGCTTGATCCAGGAGTGCAGCGTCGAGAAGCCTCCACAAAGTCGGCCGCCACCTGCCTACGCGATTGAATTCAGTTTCATAGCGGGTGTGACACCGCCGCAGCCCATGTTGGGTCGGCGGAGCTT
The DNA here is from genome assembly GCF_055693545.1 of Yoonia sp. JB2-21. NCBI lineage: Bacteria > Pseudomonadati > Pseudomonadota > Alphaproteobacteria > Rhodobacterales > Paracoccaceae > Yoonia > Yoonia sp. JB2-21. The sequence continues at coordinate 44,605 of NZ_JBVFUC010000004.1, forward strand.
CACGCCCAACGCATTCCGATCACAAGAGAAGCCGGAGTTGGGTGTCCTGCGTACAGCGCGGGTGAATTTGCGTAATTACTTGCGGTACTAGGTAGCGAGCAAAATTGATAGTTCCTGAAATGTCGCCCCAAAATGCGGAAGCATATCGTTCTCTGAGCGAGCGACGTAACTGATTTGTACAAGGACCTAGACTATGCCCAGAGTTGAAAGCATCAGCAACAGCCGTACCACTCCGCTCGACTTCGCAGAACCAAACGGGAAGCCGTTCAATCCTCCTGAACAACCACCAGCTGAGGTGCCAGTCGCTCGGGCAGGAGAAACTTCAGATGCGAAATACAGGGACGTCGCTGCCGATGATGACCGTTTCGAGGATTTCTCCGTGGCTTTGACGGGAAAGTCGGATGAGGGTCGAAGCGCCGAGGAAAGGGCGATGTTGGAAGACCTACGCAGTGCGATGGGTGATGGCAGTATTGCGCCGCGATATGTGGTGGTGGCCGGCGGTAGTGGTGGGGCAGACTACCTTCCAGAAGACGTCAAAGGTGCTTTTGTGCCGGAGTCTGATGGGTCCGCGGGGCGAGCATTGATATCGGGTGTATTGCGCGGTGACGAACTTCAAACCGTGAGTGATGAAGAGTTCGGAGATCTTCAAACCATCGGTGATCCGAGCCGTCGATCTGGATCAGTTCGCCAAAGCATTCACGGCGCAGCCGCGGTTGGTGGAATGTCCGGCGCTGTTTGCGAGAGAGCCAAATCCCATCTTCCTGCATCCACTTGCGGACGGTCTCGCGTGAGACTTTAAAGCCATGATGTTCGGCCAGCATCTCCGCCGCCAGTGTCGGGCCAAAGTCTGTGTAGTTCTCCTTGATCAAGCTCAGCGCGTAGTCACGCTTTGCATGATGAATCCGATTGTTCGGGGGTTTGCCACGCGCCTTGTGTCGGATCGCCGATGCGCCATCCTGACGATACCGCTTCAACAGCCGAAAGATTTGCCGTCGTGTCAGGTGCAGCATGTTCGCGGCATTATCGACGCTCAACCGTCCATCATCGACCTGCGCCAGCACTTCCACGCGGTTCAACTCGCGCTCGCTCATAACCACCCATCCCATGTCCGCTCACCCTCATTGATTTTTGAGGGCAGAGTGACATTCCTGAATTGCTCACGGGTGACATTTTAGCTTTTGTCGGATCTTCTTATTGGAGAGACTGCAGAGCAAACGAAAACAGTCACTTAGCATTTTCAAATCTTGAGACTCTGATTCTTACATATTGTTGGCCGATGTGGATAACTTCGTGCCCTTTCCAACGAAAGTGAGAACGGGGGCAAGCCACACATTGGTGAGGTTAAGCCGAGAACGCTGCCCGATTGATTTGAGTGGACATACCGACTAACCGTAGGACATGATCAACCGTCTTTTCCTCGCATTGTACCCATTTGCAGTAAGCGACCTCCATTGCTTTCCTACTATACAAATTGACGCATGTGTTGCGATAGATCCCGCCAAGTTGACTGCTGAGGCCGTCGCAGCGGTCCTCACGATACAACGAAACCTATGGTAGTCCAATGAGCAGAAGTATTTCTATAAGTCGTTTTTTTTCTGGGGTATTCACTTTAATTCCAGTTATTTCACTTTTTTACTACATCCGATTCAAGTTTTTGCCGACGTTGATGAAGACCCGCACACAGCATCACATCACGACCGCCCATTGACGTTGTTAGTGGGGCATGAAGATGACGAGTGTTCGCTATCCACGTCTGAGCTTCCTGAGTGGTGGAGTGAACAGGAAAGCTGGGCGTGGAATGCGATTTGTCTCGGCCGCTTTGCTGAAATGACGCACGCTATAACTGGGTTTGATGATGGGCAAGGATGTGCCCCGCGAGATGGAGTTGAGGCATGGCCAGACAGCAGGAATTTAAGAGCACGATTCATTGAACAAATTGCAACAGAGCAAAGATTTTTCGAGGCTACAAAACGTAACTTCATTAGGATTCACTGTGCAATAATTGTAGGTGAAATTGTCTTGGATGATGAAGATATCGTCCCGAGCCTGTGGTTGGATTTCAGTTACATCCCTGATGGAGTTCGCTTCGAAGATGCTCACTTTGATGGTGCCCTCACGTTCGATGGGAGCGTCGTATTCCCAGGTGCACTTAGAGGGGCTGGTGCCAGCATCGCACATCACGTTGGTCTACAAAATGGCCGATACACAGACGTCTTTCTCGACGGTATTTCAGCTGGTGGGCAAGTTGCGGCAAGCAACTCCCAATTTGACGGTATTTTTGTATTGGGCAACGCAGAAGTTCAGGATGGAGTATACTTAACCGAAAGCAATTTTGAAGAGTTTGTTTCTATATCAGGCGCGGATATTGACCATCTGTTAGTGCTTGCAAAGTCAGTTTTTCAAGAAGATTTCCGCGCGGATAGATTGAGAGTGTCGCATGATATTCAAATAATCGATGATGTGAGATTTAATTCTGAGGCGACTTTTGCTGGCTCAAGGATCGGTGGAGACTTCATCCTTATTGAGGCTACTTCATCGGATAAGGTAGTTGCCCACAAAACAGTAATCGAAGGCGCAGTTGCCGTGAGAAACTCGGAGATCGGCGCACTTGACTTTTCTGCTTCGACTATTGCCCTCGGTTTTGAAATCATAGGTTCAAGCGTTAGTGAGCAACTCAACACATCAGGGACAGTTGTCGATGGTCTCTTCCTGCTAGCAGAGACGAATATAGGTGCTTTTGAAGCCACATCCTCGAAGTTTTCTAGAGACGTCGTTCTGGGCCGAGGCTCAGAGTTCAATTTTGTTGGCCTGTCTGGCGTGAGCGTAGGAGGCGACCTAAACCTATTTGAAACAGAGGTTACAAATCTTCTCGATCTGTCGAGATCGAGAGTAGGAGGCACTCTTCGGTTTTCGCTTGACCTCGCCTCAGTGCAAGAAGAAGATTCTTCAATGCGTATTTCAGTGCTAAACCCTAGCTGGTATGCGGGAACATTTGTGTCGCTTCGTAACGCTGATGTTTCTGGACTGGCAATGTCTCCAATAGGAAGCTGGAAGCCTTCAGACGACTGTGATTGCGATTTGATTGGATACGATCTCCAAGGTTTTACTTATGATTGGCTGGAGTTGGTTGATCGTCGCCTACCCAACACTAGTGGGGTCATTGACGCGGATGGACTAGTAAGATGGGTCTCCAACTCAAAACCATTCGCTTGCGACTGCTCTGCTGTATATCGCCCGCAGCCGTATCAGCAACTTTCTGGTGTATTGAATGGGATGGGTGCCTTTCCTCAATCGAAAGCGGTTGCTTTTGCGAGCAGTATTCATCAGCTAAGCTCCGAAAGCAGTCTTATACTGCGAGGTACTAAGCATTTGTACCGGCTAACAGCAGGCTTTGGGTACTACCCGCAAAGGGCACTATACTGGTTCGTCCTACTCGTCAGTCTGGGCGTAGCCGGCTCATACATGTCGACCAATATGGAAGGCTCAAAGCCAATCGATCGGTTTTGGTATTCCATTCACAATACATTGCCCTTGGTAGTAATTTCGAACGGGTTCGACGAAATATATCATGAAGCGCCAGCGGTTCGCAGTTTCTATTTCACGCAAAAAATCGCAGGGTATCTTCTTGCTACATTCCTGGTAGCAGCATTGACAATCCAATAGACCTAATCATCAAAGTATCTTATGCGGTGAAGGCCGATGCCGGTTCGTTGCTTGCCTTGAATGAGCTTCAATTCCATGTCAGCAACCATTCCAAGAACTGCCACGACGGCGGTATGTTATTCGTTCAAATAGCGGATCGACTGCCAGGTGTGAGCAAGTCCAGCAGCACTGGAATAGTACTCACCGCGATCTGCCGCAAAGCTGCCTTTCATGCACATCGCAGCATCGGTCGTATTGAGTCGTTCTGGAAATTTGGCTACGCGGCGCGCACCAACTGCGAGTTTCGTGCGGGAGCGGCCCTTCGAAGTCGATCTTGGCGTTATGGATCATTTATGGCAGTCTCGGACCAATTTTAACGAAGGTGCAGATTGATGGCGGTTGAGGAATCCAGTAAGTGCCGCGAATTGTTCGCCTGGTCATGGATGGGGCCGGTGGTTCCCGGCGGCAAAGAACGGGAAGAGGTTTCCTGTCTACATTGTGGCGATGTCGAATTTTCAGAGATGACCAGCCAGTTTTTTATGTGCAAAAAGCTACCGAGGCGGAGGTCGCTGCATGGAACAACACTTCCAACAAAGGTGAATGAAATGATAGTATTGGTGAAGAATGCATGCCGCTTTGTATCAATATCGGCACTAATTGCACTTTATTCGAGCATGGCCTCAGCGGACGACATTTCTTCTGGGTGTGACAACCTAAACGAGATCGGCCTGATCCCAGAGCCCGTTTCTCAAAACACACTCGATCTGATGAATCCTAACACCGATTTCAGGGAAGCGAGGCTGGCTCTATCGTATACGGGTGAACCTGTGTCGGCCGGTGCATGGTTGTTGTTGTTCAGAGATGATGCGGGACCGACACCCCTGTGTTACCTTGTTCATGCAGGAGAGGGTGACGATCTCGTGGGATTTAACGACGTATATATTTCTTCGACTGTTGCTCGCTACAATCGAACAACAGGTAATTTTGAGATTTTCGTTCCTGTTTCAGAGTATCCCTTTGCAGGGGATGAAAATCATAAGGTTCGGATGATCGAAATCAACTTTGCCGAAGATGGAGAGCCGGTCTTGGTTGTAACCAAGTGAGGTAACGAATGTTGAGGACTTCCGAGAATGGTGCAGGAAAGTGAGGGATGCGAAACCGGCAGTCACATTAACCGCGTTAATTGTGTGGTTAAATGCGGGCTACGCATTCTCAGCACCAACGAGCTACATTTGCAATATTGAGGGACTCCATGTTCCCGATCATCTGGGTGATGCCGTCGCGGAGATGCGTGGCGAAGACGCGAAGCGGACCGCGATGACTATCGACCGAGAAACTGGCCGGATCACTCACTCCAGTTTGGGCAATACCAGCTTCAATGAGATCACCATTTTGAACCGTGGTTCATCTGACTGGAGCTTCAAGGTAATCGCGGATAGCGGTCAAGGTGGCCACATCAGATACTATGAGGTGGCAGAATACGTTGAAGGGCAAGCTAAACCGCTGCTGGTAGTGGCAGATGGAGGATCATATTGGGGTACATGTCAATGAAACCGATGGTTTCCAACAAAGGTGTCAACGGAGGGCAAAATGGACAGAATGGAACTTGGGAATAGTCTGAATTTGTTTGAGGAACTCATCCCAGAACATATGCCCAACCGGAAAGGCATCAACATCAGGCCAACGAGCATAACGCTCCACAATACATCAAACTCTGGATCGGGTGCTGACGCAGATGCGCATTCCAACTGGGTTAGAAAAACCGGGTACTATATCTGGAATGGGACAAAACGCTGGGTTTCTTGGCACTATACTGTCGATGATAGCAAGGTCATCAAGCAGCTACCAATAAATGAGTGGGCTATCCACGCTGGAAGTGCCAACGGTAACAGCATTGCGATCGAAACATGTATGCACCGCGAGATTGATCAGAAAAATGCTGATGCCAGACTAGCCAGGCTTGTCGCGGCATTGCTTTACGACTTTGAATGGGACACGACGAAAGTGAAATCTCACCAAGATTGGACAGGAAAAGATTGCCCCGTGTTATTGCTTCCAAAGTGGAATGCATTGATGTCACAAATTGACGACGAGCTGCATCGACTGAAGTCAGGAGGTCGGACTTCGGGATATCTTTCCGGTTATGAGCACGAGTTCGAGTTTCCGTTTGAAGACAACACTCAGACCATTGATGAAGAACATCTGGGCGATATAGACCATGACGCGATGAGAAGCGCAATTAGCAATAGCTAGCGCATAGAAATGTGAAGTTGCTCGACTACCAAAAAGGTGGGGAAGAATGATTTGGGTTCGACGCGCTTCCAAGTTATCAGTCGGACGAAAAAGGGCATCATGATGAATGACGAAACGATTAAGGCACCATTTGATGACCGCCCGTCATTTGCTGATGCGATATACGCAGACCTGCGCGCACGGCAGAAGGCAGGACTACATCTCGTTTTCCGACGGGAAGATGGAGAGATCGTGCGCGAAGCACCGGATGGCACACAAACATTGCTTGGTTACCGCGATGAGGATTACATCCGAAGCAAGCGAAAGGCTGAAAACAGGAATCGTGGGAGCAAGAGCTGAACGGCTAAGTTACCCATCGTCCTCTATGGTGCGTTGCAGCTCCGCTATCAGGGCCTGTGCTTCGGCGGCGGGAATGTCTGTGGTCCGGCGCGCTATGCGTGGGTCCAGCGCCCGATAAACCGTCATTCTGGAAACACCAAGATCTCTTGCTATCTTGGCCTTTGGTCGGCCAGCCTTGGCAAGTCGCCGAATTTCATCATCGTCGACTTGTTTCTTCCTACCTGTATAGGCACCTCTATCTTTTGCGGCATCAATGCCGGCACGTTGTCGATCCCGGATGAACTTCAACTCCATGTCCGCGACCATGCCAAGAACGGTCACGACAAGCCGCCCCAAGTCGCCAGCGGTCGTCACTTCCGGTTCTAAGATGCGCAAAGATGCGCCTTTGGAATCAAGATCGTGAACCAAGTTGAGGACATCGCGGGTAGATCGACCTAGGCGATCAAGACGATGTACGACCAGCTCGTCACCTTCCCTTAGGAACTCCATGATCGTTTCAAGTTCAGTTCTGCCATTGCGCGATGCGCCTGAACCGACTTCTGAGCGTATGATTTCGCAACCACACGCTTTCAGTTTGTCAATTTGAACTTCGAGGTCTTGACCGGATGTGCTGACACGGGCGTATCCAATGCGAGGCATTTCTTGTTCCGTAACAATAGGGTGGGTAGGCGGACAATACCGTCACATATTTAATCATTCCACTCATTTGTGACACTTTGTGCTGTCACATCGGATCGTATCATAAGGGTATACCCAAATGTTACAACTTCCAACTTTGACCTGTGGTTACAACCGGGGATTTGGCTCAAATTTGGTTCGTCCGAGAAAAACAAATCTATAAATTTGTCGTAAAATCAGACACTTGACTCGATATTGCTGGCAGCTTTCAATAGGAGAGAAACCTTGAAAGCTGATCCCATGACGGATGCGTACTCCAAACTGAAACGGGACCTCCACAAAGCGGGGGTGTCTCTGCGTTCCATATCTCGCGATGCGGGTGTCTCTCATACTGCGGTGACTGATGTCGCTCGTGGGGCACGACGCTCGCGGCGGATCGAACGGATCATCGCTGAACGGCTTGGCACCGTGCCAGACAACATTTGGCCGGAACGATACAAAGACATGGGAGGAGTAAGATGAAGACCAGTTGAATGAGAAAAGAGCCTATGTGGTCGCACACATAGGCTCTCTGATGGTCTTGTGACGTTTGTACCGTCGTCTGCCAGATCATCTCTAACTTAAACTCAAAGTCAAGGCTGACACTCGATTTTTCGAGCCTTTCGTCGCGCCTTGGCGTCAGGAGACGATCATGCACATGAAGAAAACCAATCGTGAAGAGAAGGAGTGGGAAAAGGCGTTTGCGATCCGAGCAGGCCTCGCACCCTTCATCCAAACCGGATTCAAGACCAGGGGATCACTAAGCGACTTTTGCCGCGACTATGAATGTTCGAAATCAACAGCCTATCGGTGGCTGGCTAAGGCAAGGCGCGATGATCGCGCTGATTTCCTGCGCCGTTCAAAGCCAGGACGCAAGCCGCTGAGCGTTGCGCTCAGTGATCAGCATGAAAAAGTCATCCAACATGTGCTCCGCAAAGAGTTTCTTGTCCGAAACGGCGCGTCAGTAAGCGCGGTACTCAAATCCATCAACACAAAACTGGAGGGTAGGGGGCTATTCAAGATTGGCAAGTCCACCGTCGAGCGCAGGATCGCTGTCATTCAAGACAGATATTTAAAGCGCAAACGCGAAGGCAGCACAGCGGCGCGACAAGCCTTTCAGATTATTCGCGGTCGATATGATGTTCAGGAGCCATTGGCGGTTGTCCAGATCGATCATACACTCCTCGATATCATTGTTGTTCATCCAATCTCCGGTGAACCGATAGGTCGCCCTTGGCTTACGATCTTGTTAGATCTAGCGACAAGGATGCCCACCGGCATCTATTTGTCGATGGATGCGCCATCGGCGGTCAATCTGATGATGGCCTTCCAGCGCGCGGTGTTTCCAAAGGCTGAATACCTTCGCCAGCTAGGGGTCGACCTGGAGTGGCCGGTATATGGACTTCCGCTAGTAGTCAGCAGCGACAATGGGACCGACCTCAAATCGAAAGCCTTCAACCGTGGCCTTCTTCAATATGGCGTTGAGCACCTTTATCGGAAAATCGCTCTGCCCCATCTTGGTGGTCACATAGAGCGGCTGATTGGTACAACACAGTGCTATGTCCACACACTTCCCGGTACGACTTTCTCAAACGTGCAAAAGAAAGGCACTTACAATCCAGAAAGTCGTGCAGAGCTGACATTATTGGAGGTCGAGCAGCTCATTCTAATTTTTTTGCTCCAAGATCACATACATGACGAAAAGCGTCGGCTGCAGACAAGCCCCATGAATGCTTGGAACATGAGTTGGCGTGAAATGGGCTTATCGCCTCGCTTGCCGCAAGACCCCAGTCGTTTCCGCCTCGACTTCTTACCATTTAAGACCCGCAAAATTCAGCGTGAAACCACAGCAGAATGCGACTGGTTGCAGCAGCCGTTTCGATCCATCCCCGCCGCTCATAAATCCGCTTCATACCGGATTTCATAGATAGGCGATTGAACTGTAGTGAAACGGGTTTCATCGCAAAAGTCGGCCCGCGATTGTAGATCAGGGCAAAAACCATCGCGACGATGACCATGACCCCAACGACAGGGAGAACGATCAATGCTGTGTTTGTCGCAATTTGTGACCCTGTTATGTTTATGGCGGCGTCAAATGGCTGCCTGATGCCAATAAAGGCGGCATCAAAATTTGCATGAAAAAGCTGGAGTCCCGTCAGTACACCAACGCCCATCAACAGGATTGTGCAGGCTACGGCAATAAAAGTGCCTGCTTCCGATGCTTGTGCAATTGATCCTTCTTCGCGTTGTTTTCGGAGTTTACGGCCCGACGCAGGTTTGGATTTTGACTCAGTATCACTCATCGTAGATACTCAACAGCCGTTCCAACGCATCGGTTGACATGTTCAACATTTCAGGCGCGGTGCGGAATGCGATTAACGCGACGATTGGGAGTAGCAGAACCATCATCAGGTTTTTCATAGGGAACGAAAGATCGTATATACCCATCTTGCGGCCGAGCCTCGCACCAACAATTATTGTGAGTTCTGTCATCACCAAGACCAAAAAAAGCGGCATGGCAAACAGAATGCCAAGCGAGAGAGCATTCGATAGGAATACACCGACACGCTCTCCGGTGGCAGCCGGAAACACTGGTAGCATCTCATCTACGTTCCAAACCGCAAAACTGTCGTAGATCAGACCAAGCAAGGCGGAAAACAAGCCCAAGCCGAATAGGGCTGCAATGGTAATAACCGTGTACAACAATGCAGTCGTTTGAATAGTTCCACCTCCAAGCGGAGATTGAATGCCGCTGTCTGACTCGCCGCGGAACGTGTCGATCATAGACCCTGCATAGGCTGCAGCTGCAAAGGGTGTAGATGAGAGAACACCTAGCCCTAAGCCTAGAGCAAACTCTTTTGGGGCAAGCAACGCAAGATCAAGCGCGGTTGCATCCGTGCTCAGGGTTGCGATTGTATCCAAGTTTCCAACTATGACAGGCAATGACAAAGCGATCGCAATATTGGCACGTAATATAGTTGATTGCATTAACCCCCATGCGAGAGGGACAAGACCATATAAGAAACCCAAGATACGCAACATGTTCAATGAAACGAGAAGAAACATTGTTTGCAGAGGTGTATTCAGCAAAAGATCTGTAACATCTGCAACCATGACTACATGGCACCGAAATTCTCAAACACCATGAGCGTACTGTTCATGAGGGGCGCGGTCAGCGCGCGACCAAATGTCAGTAAGACGAAAATAATTGCACCAATTTTGACAGTCTGACTGAATGTCTGATCTTGAATTTGTGTGATTGCTTGGAAGAAAGAAACGGTCAGTCCTATAACGGTCGCGGCAGCAAGCGGTACGCCTGCAAGGATGACGGTATCCATCATGAAGGTGACTAGAATGCTGCCGAACGCCTCGGTTTCCATCCTAGGCGCCTATATAGCTGAATATCAGCCCTTCAACGAGTTTGGACCAACCATCAACAAACACGAAAATGAGCAACTTAAACGGTACCGCAATGATGTTGGATTGTACCATCTGCATACCCATCGCCATCAAGATACCGGTAACCGCAAGGTCAATCGCTACGAAGGGGAGGTACAGCAGAAAGCCCATCTCGAAGGCCTCAGTCAGCTGGGAAATCATAAATGATGATACTTGGATAACGAAATCAGTCTTAGATCCTGATAGCCCTGATCCTGCCCACAAGTCATTTGATACTTCGACCATAAAGGTCAGATGCCTGTCGATCGTGTGGGACGTCAGAAAGTCTTGGAATGGCGCAATACCAATAGACCAGAGTTGTAGGAAATCGCCGGCCGTTGTCGCAGTTATGTTGGCTTCTGATAGTGCGGTAACGGACGCCGAGAATACTGGCATTGAGATAAACACGGATAAGAATAACGCCAAAATCATCAAGATCATGTTTGATGGGACTTGTTGTAGCCCTGTGGCATTTCGCACGATCATGAACACCACAGAAATTTTTACGAAGGATGTCAGTGAGAGCAATGCGACCAAGAAGAATGAGCCAACAAAGCCAAGAACCAGTGGTGAAGCAAGATCATTCATTGGGTGCAATATCTTTGACGAGGAAACCCAATTGTCCTGGCATCTCTAGAATTTGACCGCGTAGCATTTTGGTCGCACCAATCAGAAGTGTCACGGGCATAAGCCTATTGAACGCGAAGGGCAGAGCGCTGCCTGTTGCTAAGCTTGACAGTGTGTCACTTCGCATTTCCTTCTGCCCTAGGATCAGTTGAGCAGCACCTGCTGTGTTGCCCACGGGCCAATGGGTGCCACCCATCGCATCGTTTTGACTAGTCGGAGTTTCATCTAGAACCAGCCTGCCATCCTGTGAATGAACACCAGCTGAGAATGCGTCTTCTATCCAAAACCTACACGTATTTGGGCCGGTAAATCGCTCGTCTAGCAACAGCATGTCGCCGGGCGCAAGCTCTGCAGCCGTTGCACGACCAATGGCGAATACTGGGCTACGTATACTGACTGTCAAGTCGGCGATCTTCGACGTAGTGTTCACAATCTCTGGTGCTTGATCCAGTAGTGCCAAAGCAATCGCACGTATGAATGAAGGCGAACCGTCAACCGAAATAACACTATCTGGGATGTCGCTATTCGCAATCTGCAACCCAACCGATAGATTTGCGTCAAACTGACCCATCCTTATGTCGGGCGACAGACGATTGATGCAAAGTGACTCCTCAAGCGTTTTTTCAAGTTGGTCTAATGTCTGCGTCAACAGATGTTCTGCTAGGAACATGCCGGAAGGTCCGTAGAGGGTTGCCAGATCTACACTTGGGCAGAGTGCACTAAAGATGGCGTCAACTGTCGACTTGGAAAGACGAATCTGTCCGTTCGAGTCTCCAAAGCCCACATCAATGACTGTGTTTTTTGATAAGTAGCTTTGATCTGTTTGCACCCCGGTTGCTTGGACGATGTTGAGTTCCAACTCGTCAAGCGTGAACGAAAGATTTAGAAGGCGTCTTTCTAGTTCCGTCTGATCGTCGGACACTGTTTCAACTTGCCGTATCTTGCTTGCGACAAAGTTGGCCAATGCGGTATCAAATGTATCATCAACATTATCTTTCATTTCGCCCTGTCCTTCGCGTAAATACCTTTGGAAATGGACGCCTGTTCAGTCATCAGATCTTCGGATTGAATTTCGGCCTTAGTGCGCAACAAGACGAGTTTTTCTGCAACGATTTCATCAAGCTTATCTTGTTGAAACTGGGTCCTTTTCACTTTTTTGTCCGCATCGTTTGAATTGTTGATCGCAATTTTGAGATCACGTTCAGCACGGGTCCATTCTTTTTGTGTGTTCGAGATCAGATAGTTCTGGGTTTTGATCTTCCATGAGATCGAAGCAAAGCGTGACCCGATGTCAAAGATGCGATTTGAGCGATCCAACGTCTTTGCCAAGAACTGATTTTGAGACGCCTTTAAGCCTTTGAGTTTGACTCTTTGGTTCTCTTCAATTTTCTCAGCGGCCAATGCTTGCGATTGGGCTTGAAGTTGACGCACCTGTGCAATTCGAAGACGCTGCTTGCGAAGTGCCTGAAGTTGGTGGAGGCGATCAATTTCCTTCATGAAGCAGTCTTCTTCAAGCTAGCAACAGCAGCGGAAAAATTAGCTTTTTCTTGTTCGGGTTGGCGACAAAATGCGCGAATGCGAGGATGTGTAGCGCATGCCGCGTCAGCATCAGGATCTTGGCCTTGCTTTAATTCTCCTACCTGAAGCAACAGTTCGATTTCTTTGTACTTGGAAAGGTGTCCACGAACATCCGCGGCAAGCTTCAACTGTTCCGGTGTAACGATGTCTCGCATGACACGACTTAAGCTGCTGAGCACGTCGATGGCGGGGAAATGACCACTTTCTGCGAGTTTGCGGGACAGCATAATGTGTCCATCGGTGAGGCTGCGAACTTCCTCTGCTATCGGGTCGCCTTCACCATCTCCTTCTAAGAGAAGAGAATAAATGGCGGTTATTGATCCGGATCTCGCTGGTGCCTGTCCGCACGGTTATACAGGTAGATACGCCGCCGTGAGCTTGTCGATGACCTCGGTTGGCACATCACGGCGCACGAAAACGCCATAGAACGGCCCCCATGGCAAAAAGCGCTCTAGCTGCGGGATCGTATCGGTAATCGGCGGGACATCCGGCAATGTAGCGACGCGCTCTGTATTCACGACGGCCAATGCACGCAATTCACCGTTGGCGATACCTTCCGCTGAAGACGCAATTCCTGTCGGCATAAAATCAACATTGCCGCGCATCATTGCCTCGATCCCGGGACCCTCGCCGGGAAATGCGACGGGCGTCACTTCAAATCGGGTTGCGTTGGAAATAATCGCCCCGATCGTTGACGGAAGGCCACCCGGACCTGTTGACCCCATGCGGATCATTTCGGGATTGGCGCTGATATCATCAAGCAGCTGCTGGATATTCTGATATTTTGACTCTGTCGGAACGACGATGACCGCCAAGCCACGACCAAGAATATTGATGGGATAGAAGTCGTCGTAGTCGAGCTCTGAAACACCTAACACGCCATGCAATTGGGGGTTTTCAGCACCATAAAGGATTGTGTATCCATCTGGTCGCGACGTATGGACATATGCCGTGGAAATCGCGCCGCCGCCGCCGGGTTTGTTCGAAATGACCACGTCTTGACCCAATGCAGCCGATGCCGCGTCGTTGGCTGCGCGTGATACTGTGTCGGTTGCGCCTCCTGCGCCCCACATCACCACACCAAGGATGTCTTTCTCAGGATACTCAGCTATCGCCGATGTGCCGTGTGTTGCCGCCAATAGGATGGCAGTCGCAAGCAATCCGTGCCTCATCATCTTCCTCCTCATACTGCCCAAGTGGCGCCCTATCGGGTGCGACGAGCGGCGTTAATACATGGCAAACCTGTTAAATCATTATGGCGATATTAAGTCTGGTCGACTAGTATGCGTCAAGAAACTAGATCTTGCTACCCGCTGGGGGACCCGCAAGGTGATGGATAGATCGCGGTGTGCTACAACAGAAAATAGCATCGCTCCTACGCTATGCGAACACTATAGGGCGCCACTTATAGTATTGATTTGTATATTATTTAATTAGCTCAGATATAAATATCACCTCTCTCGCACTGAAAGCAGCAGATGCAAAAAACATTGGATCTTGTTCCCTCGCGCCTTGCCATACAATGCCACCGGGACGAGTTGCGCAGGTTCAAAAATATTCAAGGGAATCGAGAATACTAGAATACTAATTATCAACGAACCACTCTAAGGATACGACGGCTGGCGACTGCAAAGTCCGGTTCAACCTCAAGTACCCGCGCATTCCTATCCAAAGGCACGCGCAGATCTGAAACCGCATCTTACTGTTCTATTGGAATGCCGGGGACAGCGCTTTGCAGATTACAAGGTCCCCGGCAATCAGACATTACCGCCAGACAAACATGTCATTCATCGCTTCGTTCCATGTCGGCGGATCGTTCAACTCGACCAGCCAGCTTTCCCAGCCAAAGTCACGGCTGACGCCGCGTCCACCGGGGTTATTTGGCGTCAGTTCGGTGCCGGCTTCACCGGTCAGTGATCCGTCCATATCAATGACGCTGTTGCGTGCTCTCGCACCAACGCTGAAGTCCAGCTCATCAGGCACATCTTCGGTGCGAATGTTCTTCAAGTCGTTGTCGCGGCCAGCCTTGGCAAACCATGCGAACCGCTCTTCCTTATCCGTATTCTCAAAGGTTAGCCCCTCGACATAGTTGGGGTCTTTCTGGCTTGAATGGCGGACACCGAAGGCAGTATCGCCATCACGCGTGAAGTTGGCAAAATGGGTGTCCTGAATGGCAGCGGCGCCATCAATGTAGACCCGTGCGCCTGTCAATTCGCTCCGGTCTTGCCATGCTTCAGTGTTCCCTTCACTGCGGGCGACAATCACGCTATTGCGCAACAGGTTGTCACTG
>NZ_JBVFUC010000005.1:0-121235 GCF_055693545.1 Yoonia sp. JB2-21
GATGGTGCGGACAATCAGAACTGGGTCAAGGTGATGGATGCCTACGGGCAAGCCGATGATCGCCGCGATACGTTCAGCCAGTCCGGCTACATCTCGGCCAAGTTCTTTGTCGAGGCGCTGCTGGAGCTGGACGCCGGCAGTATCGACCGCGCAACGGTCAGCGACGCAATCCGCGCGATCAATGGGGCTCAATCCGATCTGCTGTGCGCGCCTTACTACGTCGGCGATGCAGACCGGCATATGCCAAACCACTCGGGCCGCATGGTGTCCTATACGGGCGGCGCTTTTGAAGTTGTGCGCGACTGCTATGACATCGAAAGCAGCTACTTAGAGCCGATCCGCGCGCAAGAAGCTGCACTCGGCATCTCTCAGTAACCTCCCTGATCGGTGGGCAGGCCAGTCCTGCCCGCCGGTTTTTTCCAAAGGATCAAAACGATGGTTTACGGGCTTTTTCTTGTCTCAGGTCTTGCAGTTGGATCGCTTTATGCGCTTGGCGGTATTGGCCTTGTGATCCTGCGCAACTCGACCGGCGTGTTGAATTTCGCCTACGGAGCCATCGCCGCCTTCAGTGCCATGTTCGCATGGCAGATTGCGGATTGGGGGCTGCCCGGCGTGATCTCTTGGATCGCCGCCGTTGCCACGGGCATCGCCCTGTCTGTCGCCTATGGCCGTCTGATCGCCCCGTCACTGGCGTGGCGCGAACCTGCGGTCAAAGCCATCGCGACCCTTGGCTATATGCTGATCCTGCTGGGCCTGATCGGCTTCATCTGGGAGGACGCGTTGCGCAAGATAGAACTGCCCAGCGACAAAGCCGCTATCAGTATTCTGGGCGTGCGGGTCACGATGACCCGGATCATCGCCTTCACCGTTAGCATCGCCGCGGTCATCATCATGGTGCAATATCTGCGCCGGTCCCACACGGGCCTGAACATGCGCGCGCTCGCCGACAATCGGGACCATGCTGCATTACTGGGCATTCCGATTGTCAAAACAGAAACGCTGGCTTGGGGCATTTCAGGCGCTTTGGCTGGGTTCACAGGCCTGATCTTTGGCAGCCTTGTGCGGCTGGAACCCACAGTCATCACCTTCATGGTCATCCCGGCCACGGCTGCGGCCATCTGCGGACGCTTGAATTCTCTGCCGATGACGCTGGCGGGTGGGCTGTTCATCGGTGTCGCTGAGTCCATGCTGACGCTCTACAAACCCGCTGCGCCGCTGCGCACAATGGCCCCCTTCGTCATTGCAGCGCTTGTGATCCTGTGGATGCAGCGCGGTCAGAAACTCACCTTTGCGAAGGAGGTCTGAGATGTCGAAATCACTCGTCCCCCCATTGTTCTTTCTCGCGCTTTGCCTGTTGGGGTTGCCGCTGGTGCTGTCAGCGCTCTGGGTCAAGGTTGTGACCTCCTCTGCGATCTTTGCCTTGGCGGCTGCCGGTATCTCCGTCCTGTTTGCCCAGCTTGGGCTGATCAACCTTGCACAAATCGCCCTTGTCGGCGTGGGCGGCTGGATCGCGCTACGCCTGAACTACGGCACTGAACTGCCTGTCACGCTGATCGTCGCAATCGCGGGCGTCGCAACAGCGATCATCGGCGCGATCCTCGCATTGCCGGCCTTGCGTATGCGCGGGCTTTATCTGGCGCTTGTCACGTTGATGGCCGCGGGGGCGTTTCAAATTCTGTTCAACGCGTTCCAGTTCCCGAACGGCGGGGAAGGGTTCTGGGGTGTTGCCCGGCAATCAGCTGCAGACATTCGCCCACCCATGATGGTGCAATCAGACGCGGGCTATCTGCGCTACACCATCGTCATCGTCGCGCTATGTTTTGGCCTTGTCGCACTGCACCGCATCACCGCGCCGGGGCGGGCTTGGGCGATGATCCGGCAGTCCGAGGCCAACGCGATGGCCGCAGGAGTAAATGTGACTTTCTACAAAATCTGGGCCTTCGCGCTATCCGGCCTTTTGGCAGGTGTCGCGGGCGCATTGCTCAGCAACGCGCTTGGCCAACTGGACGCGCGGTCGTTCCTTGCCTCTGAGGGCATATTGCTGTTCGCCCTGGCGGTTGTCGGCGGGGCCTATTCATGGGTTGGCGCAGTGATCGCGGGCATTCTTTATAAACTGCTGCCTGCACTGCTGAATGACTTCGGGGTGAGCGCGGACATCGCCTTGATCGTCTTTGGCGCAGCGCTGCTGCACGCCATCATGACAGCCCCGCGCGGGATCGCCGGGCAACTTTTGGGCGCTTTGCAAAGGAAACCGGCATGATCAATATCGAAAACCTGACCGTGAAATACGGCGGCGTGGTCGCGCTTGATCACCTGACACTAAGTGTGGCGGATGACGTTGTGGGGCTGATCGGGCCGAACGGTGCGGGCAAGACCACCATGACCAATGCGTTCTCGGGCTTTGCACCGATTGCAGAAGGCAACATCGTTGTGGACGGCGTGAACCTCTTGGCAATGGCACCGCACAAACGGGCGTG
This sequence comes from Yoonia sp. JB2-21, assembly GCF_055693545.1. NCBI lineage: Bacteria > Pseudomonadati > Pseudomonadota > Alphaproteobacteria > Rhodobacterales > Paracoccaceae > Yoonia > Yoonia sp. JB2-21. The sequence continues at coordinate 2,478 of NZ_JBVFUC010000005.1, forward strand.
TTGGGGACTCGCCAGGTCCTTTCAAAAGGTGCAGATCGCGGGTGATTTGACGGTTGCCGATCACCTCAAGGCGGTGTGCGATGCCAAGGGGATCGCGAAAAAGGACCGGGCCGCACAGATTAACAAAGCGCTTGATTTCGTCGGGATCACCGATTGCGCAGATGTGCTGGGTGAGGATTTGAACCCCTACCAGAAACGGATGACCGAGATTGCGAAATGTCTCATTGGAAACCCCAAGATCGTGTTGCTTGATGAGCCGGGCGGAGGGTTGTCCGAAAGCGAAATGCAGGATTTGCGGCGCATTATCACGCAGGTGAAGTCACGCTTTGGTGCACAGATCATCATGGTTGATCATGATGTCGACCTGATCCGCGACGTCTGCACCTCCACCGCCGTCCTTGATTTCGGCAAGCTGATCGCCTTTGGGCCAACACGGGACGTGCTGCAGGATGAGGCTGTGAAAACAGCTTACCTTGGCCGGTAAAAGGGGTGAAAGACATGCTGAAAGTGAGCAATATCACAATCAAATCAAGTTCGCGGACGGTGGTCAGAGACGTATCTCTCGAAGTCGGCAAAGGCGAGATCGTCGCGCTGCTTGGCCCGAACGGGGCCGGAAAATCCGAACTGGTGCTGGGGATCGCAGGCGTTATGCCGCTGGCTTCGGGCGCTGTCGCGATCAATGAATCCTTTATCAACGGGGCAGGGGTGCAGGCGATCCGCGCAGCGGGCGTCGCCGCCGTGCCGGAAGGGCATCAGGTGCTGGGCGGCCTGAGTGTCATCGACAATCTGCGCGCCGCCGGGCCGACCCTGACCGCGTCAGAGCGGGAGGCCGAAGTTGAAAGCGCGTTCGACATTTTCCCAGAACTGTGCGCGATCAAGGATCAAGCGGCGGGGTCATTGTCTGGCGGCCAACAGCAGATGGTCGCCATTGGGCAGGCCTTGGTGTCGCGCCCACAGTTCTTGCTGATTGACGAAATGTCGCTTGGCCTTGCGCCGGTGATTATCGACCGGCTGATCGGGGTCGTGCAGGATCTGCGTAGCAAAGGCATGGGCATCCTCCTCATTGAGCAATTCACCCAACTGGCCCTGGACATTGCCGACCGCTGCTATGTGCTTTCACAAGGGCAGATCAGATTCGAAGGCAGTCCCGCGCAGTTGAAGAACGACCGCCAAATTTTGGAGCGGGCCTACTTGGGCGCTTAAAGCCCCGCGATCTTGGTTAGGAATTTGCGCAGCTCAGCCTGCTCACTTTGTGTGAATTCCGACATCATTTCTGCATCGAACCGTGCGGCCTCATGGTAGAGGTCTTGAAAAACCCGCTTGCCAGAGGCGGTCAGGCCCAAAACCTCATGACGGCGATCATCGGGGGATTGGGCGCGTTTAAGATGCTTTTTGGTTTCCAACGCATGCACCGCACGGCTGACCTTGGTTTTGTGAATGCGGGCGCGGGTGCAAATCTCTTTCGCGGTCATCTCGCCGTAGCGGCCCAGGTGAAAAACCACGCGCCATTCGGCGCGCAACATGCCGTATTTGGATTTGTAATACCCCTCAAACCGGCGGCTGGCCGTGTCGGCTGCCTGATTCAAAAGATAGGGGATGAAATCGACCAGATCGAATGCGTTTTTAGTGTCCATAAAGGAAAATTAGCCCTTGTTAGTTACAAAAGCAACTACTATTAATGTCGTTAGTTACGAAAAGGACTATCTGATGAACAAAGATATTTCACCGTCCCAATTGCGCTCTGCCGCAACCCCAGTTGGCACCGCCCCGGGCTATATGCCCGGCTTTGGCAATGATTTCGAAACCGAGGCGCTGCCGGGTGCTTTGCCCCAAGGCATGAACTCGCCCCAAAAAGTGAACTACGGCCTTTATGGCGAACAACTGTCGGGCACTGCCTTCACAGCCCCAAGTCATCAGAACGAGCGGACATGGTGCTATCGCATCTGTCCATCGGTCAAGCACACGCATCGCTTTGAAAAGATCGACCTGCCACATTGGAAATCGGCCCCGCATGTTGACCCTGATGTGGTCTCGCTGGGTCAATACCGCTGGGATCCCGTGCCCCATAGCAGCGAAAGCCTGACATGGCTGACGGGTATGCGCACGATGACGACGGCAGGGGATGTGAACACGCAAGTTGGGATGGCGTCGCACATCTATCTGGTTACAGACAGTATGGTGGATTCCTACTTCTACTCCGCCGATTCAGAACTGTTGGTCGTGCCACAGGAAGGGCGCTTGCGGTTCTGCACCGAACTTGGCGTGATCGACATTGAGCCCCAGGAAATCGCCATCATTCCACGTGGCCTTGTCTACCGCGTCGAAGTGCTCGAAGGCCCGGCCCGCGGTTTTGTCTGCGAAAACTACGGTCAGAAATTCGAACTGCCCGGACGCGGCCCCATCGGGGCGAACTGCATGGCCAATCCGCGTGATTTCAAAACGCCGGTGGCGGCCTTTGAGGACCGCGAGGTCCCCTCGACCGTCACCATCAAATGGGCGGGCCAGTTCCACGAAACCCACATCGGGCATTCGCCCTTGGACGTGGTCGCGTGGCACGGCAACTATGCGCCCTGTAAATACGACCTGCGGACCTACTGCCCGGTTGGCGCGATCCTGTTTGACCACCCGGACCCCTCCATTTTCACAGTCCTTACGGCGCCGTCTGGGGTTGAGGGCACGGCAAACATCGACTTCGTGCTCTTCCGGGACCGCTGGATGGTGGCCGAGGATACCTTCCGCCCACCGTGGTATCATAAGAACGTCATGTCCGAACTGATGGGCAACATTTACGGGATCTATGATGCCAAGCCCAAAGGGTTCATCCCGGGCGGCATGTCGCTTCACAACATGATGTTGCCCCACGGTCCGGACAAGAGCGCGTTTGAGGGGGCATCCAACGCCGACCTCAAGGCCGAGAAGCTGGAAAACACCATGTCCTTCATGTTCGAAACACGCTTCCCGCAGCACCTTACCGCCTTTGCGGCGCATGAGGCCCCTTTGCAGGACGACTACATCGACTGCTGGGCGGATATCGAAAAGAAGTTCGACGGAACGCCGGGGAAGAAATGAAACTATATTCCTACTGGCGCTCGACCACATCCTATCGGGTGCGGGCCGCGCTGAACCTCAAAGGGCTGGCTTATGAGATTGTCCCGGTCGATCTGGTCGCTGGCGATCAGCGCGACGCAAGCTACGCGGCTTTGAACCCCGGTCTTGGGGTGCCGACGCTGGTGCTGGATGACGGCACGGTGCTGACGCAGTCGCTTGCGATCCTTGACTATCTGGATGCCATCGCCACCCCCCGGCTGCTGCCCGAAGACCCCGTCGCGCGGGCCAAAGTCATGGCAGCTGCCCACGCCATCGCGCTTGATGTCCATCCCGTCAACAACCTGCGCGTCGTGCAGCATTTTCGGGGCAACCACGGGGCCAGCGCAGAGGATGCGCAAGCGTGGATGCAGCACTGGATGCACGCAGGATTTACAGCGACCGAGGCGATGGTGTCCGACACCAGCCCCTTCGCTTTCGGCGACACTCCCGATCTTGCCGACATCTGCATCGCCGCGCAGCTTTTCAACGCCCACCGCTGGGGCGTCGACCTGACGGCCTACCCAAAACTGCAACGGATCGAGGCCGCATGCCTCGCCGTTCCAGAAATCGCCGCCGCCCATCCTGATCAACAACCAGATGCGAAAGTCACCACATGAGCCTGATGAAATCATGGGTCGCAAGCGCCAACAGCGCCGACACACCCTTTCCTTTGAACAACCTTCCATACGGCGTCTTTTCTGTCGGGGCAGATGACCCTCGTTGCGGGGTGGCAATCGGGGACATGATCCTTGATCTGGCCGCGACCGAGGCGGCGGGGCTGCTGGATCTCTCCGATGATCTGCTGTTCGACGTGCCATTCTGGAACGACGTGATGGAGCAGGGGCCAGACCTCTGGGACGCCCTGCGCACGCGACTGACCGAACTGCTGGGCGAGGGCGCCTCTGAAGAACCTCTCCTTACCCCGCACCTTGTCGCGCAGGCGGATGCGCAGATGCACTTGTCGTTTCTCGTGGCCGAATACACGGACTTCTACGCAGGCAAGCACCACGCCATGAACGTGGGCACCATGTTCCGGGGGCCCGAAAACGCATTGCCCCCCAACTGGTTGCACATCCCGATTGGCTATAACGGACGGGCCTCGTCCGTGGTGATTTCAGGCACAGACGTCATGCGCCCCAACGGTCAGACCAAAGCGCCCGATGCGGATATGCCAAGCTTTGGCCCCTGCAAGCGCCTGGACATCGAACTGGAAATGGGGGCGGTCGTCGGCACCTCAACGCAACTTGGACAACCCATCACCGTGGCCGAGGCGGACGCGATGATCTTTGGCTATGTGCTTCTGAACGACTGGTCCGCGCGCGATATTCAGGCTTGGGAATACCAGCCGCTCGGGCCATTTCAGGCCAAGGCCTTTGCGACCTCCATCAGCCCGTGGATCGTGACGACTGCAGCACTTGAACCGTTCCGCACATCAACGCCTGCACGCGAAAAGGACCTGTTGCCCTACTTGCAGGAACCATCCCCGATGCTATTCGACATCGACTTGTCGGTGACAATGGCCCCTGCGGGCAAAGCGCCCACAACCATTGCGCAGACGAACTACAACCAGATGTATTACTCGGCCGCGCAACAACTTGCGCACCACGCCTCATCGGGTTGTGCGGTGACTGCGGGCGACCTTCTTGGGTCCGGCACGATCTCTGGTCCCGAAAAATCCGAACGTGGCTCGCTCCTCGAACTGACATGGGGGGGCAAGGAACCCATGACGCTCGACTCCGGTGAGACGCGGACTTTCATCGAGGACGGGGACACGCTCACACTGCAAGGTGCCGCCAAAGGTGACGGGTATCAAATTGGCTTTGGCACCTGCACCGGCACAATCAAGCCTGCAATCAAGTACCCTTAATCCCTCGCTTTTTTCAAAATATTCCCGCCGGAGGCTCCGGTCGGCACAAAAAGGACGAACCTCACAATGGCAAAAGCATTCGCATCACAAGGCGACATGAGCGAAAAGAAAATCACCTTTGATGAGGTGGGGCGCGACCTTTACGCCTTCACCGCCGAAGGCGATCCAAACTCAGGCATTATCATCGGTGACGACTCTGTGATGATCGTTGAAGCCCAAGCCACCCCGCGTCTTGCTGAGAAAGTCATCGAGCGGGTCCGCAGTGTGACAGACAAGCCCATCAGCCACGTTGTCCTGACCCATTACCACGCCGTCCGCGTCCTTGGGGCCTCTGCCTATAACGCCGATCAGATCATCATGTCCGACGTCGCACGCGGCATGGTCGAAGAGCGCGGTCAGGAAGACTGGGACAGCGAATTCCAACGCTTCCCGCGCCTCTTTGAAGGGCACGAAAGTATCCCCGGCCTGACCTATCCAACGACAACATTCAGCGACTCCATGACCGTCTACCTTGGCAAGCGCCGGGTTGATATCAAACACATCGGGCGCGCGCATACGGCAGGGGACGCAGTGATCCATGTACCGGATGAGAACGTGATGTTCACCGGCGACATCGTCGAGGATCATTCTGCCTGCTATTGTGGCGACGGCTACTTCGGTGACTGGGGCGCGACGCTTGATAAAGTCGTGGCCTATGACGTCGATGCGATTGCGCCGGGGCGTGGTGACGCGCTGGTTGGCAAAGACGCTGTCGCGCGCGCCATCGAAAGCACACGCGATTTTGTTGACAGCACCTACGCGCCCGCCGCGAAGGTTGCAGCCCGGGGCGGCAGCCTGAAAGAAGCATGGGACGCGGTCCGCGCGGCCTGTGATCCCAAATTCGCGGACTACGCGATCTACGAGCATTGCCTGCCGTTCAACGTCGCCCGAGCCTATGACGAGGCGCGCGGCATCGCCCACCCACGCATCTGGACCGCACAGCGCGATCTGGACATGTGGGCCGCCCTGCAAGGGTAACTGTCTTTTAGGGGAGGAAACCCAATGGTCGCCGTCAGATACGAAACCGCGTTCAAGCTTTACCCTTATGAAAAAGTGCCCGCGCAATCCGGTCCGGTCCAGCGCCACCCGGTGGTCATCATTGGGGGCGGGCCTGTGGGGCTGGCCCTTGCACTTGATCTTGGCAAGAAGGGCTCGCCCGCGCTGGTGCTCGACGATCATGACGGGGCGGGGCTGGGCAGCAAGGCCATCTGCTTTGCCAAACGCACGCTCGATATCGCGAACCGGCTGGGGGCCAGCGGCCCCATGGTCGACAAAGGCGTCGTGTGGAATGTGGGCCGCGTATTTCACGGTGATGGGCAGTTGTTTGAATTTAACCTGCTCCCCGAAGACGGACACCGCAACCCGGCCTTCATCAACCTGCAACAACCTTATTTCGAACGCTTCCTTGTGGATGAAATCCGTGCTGCGCGAGCGGATGGTGCGCCCATCGAAATCCGCGGGCGCAATAAGGTGACAGGCGTCACTGTGCAGGGCGATTACGTAACCGTGGATGTGGACACGCCCGACGGCCCTTACCAGCTTGAGGCTGATTATCTGATAGCCTGCGACGGGGCCCGTTCACCCACCCGCGACATGCTTGGGCTGACGTTTGACGGGCGTGAGTTCGAGGACAACTTCCTGATTGCCGACGTCAAAATGAAGGCTGATTTCCCAACCGAGCGCTGGTTCTGGTTTGAACCACCGTTTGAAGGTGCTGGCCAATCGGCGCTGCTGCACAAGCAACCCGATGACATCTGGCGCATCGACTTCCAGCTGGGCTGGGACATCGACCGCGTCAAGGAAATGAACCCAGACCGTATCCGCGCGCGAGTTGATGCGATGCTGTCGAGCCAAACCGGCACCGTGCCTGACTACGAACTGGAATGGACGTCGATTTATACGTTCCAATGCCGGCGCATGGAAAGCTTCCGACATGGCCCTGTGTTCTTTGCAGGCGACAGCGCGCATCAGGTCTCGCCCTTCGGAGCGCGTGGGGCCAATTCGGGGGTGCAGGATGCCGACAACTTGGCGTGGAAGCTTGATCTTGTGCTCAAGGGGCATGCCGATGATGCTTTGCTTGATACTTATGCGGCCGAGCGCGAGTTCGGAGCGGACGAAAACATCCTGAATTCATCCCGTGCGACCGATTTCATGACACCAAAGTCCGACATCAGCAAAACCTTCCGCAATGCGGTCTTGACCTTAGCGAACACCCACGCATTCGCGCGCCCAATCGTGAACTCTGGCCGGTTGTCCATGCCATGCAGTTACGATGGGTTCGCAGGTTTTGGGCCAGATGAGTTGAGAGGTCCGCAGGTCACGCGACCGGGTTCACCAAGCGCCGATGCCCCTGTAGACAACGGCTTCCTGCTGGATCAACTGGAAGGGGCATTCACGATCCTCGCGCTCGGCGGGGTGGCCCCGGCACCTGTCAAAGCATGCGGGATGACGACCAAAGTTGTGCATATCGCTGACCCAAGCGACGCCCTTTCAGCGCGCTATCTGGGTGATGCAGACCAAGCCGTCTATCTGATCCGCCCGGACCAGCATGTGGTGGCGCGGTGGGCAAGCTATGACAGCACTGCGATCACTGACACGATCGCGGCGGCGATTGGAAAGGCCTGAGTTATGTCCCTTATTCTGACACCCAACATTCCTGATCCTGACGGGTTCTACGATGAGCTGTTACAGGCCCATACCGGACTGACTGAGGCACAAAGCGCGGATTACAACGCCCGCCTGATCCTTGTACTGACCAATCACATCGGTGACAGGAGCATCCTGCGCGAGGCCTTTGAAAAGGCAAAAATACAACGTGGGACCAAGACTTCGGCCTCATAGCGACAGGATCGTCGCTAGCAATGAAGCTGGAGTTGAAATGCCAAAACAGTTCGGTGCCGTGTTAGGAGGCAATCTAAAGGTCACCAGCACCAATGCTGCTTCTGACGCTTTCTGCTATCAACTCAAGATCATCCTTACGCGATCGTCTAAATCCGCGAGGAGCGCTTCGGCGGACCAGCCTGCTCTGCTTCGGTGGACAAGGCCCTGGCGCATATCGTGCAAAAGGCAGCCGCGTTGCAGAGCAGGGAAATCAGCAGGCAAATCACCTGTCGCAATCGCGGCTTTGAACTTTCTGGCAAGCCGCTCATCCGTATCTTTGATGGCCTTTTCCATGCGCTCTTCAACGCCTTCAACCTCGCCCACGGTTGTTGCGACACAAGACGCCAGGAAGCAGCCCTTGGGGCCCCCTTCAGCTTGAGTGGAATATGTGACGACAGCGGTCAGAAAATCTCTCACTGCCTTTTCAAGGTCTGGCTCAGCCTCAAATGACACCACTGGGGCGCAGCCATCAACATCTGCGTAGAAGTCGATTGTTTTCAAGTAGAGTTCCCGCTTGTCGCCAAACGTTGAATATAGGCTCGGCCCGCTGATCCCCATCCCAGCGGTCAAATCCTTCATGGATGCGCCGTCGTAGCCCTTTGCCCAGAAGACATTCATCGCCGCCTCAAGGGCGGTTTTTTCATCGAAGGTTCTAGGGCGGCCCATTTTTTTGGATTGTTCATTATAAAAGTCCTTGACTGGCTGTTGTACTTATATATGTATTGATCGTTAGGAAAGTCAAGGAGAGACAAATGCCGACGAACAGACCCATGCCCGGAACGCAATTCCCATCGATCACAGTTGATAAATTGGGCGGTGGCACACTGACCCTTGGAAAGGCATCCGCAGGATACGATTGGCAGATGATTGTCGTTTACCGCGGTAAACACTGCCCGATCTGCACCAGGTATCTGAAAGAAGTGAATGACATTGTCACACCTCTCAAAGAGCTGGGCATCGAAGTTATCGCTGTTTCTGCTGATAGTGAAGCGCGTGCGGAAGAGCAGATAGCGCAAGTAAGCCCTGACTATCCCATTGGCTATGGTTTGAGCGTTCCGCAAATGCAGGAGATGGGCCTGTACATCTCCAGCCCGCGTCACGGCATGAATATCGAAAACCCATTCGCCGAACCCGGCCTTTATTTGGTCAATGAAGACGGCGAATTGCGGATGGTCGATATCGCCAATGTGCCGTTTCTCCGGCCGCAGTTGGCCTCGTTGGTGGGTGGACTGAAATTCATGCGCGGCATGACTGAAGCCTTCCCAGCAAACGGAACGTTCGCCTGATCCAGCAGGATCATCCGGCGCGATAGGAGCAAAACCATGACCGTGAACTTATCACAAAATACTTTGAAGATTGGCCTAATCCTTGGACTTCTGTCCGTGGTCGGACCCATGACCATTGACATGTACCTGCCTGCATTGCCCGCAATCGAGGGCGATTTGGACACCAGTATCGGGGCGGTCCAGGGGACGTTGACCGCATATCTGATCGGTTTTGGTCTGGCGCAATTGTTCTATGGACCAGTCTCGGATCAATTGGGGCGAAAGGTGCCGCTTTATGTTGGGCTTACCTTGTTCATCATCGGTTCGCTTTTGTGCTTCGTCGCCCCATCTATCGAGGCTTTGACCGCCGCCCGTGTGGTTCAGGGACTTGGTGGGGCCGTCGTGATGGTGATCCCGCGGGCCGTCATTCGCGACATTGATACCGGCGTAGTCGCTGCGCGGTTGATGGGAACAATCATGATGGTGATTTCCGTGTCACCCATGATTGCGCCCTTGATCGGCAGCGGCATCATGTTCTTTGGCGGCTGGCGCACGATCTTTCTTCTCTTGGCGGCCTTGGCCGTCGCGAGCCTCGCGTTGACCAAAGTCGGCTTGCCGGAAACGCTGCCTGTTCATGATCGCAAGCGGTTTGATCTGCGCAGCTTTTGGGCAAGTGTCCGTACTTTGATTGCCGATCCGTTCTATATGGGCCTCACCTTTATCGGTGCATTTGGCATGGCGTGTTTCTTCGTCTTTTTTGCAAGCGTCTCCTTCGTCTACACGGGCGAGTTCGGCCTCACGCCGCTGCAGTTCAGTCTGGCCTTTGCCTTCAATGGTCTCAGCTTTTTTCTGGCGACACGGTTTGTTGGGAAAATGGCCGAACGCTTCGGTATGCCCGGCATGATCAAGTACGCGACTGCCGGATTTGCATTCACCACTGTTTTGCTGGCGATCCTGACGGCTATGGGCTTTGGCAGCCTGCCTGTGATCATGGGGCTGCTCTTTGTCGCCTTTGGGTTGCTGGGCTTCATCGTACCACCGACGATGGTCATGGCACTTGATCATCATGGAAGCATCGCCGGAACGGCATCGTCTTTGGCCGGAACCCTGCAAGTTGTGACCGCTGGGGCAATGATAGCCATGAGCGAACCGTTTTTTGACGGAACGGCACTCCCGATGGTTGGCGTTATCGCAGCCTGCGCAGTGATTGCCTTTGTCCTGTCTCGCTTGGTTCTCGCGAACGCTGCAACCGAACAACCCACTTGACCCTCCCAAACCCCGAAAGGTTTTTCCCATGACAATGACAACAGACCACCCCAATGCCGCCGCGGTTAAGGCCACGCTTGATAAACTAATCACAGGTGTCTCCGGCCATTCCTTTGAGGTCCTCAACCAGATCTATCACGCCGACATGCAGACCTATCTTCTGCCCGGCGGCGAAGCGCTGATGCGCAACGACAAAAACGGCTTTATGGCCCATGTCGAAGAGGCAATGGGACAAATGAAAGACGCCGATCCCTGGGCGTTCTACCATTTGGTTGAGGCCGACGATACCCATGGCCACATTATCATCAGCCGCAAGAACGCTGTTACCGGCGAAAAAGAACTGGTCACGCTCAGCATTGATTTTGTGCTTGAGGATGGCCGTTGGCAGATCACCCGCGAAGTCATCATGACACGCGGCGAAGCTGCGTAAAACTCACTTACCTCCACTCCAAAACAAGGAAACAAAACTATGAAACTTATCTCGTCTTTCGCCCTCGCCGCAGCACTCACGCTGTCAGCGGTCTCAGCCTTCGCAGATGGCCACCAAGCACATGTCGAAGCAGATCTGCACGCCTTTAACGACCGCTTCAACGAATTGGTCGTTGCGGGAGATGCCGCTGCCCTAACAGCGCTTTATGCCGAAGACGGCCTTTGGATCGCACCGGGTGAACGCCCGGTCCCTGGCAAAGAGGGCGCTGCCGCTACATTCGGGTTCATGACCTCGCAAAAGGGTGAAAACGTACATTCGATCGATCACTTGTTCATTTCCGACGATGGCACGATGGCTGTGATGGTTGGTGATGCAAAAATCCTGGTGGAAGCCGCGGGTCTGGATTTCACTGGCACCTATCAGTTCGTGCTCCGCCATGACGGCAGCGACTGGAAGATCATCAGCGACATGTACACCATCCCCGAACCTGATAGCGAGTAACGCGTTGCCAACTGGGCGGCGGGACTTCTTCCGATCCGCCGCCTGGTTGGGTCGGACGCCATCAGCTTGTTCCGCTCACCATTGAATCCGCGCTCAAAGTGGTCGTTGGCAGGCCACTGGCGAGATCATCATAACCAAAACTCGAGCGTCAAACGCCTAACAGTTCGCTGCGCTGAGAATTCCCGCCTGGTATCGCTTTGCCCTCGTAGGTTGCCAAGGTTACGTCATATACTCATAGGTGTCATCAATCCGTCAGCCCATACGATAACATGGCCTTGATCGTGTTGGCCCGATCAACAACCGCATTCGTTTGCAAATACTCCATCGCTCTGAGCGCCGCCTCATGTGCCTCTATCGACGATCCGCCTACACAATTCTCTACGACCCGACAGAAGTAGTCGGACTGATGCCCATCCACGAATGTGTAGTGGACACAAACATCTGTCAGTCCACCGCACAGGAGAAGCGTGTCGATCCTCAGGCCGCGCAATAGAATCTCAAAGTCAGTCCCGAAGAATGCCGAGTAGCGTCGTTTCGGAATGATGTAGTCGCCTTTGCGAAACCCCATTTCTTCTTTCGCAACTTCAGTGCGCGGGTCGCCCTCAAGGCAATGAACATCCTCGTTTCCGTCCAATTCACGACCAAAGTCGATCAGATCAGGACGATGGACCTCTTGGATGAAAATGACGGGGATATCACTCTTGTGGGCGGCATCGACCAGATCACGTGCAGCAATCATCCGTTTTTTGTAACCCGGCATGTTGGCGATGGAACGCTCTTTGCTATCATCGGTAAACGTACTTTTTTGGATATCAATCATGATAAGGGCAGGACGACCTTCAATTAGGTTTCTTGCTGTTTTGGTCTTTGTCGTCATTTTCAGGTTCCCTTCGCGAATTCCTTGAGGACGGCCATCGCGTCATTTTCCCGGCCATCGGGGACAAAGAGATGATCGTGGAAATATCCGGAAACGGGATTTACACCCATGTCATGTTTCGCCAGCGCGGTGGTAATCCGGGCCAGAAATCCGACAGCCTCGAGCGATGAATGGATGTTTAATGTGATCATGCGACACGGGAATTCATAGGCCAGATCATTGGCCTCTGCCTGCATCTTCAGCATGATAAGAGTCGTGCCTTCAGCTTCTTGAAACATCAGTCTAGGCTGGATGCCCGCAGGTATAGCGCCCTCAGGTACGGTCACAAATACAAATAGACCATCCACAAGTTCCGCCGACATGCTCCTGAGGAGGACGTCCAAATTCGTCTCACCTGTCATTTTATTCTCCGTGTGTTTAATGCGCGTCAAGGCATACAAGAAACATCCCGACCAACAAACACGCGACCCCGATGATTGTGGCCAGACTGACGTCTTGTTTGTACAAGATGACACTGACCAGAACCGAGCCCACTGAGCCGATACCTGTCCAGACAGGGTATGCGACCCCCAAGGACAACGTGCGCATCGACCAATAAAGGGCACCAAGACTGGCGGCCATAAAGGCTGCCGTCACAATGAGCAAACTCACTGCGAAATTATTGGAAAGGGACTTGAGGCCAGCAGCCCATACCACCTCCAAAGTCCCTGCGATCAGTAGATAAATCCATGCCATTTTGACCACCATCATTCCGGCTCGTCCCGGCTCGCCCATATGTACTCAGGTCGTCCTGAGAGGGCACTCGCGTTGACTTACTGTGTTGTTCAGTTGACCGCAACGGTTTTTGGGCCAACAAAAAATGAAGCGCCGACACAGATCGGTCGGCGCTTCGCTGCTGTGCAGCTTTGTTTCTTGACGCGTGCTCTTATTCGGCGGGTGCGCCAACGCCTCCTATTGCCTTGTCACGACGTGCATCATTGAACATCGCCTTGGCGAGCGACACGCACATGAGCACCATGACAAAGGTAAAGGGCAAGGCACCAATGATCATCGCACTCTTGATGGCCTCAAGGCCACCACCGCCCGCAATAAGCAATGTGCCAATCACCAGCGTCAGCAAAACGCCCCAGATGATCCGGTGTTTCACGCCGGTTTCCTGAGACCCGCCGGACATGATCGTGTTCATGACCAAAATACCAGAGTCCGCCGAGGTGACGAGGAAGGTCATGATCAGAACCACACACATGATTGAGATAGCAGCGAGGAAGCCACCGGAGATCATTTCTCCCAAAGTGACAAACAGCTTGGCCGTCAGGGATGCGCCGATGATGGCACCTTCGGCAGAGCCGTTGAGTTCCAGATCAATCGCGGTTCCGCCCAGTATTGTCATCCAGGCGAAACAGACTAGAGAGGGCGCAATCACCGCACCCAGGATGAACTCACGAACCGAACGCCCCTTGGAAATCCGCGCAAGGAACAGACCCACAAAGGGTGAGAATGCGATCCACCACGCCCAGTAGAACGTTGTCCATCCCGCCTGCCAGTTGAACAGGCGACCTTGTGTCCCCGCCTCGTAGACAGCGGCGACGGTGGCTTCATCAAGAGCGGCTGCCGCTTCAGGCAGGCCATCCTTGAACCCCTGCAAGGACCCCCAGGCATTCGTGGCACCGCTATAAAGATCCGCAGCCAATGGGGCGGCGGCTTCAGGCAGGTTCGCGGTGAAGGCCGCTTCGCTGAGCGGACCATAAGCGCCAAAACCAACCGGAATGAAATTGATCAGATAGTCGACCAGTGCCGTCGCATAAGTCGTCATGGCGAAGATAAACGATCCGAACAGCACGAAGGTCAGGAGCAGGACAAGTGATAGAACCAGATTGAGGTTGGAGAGGTATTTCACACCCCGTCCAACGCCTGACACAGCCGAAATGATCGACATCGTCATGATGACAATCAAAGCCGCGATCAATCCCACAGTTGAGGGAGCAGGCGCTTCTGCGTTGCCATTCATGATCCACTCAATACCGGAGATGGAGTAAACCCCTTCGACAAACTGGCTGATGCCAAATCCGATTGTGACTGACACACCAAGGATTGTCGCGATAACGCCCAGAACATCGACGATGTGGCCGATGAAACCGTTGGCGAAGCGACCAAGGATCGGGGTCAGCGCCGAACGGATTGTCAGCGGCATATCACGCGTGTAGGCGTAATAGGCCAGGCTCAGACCAGTCACAACATAGATGGCCCAGGCGTGAAACCCGTAGTGCATGAACGTGTAGCGGAAGCCGGACTTCAAAGCGGCCTCGGAATTGCCCTCAACATTGCCGGCAACGGTCTCTGGGTTTGACCCCCACAGGCCAAGTGGCTCTGCTGTAGCATAGACCATGAGACCGACACCAAGGCCTGCGCCAAACATCATTGAGAACCACGAGAAATTCGAGAATTCCGGCTTTTCACCTTCTGGTCCCAAGACCTTTTTCCCGGTGCTCGGGATAGCCGCAATGATAAAGAGGAAGATCGCAAAGGCCCCCACGGCAAGGATGTAAAAGGTGTTAAAACCATTCAGCAATCCCCATTGCCATTCGCTCAGTTTGCCGCTTGCTGACAGCGGCCAAATCAACGCCCACAACACCAGCGCGACCATCGAGACCTTGCTGATGAGTGCGATCGGTAGACTATATCCCTCGTAGAAACCGGACGGTTGCGTCTCGATCTCCAGATCCGTAAACGGTTCTCTTATAGACATGTTTTCCTCTTTCCGTTGGATGTTCGACAGAAGTTACAGTTCTGCGCCTGCTTTCATCTCCTGCCATTTGAGAAGCGCTGTTGCGCCAGTTTTTGCGATGAATTGGGGGGAAGCCTGGAGGGGTCCGGTGCCGCCAGTGCGCGGTTCAGACGGTCCGATTTGGTTCCGGTGGCAAGTTCCGCTGCCAACAGACCAGATAACGTCCCCCTTGTCGTGCCCAGCCCATTTTGGCAGCAGGCAGAGAACAATCCGCAATCCAGTTCCCGCACCACGCTGACGTTATTGCGGCTCAGGCAAAGCCGTCCGCCCCAGCGATGCTGCATTTTGACATTTTTCAGCATGGGAAACCGCGCCCTGAATGCGCGATCGTGGTCGCGGGCAACTGATTTGATCCGCTGCGCGTTCACTTCCATGCTCGGATCGAAGGTGAAACGATTTCGGATGATAAGTCTCGCGCCGTGGGGATCGCTGATCCGCCGCACGGTTGTTCCCATAGGATCAGCGGGCGTTATCCCCCAGACAGATCTGCCACCCAACCTCGCACATTCATCCGCACCAAGGGGTTCTGTCATCGACGCATATGTGAAGACATGCATCAGCTGATTCTTGAGGAAGCCAAAACTGTTCAGATGACCGTTCACGGCAAGAATAATCTTTGGCGCGCTGACTGATCCTTGTGGGGTCGATGCGGTCCAATCGCCATTTCGGGCCAGCTTAACAACCGGGCTGTTCTCAAAGATCTGAACCCTGTTAGACGACAAACCACGCGCAACGCCGCGCACAAAGGCGGCGGGTTGTATCATCGCAGTTCCGCCGGTAAACAGCCCGCTGCGATAGTAGCCTGTTCCCGTCAGATCCTTCATCGCTGCGTCATCAAGCATCTCATAGGGCTCGCCCATCGTCACCAGATGCGCTGCATAATCACGGTTGTGTGCGTCGCCTTTTGCAGTTGCAGCGCCATTGATTTTGCCGCAGCGTCTAAAGACATCCTCAGGCAAATCAAATTCAGCCGCCATCTGGGACGCAAACGCAATTGCGTGCCGGTTGTCAGCAGTCAATGCGATGTCTTTATCCAGCGCCCCACCATAGTCGGAAGATGACAAGTCATGTGGCAGGTCGATCATGAAACCGGAGTTGCGGCCAGCGGGGCCTTCGGCAAGCCGTCGCGCCTCAAGCACCACAATTCGATCTGTTGGGCACAGCTGCGACAACCGTCTTGCCGCAGCCAAACCAGCAAAGCCCGCGCCGATGACAACCCAATCCGCCGAGATGGAGTCTTCCAAACGCATTGCCGGGGAAGGGGGGCAGCAGGCCGTTCCAGGCTGCCGGCCCAGGGTCTACGGGAAGTTTGCTGACTTCGACCCGGCTCATCTCAGAGATCCTGGTTCAACGCGTCGGCTGCCGGGATTTCGCGCTCCCGTCGGGCGATGTAGTCCAGCAAAGCCTCATCAACGCCGGAATCCAGCTTGGGTTCCTCGTACTCGTTCAACAAATCACGGACCCGTTGCAAGGCACGTTCGTTGATCTCAACCGAACCATCGGCCTGCCATTGCTCAATTGAGTTATTGTCGAACATCTCAGGCATGAAGAAGGCGTTCTGGAAGTTTTCAAGCGTATGCGGGTGGCCCAGATAATGACCACCTGGCCCCACGTCGCGCACGGCCTGCAGCGCTTCGTCAAAGTCATCCCACCGGATCCCCGACACCATGCGATGACCCATGGCGCATTGCTCAGCATCCACCACGAATTTTGCCATTGAACAATGCATACCTGCCTCATTCCATCCAGCAGAGTGCCAGATGTAGTTGGCGCCCGACATCAGGACCGCCATCATCGTGCTGGCGCTCTCATAGCCCGCCTGCGCGTCGAATGTCTTTGCGCCGCCAAGAGTGTTTGAGGTCCGCCATGGCACATCATAATATCGCGCCATCTGACCAATCATCATGTTCATCAGGCTGATTTCGGGTGTGCCTGCCATAGGAGCACCAGATTTCATCGAAACGGTCGACAGATAGTGGCCATATATGGCAGGCGTTCCTTTCTGGACGACCTGTGTATAGGCGAGCGCACTCAGAGCTTCGGCATTAAGCTGTGCCACTGACGGTGCTACGCCCGCAGGCGTGTTTGCGCCGCCCAATACGAACGGCGAGCAAAGGACTGGTTGGTTATACTTGGCAAAGGCGCGCATCGCACCCAGCATCGTCTCATCCCAGACCAGTGGCGAGTTGCCGTTGCAGTTTCCTGTGACGACTGGGTGGGTCATCATGAACTCTTTGCCAAAGAGAATGGCGCACATCTCCATGACGTCCTCAGCGTTCTTGGGGCTTGTGGTCATGCCCATGAACGTCTTGTCAGAATGTTTCATCGACGAATAGGTGATCCGCAGATGGCGCTGACTGATCGGGTGATCGTAGGGTTCGACGATGTGATGCGCCGAGGAATGGATCGCAGGCAGCATGTGGGACAGCTTGTGGAAGTTCGCCAGATCCTCCAGGGTCGGATTGCGACGTACATCGTCCAGATCACGCAGATAGGGTGCGCCTGTCATGGGCACAAAGATCGAATGGTCGTTGCCGAAGGGTAGATTATTGGCCGGATTGCGCGCGTGGTAGGTAAAGCTCGCCGGGATCAAGGCAATGAGTTCGCGAACAAGCCCGCGATCTAAGTGCACCGTCTCGCCGCGCACGTCAGCACCGGCGCGCTTCCAGTCCTCCAGCGCAATTGGGTCGCGGAACACAACACCCACGTCTTCGAGGATGCTCATCGACGCCGCATCAATCTTTTCGATCTGCTCGGCGTTCATCGGTTCCATGAGGGGAATTCCGCGTTTGAGCGCGGGCAACATTTTGACATCGCGCTTCTGACGGACAGCTTGGCGGGCACCACGCCCACGGCGGGTCTTTCCAACGGCTTCAACAGTCATTCGACGTTATCTCCTTCGGAAGGGTCGGTCAGGTCGATCCAGATTGTTTTGAGTTCTGTGAACTGGTCATGGGCGTGGACGCCATTGTCGCGTCCGCCAAAACCAGATTGTTTGTACCCACCAAAGGGCGTGGAGATATCCCCCTCGCCATAGCAGTTCACCGTGACGGTGCCTGCGCGAATGGTTCGGGCCGCGCGGATCGCTTGACGCGTATTGGCAGTAAAGACGCTGGCGGCGAGGCCATAGTTAGTCTGGTTGGCTATCTCGATGGCCTCGTCGTTACTGGCCGCTTCGATCACGACAAGAACTGGACCGAAGATCTCATCATGCGCCTTCTTGTCACCCTTTTTCACGTCGTAGATCACGGGTGACACGAAAGGACCGTCACCCTTGTCTTTCTTCTCGAGGTAGCTGCGCACCTTTTTGCAGTGGCCCGCGTCGATCAGCGCCCCGATATGCATGGTCGGATCAAGCGGATCGCCGGTTTTCCAATCACGCATCCGGGCCTCGATCCGCTTTATCAATGGTGCCTTGACCGCCTTGTGCACGATCAGGCGTGATGTTGCAGAACAGTTCTGCCCGGCGTTCCAGAAGGCTGCGTTGACCACATGTTCGGCCACGTGATCGAGGTTTTCAGCATCATCGAACACCACTGCGGGGTTCTTGCCGCCACATTCCAGAACAACTTTCTTGAGGTTACTGTCGGCGGCATAGCGCAGGAAGCGTTTCCCGGTCTCGGTTGAGCCAGTAAAGCTGACCATGTCGACGTCCATATGCAGTCCCAAAGGCTCGCCCACATCAGGGCCATTGCCCGGCAAGACCTGCAAGACGCCGCGTGGCACGCCCGCCTCGTGGGCAAGCTCGGCCACGCGCAGGGCGGTTAGTGACGTTTGCTCAGCCGGTTTCACGATGACCGAACAGCCCGCCGCAAGGGCTGGCCCGATCTTCCATGCCAGCATCATCAGCGGGAAATTCCATGGCAGAACAGCGCCAACCACGCCGATGGGCTCGCGTACAATCATAGAAATCGCATCATCGCCCGTTGGCCCGACCTGATCGTAGATCTTGTCGATCGCCTCAGCATGCCATTTTATGCAATGGATGGTTTCCGGCACATCAATCGTTTCGCAATCGAGGATCGGTTTGCCGCTATCAAGGCTTTCCATCACGGCCAGTTCACGCCGATTGCGCGTGATCAGTTTGCACAGGCGGATCAAGATATCCTTGCGCCCAGACGGGTGCATCTTGGACCAATGTCCCTGATCAAAGGCCTCGCGTGCCTTGCCCACGGCAAAGTCCACATCCTCGGCGTTGCAGCCCGAAATCTCGACCAGATCTTCGCTAGTGGCAGGGTTTGTTGTGGCGAACTTTGCACCCTTGCCCGCCCGAAATTTGCCGTCGATAAAGGCCGTGCGTGGCAAGTCCAGCGATTTGACTATGGCCTGATATTCGTCCAGTGTCAGCAGATCGCTCATATCGCTACTCCGGTGATGTAGGTAATGGTGGTGTTCATGGTGCGGATGACCTCGGCCAACTGGCGTTTGTCATCCTTATTGAGCGGTTGCAGCGGCTTGCGGGGCGGGCCCGCATCAATACCGCGAAGGGTCAGCCCGTATTTGATGCACTGCACAAATTTGCCGCCCTGTTCCAACACGCGCATCAGGGGCAGCATGGCCGACATTATGGCACGGCCCTTGGTAAAATCCCCTTCGACGGCGCAGGCCTTATAAAGTGCAATATGCGCCTCCGGGGCAAAGTTTGACCCGGCGCAGACCCAAGATCGGGCACCCCAGGCAAAAAACTCAAGCGCCTGATCGTCCATGCCGCACGACAGGCGGATGTGCGGATAATCCCGCGCCAGCATATGCAGGCGGTTGATGTCGCCGCTGCTTTCCTTGATGGTGCAGAAGTTGGGTGAACGGCCCAGACGATCCAACGTTTCCTCGTCCATGTTCACCGACATCCGACCGGGATAGTTGTAGAGCATCACAGGCAAGTTGGCGGCACGGTCCACGGCCAGCGCGTGCAAGGCGATCTCTCGCCCCGTGGGGTATGCATAGGGCGGAGTCGCCACTAAAAGCGCATCCGCGCCCGCGGTTTTTGCCGCCTCGGCGTAACGGATGCTGTCTTCGGTGCGGATCGCACCAGTGCCGACAATCATTGGCACCCTGCCGCCAATCAACTTGGCACAGCGGTTCATCATCCAGATGCGCTCGTCTTCGGTTTGCGCATAATATTCGCCGGTAGAGCCAGCGACGATGATGCCGTGAACACCGGCTGCGACCAGGTGCTCAACCGTCTGCTCCAATACTGCTTCGTTGCAGGTGAAGTCATCATTATAGGGAGTGATGATCGGGGTGTAGATACCTTCAAAGCGCACTGCGACGGTCTTTCATAGAAATTACATCCAAGGGGAGGGGGTCGGGGCGCACGAATTTCTCAAGCTGATCGCGCGACAAATCCCAGTGCTGGAGCGTCAGATCAATCACAAGCGCTGACTCTTGCGCCTCGATGGCCGCAATCATGGCCTCATGCTGCTCGATCGCTTTCTTGATCCGGTCTTCATCCGCAGGTGATTCTGGATTGAAAAAAGTCTGGCTGAGCCGGGTGTGGTCAACCAACATCCGTTTCAATCCAGCAAACAGATATGGGTTTTGGGCCATCTCTCCGATGAGTTCGTGGAAACTGTGGTTCAGGAGACCGGCATTCGTGGCATCACCTGCTTTTGCTGCCTGCGCAAAATCAAGCTGGACCTGCTTGAGTTGGGCGACCTGGCGGCTGGATCTGTTTTCGGCCGCTTGTCTTGCAATAGAGCAGTAAATTAGAGGAGCCGTCTGAAAGAACACCCGCATGGTTGCCAAATCCATGGACTCGACCTTGGCACCACGGTTCTCTTCAAGTCGGACAAAGCCACCGCCCGCAAGACGATGAAGAACCTCGCGCAGCGGTGTCCGCGATATCCCGTATTCTTCTGCCAAACTGACTTCATCCAAGTCGGATCCAGGAGGAATGTCTTGTGACAGAATACGCGCCCTCAAGTCTTCAGCGCAGAAAGCCTTTTTGTGTTTCGGCATTATTTTTCTCCTATACATAATGTATACAAAGCACTTACAATCGGGGTCAACGGCAAAATAAGTTTTCAATCGTGGACCGAAACCGACAAGAAAAACTGAGTGTGCAGGAAACGGAGAGTTTCGTTTTCCTTCTTTTGGATGGGTTTACGCATCTCTCCCTGTCTGCAAGCATTGAGGTCTTGCGTGTCGCGAACCTGCTCAGCGAGCGCGAGCTCTACAGCTGGTCACTGATGGCAACCGGTGGTGAGAAGCAGCAAAGTTCAAATGGATTGACGACTCTTGTCGATGCCGACCTGCACAATCTGAAGCGTGGAACCCGATTGTATGTTGTCTCTGGCGTCGATGCTGAAGCGCGGGCCACAAAGCAGATTACGAGCTATCTGCGGCTACAGCACCGTCACGGGGTTGAGATTGGTGCATTATGTTCTGGAGCGTATATTCTGGCGAAAGCAGGTTTGCTGTCCGGAAGAACCTGCGCCGTACATTGGGAATACCATCCGATGTTTCGTGAAAAATTCGCAGATGTCAGCCTAACAGATGACGCGTTTCAAGCGCAATGTCGGCCTCATACGGCATCCGGCGGAACTGCCGGCGCAGAACTCATGCTAAAATTCGTGGAGCAATCACATGGCCAGGAGCTTTCAAGGCTCATCGCTGATCAGTTGGTTCTGGCTGGCGTAAGATCTGAGGGTGAGGCGCAAAGAATGCCCAATCACATCAGGTTCGGGACCCGAAACCCGATCTTGCTGCAGACACTTGACTACATGACAGCAAACATTGAAGAGCCTCTTTCGACACCAGAAATCGCCAGCTTCATTGGTGTGTCCGTGCGCCAAATCGAACGGGTTTTTCGGAAATATGTCGGACACTCGCCGGGACGACATTACAAGCGCATGCGCCTCGATCACGCAAAGAGACTGCTGAGGACTACTGATCTGTCGATCATGCAAATTGCACTGGCCTCCGGCTTTGCATCCTCATCTCATTTCTCAAAGGTCTACCGCGCTGAGTTTGGCGAGACGCCGTATCTAAACTCGTTGCCAAGGCGGCGCAGTTCTAATTGAGCGATCAAACGTCCAATGCAGCATTTGTCTAATCCCCTTTGTCGAAGCCTTGGTACGGATCTGGATGGGACTCGCTCTATCGGATGCATTAGGACACAAGATACCTTGCCGTCTGATGCCGCGCCTTAACAACAGATACATCATTCACTAGAAGCCTGTCGTCATCACACGCCGTAGTTCCAATGCCGGTTGGTTCTCTTATTCATGATTCATGGGAGCCGCTCTTGCGGCATCGAAGGGCGACATTTTGCACACTTCTGCCCATGTTTTCAGTAGTTTTAGCTATTTTTCTATTTGTTGGGAAATGCTTCATAAAAACAACTGTTTATGAACTGTCCGTTGGACTTTTTTTGACAGGTTGTACAGCCGTCATTGAGGAATCTGCGACAGGATTGTTGACAAGTGGTTGATGCTTAGTGATAGTAATTACTATCTTATTTGGAGGGCATCATGAAAACTTCATATTTGTTCGGAATTGGCGCCGTTGCTGCCCTTGTCGTTGGATCAGTTGCGTGGAACGCGCTGCAAGGGAACGCAACTTCCGCTCCAGCACGGCCTAGTCTGGACCAGATAGCGTTTGCAGAGTCTGCAACGCCCTCTGATGCTGAGCTCGCGACGGTCTATGACCGATCCTGCCGCGCTTGTCATGCGTTGGACGGGGGCGGGGCGCCGCTGACAGGCCATGCAGCAGATTGGCGCGCCCGCGCCGAAGAGCGCGGTGGACTGCCCGCACTGACCGTTTCTGCCATGGAAGGTTACGAAAACATGCCCGGTATGGGCCTGTGCAATGACTGCTCAGAGGGTCAGATCGTTGACCTTATCGAATTCATGATCGGGGAGGAACTCTGATGCGTATGTCACGGCGTACTGTTTTGAAGACGAGCGCTGCCGTTGGCGTCGCGGCTGCGATCCCCGGTGTACCGTATGTGAGATGGTCTACGCATGATCGTGAACGCACGGAGTATCAAGAGTCGGCCCAGAGCCTGAATGATCCAGCCAAATGGCACAATTGGTCAGGCGTTGAAAGCGCCACGCCGGAGGCGATCACAGTGCCGGAGGACGAAGCCGAATTGGCGGACCTGCTCCGCAATGGTGGCGGCAAGATCCGGCCAGTCGGAACCGGTCATTCCTTCACGGGACTGGTGCCAACAGATGGCAAGATCGTCGACCTGGCCAAATTTGCGGGACTCATTGAGACAGATCCGGAGCAAATGACCGCACGCATATGGGCAGGAACGCGCCTCCGCCGAGGCGCGGGTTTACTTGCAGAAAAGGGGCTTGGATTGCACAACCTGCCCGACATTGATGTGCAAACCTTTGCGGGATCCTTTTCGACAGCAACGCATGGGACCGGCGCAAACCTTCCAGCGATTCATGACCATGTGATCGGGATGCGTCTTGTCACGCCTTCCGGCGATGTGCGCGACCTGACCGCGGCAAATGACCCCGACCTCTTTGCTGCGGCCAAAGTGTCGCTTGGCGCGTTGGGGGTTATTACCCAATACACGCTCCAGCTCCGGGAAAACTACAATCTCAACCGAAAACTCTATATCCGACCGATGGCGGACATTTTTGACGACGCCGAGGAAAAGTTCAGCGCACATAGACATTACGAGTTTTTCTACGGACCATCATCACCGTTGGGCTTGGAAGTTGTTCATGACGAGTATCAAGGTGAACCCTACGGTCTGACCGAGACCGAGGACAGCAACGAGTTGCTCGATGCGTTGGAAGGCATTCGCAACCATTTGGGTTGGTTCCCCTGGCTCCGCCGGCAGACTGTGAATGCGCTCTTCCCACAAGGTGAAATGGAAGATGTGGGCGACCAATACTGGCGGATGCTGACATCCTCACGGCCGTTCAAATTCAATGAAATGGAATATCACCTGCCCGCCGAGGACGGGATCAAAGCGGCGCGGGAGATTGCTGTGATCCTCGACAGCAACCCCAACAATTTCTATCCGATGGAAGTCCGCAAGATCGCGGAAGACGACGCGTGGCTTAGTCCATTCAACGGTGGGCCACGTGTTTCGATCGCTGTCCACGCCGCCCATACGGAAAGCTACGCGCATTTCTTCAAGGACATCGAACCTGTCTTTCAAAAATATGGTGGCCGTCCTCATTGGGGCAAATTGCACTCGCTCACCGCGACTGACCTCAAAGCGCTTTACCCTCGGTTTGATGACTTCATTGCGCTCAGGCAAGAGCTTGATCCAACCGGGCGGATGCTAAACCCCCATCTTTCAGCGCTTTTCGAAGACCAGACCTCCTGAGGATCTGACACAGGTTCACTTGCGCACAACGCGTTCCGGCCAGGGCAGGGGGCCTGCTCTTTCGACAAATTCACGAACAGTGGGGCACACCATGTTTTTCGCCATCCTCATGCTGACGCTGCCAGCCGCACTCATCTTTCTTGCACAAAGGATTCCTGCATTAGACCGCCTCGGTGTCGTCATGCTCACCTTTGGTTTGGGATTTCTGATTGCGATCTTTGCTGGCGACAAGCTTGCGGAGGTCCGAGACATTCAAGGAACCCTGTCAGAGGTTAGCGTGGCGCTTGGCCTGCCGTTGATCATCTTTTCGACAAATGTGTTGATGGCACTGCGGCGATCCAAGGGCGCCCTGCTGGCCATGGGATTTGCGATGCTATCGGTCTGCGTTGCCAGTTTTCTGGGGGCGCTTGTCTTTGCCGGCAGCGTGTCAGAGATCTGGCAAGTCTCGGGGATGGCGGTCGGTGCCTATACTGGCAGTGGTGTGAATCTGAGCGCGGTAAAGGCGGCAATCGACGGCAGTGAAGACATTTTTCTCAAGATGATAACCTATGATCTTGTTTTTTCGGCAATCTACATGCTGGTTATTCTCAGCGTCGGCCAGCGTCTGGCCGGTTTGGTATTGAGACCATATGCGCCAGTCGCAGCCACTGGCGCTGAAGCAACCAAAGAGTTTGAACACTTGACCGACGAAAGTGCCAAGAGTTTTGATCGGCTGATCAAGCGCAAGAATATTCCCGGTACGTTGTTGGTCCTTATTGCCTCCGGGGTTGCGGTTGGCATTGCCGTCGCTTTGGCCGGTTTTGCGCCGCGGGCTTATGAATCCCTGTTCATCATCCTTGGCCTCACCAGTCTGGGTATTGTTGGGTCCTTCATCGGGCCGCTGCATCGCGTTTCGACGAGCTTCCATCTGGGGATGTATCTTATCTTGGTGTTTTGCCTGACAACAGCAACGATGCTCGATACGTCCATTTTTACCGATATGGATTGGGCGCTCGGAGGTTACTTCGCAGCAATCTTGATTGCTGCAATGATCCTCCAGATCGTCCTATGTCGTCTCTTCGATATTGATCGCGACACCTATCTTATCGCGTCGGGTGCCTCGATTATGTCGGTACCCTTCATTCCGGTGATCGCTGGCGCGCTGAAAAATCGTGACCTCCTTATCCCAGGTATGGCCATTGCTGTGCTTGGGTATGCCCTAGGAAACTATCTGGGCGTTGTAGTGGCCTTGGCGACGCGATCCATGATCGGACAATGATACGCAATTTTTGGTATTCTGGTTTCATGCTTTTGAAAACCTGCGCGCTTGGATTCATCATCGTGCCACAAGCAGCATGGGTGGCCGCCCGTGCGGCACGGCTACCCGAAGCGTCTGGAGAACGGACCGGCGCATTTGGAAGTGGGCCAGCCTTAAACGTATTGATACTCGGTGACAGTTCGGCAGCAGGCGTCGGCGTGGAACATCAATCTGACGCCTTGGGCGGACGACTGGCCGCAGAACTGGCAAAACGTTTCACTGTCAGGTGGGATATCGTCGCAAAGTCAGGCGGCACCGTGCGGAGCACAACCAAAATCCTGCGCTCAATACCCCCGCGGAAGATTGACTTCGTGCTCATTGCTTTGGGTGTGAACGACAGCAAGAACGGCGTCTCACTCAGAAATTGGAAAGACGGTTATCGCAAACTGTTGGCTGAGATTTCCGTGAAGTTTGATGCTCCGCAGATCTGTGTCTCAGGTTTGCCACCTGTTCGGCATTTCCCGATCCTTCCCCGACCGCTCCGCACCGTTCTGGGGGATCGGGCCGAACTGTTCGATGTGCATCTTCGCCAAATTGTATCGACGCGCGCGAACACACACTATCTTCCGATTGATTTCACACTTGATACGACCAAGATGGCACGTGACGGCTTTCATCCCGGCCCCGAGATTTATGCACAATGGGCGAGGCTGGCATCCGATCTTTTCGAAACCAGCCTGCGGGATCAGTGACCTTGAAAGTCATGCGCGGACTTGTCTCGCAACTCTTTGCGCAAAACCTTTCCGATATTTGATTTCGGCAGGTCGGGAACAATCCGAATTTCGCTCGGAACCTTGTAGGGCGTGAGGTGGGTTCGGCAATGTGCCTGGATTTGCTCTGCGGAGACGTTTGATGTCTGCAATACAACGTAGAGACAGACCGACTCGCCGGTTTTCTCGTGAGGGATGCCCACCGCCGCGCATTCGGCGATTTCCGGCATCAAGGTTGCAGCGTTTTCGACTTCAGCGGGATACACATTAAACCCTGACACGATCACGATATCCTTTTTCCTGTCGACGATCCTCAAAATGCCGTTTTCGTCTTGTGTCGCGATATCGCCTGTACGCAACCACCTATCCGAAGTCAGCGTCTCTGCCGTGATTTCAGGTTTGTTCCAATACCCTTGCATCACCTGTGGGCCCCGAACCCAGAGCTCGCCCGCTTCGCCCGGCGCAGCGACCGCGTCATCCTCATCACGCAGGCTGATCTCTGTTCCGGGGATCGGCTTGCCGATTGACCCGATCACTTCCTGGCCGGGCAAGTTCGCAGCCACCAAGGGCGATGTTTCCGACAAACCGTAGCCCTCAGTCGCTGTGCATCCCGTGGTCTGACGCCAACGATCCGCCACATCTTGCGTCATTGCTGCCCCGCCTGTGATCGTGAGAGACAACGCATCGAAATTGAGGTCCCGAAAACCCTTGTCGTTCATCAAGGCCACCATGAGTGTATTGATGCAGACCATCCCAGAAAATCGCGTGGTTTTTAGCGTCTTTATAAAACCGGGAATATCACGCGGATTGGGGATCAGCACGCTTTCACCACCCAATGCCGTCAACAAGCCATTATGCACAAAGAATGCCAGAATGTGATAAAGCGGGAGAGGGGCAATCCAGCACTCAGACCCTTCATTGATACAACCGTCCAGATGTTCCAAGGTTTGTGTGATGTTTGCCATGAGATTGGTATTGGTGAGGATTGCAGCCTTCGGCAAACCCGTCGTCCCCCCTGTATATTGCAGCAACAGGGTGTCGTCGGGTGCCCCGGGATGAACGATTGCCAGATTGCGACGCCCGACCGCCATGGCAGCACGAAAAGAAATGGCGCTGTCGATCTGATAGTCTGGCACCATCTTTTTGACATGACGCACGACCGCGTTGATCAATACTCTCTTTGCGGGCGGGTGAAGATCTGCCAGTTCGGTCACAACGACCGTGTCGATAGGTTCCTCCCTCAGCGCCTCGGCCGCCACATGAGCGACATTGGCGAGGGTCACGAGCGCTTTCGGCTTGCTGTCTCTTAGGATGTGTACAAGCTCGGTTTTTGTATAAAGCGGGTTGAGGTTCACAACGGTTAAACCAGCCTGCAATGCGCCCAGCATTGCGACAGGGTACTGAAGGACATTCGGCAATTGGATCGCGATGCGATCCCCCGGCTTCAATCCCCGTGATTGCAGAAAACCGCAAAAGGCGCGGGCAGCATTATCAGTCTCACGATAGCTGAAGCTCACGCCCATACAGCTAAACGCGGTATGGTCTGGCCACTTCTGCACAGCACGTAGAAACAGCTCATAGAGCGATGCGCATCCTGTGACATCGGTAGATGCGTACTGGATTGGTGGGTGTGTATGTGCGTTCATTGAAAATTCCTCCCTCTTTTCAATTCGAATGGCGTCACGCGCTCATAGGCAACGGTTCCATCCAACCTGCAAATTTGTGATCCTTGATGGTTGCTATCGGTCCAAACTGGAGCATGACCGCCTCGCTCTGTGTCGGCCTGAACAATACAAAATCATCCGGTTTGAGTGTCATGTCTGAAGGGCCCACAAGAAGCTCTTGGTTCGAAGAACGACCAATCAAGGAGTCGTGTTTCAATCCGACGGGGTCCACAGGGACCGCCTTCCAGTATCCGCCGTGAACAAAGACGGAGTTGCGCTTTTGGCGTGCCAACAGGTTCCGAATTGGATCAATCCATTCGAGCACCGGCATTTGGACGCCCTGCAGCACCTTGAGAGCTGGTGTGGCGATAAAGGCAGCCGGCGCAAAATGACTCAGATGGGGCAGATCAAAGTCCGTCGGCTTGACCAATACGGAGCCAGCAGAAATGTCATTTACAATGTGTGCATCTTTGTAGAAGGGCAGGGTAGGGCTGCCCGCCCCATTCCTGAAGATCCGCTCAGATACGTCGTGTCCCAAGACAGCGCGAATGATATCAAGCGCATCTTCAAATCGCTTTTTGGTCTTGGCTTCTGCGCGACGTTGAAGGCCAAAGGCCGTCGGGGCCTTGCCGACATGGGCGTCATACCCCATCACGCCGGTTAGATTGAGCTGCGGACAGGTCGCAATTTGATCAAGTGCCGCGACAAGTCCGGCTTTGTTGGCAAAACCACCGCGATGCAAGCCGATGTCAAGTTCAAGGCAGATGTTCAGAACGGTCTTTGTTTCTTGTGCGAGTTGGCCGAATTGCGCGAGGCGGTCGGACGTATCGATCAGCCAGTGCACCTGCGCGGGTTCCTCACCTTGGGTAAGGAACGCCTTCGCTGCGGCAACCGGGAATGGTTTTCCCAAAAGATGTTCGAGTTGGGGCATTGTCGATGCCAGCGTTTGCAGCATCGGCAAGTTGAACGTCATGACCTGTTTCGTGTCTGCGCGATCAAGCGCGCGCAGGATAAGATCGGGTATCGGCAGGGATTTCACGACAAGGCGAAATGCCATATCCGCCGGAAGCATCGAGAGAAGGCGGTCAAGGTTGCGATCAAACAGATCAAGATCAACAATCATCGTGGGTTGGGTTACACCCTCGGACTTCAAGGCGTGGCGCACCATTTCGAAATAAGGGTGCCGTCCTGGACGGTTCTCGCAGCCTTTTTGCATTTCGACTTCAAAGTCCGCGTTAAGTCGACTGCTTTTCGTCGTGTTGGCATTCCCGCGCTTGATTGGTTTTGGTTTGGTTTCGATCATTGGCATGCGACATGTTCGTTGTTGAGCGACGCCTTGATGAGCGTCATCGTTTGGTCCCAAGCGCGCGTGGCAGCCGGGACAAACGGGACAAGGTTGACCATCGGATGGACGAGGTCGTCAAAAACCCTCACTTGGGTCGTAACGCCGGCGTCCTGCAGCTTTTGGGCATAGGCAAGTCCTTCATCTCTGAGAGGATCAAACCCTGCGATCAGGACCACCGCCGGGCACAACCCGTCGGTGTTACCTACAAGAGGCGAAGCTTTGGGGTTTTCGGCGTCTTGCGCTGATTTGACGTAATTATCGATGTACCAGTCCATCGTCGGCTTTTCGAGAAAATAGCCGACATCAAAGAGCTCGTAGGAACGCGTATCGGTCCGCATTTCCATCCAGGGAACCCAAAGCACCTGCAAGGCTGGCGGAATGGGTGAATCGCGCCGTTGTTGCGCAAGAACCGCTGTAACATTTGCACCGGCGCTGTCGCCCCCGATGATGATACGCCGTGGATCGATGCCAAAGGTCTGTGCGTGGTCCGCAATATGGTCATAGGCGGCCAGACAGTCTTCGATACCGACAGGGAACGGGTTTTCCGGGGCAAGGCGGTAATCAATGGCAAACACCGTGCAACCAAGCTCCTTCGCAAGCCTGTGAGCGACGGGGCGGTGCGACATCAAGGACCCGCCCGAATGGCCGCCACCATGAAAGAAAAGGAAAGCAGGCGCAGGACTTGTTTGACCAACGCGCTGATGAACCTCGCAGTTGATCGCCCCATGTGGGCCATCGATTTGAATGGTCCGGATGCCAATTGACGGGTCAAGCGGTTTTGAAAGCCAGGTTGCCTGAATATCGAAGGTGCGGCGAAGGGTATGAAGTTCGGGCACTTTACCAGGTGGGTCAGCAAACCATCTCAGCATCAGCTGAATAAGCGGATCGAGTTTTTGGCCGTCGATGGAAATCGCAGGCCCGGCCAATCGCTTTATGAGCGGTTCGGGCAGACGGCAGACACAACGCGCACCAAACCCCATCAATTGATCAAGAACCGTAGCTCGGTTTGGGTTGCTAAATTTGTGATCGACCATGACGCTCGTCCTTTTTTCAGGGGTAGCTGAAGGACCGACATCCCGCTTAGGCGCACGCCGCCCAAGCCGTTCTCGGTAATGGGTTACTTCTTGATCTTGCTATTGACGAAAGCGCGAAACAGTTTTCCGTATGGTGGCCGCACCATCTTGAGGACATCGAAAGGCGATTGTTGAAAGACACCCTTCTGATGGCTGAATGTTTTGAAACCATCCTTACCATGATAATGGCCCATCCCGGACGAACCGACCCCGCCAAATGGAAGGTCATCCTGAGCGATATGCATGATCGTGTCGTTGATCGTCACGCCGCCCGATGTCGTTTGAGCGAGTACTTTCTTTCGATCGGCCCAGTTCTTGCCGAAGAAATAAAGCGCAAGTGGCCGATCACGTTCGTTCACATAGGCAATTGCGCCATCCAGGGTGTCGTAACTCACGATCGGAAGCAACGGTCCGAAGATCTCTGACTGCATGACCTCCATATCACTCGTCGCGCCCAAGATGAGCGTCGGGGCAATCATATGTTGATGCGTTGTCCCACCGCCCGAGGCGGTCCCAAGAGGCATAAACTTAGCGCCTTTTTTGCCAGCGTCGCCCATCATGGCCTTTATGCGTTTGTAATGGCGTTCACCCAAAAGCGCGGTGTAGTGCCCTGATTTACCAAGGCCCTCTGGGAACATGTCCCGGATCGCATTGGCAGCGGCGTCGGCGAATTCATCCTCTTTGCCCTTGGGCAAAAGAACATAGTCCGGGGCAATGCAAATCTGGCCAGCATTAAAAATCTTACCATGAAGTATCCGCGTCGCAGCAGTCTTGATGTCGGCGTCAGGTGCCACAACCACTGGCGACTTCCCCCTAACTCCAGCGTCACTGGTACGAGATTGTCGGCGGCTGCGCGCATCACATGCCGCCCGACAGCAGTCGAGCCGGTGAAGATGATATGATCGAACGGTAAGCCGGAGAATGCTGCGCCAACGTCGGCTTCGCCTGTGATGATGGCAAATTCGTCCGGCTTAAATGCCTTAGCGACTGCGTCCTGCATCAAGTCAGAGGTGCGGGGGTAAACTCTGACGGCTTGGCAAGGGCGCGATTGCCGGCCGCAAAGACACCCGCAAGGGGAGAGAACACCATTGAAACTGGAAAATTCCACGGGGCCATGATGCCAACAACGCCTTTTGGCTGGTACTGCACATAAGACCGCGCGCCCGTCAGGTTTAAGGGGAATTCTGTGTGGCGACGTTCGGGCCGCATCCAGGACTTAACGTGCTTGCGTGCATGTCGAAGTACATTCACGGAGGCACCAATGTCGGCGAAAGCCGACAGGTCGGCGGAACGGTAGCCGAAGTCTCGGCTAATAGCCTCCTCAAAGGCGGCACGCTTATCGACGAGGAGCGACACTGCACGGCTTAGACGATCAATTCGTTCCTCCGCAGAAACGTCCGGGCGCGCCAAAAAGGCCGCCCGTTGACCGGTGAGAAGACGATCCATTTCAGAACCTTGCGCGGTTTGTGAGTCGAGCATCTTTGCCACCTCCAATTTAGGATAGTAAATACTATCAAAATAGATCGGTCAAGCAAAATGGCGCATCAGTCGTGCTTCGTCCTATTTTTCAAGGTGAAACAGAAAGATATCAGCGGTATCAGCGATCAATACGTTAGCATCGAGGTCAGGGTTCTCAGCGATCATCTCGATCAAGCCATTCCCAATCTCAACCAGAAGCCTTGCGCGCAAATGGGCCGCGCGCTCGCCAAGGCGCTCGGATAGCTCGGGCAGAATAGCCAGGATCGACTGCGTCGCATCGTTATGTGACGATAGACGAATTTCAGCCAATTGTGGCGTGGCATAAAGTGTCTTGAGAATGCCGACGCCGCCGGGATGCTCCTGCGTGACCACTACCTGTTGGCGCAAGACGTCGATCATCAATTCACGGGAAATGCCCTCTTCCCTCACTTTGGAGCCAATCCGAACAAGTTCTGAATTCTGCAACTTCATGAGTCTGAGAGCCAGCTCGGACAAAATCGCGTATTTATTCGGAAAATAACGATAGAGTGCTGGCGGTGTCATACCAGCTGCGGCGCAAATCTTGTTGGTTGTCAGCTTTTCAAAACCTTCATCCTCCAAGAGTTCCGCAGCGGTTCTGAGGATCAGGTCAAAGGTTTTGTTCGCTCGCTTCTGAGAGGGTTCTTTTTTGGTTTTCAGGTCTTCTTCTTGCATTGCTCGTGATCCTGTGACGTTAGGTCAGACCAGTTTGGTCGCCGGTCTCATTTGACAGACTGCATTTCTTAAGAATAGTATATACTATCTTTTTGGGAGGCGCCATCCATGTCCGATGCTTTTGAAATATCACACTCCGCACAGATTGCGCACCTTAAGTTTACGCGTGCGGACAAGTCTAATGCGATGGCTCATGCGTTCTGGAGCGACTTTCATCCCGCAATTGCCAAGCTGAATCGAGACGGTCAAACCCGTGTGCTCGTGATCTCTGGGGAGGGGAGGCATTTTTGCTCAGGTATGGATGTCTCGATGTTCATGGGGGACACGCCAAAAACCGTGACACCGGACGATCGAGAAGCCTTTGTTGAGGTTGTTCGGACGATGCAGGTGGCCATCTCTGCGCTTGAAGAGGCGCGGTTTCCCGTCATCGCCGCCATTCAAGGGGCTTGCCTGGGAGCTGGCTTCGATCTTGCGGCTGCCTGTGATCTTCGGTTTGCCAGTCGGGATGCAAAATTCCGTATCGAGGAAACAAATATCGGTATGATGGCTGATCTCGGCGTTTTGCAGCGAATGCCGAGACTTGTGCCAGAAGGCATTGTACGGGAAATGGCCTATCTTGGGAAATCTTTGCCTGCGGAAGAGGCCCATCGCTTCGGTTTGGTTAACGGGCTGGCAGAGGATGCGGCTGGCGCTGTAGATCTTGCGATGGCAGCCGCCAAGCAGATCACGTTGAAGGCGCCGCTTGCGATTGCAGGAAGCAAAACATCGATTACCTACGCCCGATCGCACAGCACGCAAGAGAGCCTCGCACACACTTGCCTTTTGCAGTCAGCGCTTTGGAAGCCGGAGGACATCATGACTGCGTTTGGTGCCCGCACCCAAAAGAAAGACGCAGAATTTCAACCTCTCAAGGCGTTGGTCCAATTTCCTTAGGCCCGGCCCGATTGCAACCACAGAATCAAAGCGGAGGATTTCCTCAATGTTTGACGCCAATGCCGATCAACCTTACCCCCACCTGTTTGCGCCGCTCGATCTGGGTTTTCGCACGCTCAAGAACCGTGTGCTGATGGGGTCTATGCATCTTGGCCTTGAGGAGCAGGACGGTGGATTTCAAAAAATGGCCCGCTTTTATGCTGAGCGTGCGCGCGGAGGTGTTGGGCTGATCGTAACAGGCGGGATTGGGCCCAATCCGGAAGGGGCGGTCATTCAAGGTGGTGCAATCCTGAATGATGAATCAGAAGTCCCTCATCATCGCCTCATTACCGATGCCGTTCACGCTGAAGGTGGTGCCATCGCGATGCAGATTCTGCATACCGGTCGCTATGCGTACAACCCCAACCAGGTTGCGCCGTCCCCGGTCAAAGCACCAATCAATCCATTTACCCCTAAGGAACTTGACGAAGCCGGTATTGAAAAACAGATCTCTGATTTTGTGCGCTGTGCCGAACTTGCGCAGAAGGCGGGGTATGACGGCGTAGAAGTAATGGGGTCCGAAGGATATCTCATCAATCAGTTTATTGCCGAACGTGTGAATCAGCGCACCGACAGTTGGGGCGGTGCGTTCGAAAACCGCATTCGCTTCCCAGTTGAGATCGTTAAGCGCATGCGCGCAGCGGTCGGATCGAAATTCATCATCATTTTTCGGCTGTCGATGTTGGATCTGGTTGAAGGCGGCAGCACTGCAAAAGAGGTCGTGGAGCTCGGCCTGGCAATCGAAAGGGCGGGTGCCACGATCATCAATACGGGCATCGGCTGGCATGAAGCGCGGATTCCCACCATTGCCACGTCAGTGCCAAGAGCCGCATTTACCTGGGTCACAGCGCAAGTCCGCAAGCATCTCAGCATTCCGATTGTCACCTCCAATCGTATTAACACGCCAGATGTGGCCGAAGACGTCCTGCGACGTGGAGATGCGGACATGGTCTCGATGGCGCGCCCGTTTCTCGCGGACGCAGACTTCGTCAGAAAGGCCCAGAATAATCAAGCCGATGAGATCAACACGTGTATCGGGTGCAATCAGGCATGCCTTGATTTTGTATTCCGGGGGAAAGTCACCAGTTGTTTGGTCAATCCGAGAGCGTGTCACGAAGATGAATTCGATGTTCAGCTCGCGACCAGACCCAAACAAATCGCAGTTGTCGGGGCAGGTATGGCCGGATTGGCTTGCGCCACTGCCGCTGCCGAACGCGGGCATAAGGTTACGCTCTTTGAAAAGGCGTCCGAAATCGGCGGACAGTTTAATCTCGCAAAGCGCATCCCTGGGAAAGAAGAGTTTTACGAAACACTGAGATACTTTCAGGGCCTCCTTGACAGAACCGGTGTTGTCCTCAAGTTGGGCTACGCGCCAAGCAAGGCAGATCTCTCCGCCTTTGATGAGATCGTCTTTGCGACGGGCGTTCAGCCGCGGACACCAGAAATTGAAGGGATCGATCACCCAAAGGTGCTGTCCTATGTTGATGTCATCAACGGTGCCGAAGTCGGATCGAAGGTTGCGATTATCGGCGCCGGCGGCATTGGCTTTGATGTCGCTGAACTGCTTGCGCATGCCGGGCCCTTGACAAGTCAGAACGCCGACGCATTCCTGCGTGAATGGGGGATTGATGTCTCACGCGAAGCGCGGGGCGGCATAGAAGGCCAAGTGCCTGACTTTGAGCCGTCGGAGCGAGAGATTTGGTTGTTACAGCGCAAGGCCAAAAACCAGGTGCAGGTCTTGGTCCGACAACAGGCTGGATCCATCGTGCAAATCTATCCAAGCGTGATGTGAAAATGCTGGCGGATTGTTCTTATGATCGCATTGATGACGCTGGGCTACATCTGACGATCGCGGGCGAAGCGCACATACTTGACGTCGATCATGTGATCATCTGCGCGGGACAGCGAAGCGAGCGGTCTTTCGCAGATCAAATCGAAAATTGCCCGGTCCACGTGATCGGCGGTGCGGACGTCGCGGCTGAACTTGATGCGCGGCAGGCCATTGAACAGGGCATGCGCACGGCTTTGGCTCTTTAAACCAAGAAATACCTCCCTGAACTGACCCGGCTGTCCCGCCGGGCCTTTTTTTGTTATACTTGAGGATATCTGGCAGGTGAAATTTCGGGGGTGCAAGGGTCATTTTCTGGCGATATTGCACAGGGGTCATACCTGTCCATCGCCGAAATGACCTATGGAAAGAGCTTACTTCGCTGAAGCCGCACTTTTCTGCAATCTCCATGAGATCCAATCGCGCCTCTTGAAGCAAAACACAGGCGCTTTGTGTTCGCAGTTCATCTTTGATTTGTTGAACAGATGTGCCTTGACTGCTGAGGCGACGATGCAGAGTCGATACAGATGTGTTAAGTTCTGTGGAAATTGCAGTTGTTGTCAGTGGCGAACTTCCTGCGTGCCGAGCCAGAATATGGCGGACAGCGGCAGCAGTGTCACCGGGCTCTAATTGCAAACGCAGCAGGCTCAGCGGGTAGTTGGCAATCAGGTCCGTGATTGTGTTTTCGGCTTGAGACGACACGCGTTCCAGATCTTTTACACGATATGTGACTGCAGCGCACTTGGACTCAAACACAATATGTTCAGCCGTCACCAAAGGAGAAATAACTGCATGCACGTCGCGCAATCCGACAAGCTCGAGCCGGACAATGGGCAGTTCGGTGTTTGCCAGCCATGATGCGAACCGACACCAGATCAACATTCCAAAATTTGCAAGATATCCAACATCATCACACGTGTTCGGGTCCGGCGGAAGTTGAAAACGGATAAGCCGATCTCCCTCATGCACCACCGGTGATCTCTCAATACCCTTTATGATACTGAGAAAACGGATCGCGCGGGTCAGCCCTTGACGGACCGATCCACCTGACAGCGCACATTGGCACAACACTCGAAAAGACCCGTTGGGAACATTTCTCGTTCCCGGCAATCCGAAGAACTCGTCCTGAAAATATGCGATGGCAGCGCGATAGTGAGATCCAAATTCACGCTTACATGGTGGGTAAGATGATGAGCGCTCCGGCCTTACCGCGCCTCGTGCAAGTGCCCCAAAAACAGAGGAAGGAGACGCTTGTCTATCGCGGACAGCGATTTCTAAAGTGTCGAAAAACCACCGCGTGGTGGGATCCGTTTTCCTAGTTGATCCGACATTTGGTTGCGACAAACGGCTCCTCCTCTGTGTCGCAGATGGCATCTCATGGTTAACAAGGCAGTCTGACACTACAGGTTCATAAAACGATAGTAAATGTTATTGAAAACGATGTCTATGGCGATCACGCTCCTGCGATAGTCCAGGGGAGGGAAGTTATGAGACGGATCGCACAGACCGCATTTTTCATGGCAACGATTACGTTTGGCGGAAACGCTTTTGCGGCAGGTTTCGAGTTGGGAGAGCGCACGCTTGACCCGTTGTTTGAGGAGGGTGGTTATGCCGAAATTTCCACCTTTTCGGTGGATGTGTCGGTGTCAGGAACGGCTGCGGGATTTCCAACTGGAGATGTGGGTGACGATTTCTTCACAGGTAGTCTCGCTCTCAAAAATGATCTATCAAGTGAGTTGTCGTATGCGCTGATCATCGACCAACCTTTTGCCCGCGACCTGACATATGGGGTGGGACCTTTTGCGGGCACGGAAGCCCATTTGTCGAGTTTGGCCGTAACAGGTTATCTGCGCTACAAGTTCGAAAACCGTGTCAGCGTTCATGCCGGCCTCCGCGCACAAAGGCTCGACGGGGTCTTGTCGGACCCGACTACACGCATCCGGTTTTCAGATGATTGGGGATTTGGATATTCGCTGGGTGTTGCTTACAAGATTCCTGAGATCGCTTTAAGAGCCTCTCTCACATATGATTCCGCAATCAAAACTGAACACAACACGCGCTTCAACGGTGTCAGCGTTCCGGGGCTGACAAACACTTCGATTGAGACCCCACAATCGGTCAACCTGAAGTTTCAAACTGGCGTGCGGGAAGATGCTCTGGTCTTCGGTGGAATACGTTGGACCGATTGGGACCAGGTCACGCTCGATCCAGGAAACGGAGGTGGACCAGACCAATTTGGTTTCCGTGACGGCCTGACCTACACGATTGGTGTTGCACATGTCTTGAATGATCGCTGGACAGGGTTTGCAGTTGCCGAATTCGAAAGAAAGACCAATCTTCCGGCATCCAGTCCGATTGACGTCGACGACAACAGCCGTGCACTGACGCTCGGCGCCCAATATGTCGCTGGAAATGCGACGATCACAGGATCAATCACATACGTTGATCTTTATGATCGCAATGGGAGCATCGGTGGTGCGCCGGTGAGCTTCTCGGACAACAATGCAGTCGCACTTGGCCTCAAGGTCGGGTGGTCATTCTAGCCGTGCTTGGTTCGAAACAGCTGGCGATGTCACATCTAAGACCGTCAGCGTTTTCGGCCGAGTGGAAGAATAGTCGCCTCCCAAGCCGCGTAGAGCATTGTCTTGGCCTCTTCCATTGCGAAATCGCCCAGATCGTCCTCAAGGCTGACGGCAGTTGTGACAGCCGCGCCGCCGAAATTGATGAGGATCAAGAGCGCGACTTTCGCTTGCTCATGAACCTCTGGCCGGAACAAATGGCGTGATGCTTCGAAGATGAAGTCGCGATTGCGAACACTATCATTGTCATCGATGTCGCGGAGCTCTTTGTCAGCATGATATCCGGCCCAGATATCGCGTACGACAGGATCTTGTTTTTGAAGTCTATAATATTGATCGAGGAGTTCCGTGACCGTGCCGGCCAATTGAACCAAGGAACGTGGCTTGTCTGTCAGGATGTCTTCATTGCGGCGGGCGTTCTCTTGAAGAATTTGTTCCGCCAGGGCGGCTATGATGGCACGTTTGTTGGGGAAATACTGATAGATTGAGGCCATCGAAATACCTGCGGTTTCTGCAATCTGGTTCATCTTTAATGCTGCGGCCCCACGATGTGCGATGAGTGCCCGCGCGGCTTCAAGAATTTGAGAAACACGCATTTGGCTGCGCGCTTGCACGGGGTTGCGGATGACTTCAATTTGACTGTCTGGCATCTTTACACCCGATACATGACTAAATGTCAGATAAACATATCCGATTTTTCTCAAAATATAGCGAAAAATGACTTGCCGCAAGCTGGAAATTCGCAAACTTGCTGAAAATACCTGACGTAAAATCAGTTTTCACTTGACGTTTTCAGCATGCGCACCCAAAAGCTGACACATCGTCACATTTTGAAAGTGGAGATCTGAAATGCACACGAAGGCACTGAATAGCCTGGCGAAATCTATCATCGGCTTGATGGTCTTGGCTTTGTACTTGAGCACCAACTCTACCGCCTTTGCCCAAGATCGCCCGGTTCTGGTAAAAACAGCAATTGTTGAACCAGCCCCGAACGGCACCGATCGTAGTTTCTTTGGGAAGGTTGCAGCTCGACAATCAGTGGATCTGGGTTTCCAGGTAGCAGGACGGATCATGACTTTCACCGCGCCTGAGGGGGAGTTGGTCCGCGAGGGCGAGGTTATCGCCGAACTGGACCAGACACCGTTTCAGATCGAAGCAGATCGCGCTCTTTTGGCCAAACAGCAGGCCGACCGAACGGTCGCACGGTACGAGAAGTTGGCGGGCGCGACAATCAGCGAAGCCCAAGTCCTTGATGCGCAAACCAATGCAAGAATTGCAGCCGTGGCATTGGAAAGTGCGGAATATGCACTGGGCCAATCAACGTTGCGCGCGCCATTTGATGCGTTAATCGCGACCCGCGCTGTTGGAAACTACTCAACTGTTGCGGCCGGTACACAAGTTGTGCGGCTTCTGGACCTTTCGGAATTGAGAGTTGAAATTCGCGTGCCCGAAACACTTGTACAAGTCCTCGGTGACGATCCGGATGTCGAGCTTTCGGCCAGGTTTCCGGGAAGTGAAGACAGCTATCCTTTGGCGTTCAAGGAAGCGAATGCCGAGACGTCCGAGGTTGGACAAACCTTCCAGGTAACGCTTGCGATGCAGGCGCCCATCGACCGGCTCCTTTTGCCGGGAGCGTCCGTGACCGTTGATGCGCGCTTCAAAGATCTGTCCGCAGGGATTGCAATTGCGCCATCTTCGATTGGCATGGATGCATCGGGGCAAACCTTTGTCATGCAATTGATAGCTGATGGGGATGAGGCGTTCGTCAAACGCGTTCCAGTGAGCCTGTCTGTTTCTCCATCCGGAGAGATTGAAGTTCTGTCCGGTGTCGGAGCGGGTGCGGAGATCGTCACCAGTGGCGTCAACGTGCTGACCGACGGGCAAGCTGTTCGGCGTTTTGTCCACGATTTTGATTGAGGGTCTGACAATGGATATCGCACGCATTAGCATCGAAAAGCCCATCCTTACCTGGATACTGATTCTCACATTTCTTTTTGGCGGCATCGGAGCCTTTACGTCTCTGGGACGACTTGAAGATCCGGCATTTACGATCAAGGTAGCGGTGGTTGCGACCCAGTACCCCGGCGCCTCGGCCGAGGAGGTGGCGACGCAAGTGTCAGAGCCGCTCGAAAGCGCCATTCAGAAAATGGGCGAGGTTGGCAAGATCACCTCGCGCAACACCCCAGGGCTTTCGCTGATCGAGGTCGAAATTTCTGACAACATCACTGGCTCGGAACTTCCACCAATCTGGACGAAGCTACGTGCCCAGGTTGCGGATGCGGCCCCAACGCTGCCACAAGGCGCAAGTCAGCCATATGTTGATGATGCGTTCGGAGATGTCTTCGGAATGTATTACGCCGTGACGACCGAGGGTTTCAGTGACCGTGAAAAACATGATCTTGCGCGTTATTTGCGCCGGGAACTTTTAGCGGTGGATGGTGTCTCAGATGTGGCTTTGGCTGGCTTGCCGGAAGAAGCAGTCTTTGTGGAACCTGATCTGGCAATAGCCGCGAACCAGAACATCCCGATAAATGCATTTCTTGGCACTATCGGTTCATCAAGTTCCATGGCAGATGCTGGAAAACAGGGGCAGACGAGACTGCAAATTCCCGAAGGGGCAGGCGGTGTTGCCGATATTGCGGGCCTATCTGTTGGGGTCAGCGGAACTGTTGTTACCATCAGCGACCTGGCGCAGGTCACGCGGCAACGTGTGGATGACCCAAACCTTATGGTGCGCTTCGATGGTCAGGATGCATTCACAATCGGTATTGCGGGTTTGCCATCTGAAAATATCGTCGCAGTCGGTCAACAGGTCGAAGATCGCCTGACTGAAATGTTTGAAGAGTTGCCAATTGGTGTGTCGCTGCATCCGATCTACGAACAGCACAAGGTCGTCGACGAAGCATCAAACGCCTTTCTGGTGAACCTGGCTATGTCGGTCGCGATTGTTGTGGTCGTGCTCGCTGTCTTTATGGGATGGCGCGCTGCGCTAACGGTTGGGGTTACCTTGTTTCTGACGGTTTTGGGCACCCTCGTCTTTATGTACGCCTTTTCAATCGAGATGGAACGTATTTCCTTGGGCGCGCTGATCATTGCCATGGGTATGCTGGTCGACAATGCGATCGTTGTTGCCGAAGGGATGCAAACCGCCATGCTGCGCGGCAAGTCGTCGCGAGAGGCCGCAACCGAGGCCGCAGCAAAAACACAAGTGCCTTTGTTGGGGGCGACGGTGATCGGCATCCTAGCGTTCGCGCCGATCGGATTGAGTCCGGACTCGACGGGTGAATTCATGTTCTCTCTCTTCGCAGTCATCGGCATTTCGCTTCTATTGTCCTGGCTCCTTGCTCTGACGGTGACGCCGCTTATGGGCCACTACACCTTCCAGCAAGGCAGGGACAATTCAGAAGATGCTTATGATGGCGCGTTATTCAAAGGCTACGGCGCGATGCTGCGCAAGGCCTTGCAGTTTCGCTTACCTGTAACAATAGCCTTGGTTTTGATCACCGCGATCTGCCTGAGCGGTTTCGGGTACATCAAGGAACAGTTTTTTCCATTCTCGAATACACCACTGTTTTTTGTTCACTATAAGCACCAACAAGGTACAAGTTTCGACGAAACGAGCCGTGACATTGCGCAGCTTGAGGCATGGTTGGCCGAACAGGACCGCGTGGTTTCGGCGACAAGTTTCGTGGGGGACGGGGCGACACGATTCATGTTGACCTATCCAACTCAAAAACCTGATGCGAGCTACGGCCACATCATCGTACGGATGGAGGCGGCCGAAGACATTCCCGCGACCATGGCGTTGATGACCAACTACGCAGACACAATTCTTCCTGGCGCAGAATTCACAGTCAAGCAATTGGCCTTCGGACCAGGGGAGGGCGATCCGATCCAGCTGCGAATTTCAGGACCAGATCCGAAAATGCTGCGGGCTTTGGGTCAAG
Organism: Yoonia sp. JB2-21; assembly: GCF_055693545.1. NCBI lineage: Bacteria > Pseudomonadati > Pseudomonadota > Alphaproteobacteria > Rhodobacterales > Paracoccaceae > Yoonia > Yoonia sp. JB2-21. Next base: position 44,357 of record NZ_JBVFUC010000005.1, read on the forward strand.
AGGCCATCGCTGTAATGCGCGAAAGGTCTGACAAGTTTGCAGGTTTGCGCACAAATTGGCGCGAGCAGGAAGCCGTGATTGTTCCGGTCTATGCCGAGGAACGAGCGAAGGCCCTGGGGGTCACACGCACTGACATTGCAGAAACCATGCGCTTTGCAACCGATGGCATCCTTGCCGGTGTCTATCCTGAAGGAGAGCGGCAGGTGCCAATTTATCTTCGCGCACCACAAGACAGTGGGATCGGTCTGACGGATCACTTGGTTTCATCCACTGGTAGCGGAGAGTTGGTACCAATGGATCAGGTGATAGATGGGTTAGATGCCCAGGTTCAGAATTCGCTCTTTCATCGGCGTGATCGTATTCCGACACTCACAGTGTCCGGTAGTATCAAACCTGACGTGCAGGCTTCCGAAGTTTTGGCGGACATCCGGCAAGACGTCGAAGCCATTGCGTTACCCGATGGATATCGAATGGCGTGGGGTGGCGAATATGAGGACACGATCAAGGCCAATACGGGGCTTGCCAATCAGTTACCCTTTGCGGTGATTACCATGATCGTGATCTCGGTGCTCCTCTTCAACGCTTTGCGTCAGCCGTTAATTGTCTGGTTGCTGGTGCCCATGGCGGCGAATGGCGCGGTCATCGGTCTGCTTGTGACCGGGTTACCGTTCAGCTTCACGGCGTTGTTGGGTTTGCTTAGCCTCTCGGGAATGCTGATCAAGAATGGAATTGTCTTGGTGGAGGAGATTGATCTGATGCGCGCAGAGGGCCTGCCACTGGAAGTTGCTATTGTCACGGCATCGACATCGCGCTTGCGGCCTGTGCTCTTGGCGGCGGCGACGACCATTCTTGGCATGCTTCCCTTGTTGGCGGACGCCTTCTTCGTCTCGATGTCAGTGACGATCATGGCCGGGCTTGCCTTTGCCACCGTCCTCACCTTGATCGCCGCACCAGTGTTTTATCGCATACTGTTTTCGAAAGAGAGCAGTCGTCATCCGCAAACGCAATTGGCCGATCCTAAAATGCAAAGCAAGAACGGAATGCAGTCAGATACTTTGATCTTACCGCCGTCACTTTGAGGGCGTGGGCGGTACTGTCAGGTACCGCCCAGATCATCGCTGACTGGGTGCCAGGACAGCTCTGACATTCTTATCAATGTCCTGTTTCAGTTCGTTTGTTGCTACGCCAGCACGGGCGCGGAAGACCAAACCTTGCCGCAGGTCGAACAAAAGCTTCGCCTGATCTTCGGATGGAAAGTCACTCGGCAGGGTGCCGCGCAAAATTTCAGTGTCAAACCGTGCCTTGATTCTTGCGTCCGTCGTCTCAATGGAATCGCGCAGCAGATCAGCCGCGCCGTCAATATGTCCTGCGCTTGTCGAAACGCAGGAGGCCAGAAAACACCCGCGTGCCCCGCTTTCATGATGTGTAGAGTAGTCAATCGCTGCCTCAAAGAAGGCGCGTATGGCGTCTTTGATGTCTGGTTCGGTCTCTAAGGCAACCAGTGGCGCACAGGCATCGTTTTGCGCGTATCGGTCGACGGCTTCGAGATACAGCGCATGTTTGTCCCCGAACTCGGCGTAGAGGCTGGGGCTATTGATCCCCATCGCATCGGTCAGCAGCTTCATCGATGCGCCTTCATAGCCTTGCTTCCAGAACACGTTGATAGCCTTCAGCAACGCCGCATCGCGATCGAACTGTTTTGGCCTGCCAACTTGTTTTGTGACGTTCATTACAAAATCCTTGACTTACTGTTTCCGATGTATTTTATAACGATCATCACAAAACGCAAGGAGATTAAGAATGACCTCAGAAAAACTCCCCGCTGGATCGCAGTTTCCAGACTTGGTTGTCCCGCAGCTTGGTGGTGGTTCAATTGTACTAGGCAAGCCGCAAAACGGCCTCGACTGGCAAATAGTCGTTGTCTATCGCGGTAAGCATTGCCCGATGTGTACGACCTACCTCAAAGAGCTCGCCGCTCTGCGCGAAGAGTACCGCGCACTTGGCGTTGATATCGTTGCGGTCTCTGCGGATCCCGAAGTGAAAGCCAAAGATCAGATGGCGCTGGTCGAGCCCAACTACTCCGTTGGCTACGATCTGAGCGTCGATCAGATGCGTGCCCTGTGTCTCTATGTCTCGACCCCGCGCTCCGCAGAAGAAATCGACCGCCCCTTCGCAGAGCCAGGCATCTTCGTGATCAATGATGCGGGCAAGGTGCAAGTCACGGATATTTCCAACGCGCCTTTTGCGCGGCCAGATCTGAAGACCCTGCTGGGCGGGCTTCGGTTTATTCGCAACCCCGAAAACAACTATCCCATCCGCGGCACACTAGCCGCCTAAACCTTCTCACGAAAGGAAAGACTTATGGCACTTGATAACGCACGCGAAGCAGAGGTCCGTCAGGCCATCGATGACCTGATCCACACCGCAACCACCTATGATGTGGATGTGCTGGACCGTATCTATCACGACGACTTGCATGTCGTGATGATCGATACCGATCACAACATGAACACTGCCAACAAAGATGCCTTCAAGGGGCTTTTCACCTCTAAGCGCGATGCCGGTGATCCGCCGATGAACACTTGGGCCAAATACCATTCCATTAACGTGGATGGCGATAACGCCCATGTTCTGTTGTCGCGCAAGAACGACCTCAGCGGCGTCAACATGGAACTCCTGCTGAGTATTGATCTCGTTCACGAAGACAACCGCTGGCAGGTCACCCGTGAAGTGATCTTCCTGCGTCCCGAAGACGTCTAACACCCCATGTCCGTCGTCAGGGTTTTTGGGACCAAAGGCGGCCTAAACTAAGCGAGAGTTTGGCTCATCTTGTTGTTTTGATTATGCGGCGTGCTGACGGTGATGCAAGCGTCGCGCTTCGAGTGTCTTTTGTTTGATCCTTTGGCGTTGTTTCAGAATGGCGTTGTTTCAGAATGGCGTTGTCCCGTCCGAAGTAGACGTCGGCGGGTGTGACGTTGTTGATGCTCTCGTGATAGCGCTGGTGATTGTAATGGTCGACGAAGGCTTCGATCTGAGCTTCAAGGTCACCCGGCAGGAAGTAGTTTTCCAACAAGATGCGGTTCTTGAGGGTTTGATGCCACCGCTCGATCTTGCCTTGGGTTTGCGGATGATATGGCGCACCGCGGGAGTGCTTCATGCCTTTGTCATGTAGCCACTCAGCCAGATCGCCCGAGACGTAGCTTGAGCCGTTGTCGCTGAGTAGCCGCGGTTTGTGGATGACGTGCACCTGATCGCAGCCGGATGAGGGTGAGCGAACACCACAGCATGTGTTCTTCCAAGAACACTGTCATCGATTTATCCATCTCCATGAAGCCAAAAAAGTGAATAGTATCTCGATAGAATTCGGAGCTTACCGCCACGTTTCCGGGGACCGCCCGCGCGACGGCAGGCCAAAGTTGCCGGATCAAATTAAGACATCGCCCTGCAGGCGCAGATATTCACTGTAAACCGCCCAGTTCTTAAGAAAATATTTGGCCTTCGGAAACTTGTGACGAAAACTCGCATTGTGCCCGAACGGCATCGACCAGTTTCACATTGTCACACAAATGCCGCTAAGATGGACGCGCGATCCGTGCAACATGGTTCCAGAGCTTCCGCTCCTTGAGAGCGGCAAAGGCGACCCTGAGTGGCATCGATACCATCCGAACCGTCAAATGCAACCACATCCATAACAAACAACCGGGCGTGCGGGGCAAGGCTAGCTCTGCCCTCAGGCTTTTCAAAAAAATGTATGACCGATTTCACGCACCCATAATAACAAACCCCACGACAATTAATGCAAAAGTCCCGGATCATTTCGGCAGAACAGTCCGCCAAGACAGAAAACGATCTATGCAATACAGCTTGTGTGCATTTTATCTTTATCGTTCACAATAAAATGCTTGACGATGCGCCCAACATACTTACTTATCGTTCGTTAGAAAAGTCAAGGAAGCATCCAGTGCACTTCAACAGGCCGACCCCCGAGGACCCGTATTCCGTCAAACCCCTCCAAAAACTCGCCGGTTGTGGTTTGACTCCTGGCAGAGCCGGTGAGGGATATTTCTGGCAGGTGATCATGGTGTATGGCGGCAAACATTGCCATATCTGGGCGCGCTGTAAGCGCTCGGCAAATGAGATCTTGCGTATCTTGAAAGACGTTGGGATCGAGGTTTTTGCTGTCTTCGCATGCAGCAAAGAACGGGCGCAGGTTCAGACCGCCGACGCACCCTTTACCGAAATTACCCTGTTCGTAAAGAGCGAAGAACGTGCGTTAGAGATGGATGATATAGCCAACATCCCAAGCAACTGCCTTCAATGACCAGTAGCCTGAAATTCATGCGTGGTATAACTAAAACCTTCCCCGCCAACGCCTCCTTCACCTGATCGCTTACCCTGAGTGTCCACACCTGTAGCCACGGAGTTTATACTATGACGACGCTTTTTGACCCAATTGCCATCGGTCCGCGCAAGGCCCGCAACCGGATCTTCATGTCCCCGATGAGCCGCTATCGCACGCCACCGGGCGGGCGCGTACTGCCCATGACTGTTGAGTATTACGGCCAGCGGGCAGAGGCGGGGTTGATCGTGGCAGAGGCTACTCAGGTGAACAACTGGTCCGGGCACATAGGCTGCCCCGGACTGTACACGGCTGACCAAGCCGCCGCATGGCGCAAGGTTACGGACGCCGTGCATGACAAAGGCGGGCTGATCTTTGCCCAGCTTTGGCATGCGGGTCGTGCGGCCCACGGCAGCCACATGCCTGACGGGCGGCAGGTGTCTGGTCCATCCGCCATTGCCAGCACAACACCAGTGATGACGATTACCGGTTTCGAGGCCCCGCCAACACCTCGCGCTTTAACGCTAGACGAAATTGCCGAGTTGCGAGCCGACTACAAGGCGGCGGCACAGCATGCAATGGATGCAGGCTTTGATGGTGTCGAGATCCATGCTGCAGGTGGGTATCTGGTGGATACTTTTCTGCAAGAGGTATCCAACCAACGGGACGACGCCTATGGCGGATCAATCGAAAACCGGTTCAGGTTCCTACGCGAGTTGGTTGAGGATATGAACGGCATCTGGGGTTGGAACCGTGTGGCAGTCAAACTGTCCCCTACAAGCACCTACAATGATGTGGGTACAGGTGATGTGGCGGGCACATTTGCCCATGTGATCGCGCAGCTTGATACCTACGGCTTAGCCTTTCTTGAGGTCAGCGAAGAATCCCCCATGGGACCATCAACCGCAGCAGAGGCGGCGGTCATCAACGAATTACGTCGAAACTGGACAGGCCTCTATGTCGCCAACGGCAACTACGACAAAGCCAAGGGCAACGCGGCCTTAGATGCTGGACGCGCCGACGCGATCACCTTCGGTCGACTATTCATCGCCAACCCCGATCTTCCCGACCGCTTTGCCAAAGACGCAACCTTGGCCGAGGGCGACATGGCGGCGTTCTATGGCGGCGATGCCCGCGGCTACACCGATTATCCTAAGCTTTGATGCCCGAAATGGTCAATCCAAGCATCTGGTAGATTGGATTTCGGATAGATTAATCTGGTTCGAATGTCCGGATTTTGCACATGGATTCGCAGGGCGTAAGGCGGTTCTGTCGCAATTATTGTTATTGAGAAAAGACGGTTATCATGAAGATATAGTTATCCAGCGGGTGCGGTAAATTGCTTGAATAGTGAGGCTCCTGTTTGATCGAGCTGGCCTTGCTGTCACTTAGCAGTTAATTGTAAGATTGCGGCGTTTTTCGATGGTTTGAGCTGTTAATTTGAGACTAGGAATGTGCCCGTCCGTTGAACCCGACCTGTTGAAGGATCGCGAGGTCTGTTACGCTGCTTGTGCAGCGTAACGCCAGGGGAGTATCTCGTCGAAGCGTGTGATCTTGTGGTCGGCGATTTGGGCGAGGACCCATGTGAGCGGCGTTGTTGCATGGATTACGCCTCCACTGATATCACAGCAGTCTGTTCCTTTCAGGAAGCTATAAATGCCGTACAAGTTCAACGCTGATCGTCGTGACAAGATCCCGAAGCAAAAGCACCGGGTGACCAACTGGTCTACGTATAACGAAGGCCTGCGACAGCGCGGTGATCTGACGGTTTGGGTCAGCGAAGACGCGCTTGATCTGTGGTCGGCGCCACGCCGAACAACGCGAGGCGGGCAGTCACGCCACTCTGATTTGGCGATTGAAACTTGCCTAACGCTGAGGATGGTTTTCCACCAACCGCTGCGGCAGACCCAAGGTTTGATGCGCAGTATCGCGGGTTTGTTGGGGGTCGAGATCGCGGTGCCGGATTTCTCGACGCTCTCGCGCCAGGGCAACGGTTTGGCTTTGTCTGAAAGGCAAAAATCAGGCAGCCGCGCTCCGATCCATCTGGTGATGGACACCACTGGCCTAGAGATCTTCGGCGAGGTCGAGTGGCTTGAGCAAAAGCATAAAACCAAGCACAAACGGCGATCTTGGCGCAAGCTGCACCTCGGTCTTGATCTTGTCATTGGCGAGATCGTCTGCGCGGATCTAACCATGGATGATGTTGGTGACCCAACCGCGTTGCCAGATCTGTTGGATCAAATCGACGGCCAAGTTGATCAGTTTATGGCAGACGGGGCCTATGATGGCGAACCGACCTATGCGCTGCTTGCAGCCAGGTTCGGACCTCCGATCGCGGTCGCGATCCCCCCTCCCAGAAATGCCATCCAGAGTTCCAATGCGGCCGAAAATCCGACGGCACGGGACTGTCATATCGCTGAGATCGCAGTCCGCGGGCGGATGGCCTGGCAGAAAACCACTGGTTACAATCAACGCAGCCGGGGCGAAACCCTCATGGGTCGCTGGAAGGCTGTTAACGGCCCGAAATTAAAAGCGCGCGCCTTCGAAAATCAAAGAACAGAAGCCAAGATTGGCGTCCGCGTTCTCAACCGGATGACCGAACTGGGACGCCCACTTTTCGAACGCACCGCCTGAATTCTATCTCGGGCAGGGCGCGTTACGAGCTCCGGTTTATCCATGCAACAACGCCCAGAATAATCCTCCATCAACACCGCTTGTGACCGCTGCTTCGACAGCATGGCCAGCGTCAGGAACAAATAGCACGTATTGTTCTGGCTGAAGCAATGTTTCGTATCCGCGATGTGCACTTTCTTTCGATATTGGCGTCGGGTAGCCGGCTGGAGTGTTTTCATTTTGAGATATCGCTATCTCGAGCACAGGAAAACCGTCGCTTCCGGTAAAGGCAGCGCACAACACTATCTCCCCGTTAGCTGACGCATTGGGTTCTACCGAAACGCGCCAATCCATGAAGGTCCAGTATTGAAGGCTCAGCACACGCAGACGTGGCTGTTGTCAGAGTTAGAAATACTGCGAGTTTTGGCATGAATTTTGGTCCATATTTGATTGAGCCGTGCAGTAGCTGGCACCTTGATTTTTTGCATACAGCAAGTTTGCCGAAAAAGCTGCCGTTCATCTTGTGAATAGAAGATGGAACTATGGGCTCGCTGTTAGGTGTCGCCGCCCAGAGCGCGAACGACAGCCGCTGATCAGCCAATGCGTGCTCTTCGCAGGACCAGCTGCGATTTCAGTGGCTTGGCCAAAGGATCATATGGCCGGTGTTGGTCGGCCTGCCGCACCGACATTGCCGCATCAGCATTAGGCGGCTCTGAACCCACTTTGCAAAATACTGCATCGAGCGTGAATGACCGGAATGGAACAGCATCTTTTCAGCTGACTGTTGTTCACCGACGCTTGCCACAGTTCTTGTTAGAAACAGAAGTTTGTTGCACTGCGACTCTCAGGAAAGTGATCGATTTTGCGCCCAATTTATCATCTGGTCCAATATTGACACCAATGACGTTCCATCCTCTGACAGCGCGTAAACGACTTTAACCGGGACCTGAGCAATGACCTGACGCGTGATCAATCCGTCGTCTGCCAATTCGCGCAGAGCGCGGGTCAGCATGCGGTCGGAAACTTTGGGTATGATTCGCTTTAACTCGGAAAAGCGCTTCGAGCCGTCTAAGAGGTTGAACAACACGTAGGGCTTCCATTTGCCCCCGATCAGCGCAACCGTGCTCTCGACCGGACACCGCGTCGAAAGGGGGTAGGGATCTTAAAGTTCACGTCTTTCGCCATGCGCTATCATTCATGTTTGTAACGATCATATGTGCATGTAGAGCGTTTGCGCATCGGTTGCTATGAACTTGTGAAATGGAAAACGTTTTTGCGCAAAGGCTTGGCACCAAATGAACTCAAAAGTGAAGTTAATCTATGCTTATGACCCTCTATGTGGCTGGTGTTATGGACTAATCCCAGCCCTTCGCCACTTTGTCGCGCGGTATCCTGAAGTCCAGGTCGAGGTTTTGCCTGGAGGTCTTTTTATCGGGACCCCACCCAGACCCTATGCCTCGTTGATTCCACATATCCGTCAGGCAGAGGTTCATTTGGAGCAGGTGACAGGTCGCAAGCCAAGCGAGGCATTCCACAGATTCATTGCCCAAAAGAAGACTGTAGATGCGTCGTCTGAAAGACCCGGACAGGCCGTCCTACAAGTGAATAAGCTGTCTGCCGACCATGCGCTTGAGTTTGCGCACAGGTTGCAAGAAGTGCATTACGAGGAGGGTGCGGATCTCAATGAGCCAGAGGTATATGACGACATTACAGAGCAACTTGGATTGCCGAAACTGGATACTCAGAAGATTGTGAATGCAACCTTGAAAGACCCCATGATAGCGAAGGCTTATGCCCGCTGTAACAGCCTACAGCCACGAGGGTATCCCACCGTGTTTGTGGCGTCACCTGAGGACAAGGTTCTTGGCTCTATCCCGTCGACATATGAACCAGATGCATTCCTCAACGAGTTTCGAAGACTAGCGACCGAATGAATATGTGAACTAAACGACCTACCGGCTTGCGCCGGTGGGATTTGCGATGTGCTGTTCGAGGTACTGAAGTACGATGTCCTCTGTGATGGCACCGTTGGTTGTTGAAAAATACCCACGGCCCCAAAAGCGCCGACCCCAATAACGCTTCTTGAGCGCTGGGAATTCGCGTTGCACCTTGTGGGATGACCTCCCCTTCATCAGCCGCACCAAGTCGCTGATGGCCAGTTTAGGCGGCACCGACACGAACATGTGGACATGATCAGATGACAGCACGCCACGGATGATGTCGACGCCCTTTTCGCGGAAGACCTGTCGGCAGATGTCGCGGACACGCAACCGAATGTCTGCCTGCAGCACCTTGTAACGGTACTTTGTCGACCAGACGATGTGGTAGCGGTGATAGAAAACGCAGTGGCTGCCAGTATCGTAATGCATGTTGTTACCTTCTGAAAAATGAGCCTTCGACCCGGCTGCGGCTCATTTTTCAGAAGGTAACAACATATGATCTTTGATTCACGCTAAAGCGGGACCGACTGGAAGTCGGTGGGTTTGCTCCAGTGAGTGGATACTAAATGGATGCAGTCGTAGGTCCCAACACGGCCAGCGGCAGCTCCGTCCCGCGACTTGATCTTTGCCGTCTCAATCCTCGCCGCGCTGTTCATCAATGACCGGTTTTCCCGCCGCCGCGCAGCGTCATGAACCGAGCAGATGCAGCGATTTTCCTACTGCGCGCGCGCAGCATGATTCGAAGACTTCCGGTTTATCCATGCTACAACGCCCAACAAATGCGTCTTGTGATCCTGCCGCAGGCCTTTGGATACGTCCGCGCACCAACCGTGCGGTTTCTGGTTCAATTGATCAAGGCGACGGCCGTAACCTCGATCATCGGATTTGAAGAACTGGTGCGTGTGTCAAACGCGATCAACAACGCAACATTCGCGCCGTTGAAGGTTTATGGTTTTGTCGCACTGATCTTCTTTGCATTGTGCTTCCCTCTGACGTGGTATGCGCGCGTTCTGGAAAAGCGGGCAGAAGCAGCCAAGTAACGGCAAGCGATGCAATTCGTGCGCGCTGGGTTTGTTATCACCTTCCTTGCGCCATCTGAGTTCATGCATCGCGCGGTGAAAGGTCAGTTTGAGGTGCGGCACGGTTGACCAGTTTGAACGGCTGCTTTGGTAAAAAATGCTGCACTGACATACAGTCATCGCCGCGGTTGCGAGCAATAGCTGCGATTGCACAAGTCCGTTTTGTCCTGTGTGGATGGCGTCTGCTTTGCAAGGAAAAAATGCTCTGATTGCGCGGTGGGTCAGTACAGGCCTGTGTCCGGCCTTTGATCGCGGCGTCGATGTTTGCCGCTGGCCTTGATGGGTTCCGCAAACCTGTTCCCAATCGGCGGCGCGAACCTGTGAGTTCAGGACAAAGCACGGGATTTCAGCTTTTCGGATGACCGCACGTACCATCATGGCATTCGACTTGCAATTCTGGTGTCTTCGCCTCCGTTTATGCTGCTTGGCGGTAGGACGTGCCTTTGGTAAGGATCGCCCAGATGACACGCGCGGCTTTGTTCGCCATCGCAATCGTTGCGAGGCGGACAGGCTTTCGTTCAAGAAGTTGCATGATCCAGGGATGCACGCGTTCTCGGTACCCGCGAGCACGCTGCACTTGAGAGGTCATGCCGTGTCCGTCATCAGGGTTTTTGGGACCAAGAGCGGCCTAACTTAAGAGAGAGTTTGGCTCATCTGGTTAGTTTGATCATGCGGCGCGCTGGCGGTGATGCAAGCGTCGCGCTTCGAGTGTCTTTCGTTTGATCCTTTCCCTTTGTTTTAGAATGACTTTGTCGCGTCCAAAGTAGACGTCAGCGGGTGTGACGTTGTTGATGCTCTCGTGGTAACGTTGGTGATTATAGTGATCGACGAATGCTTCGATTTGGGCTTCGAGGTCACCGGGCGGGAAATAGTTTTCCAGCAAAATGCGGTTCTTCAAAGTTTGATGCCAGCGCTCGATCTTGCCTTGGGTTTGCGGATGATACGGCGCGCCACGAGAATGCTTCATGCCTTTGTCTTGCAACCATTCTGCCAGATCCCCTGAGACATAACTGGATCCGTTGTCGCTGAGCAGACGAGGCTTGTGAACGACATGAACTTGATCACAGCCAGATGCCTTCAACGCCAAACCTGCTGGATCGGGACTTCACAGCCAATGTGCCTAACCAGAAATGGGCGGGCGATATCAGCTATGTTTGGACCCGGGAGGGTTGGCTGTATCTAGCTGTGATCCTGGACCTGCATTCTCGGCGTGTGATTGGTTGGGAGGTGAGCAACCGCATGAAGCGTGATCTGGCGATCCGAGCGTTGAACATGGCCATTGCATTCCATGCGCCACCAAGAGGCTGCGCTCATCACCCAGATCGGGGTAGCCAATATTGTTCTCACGACTATCAGAAGATCCTGCGCCAACATGGCTTCAAGGTGTCCATGAGCGGCAAGGGTAATTGTTACGATAACGCTGCCATAGAACCGTTCTTCAAAACCATCTAGGCTGAACTGATCTGGCGGCATCCTTGGGAGACGCGGAGGAAGGCTGACATGGCCATCTTCAAGTACATCAACGGCTTCTACAATCCGCGTCGTCGCCACTCAGCATTGGGCTGGAAAAGCCCCGTCGCATTCGAAAGAAAAGTGGCTTAAACGAGCACTTGGGGCGGCACTAAAGCGTGACAGGTCCAGCGCTGTGTAAACAAAGAAGGGGTCTAGAAAACTAGTGACTATGCAAATCGGCCATCCGAACAGTAACACTGCTCGGTCTAAATTTTCATGTTCAACTCAGCAAGGTGATAGCCCAAACTTTGCTTTATGTCGTTAATAGCAAATTGTTGAATGCAAGAAGACTCACTCCAGAGCTTTCAACAAACTCGGCAACCTGGCCCCCTGCAACATCATGTGATCGCGCATCAGAGTGTTAGCGAGGGTCCCGTTTTTGGCAAAGATGGCATCACGAATGTCACGATGTTCTGTGAGCGATTTTTCCAAACGCCCAACAACTTCATAAGGCATCAGACGGTATACATTGATCCGCGACTGAATCTGATCCAATTGATCGACAAGCCACGCATTGCCGCTGGCCCTGTGAATGGCTTCGTGGAACGCGAGGTTGGCTTGGGCGTAGGCCGGAATGTCTTCGGCTTCGGTGGCGGTGCGTCTTCCCCGGCATCGCAACGTGGTTGCCAGAAGCGGTCATGGGCCCGGCACTTTAACCCCCTCATTCAAAGGAAATTCACATGTCCTACACATCCCACTACCGCCGCGTTGGCCTGATCGTTCCCAGTTCCAACGTGACCATGGAAACCGAAATCCCCGCACTTCTGAAAGCGCGCGAAACGATCTTGCCAGATCGCTTTACCTTCCACTCCTCCCGGATGCGGATGAAAAGCGTTGTGAAAGAAGAGCTAGAGGCGATGGACGCAGACAGCGTACGCTGCGCGACCGAGCTGTCGGATGCCGCGGTTGAGGTACAAGCCTATGCCTGCCTTGTTGCAATCATGTCGATGGGGCTGGGATATCACCACGAATCCTACAGAAAGCTGAACCAAGCGACAGTCGACAACGGCTGCCCGACGCCTGTCTTGAACTCTGCTGGCGCCCTGATTGATGGGCTCAAGGATATGGGCGTGAAGAAAGTCTCGATCATCTGCCCTTACATGAAACCACTCACGAAACTGGTTGTCGACTACATCGAAAACGAAGGGATCGAAGTGCAGGATTTCCTCGCCCTTGAAATCCCTGACAATCTGGAGGTCGCCTCCCAAGACCCAACGGCCCCGGCAGAGCTGTGGCGTAAGCTGGATCTGCGCGGCGTCGATGCCATCGTCGCGTCAGCCTGCGTGCAGATGCCGTCACTGCCGTCGATTGAAATGATCGAACGGGCATCTGGCTTGCCGACACTCTCAGCGGCAGTTGCGACAACACGTCAAATCTTGCGCAGTTTGAATCTGACAGAGGTCGCCCCCGGTGGCGGTGCGCTGCTTGCCGGTGGTGTGCCGAGAGCATTGCCAAAAGTGGCCTGACAAACAGGGGTGGCGCGTTTATCAACGCGTCACCTCAACACCCAAGGACCTACCGTGGACAGCAAAGTTTCGATCTACCCCATCACACAGGCGACCACGGCCACGTTCACCGAACTCTACTTTCGCCTGACATTCTTCTTTTTCATCAGGCGCGGCAGCAAATATGTGCTGACCCCGTCGCAGGGCGAGATGTTGGGCGAAGAAGGCGATCTGATGATCTTCCCGCCTGGCTCAATGGTGACGATGGAAAACCGCCCCGTGATGGAAGGCGACTACCGCGCGCTTGGCGTCAGTTACTCACACGATCTGATCAATGCGGTGTTCTCAGATGTGCCAAAGTCGGACGCCGCACATGGCGTGCAGATCGTCCGCGCGGCTGAACACAATCCATCCGACATTCTGGGTCTGATCCAAGACACATTGGACAACGATGCCTTGCCGGTTTTGTGGTTACGCGAACAGGGCTTTCAATTGCCAACCCACGTCGAAGACGACCCGATCAGCCAAGTGCGCAGCCTGATCGAGACGGACCTGAGCCATTCTTGGATGGCGGAAGAGGTCGCCGAGCATTTTGCCATGAGCGCGGCGACGATGCGCCGTTGGCTGTCCAAAAGCGGGCAAGGCTTTGCCAAGATCCTGCTGCACACACGGTTAGAACACGGGCTCAGCCTGTTGCAAACGACCGATGCCCAAGTCTCGCAAATCGCACTCGATTGCGGGTTCAAAACACCGTCGCATTTTTCCGACGCATTCCGCAAAAGGTTCGGAATTAAGCCAAAAGACATTCGTTTGGCGGCAGATTGATCGAAATCCGATAATTCTTGATTGGGAGCCGGAAGCGGCACCGCGTTGTGATGGCTAAGTTAGTTTCATCAACAACAAACAATCCCAGAAAGGATTATCCCAATGACACGTAACGTTTTCCTCGCCGCCGCACTGGCAACAACACTGGCCGCCCCGGCGATTGCCGATGGTTTCACTTTGACCAGCCCAGACATTGCCGAAGGTCAGCAGCTGAGTTCAGATTTCGTCTTCCAAGGCTTCGGCTGCGAAGGCGGTAATGTCGCCCCAACACTGGAATGGTCCGGCGCACCTGAAGGCACCGAAAGCTTCGCCGTCACCGTCTATGACCCGGACGCACCGACAGGTTCAGGCTGGTGGCACTGGTTCGCCTTCAACATCCCAGCGGATGTGACATCGCTGCCCGGTGGTGGCGACGTGAGCGGCGTCCAATTGACCAATGACTACGGCGCGGAAGGCTTCGGCGGCGCATGTCCTCCTCCCGGTGAAGTTCACCGCTACCAATTCACCGTCCACGCTTTGGGCACCACGCTTGAGATCGACAATTCGGTCAGCAACGCGCTTGCTGGTTTTATGGTGAACGCGAACAGCTTGGCCTCTTCAACCATCACCGCCGTTTACAACCGCTAAAACAACGCGCCTCGGCACTCTGTCGAGGCGCTACCCCCAACATTCGCAATAGGACTAATCCCATGGACATCACTCTCAAAGCTTGGACGCATGGCGCGCCGATCCCAGAAAAATTCGCATTCGGCAAAATCCCGACAGAGGGCCGTTTCGCCACCTCTGAAAACATCAACCCCGAGATCAGCTGGTCAAACGTGCCCGAAGGGACAAAGTCCTTTGCGGTGATCATGCACGACCCGGACGTGCCATCGTCGGGCGAAGATGTGAACCAAGAGGGCAAAACGGTTCCTGCCGATCTGCCGCGTGTCGATTTCTATCACTGGGTTTTGGTCAATATCCCGGCCACCTCACGCGAGATCGCCGAAGGCGCGGACAGCCTTGGCGTGACGCCAGGCGGCAAAACCGCTGGCCAGCGATCTTACGGGAAAACGGGCATCAACAGCTACACAGACTGGTTTGCTGGCGACGCGGATATGGGTGGTTATGACGGCCCTTGCCCACCATGGAATGACAGCATCATCCACCACTATCACTTCACCGTTTATGCTCTGGATGTTGAAACGCTCGATCTAGACGGTGCCTTCACCGGAGCCGCCGCTTTGGCCGCAATCAAAGGCCATGTGCTGGCGGAGGCCTCCCATATAGGCACCTATTCCATGAACCGCGATTTGCGCGAGCAAGCAGCGTAACACAAACACTTCGGTCTGCACCAACACCTCGGTCTGCGCCAAAACTACAAGGCGCAGACCGGCAACATTAGAAAGACGCCCATGTTCTATGAACCGCGCAATGGCCACGGTCTGCCACACAACCCCTTTAACGCGCTCATCACACCGCGCCCCATCGGTTGGATTTCGACGCGCGGGGCTGACGGGTCCGAGAACCTCGCACCTTATTCGTTCTTCAACGGGGTGTCTTATGCGCCGCCCCAAGTCATGTTCGCTTCCACCGCCAGCAAAGCAGATCGCACCCGCGGCAAGGACTCGGTTGGCAACATCATCGATACAGGCGTGTTCTGCGTGAACGTCGTTGGGTTTGAGATGCGTGACGTCATGAACGCAACTTCGGCCCCCGCACCGCGCGACGTGGATGAGTTCGATCTTGCCGGGCTCGCCCGCGAAGACTGCGCCACAATCGCATGTTCGCGCGTGGCGGCGGCCCCGGCCAGCATGGAGTGCAAGTTGGTCAAAGTCGTTGATCTGCCGGGCGAGGCAAACATCGTGGTCTTTGGCGAAGTAACTGGCATCCATTTGCAGGATGAATACCTGATCGACGGCATTTTCGATGTGACCAAATTCCAGCCGTTGGCTCGTCTAGGCTACCGTGACTACGCCCGTGTGACCGAGCTGTTCAGTCTCAAAAGGCCGCACGCCTGATCTGGAGTTATCCTACAAGAAGCGCCATAAGTTTACCCTAAGAGGTTTCAGGGACCATTTCGTTCCTGCCCGAAAAGTTCTGCATGGAAAGAGCGCGTTGAGAACAGTTGTTGTCCTTCTACTGCTTCAGTCTCTTGGGGCCTTTCTGTCGGTGCTGTTTACCCTTGAAGACCCTCTATCAACGCGATCCTGTATGACAGGTATCTTCGGAATGTTTGCAAATCTGGCGATGGCGACGGGCTTCCTGTTATGGGCATTTCGCGCTGCCTATTCCGGTTGGACACAAAACTGGCCGGACAGAGTTTGGTTAGGTCTTATCGGTGCCGCCGCCTTGAGCGGTGGGCTGGGCTTAGTCCACTTTGTCGCCTTTGTCCGGTGTTCAGTTTGATGAGTTCCAAAGAGTGCCAACGCAGCTTCAGCCTAATCCGCCACCGCCTGCAGCACTTGGGCATCTATTCTTGATGCCAATGTCTTTCCATCCAAAACAGACATATCCGCGGAGACAACTTTTGTGTCTTCAATCCCAAGAAACCCAAGAACGTGTTTTAGATATGGCGTCACAAAATCCATGTTCCCACCCACTTCGGTTTCGCCTGTGGCCACACATAGGTACGCTGACTTCCCCGTAGCTAATCCAACGTAGGTGAGTTCCGGGTCAGGACGGAATGTCAGACCTGGTCGGGCGATTTGATCGATCCAAGCCTTCAGCGGTGCAGGGATACCGAAGTTGTACATGGATACCGTGATGACCAAGATATCGGCATCTAACACCTCCTGGGCCAGCTTGTCGGACGTCTTAAGAGTTTCGTTCTGGGTATCTGAGCGTTCAGAAGGTGCAGAAAAGCTGGCACCAACCCATTCCTCCGTTAAATACTCAGCCTCGTCAGTCGCTTCGCGGCAAATAATACTGGCATCAGGATGCCGCGCTTCAAGCTGTTCGATCAATCGCTTACCAGCAAGACGAGATGCAGATTCAGTCGTTCTGACGCTTGAATTGACGTTAAGAATAGCGGTCATTTTTCATTCCTTTTGTTCCGCGCACGCGAAAAGAAGCACGACGGCGGGTGGAAAAAGCTTCGGGAAATTTACGATTTGTCAGACGTCAAGTGGCCAAATGGGACTCGAGAAACCAGACATTCTGGTCCAGCATTCGCGACATCCCCGTCAACAAATCTGATGTCACGGCATCGCCGGCAGTCGCTGTTTCATCAATTGCTGTCCGAACCGAATTGCTGAGCATTGCAAACCGATCTGCAAGGCCGGCAACATGGTCAGGACCGATCTCGTAATCGATCACATATGCGGGCAACCCAGTTGTCCTGGCGACTGTTTGAACGCGCCCGTCCGGAACGCCCCCAAGGGTCGCCAATCGTTCTGCGACACCGTCGATTTCGTCGTCGAGTGGGCCGACGAAGTTATCGAATAGCTCGTGCAATTGCTGAAAATGCGAACCTCGCACGATCCAATGTGCTTGCTTTGTTGCTAGACGCAGGTCAAGCGCATCAGCAATTACTTGCTGCAATAAGTCGATGGATGTCTTTCGCGCGTTATCGGCCAACGCGATACGTGTCGGTCTCATATTCTTGTTTCCTTTGTTGGGACCGCAAAAAGTCGGCGGCTTGGCTTTAGTGAGTTTGCTTCTCGATAAACTCGATGCGGTAACCGTCTGGATCTTCAATGAAGGCGATGACTTCCCTCAGCCCGGTCTCTTCCGGCGCAAATGTCATTGGTCCTGCCGCACGGGTCACCTTGACGCCCAGTGCGATCAAGTGCTGTTCCATCGCATAGATGTCGTCAACTTCCAGCGCGATGTGACCATAGGCGTTCCCAAGGTCGTAGGTGGCGTCAGCCCAATTGTAGGTCAATTCGATCACCGCGTCTTTGTCGGCATCGCCATAGCCGATAAAAACGAGGGTGAATTTACCGTCCGGAAACGTCTCTCTGCGCAGTTCCCGCATACCAAGGGCGTCATGGTAAAACTTAAGGGATCGTTCCAGATCAGTGACCCGAAGCATCGTGTAAAGAATTCTGTTTGGCACAGGGTTTTTCGGCATCGAAGTCGTCCTTTTTGTATTTGAGAGAATGCGGAACGCTACGCGCCCTGAGCGACAGGGCGGTTCGGGTCTTGTTTCCATTCGGCAAATGATCCGTCGAACAGCGTCCCCTTTTCGCCAATCTTGGCCAAAGCAAGAAGAACAACTGTTGCGGCGTATCCCGACCCGCAAGAGGCGACGAGAGGTTTGGTGTTCCATTCCGGTGCCAAACGATCCAAAGTTTTACGGATTTCAACGTCATCAAGAAACTCGCCCGACTCCGGGCTCAGGACTGCGTTAAACGGAACGTTCAACGCGCCCGGAATATGACCTGTCCGCGGGTCATCCTCGTTGCCGGCGAAATTTGCGGCACCGCGGGCATCGATGATACAGGTCTCTACCTGTGCCGCCAAAAACACATCCAAGTCGATCTTTAGGCCTGGATGCAGCACGGGCTCATAGGTGCCTGTACTCGGCATTTTGGCGTCAGACGAAGCATGAAACCCTTTCGCCACCCAATTCGACCATCCACCATCAAGAACCCGCACATTGGTGAAACCCCAATGCCGCATGGCCAGCCAAATGCGGCCCGCGTGCATGTGCGAAGACGCATCATAAAGCACGACCAGATCGCCCTTGTTGATACCAAGTGCCGCAAATGACGCGCGCGCTTCTGCCTCATCCGCGATGGGTGCCAAACCGGGCACCACGTTTTGCGCGATGAAATGACGGGTCCAATCTAGAAAGACGGCTCCGGGGATGTGACCCGCATCATAGTCGTCGGGCAAGGCCCGCGCAGGCGATGCCCAAGTGCCGCGCACATCGAAAACCTTTACGTTTGGTGCATCAATTATTTCGTTTAGTTCGCCCGCAGTTATCAAGGGTCCTTGCGTCATTGTGCAGCCCCCGCGATGTTATCTGCCAGATAGTCTTGCCAAACTGTGTCTCGGGCAAAATCATATCCAGCAACGTCGCTCCAGATGTTTTCCAACTGATCAAGTTCGGCAGCTTGGGTGCCCGGCGCATGAATAGCCCGATGCGCTGCGACAAGGGCAGAGGCACGCGCATTCGCCCAGCAATGGACAAGAACCTTACGATCCCCCACACGGTCCATCGCCTTCAGAAAGGTCTGAAATTCCTCCGCCTTGGGGTCGCGCCAGTTGACCGGCACATGGATGTATTCGACGCCTTGAGCCGCCAGTATTTCCCCTTCTTCAGGGTTATAGATTCCTTCAGATGCTGGGACGAGGTTGATCACAACTTCGATGCCATCATCCGCAGCCTCGGCCAATTGTGTGGCACTGGGCTGGCCCGACGTCAGGACCGTTGGTTCAAATTGATAGAAATTGCGGGTCTCACTGATGTCAGCGAATGCGGGTGTCATCGTCAGTGTCGCCAAGATGAGTGCGGTGCCTGTGATCTTGCGGAATGTCATGTCTGAATCTCCTATCGAATTGAGCGTTGCGCCTTACTTGTTGACCGTGGTGTAGGTCTTGGAAACGATCTTCCAGCCGACGTTCAACCGCAGCAGGGTGAGCAAATCGAAGAACTGGAACGTCGGCAGATCAATGGTGACCTTGACCAGTGCCATGTCGTTGTTGATCTCAACATGCGTAATCTCGCTGTTGTTTGGGGGAAGCGTTCCACTGTCAGCCAAAGCCTCCAACGCGCTGCGTGGCGTCAGCACGAGGTTACCGTCCGAATCCGCTGAGTTCAGATTGACGCTTGAATAAAAGGCCTTGGCGACACGGGCTCCGCTGCCATCGCGGATGCCTTCAATATAGTCCGTAACGGTTGCAATAATTTGGTCTTCGTCGGTCATGCTCTTTTCCTTTCAGTTATTCGTTGCTTGACCGACATATAGGGGGCACGTTACGTTTAATAAAATGAAATGATGTGAACGATGTCATGCACAAAAACGAACGTAACTTTACCGATGGCAACCTGTTGAAGACATTTGTCGAGATTGCAGATTGCAAAAACCTGACCCTCGCCGCATCGCGGTTGAACCGAAGCCAATCCGCGATCAGCGTGCAATTGCGCAAACTGGAAGAAGAGTTGGGCGCATCGCTGTTCCTACGTGATGGGAAAGGCATGTCCCTATCGTCAAGCGGGGAAAAGCTGTTGCCCGCCGCAAGGCGTAGTTTGGCCGAACTGGCGGGGATCAAGTCACTCTTTGCCGAACCTCTGAACGGCCGAATACGGGTCGGTATTCCAGAGGATTTCGACGAAGGCGTCTTGGAAAAAGCCCTGTCTGAGTTTCGATTTTCCAACCCCGGGGTTGAAGTGTCAGCGACGTCGGGTTGCACTGCGCCTTATGCGGACGCAGTCCGCAATGGTGAACTGGATATGGCGGTGTGTTCCGCTGTTACCAAAACAGTCGGTGATGTCTTTCGCGAGCAACAGGCGGTTTGGGCTGCGAGCGAAAGCCTAATCCTGCGACCAAGCGATCCTGTCCCACTGGCTATTATTGACCATGGATGTTGGCTCGCGGAATTGCCAAAAGTCTCTTTGGACAAAATCGGCCGAAGCCATAACGTTGCTTTCGCATGCAAAGGCATCCTCAGCCAAAAATCCGCGATCCGATCTGGTTTCGCAGTGGGCGTCATCTATGAAAGCTCACTTGAACAAGGCATGAAAGTGCTGGGCCCGCGAGATAACTTCCCACCTTTGCCGAAATTCAAACGTTCGATTTTCATCGGAGACCACGCCCCACCCGATCTCGCAAATGCAATGGCCGATGCGATCAGACATGCAGTTTAGCAGGTATCTTTAACCGAACCGATTGAATTTTCAGGCAAAAAGATCAGCCCTCGAGAAACAGGCATATCGGCGTGGTCGTTACTCTGGTCAAGCCAGCCTTGCTGTATAACTCTCTCGACCTCATGAGTATTAAACTCCTTTGAGATTGACCGTATTCGATTTGTTACCTAACTAGCCCGGAAAGATGGATTTGTCCTGTGCACCCTTTCAGATTTGCTGATCCTTGGGATTCAATGTACGTCTACCCGGCGATGGAAACAAGTTATGCGAATGGTGGTCAACTGTCTGCCTCCAACGCGGAGGTTTGGAACAGTATTCCAACTATGATGAAGGGCGTTCAGTGGATGTTCTCATCTGGCGCTCCCTTGCTGATCAACCCGAAACCGTCCTGGCACAAGTACTCCTGGATAGCGGAATTTGTGGCGGCAATTCCGGGCTATGAGGCGAACACGCTTCAAACGGTGAAATGGGCCAAAGCAGCACGCCAGCAATTATTGAATATGGCTAGAACGGAAGACATAGATTTTGACCAGAAAAACACTGGGATCCTTCATTTCTACGAGACGAAAAAGCAGTTTGAGGTCGCAGCAAAGGTGACTGCTTTGCTTGGTAAAGGGGGGCTGGAACGCCGACCAGTGACAAGTGATGAGATCAGTTTGATCGAACCTACTCTAAAGGGAAACATTTATGGCGGTTTCTATACAGACAGCGACTTTACTGGCGATATTCATAAGTTCACCAGCGCGTTGTCGAAGGCCTGTATCAAACGCGGGGTGGCCGTGCGATGGTCAACCTCCGTGGAGAAATTGCGTCCGGATAACGGTAAGATCACGGTTTTTAGCGGGGTCGCAGACAAACACAGCCTTTTGGTAAATGATATGCATCGCGAGGTTTTTGATCAGGTGGTCATTTGCGCGGACGTCCAGTCGCGAAGATTTGCACACATGATGGGTGACCGCCTGAATGTCTACCCAGTAAAGGGGTACTCGATCACGGTAAATTTGGAGGACGATGCGAACCAAGCTGCGGCTCCGATGACCAGTCTTTTAGATGACAACGCAAAACTCGTCACAAGCCGCTTAGGAAAAGGACGTTTCCGTGTTGCGGGCACGGCAGAGTTTAATGGATTCAGCAAGGACATCGTCTGGAAACGCATCGATCCGATGTTGAAATGGTGTCGACGCCATTTTCCTGACATGAGTACGGAGAACTTTGTTTCTTGGGCCGGGTTCGCGGAAGAATTTGACCGACTGATCTCCGAACTCGGTGAATATCTAAATGCCGCAGGATCAGAGCTCAACTGGATGGCCGGGGCGATGCTCGACATCGTCGGAGTCTTGATGCTTTCAATCCTAGGCGGGCTCGCGGCCTTCATCCTAGTCGCCTCGCGCCTGATGATCGCACTGCTGATCGGTATCGCGCCCGTGATGATCTTTCTTACACTCTTTGATGTCACCAAGGACTACTTTGCCCGATGGCTATCAGCCTTAGTGTCCTTCGCCATTTACCCGATTGTTGTCGCGGGCGTTTTTGCGACAATCACGGGGGTGTCCTCAGCGCTCATCGGCGAACTCGGCGATCCTGAGGGAGCAACAAACATAGGTGCGCTCATCCCCTTTTTCATGATGGTCCTGATGGCGAAGGGCTTCATCATCGCGACGCCATTTATCGTTCGAGCAATCTCTGGGAACATCATGATGCCTGCCCTATCCGGGGGACTGGCTGGCAGCTATGGCTTCGCCCGTGCTGCCATGGGAAGCCAGCAGGCCTACAATCGCTTCCTTGTCGGTGGAGCAAGTGGGGCAGAATACGCCGCTCTTCGTGCAAGGCAATTCTTCGGGGCACAACAGATGCCTCAGCGACCGGGCATGGCGCAAGTCTCGCCCGCTGCGAATAATCCATCCACAGGAACGGGGTCGCGAATGTTGGCGCAGTTGGCAAGGTTAGGCGGACTAGGGAGGCGATGGAGATGAATGATCCAACTACATCATGGATCAAGTTTGAAGACCGCGCACCGACCCACGAGGAACTCCAATCCGATAGAGTGGTTGGCTATTTCAGGATCGAGAGCCTCTCTGGCGAAGTGACAACGGATCATTTTGGCAAGCTGTTTTGGATCGAAGAAGAACAAACTTGGGCGATTGAAATATTCAGCAATGCATTGCGCCTAACAACGCCAGGCCAATTCAACTACGAACCTGTCAAGCCGAGCCATTGGTGTTTGGTGCCAGCTCTACCAGATCATCCAGTTATTAACGGTTTCCCTGAAATTTAAGGCTTTTCCTCAGTAGGCCAGGCACACCAAAAGAGGTCATTCATTCTCAAGTGAACAATGAAAACTCTGCGGGACTTTCCGGACTTGTGCGGTTGCGGCTCTTGCTGACGCAGAATTTACTCGCTTATGCAGCGGCATACATTTTGCAGCGCAGCGGATTTCACGGGAGCGGCCATTGAGGGAGGCAAATCCGGGGTGCGAAAGCAAATCAAAGTCTTCGCTCCGTAACAGTCATTTGAGTGCCCTCAACAATTTTTCGCGCGTGATCGGTTTTTCGATAAACCGTGTCATGTTTGGCACCTTAGGTGCACCCGATGACTTACCTGACATAATGAGCGTCTGCGTCCTTGGCGCGATCTCTTGACACGCCTTGACTAAAGCAATCCCATCAATCTTGTCGCCAAGATCAAGATCACTGAGCAATATATCAAACGTTTTTGATTTCAAAAGCGAAAGGGCAGCTTCACCCGTTGACCTTGCCATCACTTTGAAGCCTTGACGCTCAAGCAGGCGTTTCACAGACCGACGGGTCTTCGGATCATCCTCGACCAGCAATGACAGCCTTTGGTTTTGCGATGTTTGCTCAACCTTCTGTTCATCAGCTAATGGCAGCAGAATTTCGATCTGAGTGCCCTGTCCCAAAGCACTTTCGATGTTCATCTGCCCACCGGTTTGACGAATGAACCCATAGACAATGGACAATCCAAGTCCTGTCCCGCCTTCGCTGCTGCGTGTTGTGAAAAATGGCTCAATTGCGCGGGCAAGGACGTCATCCGACATTCCTGTGCCGTTATCATTGATCAAGATTCGCGCTTGCGTGTGATCGAATGCTTCCAAGGTGACCTGAATTTTCCCATCATCCGCGACTGCAATGTTCGCATTCAGCAGCAGGTTGAACAAAGCGGATTCCATCTGTCCGGGATCGACCAAAACATGAAGCGGTTCAACAGGAAGTGACACTGCCAAGGTGACACCGGGCTTGAGGCTGATTTCCACAAGATCCGTCATACCTTCGATCAGGGCATTTAGGTCAATGCGTTCAGGTGTCAGGCTTTGCTTGCGCGCGAAGGCCAGCAAGCGGTCCGTCAGGGACGCCCCGAAATCAACGGCGTTGCTGATGGCATCTATGCTTTTGGACGCCTCTGGTTCTTCTTGTGTCTTTAACAAATGCGCATGGGTGCGGATAGTTGATAGGATGTTTGCGAAATCATGCGCGGTATCCCCGGCGACTTTGCCAAGGGTTTCGATCCGTTCGATCTGTTGCAGCCGGTCAGACATTTTGCGCCTTTCCGTAACGTCTGCCACAAGCCAGACTCGCCCGTTGTCGGGCAGTTTGCTGGCCCGGATTTCAAGCACCTGTCCTTCGGCGGAAACCAGTTCGCAGAACCCGCGATGATCGGGTTGCAGATCGTTCATGAATGCAGATTCCGCGAAACGACTTCCACGAAGCCAACCGACAAGGCTGTCTTGGTTGGACAGATCCTCTGGGATATTTACGATCTTTGCGAAGGCAGGGTTACAGGCCGTGATGCGCCCTGTTGGGTCTGCGATTGCGATACCGTCAGAGATATTGGTGAAGACTTTTTCAAAAAGTGCATTGCGTTGGTCGAGTTGCCTGTTGGACCGGTCGAGCCTGAGCGCATTGGCCCGAAAGCTCCTGAAAGATCGAAAAAGATCCCCGATCTCGTCCTTTCCACCCATGCGCCGCGGCAAAACGCTTGCCCTGTCACCGTTCGCCAGCCGCACCATGGCTGCCGACACCCGCGAGATATTGAACGTAACATAGCGCGACACATAGAGCGCGGCCGTCAGTGCCAACCCAAGGCTGACTGCACTGATCGCGGTGACCGAGACGCGCGTGACCTGAATGGTGCGCGAGGATGCGTCCCGTTCTCTCGCCAGAAAAATCTCGGCTTGATCGGCGTAGTTGCTGGCCAGATTATTCACCCGGTTGGCGTCAAATCTGATCCTGAACAGGGCGTTTTGCGCGGCAAGGTTGCTGGACAGCTCTTGTCTGCGCAGCTCGAAGATTCCTTCCTTTCCCCAGACACTGCTTTCAAGGCTTGCCAGATAGGTCCGCTGTGCACCGTTCAGTGCGGCACCAGAGATCGCATTTCTTTGCCCCAAATAGTGGCGCTGTTCTTCGCCGACACCGATCAGATTTCCCGCATATGCGGCGTTCAAAGCATCCGCGTTCATGCTTTGCAAAGACCACCAGATCAGCCGCGTGGCATCGTCCCCTTCGGGGGCTGCAATCGCCTCGGCTGCAACCGTGCGTAGCCGACCCAATGTTGCGGTGCGCGCGCGCAGGTCGGCTTGGACGCTGTCAAGCGTGCCGGATACGGCCACAAGATCGTTGACCGCTGCGGCCATGCTGTCGAGGATGACTGTGACCGGCTCATCTTCCGAGCTTTGCCCAAAGCGTGTTTGCGGCCAATCGCTGCGCACCCGGTCCAGCACGTCCAGAAGTTTCGCGCCTTCCTGTTCGATCAGGAAGTTGGACCGTTGGTTCAACAGATAGGGTGCTGATGTCGCCAGATCGGATGATCGTTTGGACAGGTCCAGCGCTTGGGCGACCTGACTAAGCGTTTCCTGATGCAGGTCCTGAAGGCGCGCATCGACCCGTTGCAGCGCAAGCCATGTCACCGCACTTGCCGCCAGTACGGCCAGCGACAACAGCGTCAGCGCGGCCCAAAGGCGGCTGCGGACGGTGCGCAGGCCGAAAACGCTCAAAGGTTTGCGCCTGATGTGTCTGTCACAAAGACATAGCCTTGTCCGCGTCTGGTTTGCAGGTGGACGGGTTTGGAGGGGTTTTCTTCGATCTTGCGGCGCAGGCGCAGGATCAACACATCAATTGTGCGATCATTATAGCGTGTCAGATCGCTGCCGATTTCTGAGAGCAGATCAACACGGGTGATCACCTCATTTGGTCGGTTCAGGAAGAAATCCAGCAACCGGTATTCCGCATTGGTCAGCGAAATCTCATCCCCGTTTTCGTCGCTGAGGATTTTGTTGTCCCGGTCAATGCGCAGCTTGCCAAGTGTGATGAGCTGGCCATGTGTACTGGTCGCAGATGGAAGGGGCACGCCCTTGCCGTATCTGCGCAAGACGGCGCGAATGCGGGCGATCAGCTCGCGCGGATTGAAGGGTTTGAGCATGTAGTCATCGGCCCCAACCTCTAGCCCGACGATCTTGTCTGTTTCGTCCCCGCGCCCGGTCAGCATGACGATGGGCAAGTCTTCGGTGCGTCTGATTTCCATCGCCAGTTCAAGGCCGCTTTCGCCCTGAAGCTGCAAATCTATGATCACCAGATCAAGCTTGACGGACTTGCGCACAACCGCGAAGTCGGCGCTGCTTTCCATTGGGACAGGTTCGAATTGGTTTTCGCTCAGCAAGGCGATCAAGGCGTCGCGCATACCCGCTTCATCATCAACGATTCCGATTTTTGCGGGTTTCATGCGCAGGCTTCCTGTTGGTCTTAAAGCAATCTAGACCCTAACCGCAGGCCCGTCTCAGGCTTTTTCGTTTCAAATATTACAAATCATCTGCGGTTTGTAATTTCATTAACCCGAAAGCCGACGTCCTGTAGCATTGTTAATCCATGGATTGTGCAGGTTTCCTTCGTTGCCAGCTACGCTTACCGGGCTGGTTAGATCGCTGATCGTACTGGCGTCACATTTTCCTGGGAGGAACACATGAAGAAATTTGGATTGGTCTCATCGACTGCATTGGTAATGGCGGCCGCAACCGCTGCGTCAGCGGATGAGCTGAGCATCGTCTGCAGTGCAGAGCAGGATTGGTGCGACCTGATGGTTGCCGCATTCGAAGCCGAGCATCCTGAAATCGAAGCACTGATGGTACGCAAATCAACGGGTGAAACTTTGGCGCAAATCCGCGCCGAGGCTGGCAACCCAAAGATTGACGTTTGGTGGGGCGGTACAGGCGACCCGCACTTGATCGCTGCCGAAGAAGGTCTCACGCAGGCTTCTGGTGTCGACACAAGCGATCTGCTTGGCTGGGCACAGAATATGTCCGAGATTTCAGACGGTAAGGCCATTGGCATCTACGCTGGTGCGCTTGGTATTGCTTACAACTCTGAAATCCTAGCGGAAAAGAATATCGCGCCGCCTGCTTGTTGGGCCGATCTGGAAGATCCGCGCTTTGAAGGCGAGATCCAGGTCGCAAACCCGAGCAGCTCAGGCACGGCTTACACCGAGTTGGCGACATTCGTGCAGCTCTTTGGTGAAGACGAAGCGATGGTCAAGCTGGCCGCTATCGGTCAGAATGTGAACACTTACACAAAATCCGGGTCTGCACCTTCTAGAGCTGCGGCACGCGGTGAAACAGGTGTGTCCATCGGCTTTATGCACGACATGGTCAAACTGGCCGCAAGTGGTTTCCCACTTGAAGTCGTCGCACCATGTGAAGGCACTGGCTACGAAGTGGGTGCGGTGTCCGTTATTGAGGGCGCACGCAACCTTGAAGGCGCGAAAGCATGGGTTGAATTCGCATTGCGGGCTGATGTTCAGTCGCGCGGTCCAGAAGTTGGCGCATTTCAGGTTCCGTCAAACTCAAATGCTTCAGTCGCGCCAGAGTCCCCGGACCTCGCATCGATCAAGCTGATTGATTATGACTTCGCTACTTACGGCTCAAGCGACACACGTAGTCGCCTGCTGGCCCGTTGGGACGCCGAAGTCGGCGATCCGAACCCTCAACAGTAATCTCCCTGTCGATTGGTCTGCCCTCCTTTCGGGCCAACTGACACCCAGATGTCCCGCTTTGGCGGGGCATCACCTTATTCACGCGGATAGACACATGAAAAAGACAGTCCTGATTTGGCTGGCTCTTGGGCTTGCTAGTTTTGTTTTGCTGCCTTGGCATATGACCGACGACGGTCTGTTTGACCAAAGATGGATCACTGATGGCATTGCTGCGACAGGCTTGTTCAGTACCTTTGCCGGTCAGTGGTGGTTGGCCCCGGCTGGTTTGGCGCTTGCGGTGGCTTTAATCCTACAGTTCATCATTGCAGAGCCGGTGAAATGCGCGCGGCTGACCTTGGGCACGACCCTCGCTGGTCTGTTCTTTATCGCCCTTCAAGGGCTTATCATCGTCCGCGCGGGACCGCGCATTTTTGAAGGCTTCTTGACAGACGGCGTCATGATGGCCGGGCAAGCGGGCATGGGCGCTGGCGCAGGTATTTGCGCCGTTGCCTTGCTGTTTGCCGCGACGATATCGCTGTCGCAATCGGGCAAGGGGCAAGGTGATGCCTTCGTGGTCAGCACCATCGGCCTGATCATCGCACTTGTCGGTATTTTCGTCTTTTTCCCGGTGGTCCACATCTTGACCCGCGCCTTTGAGGTCGAGGGTGGTTATTCGCTGACCCAGTTCTTTCCGCGCTTCTTCAGTAGCGAGATCTGGGGGCTTGGTTGTCTGATTGGTCCGAAGTCCTGCGGTGTGGCGATCAATTCGCTTTTCCTCGGGATCATGACAGGTCTGGGAACAACGATCCTTGGCCTGACATTCGCGCTGATTTTCACCCGCACAGACTTTCGTGCCAAGAAATTCCTGCGCGTTCTCACCGTGCTGCCGATCATCACACCACCATTTGTCATTGGTTTGGCCCTGATCCTGCTATTTGGTCGCGCCGGCACCGTGACAGAATTCTTCGCAGACCTTTTTGGCTGGGAACAAACCCGCTGGGTCTATGGCTTTTGGGGTGTCTATTTCGCACAGCTCTTGTCCTTCACCCCTATCGCCTTTCTGGTCCTGATCGGTGTCGTTCAAGGCGTCAGCCCGTCGATGGAGGAAGCGTCACAAACACTGGATGCAGACCGTTGGCAGACCTTCCGTTATGTGTCGCTGCCACTCATGCGCCCCGGCCTTGCGAATGCGTTCCTCCTCGGGTTCATCGAGAGCCTCGCTGACTTCGGCAACCCCTTGGTTTTGGGCAGCGGGTATGAGGTACTCTCGACCGAGATATTCTTTGCCATTGTCGGCTCTGTCGCCGATCCTGCAAAGGCTGCGATCCTTGCCATAGCGCTTTTGTCGCTGACGATGGCAGCTTTCATCGCGCAGCGCATGTGGCTGGGCAAAAAGTCCTATGCAACTATTACGGGCAAGGCCGATAGCGGACAGAATGCATCATTAAGTCCTGTGTTGAAGGGGCTGTGCTATGCCATCGCCTTGCCGTGGGCAGCGCTGACCATGATCGTCTATTCGATGATCGTCTTCGGCAGCTTCGTGAAGCTTTGGGGCTACAACCACAGCTTTACGTTTGACCACTATATCCGCGCTTTTGGCATTGATTTCGCTAATTGGCGCCTGACCGGTGTGGCGTGGGACAGCTACTTCACGACTCTGACGATCTCGTCCATCGCGGCCCCGCTGACGGCGATTGTGGGCTTGGCCACGGCCTACCTTCTGGTGCGCCAGAAATTTGTCGGCAAGGATGCGTTTGAGTTTTCTACGATGCTCAGCTTTGCCATTCCCGGCACGGTGATCGGTGTCAGTTATATCATGGCGTTTAACTTCCCTCCGATCGAGCTGACAGGTACGTCGATTATCCTGATCATCGTCTTTGTCTTCCGCAACATGCCCGTGGGCGTGCGCGGCGGGATTGCGGCCATGAGCCAGCTGGACAAGAGTTTGGACGAGGCATCCATCACCCTTGGGGCGAACAGTTTCACCACGGTGCGCCGAGTGATCCTGCCGCTGATGGGGCCTGCGATCCTGGCCGCGCTCACCTATAGCTTTGTGCGTGCGATCACGTCAGTCAGCGCGGTGATCTTTTTGGTCAGCGCAAAGCACAACATGGCCACGGCGTTCATCGTCGGCCGCGTTGAAAACGGTGAATTTGGCCTCGCCATTGCTTATTCGGCTGTGCTGATCGTCACCATGCTGGCTGCCATCCTTCTTATGCAACTTCTGGTCGGAACGCGCCGCCTGCGCCGCACCGACCGCGTCCAACAAGCCGTAAAGCCGGCGTGAGGAAATGAACATGACTGATACACAAACAGGCTCTGTCCGCTTTGAAAGCGTCGTCAAGAAATACGGCGAGGTAACTGCGCTGAAAAAACTGGATCTGGCGATTGAGCCTGGCAAGCTTGTAACCCTTTTGGGGCCAAGTGGCTGCGGTAAAACCACGACCCTGCGTCTGATCGCGGGGCTGGAAATGGCGACAGAAGGCAAGATCCTGATCGGCGGCGAAGACGTCACGCACCTGACTGCGACCTACCGCAAGGTCTCAATGGTGTTTCAATCCTACGCGCTGTTTCCGCATATGACCGTGCGTGAAAACGTGGCCTACGGGCTGTCGGTGAAATCCGTGCCCAAGGCCGAAGCCAACGCGAAGGCCGAAGAAGGGCTGGAGCTTGTTGGCCTTGCGGGCTTTGGCGACCGCCTGCCAAGCGAATTGTCCGGCGGCCAACAGCAACGCGTCGCCGTGGCCCGCGCCATTGTGTTGGAACCCGAAGTTCTGTTGCTGGATGAGCCGCTGTCCAACCTTGACGCAAAACTGCGCCGTCATGTGCGCGAAGAAATCCGCCAAATCCAGCAGCGTCTTGGGCTGACCGCCGTCTACGTGACCCACGATCAGGAAGAGGCGATGGCAGTTTCCGACCGGATTATCGTGATGAAGAACGCGGAAATCGCACAGGAAGGATCGCCAAGCGATTTGTATGAAGCCCCAAAGTCCGCCTTTATCGCTGACTTTATTGGGGATGCCAATCTTGCGGATTGCGCAATTGAGCATGTGAACAACGGTTCAGCAACTGTCCGAATGGAAGATGTGACCTACGAAGTCCAAAGTGGCGGACTTTTGCCTGGATCTGCCCAAATGGTGCTGCGCCCCCACAACCTGAAGCTTGCCGCCCCAGAGCAGCCCGGCATCAAAGGTGAGGTGACCTATGCAGCCTACCTTGGAAAGGAAATCCAATACACTGTTGAAAGCGCAATCGGGTCATTGTTTGTCATCAGCAGCGTGACCGCAAACCCATTCAAGCAAGGCGATGCCGTATCCGTGCAGTTTGATCAAAACACTGCACGCCTTGTTGCGGCCTGAGTCATAACGATGCGGGGCATCCTTTTCGCGAACGGCACTGAGCAGGTTGTCCTCCCGACCGACTGGCAGGCCATGATCACCGCGCGGGACTACCGCGCGGTGATCTTTGACAACGATGGCACGCTCGTTGACAGCGAAGAAACGCATTTCCACTCACTGCATTATGCACTCAAATCACAGGGTCATGACTTGGCCCGCGACTGGTACTTTGCCCGCACAGGCCTTGATCGCACCACTCTTTTGTCGGCCTTCGCGGCGGAAGTTGACGGACATGTTGACGTAAGCAGGGCGATGCAAGACAGTATCGCCGCATTTATTTTGAAGGCCGACACGGTCCAGCCCATCCCCGAGACGGTTGATCTCATCAGCAAACTGGACCCACTGATGCCGATGGCGGTTGGGACAAATGCCGAGGTTTCGGTTGCAAAGGCATCGCTGCACGCCATCGGCTTAATCCACCGCTTTGCACATATCGCAACTGTTTCAGACGGGCTTGCCCCGAAACCAGCGCCCGACATCTATCTGAATTGCGCGCGTCACCTTGGCAAACCGATTTCAAAAACGCTCGTGTTTGAGGACTCTGACAGCGGGGTAGCAGCGGCGCTGGCTGCTAGTCTTGACGTCGTTCAGATCATTCCAAATTGACAGGCAACTGCACGCGCAAGCGGCGATTTGGTTAACAAAGTTACAGGCCAGGGCTCGAGAATGGAAAATTTGAAACATAAAGCCCCGAGGCAGCAAAGCGAATGAGGCAGGCGCAAGGCTGAATGGAGGCACCACGTGTATAGGATTGGTATTCTTGATGACGACATTGGTGTGCGCAACGCGATCTCTGCGCTTTTGAGCGAGAACAATTTTTTGCCCGTCCCCATGTCGCGGATTTCAGAGTTCTACGAAGTCCAGAATTCTGTCGGCCTTGACCTTGTTCTTATCGACTTCCGTTTGCGCGGCGAAAGCGGATTGGACCTGACCCGCGACATTCGCAAGTCTTTGGACGTCCCGATCATCATGATCAGCGGTCATGCCGACACCACAGACATTACAATTGGATTACGTATTGGTGCTGATGATTTTGTGCGAAAGCCATTTGACCCGAAAGAGTTGATCGCGCGGATCCATGCTTTACTGCGGCGTATACGCGCCAAACCCGGAAAATTGCTGGAAAATCTGGGAACCGTTACCTTCGGCGATTTCACTCTGGATCGGGAACGCCGGACGCTCTTGGATGGGACCAACTGCGCCATCAACCTCACAAAAACAGAGTTTGATCTTCTTGACTACTTTGTCAGCAACGCCAACCATATCATATCGCGCATGGATTTGATCTGTGCGCTTGGGGAAGACAAAGCCGGATATGGCGACCGATCTGTGGATGTGCTTGTCATGCGTCTGCGGCGCAAGATTGAAATCAATCCTGCCGCGCCCGTGCATTTGCAGACGCGGCGCGGCCAAGGATATTGCTTCTTCATCGCGCCAGATTCAGAGACCTGAGACGCCCATACTGAGGTTATGCAGCGTAGCTGAAAATCTGGCAGAATCGTATCCATTTCAAGGAAGAAGTGGTCCCACCCGAATCTGGCACCCACCAAATCAGCATATTTCAGACCCAAACTTAACGCCGGTTTTTCCCAGACTGTTGACATCAATTCCAATGGCGCCGCGTTGAAAACGATGACAGCGAAAGCAGCGGCACATTTGAGCAAAAGAGGAAAAACCCGATGCAACTCTCACGATTTACAACGTCACTATCATCCGTATCGATCATTGCAATGTCAGCGATGTCATTGCTTCCGACCGCAGCACAAGCCGAAAAGATCAGCCTTATCTCAGAGGACAATAGGATCAACATCGAAGGTGAGTTGGTCGACTTCGATGGCGGCGCATATGTGGTCCGCACCGACCTCGGCGAATTGCGCGTATCAGCAAGCCAGGTGCGCTGCGAAGGCGCGGCCTGCCCTTTAGTTGGAGGCGGCCCAGAGATAGTGGCGCTTCGGGGTTCCTCGACGATTGGCACTGGTTTGATGCCGGTTCTTCTGGCCGGCTTTGCCGACTTGCGCAACGCGGATGCGCATATTGCGGATACCACAAACGGACGCGAAGTTTTGGGCACTGTGATTGCCGATCAAGGCTTTGGTGACGAAATCGGAAGCTATCTTGTGCATTCTTCTGCATCGGTCGATGCCTTTACGGCGCTCCTCCATGAATCCGCAGCCATCGGCATGGCCTCGCGTCGCATCTTGCCTCAAGAAGCACGTGCCCTGCGTGATGCAGGTGCCGGGAATATGATCTCTCCAGCGCAGGAACATATCATCGCGCTCGACAGTATGGTGGTTGTCGTGCACCCGGAAAACTCAATCCGTTCGCTGACAATGGATCAAATCAAGGGCATCTTTTCGGGGATCATTACGAATTGGAGTAGCCTCGGCGGGCCAGATGCGCCAATTTCAGTGATTGATCGCGAGGGTTGGTCGCATAAACGGCAGGCATTTTCTGATACGATCTTTGGACCTGAAGTCGAACTGCAGGGACTGCGCAATGCGGTCGTTGCGAAAGACGGCACTGAAGTTGCCGATCTTGTCCAAGGTGACATTCACGCGATTGGCTATCTGAGCCATGCAGAGAAACGCGGCGCAGTTCCCTTGACCCTGATCAGCGATTGTGGGCTTCCGATGATCCCGGACGCCTTTTCTGCAAGAACGGAGGAATATGGCCTGCTCCAGCGGCTGTACTTCTACAACCGGGCCGACGGTCTGGATCAAAACGCCAAGGCTCTTCTGGAATATACCCTTTCCGAGCGCGCTGATCCATTGATCCAAAAAGCAGGATACTTTGATCTAAGCGTTGAGTCGCGGTCTCAAGCTGCCGATAGTCCGCGCGCCGAAATCTTGCGCAATACAAATGCTGGTCCTTACGAAGCCAGCTTCATCGATGCGATGCTGGAAGACATGGGGTCACATGACCGGCTTTCGACAACATTCCGGTTCCGCACGGGGTCATCAAAACTTGATGAAAGGGGGCGCCTGGACATGGCACGCCTTGCCTCCCACCTTGAAGAGATGCCTGCTGGGACGCAGATCAAGTTTGTGGGCTTTACCGACGATGTGGGCGCATTCGATGCAAACCGTGCGTTGTCGCTTAGTCGCGCAGAAGCCGCGCTTGCAGAATTCGAAGCGTTCGCTGGCACGCGTCTTGATGGGATCAAGATGGCTGCCGTCGGCTATGGCGAGATTGCACCATCACAATGCAACACAACTGAACAGGGGCGCTCGATCAACAGACGCGTTGAAGTCTGGGTGAATACGTCTGGTGAGGAAGCGTCATAGGATCAGCTGGGGCAAATGACTCAATAGACGCGACCCGCCGGCTTGTATCTATGGTGGGTCGCGAACGGCCGATCGACACATATCTACAGCACGTCGGTGACCATTTAGTCTGCCCGCTGAAAGTTGACCATAGCTCTGTTTTAGAAATTGGTCGCCTCTCAAAGGTGCCGGGTCTTATTGAATTTTTTGACTATCCACCAATTGGTTAAGAAATAGGACCGCGATGGCTATCTCGATTGTGACTGCGATCAAGATGCCCATCCCTGCGGTCCCAAGCGCAAATTCATAAAGCCCCAGAAGGGCCATTGCTCCCATTGCCGTGCCGATAGTCAGCGATACCAATTTTCTGCCTTCTGTCGATTTTGTGTTTCGTGAAAGAAAACAAAGCAGTGCAACGCCAAGGAAGAGCACCTCTGCGCGCTTTGCCAGAAAACCGCCGAGCGCGTTTCCCTCTAAACTGAACAGCAAATATACGATTGCAGGAAGCAGGATCAAAGTGAGACACAGGACGGAAAACAGTATTGCGACGATAGTGCTCAGAAGCCGATATTGCATGGAAATTCTTTAATGAAGCGCCTGACAAAGCTCGAAATGTATGCTGGTTGCCTGTGTCAAGGCGCAGGCTTTGCGGCTTTGCAAAACCTTTTCAAAACCGCTCCCCCAACAAGCGGTAGCACCAAAACGGCTCTTGCGTCGCGATCATTGCGTTAAGCTTGGCGGGCGAAAACCCGGTCGCGCGTTTGACGGCGCGGCCCATGTGGGACTGGTCGCTGAACTTGGCCTCAACGGCGACTTCGGAGGCCGTGAGATAGGGCAGAGCTGTCGCCAAGGCGTGCAGGTTTTCGATGCGGGCGAAGAATTGTGCGCTTTGGCGGGTATGCCCGGTCCAGCGACGGAACCTGCGTTCTGCCGCGCGTAAGCTGCGCCCCGGGCCGGACAGTGCGGCGGCCACCAGCATGTGGCGGCTCCAGTCCGAAATACTGTCTGAGCCGGACCAGTTGGAAGCTGGTGCGTTGTGGCGGGAGGCTGACCAGACCGGGGTCAAAGCATAGCAGAATGCTGTCCAAAACGCTTCAATGGGCAGAGTCTCGTCCAGATCAGATATCAGCGAAAGCAACACTTGGGGCGCGTCCTTTGTATCGATTTCACCGCCCAAAGCGGCCCAGGCTTCAGGGAAGAAGGCGATGGACAGGGCCGTGATATCGCCACTGCTCCAGCTTGTGACCGGTGCGTTCTGCGGAGGCATAACGCTGACCCTTTGCAGGCAGGGCCTCTCGCGCAATTCGTTGATCGTACGCACTCCGACATCGCTTTGTAGTGCGCCGAAGAAGACGACGGACAGCGCGTAGGTTGGCGATGCCGGAAAATAATTCAGCCGATCCGCGTCAGACAGTCCGGCCCCGCGCGTGTCGCGATAGATGCCTGCCATGATGCAATTGGCCAAAGGTTTTGGTGGCAAAAGCAGCCGAGAGTCCAGCATTGATCCACGCTCCGAAGTGTCGGGTTCGTTCTATAGTTGCTACCCCGATCTCTGCCAATTGGTCCCGAAAAAATAGATGAGGCACCTGATGGCAAAAATTTCATTTCATGGCCCACTGCGGCATCGCATTCGCGGGTATCTGACGCTGAACCGGATCGCCTTTCTGGTCGCGATTGGGCACCTATTCGGGCGGCGGATCGCGCCGGATTGGGGGATCAGCCACGATATTGGCATTCGTTTTTGGCGGCATCAGTTCACCACGGCGATGGGCTATGAGGATATGGCAGTCGGACGGGCATATTTCTATGCAGTGCAGACGGAAACAGACGATGTCTATGACGTGACCCAAACCGCGCAAGACAGCCCCAAGGGCGTGTGGTTCACCCCCGCACACTGCACAAGCGATAAGGTTCTGCTCTATTGCAACGGCGGTGGCTACACGTTTCGGGGACCCATTGCCCATCGGTTCGGCGGAATGTTGGCGCATCATTGTGGGGCACGCGTGTTCATGCCGCATTACCGGTTGACACCGGAACACTCGCATCCAGCGCAATCCGAGGATGCCCTTGCCGCATGGGATTTCCTGACTGAGACGCACGCCCCGGAGAACATCATCGTCATCGGCGACAGTGCGGGTGGCCATATGGCGTTGATGCTATTGCAAACGCTTAAGGCACGCGATCAGGCCCAGCCAGCCTTGTGCATCGGGTTATGCCCTTGGACGGATATTGGTGAACGCGGCGACAGCATGACCAGCAACAACCATTACGACATGGTGCAGGGTTGGATGGCTTTGCAGTTTGGACGCTGGCTCGATCCAAACAACAGATTTGGGCGCGAGGCGCTCTCGCCAATCAACCATGATTTTAAGGGCTGCGCGCCGGTCTATTTGCAAGCAGGCGGGCGCGAAATGCTACGTGATATGATCTTTGAGTTCGCCGAGGTTCAACGTGCGCTTGGGGTCGAGATGACCCTCGATATCTGGGATGACATGCCGCACGATTTTCACATCTACGACAGCTTGACCACATCGTCGCGGGACGCTTTGAAAGCGATACGCGCAAGGGTTGATGCGGCTTAGGGCTTCAGGATGTCGATGGCGACATCTCTCAATGTCACCTCTTCTGTGTCGCCTGCAACCAAGGCCACTTTGAGAGGTTCACCGCTGCGCCGGTCTTTGACCTGAATAGCGGCGGACCCGTCTTTGAGGTACTTGTCGCCCCATTGCATCAGGGCAAAAATCGTCAGGCTCAGCTCCCGGCCCTTTTCGGTCAGAGTGTAGCCGGGGCGGGGACGCGCGCCTTCGACCTGATATTGCTTCTTTTCAAGGATGTCATGGGCGACCAGATGT
Organism: Yoonia sp. JB2-21; assembly: GCF_055693545.1. Lineage (NCBI taxonomy): Bacteria > Pseudomonadati > Pseudomonadota > Alphaproteobacteria > Rhodobacterales > Paracoccaceae > Yoonia > Yoonia sp. JB2-21. Next base: position 81,394 of record NZ_JBVFUC010000005.1, read on the forward strand.
TTCAGCCGCGAGGTCAAAACGGATCGCGGAATACCGGTGTCTTCGCGCATATCTTCAAAGCGTTTCACGCCATAGAACGCCTCGCGGATGATCAACATCGTCCACTTCTCGAACAGCATTTCCGACGCCAGTGCCATGCCGCAGTCACATTTAGCGACGGGTGCCAGACATTTTGACAGTTTAGATTCATCTGAGTTTGACAAACGGTCCCAGCCTCGATAGTTGAGTTCGAAATATGTACTTAGCAGCACAGGAGCGCGTTTCAATGTCTTTTGTTTTTCTGGTCATTCTGGTTAAGATCACTGTGACGGCGGTATTTGTGATGATCCCGTTTCTGTTCTTCCCGGTTGAGAGACTAAACAAGGTTACGAACATTCCGGCAACCGGCACATCGTTTTACCGGCTCTACGGTGTCGCGATGCTCGCGTTGTTGGTGGGATATGCCAGTGCTTTTCAGCTGATCTGGCAGGGTACATTCCCCTGGGCAGTCGTCATCATGGGGATCGTATCCAATGCTGGTGTGACTTTCATCTTGCTGAGGGCTGGATCATTCGCGTGCAAGGCACCCTTCGTACTGACCTATGGCGGTATCGCGGCGGGATTGGCGTTTTGCGCAGCCTTTCCACAACTCTCGATCACCCTGTTTTTCTAGAACTTCTGAAGGATAATCCCATGACACAGACAGGCGGCTGCTATTGCGGGGCTTTGCGGTATGAGATGACCCTCTGCAATCAAGCGGTTCGGCAAGCGCAACCCCTCCGCGGACTGCAGGGAAGGCACCGGTGGTGCAACAGACGCCATGGCAATGCTTTCAACCAGCGGCGTCGGGTGTTCCTGTGCCCCCGCAATGTCGATCCGCTGCGGGCGATAGCGGGCATATATCTCGGATATGGGGGTGTTTTCGCGCGGGGTCTCAAACGTGGCGAACGACAGCGGTGTCGCTGCGTGTTTAGGTGTTTTGGCAACAAATGCATTTGATGCGTCAGGCTTGCGCGCCTTGTGAGGCGCAGATCGCGTCAAAGAGCGCCGGACATTCAATGAGCGTGTCGCCGTCACAGGCGCTACAATCGACCGTGTTGCGGCGATCTGGTCGACGATGTCCACTGCTGCATCCAGATCATCGACAGAGGTGCGGATCATCTCGCTGACCTGATCGACCTTATCAAAGACCATCAGTTGGGTATCCACGCTGGTGCCAAGCTTGCGGTAGACATGGCCGGGGATGGTGAGAGCCAACTGCGGGGAAAGAAGGCTCATCGCCCGCGCCCAATGTGCGGCATCCCGCTCGGGGGTGAAGCCCATTGGCATGATAGCAACAAGGCGCCCGCCAGAGGCCAGTCGTTTCGCTGCCCCGAAGAGATGTTTTGCTGCGATATGCTCATCACGAGAGCGATCGACCGAGGACGCAAACGGCGGGTTCGTCACGATAACGCTGGGTGCTGTTGTTGATGTCAGCAGATCGTCGATATGCTCGGCATCATGTCCGCTCGCCTTCGCGTCAAACACTGCATCAAGCACCCGCTGGCGAAACGGATCGACTTCGTTAAGCATGAGCTTGGCCCCTGCCCGCTTGGCAAACCCTGCCAGCGAACCGGTTCCTGCGGACGGTTCCAGCACAGTCTCACCGTTGCGGATCGCCGCCGCGCGCACGGCGAGGGCAGCGTATGGCAGCGGGGTCGAGAACTGTTGCAAGCGGATCTGTTGCTCTGACCGGCGCGTTTCGGTCAAGAGCCCCATTGCGAGGTTTTTGCGGCACTGAGTGGGTCTGACCCGCTCGCATCCAAGAAAAGCGTTTGAACAGCAGCGGCCTGCATCATGTCGTAGGCGATACGCCAACTCCATGCACCGCTGGCATCACCGCCGCTAAAGGTGTCGCGCATGATATTTGAAAGAGAGGAGCTGCGCAGAGAACCCCGCGCGATCTCGGCGGCGATCAGCGACAGGGCTATTTTGAGCTGAGCATTAGATGGAGATTGATTGGAGTGCTTCTGGTTGGCGTGGGCCATAATTTCTGTCCTTTGTGATCCGGTTTGAGGTTCACAGGACAAAAAGCCTCCTTTGCACTTTGTGAGTGCCGAGAGGGCTTCTATTTATCTGAATGGCTTTGAAACAGGCCGACCTATGGCCAGTGCTGAGCTGCGTGCAGCACCCGCAAGATCACTATGGCACTTGGGTCGTCAGCATAAATCACGATGTAATTTGGACGCACAACCATTTCACGGGTGCCGTCAACACGTCCCACGCGGTACATCTGGGGATGCTCTGGCAATCTTGACGTCTTGGCTTCGATTTCGTCCTTGAGAGCTCGGGCCGCATCTGGATTGTCGTCAGAAATGTAGTCGATAATCGCCAGCAGATCAGCGATGGCCGTGGCCTTCCATTCGAGATCAGGCACGGCGCTTCTTATCAATCAGCGCCTGAGCGTCTTGCATTACCTGCGCCTGCGGTGTTGTCGGCTTTGGGTCGTCCAATGCTTCCTGCACTTTGGAGCGGAACCATGCGTCATAGGCGTCTGGGTCCGCTGTCAGTCCCGCTGGCAACCCGCCCTCTGCGGCCACGCGCGTCAAGAGGATGCGAACGGCATCCGAAAGCGTCAGGCCGACGCCCGAGAGTGCATCCGAGGCCTGCGCTTTAAGTTGATCGTCAACACGGACATGGATCATCGATGTTTGAGCGGGCATATGAGTCTCCTTTGGTTATTGCTGTATCTCAAATGAGATACGCAATCAAGGCGGTGGAGAGTTTCACTCTAGGCCCCCTGCCCCGCAAAAAACTCCGCCAACACCGCACTGCCCTCAGCTATTTCGCGACTGAAGAGGGTCGATCCCGCTAGTGACGCCTTTGAAAGCCGCACAAGACTGCCGGTTTCCTCGATGCGGTAGCAGCGACGTTTTTGACGCCCGCGCCTGTAATGGGTTGCTGTGACGATCTGGCAGGTGCTGCCATCGCTGAGCGTTACAGGAGATGCGAGCTTGATCTTATCGCCCTCTGCGTAATCAGGGATCGCGGCCCAATCCCGACACCTTTGCCGCCAGGCGTGGGCATAGCTGTCGGAGTCTTTCAACTCGGACAAGAGATTGAGGATACTCGACGGCGCGCGAGACTCACAAGGACCAGCGCTTTCCTCCATGTCTTTGTAGCCCCAACACCCGTCGTCGTAGCGCGTCAGAAACACTGCGCCAAAGGTGAACGATCCGTCCTTGTCGGTCACATAGGTCCGATCCTCTAGAGGTGCCGCGTCAAGGCTCTCTACTTTTGCTGCCGCATACCAGGTCGAGCCAACTTTACTGGCTTTGACCAGTGTCGTGCGGCGCGTATCTGTCTCAAATGTGCAAAGACGCGTGATCTCTGCCTTCTCATCAGCGTAGGTCTGGACCCGCCGGTCGATGTAAAACAACCAGCCCACTATGCTGCCCTCCGGTCTTCTAGCTCTATGAGTGCATCGAGCGGTACACGGTAGGGTTGCATGGCGTCGAAGTCCTCACAAGGGCGCTTCAAGAAATCAGATGAAGCCCCAATACCCTGCCACGCTTCACGTTCTCGGGACATTGGTGCTGAGTTATCTATTTGGTATTCTTGAAACGCTGTGTTCCCACAGTTCTGAACGATGACAAACGTGTCGCAGGCATCCTTGAGAACCACTCGGAATGTGCCACCCAAGCCTGACGGAACCTCATAGGTGCCACCAATTAGGAAGTCTGAGGCGCGATGGGCGAAGACACGGATAGAATGCCCGTCGGTTGCCAGCCGGATGGCCCCCTGCCCGCGATCGATAAGTGTCTGCACATCATCCAGAATGTCGGTGTAGAACTGCCCAGTCAGATCGCGGAACGCGAGTCGGCGCTTTGCCATCCAATCGCTGTCCCGGAACGGGTTGATGCCGTTTGCGAAGGCAAAGCTGGGATCGGACTGCTCGGTGGTGAAAATACGGGTGGTAGTGCCATCAATGCCGTTGGAGCGCAGATGCACGCCGTTCCCAACGATGAGGATCAGGGCGGGTTTGTCGACTGGCCCGTTCCAATTGGGCAGGAAGGTCGCACAGGAGCGCGCATACGCGATCTGCGCCGCAACAGCGGACGCGGTGAACTTGAGAATAGCCATGGGGATGTCTTTCATAACCGACGGCCGGAGCCGCTTGTTTCAGCGAGTTGTTGGGGAGTGGGATGACCCGCGTCTGGTTGTTCCCAAGCGCGGGTCAACTCGGTGGATCAGGCGGCTTTTGCCTGAACCGTCTCTGCTGGTGCGGTCTCTTCCGCATCAACAACCAAGCTGACGCCACCGGTCGTTTGCATCATCGGCGGACACCATGCGGCAACGGCCGCGCGTTGTGCCTCTGTCAGCGTTGCAAATGGCTCGCGAAGAGCTTGTCGCAAAAGGCGACGATCTCTTTCTTGCTCATGGAGGCAAGTGTCACCGCCTCCTGCGCAAGGCCGAGCTCTTCGCCAAGGATTTTGAGCAGCCACGCCTTCTTGAACCGGTTGAACAGTGCCGCGTTCGGCGTCCAATGCGCGCGAATGTCAGGCATGACCTCAATCTCGAAGTCATGCATTAGGCTGTCGCTCTGAACGCTGCGGGCAAAACACGATTGCGTCGTGCTAGCCGTTGCATAGGCAACCAGTTTGGCCTTCTCGCTCGCCTCAAGGCGTTCGGCAGCGTCGATATATGTCAGGAGCGATACCTGGCTGGAGGACGTCCAAGGCTCTGGATTGATCTGGCCGTCCATTGTGACCTTTGGCAGGTTTGCGAAGGCGATGATGTCGCGGACGGGGCTGCAGTCGATCAGAGGCGTGCCAAGCCGGACAGCCAAGCTGGCGAGCGGGAAGCGTTCAACGGGGGCATAGAGCGAGACTGTTGTCAGCCCGAGGTGAAGAATGGCCCCTCCCCCACCGCAGCTGACATAAGCGTTGGGGTTGTTGATCGCAGCTCGAAGGTAGCCAAGGTCACGAAGGATGGTTTTGCGTTCCAGTCGACGCGCCTCATCAAGGCCACCAGTTCTTCTAAGCTCTCGATGTCGCCACCACGACCGCGCCTCTGCGCGCAACACGCGCAATACTTCTGTTTGTATGGGAACTTCCTTGTCAGGACAGACAGGACGGAAACCGACCCGGACCCGTCAGGAACACCCCACAAGGGTTCCATCAGACAGTCCCAGAACAAGAAGGAAACTCTTACTTTTAATTAAGTACCTTCTTCGATAACGAAGGACTCGGCTTCAAGGTTTTCCGTGCCTTCAGCAACGTTCGCCATGGGATCGTACCATTGGTTAGTCCTTGAAGAAGATGAAAGGCGTAACCACGTGGCTTTTCAATGTTTTCTATGCGTTCCAACAGATAGCCTAAGGTTATGAAGGCTTTCGCTGGGCCCAGTAGCCTGATTTCAAACCAGAGATTGCCCAAGTCTAGTTGGCTTGCGATTACACCCATTCTACGCTCACATTCGGTTTGGTCCGGTGCAGTTCGCAATTCGGCACAGAGTCTGGGATAGGAGCGTTCCATCTCATCAGGGGAAACTTCAATCTGTGAAGATTCCTTTTCTACTGACTGATTCCTATAAGGTTCTTTGTGCCCCTCAATCTCAGGGTCTGTGCCCCTCAAATTATCTGTTTCTTCGCCGGTTAGATTTTGAAGTTCTTGTGTTATGTCTTGGAGCAGCGCTGACAATGCTTCTGTGGGAACGCGCCTGCGCAAAAGGTTGCGCGCCGTTTGGAAAAACGTCTCAAGGTCCGAACGATCTGGGATATGGGGTTTGAGTTGTGAAAGTGCGATGACACACCTGTCACGCAGAAGACTGAGTTTCGCTAGGCTATCCTGATGTATCTGATTTAATTGTATAAATTCTGAAAATCGCTCAGATAGGGGTAGCAATGAAAGGCCTGTGGCAAGCACAACCCGGCCATTCTTGTCGCGTCGGGCCCATCTCTTGCCGTTTGCACTTGAGCGGCGTGTCAGAAGGCCAAGGGAGATAAGTTTGGCGATGTGCCGCTCCACCGTTTGAACACTAACATGGGTTCGTTTGGCCAGAGCGGCATTAGACGCAAAGCAGACATGCCCGTCGTCACCCGCAGCGGTGATGTGATTGCCTTTGATGAAGGAAATCATTGCCCGCAAGAGTGAGATCGACGTGCCCTTGAGGCCTAAAGGCTCTCGGATATCTTCAATCACCTGTAGGAGTGACCATTTTGTTGGGGCAATACTCTCCTGCCCCGCCGAATGCTTCGGCGAGTGGGCTCCTTGTAGAGCCAGTCCTGTCAATGTTCTCATGATTTTGTCGGCAGACAAAAAATTCCCATGCGCTCGGAAGCGTTTTTTCTTGTTCGATGATTCGGGGACTGCTACCGTTTAGGTGTCTAGTCTAACGGCGCTTACGCGCTGCAGCCCTCGAAGCTCCGGCTTCGGGGGTTTTCTATTCGCCGTCCTCCTTTCTGCTTAGGCCTCGGGTGTCATCCTGCGTGTTTACAGCTGTAAACTCTTCGTAGGACTTGGTGATGATCTCTTCGAGATGGCGGTCAAGCCACGTCCCGAAGGCGGCATCCTTGCCAGTCTTTTTGACGGCGAGGGTGACGGAGGAATTGCTGGACTTGATCGTAACGCCTGGGGCGGGCGTGACCGCCCTGCCCTCTTTTGGGCGCGCGCCACGTCGCGCGATTTCGGCCAAGAGTCGCTCGAGGCGATCATCTGACGACATATCTTGATCGAGCTTTGACAGGATCGCAAAGGCGGCACCTGCGGTGATCTTCTTGGCGATGAAGGCTTCCGCAAGTGCTGTCCATTTCGGCCGACCGGACTTTTGGGCTACACCGATCGCATCGCCCACATTATCTGGCACATTTTCGGTGACTTTGGTCAGATGAGACAATCCGGATTTAGAGAGGCTTAAGACCCGCCGTACTGTCTGGGTCCCATGTCCTGCGGCCTGGATTACGGCTGCGAAGCGTGCTTTTTCATAAAAGGACAGATTGCGTCGCGCCGCATTCTCGAGGCCTTTTGCCAACAAGGCCGAGGCATCATCGAGGTCCTCGACATTGGCGCGGACTTTCAGTCCTAGTTCACGGCAGGCCTTGAGGCGACGTCGCCCGTAGATGATCTCATATCGCCCGTCGATGCTTGAGCGGCGAACAAGGATCGGAACTTGCTGACCGCCCTCTTCAATGCTGCTCTTGAGGGCATCGAACCCATCGCTGTCTTCGTCTGAGTTTACAGCTGTAAACCCGTCCAAGCGATCTTTCGGCCCCCACTCGTCGATTAGTTTGGGGTCAATCTCCCGGATCGCTGAAAGCGATCCCTGGAGTGCACCAAGTGCCGGCGCGCTGGTATTTGGTTTGCGCTCGGTTGTACGGGTTCCGGAATCGGCGATTGTTTTTGCGATGCCAGAGAGGCCTTGCAGGGATTTGCGCGCCATCAGATACGCCCCCAGGATTGGTGTATCAATGCTTCGACCTCTTTGCCGATCGCGTCCATAGAGTTTCGGGCGCGATCATAGGTTGCTCGCGTCATCTCAGATTTGACGACCTCGTAGATTGATTGTTTGAGCATGGTGGCGTCACTAATCGCGGTGCTTTTCAGTGCGGTTGCCCCCATAACACGATCCTGAAACAGCGCCCGCATGAAGGATGTGAGCTGCTGTGATGGCACATCGGTTGGCTCGTCGCGTGTGATCAGGAACTTGAAGTGATCATATTGCAGCTCAGCGCCCGCTTCTTCGATGACGCCCATATAGGCGCCTGCAAGCTCAAGGAACTGCGCGGTTGAGGAGACATCCAGCATCGAAGGTGTCAGGGGAACGATTAAGGAGGTGGCTGCGGCCATGCCGGAAATGGTTAAGAACCCCAGTTGCGGCGGGCTGTCCATGAGAACGATGTCATATTGGTCCTCAACCTGGGAAAGCGCGCTGCGGATGCGTGTGAAGAAGGGCTGATCGGGGCTCGAGTTCACGGCGGATTCCGTCTCAAACTCCGACAAAAGCAGGCGGGAAGGTGCGAGAGAGAGGCCCGGAAAGTAGGTTTCGACAATCGTTTCGGCAAAGGGTACGGGGTCATCGTACCGGATGGCGTCATAGACAGTCAGGCCGTCAAACTCGATTTCGGGACTGATCCCGCACATTGATGTTAGAGAGCCTTGGGGATCGAGATCAACCGCAAGGACCCTATATCCGTGCAGGGCCAGAAAGTGCGCCAGATGGATGGTTGTCGTGCTCTTACTTGATCCGCCTTTGAAGTTCATCAGCTGCCAGACCTGCAGTTTGTCTCCGTCCTTGCGCCCGGGGACATAGCGGCCTTTCTTTCGTGATGTTTGCTCAAGAACTTGCCGAGCATTCCAAATGTCTTGCGCGGTGTAGTAACGGCGTCCGCTGCGGATGTCCTGCGGTTCGGGCAAGGTGCCTTCTCCATGGACTTTGCGGAGGAACTGGCCCGATACTCCCAAAAGTTCTGCGGCTTCCGGGGCGTTGAACGGGCGCAGGGATTTGGTGTTGTCGGGCGCGAAGGCAGACAGCAAATGCTCGCGGATAGCTGTCGTTAGGCGCTCGGAAATATCAGTTGCCAGTTCCGAGGGACGGTTGTTAACGATTGGTGTCACGGGAATCATGTGGGTGCCCCAATTTGCTCAATATGGCTTTTTTCGCGCCACTTGGGCCTAAAAGGTGCGATTCACAGATCTAAGTCAATGTTTTTTTGCTGATTTAGTGTCTAACTTGCCGTGATCCGCAACATCATGCGGCGCAACGTATCAGTTTACAGCTGTAAACTGGAGCCAAGATTCGGTCGAACCGGGAGAATTTTGAGGAGACGTCTCAAGTCATTTGACAGTTTGGCGGTTACTGTTCGCCCGTTGGTGTGGCAGCTATGTCTCCTCAATTGGCAACTCAAGCAAAGGCTAGAGGCCTGCGGCCTTTGTCAGGTTCACCCGAAACCGATCGCGGCGTCGTTGATAGCGGCGGGTCATCTCTGCCGAGGCATGTCCAAGGTGTTTCTGAACGTAGCGTTCGTCCACCTCGGCAGAACTGGCAAGACCGGAGCGCAGAGAATGTCCCGAGAAGAGGGCAAGGCGTTCCTTCTCGGGCAGGTCCGCGCGGATGCCCGCATCGAGTACCGTCTGCTTAATGAGGCGCGCGACGTGTTTGTCGCTGAGGCGGGCGTTTGAGGCTCTGGTGCCGTCGCGGGATGTACGTACAAAGATCGGGCCGAAATCTATTTTTGCGAAATGCAGCCATTGCTCCAAGGCATGCACCGGGCAGGTCTGGTCGGATGATCCGCGTCCGATCTCAACCTCCCGCCATCCGGTTTTGGCATTCAACGTCAGGACCGCGCCGTCATCCTGGATTTCGATCCAGCCGCCGCCATCGGGTGTGTCGTCCTTGTGCACATCTAGGCTGACGATTTCAGAACGACGGAGACCTCCTGCGTATCCAATCAGCAGAATGGCCCGATCTCGTAGGTCTCTCAGCCCAAATCCAAGGGTCGCAATCATATCAAGGATGTCCTCGGCAAGGATGGCTTCCTTCTGGACCGGTGGGCGCGCTTGTTTGCGCTTGATCCCGGCCAACACAGTGGCGATGTGACGGTCCTTCCGGTCCAGGGCGAACCCACGCTGCGCATAGTTCCAGGCGAGACCTGACAGGCGGCGGTCAATCGTTGAAACCGAAAGGGCAGGGGGCTTGCCAGTTGGTGCCGCTAGGTCTGCAAGGTAAAGGCCGATCATTTCCGGCGAGGGGGGCAGGGGGTCTATGCCCTTCATCCGGCACCAGCGAGAGAAGTGCGCCCAATCCTTCGCGTAGGCTTTAAGCGTGTTCTCAGATGCAGCCTGCTTCGCATAGTCACGGGCAGTCTTAACCAGCCGATCGAGCGTACCAGAACCAGCAACAAATGTGGGAAGTGTCAGAGCCTCACCAGAAGAAGGATGTCTCTCGTCGTCCTCGTTGGGGTTAGGCGCGTTTGCTGGGTTAGGGGGCGATTTCTGGCGGTTTTCTGACATGCCGCTGAGCGTATTCTTTTACGTCCGATAATGCAAACTTATTGGACATAGAAAAGAACCGCAGGGTGGGGCGGTTAAAGTGATATTTTCTGGATTAAAGCGCCGTGGCCAGATAGTGTTCCAGCATGAACTATCAGCCTGCTGCACTCTCTCAAGACTTAAATACTCTACCGAAGCTACCGTCTTGGGTCACCTCAGAACGTGCAGAAACCCTTGAAACTGTGGCTTTTCGGTCCGGTGCTGCCCTGACAGTCCTTGATCAGTTGGTAAGCGACCCGTCTCATGGCGTACCGGTCAAACTGCTGGCCAACCGTCTTGCATTGAAGGCAGCGACAGCCACTTCGAAACTGGAAGGACGGTTGGCGCGAGAAGCTGATATTCGCGACGCCTACCACCTGACACATTCAGGCGAGGCGCGAGGGCCGGATGGCGATCTGCTGGCGTTCTGGCGGGAGGCGGTGCGCTTACGTGTAAGCGGGATCGGCGAGATTGCGGAACTGGTCGGTGCTCACTTCGCGGGCGAGGTGGGCGTCTGGATCGATGCCGGATTGGAGCGCGCCCGGAGCCATGGGCCGTTGGCGGGCTGCGTGGCCGTCTTGGGCGCCGTGCTCGAGGCCGACGACCGGGCAGAACGGGTCGCTTGCCTGGTCTCGGATATCGTCCTGGCGCGGGTTCTGAACTGGAAGCAGGCGTTGCCGGTTTCGGCGCAGCGGCTGACAAAGGTGGCGCTGCGAGACTTGGTCGAAAACTTCCCTGGAGGCGAGCTGAAGGTCCAGCAGTGCATTCTGCAATCGATGGAAGAGGCGGTCCGCCATGCGCAGGACCTGGCACAACGCGGTGCAGCGTTGCGAACCGCGGCCCCAAAATTGCGGGCCAAGGGATCGGACGCGGCCGTCGCACTGTTCCTGTCTGAGGATGCCGTGGCGCCCTCAACGATGCTGTCCCCAATGATCCACGGGACCGCAATCCCGATGACTGACCGTGCGGCGCGGCGGTTCTGCGACCGACTGGTGGAGCTTGGCGTGGCGCAGGAACTCACCGGGCGATCGACCTTCCGGCTCTATGGGATAGCCCTATGACGGCCGCGACGAAGAAACAGAAACCAGCAAATCAGGACAGCGCCGTCTTCGACCTTGAGCTAGACGATCTGCCACAGGAACTGCGCTGGCGCGAATGGATGTGGCGGATCGAAGCGGTGCTCTTTGCCAGTGCGTCGCCGGTCAGCCGCGAAGACCTCGCGCGTGTGGTGGGGCAGGGGGCCTCGGTCGAGATGCTAATTGAGGATATTCAGGGGGAACTGACGGGTCGACCCTACGAACTGGCCCAAACCGCCGGCGGCTGGATGTTCCGGACAAAGGTCCAGTTTGCCGATGCCGTTAAGGCGGCCGCTGACTTTGGCGATCAGACCCTCGCGTTCAGCGAGATGGAGATGGGCGTGCTCTGCGCCATAGCCTATCACCAGCCAATCGACCGTGCAGGACTCAAGGATATTTTCGGCAAAGATGTGAGCCGCGATCTGCTGGCGCGTTTGCGGGTCAAAGATCTGATTGCATCGGGGCCCAGGTCGCCGAGGCCGGGCGCCCCGCATACGTTTGTCACAACAGAGACGTTTTTGATGACGTTTGATTTGCAGACATTGCGGGACTTGCCCGAGTTGGATTTGGCTGTTGAAAACGCGGATAAAGCGGCGCGGACAGCGCAGGTCTGAGGCTCATCGCTTTCAATTGGTCGTGCTTTGACTTTTAATCGGTCGGAGATGTGAGCAGACTATTCGTGCAAATGCACAGCAAAGTTTACGTGTATTTGCACATCATCGAGGTATAGGATTGACTTCTATAGCTCGAAAATGCCCGCTTTGTGAGTTATAGAAAGGGCCTCTATAACTCATGGTATGGAACTGGCAGATACTTGGCTGGCCGAATTTTCGGTATGATGTGGCAGCACTGGCACCGTTTGAGTTGCGTTTCTTGCTGTCGTCGGGTGAAATTCTGGTTGCCGTTTACCTTGTCAGTCTGTCTGAGCGCGATCAACTGCGCATGGACTTGCTGAGCGATGAAGCCATGAAAACCAGCGCCATTGAAGGCGAGGTACTTTATAGGCAAAGCGTGCAGTCCTTGCTGCGTCGTCAGCTTGGACTGTCGCCTGAAAGCTATCCGACTAAGCCCAGAGAGCAGGGGGTGGCTGAGATGATGGTCGATGTCTATTCGACCTATGCTCACCGGCCGTTGCCTTGAATTTGACGACTGGCGAACCATCTACTCCGCATCGCCATCCAGACAGCCAAAATGTCATAAAGCTATCCGTCACGTCTTGAGGTATGGAAGCTCCCGCATTGTTTGATTGTGTGAGAGTAAACTCATTCTATGCGCAACGATAATTGCGCATAGACGTTGTAATTGCGCATAGACTTGAAAGTTGCGTATAGAATGCCCATACTTGCGTATATAGCCTATGCGCAAGAAAGAAAAAGATGGTTAAAAAGGTCCCACCAGAAGCGCTGACTGAGCTGCTCAACATCGTCGCAGCCCATCCTAACGGCATTACCGCAGCGGACATTGAGAAGGCACTGATAGAACAAGTGCCACGCAGAACACTTCAGTATCGACTTCAACAGCTGGTCACCAGTGGCCAACTAAAGAGCACTGGAGATCGTCGTTGGGTCAAATACCTGCCTGTCTCAAAAGATACCCCAGATGCCACAGCAGAAACGTCCGGCGATGATTATGCTGACGTAATCAGGTTATCAGCAGAAGGGAAAATCGTTCGTGCCTATGTTGCGCAGCCCGTAGCAGGCCGAAAACCAGTCGGATACAATCGAGAATATTTGGAGTCATACCAACCCAACCAAACATTTTACCTTACATCGGCTGAGCGCAAACAGCTTGATGACCAGGGCAAGTCACCTGCGGGAACGCAGCCCGCTGGAACCTATGCAAAGCACATCCTAAATCGGCTGCTGATTGATCTCGCTTGGAACTCAAGCCGGTTGGAAGGGAATACATATTCGCTGCTCGATACAAAGCGATTGATCGAATTTGGCGAAGAAGCTGATGGACGGGATCATATCGAAGCACAAATGATCCTCAACCACAAAGATGCGATTGAGTTCTTAATTAATGCCGTTGATGACGTCGCATTCAACAGCTTCACACTCATGAACCTGCATGCACTTCTGTCAAACAACTTACTTGCTGATCCAACTGCATCTGGTCGCCTGAGATACATTGCCGTTGGCATCGAAAGCTCGGCATTCCATCCCCTAGAAACGCCACAGTTAATCGAAGAATGCTTCGGTGAAGTTTTGTCGAAGGCATCACAAATTGAAGATCCGTTCGAACAAGCCTTCTTTGCGATGGTCCATTTTCCCTATTTGCAACCCTTCGATGACGTTAACAAACGCGTTTCACGATTGGCAGCCAACATTCCGATAATCAAGGGAAACTTTGTACCCTTGGCTTTTTCCGATGTGCCCCAACGGGCCTATACAGAAGCAATATTGGGTGTTTACGAGCTCAATGACGTTGCCCTCCTGAAAGACGTGTTCTTTTGGGCCTATGAGCGATCCGTGGCGCAGTTTGCGGCTGTAAGGCAATCATTGGGGGAACCCGATCCGTTTCGCCTCAAGTATAGAACAGAAATCCGCGAAAGCGTCGCGTCGATCATTCGTGATAAGATCGGTCGTGGTGCTGCCATTAGCGCGATCAAGTTGTATGCGTCGAACAATGTCTCAGAAAGCGACAAAAATACCTTTGTTCAAGTCGTCGAAGAAGAGTTGCTCGGCCTGCACGTGGGAAACTTTGCGCGATATCAAGTCCGTCCGTCTGAATTTGCAGAATGGCAATCCCAGTGGGCATCATCATGACAGATCATTCTTTTGCAACAATCGCTGGTGATGACTTTGCGCGGCGGTTTTCGATGCGACCAGGTGGTCTGATGTGGCTGCTTGGGGCTGGCGCATCAGCGGCTGCTGGGATTCCGACCGCATGGAATATGATCTGGGACTTCAAGCAGCGACTCTATGTGAGCCAACGTCAGGTGTCTCTCAAGAGCGTTTCCGATCTGTCAAATCCGGCCGTTCGGCGCACTATCCAATCTTTCATTGAAAGTCAGGGCGACTTTCCTGAAATAGACTCACCCGAGGAATATGCAGCGCTGTTTGAAGCCGTTTATCCAAGTGAAGCCGATCGCCGCGCATATATCGATGCCAAGATCAAAGGGGCCAAGCCATCATACGGTCATCTGGCTTTGGCCACCTTGATGAAGGCGGGACACACACGACTATCCTGGTCAACGAATTTCGACCCCCTTGTCGCAGATGCATGTGCGCGCGTTTTTGAGGGTACAGGGGCCCTTACAACAGTTGCGCTTGATGCACCGGAGCTTGGCCGGCAAACTCTAAATGAAGAACGTTGGCCTGCAGAAATCAAGCTGCATGGTGATTTTCGTTCGCGTCGGCTCAAGAACACAGGTGACGAGCTACGCCAGCAAGATGCGACGCTGCGGGATCTTTTCGTAGGCGCTTGCAACCGGTCGGGTTTGATACTTGCCGGATACAGTGGCCGAGATGACTCAATAATGGATGCGTTGGAAGAAGCGCTCGAACACAAATCACCATTTCCTGGAGGGTTGTTCTGGTTACATCGCGGCGACAGCCTGCCACTTGATCGTGTCAGCGCGTTTCTAGAGAAAGCAAGCAAGAAGGGCGTAGATGGCGGTTTGGTGCGTATCGACAACTTTGATGAAACGTTGCGCGATCTCATTCGCCTCATGCCGGACCTTGACACGACCGTCCTTGACCAGTTTGCCGCAGAACGGGCAATTGTATCGCCGCCGCCGCGAGCGCGGGGCCGTGCCAGCTATCCGGTAATTCGATTGAATGGTCTGCAAATTGAAACTCTGCCAACGATCTGTCGCCGGGTCGTATGCGACATTGGTGGATTTCGCGAGGTTTCAGATGCCATTCAACGCGCCGGCGTCAATGTTCTGGCCACACGCTCGGCGAAAGGCGTACTTGCCTTTGGGGATGACAATGACGTTCGCGCCGCCCTATCAAATTGCAACATCAATGAGTTTGACCTTCATGAAATTGAAAAACGACGGTTGCGCTACGATAGCCATGAGCGCGGATTGCTAAAGCAGGCACTGTCAGAAGCGCTTTCTCGCGAACATCATCTCAGTCTTATCCGTCGCCGAAACACAGACTTGCTGTCGCCCTCTGACGTGAAGGAACAAAAATGGTTACCTCTAAGAAAGATGGTGGGCTATTTGTCTGGAACTGTTCCGGGTCATCCAGAAATCAGCTGGTCAGAAGGCATAGCCACGCGTTTGGACTGGGCCGACGACAAGCTGTGGCTGCTGTTTGAGCCACGTACGATTTTTACCGGCGTCACTGATGAAAACCGAGGCAGCACAACGGATTTTGCTCGGGAGCGCAGTGTGCGGCGCTACAATCGACAACTCAATGATCTGATCTCGTTTTGGAGTGACCTGCTGTCCTCAGAAGGGCGAGAATTACGTGCCGTGAATGCATCAACCGGTGTGGATGCCGCATTTGTACTGGGCCTCGCCACCGCGTGTTCGAAGAGGGCCCAGGTATGACCAGCGAGATTTCCCAACATCTGTGGTATCCGGAGCCGCGACTTCAGTTTCACCCCGAACACCTCTCAGACGTTGAGATACATCCTCTCAAGGGCCTGCTGCGGTACGGACCGTATTCAGCAGGCTTGATACCGGATCCCATCCGAGTCGCGACCATTGCACCTGCAGGTGGAAGCCAGAAGCTTTATGATTTTATGAAAGAACTCAACGGTCAATTCGACGCGACCGAACGCAAGGACTACTTGCCTCCTTGGCCAGGGTTCAGTCGTGTTTTCAACGTGCATATGCGTGCGGCTGCGCAAGGGTGCCATATCCAGTTGGATGACGAGCTGGGCAAGGACATGGCGCAGTCGAACTCACCTCACGTGGTGTTGTCATCAAGGCTAACGCGAGCATTGCAAAGCTTAGACGCAATGCGTCAGCAGTTTGATGTGATTTTCCTTTATGTCCCGGCGTCATGGTCTGAGGGCTTTACGGGGGGCGAGGGCGAAGATTTTGACCTTCACGATCACCTCAAAGCGGCAAGTGCAGCGCGTCGATTGCCACTCCAGCTCGTTCGTGAAGATCGGGCATTGGCATACAGGCATAAGGCCAGTGTTATGTGGCGTATTGGATTGGCACTTTATGCCAAAGCGGGAGGCGTTCCTTGGAAACTCGCGGACTCTGATCCCGACACCGCTTACATCGGCATTTCTTATGCCGTTCGTCCTATGGTATCCGACAAACCGCGATTTGTGACGTGCTGCAGCCAGGTTTTTGATGGCGATGGTGCTGGCCTCGAATTCGTTGCCTACGATGCAAACGAAGTCGAAGTGCAACGCGACAACCCTTATCTTTCGCGGAACGAGATGTTTCGAGTGATGACACGTTCGCTTGGGTTGTATCAGCGACGACATTCCGGGCGGGTGCCCCGACGCGGCGTTGTCCACAAATCGACCGAGTTTAAGCCAGAAGAAGTCCAAGGCTGCATGGAAGCGCTCCACCTTTGCGAAGCGGTTGATCTTGTCCAGATTGTCGAAGACGTGGCGTGGCGCGCTGCAAAAATTGATCCGCCAAGAGGCGGCAACCGTAAGGGCAATCCTGCGGCATATCCGGTCGAACGTGGTTCCCTGATAGGCTTGGGGCCACGTGAGTCTTTGCTCTGGATGCACGGCAATGTAGCCGGGATCAACGACAAGAATGCATACTTTCAGGGAGGCAAAGGTACGCCGCGGCCTATCAAATTGGTGCGTCACGCAGGTCATGGTCCTTGGGATGAAACGGCACAATCTGCACTCGCACTATCAAAAATGAACTGGAACAATGACGCACTCTACGATCACCTGCCGGTAACAATGGGATATGCAAAGGTGCTTGCCCGCGTCGTGAAACGTATGAGTGGTCTAGGCACCGCGCCCTATCAGTTCCGCTTTTTCATGTAGCAACCAGCTTTTGCGGTACGAATAGGAGATAATCCATTTGATGAGAACGGAACTCACCATGAACTAGGTAACATCAAAATTGGATTTGTGGGTCAAACCGAAGACGTTTCAACGCATTCAACATTTCCACCGCAGTTTGAGGCGCTGACCGATTCCTACTTTTCAGTTGGTACTGACGTCGACTTCTATCAAACCTTAGGGACTAACTGCTCAGAGACTTTTCGCAATGCGCTTCTGACAGCCCTACGCGACATCGTACTTGACCCAAGCAACCTTGAGCGCGCATCTGGTGAGAATGTCCTGAAAACATCTCTACTGCGCGATGTCAGCATGGCTTCCATTACCGGTCAGTTCAAACGTGTCCTCGAGGGTGGCGTGCCGGTCACTGACTTCAAGTTTTTGTTTGTACGTCAACAGGAAGAGAAATTTGCTGGATTGGAGGCCTCCTTCGAAGTCTTGGCAAGTTCAAAGCCAACGACCAACATCCACGCAGTTATAGGCCGCAACGGGGTCGGCAAGACGACCCTTCTCAATGGAATGATTGGTGCAATAACTGAACCCGAGGGCTCACTTGGCCAATTTGTTACATCATCGTTTCTTGGCAACCGCCCCATAGCTTCCGACTTCTTTAGCGGCTTGTTGTCGATATCCTTCAGTGCGTTTGATCCGTTTCAACCACCACCGGAGCAATCGGATCCAGAGAAGGGCCCGCGATATTCCTATGTTGGCCTGAAAGATATCCAGGATGACACTGGCACTCTTCTCAAGTCCCTCGGTGATCTTCAACGCGAGTGCATTCAAGGTCTTTCCAACTGCATGCAAAACGCGGGGAAGCGGCAACGCTGGCTAAAGGCAATCCAGACCTTGGAGTCAGACGACAACTTTTCCGAGATGGGGCTCATGGGTCTCGCCGATTTGACCGGAATAGCGCTTTCAACTGAAGCCACATCATTGCTGAACAGGATGAGTTCTGGTCATGCGATAGTTCTGCTCACGATAACTAAATTGGTCGAAAAAGTAGAAGAGAAGACCCTTGTTTTGCTTGATGAGCCGGAAAGTCATCTTCATCCGCCTTTGCTATCGGCTTTCACGCGTGCACTGAGCGAGCTTCTGTTTGATCGAAATGGTGTAGCAATCGTTGCCACACACTCGCCGGTCGTCCTGCAAGAAATTCCTGCCGCATGCGTTTGGAAGTTGACGCGGTCGCGGTTGGCGATCTCTCTTGCGCGACCAAGTTTGGAGACGTTTGGAGAGAATGTGGGCATTCTCACACGCGAGGTGTTTGGCTTAGAAGTCATCAAATCGGGCTATCACACTGTTCTTGCTGACGCTGTGAACACTGGACTGGCTTACGACAACATTGTTGCGGAGTTTGGAGGAGCATTGGGGTTTGAAGCCAAGGCCGTCCTAAGGGCAATGATCGCCGCGAGAGATCAAGGCGCAGCACTACAATGAAGTCCATGAGCCGTCCTCAGGTAGATCCAACAGATCTGCTGACAAATTGCATTGCGAACGTTACCGACGTCATGACCCAGGCGCGCTACACAGCCAATCAACAAGTCCTCGCGCAAGGTGCTTTGGATTATGAAACTGCGTCTGCCGCAACATCATGGTGTCAATTGCCACGGGTACCCAACGGACAGCCTCATCAGGTTGTTGCTGGCACATTGACTAAGCGACAATTGATGGATTTGTATTCCAAGCACTTGGTCGGCCCATCGGGGCCTGCCCGTGAGACCTATGACGCTATTCTTGTTGCCGCCAACGGCAAGTGTCCCTTTTGCGGCGGGATTGGTCACGCAAAAACACTTGATCACTATCTGCCAAAGGCAAATTTCCCACACTACTCGATTGTGCCAACCAACCTCGTGCCCTGCTGTCGTGACTGTAACACCGGGAAAGGAAATGCATTTCCGAATCAAGTCCAAACTCAACCACTTCACCCTTATCTCGATGCGGCCCATTTTTTTGAGCTTAAGTGGACACACGCAGAAATTATTGCCACCGATCCGGTCTCCGCGGTCTTTAGCGCCCGCCCGCCAGGCAATTGGACGGCTTGTGATCAACAGCGGGTAATTAGCCACTTTGACGACTATGACTTAGCAACGCGATATAGCATCGAGGCGGGTAGACGCCCGGGCGTTGGCTGACAATGGGATCGCATCGAAGCGCTACTTAATGAGTTCGCGGATTGGGTCAGCTTTCAAATCCGTCAGTGTTTTGATGAGATGTGTTTCCCAATCTGAGGCCAAGTGGCGGGACAACGCAGATAAGCGGCGCAACTTTGGTACAAGAATAGCGTACTCGTATCGTATGGGATGATCCAACCGGCGAAATACGACATCATCTTCGGTCATACCGATCAGTTTGGCGCTGGAGACGGTAAGCGGATCAACAATTGCGCAGCACTGACTGGCTGCGACAAATTTAAGCAAGGGAAGAACGGTTTGGCTGCGAAAACGCACGTTCGTCTTCACCTCTGCCTTGGCGAGTGCTGCCTGCAAGCGAAGCTCAAATCGGTGATCGGGCTGCATACTGCCCAGGGTCTGATCATGGAGCATATGCAAAGGCACAGTATCGCGATCAGAAAAGGGGTGGCTAACAGGAAGCGCAACAAAGCTGTTTCCAGAGATCTTTGTGATGTGGGTTTGCAGGGTGCGACTGTGGTCTTCGTCATAATCCCCGAACCCAAAATCGACGCCCTGGCTGCTGACAAGTTCGCGCAGTTGCGTGGAGCTACGCGTATGCAATGACAAACTGATATCAGGGCGGTTTTCAGCGAATGAGCTGAGGAATTCCGGAAATAAAACCGTTGACACGCCTGGCATGACCGCCAGTTGAACTTCGCCTTCGTCACCGACCTGCATCCGCTTCATCGTGCGTTGCAACTGGGACATTTGGCTGAGCATACTATCCGCTTCGGCCAGAAGGTAATACGCTTCGGGAACGGGTTTCAGGTTGCGTGTATCTCTGTCAAAAAGGGTGATGCCCAACGACACCTCAAGGCTCTTCAGCGCGAGGCTTACGGCAGGTTGCGTGCGCCCCAGATTATGGGCTGCCTCCGACATTGAGCCTGTTTTCATGACTTCACGAAAAACCGAGAGATGGTGCAGATTCATACAATATATAAATCATCCTTATGAATGCCAAACAACTTCAAATTGGTATTTATGAATTTTCCCGCTAGCATCGGTACATTCAAATCGCAGGCACGTGATCTGCAACAACCCGGGAGAAACAAATGACACTTCTTAAAACACTGTCTGGCGCGCTTGTCGTAGCGACACTTGCCGCGGCACCAGCTGCTGCACAAGATCCTACATTTTTCCGGATCGGAACAGGCGGCGCAGGCGGCACCTATTTTCCGATCGGCGGCACGATTGCCAATGGAATTTCATCGCCTCCGGGCAGCCGGGCCTGCGACGAGGGTGGCCAATGTGGTGTGCCCGGCCTGATCGCGATTGCGCAATCCACGACGGCCTCTGTATTCAACAATGCCGCTGTGCAAAACGGTGAATTGGAAGCCGGTCTTGCCGCCGCCGATGTGACGCGATCCATGTATTTGGGTGAGGGGAAGTTTGAAGGCAAGCCACACCCGAACCTGCGCATCGTTGCCAACCTGTTCCCTGAGGACTTGCATCTGGTGATGCCCGCCGGTTCCAGCATTGGCAGCCTTGCTGACCTGGAAGGCAAACGTGTTGGCATCGCCCAAGCAGGCTCCGGCACACAAGTTGCCGTGTTGCAAATGCTCGAAGCTTGGGGCGTGACCCGCGACAACATGGATGAGGCAGAGCTGAACAACAGCCAGTCGGCAGAGCGTTTGGCTGACGGTCAGATTGATGCTTATTTCTATGCCGCAGGCTGGCCTGTCGCAGCGATGGTCCAGTTGTCATCCACCAAGGGAATGTCGCTGCATTCGTTCAGCGATGAAGACCTTGCAAAGATCAACGAGATCATCCCCGCCTACATCCCTTCTGAAATTCCAGGCGGCGTGTATGAAGGTGTTGATGAGGCGGTAAAGACGCCTGCTGTTTCGGCATTGTTGGTGGTCTCGTCAGACCTCAGTGACGAGTTGGTATACGGTATCACTGCCGCGATGTGGAACGAAAATACCCGTCGTTTGCTGGACAACGGCCATGCCAAAGGCAGGCAGATCACACCAGACACTGCCCTTGATGGCATCGCAGCCTTGGGTGTGCCGCTTCATCCGGGTGCTGAACGGTTCTACCGCGAAGCAGGGTTGATGGAATAACGACCTCCCTGAGCTGGGGCAGCGCCACGCGGTGTTGCCCCATTTTTTTCAATATTCTGATGACCGAATTGGGGCGCTGCGATGAGCGAGACAGCCAATAAAGATGTGTTAGAGCTGACCGCCGAAGAACTGGCAGCCATCGAAGAAAAATACGACGAAGCGGCAGCGACACGCCCTGTTGGTCATAGGACTGGTTTGGCCTTGCGCGCGGTCGCCATTGTCTTCGCCATCTACCATTACGTTACAGCTGGGTTCGGTTTGCCTGCGGACCACTGGCACATGGGGTGGCACTTGTCGGGCTTGTTTATTCTGACCTATGCGTTCTACCCGGTGATCAAAACCAAAACCAGTTTTGACCTAAAAACCGGCATCATGCATATGGGCGGTGTCCCTTTCTTGGACGTGATCCTGATGATACTTGGCGCGGCTTCTGCGCTTTATGTGGGTCTCGCATGGCGCGGTATCCCGATGCTTGGCATCGAGGAGCAGACCTTCCGCATGGGCAACCCCAACAACTACGATATGTTTTTTGGTGTGGTTATCATTGTTCTGGTGCTCGACATCGCCCGTCGCACGCTGGGATGGGTGTTGCCTGCGATTATATCGCTTTTCATTATTTATGCGCTCGCTGGTCCCTATTTCTCGGGTCTTTTGCAGCACCCGGGCGTCAAGTTCCGCACGTTTGTGTCGTCAATGTATTTCCCACAGGAAGGCATCTTTGGCGTCACCCTTTGGGTTGTCTCGACCATCGTGTTCCACTTCGTCCTGTTCGGCGTGATCGCGCAGCGGACGGGTCTTGGAAAACTCTTCATCGACAACGCCACGATCCTTGCCGGGCGCTACACGGGCGGGCCCGCAAAAGTGTCTGTCGTGTCTTCGGCCTTCTTTGGCACGATCTCGGGCTCCTCCGTGGCCAACACGGTGTCGACCGGTGCGCTGACAATCCCCAACATGAAACGCCTGGGCTACCCTGGCCATTTCGCTGGTGGGGTTGAGGCTGCCGCATCCGCTGGTGGCCAGATCACACCGCCAATCATGGGGGCTGCGGCCTTTATCATGGCCGAGTTTTTGGAACTGCCCTATACCACCATTGTGATCGCTGCGATTTTCCCGGCCCTATTGCACTATGTTGGCGTGTTCACCGTCGTCCACCTGATGGCCCGCAAGTTGGGCCTGAAAGGGTTGGCCAAAGAACAGCTTCCTTTGCTGGCCAATGTCTGGCGCGAGGGTTGGGCAAATATCATCCCGCTGATCGGTCTGCTTTGGGTGCTGTTCAGCGGCTACACGCCTTTTATGTCCGCCTTCTGCGGCATCTCTCTGGCAGTTGTCGCGGGCATGTCCCGCCTCAAAGAGCCACCAACGCTGATCTACGCCTTAGCCTTTGGGGCATTTGTGGTCTGGAAATTTATGGGTGGCGGGTTTGAGCCGCTCACGGCCTTGATCTTGCTATCGGGCACCGCCGTCGCAACCCTGAACCCGCAGAAACGCGTGCTGTTACCCGAGATGTCGGAATCGGTTGAGCTTGGTGTGAAATACGCGCTAGCGGTCGGTGCTGCCTCTGCCGCCGTGGGCATCGTGGTCGGTGTGATCAACACGACGGGTATCGGGTTCCGCATCGGGTTCATGGTGACACAAGGCGCGGGCAATCTTGCCAATGACATCTACGCCTTGTTCAGCTTCGGAGAGTTCGCGCTGTTTGCCGTTGAGGATCTGCAACTGTTCTTATCGCTGATCTTTATCGCAGTGGCTTGTATCTTGATGGGCGCGGGTATTCCAACGACGGCGCTCTATATCATGCTGGTGTCTGTCGCACAGCCAGCACTCGCTCAGTTAGGCGTACCGCCCATCGCAAGCCACTTATTCGTGCTGTATTACGGTGTGGTGGCCGAGATTACACCGCCCGTCTGCACCTCGGCCTATGCGGCGGCGGCAATTGCGAATTCGCCCCCGTTCAAGACGGGCATTTCTGCATTCACGCTTGGCCTTGGCAAAATCGTCGCCCCCATGGCCTTTGTCTATGCGCCAGTACTGTTGTTTGTGTCCTCAACAGGCTTTGATCTGTGGGAGTTCACCTATTCCGCCACAAGTTGCATCGCAGGCGTTGTCGCGCTGTCTGCGGCAGTCGTCGGCTACTGGCTTGCCCCGATGGGCGCCATCAACCGCATCCTGTGCGCGATTGCCGGGCTGGTGTTCATCGCACCGTCGCTATCTGCGGATCTGGCCGCTTTGATCATCGCGAGTCCCGCGATCATCCTGCAGGTTCTGGCCCGTCGCAGGACCGCAGCAGCGGCGGCTTAACATGGGCAATGACGCGCAACATGTTGGTATTGTCGGCGGTGGCATCGTGGGGATCTGCGCGGCATTGGCCCTGCTGGAAGTCGGGCAGAAGGTTACTTTGATTGATCGGGATGCACCGGGACAAGCAACATCCTTTGGCAATGCGGGCATCATTTCACCTTGGTCAGTTGTGCCACAAGCGATGCCCGGCATCTGGAAAGAAATCCCGGGCATGCTGCTGCGCCCGGACGGGCCCGCAGGTGTTTCCTTGCGGCACGGCCCGTCTTATATTCCGTGGTTGGCGCGGTTCTTGAAAGAAAGTCAGATAGATCGGGCACAGGCCAATTCCGACGCCATGCAAATCCTCTGCGGGGATGCGGTAGCGCTATACCGGCATCTGCTTATCGGCACCGGCCACGAGGGCCTGATAGCAGATGCCATGTATGTGCATGCATATCGCGATGGGGCCAAGGCGGACTTGCAGGCACTTGGGCACCAGATGCGCGTTCTGAAAGGCGCGGATTTGGAACGTATCAGCGCCGCCGACCTGCGTAATTTGGAACCGGCTTTAGCGCATGATTTCGAAGCGGCAGTCTTGATCAAGGGACAAGCGCGTGCGCGCGACCCTGGCAAGATCGGGACAGTGCTTGCCGAAAAGATTGAACGGCTTGGCGGGCATGTGCTGCGTATGACGGTGCAAGACCTCAAGCCCCATGATGCAGGCTGGCAAGTCAACGGCGATACAGGGCCCCATCACTTTGACAAGGTGGTTCTGGCTGCGGGGGTTTGGTCAGCTAAGCTTCTCAAAGATCTTGGTATCAATCTGCCATTGGCCGCTGAACGGGGATATCATGTGTCATATCCTGACTGCGAAGTCGCCTTGAATAACTCGGTGATGGATGTGCAGGCACATGCCGTCGGCAGTTCCATGGAAGCAGGCCTACGTGTCGCGGGCATTGCGGAATTTGCAGGGATTGAGACGGCCCCCAACCCCAAACGTATCCGGGGGCTGCAACGAACCGCCGAAGCGATGGTTCCAAGCTTAAAAGGAAAAACCCCAGAGACCTGGATGGGAACGCGCCCCTCCTTTCCTGACAGTCTGCCCGTCATTCAGGAATTCGCCGCCCACCCCGGATTGATCGGAGCGTTTGGCCATAGTCACTATGGATTAATGATGGCCCCAAAGACGGGACGCATAGTGGCTGATATTGCAACGCACAGCCGACACAATATCGACCTTTCTCCGTTTGGCGCTGAACGTTTTTGACTACAGAGCGCAGCCAGTGGCGCGGTAGCCTGCGTCGGCGATCGTGGAGGAAGTTGCTACGCTTTATAGTTTAACAAAGGGCTCTGCATCCCCTTCGCGGCGTTTTGTCTGAACGCTGGCTATTGATGCGCCAATGTCGGCGCATCGAACGAAGTCGCAGTTTCTCAGCTACATAGCCTGGGAGGCAGACGGCAGGTTCCAAATCGTCCTCAACCTCGATCACGCTGCACCGGCATTGGGCAGCTCCGAGCCCGAACATACCAATGCTGCGCATTGAACGAATGACTGCTCTAACGACGGCGATCTGAATCAGTCGACATACGGAACGAAGGGTATGCGTTCTCTGACAGCCACCATTGGGATCAACTCTTTGGCTGCGCTTTGAAAGTGTGCTGATGCGTTGTGTGCATCCCAGCCTGCCGCGTTGACGTATAGTTCGTAAACAAAGAACGAATTCGGATTGGTCGGGGACCGGTAAGGCATGAAAAATTTCACACCTTCCTCTGCCATCGTCGGCGCAGTCAGACGTTCAAGAATTTCCGCAACAGCGTCGGCCTCGCCGTCATTTGCGACAATATTAATCGCGACGACAAAGCCGTCATTTAGGTTTGCTGCCGCTTGATCGGATTAATTTACCATGTGCTTACGTCCGGCTTGTCAGAAGACGCAAACCAGCCAAAGCAAAGAATGTGCCAAGCACACCCTGTATAGCACGCCGCGACTTGCCATAGAGGCGCACCATCGCAGGTGTCGAAAACGCAACCGCATACATCAGGTGAATGGCGACCGAGAGTAAAAATGTGCCAACAACGATCACAGCCCCTACCCACAGTGGCGCACCCTGCTTCAAACCAAGAGAAATGATCGCAATCCAAGCGAGTGCCGCTTTAGGATTTGTCATCTGAATGATGTAACCACGCTTCAAGTAACCGAATGGAGTCCGGCGACCGCCCGCGAGTTCTTGTGCTTCGATGTCATGACGTGAGGCTGCGGATTTGAAGGACTTGTATGCGAGCCAAAGCAAATAGAGACCGCCAAAAATCTTGATCGCCAAAAGTGCCGAGGCGTAGGTAGCCAGAATGGCGGACAAACCAAACACTGTCAAAACGGCCCAAGTGAAAGAACCTGTCGCAACACCCAGTGCCAACGCCATACCAGAACGCCGATCAACGCTCATTGAAGTGCCGATGACAGCCAAGATATTTGGTCCGGGGCTGGCTATGGCGAGAAGAAAAGCGGAGTATGCGAGTAGGATTCCGGGAAGGTAAAGTGAGATTTCTTGCATGACTTAGCCCCTTGCTGAAAATTCATTTGTTCACACAATGTTCCAGAACGTGCCTTTAAGCAAACAAAACCTGATCTGGCTTCTTATTCATCCAGAGCAGCCATTGGTGCAGCTGCAGCGAAAGTCGGTTTCGTCCCGCAACTTGATCCTTGCCGTCTGAATCCTTGCTGCGCCGTGAACGAATGGTCGATATCCACGCTGCGTCGCAACACCCAGAACCAAGCAGATGCAGCGTTTTTCCTGCTGCGAGCGCTCGCAGCGAGAAAATCCAAGGTACTAGTTGGGCTCATTGCCGACCTTAGCCGCATCCGATGCGAAGGTCGGCTGTTGACCGTGGTTTGATAATTCTCGGTTATCGTTACCTCCTAGCCTAGATCATTGCAGCAATGATTGTTGGCGGACTTACAAAGTTCTGCTTCAATAGATATCCGCCAATGTCCCCCGCACTGCCCCAATTTAAAGTGCGTTGCCCGTTTTTGTAGTTGATAGGTGAATGCATCACATTTTTTGCATTTGGCGCCATTGATTATGGAACAGTTCGATTGAATGGGATATCCGCGACGATCCAGTCCAACATACTATTCAAAGTGCTTGGCGATCGCTTTAAGAGTTGATCTAGGTAGAAAAAAACTGGAACACATGGCGTAAGCTAAAAATAAAGCGCCGCCATATTGGAGACAGTCAAGTTATGACGGACTACGAAGAATTGTTTCGCAAAGAGATTGTTGAACAGACAGCGTACAACGCGGGGATTGCTATTGACCGGTTCCGTGAGGTTTATGGTGTTCCTTGTCTTGCCAAACTTGACAGTAACGAGAATCCATATGGGCCAAGCCCCCGCGCCACGAAGGCTGCACGGGACAGCATGTCACAACTGGCTTCCTATCCTGACGCAGGCACGAGCACCCTTCGTGCAGCAATTGCAAGCATCTTCAATGTGCAGGCAGATCAGATTGTCACAGGCAACGGGTCCGAAGATCTGATTGCTCTTATATACACAACGGTTCTGAGCCCCGGTGAACAGATTGTCACCACATGCCCAAGCTTTGGTCCGCATGAAATGGGCGCACAGGCATGCGGTGCGAAGGCGCAAAAGATTCAGTACAACGAAGACTGGTCCTTCCCGATTGAAGGCATCCTCGGCGCGCTTTCAAGAAGACCAAAAGTGTTGATGTTCGCTTCCCCAAATAATCCATCGGGGCCTGCGATTTCAGAAGAGGACTTTGACAGGATTGTTTCGGTATTGACGCCCGAGACGCTGTTCGTTTTTGACGAGGCTTATGTTGATTTTATTGACCCCGCGCACCGTTTCGATGCGGTTGCGAAGCTGGGTAAGACAGACCTTCCCTGGATTTCTTTGCGGACATTCTCCAAAGCCTACGGGCTTGCCGGGGCACGTATCGGATACGCCATTTGCTCCCATAACTCGATCAGCGGATCGCTGATGAAGGCCCGTTCGCCATTTGCGGTGAATGGAGCGGCCGTCGCTGCCGCAGAGGCCGCCCTTGCGGATACCGGACACCTTGAGATTTCGGTGGCCAAAATCGTTTCGGAACGGGCCCGTTTACGAACTGCGCTTTCCAGCCGCGGTTATACTGTCGCACCGTCACAAACGAACTTCCTGTTTTTCGACTGCGGGGAAAACGGCGATGCCTTCGCCGAGCGGCTCAGAAAAAACGGTGTCCTGACCAAGGGCTGGTTCGAGGAGCCGTATCTGGGATGGGTCCGTGTCTCCATCGGAACTGCCGAACAAAACGACGCGTTCCTGAAAACCTTGGACAATATCACCTAGCTTGCAGAGCAAATTGTTAACTGGGTTGTTGTGTGACTTGGGGTTTATGTAATCAACGGTCGGCCTATTGATCTTTTGGTGATGCTGTCGGCTACTTCCTGGAAAAACTCAATGTGCCACTTGCGGCTATCATCCTGGGTGTGATCCTCGGCCCGATGGCGGAACAATGCGTGAGACGCGCGCTCTTGATCAGCCGGGGCGACGCGACTGAACTTTTGACGCGCCCAATATCTGCGGAGCTGGCGGTCGCCACCGTCCTTGTCATGGTATGGACCCTTCTCAAAGTGATCCGCCGCAAGAGGGCGAGGGTGACGGATGCACGGAAATCGATAGACTGAAATCACCGTTCTCTAGTTTGCGACCAGAGTGAGTTTCGCCAATTTGGTCGAAAACTATTGAAGTCCCACACATGCTCTCATGATCAGTCAGCTGAGGCTCCAATGCGGCCGCGGTCAGCGGGCATTTAGGCTGGAAGGTTACTGCCTCATTTGGCCATAGCTGGCAGAGTGAACCCGTTGCGGATTGGCTGCAATTTCCAATGCCCGGACCTCTTCGTCACCCCTTCTTTCCAAGGAAAGCACCCTGGACAATCCTGTCGATCGTGATCGCGCAGAACAGAATTGCAAAGCCACCTAAGAGGCCTGGGCCTTTCGCAGCATATTGCAGCGCTTCAAGGATGGATTTGCCAAGACCGCCGCCACCGATGAGCGAGATGATGACCACCATGGACAGACACATGAGGATCGTCTGGTTCACGCCAGCCATGATGGAGGGAAGGGCCAAAGGGATTTCAACATCTTTAAGCAGTTGCGCCTTACTGGCCCCAAAAGCTTCTGCGGCTTCTTTGATGCTTTCTGGTACGCCGCGCATACCAAGGGCCGTCAACCGGATCACTGGCGGCATTCCAAAGATTATTGTGGCTAGAATGCCGGGTGGATTCTCAGTACCAAAGAACGCGATGATCGGGATCAGGTAGACGAAAGCAGGTAAGGTCTGCATCAGGTCCAGCACGGGTTCAGCGAAGGCATAGGCACGTTTTGATTTGCCAAACCAGATACCAAGCGGGATGCCGAACAACACGCAAATAAACACCGCAGCTCCAACAAGTGCGACCGTTTCCATGCTGACCTCCCAGAAGCCCAAAAGCGCGAGGTAAGCCATGGCAGCGACAACAAAGATCGCCACACGGGGGCCGGCAGAACGCCAGGCAACTACGGCAATGATCAGCATAACAACCGGCCAAGGCGTGCCGACAAGGCCAATGGTCAAAACATCCAGAACCCACCGAACGGCCAAAACAACAGAATCGAACCCTCCAGACCAAGCCGTCGCCGCGGCATCAATGCGATCCTCAAGGTAAGACGCAACGCTCGAATAAAGAGAGCGATTTGCCGGAAACGTATCCATTGCGCCTTCAGGGAAAAGGCCAAGACCATCAATGAATGTGGGCAACGTGAAATGGATCACTGTCAGCGGCAAAACCAACAAGAGCAGAACGAAACCAAGCACCACGTTGCGTGGTTTGACGCCGCTTTCTGTCTTTTCTGGTTGGATTCTTCCAATCTTCATACTGATGTTCATAGATGTTGTTGGCAAAGAATCCTTGCCACAGCCGGATCAGCGTAAGAAGCACAAGACCGGAGATAAGGATTCCAACCCCACCAGCAACGGCATCATTTGCCATCTCGGTGCTGCGCTCCGCAGCGGCCGTCATGTTCTCGGCAAGTTTTTCAAAACGAGACCCATCTTCACCGTTTGCGATCGCCTCGGCGGCGCGTTCGCGGAATGTCTCGGCCCGTGCAAGTTGGCTTTCAGCTTGTCGCAGGCTTTCTCCGCCAAGATCGCCCCAAAGGCCCCGACCGACCTGCACCCAAGCCAGGATTTCCAATAGCAATCCGGCCCAGAACAGGCCCCACACCCCCCGCATAGCCGCCCAAATCGGCCCAAGTAGGGCTGAGGCCATGTTGAATGTTTTGGGCATCCAGCCTGTTGCCTCATGGACTTTGGTGAAGGCGCGGATGTAGTAGTCCGGGTTCTTTTGGACGAAAACCGTGATGGAGGCATTCAGTTCTTCGTGGTCTGTCTGGATGTCGCTTGCGGCAACAACCTTGGTTTCGGTGTGAACGGCATCAGTCATTAATCTGCACTCCCCTGAATGCCTTTCAAAAGGCGCGACCTGCTGATGACACCGACGTCCATGCCGTCAGCTTCAATGATGATCGGAGCGTCGCTGTCGACAGAGAGGCTGATCAGATGATCAAGATCAACCTCGCTCGCGGCGCGTTTGGCACCTTTCAGGCTGCCACCGAAACTTGCGAAAGGTTCCATGATGTTATGTGCCTGGACGAGCTTGAGCTTGGAGATGCCTTGTGCGAACTCGCGCACGTATTCGTCAACAGGATTTGCGACAATCTCGTGCGGGGTGCCAATCTGCACGACAACACCGTCCTTCATAATTGCGATGCGGTCGCCGATACGGATGGCCTCGTCAAGATCATGGGTGATAAACAGCGTAGTCTTCTTGAGCTGCGCAACCAGCGCTTTGAACTGGTCCTGCAATTGCAGGCGGATCAATGGGTCAAGCGCCGAAAACGGCTCGTCCATCAGCAGGACTTCGGGGTCAGCGGCAAGGGCGCGGGCGATCCCCACGCGCTGTTGCATCCCGCCGGACAACTCGCTTGGGAGACGGTCTTTGTATCCCGTCAGGTCAACCAGCCCGAGCGCATGGTCGGAGATGGCCCAGCGTCGGGACTTTGGAATTTCGCGGATTTTGAGCGGGTAGGCGACATTGTCGCGGACAGATTTATGCGGCATCAGTGCCATGTGCTGGAACACCATCCCAATCTGTTCAGCACGCATGCGACGCAGCTCAGGCGGAGACATGGCATTCACATTCTGACCAAGGACGTCGATTTCGCCTGATGTGGGTTCAATCAGCCGGTTAATATGACGGACCAAAGTGGATTTTCCCGAGCCGGACAGACCCATGATGCAGAAAATCTCGCCGCGTTTGACCGAGAAGGTTGCATCCCGAACGCCGACGACGCACTGGAATTCCTCGAGAACTTCAGGTTTTGCAAGCCCACGATCAAGGATCGCTTTCATAGCTTCGTCGCTGCGGCCACCAAAGACCTTCCAGACATTGCGCAATTCTACAACAGTTTCGTCCACAGAGCCCGACCCCTTCGAATAGTTGAAAGGGCCACCCGAAAGATTGCGGATGGCCCTTGCTTGATCAGTTGCTCAACCAACCCAGGACACGGTCCTCATTGTCCGCGACCCATTTCCTCGCAAACTCCGCAGGGTCGACCCCTTGGATTGCGATCTCATAGGTCATTGCGGAGACTGAATCGGGATCGAGATCCATCGCGTTCAGCATGCTGGCCACTTGAGGGAAATCCTCTTCCAGCGACGCAGCGTAGTAGGGATAGAGATAGGCAGATGGCCAATGCACATCAGCTGACGACACTTCAAGCCAATTCGGGTCGTCCGTCGGGTGGGTGATGTTCCATCTGGCAGCGTCGTGCGGCGGTTCTTCGAGTGGGGTCACATCATGCAGTGTCCACATGTAATGGGGTGTATAGCATACGCCCACCCAACCTTCGCCAGCCTCAATGGCAGCATCAAGGTTCGCATAAGCCAGCGTATCGTCGATTTCGAGCAGTTCTAGCGTTTCCTCGTAGCCATAGGATTTGGCGCGGATCCGTTCGATATTGGTGGACGCCCAGCCCGTCGCCCCGATCCAAATCTCGCCCTTGCCGTCACCGTTGCTGTCGAACAGCGCGGCGACGCTTGGGTCTGTCAGATCGTCAATGGAGGTGATGCCATGCTCTTCGGCAAATGCTGTGGGCACACACATGGCTGTAAAGGCCTCAACACCTTCGCCACCACCGCGCATGACCGTTTTTTTGTCAACGAGATAGGTGTCATGCAGGTTCTGCTGGTTTGGAATCCAGACCTCCGGATGAATGTGCATGGAGCCAGAGTCCATGGCTTCGAAAATGATTGGATTCGTACCGTTTTGGACTTCGACCGACAGACCAAGGTTATCCTCGATCACAACTTTGATGATATTGCCAACGGCGTTAACGGACGGCCAATTCGGGATACCGATCACAATATCCTCTGCCATGGCAGACGTCGCGGTTCCCAGAATTACGGTTGTCGAAAGGCATAGCGCTTTCAAGGTCATCGGTTTCATACTCCTCTGTTAGTGATTCATAATGTGAAAATCATTTTTCGTAATATACAAAAGAGCGACTCATAACCAACTTGTCAACACGCACGATTAATGCGCCACATCGAAGGCACGACGTGGCGCATCATTCGGGAGAGTGTGGAATGTAAGGTGGCCTAGGAAATCATGCGCCCAAAACGGGCCGAAATCTCAGCTGCGCTCTCTTTCAACATCGGCGCATTGCCAAGCAGGTCATCAGAAGAGATATGGTGGGTTGGCGACCAAAGGCTCATCGCCGCCAAAATCCGATTATCATAGTCAAGGATTGGGGCAGCAATGCCGCGGACTTGCCAAAACTCCTCACGATTGGAAAAGGCAAACCCATCATTGCGGATCGTCGCAAGTTCCGTCCTGAGCTTGTCCTCATCGGTGATTGTGTTCTCGGTAAACTTCTCAAGCTTAGCCGTTTCAAAGTATGCACTTTGCTCTGTATCCGTCATGAATGCTAAGAACACTTTGCCTGCGGCGGTACAGTGAAGTTCTGACTGGCCGCCGATCTTGATGGCAAATTTATATGGTTTTGGAATGCGCGTGCGGATGAACGTGACAGTCGTCTCGCTCAAAACAGAGATTGCGACATTCAGACCAGTGGCCGCACTGAGACCGACCAGATCCTGATCTTCGATGAGCGATAGATCGGTCTTTTGCCACGCTGCACGCGCCCAGCTGACGAGTTTTGGACCGACGGCGTAAAGCTTTTCGCGTTCGTCAAAAGTCACTAGACCTTGGCCAATCAGGATCGATAGGATGCGGTAAACCGATGATTTGTTGATGCCGCTTTGCTCAATGATCTCGGTCTGGCTGAGTTTGCCTGGCGCTTGAGCGAGAAGGTCGACGACGACAACGCTCTTCTCGACAATCGAACTTTGAACGTCTCTGACCATGCAAGCTCCTTCAGTTGGTTTATAGTGCTACTCGCGGCCACGTCTGAAATCAACCGCACAGAGGGTGACCATGCGCCATGGCGATCACCCTTTTGAAATAGAATTTGACACCCGCCAGATCGCGGGACTAGAACATATTGTGGATTTTAGTTTTCACATTGCGGAATCATTGAGGGTATCCCGGCATGTCAGAAACATATGATGTAATTGTCATCGGCGGCGGCATCGTCGGTTGCAGTGTTCTGTATGGATTGGCCGAGCGTGGGATTACAAACACGCTTCTTCTTGAGAAGAACGAGCTTACATCCGGCTCGACCTGGCATGCGGCAGGCAACTGCACCCACTTTGGCCACGACGCGGAGATCACGCAACTCTACATCAATTCCCTTAAAACGTATGAACGCGCGCAGGCGGAATCAGGCCAGGCGATCGGGTTCCACAAAACCGGTAGTTTGAGGTTTGCCAGTTCAGCGGCCGAGCTTGCGGCCTATCAGGCGCTCACGCCGATGTATGAACGGCTTGGTATCGCGTATGAGGTTGTTACACCTGAGCGGATCACGAAGTTGCATCCATTGGTGAATGTCGAGGGCGTTTTGGGTGCTGCTTATACGCCCGATGATGGCCACGTGGACCCGACCGGGGCGACCCACGCGCTTGCTGCATCCGCGCGGATGCGCGGGGCCAGGATTTTGCGACATCATCCGGTCGATGGCATTGCGAAAGTGGCAGATGGGACGTGGGAAATCACAGCCAAAGGGCAAGTGTTCCGTGCCGAAAAAATCGTTGTCGCGACAAGCTTCTGGGCGCGAGAAATGTTGCTTCCTTTGGGTATTGACCTGCCGCTTTATGCGCTTGAGCACCACGAAATCGTTACCGAGGCGCATCCCGAAGTTGAGGCGCTTGGGTGGGAACTGCCGACCGTCCGCGATCCTGTCATCCCTGGTAATGTGCGGCAGGAAGGGAACGGGTTCCTGATCGGCATCTATGAACAGGAGCCAAAGCCATGGAACACAGGAGGTATCCCGCCAGAATTTGGTCAAGAGCTTTTGGTGCCAGATATTGACCGACTGATGGACAATCTTGAGGTGGCCATGTGGCGCTTCCCGGCACTGGCCGAGGCCGGGATTAAGGTCGCGAACAACGGACCACTTTGTTACGCGCCGGACGGCATGCCCGTTCTCGGCCCTATCGCCGGACATTACGGATTATGGATGGCGTCAGCGTTCCATGTTGGTATTGGAACTGGCGGTGGAGCAGGGCAGTTCCTGAGCGACTGGATTGCTAATGGGGAACCACCCTACAGCTTGCCCGCCGTACATCCGGACCGCTTCAACATGCCGATCTCGCGCGAAAAGGCTGTTGCTGACTGCCTTCGTCACTATGCGGCTGGATATGCCACACCGAAGGATGATCTTGCGGTCGCATAAGCCAGTGCTGTGAAAATCCATCGAATACGAACCAATACCGAAAGACCCTCATGAAAAAGCTGATCAATCGTCCTGAGCACTATGTCGACGAAGTCCTCGAAGGCATGGCGCTTGCACACCCCGGCACCTATTCTATCGGTGGGGAAACCGGTCGTATGCTGCACCGACCGACACCTGTAGATGGGAAAGTTGGTGTCGTATCTGGCGGTGGCTTTGGGCATATCCCGGTCTTTGCGGGCTACATCGGGGATGGGCTGCTTGATGCCTGCGCTGTTGGGGATGTCTTTGCATCGCCCGACATGAATCCGATGCTCGAATCAATCAAGTTTGCTGACAGCGGCAAAGGTGTCCTTTGTGTCGTAGGTAACTACGGCGGCGACCGGATGAACTTCGATATGGCCTGTGAAATGGCCGAGATGGATGACATCGAGGCGATCAAGGTGATTGTCGCCGATGATGTGGCCAGTGCCGCGACTGATGAAGCCGAGAAACGCCGTGGCGTCGCC
This sequence comes from Yoonia sp. JB2-21, assembly GCF_055693545.1. NCBI lineage: Bacteria > Pseudomonadati > Pseudomonadota > Alphaproteobacteria > Rhodobacterales > Paracoccaceae > Yoonia > Yoonia sp. JB2-21. The sequence goes on from NZ_JBVFUC010000005.1 coordinate 116,308, forward strand.
GGTTTTGTCTATGTTGCCAAGGTCGCAGGTGCGGCAGCAGCTGAGGGCCGCTCCCTCCCTGAGACAGCTGCTGCCGCGCAAAAGGCCGCTGACGCCTGCCGCTCGATCGGCGTTGCTTTGTCATCCTGCGTCGTTCCACAGGCGGGAAAGCCAACATTTGAAATCGCCGATGATGAGATTGAAATCGGCATGGGCATACATGGCGAACCCGGGGTTGGCCGCAGCAAACTGAGCACAGTAGACGATGTAACCGACGCGATGATGGATCGTCTTTTCGCCGACAAGCCGGCGGGCGAGGGCGATCGTGTCGCGATCCTTGTTAATGGACTGGGTGCGACCCCCATCGAAGAGCTGTACCTGATGTTCCGCCGCGCCAAAGCGCGCCTGGACGACCTCGGCGTTGAACTGGCGGACATTCGGGTCGGCAACTATGCAACGTCAATGGAGATGGCTGGTGCCTCCATAACCCTCATGCATTTGGATGAAGACCTTGAAAAGCTGTTGAAGGCGAACGCGGTCTGTCCGTTCTGGAGCAATTGAAATGACACTGACAACCGACACACTTCGTCGTGCCATCACGCGGATTGCAGACAAGATTGATCCCATCGGCGAAGAGTTGAATGAGCTTGACGGGCGTTTGGGTGATGGCGACCTCGGTGTTACATTGGTCAATGGTTTCCGGAATATGAAAACGGCGACGGAGCTTATGCAGGGTGATGTTGGTATGGCCTTGTTTCAAGCAGCAAAAGCCATGACCTCGGTGTCAGGTTCAAGTTTTGGTACATTGATGGCAACCGCTTTGATGGCCGCCGGGAAAACGGTCAAGGATAGAGAGTGTATTGAATGGTCCGAAATCCCGGACCTCCTTCAAGCGGCTCAAGAGGCTATGATGATGCGCGGTGGGGCCAATCTCGGTGACAAGACGCTCCTGGATTCCATGGATGCCATCATCACCGCAATCCAAGGCATCGACGCATCAGACGCGATGTATGCATCGGCGTCCAAAGCAGCTAATGAAGCGCTTGCGATGTTCAAAGACAAACCCAACAAGATCGGCCGCGCCCGCGTCTATGAAGAAAAATCCATTGGCCTCGAAGACCCAGGCATGGTGGCCATGGTACGCCTCGTCGACGCTCTACAGGCTTAGAAGGGTCGCGATCTTCCCGTCAAACTACATGCGGTAACTCCGGGGCGATTGGCCGAATGTGTTCCGAAACAGTGTCGAAAAATTCTGCATGTTGGAAAAACCATGCCGAAACGCGATCTCACTGATGGACAAACGCTGGAACCGCCTGTCGCGCAGATCGCTGGCCACTGCATCCAGACGCATCTTGCGAATGAAGGCGCTGATCGAGGTGTCTTCCTTAGAGAAGATATCATTCAACCGGCGCACTGACATGCCAATTTCGGTTGCGACCAGATTGCGATCAAGATCAGGATCACCAAGGTTGGCGCGGATAAAGGATTTCGCGCGCAGCATCACATGCTGTTCAGGCGATGACAGTTCGATCTTGTCGGCCCCGTGGGACGCAAGCCCGGTGGCGATCAGGTCAATCAGCGTATCCTGCAACAACGACTGCACCATGGGATTGGCGGTTTTCACATGCTCAGCAAAGGCCAGCACATTCTCACGCACCAGCTTGCCGATCCCAGATTGCCCGTCGATCTTGCGTGCGGTCAACATTTCAGCGTTGGGCAAGCGTTCGATCAACTTGGCAGATGGAAGCTGCACAACGGTTTTTGAAAAGTCATTGCTTAGTTTCAGCATGTAGGGGTCCGTGCTGCTGTACAGCGCCATATCGCCCGGGTGCAAGAGCGCTGTTTTACCAAACTGCATCACCTGCGATGACTCGGCTGTTTGCAGGCTCAGCAAAAAGTAGGACTCCGCCGCAGCCGAAATATCGCGCTTGCGCCGCTCAACAGTATGCGACAGGCCTGCGACCTTTGATATCGACACAACAGAATGTCGGGCGATATCAATCAATCCACGGAAATTGCTGCGATTTTCGGTGTCACATCCAAGCTGCACATAGCTGTCACACACGGATTCACGCCAATAGGCAAAGCGATCCTGTGGTGCGACGTCGTCTGTGTCGTAGCGGGTTTGGATGTCCATCGAAATTAGTCCCAAAGTTAACCAATTATGCCGGTCCCGCTCAAAAACACAAGTTTTTCCGCCCAAATCCAAAAGCAGGGGCGTGCCCCCTCATGCAGCCTGATGGTTAGAAATTGGGAGGAATACTATGTCTACACAATCCAAAATTGCCGCCGTTCAGGCCGCCCCGTGCTTTCTTGATCTTGATGCTGGCATCGACAAGGCCATTGGTTTGATCGAAGAAGCCGCCGCCAATGGGGCCAATCTGGTTGCATTCTCTGAGACCTGGCTGCCGGGCTACCCGAACCACATTTGGTTGGGCCCGGTTGCCTGGCAGATGCAATTTGTCGGGCGCTACTTCGACAATTCCATTGTGGCTGGTTCGGCGCATGAACAAAAGCTGGCAAAGGCCTGCCGCGACAACAACATCCAGCTTTCTATCGGTGTGTCCGAACGCGACGGCGGTTCGCTTTATATAGCCCAGTGGCACTTTGATGAGACCGGCGAGGTCATCAACCGCCGCCGCAAGCTGAAGCCTACCCATGTTGAGCGGACGGTTTATGGCGAAGGCGATGGCTCTGACTTGCGCGTCGTCGATACATCCATCGGTCGCGTCGGGCAGCTTGCCTGTTGGGAGCATCTTCAGCCCCTGTCAAAATATGCGATGTATGCGGACAACGAACAAATCCACGTCGCCGCTTGGCCCAACCTTGCGCTTTATGAAGGTACGGCCTACGCGCTTGGACATCAGGTGAACAACGCCGCTTCGATGATTTACGCGGTTGAAGGATCCTGCTTCGTGCTTGCCCCCTGTTCCCTTGTGACCAAGGAAATGCAGGACATGCTGTGCGAAGGAAACCCCGAGAAAGAAGCGCTTTTCCCAGTGGGTGGTGGTTATACTGCGATCTACGGCCCCGATGGGTCTGAACTGGCCGCACGTATTCCCCATGATCAGGAAGGCATCATGTATGCCGATATTGATCTGCACATGATTGGCTATGCCAAGGCCGCTGCTGACCCGGCGGGCCATTACGCCAAGCGCGACAGCACGCGTCTGATGATCAACCGCAAAAAACAGTCTGCCGTTGTAGACTTTGATGATGCCGCTGGCTGGGAAGAAGTCACCGAGCAGCGCGCAGTGCCTGCCGAGGCCGCTGAATAGAAAACCGTTCCGCGGCCCTGCATCCCTTGCGGGGTCGCCCATGTTTTCAGGGAGGTCAACATGTCAGAACCAACACCAGCCATTCCAACGCACGACGATTTTTATACCGATGCGCAGCGCAAGTTGCAGGATGAGAATGGCACAACCAAACTGTCCCACGCAGTCGTTCAGGCTATCGTGCGTGACGAACTGGAAGACTACCACATCGACTATATCGAAAGCCGCGACTACTTTTTCTTGTCCACCGTGACAGCCGAGGGGGAGCCGACGGTATCGTACAAAGGTGGCCCAGTGGGCTTTGTCAAACATTTGGGCGATGGCAAGCTTGTCTTCCCGAACTACGATGGCAACGGGATGTGGCTGTCGATGGGGAATATTGATGCGGCCGCAAAGGTTGGCATGTTGTTCATGGATTTCGAAACCCCGTGGCGCATTCGTGTGCAGGGTGATGCGAAACTGTCCAAAGACCCCGACCTGATGGCTCATTTCCCCGGCTGCAACATGGTCGCATTGGTTGATGTGACCCGCGTGTTCCAGAATTGCGCCCGGATGATCCACAAGCACAAACGGGTCGAAGATCATTCGATCTATGTGCCAGACGCCGAAGGCAAACAGCCCTTCCCGGCGTGGAAACGGATCGCCCCGTTACAGGATTTTCTGCCCGAAAAAGATCAGGGCAAAGCCGCTGAACACGGCGGGCTGATCACCGAAGAAGAATACATGGGCAAAGTCATGGACGGAACGTCCTAAGCCCCACACACTTCCAACAGGAGACTACCAATGAAACTGCAATTCACCCTGACAACAGGGGCGGCGGCGCTTTGCCTTGCCCTGACTGGCACAACCGCCGCTGCCGATGGCCACGCCCCGACTTGCGGGCTGAATACAGGCGAGGCAGCAAGTGGCGACCCGATCAAAGTCGGCGGCATCAACGGTAACGCCCCTCCCGGAGACTTTTCCGGCGGCACAGATGCGGCTGCGGCCTATTTTGACTGCGTGAACGCCAACGGCGGTATCAATGGGCGTCCCATCGAATACATCGTTGAGAACGATCAGTGGAACCCGGAGCTGGCCGGTCAGGTCGCCACCAAGCTGGTCAAGGATGAAGGCGTTGTCGCGCTCGTCGGAAACGGTTCTGTCGTGTCCATGGCTGTGAACGCGGGGCTTTATAAGGACGAAGATGTGATGGTCATGGCCTCGGGCTGTGCGATCTCGGAATGCTACGAATCCGCGAACATTGTCTCAACCAACCAAGGCCCGCTGCCTTCCGGCATCGGCGCGCTGACCTACGCCGTGGAAGAGCTTGGCACCACAAATGCCGCCTGTATCGGCTTCAACATCCCCAATAACGGCGGCTGGGCTTGCGATTGGATGGAGGACTACATGTCCAGCCAAGGGCTGACGGGCACGTCAATCCTGATGGACCCAACAGCGGTCGATCTGAACTCGGTCTACCTACAAGCGATTGCGGAAGGGGCTGACACGATCCTTTTGATGCTGCCTGCGGGTCCGGCCATTGGTTTGCTGAAAGTCGCAGAAGAACAGGGCGGGCGTGATCTGTTCACGTGGGTCTCTCCGACACCGCTTTATGAACCGGGCGTGGCTGAAGTGCTGGGTGACTACTGGAACGATAACCTGCATATCCATATCGAGCTGGCACCATTCGACAGC